>CAWKEO010000012.1:0-766964 GCA_963848745.1 uncultured Solirubrobacterales bacterium | reverse complement strand
CGCGCCGAACGGCGCCATCACCTGCACCATCGCTCCACCGCGGGCGCCGAGGTGGCACGCGAGTTCGCGGACGCCTCCGAGGAGACGGCGATTTCCTCGAGCGCGACCAGCTCGTCAGCGACAAGTCACGCCCGGTCCCGCCGGCCCGGCTTGGCCGCGGGGCGCGGCTCGGGCTGTGGGCGATGGGTGTTCGGGGTCGTGGTCGGCGCGATGGTGATCTACCCTTCTTTGCCACGCTCAGCTGAGTTACGCTGCGACGGGCATGTTCGAGCGCTTTGAGCGGCCGGTCCGCTGTGCCACGGGCACTGTTCACCACCACGTGGGTACCGCTTGTCTCGGTAAAGGCGATCCGCTCGGCCGGCGCCGATCCAGCGCTGTCCGGTCGGCGATCACTGGACGACGATCACCCCGATCAACGGGACGAACGCGACGCCCGAGGGGCTCGACAGGCGGCCGCGGTGCGCGACAGCTCGCTGCCCTAGGCGGGGCGGCGCCGGATGGTCGGCGCCGGCGGGGCTTCGCGACGCCCGGCGTGGCGAAGCCCCACGCGGAGTGAACGATCCTCTCCGAATGACGGCGACGATCGCCCGGCGGGGGCTCGCGGCAGTGGTTGCGCTCAGTCCAACAGCGCACCGGCATCGGGCGGCACGTCCACGGCGTACTGCTCGAGCACCTCGAGCGGCACGATGTCGAGCGTGCGCTCGTGGGTGCTGGCGAGCACGACGTAGGCGGCCGCGCCGGCCTCGTGGGCCATCAGCCAGTTGAAGGCCGTCACGCACCAGCGGTCGCCGGGCCGCAGCCCGGGGAAGTCGTACTGGGGGATCGGCGAGATCAAGTCGTTGCCGATGCTCTGCTGGTGCTCGAGGAACTCCTCACTCACCACCGCGCAGATCGTGTGCGCGCCGAGGTCCTCGGAGGCGGTGCGGCAGCACCCGTCGCGGAAGAAGCCGGTCAGGGGGTCGCTGCTGCACGGCTCGAGCGGGCCGCCGAGGACGTTGCGGTCGGACACGGGTGGCAGTATTGCGAGCCCATGCTCACCGCGCTGCTCACCTTCGCGCGCCGCTGAGGGCCGCGAGGGCGAACGGCGCGAGGTCGACCGCCGGACGCTCGCCGGTCAGCTGCTGAGCCACCGCCTCTCCGATCGCCGGCGAGTGCTTGAACCCGTGGCCTGAGCAGGCCGAGACGATGAGCACCCGCGCGTGCCCGGGGTGGCGGTCGATGACGAAGCGACTGCCCAGCGTGCTCGTGTACAGGCACGACACGCTGCGCACCGGCGTCGCACCGAGCCAGGGCAGGCGCTCGGCCACGTAGTGGCGATACATGGCGGCCGACTCCGACGCGGTCGCCGGGTGCTGGCGGCCGTCGGGCGCGTGCGTGTGCCCGTAGGTCTCGGTGGCCAGCTTCACGCCGCCGCCCGCGCCGGCCAGCGGCGGGAAGCCGTAGAAGCCATGCAGGTGCTCGACCCCGTGGCGCTCCCCGCCGAAGTCCCACACGAACACGGGCATCCGCTCCGGCATCGGGCCGCGGATCGGGAACCAGTGCAGGAGCTGGCGGTAGACGCCGAAGTGCTCGGCCCCCTCGGGAAAGAGCTCCGCGACCCAGGCTCCGGCGCAGAGCACGAGCTGTTCGGCCGTGTAGGTGGCGGCGTCGGTCCGGACCTCGACCCCATGCGCCGTCGCCTCCCAGGCGCGTACGGTCTCCCGTGCGTGCACATCGGCGCCGTCGCGGCGCGCGAGCGCCAGCTGGGCGGCGACCGCCGCCTCGGGTCGCACGTAGCCGGCCTCAGGCTCGTAGTAGCCCTCCGTTCCGGCCGGCATCCTGAACATGGGAAAGCGCGTGCTCAGCGTCGAGCCGGCCAGGTTCTCGTGCGTGATCGCGAACTCACGCGCGCACGCGCGGGTCTGGGCCAGGAAGGGGCTGTCGGCCGGGCCGAGGATGAGCCCGCCCGTGGCCTCGCGCAGGCGCACCCCCGCCCGTGCCTCGATGGCGTCCCACAGCCGGTGGGAGCGCTGCACGAGCGGGACGTACTCGGCCCCCTCGCCGATGGCCAGGCGGGTGATGCGCGACTCGCCGTGTGTGGAGCCGCCGTCGTGCGGGGGCGTGAAGCGGTCCAGGCCGAGCACCCGGACCCCGCGCGCAGCGAGCTGGGCGCAGGTCGCGCTGCCCATCGCGCCGAGGCCGACGACGATGACCTCGGCGTCGCTCACTCGCCGAGGACGCGCTCGAGCCACCGATTGCGCAGCGCGCCGCGGGGGTCGAAGCGCCGGGTCAGCGCGGCGAAGTCGGCCGCCCGCGGATAGCGCGGCGCGAGCTCGGCGGCGCCAGCCAAGAAGAGCTTGCCCCAATGCGGCCGGGCGCCCAGCGGCAGCAGCACGTCCTCGACGGCGCGCAGCGCGCGCGTCACGGCCTCCGGATCGGCCACCCAGGTGAAGTGGATGGCGAGCGTCTCGCGCTCGTACTGCGGGCTCAGCCACAGCCGGTCGGCCGCGATCGTCCGCAGCTCGCACACCTGGGTGAGCGGCGCGAGCTGGTCGCTCAGGCCGCGCAGTGCCTCGAGTGCCTCGAGGGCCCGGGCGCGCTCGACGTGGTACTCGGACTGGATCTCCTCGCCGCTGCTCGGGGTGAAGCCCATACGGAAGTGGGGCAGGCGATCGAGCCACGGGCCGGGCACGCCGAGCTGGCGCGTGCAGTGGACGGGGTCCAGTCCGACGATCGGATGGCGCTCCTGCGTCGCCGGCTGGGCCCCGAACAGGTCCGCCGGGGCCGGCGGGTCGCGATCGACGCGTCGCTTCAGCCACACCGCGTCGAGCGTCGGGCCGAAGCGGTGGAACACGCTCACGCTGTAGGCGGCGGCCTCGATGGCATCGAGGTTCTCGAGCAGCGCCGGCCAGCTCAGTCCCTCGTAGACGTGCTGGCTGATCTCGTAGGCGGGCTCGACCTCGAGCGTGACCCGGGTGACCGCACCGAGCGCGCCCAGGCCGACGACCGCCCCGGGCAGATCGGGGTCCTCGCGCTCGATGCGCACGAGCTCGCCATCGGAGCGCACGAGCTCGAGTCCGGCCACCGCGCCGGCCAGGTTGCCGCCCCGCTCGCCCGAGCCGTGGGTGGCGGTGGCCACAGCCCCGGCCACCGAGATGTGGGGCAGCGAGGCGAGGTTGGCCAACGCCAGCCCTTCCGCGGCCAGCGCTTGCGCGAGATCGCCGTAGCGGACCGCGCCGCCCACCGTCACGCTGCGCCGGTCGCCCGCCACGTCGATCGGGTCCGGCAGCGCCTCGAGGCTGATCAGCTCCTCGCTGTCGGCGATATCGGTGAACGAGTGGCGGGAGCCGACGACGCGCCAGCGGGGCAGCTCGGCGGCGAGCGCGCGCAGCTCCGCGAGCGTCTGCGGGCGATGCCAGCGGCGGGCGCGATAGACGTAGTTGCCGGCCCAGTTGCGCTCGGCCACGGCCGCGACCCTAACTCAGCTTCAGGCCCAGCTCGCGCAGCTGCGCGTCGGCCACGGGCGCGGGGGCGCCGGTGAGGGGATCGGCGCCGCTGGCCGCCTTCGGGAAGGCGATCACGTCACGGATCGACTCCGTGCCGGCGAGCGCGGCCACGATCCGGTCGAGGCCCATCGCGATACCGCCGTGCGGCGGGGCACCGTAGCGCAGCGCGTCGAGCAGGAACCCGAACCGGGCCTGGGCCTCCTCGGCCCCGATGCCGATCAGGTCGAGCACGCGGTGCTGGACGTCGAGCGTGTTGATACGGATCGAGCCGCCGCCGATCTCGGTTCCGTCGAGCACGAGGTCATAGGCCCGTGAGCGCAGGTTGCCCGGATCCTCGAGAGACCCCGTGGGGGCGGTGAACGGATGGTGCATGGCGTCCCAGCGCCGGCCGTCCTCGTCCCATTCGAACATCGGGAACTCGACCACCCACAGCAGGTCGTGGCGCCCCTCGGGGACGAGGTGAAAGCGGCGCGCGAGGTCGAGCCGCAGCGCGCTGAGCGCCTGCCCGGCCGTCGTCACCCGATCGGCCACGATGAGCAGCAGGTCACCCGGGCGCGCCTCGAGCCGCTGCCCGATCGCGTCGAGCTCGGACTCGGAGAGGAACTTGGCGATCGGCGAGCGCCAGCCCTGCTCCTGCACGAACGCCCACACGAGCCCCTTGGCTCCGTGGCGCTTGGCCAGCTCGGTCAGCGCGTCGAGCTCCGAGCGGGGCAGCTCGCGCGCGCCGGCGTTCAGCCCCCGAACCACTCCGCCGGAGGCCAGCGTGTCGGCGAACACCTTGAACGCGCTCCCGCTCACCGCCTCGCCGAGATCGCGCAGCTCGAGCCCGAAGCGGGTGTCCGGGCGGTCGATGCCGAACCGCGACACCGCCTCGGCGAACGTCATACGCGGCCACGGCGGCGCGGGGACGGCGAAGCCGGTGCGCTCGAACACCGCTCCCATGACCGCTTCCATCGTCTCGATCACGTCGTCCTCGGTCACGAACGCCATCTCGAGGTCGAGCTGGGTGAACTCGGGCTGGCGGTCGGCGCGGGTGTCCTCGTCGCGGAAACAGCGGGCGATCTGGTAGTAGCGCTCGAACCCGCCGACCATGAGCAGCTGCTTGAACAGCTGCGGGGACTGCGGCAGCGCGTAGAACGATCCCGGCTGGGTGCGGGCGGGCACGAGGAAGTCGCGGGCGCCCTCGGGCGTCGAGCGGGTCAGGAACGGCGTCTCGATCTCGAGGAAGTCGCGGTCGTTGAGCACCTCGCGCATCGTCTGAGCGACCTGGTGGCGCAGGGCGATGGCCCGCTGCATGGGGGCGCGGCGCAGGTCGAGCGAGCGGTGGCGCAGGCGCAGGCTCTCGTCCACACCGCTGGCCTCCTCGAGTGGGAACGGCGGCGTGTCGGCCTCGGCCAGGATCTCCAGCTCACTCACCGCGAGCTCGATCTCGCCGGTGGCCAGGTTCGGGTTGACGTTCTCAGGCGCCCGGCGGGTGACCGTCCCGGCGGCGCTGACCACGTGCTCGGAGCGCAGCCGGTGCGCGAGCGCGTGGGCCTCCGGGGCGGCGTCGGGTCCGAAGACGAGCTGCACGATCCCCGAGCGGTCGCGCAGGTCGATGAAGATGAGACCCCCATGGTCGCGGCGGCGGTGCACCCAGCCGGATACGCGAGCGGAGGTGTCGGCGCGCTCAGCCGTCAGCTGGCCGCACCAGGCGTCGCGATAGGAGTTCGGGCGCGGGGCCTGTCGCATCACAACCTGCTTCCCCGCAGGATGGCCGGGATCACCTCGGCGACGGTCAGCTCGCGCTGCTCGCCGCTCTCCATGTCCTTCAGGCTGGCGCTGTGCTCGTCGGCCACGATGGCAACGTAGCGGGCGCCAACGCGGCCCGCGTGCTTGAGCTGACCCTTGAGCGAGCGCCCGGCCAGCTCGAGCTGGGCCCGCAGCCCGGCCCGTCGCGCCTCGTGGGCCAGCGCGAAGGCGGTGCGCGCCGCCGCGGGCGCGCCGAGGGCGACGAACAGGTCGACGAGCTCGGGCGCAACCGGCATCGTCGCGGAGGCGAGCAGCATGCGCTCGACGCCGGCCGCCCAGCCGCAGCCGGGCGTGCGCGGGCCGCCGATCTGCTCCACCAGGCGGTCGTAGCGGCCACCGCCGCCCACCCCGGACTGGGCGCCGAGATCGTCGCTGGAGAACTCGAACAGCGTGCGGGTGTAGTAATCGAGTCCGCGCACGAGCGTCGGATCGACCTCGTAGCGCAGGCCGGCGTCGTCGAGCAGGCGGCGCACGGTGGCGAAGTGCTCGACGTCCTCGGCCGCGAGGCGGTCAAGCAGCTTGGGAGCACCCGCCATCGTCGCCCGGGTGCGCGGGTCAGAGGCATCGAAGGCCCGCATCGGGTTCAGCTCGATGCGCGCCCGCACGTCGGCCGAGACCTCGTCGCTGTGTGCGCGCAGGTATGCGGTCAGCTCGGCGCGGTACTCGGCGCGGGTCTCCGGCGTGCCCAGGCTGGCCAGGATGAGCCGGGAGCGCACTCCGAGCGCGGCGAGCAGCTCGTGCAGGAGCACGATCAGCTCGGCGTCGACCTCGGGGGCCTCGGACCCGATCGCCTCGGCGCCCACCTGCCAGAACTGCCGGTAGCGCCCGCGCTGCGGCGCCTCGGCGCGGAAGAAGCTCGACAGGTACCAGAACTTCACCGGCTGTGGGAGCTTGTGCATCCCGTGCTCGACGTAGGCCCGGCACACCGGCGCTGTGCCCTCGGGGCGCAGGGTGAGCGAGCGGCCGCCCCCATCGTCGAACGTGTACATCTCCTTCTGGACGATGTCGGTGGCCTCCCCCACTCCTCGGGCGAACAGCTCCGTGGCCTCGAAGACGGGGGTCTCGATACGGCTGTAGCCGGCCGCGCCGAGGATCCGCTGCACGTGGCCCTCGAGCGTGGAGCGCCGGGCAGCCTCCTCGGGGAGCACGTCGAACGTGCCCTTCGGGACCTGGATCGCCATCAGTTCTGGGCGAGTTCGCGCAGAAAGGGGTTCGTAGCCCGCTCGCGCCCGAGCGTGGTCAGCCCCATGTGGCCCGGATACACCGTGGTGTCCTCGGGGAACGCGCCGAGCAGCATGTCGATCGACTGCAGCAGGGTCGGCCAATCGCCGCCGGGCAGGTCGACCCGCCCGACGGAGCCCTCGAACAGGACGTCGCCGGAGAACAGGGCGCCGTGCTCGCGCAGGGCCCAGGTGACATGGCCGGGGCTGTGCCCGGGCGTGAACAGCACCTCGAAGCGCAGGCCGGCCAGCTCGAGGCTCTCGCCTCCGGCCACGGTGTGGTCGGCGTCGTAGCTCTCGAACGGTCCGAACCCGGGCCAGCGGACATAGTCGTTGATGTTCGCCAGCACCTCGAGCTCGAGCTCGGGGCAGTACACCGGCGCGCCGGTCGCCCGGGCCACCGCCGCCACCGCACCGACGTGGTCGAAGTGGGTGTGGGTGAGGACGATCGCCTCGACGGTGGCGATGCCGAGCGCCTCGAGCGCGCCGAGCAGCTTCTCGGCCTCGTCTCCGGGGTCGACGATGACCGCCGTATCGCTGTCCTGGCGGCGCACGAAGTAGCAGTTCTCGGCCACCGGTCCGACGGTGTACATGCGCACGTCGAGCCCGCTCATCGCTGCGCCTGACGTTGCTCCTCGCGGCGGCGCATCCGCCGGCGCCAGAACCACATCTCCAGGTAGTAGCCGGCCGGCACGTAGAGCAGAAGAGCGAAGATCGAGAAGAACAGTGCGTAGATGACCGGGTTTGACCCCTTCTTCGAGGAGTTCAGGCCGAGCACGATCAGGAACACGAACATGAGCCCGCAGGCAAGCCCGGCGCGCCGGATGGACGACTTCCAGGTCGGGGGGCTGTTCAGGCGCTTGTCGCGCGCCTCCTGACGGGCGGCCTTCTTGCGCTCGTCGGGGCTCGCCGGGCGGCTCGTGCGCCCCCGTACCTGCACCTGACCCGCGGCGGTCCCGCGGTGCTTGCTGCGGCGCTTGCGCTTCGTCTGGGCCATGCGGATATGAGCTTAGTGCTCGGCGCGGCCGAGGGCGCGCTCGATCGTCGGCGGCCCGCTCAGCGGGAGGTCGAGCGGGAAGCCCACGAGCGCGGCCTCCGGTGCCGGGGCGACGAGCTCGGCCCGGGCCGGCGTCGCGTGGCGGGCGATGGCCGCGACGAGCCGGGCCAGCGGGACGGCCCGGTGGTCCTCGACGTTCGTCGACACCTGGGCGACGTCGCGATGCTCGAGCCACAGCCCGAGCGCCCGTACGCCCGGCAACCCCTCCGGTCCGCCCTCGCGCACTCGCGCGGCGATTGCCTGCGCGGTGACTCGATCGGCCGGTGGGGCGAGCTCGACGTTGAAGGCGACGAGCGGTGGGCGGGCGGCGACGAGCACCGCGCCGGCGCTCGGATGCAGCCGCCGCGGGCCGAAGTCCGGCTTCAGCTCGCCGGCGTCGATGCGCCGCTGCAGGTTCTCCGGGCCGCCGGTGCGCAGCTGCGCGCGGGTGCGCCCGCCGCCCAGCTCGCCGTACAGGAAGACGGGCAGATGCAGTTCCTCGGCCAGCGCGTCGGCGAGCACGAGCGCCTCGGCGCACGCGGCGCCGCGCGTGGCGTCGTCGAGGTGGACGATCGGGGCCACGTCGAGCGCGCCGACGCGCGGGTGGATCCCCCGGTGGCCGGCCAGGTCGATGCGGGCGAGCGTCTCGCGCGCGCCCGCGAGCACGTGCTCGTACAGCGCGCCCGGGGCGCCGGCGAGCGTGAACACGCTGCGGTGGTGGTCGGGGTCGGAGGTGAACGCGAGCATCCGGCCGTCGAAGGCGGCGGCGATGGCGGCGATCGCCGCGGCGTCTCGCCCTTCGGACACGTTGGGGACGGCGAGCAGCGTGGCGCCCACGGGATCGTGGCTACGCGAGGTCGAGGACGAAGCGCCCGTCGGCGAGCACCGCGCGGCCATCGACCTCGAGGCTGGCGTCGACCACGACGACGTCGAGATGGATCGGCACCTCGACCGTGCCGCCGAAGCCGAGGCTGCGCCCGAACGCGACGTGGACGGTGCCGAGGATCTTCTCGTCCTCGAGCACGTTGCCGGTCAGCTGGGCGCGATCGTTCGTGCCCACGCCGAGCTCAGCCAGGTTGCGACCCGGCGCGCCGTGGGCGTCGAGGCGGGCGAAGAACTCGGGCCCAAGGCCGCGCGCGGCATCGACGATGCGCCCGTCGCTGACCGTCAGCTCGGCCGGTTCCTCGCCGATCCCGAGCGCCGCCAGGCTCGTGGCCACGACGCGCCCCTCGCCACCGGTGGGCGAGATGAACCCCTCGCCGCAGGGCAGGTTCCCGAATGCACCCGGGGCGCTCAGGCGCCCGTCGTCGGACACCGCGGTGCGCTCGCCGAGCTGGAGGACGAGCTCGGTGCCGCGCGGGCAGGTGACCCGGGCGGTCGCCGCGTTGGTGAGCAACTCGGCCACCGCCTGCGAGCGGGCGGCCATGAGCGGGAAGTCGACCGCCATCACGCGAGCGAGCATGTCCTCGGTGACGCCGGGCATCGTCGCCCCCCGCGCACCGGCCTGGTTGGCCTCCTTGCGCGCCGTGGTGTGGCTGAGCGAGCGGCTGGTCGGGGCGATGAACACGTCGCTGGCCTTGATCGCCGCCGCCACGGTCGGCGGTGGCTCCTCGCCGTCCTCCCTGCGCGGGTCCATGAGGGTGAGCACGGCGTCGGCGCCGGCGCGGACGGCCTCCTCGCGAAGGGCCTCGCCGATCGCCCGCGAGGGGCCGTCGGCGACGACGACCACGTTCTCGCCGGGCGCGACGTTGAGGCACTGCCGGATGACGGTGGCGACGGCCGGGCTGAGGTCGGGCATGGCGGGGCGATCATATGCCGTGCGCACATCGCCCGGCGCTCGCCGGCCGCCCCGGGCGAGCGGCTGCCCTCTCCGCCCGTCGCGGCTCTCCTCGCGAACCCGAGGAGCGGGCCGCCCCGGGCGAGCGGCTGCCCTCTCCGTCCGGCTCCCCGCGAACCCGAGGAGCGGGGCGAAAAAGCCGCGTATGGGTCCGCTTTTTCGCCCCGCTCAGCCGGTTCGCCCGGCGGCCGACGCTAGACTCCGGCTCCCCTCGCCGGAGTAGCTCAGTCGGTTAGAGCAGCGGAATCATAATCCGCGTGTCGGGGGTTCGAGTCCCTCCTCCGGCATCGCGTATTTGCAGGATTTTCTGGGCTTGAGCAGGGATTTTCTTCGCGCGCTCGAGATGTCATCGACCTGCGACGAACCGCAGGAAACCGCCCTCTGGCTGACATTCCTGTCCAACCACATGTCCAACGAGGCGGCTGAAACGCCATCGCAGGCGCGCGCTCGAGAACGCCCCGACGCGGCCAGGTGCCCTCGTCGCCAGAACTGGGCCCGGGAACTCGGTCGGACTCTCTGAGCACGGCGCCGCTGTCGGCGACGAGCTCCCACCCCAGGCGGTCGGGTCGTCTTGCGACGCAGGCTCGACCCGCCCCTCAGTTCTCTCCGCGCGCGCAGACTCGTAGGCGAGCACGGACGCGAGCGGCCCGCGTTGGCTTCCGCGCGCGTCACCCCGCGGTTTCGGATCCTGCCATCGAGCCCTGCTTTTCAGCCGGCCGCGCGTGCTCTTCAGGGCGCACGGACGCGCCTCCATCTCAGCGCGCGACAGGGCGAGTGGCTCCTCCCCCACCCCGACCCAGGCGAGGTGTTCGACCGCCGCACGTCACGGCATCGCCGGTCGTCCAGGCCGTCCACGTGTGGATGTGCTCGGCTTCCGGGTTGGCACGATCGCGGAAGCCCCCGGGTTCGCGCGGCCTTGTTTTGGCGCTCGGCAGGCGCATTGCCGTTCACGGTGTCGCGAGGACGGCCGCCACTCGCGCCTGATCAGCCCGTAGGAGCGGGAGTGAGCTCATTGGTTGTGGCTGGTCTGAAGGTGACCAGCCGCTGCCTTGAGATGGGTCGGTGACCAAGCCGGCGGGCGACAGGTCGGACCTGACGCTCGAGCGTCGCCTTCAGACGGCGAAGACCTGCCCGTCGTTGACGAACGCTTTGAACTCAAGCGCGTTGCCGGCAGGGTCGAGCAGGAACATCGTCCATTGCTCGCCGGGCTGCCCTTCGAAGCGGACGTGGGGCTCGATGACGAAGTCGATGGCGGCAGCGCGGAGACGCTCGGCGAGCGCTTGGAACTCCGGGATGGCGAGGATGACGCCGAAGTGCGGCACGGGGACATCGTGTCCGTCGACGGCGTTGTGGATCTTCCTGGCCGCTGCGGGAGCCTGGTGGGTAACGAGTTGGTGGCCATTGAGGTTCCAGTCGATCCATGTGTCGGCGCTGCGCCCCTGGGCGAGGCCGAGTACGTCACCGTAAAAGCGGCGCGCCGCCGCTAGATCGTCGACAGGGATCGCGAGGTGGAACCGGGGGATCACGCTCTCGGGCATCGTCGAGCGCAGTCTAGGTCGCGGATGCCTGCTCCCGCATCAGCGTCAGCTCGGCGGCGGGGAGCATCACCCGGCTCGCGGAGGGACTCATCTGTGGTCAGCAGCACCGGGGCCGACGGATCGGGCTCATCGTAACCTCGTGAGCCCGCTGCGGCACGCTCGGCGAGGCTGCCGCTTTACGCCAAGGAAGCCATGGTGGGGTGGCTGCCGCTCTGCTTGAGCGCCGGTAGCCATCGCGGTGCCGTGGCCGCTGGCGTGGTCTGCGTGATGGCGCACGGCGAGGTGCCGCCAACGGGTCGGCCGGTTGCGTATCTGGCGACGAGCAGGTCAGATCGGCGCCCTGTTCGCGCAGCCCTCCTTTCGGGCGGCGCAGTGATCGTCGGGTCCAGTCCTGGCTGCTCAGCGGCGTGTCGTGTTCGAATCCCGGTCAGATTGCGCCGCGCCGTGGGCGATGATCCGTGCCAATAGGTCCCGCAGTTGCTCGCTCTCTTCGGGGTTGAGTGGAGCGAGGAGCTTGGCCTCGGCCGCGTCGCTGGCTGCGGTCGCCTGACCGAGGATGTCTTGGCCGGCTGGTGTCAGCTCGATGACGTTGCGACGGCGATCTTCGGTGTCGGGGTGGCGGGCGATGATGCCCTTGGCCTCAAGCGCGTCGATGATGGCGACCATCGTGGTGCGGTCGACGCCCAGGCGCTGGGCGACCTGCTGTTGGGAGGCCGGCTGGAAGCTGTCGATCACCAGCAGCACCGCGAGATCGCGTGCGTGGATGTCAAAGGGCGCCAGCGCCTCAGCATGCAGTTCGGACATCAGCCTCTCCGCGTGCTTGAACAGATAGCCCAGGCGCCGGCTCGTCGGCGACCGGGTTTCACGGCTGGTTGGCATCACGTGAGCCTATCGCTAAGCTGACCGTCAGCTATGCTGATTATCAGCTACGTGAACGACCGAGGAGGCAAGTGATGATCTTGATCACCGGAGGACTTGGGCACATCGGCAGTGCGACCGTGCAGGCGCTGCTCGACGCGGGCGAGGAGTGCGTGCTCGTCCAGCGCCGCAGTCCCGAGATCCCCGACGGGCGCTTCAGCCGGCCGGTGACCGCCGTCCAGGCCGACGTTAAGGATCTCGAGGCACTGCGGGCGATCGGCCGTGAGCACCCGATCACCGGCATCGTCCACATGGCCGGCTCGATGCCCTGGCCACCCAACCCGGACGAGGCTCCCGTGGAGGCCGCGCGCGAGGCGCTCGGTGGGCTCTTCAACATCATCCAGGTCGCACAGGAGTGGGGCGTCAAGCGCGTCAGCCTGGCCAGCACGATCGGCGTCTACGCCGGCCTGGCCAACAGCGGCGCCCTCAGCGAGGATCTACCGGTGCCGCTGACCGCCCCGCACGTCATCCCGACCTTCAAGAGGATCAGCGAGCTGCTGGGCAATCATCTGGCCGGGGCCACCGGCCTGGAGATCATCCACCTGCGCATCAGTGGGGCGTGGGGGCCGCTGGGGCACCTCCCGAACTTCGCCTTCCCCGCACCGCAATTCGTCCACGCGGCGGCGACGGGCACGCCGGTCGACCTCTCCGGCGTCGCCGGGCGGCTCAAGGCCGACGACGGCCTCGACCTCTGCTACGTCTACGACCTCGGCCGAGCGACCGCGCTGCTGCAGACCGCCGACACGCTCAGGCACGCGACCTACAACGTCGCCGCAGGCAGGATGACCACCAACGCCGAGGTGATCGCCGCGATCAAGTCCGTCGTGCCCGACTTCGAACTCGAACTCGAGCCCGGCTCCAGCGTGCCGCCGAGCTACCTCGACATCACCCGGCTGCACGACGACACCGGCTACCTACCGCAGTGGGACCTTGAACGCTCAGTCGCTGACTACATCGCCTACTTCCGCGCCGGCAACACGCACTAGAACGGACCGCGGCAGCCGACCGAGCTGCCGCTGGCCCAACCGACCCGCAGCATCCATGCTCGCAGGAGAAAGCACGCACTCGGCCGTTCAACGGCCGGTCAGGATTTCGCGCTCTACTGGATCCAGCAGGACGACGACCTGCCTTCACTCCGCTACCGCCGCACGAGCAGAGCCGCCACCGACACCACCCGGGCCAGCGCCGGCTCCCGCAGCCGCTATCGGCGCAATGCAGCAGCCTGATCGCCTCTCAGCAGGCGAGGTGAGACTCCTCCTCGTGGGTGGGAGCGTCAACGTTGCCGGGGGCTTTTTCCTCATCGGCAACGATCTGGCGCGACCCAGGCGTGGCCCGAGCGGATTCCACGCGACCGGGCGTGGCGAGAGGTGTAGGGTCTCCAGTCTCGTTGTCCACAAGGGGGCTTGGCGTTATGGCACACGAATTCAGCGGCTCGGCTGTCGTCGATAGACCGATCAGCGAGGTGTTCGCGTTCTTGAGCGATGGCACCAACGATCCGCAATTCAGTCCCCGGGTCCAGCACATTCAACAGACGACCCAGGGACCGATCGGCGTCGGGACCGTGTTCGAGAGCAAAGTCAAAGACGCCGGGATGACCACCGGTCGGAAGTTCGAACTCACAGCCTTCGAAGCCCCGACGAAGATCCGCTGGGCTGAGCGTTCGGAGAACATGATCACGGTCCCTGAGGGTGGCTATGACCTCGAAGCGGTGAGCGACACCCAGACGAGGGTGACTATCCACAACGGGTTGGAGGGGCACGGGTTCGGCAAGCTCATCGTCGGTTTCGCGCTTCGAGCGGCCATCAAAGACGCACCGGCGTTCGCACAGCGCATCAAGTCGGCAGTCGAAGCCGCCTGACTCTCGCTTCCGTCAGGGAGCGTTGCGGGCACGCTCCGCTCCGAGCGCTGGCACGCTCCTCTCGCCGGCCGGGCGTGCTCTTCACGGCGCATGGAGGCGCCTCCATCTCAGCGCGACAGGGCGCATGGCTCCACCCCACCGCGACCTAAGCGAGGCGTTGGCCGCCGCCACGCGCGCCCTCATCGTGCCGATGCACGGGACGCAACGCGTCCGGCCAGGTGGCGCTTCCGTGGGTCGTCGCCAGGCGAGCACCTCGTCGGCACCACCGTAGGACGCCCCGTTCATGGGAAGCGGGCGGAATGCCGTAAGCGGATGCCTATCCGGCCGGATCGTCTGCGGTGCAGAACAGGATCGGCGGGAACGTCGCGATCGCCTCGGAACACAGCGCTACGAGATCCTTGGGTGGCCCGAAGCCCGCGCCGATCCGACGTCGGCCGCTCAGCGCGTGGTCTCGTACCTGGTCAGCACCACGCCGTCGGGAAACGTCCGGGTCTCCACCAGTTTCAGGTTCACCCAGTTGTCCAGGGCGGTGAAGAACGGCGTGCCGCCGCCCACCAGGACCGGATGGGTGACGATCGCGTACTCGTCGATCATTCCGGCCCGCATGGCCGCCGCCGCGAGTGTGGCACCGCCGATGTCCATGGGGCCGCCGTCGTCGGCCTTGAGCCTGGCGATCTCCGTGACCGCGTCGCCGGTGACCAGACGGGTGTTCCAGTCGACCGTGCTGATCGTCGAGGAGAACACCACCTTCGGCATTTCCTGCCAGCGGTTGGCGAACTCGATCTCCGCCGGTGTGGCGCCCGGCTGCTTCTCGGCGGTCGGCCAGTGGGAGCTCATCGTTTCCCACAGCTTGCGCCCGTACAGCGCCAGGCCTGTCGCCCCCACCCGGTCGGACCACCACTGGAACAATTCGTCGCTCGGCACGCTCCAGCCGAGGTCGTCGCCGGGCGCGGCGATGTAGCCGTCCAGGCTCAGGTTCATGCCGAAGGTCAGTTTCCGCATGGCGTCAGCCGCCCGCGAGTTGATACTCGGCGTACAGACCAGCACGGCGCGCAAGACTCATCGGTCAGGCCCACGAGGGCCAGTTTGACCACGACGCCAAGCAGCTGCTCCGCACGGAAAGGAACCGGTGCCGGCACACCGTCGCGTGGAGCCCGTCCCGAGAGCACGGGCCGAGGGCGGTGTGCCGTAACACGGGTTCGCTGCTGCGCGCCGGTGAGGGGACGACAACCGCGACCGCGCCACGCCCATGTGCAAACGTAGGCGAGGGCCTCCCGGCCGGACCCAGGCGCTCTTGCCCGGGCCCGATTGCCCAGCGCCACGCATCCACCGGACCACCACGTGGCAGGAGCAGCCAGCTCACGCACGCGCTTTCGCCGGCCGGAGAACTGACGACGGGTTCACCCGACACCTGCTCAGCGTGGCGAGCAGGTCGCTGACGAACTCGGCGGCGAGGATTCAACGAGAGTCTCCTTCCGGGTTGGGCGTTGCGGTGGCACGATCTTTTCGATGTCGCGTTCGCCGGAATCGCCTTATCGGCTGGATGAGCTGGGCTGGTTGCAGTTCGATCGTCTGTGCTCGCTGGTGCTGGAGGCGGAGGCCGGGCTGAGTGATTTGCGCTGGCGTGGCCAAGCGGATACTGGGCGGGTGGCGCTGGTCGACGAGCAGGTCGTCTGGCCAGATCGGGGGATTCGTTTTCAGGGCCCGGTGAGCGTGGCAGTGATCTGGATCCGCGACGAGAGGATGTTCGAATCGCGGTTGTCGGAGTTCACCGACCGGGTGGCGCTCTTGGAGGTCGAGGTCGAGGCACGGCTGGTGGTGCTGACCAATCTCGACGGCGCTGCGGCGCTCGAAGCTCTCCGCCAAGATGGCCGCGCGCTGTTTGAGCAGGTGGTGGTGTTGGGCGCGCGGGAGATCGGGGCGAGTCTTGACCGGGATCCGGGACTCCGGGCCGCGATGCCGTCTGTCCTGGGGTTGCGGGATCTCGGGCCGCTGATTGACGGTGATGTCCTTCGTCGGTCGTCGTTGGATGCGGGGCGCGCTCAGGAGCTCGCGCGGGTGTTTTGGCCGACGCGTGCGTATGAGCGCGCGCGGGCTGTGCTGGACGAGCATCGGTTCGTGGTGCTGACGGGCCCGCCGGAGATGGGCAAGACTGCGATCGCGCAGATGCTCGCGCTCGCGCAGCTGACCGCCGGCTGGGAGGCGCATGAGTGCACTGATCCGGACCAGGTCTGGCCGGTGTTTGATCGTGAGCGGCGTCAGTTGTTCGTGGCCGATGACGCGTTCGGTTCGACGGAGTATCGGCCGGACGCGGCCGAGCGATGGGCCCGAGGGCTGGGTCGGCTGCTGGCGATGCTCGATTCCCGGCACTGGCTGATCTGGACCTCGCGGCCGGCGCCGCTGAAAGCCGGGCTGCGGCGCGTCCAGCGCGAGCGGGGCTCGGAGCGGTTCCCGTCACCCGGGGAGGTGCTGGTCGACGCGAGCGATCTCGATCTGGCGGAGAAGACGCTGATCCTCTTCCGCCACGCCAAGGGTTGCAGCGCGAGCGGCAGGGCTCGCGAGCTGGTGCGCTCGGCCGCGTTGTCGATCGTCGAGCACCCCCATTTCACGCCGGAGCGGATCCGCCGGTTCGTGACCGACCGGCTCGAAGAGCTCTCTGGGCTGGCCGTTGACGGCGAGATGCGTCTGCTTTCGGCGGTCGAGCGTGAGCTGGCTTCTCCGACCGAGGCGATGCGCGCCTCGTTTGCGGCGCTTGAGCGAGAGCATCGTGATCTGTTGATCTCGCTGCTCGATGCGCCGGCGGGGCTGATCGACGAGCGGGAGCTTGCCGCGACCGTGCGCCGTCACCACGCTGGAGGTCTCAGCCGTCCTCCGGGCGAGCTGATCGACCGCCTGACTGACCACTTTCTTCGGATCACGCCGCTCGGGATCGGCTGGGTGCACCCAAGCTGGCGAGACCTGGTGATAGACGAGTTGCGCACAGACCCGACCGCCAGACGGCGGTTCCTCGCTGGGTGCGGCGTCGACGGAGTCACGCTCGCGCTCTCCACGGCGGGCGGGGTCGCGGGCGACCGGACGCTCCCCTTGCTGATCAACGATGCCGACTGGGACCTGTTGGGAGACCGCGCTCACCAACTGCTGCGCGAGCTCGATGACAAGGACATTGCCCGATTCCTGCTTGGGCTCAACGGCGCGCTCACCGCCATCACCGACCAGTCGCAGGCGCGCGAGGCGCAGAGCCTCGCCGCCGAGCTCCTTGGCGCGACCAAGCGAGCATGGGACCAGCGATACCGATCGCTGCCCGTGTTCCTGCTCGAGGCGTGGTACGCGGTCAGCGCCAAATTGCACGAGCGGCTTGACGCGCCGCTCCTCGGACCGACCTGGGCCGAGCTGCACCCAGGGTCGCTGCTGCTCGAGAATCCCGACCGCTCCGAGCTCGCCCGCGCCGATGAATGGCTCGCGCTCGCGGAGATGCTCAGCCGATACGACCCTGCCGCACTCGAAGCATTGGGCTTCTTCGGACGCGACCGAGACCTCCTGGCGCGCCTGATCGCCACGCTCGCGCGCGCGGCGGCCGACGAGGACCTCCACGCCCTGTCTGAGAACGTCCTCGCGCGGATCGAAGCCCTGGTGCCCGACCTAGCCGCCGGGGCACGCAGCGCGATCCAGATCGGACGGCTCGCAGAAGGCCTCGGCACCAAACGGTGGTGGGTGCCGGCCGACATCGCTGCCCCACCCACCACGGAACCCGTCACCGCCCGCCCCGGTGACTTCAAGCGCGAAGACGTCGACCGCGTTCTCAGCGACTTGTGAAACCGGCAACCGCTCCCTCGGCCCGGCGTTCCGTTGACGGTCCGCTCGTGCGGGCCTCCTTCGACGCTGCCGCACGCGTTCCGACGAAGACGAGCGCAGTTGCGCAATACGGACACCAAAGGTGCCCGTCGCGCAGCGGGGCGGTCTCGCCGTGCGGTGCCGGCGGCTCGGTTCGAATAGCAGCGCATCGTCAACCTGTCCCACCAAGAAAGGATCATGGAATCCGTGCTGCTGGACGTCGCCGGCCACCGCCGCTTCCCCGCGACCATGCCGGGCGACCACCGAGGCCGTACACGCCGAAACACGGGCGAGCCGTACCCGGCCGATCCGCCGACGGTCGAAGAGATCGTCGCGGTGATGAGCGCGGTCGCGTGATCCAGCGGCAACTCGCAGCTGCGCGTCGCCGGCCGTAGTGCCGAAGCGGAGCCGCCCGAACAGCGGCGGACGCTACTCGAGACCTACGTGAGCGGCAGCCACGGACTTATCGCTGGCCGCTTCGAGCGGCCTCGAACGGCTCACGGTCGAAGATGAAGTGGCTATGGATGATCTTGCCGTCGCGGACGGTGACGCATTCGGCGCCAGGCGCGCGTTTGACCGGGATCGTCTCGGTGTCATACATGACCAAGGCAGTCTCCTCGTCCCCAAACGAGGCGATCAGGCTCGAGCTGACGAGGATCTGCACGAACCCGCCCATGAAGGCTCGATACGCCTCCGCACCTTCAACCCGGCCGGCGGGGGCTTCGCAGACGATGTCCTCGGCGATATAGCTCATCGCTCGGTCGAGGTCCTGGCTGGTCCAGGCGTGATAGTAGGCCAGCGCGACCTCGAGGGCGGGGCTCATTGTGTGGGTCATGTCGGCTCCTTCGTCGTAGAACTGGTGTCGGCTATCAGGACACCGTCCCGGCGCAAGACCAATCGGTCGAACGATGGCATCCCAACTCTCCTGATCGCGAGACGCGGGGATGGTGCGCGCTGCCGCCTCGCTGCACCCAGGGAGGCCGTGGAGAACGCCGCCGCTCGCGTCGTTTCTGGCGCCCAGGCTCGACCCACCCCCTGCCTTTTCGCGCGCGCAGACCCGTAGGCGAGCACGGACGCGAGCCGCCCCTCCCCCACCACGACCTAGTCGATTATCGCTCCGCCACGCTTCGCGGCTATCGATGTTCGCCCCGACAGGTCAGCTGTGAACCGTGAATGCGACCGCTCCCGACTGGGCGCGGAGCCGGCGTGGTCGCCGCCGCCGGATGTCGGCCCGGGGAGCGGCCATGGGCGAGGAACAACACTCTCGGTCGCGCGGTCCGGAGAAGAGTGCACTTCCTCGCGCTGGGAGCAAGGAAGTGCACTCTCGATCGCTCGTCAACGCCGAGAGTGTCGTTCTCGTCGGTCGATAAACACCATCGCCGCACCTGCCCGCCGGCACGATTCGCCCGCGCCACACGGACAAAGCGTGTCACCCGCGCGCGGCCGGGCGCCATGACACGGAAATCGGCGGCCCCGATCGCGACGGCGAGTCGAGTCAAGTCAAAACGGCCATCGCGGGCCGCGCCATCCGCCGGGAGCTCGCGCCCGCAGCCCCGCGGACCCGGCGATGCCCCTTTCGCGGCGTTGCGATCATGCCGCGTACTCGCGATGGGCTTGAAGGGTTCAGCGTGGGTGAGTCATGCGCTGGTCCAGTGGATCGGTGCTGGCCTGCGCGCGTAGGGCTCTGCCGATGACCAGGCGCTGGATCTCGCTCGTGCCCTCGAAGATCGTGTAGAGCTTGGCGTCGCGGTACCACTTCTCGACCGGGAAATCCTTGATGTAGCCCCAGCCGCCCATGGTCTGGATCGCCTGCTCGCAGGCGCGCACTGCCACCTCGGACGCCTTGAGCTTGGACATCGATCCCTCGGCGTTCTCGAACGGGCGGCGCCCCGCAGTCATCCAGGCCGCGCGCCAGGTCAGCAGACGCGCGGAATCGATGTCGGTGGCCAGGTCGGCGAGGGGGAATGCGACGCCCTGGTTCTCGATGATCGGTTGCCCGAACGCCTCGCGGGTGGCCGCGTAGTCGCGGGCGAACTCGAGGGCCGCGCGGGCGATGCCGATCGCCTGGGCGGCGACCATCGGGCGGGTGCGCTCGAAGGCTCCGAGGGCGGCGGAGCTGCGTCGCTGCACGGCGGCGGCGGGGCCGCCCTCCTCGGCGGGTACGACCGGCTTCTGCCCTTTTTCGGCCTCGCGGCCGCGGGCGATGCGCTGCTGGAGGCGGTCGAGGCCTCCGAGCAGGTGCTCGCCCGGGATGCGGCAGTTCTCGAGCAGGATCTCGGCGGTGTGGGAGGCGCGGCAGCCGAGCTTGTCGAGCTTGCGCAGCATCTCGAGTCCCGGTGTGCCCTTGGGCACGATGAACACGCCCTGGCCGCGGTGCCCGGCGTCGGGATCGACGGTGGCCACGACCACGTGCACATCAGCGATGCCGCCGTTGCCGATGAACACCTTGTGGCCGTCGATCACCCAGTCGCTGCCGTCCCGGCGCGCGCGTGTCTGGATCGAACGCACGTCGCTGCCGCCGCTCGGTTCGGTGACCGCCAGGGCCGCCAGCTTGACCTCGTCGGCGGTGCCGAAGCACTGCGGCGCCCACTGGATGAGCTGCTCGTCGGTGGCGGCCTGACGGATGGCCGCCAGGGCGAGCGCTGGGAGCACGATCGTCAGCCCGATGCCCGCGCAGCCCCAGAACAGCTCCTCCATCAGGATGGGGAGCGAGAGGCCGGTGGGGTCCATCGAGAGTTCGGCGTAGAGCTCCCATCGATAGAGCCCCTGCCGCGCCGCCTCCTGGAGAACCGCCCAAGGGAGCTCCTGTCTGCGGTCGTATTCGGCGGCGACTGGGCGGATCACGTTCTGGGCGAAGGCGTGGGCTTTGTCGCGAAGCGCCACCTGCTCCTCGGTGAGATCAAGGCTGAAGCTCATCGGTCAAGGTGCTCCGGGTCGGTGGGCGGATCGAGATCTTCCAGGGCGCGGCCCAGCGTGGCCAGTCCGTTCCAGGCGGTCGGAAAGCCGGCGTAGACGGCGACTTGGCGCAGAACCTCGCGAATCTCCGCCTCGCTCGCCCCCTGCCGTCGGGCGACCCGGACGTACACGCCGAGTTGTCGCTGCTCGCCGAGGCAGCCCAGCATGGCCACCGTGCACAGCGACCGGGTCTTGGAATCGAGGACGTCGCCGGCGTAGACCTCGCCGTAGACGAAGTCCATGATGTAGCGGTGCAGCTCCGGGTCGAGCTGCTCGAGGTACGCGCGGGCGGGCTCGACGTTCTCCGGACCGAGGAACCGCGCCGCGACATCAGCGCCTGACTCGCTCATCGGGCCGCCTTCTGCTCGGCGACGTAGCGCGCGGGATCGAACGAGACGCGGATGCCGGTCGAGGCGAACTTGCCCACCATCTCCCCATCGGCGAGAACGTCGGCCTCGGCCCAGACCAGCCGGCCGCCGGCCCTGACGACGCGCGCCTCGGCGCGCAGTGTCTCGATCTTGTTGGCGTTCACGGGACGGATGAAGCGAGCGAAGATGTCCACTGTGGTGATCGCGCTGCGCTGGATCTCCTGGTCGTCGAGCACCGATGTCGTGGCGGCGGCCATGGCGGCATCGGCCAGTGCCGTGACGACGCCGCCCTGGATGACGCCGAGGGGATTTCCGAGCTCCGAACGCGCCGTCATCTCATAGGTCGCTTCTCCGCGACCGAACCCCACCAGCCTCATGCCCAGCGTGTTGGACACCGGCGAGCGCAGCTCCCCGGCGCGTGTCTGATCCAGCATCTGGTCGACGAACTCGTGGCTCATTCGTTCCCCTTCCCGCCTAGGTTACCTGAAAGTAATGTTACCTCACGGTAGCATGAAAAGCACATGACGAAACCATCGGGATTGCCGGCCTCCGGGGAACGCCTCGCTCGGGCTGACCGCGAGCGGCTGATGCTGCGCGCGGCCGGAGAAGCATTCGCCGCCCACGGCTTCTACGCCAGCTCGATGGACGAGATCGCCCGTGCCGCGGGAATCAGCAAGCCGATGCTCTACCGCTACTTCGGCTCCAAGGAGGATCTGTACGCCGCCTACCTCCGGATGACCGGTCACGAGCTCATCGACCGGGTGCGCGCCCCGCAGACCCGCGACCAGGAACCTCAGGTGCGGCTACGTGCGGGGCTGCGCGGCTTTCTCACCTACGTCCAGGAGCACGCCGCCGGATGGACCGTCTTACATGGCGAGAGCACCGCGCCGACACACGCGCACATCGCGCGCGAGATCACCGGGCTGCGCGCGCGCATCATCACCATGCTCACCACCCTCTTCGACGACGAGGCCGTCGCCCACGCCTTCGCCGGCGCAGCCGAATCCCTCGCCACCTGGTGGGTCGATCAGCCCGAACGTTCGATCGACCACGCGATCGACATCCTGATGACCATCGCCCAAGCGGCATCTGGGTTCGACCAACACGCTAGGGAGCCCTCAAACACCGCGTCATCCGGGGAGAGGGCCTTCGCGTCGGCTATGAGCCGGCAGCTCTAAGCGTGACGACGTGGTCGGGGTTGACGGCGAGATCCGCTCCTGTCTCGGCGTCGACGAGCCGGGCGAACCCCATCAGCGACCCGCGAGCGGCGTCGAGGATGATCCGCTCGACCTCCTTGAGGCTTCCCGTGACGCGGTAGCGGTCCCCGGTGGCGATGGCGATCTCCGTAATCGAAGCCGCGGGCGGGTCGGTCGAGCTCATGGGCTTGTGATTGTCGCATCCGGCCGACGTCCTGCGCACCGATCACGAGACGTGCCAGGCTTCACCCTCGCGGCCACGTGATCCGATGCACCGCGCGGCCCGTACCTGAGGCAGGATCCCGTCAATGCGGGAGCCCACCGAACCTCGCTCATGTTCAGATCAACCCATCGCCCCCGACAGCTGCACGCGCTGGCCGACGAGGAGCTGATGGAGCGGGTGCGCGACGGTGACGCGCCCGCGTTCACCGTCGTGTTCGACCGCCACGGCGGTGCCGCGTTCTCGCTCGCCTACCGGATGTGCGGCCAGCGCGCCCGGGCCGAGGACGTCGTCCAGGAGGCGTTCCTGTCGCTGTGGCGCTCCGGGGCGCGCTATGACCCGGCGCGGGGCAGCGTGCGGTCGTGGATCCTCACCGCGGTGCACAACCGGGCCATCGATGCGTTCCGCCGCGGTGCGGCCAAGGAGGCCCAGGACGTCGGCGACGAGCAGCTGGCCGAGCGGCTGTCCGGCGCGGAGCTCACCGACACCCAGGTGGAGAGGCGCGACGAGGCTCGCCTGGTCCGCGGCGCCCTGCTCGAGCTACCGACGGACCAGCGGCAGGTGATCGAGCTGGCGTACTTCGGCGGCTTCAGCCACAGCGAGATCGCGCACATGCTCGAGCTGCCCGCCGGCACGGTGAAGGGCCGGATGCGACTCGGGCTGGCCAAGCTGCGCCTGTCCCTCCAAGGTGCGGGCTACGTACGATGAGCACAGGCCAGGACATGTTCGGAACCCACGACTGCGGCGGTGACGCGGCCGCCTACGT
This sequence comes from uncultured Solirubrobacterales bacterium, assembly GCA_963848745.1. Classification (GTDB taxonomy): domain Bacteria; phylum Actinomycetota; class Thermoleophilia; order Solirubrobacterales; family Solirubrobacteraceae; genus Palsa-465. The sequence goes on along the minus strand of CAWKEO010000012.1, from coordinate 743,945 downwards.
GCTCGGCGCACTCGAGCCGGCTGAGGCCGAGCGCTTTCGCCACCACCTGGACGAGTGCGCGATCTGCCGCGACGAGGTGCAGGCGCTTGGTGGCGTGGTGCAGGCGCTGCCCATGGCCGCCCCTCAGCACCCGGCGCCCCGCCGTCTGCGCCGGCGGGTCCTACGCGCCGTCCGCGCCGAGCCGGCCGGCCACGGCGCCCTGCGCCCCCGGCCTTGGTATCCGCGCATCCCGGCGCTGGCCAGCGCCGGCGTGGCCCTCGCCGTCGCCATCGCCGTCCTGATCACGCTCTCCGGTGGCGGCACGGGTGCTCGCGTGATCCACGCCCAGGTACTCGACATGGCGGGCGGCAGCGCGCAGGTGAAGATCACCGGCGGCCGGGGCGAGCTGATCGTCCACCGGATCTCCGCGCCGTCCCCCGGCCATGTCTACGAGGTGTGGCTGAAGGCTCCGCATGCCGCGCCCGTTCCAGCCAGCGTGCTGTTCAGCGTGAGCGCGAGCGGCAGCGCCGACGTGACCCTGCCCCGCGGCTTGCGCGGCGTCGCCCAGGTGCTCGTCACCCCGGAGCCCGACGGCGGCAGTCCCGCGCCCACCCACGCACCGGTCATCGTGGCCGACCTGACCTGACCCCCCGGGGCCGGTCAGTCGAACGCGCTGACCGCCGCCTCGCAGTAGCGCCATAGGCGCTCGTGGCAGGAGGCGTCCTCGGACCCGGCCCCGACGCGGTAGCGGGTCGGCCGGGGCCGGCGATCGTGCCAGAACGCGCCGCTGTCGCCCAACGCCTGCGGCGAGGCGCCGAGCCAGACGATCGTGTCCGCGCCCTGGGCGCCGTCGCGCATGATCGGCCGGGTCAGGGCCGAGAACGCCGGCATCGCCTCGGCCAGCCCGGGGGTCGCTGCCCAGCCCGGATGCATGGAGTGGACGACAATGCCGGCGGCCCGCAGGCGCTCGGCCCACTGCCCGGCGATCACCACCTGCTCGCGCTTGGTGGTGGCGTAGAGGCCCCTCGGCGAGTACGCCTGGCGCTCGGATTCCACGTCCTCACAGGGGATCGAGCGGGCGTACATGCCCCCGGAGGAGACGAAGATCACCCGCGACGGCGCGCTGCGCGCGAGCAGCTCACGCGTCCAGCGCAGCAGTGCGAACGGCCCGAGGACGTGCGTGGCGAACATCAGCTCGTGGCCGTCTGCGGAGCGCGCGCGCCGGGGCGGCATCACGCCGGCGTTGTGGACGACGACGTCGAGCCGCGGCTCGCGTTCGGTCAGCCCCCGCGCCAGCTCGCGCACCGAGACCAGGCTGCTCACGTCGCAGGCCACTCCCTCGACCGCCGCCTCGGGCACCGCGTCCCGAACCCGACGGACCGCCTCAGCGGCCGCCTCGTCGCTTCGCCCCGCGGCCAGCACCCGCGCGCCCAGGCGAGCGAACCCCTGCGCGGCCGCGAGACCGAGGCCGGAGCGGGCGCCGGTGACGAGCACGACCTGGCCGTCGATCCGGGGTGGGTCGTCCGGCCAACCGGGGAGGTGCCGCCGGACCCACAGGCCCGTGCGGCCGTATCCGGCCACGACCGAGCGGTCGAGGAGGGCGTCGATGTGATCTCCAACTTCGGTATTGAACATATGTGCAACTAATCCTATATGCTTGTTCAAGACATGGGCTCGGCAGATCTCAGCATCGGGGAGGTGGCCGCTCGCAGCGGTGTGCCCGAGGGGACGCTGCGGATGTGGGAGCGCCGCCACGGCTTCCCGCACTCGGAACGGACCGCGCGCGGCCACCGCCGCTACAGCGAGCAGCAGCTCGAGCTCGTGCGGCGCGTCGGGGCCGCGCGCGCCGCCGGGGTGTCGCTGCACGCGGCGATCGAGCGCGCCCGGGCCGCGCACCACGAGCGCGCCTCCTCCCTGTTCGCGGCGCTGTGCCGGCGCCACCCCGAGCTCGAGGCGCGCCTGCTGCCCAAGCCGCTGATGCGCTCATTCAGTCACGCCATCGAGGACGAGACCCTCGCGCGCGCCGAGCGGCCGTTCCTGTTCGCCGGCTTCCAGCGCGAGCGCTTCTACCGCCGCGAGCAGTCGCGCTGGCGCGAGCTCGCCGACGGCGCGCGGCTGGCCGTGGTGTTCGCCGACTTCCCCGCGCCGGCCGTGTCCGGACGAGGCCCGGCGGAGGTGCCCATCACCCACACCGATCCCCTCGCTCGTGAGTGGGCGCTCGTGTGCGACTCCGACGGCTACGCGGTGTGCCTGGCCGGGCGGGAGCGGGCGTCCTCGCACCCCGGCCGTCCATCGGTGACCCGCGTGTTCGAGGCGGTCTGGAGCGTCGACCCCGAGATCGTGCGCGACGCCGCCCGGATCTGCGCCGAGGTGGCCGCGCAGGCGCTTCCGGAGGCCCTGGCGCCCGTCATCGAGCGGCTGGACGCCGCGCCCGCCGTGCCGGCGCGCGAGCAGCTCCGGCTCGCGACCTCGATCACCAACCGGCTGCTCTCTGACGCTGCGGTGATCCGGTCCGTCCCCGACCCCGTAACCCGGACGTGAAGATCGCGATCGTCGGTGCCGGCATCTCGGGGCTCGCGGTGGCCGATCTCCTGCACCCCGAGCACGACATCACCGTCTTCGAGGCCTCGCACCACCTCGGCGGCCACACGAACACGATCCGGGTCGACACCCCGCACGAGACGCACCACGTCGACACCGGCTTCATCGTCCTCAACGACCGCAACTACCCGAACTTCGAGCGCCTGCTCGACCGGCTCGGGGTGGCCACCCAGGCGTCGAGCATGAGCTTCAGCGTCTCCGATGCACGCGGCGAGTTCGAATACTCGAGCACGTCGCCCAACGGCCTGTTCGCCACCCGCCGCCACCTCCTCACCCCGTGGTTCCAGCGCATGCTGGCCGAGGTGCCCCGCTTCCAGCGCGCCTGCCGTGAGCTGATCGTGGCCGGGGAACGCGACGGGGGTGGCCCGTCGCTCGGTCACTGGCTCGAGCAGCAGCGGTTCTCACGCCCGTTCATCGATCGGCTCATCGTCCCCCAGGCCGCCGCCGTCTGGTCGGCCGATCCGGCGCAGATGTGGGACTTCCCGGCTCGCTTCCTGGCCGAGTTCTTCGACCACCACGGGATGCTGTCGCTGCGCGACCGGCCGCGCTGGCGAGTGATCCGCGGGGGCTCGGCGCGCTATGTGGAGGCGCTGACGCGGCCGTTCGCCGACCGGATCCACCTTCGGGCGCCGGTCGTCGAGGTGACCCGGGGCCCGGACTCGGTGGCCATCCGGGTGGCCGGACAGGAGCTGCTGCGCTTCGATCAGGTCGTGCTCGCCACGCACTCCGATCAGGCGCTCGCCCTGCTCGCCGACGCGACGGCGCAGGAGCGCCAGATCCTGGGCGCACTGCCCTACCAGCGCAACGAAGCCGTCCTGCACACCGACGTCCGCATGCTGCCTCGCCGGCGCCGCGCCTGGGCGAGCTGGAACTACCACCTGCTTGACCGGCCCTCGCCCAACGCCACCGTGACCTACGACATGAACCGCCTCCAGTCGCTCACGACGAGCGATCAGTATTGCGTCACGCTCAACCGAACCGATGCCATCGACCCGGCGCGGGTGATCCGCACGATCGCCTACGCGCACCCCGTCTACACCTCCGCCGGCGTCCGGGCCCAGCGGCGCCTGAGCGAGATCAGCGGCCGCAACCGGACCCACTTCTGCGGCGCCTACTGGGGCTGGGGCTTCCACGAGGACGGCGTGGTCAGCGCGCTGCGCGTCGGGCAGGCACTCGGGGTGGCGGCAGCGTGAGCGTCAGCGGCATCTACACCGGCGTCATCCGCCACCGCCGCTTCGCCGAGCGCCCGACGGAGTTCCGGCATCCGCTCGCCCTGCTGCACCTCGATCTCGACGAGCTCCCCGACCTGCTCGGCGGACGCCTCGTGAGGCACACGCCCGGGCTCGTGCGCGTGCGCCGCCGCGACTACCTGCCTCCGCTCGAGCGGCCGCTTGCCGAGGCGGTGCGCGCGGCCGTCGGCGCACATGCAGGCCGGGTGCCCGACGGGCCGGTCACGGTGCTCACTCACCCCCGGACGCTTGGACACTGCTTTAACCCGATCAGCTTCTACTACTGCTGGACACCCGACCGCGCCCAGGTCGAGGCCGTGATCGCCGAGGTCACCAACACGCCCTGGGGAGAGCGACACGCCTACGTCCTGCCCGGCGATGTCGCTGCAGGCCAGGTGCTCAGCGACGAGTTCGACAAGGCGCTGCACGTCTCGCCGTTCATGGGCATGGATCAGCGCTACGCGGTGCGGCTGACTGCGCCCGGGCCGACGGCCTCGGTGCACATCGAGAGCCGGGACGCCGCGGGCGCGCTGCGGTTCGACGCCACGCTGCGCCTGGCCCGGCGCGAGCTCACCCGCGCCTCGCTCGCCGCCACCATCGCCCGCTACCCGTTCGCCACCGTCCGCGTGCTCGCGCTCATCTACGGCCACGCCCTGCGGCTGTGGGCGGGCGGCGTCGGCGTCCACCCGCACCCGGTCCGGAGTCGCGGATGAGCGCCCCCGACCGGCTGGCCCGCCAGACCGTCCGCGCGCTGCTGCGCCACATCGAGACGGGCAGCCTGACCGTGATCGAGCCCGGGCGCCGGTGGACCTGCGGCGCCGGAACCCCGGCCGCCGTGCTCCAGATCCGCGACCCTCGGGCCTGGCGCGCGCTCCTGCGAGGAAGCCGCGGACTCGCCGAGGCCTTCGCCGCCGGATGGCTCGATTCGCCGGACCTGGTGGCGCTGATCCGCCTCGCCGCTCGCAACGGGCGGCGGATCGACGGCCCGCGGGAGCGGCTCGCCCTCGTGCGCGGCCCGCTGCAGTGGCTGCGGGCACTCGCCCGGCCGGCCACGCGGCGTCGCAGCCGCGCCGATATCGCCGCCCACTACGACCTCGGCGACGAGCTGTTCTCGCGCATGCTCGACGCGACCATGAGCTACTCCTGCGCGGTGTTCGAGCGCGCCGACATGACGCTCGAGCAGGCTCAGGAGGCGAAGCTCGAGCTCGTGTGCCGCAAGCTCGATCTGCGCCCCACCGATCATCTGCTCGAGATCGGAACCGGCTGGGGTGGCCTCGCGCTCTACGCGGCCCGGACGCGGGGCTGCCGGGTGACCACGACCACGATCTCCTCCGAGCAGCACGCGCACGCGCTCGCCCGGGTCCGCGCCGCTGGACTGGAGCACCGGGTGACGGTGCTGCGGGAGGATTACCGCGATCTGCGCGGCACCTACGACAAGCTCGTCTCGATCGAGATGATCGAGGCGGTCGGGTGGCGCAACCGTGACCGCTTCCTGGCCAAGTGCGGGGCGCTGCTGACCCCACACGGGACGATGCTGCTGCAGGCGATCACGATCGATGACCGCGCATACGAGGTGGAGAAGTCCTCCCGATCGTTCATCCGGACCTACATCTTCCCCGGCGGGTCGCTGCCGTCGGTGTCCAAGATCGCCGCCGGGGTGGCCGGGCAGACCGACATGCAGATCGTCGGGCTCGAGGACATCACGCCGCATTACGTCGAGACCCTCCGGCGCTGGCGGGAGCGCTTCCTCGCCCACGCCGACGAGCTCGAGGCGCTCGGCTACGACGAGCGCTTCCGCCGCATCTGGACGCTCTACCTCGCCTACTGCGAGGGCGGCTTCGCCGAGCGGCGGATCTGCGACGTCCAGATCCTGCTCGCCAAGCCCGAGCACCGCACCGGTATCGCCGGCCCCGTCGACACCTCCGAGCGACTGATTCGGATCGCGCCCGCCTCGCGTCGAGGAGGACGCGGACCGGATGCTCAACCACAGGTGAGCGCCGAGGCCCGCGCCTGAGGGCGCGGCCATCTCGCGCTCGCGCGCGGGCGGCTATGCGAAGATCGCCGCTTGCCGGACGCCGAGCTGACGCTGATCGCCAACGTGGCCCTCGACCGGGTCAACGGCGGGGCCTGGACCGGCGGGGGGTGCCCGGCGTTCGCCGCCGCCGCGCTCGGCTTCCTGGGGGTCCGGGGCGTCGTCCACACCGCGTGCGCGGAGTCCGATCTGGCCACCTTCGCGTCGCTGCAGAGCGATGAGCGGCTGCGCATCGACTTCCTGCGCGCGTCCGCGACAACCCGGTTCGATCTCGACTACGAGGGCGAGGAGCGGTCGATGGTCGTCCACGCGATCGGCCACAGCTGGTCGCCGGCCGACATCGACCGGCTCGAGATCACGACCGAGTGGGTTCACCTGGCTCCTCTGCTGCGCAGCGACTTCCCGGCCGCGACGGTCGCCCGTCTGGCCGCCCGCGGCCACCGGATCGCCTACGACGGCCAGGGCCTCGTGCGTGCCCCCGAGGTCGGCAACCTGCGCCTCGACGACGGCTACGACCGGGAGCTGCTCGAGCAGCTGACCGCGCTGAAGCTCTCCGAGGAGGAGGCCGCCGTGCTGGGCGACCCGGGCGCCGAGCTGACGGGTGTGCCGGAGCTCATCCTCACCCACGGCTCCCGCGGGGCGGAGCTGCACTGCGCCGGCTCGCTCACCCAGGTGGCGCCGGAACACGTCATCCCCGGGGTGCAGACCACCGGGGCCGGCGATGCCTTCATGGTCGCCTACGTGGTCGGGCGCCAGCGCGGCCTGGCGCCCGGCGCGGCCGCCCGGCTCGGCGCCCAGGTCAGCTCGGCCATGCTGGCCGAGCGCCGCGCGGGGTGATCAGCCGGCCACCCGCTGCACGACCACGAGGCTGTCGATCTCGTGGGTGATCCGCCAGCCCTCCGGCGCCGTGGGGCGGAAGAGCTCGTCGACCACGCGTGTCGGCCCCGGGCTGCCCTGGCCGGACGGGTGGCCGACGCGGGCATCGTGGAAGGCGACCGAGCCGCCCGGACGCAGGTGCGGATGCCAGACATCCCAGTCCTCCCGGCAGCCCTCTGGGCTGTGGTCGCCGTCGACGAACACGAGATCGACGGGACCGCCGGCCCAGCGGCGGCCCACGTCCTGGCTGCGCGCCACGTGCCAGTGGATCCGGGCTCCCGGTGCTCCGCGCGCGCCGGCGGACGACCGCCTGAGTGGCCCTCGGGGTGCCGTGCCAGCCGGGGCGCATGGCCCAACCGCTGGCGTCCGAAAAGGGATCGATGAGGTGCAGCTCGCCGCCGCGCGGGAGATCGCAGAGGATGAGCGCCGAGGACCCCTCATATACGCCGATCTCGACGACGCGCTGCGCTCGCCGCGCGAGTTCGCGCAGGACTGCCGCCTCGGCCGCCGTGTGCATGACGCGGGGCGGGATGAGGCCGGCCAGCAGCGCGACGGCGCGCACGCGCGGGTCATCGCGCAGCTGGTCGGGAGTCAGGGTGCGAACGGCCTTCGGCAGCGCCACGGCGCCTCAGAATAGAGGGGCCTAACGCGGCCGGACCACGTGCCAGGTGCCGCCGAAGCTGACCAGGCCCTCGCCGGTGGCGCTGCGGCGCTGCTGATCGCCGGCGAACGTGTAGAGCGGGTGCCCGCCGAGCACGAGCTGGTCGATGCCGCCCCGACGCCACACCGTGAGCCGTCCGGCGACGTGAGCCGGCTTGGTCAGTCCGTGGGCACTGTGGACGGTGACCGGCGGCCAGGCGGCCCAGCAGCCGCTGGAGGACGTGCACTCGGGATGGTGGCGCCCGTCGCCGGTGAGCGTGTAGACGGCGCGCCCGTGCGCCGTGGTCACGATCGCCTCCCTGGCCGTGTGGCCGGCGGCGTTGGTGACCGAGGCACCCGAGGCGATCGCGAGCGCGGCCGTGCGAGCGAGGGCAACCGCGGTCAGCCCGGTGAGCCCGATGGTGGCGAGCGCGAGGGTGAGCACGCGCACGAGACGCGCGCCGCGGTGCAGTACTGAGGACATCGAGAACCCCTTTCGTCGGTGGACAGCTGGTCTCTCACGACGCCGCCGGCGCCCGCTTCCTTCCCCGCCGGCCCCCGGGAAGGTCACAGCCCCCGCCGGTGTCTGCACTGGCATCCCCCTTTCTCACCGACAAGGAGACATCGTGTCCACATCCCCATCCATCCTTCGCCGGAGCGCCCTCGCTGCGGGCATCGGTCTCGCTCTGGCCGCGGCGGGCTGCGGCACCAGCAGCTCGCACTCGAGCGCCGCCACCGCCCCGCCGCCAAGCGCGACAACGACCGCCACCACCGCCGGGACCGTGGGCGTGGCCGTCGGGACCGCTCACGGCTCGGGCGGCACGTATCTCACCGCCTCCGGGCGCGCGCTGTACCTCTGGGTCGCCGACGGCAGCGGCCATTCGAGCTGTTCCGGCGCCTGCGCCCAGGCGTGGCCGCCGCTGGTCACATCGGGCCATCCCGTGGCCACGGGTGCCGTGAAGACAGCCGCGCTCGGCATGATCACCCGCTCCGACGGACACCACCAGGTCACCTACGACGGGCACCCGCTGTATTTCTTCGTCGGCGATCAGCACGCCGGGACGACGACCGGGCAGGGCAGCGACGGGTTCGGCGCCAAGTGGTGGCTGGTGGCCCCGAGCGGCACGCCGATCACGACGCCCGGCGCCGCGGCGAGCGCGAACAGCTCGACGACCTCGAGCAGCGGGCCCGCGTACTGACGGCGGCGACGCCCCCTGCCGGCCCGCCGGGTCACATCGTGAGCGAGACAGCAGGTCTTCAGGTCGGACCGCCCGCGACCGATGAATAGAGCCATGAACACCTCGCGCCGCGAGGACGGACCGCCACCGGAGGACGCCGGCCAGCTGCCGGCGACGCTGCTCGACGCGCTCGAGACGGCTGTCGTGGCCTGCGCCCCCGACGGCCAGATCGTCTACGCGAACGCCGCCGCCACCCGGCTGTGGGGCGACGGGAGCCCTCCCGCCCCGCTCACGCTGGCCGACTGCGCGTTGTTCGATCGCCACAGTGCGCCCGCCGAGGCCCCGACCCACCCCCTCCAGCGCGCGCTGGCCGGCGAGTGGGTGGCCGCCGAACGCTGGTACGTCGAGCTCGAGGGGGCGACTGTCGACGCCGACGCCACCGCGCAGCCGCTGACCGTGCCGGGCGCGAGCGCGCTGCTCATCGTCACCCCGCACCGCGAGTCGGCCACAGAGGCGCGGCTGCGCACCTACGTCTCCGACTTCGAGATCCTCACCGAGGTGAGCCGGGCACTCGCCGACGTCGCCGATGCCGACGAGGCGGCAAGCATCATCTGCACTGTGGCCATCGGCTCGACCGGAGCCGTCGCCGTGCTCCTGTGGGAGGTCGACGACGAGCGCCTGCTGCTGCGCTGGCAGGAGGGGATCGTTCCCGCTGACGCGCTCGACCGTCTGACCGACCAGGCACGCGACGGGGCGGCGCGAGCGATCAACGAGCGCCGCACGCAGGTCGACCACCCGGACGGGCCGGCACCGGCCACCGAGTCCCTGCCCGGAACGGCCTGGCACGAGCCGCTGATGGCCGCAGGACGGGCCACCGGCGCGCTGTCGCTCGTGTGGCCGGGCACGCTCACCGACCTCGATCGTCCCGGCTGGCTGATCGAAGCTCTCGCGCATCACGCCGCCACCGCGCTCGAGCGGGCCGGCCTGGTACGCCGACTGAACGACGCCGCGCGCACCGATCCGCTCACCGAGCTGGCCAACCGGCGGGTCTGGAACGAGCGCCTCGAGCACGAGCTGGCCCGTGCCGAGCGCGAGGGCACGCCGCTCAGCCTGATCCTCATCGACATCGACCGCTTCAAGGTGTTCAACGACACCTACGGTCACCCCGAGGGCGACGAGCTCCTGTACGAGGCGGCCCGGGCCTGGACGTTGCAGGTGCGCACGACCGACCTGCTCGCCCGCGTGGGCGGCGAGGAGTTCGCCGTGCTGCTGCCGGCCTGCCCGGTCGAGGACGCCATCGTGGTCGCCGAGCGGCTGCGCACGGCGATGCCGCGCGGCCAGACCTGCTCGCTCGGCGTCACCACCTGGGACACCGTCGCGACGTCCTCGCAGCTCTACGCGATCGCCGACGAGGCGCTCTACCGCGCCAAGCAGAGCGGCCGCAATCAGGTCCAGGTCGGCGGTCAGGCCGGCGAGCCGGCCCTCCCCGCCTGACCCGTCCCGGGCCCCGGAGGATCCCGGAGGCCGGCGTCGGGTCATGATGTGGGGATGGACCTCTGCCTGATGATCGAGGGCCAGGAGGGCGTCACCTGGCCTCAGTGGCTCGAGCTCGCGCAGGCCTGCGAGCGCCACGGGATCCCGGCGCTGTTTCGCTCCGATCACTACCTCAACCTCGATGGGCGCGACCCGAGCCGACCCGCGCTCGACGCGTGGGCGACGCTCAGCGGGCTGGCCGCGCGCACCGAGCGCCTTCGTCTGGGGACGCTCGTCTCCCCGGCCAGCTTCCGTCACCCGTCGGTCCTGGCCAAGCAGGTGACCACCGCCGATCACATCTCCGGCGGACGGGTCGAGCTCGGCCTCGGGGCCGGCTGGCACGAACGCGAGCATGCCGCCTACGGGTTCCCGTTCCTGTCCACACGCGAGCGCATCGATGTGCTCGAGGAGCAGCTCCAGATCGTGCTCGGGAGCTGGGGCGCGGCGCCGCTGGACTTCGACGGCGGCCACTACCGGCTCGAGGGGCTCGAGGCGCACCCGAAGCCGATCCAGCGGCCCCACCCGCCGATCATCATGGGCGGCCTGGCCGGACCGCGCAGCGCCGCCCTGGCCGCCCGGTATGCGGACGAGTACAACACGGTGTTCCCCTCCCCCGCTGAGGTGCGCGAGCGGGGCGAGAGGATCGCGGCGGCGTGCGAGCGGGCCGGCCGGGATCCCCTGCCGATCTCCGTCATGACCGGGCTGCTCAGCGGCGAGAGCGACGCGGAGCTGCGCGCCCGCGCCGTTGAACTGGGCGCCAAGATCGGCCGCGATCCCGACGAGCTCCTCGACGATCCGCCGCCTGGCTGGATCGTGGGGACGGTCGAGCCGGCGGCCGAGCAGCTGCGGGCTCTCAGCGAGGCGGGCGTCAGCCGGGTCATGTGCCAACAGCTGCTGCACGAGGACCTCGAGGCGGTGGCGCTGCTCGGCGAGCGCCTGGCTCCGCTCGTGGCCTGAGCGGGGCCCTACTCGGATCCGCGCTGGCGGCGCTCCTCGCGCTGGCGCGCGAACCCCTCCTGGCGCTGATCCTCGCGCGCCTTGCGCTGCGCGTTCGAGCGCCGGGCCGCGGCGCCGCGCAGGCCGACCGTGAACGGCCCCGCGAACGAGCCGAGCAGCCGCTCGGGATCGCCCGCGCCGCAGGCCGGGCACGGCGGCCGGGCGTCGACCGGCGCGAGCGCCTCGAAACGCTCGCCGCACCGATGGCAACAGAAGTCGTAGAGCGGCACGGCGTCAGCGTAACCCGCTGGCCGGTGGACCGGCGACCCCTTAAACGCTACGCGCCCCTGAGCCGGCGGGATATGAGGCCGAACTCTACGGGGCGCGTGGCTGGAGGAGAGGGTGTTGCGCTGCTCATGATGACGCGCCATGGCTTAGAAGTCCAAGACCAGTTTTTGGGCGCATTCATGCGCAGAGGCTGATGAATTGGGCACCGCGCCCAGGCCTTTGGCCGCCGCTGTGCATCGCAGACCGTGGGGCCGATGGCACGAAATGGACCCTGACGGTCCACACGGTGCGCCCGGACCGCTCCCCGGCGCGCCCGGGCGCTTAAACGCGACGCGCCCCTGAGCCGGCGGGATATGAGGCCGAACTCTACGGGGCGCGTGCAGGAGGAGAGGGTGCGAGAAGAATGACGCGAAACGACTTATCTGTCAAAGACGAGAAATATCTGAGACTGATAAGTCGAGCCTCTTATTCAGCCTGTCGCTGCGCGTACCGGTGGTGGAGCATGAGGACGTTGCCGTCCGGGTCGGCGAAGAACGCCATGTGGCAGACCCCGGTATCGAAGGTGTCGCCCTGAAAGACGACGCCGCGGCTCTCGAGCTCGTCCCGCGCCGCCGGCACGTCCTCGACGTGGAGGGCAACCGCATTGCCGACCCGGTGATGCTCGAGGCCCATCGCCTCGGCGTTCATGACATTGAGCGTCAGGTTCCCGGTCTCGAACTCGGCGAAGTTGCGCTCGGGCCGGTACACCGAGCGGTGCAGGCCCAGCACCTCGCCGTAGAAGCGGACGGCCTGCTCGAGGTCGCGGGTCGGCAGGCCGACGAAGTCGACGCCGGTGACGATCTGGTCCATCTCTGCCTCCTCGGGTCGCTCTACGACGCCAGCGCCGGCCGGCGCTCCGCCCACGGGCGGGCCTGTTCGATCTGGCCGGCGAGCGAATACAGCATGTCCTCGGCCCCGGGCCGCCCGACGAGCTGCACGCTGAGCGGCAGGCCGTCTGAGCCGAATCCGGCCGGCAGCGCGATCGCGGGCTGACCCGTCAGGTTGAAGGTGGGGTTGAACGGCATGAAGCGCCCGGCGCGGTCCACCGCCAGGGGCGCCGGCTTGCCGAAGGCACCGTCGGCGGCGATCGCCGTGCTCGCGAGCACCGGGGTGAGGAGCACGTCGACCTCATCCCACAGGGCGAGGATGCGTCCCGCCGTCTGCGGACGGCGGGCGAGCAGCGCGTCGCGGCGGCGCGGGGGCACGAACGTCCGTCCCGCCCAGGCGATCTGGCGCGTGAGCGACTCGAGCCGGCTGGGGTCGGGGACCCCCGCGCTCTCCTCGTAGACGCCGCGCAGCCACGTTTGCACGAACTCGATCTGCACCATCCCGTAGGCGGGATCGCGCTCGAGCACCTCGTGGCCGAGCTCGCGCAGCAGCTGCCCGGTGCCCTCCCAGGCCGCGCGCTGATCGGCCGAGAGCCGCCCGAGCAGCCCGGGCGGCAGCTTGCGCGACATGGCGATGCGCAGCGGCCCGGGCGGACGCCGGGCCGCCTCCAGATAGCTGCCGGTGAACGGCGGCGCCGTGTCCTCGTCGGTGGGCACGTTGCCGTGGATGGCGTCGAGCAGGAGCGCGCTGTCGGCCACCGTGCGGGCGAGCGCGCCGTACACGCTCAGGCCGAGCCAGCCGCGCCGGGCGGGATAGGTCGAGGTGCGCCCGCGGGTCGGCTTCATCCCGACCAGCCCGCAGCAGGCGGCGGGAATCCGGATCGAACCGCCGCCGTCAGAGGCGGTGGCGAACGGCACCATCCCGGCCGCCACCGCGGCGGCGCTGCCACCCGAGGAGCCGCCCGGCGTGCGGCTGGGATCCCACGGGTTGCGTGTGGTGCCGTTGGCCTCGGTCTTCGTCCAGGGCCAGATCATGAGCTCGGGCACGTTCGTCACGCCGATGGGGATCGCGCCGGCGGCGCGCAGGCGGCGCACGACCTCGGCGTCCTCGCGCGGCCGGCGGCCCGAACGTGCGCGAGCCGCGAGTGGTCGACTGGCCCTCGAGCGGAAGGTCGTCCTTGACCGCGAACGGCACCCCGGCGAGCGGACCCTGCTCGCCCTGGCGCCGGTCGGCCTCGGCCAGCGCCTGCTCGGCCAGCACGACGCGGAAGGCGTTCAGGCGCGGGTCGAGCGCCTCGATGCGGCGCAGGCACAGCTCGACGAGCTCGCGCGGCGTGGCCTGGCCCTCCCGCACGAGGGCGGCGAGCTCGGCTGGGCCGGCGAAGGCCAGCTGGTCCGCGGCGGTGGCGCTCACGCCGGGCACTCTACGCCCCGAGTGCGAGCACGAGCTCGCGAATCGCCCCCGGGTAGCGGTAGGAGAGGCCGCCGTGGCCGCCATCGAACAGCTCGAGCGTGTAGTCGGCCCCGATCCGCTCGAGCTCGGCCGCGAAGGCCTGCGCGCCGAGGTCGAGGAAGTACTCGTCCCCCCGGCCGGCGTCGAGGTAGACACGGCGCAGGCCGCGCAGCGCATCGGCGTGCGCGGAGGCCATGCGCACCGGGTCCCAGGCCAGCCAGCGATCCCACAGCTCCGGGATGAGCCGGCCGGTGCCGAGCTCGAAGGGCAGCAGCGCCTCCCCGGGCCGCTCGGGGTCGGGGGTGTAGGCGGTGGCGTAGGCGTAGGTGGAGATGATCGTGCCGAAGCGGCCGTAGTCGAAGTGCTCGGCAGCGGCCAGCTCGGAGCGGAAGCGCTCGAGCGAACCGTCGAAGTGGTCGCGCAGAGCGCGCACGAACGGGCCGACGTCGCGCAGGTAGCAGCACTCGAACAGCGCGTCCCCGGCGTGGGAGGCGAGCGCACCGAACACGTCCGGGCGGAGCATCGGCGTGACCATGGCGCCGTAGCCCCCGGAGGACTTGCCGGCCACCCCGCGATGGGCGGCTCCGGTCGCGGTCGGATAGCGGTCATCGACGAACGGGACGACCTCGTCGCACAGGTAGTCCATGTAGCGCCCGGTGCTGGTCGAGTTGAGGAACTGCCCGCCACCGAGCGAGGTCCAGGCGTCGACGAACACGACGATCGCGTCCGGACACTCATCGGCGGCGAACATGGCATCGAGGCGCTCGACCATGGTCGGCTCGAACGGGCTGCGGCTGAGCCACATGTCGAGCTGCCCGGTGTAGCCCTGGAGCACGTAGACCGCGGGCACGTCCTGGGCGCTCCCGCCGGCGACGCCGGGCGAGCGGTAGACGTACAGCGGCCGGCGCGTGGGATCGCCAAGCGGATTACCGGCCAGTAGCTCGGACTCGACGACGAGCTCGTCGAACGCCCCGCTCAGTGCCCGCGCCCACGGCGCGCCGATCTCACCCTCCACCTCGCGCAAACTCATGGTGCGAGACCGTACCGCGACGACCAGGGTCCGCGTGAGGGCCGGGGATATAGTGAGCCGGGTCGGGCGTTCGTCGAGGGAGAAAACAGCAGGTCATGAGCGATCGAGTGCAGACCTCGGGCGGCAACGGCGCCACTGCCGACATCGACGCCGTCGAGACGAGCGAGTGGCTCGAGGCGGTTGACGCGGTCGTCGCCCACGACGGCCCCGATCGCGTGCGCCAGCTGCTCACGCTGGCCGTCGAGCGCGCGCAGCATCGCGGGAGCGGGCCGATCGCCACGCTCAACACGCCCTACGTCAACACGATCGCGCCCGAGCGCGAGGCCCAGCTGCCGGGCGATCCGGCGCTCGAGCGCCGGCTGCGCTCGATCGTGCGCTGGAACGCGATGGCGATGGTCGTGCGCGCGAACAAGGTCTCCTCCGAGCTCGGCGGCCACATCGCCTCCTACCAGTCGCTGGCCACGCTCTACGAGGTCGGTTTCAACCACTTCTGGCGCGCCGCCACCGACGACTTCGGCGGCGACCTCGTCTTCTTCCAGGGCCACTCCTCACCCGGCAACTACGCCCGGGCCTACCTCGAGGGCCGCCTGAGCGAGGAGCAGCTCGACGGCTTCCGCCAGGAGGTGAGCCGCGACGGTCTCTCCTCCTACCCGCACCCGTGGCTGATGCCGGACTTCTGGCAGTTCCCCACCGTGTCGCTCGGCCTCGGCGCGATCACCTCGATCTACCAGGCGCGCTTCATGAAGTACCTCGAGGCGCGTGGGCTGGCCGCCACCGCGGGGCGCAAGGTGTGGACGTTCCTGGGCGACGGCGAGGTCGACGAGCCCGAGACGATGGGCTCGATCGGCATGGCCGGTCGCGAGCGCCTGGACAACCTGATCTGGGTGATCAACTGCAACCTCCAGCGCCTCGACGGACCGGTGCGGGGCAACGGGAAGATCATTCAGGAGCTCGAGTCGGACTTCCGCGGCTCGGGCTGGAACGTGATCAAGGTCATCTGGGGCTCCAAGTGGGACCCGCTGCTCGCCGCCGACACCGACGGCCGCCTCGTGCGGGTGATGGAGGAGAGCGTCGACGGCGAGTACCAGACCTACAAGTCCCGCGACGGCGCCTACGTGCGCGAGCACTTCTTCGGGAAGGACCCGGCGCTGCTCGACCGGGTCAAGGACATGTCCGACGCCGATATCTGGCTGCTCAACCGCGGCGGCCTGGACCAGCAGAAGGTCTACGCCGCCTACCACGCCGCCGTGCGCCACACCGGCCAGCCCACGGTGATCCTGGCCAAGACGATCAAGGGCTACGGCATGGGCGTCTCGGGCGAGGGCCAGATGATCACCCACCAGGCCAAGAAGATGGCCGAGGACGCGCTGCTCGCCTTCCGGGACCGCTTCGAGCTTCCGCTCACCGACGCCCAGGTGCGGGCGCCCGAGTACTACAAGCCGCCCGAGGACTCCCCCGAGATGCAGTACCTGCGCGAGTGCCGGGCCAGGCTCGGCGGCAGCCTGCCCGCCCGCCGGCGCACCGCCCCCGAGCTCGCGGTCCCGCCGCTTGAGACGTTCAAGGGCCAGCTCGAGGGCACGGGCGAGCGTGAGATCTCGACCACGATGGCGTTCGTGCGCGTGCTCGCCGCGCTGCTGCGCGACAAGCAGCTCGGCAAGCGGGTCGTCCCGATCGTGCCCGACGAGTCACGAACGTTCGGCATGGAGGGCCTGTTCCGCCAGATCGGGATCTACTCCCCGGTCGGTCAGCTCTACCAGCCCCAGGACGCCGAGCAGCTGATGTTCTACAAGGAGGATCAGCACGGGCAGATCCTCGAGGAGGGCATCACAGAGGCGGGCTCGATCTCCTCGTTCATCGCCGCCGGCACCTCCTACAGCGCCCACGCGACGCAGATGGTGCCCTTCTACATCTACTACTCGATGTTCGGCTACCAGCGGGTGGGCGACCTCGTGTGGGCGGCGGCCGACAGCCGCACGCGTGGCTTCATGCTCGGCGGCACGGCCGGGCGCACGACGCTCAACGGCGAGGGCCTGCAGCACGAGGACGGCCACAGCCACGTCCTGTTCTCCGTCGTGCCCAACTGCCGCGCCTATGACCCGGCCTTCGCCTACGAGGTCGCGGTCATCGTCCAGGACGGCCTGCGGCGGATGGTCGTCGAGCAGGAGGACGTCTTCTACTACGTCACCCTGATGAACGAGAACTACCGTCACCCGCCCATGCCCGAGGGCGCGCAGGAGGGCATCCTGCGCGGCATGCACCGCGTGCGCGAGGGACGCGCGGACGGGAAGCTGCGCGTCCAGCTGCTCGGGTCGGGGACGATCCTCAACGAGGTGCTGGCGGCGGCCGAGCTGCTCGAGTCCGACTTCGGGGTGGCGGCCGACGTCTGGAGCGTGACCTCGTTCACCGAGCTGCGCCGCGACGGCATCGCGACCGAGCGCTGGAACATGCTCCATCCGCTCGAGGACCCGCGCCGCGCCTACGTGGCCGAGTGCCTAGGCGAGACCGGGGGTCCGGTGATCGCCTCGACCGACTACGTGCGCACGTTCGCCGATCAGATCCGCCAGTGGGTGCCGGGCCGCTACACCGTGCTCGGTACCGACGGCTTCGGCCGCAGCGACTTCCGCTCCGCGCTGCGCCGATTCTTCGAGGTCGATCGCCACTACGTGACGGTGGCCGCGCTGAAGAGCCTGGCCGACGAGGGCCGGTTCGAGCGCGCCCGCGTCCAGGAGGCGATCGAGCGCTTCGAGATCGATCCCGCGGCCCCGATCCCCACCAGCGTATGAGCACGAGCGCCGCCGTCGACGTCGAGGTTCCCGACATCGGCGATTTCGAGGACGTCCCGGTCATCGAGATCCACGTGGCCGCCGGGGACACGATCGCCGCCGACGATCCGCTCGTCACGCTCGAGTCCGACAAGGCGACGATGGACGTGCCGGCGCCGTTCGCGGGCACGGTGACCGAGGTGCTCGTCGCGCTCGGGGACCGCGTGGCCCAGGGCACCCAGCTCCTGCGGATCGAGCCCAGCGAGGACGGCGCCCCCGACGGACCGGTGAGCTCCGCTGAGGCCGAGGTCGCCGTGCAGCAGACCGGGCGCGAACCCCAGGCGCAGGGCGTCGAGACGGCGATCGACGCCGAGACACAGTCGGCCCCGCCGCCGAGCGGATCCACGGGTCCCGAAGCGGTCGCGGACGGCGGTCCTCCCTACGCCAGCCCGTCCGTGCGCCGCCTGGCCCGCGAGCGGTCGGTCGACCTGGGCCAGGTTCCGGGCAGCGGACGCAAGGGCCGGATCACCAAGGACGATGTGGACGCGGCCGGCGCCGCGCCTGGCGGCGAGCGCGCGGGCTCCGGTTCAGGCCCCGCGCTGGCCGGCCTGCCCCCGTGGCCGCAGATCGACTTCACGAAGTTCGGCGAGATCGAGCGGGTGCCGCGCTCCCGCATCCAGCGCATCTCGGCCCCGAACCTGGCCCGCAACTGGGTGATGATCCCCCACGTCACCCACAACGACGAGGCCGACATCACCGAGCTCGAGGCCTGGCGCAAGCAGCTGAACGCCGAGCAGAGCGAGGTGAAGTTCACCATGGTGAGCTTCCTCATCGCCGCCAGTGTGGCCGCGCTGAAGGCGTTCCCGAACTTCAACGCCTCGCTCGACGGCGAGGAGCTCATCCTCAAGCGCTACTACAACATCGGCTTCGCCGCCGACACTCCGGGCGGGCTGGTCGTGCCGGTGATCAAGGACGCCGACCGCAAGGGCCTCTCGGAGATCGCCGCCGAGCTGACCGAGCTGTCGGGCAAGGCGCGCGCGGGCAAGCTCGCTCCCGGCGATATGCAGGGCGCGTCGTTCACGATCTCGAGCCTGGGCGGCATCGGCGGCACGAGCTTCACCCCGATCATCAACGCTCCCGAGGTGGCCATTCTCGGCGCCACCCGGTCGGCCATGAAGCCGGTGTGGAACGGGAGCGCGTTCGAGCCCCGGCTGATGGTCCCGCTCTCGCTCTCCTACGATCACCGCGTCATCGACGGCGCCGCCGCGGCGCGATTCGTCGTGCACCTGACCCGCGTGCTCAGCGACCTCAAGCGCGCGCTGCTGTGAGCGTGGAATCGGCACAGCCGATCCGAGCGGGAGTTTCGCGGCCCGAAACTCCCCGAGAGCGGCTGACATGAGCGAGGCAGTCGAGATCCGCGTCCCCGACATCGGGGACTTCGGCGATGTGCCTGTGATCGAGATCCACGTCGGCCCCGGCGACGAGGTGGCAGCCGAGGATCCACTCGTCACGCTCGAGTCCGACAAGGCGACGATGGACGTTCCGAGCCCGGCCGCCGGCACCGTCCAGCAACTGCACGTGAAGATCGGCGACCGCGTGGCCGAGGGGAGCATGCTGCTCACGCTCGAGGTGGCCGCGGCGCCCAGCGTCGCCCCCACGGGCGGCGGCGACGGGCAGGAGCGGGAGTCCGGCACCGGCCGCCCGGCCGCCGAGGCCGAGCGCGGCCAGGAGCCCGCCATCACGCGCGAGCCGGCCCCCGATCCCGGCCCCCCCAGCGGCGACTACGACACCGACGTCATCGTGATCGGCTCGGGTCCGGGCGGATACACGGCGGCGTTCCGGGCCGCCGATCTCGGGCTGCGCACCATGCTCGTCGAACGCGAGGAGCGCCTGGGCGGCGTGTGCCTGAATGTCGGCTGCATCCCCTCCAAGGCGCTCCTGCACGCCGCGCGGGTGATCGCCGAGACCGAGGAGATGGCCGAGCACGGGCTCTCCTTCGGCGCACCGTCCCTCGACCTGCCCAAGCTGCTCGAATGGAAGCGCTCGGTCGTCGGGCGCCTGACCGGCGGGCTGGTTCAGCTGGCCAAGGCCCGCAGCGTCGAGGTCGTCCACGGCGAGGCCGAGCTGACCGGCCCCCACACCGTGCGGGTGGGCGAGCGCGAGCTCAGCTTCGCCAGCGCCATCATCGCGGCCGGATCCGAACCGGCCCGGCTGCCCGGGCTCCCGGACGACGAGCGGATCATCGACTCGACCGGCGCCCTCTCGCCGCCGGACATCCCTGGGCGGCTGCTCGTCATCGGCGGCGGCATCATCGGCCTCGAGATGGCAACCGTGTACGACGCGCTCGGATCGCGCGTGACGGTGGTCGAGATGCTCGACCAGCTCATCCCCGGCGCCGACGCCGACATCGTGCGCCCGCTGCACAAGCGCATCGCCGCCCGCTACGAGGCCATCCACCTGAGCACGCGCGTGGAGGAGGTGCAGGCCGCCGATGACGGCCTGCGCGTCACGCTGGCCGGGGGAGGCAGCGACACCTATGACCGGGTGCTCGTGGCGGTCGGGCGGCGAGCCAACGGACGCGCCGTCGGCGCCGAGGCGGCCGGGGTCGAGGTCGACGAGCGCGGCATCATCGCCACGGACCGCCAGATGCGCACGAACGTGCCCTGGATCTACGCGATCGGCGATGTGACCCATGGCCCGATGCTCGCGCACAAGGCCACCCACGAGGGCAAGGTGGCCGCCGAGGCGATCGCCGGCGAGCCCGGCGCCGCTTTCGACGCGCGCACCATCCCGTCGGTCGCCTACACGGATCCCGAGGTCGCCTGGATGGGGCTGACCGAGACCGAGGCGCGCGCGCAGGGGACCGAGATCGAGACCGCGCTCTTCCCCTGGTCGGCCTCGGGCCGGGCCCTGTCGCTCGGGCGTCCCGACGGCACGACGAAGCTGATCCTCGAGCCGGGCAGCCACCGCGTGCTCGGCGCCGGGATCGTCGGCGTGAACGCGGGCGAGCTCATCGCCGAGCTCGTCCACGCGCTCGAGCAGGGCGCCGACGCCGAGGACCTGGCGCTGACGATCCACCCCCACCCCACGCTGTCCGAGACCGTCGGCTTCGCCGCCGAGGTCGCGCTCGGCACGATCACCGATCTGCCGCCGAAGCGGCGGCGCTGATCACCCGCGCCGGCGGCGGCGCAGCACGAGGATGGCGACCAGCACGCCGAGCAGGAATTCGGCCGCCAGGCGCGGGAAACCACCCGGACGCTGGGTGAGCACGGCCGCCGGGCCCTGGCGCGGAGCCGGCATCGGGAACTCCTCGGCCGCGAGCACGTCGTGCGGTTCGGGATCGCCGGTGGGGTCCTCCGGGAGGACGACCGGACCGTGGTGCAGGTCCGGGTCAGCGCCCGGCACGCCGAACTCCTCGGCGGCGAGGACGTCGTGGGGGCCGTCGGTCTCGGTGGGCTCTCGCTGCGACATCGCGCGAATGTTCCCAGATGCCTGCCCCGTCGTGACATGACCCCGCGGCCCCCGCCGCGGGCCGCCTGAAGTAATCTCAGTGGTCCGGACTGAGATCACGTGACCGCCGATCCGCTATCCTGCTTACGGGCAATAAGTTGCTATCGAAAGTGAAGAGTCAATGAGCCGCCTTTTGCTTGTCCCGCTCGACGACATCGTCGTCTTTCCGGGGATGTCGCTCACGCTGGCCATCGACGCCGGCGATGAGGACCGCGTCCTCCTCGTGCCCCACCACGAGCAGGAGTACGCCCACGTCGGCACGGTGGCGGAGATCGCCGACCGTGTCCGCCTGCCCGGCGGCGCGCGCGCCGTCGCGCTGCAGGGCCTGCACCGCGGCGTGGCCGGGGCCGCCCACACCCTGCCCGACGGCCGGCTGTACGTCGAGGTCGACGAGCGGCCCGACGAGTCGCCCGTCGACGGGAACACCCGCAACCTGGAGCGCGAGTACCGCGCCGTCGTCGAGGAGCTGCTCGAGCTCCGGGGCGACGACGGTCGGATCGCGGGCTTCGTGCGCAGCATCACCGAGCCCGGGACACTCGCCGACACCAGCGGCTACGCCCCGGACCTCACCTACGAGCAGAAGGTGAAGCTCCTGCAGACGCTCGACGTGACTGAGCGGCTCGAGCTCGCCCTCGGCTACCAGCGCGAGCGTCTGGCCGAGCTCCAGGTGCGCAAGCGCATCCGCGACGACGTCGAGAGCGGGGCCGAGAAGCAGCAGCGCGAGTACTTCCTGCGCAAGCAGATGGAGTCGATCCGCAAGGAGCTCGGCGAGGACGACGCCTCCGTGGCTGCGGAGTACCGGACGAAGATCGCCGAGGCGGGGATGCCCGACGCGGTGCGCGAGCAGGCCGAGAAGGAGCTCGGGCGCCTGGAGCGGGTCGGCGAGCAGTCGGCCGAGTCGAGCGTCATCCGCACCTACCTCGACTGGCTCATCTCCGTGCCGTGGAGCACGCGCTCCGAGGAGCGGCTCGATCCCGAGCACGCCCGCACCGTGCTCGACGCCGACCACGCCGGCCTCGAGGACGTCAAGGAGCGGATCGTCGAGTACATCGCGGTCAAGAAGCTCCGGCTCGAGCGCGGGATCACGGAGGATCGGCAGCTGGACGACTCCCCGCAGGCTCGCTCAGGCGAGGCCGGACGCCGAGCGAGCCGTCGCGGGGAGGGGGCGATCCTCACCCTGATCGGACCGCCCGGCACCGGCAAGACCTCGATCGGCGAGTCGATCGCCCGGGCGACCGGACGCGAGTTCGTCCGCATGTCGCTCGGCGGCGTGCGCGACGAGGCCGAGATCCGCGGCCACCGCCGCACGTACATCGGCGCGCTCCCCGGCCGCCTGGTCCGCGCCCTGCGCGACGCCGGGACGATCAACCCGGTGATCATGCTCGACGAGGTCGACAAGGTCGGCGCGGACTGGCGCGGTGATCCCGCCTCGGCCCTGCTCGAGGTGCTCGACCCGGCCCAGAACCACAGCTTCCGCGACCACTACCTCGACGTCGAGCTCGACCTGAGCGACGTCCTGTTCATCGCCACGGCCAACGTCGCCGACACGATCCCCGGCCCGCTGCTCGACCGCATGGAGGTCATTCGCTTCGACGGGTACACGACCTCCGAGAAGGTCGCCATCGCCCGCGGCTACCTGTGGCCGCGCCAGCTCGAGCGCAACGGCCTGCGCGCAGAGGAGGTGGAGATCTCCGACGAGCTCCTGCGGACGATCGCCATCGAGTACACGCGGGAGGCGGGGGTGCGCCAGCTCGAGCGTGATCTCGGCACGCTGCTGCGCAAGACGGCCACCCGGATCGCCTCGGACACGGTGAGTGCGCCGGTGGCGGTCGAGCTCGAGACGGTCCGCGACGCCCTGGGGCGCCAGCGGCACTTCCAGGAGTCGGCGATCCGGACCGCCGTGCCCGGCGTGGCCACCGGTCTCGCCGTGACCGGCGCGGGCGGCGACGTCCTGTTCGTGGAAGCGACGGCGATGGCGGGCAAGCCAAGCCTGACCCTGACCGGCCAGCTCGGAGACGTCATGAAGGAGTCGGGTCAGATCGCGCTCTCCTACGTCCGTGGCCACGCGGCCGAGCTCGGCATCGATCCGGGCCGGTTCGAGGAGCACTCGTTCCACCTCCACGTGCCGGCCGGCGCCATCCCGAAGGACGGCCCGAGCGCCGGGGTGACGATGGTCACCGCGCTCGTCTCGCTGCTGAGTGGTCGTCCGGTCCGCCACACGGTCGGCATGACCGGCGAGGTCACCCTGCAGGGCCGGGTGCTGCCGATCGGCGGGGTCAAGCAGAAGGTGCTCGCCGCCCACGCCGCCGGCCTGACCGATGTCGTCCTGCCCGAGCGCAACCGCGGCGACCTCGACGACGTGCCCGCCGAGGTGCGCGAGGCGATGCGCTTCCACTTCGCCATGAGCATCGACGAGGTGCTCGGCGCGGCGCTCGAGGCCGCGCCGGTCGTCGCCGCCGCCGCCTGAGCGTGATGGATCCCCGACGGCTGGGAGCGAACCCGGCCGTCGGGGACACCGTCGCAGCGCACCTCGATTGACGCGCGGCACGCCTCGGGTACGGTTCGGGATATGAGCACCATCACCGCCACCGAAGAGCAGCGCGTCGTCGAGCAGACCCCCAAGCAGCTGTACATCGGGGGTGAGTGGCGTGACGGCGCCAAAGGAACCCTGAGCGTCGAGGATCCGTCGACCGGCGAGTCGCTGTGCGAGGTCGCCGACGCCTCCCCCGACGACGCCCGAGCGGCGCTGGACGCCGCCGTCGCCGCGGGCGCCGAGTGGGCCCAGCACCCGCCGCGCGAACGGGGCGAGGTCCTCCGGCGCGCGTTCGAGGCGATCACCGCCCGCGCGGACGAGCTCGCCCTGCTGATGACGCTCGAGATGGGCAAGCCGCTGGCCGAGTCGAAGGCCGAGATCACCTACGGAGCCGAGTTCTTCCGCTGGTTCTCCGAGCAGGCGGTGCGGATCGACGGCCGCTACGCCGTGGCCCCGAATGGCCAGGGCCGGCTGCTGACCATGAAGCAGCCGGTCGGGCCCTGCCTGCTCATCACGCCGTGGAACTTCCCCCTGGCCATGGGCACCCGCAAGATCGGCCCGGCCATCGCCGCCGGCTGCTCGATGGTGGTCAAGCCGGCGCAGCAGACGCCGCTGTCGATGCTCATGCTCGTGCGCATCCTCGAGGAGGCCGGACTCCCGGGCGGGGTGCTCAACCTCATCACCGCCTCGAGCTCGGGCGAGACCATGGGGCCCCTGATCGCCGATTCACGGCTGCGCAAGCTCTCGTTCACTGGGTCCACCCCGGTCGGGCGCAGCCTGATGGAGCAGGCCTCGCAGAACCTCCTGAAGCTGTCGATGGAGCTCGGCGGCAACGCGCCGTTCATCGTGTTCGAGGACGCCGACCTCGACGCCGCGGTCCAGGGGGCACTCATCGCCAAGATGCGCAACGTCGGCGAGGCGTGCACGGCGGCCAACCGCTTCCACGTCGCCGGGCCGGTGGCGGACGTGTTCGCCGAGCGGCTGGCCGAGAAGATCGGCGCCATGAAGGTCGGCCGCGGCACCGACACCGAGGTCGAGGTCGGTCCCCTCATCGATGCCACTCAGCGCGAGAAGGTGGCCGAGCTCGTGCAGGACGCGGTCGGCAAGGGCGCGCGGGCACTCGTCGGCGGCCAGCAGCGCGACGGCGCCGGGTACTTCTACGACCCCACGGTGCTCTCCGACGTGCCCGAGGACGCCGATCTGCTCCGGGAGGAGATCTTCGGCCCGGTGGCCCCGGTGCGCGGCTTCAGCGACGAGGACGAGGCGATCGCCGCCGCCAACAACACCGAGTTCGGACTGGTCGCCTACGTGTACACGCGCGACATCAAGCGCGCGCTGCGCGTCGTCGAGCGCCTGGAGACCGGCATGGTCGGCCTCAATCAGGGCATCGTGTCCAACCCGGCGGCGCCCTTCGGCGGCATCAAGCAGTCCGGGTTCGGGCGCGAGGGCGGCCCGGAGGGGATCGAGGAGTACCTCGAGACGAAGTACGTGGCGATCAACCTCGTCCGTGGGCAGCGCGGGGCGTCGGAGCCGCCGCGCTGCTGGTCATCACCCGCGTCACCTCACGAGCTCATGCCGCTGACCTGGCGGCGAGCCTCTTCGTCGCACCGAGTGCAGCGCCGGGTGCCGCCGACGCATCGTGCTCGACCGCTGCGTACCCGACCATTCAATCCGCGGTTGATGCGGCGCCACCCGGCGCGAGCGTGATCGTCTGCCGCGGGCGTTACAGCGAGGACGTCATCATCTCGACCCCCCTCACCCTGCGGGGTGAGAGCGCCGTGATCGTCGGCACCTCGGACGCGAACGGGATGTGCGACCAACTCGGCCCGGCCGGACCCGGGTCCGCCCGTGCCTGGCCGGCGTGACCATCAAGTCCAGTCACGTCACCGTCGAGGGGTTCGAGGTGCGCGGTGCGACCGGTGAGGGGATTCTCGCCACCGGGTCGCTCGCCGGCGGTTCGATCGGTTGGGTCAGGATCGCGAGGAACACCGTGGTCGGAAACGACCTCGGTGCGTTCCCGCCCTCCCCCAACGCCCCGTATCCGCAGTGCGCGGCGGCCGGCCAGGTGCCGGGTGACTGCGGTGAGGGCATCCACCTCATGGGCGTCGTCGACTCGACGGTCTCGGGCAACTTCGTCAGTCGCAACACGGGCGGTGTCCTGCTGACCGACGAGTTCGGGCCCACCCGGGGCAATGTCGTGGCGAGAAACACGATCACGGCCAATGCCTTCGACTGCGGTGTGACCGTCCCCGGCCACAATCCCTTCGCGCTGGATGCGAACGGCAACCGGCAGGGAAACGTGGCCGGCGTCTACAACAACGCGATCCTCGACAACACGATCACCGACAACGGACTGCTGGGCGAGGGAGCCGGCGTGCTGTTCGCCAATGCCGGTCCGGGTACGGCGTCCTACGACAATCTCGTCCAGGGCAACTTCATCTCGGGCAACGAGCTCTCCGGCGTGACGATGCATGCCCACACGCTGGCACCCGGGCAGTTCGAAGACCTGAACGGCAACCGGATCATCGGCAACGTGATCGAGCGCAACAATCTCGGCAGCCCGGTGGCCGGGCCTGGCGACTCGCTCGACGGTCCGCCGATCACCGACCCGTTCACCACCGGCGTGCTCGTCTTCTCCGGCACCCTGCCGGTACGGGTGACGATCGAGCACAACCTGATCAGCCACGACCACTTCGGCGTGTGGCTGGGCAAGAAGGGGCTCATCTCCGGATCGATCGCCGGAAACACGTTCATCGACGACGAGTTCCCGGTCTACACGCACCCGTAGCACCGGCGCACTGACCGGACATCCGCGGCGTCCGCCGGCTCAGGCGGGCGCCGCGGTGGCCGGCATCATCGAGCTGAGATCCTGAGCCGACCGCACAGCCCGCGGCTCTCACTCAACTCTTCACCACCTCCTCGTCGCCTCTTCGGCTTCTCCCAAGCGGCTCTTAGTGCGCGGAGTGACGATGCACGTGTCACTTCCACCGAACCCGAGACGGAGATCCCGATGGTCTTCAACCCCAAACGCATCATCGCCGCCGGTGGCGCGACACTGGCCGTCGGAGTAGCGGCCATCGCGTTCACCGGCGGTTCGGCTGCGGCGGCCGATAGCACGGTCTCGTCCACTCCGGCCGCCAACTCGGCCACGAGCGGGAACTGGGCCGGCTACGTCGCGTCCGGGCGGACGTTCTCCGCCGTGTCCGGCAACTGGGTCGAGCCGACGGCCAGCTGCAGCTCCGGCGGACCGGGCTACTCGGCCTTCTGGGTCGGGCTGGGCGGCGCCTCGAACGACTCGCAGGCGCTCGAGCAGGTCGGCACCCAGGCCGACTGCTCGGACAGCGGACAGGCGAGCTACTACGCCTGGTACGAGCTCGTGCCCGCCGCCCCGGTCAAGCTCGGACTGAGCGTCAACCCCGGTGACCACATCAGCGCCAACGTGAAGGTGAGCGGTGCCTCGGTCACCATGGCGCTGACGGACACCACGAGCGGGCAGTCGGCGACGAAGACGCTCCCGGCGAGTCAGATCGATACCTCGAGCGCCGAGTGGATCGCCGAGGCCCCGTCGGCGTGCGGCGACAGCGGCGACTGCCAGCCTCTGCCCCTGGCCGACTTCGGCCAGGTCACGTTCACGAACGCCACCGCGACGGCCGGCGGCCATACCGGGTCGATCTCCGACTCGAACTGGCAGGCCCAGCCGGTGGCCCTGTCGGGCGCGATGAGCGGCCAGCGCCAGTTCGGGCCGGCCGGCATCTCCTACGACACGTCGAGCTCGAACGCCTCGGCCCAGGCCTCCACGCTGTCGAACAGCGGGTCGGCGTTCATGGTCGCCTGGTCGGGCACCGATGCCACGAGCACGAGCTCCGGCGCGACCTCCGGCTCGGGCTCCGGCGGCTACTCCGGTGACCCTGGCGGCTACGGCTACGGCTACGGCGGCGGCGACGGATATGGATATGGGTATGGGTACGGGTACGGCTATCCGGGCGGATACGGGTACGGCGGCTATCCAGGCGGCTACGGCGGCGGCGGCGGTTACGTCTACAGCTACTAAGGCGACGAACCCCCCAGCGCCGGACCAAGCGCGCGGCCGGTCACTCGTGAGAGTGGCCGGCCGCGGTGCTATGGGGGCGATGTCCTCCGGTACGCGCAGAGAATCCCCCGCGGGAACCTGCCGGCAGGCTCGCCTCGGGGCGTTTCTCGCGCCCGGCGCGAGTTTCTCCCCACGGCCCCCCGTCGGCGTCCATCCGGCCTGCCGCACGGCTGACGCGCCCCCGGGCCCGGGCAGCAAAACGGCCCCGGCCCCGACCAACCGTGGTCAGGGCGCGGGGCCGAGAGCTGAGAGGAGGCTCAGCGCCGGCCGAACACCGACAGCAGCCCACCGCGCCGGCGCCGGCGCACGCCACCGCCATAGCCGGAGTACATCCCGCCGCGCCCGCTGAGCGGCCGATCGCCGACCGCCTCGCCGTCCGCGGGATCCACGCGGGTGGGCGCCTCGCCGGCCGGCACAGCCCGCTCATCGGCCACCGTCTCGCGGGAGCCCACCGGCGCATCCCGCTCGGCGGCCGGATCGGTCGCGTAGCCGGGCTCGTCGACCGGCTCGCGCTCGGCCTCCCGGCGCTCGTGGTGGCGCAGCGCGGCGTCGGCCGCGACCGCAGCGCCACCCGCCACCGCGGCGTCACGAGCGACGTGATGGCGGCGCCGGGTGGCCACCGGCTCCTCGGTCATCGCGCCGGCCCGAGCCGTGGCAGCGGCCGGGAGCACGAAGCGCGGAAGCGCGTACCCGGCCAGGGTGGCGACGAGCACGCCGAGTCCGGTGTGGAAGCCGAGCATCTCGAGCATCTGCCGGTGGGCGCCACCGTGCCCGACGCCCTGGGCGCCGCCGGTCGTCCACAGCTGGCTGATCTCCGGGCCGATGGCGAACCAGATGCCTCCGGCCAGTGCGATCAGCGCACCGAGCCGGGCGTGCGGGCGGGGGCCGGCGCTCATGAGCATGAGGCCGCCGAGCACCGCGGCAACGCCGGGCAGGACGTCGAGCCACAAGCGGCCGGTCGTCCAGCGCCAAGCGTGGTCGGGTCCGAGAACGTAGTTGAAGTACGGGCCGACGAACGGGATGAGCCCACCCCATAGCCCGAGGATGAAGATGACCAGACCGGTGGTCCGGGTGGTGAAGCCGCGCATCATTTGCCTCCTCCGCTGAAAGCTGCTGCTGTGGGGCTTCCCGGCTCGGGGCGGGCCTAACCTCGGCTCGGCCGCGCACCCCCCGTTGCGCGGCTCAGCGCTCCCCGTCGAGGGCGGCCCGCAGTGCCTCACTCCCCGGGCACACGTGGGCGCGCATGTTGCGCTCCATCATGCGCAGGGCCGCCTGCGCAAGCTCGGGGTCGATATGCGCGACGCAGTCCCGGGCCACGGCGATCTCGAACCGGCGCACGTAGGCGTCGAGAGCCGAGTAGAGGACGCACTGCTCGGTCACCTGCCCGGTCAGGATCACGCGGTCGACCTGCTCCTGGCGGAGCAGGTAGGCCATCTGGGTGCCGTAGAAGATCGAGTGGCGTGACTTGACAACGAACGGCGTCTCGGGCCGGGGGACGATCGGCTCGACGAGCTCGGGCGCGGAGCCGGCGAGCGCCTTCTCGGCGATGAGCTCGCGCCCCGCGCTCCAGTCCTCGTAGCAGTCGTTCACATATACGATCAGCGTGTCGGCGGCCCGGGCCTCCTCGCGCACGCGCACGAGCTCGGGCAGCATCTCGGCCACGGACTCGCGCAGCGGCTCGGCATCGGCATGGTCGTAGGGGTTGAGCATGTCGATGACGACGAGGGCCGGGCGCACGCCGTCCGGCTACCCAGCCACAGCGCCGCTCATGCCGCCAGCGGCTACAGACGCGCAGACAGCGGCGCGCTGACGAGCGATGCCCGACCGCTCACGGCCTTGACGACCACCGTGTAGCTGCCGTGCGGGGCGCTCGAGCGCCCGAAATGGCGGTTCCAGCTCAGACGGCCGATGCCGGCTGACACCGTCCCGTGCGCGACCATGACCGGCGCGGTGCCCGCGCGTGCCACCCACAGCGACACCCGGGCCGCCCCGCTGACCACCAAGCCGGTGCTCACCGTGCTGCGGGTGACCGCGACGCCGAGGGCGAGCAGCGCGAGCGAGCGGGCCGAGCCGACCGCCGCGCCATGACCGGAGCTCACGAGCCGGACGACATCGTCCCCGGTGTCGGCGACGAGCACATCGCCGAAGCCGTCGAGCGCCACCCCATGCGGGCCGTTCAACTGCGCTCCGCCCGGGCTCCGGGCCTCACCGCAGCTGCCCGGCGCGGCACACGCGGCGCCCGTACCGGCCAGGCGGGTAATCGTGCCGCCACGGATGACCCGGACCTCGTTATCGCCCCAGTCGGCGACGAACACGCCGCCGCCCGGGCTCACGGCCACGCCCTGCGGGGCGTTCAGCTCGGCGCTGGCGGCGGGGCCGCCGTCGCCGCACGCCGGCGCGGCGGCGCAGGCGCTGCCGTTTCCGGCCAGTCGGCTGATCGTGCCGCCGCGCACCTCACGCACCTCGTTGTCACCGTCGTCGGCGATGAACAGGTCGCCATGGCTGTCGACGGCCACGCTCTCGGGAAAGTTCAGCTCGGCCGCCGTGGCGGCGGCGCCGTCGCCGCACGACGGCGAGGTCAGGCAGCGGCCGCCGGTGCCGGCCACGGTGGAGATGGTTCCCGCGGTGGCGATGCGGCGGATCTCGTTATCGCCGGTGTCGGCCACGTAGACGTTGCCGGAGCGGTCGACGGCGACTCCGTCGGGCGAGGTGAGCTCGGCGCTGGCGGCCGCGCCGCCGTCGCCGCAGGCGTCGGTGCCGCCGCAGTCGACACCGGTGCCGGCCAGGCGGGTGATCGTCCCGCGCACGGATACCTCGCGGATCTCGTCGTCGCCGGCGTCGGCGATGAACAGGTTGCCGTGCCGGTCGACGGCAACGCCGGTCGGATAGGCGAGCTGGGCCAGGGTGGCCGGGCCGCCGTCGCCGCAGGTCGGTGCCGTCTGGCAGGCCACTCCGTCACCCGCGACGACGCTCACGCGCCCCGAGAGACTGATCGCCCGCACCTCGCTGTCGCCGTAGTCGGCCACGTAGGTGGTCCCGTCCGGGCCCGTCGCCACCGCTTCGGGGAAGCCGATGGCGGCAGACGTGGCGGGGCCGCCATCGCCGCAATTGGGGACCGTGTCGCAGGCGCTGCCCGTGCCGGCGACGGTCCAGATGGTCGGCGTGAGCGGGCTTGTCGCCGCCCCGGCGGGCGCCGCGAGTGCGACGGCTCCGAGAGCGACAGCGGCGGCCAGGCGAGTGCGGCGTACGGGCACGAGCTTCCTTTCGGGCTGACATCCCCCGGTCCTGCCTGGGCGGGCGGCCAGGCGATCAGGCAGGCGGGGCAGCCGCGAGCCTTTCAAATCCGGCGCATGCCTGCACGGGCAACCGTGGATAGCGGGGAAAGCGCTCGGGCTCGTCGCGGGAGCGAAGACAGAGCGAGAACCGCGATCCGCGCGTCGTGCGCACGATCTGCTGGTGGGTGCAGCGGTTGCACAGACCGGCGCCGGGCACGCCCGGCTCGCTCACGCCCGGGTCAGCTCCTCGAGCGCGAGCACCACCCCGGCGTAGGGGCGGCCGGTCACCTCCTGCAGCGCCGCCTCGCAGGTGCGATTGCTCGACAGGCAGGCGTCGAAGCTCTGCCCGTCGAGCTCGGCCGCCACGTCGCGCAGCGCCGAGGCCGGAAGCTCCGGATGCAGCCAACCGCGATCGCCGGCCATGCCGCAGCAGGCGCTCGCCGCCGGCACCACGACCTCGTCGGCCAGCGCTGCCGCCACCTCCCCGAGCGTGCCCGCGAGCCCGAGATGGAGCGTCGAGCAAGTCGGGTGAACGGCGACTCGGCCCAGCCGCCGGGGCGGCGTCAGCCGGGGGAGCACCTCCTCGTGCAGCCACTCGATCGAGTCGACCACGCGCACGCCCTCGACGGCGCGCAGCGCCTGGGTGCACGAGCTGGCATCGATGACGATGGGCAGGCGCCCGTCCTCGCTCCAGCGCCGGAGCGCCGCCGCGGTCCGGGCGGCCATCGCCTCCTGCCCGGCGGTGAAGCCCTTCGAGCTCCATGGCGTGCCGCAGCAGTGGCCGGGCACGTCGGGCGGGATCCATACCGGGCGCCCCGCCCGCTGCGAGACGGCGACGAGGGCCTCCGGCACCGTCGGGTGGGCGTCGCCCTGGCGCGGGGCGCCGAAGATGCGGTTGATGCAGGCGGGCAGGTAGACCGCGGCCGCGCCCTCACGCACGGTGAACGGCAGCTGGGCCGGTGCCGGGCGCGGCGTCGAGCGGCTCCATGCCGGCACGCGCTCGGCGCCCGCCGCGCGGCGCAGCGCGTCCGGCACGGCGGCCGCCGCGCCCTCACCAAACCGACGGGCCACCGCCGCGCCCGCGCGCAGCCCGGTCCGAGCCACGCGCTCGGCCGCGCCGTAGTGCCCGGCGAGCGCCGCCGCCGCCCGCTGCGCGCGATCGTCGTGGGCACGAGCGCGCAGGTCCTTGACCAGCGCCCCGGTGTCGATGGCCACCGGGCAGGCGCGCCTGCACAGGCTGTCGGTCGCGCAGGTCTCGATCGCCTCGTAGCCGTACTGCTCGAGCAGGGCGGCGGTGAGAGGCGAGCCCGGCTCCTGGCGCGCCATCTCGCGCCGCAGGACGATCCGCTGGCGCGGTGTCGTGGTCACGTGGCGCGAGGGGCATACCGGCTCGCAGAAGCCGCACTCGATGCACTTGGTCGCCACCGCCTCGATCTCCGGCGTCGATTTCAGGTCGCGTAGGTGCACGCCGGGATCGCGGTTGAGCACCGTCCCCGGGTTGAGGATCCCGCGCGGGTCGGCGAGCTCCTTGATCCGCCACATGAAGGCGGTCGCCCGCTCCCCCCACTCCCGCTCCACGTACGGCGCCATGTTCACGCCCGTCCCGTGCTCGGCCTTCAGCGAGCCGTCGTACTTGTCGACGATCAACTCGACGAGCTCGCCCATGAACGCCTCGTAGCGCTCGAGGTCCTCGGGCTGCCCGAAGTTCGGCGTGAGGACGAAGTGCAGGTTCCCGGCCGAGGCATGACCGGCCACGCCGGGCAGGAAGCCGTGCTTGCCGAGCAGCGCCTGCAGATCCCGGGCGCCTTCGGCCACCCGCGCGGGCGGGAAGCAGACGTCCTCGAGAATGAGCTGGACGCCGGGCGGGCGCATGGCGGCGAGCAGCCCCTGCATCCCCTCCCGCACCCGCCAGAACGTCTCGATCTCCGCCCGCTCGCGCGTGAATGCGGGCGGCTCGATGAGCGGCCGTCCGTCGAGGATCTCCTGTGCTCGCGCCTCGGGCTCATCGAGCTGCCCGGGGTCGTGGGCGCGGAACTCGAGCAGCAGCGCCGCGGCGGTGGGCGCAAGCTCCTTCCACGCCTCCGGGATGCCGGGCATGTTCCAGGCCGCGGCGATGAGGGTCGGGGCGACCATCAGCTCGGTCGCCGATGCGCCCGCCTGCACCAGCGGCCCGACCGCCTCGGCGGCGGCGTCGAGGCTCTCGAAGAACAGCATGGCCACCGAAGCGTGGCGGCCGAACGGGATCGTCTCGAAAACGGCCTCGGCGACGAAGCCGAGGGTGCCCTCGGAGCCGATGAGCAGGCGGCGGAAGATCTCCACCGGCTCGTCGGCGTCGAGGAACGCGCACAGCCGGTAGCCGGTGGTGTTCTTGATCTCGAACTTGCGCGCGATCCGGGCGCTCAGCTCGCCGTCAGCGCGGATCTCGTCGCGGATCTCGGCCAGACCGGCGGCCAGCTCGGGGGCGGCGGCGGCAAATCGCTCGGCGGCGTCGGGAGCGGCAGTGTCGATCGTGGTGCCGTCCGCGAGCACGAACGTCATCGAGCGCACGGTCTGGTAGGAGTCGGCGTGCACACCGCAGCGCATGCCGCCCGAGTTGTTGGCCACCACGCCGCCGACGCAGGCGATCTCGCTCGAGGCCGGGTCGGGCCCGAGCTTGCGGCCGTGGCGCGCGAGCAGGCGGTTGACGTGCCCGAGGGTGATCCCGGGCTGAGCGCGAACCTGGAGGCCCTGTCGCTCGACCGTCGCGCGGACGAAGTGGCGGCGCACGTCGACGAGCACCGAGTCGCTCTGGGCCTGACCGTTCAGCGAGGTCCCGCCGGCCCGGAAGGTGACCGCCGTGCCGGTGCGGGCGGCCCAGGCGAGCAGTGCCCCCACCTCGCCGGCGCTCCGGGGGGCGACGACGGCACGCGGGATGCGCCGGTAGGGGCTGGCATCGGACGCGTACTTGACCAGATCGCTCGCGCTGCCGAGGACGCGGTCGGCGCCGAGCAGCGCCACGAGCTCTGAGCGCAGCGGCTCCGGGGTGCCGCCGGCCACCCAGGCGGGAGCACGGTCAGAAGCCGGCTGGGGCTCGGGAGCCAACGACTGCGCCGAGCTCATTCGAGCCACATCCCCGAGCCGACGCGGACCTGGACGAGCCGCGGGCCGTCCTGGGCCGCGATCGCCTCCCGCAGCGCCTCGGCCAGGGCGTCGGTGCCCTCGACCTCGGTGGCCGCCATCCCGTAGCCACGGGCGACGGCGGCGACGTCGAGGCCGGGCAGGTCGAGACCGGGCGCGCCGGTCACCTGCTCGAGCATGGAGAACCACTTGAGGATCATGTACTCCTCGTTGCGCAGCACGAGGAAGGTGACCGGGACCTTGTAGGCCACCGCGGTCCACAGCGCGGTGATCCCATACTGAGCCGAGCCCTCGCCGAGGATGCACACGACCGGGCGCTCTGGCTGGGCGAGGGCCACCCCGACGGCGGCCGAGATCCCGAAGCCGAGCCCGCCGCTGGCTCCGAAGTACCAGCTGCCGGGGCGCGACAGCCGCAGGCGGTTGCGCACCGCCAGCGTGCTCGACGGCGTCTCGACGACGGCGATCCCGTCCTGCGGCCACACCGAGGCGAGCGCGGCCATCGCCTGGGATCCGCTCATCGGGTCCCCGCGCGGCGGCTCGCCCGGCTCCGGTCTGGCGGCCGGCGCGGGGCGCTCCGCCTCGCTCACCAGCTCGCCCAGCATGGCCAGCGCGAGCCCGACGTCGCCGACGATCGCGTCGCCCATCGGTGCCCGCGCGGCCTCACCCGGATCGCTCGTCAGCATGACCAGCGCGCTCCCCTGCGCCAGCAGCGGTCCGGGGATGTAGGGGTAGTAGGGGAACACTCCCGACCCGGCGACGAGGATCAGGTCGTGCTCCTTCAGCGTCTCGGACAGCGGTCCGATGGCCGGGGGCAGCACCCCGCGAAACGCCGGATGGTTCTCCGGGAAGCCGAGGCGGCTCCCGCCCGTGGCCGGCGAGGCCCACACGGGAAGGTGCTGGCGCTCGACCAGCGCGATCGCGTGCTCCCACGCGCCGGCGGCGTCGATGTCCGGACCGGCGACGAACACCGGGTTGGCGGCGGCGGCGAGTGCGTCGGCCAGCTGGGCGAGCGCGCCGGCGTCGGGAGCCTGGCGGCCGCTCACCACCCGCCGCGTGGCGTGGGAGGCGCGGTCCTCGTCGGCCTCCTGCTCCCAGTCATCCATGGGAATGGACACGAATGCCGGTCCGCGCGGCGGCAGCGAGGCGTGGTGAATCGCCCGGGCCAGGGCCCCGGGCACGTCCTGCGCCCGCGCCGGCTCGTGGCTCCACTTCACGTAGGGGAGGGGAACGAGCGTCGCCTCGCGATTGGTCAGATTGGCCTCGATCATGATCTGCGGGCGGACCTGCTGCCCGGCGGTGATGACGAGCGGCGACTTGTTCGCCTGCGCGTTGAAGATCCCGCCCACGGCGTTGCCAAGGCCGGGTGCGGTGTGGAGGTTGACGTGAGTGGGGCGCCCGCTGGCCTGCGCGTAGCCGTCCGCCATCCCGACCACCGCCAGCTCCTGCAGGCCGAGGATGTAGGTGAAGTCCTCCGGAAAGTCGGCCAGCATCGGCAGCTCGGTCGATCCCGGGTTGCCGAACACCGTCGTCATCCCGTGGGCGCGCAGCAGCTCGAGGGTCGCTTCGCGGACAGTCGGCATCGCTAGTCCTTCTTCGCCCGTGGTGTCGGCCGGCGCCGCGGCTTGCGCTCGAGCCCAGCCGCGGCCTTGGCCAGCTCGGCCGGCTCGCGCAGGAGCCCGATCGTGCGGTCGAACAGGTCCGCCTGGGCCTTCATCAATCCGGCCGTCTCCCCGAGCGCGTGCGCGGCCGCCTCGAGCGCCTCGGCCTGGCGCGACAGCATCTCCCCGCTCTCCTCGAGCAGGTCGAACATGGCATCGAACGGTGCCGCGAGGGCCCCGGCGATCTGGCGCTGGAGCCTGCGCTCGCGCTCGACCACCTCCTGGACGAGCTCGAGCTGGCGCTGCATCGGCTCGAGCAGCTGCCGGGCGAGATCGCCGCCCGACCCCGAGGTCACCGAGGACACGAGGCCGTTCATGACCTTCCGCCACTCCCCGATCAGGTCCACGCCGCCGCGCTCGGTCATCGGCCCGGCATCATGGCAGCCCATGCCCCCATTTCGCGCCGTCCTGTTCGACTTCGCCGGGACGCTGCTCGTCCCCTGTCCAGCCATCGACTGGGTCCGCGCCGCAGCCGGCGCGCTCGGGCTCGAGCTCGGCGCCGCGGAGGCGGAGCGCCTGGCCCGGGGCTACCGGGAGGCCGGCATCCCCGGCGGCCCGTACCCGGCCTCGGTCCCCGCCGGTCTCGAGGAGGCCTACGCCCGGCGCGACGTGTCCGCCGACCTGCACCGCCGGGCGTACGTCGGGCTGCTCGCCACCGTCCCGGCCCCCGACCCGCGGCTCGCCGAGGCCGTGTATGAGCAGGTCGCCCGGCCCCGGGCGTGGGCGGCCTACCGCGACGCCGCCCCGGTCACCGAGGCGCTGGCCGCCGCCGGGGTGCGCGTCGGCGTGCTCAGCAACGCCGGGTTCGACATCCGGCCGATCCTGCGCGAGAACGGCCTCGCCGCCGTGGCTGAGCGGTGCACGGTCTCCTACGAGCACGGACTGATGAAGCCCGACCCCGCGCTCTACCGGATCGCCCTCGAGCAGCTCGACGCGAGCGCCGGGGAGACGCTGATGGTCGGCGACAGCCCGGCGGCCGACGGAGCCGCGGCCGACGTGGGCATGCGCACGCTGCTGTTGCCAATGACCCCGCCGGGGAGCGAGCACGGCCTCGACGCCGTGCTGCACCTGGTGCTCGGGCGCGGAGCTCACAGCTCGGACAGCACCTCC
The DNA here is from genome assembly GCA_963848745.1 of uncultured Solirubrobacterales bacterium. GTDB lineage: Bacteria > Actinomycetota > Thermoleophilia > Solirubrobacterales > Solirubrobacteraceae > Palsa-465. Next base: position 707,250 of record CAWKEO010000012.1, on the reverse strand, counting down.
GCGGCCGCGCGCTCGCCCGACTGAATGGCGCCGTCCATGTAGCCGGTCCACTCCGTGGCGGTCTCGGTGCCGGCCCAGTGGATGTGGCCGCAGGGCTCGCGCAGGGCCGCGCCGTACTCGGTCATGACGCCGGGCGGCATGACGCCGACCGGGCAGCCGCCGGTGTAGGCCTCCTTGTCCCACACCTGATCGATGTACTCGCGCGGGTGGGCGGCCCGGGCCCCGTAGTAGCGCGCGTAGGACGCCAGGGCCCGGCGGCGCCGCTCGGCCGGCGCAAGGTCGGAGAGGACGCGGGCGTCGTCGCCGTTGACGAAGCCCATGAGCACCCCGGGCCGGCCGCTGGCGGGCGAGAGGTCGAAGGTCACCGACACCGGTCCGGAGTCGCTCGTCACCTGTCCGTTCAGTCCTTCGTCGCGCCAGAAGGCATGGCCGTAGATCGCGTAGGTCTTGACCAGGGAGCCGATCGGCACCCGCTGGGTGAACTGGCTGCGGCGCGCGCTCAGCCCGGGCTGGTAGTCGATCCGCCCGGCGAGATGGGGTGGGATGGCGACGATCACCCGCTTGGCGGCGACGGTGAGCGAATCGGTGCTGACGGTGGCACTCCGGCCGTCCTGGGCGATGCGCCGCACGGGCTGGCCGAGCAGGACCCGGCGGCCGAGCGAGCGCGCCACCGCCTCGGCGACGCCCTGCGTGCCACCCTGGACGTGGAAGTCCTGCGCCCCGCCCGAGCCGGCGTTGGCGACCAGCGCGTTCACCCCACCGGCGGCGTGCACGTAGGCGAGCAGGTACAGCAACGAGACGTCGCGCGGCTCCACCGACACGATCGCCTCCACGAGCAGCGTCACGAGCGAGCGCGCGTCGGCGGCGGCCAGGTTCTGCTCCGCCCACGTCTCGACCGTCAGGCTGTCGAGCGCCTGCGCGTTCGGCGCCGTCCAGGGGGCGTGGGTGGGCACCGTAGCGGCGAGCGCGTCGATCTTGAGCAGCGCCTGGGCGATCTCGCCGATCCCCGTCCCGCTGATCGGGGGCACCGTGCCCGTGTAACGCGTCAGAGCGCCGTTGGCGTACCAGAGCAGGCTGCCCTTCGAGAAGACGGGGAGCTTCTTGATCCCGTGCTCGCGCATCAGGCCCTGGATGCGGTGCTGGGTCGGGCCGACGAACGTCGCCCCCATGTTCGCCACCTGGCCTGAGTGGGCGATCGGCTTACTGAAGCACCGTCCACCCACCCGTTCGCGCGCCTCCAGCAAGAGCACCGAGCGCCCGGCCCGCGCGATCTGGCGCGCCGCGGTCAGCCCGGCCATCCCGGCGCCGACGACGACGGCATCGACGTTTCGAGGCGCGGTGGCGGCGCCGGCCACGCCGGGCAGCGCGGCGGCGCCTGCACCGGCCAGCGTGCCGGCGACGAAGTGGCGGCGGGTCAATCCCCGCCGGGGCGTGTCAGGTGCGGCCATCGGTGCTCTCCTCGAGGGTCGGGGTGCGGGCGGCGAACGCATCGGCCGCCGCCAGGTCGAAGTTGCCGTGATCGGAGCCCAGCCCGCCGGCCACGAGTGCCGCGGCGGCGCAGCCGAGCACCGCGCTCTCGCGCCGGTCGCGCCCGAGCGCCAGGCCGCGCAGGAACCCGGCCGAGAACGCATCGCCGCAGCCCGTCGTGTCGACCACGTGGGTCGCGAACGCCGGCACCCGGGTGACCCCGGCACCGTCGACCACGATTGCTCCGGCGGCGCCGGACGTGAGCGCCACGCAGCCGACCCCGGCCTCGAGCAGGGTTCGGGCACCGGTCACCGGGTCCTCGGCGCCGGTGAGCCCGAGCACCTGCTCCTCGTTGGGCAGCAGGTAGTCGAGATGCCCGAGCGCCGGTCCGATCCAGTCGCGGATCGCCGCCGCCTGCTCGCCCGGGGCGAGCAGGTCGGCGGAGGTCGTGACGCCGTGATCGCGGGCGAAGCGGAGGATCTTCGCCGCTTCCTCACCGCCCATGAACTCGGGCGCGCCGAGGTGCAGGTGGGAGGCGAGGGCGATCGCCTCCCACGGGGCGTCGGCCGACGTGTAGGTGGCGTTGGCGCCGATGACGTGGAAGGCCGGACGGGAGCCGTCGGGCCGGATCGGCAGAACGCTGGCCGAGGTCTGCACGCCGGCCCGGCGTACCAGCAGCGCGGTGTCCACGCCGGCGCGCTCGAGCAGGTCGGCGAGAGTCCGGCCGAGGTCATCCTCGCCGATCGCGCCCGCGCTCTGGACCTGCGCGCCGAGCTTGGCCAGCGTGACCGCGGTGCCGCCGGCTGACCCGGCGGGTGTGATCCGGATCTGCTCGACGAGCGTCCCGCCCTGCCCGCGCGGGATCTCGCTCACCGGGCGGACGAGCACGTCGAGGACGTGGACTCCGAGGGTGATCGCCCTCACGCCTGGTCCCGGGGCCTGGGCCGGCCGTAGCCGCGCGCGAGCACGGCCTCGATGACCGCGCGTTGCTCCTCGGGACCGAGCGTGCGCGGCGTCCCGACCTGCGCGGCCCGCCAGTACAGCTCGGCGCCCCACTCGAGCAGCAGCGCGTTCTCCACCGCCTGCTCGACCTCAGCGCCGGTGGTGATGGCGCCGTGGCTGGCCATGAGGGCGGCCAGGCGGCCCTCGAGCGCGGTGAGCGTCGACTCGGCCAGCTCGGACGTGCCGAAGGTCGCGTAGGGGGCGACGCGGACCGGGCCGCCGAGGCCGAGCAGCGTGTAGTGGACGAGCGGCAGCTCGTCGAGCACGCAGGCGAGCGCGGTGGCATACGGAGAGTGCGTGTGCACCACCCCGCCGGCCTCGAAGCGGCGGTAGATCCCGAGGTGGAGGTCGATCTCCGAGGTCGGCGCGAGCGATCCCTCGCGCTGCACCCCGTCGAGGTCGACGACGACGACCTGCTCGGGAGCGAGCTCGGCCAGAACGGCGCCGGTCGGAGTGAGGGCCACGAGCTCCCCGGACCGGGCCGACACGTTTCCGGCCGTCCCGATGACCAGGCCCTCCTGGGCCAGGCGCCGGGCCGCCGCGGCGACACGAACCCGTTCGTCGTCTAGCACCACGACCTCATTCTCGCACGGTAACATGAAAGTGACTTCACTTTCAATTGATCATGGAGCTCCGCCACATCCCCCGACAGGCCCGCAGCCGCGAACGGCTCGACCGCGTGCTGGGCGCCGCCGACGCACTCCTGGCCGCCGAGGGCGCGGCCGCATTCACGACCACCCGGATCGCCGAGTGGGCGGAGATCCCCGTCGGCTCGGTGTACCGGTTCTTCGATGACAAGGAGGCGATCGCCGAGGCGCTGGCTGCCCACTACTGGCGCGAGTTCGAGGAGCGGCTGGCCGCCACGCCGACCGCCGGGGCCGACCCCGTCGACGTCGCCCTCGATGCGCTGGCTGCGGCACTGCGCGAGCGTCCCGGTTTCCTCGCCCTGTGGTACGGCGGCCTGCGCAGCGAGCGGGTGCGGGCCCGGACGCGACCGATCCGCCAGGCGTTCGCCGGCCTGCTGGCCGAACGGCTGCTCGAGCGCTGGCCGCGGGCGAGCGCCCGCGCGCGGGCGGCGGCGGCCGAGATGGTCGTCCTGGCCGGTGACGGGCTCGTGCGCGAGGCGTTCCGGCGCGATCCCGACGGTGACGCCAAGCTGCTGTCAGAGTCCAAGCTGATGCTCTCCGGCTATCTGGCCGCCCGGCTCGGACCCCCGAGCGCTGCGTGAGCGGCTCGCACCTGCTCGCGCTCGGAGGCGGCGGGTTCACCGAGCCGGCGGCGCGGGCGCTCGACGACGCCGCGCTCGCGCTGGCTGACCGGCCGCAGCCTCGGGTCTGCCTGATCCCCACCGCCTCCGGCGACGCCTCCGCGTACGTGGCCGCCTTCTACCGCACGTTCGCGCCTCGCGCCCGCTGCTCGCACGTCTCGCTGTTCCAACGCGAGCCCGAGGGGCTGCGCGAGCGCGTGCTCGGGGCCGACGTGCTCTACGTCGGCGGCGGCAACACGGCCAATCTGCTCGCCCTCTGGCGCCTGCACGGGCTCGACGTGCTCGTGCGGGAGGCGTGGGAGCGGGGCACGGTCATCGTGGGCGTGAGCGCAGGCGCCTGCGCGCTGTTCGACGCCGGCGTGAGCGCGTCGTTCGGCACGCTCGCACCGCTGAGCGGCGGGCTCGGACTCGTCGCCGGCGGCTTCTGCCCGCACTGGTCAGAGCGCCGCGGGATCCTGCTCGAGATGGTGACCGGTGGCCTGGCGGTTGGCTACGGAGCCGGCGAGGAGGTCGCCCTGCACTTCGCCGGCGACGAGCTCCGCGAGGCGCTCGCCACCGGTCCCGATGCCGACGCGTTTGCCATCTCACCCGGCCCGCGCGTCGAGCCGGTGCCGCTCCGCGTCGTGGCTGCCTAGCTACTATACTTTCTGAAGCATGCCGACGTTCCGCCGCCTGCTGGGATTCCTTGCGCCCTACCGGGCTGCCGTCCTGTGGTCGTTCGTGCTCGCGTTCGGCGCCATGGGGATGACCGTGCTCATCCCGTTCCTGACCGGCCACGCCATCGACTCGATCCGCGTCCATCACCGTCACGCGCTGACGATGTGGGCGATCGCCATCGGCGCCGCCGGCATCGGCCGGCTCGTGCTCTCGGCGGCCCGCCGGCTCGTCGCCGGACGAGTGTCGCTCGCGGTCGAACGCGACCTGCGCAACATCCTCTACGAGCACCTCCAGCGCCTTGAGCTCGCGTTCTTCGACCGCCAGCAGACCGGGCAGCTGATGTCACGGGCCACCGTCGATCTGCAGTCGGTGCGCTGGTTCCTGGGTTACGGACTCGTGTTCATCGCCCAGTCGGCCCTGTCGATCGTGCTCGCCGCCATCGCCATGCTCGTGCTGCGCCCGACGCTCGCCCTGCTCGCGCTGGCCCCGGTGCCGTTCGTCGTGCTCGCCGCCCAGCGCTACGGGCGGCGCTCGCGCCCGGCCCTGCAGGAGGTCCAGCAGCGGATCGCCGAGCTGACCGCCGAGGCGGAGGAGAACGTCTCCGGCGTGCGCGTGGTCAAGGCGTTCGCCCAGGAGGAGCGCCAGCTCGAGCGCTTCCGAGGCGTGGTCGGGCGGGTGTTCGATCAAGCCGTGTACGCGATCCGCCTCCAGGCCCGGTTCACGCCGACGATCTCGTTCCTGCCCAACCTCGGTCTCGCCGTCGTGCTGCTGTTCGGCGGGCGCGACGTCATCCACCACTCGCTCACGCTGGGCCAGTTCACCGCCTTCTACGCCTACCTGCTCATGCTCATCTCGCCGATGCGCACGCTCGGCTACACGCTGAGCGCCGGCCAGCGGGCGACCGCGTCGGGCGCACGCATCTTCGAGATCCTCGACCGCGCGCCGGAGATCACCGCGCCGGCCGACGCGCCGCCGCTCCCGGCCGGGGCCGGCTCGATCTCGCTGCGCGGCGCCGGCCTCACCTTCGCGGGCTCGACGCGCCCGGCGCTGCGCGACATCGACCTCGAGGTGCCGGCCGGGCGCACGGTCGCCATCGTCGGCGCTATGGGATCGGGCAAGACGGCGCTCATCTCGCTCATCCCGCGCCTCTACGACGTGAGCACCGGCAGCGTGCGCATCGACGGCGCGGACGTGCGCAAGGTCGACCCGCACAGCCTGCGTCACGAGATCGCCGTCGTCACCGACGACCCATTCCTGTTCTCGGCCACCGTGCACGACAACATCGCCTACGCCCGGCCCGACGCGAGCCGCGACGAGGTCGTGGCGGCCGCCCGCGCCGCTCAGGCCGACCGCTTCATCACCAACCTGCCCAAGGGCTACGACACGCTCGTGGGCGAGCGCGGGCTCACGCTGTCCGGCGGTCAGCGCCAGCGCATCGCCATCGCCCGGGCCGTCCTCGCCAACCCGCGCATCCTCATCCTCGACGATGCCACCTCCTCGGTCGACGCCTCGACCGAGCAGGAGATCAAGCTCGCGCTGGCCGAGGTCATGCGCGGACGCACGACGCTCGTCATCGCCCACCGCCTGTCCACGATCTCCCTCGCGCAGGAGATCGTCGTGCTCGAGGACGGCGAGCTCGTGGCCCACGGCAATCACGACGAGTTGCTCGAGAGCTCGGAGCTCTACCACGAGATCGTGACCAAGGGCCTGCCGGACCAGGTGTTCCTGACCCGGGGGAGCGCCGAGGCGGTGGGGCTGTGACGACGCTCGACCAGGGGCCGGCCCGCACGCACGGCCTGCGCGCCCGGCTGCGCCAGGGCGCCGGGCGCGGCCGCAAGCTCCGCGGGCTCGTCCACCTGCTGGCGCCCTACCGCTGGCGCGTGTCGGCGATGTTCCTCTCGCTCGTGCTTGCCACCGCGGCCGCGCTCGCCCCGGCGCCGCTGGCCAAGCTCGCCATCGACGACGGCATTCACCGCCACGACGTCGGCGCGCTCGACCTGACCGTGGCCGGGTTCATCGGCTCGGCGGTCGTGTACGCCGTCTGCTCCTACCTGCAGACCTACCTCGTCGGCTGGGTCGGCCAGCGCGCTCTGCAGGACCTGCGCGTCGAGCTGTTCGCCCACCTGCAGCGGCTGTCGATCGGCTTCTACTCGCGCAACCGCGCCGGCGTGATCATCTCCCGGCTGACCAACGACGTCGAGGCGCTCGACACGCTGGTCTCCGACGGCATGGCGACGCTCTTCCAGTCCAGCCTGACGCTCATCGGCGTCGTGGTGATCCTGCTCGTCATGGACGTCCACCTGGCGCTCCTGACCTTCCTCGCCCTCCCTCTGCTCGCGCTGGGCGGCCTGGCCTTCCGGATCGCCTCGGCCGACGCCTACCGGCTGACCCGGGAGAAGATCGCCGCCATCACCGGCTACCTCCAGGAGACCCTGTCGGGTATCCGCATCGTGCGCGCGTTCGGCCAGGAGCGCCGCCACCTGGCGCGCTTCGCCGAGCTGAACGAGGAGAACCAGGTGGCGAACATGAAGACCGTCTACCTGAACGCGGCGTACTTCCCCGCCGTGGAGATGCTCTCCGCGCTCGTCACGGTCGAGATCCTCATCATGGGCGGCATCGAGGTGCTGAACGGCCACACCTCGACCGGCGTCGTGTTCGGGTTCATCGCCGCGCTGAACAACTTCTTCGACCCGATCCAGCAGCTCTCGCAGCTGTACACGACCTACCAGTCGGGCATGGCGGCGCTGGACAAGATCTTCGAGCTGATGGACGAGGAGCCCGAGCTCGTCGATGCGCCGGCGGCGGCCGCGCTGCCCGCCGTGCGGGGCGCGGTGAGCTTCGAGGATGTGTCCTTCCGCTACGGCGCCGCCGGCGGCGAGTTCGCGTTGCGCGACGTCGACCTGCGCATCCCGGCCGGGCAGACCGTCGCGCTGGTCGGCGAGACCGGCGCCGGCAAGTCGACGTTCATCAAGCTGGTGGCTCGCTTCTATGACCCGACGGAGGGCCGCGTGCTCGTGGACGGGCACGACCTGCGCGAGGTCACTGCCCACTCCCTGCGCTCGCAGATGGGCATGGTGCCGCAGGAGGCGTTCCTGTTCAGCGGCACCGTCCACGACAACATCGCCTTCGGTCGCCCCGACGCCACGGAGGCGGAGATCACCGCCGCGGCGGCCGCGGTGGGTGCGGACACATTCATCGCGCGGCTCGAGCACGGCTACGACACCGAGGTCGGCGAACGCGGGGTCCAGCTCTCGGCCGGGCAGCGTCAGCTGATCGCGTTCGCCCGCGCGCTCGTCGCCGACCCCCGCATCCTCATCCTCGACGAGGCGACCTCCAACGTCGACGTGCACACCGAGGGCCTGATCGAGACCGGGATGCGCCGGCTGCTCGCCGGGCGCACGGCGATCGTCATCGCCCACCGGCTGTCCACGATCGAGCGCGCCGGACGGATCGTCGTGCTCGAGCACGGGCGGATCGTCGAGCAGGGGACGCACACCGAGCTGCTCGAGCAGCACGGGCGCTATTGGCGTCTGCATCAGGCGTGGATAGAGTCGGCGGCCGCGTGAGCGCGACCGTCACCGCTCTCTCATACACCCCCGTGAAGGGCACCCGCCTGCTCACGGCGGAGCGGCTCGAGCTCGGTCACTCCGGCGCGCCGGCGGACCGCCGCTTCTACGTGATCGACGCCCGGGGGCGGATGGTCAACGGGAAGACGCTCGGAGCGCTCAGCGCCGTCGTCGCCTCGCTGGCCGACGGCGCCCTGCGGCTGGAGTTCCCCGACCGCCCGGCGGTGTCGGGGCCGGTTGTGGCCGGCGAGCCGGTGAGTGTGCGCTTCTACTCGCGCCAGCGCAGCGATCAGCTCGTCGTGGGACCGTGGGCGGCAGCGCTCAGCGACTATCTCGGCCAGCCGGTCGAGCTCGTGGCGGTGGCCCGTGCGGGGACGGCGATCGACCGGGGAGCCGGGGGCGGGGTGTCGCTCATCTCCCGCGGCTCCCTGGGAGCGATCGCCGCCGCCGGCGGGCTCGACGGGGTCGACGCCCGGCGCTTTCGCATGACCGTCGAGGTCGAGGGTGTGGGGGCACACGCCGAGGACGAGTGGGTGGGATCGGTGGTGAGCGTGGGCAGCGCCCGCGTGCGGTTTCGCGGCCACGTGGGCCGCTGCCTGATCACCAGCCGGGATCCGGAGACGGGCACGATCGACCTGCCGACGCTCGATCTGCTGGGGAGCTACCGCGACTCGGTGCCGGGGGCGACCGAGCCGCTGCCGTTCGGGATCTACGGCGAGGTCCTCACGCCCGGCGTGGTCGCGGTCGGGGACGCAGTCGCGCTCGCATCCGCCTGAGCAGGGACCGCAAGGGCCCGGGCGGACGTACTGCCAGGCATGGTGCTGTCGCCCATCGCCCGGCTGGCGCTCGCCGCCTGCGCTCCCCTCGCCGCCGGAGGCCTGGTGGGGGCGGCGCTGGCGTCAGGCTCCCCGGCGCCGCACCGGGAGCGCGCCGCCGCCCCGCGTCTCCGTCCCGCGACCACGTCCCACGCCCCTGTGGAGCGGTCCGGTGGGAACGAACTCGACCCCGGCCGCCTTCGTGATCCCGCAGGTGGGCACGGCCGGGATCCGGTGCGGCGGCGGCTTCCGCGTCGTGCCCTACTTCGACACGCGCGGCGCCTGGTCACAGGACACGGTGACGCTGCGCTCGGGCGCCACGGTGCGGCGGAACTTCACGTCCCGGGTGGTGGGCCGCTTTCGCGGCCGTCCGGAGCGGGTGACTGAGTACGCGCGCGATCCGATCACGACGCTGCCGCTCAGCCATTACGGCACAGTGACCTTCGCCGTCGTCAGCGGTGACGAGGCGCGCATTCTCCACGTGTCGCTCACCGCCCAACTCGCGGACGGCACCTTCCACGAGCGCGGTTACCCGCCGTTCGGCAGCTGCATGGTGCGCCACTGGGCGATCGCGATGCGGGTCGGCACCTACGGGCCGTAGCGCTCGGCGCCCGTCGTTGCGCCGGCCGCGGCCGGCAAGCCTTGGGCCGGTAGCCTGCGGCGACCATGGATCACTCCGAGCGCGTCCGCATCGAGATCGCCGATCACGTCGCCGTGGTCACGATGACCCGGGCCGACAAGCACAACGCCCTCGACGTGCCGATGTTCGAGGGGCTGCTCGCGGCCGCCGAGCGGCTGGCCGGCGAGCCGGGGGTGCGCGCGGTCGTCCTGCACGGCGAGGGACCGAGCTTCTGCTCGGGCCTCGACATCATGGGCGTGATGGCGGCCGGGGGCGGCCTCGAGGGCCTGACCAAGCCGCTGCACGGCGAGGTGCCGAACTGGTTTCAGCGCGCCGCCTACGACTGGCTCGCCCTCCCCGTCCCCGTCATCGCGGCGGTGCACGGCAACTGCTTCGGCGGCGGCCTGCAGATCGCCCTGGCCGCCGACATCCGCATCTGCGCGCCCGACGCGCGCCTGTCGGTGATGGAGATCCGCTGGGGGCTCATCCCCGACATGTCGATCACCCGATCGCTCCCCCGCCTGGTCGCCGTCGACGTGGCCAAGGAGCTCACCTACACCGGGCGGGTGCTCGACGGCGCCGAGGCCGACCGGCTCGGCCTGGTCACCCGCCTGTCCGAGGACCCGCTGGCTTGCGCCCGGGCGCTGGCGGCGGAGATCGCCTCGCGCTCCCCCGACGCCGTGCGGCGGGCCAAGCACCTGTTCGATGCGGCCTGGACCGGCGCGGCCGCCGACACGCTCGCCCTCGAGGCCCGGCTGCAGTCGGAGCTGATCGGCACCCCGAACCAGCTCGAGGCGGTGCGGGCGGGACTGGCCAAGGAGCCGGGGGCGTTCAGCGACCCTGCGTGAGCGCCCGGGCGCGCTCGCTCAGCTCGACGTCGTGCGGGAGGCGCCGGAGCTGATCCGGATCGACGTCGATGCCGCGGGCTGCGAGCGTGGCAGCAAGCGTCGCCCAGTGGCCCGCCTCCATGTCGCCATACCGGGTGCTCGCACGAGCGCGATCATGGAGGGATCCGCGTTATGCGACCGACCTCCGGGCCTTGTTGCGTCCTCCCCACGTATCGGTCTGGCTGTGGCAGTTGGGGCACAGCAGCTTGAGGTTCTCGAGTCGATTGTCCGTACCGTCGCCGTTGATGTGGTGGATCTGGAGGGCGAGAGGTCGTCCCTGCCACTCGTTCGCGCCGCAGAACTCGCAGCGGTCCTCCTTAATACCGGCGAGCAGGATCCGACGCTTCAGATGCCCTCGGTGGCGGCGGGTCCCCGGCGCAAACACCTCCTCCAGCGGACGGTACGCCGGCCTCGGAACGATCGCTCCGCGACCGACCGCGTCATACCAGGCCGCCGCGCTGAAGCCAAACACCCGCGCGCACTCACGCATGCTGTTTCCCGCTTCGTAATGAGCTCGAATGACGGCCCAGTCGAACCTCTGGGCACACCGCCCGTCGATCGTCGCTCCCAACCGCCTGGCGTGGTACGACACCGTCGATTTCGCGACGCCCAGGCGACGGGCGATTTCGGTTCGCCCGACGCCTTCGTCAAGCAGTGCCCGGACGAGCGCACCCATGGGCACCCCACCGGCCCTCCGAGGTCCGGGTCGCGATCCGCTCTTTGAACACGCGTTGGCATCGCCCTCGGCACCGACGTCTGTTCCGAGGTGGCAACGAACGGCCGACTGCGCGATGCCCAGGCGGTGGGCGATCTCACTCGCGCGATGACCAGCAGCTTGAAGTGCGAGGACTTGGCGCCCAATCTCATCCATTGGGAACGTATGTTCGCACGCGTGCCGGACGGACTGGGCGCTCGCCATGATCTGCTCGTCGCTGCGCTATCGTCCTCGCGGACGACGGCATCGCCGTCGCACTGCACTGCGGATTGGTGTAATTGGCAGCACGGCTGACTCTGGATCAGTTAGTCCAGGTTCGAGTCCTGGATCCGCAGCTGGAGCGTCCCGATGTGGGCGCTCCAGCCGCCAGCCGAACTCGTGTCCACCGCGCGGATGTGCCGTGGTGACACAAAACTCATGCCATTCGTGCAGTCTCGCGGCGGCACCCACGCGCCTCGACACGATCCTCGGCCCGCCCCGGGCCGAGAAACCGCACTCTGAAGGCAGGCTCGAACACGAGAGTGACGTTCCTCCCGCCCACGACAAGAAACCACACTCTCAACGCGGCTCGACCACGAGAGTGTCGTTCCTCCCGCCCACGACGAGAAACCGCACTCTGGACGCGAGCTCGACCACGGGAGTGTCGTTCCTCCCGCCCACGACGAGAAACCGCACTCCGGACGCGGGCTCGGAAACGAGAGTGACGTTCCTCCCGCCCACGACGAGAAACCGCACTCCGGACGCGGGCTCGACCACGCGAGTGACGTTCCTCCCGCCCACGACAAGAAACCGCACTCCGAACGCGGGCTCGACCACGAGAGTGACGTTCCTCCCGCCCACGACAAGAAACCGCACTCCGAACGCGGGCTCGACCACGAGAGTGACGTTCCTCCCGCCCACGACAAGAAACCGCACTCCGAACGCGGGCTCGACCACGAGAGTGACGTTCCTCCCGCCCACGACAAGAAACCGCACTCCGAACGCGGGCTCGACCACGAGAGTGTCGTTCCTCCCGCCCACGACAGGCGACAAGAAACTGCACGCAACGATCGCCCGCACCGGACCCGCGCGTGGTTTCTCGGAGCGACCGACCGCCGGCCGCAGCGCACCGAACGCAGCGCACCGAACGCCGCCCCCAACGCACCTACAGCAAATCCAGGTCGCTCCCCAGGTCCCCGAGCGCCTCGACCTGCCCGCCGGACAGCGACCCGCCCGCGGCCAGCGACCCGCCCGCGGCCAGCACCCGCCGGGCGTGCATGAGGTCCTCCCCCCGCCCCACGGACAGCGCGCCGACGAGCCGCTCGCCCTCGAGATACCAGATGCTGAACTCCCCCGAGTCAAACGAGCCGCGCACGATCTCGCGATCCCACCGCGCCGCCGGCCCGACGTACTCGAGCCCGGCCCAGTCGGACAGGTCGGAGAAGAAGTAGGGCACGACGTCGTAGGGCTCGGGGCGGCCGAGCATCGCCTGCGCGACCGCGCGACCCTGGTTCAACGCCACGTCCCAGTGCTCGATGCGCAACCGCCGCCCGTGCACGACGCTGTCGTACTCGGCCATGTCCCCGGCCGCGTACACGCCCGGCGCGGAGGTGCGCAGGCAGCGGTCGACCGCCACCCCGCCGCTCTCTCCGATCGAGAGCCCGGCGCTGCGGGCGAGCATGACGTCGGGCACGGCGCCGGTGCCGAGCACGACGGCGTCCGCCTCGAGCGTCAACCCGCTCGCGCACACGACCCGCGTCACCCGCCCATCAGCGCCCTCGAAGCGCTCCAGCGACTCGCCGCCTCGCACGTCCACCCCATGAGCGCGCAACAACGACGCGAAGAACCGGCCCGCCGAAGCGCCGAAGCCGCGGCTGAGTGGCAGGTCCTCGAGCATGACCATGGTGCACTGCGCTCCCAGCCCGGTGAGGGTGGCAGCGAGCTCTGACCCGATGTAGGAACCCCCAACGAGCACGACCCGCTTGCCCGGCGCATCGGCCCGGATCGCGTCGGCGTTGCCGAGCGTGCGCAGGTAGTGGATGCCCTCGAGCTCTGAGCCTGGCACGTTCAGCCGCCGTACCCCGGCGCCGGTGGCCAGCAGCGCCTGCCCGAACTTCACCTCCTGCTTGTTCGACAGCCTCGCCGTCCGCGCCGCGACGTCGAGACGCATGACCGACACTCGAGTCATGACCTCGATCGCGTTCGACGCGTAGAAGTCGGCCGGATGCACGAGCGTGTCGGAACGCGACTCGCGCCCGGCCAGGTAGCCCTTCGAGCAGGGCGGACGGTTGTAGGGCAGGTCGACCTCGCGGCCGACGAGGAGGACGGCGCCCGAGGCGCCGCCCCGGCGCAGCCAGCGGGCGCAGTTGGCCGCGGCCACACCGCCGCCGATGAGCAGAAACGGGACCTCGCGATCGGGCATCGAGCGACGACGCCGTTGAGCGACGACGCCGCTATCGGCGCCGCTCGCCGGCTCCCCCGGGCGCGAAGTGGGGCGTGATCTGTGACTCGAGCCCGGGGTCGAGGATGAGCAGGACCTGGTCGCCGGCCTGGATGACCGAGTCCGCCTTGGGCACGAACCCGGCGCCGCCGCGCAGGACCGAGATGATCAGCGAGCCGTCGGGCAGGGGCACGTCCTGGACCCGGCTGCCGGCGGCGATCGAGCCCTCCCCCACCTCGATCTCGATGATCTCGAGGTGCTCCTCCTCGAGGGCGAGCAGCTGGACGAGGCCGTACTCAGGAACCTCGTGCTCGATCAGGCGCAGGATGAGGTCGGTGGCCGACACGGCGGGCTGGATGCCGAGCAGGCGGAAGTGCTGGAGGTTTCGGGGGTTGTTGACCCGCGCGACGATGCGCTGGACGCCGTACTTCTCCTTGGCCACCTGGCAGATGAGGATGTTGTCCTCGTCATCGCCGGTGACCGCGATCATGAGGTCGGCGCGCTGGATCCCGGCCCGCTCGAGCACCCACAGCTCGGTGGCGTCCCCGTACTGGACGGCGTGCTCGAGCTCCTGCTCCACCACGCGGAAGCGCCGGTGGTCGGACTCGATCAGCGTGACCTCGCTCTCCTTGGCGATGAGCTCGCGGGCGAGGTTCCATCCCACCTTTCCGGCGCCGGCGATGATCACGTACATCGGGGTCTCCTAGGAAGCGAGGGCGACCGACGTCGCCTGGTCGATGGCCACCTGGGTGGGGCAGATCGTCAGCAATCCCTGCTGCCCGTACCAGGCGGCGCGCCCGGGGTCGGCGACGCGCACGACGACGCGCGGCACGTTGAAGCGACGCTGGGCGATCTGGGAGATGACGAGGTTCGTGTTGTCGCCGGAGGTGCAGGCCAGGAACACGTCCGCCTGCTCGACCCCGGCTTCCATGAGGGCGTCGATCTCGAGCGCCGTACCGACGGTGAAGCGCCCCCCGGCGTCCTCCCAGCTCGTCGTCTGGTCCTTGTCGAGCCTCTCGTGCGAGAGGGGGTCGATGTCGAGCACGGAGACGTCATTCCCGGCCTCGAGGGCACGTAGGGCAACCGCAGAGCCCACCCGGCCGCAGCCAACGATCAGGATCAGCATGCCGCGCACTCTAATAACACTCGCCTTGGACCGCGCTCCGGTCCATTTCACCGGCGCGACGGCGGTCCTCCTACCGCCGCGAGGCCTCGACCGGCGTCCCGCTCGCCAGGGGCGGCGGCGTGAGCGCGGCCGCGGCGATCACGAGCACGAACGCGAGCACGTGCACGCCGAGGGCGAAGCTCCCGGACGGCAGCGGCTCGGAGAACACGATCGGCCCGGCGGCGATCGTGGTCAGGTTGGCCGCGGCGCTCGTCAGGGCGATGACCGGGACCGCCTCACCGAGCTGGAGGCTGCGGGCCGACACGAGCAGGCCGACGAGCGAGGCGATCAGGATGACGAAGGCGAGCGGGTGCAGGAGCACCCCGAACCCGAGCGCATGCAGGTGCGAGCTGAGCGCCTTGATCGAGGTGTCAGAGGCGGCCCAGAGCAGGCCGGCCGACACCGCGAGCACCTCGGCCCGGCGCGAGAGCGCCGCCGCCGCCAGGCCGGCCGCGCCGAGCACGGACAGATAGATGGCCAGCGTCCCGGGGTCATAGCGCGCGTACGTCGAGCCCGCGCCGCCGCCGAGCGTGGCGGCCAGGAAGGCGAGGCCGACGGCGGTCAGCCCCACTCCGATCCACTCGCGGCGGCTCACCTCCATCCCGAACAGGCGGTCGGCCACCACGGTCAGGAGCACGAGGCCGCCGGCGATGACCGACTGCACGAGCGAGATCGGCGCCAGGGCGAGTGCGCCGACGTGCAGGCCCCAGGAGCCGAGGGCGATGAGGATCCCGAGCGAGTAGAGCGGCGAGCGAAACAGGGCGACCGAGCTGGCCACCGGGCGGCGCAGATCGACCGCCGGCGCCTCGCGCGCGCCGCGGAACTTGTACAGGAATCCCGCCACCGAGCCGAAGGCGGTCGCCACCGCCAGCAGCAGGCCGACCTCGACCGTGAATCGCATGGGCGCCCGCACCATACCGGCGCGAGCGGTCCAGATGGCCAGAGCGCGTCAAGCGGGTTTGGGCCGCGCCGATAACGATCTGCAGTGGCGCAGCAACTGCATCGGATCGCAGGGACACCGCGCGCGTCCCTGCTGGGCGACGCTCGCGAGACGAGCGGCGTCACCACCGCCCTGCTCCTCGCCTACCTCGAGCGGGCGGGCGGTCACACCGCCGTGGCCGCAGTCCTCGATCGCTGCGGGCTGGCCGCCTGCGAGGCCGAGCTGCGCGAGGAGTCCGGCTGGGTGTCCTGGAACACGAAGGTGGCGCTGTTCGAGGCCGCGGCCGCCGTGCTCGACACTCCGGACTTCGTCGAGTCGATGGCGTCCTTCGCCCTCGACGCCGGAGTCGGCGCCGGCGTCAAGATCGCCCTGCGCGCGCTCGGCTCGCCGCGGCTCGTCTACCGCAGCATCGTGCGCGCGAACGCTCGCTTCAACCGCTCGCACGCCATCGAGCTGGTCAGCCTCGACCGCGCGCAGGCGCGGCTGCGCTTCCTCGATCTCACCGACGCCCGTCGCTTTCACCCGCTCGACTGCCGCTACAGCGCCGAGATGCTCCGCGTGGTCCCGATGCTGTTCGGCCTCCCCCGCGCCCAGCTGCGCCACATCAGCTGCGCGGGCGACGGCGCGGAGCTGTGCGAGTACGAGCTCCACTGGCGCGAGCAGAGCTCGCTCGGCCGCCGGGCGCTCGGCACGGCCGGCCTCAGCCTCGCCGCCCTGGCCGGCACGCTCACGCTCCTCCCGGCGGCGGTCCCCGAGGTGATCGGGGCCGCCACGGCGGCCAGCGGGCTGATTGCGGTGGCCGAGCTGCGCCGCCAACGGCGGAGCGCCGAGGCGCTCCAGCGCGAGGTCGACGATCACGCCGCTCTCACCGAGCGGCTGTTCGACGGGCTGCACGACCTGGTCAGCGACCTGCGCCTCGAGGAGGTCATCGCCAAGGTCACCCGCCACGCCCAGGCCGCGGTCGGCGGACGCGAGTTCGCCCTGCTTGTCCGCGACGGCGAGCGGTTCGCCGCCCAGAGCTCCTCCGGGCTCCCGGCGTCGACCCTGCAGGCGCTCGAGGCCTGGTGCGCGGCCGAGCCGCGCGTGGCCGAGCGCGGCCTCGTGCTCGAGGATCTCTCGACGCTGCCCACCTTGGCCGAGCTCGCCCACGGGCCGGCGCCGCTGCGCTGCCTGGCCAGCGCGCCCCTGCAGTTCGTGGGTGAGAGCCTCGGCGCGCTGATCGCGCTCGAGGGCCAGGCGCGCACGTTCCTGCCCCGCGACCTCGAGGTCCTGCAGTCATTCGCCACCCAGGTGGCGATCGCGGTCCACAACGCCCGCCGCTACCACATCACCAAGACCCAAGCCGACATCGACGCGCTCACCGGTCTGCTCAACCACCGCAGCTTCCACGAGGCCCTCGAGGCCGCGATCGCCGTGCCCGGCCCCGGCCGGGGGTGCCTCGTCCTGCTCGACCTCGACAACTTCAAGCAGGTCAACGACGAGGACGGCCACGGCGCCGGCGATGCCGTTCTCCGGTCGGTCGCGGCGGCGCTGACGGCGGGCTGTCGCGAGGACGACCTGGCGTTTCGGGTCGGAGGCGATGAGTTCGCCCTGCTGCTGCCGGGGCTGGAGGAGAGGGCGGCCGTCGCCGTGGCCGCCCGGGTGTGCACGGCGATCGCCGAGCTCGATCCGCGGCTCGGCGCCTGCGCCGGCGTGGCCGAGCTGGCCTCCGGGTTGGAGAAGGGCGACGTCATGCGCCGCGCCGACGCCCTGCTCTACCGTGCCAAGCGCGAGCGCCCCGAGGTCGGGCAGCGCACGGCGGTCAGCTCCGGCGGCGCTGCCCGAGTGACGGTCGATGTGCTCACCGCGACGCTCGCCCTGCACCACGCGCCGACGGCCACCCACTGCGACCGCGTGGCCGAGCTCAGCGAGCGGGTGGCCGAGCGACTGGGCGCGGAACCGCTCGAGTGCCTGCTCGTCCACCAGGCGGCCCTGCTCCACGATCTCGGCAAGCTCGCCGTGCCCGCCGAGACGCTCGACCGCCCTGGTCCGCTCTCCCCGGCCGAGTGGACGGTCATGCGCCGTCATCCCGAGCGCGCGGCCGAGCTGATCGTGCGCGTGCCCGGGCTGGCCGCGCTCGCCGAGACGGTGCGCACCAGCCACGAGCGCCTCGACGGCAGCGGGTACCCGGCCGGCCTCCGCGGCGCCGAGATCTCGCGGCCGGCCCGGGTCGTCGCCGTCTGCGATGCCTTCTGCTCGATGACCGAGCCGCGCCCCTACCGGCGCCCGCGCAGCCAGGACGCGACCCTGCGCGAGCTGAGCGCGGACGGCGGCCGGCGCTTCGACGCGACGATCGTCGCCGCGCTGGCCGACGAGCTGGCCAGCCGGGCGCCCCGCGCCGCCGCTTAGCGGCGGAGGTAGGGCCGGGCGGCGATCTCCCCCAGCGCCTGCAGGGCGGCCGGAGGTTCGTGCTCGGGGCCGACCGTCACGTCGATCATCCGGTGTCCGTCGGTGGTGAGGAACTCCGAGCGCCCGGGAAACCAGAAGGCCTCCTCGCCGATCCCGTTGACCTGGACGACCGGGACGGCGGACTGACCCCCGCTGAACCCGGCCTGTTGCCCGGCCTCGATGGCCGTCCGCTCGACCAGGAAGTACGTCTGGGGGCCGTCGTAGACGTTGACGGTCACACTCACGCCGCGGGCCGAGTAGGTGCACTGCGGGTAGGAGTTGTTGCCCACCCCACGCACCGCGGTCAGGAGCGTGGGCCGCAGGTGGACGGCGGCGGCGATCACCGCCCGGGCGTGGGCCTGGCACGGCGCCCGCAGCGCGCTCGCCGAACTGCCACAGGCGGTCGCGACGATGCCCGCGGCCACCGCGAGCACGCTGCGGCGCGGAGCGCGGGCCGCCGGTCCCCGCAGGGTGGCGACCACACGCTCCACCGCGACGTTCATCTCACGTGATGAGCGGGATGATGAGCAGGGCGACGATGTTCGCCACCTTGATCATCGGGTTGATCGCCGGGCCGGCCGTGTCCTTGTAGGGGTCGCCGACGGTGTCGCCGGTGACCGCGGCCGCGTGGGCCTCCGAGCCCTTGCCGCCGAACGCGCCGTCCTCGATGAGCTTCTTGGCGTTGTCCCAGGCGCCGCCGCCCGCGGTCATCGCGACGGCCATGAACAGGCCGACCACGATGACCCCGATCAGCAGGCCGCCGAGCGCCTCGACCGAGATGACCCCGACGATCACCGTCAGCACGATCGGGATCAGCGCCGGCAGGATCATCTCGCGCTGGGCAGCACGCGTGACCAGGCCGACGCAGGTGCCGTACTCGGGCAACTCGGTGCCCTCCATGATCCCCGGCTTCTCCCGGAACTGGCGGCGCACCTCCTCGACGACGGAGCCCGCGGCGCGGCCGACGGCCTCCATCGAGAGGGCCGTGAACAGGTAAACCATCAGGCCACCGATCAGCAGCCCGATCAGCACCGGCGGGCTGTCGAGCGAGAACGAGGCGCTCGTGTAGCGCGCCGGCAGCTCCTTTTCGAACGCGTCGAAGAGAACGAGCGCCGCCAGCACCGCGGAGCCGATCGCGTAGCCCTTGGTCACCGCCTTGGTGGTGTTGCCGACCGCGTCAAGCGGGTCGGTGACATCGCGGACCTCGGCCGGCAGATCGGCCATCTCGGCGATCCCGCCGGCGTTGTCCGTGATCGGGCCGAACGCGTCGAGCGCGACGATCAGGCCCATCAGCGAGAGCTGCGCCATCACCGCGACGCCGACGCCGTAGATCCCGTTGGTGCCGCCACCGGCGAGCTTCCAGGAGCCGAGGATCCCCATCGCCAGCACGATCGCCGGCAGCGCCGTAGCCTGCTGGCCCGACGCCAGTCCCTGGATGATGTTCGTTGCGTGGCCGGTCTGCGAGGCCCGGGCGGTCCGCTTGACCGGCGAGAAGCGCGTCGAGGTGTAGTAGTCGGTGATCACGAACAGCAGTCCGGTGACGCCGAGACCGATCAGCGCGCAGAGATAGAAGTGCCACCAATGTGGCGCCGCGGCGCCGCCCTTGAGCGTCAGGCCGTGCATCAGCCAGTACGTGGCCGGGATGAACGCCAGCGCCGCGAGGCCTCCCGAGACGACCAGCCCCTGGTAGAGCGCGCGCTCGACGTTGCCCGCCTTCGACCTCACGGCAAACGTGCCGATGATCGAGGCGATGATCGAGATGGCGCCGAGCACCAGGGGGTAGATGGCGAGCGCCGACTGCTCGCTGAACAGGATCACGCCGAGCAGCATCACGGCGACCGCGGTCACGGCGTAGGTCTCGAACAGGTCCGCCGCCATGCCCGCGCAGTCGCCCACGTTGTCGCCGACGTTGTCGGCGATCACGGCCGGGTTGCGGGGGTCGTCCTCGGGGATCCCGGCTTCGATCTTGCCGACCAGGTCGGCACCCACGTCCGCGGCCTTGGTGAAGATGCCGCCGCCGAGGCGGGCGAAGACCGAGATCAGCGAGCCGCCGAAGCTCAGGCCGACGAGCGCGTTGATGGCATGACGCTGGCTCTCGCCGATGCCCCAGGTAAGGATCCCGTAGTAGGCGGCCAGCCCGAGCAGCGCGAGCCCGACGACCAGCAGACCGGTCACCGCACCGCCGCGGAAGGCCACCGCCAGCGCTTTAGCAATGCCCCCGCGAGCCGCCTCGGCAACCCGCGTGTTGGCCCGCACAGAGACGTTCATGCCGATGTAGCCGGCCGCTGCGGACAGCAGCCCGCCGATCGCGAAGCCGATCGCGACGCGGATGTTCTGGAGCGGGATCAGCAGGATGAAGACGATCACCCCGACCCCGGCGATGGTCGTGTACTGACGGTTCAGGTAGGCGGAGGCGCCCTCCTGCACGGCGGCGGAGATGCTCTGCATGCGCTCGTTGCCGGGCGAGAGCGCGAGCAGCGCGCGCGCGGTCAGCGCGCCGTACACGAGCGCGGCAGCAGCGCACACCAGCGCCACGACGACGCCATGGTGGGTCAAGAAGCTAGTCAAGAAGTTCCTCCGGGAAGCTCTAGGCGACGAGTCAGCGGCACCTCGTGAAGAGGGCCAACAACCGTGAAAGGGCCACGCGCGAGTTCCTTCCGTGCGGGCCCCTTGGGTTGATCGGCGGCGGAGTCTAGAGGATCGTCCGGCGGCTCGTCTGGCCCGTGGCGGAGGCCCGCAGGGCCTCAGCGCGCCGGGGCGCTGCGGCTAGGAGGCTGACGTATCGCCGAGGCGGAAGCGCTCGACCAGCCCGGACAGGCGCCCGGCCATGGTGGCGAGCGTCTGGGCCGAGGTCGCCATCTCCTGGGCGGCGGCCGAGGTCTCCTGCGAGCTCGCCGACACCTCCTCGGTGGCGGCGGAGGACTCCTCGGCGATGCTGGCGGCCTCGAGCATCGTCTGATGGACGCCGGCGGCGCTGGCGGCGATCGACTCGACCACGGTGGTGATCTCCTGGACGCGGCCGCTCATCTCCTCGACGCTGCGCCCGAGGGCGAGGAAGGCGTCGCGGGCGTCCTCGACCACGCGGGCCCCGTCCTCGGTGCGACGCGAGCCGTCGTCGACCACGGCCACCGTGGCTGCAGTGTCGGACTGGATCTCGGCGATCAGGGCGGCGATGGAGGCGGCGGCGCGCTGGGATTCCTCGGCCAGCTTGCGGACCTCCTCGGCCACGACGGCGAAGCCACGGCCGCTCTCCCCCGCCCGGGCCGCCTCGATGGCGGCGTTGAGTGCGAGCAGGTTCGTCTGCTCGGCGATCCCGGTGATCGTCTGCACGATCCCGCCGATCTCGTCGGACTTGGACCCGAGCTGGGCGATCGCCGCAGTCACCGCGCTCGAGGACTCCCGAACAGAGCGCATGGCGTCGGTGGCGCGGGTGACCGCGTCGGCGCCGCCAACGGCGAGCTTGCGGGCCTCCTCGACGGCCGCCGCCGTGCGATGCGCGATCTCGGCGCCCGCGCCGGCCGCGCCCGCCACCTCGTCGGCCACGCGGCTCGCCTCGGCGATGGCGCCGACCTGGCGCTCGGCCCCGGAGGCGACATGACCGATCGCGGAGGCGACCTCGTCGACCGCCCGTCCGGTCTCCTCGGAGCTGCGGGCCATGGCACCGGTGGAGCTGTGCACGACGCCGGAGGCGGCTTCGATCGCGCCCACCAGGGCGCGCAGGTTGTCGGTCATCGTGGCCAGCGCGTGACCGAGCGCATCCTCATCTGACCGGGGCGTGAAGGTGGCGGTCAGGTCGCCGGACGCGATGGTCTGGGCGGCGCCCACGGTCTCGCGCAGGTAGGCGATCATGGCCTCGAAGTCGTGACCGAGCTGCCGGAGCTCGGCGGCACCGCCCACGGTGACGTCCTGGTCGACCTCGCCGCGCGAGATCGCCTCGGCGGCCCCGGCGACCCGGCGCAGCCCGCGGGTGATCCCCCGCGAGACGAGCACCGCAATGGCGATGCCGACGGCCACGCCGAGCACGAGCAGGATGATGATGAGCGTGCGGGCCGAGGCGTAGGCGGAGCGCGTGGACGCCGCCGCGCGCGTGGCCAGCGTGTGCTTGTAGGCCTCCCAGGAAGCCGTGGCGGCCTTCAGCGCGTCGAAGGCGGCGTCGCCCGGGCCGCTGCCGACGGCGGCGCCGGCGGCCTGGATCTGGCCGGTGTCGGCGAGGTGGTGGTAGGCGCCGCTGCGGGCCACGTAGGTATAGAAGGCGCTCTGGAAGCCGGTGAGCAGGCGGGCGTCGGTGGCGTCAGCCACGAGACCCTCAGAGCGGTACTGCTGGAGCAGCTGCTGCATCGTCTGCATGTCCCCGTCGAGGTCGCCCTGGACCCCCTGGGACCCGGCGCGCTCGGCCGGAGTCGACAGGATGTAGTGCAGCTGGTCCTTGCGGTACTTGTTCATCGCCGCCGAGGCCTGGCCGACGAGATCGGTCGCCGGAACGACACGCCCGGCCAGCTGGTTGACGTGGCCGTTCTCGGTCGAGAGCTTGTCGACCGAGATGAGCCCGAGGACGGCCATCAGCGCCACCACGCACGCGAACGAGGCGAGCAGCTGAGTACGAACGGAGACGGCGCGGCTGGGCATGGGACCTCTCGGGACGGTGTGAAGCGCCCGGGCAGGCCAGGCACAGATGGGCTGTCCCTGTCAGTCGGCTGAGCCAGCGTGGACTTGAGATCGGGTCAGGCGAACGACTACTGACCGGGCACCCAGAGGCGCCCGCTGCGCTGCGCGGGGCCGGCCCCGGAGGAATCCGCTCCCGGAGTCTCGCGGGTCGTCTCCGGACCAGGGGCGGGCGCCTCGCCGGACGGCTTCGGGCCCGGGCGGGCTGGTGCGGGAGCAGTGGCCGCGCTCTGCGGAGCGGGCGTGCCGCCGATCCGCACGTACGCCATCTGCAGCTGCGAGATGGCCTCGCGGATCTGTCCGATCTCGCCCGGAGCGATCTGCTCGAGCTGGGGGAGCAGCGCCCGCACGGCCTCGACAGCCAGGCGCACCTGGTCGGCGTCGCGCTCGTCCTCGGTCCCCGGCTGCAGGCCGGTGCGGCGCATGCCGAGGTTGATGAGCGCGACGACGTTGTCGAGAACGATGTGCTCGACCCGCAGCTGCTTGAGCTGCGCCTCGTAGGCCGCCTGGAGCTCCTGCTCGGAGGGCTGTTCGTGGGAACCGGCGCCGCTGCTCATGGCTACCTCCGCTCTGCGCTCATCTCGGGTGCAGCATACGTGGCCTCCGTCCAGCCGACGACCGTGCGGAATGCGTCGGTCAGGCTGAGGCCGGCGGTGAGCAGATCGCGCTGGCGCTGGGCCCCGCCCCGGGCCGGCAGCTCGGGCTCGATGCCGAGCTCGCCGCGCACCGGAGCCGTCCAGGCGAGCAGGCGCTCGACCGCGGCGGCGGCCGGTAGGGTCTCGCCGCGCTCGAGATCGATGAGCTCGCCCTCGCGGCCGTGGCGGATCGCCCGCCACACGTTCTCCTCGATGAAGCGCGGCGCAAGATCGAGGGCCGGCACGCCCTCGTCGTGGTCGCGAGCAGCCTGGGCCACGCAGGCCGCGATCAGCCCGGCCAGGGCCTCGGACTCCGGAGCCGTGCACTGGGCGTCGCAGATCCGCACCTCGACGGTCCCGAAGGAGAAGTGCGGGCGGACCGACCACCACACCTGCGTGTACTCGACGATCGAGCGCGTCCGCACGAGGAAGTCGATATAGGCGGCGTAGCGCTCCCAGCTCCCGAAGGCATCGGGAACGCCGCAGCGCGGAAAGCTCTTCGTGAACGTCTGGCTGCGCGCGCTGTGCAGGCCCGAGTCGCGGCCATCCAGGAACGGGGAGTCGGCCGAGACGGCCAGCAGCACGGGGAGCACGGGGCGCAGCCGGTCACACACCGCCACGGCCCGGTCGGCGCCCCGGACCCCGACGTGGACGTGGATCGAGAACGTGTTGTTGCGCCAGGCCACGTACTGCAGACCCTGCTCGACCCGCCGGTAGTGCTCGGTGTCGATGATCGCCTGGGCCCGGTAGTCCGAGAACGGATGGGTGCCGGTGGCGCCGAGCGCGATCCCGCGCTCGCGGGCGAGCGCGAACAGGCGCCCGCGCCGCTCGCGCTGGGCGACCAGCGCCGCGGCCAGGTTCTCCGCCCGGCCGGAGCGGATCTCGATCTCCGAGGAGATGAGCTCGCCGGCCACCGCGTCCGCCAGCACGGCGTCCTCGAGCGCCCCGATGCGCAGCTCCTCGAACCGAGGCACGAGCTCGAGCGAGTGCGGATCGAGGATCTGGAACTCCTCCTCGATCCCGATCGTGCCGTCGGTCGAGGCATCGAAGGCCGCGCGTGCCGTGTCCAGGTCGAGTCCCAATGTCTCAGGAGCGCCCGTCAGGTGAGATAGAAGTACAGCGCGTAGAGGAGGTCGACGGCCGGACTGGAGGTGTGGACCGTGACCTCGGGCGGGACCTGCAACAGCGCCTCGGAGTAGTTGAAGATGATCCGCACCCCAGCCCCGACGAGCTGGTCGGCGAGCGCCTGGGCGGCCGCCGAGGGGACCGCGAGCACGGCGACGACGATCTCCTCGTGAGCGATCGCCTCGCGCATCTCCGAGGTGTGGCGCACGCGCAGCGCGCCGATCCGCTCTCCCACCTTGCCGTGGTCGGCGTCGAACACGGCAACGACACGGAAGCCATGGTCGGCGAAGATGTCGGAGGTGGCGATCGCGGTGCCGAGGTGCCCGGCCCCGAACAGGCCGATGTTGTGCTGGCCCGAAGTGCGCAGGATCTTGCGGATCTGCCCGACCAGCGACTCCACGTTGTAGCCCACGCCGCGCTTGCCGAACTTGCCAAAGCCCGACAGGTCGCGCCGGATCTGGGTCGAGTTCACGTGCGTGTAGTCGGCCAGCTCCTGCGAGCTGATCGTCTCCTTGCCCATCTTGCGGGCCTGCGTGAGCACCTGCAGGTAGCGCGACAGGCGTGCGGCGACGCCGAGCGAGAGCTTGTCGCCCGGTCGTGCCGGCTCGGAGTCGTTGCCGACCGCGAAGCTCACGCGGTCAGCTCGCGCTCCAGGCGCGCCTCATCGACGAAGTATTCGAACGCCTCCACGCCATCGATCGTAACGACGGGGATCCGTTCGAGATATGCCCGGTGCACGGCCTCGTCGCGCTCGATGTCGAATTCCTCGAGCGCGAAGGGCGCACGCGTGCGCACGCGCTCGAGCACGACGCGGGCCTCGTCGCACAGACAGCATCCCTCCCGCCCGTAGAGGACGACCCGCTTCACCGCACCGCCGGCACGGGCTCGCCGCTCGCGTAGGCGTCGAGGGCGAGGTAGTCGGGATACGGGAGGGCGGGGACGTAGCGCCCGGCGCTGGCGATCATGGCCGCATTGTCGGTGCACAGCGCGATCGGCGGCACGTCGAGCTCGACCCCGAGCTCGGCCAGCCGGGCTCGGAGCGGTCCGTTGGCGGCCACCCCCCCGCCGATGGCCAGGCGGGTCTGACCGGTTTGCTCGAGTGCCTGCTGCACCCGCAGCACGAGCGCCTCGACGATCGCCGCCTGATAGGAGGCGGCGAGATCGGCCCGCCGGCGCTCGCGCTCGGCCTCGTCGAGCTCGCGCACGCGGTAGAGCAGCGCCGTCTTCAGGCCGGCGAAGGAGAAGTCGAGGCCGGGAACGCGGCGGGCGATCGGGAAGGCGTAGGCGTCCGGGTCGCCCGCGCGGGCCAGCCGCTCGAGGGCCGGACCGCCGGGGAAGCCGAGGCCGAGCAGGCGCGCGCCCTTGTCGAACGCCTCGCCGGCAGCGTCGTCGAGCGTCTGCCCGAGCAGTTCGTAGTCCGGTCCGTGGTCGCGCACGTGAGCGAGCAGCGTGTGGCCGCCGCTGGCCACCAGGCTGATGAACGGAGGCTCGAACGGGTCCGGAGCGAGGAAGTTCGCCGCCACATGGCCGTGCAGGTGATCGACCGGGGCGAGCGGCAGCTCGTGGGCGGCCGCGAGCGCCTTGGCGCTGGCCAGCCCGACGAGCAGGGCCCCGACCAGCCCCGGCCCGCGCGTGACCGCGACCAGCTCGAGCTCCGGCAGCGAGGTGCCGGCCTGGCGCAGGGCGTCCTGCACGGCGGCGCCGATCAGCTCGAGATGGTGGCGGGCGGCGATCTCGGGCACGACGCCGCCGTAGCGGTCGTGGATGCCCTGGGAGGAGATGACGTTGGCGCGGATGGTCCCGTCGCGCTCGACGACCGCGGCGCACGTGTCGTCGCAGCTGGTTTCGATGCCGAGGATCACCCGAGGGCGCTCGGGGTCGAGGTGGTCGAGGCGGTGCGCCACATGATCACGGCGTCCTCGCCGGTGTCGCTGTAGTAGCGCCGGCGTGTCCCCGCTGAGCGGAAGCCGAAGCGCTCGTAGAGCGCGATGGCCCCGGCGTTGGACGGACGCACCTCGAGCGTGTAGGACTCACCTGGGCCGGCCCGCTCGAGCATCGCCTCCAGCAGCGCGGTGGCCACCCCGCGGCGGCGCTGCGTCGGGTCGACGGCGATGTTCATGAGGTGCCAGATGTCGGCGTAGCGCGAGCACACGAGGTAGCCGACGATGCGGCGCTGCGCCTCGGCGGCCAGGCATACGCCGGAGGCCTTCGAGAGTTCGAGCACGAACATCGACAGCGACCACGGCGTGGGAAACGCCCGGCGCTCGATGGCGATGACCTGGGGCAGGTCGGTGAAGCCGAGGGGACGGACGGTGATCGGTTCGCTGCTCACGCTGCTGATCGGGGGCTGGGGAGCTGGGCGTCCGGTGCGCGAACGTACTCCGGTGTCACCTCCTCGGGGGCGCGCCCCTCCAGCCGCGCGGCCAGGCGGCAGTGCGAGCGGGCGGTGACCCGGTGCAGCTCGGAGCCGTCGTCCGGGACGAGCGCCCCGGAGCGCTCGAGGTCGTCCCGAAATGCTATCGCCCCGTCCCCCACGACCAGGGCCGGTGCCCCGAGCGCGCTCAGGGCGCGGGCCGCCTCGGGCCGCCCGAGCGCCTGGGGCGCGAGGAGCGCTGCGCCCGGACGGGCGAGGAGCTCGAGCCCATCGCCGGCGGCCGGCAGCTGCCAGGCAGCCAGGAACACCTCGCGACGGCGCGCGTCGATGGCGGCCACCACGACCTCACAGCCGCTCGATCGAGCGGCCTCGACGGCCTCCAGCGCGAGCGCCGCGGCGGTGGAGACGCCGACGAGCGGCACACCGAGCGCCGAGGCGAGGGCCCGGGCGGTGGCCAGTCCGATCCGCAACCCGGTGAACGTGCCCGGTCCGGTCCCGACGGCTAGGCGCTCGAGCGCGCTCCAGGGCAGATCCGCCCGGCGCAGCAGCTCAGCGCCAAGTGTGAGCACCTGGCTGGCGTGGCCGGGCCGGGCGCCGGGCGCCGGGTCGTCGCGGGCCTCCAGCGGCTCGGAACCGGGCCGGCACAGGGCGACGCTCGTCGCCCTCGTCGCGGTGTCGAGCGCGAGCAGCGTCATCCGATGTGCACCGTCCGCCGCTCCTGGCCGCTGTGCTCGATGCGCACCCGCGCGGCGATCCGCCCGAAGTCGGCGAGCTCCGCCTCGACCGCACCCGGCCACTCGACGAAGGCGATCCGCTCGCCGTCCAGGTAGTCGGCGAGCAGCTCGGGATCCTCACCGTCGAGGCCGCCGAGCCGGTAGAAGTCGAGATGCGAGACCGGGACGCGGCCCGGATAGCGCTGGCCAATGGTGAACGTCGGGCTCGACACTGGCCCGGTGACCCCGAGGGCCCGGCAGGCGCCGCGCACGAACGTCGTCTTGCCCGCCCCCAGGTCCCCGGCGACGAGCACGACGTCACCCGGGCGCAGACCCGCGGCCAGGTCGGCACCGAGGGCCTCGGTTTCACCGGGAGAGGCAGTGTGGTAGGTGCGCATTCGGTACCGTCAGTGTGACGATGGTCAGTCCCACGGCGGAACGGAAAGCCAAGGTGGGCCGGATCGCAGCGCTTCGATCCCGCTACGAGGTGCAGCTGAACGGCCTGCGCAGCTCGGACATCGCGAAGGCCGGCGGCCTGGCCGGCGCGATGATCCTGAACAACGTGATCGCGCTCGGCTCGACGGTCGTGTTCGCCCGCGAGCTCACCGATTACGGCGCGCTCGCGGCGCTGATCAGCTACTTCCTCATCCTCGGCGTGGCCGGCCAGGCCCTCCAGGTGGCCACGGCCCGCGAGGGCGTGCTCGGCCATCTGGGTGTCGGCCCCGAGCTGCTCGTCACCCTGAGGCGCTGGACCCGGACGATGGTCTGGTTCACCGTCCTGATGACGATCGTCTCGGTGCTGCTGCGCGAGCCGATCGCCTCCGCCGTCGGCGTCAAGCACGACCAGTGGGCGGCCGCTCTCGGCCTGCCCGCTGGCTGCCTGTGGCTCGAGCTCTCGATCCTGCGCGGTGCCCTGCAGGGCGTGGGCGACTATCGCTCGGTCGGCATCAGCCTGATCGGCGAGCAGGGCTCGCGCCTGATCGTCGGGGCGATTCTGGCCGGGATCGGGCTCGGCGTCACCGGCGCCTACCTCGGCACTCCGCTGTCGTTCGTGGCCATGGGCCTGTACTGCACCTGGGAGCTACGCGGCTATGCGGCCCGGCTCGAGGGCGAGGCGGCGAGCGCGGAGGCGGGCGGCGCCTCGGCCGCGCTGAGCGGCCCCGGCCTCGGCACCCACGTCGCCCGCGCCTGGGCCCCGATCGCGGGCCTGATCGTCATCGCCGTCCTGCAGAACATCGACATCATCGCGGCCAAGCACAGGATGGGCGGGATCCCGAACCTGGCCAGCTCCTACGCCGCCACCGCGGTGGCCGCCAAGGTGCTCATCTGGGTGGCGATCGGGGCGGGCTTCTACCTGGTGCCGGAGACCTCGCGCCGCCGGGCGGCCGGCGAGGACACGCGCCCGGTGCTCGGCCGCGCCCTGGCCATCATCCTCGTGTGCGCGGTGCCGGTGCTGCTCATCTTCGGCTTCGGCGCCAAGCCGCTGCTTCGGGCCGCCTTCGGCGCCAACCGCACCGCAGCGTCGGGGTCGCTGTTCATCCTCGGCGTCGCCTTCACGATGCTCGCCGCCACCTACCTGGCGATCCAGTACATGCTCGCGCTCAAGCGGGCGTGGTTCCTCGTCCTCATCGCCGCCGTCGCGGTGGCCGAGCCGATCCTGCTCGCCGGCGCCTCCCGCAAGCCGGCCGACTTCGCCACCGTCGTGCTCGGCGTCCAGGCCGTCGGCGCGCTCATCGCCTTCGCCATGGCCCTGCGCCCGGAGAAGTCGCCGCCACCGGCCGAGCCGGCCGAGCCGGCCGAGGCGCGGCGTACCTTCGCGCCCGAACCGGCCTGACGTTCCCGTTTCACGGCTCGAGGCTCGGGAAAGCTCACAGCGTTCCCCAGCTTGAAAGGGAGTGCGAGATGAACCCCTCACTTCGCCCGATCACGAGCCTTCTCCGCACCACCGCCCGCCAGTCCGAGCGCCTCCTCCGCGCGGTCGCCGGCGAGGCGAGCGGGATCGTCTCCCAGGCCCGGTCCCGGCTCGGCGCCGCCAAGCCGGACATGGACGACCGCCCGCCCGCTGACCCCTCCCGGACCCGCGCAGGCTCCCCCCGCAGCGCCCAGAAGACGCCGCGCTCGGCCACGCCCGCGCCCCGCCCGCGGCCCGCGCGGCCCGCGCGCCGCGCGCACGCGCACGCGCACGCGGGCGACGGGCGAGACCCCGAAGGGCACGCAGCGCGTCCGGCGCACGAGCCAGGCCTCCGGTGCCTCCGCCGGGACGGCCGGAGCGCCGGAGCCGACCGGCGGCGCGACGGCCCGCACCGGCACCGCCCGGTCGGCCCAGCCGGCCACGGCGCGGGCGCGGACCGCGGCCCAGAAGGCCGGCACGACGCGCCCGGCGGGTGCGCCGGCGGCCAGCGCTCCGGAGGCGAAGCCGAAGCTGCCGAGTGCTGTCCAGAGTCCGCCGCCCGAGCCGGAGGTGTCGAGCGAGCGGAGCGGCCCGGGCGCTACGCCCGAGCCCTCGGGCGGATCAGAACAGTCCTAGCTGCATGACCGGCACCGGCGCCGCCGGGTCGGCCTCGGGCGCGGCGGCGTCGGGCGCAGGCTCGGGTGCGCGCTCAAGCTCGGGCGCGCGCTCGAGCTCGGGCTCCGGCTCGGGCACCGGCTGCAGCGCCGGCGGCTGTTCGGGGGCGCCTTGGGCGAGCAGCTCGGGGATGCGCTGGAAGTCGGATCGCAGCGTCTCGAGCATCGACGGCGTGTAGAGCGCGGCGGCGGGGTGGTAGAGCGGATAGAGCCGGACCGCTCGGGAGCCGATCGTCCGCACCTCGTCGCGACCGTGCAGCCGCGAGATCCCGGTCGTGTCCTCCCGCAGCAGCTTGGTGGAGAAGTTGCCCAGCGTGCAGATGACGACCGGCTCGATCAGCCCCACCTGGCTGCGCAGGTACTCCGAGCAGGCAGCGATCTCGTTCGGATGGGGATCACGGTTCTCGGGGGGCCGGCACTTGAGGACGTTGGCGATGAACACGTCCTCGCGGCTCAGGCCGATCTCGTTCAACAGCTTCTCGAGCAGCTTCCCGGCCTGGCCGACGAACGGCAGCCCCTGGCGGTCCTCGTTGGCGCCGGGCGCCTCGCCGACGAACATCAGGCCGGCGTCGGCGTTGCCGGATCCGAACACGACGTTCGTGCGCGTGCGGTGCAGCGGGCAGCGCACGCACCCGCGCGCCTGCTGGTAGACCTCTTTCAGCCGCTCGCGACGCTCGGTGGCGGTGCTCACGGATTCCGATGGTAAACGCGGGAGCCGACGCGATTCGGACGCTCAGGCCGCAGCCTGCGGGGAAATTGGGGGGACCGGGGCGGAAAAGCCGCGTGTGGTGCGGGTTTTTCGCCCCGCTCGCTGGGTGGGGGGCCTCTGTGCGGGTTCGCACACAGCTTCGGCGGGGGTGATACGGGGAGAGGCCCGCGGGGTACCATGAGCGCGAGGCCGTCACCGCACGGGGCGGACCTCGTTGCCAAGTCGCCTCTCACCTTCACCACCGACCGGTATCTCGAATGCGGGAACTGGAACGGGATTCCTCCTCCGACCTCCCCCCCTGTCCGTGCCTGGCCATCATCGGCCGGGGCCGGCTCGGCAGCGCGATCGCGTCGGCTCTGCCCACCGGCACGGGCGCATTCACGCTGCTGAGCGGCGCGCCGTTCGGCCGTGACCACACGCCGGCGGCGCTCGAGCTCGCCGACGCGATCCTGCTCTGCGTCCCCGACGGCCAGATCGCCGCCGCGGCCGCCCGGCTGCCGTGTGGCCCGCTCGTCGGCCACTGCTCGGGCGCCACCGGACTCGACGTGCTCGCTCCCCACGAGGCGTTCGGCCTGCACCCGCTCATGACCGTGACCGGGCAGCGAGCGCCCCGGTTCGCCGGGGCCGGCGCCGCGATCGCCGGCACCACGCCCCGCGCCTTGCGCCTGGCCGAGCGCATCGCCGGCGCGCTGCAACTGCGGCCGGTCCTCGTCGGAGACGACGCGCGCGCCGCCTACCACGCCGCCGCGTCGATGGCCTCGAACTTCCTCGTCACGCTCGAGGCAGCGGCCGAGGAGCTGGCCGCGGGCGCCGGCGTGACGCGCGAGCTGCTCGTCCCGCTCGTGCGGGCGACGGTGGAGAACTGGGCCGTGCTCGGCGGCGAGGGCGCGCTGACCGGGCCGGTGGCCCGGGGCGACGAGCTGACCGTGGCCCGTCAGCGGGCCGCCGTAGCCGAGCGCGCCCCCGAGCTACTGAGCCTGTTCGATGCGCTCGTCGAGCACACCCGGGCCCTCGCCGCGCGGGCCGGCGGTCCGGCCGGATCGGAGCACGCAGCGTGAGGACCCTGCGCACGGTCAGCGAGCTCCGCACCGCCCTGCACGAGAGCCGGCGGGCCGGGCGCACGATCGGGCTCGTGCCGACGATGGGCGCTTTCCACGACGGACACCTGTCGCTCATGCGGCGCGCCCGCGCGGACTGCGAGGTCGTCGTCGTCTCGCTGTTCGTCAACCCGATCCAGTTCAACGAGCAGACCGACCTCGACGCCTACCCCCGCGACGAGCGCCGCGACGCCGCCCTGGCCGCCGACATCGGCGTCGACTTCCTGTTTGCCCCGCCGCGGGAGGAGATCTATCCGGACGGGTTCGCCACCACGGTCGCGGTCGCCCGGGTGAGTGAGCACCTCGAGGGGACGTTCCGGGGCCCCGAGCACTTCACCGGCGTGGCCACAGTGGTGACCAAGCTGTTCAACATCGTCGCCCCGAGCGTGGCCTACTTCGGGCAGAAGGACGCCCAGCAGACGCTCGTCATCCGCCGGCTCGTGCGCGACCTCGACCTCCCGGTGCGGATCGAGGTGTGCCCGACGGTGCGAGAGCCGGACGGGCTGGCCATGTCGAGCCGCAACGCCCACCTGAGCGCCGAGGAGCGCCGCCGGGCGCTGGCCCTGCACCGCTCGCTGCAGCTGGCTGGCGATGCCGTGCGCGAGGGCGAGCACCAGCCCACCGCGGTGCGGGCGCGGGCGCTGGCCGAGCTCGCCCAGGCCGGGGTCGAGCCCGAGTACTTCGAACTGGTGAGCACATCGACGCTGGCGCCGGTCGAGCGGATCGAGGGCGAGGTGCTCGCCGTCGTCGCCGGCCGGGTGGGCACGACCCGGCTCATCGACAACGCGCCCATCCACGACGGGAGGCCGTGAATGCAACGCACGATGCTGAAATCGAAGATCCACCGCGCGACCGTGACCGACTGCGACCTGCATTACGTCGGATCGATCACGATCGACCCCGACCTGCTCGAGGCGGCCGACATCCGCGAGTTCGAGCAGGTCGCCGTCGTCGATGTCGACAACGGCGCGCGGTTCGAGACCTACACGATCGCCGGCGAGCGCGGCTCGCGGGCGATGAAGGTCAACGGCGCCGCGGCCCGCCTCGTGCACCGGGGCGACACGATCATCGTCATCTCCTACGGCGCGTATGACCCGGACGACCTCGAGCACTACCTCCCGCGCGTCGTCCATGTCAATGCCGGCAACGAGATCCTCGCCGTCGACGAGCAGGTGTCCGCCCTGCTCGCCGCCGGCTGAAACCAGGAGGAACGCACATGTCCGCCCGACCGCACGTCACGGTTCCCCAGAACCTCCACGACCCGCTCCCGATGACCCTGCCGCGCCTGGCCGAGAAGAAGCGGCTCGGGGAGGCGATCGTGATGGTGACCGCCTACGACTATCCCTCGGCCCAGGTCGCCCAGGAGGCCGGCGTCGACATGGTGCTCGTCGGCGACTCGGGCGCGATGACCGTCCTCGGCTACCCCTCGACCGTGCCGGTGTCCACCGACGAGATGCTCATGCTCGCCGCCGCCGCCCGGCGTGGCCTGCGCACCCCGCTGCTCATCGGCGATCTCCCGTTCGGCTCCTACGAGGCCTCCGACGAGCAGGCGATCGCCACCGCCCAGCGGTTCGTCAAGGAGGCGGGCTGCGATGCAGTCAAGCTCGAGCGCGGCGGCACCAGCGTCCAGCGCGCTCACGCGATCGTCGAGTCGGGCATCCCGGTCATGGGCCACGTCGGACTGACGCCCCAGACGGCCACCGCGCTCGGCGGCTACCGCGCTCAGGGCCGGAGCGCCGCGGCGGCGCTCGCCCTCGCCCGCGACGCCCTCGCCCTCCAGGAGGCCGGGTGCTTCGCGATCGTGTTCGAGGCCATCCCCGCCGCGGTCAGCGACGCGGTCATGCCGCACCTCGAGATCCCGGTCATCGGTATCGGCGCCGGGCCGGCCACCGACGGCCAGGTGCTCGTGTTCCACGACCTGCTCGGGATCTACGACGGCCACTCGCCGCGGTTCGCCAAGCGCTACGCCGAGGTGCGGGCCCAGATGGTGGCCGGAGTGGCCGAGTACGCCACCGACGTGCGCCGGGGAACCTTCCCGGCCCCCGAGCACTGTTACTCGATCGACGAGGCCGAGCTCGCCGAGTTCCGAGCCGGGCTGAGCGAGCTCCTGTGAGCGGCAAGTAAAACCGCCGCCGGGCACCGCCGGGCGCCGGGACAACCTATACCCTGCAGTGATGCCTCGTCTCGGGCAGATCTTCGCCCCGCGTGACCGCGTCTACTTCGAGCTCTTCGAGGAGGCCGGCCGCAACCTGCAGCACGCGGCCGAGCTCCTGCACCGGCTCCTCTCCGACTACCCGGACCAGAAGGAGCTGGCGGCCGAGATCCGCGATCTCGAGCACGAGGGCGACCGGATCGTCCACGACATCCACCACCACCTCAACCAGACGTTCGTCACTCCGATCGACCGCGAGGACATCCTTGCGCTCGCCTCGGCGCTGGACGACATCATCGATTACACCGAGGAGGTGGCGGACTACCTCGGGCTCTACCGGATCGAGGCTCCGATGGACCAGTCGATCCGGCTGGCCCGAGTGCTCCGCGACGCCACGGTCCAGATCGCCGAGGCACTCGGCTGCCTGCGCGGCTTTCGCGACGTGTCGCGCTACACCGTCGAGGTCAACCGCCTCGAGAACGAGGGCGACCGGATCACGCGGGAGGCCGTCGCGGCCCTGTTCGACGGCGGGATCGACCCGATGGTGGTGATCCGCTGGAAGGACGTCTACGAGCGCCTCGAGGCCGCCATCGACGCCACCGAGACGGCGGCGAACATCCTCGAAGGCATCGTTATTAAGAACTCATAACAGTTTCTGTCTCACTATTGGCACGTGGACCCAGCCTGATGTAGCGTGCCGCGCGTGGAGAAGAGGGAGTCGCCCCGGGCACCGGGATTGGAGGTGCGCGGGGTCACGGTCGCGTTCGGGGGCATCACCGCGCTGCAGGACGTATCGGTCGAGGTCGCACCCGGCGAGGTGCTCGGGATCATCGGCCCCAACGGCGCCGGAAAGACGACGCTGTTCAACGTCATCTGCGGCTTCGTCGTCCCGCAGGCCGGCACGATCGTCTGGCGCGGAGAGACCGTTCGCCGGATGCGTCCGCACGATCTGGCCGGCTACGGGATCGCCCGCACGCTGCAGGGCGTCGGCCTGTTCGCCCACCTCACCGTGCGGGAGAACGTGATGGTCGGCGCTGAGCGCTTTCGCCGCGCCGGTTGGCTGAGCGCCGCCCTGGCCATGCCCTGGTCGGACTGGAGCGAGCGGGCGCTGCGCGAGCGGGCGCAGAGCGCGATGGAGCGGCTTGGCTGCGCCGACGTGGCCGACCGCCTGCCCGGCACCCTCCCCTACGCGATCCAGAAGCGCGTCGCCCTCGCCCGCGCGCTGGCCGGCGATCCCGAGCTGCTCCTGCTCGACGAGCCGGCCGGCGGCCTGGGCAGCGAGGACATGCGCGAGCTCGGCGAGCTCATCCGCGCGCTCGGACAGGACATCGCAGTCATGCTCGTCGAGCACCACATGGATGTGGTCATGACCGTGTGCGATCGCGTCGCCGTGCTCGACTTCGGCCGCGTGATCGCCACCGGCGGGCCGGAGGAGATCAAGCAGGATGCCCGCGTGGCTGAGGCCTATCTGGGGCGCGAGGCGGACGACTTCGAGCTGCCCCATGGAGCCGGCGTCGATGCTTGAGGTGAGCGGCCTGTGCACCGACTACGGCCCGGTGCGGGCGGTCAACGACGTGTCGCTGAGGGTGGACGAGGGCGCCGTGCTCGCCGTCCTGGGCGCCAACGGCGCCGGCAAGACCTCGCTCCTGCGGACGGTGAGCGGGCTCGTCCGGCCCTCGAGCGGCCAGGTCCGGCTCGACGGCCAGGACATCACCGGGCTCGCCGTGGAGGCGATCGTCCGCCGCGGTCTCGCCCACGTGCCGGAGGGACGCGGCGTCATCGCCGAGCTGACGGTGGAGGAGAACCTCCGCCTCGGCGGACTGTGGCGCGGCCGCGGCGCCGCGCCGCTGAGCGAGATCTTCGAGCTGTTCCCGCGCCTGGAGGAGCGCCGCCGTCAGCCCGCCTCACGGCTCTCCGGTGGCGAGCGCCAGATGCTGTCGATCGGCCGCGCACTCGTGGCCCGGCCGACCGCGCTCCTGCTCGACGAGCCCTCGCTCGGGCTGGCGCCGATGCTCGTGGCGCAGATCATGGGCCTCGTGCGCAAGCTCGCCGACACCCTCGGTCTGGCCGTGCTGCTCGTCGAGCAGAACGCCCGCAGCGCGCTGTCGGTGGCCAACCGCGGGGTCGTGCTCAACCTCGGCCGCGTGGTGGCCGAGGACGACGCCGCCCGGCTGACCGCGAACGAGAGCCTCCGCCACGCCTACCTGGGCTTCTGAGCGCGCATGACCAAGTTCATCGATCTCACTCTCAACGGGATTTCCAGCGGCGCGATCGACGCCGCCGTGGCGCTCGCGCTCGTACTCATCTGGCGGGCCACGCGGATCGTCAACTTCGCCCAGGGGGCGATGCTGATGATCACGACGTTCATCGCCAGCGCGGTCATCAACTCGACCGGCTCCTACGTGGTGGGGCTGCTCGTCGCGCTCGCCGCCGGACTGGTGCTGGGGGCGGTCGTCGAGCGCGTCCTCGTGCGCCCGGTCGAGAACGCGGCACCGCTGAACGCGGTCATCCTCACGCTCGGGCTCTACACCGTCCTGGTCGCGGTGGCCGGGATGATCTGGGGCAACTCGCCGCGCTCGTTCCCGGCCGCGTTCTCGCTGCACGGCTACACGGTCGGCCACACGACGCTGCTGTTCACGCCCAACGACACGTTCATCGTCGGCGTGGTCATCGCCGTGGCGGTCATCCTCGCCGTCGTGTTCCGGGCCACCTCGCTCGGCCTGCGGATGCGGGCGGCCGCGTTCGCCCCCGAGGTGGCGCGCCTGCTCGGCGTGCGCGTCGGGCGCATGTTCACCGTCGGGTGGGCGCTCGCCGCCCTCACCGGGGCACTGGCCGGCGTGCTCGTCGCCCCGTCGACCTTCCTGGGTCCGAACAGCTTCGACCCGATCCTGATCAGCGGCTTCGTCGCCGCGGTGCTCGGGGGCCTGGACAGCCCGCCAGGCGCCGTGGCCGGCGGCCTCCTGCTCGGGCTCGCGCTCTCCTACGTGTCCGGCTACGAGGGCTCCGCGCTCGTGCCGCTGGCCGCGCTGGTCATCCTCATGGTCGTGCTGATGGTCCGCCCGGGCGGGCTGTTCAGCGCCACGCAGGAGCGGCGGGTGTGATTCGCGCGCGCGCAATCCTCACCCGGTTCACGCTCGTGCGCTCGCTGCTCGTCCTGCTCTTCGCCGCCGTCGTGCTCTACCTCGTCACCGGCGCGCTGAGCGACTACCGCAACAGCCAGATCGCCACCGGCTGCTACTACTTCGCCGCCCTGGCCGGGCTGACCGTGCTCGCCGGACTCGGCGGGCGCATCTCTCTCGGTCACGGCGCGCTGATGGCCTGCGGCGCCTACACGGCCGGGCTGCTGATCACCAAGCAGGGCTGGGCGCTGCCCTGGGCGCTCGCCGCCTCGGCCGCCGCTACCGCCGTCATCGGCATCCCGCTCGGCCTCGCCGCCACGCGCCTCGAGGGGCCGTACCTGGCCGGCGCCACGCTCGCCTTCGCGGTCGGCCTGCCCGCGCTGGCCGACAAGTTCTCCACCCTGTTCGGGGGTGAGAACGGACTCACGCTCAACCCTCCCACTCCGCCGGGCTGGCTCGGCCAGAGCTTCACGCTCTACCACTGGGAGGCCTGGATCACCGTCATCTGCGCACTCATCGTGCTGTTCGTCCTCTACAACCTCGTGCACAGCGGCAGTGGCCGGGCCCTGCGAGCGGTGCGTGACGACGAGATCGCCGCGCGGCTGTGCGGGCTCCGGGTCGGACGGACCCAGACGACCGCGTTCGTCATCAGCGCCGCCTGCGCCGGACTCGGTGGCGGGCTGCTCGCCGCCGTCGTCGACCAGCTCGCCGCCCCGGGGGCGTTCGGCATCCAGCTCTCGCTCGACCTGCTCGCCGGAGTGGTGATCGGCGGGCTCGGTTCCCTGTGGGGCGCGATCTGGGGGGCGGCGCTGCTCGTCCTGCTGCCCAACTGGACGACCGACCTGGCCAACAGCGTGTCGCTGTCGACCAACGTGTCCAAGAACCTGCCGCTGGCCATCTACGGGGCCGTGCTGATCATCGCCATGCTCGTGTGGCCGTCCGGCATCCAGGGCGCGCTGCGGGCGCTCGGCCGCCGAGCCATCGGCCTGCGCCGGGCTCAGCGGGGCACGCCGAGCAGCGCGGCTTGAACCTCGCGCAGGCGCTCGTGATCGCCGCGAATCCCGATGGCAGCGTCGTTGTAGAGGAATGCCTCCATCAGGCGCACGAGCGCGTAGGCGAGCGTGTCAGCGCTGGCCGGAGGCCGGTAGGTGCCCGTGGAGACCTGCTCGTCGATGAGGCGCCGGAACGCCGCCGTCACCCACGGCTGAACGGTCCCGCCGCTGGAGGTGAGCAGGCGCAGGGCGATCTGGCGCTCCTGCTCGACCAGGCGGCGCAGCGCGGTCGAGTGGCTGAGCGCCCGGTTGACGCTGTCGAGCACGGTGAGCAGCCACTCGGCGCCGGTGCCCCTGGCCTGGGTGCGCTTGCGCTCGAGCAGGACGTCGAACTCGCGGATGATCGCCTCGCTGATGAGCTTCTCCCGGGATCCGAACCAGCGGTAGATCGTGGCCCGCCCCAGGCCGAGCTCGCGGGCCACGACGGTCACGTCGACGCGCTGGCCGGACAGGTACTGCCCCCGCACGACCCGGAGGACGTCCTCGCGTGACGCGGTCGCCGGCCGTCCCCGCTTTGCCCGTGCTGTCTCTGCCATCGGTCCTCGCCGAATTTCGTACCGGTCCGGCGATGGCTCTTGCCATCGCGCCGCGGAACAGCTTAGTATTTGGAACGCGAGAGAGGGAACGTATCGAAATGCCGGATACCCGCCATTTCGTCCAACAGAGGAGGTTGAGGGAATGCGTCATCCCAGGCTGATGAGGCTGGGCGCGCTCGGGGCGGCACTGCTCCTGGCGCTCGCGCTGGCGGCGTGCGGCTCGAGCAAGAGCAGCAGCAGCACCGGCAGCAGCGGCGGTGGAAGCTCGAGCAGCAGCAGCAGCAGCAGTAGCAGCGGCGGCGGCAACGGCGGCGCGACCGCGCCGGGCGTGACGGCAACGAGCATCACCTTCGGCACCCACCAGCCCCTGACCGGACCGGCCGCGCCCGGCTACAGCGAGATCGCCCCGGCATCACAGGCGTTCTTCGACTACGTCAACGCCAACGGCGGCGTGTACGGCCGCAAGCTCCACCTGATCATCAAGGACGACGCCTACAACCCAGCCCAGACGGTCAGCGTCGTGCACCAGCTCGTGCTCCAGAGCAACGTGTTCGGCATCTTCGAGGGCCTGGGCACTCCCACCCACACGAAGGTCGTCGGGTTCCTGAACGCCGAGAAGATCCCCGACATCTTCGTCGCCTCGGGGTGCCCATGCTGGGACAACGGCGGCGCCCAGCCGGAGACGTTCGGCTGGCAGCCGAACTACACGATCGAGGGCAAGATCCTCGGCCAGTACATCAAGCAGCACCTCACCGGCAAGAAGGTGGGCGTCCTCTATCAGGACGACGACTTCGGGCAGGGCGGCCTGGCCGGGATCAAGGACGAGCTGCCGGCATCGGAGATCGTCAGCGCCCAGCCCTATCAGGCGGGCACGACCAACCTCGGCCCCCAGGTCGCCGCGATCAAGAGCTCGGGCGCGACGGTGTTCGTCAGCTTCACCGTGCCGATCTACACGGCGATCGCCGAGCTGACCTCGTTCACCCTCGGCTATCACCCGCAGCTCGTCGTCTCCAACGTCGGCATCGACCCGACGACGGTCGGCGCGCTGCTGAAGTCGATCTCCAAGGGCAAGGCCTCGGGCACCGCGCTCATCGAGGGCGCGATCACCGACGGCTACCTGCCCTCGTCGAGCGACACGAGCAACCCGTGGATCCAGCTGTTCATGAAGGTCCACAACCAGTACGACGCCAGCGCCCCCTTCGACGGCAACGTCGAGTACGGCATGGCGGCCGCGTACACGCTCGTGCAGGCGCTGCAGGCCGCCGGCCCGCACCTGACCCGCCAGGCCCTCGTGAACGCGATCGACCAGAAGGGCGGCTCGTGGTCGGGGCCGGGCCTCGTGCCGTTCCGCTACACGCAGAGCCAGCACGGCGGCTACAGCGGCGTCGCGATGGCGAAGGTCCAGGGCGGCAAGGTGGTCGAGTTCGGCGGCCCGCTCGTCACCGACCCGACGGCCGGCAGCGCGATCAAGCCGTACACGGGAACGCAGCCGGCACCGCCCGCCTCGGGCGTGCCCAGCGGTAGCTGACCCGTGGCTCCGGGGTGCCCACCGCGGGTGGGGACCCTTCGGCCCCACCCGAGTTGACGGGACCGGATTCCCGGGGCTGAGCACAGCGGGGCGCCTCGACTCCCGACGGTCGGGAGCCGGGGCGCCTCGTCAGCGGGCGTACTCGATCGTCCGCAGCACGCGAGCCGGCGCTCCGGCGGCGATCGAGAATGGGGGCAGGTCGCGAGTGACCACCGAGTTGGCGCCGATCACGCAGCGCTCGCCGACCGTCACCCCGGTGGTGATCACCGTGTGCGCGCCACACCACACGTTGTCGCCGATGCGGGTCGGGCCCTTGCTGGTGAAGCCCTGCCAGGGCACCGGAAGCCCGGGATCGTCGAAGCGGTGGCTGGCGTCGGAGACAAAGCAGCCGTTGGCGAACATGCAGTGGGCGCCGATCTCCACCAGCTCGGCCGCCGCCACCATCACGCCGATGTTCAGGAACGTGCCCGGCCCGATGCGGATCCGCGCCTCGCCGGGCGCAGTGATCCAGACTCCGGGCTCGAACAGGGCGCCCTCGCCGATCTCCAGGCGTCCCTCCCGCAGAGCCTCGAGGACGTTGCCCTGGACCGGCCAGCGCAGAAAGGCGCCTCGGCGCATGAACTCCCAGTGGATGGCCGCCCGGTTCCACGGCAGCGAGTTCTGCTCATACCAGCGCCACTTCTGCAGCCACAGCTTCAACCTGTCGTCGACCACCATGCGGACGCTAACGGACGGCGCGCCAGGTGCGTCCGCCGCCCCGATGGGAGCAAAGGCGAGACTTGGTGAAGTTCGACCCACTCGGACTGTGAAATTTGATACGTGCGCATTGACACAATGACCATCGGGCGCCTAGTCTGACCTATTCGGCCGGGCGAGCTGGGGGGAGTGGGGCTCATGCGCATGCACCGCCATCAACGGGACTCGATTCCGCGCTCGGCCATGCGCGCGCTGCGCTATCCGGGTGAGCAGCGGCGCTTCGTGCTCGCCGCGGTCATGTCGACCCTGTGGCTGATCATCGTCGTCCTCAGCATCATCGGCGCCGGCCGGAACGGCTCAGGCCTGGTCGAGCTCGTCGGCGGCGTGTTCGGCGCCCTGGTCGTGTTGTGGTTCACCATTCATCTCCTTCGGGCCCGGCTGCTCGGCAGCGCCGTGCGGGTGACGCGCGGCACCTTCCCCGAGATCCAGACCATGCTCGAGGAGGTGTGCGCCCAGCTGCACTATGCGAAGGGCATCGACATCTACGTGGCCGACAAGAGCGACCCTCCGGTCAAGCTCACCACCTACCTCGGCACGCACATCATCATCATCGAGGGGGGCCTGGCCAGCGAGCTGCTGGAGCCGGACAAGCAGCCACAACTGCGGTTCCTGCTCGCCCGCCACGTCGGGGCATTGAAGACCAAGCAATTCCGGCTCGATCCGATCGTGGTGATGCTGAACGCGGCGAACGCGATGCAGTTCATCAAGCCCTTCCTCCTCCCCTACGAGCGCACCGTCACCCTCACCGGCGACCAGGTCGGCCTGGTGGCGTGCCGGAGCGTGCCGGCAGCGCTGGCGGCGACCGAGCGCCTGATGGTCGGGGGCGAGCTGACCGGGGCCCTGTCGATCGGCGCCGTCCTGCCCCAAGCGGCGATGGTCAAGCGCCAGCTGCTCCCGCGGCTGGCCCAGCTCATCTCCCCCACCCCGCACACGATCAACCGGTACTTCAACCTGCTCGCGTTCGCCCGCCGGCTGGACGTCAACACGTGGACGGCCGTGTGCGCGCAACTGGGTCCCGACGAGGTCGCCCAGCTCGAGGCGCTCTGGCAGCGCTCGCCGCACCGGCGGCGCGCGCAGTCGCGCCACGCCGATTCGCCGGCGCAGTGGTGGCCGGGCGCCGGGGTGCCGCCGGCCCCGAGCGCGGCCCCGGCCCCGAGCGCACCCCCGACCCCGAGCGCGCCGCCGGCCCCGAGCGCATCGCCGGCCCCAAGCGCGCCGCCGGCCCGCAGCGCCCCGCCGGCTGATGCCCCGGTCATGCAGCCACCCGCGCTCGACTTCCCCCCGCCCGAGGTGAGCGCCGGCCCCGCTCCCGGCGTGGCCGCGGCTCGCCGGCGGCGCTGGGCTGGGCGAATCACGCCGCACCGCCGCCGCGTGTCGTGATCGTGAGCGCCGGCGGCTCGCTACCGTCATGGCGTGAGCGAACGCGACTTTCGGCTGGGTGAGCTGCAGGCGCGGCGGCGCGCCCGCGAGCAGACCCTCCGCCGCGCCCGCGCGCGGCGGCGCTGGGCGGCACTTGGCGCCCTGACCGCGGTCATCGTGCTCGTGGCCGTCGGCGTGGCGCTGGCGACGAGCGGAGGCGCGGCGAAGCATCCCGCCTCCGTCGCGAAGGTCGTGAGCGGGGCGCGATCACCGGCCGCTGCACACGCCAGCGCAACGACGTCGTCGAGCGCTCGCGCGACCGGCGTGCCGGGGACCGAGAGCGCACCCGTCCTCATGTACCACGTGATCAACCCGCCGCCGCCCGGGGCGCCCTACCCGGGCCTGTATGTCCCGGTGGCCGAGTTCGCGGCGCAGATGCGGGCGCTGGCAGCCGCCGGCTGGCACGCGGTGACGATGGACCAGCTCGAGGCCTACTGGACCCGCGGAGTGCCGCTCGGCCCGGGCAAGCCGATCGTGCTCAGCTTCGACAACGGCTACCAGTCGCAGTACACGAACGCGCTGCCGGTCCTGCGCGCATTGCACTGGGTGGGGGTCGAGAACATCCAGCTCACCGGCCTGCCGCCCTCCCAGGGCGGTCTCACCGATGCCCAGGTGCGCGGGCTGATCGCCGCCGGCTGGGAGCTCGACACGCAGGGGATCAGCCACGCCGACCTGATCACGCTCGGCCCGGCCGAGCTGCAGGCTCAGGTGGCGAGCGCCCGGCAGACGCTCCGCCGCCGCTATGGGGTCCCGATCAACTGGTTCTGCTATCCCTCCGGCCACTACAACGCCACGGTCATCGCCGAGGTGAAGGCGGCCGGCTTCGTCGGCTCGACCACCGTGGTGCCGGGCTGGGCCGGCCCGGGACAGGATCGCTACGCCCTGCCTCGCCTGCGGGTGCTCGGGGGGACGAGCCCGGCCGCCCTGCTGGCACAGATCGCCGCGGCGCGCAGCGACGGCGCGCCGGGCGGTCAGTACCCGGCGGGGGCCTGAGGCCCCCGCGCGACCACGCGCGCCCGGGCGGTCAGCTCACCGCCCGCCGCACGAGCGCAACGATCTGCTTCTCGACCTCGGGCGTGAGCTCGACGACCGCGTAGTCGGTCGGCCACATCGAGCCGTCGTCGAGGTTCGCCTTGTCACTGAAGCCGAGCGTTGCGTAGCGCGCCTTGAACTTGAGCGCGTTCTTGAAGAAACAGATGACCTTGTCGTCCTTCGCATAGGCGGGCATCCCGTACCAGGTCCGGGGCACGAGCTCCGGCGCCGTCGCCATGACCAGCTCGTGGATCCGCTGGCCCAGCTTGCGGTCGGGGTCGGGCATGGCGGCGATCTTCTCGAGCACCTCGCGCGCTGACTCCTCCGGGCTCACCTTGCCCCGGCGGACCTCCTTGACCCGGTCGCGCGCCGCCGCGCGCTCCTCCGCGCTCAGGCCTTCGCTCCCTTCGCTTGTCGTGCGCGGGGATCGCGTCGCCAGCTTGGGCTCGGCCACTCCAGCACCTCCTGGGATCTCCGTGTGGGAACGACACCGGCTCACGCTAGCCTAGCCGGGCGCGCCGCGCTTCTCGAAAACTGACGCTTTCACGCAGATCCACGCGGCCGCGCTGGCGCTGGCCGGCCGCGAGCGCGGGTGCGGCCGCTGCACGGCCCGGCCGACGCTTAGCGAGCGGCGGCAGTGGCTCGCCGGCGCTCGCCGGCGGCGCCGTTTGAGCCGCCGGACGCCCGTTGCCGTTCGGGCGCCGGCCCCGCGCCGGCGTCCGCGGTTCCTTCTCGCTCGAGCGCAAAACCTCGGCCAGGAACTGGCCGGTGTAGGAGCCGGGCGCGGCGGCCACCTGCTCCGGGGTGCCGGTGGCGATCACGCGGCCGCCCTCCTCGCCGCCCTCGGGACCGAGGTCGATGAGCCGGTCGGAGACCTTGATCACGTCGAGGTTGTGCTCGATGACCACGACCGTGTTGCCGTTGTCGACCAGCCGCTGGAGCACCTCGAGCAGGCGCTGGATGTCGGCGAAGTGCAGCCCGGTGGTCGGCTCGTCGAGGATGTACATCGTGCGTCCGGTGGCGATCTTGCTCAGCTCGGCGGCCAGCTTGACGCGCTGGGCCTCCCCGCCCGACAGCGTCGTGGCCGGCTGCCCGAGGCGCATGTAGCCCAGGCCGACGTCGTTGAGGCTCTCCACCCGGCGGCGGATCTTCGGGATGTGCTCGAAGAACTCGAGCGCCTCCTCGATCGGCATCTCGAGCACGTCGGCGATCGTCTTGCCCTTGAAGCGCACCTCGAGCGTCTCGCGGTTGTAGCGCTTGCCGTGGCACTGCTCGCAGGGCACGTA
This sequence comes from uncultured Solirubrobacterales bacterium, assembly GCA_963848745.1. Taxonomy (GTDB): domain Bacteria; phylum Actinomycetota; class Thermoleophilia; order Solirubrobacterales; family Solirubrobacteraceae; genus Palsa-465. The sequence continues at coordinate 662,544 of CAWKEO010000012.1, read as the reverse complement.
CACGTCGGGCAGGAAGTGCATCTCGATCTTGATCTGGCCGTCTCCGCGGCACACCTCACAGCGCCCGCCCTTGACGTTGAACGAGAACCGCCCCGGCTTGTAGCCCCGCGCGCGAGCCTCCTGGGTCTTGGAGAACAGCTCCCGGATCTGGTCGAACAGCCCGATGTAGGTGGCCGGGTTCGAGCGCGGCGTGCGCCCGATCGGCGACTGGTCGACCGAGATGATCTTGTCGACCTGGTCGAGCCCCTCGATCCGCTTGTGCACCCCGGCCCGGTGGCGGCTGCGGTGCAGCCGGTTGGCCACCGCCTTCAGCAGCACCTCGTTGACGAGCGTCGACTTGCCCGAGCCCGACACTCCGGTCACGCAGCACAGGACGCCGAGTGGGACCTTGACGTCAACGTTCTTGAGGTTGTGCTGGGCGGCGCCGTGGATCGTCATCTGCCCGACGGGCTTGCGGCGCTTGGCCGGCAGCGCGATCGTACGGGTGCCGGCCAGGAACTGACCGGTCAGCGACTCGGGGATGAGCGCGATCTCGGCCGCGGTGCCGGCGGCGACGACGTGACCGCCGTGCTCCCCTGCCCCCGGGCCCATGTCGACCAGGTGGTCGGCCGCGTGCATCATGTCCTCGTCGTGCTCGACCACGAGCACCGTGTTGCCGAGATCCCGCAGGCGCTCGAGCGTGGCGATCAGCTTCGCGTTGTCCCGCTGGTGCAGACCGATCGAGGGCTCGTCGAGGATGTAGAGCACGCCGACCAGTGAAGAGCCGATCTGGGTGGCCAGCCGGATGCGCTGGGCCTCGCCGCCCGACAGGGTGGCCGCCGCTCGATCCATCGACAGGTAGCCGACGCCGACGTTCTCGAGGAACTGCAGGCGCTCCTGGATCTCCCGCAGCACGAGGCGCGAGATGCGCTGGTCGTGGTCGGAGAGCTCGAGCTCGTTCAGCCAGGCCAGCGCGCGCCGGGCGGACAGAGCGGTGAAGTCGTGGATGGCCGTCCCGCCCACGAGCACCGCCCGCGACTCCGGCCGCAGTCGCGCGCCCTTGCACTCCGGGCAGGGGCGCAGGGTCATGTACTCCTCGATCTTCTCGCGCACGAGCTCGGAGTCGGTCTCGCGGTAGCGGCGCTCGAGGCTCGGCACGATGCCCTCGAACTGGGTCGCGTAGCTGCGCCGGCGCCCGAAGCGGTTGCGGTAGGAGATCTGCACCCGCTCGCCGTTCGTGCCGCCGAGGAAGAAGTCGCGCTCCTCCTCGGGCAGGTCCTGCCAGGGCGTCTCCAGGTCGACGCCGTAGCGCTCGGCGATGCCTTGGATGAGCTGCTCGTAGTAGTCCGAGGCGCTGGCCGCCCAGGGCGCGATCGCGCCCTCCCCGATCGACAGGGCCGGATCGGGGACGACGAGGTCGGGATCGATCTCCATTTGGGATCCCAGGCCGGTGCAGCGCGTGCAGGCACCGTGGGGCGCGTTGAACGAGAAGATCCGCGGCTCGAGCTCGACCAGGCTGGGGCCGTGCACCGGGCAGGCGAACTTCTCGGAATACGTCTGGATCTCGCCGGTGTCGACCATCTCGATCTGGACCAGACCGTCGGCCAGGGCGACCGCGGTCTCGATCGAGTCGGCCAGCCGCTTGCGCAGCTCGTCCTTCATGACCAGGCGGTCGACGACGACGGCGATGTCGTGCTTGTACTTCTTGTCGAGCACGATCTCCTCATCGAGCCGGCGCAGCTCGCCATCGACCTTCACCCGGCTGAAGCCCTCGGCCCGCAGCTCCTCGAACTGCTTGCCGTACTCGCCCTTGCGCCCGCGGACGATCGGGGCCAGCACCTGGAAGCGGGTGCCGACGGGCAGTTCCATGACCTGGTCGATGATCTGCTCGGCCGACTGGCCGGTGATCGGCCGCCCGCACACGTGGCAGTGGGGGTGGCCGATGCGCGCCCACAGCAGGCGCAGGTAGTCGTAGATCTCGGTCACCGTCCCCACGGTCGACCGCGGGTTGCGCGAGGTCGTCTTCTGGTCGATCGAGATGGCCGGCGACAGGCCCTCGATCGAGTCGACGTCGGGCTTGTCCATCTGCCCGAGGAACTGGCGCGCGTAGGCCGACAGCGACTCGACGTAGCGGCGCTGGCCCTCGGCGTAGATGGTGTCGAAGGCGAGCGAGGACTTGCCGGAGCCCGAGAGCCCGGTGATGACGGTCAGCGAGCCCCGCGGGATGGCGACCGTGACGTCCTTGAGATTGTGCTCCCGGGCGCCCGAGACGACGAGTTGATCCACTGGCATCGAGTCTAGAGCGTCGAACAGACGTTCTGGCCGGGCGCGGTCAGCGGTTGTCCGCATCGACCGGGAATCGCACCGGGCCATGCGGCCGGGGCACCCGCGAGAGTGCCCCGGCCACCGGCCGCGTCCTAGTGGCCCGAGCTGAGGAGCCCGAGCAGGCCCGGCCCGGGTGTCCCGAGACCGGTCATGTTGTCGTAGCCCGGCGTGGTGTGCAGGGTCATGTCGATCCGCGAGCACGTGGTCGCGGAGGAGCAGAACTGCTCCGGGCCCTCGTAGTCGATGATCCGGGTCCAGAAGATCAGACCCGACTCGGCGTTGAGGGAGTTGGCGTAGTCGGCGCGCGACTGGTCGAGCTTGCCGGCCGGCAGCACGTCGTTGATCGCCCCGGCCGTCCCGTGCAGCGCGTACAGCACCGGGTTCAGGAAGCCGAGCGAGTGCCCGGCCAGCTGATCGGCGGTGGCCATGTAGCCGGCCAGCAGCGGCGAGGCGAGGCTCGTGCCCCCGATCCGGTACTGGTCGTAGTAGACGCCGTTGGGGAACGTCTGCGTCTCGCCGACGAGCATGCCCGTCGCCGGGTCGGCCTCCATCGAGATGTCGGGCTCGACGCGCATCGGGGTGCTCGAGGAGCGCTCCGACAGCGAGGTCGGGACGACGCCGGCCTGGTACCACGGCTGGGGGTAGACCGAGCTCGTGCCGCCGCCCGAACCTCCGTCGAGGCCGAGGCTGATCGGCAGCCACGTTCCGCGCTGGCTGGCCGTGCATGCGCCCCCGGCCACCGCGGTGTCGTTGCACAGCATGCTCCGCGCCGTGCTCCAGCCCCACTCGCCGATGCGGTTGCCGTTGGCGCCGATGGCGGTCGTCGTGCCGCCCACGCCGGTCACCCACGGGCTGTCAGCCGGGAACGTCGGCGAGACGTGGCCGGTCACGGTGTAGTTGTCGAACCAGTCACCGCTTGAGAACAGCACGCTGATGCCGGTGTCGGCCGCCATCACGAGCAGGTTGTTGGTGGCGTCGCGGTCGCCCTTGGCCTCAGTCACGTCACCCGCCGGGTTGCCGTACGAGTTGGTGACGATGTCGGCCCGGTGACCGTCGACGACCGCCCGCAGCGCCGAATCGAGGTCGACGTTGATGCAGCTCGCCGCGGCGGAGTAGACGATGTCGGCGCCGGGAGCCATGGCGTGCACGGCTTCGACGTCGAGCGACTGCTCGCCGTACCAGCCCGAGGCGCCGCAGAGGTCGCCGTACCGGTAGGCCGACGGCTCGACCTCGGTGAACTGCGACCCCGACAGCGGGTGGGAGGGATCGTTACGCGACGCGTACGTCTGAGCATCCGAGAGCAGCGTCGGCGCCGCGTAGGCGTCGATGATGGCCACCTTCACGCCGGTGCCGTCCGCGGACGGATTCTCGTTGTAGGCGCTGCGGAGCTGCGACGGGACATACCCGCACACCGCCCAGGGCGGATTGGCCGGATAGCCGTTGCCGAACGGCGGCAGCTGGGTGTCGATCTTCTGGTTGAAGTACGCACCGCACGGCTGGGCCGCCCGGAAGCCGGGCGGCGGCGGCTGAGGCGAGCTGGCCGGCTTGGCCACGCTCTGTGAGATGCCACTGACCGTCACGATCACCGAGGCGAGACCCGCCGGAACCGACAGCGGCCGCCCGGCCAGGCGCAGCCTGGTGCCGTTGACCACGTGGTAGGCGAGCGTGGTCGAGAACGCGCGCTCGACCTGCTGGGCGGTGCCGGAGCCGTCGACGGCGAGCCGGTCGGCCGACACGGCGCCGACGCTGAAGCCCTGCGAGCTCAGGAACCGCGTCACCTCGGAGACCTGGCCCGCGGTGGGCGAGAACCGCTGCTCCCACTGAGCCGTGGTCAGATAATGCCCGTACTGCGCACTCCCCGGCGTGGAGACCGCCTTGGCCAGCGCCTGCGCCCCGGCGAGATCGCGCGGTCGGAGCTGGACAGAGAAATCGATGCGGGAGCCCGCGGGCACGCTGGCGGTTGCGGGAGTGGAGCTGGCGGCGGCGGGCTGAGTTCCCGCGAGCGCAACCGTTCCGCTCCCACCCGAAGCCAGCGCCGAGGATCCGGTGGCCGCGCAGGCCGCGAGCACGACGGCGGCGGTGGCGGACACCTTCATTGGCGTACGAAACTTCACAAACCCCTCCTGAATCCGTTGACCTGCCCACCCTACTCCGCAATCTGGTCGAGCGCGCCACCCCCTCGACGGCCTCGTGTCGGTAAGCGAACTTCCTACTTTGCAGGTGGTTTGATCCCTTGAGCTCCGATACATAGAGTCTCGAGGTATGAGGACTGACAGCCTGGGCGGTCAACTGGACGGGATGATCCTCGCCACCGTGGCCGGCGAACCGGCGCACGGGTACGTGATCCTCCAGCGCCTGCGCGAGCGCTCGAGCGGGACGTTCGACCTCGCCGAGGGCACGCTCTATCCGGCGCTGCACCGGCTCGAGCGAGCCGGGCTCCTGACCAGCGCCTGGGCGACCGCCGGGAGGCGGCGGCGACGGGTGTATCGAGTCACGCGCTCCGGACGGGCGGAGCTCGTGACCCGCCGCCAGGCGTGGCGGCAGTTCGCCCAGGCGGTCGAGGCGGTGCTCGGATGAGCTGGCTCCGGACCCTGGCTGACGAGCTGCACGCCCGCAGCGCGCCGCGGCTCCGATCAGCGCCGGCCGACCCCGGCCACCGGGGCGCTACCCCTCGACGGTGGCGTACACCTCGTCGAGCAGCCCGCGCAGGTCGTGGACGCGGAAGTTCTCGGTCAGGTAGCGCTCGATCTCCTCGCGTGAGGCGCGGCTGAGCGCCATGTTCAACGCGACGAGCCGGGCGCTCTCGTCGTCGCCGCCGTGCTCAGGCGCCGCCGGCGCTGCAGTGCCCAGGCGGGGTTCGGACGCCGGCGGCAGGTCCGCGGCCCGGACACCGGAAGCGGGGATCGCCGCCGCCGGCGCCATCGGCTCGGGCTGGAACCGCGGCCGCGGGTTGACCGCGTCGCGAACCTCCTCGAGATTGTTCTCGAGCAGCTGCAGATCGGCGTTGAGGCGGTTGCCGCCTGTCTTCAGCGCCTCGATCAGGGTGCCGAGCTCGCCCTCCATCGCCTCCAGGCGCGAGAGCATCGTCCCGGTCGACTCAGAGACGCGCCCGACGTACTCGCGGGCCTGGCTCGTGGCCTGCTCACGCGTGGACCGGGCCTCGGTGCTCGCCTCCCCGCGAATCTCCTGGGCCTCGTCCTCGGCCTGGCGCTGGATCTCGGCTGCGCTCGTCTCAGCCGCCTCGACGATCGACCGCACCTGCTCACTGGCCGCCGCAGCGAGCGTCTCGGTGCGTCGCCGCGCGGAGCGCTTCAGCTCGTCGACCTCGTCGGCCAGGGCGGCCAGATGCGCGTCGACGGCGTCGGGGTCGTAGCCCCGCCGCCCGATCGGGAAGTCCTTGCGCTCGATTCTCTGCCGGTCCAGGGCCACCTGAGTACCTCCGTTCACGAACTCTCGAGAGGGCCCGAGCCTACCGGACGCGGCGGCGGCCGCCCGGCCTGAAGCGCTCGCCCCGGCGGCCGATTAACCGGGCTGATGCACACGCCCCGTTTGATCCTCGCCGCGTTCGCGGCCGCTGCGACCCTGCTCGCCCCCGCCGCGCTGGCCGCACCCGCCGGCGCCGCTCCGGTCCTGACCGCGTTCGCGGGCACCGGACGGGCGGGCGGTCCCGTTCCCGGAGCGGCGTCCGCCTCGCCGCTCGACGCGCCCCAGGGGGTGGCCGAGGACGCGGCCGGTGACCTGTACATCGCCGACACGGCCAACAGCGAGATCGAGAAGGTGACCCCGGCCGGCACGCTGTCCGTGCTCGCCGGGACCGGCACCCCCGGACCGCCCACGCCTGGCCCGGCCACCCGATCCGAGCTGAGTGCCCCGTCCGGCGTGGCCGTCGACCTGGCCGGCAACGTGTTCGTCGCCGACACGGGCAACGCCGAGGTCGAGGAGATCACTCCGGCCGGCCAGCTGTCGGTCATCGCCGGGACCGGAAGCGCCGGCGCGATCGTGCCCGGCCAGGCCACCGCGTCGCCGCTCGGCGCTCCAACCGGCGTGGCGGTCGACGGGCAGAGCAACCTGTACGTGGCCGACGCCACCGACGCGGAGGTGCTCGAGATCAGCTCCGGCGGCACGCTGTCCGTGCTCGCCGGGACCGGGACTCCGGGGCAGCCGACCCCCGGCCCGGCCACGGCCTCGCCGCTCGAGCGCCCGACCGGCGTGGCCGTCGACGCCAGCGGCAACGTCTACCTCGCCGACCCGGGGGCGGGCGCCGTCCTGCGCGTCGCCGGCGGCACTCTGGCCGCGGTGGCCGGGGCCGGGACCGCGAGCTCGGCGGTGGTCCGGCAGCCGGCCGGCGTCGCCGTCGACGGCGCCGGCGATGTGTTCATCGCCGACCCCGGTCGGAGCCGGATCGACGAGCTGAGCACCGCCCACAGCCTGCTCGCCGTGGCCGGGAACGGCACCACCGGTCCGCCGTCCTACGGCGGCTCGCCAACCGCCAGCGCCCTCGACGCGCCCCAGGGGGTGGCCGTCAACAGCGCCGGCACGGTGTTCATCGCCGACAGCGGCGCCAACACCGTCGACCGGGTGGGCGCGAGCACACCGAGTGCGCCCGACCAACCGGCGGCGATCGCCGGAGACGCGACCGCCGAGCTCTACTTCGCCCCTCCGGTCGATCCCGGCCTGGCCCCGATCAGCGGTTATCAGGTGAGCCTGGACGGCGGCGTGAGCTGGCAGGCCATCACCACGAGCCCGGGGCCGGGCCAGACATTGAGCGCGGCGCTCGGCGGTCTGAGTGACGGCACCGCGTACACGATCGCCGTGCGGGCCCTGAACGGGGATGGCGCCGGGATGGCGAGCCCGACCGCCCAGGTGACGCCGCAGGCCGCTCCGTCGAGCGGGGGCTCCGGGGGCGGCACGGGCGCGGGCGGCGGCTCGGGTTCGGGTGGCGGGACCGGGACGGGTTCCGGCGGCGGCTCCGGGGCGGGTGGCGGAGCCGGGGCGGGTTCCGGGGGCAGCGGCTCAGGATCCGGGTCCGGATCCGGGCCGGGCTCCGGGTCGGGCTCGAAGGGCTCGGGCTCGAGCGGCTCGAGCAGCGGGCCCACGTCGACGCGCAGCGGACACGCCACGGGGGCGCCCTGCCCGGCCGCGAGCGGTCACACCGGCGCGGGGACGATCGGTCCGCTGTCGCTGGGCCTCAGCCGCGCCGCGGCCCGCGCGCGGCTGTCCCGGTTCACGGCCGCGACGGGGGCCGACACGTTCTGCCTGGCCGGCGGTCCCGGCCTCACCGCCGTGTACTCCGGCGCCCGTTCGCTGGACATCGCCGTGCTCGCGACCGCCGAGCACCGCTTCTCCCTGGACGGCGCGCATGCGGGCGAGCGCGCCGGCGCACTCGGGCACCGGCTCGCGCACGCTCGCGCACTGCCGGTCCGCGGTGGCAACTGGTACGTGATCGTGCCCCGCACCGGCGCCGCGGTGCTCATCGAGATCCGGCACGGCCGCGTCGCCGCCATCGGGCTGAGCACCCGGGCGCTCGCGCGCGACCGGGCGGCGCTGACCCGGCTGCTCGCGCGCGTCTGAACGGCGTTTTGCCCTCGTCCCGCCGTGCCATCACCGCACCACGGTCGCGGGGAGAGTTCGCCACGCTGGACGTGGCGAATCGTCCTCGAGCCCGGCCGTCGCGGCCGTGCAGTCGAAAAACGACGACCCCATCACGGATCCCCCGGATCGGTCGCCGTTATACGCACTGGATCGACAAAACGACGACGCAAACGCAGTCGTGTGCGTGCGGTCGCTGTTATTCGACCCCTCGCCCACCCGGGGCACTCGCGGAACCGCGGTGCGTCCCGGACCCCGGACGGCTAGAACCCGGCCCCGACCGCCTGATCGGTGAATTCGCCCCAGGCGAGCGCCCGGAGGGAATCCGCCCGGAAGCTCACTTCGGGACGCGCGCCGCCAAGGCGGAATCCCCGAGCTGCCGCCGCAGATCGCGAATCTCGTCGCGCAGCTTGGCCGCGTACTCGAATCGCAGCTCCTCGGCCGCGGCGAGCATCTCCTCCTCGAGCGCGACGATCGTCTTCTCGATCTCGGCCGGAGCCATTCCCTCGGCGATCTTGCGGCGCCGACGCGAGCGCGGCACCTTCGAGTCGGACTGGAGGAACTCGGCGATGTCCGAGATGCCCTTGACGATCGTCTCCGGGGTGATGCCGTGCTCCTCGTTGTAGGCGCGCTGGATCGCTCGGCGGCGGTCGGTCTCGGAGATCGCCGCCCGCATGGCCGCCGTTTCCTTGTCGGCGTACATGAGCACCGTGCCCTCGACGTTGCGGGCGGCGCGGCCGATCGTCTGGATGAGCGAGGTCTCGCCGCGCAGGAAGCCCTCCTTGTCGGCGTCGAGGATCGCCACCAGCGACACCTCGGGCAGGTCGAGCCCCTCGCGGAGCAGGTTGACGCCGACGAGGATGTCGAACTCGCCCAGCCGGAGCTCGCGGATGATCTGGATCCGCTCGAGCGTGTCGATCTCGGAGTGCAGGTAGCGGACCCGGAAGCCCATCTCGAGCAGGTAGTCGGTGAGGTCCTCGGCCATCTTCTTGGTCAGCGTGGTCACGAGCGTGCGCTCGTTGCGCTCGACCCGGACGCGGATCTCGTTCATGAGGTCGTCGATCTGGTTGCGCGTCTCCCGGACCTCGACGGCGGGATCGACGATCCCGGTCGGACGGACGATCTGCTCGACGATCCGGGGCGAGTGCGTGCGCTCGTATTCGCCCGGGGTGGCGGACACGAACACCATCTGCGGCGTGATGGACAGGAACTCCTGGAATGTCTGGGGACGGTTGTCCATCGCGCTGGGCAGCCGGAAGCCGTAGTCGACGAGCGTCCGCTTGCGCGAGCGGTCGCCCTCGTACATGCCGCCGATCTGGGGCACGGTCTGGTGGGACTCGTCGATGAAGCAGACGAAGTCCTCGGGGAAGTAGTCGAGCAGGCAGTACGGGCGATCGCCGGGCCGGCGGCCGTCGAGGATGCGGGAGTAGTTCTCGATCCCCGAGCAGAACCCGACCTCGCGCAGCATCTCCATGTCGTACTGCGTGCGCTGGCGCAGGCGGTGGGACTCGAGCAGCTTGCCCTCGGCCTCGAGCTCCGCGCAGCGCTCGTTCAGCTCGCGCCCGATCTCGGCCACCGCATCCTCGATCATCCCCTCGCGCACGTTGTAGTGCGAGGCGGGCCAGATGCCGACGTGCTCGAGGTCGTTCTCGAGCACCTCGCCGGTGAGCGGGTCGAAGTGCTGGAGGTGCTCGACCTCCTCCCCGAACAGCACGATCCGGTAGGCCGTCTCGGCGTAGGCGGGAAAGATCTCGAGCGTGTCGCCGCGGACCCGGAACGTGCCCCGGGAGAGAGCTGTGTCGTTGCGCGTGTACTGGATCGAGACCAGCTTGCGCAGGAGCCCGTCGCGGTCGATGAACTCGCCCTTGCGCAGGGTCTGCAGGTTCTCGTCGTACACCTGGGGCGACCCGAGGCCGTAGATCGAGGACACGCTGGCCACGATGACGACGTCGCGGCGGGCGAACAGCGCGGCCGTGGCTGAGTGGCGCAGCCGGTCGATCTCCTGGTTGATGGCCGAGTCCTTCTCGATGTAGAGGTCCTTGCTGGGGACGTAGGCCTCGGGCTGGTAGTAGTCGTAGTAGGAGACGAAGTACTCGACCGCGTTGCGCGGGAAGTAGGAGCGGAACTCGTTGCAGAGCTGGGCGGCGAGCGTCTTGTTGTGGGCGATGACGAGCGCGGGCTTCTGCACTTCCGCGATCGTGGCCGCCATCGTCATCGTCTTGCCCGTGCCGGTGGCGCCGAGCAGGGTCATGGCCCGCTCGCCGGCCCGGATCCCCTCGGCCAGCGAGGCGATCGCCTGGGGCTGGTCGGCGGTCGGGCTGTAGGCGCCGTCGAGCTCGAAGTTGGGCATCGGTACGAGCTTATCCGGGACCGCGGAGCCCACCGGTCCGACCCCGGACAGGAACTGGCCGCAGGGACGCGCGGGCCCGGGCCGCTACCGCGGCGGGCCGTTGGTCCCGCTGCGTGGCGGCGGGGGCAACTGATTGGCCACCACGTCGCCCACCAGCACGCCGTCGCGGATCTGGCTCATGAGGTCACCCACGCCGCTCGGTGAGTGCGGCAGCAGGATCGTGTTCGTCTTGGCCCCCTCCCCGAGCGCCCGGATCATGTCCGTGTACTGGGTCAGGGCGACGAGCGCCATGGCCTCACGGGGGTCGAGCCCGTGCTGGGCGATGATCTCGAGCGACTCGTGCAGCCCCTCGGCGATGGCCTTGCGCTCGGCCGCCACGCCCTCGCCCTGCAGGCGCATGGTCTCCCGCTCGCCCTCGGCCTTCTTCACCGCCAGCGTCTTCTGGGCATCGCCCTGGGCGGCGGCGGCCACCTGGTTGCGCTGGGCGGCGTTGATGTTGTTCATCGCGTCCTTGACCTTCTGGTCGGGCTCGATGTTCGTGACCAGCGCCTTGACGATCTCATAGCCGTAGGTGGCCATCTGACTGTGCAGGGTGTCCTGGATGTGCATGGCGATCGTGTCCGCGTCCGCGTACGCCTCGTCGAGGTCCATGCTCGGGATGTGCGAGCGCACGACGTCGAAGGCGTAGGACTGCATCTGCACTTCAGGGTTGTCGAGCTTGTAGTAGGCGTCCTGGACCTGCTGCTCGGTGGCGCCGCACTTGTACTGGACGGCGAGCTTGACCCGCACGAACACGTTGTCCTTCGTCTTGGTCTCGATCTCGGAGTTGAGCTGCTCCACCTGCAGGCTCATCCGCCCGGCCACGCGCTCGACGAACGGCGTCTTGGTCTGCAGGCCCGGCCCGGCTACGCGCACGAACTTGCCGAAGCGCTCGACGATCGCGCGTTCCTGCTGCTCGACGGTGAAGAAGAAAAGCGGCATGTTCGGTGTCCCCTTGGCTCGATATCCCCGGCAGCCTTCCGGAGTGCTGATGCCTAGTCAAGCACTTGGAGACCCGAGGTCAACCAGGAGCCGCCGCGCGGGGTACCTTCCACCCATGCCACCGGACGACGACACCGCACTCGTCGGCCGCCGCGCCGACGAGCGGTTGCTGGACGAGAACGCCCTTCCGGCGGTCGTCGGGCGCCCTGAGGCGCTGCCGGCCAGCCGGGCCCGGCGGCCGATCGTGGCCGCGGGGGCGACGATGACCGGGGTGAGCCTGATCGCCGGGATCGCGCTTGTTCTCATCGGGGTGATCGTCGCGTTCAGCCGTGGGGCCGACCTCCTCGACGGCGGCCTGGTGGCGCTCGGGATCGCGCTGGTCTCCACCCATTGGGGCTGGGTGCATCTCGCCGAGCTGTCGGCCACCCGCGCCGACACCCGGCGGGCCCTCGACGTCGTGGCCCGGCGCGAGGCCTGGCTGCAGGCGGTCGCTCCCCACGCGTACTGGGAGGTGCACACCGAGGTCGAGGAGGACGGGGCGATCTCGATCGTGCGCCTGCGCTTCGAGCCGGTCCCGGTGGGCGCGGACCGGTTCGGCTTTCGGCAAATCGAGGAGCTGCGGGAGCGCCACGGGGCCGATGAGCCGGCCGCCGCAGTCACCGAGCGGGCCGAGCAGGTGCGCCGGGAGGCGGCCCGCGAGACCGAGCGGGAGCTCGGGCGCTACCTCTCCGCGGCCGATCGCCATGAGACCGAGCAGCTGATCGCCGCCGACGAGCGGGAGCGTCTGCACGCCCGCCGGGCCGCCTCGCACGCGCTCTCGGAGCAGATCAACGCCAACCTGCGCGACGCCCCGCTCGACGAGTGACTACGCCGGCAGACCGGCGTAGGCGCTGACGTAGCCGGGGACCGGCAGCGTGCAGTGCGCGTCAGGCTGGGGCCGACCGGCGGCAAGGCGCAGCGGCAGCTCGCCCGCCCAGACGGGAAGCGCGAGATCGCGCCCCGAGTCGACCGGCGGACCGCTGCGGATCTTCGCCGACGCCTCCTCGATCGCGAGCGCGACGACTTCGGTGGCCTTCAGCTCGCCGGCGCTCGGGCCGCGGGCCTCGCTCGTCCTCCCCGGCAACACGTGCTCGACGAGCCGCTCGAGCGCGCGGCGCTTCTCCGCCTCGCCCTCGACCGTCCGAGCAGACCCGAGCACGACCGCCGAGCGGTAGTTGACCGAGTGGTGGAAGGCTGAACGGGCGAGCACGAGTGCATCGACGTGCGTGACGGTCAGGCACACCCGCGCCCCGGCGCCGAGTCGGCCGAGGAGACGGCTGAGCGGCGAGCCATGCAGGTAGACGGTGGCCCCGTCGCGCACGTAGAGCACCGGAATGACGTACGGCTGGTCCTCGATGGCGAGGCCGACATGGGCGACGAGCCCGGCATCGAGGATCGCGTCGACCGTCTCGTGCTCGTAGGCGGCGCGCTCGGAGTGGCGGTGGACCGTCACACGCTCAGTTTTGTTATAGTACGAAACTGTCATGGCAGCAGTACAATATCACGGGATTGCCGGGACGACCGCGCGCGAGATTGCGGTGAGCGCCGAGCGCGCGATCCGGGACGGCCATCTCCAGCCCAGCGACCACCTGCCCACGGTCCGCGGGCTCTCCACCGAGCTCGGCACCAGCCCGGCCACCGTCGGCGCCGCCTATCGCATTCTGCGCGAGCGGGGGCTGGCGCTGGGCGACGGGCGGCGGGGCACGCAGGTGGCTCCTCGCCCGGCCGTGCGCATGGCGAGAACCCCACACCCGGCGGCCGACGGGCGCCGCGACCTCGCTCACGGGCTGCCCGATCCCGCCCTGCTGCCGCCGCTGGGTCCCCACCTGGCGGCGATCGCCGCTCCGCGCGAGCTGCCCCCGCTCGAGGCCGCCCCAGCCCTCCCCGAGCTGCTCGAGCTCGGGCGAGCGGGCTTCGCCGCCGACGGGCTGCCGGCCGGCGCGCTGACCGTCCTCAGCGGCGCGCTCGACGCCATCGATCGTGTGCTCGCCGCCCAGCTCGCCCCCGGCGACCGCGTCGCCATCGAGGATCCCGGCTACCCGCCCCTGCGCGACGTCCTGCGCCTGCGGCGCCTCGTCGAGGTGCCGGTGACGGTCGACGAGCGCGGCCCGCGTCCGGAGGCGCTGGCGGCGGTGGCCGGCTCGGTGCAGGCGCTCGTCCTCGTGCCACGGGCGCAGAACCCGTTCGGCGCCGCGCTCGACGCCGAGCGGGCGCAGGAGCTGAGCGAGATCCTCGCCCCCCACCCGAACGTGCTCGTGGTCGAGGACGACCACGCCGGGCTCGTGGCCGGCCCCGCGTACGCGAGCCTGTGCCCGGGGCGTGAGCGCTGGGCGGTCATCCGCTCGGCCTCCAAGATGCTCCACCCCGACCTCCGCCTCGCCCTGGTGGCCGGCGATGAGGACACGATCGCCCGGGTCGAGGGGCGCCAGGCCCTGGGGATGCGCTGGGTCAGCCACATCCTTCAGCGCCTGACCGCGCGTCTGCTCGCCGACCCGGGCTTCCCCGCCGCGGTCGAGCGCGCGCGGCTCGCCTACGCCGAACGCCGGGGCGCGCTCATCGACGCGCTGGCGGCCGAGGGCGTGACCGCACACGGCCGCTCGGGGCTGAACGTGTGGATCCCCGTCCCCGCCGAGGCGCCGGTACTGCGAGCAACCGCCGATGCCGGCTGGCTGGTCGCGGCCGGGGAGCGCTTTCGCCTGCGCACGCCGCCGGCCGTGCGGGTCACGGTGGCCGCTCTCTCCCCGACGGAGGCGCCCGGACTGGCGGCTGTCATCGGCGCCGCGATCGGACGCGGCCGGCTGCCCGAGCGGTACTGAGGTCTCAGTAGCCGAGCTGGGAGGCGTACACGCGGCGGTACTCGGTCTGCGCGTGCAGCACCTTGACCACGTAGGCCTGCGTCTCCGGGAACGGGATCTCGGAGACCGTCAGCGGGTGCCCGGCCGCCCGCGCCGCCGCCACCCAGCGGTCGACGTTCGCCTCACCGCCGTTGTAGGCGGCGACGGCGAGCATCTCGCTGCCGTTGTAGTGGGTGAGCAGCTCGCGGAGGTAGTAGCTGCCGTAGGCGATGTTGATCGCCGGCGTGTTCAGGTCCGAGACGTGGAAGCTCGTGGCCCCCGAGCGGTGGGCCAGGTAGAGCGCGGTCTGGGGCATGAGCTGCATCGGGCCCTCGGCGCCGGCCGGTGAGACCCGCGGCTCGAACTTCGTCTCGGCGTAGATGACGGCGGCGATCAGGGCCGCGTCGATGTGCTTCTCGGCCGCCTGCTCGCGGATCGCGCTCTGATACTGCAGGGGCAGCGTGAACTCCCGCACCGCCTTCTTGAACGTGGGCATCAGGACGATGGCGAGCAGGCCGAGCAGGGCCGCCGCGCCGAGCCAGAGCACGGGACGCCGGCGGCGGGGCGCGCGGCGCCGCCGCGTCGGGGGCCGGGGAGCCGCCCGGCGCTGCGCCTGGCGCCGCGCCGTCGCTGGTGCCGCCGATGGACTCACCCCTTCAGGATGACAAGGATCTCCGACAGCGCGGCCTCGAGCTCGGCCTCGCTGCCGTCATTGCGCACGGTATAGGTCGCTCGACGCGACTTTTCCTGCTGGGTGAGCTGGCGCGCAGCGCGCTCGGCGAGCGCCTCGTGCCCGCGCGCTCCGGCCCGCTGTGCCCGCACATCCTCGTCGGCGATGACCGCGATCGTGGCGTCGAAGCCGTGGTTCATGCCCGACTCGAACAGCAGCGGAACCTCGACGACGGCGGCGCGCGGCGGCTCGGGGAGGGCGTCCAGCTGCTCGCGCCAGGCAACCATACGGGCACCGACCCGGGGCCAGAGCAATCCCTCGAGCCACTCCCGCCCGTCAGCGGTGGCGAACGCTGCTCGAGCGAGCGCGGGACGGTCGACCGCCCCGTCGGGCGCCACCACGTCAGCGCCGAACCGGCTCCGCACCGCCGCGCGTACCTCGTCCGAGTCGTAGAGCTCGTGCACGACGCGGTCGGTCGACAGCACGGCCGCACCCAGGCGTTCGAGCGCGGCGAGCGCGGTCGACTTGCCGGCGCCGATCCCGCCGGTCAGGCCGATGAAGGGAACGGGGCGCGCGGGAGCGCTCAGCTCGGCTCGGATGCCTCGCCGGGCTCGTCGGGCTCGGGCGCAGCCTCGGCGGCGGGTGCCTCGGTCTCGGCTTCGGCGGGTGCCTCCGCCGCTCGGCGCCTCCGGCTCGGCAGCGGGCGCCTCGGCCTCCGGCTCCGGCTCGGCCTCCGCCTCGGCAGCGGGCGCCTCGGCCTCCGCCTCCGGCGCGGCCTCAGCCTCGGCCGCCGGGGCGCCTCGGCCGCCGCCTCCGGCGCGGCCACCTCGGCCGCCGGGGCCTCCTCGACCGCCGCCTCGCCCGTCGGCTCCTCGGCCTCCGGCGCGGCAGCCTCCTCGGCCTCCGGCGCGGCAGCCTCCTCGGCCTCCGGCGCGGCAGCCTCCTCGGCCGCCGGCTCGGCGACCGGGGCGGCACTCGCCTCGGCACTCGCGAACACGTCCTCGGAGAGCCCGAGCTCGGGCACGTCATCGAGGTCGGTGGTGATCTCCGCACCGGTGCGGCGCGGGAGCTCCTGGCCCTCGACCCGCTTGATCGACAGCGACAGACGCCGGCGCTCGGAGTCGATCTCGAGGATCTTCACGCGCACGGTGTCGCCCGGCTGGATGATCTCCCGCGGGTTCTCGACGTGGTGCTGGGCGAGCTCGGAGATGTGCACGAGACCCTCGACACCATCGAGAATCTCCACGAAGGCGCCGAAGGTGACCACCTTGGTCACCGTGCCCTCGAGCTCATCGCCGATGTTGTAGGTATCGACGACCCGCTGCCACGGATCCTCCTGGGTCTGCTTGAGACCCAGCGAGATGCGCTGGCGATCGCGGTCGATGTCGAGCACCTTGACGCTCACCGTCGAGCCGATCGACAGGATCTCGCTCGGGTGGTTGACGTGCGACCACGACAGCTCGGAGATGTGGATGAGGCCGTCGATGCCCTCGAGGTCGACGAAGGCGCCGAAGTCGACGATGTTCGAGATCGTGCCCTCCACGACCTGACCCGGCTGCAGGCGGTCGAGGATGCGCTCGCGGTCCTCCTTGCGCTGCTCCTCGAGCACGGCCCGGCGGGACAGCACGACGTTGTTGCGCGAGCGGTTGAGCTCGATCACCTTCGTCTCGATGGCCTGGCCCATGTACTCGTCGAGGTTCGGCACCCGGCGGATGTCGACGAGCGAGGCGGGCAGGAAGCCGCGCACCCCGAGGTCGATGATGAGGCCACCCTTGACCACCTCGATGACCGTCCCCTCGACCGGCTCGCCCGAGTCGGCGGCAGCCTCGATGCGGCGCCAGGCCTTCTCGAAGCGCGCCCGCTTCTTGGACAGGATCAGCCGGCCGTCCTGGTCCTCCTTGGTGAGGACGAGCGCGTCGACCTCCTCACCGAGCTGAACCTCGTCGCTGGGATCGACCGACTTGCGGATCGACAGCTCGTTGGCGGGGATGACGCCCTCGGACTTGTAGCCGATGTCAACGAGAACCTCATCGTTGTCGATGCGGACGACGTGTCCCGTGACGACGTCTCCCTCTGCGAACGGATGCAGGGTGGCGTCGTAGTTGGGGACGATGTGCCCGTCGATCTCGAGCAGCAGTCCGTTCGAGCCCTCGACGACCTTCGCGCCGGACGGCTCAGTGGGTGGGGTCAAAGTGGTTGAAGACATGGATCCGACGGAGGATAGCGACCAACGGGCATCCTGCAGGCTGCCCGGAGCGAGGCCCTGAGGGACCGTTCTCAGGGGCTCTGCGACCCGCAGACACCGGGCCTCCGGCCTGCGGCCAGGCCACGGGCATCGGGGCGAACTCCCCCCGCGCGAGCGCGGGAGATGCCTATCATCGAGCCCTCGATGCCCCGGCGAGCGACCAAACGCGGCGACGAGCGCACGGCGCTGGCGCGCGACTGCGACGTGCTCATCTGCGGGGCGAGCTTCGCCGGTCTGGCCGTGGCCCGCGAGCTCGCGGCCACCGGCGCCGATGTGCTCGTCGTCGACCGTTACGAGATCGGCGAGCGCCAAACCTCGGCGTGCGGGATCCCGACCGGCTGGCTGCACGCCATGGGCCTGCAGGAGGCGCTGCAGCAGACCTTCGGCGAACTCGTCATCCACACCCCCCATGCCGACCTGCGCTACGGCCTGCCGTGGACGTTCTCGACCTTCGACTACCGGACCCTGTGCGTGGTCCTCGCCGAGCAGGGGCGGTTCACGTTCGAGACCGCGAAGGTGAATGGCCGATCCGCTGGCGCGGATCGGCTGGCGAGTTCGCCTGGCGGCGAACTCGGGGGGCTCGGTGATGCACACCGTCCACACCGACCGCGGGGACCTGCGCGCCCCGCTCGTCGTCGATGCGCTCGGCTGGCGGCGGGTGCTCGGTGGCGGGGATCCCATCCAGCCGCCGGACGCGCTGCTCTCGCGGGGGCTCGAGGTCCATCCCGCCGGCTCGGGCCGCGACCTGGAGATCTGGATCGACCGCTCCTATGTCCCGGCCGGCTACGGCTGGAGCTTTCCGGCCGACCACGAGCTGCGCATCGGCGTCGGCTCCTTCGACCCGCGCTTCCACGTGCGCGAGCCGACCGTTCGCCTGGCCGAGGCCCTTGGCGCGGAGACCGTTCGCTACCAGGGGAACTGGATCCCCCACGCGCTGCGCGAGGCCACCGAGGATGGGCTGTTCTTCGTCGGCGACTCGGCCGGACACTGCCTGCCGCTCACCGCGGAGGGGATCCGCACGGCCCTCTACTTCGGCGTCGCCTGCGGCCGCGAGCTGCGTGCGGTGATCGAGGAGCGCCAGTCGGCCGCCGAGGCGCGCCGGCGCTACCACGCGTTCTCGGCCGCCCACGGGTGGAAGTTCGCCTCGATGCTCCGGGCTCAGCGCCTCATCCCCCGGATCGCTCCCCGCCTGCTCGGCGTCGCGCTGCGGGCGATGGCGGCCAAGCGCTTCCTCGACTGGTCCTTCGGCCACTACCTCGAGATCGCCCACCCCCGCTTCGTCGCCCAGGGCGCCCTGCCGGCCCCGGCGCCGGTTGCCATCTAGCCGGGGCGGCGCGTCGCGCGTCGGCGCTCGGGTGCGGCCGCACCCAGGACGCGCACGGTGCGCTGCGCGTAGGACCAGTTACCGGCGCTGTCGGTGACCCGGAGCACGATCCGGTAGGTCCCCGCGCGCGCGTACACGTGATGTGCACTGCGGCGCGCCGAGCTCGTGCCGTCGCCGAACCGCCACGCGTAGGCGAGGATCCGACCGTGCGGATCGCTCGCCCGGCCGCTGAGCGAGAACGTCCGGCCGGCGGCCACGCGGCGGGGCGCGCTACGCTGGCGCTGTCGGGATCGACCCGCGGCTCGCAGGCGCTGTCCTCGTTGCTCCACTCCTCCTGCAGCCAGTAGTGCCCACCGGCGATCGACTCGTTCCAGGCCGTGTCCGCGCGGCCGCCGACGGCCGGCCCGAACTGGGTCAGGCACAGATCGCCGATCTCCTCGAGGTCGTCGGCCGCCCAGGAGTCGTAGGGCTCCGGGTCGGTGATCGTCTCCATCTGCTCGTGGCTGATCGTCGACAGCGCCGGATCGGCACTGCTCGCGTTCGGCCGCGGATTGTCGGACTGACAGTGCCCGGGCACCGCGTTGTAGGGGATGACCGCGTACAGGAGCCCGGTCGCGGTCACACCGTGGTAGCCGCAGTACCCGGCGCTCGCTCCGCCGAGCGCGCAGCCGTCCGCCGCCGAGCCGTCGATGCAGCTGCCGAGGCCGTCGGGAAGGACGAGGAAGTAGATGTCAGTGCCCGTGTGGGGCAGGTGCCGGGTGCCGACCAGCTGGCCGAGCTCCTGCTCGAGCTCGTCGTCGGTCAGGCACACGCTCCAGCCCGCCGGTCCGCTCGCCGGCTCGGTGCAGTCGCTGGCCGGCAGCGGATCGGTGTCGAGCACCGCGCCCCCGTAGCTCGACGCATACGCGGCCGGCCCGCTGCCGTCGCCGTACTGGCCGGTCAGCCCGTAGACGGTGCGGGGGTCGCGGGAGTCAGCGGCCACGCGGGTGAGGAAGCGCTCCATCACCAATGCGTATCCGGAGTCGAATCCGAGGCCTGAGCCGGCCGGAGCCCAGAACACGAGGTGCGTGCGGTTGCTGTGCAGGACCGGGCCGCCGTCCTGATTGGAGACATCCGCCGCCCGCGCGAGGACGGCGTGGCGCTGCGGGACGGCCACGTGGCCGCTCGGCAGGTCGGCAACGATGCCCCCGATCCGCGGCGGGGCGGCGAGCGCCGAGGCCGGGACGGCCAGCAGCCCGAGCGCCGCGAGCGCGAGCAGGAGGGCCCGGCGCAGCGGCCGGATGCTCACTTGGCGCCCAGCCAATCCGGGCCCACGCCGGCCTCGACGGCCAGCGGGGGGTCCATCTCGAACGCGCCCGCCATCTCGCGCACGGCCAGCTCCCGGACCGGCTCGGCCTCCTGCGCCGGACCCTCGAACAGCAGCTCGTCGTGGATCTGCAGGATCATCCGGCTCTGCAGGCCGGCCTCCCGCAGGGCCTGATCACAGCGGACCATCGCCACCTTCATGATGTCGGCGGCCGTGCCCTGGATGACCATGTTGACCGCGAAGCGCTCCCCCTGCTTGCGGATCTCCCAGCGGCGGGCGCGCAGCTCGGGCACCTGCCGGCGGCGGCCGAACAGCGTGGCGACGTAGCCGTGCTCGGTGCCCTGCTCGATCGTCTGCTCGATGAAGCGAGCGACGGCCGGGAACCCGGCCAGGTAGCGCTGGATGAAATCCTCCGCCTCGTCCTGCGGGATGTCGAGACGGTCGGCCATGCCCCACGCCGACAGGCCGTACACGATCCCGTAGTTGATCATCTTGGCCTTCGAGCGCATGCCGGGGTCGATCTGCTCCGGGGTGACGCCGAACACGCGGCACGCCGTCGCTGTGTGGACGTCTTCGCCCTTTCGGAAGATTTCCTTGAGCACGTCCTCGCCCGCGATGTGGGCGAGAAGGCGCAGCTCGACCTGGGAGTAGTCGGCTGAGACGAGCAGGTCGCCCGGTTCGGCGACGAAGCAGGCCCGGATCTCCCGGCCGAGCTCCGTGCGGATGGGGATGTTCTGCAGGTTCGGGTTGTTCGAGGACAGCCGGCCGGTCGTCGCTGCGGTCTGGTTGAACGTCGTGTGCAGCCGACCGTCGGCGGCGATCAGCGCGGGGAGTGCGTCGAGATAGGTCTGGGCGAGCTTGGTCAGCTCGCGCCAGCGCTCGATCTTCTCGATCACCGGGTGCTCGTGGCGGATCGCCTGGAGCACGCGGGCGTCGGTCGAGTAGCCGGTCTTCCCGCGCCGCTTGCGGCTGAGTCCGAGCTTGCCGAACAGGACCTCCTCGAGCTGGCGCGGGGACCCGAGCATGAACTCCTCGCCGCACAGCTCGAAGATCTCGCGCTCGAGCGCATCCGCCTCGGCCTTGACCCGAGCCGAGATCTCGCGCAGGCGCTCGGTGTCCAGCCGGCTGCCCGCCTGCTCCATGGCCCGGAGGATCCGGACGAGCGGCAGCTCGACCTGCTGAAACAGGTCGGTGAGCCCGCGCGAGCGGATCTGCTCGCGCTGCCACCCAGCCAGGGCACCGAGGAGGACGGCGTCGGCCCCCGCCTCGGCTTCGGTGCTGCCGTTCGCCTCCGCGCCCTTGCCCGCCCCGATCGCCGCCGCGAACCCGCGCTCCTCGGTGAGCTCGCGGAATGGGTACGCGCGCCGGGCCGGCTCGAGCAGGTAGGCGGCCACCTCGGTGTCGTGGGCGAGCAGCGCGGGCACCGTCCCGAGCGCCTTGGCGTCGTGGGCGATCACCGGACGCGTGCCCACCGCGTCCACGAGGTCCTCGGGGCGCTCGCACGCGCCCGCGAGCACCGTGTCCGCGCCGTCGGCCCACACCCCGAACGTGAAGCCGGCATCGGGCGCGAACAGGGCATCCTCGGGCACGGGGGCGGAGCGGGTGGCCACGGTCACCTCGGTGTGGGGCAGGCGGCGAACGTCCTCGAGGGTTCCCACGCGCAGCCGGGCGGCGATCGCCTCCTCGGCCTCCGGCGCCGGCGCGGCGGCATCGGCCGAGCCGAGTGCCTCCTCGAGCCGGCGCAGGGGCTCGCGCAGCTCGTAGGTGCGAAAGGTGTCGCGCAGCTTCGAACGGTCGGGCGGCGTGGTGATGAACTCGGCGATGTCGAGCTCGAGCGGGATGTCGCGCTTGGCCGTGGCCAGCTGCTTGGAGATGCGCGCTGCGTCGGCGTGCTCGGTCAGGTTCTGCTTGCGCTTGGCTCCGCTGATCTGATCGACGCTGTCGAGCACCGCCTCGAGCGAGCCGAAGCGCTGGAGCAGATCAGAGGCGGTCTTATCGCCGATGCCGGGAACGCCGGGGATGTTGTCGCTCGTGTCCCCCTTGAGGCCGATGAAGTCGGGCACGAGCTCGGGCGGGATGCCGTAGCGCTCGATCACGCCCTCGGTGTCATAGACCTTGGTGTCGGTGATCCCGCGCGAGGTGGTCATGATCCGCACGCCATCGGTGACGAGCTGGTAGGCGTCGCGGTCGCCGGTGACGACCATGACCGGGACGGGCGGATCCTGGTGGCGGGCCCGCTCGGCGATCGACGCGATGACGTCGTCGGCCTCGAAGCCCTCGACCCGGAGGTTGCGGTAGCCGAACGCCTCGACGAGCGGCTCGAACGCCGGCCATTGCTCCCTCAGCAGGTCGGGTCGGCTCGAGCGCTGGGCCTTGTACTCCTGGTAGATCTCCTTGCGCCCCGTGTACCCGGCATCCCACACGACGACGGTCGCCTTCGGCCCGTAGTCGGTGAGGATCTTCACCAGCATCGAGGCGAAGCCGAAGATGGCGTTCGTGGGCACGCCGGTCGAGGTGGCGATCGACTCCGGCAGCGCGAAGAACGCCCGGTAGGCCAGGCTGTTGCCGTCGATCAGGAAGAGCTCGTCGGGCATCCGGAACCCAGGCTAGTGGGCGCGGGTGACCGACTCGATGAACGCGTGCGTGTCGGCGAGGATCGCTTCCCGGTCGAGCTCGTTATAGATCTCGTGACGCGCCTGCGGGTAGTGGCGGACGGTCACCTCGGCCTGGCGCAGCAGCTCGATCAGCCGCCGAGATCCGCTCAGGGGCACGAGCTGGTCGGCCTCGCCGTGCTGCCAGAGCACCGGGCCGGTGACCGCGCTCGCCTCGAGCGCGGCCTCGAGCAGCGCGGCGCCGATAGCGGCCAGGGTCGGGCGCTTGAAGCCGCCGTGGTAGACGAGCGGGTCCTCCGCGTAGGCGCGCTGGACGGCCCTCTCGCGCGAGAGCGTGGTCACGTCGATCGGAATCTCGGGCAGCGGCTCGAGCGCAAGCAGAACCGTGGCCGGATGGGCTCCGACGAGTGGGGCGGAGAGCACGAGCCCGGTGAGCTCGTCGCCGTGGCGCTGGGCGTAGCGCGTGGCGATCAGCCCGCCCATCGAGTGGCCGACGAGCACGAGCGGGCGGCCCGGATGGGTCTCGGCGCCGTGGCGGACGAGCAGGTGGAGATCCTCGACGACAGCGGCCATGTCGTTGATGAGCGCCCGCTCCCCCTCCGAGCGGCCGTGGCCGACGTGATCGAGGCCGTACACCGCCGCACCGCCGGCCCCGAGCGCGGCGGCCACGTGCTCGTAGCGGCCGATGTGCTCGCCGTAGCCGTGTGCGATCACGATGAGGTGGCGCGGATCGTCGTGCTCCCAGGCCCTCGCGTGAAGCGCGCCCGCGTGTCCCTGCAGCTGGAATTCCGTCATGGTGGCCGCACCCTACTTGTGGGCGCGCAGGAACGTCCGGGCCAGCCGGGAAACTCCTGTTCATGGAGCTTCCGCCCCGCCGGAACCCCCGGGCCCCTGCGCGCCCGCGTGCCTCCGGCGGCGGCTCGGTGGGCGGCCGCGACGGGCACCCGGCCCTTCGGGCAGGCTCCCGGAGCTCACCACCTGCCCACCTGCGGGCGGCGCCCCGATCAGGCCTCCTGCACAACCGCCGCGTGCGGACCGCGCTCGGGCGCACGCTCCTTGCCGCCGCGCTGTCGGCGGCCGTGGCCGCGCTGGCCGGCGGCGGCCAGGCCTACTGGCTGTGTCTGCCCGCCGTCCTGGGGGCCAGCGCCGGCTGCCGGACCCGTGCGGGGACCGGAGCTGCGGCGGGCACCGTCGTGGCGGCCACTCTGGCCGCCACGGCATTCCGGTCCTCGGGGACGCTGCCCTCGCTGCCGCTCGCCCTGCTCGTGCCGGCGGCCAGCGCCGCCGTCCTGCTCGCCCTGCGCGAGCGCTTGGAGGCCGAGCGGGAGGTGATGCGCCGCTCGGCGCTCACCGATCCCCTGACCGGCGTCGCCAACCGACGCTCGCTACTGGCCCGGACCGAGTACGAGATCACTCGTCATCACCGGGCGCGGCGGCCGTTCGGCGTGCTCATGCTCGACCTCGACGGCTTCAAGGCGCTCAACGACCGCTTCGGCCATCCGGCCGGCGATGACCTCCTGCGCGACGTGGCAGCGGCGATCAGCCGCGCCGTCCGCGACCAGGACACGGTCGCCCGGATGGGCGGGGATGAGTTCTGCGTGCTCGCACCGGAGACCGACCTGACCGGAGCGCAGCAGCTGGCCGCCCGCGTCATGGCCGCCGTGGGGACCGTGACCGCCGGCATCGACGCGCTCGGAGCGAGCTGCGGGGTGTGCTCGTTCCCGATCGACGGGCGCACCACGACCGAGCTCCTCGAGGTGGCCGACCAGCGACTGCTCGAGTCCAAGCGCCGGCGGGGCCGCGGCCGTCCCCGCCGCGCGGCCTGAGGGATTCAGCGCCGCCGGGCTGGCGCGGGCAGGAGCTCGCGGACGTACTGCGGGTCGCCGCTGCGCCCCACCCGGTAGAGCGCATACACGCGCAGGGTGCTGTCCCCCCGGCTGTCGAAGCCGTAGGTCCCGAGCATCGAAGCTCGGTGGCGCACTGCCAGCAGCGCGCGCACGACCGCGCTGCGCCTGTCGGCCCGGGGCCCGAGGCCGGCGAGCGTATCCAGCCCGAGCTCCATCGCCTCGTAGCCGTAAGCGGCGAGCGGGTTCGGGTCGCTGCCTCCGTAGCGGGCGCGGTAGGCGGACAGGAACGCCCGGCCGGGTGCTTCGGCGGACAGGTCGCCGACCGGGAGCGTGCACTGCACGAGCCGGGCGGCGGCTGCCGGTAGACCGCCGTCGCGGACGTTCGTGTAGCTGGACGTGCACACGCCCTCGCCCCCGAACAGGCGCAACCGCGGCACGGCCGCATGGACCGCGGTGGTGATCGCCACCGCCCCATCGGCGACGGCGCCGGCGAAGAAGAAGCAGTCGAACCCGGCTCCGGCCAGACCCCCCGCGAACGCGGACCAGCCGGCCGGGTCCGCCGGCGTCAGCGCCACGGCGGGGGCCACGAGCAGCCCGTAGGCGGTCTGATCGTGCTCGATCAGATCGGCCAGGCCGATTCCGTCGGGCGTGCCGTCGTCAGCCAGTGCGACCTGCGCGCAGTGCGCGGCGCGCATCGCCTCCAGATCGGCCCGGGCCTCGACAGCGTCGCTCGGCATCAGCCGCGCGAATGTGCGCACCCCGCTCGGTGCGTAGCGCCTCGGCTCACCGGGCTCGGTCACTGACAGCCGCGTGGTCAGGCCGGGATAGCCGCTCCCCGGACTGAGCTGCGCCACTCCGGCCTGGTTCAGGATCGGCATCGAGCTCTCGCTGGCCCCGGAGTCGAGATCACCCAGGTAGAGCACCGCGCGCGGGTCGGCGGCCACCCGATGGGCGTTGGCCGCCGTCTGATCGGCGTCCCAGCGCCCGGAGGCGGCGGTCGAGTCATCCAGTGAGGTGAAGTTGATCGTCCAGCTCCCGGCCCGGCCGCGCGCCTGCGCGAGAGCGAGCTTGATGCCGTTCAGCACGGCGTCGGCCTGCGCACTCGCCGGCCCCTGCAGCGGCAGGCTCGAGTAGACATCGACGCTCGGAGCCACCCGAGCCACCGGAGCGGCCGTCCGCGTGGCGGTCTGGGGCCGGTGTCCGCCGCCCCCACCGCAGCCGCCCAGAGCCGCCGCGGGCGCGGCGAGCAGGCAGGCGAGGAGGACGATCGAGGACGGAGACCGGAACACGGGCGGGGCGGCCGGGCCAGCGTATTCGCGGCCCGCGATGCGGAGCAAGGCGGCGCCGCGGCTCCCTAACCAAACGGCAACCGCCGCTCAGCCGAGGGATCCGGCGGCGGTGTACCAGGGCAGAAGCCGGCCGCCGCTGATCAGATCGACCGTGTAGCGCGTCAGCGTGCTCGAGCCGTCGGAGCGGATACTGAGCGGTCCGAGAACTCCGCTGGCCACGCGGGTGGCCAGGAGCGCGGCCATGACGCTCGACCGTCGCACGGTGCCCCGACCGCCCGCGGTGGCCCGGCGGATCGCGCCCAGCACCAGTTGCATGGCCTCGTAGCCGTAGGTCGCCCCGGGCGCCAGCGGCCCGTAGCGCGTGGTGAACAGGCGGGCGAACGCGCGCGCCTGCGCGCCGGGCGGGGTGGACGGCACGGTGACGAGCACGCGCCCGGCGACGCGCGCCGGGATGCCTCCCCGCTCGGGATCGATGAACGTGGGCTCAGCGAGCAGGTGGGGCACGAACAGACGGGCCGAGGGCAGGCCCTCGGCGACCTCGGTGGTCAGCAGCGTCGTCTGGGGGCCGGGCAGGGCGCTGATGAATACGCAGTCGATCGGGATCTGACCCAGTGCCCGCACGAGCGAGGTGTAATTGCTGGCCTTCGGATCGAAGCCCTGCACGCCGGCCAGCTGCTTGCGCCGCGCGAGCGTGAGCTGCTGAAAGGAGGCGGCGGCATCGGAGCCATCGAAGTCACCGTCCTCGTAGAGCACATAGGTGTGCTGACAGCCGATGCTCTGCTGAAGCTCCATCTGCACGGCCGCCTGGGCGGCGTCGCTCGGCGCCAGAGCGATGAACGAGCGCCGGCCGGTCGGGTAGTACTTGGCCGGCTCCCCCGGGGAGGCCCCGGGACCGTCCGTGGTGAGCCCGACGGCCGTGCTCGTCGGGCTCAGCTGCGGGATCCCGACCCGGTTGAGGATCGGGATGGCCACTGCGCTCGCTCCCGAGTCGTAGTCGCCCAGATAGGCGATCGTGCTCGGATCGTTCGCCGCCACGTGGGCGTTGAGGCTCGTCTGTCCAGGGTCCCAGCGCCCGTCGGCCGGGTTGACGTCGTCAAGCGAGGCGAGGCCGACGCGGTAGCGACCGACCCGCGACCCGGCCTGGGCCAGGGCCAGCCGCTCGCCGTCGAGCACGGCCTGCGCATCGGTGCCGGAGTACCCGTCGACTGGGAGGCTCGTCCAGATCGTCAGCGTGCGCCCGTGGACGACGTTACCCGGCGGCTGGCCCGCCGTTCCGCACGCGGT
Organism: uncultured Solirubrobacterales bacterium; assembly: GCA_963848745.1. GTDB lineage: Bacteria > Actinomycetota > Thermoleophilia > Solirubrobacterales > Solirubrobacteraceae > Palsa-465. Next base: position 635,870 of record CAWKEO010000012.1, on the reverse strand, counting down.
GAGGCCGAGCGCGGCCGCAAGCGCGCCCAGGGCGGCGAACACCGCTCGGCGCCCGCGCGTTCCCGAGCCGCGCGGCCCGTTCACCCCTGCGCGGAGACGAAGCGATAGGGCGTGAGCGTGCCCCCACTCACCCGGCTGATCACGAACGGTCCCAGGTTCGTGTCCCCGTTGGAGTCGATCGAGTAGGTCCCGAGCACCGAGCTGCGGTTGCGCAGGCCGAAGAAATCGTGGATGACGGTGCTGCGGTCGCTGGCCGACTTCCCCGCCCGGTTCAGGGCCGCGATGACGGCCGCGACCGCCTCGTAGCCGAAGATCGCCTGCGGCGCCGGCGGGTGGCCGTAGGCCGAGGCGAAGGCGGCGGTGAACTGCTGTCCGGCCGCGGTCAGGTTCGCGGGCAGGAAGCCCGGGCTCGAGACCTCAAAGCGCTTCTGGGCGCCGGCGCTCAGGGAGCTCGCGAACGATTGATCGGCGAGCGCTGACGGGGCGAGCAGCCAGGCCGACGGATCGCTGCCGGCCACCTGGTCAAACAGCGCCGCCGCAGGGGTTGGATTGGCGCTCGCGTCCAGGAGAGCACCGGCACCCGAGGCGCTGAAGCCGGCGGCCGTGGCCGCCCCCGACACGACGCTCACGGAGCTCCCGGCGTCGGAGCGGATTGCCGCCGCGAGCGCGGCGCCGTACGGCTGACCGTCGCTGGTCAGGTACAGCTTCGTCACGTGAAGATTGCTCGCCTCGGCGAGCAGCGCCTTCGCCTCGAGCGCGGTGGTCGGCACGACGCGGCCGAACGTGTGCAGGTCGCTGCCGGTGCCCTCGTAGTAGACCCCGGGGGACCCGGGCACCGCCGCGCTGTGCTGCGTGAGCTCGACGGCCGTGTCGGTGGGACTGACCTGGAGGATCTGCAGGCCGTTGACGATGCCGATCGAATCGGCCGAGGTCCCGGGGACGATCTCGCCCACGTAGGCGATCGCGTTCGGGTCCTGGATCGCGGTGCGCGCGAGGTCGGACACCGTGGCGGCGTGCAGGACGTGGAAGTGCACGGTGTACCCGCTCACCTTCCCGAGCTGGTGGAACGCCAGCTGCTCGGCATCGAGCACGTCCTGCGTGGCGCTGTTGGCCTGGGCACTCGGCGGCGCGCCGGCGTCGATGTCCAGCGTCGTGCCGCTGACCGAGCTGGTCGCCGCTGTCGGACCGCAGCCGCTGAGCCCGACCGCCAGCGCGCAGATGATGCCCGCGATCGCCGCCCGGCGCCCGGCGAGCCCCTTACCGCCCACGGGGCCCCGCGGTCAGTCCCGCCGGCCGGGCAGGAACGGAAGCAGGTTGCGGACCGCGAGCGCCACGAGCACCATGCCGATCACGAGCAGGATCGCGTCGAGTCCGCTCGAGCCGATGGCCCACAGGATGATCCAGGCGCAGAGCCCGGCGGTGGCGGTGAGGATGACACCCATCGCCTGGGATCGTATCCGAGCGGCCTCCCGCGACGCTCCGCGGTGGCTACCGGAGCGCCGCGGACAGTTCACGCACCGCCTGCTCGACCGCGCCGGCGGGATCCTCCGCCTCCCCGGCCACCCGCACGAGCCGGCTGCCCACGATCACGCCCTGGGCGCCCGCGCGTGCCGCCGCGGCCGCCTGCTCGGGCCCCGAGATCCCAAAGCCGACCGCGATCGGCACCTCGGCGTGGGCGGCCGCCCGCGCGATCACGGAGCCGAGGTCGCCGGCCACCTGGTTGCGCTCACCGGTCGTCCCGGTCAGCGACACCGTGTAGAGGAAGCCGCGCGCGCCGGCGCCGATCGCCGCCACGCGCTCCTCCGGCGTGGTCGGTGCGACGAGCGGGACGAGGGCGAGGCCGCGCGCCTCACAGGCCGCGCGCGTCTCCCCGGCCTCCTCGAACGGGAGATCGGGAACGATCAGGCCGCTCAATCCGGCCGCCACGACGGCGTCGAGGAAGCGCTCGAGGCCGCGGGCGAGGATGACGTTCGCGTAGCACATGAGCACCACCGGAACCTCGCGCGCGAGGCCGGCTCCGAGCTCGAGCACGCGATCGAGCGTCACGCCGGCGGCGAGGGCCGCGGTGGCGGCGGCGTGGATGACCGGGCCGTCGGCCAGCGGGTCGGAGAACGGGACGCCGAGTTCGACGATGTCAGCGCCGCCCCGCACATAGGCGGCGGCGATCTGACGCGAGCGCTCGAGGTCCGGGTAGCCGCCCATCATGTACGGCATGAGCGCGGCGCGGCGCCCATCGGCGTGGGCGCGCGCGAACGCCTCGGCGATCCGCTCGATGCCGGTCACCGTCCGGGCTCCGCGTCAGCGGAACTCCCAATGGAAGTCGCCCGAGCCACCTCCGCGAGGTCCTTGTCGCCCCGGCCGGACAGGCACACGAGATCGAGCGCGCTGGCGGAGCCGGCGAGCACGAAGGCCAGCGCGTGCGAGCTCTCGAGCGCTGGGATGATGCCCTCGAGCCGGGTCAGGCGGGCGAAGGCGTCGAGCGCCTGGGCGTCGGTGACGGCGACGTAGGTGGCCCGCCCGGAGTCCCGCAGCCAGGCGTGCTCGGGCCCGGTGCCCGGATAGTCGAGCCCGGCCGAGATCGAGTGCGCCTCGAGGATCTGGCCGTCCTCGTCCTGCATGATCGCCGAGTAGGCCCCGTGGAGAACGCCGGGCAGCCCGCCCACGGTCAGGGGGGCGCCGTGGCGACCGGTCTCGATCCCGTCCCCCGCCGCCTCGACGCCGATGAGCGCCACCTCGGCGTCGGCGACGAACGGGGTGAACACGCCGATCGCATTCGAGCCGCCACCCACGCAGGCGATGACCCGCTCGGGCAGGCGACCGGTCCGGTCGAGGATCTGGGCCCGGGCCTCGTCGCCGATGATCCGCTGGAGGTCGCGCACGAGCGCCGGGTAGGGCGCCGGCCCGACCGAGGATCCGATGATGTAGTGGGTCGTGGCGACGTTGGTCACCCAGTCGCGGATGGCCGCCGAGGTGGCCTCCTTGAGCGTCCGGGAGCCCGCTTCCACCGGGCGCACGCTCGCGCCGAGGAGCTCCATCCGCTGCACGTTGGGGCGCTGGCGGCGGATGTCCTCGGTGCCCATGTACACGACGCACTCGAGGTCGAGCAGCGCGCACGCGGTCGCCGTGGCCACGCCGTGCTGACCGGCCCCCGTCTCGGCGATGATCCGCCGCTTGCCCATCCGGCGGGCCAGGAGGGCCTGCCCGAGCGCGTTGTTGATCTTGTGCGCGCCGGTGTGGTTGAGGTCCTCGCGCTTCAGGTAGACCGGGTGGCCGACCACCTCGCTCAGCCGCCCGGCCAGATACAGCGGTGAGGGGCGCCCGACGTAGTTCGCCAGCAGGGCGCTGAGCTCGCGCTGGTAGCCGGTGTCCGCGCGGGCCACGACCCACGCTGCCTCGAGCTCGGCCAGCGCCGGCATCAGCGTCTCAGGGACGTACTGGCCCCCGTACGGGCCGAAGCGGTGCTCGACGGCGCTCATGCCGCGGGCGTCTGCACCGTCGATCGCACGGCCTCGGCGAACGCGGTGAGCTTGTCCGGGTCCTTGCGACCGGGGCTGCGCTCAACCCCGCTCGCCACGTCGACGGCGAACGGGTGCACGGCGCTGATCGCCGTGGCGACGTTCTCGGGCGTCAGGCCGCCGCTGAGGATGACCGGCACCGATCCGCGGTGAGCCCGTGCGAGCTCCCAGGCGAACGTCTCCCCCGTGCCGCCCCGGGCGGACGGGCTGTAGCTGTCGAGCAGGTGGTAGTCGGTGTGAAACGGCGCCAGGGCCTGAATGTCGGCGCGGCTGCGCACCCGGGCCGCCTTGATGACCTTCGCACCGGTGCGCCGAGCGGCCTCGGCGCAGTACGCGGGACCCTCGTCGCCGTGGAGCTGCACGAGCGAGAGCGGGGCCGCCTCAGCGGTGGCGGCCACCTCGTCGAGCGTGGCGTTGACGAACACGCCGGCGATCTCGACCCGACGGCGCAGGGCACCGGTGATCTCCACCGCGGCCCCCAGCCGGCAGCGCCGCCTCGAGCCAGGCCAGAAGATGAGCCCGATCGCCCAGGCTCCGGCGGTGACGGCCAGCTCGGCGTCCTCGAGGTTGGTCAGACCGCAGAACTTGATCCGGGGCGGGCGGTGCGGGGCCACCCGCCCCATCGTAGGGCGCGCGCTCTACTGCTGATCTCCCACCCAGCGCAGGATGGCCCGCGAGTGAGTGAGCACGGTCCCGTCGCCGAGCCGCAGCGCCGGCAGCTTCGTGTCCCCGGTGGCCGCGCGCAGGTCCTCGCGCGAGCCCTTGCGCAGGAACGGGATCGGCGAGCCCTGCGCCGCCACGACCTTCTCGTAGTCGATGCCGGCCGCCCGCATCGCCTCCTGCACCCGGCGGCAGGGGTGAATCTTCGGTCCGCCATCGTCGCCGTGGCAGACGTACAGGGTCGGGCGCTCAGCCATGGGCGCATTCGATCACCTGCCGCGCCGCGCTGCAAGCCTGGGCTTCAGTCGGGCGCCGTGAGCCGCCGGCAGGCCGCCTCGAGGTCGCCCGAGCGCATGAGCGCCTCGCCGATCAGGACCGCGTCGACGCCGGCGGCAGCGAGCTCGTCGAGCTCGGCCCGGGTGCGAAAGCCGGACTCGGCCACGACGGTGGCCTCGGCCGGCATGTGCTCGAGCAGCGCGTAGGTCGTGCGAACGTCGACCTCGAGCGTGGTCAGGTCGCGATTGTTGATGCCGATGATCGGAGCCCCCAGCGCGGCGGCGCGGTCGAGCTCCGCCGCGTCGTGCACCTCGACAAGCACGGCCAGGCCGAGTGCGCTGGCCAGCGTGTGCAGCCGTTCGAGCTCGGCGCCGGGCAGGGCGGCGACGATCAAGAGGACGGCGTCGGCTCCGGCCACCACGGCCTCGTGGAGCTGGTAGGGGTCGACGACGAAGTCCTTGCGCAGGAGTGGGAGCGTGCTCGCCTTCCGGGCCCGGGTCAAATCCTCGATGCGTCCCGCCGAAGCTCGGGCCGTCGGTGAGGACGCTGAGCGCGGCGGCGCCGCCGCGCTCGTAGGCGCCGACCACGGCCTCGAGCTCGAGGTCCTCGCGGATCGGCCCGGCCGAGGGCGAGCGCCGCTTGTGCTCGGCGATCACCGAGAGCCCAGGACGGGAGAGCGCCGCCGCGAACGGGCGGAAGTCGGTGCGGTCGCCCGCCCGGCGCTCGAGCTCGGCCGCCGGTACGCGCGCCTGCCGGGCCGCCAGCTCCACGCGGGTGGCGGCGAGGATCCGGTCGAGGACGTTCACCGGGCCAGTTCCTGGGTGCGCCTGACGAACCGCTCGCACGTCGCGGCCGCCGCGCCGGAGTCGATCGCCTCCTGTGCCGCCGCCACGCCTCCGGCCAGGGTGTCCGCCCGGCCGCCGGCGTAGATCGCCGCGCCGGCGTTCAGCACCGCCAGGTCGCGGACCGGCCCGGGCTCGCCGGCGAAGATCTTCCGCGCCGTCTCGGCGTTCTGGGCCGGATCGCCCCCCGGGATCGTGTGGCCGGTGGCCCGGTCGAGCCCGACCTCCTCGGGCGTCGTCGTGTAGCGGGTGATGTCCGACCCGCGGACCTCGACGACCGTCGTCGGTGCGGCGATGCTCAGCTCGTCGAGGCCGTCGTGGCTGGAGACGAGCAGCGCGTGGTCGGTCCCGAGCAGCGACAGGGCACCGGCCATCGTCTCCAGGTAGGCGGGATCGGAGACGCCGATCAGCTGGCGCCTCGCGCCGGCCGGGTTGGTGAGCGGACCGAGGAAGTTGAAGATCGTGCGCACGGCCAGCTGGCGGCGCACCGGGATGACGTACCGGGTGGCGTGGTGGTGGGCGGGGGCGAACATGAACCCGAACCCGATCTCCTCGATGCAGGTGGCCACCGCGTCCGGCGTGAGGTCGATCCGGGCTCCGAGCGCCTCGAGCACGTCCGCGGACCCGGACAGGCCCGTGGCCGAGCGGTTGCCGTGCTTGGCCACCGTGCAGCCCGCTCCGGCGGCGATCAGCGCCGCCGTGGTCGAGACGTTGAACGTGCGCCGCCCGCCGCCGGTGCCGGCGGTGTCGAGCAGGTCATCCCGGCGCACCCCGACCGGGGTGGCGAGCGAGCGCATCGTCCGCGCCAGTCCAGCCAGCTCGGCCACGGTCTCGCCCTTCGTGCGCAGGGCGATGAGGAAGCCGGCGATCTGCACCTCGGAGGCGTTGCCGGCCATGATCTCCGACAGCACCCCGGCGGCCTGCTCGAGCGTGAGGTCGCTGTCCGGAGGCCAGCGCGTCGATCGCGCCGGTGATGAGGTCGGGGCCCGCGGTCATCGCGTCCGCTCGAGGAAGTTCTGCAGCAGCTCGCGGCCGTGCTCGGTGAGGACGGACTCCGGGTGGAACTGGACGCCCTCGGCCGGCAGCTCACGGTGGCGCACGGCCATCACGACATCCGCCCCAGTGGCGCTGCGCTCCAGGCAGTCGGGCAGCGCCGGGTCGGCCACGAGCGAGTGGTAGCGGCCCACCTCGAGCGGGTCGGGCAGCCCCCGGAAGATCGTGCGCCCGTCGTGCTCGATCGGGCTCGTCTTGCCATGCACCGGCTCGTGGCGGACGACGCGGCCACCCCACGCCTGCACGAGGGCCTGGTGGCCCAGGCACACCCCGAGCGTCGGCACCTTGGCGAGCGGGAAGCGGCGCACCGCCTCGAGTGAGATCCCGGCCTCGTCGGGCGTGCAGGGTCCGGGCGAGACGATGACCCGGTCGTAGCCGCGGATGAGCAGGTCGTCGACGGCGGCGTGGTCGTGGCGCACGACCTCGAGCTCCGCCCCCAGCTCACCCAGGTACTGGACGAGGTTGTAGGTGAAGCTGTCGTAGTTGTCGATGACGAGGACCCGCATGGTCACGCCCAATCGGGTTGCTGAACCGCCAGGGCGATCGCCTCCATGACCGCCCGCGACTTGGCCACCGACTCGAGGTACTCGAGGTCGGGCTTGGCGTCGGCCACCGTGCCGCCGCCCGCCTGGACGTGGGCGACGCCGTCCTTGACGACGACGGTGCGGATGTGGATGCAGGTGTCGAGGTCGCCGGTGTAGCTGGCGTAGCCGATGGCGCCGCCGTAGCCGCCCCGCTTCACCGGCTCGAGCTCGTCGATGATCTGCATCGCCCGCACCTTCGGTGCGCCGGACAGGGTGCCGGCGGGCAGCACCGAGCGCAGCGCCTCGAGCGCCCGGACCTCCTCGCGCAGGCGGCCGCTGACGCTCGAGACGATGTGCATGACGTGGCTGTAGTTCTCCACGACCATGAAGTTGTCCACCCCCACCGACCCGAACGCGCTCACCCGGCCAACGTCGTTGCGGCTCAGGTCGACGAGCATCACGTGCTCGGCCCGCTCCTTGGGATCGGCGAGGAGCTCGCGGGCGTTGGCGGCGTCCTCCTCGGGCGTGACCCCCCGCGGGCGGGTCCCGGCGATCGGCCGCATCGACACCCGCCGCCCGCTGACCGTGATGAGCGGCTCCGGGCTCGCCCCGGCGACCTCGAAGTCGCCGAAGTCGAGGAAGTACATATACGGGCTCGGATTGACCGCCCGCAGCCCGCGGTAGATCGAGAACGCCTCGAGCGGCACCGGGGCCGACCAGCGCTGCGAGGGCACGACCTGGTACGCGTCCCCGGCGCGGATGTACTCGATGATGCGCGTGACCATGCCCTCGAACTGCTCCCGGGGCATGTTCGGCTCGAACTCCGGCGCCCGGCGATCACCCGCGGGCGGCCGGCTCGGGCGAGGCACCGGACCGGCGAGCCGCCAGCGGATCTCGGCGATCGTCTCGCGCGCCCGGGCGTAAGAGCGCTCGAGATCCTCCTCGGCGTACACGTTGGCGAGCACCGTGACCGTGTGCTTGAGGTGGTCGAAGGCCACGATCGCGTCGGTGAGCATGAGCGCCAGGTCGGGGATGCCAAGCGGGTCCGGGTTCGGCTCGCCGAGCGGCTCGGCGGTGCGTACGAGGTCGTAGGCGAACATCCCCACCGCCCCCCCGGCGAATGGAGGCAGCCCGGGCAGCGGCGCGGGCCGGAAGCGCTGCAGCTCGGCGGCGGCGATGGCGTACGGGTCGCCCGGGTCGCCGAGCGACCAGCGCACGATCCGGCGGGGCCGGAAGCCGATGAAGGAGTAGCGCCCGACCCGGCCCTGCTCGGCTGACTCGAGCAGGAACGCCGGGCCGTCCTCGCGGAGCTTCAGGAACGCCGACACGGGCGTCTGGCAGTCGTCGATGATCGTCTCGCAGAGCGGGATGAGGTTGTGCTCGCGGGCGAGCTCTCGCACCGCCTCGAGCGACAGCGGCGCCTTCATCGCTGTCCGGTCAGCGCCCGCGACGGCCATCCAGCACCCGCGCGGCGTCGCGCAGTGACAGCCCTCGGCCGCGCAGGAGCACGGCCAGGTGGTAGAGGACGTCGGCGGCCTCCTCGGCCACGCGCTCCTCAGACTCCTCGCGGGCGGCGCGGGCCACCTCCTCGGCCTCCTCCTGCACCTTCTCGCCGGCCCGGCCCGGCTCGGCGAGCAGCGTCGCCGTGTACGAGCCGGCCGGCCGGGCGTGGTCGCGGTCGGCGATCGTGCGTTCGAGCTCGGGCAGCACGGCGAAGGGAGGCTGAACGGGGTCGCCATGGTGAAAGCAGGTGCGGTCCCCCGTGTGGCAGGCCGGGCCGTCGGGCTCGACGAGCGCGAGCAGCGCGTCGGCATCGCAGTCATAACGGAGCCCGCGCACGGCCTGGGTGTGGCCGGAGCTCTCGCCCTTGTGCCACAGCTCCCCGCGCGAGCGGCTCCAGAAGTGCGTCTCGCCGGAGATGAGCGTGCGCTCCAGCGCCTCGGCATTCATGTAGGCGAGCGTGAGGACCTCGCCGGTGCGCCAGTCCTGGACGATGCAGGGAGCGAGGCCCCGCTCGTCCCACTTGATCTCGGAGGGATCCACTGAGGCTGTGGATTCTAGGAATCCGCCGCATCCGGCGGCCAGCGCCCGAGCGGGCAGCCGATTTCCCACTCCTGGCCGAACGGGTCCAGGAGGCGCCCGATCCGCCAACCGTGCTCGTCGGCCGCGGGCGAGAGCTCGTGCGCGCCGGCGGCCAGAGCCCGCCGGTGCACCGCGTCGGGGTCGGCGACGACGAGCAGCGTCCGGCTCGTCCGGGCGGCGAGCGCAGACGGGTCGGCTCGCCCCCGGCCGGGGTCAGCCGAGGCGACCCAGAAGGCGGCCCCGTCCACGCTGAGCTGGGCGACGATGTCCTCTCCCTCGCCGACCCGGTGGAGCACGGTGGCGCCGAAGGCGTCCTGGTAGAAGGCGACGGCGGCGGCCGCCCGCTCCACCCACAGCTCGGGCTGGAGGCTCGTCACCGGTCCTGATCGGTGTCGTGCCAGAGGCCCATGGCATTTCCGCCCGGGTCGTGGAACACGGCCACGATGAGCCGCCCCTCCGGGAACGGCTCGGTGAGGATCCGCCCGCCCTGGGCTCGGATCCGCTGCACCGCGCCGTCGACGTCGTCGACATAGACGTAGGGCAGTACACCCGGCGCCGGTGTGGGCGGATGGTCGACCATGAAGGCGCCGCTCAGCCCGCCGCCGGGCACCTCGAAGCTCGGCCGCCGTCCCTGCGGATCGTGGATCGTCCAGCCGAACACGTCGTGGTAGAAGGCGGCGCTCGCGACCGGATCGGCGGCCGGGATGTGGAGGTAGGTGATGGCGCCCGGCCGGATGAGGCCGGGGTCCACCCCGGGGTCGGTCATGGCGTCTCCTTGATCGGGGTGAGCAGACGGGCGAGCGCGGCGGCGAACCAGCGACCGAATTCGGCCGGCGACCAGCCGCGCTGGCGGGTCGCCTCGATGAACGTGCGGGGGTCCATGAGGAGCCACACGGTGTCGGTCGCCGACTCGCGGTCGAGACCAGGGCGCAGCGGCGCCCGGGCCATGACCCCGTCGATGATCCAGGCTGCCGTCTGCCGGCGCTGGGATCGCAGCTCGGCGGCCAGCACCTCGAGCGTCTCATCCTGGTTGGCCCCCTCGAGCGCTGCGGCGACCAGACCGGCCGAGCGCGCCGCGGACTCGATGAGCTGGCCGGCCACGAGCGCCAGGAAGCCGTCGAGCTCCGGGACGGCGGCGGCCCGGTGGGCCCATTCGCGCTCGAGCATCGGCGCCTGGGCGGCATCGCCCCGGATGGCGTAGGCGATCGCGAGCTTCAGCAGCCGCGGCTTGGTCCCGAACGCCTGCTCCACCGTGGCCACGGACACGCCGGCCCGGCGCGCCACCGCGCGTACGGTCGTCGCGGCATAGCCCACGTCGAGGAACTCCGTCGCCGCGGCGGCCAGGACTCTGGCGCGCGTGGCCCGCGAGCGATCCTCGCGCACCGGTGAGCGATAGGGCCGCGTGGGGATGGTTCCCGCCATGGCGCCCAGTATTCGCTACGGACGTCCCTAGTCAAATGCCCGGAGCTCGATCACCCCGTACCGGGCGATCGGATGCCGGGCCGACACCTCGATCGCCTCCTCGAGGTCGGTGCACTCGATGAGGTTGAAGCCGGACACCGGGGCGCCGCTCGGCGTCCGGGGGCCGCGGCGCACGGATGTCTCGCCGTCCCGTACCTCAACCGTGGCGGTCTCGGAGACCGGAGCGAGGACCTCGCCGGCCAGGCGCACGCCGCGCTTCTGCATCTCGCTCACCCAGGCCTGCACGGCCTCGCCAATGCGGCCGCGATCCTCGGGCGCGAACGGGATCGCCTCGTCACGGCAGACCAGCATCAGAAACCGCATCGCCTCTCCTTTGTCGTGCTCACGAGCTCTGACCGGCGCCGGCGGCGCAGATCATCGCTCGGCCGCTACTCGATACCCAGCCGGTCGAGCAGCCGCTCGTCGCCCCGCCAGTGGCGGCGCACGCGCACGGTCAGCTCGAGGTGCACGCGGGTGCCGAGCTCCTTCTCGATCGCCTTGCGCGCCGCCATCCCGATCTCCTTGATCATGCGCCCGCCGGCACCGATCAGGATGCGCTTCTGGGAGTCGGTCTCGACGAGCAGGAGAGCATCGATGCGGGTGACCCCCGAGGACAGATCCTTGATCGACTCGATCTCGACCTCGACCGCGTGCGGGACCTCCTCCCGGGTCCGGCGCAGGACCTGCTCGCGCACGAGCTCGGCGAGGAGCACGGTCTCCGACTGGTCGGAGTGCTGGTCGGGCTGGAAGTAGAACGGGCCGGCGGGCAGCAGCGAGACGAGGTGGGCGACCAGCGGCGCCATGCCGAGCCCCTTGCGCGCGCTGACCGGGAAGATCTCCTCCCCCACCTCGAGCGCTTCGGCGGCGTGGAGCGCGGCCGCAGTGGCCTCGAGGTTGGCCCGGTCGACCTTGTTGACGGCGATGACGACGGGGACCGGCGCCGCCTTCAACAGGCGGGCGATGAAGCGGTCGCCGGGCCCGATGCCCTCCTGGGCGTTGAGGACGAACAGGCAGCCGTCGGCGTCCTCGAGCTCGCGCTCGACCCGGCGCTGCATCCGCTCGGTCAGTGCGTCGCGGGGCCGCTGCACGCCGGGGAGGTCGACGAGCACGAGCTGCCAGTCCGGGCCATTGGCCACGCCTCGGATCGCCCGGCGGGTCGTCTGGGGCTTGTCGGACACGATCGCCACCTTGGCGCCCACGATCGCGTTGGCCAGGGTCGACTTGCCGACGTTGGGGCGGCCGGCCAGCGCGATGAAGCCCGATCTGCTCACCGCGGGCCCCGATGTGCCGGGGCGCAACAGGCGTTCATGACGTTTGTTCTCCGACGGAGAACAAACGTCAGGCACCCCCGCATAGCCGGGAGTTTCGCGCAGCGAAACTCCCAAGGGAATCGGCGCAGCCGATTCCCCCTCATCGCAACCACCGCATGAGCTCGGCCTGCAGCGCGAGCATCTCCCCGTCGTCGGTCTCGTGGTCCATCCCGGTGAGATGGAGCGTGCCGTGGACGATCGCCTCGCGCACGCTGGCGGTGTGCGGCGGGCAGATGACGATGTCGCCGAGCTCGCGGGGGCCCGCCGCCTCGCCGTCCTCGTCGATCCCGAACGAGAGCACGTCAGTCGGCTCGTCGCGCTGGCGGAACTGCCGGTTGAGGTCCCGGATCCGCTCCTCGTCGACGAACTCGATCGCCGCGTGCCCCTCGTCGATCCCGGCCGAGGAGAGCGCGAGCGCGCACAGCTCCTGGGCCTCGGTGCCGGTCAGCCCCTCCTCGGTGTCGAGGAGCTCGAGCCCGATGACCTCGATCTCGAGGGCCATCTCAGCCCCGGCGATCCGGGCCGGGCTCGAGCCGCGCGGAGTGCTCGTTGTAGGCGGCCACGATGCGGCGCACGAGCTTGTGGCGCACGACGTCCTCGTCGCCGAAGCGCACGAACTCGATGCCCTCGACCGCGGACAGGATGTCGGCCACCACGACGAGGCCGGACTCGTTCCCGCGCGGCAGGTCGATCTGGGTGATGTCCCCGGTGACGACCACCCTCGAGCCGAAGCCGAGCCGGGTGAGGAACATCTTCATCTGCTCGGGCGTGGTGTTCTGGGCCTCGTCGAGGATGATGAAGCTGTCGTTGAGCGTTCGACCTCGCATGAAGGCGAGTGGCGCCACCTCGATGACCCCACGCTCGAGGTACTGGCTGACCCGCTCAGGCTCGAGCATGTCGTGCAGGGCGTCGAACAGCGGGCGCAGGTAGGGATCGACCTTGGCCATCAGATCGCCGGGCAGGAAGCCGAGCCGCTCGCCGGCCTCGACGGCCGGGCGGGTGAGGATGATGCGCGAGACCTCGCGTCGGCTGAGCGCGGCGGCGGCCAGCGCGACGGCCAGGAACGTCTTGCCGGTGCCCGCCGGCCCGATGCCGAACGTGATCGTGTTGCGGCGGATGGAGTCGACGTAGCGCTTCTGGTTGACCGTCTTGGGGGCGACCTTGTTCGCCCGGTGGCGCCAGACGATGTCCTCCAGGATCTCGGCCGGCGACTCGTGCTGATCGAGCGCCCGGGTCACCGCCTCGATCGTCCCCGGGGCGATCTCGTGACCCTGGGAGATGAGCTCCGAGAGCTCGTCCACCACGGTGGCCGCGGCGCTGACCGCATCGTCGTCGCCGTCGAGGGTGACGACGTTGCCGCGCAGGAAGACGCGGCAGTCGAGATGGCCCTGAAGGGCCCGCAGCACGGCGTCCCCGCTACCGGCGAGCTCGGCGGCGACGTCGTTGTCGAGCTCGACCCGCTTACGCAACGGCCCCGCCGCGGACGAGCGCCTCTCGCACCCGCGCCGACGCCCGACGGCCGTCGGCGCGACCGCCGGCCCTGGCCATGACCTCCTTCATGACCGCGCCCATGTCGCGCGGGCCGCTGGCGCCGGTTTCGCTGATGACGGCGGCGACGATCTCGTCGAGCGCCCCGTCGTCGAGCTCGGCCGGCAGGTAGCTCTCGATCAGGACCGCCTCCTCCTGCTCGCTGTCGGCGAGCTCGGGACGGCCGCCGTCTCGGAACTGGCTGGCGGCCTCGAGCCGGCGCTTACGCTCGCGGCGGAGCACGGCGAGCTCGTCGGCGCCACCTTCCTTGTGGGCCTTCTGGAGCTCGGACAGGATCATGCGCAGCGCGACCACGCGCTGCTTCTCCCCCGCCTTCATGGCGGTGGTGATGTCGGACCGGACCTGCTCGGTTATGTTCACCCTTCAAGGGTAGCCCCGACGGCGACCGGAGCTCACCGATCAACCCGTCAAGTCCTCATCCCACCGGGGGGTGCTCGGCCTCGGCGGACGCCGGTCCGTGTCCGACCGGCGGCGGCACGTGCTCGATCAGCGGCGGCGGATGGCCGAGCGAGCCGAGATCGGACGTGTCGCGGGCAAACCAGAAGTCGACCGTCCAGTCGGTGATGAGGCGGACCTTGCGCCGCAGCCCGGGCATCCAGGCGAGGTGATAGAGGCGGGCGATCGACCAGGCGGCGAAGCCCTTCACCCGCGCTCCCATGAGATTGGCGACGGCGTTCTGGCGCCCGAGGTCGGCGAACGCGCCGAGTGTCTTGAACGTGAACGGCCGCGGCTCGCCGCCGTCGAGGACCGCGTGGATGTTGCGGGCCAGGAGCTTGCCCTGGCGGATGGCGTGCTGAGCGGTCGGCGGGCAGGGCTGGCCGGGCCGGCCCGGGTCGGGGACGGCGGCGATGTCGCCGAGCGACCACACATTCTCATGGCCCTCGACGCGCATCGTCGGCGCGCAGCGGATGCGGCCATGGTCGAGCGGGAGCCCGAGCTGCTCGGCCACCGGGTTGCCGCGCACGCCGGCGGTCCAGCACAGCGTCCGGCAGGGGATCGTCTCCCCGGTGGAGAGCGTGACCGACGTGTCCGTGATGCTCTCGACCCGCGTGCCGGGGAGGATCTCGATCCCGCGTTCGCGCATGAGGCCGGCGGCGAAGTCGGCCAGCGGCGCCTGGATCTCCTGCATGACGCGGGGGCCGGCCTCGACGAGCACCCAGCGCATGCCGGTGGCCCGGCAGCGCGGGTAGCGCTTCAGCGCGTCGGCGGCGAAGTCCTGCAGCTCGGCGATGCCCTCCAGGCCGGCGTAGCCGCCGCCCACGAACACGAAGCCGAGATACTCGCGGCGGATCTGCTCGTCCTCGCACTCCTCCGCCGTCTCCAGGTGGCGCACGAGCCGGTTGCGCAGCGCGATCGCCTCGCTGATCGTCTTCAGCCCGATGCCGTGCTCGGCCAGGCCGGGGATCGGCAGCGTGCGCGAGATCGAGCCCAGGGCCACGACGAGCTGGTCGTAGCCGACCTCGACCCGCTCCCCGGGCAGCATCTCCATCTCGACCACTCCCCGGGCCGGATCGGCGCCGGTCACCCAGCCCATCCGCAGCTGCGTGCGCCGCAGCCGCTCGCGCAGCGGCACGACGATGTGGCGCGGCTCGAGTGTGCCGGCCGCGGCTCCGGGCAGCAGCGGCGTGTAGAGCATGAAGTTGACGTCGCTGATGAGCGTGATGCGGTCCGCCGGGTCGAGCAGCCGCTCGAGCCCCTTGGCCGTGTAGTAGCCGCCGAAGCCGCCACCGGCGATGACAACGTGTCTGCCCATGCCCCCAACCTACCGTGCTTGGCGCTCGGCAATCAGCCCGGCGCCGTCGCGGGCCCGCCCGCGCCTGGCGGGCCCGCGACTCGCGCGCTCGGGCCTCGTTCCCGTCGGGCCCGACGAGCGCCGACTGCGCGCGACGCTCGGTCTCTTACCGCCCGCCTGCGGCAGGCGCCCGTCCTCGACTCCCGTCCTGCGGCCGCGCTGTCCTCGAACCGGCCGTCCCGGAGAGGAGAGTCGCCTCGGGCGGAAAGCCGATCCGCGGCTTGGGGCGCGGCACGACGACGTCGAGAAGCAGACCGCCGAGCGTCACACCGATAGCGAGCGGGTTGGTCACCTGGATTCACCTCCTTTGCGCACTGAGCAGACGCACATCGCACGCAAGGATGGCCGCAGGCACCTCCGCCATCGGCCCGGTGGACAGGATTCCAGCCCGGCGCTGTCCACCCTGACAGGGCCCGGACGCTCACTCCCCGCGAGCAGCAAGGCGGCCCACTCGCCGCCCGTGCGCCGCGCCCGCTCACGCAGCCCGAGCGCGGCGAACGCCCCGGCGACCCCGTCGGCCTCCTCGGCGAGCAGGCCGCTGGCGATCACCGTGCGGGGGCGAGCCGAAGCGTCCAGCGCCGCGAGCCGTCCCGCCCAGACGCGCAGCAGCGGACCGAGCAGGTTGGCGGTCACGGTCGCGGCGGCCTCCGGCGGGTCGTGGCGAAGGTCGTGGCGAGCCAGGGCGATCTCCACCCCGTTGCGCTCGGCGTTCTCGGCGCTGGCCACCAGGCTGGCGGGGTCGTGGTCGAGGCCGCGCACGGGCGCGTAGCCGAGCCTCGCGGCGGCGATGGCGAGCACGCCGGAGCCGCAGCCGAGATCGAGCAGCTCACCCCCGGCGTGGCCCGCGGCCGCCAGCTCGAGCAGGAGCTCGAGACACAGGCGCGTCGTCGCGTGAGCGCCGGTCCCGAATGCCTGCCCGGGATCGATGACGATGTCGAGCTCGGTGCCCCCGGCCGGCTCCCAGGGTGGGCGCACGGTGAGCGCCTCGCCGAGCACGAGCGGGCGGTGAAACTCGCGCCAGCGCCGGTCCCAGTCGTCGGCCACCTCGGCCGTCGAGACCTCGATCAGCGCACCGCCGGCTGCGGCAGTCACCTCAGGCAGGGCGGGCAGCTCGCCCGGAGGCCCGTAGACCGCGTACTCGACCACGCCGTCGCCGAGATCGACCTCCTCCACGCCGCCGGGGGCGAGCTCGAGCAGCTCGGCCAGGACGACTTCGGCCTCGGGCGCCCGCACGCGAACGGCCAGCCGCAGCATCACATCCGCGCGCGGTCAGCCGCCGAAGGCGCGCTTCAGCTTGCTGAACACGCCCTCGTCATTGCGCAGGTTGTGCTCGGTCATCGTCCCGGCCAGCTCCTCGAGCAGCTCGCGCTGGCGGTGGCTGAGGTGGCGGGGGATGACGACGTTGACGACGACGCGCAGGTCCCCGCGCCGGCGCCCGCGCAGGGCCGGCATCCCGGCGCCGCGGATGACGAGCGTGGAGTGGGGCTGGATCCCGGCCGGCACCTCGAGGTCGACCGGATCCTCGAGCGTCGGCACCTCGACGGTCGTGCCGAGGGCGGCCAGCGGGGCGGCGACGTCGATCGCGGTGACCAGGTCATCGCCGTCGCGCACGAAGCGTGCGTCCTCGCGGACCCGGATGAGCACGTACAGATCACCGGGCGGCCCGCCGCGCTCGCCGGCGTGACCGCGGGCGCCCAGGCGGATGCGCTGGCCGTCGGCGATGCCGGCCGGCACGTCGACGCTCACCTTCTGACGCGCGACCGTGCGCCCCCGGCCCCGGCACGTGTGGCACGGCTGCTGGGCCACCCTGCCGTCACCCTGGCAGCTGTCGCACACGGTCGTACGCATGACCTGGCCGAATGGGGTGCGGGCGACGCTGCGCAGCTGCCCGGTGCCCTGGCAGCGCGGGCAGGTCTCGATCGGCGTGCCCGGCTCGGCACCGTTGCCGTGGCAGCGCTCGCACGTCTGCACGGCCTCGTAGGCGACCTCGATCGTCGTGCCCTTGGCCGCCTCGCTCAGCGTGATCTCGGCGCCGACGGCGACATCCCCGCCCTGCACCGCCCCGCCGGGCTGGCCACCGCCGAACGCGCTCCCGAAGCCCCCACCGCCGAAGAACGCCTCGAAGATGTCGGCCACCGAGCCGAAGCCCTCGAAGTTCGGCGCGTACCCGCCGCTGCGCAGGCCCTCCTGGCCGTAGCGGTCATAGGTCGCCCGGCGGTCGGGGTCGGACAGGACCTCGTAGGCCTCGGCGGCCTCCTTGAACTTGTCCTCCGCCTGGGGATCGTGGCGGTTGACGTCCGGGTGCAGCTCGCGCGCCAGCCGCCGGAACGCCTTCTTGATCGTCGCGTCGTCGGCATCGCGTGAGACCCCGAGGACCTCGTAGTAGTCGCGGGTGGCGCTCATCGTCGCTCGTCGTAGATCTCGCAGATGAAGTCCGACAGCTGCGCCGCCGCCTGGCGCACGCTGCGGATCGCCCGAGCGTAGTCCATGCGCACCGGTCCGATCACGGTCACCGTGCCGAGCCGCCGCTGGGGCAGGCCATAGCCGGCGGCGACCAGCGCCAGCGAGCGCAGCGCGGGGGCGTCGTTCTCGGCCCCGATGCGCACGAGCACGTCGCGCTGGGAGAGCGCGACCCGCAGCACGCCGAGCAGCGTCACCCGGCGCTCGAGCATGTCCATGAGCGAGTTCAACTCGGTGATCTCGCCGCGCCGGTCGCCGGCCAGCAGGCGGCCCGTCCCCTCGACGTACAGGGTGTCGGGCGAGCTGGCCTCGAGCTCGGTGAACACCGGCGACAGGGCGTCGAGGAACGCCAGCTCGGTCGCCGACAGGGAGGGATCGTGCAGGCGCTGGTGGAGCATGCGGGCGCCCAGGCCGAGCCCGACCAGCCGCTCGTTGAAGTAGCTGGCCGCCCACCCGGCCAGTCCGGGATCGACCGGGCGGCTGAACGTGAACAACCGCTTGGTCACGCCGCCGGTCGAGGTGATGACGACGACCATCAGCACCTGGGGCTGGAGCACGAGCACCTCGATGTGCCGGATGGTCGAGGTGTCGATCGGCGGCGCGGTGACGATGGCGAGTAGGTTCGTGACCTGGGAGAGCGCCTCGCTGGTCACCCGCATCGCCTCGTCGAGCTCGCGACGCACGAGTGAGAGCGACAGGCGGGGCTCGGTGTCCTCGGCCGGCAGCAGGCGGTCGACGAAGTACCGGTACCCGGCGTCGGTCGGCACGCGCCCGGCCGAGGTGTGCGGGTGGGCGAGCAGCCCGAGCTCCTCGAGGCTGGCCAGCTCGCCCCGGATCGTCGACGGACCCCACCGGACGTCGGCGGCCAGCGCCTTGGAGCCCACCGGCGCACCGGAGTCCAGGTACTCCTGGACCACCTTGCGCAGAACCAGCTCTTGGCGCTCCGTCAGCACGGGGGTGATTGTAGGTCGAGGGTGCAGCCGCGCCGATGGCGTTCAGAGGACCGGCGGCCGGTCAGAGGCGCAACTCGGCCCGGGCGTTGCGGATGATCCGCTTGCCCGCCTGGACTGCCTCGGACTCCACGACGGCAACGCCGTCGGAGACCTCGCTCACGGTGCCGCTCACCGTGATCTCCTCGCCCATGCGGCCCATGCCGCGAAACTGCACCGCCAGCCGCTGCAGGTGCTCGGGGCCGCCGGCCGCCTCGGTGTGGGCGCGGGCGACCTGGGCCATCGTCCACAGGCCGTGGAGGATGCGGCCGGGTAGTCCGACCGAGCGCGCGAACTCCTCGTCGATGTGGATCGGGTTGAAGTCTCCCGAGGCCCCGGCGTACCGGACGGTGACGTAGGGGTCGGGCGTGACCTTGAGCTCGATGGCGTCGCCGGCCTTCATTGGTCGCGACCCTTCGCGGCCGGGAGCGTCCGCGACCGGCGGAATCGGCGCCCGCCGACTGCGCTCGCACGATGTTCGTCCAGGTGCCGGTGCACACCGTCTCGCCGCGCTGGTTCTCCGACACCGACTCGAACACGAAGAACGCCATCTCGCCCCGGTCGGAGATGGCCTTGACGGTCGTCGTGGTGGTGATCTCGTCGCCGGCCACGACGGGCGGCCCCCAGACGAACTCCTGGGCGCCGTGGACCATCATGGCGAAGTTGATGCCGACCTCGGGGTCGAACAGGGCCGGGGCGACCGACCGGCTGGCGTATACGACGGCGAACATCGGCGGCGCCACGAGATCGGCGTAGCCGGCCGCGCGGGCCGCCTCGAGGTCGAAGTGGAGCGGGTTCGTCTCCCCCACGGCCGAGGCGAACTCCCGGATCTTCTCCCGGCCGACCGCATAGTCGACGGCGGGAAAGCGCTTTCCGATGGCGCGCGTGTCGGTGGCCACGGCGCGCAGTGTCTCAGATGATCACCGGGACGGTTCCGCCGTCCACCGACCAGGCCGCCCCGGCGACGTTGGCCGCCGCCTGCGAGCACAGGAACACGATCACGGCCGCGATCTCCTCCGCGGTGCCGAGCCGGCCCAGCGGCGTGCGGCCGGCCGTCGCCTCGAGGACCTCCTCGCGCGTGATCCCCTTCGCGGCCGCCTGCTGGTCGGCCAGGCCGCCGTCGGCCAGCCACAGCTCGTCGCCGACCGGCCCGGGCGCGACGGCGTTGACGAGCACGCCCGCGCCCGCGTAGGCGTCCGCGAACGCACGCGAGAGCGAGAGCTGGGCCGCCTTGGTGACCGAGTAGGCGGCGTTCGTGGAGGAGGGGCGCTTGCCCGAGGAGGAGCAGACGTTGACGATCCGCCCCCATCCCGACTCGGCCATCGCCGGGGCGGCTGCGCGCATGAGCCGCATCGGGCCCATCACGTGGAGCTCCCACTGGGCCTGCCACTCCTCGTCGCGCAGCTCCTCGAGCGGCCGGACCGCGCTCGTGCCGGCGCAGTTGACGAGCACCTCGACGCGCCCGAAGCGCCCGTGGCAGGCGGCCAGCGCCCGCTCGCCGACCTCGGGCGCGGTCACGTCGAGCTCGAGTGCCTCGACCTCGGCGCCGGCGGCCCGGCACTCCTCGGCCACGGCGCTCAGGCGCGCGCGGTCGCGCCCGATGAGGACGAGGCTCGCCCCCTCGGCGGCGAGCCCGCGCGCGGTGGCGCGGCCGATGCCCCGGGAGGCTCCGGTGACGATGGCGGCGCGGCCGCCCAGTCCGAGGTCCATGGCCGCATTCTCACACGACCGCTTGCCCGGCCTGTGCCCGCGCGCTAGCCTCCGAGCATGGTCAGGCGGGCGACGATGAGGGCCTCGGATCACGATCGCGAGCAGGTGGCTGAGCGCCTGCGCAAGGCTGCCGCGGAAGGGCGGCTGCTGGCCGAGGAGCTCGAACATCGGTTGGCCCGGGCGCTTCGTGCCCAGACCTACGGCGAGCTCGATCCGCTGGTGTCGGATCTGCCCGGCGGGCAGGCGGCAGTGACGCGCCGGCGCCCGCTGCCTCCGGCCCCGGTGCTCGTGCTCGGGGCCGCCGCGGCTGTGGTGGCCGTGGCCGTGCTCGCCGTCACGGTGATGGTCATGGCCAGCCTGTTCGCCGCCTGGGGGCTGTGGCTCGTCCTGGCCTGGTGGATGTTCGGCCGCGGGCGCCGGTCGGCACACCGCCACCGGGGGCGCGCCCAGGTGCGCTACGCACACCGTCGCGGCCTGCTGTAGACCGAGCCGCGTGGACGCGGCCCCCGCGGCCGGCCGTACGGCCATGCACTGACCGCGCCAGCCGCGCCGTCATGCGGGGCCGTGGTAGGTTCGCGCCATGAGCACAGCTGAGCTTCCGATGACCACCGCCCAGGAGCTCCCGGGATACACCGCGCGTGAGAACCTCGGCGTCGTCTACGGGCTCGTCGTACGCAGCATGGGGTTCGCCGGCAGCTTCACCGCCGGGCTGCGCTCGCTGCGCCGGGGCGAGATCCCCGAGTACACCCAGCTGCTGGAGGACTCCCGCCGCCACGCCATCGACCGGATGGTCGAGAACGCGCGTCTCATGGGCGCCGACGCGATCCTCGCCGTGCGCTTCGACTCCTCGGAGATCGGCCAGCAGTTCACCGAGATCGTCGCCTACGGCACCGCCGTGAAGACCGACCGCGCCAGCTGACCCGGTGGCGCTGGGCGAGGCCGAGCGCGAGCGGCTGTTCGAGCGGCTGAAAGCGCACGCCGCCGCCGACCACCTGACGGTCGAGGAGCTCGAGCGCCGGGTCGAGCTCCTCGACCAGGCGCAGACGAGCGAGGCCGCCGCCGCGGCCCTCGATGGGCTGCCCGCCCTGCCCCTCTCCCCCGGCCCGGCCGCCGCGCCGGCGCGCGCATTCGGCCGGCGCGGCCATGCCGAGCGCGACCGTCCGGCGCCCGGCTGGGAGCCGACGAGCGAGCGCTTCCGCGACCCGCGCAGCGGCCGGATCATGCGGGTGTGGGTGGACAGCGCCGGCGGCCGCCACTACATCCCCGAATGATGGCTGGCCGGGGCGCATGCGCCCCGGCCCCGGCCGGTGCATGCACCGGCCGGCGGGGGCGTGCATGCACGCCCCCGGACAACCTCATGCCGGCAGTGTGCGCTAGTGCGATTCCCCGAGTTCGAGCACCGCCAGGAAGGCCTCCTGCGGCACCTCGATGCGCCCGACCTGCTTCATCCGCTGCTTGCCCTTCTTCTGGGCCTCGAGCAGCTTGCGCTTGCGGCTGATGTCGCCGCCGTAGCACTTCGCCGTCACGTCCTTGCGGAAGGCCTTGATCGTCTCCCGCGCCACGATGCGCGACCCGATCGCGGCCTGGATCGGCACGTCGTACTGCTGGCGCGGAATCTTCTCGCGCAGCTTCTCGGTCAGCGTCCGCCCGGCGTCGTAGGCCTTCGACTTGTGCACGAGCATCGACAGCGCATCGATCGGGTCCCCGGCGAGCAGGATGTCGAGCTTGACCAGGTCGGACTCCCGCAGGCCGATCTGCTCGTAGTCGAGCGAGGCATAGCCGCGGGTGCGCGACTTCAGCTGGTCGAAGAAGTCGAGCACGATCTCGGCCAGCGGCAGGTCGTAGGTCAGCTGCAGGCGCTCGCTGGAGAGGTAGTGCATGCCGGCGTGCTCGCCCCGGCGCTCCTGGCAGAGCTCCATGATCTGCCCCACGAACTCCTTGGGCGTGAGGATCGAGGCCCGGATGTAGGGCTCGCGCACGCTGGCCACCCGCGCCGGGTCGGGCATGTCGTTCGGGCTGTGCACGACCACGACCTCGCCGTCGGTGCGCGTCACCTCGTACTCGACGCTCGGCATCGTGGCCAGCAGCTCGAGGTCGTACTCGCGCTCGAGCCGCTCGCGCACGATGTCCATGTGCAGCAGCCCGAGGAAGCCGCAGCGGAACCCGAACCCGAGCGCGTCGGAGGTCTCCGGCTCCCACGACAGCGCGGCGTCGTTGAGCGTGAGCTTCTCGAGCGCGTCGCGCAGATCCGGATAGGCGTCGGAATCGATCGGGAACAGGCCGCAGAACACCATCGGCTTGACCTCGCGGTAACCGGGCAGCGGCTCGCTGGCATGGCTTCCCTTCACGGTCAGGGTGTCGCCCACCCGCAGCTTGGTCACGTCCTTGATGCCGGTGATCAGGAAGCCCACCTCGCCGGCGCTGAGGGCATCGGCCGAGATCATCTTCGGGGTGAAGAACCCGATGTCGTCGATGTCCGCCTGCGTGCCGGCCTGCATGGCGACGATGGCATCGCCCTTGGTGAATGTCCCGTCGACCACCCGGATGTAGGCGATCACGCCCCGGTACTGATCGAACTCCGAGTCGAAGATGAGCGCGCGCGGCGGCGCATCGGGATCGCCCTTGGGTGCCGGCACCCGCTCGATCAGCTCGTCGAGCACGGCGGTGACTCCGGCGCCGGTCTTGGCGCTGATCCGGCGCACCTCGTCGGCGGGCTCGCCGAGCAGCTCCGCCACCTCATCGGCCACGCGCTCGGGCTCGGCCCCCGGCAGGTCGACCTTGTTCAGGCAGGGGATGAGCTCGAGACCCGAGTCGATGGCCAGGTAGGTGTTGGCCACCGTCTGTGCCTCCACGCCCTGGGAGGCGTCGACGACGAGCAGCGCGCCCTCGCAGGCGGCCAGCGAGCGCGACACCTCGTAGGTGAAATCGACGTGGCCCGGAGTGTCGATGAGCTGGAGCTGGTAGGTCTCGCCGTCGCGCGCCGAGGTGTAGAAGACGCGCACCGCCTGGGCCTTGATCGTGATGCCCCGCTCGCGCTCGAGGTCCATCGAGTCGAGCAGCTGCGCGCGCATCAGCCGCGGGTCGACGGTGTGGGTGAGCTCGAGGATGCGGTCGGCCAGCGTCGACTTGCCGTGGTCGATGTGGGCGATGATCGAGAAGTTGCGGATGCGAGACTGGTCGGCCATGGGTCGGCCTCAAGGGTAGTTGCCCTCGCCGGGCGCTCGCTGCCGCGCGTCAGTCCGGCCAGACGTCCTCGCGCAGGATCTCGCCGTCGCCCTCGTGGTGGGGACCGAACACGAGCACCTCGAGCCCGTCGGAACCGGCCTCGAACGCCCGCACCACTTTGGGCGCCACGCGGAGGGCATCGAGCGCGCGCAGATCGACGAGCTCGCCGTCGAGGTACGCCCGCCCGCTGCCGGCGAGGACGACGTAGATCTCCTCGGCGGCGTCGTGGCGGTGCGCGCCGCCGCGCTGCCCGGGCTTGATGACGTGATAGGCCAAGCCGGTGTCCTTGGCCTCGAGCGCGCGCCAGGGAAAGCGCGCCTCCTGGATCGTGTCGAAGCCGAACCGGGGCGCCACGTCCTCGACCTCGCGCAGATTCTTGATCGTGTAGCTCATGCCGCGACCCTACCGCGCTCACGCCAGGTGTTCGAGCGCCTTCGGAAGCAGCCCGAGCTCCTTCAGCGCGCCCCGGCCGGCCACGCCCATGGTGAGCAGCCCGGCGAAGATGGCGACGGCGTCGATCGACTTGCGTCCCTTGGCGTCCCAGTAGTCGTCGTTGAGGTCGAGCCAGAGCGCGAACTCGTCCAGGGTCAAGGCCGAGAACGCGCCGTACAGCGTGGCCGCGGCGCGCGACTCCCAGGGGTGCTCCTCAGGATTGCCGATGCCGCGGCGGTAGGTCCACACGTAGCCGACCCCAAGCAGACCGAAGATGCCGAACGTGCTGTGGTGGATGTGGGTGCCGCCGGCGCTGAGGTTGTGAAACGGGCCCACGCCGGCCCGGATGGCGTGGGTGATGCCCCGGGCGGCGGCGAACGTCGTGGTGAATCCGATCGCGCTCAGGAAGCCGCGCTCGCGCTGCGGATTGCACTTCACATGCCGCTTGTAGAGGCCGCTGATGTCCATGGCGTGGGTCTACCCCCGCCGGACCCGGCCCATAACCAGCGCCTGCACCTGACGGGCCTCCGGGATGCGCATGACGAGCACGAGCTTCGCGTACAGGGCTCCGGCGGCGGCCAGCGGGATGCCGACCGCGAAGATCTCAGCCGGGAGGGAGCGGCCGAGCAGGTGGTCGAGGCCGTCCCAGAGCAGCCAGGCCATGAGCGTGACGATCGCCGTGGCGATCAGGATCCGCACCGTGATCATCGTCGTCTGCCCGAGCTCGAGCCGGCCGTTGAGTCCGATCCGCAGCCGGTAGAGCTGGAGCCCGGCCATGACGATGTTCGCCGACGCGGTGCCGATGACCAGGCCGGCGATCCCCAGGGGCTTGTACAGGCCGATGCTGACGATTGCGTCGACGACCATGTTCATCGCGGCCAGCTTGGTCGGGATCCAGGGCCGCTGAACGGCGAAGAAGGCCCGCGTGAGCAGCAGGTTGACGCCCGCGAAGGGCAGGCTGAAAGCGAACCAGAACAGCGCCACCGAGACGAGGTGGGTCGAGTACGGCCCGAACGAATGGCGCTGGTAGACCAGACGGACGATCGGCGTGGCGAGCACGGCCATGAGCGCCGCCGACGGGATGAGCATGAGGTTGATCTGGCGCATCCCGTTGCCGATCGAGCGGCGCATGCCGGCGGGGTCGCGCCCGGCCGCCAGCCGGCTCAGGGTCGGGAACAGGACCGTGGCCACGGCGACGCTGAACACGCCCTGGGGCAGCATGTAGAGCCGGAAGGCGTTGTTGATCGCCGCCGGCGCGTGGGTGGAGACGAGCGATCCGAACCCGGAGTTGATGAAGATGTCGAGGTTGACGATCCCGATGCTGATCGTCACGGGCAGGAACAGCACGAGCACCTGGCGCACGCGCGGGTCGTGCCAGTCGAGGTGGAACTCGATCCGGAACTCCACCCGCCGCAGCGCCCACAGGACCATCAGCAGCTGCACGACCGTCGCCACCAGCCAGGCGATCGCGTAGGCGTACACCTGACTGCCGGCGTGGAAGTGCGACTTCAGCACCACGAGCAGGACGAGGATGACCAGGTTCCACACCGCCGGCGCGATTGCGGGGATCGAGAACTCGTCGTAGGACTGGAGGATTCCGACCAGGAGACCGGTAACGCTGAGCAGCAGCACGACCGGGAACAGGACGCGTGAGAGCCCGGCCGTGAGCCCGTTCGGGATGTGTGCGCCGGTGAACAGGGGCACGACCAGCCCGGCCACGCCCATCCAGATCACCGTCAGCGCCGAGAGGACGATGAGGATGACCCAGAACAGGGTCGAGGCGACCCGGAACGCCTCGCGCTTGCGGTCCTTCTGGATGAGATCGGTGAATACCGGCACGAACGCCGCCGACAGGGCCGCCTGCGAGAACAGGTTGCTGAACAGGTTCGGTACCTGGGAGGCGAGCGTGTAGGCCGACATCGCTGCCGAGGTGCCGAAGAACGCCGCCCCGGCGACCTCTCGGCCGAGCCCGGCGATCCGCGACAGCGCGGTGGCCACGGCGAAGATGGCCGTGTTGTCGGCGATCCGTCGCCGCGGACGCGGTGGGGATCCCTGGGCAGCGAAGGTCTCGGTCGACACCGGTTGGCTATAGTACGGACGGCCGCGGCCCGTTCCCCGCGGCATTTTCTCTGCCATGGCAAACATCCACTCACAGAAGAAGCGCATCGAGCGGGCCGCCCGCGAGCGGTTGGAGAACCGCCGCTACACCTCGCGCATCAAGACCTACTTCCGCCGGCTCGAGCGCGCCGTCGCCGAGGGCGACGACAGCGCCGCCGACAGCGAGCACCGCACGCTCGTGCAGACGATCGACAAGGCCGTCAAGCGCGGCGCGCTGCACCGCAACACCGGCGCCCGTAAGAAGTCCCGCGCCGCCCGCGTGCGCCGCGGCGCCGACGCCCACTAGCGACCGCTTCCCGCCCGCGACCGGCTGCCCCGCGCCCAGGACGCGGGCGGGCGCTTTGCTAGGGTCGCAGCGGTGTTCGAGAGCGAGATCGTCGCGCGTTGAGCATGGGCGCCGAGGCGACCACGTTCACACTCGAGCGGCTGCACGACACGACGACGCGGGTGGAGATCTTCGGACGCTGGGACGGCGTCCGCGGCCGGCGCTTCATCCGCCCCACGCTCAGCTTCCCGGGCGGCACGCGCGTGCTCGCCGAGCTGGCCGACAAGCCGTGGATGCCCGGCGAGGACGGCGCCTGGCGGGTCGCCTTCCAGATGTCGCCACCGCCGCCCTCGTGGGTGGCCGGAGAGCCGGCCGAGCTGTCGGTGGCGCCCGACCTGGCGGTCGAATTTGGCGCCCGGGCACAGCCGGGCACCGTGCTGGCCGGCCGCGCTGCGCACGGCACGCCCGTGGACACGCTGGCAGCCATGCTCGCTGCGCCCGAGGCCGAGGTCGCGGCCCCTGCGGGCGCCACGGCCGAGGCCGCGCCGGCGCCCGAGCCCGGCGAGGACGAGATCGACAGTCTGCGCTCGGTGCTGACCGAGGCGCGCGAGGCCCGCGAGCGCGCCCTCGCCCAGGTACGGTCGGCCACGGCGGCACGCGACGAGGCGCTGGCCCGGCGCGAGGAGGCGGTGCGCGAGCGCGATGCCGCGCTCGCCGAGCGAGACCGGGCCCTGGCCGCCTCCGAGGAGGCGCACGCGTTGCTCGCGCGCACGCTCGACCCCAAGCCGGGACGGCGCGAGTAGGCCGCGCCAGGTTGGGGCGGTCGCATTCGAGATCACCCACGGATTCGGGGGTATCTCGAGACGGCACTCCGCCGCGCGCGCTCAGCCGGTCGCGCCGCCGGCCGAGGCGATCGCGTGGATCGCCCGCACGGCCGCCGTGTCCTCACCCTGCAGGCCCGTGCCTCCGCCGCGGGAGGCGAGCTCCAGGTCGGCGATCACCTCCACGGCCGCGCGCAGCCCCTCCGCCCCGGTGCGCTGGGCGTCGGCGATCAGGCGATCCGCTGCCCGGCTCGGCATGCGCAGCGTGCGCTTGAGCTGGGAGACCGGCTCGCCGGCATCGATCGCCTGAGCCACTCCGAGCGCCGTGCGCACGCGCTGACCCATCCAGTAGAGGAGCCCGGGGACGCGCTCGCCCTGCGCGCGCAGCGTGAGGTAGATGCGCAGTGCCGCCCGCTCGTCCCCGGCCACGAGCGCGTCGGCCAGTGACCAGGCCCGCCGCTCGGCCGAGGCGGCGGTGAGCTCCTCGATCGCCTCGGCGTCGAGCTCCCGGCCGGGCTCGGCCCCCAGGGCAACCTTCTCGAGCTCGCGCAGCAGGCGCTGCTGGCGCTCGCCGACGTGGCCGATGAGTGCGTGGGCGGCCGCCGGCTCGAGCTGAACGCCGAGCTCGCTCGCGCGGGCGAGAACCCACTTGGGCAGCTCCCAGCTCTTGACGCTCTGCTCGGCCGCGACGTCGCCCCCGGCCTTGCGGACCGCCTTGTGCAGGCCCTCGGGGGCCTTGGCCCGGCCGTCCTCGCGGGCAAAGAAGACGGCCGTCGTCTCCGGCGGCATCTCGGCCAGGGCGGCGGTCAGCGGCCCGAGCTCCTTCTCCTTGAAGCGTTCGGCGCCGTCGACGATGATGAACCGGCGACCGAGCGCGAACGTGAGCGCGTTGATCGCCGCCGCGGCAGCTTCGGGCGTGGCCGCCTCCCCCTCGAGCAGCTCGAGACCGCCCGCCCCGCTCTCGCGCTCGGCCATCGCGCGCAGGTTGGCCCGGCGCTCGGCGATGCGCCCGTGGTCGTCTCCATGGATGAGGTAGGCGGGCTTGAACGCCGGCACGGTCCGCCAGACGTTACGGCGCGACGACGACGTTGACGAGCTTGTCCGGCACGACGACGATCTTCGCCACCTCGTGGCTGTCCAGGTGGGCCTGCACACCGCGGGAATCGAGCGCCAGCCGCTCGAGCTCCTCGCGCGGGGCGCCGGTCGGCGCGGTGACCCGATCGCGCACCTTGCCGTTGACCATGCACACAAGCTCGAACGTATCGGCCACGAGCATCGCCGGGTCGGCATCCGGCCACGGCTCCTCCCACACGCGCGCCCCGGTCAGCCGCTCGTACACCTCGGCGCCCAGGTGGGGCGCGAAGGGGAACACGAGCGAGGCGGCGGTCGCGGTGGCGAACCGCCGGGAGGCCGGGTCGGCGTCGGGGTGGCGGTAGACCTCGTTGACGAGCTCCATGATGGCCGCGATCGCCGTGTTGAAGGCGAAGCGGCCGCCCATGTCGGCGGTCACCTTCTCGATCGCCCAGTGCGCCTTGCGCACCACGGTCAGAGCGTCGCCGCGCAGCGTCTCGGGCGCCTGCGCACCCGGCGGGTCGCCGTCCTGGCCCAGCTCCTCACCGAGCCGCCACAGCCGGGCCAGGAACTTGTGCACGCCCTCGAGAGACTTCTCCGACCACGCGGCGTCCTGGTCGGGCGGCCCGATGAACAGGACGTAGCACCGCGCCGCGTCGGCCCCGTAGCGCTCGACGATCGGCGTCGGGCTGATCACGTTGCCGCGCGACTTCGACATCTTCTGGCCGTCCGGACCCAGGATCATGCCCTGCGTGAACAGGGCCTGGAACGGCTCCTGGAACCCGAGCAGGCCCATGTCCGCCAGCGCCTTCACGAAGAAGCGGGCGTACATCAGGTGGAGGATCGCGTGCTCGACCCCGCCGATGTACTGGTTGACCGGCATCCACCCGTCGACGATCGAGCGCTCCCAGGCCGCCCGGTCGTCGCGGGCGTCGCAGTAGCGGATGAAGTACCAGCTCGAATCGACGAACGTGTCCATCGTGTCCGTCTCCCGCCGTGCCTCACCGCGGCAGCGCGGGCAGCGCGTGTGCACCCAGTCCTCAGCCGCGGCCAGGGGTGAGCGGCCCTTGGGCTGGTAGTCCTCGACGTCGGGCAGGCGCACCGGCAGGTCCTCGTCGGGGACCGGGACGAGTCCGCACTGCTCGCAGTACACGACCGGGATCGGGCAGCCCCAGTAGCGCTGGCGCGACACGAGCCAGTCGCGCAGGCGAAAGCTCACCGAGGCGTGGCCGCGGCCCTCGCGGTCGAGCCAGTCGACGATCGCCTGCTGGCCCTCGACGGCGCTCATGCCGGTGAACTCACCTGAGTTGACCAAGCGCTCGTTCTCGGTGTGGGCGACGAACGCCTCGCCCTCCGGCACCTCGCCGTCCTCGGGTTCGATGACCTGGCGGATCGGCACGCCGAACGCGCTGGCGAACTCGTAGTCGCGCTGGTCGTGCGCGGGGACGCCCATGACGGCACCCGTGCCGTACTCCATGAGCACGTAGTCGGCCACGTACATCGGGATCTGCTCGCCGGTGAGCGGGTTGGTGACCGTACGGTGCAGGGCGACGCCGGTCTTCGGCTTCTCGGCCGCGCCGCGCAGCTCGACCGACTCGTTCAGGGCCCGGTTGACGTACTGGTGGACCTCCTGCTCGGCCGGCGTGCCCTCCACCAGGCGGAACACGTCGGGGTGCTCGGGGGCCATGACGAAGAACGTGGCGCCGAACAGCGTGTCCGGCCGGGTGGTGAACACCGGGTAGTCGATCCCGAGCTCCTCGCAGCGGAAGACCACCTCCGCCCCCTCGCTGCGACCGATCCAGTTGCGCTGCATCGCCTTCACGTGCTCGGGCCAGCGGATCCCGTCGAGGTCGTCGAGCAGGTGGTCGGCGTAGTCGGTGATGCGGAAGAACCACTGCTCGAGCTGACGTGCCTCGACCTCGGCGCCGCAGCGCTCGCAGCGGCCGTCGATGACCTGCTCGTTGGCGAGCACCGTGGCGTCGTTCGGGCACCACTTGACCGCCGCCTCCTTGCGGTAGGCGAGACCGCGCTCGAGCAGCCGCAGGAAGATCCACTGCGTCCAGCGGTAGTACTCGGGCTCGTGCGTGGCCAGCTCGCGCGACCAGTCGATCGAGATGCCCCAGCGGTGGAAGGCGCGTCGGAAGGCAGCGATCGAGTTGTCGGTCGACTGGCGCGGGTGCACGCCGGTGCGGATGGCGTGGTTCTCGGCCGGGAGGCCGAACGCGTCGTAGCCCATCGGGTGCAGTACGTGGCGGCCGGTGCGCCGGTGAAAGTGGGCGATGGCATCGCCGAGCGCGTAGTTCTTCAGGTGCCCGATGTGCGGCTCGCCGCTTGGATACGGGAGCATCTCGAGCACGTAGGACTTCTCCGTCCCGCGCTCGGCCGCCTCGTCGTCGACCTCCCAGGTCCGCTCGCGCGCCCACACCTCCTGCCACCTGGGCTCGATCGCGGCGGGGTCGTAGCGTCGGTCGGACATCTCAGCTTGCAGGTTACTTAGGGTGGGTGTGGCCCGTACCATCGTCGCGTGAGCGAGAGGGACAGCCCACCTCCCCGCGGGACCGCCGCCGCGGCGGCCGCGCGCGTGGCGGCGATCGTCGCCGCCGCCGAGGAGACGGCCGACCGCATCGAGGCCGAGGCCGAGGAGCGCGTGCGGGCGCGCATCGCCGAGGGCGACCGCGCGGCGCGCAACCGCGTCGAGGCGGCCGAGCGCGAGGCGACCGAGACGCTCGCCGAGGCCCGCGAGCAGAGCGAGGCCGCGATCGCGGCCGCGCGCGAGGAATCAGAACGCCTGCGGGCCGAGGCGACGACCCAGGCGGGCGAGATCCTCGCCCGCGCGCAGGCGAGCGCGGAGGGTTTGCACACGGCCGCCGAGCAGGAGCGCGCCGCCGCGCGACAGGAGGCCTCCGAGACGGTGGCGGCGGCGGCCGAGCAGGCCCGCGCGACCGTCGAGGCCGCGCAGGCCGAGGCCGCCGCGGCGCGCCGGGAGGCCGAGGATCGCGCGCGCCACCTGATGTCCGAGGCGCGCCGGGCGGCCAGCGACGCCCGCAGCGAGGGCCTCGAGCTCGTCTCCAACCTGCGCCAGATGGGCGACGCGCTGCGCTCGAACGCGGAGCGCCTGCTCGGCGACGTGGCCTCCGTGCACCGGCGGATGATGGCCGAGATCGACCGGGAGGAGCGGGAGCTCGGGCTGCGCAGCGGGGCGCCGGATTCCGGGGCGGGACCTGGGCGGTCGCGGCGGGCGCCCGCGATCGCGTCCGGCGGGCGGTGAGGAGGAGCTCGACGTGCCGGAGTTCATCCCGCCGGGGTAGCGGTTCCGTCCGACCCGCATGTATTCCGTCCGACTCGGATGCGAACATATGTTCGTGCTCGATTCGAACGCCAAGGGAGACATCGCTGAGCTGGAAGTCGTCGCTCGCGGCAGCGCGGCTCGGAGTGTCCTGTGCTGCGTCCGGTCGGCGATCACGGGCGCAGTGACCTCGCATTCGACCTTGCCGGCCGGCATCTGGCGTGTCCAGTGCAAGTGGGCGCCA
The DNA here is from genome assembly GCA_963848745.1 of uncultured Solirubrobacterales bacterium. Classification (GTDB taxonomy): domain Bacteria; phylum Actinomycetota; class Thermoleophilia; order Solirubrobacterales; family Solirubrobacteraceae; genus Palsa-465. Next base: position 604,186 of record CAWKEO010000012.1, on the reverse strand, counting down.
GCCTGAGCGCAGATCGCTCGACGCGGTCGTGATCGCGTGTCGGGGGCTCATCGGCGCGACAGCAGCGGGTTCGCCTGCCGACGTACCGCGAGGACGAGAGTCGACCTGTTCGGCGATCTACTGCGGAGACCTCGACCGGTGCTTTCTGGTCCCGCGCAGCGCTCGCCGCGGGCAAACACGACTTCGACTCCGGACCTACGCCTGACGCCGACGCAACCAGCAGCGCGCGTGCATCAACCTGGCTGCTACCTTTGAGTTCGACGGGGCTATAGCTCAGCTGGGAGAGCGTCTGGCTGGCAGCGCAGAAGGTCGCCGGTTCGAGCCCGGCTAGCTCCACTGACGGGAATCTGCAGCCGACACTTGTCGGCTGCAATGCGTTTCGGGATGGTTTCGGCACCTGGATCGACCGGGTGGCCGGCGGCGAGGAGGTGATCGTCACCCGGCGCGGCAAGCCGTTGCTGCGCCTCTCGCGTCCCTGATCTCAGCCTGGCTACTGTCCGAGGCGATGCCCGCGGCGACCGCATCCACCCGCACCGGTCGGTCTGAGGACGCGGGCCGCGAGCCGCACGCCCTCAGCCGGGCCGTCCGCGCCGCGGCGCGCTTCGACCGCCGGGCGGTGTCGGTCCCGGCGGGGCTGCTCGCGGCGATCCCGGTCGTTGCGCTGCTCGGCGGCGGCCTCGCCTTCCTGAACCCACCCGGCGCGGTGACGATGGGCGCCGGCGCGATGCTCGTCGGCGTGGCCTGGCGCACGAGCGGCGGCCGCCCACCGCTCGCGCTGATGGCGATCGACTCGGCGCTGATGGCGCTCTCGACGTTCGTCGGGTCGGCCACCGGCGGCCACCACTGGGTGCACCTGGCGCTCGTGTGCCTGTGGGCGCTCGTCGGTGGCTCGCTGGTCGCCGTCGGGCAGCGCGGAGCCGTGCTCGGCACCCAGGCGATTCTCGCCATCGTCGTGTTCGGCCGGTTCAGCGAGCCGCCCGCGCAGGCGCTCGGCCTGGCCGGGTACGTGCTGGCCGGCGGGCTCGCGCAGGTCATCTTCCTGAGCGTCGTCCGCTGGCCGGCGCCGCTGCGCGGACAGCGCGCGGCCACCGCGGCCGCCTACCGCGAGCTCGCCGCGCTTGCCGCGGCGCCGCCCGACGCCTCCACCCTGCCGGCCTCGACCGCGCTCGACGACGCTCAGGACGCGCTGGCCGGCGGCGCGCTGTTCGCGGACGCCGCCCTATTGACGCTGCGCACGCTCGTCAACGAGGGCCACCGGCTGCGCCTGCACATGAGCGCGCTGCAGACGCTGGCGCGCCGGCACGCCCCGGCAGAGGACGGCGGCAGCGGCGGCGGCCGCACCGCGGGCGGGCCCGACGAGCTGAGCGCCACCGCCCACGAGCTGATCGCGCGCGTCCTCGGCCTCACCCACGACACCCTCGACGGCGCCGCCCGGGCGATCGAGGGCGATCGGGAGGCCGCAGCCGAGCTGCCGGCCAAGGCGGGCATGGTCGGCGCCTGGGCGGGCGCCGCCGCGGGGCCCCGGCTGGCCGACCGCCAGCTCGCTCGCCGCCTCGCGGCACTGGCGGGCCAGCTGCGCGCGGTGGCCACCCTCGCGCCGGCCGCGGGCGAGGGAGGCGGCGTGCGCAGCCGCCGGCCCCAGTCGCGCACGAACCGTCCGCTCGAGCGACTCCGGGGCGATCTGGCCCTCGTGCGGGCAAATGCCTCCCTCGACTCCCCGGCCGGGCGCCACGCGCTCCGGCTCGCCATCGTCGTGCCGGTGGCCGAGATCATCGCCCACGACCTGCCGCTCTCGCGCAGCTACTGGCTCGTCGTGGCCGCGGCCACCGTGCTGCGTCCGGAGTTCGGTGCCACGTTTACCCGCGGGACCGAGCGGGCGCTTGGAACCGCGCTCGGTGTGGCCATCGCCGGGGCCATCACGGTTGGCCTGCACCCCGCCGGCCCGGCCACCGTGCTCCTCGTCGGTGTGCTCGCCTGGGCCGGCTACGCGGTGTTCCCGGCCAGCTTCGCCGTCGGCTTCGCCTTCATCACCGCCCTCGTGGTGTTCCTGCTCGACGCCATCGCTCCTGACACGCTCGCCACCGCCAGCGCCCGGCTCATCGACACGATCATCGGCGGCGCCCTCGGCCTCGTCGTCTACGCGCTGTGGCCGACGTGGTCGCGCCAGCCCGCCCGGGAGGCGCTCGCGCAGGTCGTGGGCGCCCAGCGGGCCTACGTGACCGGCGTGCTGCGCGCGCTGAGTACCGGGCGGCCGGTCAAGGAGGACGAGATGCGCGGCCTGGCCCGCCGCGCCCGCCTCGCCCGCACCAAGGCCGAGTCGACCGTCGCCACCTCGGTCACCGACCCGGCCTCTCACCGGCTCCGGCCCGGCTGGAGCCAGGGCGTGCTCGCCGCCACCCGTCGCCTCGTCCAGGCCAGCCACGTGCTCCGGCTCGACGCCCAGGAGCGGCACAACCGGGCTCCGGTGCCCGCGCTCGCGCCGCTGACCGACGATCTCGACGCCCTCCTCGCCGTCGTGCAGCGCCGCATCGCGCTCGAGCCCCAGGCGCGCCCGCGCGGCGAGCCGATCCCCGATCTGCGGGCCGACTTCGACGCTCTCGGGCACGCGGCGGCGGACGAAGGCGAGGCGGCAGCGCTGCTCGACGAGCTCGACGAGATCGTCGATGCCGCGAACGGGCTCGCCGCCCTCGTCGGGCTCGACCCGGGCGAGAGCGAGCCGGACCTGAGCGGGGACGGCACCGCCGGGCGGAGCGGACCGGACGAGAGCGATCCCGCCCCGGAAGCCAGCGACCCCGAGGCGCGCCCCGCCGGGCCAGGCCCCGCCGAGCGCTCAGCCGGGTAGCCGGCGCTCGGCCTTGGCTGCGGCCAGTGCCGCCGGCGCGTCGAGCCCGGCGTCACCCTGCATCAGCTCGAGCGCCCGATCGGCCGCCCGCACCGCCTCGGCGCCGCCGAGCGCGTCGTCCCCGAGCGCAAGCGCGAGCAGCGCCTGATGGAGCAGCTCGGGGCTCCCGGTGTCCGGCGGCGGCCCGGCCGGCGGCAGCGCCCGCGCCGCTGCGAGCAGGCGGGCGACGTCCGCGCCGCCTCCGAACAGCCGACCGGGGTGGCGATCGGGGATCACCAGCGCGATCCCGCCGCTCGCCGGGTCGACGACCCGGAGCTGGCTGCGCAGACCCGCCCGCTCGGGCGCGATCCGGTAACCGGACAGGCGCAGGTACCCGAGCTGGGCGGCCAGCCCGACGTAGGCGGCGGCGTCGGCCTCGCCACGCAGGCGCGGCTGGTGCAGGGCGATCTGGGTGCCGGCATCGGGCAGGCCGGGATCGGGGTCGGCGGCCACGAGCAGGAACCCATGGGCCCCGAGGCGACCCGCCCCCACGCCGGCCACCTCGCCGAGCAGCTGGTAGCCGCCGAGCCCGAGCGCGCCGATGATGCCCGGCGGCAGCGGGTGAGCCGCCAGGTGACCGGGAGCGAACATCAGTTGTCGAGCAGGCCCCCGACGAGGCCTCCGAGCAGGCCGCCGGAGCCCTGCCCCTGCCCGCCGCCCGCGCCGCCCTCGGGCACCGGCGGGTGGTAGTAGGCGCTCTGCAGGCCGACCCGGCCGGGACCGGTGAAGCGGTTGTAGACCAGGTTGCCCGCGCCCCCGCCGAGCAGTCCGGTGCGGAAGCCGTACACCTGCTGATCCATGCTCACCGAGTGGTCGCGGTACACCCACCCGCCCGGCTCGATGTCGATGCTCTCCCCCGCGTCGAGCTGCTTCTCGAACACGTTGCCGTAGCCGTGCACCCACACGACACCCTCGTGGTCGCCGGCGAAGAACTCGTCCACGAAGAAGCCGCCGCCGTAGAGCATGTTGGCGAAGCCCCGGATGCGGCTGTAGTCGTACTGGACGCCGCCGGTGGCGGCCAGGAACTGGTGCTCGCGCACGACGACTCCCTGCCCCGGCTGCAGGTGAAGCGCGACGATGTGCCCGGGAGCGTCGCGGCTGAACGCGATCTCGCCCGGCGACTGGGCCTCGAGCAGCAGCAGCGGCATGCCGCCGAACACGCGCCGCTTCAGCCCCTTGCGCAGCGGGTGCAGGCCGATCTCGAGGTTCGGGTACTTCCACAGCAGCACATGGTGCTCGAAGTACACCGGCACCTGGCCGTCGAGCGCCATGTGGAGCACGGGCACGAGCTCGCCCTCGAGCCGGTAGGCGACACCGGGCGCGGTGCCCTGCATGATCTGGGTCGGAAGCAGCTGAGGGGCGGTCGGCATCGGAACTCCTCGTGGCAGGTTTCGGGGCGAGCCGCCCCCGGTCCGGGCAACGTACCGGCCGCGCGGCCCGAGCGCCAGGGCTCCTCCGCTGTGCGCCGCCATAATCGACCCGTGCCCCCGATCTATGTCACCGGCCACCGTAATCCCGACACGGACTCGATTGCCGCCGCGATCGGCTACGCGGAGCTGAAGAGCCGGATCGACCCCCGCAACGAGTACGTGCCTGTGCGCCTGGGCGAGCTCAACCCGCAGACCCGCTGGGTGCTCAAGCGCAGCGGCGCGCCGGTTCCGGAGCTGCTCCCGCACGTCAACGTCCGCGCCTGCGACGTCATGCGCACGAGCTTCCCGATCACCCGCCACGACCATCCGATCCGTGAGGCCGGCCTGGCCATGGGCCGGGCCGAGCTCGAGCTCGTCCCCGTCGTCGACGACGACGGCGCCCTGCTCGGCGTGGTCACCGAACGCGCGCTCGCGCGCCGCTACATCCGCGAGTCCCGCCAGACCTCGACGCTGAAGGACGCTCCCACCCCCGTGAGCGCCGTCGTCGAGGTGCTCCAGGGCAAGCTCGTGGTCGGCGAGGACGCCGTGCTCGAGGGCCGGGTGTGGGTGCAGTCGATGGACGTGCGCTCGCCCACCGGCATCAAGGACGGCGACATCGTGGTCGTCGGCAACCGTCCCGACGCCCAGCGGCTCGCGCTCGAGCAGGGGGCGTCCCTGCTCGTGCTCTCCAACGACTCCGACCCCGGATGCGGAGATCGTCGATCTGGCCGTCCAGCGCGGGGCGGCGATCGTCGTCTCCCCCCTCGACACCTACGTGTCCGGGCGCATGATCACCCTGGCCGCGCCATGCCTGGCCCTGTCCGAGCGCGACGCTCTGACCGTGTCCGGCGCCTATCTGCTCGCCGACATCTCCGAGCAGATCAAGGAGAGCCACTACGGGGCGGCGATCGTCATCGACGGGGAGCGCCGGCCGATCGGCCTGCTCACCCGCTCCGACCTGGTCGCGCCCCCGCGGCGCCGGGTGATCCTCGTCGACCACGCCGAGCAGGGGCAGAGCGTGCCCGGGGTCGAGGAGGCCGAGATCCTGGAGATCCTCGACCACCACCACATCGGCTCGATCGAGACGCGCGTGCCGGTCACCGCCACCTTCGACCCGGTCGGTTCGACCGCCACGCTCGTGGTCGAGCGCTTTCGCCAGAACGGCATGGAGCCGAGCCGGGCCACCGCGGTCATGCTCCTCGGCGCCGTCCTCTCCGACACGGTCATCCTCAACTCGCCCACTACGACCGAGCGCGACCGGGCGGTGGTCGAGTACCTCCAGCGCGTGCTCGCGCTCGACGCCGAGGCGCTCGGGCGCGAGATGTTCGAGCAGACCTCCGACGTCTCAGAGGTGAGTGCCCAGGACATCATCAGCCGCGACGCCAAGCACTACCAGGTGCGGGGCGGACAGACGATGTGCATCGCCCAGATCGAGGTGGTGGGCGACACCCTGCTCGAGCGCCGTGGCGAGCTCCTCGACGCACTCGAGGGCGAGCGCGCGGCTCGGGACCTGCACCTCTACGCGCTGATGGTGACCGACGTGCTCACCCACGGCAGCCGCCTGCTCATGGCCGGTGACACCGTCGGCGCCGCCCGGGCGTTCGGCGCCGAGCCTGATGGCGGCGAGATCGCCCTGCCCGGGGTGATGAGCCGCAAGAAGCAGGTGGCGCCCAAGCTGCTCGCCACGCTCTGAGCGGGCCGGGGCTCGCGGCTCAGTGGCCGCCGACCGTGAAGTCGTAGAACCGGTGGTTGCCCGCGTAGCCGAGCAGCGAGAGCTCGCTGTAGCCGGAGCCCCAGTAGACGTTGCCGCCCGCAATCGCGGGTGAGGACACCGTCGAGCCGCCACTCGCGAAGCTCCACAGGATCTGGCCCGTGGCAGCGTTCAGCGCGAACATGTTCGCGCCGGTCGGCGCGGTCGAGCCGGCGTACACCACGCCGTTGGCCTCGCTGACCGGACCCATGGCCGCGGCCCCACCCGGTGCCGCCGTCTGCCACAGGATCTGCCCCGACGCGGCACTCAGCGCCGACCACGCTCCGCCCGTCGCCGACTGTCCGTTCGTCAACGTGAAGGAGGTGTGGAATGGGTTGGCATCCGGCACCCAGATCGTGGTGCCGTCGGTCGCCGTTCCCCACATGACGCCGCCCAACGAGCTGCCGGGACCGACGAGCGTGTTCCAGGCTGGAGCGCCCGTGGTCTGGTTGAACGCCCAGTAGATGCCGCTCTTTTGCCCCATTCCGACCAATGACACGATCGACCCACTCGCCGTCTTGGCCCGGTAGATGTTCGGCCCCGAGCCGAAGTCGAAGTCCGGGCTCGCCGGAGAGGGACACCATGTCGTGCCGGGCGGCACGACGCAGGCCACGTTGGTGGCGTCCCAGCCCTCCACCTTCGCGCCCCACAGGACGGCACCCGTCCGCAGGTTGAGCGCAACCAGGGCGTCGAAGTAGTCGTTCGGCGCGGTGCAGTCGGCGTCGGAGGTGTTGTTGGCCAGAGCCAGCTGCTCGCAGGCCACGGCCGCGTCGGGAGCCGTGTAGTTGTTTCCCGTGCCGACATAGATGGTGTTCGTCAGGAGGTTCACGGCCGGGTCCGACCACACCGCGCCACCGCTGTATCCGCACCCCGCCGGTGGGTCGGAGCTGGTGCACGGTCCACCGTTGGGCGGCACGGTGTACGTCTTCCACAGGATCGCGCCGGTGGTCGCGTTCAGCGCGACCACGCTGCCGCGGAACGTGCAGCATGGGTAGCTCGCGCTGGTCGCCGCTCCCTCCTCGCCAGAGGAGACGCCGACGATGACGGCGCCGTTGGCCACCACCGGGCTGCCGGTGATGTGCGAGGCGGGATGGCTCTCCACCTGGGTGTCCCACAGGAGCGCGCCGGTCGCCGCGTTGACGGCGAACACCTGGGCCCCGGAGCTGTGGAGCCCCGGAACGTTGTCACCGAGGATCAGCTCGTTGCCGTCGATCACCGGAGAGCTGCGCGAGATCGCCCCGCTGGCACCGTCGTAGGTTGAGATCTGCTGCTCCCAGATGAGCGCTCCGGTGCTCGCCTGCAACGCATACAGATAGCCCGCGGCATCCGGGAAGTACACGGCGCCGCCATTGATCGTCGGAGTGACGCTGACGTCACCGTGCGTGGTGAACGTCCACTTCGGCTTCAGCCGGCTGACGTTGCCGGAGCTGATCGCAAGCTCGTACGGCTGGGTGCGATTGTCCGAGGGACTCTGAGCCGCCGAGAGCCACTGGGCCGCGACCGCGGAGGCTGCCGCCATGCCGAAGCTGGATGCGGCAGCGAGCACGGCCACGCATGCACAAAGGCGTCGCACCGCAACTCCCCGGACCGAATGGAATGCTTGTGGCGCAATTGCGCCAGAAGGGTAGCTTTATAGACGTCTGGCGCCCTCGTCAAGTCCGGCCCACGCCCGCTGCCCCAACGGGCAGCCTCCGGCGCTGCGGGACCCAGCGGGCCGGCCGGCCCTATGCGCTCAGCGCCACCGCCGGCGCCTCGCCCCACAGCTCCTCGAGCCGGTAGTACTCGCGCGTCTCCGGGGTGAACACGTGGACGATCACGTCGAGGTAGTCCATCAGGATCCAATGGGCCTGGGTCACTCCGTCGACCCGGCGCGGAAGCAATCCGTGCTCGGACTTCAGACCGAGCGCGATGGCGTCGTGGATCGCCTTCACCTGGCGATCGCTGCGCCCGGTGCACAGGACGAAGTAGTCGGTGTAGCCGATGATGCCGCGCAGGTCGAGCTGCACGATGTCGAGGGCCTTGCGGTCGGCCGCCAGCCGGATCGCCTCCTGCGCGATCTGTTCCGGGGTCATGCCGCCTCCTCGCTGCGGTACAGGCCATGACGTTCGATGTACGCCGCCACGCCGTCGGGGACCAGGTACCTGATCGGCTGCCCTACCGCTGTCCGCTCACGGATCATGGTCGATGAGATCTCCACTGTTGGCATGTCTACGAACTCGGCGCGCTCGCCGCCACGCAGCTGACCGAGCGCCTCAGTCATGGCCCGGCGCGAGGTTCCCTTGCGACCGGCGAGAACCGGTATCGCCAGGGTGAGAATGCGCTCCGCCTCATGCCACGTGGGCAAGTCGGCGGCCATATCCCCACCGAGGATCAGGAACAGCTCGCTATCCGGAGCACGCGTCTTCAGCTCTTCTAGGGTATCGACCGTGAAGGACGTGCCGCGGCGCTCGATCTCGAGCGCCGAGACCTCGAAGCGCGCCTCGTCGCCCGCCACCGCGGCGCGGCACAGGGCGAGGCGGTGCTCGGCCCCGGGATCGTCGGGCACCGGCTTGTGCGGCGGACGGGAGGCGGGGATGAACAGCACGCGGTCGAGCCCGAGCTGGACGAGGGCCTCCTGGGCGCACACCAGGTGCCCGAGGTGCGGCGGGTTGAACGTGCCGCCGTAGACGCCGAGCCTCACGAGCGCGCGGTCAGGGCCGGATCTGGCCGTCGCCGTCGACCAGGTACTTGAACGTGCACAGCTCGCGGACCCCGATCGGGCCGCGGGCGTGCAGCTTCTGCGTCGAGTTCCCGATTTCGGCGCCCATGCCGAACTCGCCGCCGTCGGTGAACCGGGTCGAGGCGTTGACGTAGACGACGGCGGCGTCGACCCCGAGCTGGAAGGCCCGTGCGGCGGCGGCGTCGCCGGTGAGGATGGCCTCCGAGTGGCCGCTGCCGTGGTGGTTGACGTGAGCGATCGCCTGCTCGGCCGAGTCGACCACTCCGACGGCGAGCTCGAGGGCCAGGTACTCGCGGTCCCAGTCCTCCTCGCTCGCTGCGTCCATGGGCACTCCGGGCGCGGCGGCGCGCGCCCGCTCGTCTCCGTGCAGGACGACTCCGGCCTCGTGCAGGGCGGCGAGCGCGCCGGGCAGGAAGCGTTCGGCCACGGCGGCGTGGACGAGCAGCGTCTCGGCGGCGTTGCACACGCCCGGGCGCTGGACCTTGGCGTTGAGGATGATCGACCGCGCCGCCGCCAGGTCCGCGGTGGCGTCGACGTAGACATGACAGTTGCCCGAGGCGGCGTACATGACCGGAACGGTGGCCACGCCCTTCAGCGCCGCCTTCAGCCCCTCGCCGCCGCGGGGGACGATCAGGTCGACGCGCCCGGTCTGAGTGGCCAGCTCGGCCAGCTCCTCACGCCCGCCTCCCGCCACGAGTGCGATCGCGCCCTCCGGCACCCCGGCCGCGCTCGCCGCCTCGCCGGCGATCGCCGCCAGTACGGCGTTGGAGTGCGCGGCCGAGCTCGAGCCCCGCAGCACGATCGCATTGCCCGACTTCAGGCACAGCGCCGCGGCATCGATGGTGACGTTCGGGCGCGCCTCGTAGACGACCGCGACCACGCCGAGCGGCACCCGAACCCGGCGCACGTCGAGACCGTTGGCCAACCGGTGGCCATCGATGACCTCACCGACCGGATCGGGCAGCGCGGCGATCGCCCGGGCGCCGGCGGCGATCCCGGCGATCCGCTGCTCGTCCAGGCGCAGGCGATCGATGAGGGCGCTCGAGAGCCCGGAGCGCTCACCGGCGTCGAGATCGCGGGCGTTGGCCTCGAGGATCTCGTCGGCCCGCTCGCACAGCGCGTCGGCGATCGCCTCGAGCGCGGCGTTCTTGACCGCCGAGGAGGTGAGCGCGAGGGCGCGGGAGGCCTCCTTGGCGGCGGTGCAGATCTCGGTGACGGACAGGGCGGTCGTGGCCATGGCAATAGCTTAGGTAGTTCCGATTCGCCTCAGGCGAGGACGAAGTAGTCCCGGTGCACGGCCTCCTCGCCGGTCCGGGGCATGAGCTCGCGCACCGCGGCCGTCTTCAGCCCCTGGATCCGGCGCAGCTCGGAGGCTGAGTAGTTGGAGATCCCCTTGCCCACGAGCTCGCCGCCGTGCGCCACCTCGACGGCATCGCCGGCCTCGAACTCCCCGGCCACGTCGACGATGCCAACCGGCAGCAGGCTCGTGCCCCCCTCGCGCAGCGCCCGGGCCGCCCCGGCGTCGACGAGCACCCGCCCGCGGGAGGGCTTGGCGTAGCGCAGCCACAGCTTGAAGCTCGAGTACCGCCCGGGGCGGGCGTGAAAGCGCGTGCCCACCGGGTGGCCGGTGACGGCGGCCAGCACGGTTCCGGCCTCGAGACCGCTCGCCACGACGGCGGGGATGCCGGCCGCGGTCGCCATCTCGGCCGCCACCACCTTCGAGCGCATGCCCCCCGTTCCGAGCGCCGAAGTGGCGTGGCCGATCTCGAGCCCCCGCAGCTCGTCGAACTCGGTCACGCTGGGGATGAGCGTCGCCGCCGGGTCGCGGCTCGGATCGCTCGTGTACAGCCCGCCGGCCTCGGTGAGGAGCACGAGCAGCTCGGCCCCGAGCAGGATCGCCACCTGGGCGGCCAGGAAGTCGTTGTCGCCGAAGGAGATCTCGTCGGTCGTCGTGGTGTCGTTCTCGTTGATGATCGGCACGACACGCCAGTCGAGCAGCCGGCGCAGCGTCTGGCGGGCGTTCAGGTAGTGCAGGCGCGCGCTGATGTCGAAGAACGTGAGCAGCACCTGGGCGGTCGGCACCCCGCGCTCGGCCAGGAGCTCGTCGTAGGCACGGTAGAGCCGGCCCTGCCCGACGGCGCTGGCGGCCTGAAGCTCGTCCATGGCTCGGGGGCGCAGAGCGATCCCCATCAGGCCCATGCCGCGGACGATCGCGCCGCTCGTGACCACGATCAGCGACTGCCCGGCCCGGTGCAGCTCGGCGAGCTGGTCGCAGATCCCGGCCAGGACCTCGGCGCGCACCGATCCCCGCTCGTCGGCGACGATGCTCGATCCCAGCTTGACGACGATCGGGGCCATGGCGGCTCCGATCGTACGCGGGCGGCGACCCGAGGTGGATCGCCGCCCGCGAGGATCAGCTCAGGCGACGGGCTTGCCGCGCCGGCACCAGGCGTTGTTCGGCACGCCCGCGCACGGATTGGGCATGCTGGCCAGCTTGCGCCTCGGCAGCGGGTGCATGACCGCATGCGTGAAGCGCGGGTACTGCCCGTTCGGACAGTTCGGCGGGCCCGAGCCGAGCGAGACCTGCGAGTTGCACAGCAGCTCGGTGAGGAACTGCGGATCGCTCGATCCGAGCGCACCCGGCATCCCGTTGCACGACGGGTTCGTCGTCTGCAGCAGCGCCGCGCCGGCCGGCTGAACGGGCTTGCCGCCGGCCTCGCTGTTGCCGCTCCAGCAGCTCGTCGGGTTCCCGGCCTGGAGGTTCTCGTACCCGAAGTCTCCGTTGCTGGGATGGTGGTAGGAGCCGTTGCTCGAGAACGTGTTGTCGATCAGGGCGTCGCCCCACTCGTTGTACACGCAGCTGCCCGGCCCGAGCATGTCCTTCGTACCGCCGATGCACGGCGGCCCGCTGTCGGGGAACGGCACGAAGATGATCCCCCAGGCGTCGTTGCCGGTGAAGGTGTTGTCCATGATCGTGTCGTTGCGCCCGCCGGAGACCGACATCCCGGTGCCCACCGGACCCTCGGCCGAGAGCCCCTGAGCCGGGACGTTGGGATTGTTGTTGTCGGCCAGCGTGTTGTGCATGAACACCCAGCAGGAGTGCGTGTGGGTGATCGGGCTGGTCCCGTTGTGAAGACAGGTTCCGTCCTGGGGCGGGGGGTTGTCCCCGTTCTGGCTGTTGGTGTCGAACCCGTCCTTGTTGTTGTCGAAGCGGGAGTACTCGACGAGCATCGTGCCGCCCGAGTTCGAGCCCGAGTAGCCGAGCGAGCTGTACTCCGACCAGACCTGGTCGAGCTTCTGGTCACACACCTGCTGGCAGGCCCCGACGTAGAACCCGGAGTCGTTGAAGTTGCTCGCGTAGTCGCGATACCAGGTCCCACCGCTCCAGTCGCTGGAGAAGATCCCGTACTTGGCCGCGGTCGTCTCGGTCCCGGCGTAGTAGCTCGTCGTGGCGTTGAGATAGTCGCCGTGGTAGCCCCAGCCGCCGATCTTCCAGCTGCCGTCGCCGCCGTTCCACCAGATCTCGTTGCCGGTGTCGCCCGTGCCGCCGAGGAAGTTGCAGGCGGTCAGGTTCTCGACGTCCACGTTGTTGGCCTTGAACACCATGATGCCGTTCAGTCCCATCGGCCCCTTCGCCGACTTGGGGCCGAAGTTCTGGTTCTTGGCCACGCTGTTGCAGGCCTTGCCCGCGCGCGTGCCGTCGATGATCACCGTGTTGCGGTTCATGCCCCGCAGGTGCAGCTTCGCCTTGGTGATCAGCACCGCGGCGGGCAGATCGGACCGGCCGGCCGGCCGGCGGCTGCGCGTCGTCTTGTAGTCGCCCGGGCCGACCAGGATCCAGTCGCCGCGCCGGGCGGCGTTCACCGCCGCCTGGATGGAGGTGTACTGCCCATGGATGCCGTGGTAGCTGCCGACGAGCAGCACCCGCGCGCTCGCCGCCGGGACCAGCACGCCGAACGCGACTGCGGCCAGGACCGCGAGCCTCAACCGTCGCATAGCTCTCCTCTCGCCCGCGTTTCCGGGATGGTCACGCGGTACTGGGCGAGATCCTATAGGTCAGGATCGAGGTCGAACACCACCCCGCCGATCTCGACCTCGTCACCCGAGGCGAAGCCGTGGCTCTCGAGCGCCCCGATCACCCCGATGCCCCGCAGCCGCCGCTCGAGGTGGCCGAGCGCGTCCTCGTTGTCGAGGTCATAGCGGGCGACCAGGCGCTCGACCCCTCGCCCGCTGACCCGGAAGCTGCGCTCGCCCGTGCGCTCGACGGTGTACCCGCGATCGGCCGCGGGCCGGAACACGCGATGCTCGGCCAACTCGGTCAGCTCGGGCGCCCCGTCGGCGAGCGGCTCCTCGTCCTCGGGCGACCGGGCGCTCACGCGCCGCATCAGCTCGATCGACAGCTCTTCCAGGCCGAGGCGGGTGACCGACGAAGTGACGATCACCGGCACCTCATCGCCCAGGCGCTCGCTCCACGCCGCCCGCTCGCGCTCGCGCGTCTCCGGGTCGACCAGATCGCCCTTGGACAGCGCGAGCACCCGCGGCAGCGCGGCCAGGCGGGGATCGTGCAGGGCGAGCTCGCGCTCCACGGTGGCGTGGTTCTCCTCCGGGTCGGACCCATCGAGCGGCGCGAGGTCGAGCACGTGGACGAGGAGCCGCGTGCGCTCGACGTGGGCGAGGAACGAATGGCCGAGCCCGGCTCCCGCGCTTGCCCCCTCGATCAGGCCGGGGATGTCGGCGATCACCAGCTGGCGGTCGTCGAGCTGGAGCGTGCCGAGCGCCGGTTCGAGCGTCGTGAACGGGTAGTTGGCCACCTTCGGATGGGCGCGGGTGAGGCGCGAGATGAGCGATGACTTGCCGGCGTTGGGCAGCCCGACCAGGCCCACGTCGGCCAGCAGCTTCAGCTGGAGGGTCAGCCAGGTCTCATCGCCGGCCAGGCCCCGCTCGGCGAACCGGGGCGTCTGATGGGTGGGGCTGGCGAAGCGCCGGTTCCCGCGGCCGCCGGGGCCGCCCTGGGCCACCAGGGCACGCTGGCCCGGACGCACGAGGTCGTGGCGGGTCCCGTCGGCCTCGACGAGCACCTCGGTGCCGGGAGGGACGGCGATCTCGAGCGTCTCGCCGTCCCGGCCATGGCGCTGGGCGCCCTGTCCGTGGCCCCCGCGCCGGGCCTTGAAGTGGGCCCGGCGGCGGAAGCTCTCGAGATCGCGCAGCGAGTCGTCGCACACGAGCCACACGTCGCCGCCGCGGCCGCCATCGCCGCCGTCGGGTCCTCCCTTGGGTACATGGGCCTCCCGGCGGAAGGACAGGCAGCCGTCGCCGCCGCCGCCGGCCTGGACGTAGATGCGTGCGTGATCCTGCATTGCTATTGATCCTGCCATGGTCCTCCTCATCACCGGCGCCTCCAGTGGAATCGGCGCCGCCACCGCCCGGGCGGCCGTGTCGGCCGGCCACCAGGTCGTGCTCGCCGCTCGCTCCGTCGACCGGCTCGAGGCGCTCGCCGCTCCACTGGGCGACAGCGCTCTCGTCGTCAGCTGCGATGTCACCGAATGGGAGCAGCAGCAGGCGATGGTCGCCGCCGCGCTCGAGCGCTTCGGGCGCCTCGACGTCGTGTTCGCCAACGCCGGCTTTGGCGCCCCCCGCGGGTTCACCAGCTCGACCGTCGAGCACTGGCGCTCGATGGTGCTCACGAACGTGTACGGGGCGGCGCTGACCATCCGGGCCACGCTCGAGCCACTCAAGGCCGCGCGCGGCCATCTCATCCTGACCGGTTCGGTGGCCGGCCGCCGGGCGCTGCCCGGCTCGCTCTACTCGGCCACGAAGTGGGCGGTGACGGCGATGGGCGAGTCGGCGCGCCAGGAGTGCAACGACACCGGTGTCCGGGTGACGGTCGTCGAACCCGGGATGGTGGACACGCCGTTCTTCGACAACGGCGCGCCGGACTGGGCGCTGCACCCCGAGGACATCGCCCGGGCGGTGATGTGGGCAATCGAGCAGCCGCCCCACGTCGACGTCAACGAGATCCTCATCCGGCCCACCGGGCAGCCGAACTGAGCGCGCGCAGGATGTCCGCCGCGACAGCGGCGCCGTGGTGCTCGAGCTGCTCCCACGTGTAGCGCAGGACGAGGTAGCCGGCCGCCCGCAGGATCAGGTCGCGAGCGTGATCGGCCCGGATCTGGCCCCAGCCGCTGTGGGCGTGCCTCCCGTCGGTCTCGACGACGACGCGGGTGTCCGGCCAGAGGGCGTCGACGAGATGTCCCTCGACGGTGACGTTGAAGCGCGGGACCGGGATGGCGTGGCGCTCGCACAGGTGCAGCAGGCGGCGCTCGAACTCGCTGCGGGTGTGGGCGAGCTCCGGCTCGTGGTGGCGCAGCGCCTGCCGCAACGTGGCAGATCCGGGCTTCCCGCGACCGAGATGCTCGACGAGCGTGTGGTGGCGCAGCCAGCCCTCGAACTCGGCCCGGGCCAGGGCGTAGCGGACGTCGTCGGGGCCGTGGCTCGCCGCGTAGTCGAGGAGCACGTTCGGCAGCGGCGCCACCGGGAGGTTGCGGTGCCAGATGCGCTCGAGCTCCCGGCGGCCGTGCACCTCGATGCCCGGCAGCGAGGCGCAGCGGCGTGGGGTGCTGACGTGGATCTGCGCGGGTCGACGGCCGGTCAGACCGAGCCACCAGGCCGCGGTGGCGTGGCTGAGCATCGCGTTCGGGCCGGCGTACAGCGCGGCGGCCGTCAGATCAGCAGCGACCGAGGGCGCCGTGTGGCCGACGGCGTAGACGCCCGGGAGCCGGCGGTGCAGGTACGCGGCCTGGCACCAGTCGGCGATCAATGAGCTCGAGACCCCGAGAGCGGCGAGCTGCCGGCGGGCGACGAGACCCGACTGGCGACCCGCCAGCGCGCTGACGCGAACTTTGGCGGATTGCGTCGGAGGGTCCGACGGAATTCGCCATCGTTCGGGCACGCGCCCACGATGGCGCGCTCAGCTGTGACGAAACAAGACCGAATCGCACCGATTCGGCACCAAAACTGCGACGGAAGCGCTACGCCGCGTCAGCCGGATCGACCGAGATCACACGACCCCGGCGACCCCGGGAGAACTGCACGGTCCCGGCCGAACGCGCGTAGATCGTGTCGTCCCTGCCGATGCCGACGCCGTCGCCGGGCTTGAAGCGCGTACCGCGCTGGCGCACGATGATCTCGCCGCCGGTGACGGACTGGCCGGCGAACACCTTCACGCCGAGGCGCTTGGCGTTCGAGTCGCGGCCGTTGCGCGAGGAGCCGAGGCCCTTCTTATGCGCCACGAGAGACCTCCTTCGCCGCCGCGGCGGCCTTGCCGAGCGAAATGCCGGTCACCTCGATGCGGGTGAGATCCTGGCGGTGACCGTTGCGGCGCTTGTAGCCGCGCTTGGGCTTGAACTTGACCACGCGGAGCTTGGGCCCGCGCTCCTGGGCGATCACGCGGGCCGAGACGGTCACCCGCCCGATCTCCGAGCCGTCGACGACGTCCGAGCCGTCGACGTAGAGCAGCGGCTCGAGCTCCAGCGTGGCGCCCTCGTCGGCGGGCAGCCGCTCGACGAGCAGGTACTGACCCTGCTCCACGCGGTACTGCTTGCCACCTGTCTTGACGATTGCGTACATGGACTACTCCGAAGATGATGCGGCCTGGGCCGACTCGGCCTTGGCACCGGAACGGCGCCGTCCGCCTCTGCGGCCACGGCGCCGAGGCTTCGAGTCTAGCCCATCGTCCTCGGAGTCCTGCTCTCCCGGCGTCCGGGGCGTCCACCAGCGAGGCCACCGCGGAGGTCCGCCCGGCCTCCTCGATGCGCACCAGGTGCTTCTCGCCCACGAAGCGCTCGCCGCCGAGCACGCGGATGATGTAGCCGTCGATCTTCGCCACCGCGTCGCCGGGACTGAACATGTGGGGCTCGACGAGGTCGACGTGGACCTCCTCGCCCTCCTGGAACGGGACCGCACGCTCGAGGATCTCCTCCCGGGAGCCCTCGAGCAGCACGGCGAAGTGCTCCATCGGGAGCCCCTCGGAGCCCTCGAACACGAACACCTTGCCGGTGTCCTCCTCGATCTGATGCAGCACGCGGGCCTCGCTGCCGGTGAACTCGGCGCTCACCCGCGGGTTCATCTGCAGCAGCACCGCCTCGGCCTTGATCTCCTTGGCCAGGTCGCGCAGGCGGCGCTCGAACTCGATGGCGATCGTCTCCTCGGACTTGATCACGCCCTCGCCGTCGCAGGTCGGGCACGGCCGGGTCATGATCTCGCGCACCCCGTCGGTGACGTTCTGGCGGGTCATCTCGACCAGCCCGAGCGGGGAGATCTCGACCACGAAGGTCTTCGTGCGGTCCTCGTTGAGCGCGTTGCGCAGCGTCTTCAGCACGGCGTCGCGGTTGCGCGCGCGGGCCATGTCGATGAAGTCGATGACGATGATCCCGCCGATATCGCGCAGGCGCAGCTGGCGCACGACCTCGTCGGCCGCCTCGAGGTTCGTCTTCGTGATCGTGTCCTCGAGTCGGGCGCCCTTGCCGCGACCGATGAACGAGCCCGAGTTGACGTCGATGACGGTGAGTGCCTCGGCGTAGTCGATCATCAGGTAGCCGCCGCTGGGCAGGTCGACCCGGCGCGAGAGCGTCGAGGCGAGCACGTCCTCGACCCCGAAGGCCTCGAACAGCGGCTGCTCCTCCTGCCAGAGCTCGACGTGCTCGACGAGCTCGGGCGCGGTGCGGGAGAAGAACGACACGAGCCGGTGGTGCTGCTTGGGGTCATCGACGATCGCGCGCTCGAAGGCGGAGGAGAAGATGTCGCGCACGACCCGGACCGACAGGTCGGCCTCCTGGAAGACGAGCGCCGGCGCCGGCGTCTCGGCGACTCGCTTCTGGAGCACCTCGTTGAGCTTGAACAGATAGAGCAGCTCGCGCTCGAGATCGGCGCGCTTGCCGCCCTGGGCGGCGGTGCGGATGATCGCCCCCGCGCCCTTGAGATCGAGCTTGGCCGCCTCCTTGCGCAGGCGGTCGCGCTCCGGGTCATCGAGGCGGCGCGAGACGCCGATGCCCTCGCCGAACGGCGCGTAGACCATGTAGCGGCCGGCGATCGTCAGGTCCATGGACAGGCGGGCGCCCTTGCTCTTCAGCGGGTCCTTGACCACCTGGACGACGATCTCCTGGCCGGGCTTCAGCATGTCGGTGATCTGGCGGCTGTCGCGCCCGGATCCCCGGCCGCGCCGGGGCGCCTCGACGCCCGGGAGCACGATCTCGTCGACGTGCAGGAAGCCGTTCTTCTCCAGGCCGATGTCGACGAAGGCGGCCTCGAGGCCGGCCAGCACGTTGTCGACGCGGCCCTTGTAGATGTTGCCGACGATCGAGCGCGCCCCGCGCCGCTCGAGATAGAGCTCGGCGACCTGCCAGCCGGCGGAGCGGTTCGACGGCTTACGCCGGCGCCGCGACGAGGTCGAGGCGGCGGGCTTGCTGGCAGGGGCGCCGGTGCTCTCGAGAAGCGCGACCCGGGTCTCCCCCCGGTCGACGCTGACCAAAACTTGTTTCTTCAAGGGTCATTCAGTCCTTTGAGTGGAGGGGGCGCACGCACGGCGCCGCCTCGGATGTTCAGATGAGCGCCCGGCCCTTCCCTGCGGAGGTGAGCCGGGCTTGCACATGAATGGATTGGAGGAGTCCGAGGCACATGAAGGTGACCAGCACCGATGAGCCTCCATAGCTCATCAGCGGCAGCGGAACTCCGGTGATCGGCATGATCCCGATGGTCATGCCCACGTTGACGAAAATCTGGAACATCAGCATGGCCAGGATGCCCCCGGCGATGAGGGTTCCATAGAGGTTCTTGGCCATCGTCAGGATCCGCAGCGCCCGCCAGATGAGCAGGGCGTAGAGCGAAAGCACGAGCGCAGCCCCGGCGAAGCCGTAGGTCTCGCCCACGACGGCGAAGATGAAGTCGGTCTGGTCTTCGGGCAGGTACCCGTACAGCGCCTGGGTGGCGCCGGCGGCCCCGGTCCCGGTCTTGCCCCCCGAGCCGATCGCGGTCAGCGACTGGCTGATGTTGTACGTCTGGTTGCTCGGATCGTGCGACGGGTTGAGGAAGCCGACCAGGCGCTGCATCTGGTAGGGCTTCAGCACGTGGACGCCGAGCGCCGGGGCGATCACCAGCACCCCGACGATCGCGATCACGAACATGGCCCCGAGCACGGCCAGCTGCTTCCAGGACGTGCCGGCCATGAACAGCACGGTGAACCCGATGGCCACGAACACCATGCCGGTGCCGAGGTCGGGCTGCGGGATGACGATCATGGCCGGGATGAGCGCGAACAGCATGACCCGCGCGGTGGTCGACCACTCGTGCAGCCGCCGGGCGCGCTCGACCGCGAACGCGGCCAGGGCGACGATGAGCAGCACCTTGCCGAACTCCGAGGGCTGGACCTCGAAGAAGGGCAGCGGAAACCAGCGGTGGGCGCCGAGCACGGTCGGCGTCCCGAAGACGAGGATGTTCGCCACGATGATCAGCCCGTAGAACCCGTAGCGGTACTCGCGCAGCCGCGAGTAGTCGATGTGGGCGATGATCAGCGCCGCGACGAGGCCCATCCCGGCGTAGATGCCCTGGCGCGTGTACAGCGCCGGCTTGGCCACCTTGAGCGTCACCAGCGAGCAGGCCACGAGCCCCAACGCGGCCAGCATGAGCAGCGGGTCGAGCGCCAGCAGCGCCCGCGGGCGCGTGGCGGCGGCGGGGGCCGAGTCCTCGATGGGTGAGATCGGAGTGACGCTCATAGCGTGTGGGAGGAGCCGGCGATGAACTTACCGGGGTTGCCGTAGAACCACTGCGAGAGGATCTCGCGAGCCACCGGCGCCGCGGCCACGGCGCCGAACCCGCCCCGCGGCACGGTGACCACGACGACGATCGGGGTGCTGGTGGCGGACGGCGGCACGAAGCAGGCATACCACGCGTAGTCCTGCTGGCCCGAGTACTCGGCCGTGCCGGTCTTCGCATACACCGGCTTCGGGAAGGTTCCCATCACGTCATCGGAGGTGCCGCCGGCCGACTGGGCGGCCTCGTGCAGGCCGGTGAGGATCGTGTTCAGGAAGGACGGGTTGATGTTCAGGTGGCGGACCGCGCCGGGGCTGATCTTCTCGATCAGCGAGCCGTCCGGAGCGTCGATCTCCAGCCCGACGTGCGGCTTGACGATCGTGCCGCCGTTGGCGAACGCCGAGTACACGACCGCCAGCTGCATCGGGGTGGCCTGCACGTCGCCCTGGCCGACCGCCAGGTTGACGTTGTCGCCCTCCGACCACGGACGGCCGTCGGCGATCCCGCACCCGTAGCCGGGCTGGAAGTAGTCGGCCGCGGGCACGTGGTGGCGCTTCTCGCATGCGAGCTCGACCTCGTCGATCTGGGTCCGCCAGCGCGGCGAGGGCAGGTTTCCGCTCACCTCGCCGCCGAGGTCCACCCCGGTCTTCTGCCCGATCCCGAACGCGTGGGCCCACTGCTGGAGCGCGCCGCCGTTGCCCGTGCCGTGGTTGAGCAGCCGGCCCAGGTTGAAGAAGAAGACGTCGTCGGAGACCCGGATCGCGCCAGTGAGGTCGAGCACGCCGTAGGCGGCGCCGCCGGCGTTGCGCCGGCACAGGCCGCCGGTCTCGCAGAACCGGCCGGTGTCGTCGTAGACCTGGTCGGCGCTCCAGGCCCCGCTCTCGAGCGCCGCTGTGGCTGTGATCGGCTTGAACGTCGACCCGGTCGGGCCCGCGCTCTGGGTGGCCCGGTTGAGCTGGGGATAGTTGGCGCTCTGCCCGAACAGCTGGGTGTACTGCTTGGTGCTGATCGGGTGGGTGAACACGTTGGGGTCGAAGCTGGGCAGCGAGCCCATCGCGTAGACCTCGCCGTCGAGCGGGTTCATGGCCACGAACGCGCCCGAGTTGGCCGGGTAGTTCGAGTTGATCGACTGCTGGAGCGCGCTCAGGCCGACCTGCTCGAGCTTCTGATCCAGCGACAGCCGGAGCGAGTTCCCGGTCACCGGCGCCACCTGGCCCTTGTCACCGCGGAAGTTGCCCAGCGCATCGACCTCGACCTGCTCGGCCCCATCCTTGCCGCGCAGATAGTGGTCGTAGGCGTACTCGAGACCGGACTGGCCGACGACCGCGTTCTGCGAGGCGCCCTTGTAGTGGGGCTGCTTGAGCTCGCAGTTGGATACCGACTTCGGGTCGTTGCAGCTGATGCGCCCGACCGTGCCCAGCACCTGGGCGGCCAGCTGGTGGAACGGATACGTGGCCAGCCACTCGGTCTGGACCTCGACACCGGGGAACTGGGCCTGGCGCTCCTCGAGGTAGTCCTGGATGGCGGAGTTGACGTCCTGGGCGATCTCGACGTCGGAGTAGGGCAAGAGCGCCCAGTTGTGGGCCACCGTGCAGGCGATCGTCGACATCACCGGGTGGGAGTGGATCCCGGCGATCGAGCAGCGCTCGGGCGGATTGGGCTGGCTCAGCACCTTGGCCAGCGCGTCGTAGACGTGCTCATCGGCGGCCGGCGGGTTGGTGACGTTCGTGCTCCTGATCGCCACCGGCAGATCGGGCGGCGAGATGATGACGGTCGGAACCGACTTCGAGTCGACGAGCACGGTCCCGCTGCGGTCGAGGATCCGTCCCCGCGGAGCCGGCACGGCGAGCGACCGGACCCGGTTCGAGGTGGCGGCCCGCACGTACTGGTCGCCCGAGAGCACCTGCAGGAACCACAGGCGGAAGAAGATGATCGCGAACATGGCGAGCGCGAACGTGCCCAGGAAGGCGACGCGCAGCGCCACCTGGGGCGTGAGCGGAGAGCGGCGGTCCTCGGGCGGCTTGATCATCGCGAGGTCGAGGATCGGGCGACGGGGCCGAGGCGCTCAGACGGGCGCTGCAGCGGGGACAGGCCGCCGGTCGTGTAGGCGCGGCGGCGCCGGCGGCGGGGGTCCTGGGGCAGGGCCGGGCGCAGGATCCTGCGCACGAGCGCGTACAGCGGCAGCGAGATGAGCGTGTTGACGAGCACGGTGACGACGATCTGCTGCAAGAGCACGAGGCTGACCGGCGCGTCGACTCCGAGGAGGAACTGGATGACGGCCATGCCGCACATGGCCACCGCAGTGGCAGCGGCGCCGAGCGCGAGCGGGACCAGTCCGTGCGAGGGGTCGCGCAGCTCGCGCAGCCGCCCCGACCAGTAGCCGATCGCGATGTAGAGCAGCGAGCTGATCCCGAGCGTCTGCACGAGCACGAGATCGACGAGCATGCCCATGCCGAAGCCCATGATCGCACCGGCCAACGACCCGCACAGGAGCCCGACCGACATGACGACGAGCGGCGTGATGTCGGCGCTCACCCCGAAGATCGTGACCTGCGAGATGCAGGCCTCCTGGACCACGACGGCCAGGAAGCCGACAAGCACGAGACGGATCGGGAGCTTCAGCGACTCGTTCATCCGCTCCGGGGGGTCAGCGACGCTCGCTCGCCCGCCCCGTGCGGGGTGGTGAGGATCTGGACGACGGACAGGTGGCGCAGGTCGACGATCGGCGAGACGTTGACCTCACCGTTGTTGTAGAGGTTGGTGACGCTCGCGTTCGAGACGGTGCCGATCGGGATCCCAGCCGGATACAGGTCCTGGAGGCTGCCGTACTTGAAGCCGGTGGTCACGATGGTCTCGCCGACAGTGATGTTGGCCGAGCGCGGCAGATACTGCAGGACCAGGTCGGTCGGGTTGCCGACATCGGGGACGAGCACGCCGCTGTCGCCGGCGCCGTTCTGCACCGTGGCCGCGACCGCCATCGTGTGGTCGGTGATCAGGCTGACGATCGAGTAGCTCGCCCCCACGGTCGTCACGTCCCCGACCAGGCCGCCGCCGCCGATCGCCGGGTCACCGACGGCGACACCGTCGTCGGAGCCCTTGTCGACCTCGATCTGCTCGTACCAGACGAGCGGGTCGCGCTCGATCACGTTGGCCGTGACCGCGTGGTAGTTGGCGATCCCGATGCTGTTGTCGAGATGGACGAGCGCACTCAGCTGCTGATTCTGGATCGACGCCTGGCGGTACTGGGCCGCCTCGGCCTCGTAGGTCTGCAGCTCCCGCTTGAGCTTGCCGACCTGGGACTTGGCGTGGAAGGTGCTCGAGAACCAGCCGGCGACATCGCGGACCGGGCTGAGCGCCTTGCTCGCGCCCTCCTGCACGGGTGAGAAGACCTCGACGAGCCCGCGCTGCACGCTGTGCAGCGGGCTGTTCGGCGACTCTCCGAAGTACGCCGTGAGAGAGATCAGGGAAACGGCAACGAGCAGCGCGAGGACTGCCCGCCGCCGCCGAACTTGCTTGTCATGCACGAGGTGCGTGTCTCCAAAGTCTTCATCTGCGCCCCTAGTACCGGCGACGCCGATTGCGTGAATGCTTGCTCGATCGGGTTATCGCTTCGAATTCCTCCAACGATCTTCCCGAGCCCACCGCCACGCAGGTCAGCGGCGACTCGGCCAGGTGCGCGGGCATCTGCGTCTCGTGACGCAGGCGCTCTTCGAGCCCCTGAAGCAGCGAACCGCCTCCTGCGAGCATAATGCCACGATCCATGATGTCGGAGGCGAGCTCCGGTGGAGTCCGGTCCAGAGTCTCCTTGACGGCGTCCATGATCTGGGACACCGGCTCCTCGAGCGCGCCCCGGATCTCCTCGCTCGTCAGCACGACCGTCTTGGGCAGCCCGGACACCATGTCGCGGCCGCGGATCTCGGCCTGCACCTCCTCCCCCATGGGGTAGGCGGAGCCGATCTCGAGCTTGACCTCCTCGGCCGTCTGCTGGCCGATGAGCAGCTTGTACTCGCGCTTGACGTAGTTGATGATCGCCTCGTCGAGCTCATCGCCGCCGACCCGGATCGACTGGGAGACGACGATGCCGCCGAGCGAGATGACCGCCACCTCGCTCGTGCCGCCGCCGATGTCGACCACCATCGAGCCGGTCGGCTCGCCCACCGGAAGGCCGGCCCCGATCGCCGCCGCCATCGGCTCCTCGATGAGGTACGCCTGACGGGCTCCGGCGGACAGGCAGGCCTCCTCGACCGCCCGCTTCTCCACGCCGGTCACTCCGCTCGGCACGCACACGACGACCCGCGGGTGGGCCCAGCGGTTCTGGTGCACCTTCTGGATGAAGTGGCGCAGCATCTCCTCGGTGACCTCGAAGTCGGCAATCACGCCGTCCTTCAGGGGCCGGATGGCCTGGATCGTGCCCGGCGTGCGGCCGAGCATCCGCTTGGCCTCGATGCCGACCGCATGGACCTCGCCGGAGCGGGAGTCGACCGCGACCACGCTCGGTTCCGACAGCACGATTCCCCGCCCGCGCACGTAGACGAGCGTATTTGCGGTGCCGAGGTCAACCGCCATGTCGCGGCCGCCGAAACCGGTTAGGTACGTGAAAAAGCCCATGGGTCGATGAAGTGAGGGGAACCGCAGAGGACGGGGCGGCGAGATGCTGCAGACCACGCGCGGCTGCCGGTTCCGTCCCGGGGCCAGTGTATCGGAGTCCGTCTGGCGGCCCGGGCGACGGGGTGCAGAAATCCCTGCACGTGTGGGCGCTCACATACTCGGGGTCCGGCCGTCGGCGAGCGCGCAACGCAATTCTCCCCGGACCGGCGCGGATACTGCGGGCTCATGACCTCAGACGTGTCCCGGCGCCAGCGCAGGTGAGCCTCAGCTGCGCTCGCCGCGGATCAGCTCCGGCTCGAGCTCGAGCAACGTCGGCACCGGCAGCCCGACCACGTTCCAGTAGTCCCCGTCGATCGCCTCCACGAGCGCCGCGCCGCGGCCCTGGATGGCGTAGCCGCCCGCGCGCTCGCGCCACTCCCCGCCGGACAGGTACCAGGCCGCGAGCGCCGGATCGACCGCCCGGAAGCGCACCGCGGTGCGGGCGAGCGCCGTCCGCTCGCCGCCCTCGCCGATCAGGCACAGGCCGCTGATCACCGTGTGCGTGCGGCCGGACAGCGCGCGCAGGGTCTCCCCCGCCTCGGTCGCGCTCTGCGGTTTGCCGTAGATGCGGCCGTCGAGCTCGACCACGGTGTCAAGGCCCAGCACGAGCGCGTCGGGGTGGCTCACCGCGACGGCCCGCGTCTTGGCGACAGCGTTCTCGACCGCGATCTCCTCCCCCGGGCCCTGCTCGCGCTCCTCGACATCGGAGACGATCGCCTCGAAGGGGATCCCCAGTTGCGCGAGGATGGCTCGGCGCTGGGGGGAGCGGCTGGCCAGGATCAGCCGCACGGCCCCCGCCACTAGAGCTCCGGGAAGAAGAGCCCGACCTCGCGCGCGGCCGACTCGGGTGCGTCCGAGCCATGAACCATGTTCTGGCCCACCGCCACCGCGTAATCGCCGCGGATCGAGCCCGTCGTCGCCTGCAGCGGGTTGGTGGCGCCGATGACCTGGCGGGCGGCCTCGATCGCCGACTCGCCCTCGAGCACCATGGCCACGAGCGGGCCGGAGGTGATGAAGTCGACCAGCTCGCCGAAGAAGCCCTTGCCCTCGTGCTCGGCGTAGTGCTGCTGAGCGAGCTCACGGGACATCGTCATCAGCTTGAGCGCGACGAGCCGCAGGCCCTTGCGCTCGAAGCGAGCGATGATCTCACCGGTCAGGTTGCGGGCGAAGGCGTCGGGCTTGACGAGGATGAGCGTGCGCTCCATGGGTGATCGGCCTCCTGAGGGGCAGGTTGGTCAGTTGAGGACCGGCGCGGGGGGCTCGCCGGTCGGGCCCCGGCGAAGCTAGCTCGCCGGGCTGCCGCCGCGCTCGATCGGCGCGGTGGCGGTGCCCCGCTCGGGGTAGCCGGTGCCGGGACCGACCGGCTCCGTGCTCGACTCGCGGCGCCGGCGCGACCGGCGGGGAGTGTTGGCCACGGCGGCGATCTCGGCCTCGCAGTACGGGCACACCCGCCAGTTCGGATCGAGCGGCTTGCCGCACTGGTAGCAGGGGTCCTTCAGCTTGCGCATGCAGTGGGGGCAGCGCAGGAAGTCGCGCTCCACCTCGTGGTCGCAGTGCGGGCACAGGTGGTACCCGAGCTCGGCCAGCCGCGCCTCCGCCGCCTGCATCTCGAGTTCGCGCTCGCGCACGTCATCGAGGTACTCGGGCGGGCGGACGATCATGTAGACGATCGTGCCCAGGAACGGAAAGCACAGCGAGGCGACCGCGGCGCAGCCGATCAGCAGCGGATCGGCGACGCGACGGCGCGCGTCGGCGTAGGTCCAGTAGACGAAGGCCAGCCAGATGACGGCCAGAAAGAGCAGGACCAACTCGATGGCGAGATTGATCCCGCTGTTGGTGATGCCGAAGATCCCGAAGAGGAGCATGTTTCGCGGGCCAGTGTAGTGGGGGCGAGAAAGGGTCCGTCGCGGTATTCGGCCTCGGGATTCGGATTCCTCACAGGAAGAGGCGACCGAACGCGTAGCCGATGGCGAAGAAAACCAGGATCACGACAGCCACGATGAACGCGACGAGCCGGATCATAGAGAGGAAACTTGGCTGCTCGTCGGAGTCGTTCACAGCATCGAGGCGCGGAGCGCGCCGGCGGGTCGGAGCAGGTCAGCGATGAGATAGATCGAGCCGGTGGCCACCACCAGGCCATCGGGCCCGGCCAGGGCGCGCGCACGCGCCAGGGCGGCGCCGGCATCGGCCACGATCTCGCCCCCGGGCCCGCCCAGCTGGCGGGCGAGCGACTCGAGCGTCGGGGGCGGCAGCGCTCGAGGGTTGCGCGAGCTCGTGAACACGAGCTCGTCGACGGCGCCGAGCAGCGTGCGCACCATCCCGGCGGCATCCTTGTCGTCGAGGATCGACACCACCGCCACCGTCCGGCTGCGCCCCTCGCCCAGCCCCGGCAGCGATTCGGCGAGCGCGGCGATTCCGTCCGGATTGTGCGCGCCGTCGAGAATCGTGAGCGGGTCCTCAGCCACCACCTGCAGGCGACCGGGGACGCGAGTGGCGGCCGCCGCCCCGGCCACCGCGGCCGGGTCGAGCGTCCCGAGGAAGGCCTCGGCGGCCGCTCTGGCCAGCGCGAAGTTGCGCCGCTGGTAGAGACCGAGCGCGCCGAGTGCCACCCCGGGATCGGCGCCCGCGTGCACGACGCGCGCGTGACGCTCGCCCGCCACCGCCGCGGCCACCGCTTCGGCGTCGGGGTGCAGCCCGGCTCCGAGTACGAGCGTCCCGGCCTCGCGCACGACGTCGAGCTTCTCGGTCGCGATGTCGGTGATCGTCGGGCCGAGCCAGCGCGTGTGCTCGAGGCCGACGCTGGTCAGCACCTGCACGGTGGACGGGATCACGTTCGTGGCGTCGTAGCGCCCGCCCAGACCGGCCTCGATGACCGCCACCTCGACGCCCCGCCGGGCGAGCTCGTCGTAGGCGGCGGCAGTCAGGAGCTCGAACTGGGTCACCCGGTCCCCCGGCTCGAGCGAGCGGTTGACGAGCTCGGCCGCCCGCGCGGCCCGCGCGATCGCGGCCGCGAACGCCACCGGCTCGAGATCGGTGTCCTCGATGCGGATGCGCTCGCCGAAGGAGACGAGGTGAGGCGAGAGGTAGGCACCCGTACGCAGCCCGTGCGCAGCCAGGATGGCAGCGATCATGCGCACGGTCGAGGACTTGCCGTTCGTGCCGACGACGTGGATCGAGCGGAAGCGCCGCTCGGGGTGGCCGAGCGCAGTCATGAGGCGGCGCATGCGATCGAGGCCGAAGCGCATGCCGAACAGCTCGAGTGAGAGCAGGTGGCGCTCCGCCTGCTCAGGCGTCCAGGTGCTCACGGCGCCTCCCTCACAGGGCCTCCGGAGGTTCCGCGCCAGCGGAACCTCCAAAGACATCGGCGCCAGCCGATGCCGCCAGCTCGGCGCGCAGGCGCTCGAGCTTCTCCCGCTCGGCCTGCACGACGTGCGTCGGGGCCTTGGCAACGAAGCCGCCGTTGCCGAGCTTGGCTTCGGCCCGCGCGATCTCCGCCGTCAGCCGCTCACGGGCCGCCTCGCGCTTGCGCTGCGCCGCCTCCACGTCGACCTCGGCATCGGGGAGGATCTCGACCGCTCCGCCGGGGATCGGGACCGAGGCAACCGCCGCCACCCCGTCGGAGGTGAGCTCCAGCCGGGCCAGCCGGGCCACGTGCTCAGCGGTCTGCTCGTAGCCCTGGGCGGCCAGCCGCGCCGGCACCACGGCGCCGGGGCGCACGCCGGCCGAGTCGCGCCAGGCCCGCAGCGCCTGCACGGCAGCGATCACGTCGGCGACCGCGCTCTCGGCCCCGGGATCGACCGGCGGGCGCTCGGGGGGGATGCCGGCGGCCAGCAGTCCCTCGCTGCCGGGCACGTAGCGGTAGATCTCCTCGGTGACGAACGGGATGATCGGATGGCCGAGCGCGAGCGTGTGCGTGAGCACGTAGAGCAGCGTCGCGGCCAGGTCCTCGTCGCCGGCGCGCAGGCGCGGCTTGACGAGCTCGAGGTACCAGTCGCACAGCTCACCGTAGATGAAGTCGTACAGCCCCAGGGCGGCGTGGGAGAAGTCGTAGCGCTCGATGCGACCCTCGATCTCCTCCTGGGCCCGATGCAGCCGGGTGAGGATCCAGTGGTCCTCGATTCGGGTCGGGCGCGCCGCCGCCCGCGCCTCCTCCCCCACGCTCATGAGCACGAGCCGGGCGGCGTTCCAGAGCTTGTTCGTCAGCTGCTGCCCCTGGGCCACCTTGTCCTCGCTGAAGCGCACGTCCTGGCCGGAGGACATGGCGAGCAGGCCCCAGCGCACCGCGTCGGCGCCGTAGGCCGGGAACCCACCCGCGGGCTTGCCGCCCGCTCGGCGTCCGGCCTCGCCCGATCGGGCGGCGCCCGCGTCATCCGGCTGACTGAACACGGGCGGGCGGGGCCCACCCTCGATGAGGTCGATCGGGTCGATCCCGGTGCCGAGCGACTTCGACATCCGCCGGCCGTCGGGCGCCTGGATGATCGAGGTGATGTAGACGTCGCGGAACGGGATCTCGCCCGCGAACTCCAGGCCCATCATGATCATGCGGGCGACCCAGAGGAAGATGATGTCCCGGCCGGTGACGAGGGCGTCGGTGGGATAGAAGGCCTCGAGCTCCGGGGTGTGCTCGGGCCAGCCGAGCGTGACGAGCGGCCACAAGGCGCTCGAGAACCACGTGTCGAGCACGTCGGGGTCCTGCTCCCAGCCCGATCCCGACGGCGGCTCGGTGCCGGCGTAGACCTCGTCCCCGCGATACCAGACGGGGATCTGGTGGCCCCACCAGAGCTGGCGCGAGAGCACCCAGGGACGGATGTTCTCCATCCAATCGAGGTAGACGCGCGCGAAGCGCTCGGGCGTGAAGCGCACTTCGCCGCTGCGCACCGCCTCGATCGCCGGGGCGGCGAGCTCGTCCATGCGCATGAACCACTGCAGGGAGATGAGCGGTTCGACGCGCTCGCCCGAGCGGTGGGAGAACGGCACCGTATGGGTGTACGGCTCGGCGCGCACGAGGAGTCCCTGCTCGCGCAGCTCGGCCACCACCGCCTCCCGGCAGTCGAGCACGCTCAGGCCGACGAAGCGCTCGGGCGCGGGGGCGATCATGCGCCCGTCCTCGCCGATCACGCTGATCTGCTCGAGCCCGTGCCGGTGGCCGATGTCGAAGTCGTTGGGGTCGTGGCCGGGCGTGATCTTCAGCGCGCCGGTGCCGAACTCGGGCTTCACGTACTCGTCGGCGATGATCCGCAGCTTGCGGCCGACCAGGGGCAGGATCGCCGTCTCCCCGACCAGCCGCTGGTAGCGCTCGTCCTCGGGGTGAACGGCGATCGCCGTGTCGGCGAGCAGGGTCTCCGGGCGGACGGTGGCGATCGTCAGCGCACCGGAGCCGGAGCCAAGCGGATAGTCGATGTAGTACAGCGTGTCGGTGACCTCACGGTCCTCGACCTCGAGATCGGAGATGGCCGAGCGGCTGCCGGGGTCCCAGTTGACCAGGTAGCGGTCGCGGTAGATGAAGCCCTTCTCGTACAGGGCCACGAACACCTCGAGCACAGCGCGCATGTAGCCCGCGTCGAGGGTGAAGCGCTCGTCGGCGTAGTCGCACGAGGCGCCCAGGCGCTTCAGCTGCTCGATGATCGTGCCGCCGTACTGCTCGCGCCATCGCCACACCCGATCGACGAACCCCTCCCGGCCGAGCTCAGCCCGTCCCGTCCCCTCCACGGCCAGGGAGCGCTCGACCTGCGTCTGGGTGGCGATCCCGGCGTGGTCGGTGCCGACCACCCACTTCGTCCGCCGCCCGCGCATCCGCTGCAGCCGGACCAGGCAGTCCTGCAGCGAGTTGTTGAGCGCGTGGCCCATGTGCAGCACGCCGGTGACGTTCGGCGGCGGGATGACGATCGAGTAGTTCTCGCCCGGGTCGCCGGCCGCCTCGGGGTGGAACAGCCCGGAGCGCAGCCACGCCTCGACGATCCGCGGCTCCACCTCGGACGGGTCGTAGCGAGTCTTCGCCTCCAGGTCGCTCATCGCCGGTCGAGTGTAGGCGGACGGGCCGGGGCGAGCGGTCCGCACGAGGGGCCACTGGGGGCGTTTAGCGCCCCAGGCACCGGGTATTTACCGCTCGCGCTGCCGAGGAGGATCACGAGCCGCCCCGACAGGTACGAAAGGGTCCCAGCGGGACCCTTTCGCTGCTTAAGCCGCCTCTTCCTCCGGAGCGACGGTGACCAGCGTCGGGGCGGTCCCCTTCTCGATCGTCTCCCGCGTGACCACGCACTTGCGGACATCGCGGCGCGAGGGAAGCTCGAACTGGACCTCGAGCAGGGTCTCCTCGATGATCGAGCGCAGGCCGCGGGCGCCCGTCTCGCGCTCGAGCGCCTTGTCGGCGACCCCGGACAGTGCCTCGTCGGCGAACACGAGCTCGATCCCGTCGAACTGGAAGAAGCGCTGGAACTGCTTGACGAGGGCGTTGCGCGGCTCGGTGAGGATCTGCATGAGCTCGTGGCGGGAGAGCTGGTGAACGGCCGACATGACGGGCAGACGGCCAATGAACTCGGGGATGAGGCCGTACTGGATGAGGTCCTCGGGCAGGCAGTGCTCGAAGATCTGGCCGGTGTCGCGCTGCTCCTTGGTCTGGATGGCGGCGCTGAAGCCGACGCCCTGGTGGCCGATGCGACGCTCGATGACCTTGTCGAGGTTGGCGAACGCGCCGCCGCAGATGAACAGGACGTTCGTGGTGTCGATCGACAGGAACTCCTGGTGGGGGTGCTTGCGCCCGCCCTGCGGCGGCACCGACGCCGTCGTGCCCTCGAGGATCTTCAGCAGCGCCTGCTGGACGCCCTCGCCCGACACGTCGCGCGTGATCGACGGGTTGTCGGCCTTGCGGGCGATCTTGTCGACCTCGTCGATGTAGATGATCCCGGTCTCGGCCTTCTTGACGTCGTAGTCGGCCGCCTGGATGAGCTTGAGCAGGATGTTCTCGACGTCCTCACCGACGTATCCGGCCTCGGTGAGGGCGGTGGCATCGGCGATGGCGAACGGGACGTTGAGGATCTTGGCCAGCGTCTGGGCGAGCAGCGTCTTGCCACAGCCGGTCGGTCCGAGCAGCAGGATGTTCGACTTCTGCAGCTCGATGTCGTTGTCGCCTGACTGCATCATCTGCACGCGCTTGTAGTGGTTGTAGACCGCTACCGACAGCGTGCGCTTGGCCTGCTCCTGCCCCACCACGTACTCGCCGAGCACGTCGTAGATCTCCCGCGGCTTGGGGAGGTTCTCGATGTCGAAGCTCGGCGGAGTCGTCAGCTCCTCATCGATGATCTCGTTGCAGAGATCGATGCACTCGTCGCAGATGTAGACGCCCGGCCCCGCGATCAGCTTCTTCACCTGCCGCTGGGACTTGCCGCAGAAGCTGCAGAGAAGCTGTTCGTTGGAATCCGTCGGACGTGCCATGTATGTCTGCCCCTCTGGTCTCCTCGTCCCCTCAGCAAGCTGAGCTCCCAATGGAATCGCGCGCGGCGACCCCACAAGCCTAGACGCTCAGTGCTGCGAGATGACCCGGTCGATGATCCCGTATTCCTTGGCCTCTTCGGAGCTCATGAAGTAATCACGTTCGGTATCCCGCCGAACTTTCTCGAGATCCTGACCGGAATGCTCGGCAATGATCTCATCGAGGCGGCGCCGAATGTCGATGATCTCCTTGGCGTGGATCTCGATATCGGTCGCCTGGCCCTGGAAGCTCGATGACACCTGGTGGATGAGGATCTTGGCGTTGGGCAGCGCCATCCGCTTGCCCTTCGCTCCGCCGGAGAGCAGCAGCGCGCCCATCGACATGGCGATGCCGACGCAGATCGTCTGCACGTCGGGCTTGATGAACTGCATCGTGTCGTAGATCGCCAGGCCGGCGTACACCGACCCGCCAGGCGAGTTGATGTAGATCGAGATGTCCTTGTCGGGATCCTCGGACTCGAGATGCAGCAGCTGGGCCACGATCAGGTTGGCGATCTGATCGTCCACCGGCGTGCCGAGGAAGACGATGCGCTCGTTGAGCAGGCGGCTGTAGATGTCGAACGCCCGCTCCCCGCGGGAGGTCTGCTCGACGACCATGGGTACCAGTGGGCTCATCGTCCTCGTCTCTTTCGCTTCCTCGGGCGGATTCCTGCCGACTCTAGCAACCGATCCGCGGCCCCCCGTACGGCCGGCCGGGCCGCCGCGCTGAGGTCAGGACCCGGGCGTCCAGAGCTCGCCGGAGGCGCTCTCCGCCGGCTCCTGACCCGGAGTCCAGATGGCGCCGCGCGCCTTGGCCTGCTCGACCGTGATCGCCTTCGCCTCCCGCACGAGCAGCTCGAGCGCCTGGCGGGTGGCCACGTCCTCGCTCAGCTGCTCCAGGCGACCGTTCTCGCGCACGCGCTCGAGGAGGTCCTCGGTGCTCGCACCCTCGCGCTCGGACACCGGCTCGAGCGCCGCCTTCAGGTCGTCCTCGCTCGGCGTGATCGACTCCGCGGCGACCACGGCGGCGAGCACCGCCTCCCGCCGCAGCGCCTTCTCAGCCTCCGGCTCGGCCTCGTGGGCGAGCGTCTCCTCGTCCTTGCCGGTGATGCGCAGGTACATCTCCTTGGAGATGCCCCGGGCGGTCAGGGCCGACATCGTCTCCTCGAGCAGCTCGTGCGCGCGCTCGTGAACCAGGTCGTGGGGGACCTCGATCGTCGCCGCGGCCACGGCGGCCTCGAGCACGGCGTCCTCGAACTCGCGCTCGATCGAGGACTCCTCGGCGGTACGGAGCCGGGTCGCGATGTCCTCCCGCAGCTCGGCCAGGGTGTCGAAGCCGCCGGCGTCGACGGCGAAGTCGTCGTCGAGCTCGGGCAGCTGCTTGGCCTTGACCTCGTTGACGGTGACCTCGAACTCCGCCTGCTGGCCGCCGAGATCGTTCGGATAGTCCTCGGGGAAGGTGACGCTCACCGTGCGCTTCTCGCCGGCGCTCGCGCCCACGAGCTGCTCCTCGAACCCGGGGATGAGCTGCCCGGAGCCGAGCTCGAGCAGCTGGTCGCGGCCCTCGCCGCCGGCGAACGGCTCGCCGTCGATGCGGCCGAGGTAGTCGATCACGACATGGTCTCCCGGCTCGGCGGCCCGCTCGACGGTCTCGAGCGTGGCCACGCGCTCGCGCAGGCTCTGGAGCTCGGCGTCGACCGCGGCGTCGTCGACGGCCGGCTCGCGGCGGCCGACCTCGAGCCCCTTGTAGTCGCCCAGCGTCGCCGTCGGGCGCACCGAGACCTCGAAGGAGAAGGCGAGCGGCTCACCGTGCTTGGGCAGCTCGTACTCGTCGATCCGCGGACGGCCGATGTGCTTGATGCCGGAGCCTTCCAGGGCGTCGTAGGTCCAGGCGCCGAGCGCGCTCTCGACCGCCTCGCCGACGACGGCCTCGCGGCCGAGGCGGCGGATGACGACGGGGGGCGGGACCTTGCCCTTGCGGAAGCCGGGAATGCGGAGCTGGCGGCCGAGCCGGCGGGCGACCTCCTGGACGCGGCGCTCGACCTCCTCGGGAGCGACCTCGGCGTGAGCCGGACCCGGGAGTCCGGGAGCTCGGTGATGTTCGTCTTGACGGAAGCCATGCGCCGCAGACGATACCTTGAGCGCGGATGCTGACGAGGTTCGCCGGGCGTGTCATCACCGGGCCGTTCGCCTTTCTGGCCGCCGGCCTGCTCGACGCCGGCACTTTCCTCGTCCTCGCGGCCCGGCAGCGCGCCCGCCGGCGTTCCTAAAGCTCAGAGCGCGCGGGGCACCTCGCCCTCGGCGCCGCCCCGGATGAGATGGCGCACCTCGCGCAGGGCGACCGGCAGCGTCGTCATGTCGTAGGTCCGCGAGCCGCGGATGTCGGCCAGCATGCCCAGGCAGCGCTCGACCGCGCCGCTGTTGCGCTCCCGCCAGGCCGCGATCGCCGTCTCGGTGTCGGCGCCTCCCGTGGCGCCGCTCAGGACCTCCTCGGTGAGCTGGCGCTGCAGGCCGTAGAGCTCGTCGCGCAGCGCGGTGCGGGCCAGGGCCTGCCAGCGGTCCGTGCGTGGCAGCTCGATGATCCGCCCGCGCAGCCAGTTCAGATCGAGCTCGAAGCCGAGCTTGAAGTAGACGCGGCTGACCTGGTCGTAGTCACGGCCGGTCGCCTCGGCGGCGCTGACGACGTCGAGCGCAGAGAGCACAGCCGGGAATCCGGCCACCTGGCGGGCCAGCCGCTCGGGCACCCCCGCCTCGCGCAGGCCGGACTCGCGCGCCTCGAAGTTCTCACGCTCCAGCCCCTCGAGCAGCTCGGGCAGCGTGCGCTCGAGCCGGCGCACGCCGCCGGCGAAGTGGTTGATGGCCGCCGCTACGTCGATCTCGCGCGGATAGGTGTGGACGAGCCAGCGCGCCGAGCGCTCGACGAGCTTGCGGCCCTCGATCAGCATGCCGAGCTGCACGCGGGCATCGATCACGTTGTCGAGCGCCTCGACCGCCTGCCAGAACGGGCGCATCTCGTAGACCTCGCGCGCCACCGCGAACGCCCGGGCGAGCAGCGACGGTGGCGCCCCGGTCTCCTCGCGCAGGCGGAACACGAATGTCGAGCCGGCCCGGTCGACGAGCTGGTTGGCCACGACGGTGGCGATGATCTCGCGCCGCAGGCGGTGATCGTGCATCTGATCGCGGTAGCGTTCCGGCAGCGGTTCCGGGAAGTAGCGCTCGAGGTCGTGGCCGAGATAGGCGTCCTCGGGCAGGTCGGAGTGCAGGAGCTCGGCGTACAGGTTGATCTTCACGTACGCCATGAGGACGGCCAGCTCGGGCGGCACCAGGCCCTGGTGCGCCGAGGAGCGCTCGCCGATGGTCTCCTCGCCGGGAAGGAACTCGAGCTCGCGGCGCAGCGAGCCCACCTGCTCGAGGCGGCGGATGAGCCGGGCGTGCACGTCGATCATCGACGGAGCCTGCAGCGTGGCGATGCTCATCGCCTGGGTCTGCGTGTAGCTGCCGTCGATGACCTGGCGGGCCACGCCGTCGGTCATCTCGCCGAGCAGCTCGTTGCGGGCGCCGACCGACAGCTCGCCGTCGTGCACGAGCGCGTCGAGCAGGATCTTGATGTTGACCTCGTGGTCGGAGCAGTTGACTCCGGCCGCGTTGTCGATCGCGTCGGTGTTCAGGCGCCCGCCCTTGCCCTCCGGGCCGCCGTATAGGGCGTACTCGATCCGTCCACGCTGGGTCAGCCCGAGGTTGCCGCCCTCCCCGACCACCCGGCAGCGCAGCTGGCGCCCGTTCACGCGCAGCGCGTCGTTGGCCTTGTCGCCGACGTCGGCGTGGTTCTCGTCGCTCGCCTTCACGTAGGTCCCGATCCCGCCGTTCCACAGCAGGTCGACCGGCGCGCACAGGAGCTGCTGGATGAGCTCGGCGGGCGCGAGCCCCTCCGCCTCGATGCCGAGGGCGGCCCGGGCCTGGGGCGAGATCGGGATCGACCTTGGCCGAGCGCGAGTACAGCCCCCCGCCCTCGGAGATGACCTCTGAGTCGTAGTCGCTCCAGGCCGAGCGGGGCAGCTCGAACAGCCGCTTGCGCTCCTCGAAGCTGCGCTCGGGATCCGGATCGGGGTCGAGCAGCACGTGCGCGTGGTTGAACGCGGCCAGCAGCTTGATGTGGCGTGAGAGCAGCATCCCGTTGCCGAACACGTCGCCGGACATGTCGCCGATCCCGACCACGGTGAAGTCGGTGCTCTGGACATCGGTGCCGAGCTCGCGGAAGTGTCGGCTGACCGATTGCCATGCCCCCCGGGCGGTGATCCCCATCGCCTTGTGGTCATAGCCGTGCGAGCCGCCGGAGGCGAACGCGTCCCCGAGCCAGAAGCCGTAGCGAGCCGACACGCCGTTGGCGATGTCCGAGAAGGTCGCCGTGCCCTTGTCCGCCGCCACGACCAGGTAGGGATCCTCGCCGTCGTGGCGGACCACCCGATCGGGCGGGCGGACCTCGTCACCGCGGTAGTTGTCGGTGAGGTCGAGCAGCCCGCAGAGGAACAGCTTGTAACAGGTGATCGCCTCCTCGGTGAGCGCCTCCCGCCCGCCGTCGCTCGGGGGGCGCTTGAGCACGAAGCCGCCCTTGGAGCCCACGGGCACGATGAGCGCGTTCTTCACCATCTGCGCCTTCATCAGCCCGAGCACCTCGGTCCGGAAGTCCTCCAGGCGGTCCGACCAGCGCAGGCCGCCGCGCGCCACCTTGCCGCCGCGCAGGTGCACCCCCTCGAAGCGCGGCGAGTAGACGAAGATCTCGAAGCGCGGCCGGGGCTGGGGCAGCACGGGGATGCGCTCGGGCTCGAGCTTGAACGACATGTACGGGCGACCGCCCGCTGGGAACTCGCCCTCGTCGCACCACACGTCATCGGTGCGGAAGAAGCTCGTGCGCAGAATCGCCTGCACGACGGAGAGGAAGCTGCGCAGGATCCGGTCCTCGTCGAGGCTCCTGACGGCGTCGATCGCCTCGCCGATCTCCTGCGCCAGCGCCTCGGCGCGGGCGTCGTCACGACCGTCGGGGTCGAGCCGGGCGTGAAACAGCGCCACGAGCAGGCGCGCGACGTCGGCGTGGGCGAGCAGCGTCCGGGTGACGTAGGCGCTGGAATAGGAGATCGTCGCCTGGCGGAGGTAGCGGGCGATGGCGCGGATGACCGTGACCTCGCGGCTGGTCATCCGCGCGGCCAGCACGAGGCCGTTCAACCCGTCGTCCTCGAGCCACCCGCGGCGCACGTCGACGAACGCCCTCTCGAAGGTCTCCTTGACCGCCGACAGATCCTGTGGCGGGCAGCGCAGGCCGAAGTCGTAGATCCAGGCCGGGTCGCGGCCCATGGCGGCGATCCGGTATGGCCGCTCGTCGACCACGCGGGCGCCCATGTGCTCGAAGGTCGGCACCACCTCTGAGAGCGAGATGCCCCGCGCGCTGTAGAGCTTGCAGCGCGCGCCGCCGCCGTCGTCGTGCTCGTAGAGGCTGATCACCGGGGCGTCGCTCGTGAGCTCCTCGAGGCGCTCGATGTCCGGCACCGCCTCGACGGCGTCGAAGTCCGACCGGTAGCCGGGCGGAAAGGCGCGCTCGTAGCGGCGGAACAGCTCGTCCCCGCGGATCTCGCCCATCTCCTCGGCGAGCGCCACCCGGAGGTCGTCCACCCAGGCCCGGATCGCCCGGACGAGCCGGGCCTGGATCTGGGCCGCGTCGTAGTCGGCCGGGATGCCGACGTCGCAGTGGACGATGTAGTGGACGCGCGCGAGCACCGATTCGGTCAGCTGCACGCCCCAGTCGACGTGCGTACCGTCGAAGGACTCGCGCAGGATCTCGCCGATGCGCTCGCGCGACTCGGTGCTGTAGCGGTCGCGGGGTACGGTGACCAGGCAGGCCACGAAGCGATCGAGCGGATCGCGGTAGACGAACAGGCGCAGCCGCGGCCGCTCACCCAGGCCGAGCACGCCCATGGCGATCGTGAA
The DNA here is from genome assembly GCA_963848745.1 of uncultured Solirubrobacterales bacterium. Lineage (GTDB taxonomy): Bacteria > Actinomycetota > Thermoleophilia > Solirubrobacterales > Solirubrobacteraceae > Palsa-465. Next base: position 566,531 of record CAWKEO010000012.1, on the reverse strand, counting down.
CAGCGCGTCGACGTCGATCTGGAACAGCCCGTCGCGCGGATAGGACTCGAGGAAGTCGACCAGCGCCTTGGCGTCGTGGCTGTCGCTCGGGAAGCCGGCCCGGACCAGGACCTCGTGGATCTTGCCCCGCAGCAGCGGGACCTCGCGGGCGTTGGATTTGTAAGCCGAGGTCGTGTAGAGGCCGAGCAGCCGCCACTCGCCGATGACGTGGCCCTCGGGCGAGTACTTCTTGATCCCCACGTAGTCGAGATAGGCGGGACGATGGACGGTCGATCGCGAATTGGCCTTCGTGAGCACGAGCACCTGCTCGTTGTGCGCGAGCGCCACCGCCTTGGCGCCGAGCTCCTTGACCGGCGTCTGCGGCGTGCCGCGCAGAATGCCCAGCCCCGACCCGGGCACGGCCTTGAGCGCGGCGCCACCGTCCTCGTGCTCCTCGAGCTCGTACTCCCGGTAGCCGAGGAGCACGAAGTTGTCCTGGGTGAGCCAGTTGAGGAAGGCGCGCACCTCGTCGAGCTCCTCCGGCGGCGCCGGCGGCTCGCGGCGCGTGAGCTCACCCACCACCTCCTGGGTCCGGCGGCGCATGGTCGGCCAGTCCTCGACAACCGATCGCACCTCCTCGAGCACGCGTTCGACGCTCGCCTGGATGGCGCCGAAGCGTTCGGGGTCCGTCTCCCGCTCGAGCTCGATGTGCAGCACCGACTCCGGGATCCCGTCCTGGTTCTCGTCGGCCGGGTCGACGACGTCCGTCATCGTCCCGTCCTCGTCGCGACGGACGCGGATGACCGGGTGGATGACGAGGTTGATCGTCGCCCCCTGCCGGGCCAGCGCCATGTTCACCGAGTCGACGATGAACGGCATGTCGTCGCTGACGATCTGCACGACGGTGGAGTCCCGCGCCCAGCCGTGGCGCTCCTGCTCGGGATTGAAGATCTGCAGTCGCACCTCGCCCGGCCCGCGACGGCGGCTGAGTTCCCACATGCCCAGCGCCGCTCCGGCGAGGTCGTCGACGGTGCGCTCGGCCAGATCCTCGACCGGGACCCAGCGGTAGAGCTGGCGCACGAACGACGGCCAGCGGGCGGTGGTCTCGGCGAGGGGCTCCCGCAGGCGCTCGCAGATGACGTCGACGAGATCGGCCTCGGGATCTGCTGCCTTCAGAGCCATGCGCGCACCTCCTGCCTGTTCGGCGCTGAGCCTACACCCCCTGCACACGTCCGCCGGTGATGCGAACATGTGTTCGACTGGCAATGGACACGGAGGTGCTTCGATGACGAGCGACGGCAACCCCTACACCCGGTTCCGCCGCGCCCTGACCACGGGCAGCGAAGCCGTGGTGCTGGCGGCCGCGCGCGAGCTGCCCCAGATCGCGCTCGACGACGCGCTGCGGATCTGCCTGGTGCTGCGCGGCGGCAACCCGGATCGCTATGAGCGGGCGGCCGTGCGCTGGCTCGGGCGGTTCGCGCTCGAGGCCCGCGGCGCCACGATCGACGACCTGCGGCTGGCCGCGGACGCGCTCGACGCCCTGCCCGAGCGGGCGACCGAGGCGATGGAACGGCTGCAGCAGCTGTGTGTGGACCGAGGGGTCGGATGAGCGACCGGGTCCTTCACGCGCGCGAGCGCGCGAGCGGCCAGACTGGTGTCACGAACCCCGCCGAAGGAGAGAGCATGACCCGCCAGGTCGGCAAGCCCGCACATGTCAGCGCCGCGCAGCAGCTCACGCGCGCGAGCGCGGCCCCGACCGAGACCGTTCAGCCGCTGCCGCCCGGGTCACCGGGCGTGGTCGACGGCGCGGCGGTCGGGATCACCGATGCCGATCCGCTGACGTTCTTCGTCATCGGCGACCAGGGTGGGGTGCTTGCCCCGGCGCCGCAGAACGCGGTCAGCTACGCCATGCAGCACGCGCTGGCCGGCGCGCCGCCCGGCGCGGTGCCGGCATTCGCGTACTCGGTCGGCGACCTCGTCTACTTCCACGGCGAGGCGGCGAACTATGTCCCGCAGTTCTACGAGCCCTACGGCCACCTCCAGCTGCCCATCGTCGCCATCCCGGGCAACCACGACGGGGACGTTGCCGTCGACGACTCCGGCAACCCGACCGGCCGCCAACCGCTCGACACGTTCATGGCCAACTTCTGCACCGCCACGCCGCAGCCGCCGCCGGGGGATCCCCAGCTCGAGTACGGCCGGCACACCCAGACCCTGCCCTGGTGCGACTGGACGCTCGCGCTGAAGGCGGTGACGATCGTCGGGCTGTACTCGAACGTGCCCGAGGGCGGCACGCTGGAGCCCAGCCAGACCGCGTGGCTGGCGGCGCAGCTCACCGCCGCCCCGGCCGACCGGCCGGTGATCGTCACCCTCCACCACCCCCCGCTCAGCGTCGACGCGTTCCATGGCGGGTCGCAACGGATGCTCGACGCGCTCACCCAGGCCTTCCAGAGCGTGAAGCGCTACCCAGCGCTCGTGCTCACCGGCCACGTGCACGACTACCAGCGTTTCACCTGGACGCTCGATGGACACGCGATCACGACGATCGTGCAGGGCAACTCCGGCTACCACAACCTGCACAGGCTGGCCAGTGACGCCACGCCGGGCCTGGCGGTCAGCCCCGGAGTGACGTTCGAGTACGGCGACGACAAGCGCTACGGCTTCCTCACGCTGACCGTCTCCGGCGGGACGGTCAGCGGGAGCTACACCGCGGTCACGCCGGGGACGATGCCCGACGGCTCCGACGCCACGGTCACGCCAAAGGCCGACCAGTTCTGAGCGCCGGCGCCGGAGCGGCGGCCGCCGCGGTGATCGAGGACGCGCTCAGGAGGACTGTCGGGCGGAGATCGTGTAGGTGTGGCGGCTCGGGTCAGTGACGGTGAGCGAGTAGCCGCCGGCGCCCCCGCGCGCGCTCGACAGCCAGGCGCGCCCGCTGGCCGGCGCGATGGCCACACCGGCCACCTTGTGGAGGCTGAGGAGGTTGACCCCGGCATAGGAGCCGTGCTGCTCCCCGGCCAGGATCTGAGCGCCCTGCTCGGCGGCGTCGGCCACCTGCTCGGTGCCCCGGCTTCCCGAGGAGAACGCGAAGCTCGACGTGGCGAGCGCGCCGCTGGTCAGCAGCAGCGCCGCGGCGCCGAGAACGAACATCTGAACCGAACCGGCCTGTCCGCGGACCCGGCCGAGGAAGCGATGCATGGTGGACATCCCCGATACAACTCGTGGTTGTGGTCGTGACCTGCCGTGCGAGCGGCGGGGCGCGCCTTGAAGTTGATAAGTGGATCGGCAACGGGCATTGCTGCCTGAGGCGTCCTCGACGTTTGTGCGAGCCGTTGCAAGCGAGGTCCCCTGAACCCACCCCCGAAGGAGACCGATGATGGACTTCACGCCCCCCGCCGAGCAGCTCGAGCGCTACGCGTCCGTGCTCGTCGACTATGCCCTGGCCGACGGGGCCGGCATCTCCCCCGGCGACGTCGTGCAGGTGACCGCGCCAGAGATCGCCAAGCCGCTGTACGTCGAGGTCTGCCGGGCGGTGTGGCGGGCCGGGGGCCACGTGATCCAGCAGTACCTGCCCGATGACGACGAGCGCTTCAACCTCGGCCGCGACTTCTACACCCTGACCAGCGACGACCAGCTCGCCTTCTTTCCCGCCGGCTACCGCCGGGCGCTCGTCGACGTGTGCGACCACAGCGTGCACCTGCTCGCGTCCGCCTCGCCCCACGCCCTGGCCGGGGTGCCGCCGGCCCGCCTGCTCGCCCATCGCCGTGCCCAGCGCCCGTACGCCGACTGGCGCACCGACAAGGAGGCCGCCGGGCGCTTCACCTGGACGCTCGCCCTCTACGGGACGCCGGGTATGGCCGCCGAGGCCGGCATGCCGGTCGAGGAGTACTGGGACCAGATCGTCGCCGCCTGCTTCCTCGATCGCGAGGACCCGATCGCCGCCTGGCGCGAGGTCGCAGAAGCGCTGGGGCGGATCACCGGCGCCCTGAACGCCCTGCCCATCTCACGTCTCCACGTCCAGGGCCCGGACGCGGACCTGTGGGTGACGCTCGGCGAGCAGCGGCGATGGGTGGCCGGGCGGGGACGCAACATCCCGAGCTTCGAGGTCTTCACCAGCCCGGACTGGCGTGGCACCGAGGGATGGATCCGCTTCAGCGAGCCCCTCTACGTCTATGGGAGCCTGATCGAGGGGATCGAGCTCGCGTTTGCCGACGGTCGCGTGCAGCGCGCGTCGGCGCGGACGGGCGAGCCGCTCCTGCAGGAGATGGTGGCCACCGAGGGCGCCGACCGGGTGGGCGAGTTCTCGCTCACCGACGCCCGCCTGTCGCGCATCACCCGCTTCATGGCCGACACGCTGTATGACGAGAACGTGGGCGGGCGCTACGGCAACACCCACATCGCTCTGGGCCGGGCACTGAAGGACTGCTATGACGGCGACACGGCCGCGCTCTCCGACCAGGACTGGCAGCGGCTCGCCTTCAACGAAAGCGCGGTCCACACCGACATCGTCTCGACCGCCGACCGCGAGGTGACCGCCGTGCTCGCGGACGGAAGCGAGCGGGTCATCTATGGCGACGGGCGCTTTCAGCTCGAGGGGCTCGGTTCACTCAGCTGAGGCGTCAACCCCCGGCGTCAGCGCGAGGAAAGCGACGGTCGCGTAGGCTCACGCGCCTCAGGCCCCGCCCCGGCGGCACATGGAGCTGAAATGACGATCGGAATCCTGAAAGAGTCAAACCCGAAAGAGACGCGTGTCTCGGCCACGCCGGCGACCGTCGCCCAGCTGGTCAAGCTCGGCTACGAAGTGCTCGTCGAGTCCGGCGCCGGCGCTGGCTCGAGCTTCGCCGATGAGGCGTATGTCGAGGCCGGCGCCACCATCGGCGATCCGCTGAGCGCCGACATCGTGTTCGGCGTCAACGCCCCGTCGCGCCAGCAGCTCGACGGGCTGCGGGACGGCGCGACCGTGATCAGCCTCCTGGCCCCGATGCTGAACCCGGAGCTGGTCGAGGATCTGGCCAAGCGACCGATCACCGCCCTGTCGATGGACGCGGTGCCCCGGATCTCGCGCGCCCAGTCACTCGACGTTCTGAGCTCGATGGCGAACATCGCCGGCTACCGGGCCGTCGTCGAGGCCGCCCACGCGTTCGGGCGCTTCTTCACCGGCCAGGTGACGGCGGCCGGCAAGGTGCCTCCGGCCAAGGTGCTCGTGGCCGGCGCCGGCGTGGCCGGCCTGGCCGCTATCGGTGCCGCGGGTTCGATGGGCGCGATCGTGTACGCGACCGATCCGCGGCCGGAGGTCGCCGATCAGGTCGCCTCGCTGGGCGGCGAGTACCTGAACGTGGATACCGGTCGGGAGGAGGAGGTCTCCGCCACCGGTTACGCACGGGAGATGGGCGAGGACTACAACCAGCGTGCCGCGGACCTGTACGCGAAGACGGTTCCGGACATCGACATCCTGATCACGACCGCGCTCATCCCGGGCCGGCCGGCGCCCCGCCTCGTCACGGCCGAGATGGTGGCAAGCATGAAGCCCGGCAGCGTGATCGTCGACATGGCCGCCGCCAACGGTGGCAACGTCGAGGGCACGGTGGCCGGTGAGACGACCGTCACCGACCACGGCGTCACGATCATCGGCTACACCGATCTGGCCGGCCGGCTCGCCGCTCAGGCCTCGCAGCTGTACGGGCAGAACCTGGTCAACCTGATGAAGCTGCTGACGCCGGAGAAAGACGGTCAGCTCGTCCTCGACTTCGAGGACGTCGTCCAGCGCTCGATGACGGTCGTGCGCGACGGCGAGCTGACCTGGCCGCCACCGCCCGTGCAGGTCTCCGCCGCTCCGTCACCTCCGCCCGCCGCGGCCCCCGCACCGGCCGAGGCCAAGGTCAAGACGCCGATGGCGCCGGAGAGGAAGTTCGCGCTGATCGGGCTGGCCGCGGCGGTGTTCTTCGTCCTCTGCGCGCTCGCGCCGACCTCTTTGCTGCCGCACCTGACGGTGTTCGCGCTGGCCATCGTCATCGGCTACTACGTGATCGGGAACGTCCACCACGCGCTCCACACGCCGCTCATGTCGGTGACGAACGCGATCTCGGGGATCATCGTCGTCGGCGGCCTGCTGCAGATCGGGCATCAGGGCGCCGGCGTCACGATCATCTCCGCCGCGGCGATCCTGCTGGCCAGTATCAACGTCTTCGGCGGCTTCGCGGTCACGCGCAGGATGCTCGCCATGTTCTCGAGGAGCTAGCCGATGACCGCGACGACCGCGGCCGACGCCGCCTACATCATCGCTGCCCTGTTGTTCATCCGGGCCCTCGCCGGGCTCTCCCAGCACGAGACGGCGAAGGCCGGCAACGGCTTCGGGATCGCCGGCATGGCGGTGGCGCTCATCGCCACCATCGCCCTGGCCATCGACCGCCACATCAGCGGGGTCGGCATCGGGCTGCTGATCGCGATGACCGCGATCGGCGCCGCCATCGGCCTCTACCGGGCCCGGGTCGTCGAGATGACCCAGATGCCGGAGCTGATCGCGCTCTTCCACAGCTTCGTCGGCCTCGCGGCGGTGATGGTGGGCTGGAACGGCTTCTTCAGCGTCGAGGACAAGCCGCACGGCGCCGAGGCGCAGACGTTCAACCTGCAGGGCACGCTGGGGATCCACCACGCCGAGGTGTTCATCGGCGTCTTCATCGGTGCCGTGACGTTCACGGGCTCGGTCATCGCCTTCCTGAAGCTCTCGGCCCGGATGAGCTCCAAGCCGCTCATGCTGCCGGGCAAGAACCTGCTCAATGTCGGCGCCCTGGTCGCGTTCGTCGGGCTCACCGCATGGTTCATCGCCGGCCCGCATCTCGCTCTGCTCATCATCGTCACGCTGGTCGCGCTCCTGCTCGGACTGCACCTCGTGGCCTCGATCGGTGGCGGCGACATGCCGGTCGTCGTGTCGATGCTCAACAGCTACTCGGGCTGGGCCGCGGCCGCGTCCGGGTTCCTGCTCAACAACGACGCGCTCATCATCACCGGCGCGCTCGTCGGCTCCTCGGGTGCATACCTGTCCTACATCATGTGCAGGGCGATGAACCGCTCGTTCATCTCGGTCATCGCGGGCGGGTTCGGGATCGAGGCCTCGGCCGCCGACGACACCGACTACGGCGAGCACCGCGAGATCAACGCCGAGGGCGCGGCCGAGCTGCTCAAGGACGCCAAGTCGGTGATCATCACCCCCGGCTACGGGATGGCGGTCGCCCAGGCCCAGTACGGCGTCGCCGAGCTGACGCGCAAGCTCCGCGACAGGGGCGTCGAGGTCCGCTTCGGCATCCACCCGGTCGCCGGCCGGCTCCCCGGGCACATGAACGTGCTCCTGGCCGAGGCCAAGGTCCCCTACGACATCGTGCTCGAGATGGACGAGATCAACGATGACTTTCCCGGCACCGACGTCGTGCTCGTGATCGGGGCCAACGACACGGTCAACCCGGCCGCGGCCGAGAACCCGACCAGCCCGATCGCCGGCATGCCCGTGCTCACCGTGTGGGAGGCGAGCAACGTGGTCGTGTTCAAGCGCTCGATGGCCTCCGGCTACGCGGGGGTCCAGAACCCGCTGTTCTTCCGGGAGAACAGCGCCATGCTGTTCGGGGATGCGAAGGACCGGGTCGAGGACATCCTGCGGGCGCTCTGACGCCGTGCAGCGCCGGAGGGCACGGCGCCTCGGCCCGCCTGTGACGGTCGCACAGCTCCCGGGCAGCCTCGATCGCGCGCTGCAGCCCGTTGGTCGGGCTCGGACGGCTATGGAGAGGCCGGGAGACGAAGGAGGCGCGACGCCGGCCGCGGGGGGCATCGGCCGGCGTCGCTGGGGGCGGGGAGAGTGAGCCGCCAGATCCCGCAACGCGGGCGGTCGCGTTGCGGGGTCTGGCGGCTCGGCTGCTCATGCTGCCGTCGGCACGAACGGCAGCCCCTCGGTCAGCCCGCAGATCTCAAACGGGCGTTGGACTGCTCGCGGGCCCGGGATGATCACCAGATGGATGTTCTGCTGCACGCAGCGGCGATAGAGCTCGAGCACGTTGTGGATGCCGCTCGAGTCGATGAAGCTCAGCTGGCTGAGATCCAGCACGACACGCTCGGCACCGCCCTTCAGAGCGACCTGGATGGCTTTCCGGGCGGTCGGCTGCTGAGGCAGATCCCACTCCCCGCAGACGACGAGCTCGATCGTCAGGCCGTACTCCCGCACGGCGATCCTCAGCGCATCCGTGGCGCCATCGAACATGCGCACGTCCACATCCGCCCCCATCACCTCTGCCTCATCAAGCGCCCGGGTCCTCATGCCTTCACCGGACGCATGGACGGCTCCCGGTTGGTCCGGGGCACCGGAGGCGGGCGCCTCCACGCCCGGATGCTCATGCGACAGCACGATCGCCCTCGTATGGGAACTCGGCGGCCGACGCCGCGCCCGCGTCTGGCTCAAGCATCGACGCGGCGACGGCGCTGCGGGTCAGAGAGCGAGAATCGGGCTCCACTGCCGGAACCGCTGCGCGCAGACGAGCCGTCGGGCCGCAACGAGGACAGTTTGTCGAGAGCATCGCATCTCCTGGTCATGGACGAATGCGATGGCACTGCGGTCGCCCAGTTCGTACAGGCGACTGCCGATCCAACCAACGATGCTCTCGCGCACCCCACAGCCGAGGTCCGAGCGCAGAGCCAAATCTAGCAGGGCGATGAGCCGCGAGCGCGGGTTGGGTCAGGCGCGCTACCGTCAAGGGCACGCGGGTTCTCGTCGGACGGTGCTGGCTGGTCGGACCTTTGGGAGACGCGGACCGAAATCAGGCTCTCCGTCTCAGCCCCGCCTCGGTCCACCCCCGAGACGAGAACCGAGCCCACCATGTCGGAGCCCCCCGTTGACCGCGCTGACGGTCAGTCGATCGCGGCACGCATCTCCAACCACGTCGTTCAGGTCATGAGCGCCTACACCGGGCGCGGACCGACGAAGGCGTGGACCTCGATCGACAGTGAGCTGATCTGCGTCGTACTGCGCGACACCCTGACCAAGGGCGAGCGCAGCCTCGTTGATGATGACCAAGCCCAGTTTGTGCTCGATATGCGCAAGGCCTACCAGAACACGATGCGCCAGGAGCTCGTCGCCGGTGTCGAGCAGATCAGCGGGCGCGAGGTCATCGCCTTTCTCAGCGACAACCACATCGATCCCGACATTGCCGTCGAGAGCTTCGTGCTCGCGCCCCACCAGCCCACTGGTGCGCCCGCAGCGAGCGAGGGGTAGCGCGTCGGGCCCGGCTGGCGCCGGAGGGCCCGACCGCTGCCACCTCGGCCGCTCGGCGGCGGGCGGAAGATGCCGTCATTCGAGAGCGCCGCCTGCGCCGGCGCGGCCGCGGCCAAAGCGCCGAGGAGCACCAACGGCCCCAGCCTGGCGCGCAGCCCCCGCATCACGCGGCTCGTCCTCACCCGGATCGTGACCACGCTGCGCGAGATCTGCCGGCGACCTGAGACCGACCGACCGCCTCACCTCGGCATGGCCCTCCGCAGCGGGCCCACGTGGTGCAACGACGTGGTACAACGGCACCTCTGGCCCTACCAACCGGCCTCTCCGGCCAAAAGAAAAGCCCCGCAAATCGGGCCCATTTACAAAGGGTGAGCGAGGGGACTCGAACCCCCGACCGCCTGGACCACAACCAGGAGCTCTACCAACTGAGCTACGCCCACCGTGGAGAGGTCCCAATCTAGCAGTGCCGGGCCTCCACGGGCCCCAACGAAAAGGAGCCACCATGAGCCTGCCCGACCCCCAGCCCACCTCGCTCGCGCTCGTCACCGGCGCCTCGTCCGGAATCGGTGAGCAGTTCGCCCGTCAGCTTGCCGCGCGGGGGCACCGGGTGGTGCTCGTCGCCCGCCGAGCCGACCGGCTCGAGGCGCTGGCGGCCGAGCTCGGCGGTGCCGACCGGGCCGTGCCGGTGGCCGCCGACCTCGCCGACGCCGGCGAGCGCGACCGGCTGGCCGCGCGCGTGGCCGAGCTCGAGGGCGAGGTCGACATCCTCGTCAACTGCGCCGGCTACGGCATCTATGAGCCGTTCGTGAGCTCCGGGCGCGAGCGCGAGGTGGTCCAGGTCCGGCTGCTCGTCGAGGCGGTGGTCGACCTCATGGCCCGCTACCTCCCCGGCATGACCGAGCGCGGCCGCGGCGCGGTCATCAACATCTCCTCCACCGCCGGGTTCCAGGCCCTTCCCTACAACGCCAACTATGCGGGCGCCAAGAGCCACGTGCTCCTCCTCTCCGAGGCGGTGCACATGGAGGTCCGCGACCAGGGCGTGACCGTCACCGCGGTCTGCCCGGGCCCCGTGCCGAGCGGCTTCCAGGCTGCCAGCGGGGCCGAGTACTTCGCCGAGCGCCTGCCCAAGATCACCTTCGTCACTCCGGAGCGGGTAGCTGCCGACGGCCTGAAGGCAGCGGCGAAGGGCAAGATCTCGGTCATCCCGGGCGGGCCCCAGGTACGCGCGGCCTTCGCGCCCAACCGCATGCTGCCGCGCTGGCTCGTGCTGCCGATCAGCCGGCGCATGCTCGCGCGCGGCAAGTAAGCCCGCCGCCGGCTCAGGTTTCAAGACCCGAGCCCGGCGCGACGGCCGGTGCGGCCCAGGCCGGTGTGCCGACGCGGCGCAGGGCCACGATCGCGGTGTCGTCGACCTGGGCGCCGACCTGGAAGCCGCTCAGCTGGGCGTCGAGGCAGGCGAGCACGTCGGCGGGAGCCTGGGGCCCGCACTGCGCCATGGCCCCGATCAGGCGTGTCTCGCCGAAGCGCTCCTCGGGGCCCACGGTGTCGGTCACCCCGTCGGTGTAGAGCAGCAGCACCTCGGCGGCGTTCAGGCGCAGCTCGTGCTCGTCCCACTGGCAGTCGGCGAATGCGCCGAGCACCGGTCCGGCGCGCCCGACCGCGCGCACACCGTCGTCGGTCACCAGCAGGGGCAGGGGATGTCCGGCGCAGGCGATGTGCACGCGGTCGGCTTGGATGTACAGGCAGACGGCGGTGCACAGCGACAGCGCGGGCTGCTGGCGCAGCGAGCGGTCGAGCCGGGTCAGGACCTCGGCCGGCCGTGGGGTGTGCTCGGCCACGAACCGCGCCCCGTGGCGCACGAGCGCGGTCATCGCCGCCGCCTCCACCCCCTTGCCGGTCACGTCCCCGACCAGCATCAGCCAGCCATCGGCGACCGGGAAGGCGTCGTAGAAGTCGCCCCCGACCTCGACCGCCCCGCCCGAGCTGGCCGGCCGGTACAGCGAGGCGACCTCCCAGCCCTCGATGCGGGGCATCGCCTCGGGCAGCAGGCTGTGCTGGAGCGTGGTGGCGATGTGCGAGCGCTCGCTGTACAGACGCGCGTTCTCGACCGCCACCCCGGAGCGGCGAGCCAGGTCGATGGCGAAGTCGAGATCCTCCTTGGTGAACACACGACCGGACTCGGCCCCCACGAGCGTCATCGCCCCGAGCACGCCGTGCGCGCCGGCAATCGGCACGATGAGAGCCGAGCGCATCTGGAGGCGACGGATGAGGGCGAGGTGCTCGGGGCTCGTCGCGCTGCGCTCGAGCAGCTCGGCCGGGATCTCCGGGTAGAGGAGCGGCTCCCCGGTGGCGATGACCCGGCCCACCCCGCGGTCCGACGGCAGGCCGGGAGGCGCCATCTCGCGCAGCCGCTGGGCTAGCTCGATCTTGCGCGGGTCCCGGTGAGCCGCCGCGACCGAGTTCCGGCGCCCCCGCTCGTCGACGAGATCGACCGCGCACCAGTCGGCGATCTCCGGCACGGCCAGCCAGGCGACGTTGCGCAGGGTCTCCTCGTAGTCGAGCGATGACAGCAGCACCTCGCTGGCGCGCGAGAGAAACCGGGAGCGCAGCTCGGCCCGCTTGGTCGCCGTCACGTCCTCGAAGATGGTCACCGCCGCCTCGAGGCGCCCGCCGGCGTCGAACAGCGGCGTGCTCTTGAGCGTGCGCCAGCGCTCGCCGCCGTCGCGGTCGGTGAACCGGAGGGTGAGCGGCTCGGGCTCCTCGCCCCGAAGTAGCCGCGCTGAGGGCAGATCGGCGGGGGCGATCTTTCGGCCCCCCTCGTCGGTGAGCTGGAAGCGCTCGAACAGCACCGCCGGGTCAACTCCATCCGCGCCCTCCCCGGGACCCATGCCGAGCATATGACGAGCGGCGTCGTTCAAATAGACGACCCGCCCGTCGAGTCCGCGGATGGTCACCGCGTCGGCCAGCGACCCGACCACGGCCTCGAGGCGTTGCTGGGCATCGCGCAATCCGGCCAGGAGCTGGGCGTTGCGGATCGCCAGGCCGGCGCGCGAGCCGACCGTGCGGGCGAAGCGCAGGTCGTCGGGACGGAAGTGGCGCCCGGACGGTCCGACGCCGAGCACGAGCAGCGCGAAGGTCTCGGATGCCGCCCGAACGGGAGCGAACACCAGCTGTCCCATCCCGGGATGACGGCGCAGCTCATCGGCCTCGGCGGCCGAGCGCCCGCTCCCGGTCGGCGTCACGAACAGGATCTCGCCGAGGCGGGCGAGCGCGAGCGCCCGCTCCGACGGCGGCTCTCCCGGCTGATCGTCGAGCTGTGGCGCGCCCTGGCGGCGACTGGCCACCGCCCGCGGAGATCCCGAATCGAGCATCCACAGCTCGCACAGGTCGGCGGCCGTCGGCACGAGCACGTCGGCGAGCCGCCGCAGCGCATCCTCGAGCGCGATCGTCCCGTCGGCGATCTCGCCCACGCGGGCGAGCATCTCCATTTGGTCGCGGGCCACCACGGCCCGGGCCCGGAGCATCGCGCCCAGGGTGGCCAGGGCGCCCCCGCCGCCCACCACCGCCAGGCGGTAGAGCTCGGTCGCGGCGGACAGGTTCGGGTGCCAGCTCCAGCTGAGCAGGGCGAGCGCCTCGGCGAGCACGGCCACGGCCGCCGTGCGCTCGCCGCTCTCCACGAGCGCCAGCGCGAGCACCGGGACGACGAAGCTCGTGACGATGATCGAGTGCTCGCGCAGCGCCGCGTCGATGACCGCGAGCACGATCAGCACCGCCGTGGCGCGAAGCACCCAGCGGGAGAGCAGACGCCGGATCAGGTAACGCCCGGAACGGTCCCGCTGCCTGCGCTCGCCGCCACCGCTCACGCGGTCAAGGCTGGGGGACGGTCCGTCCGCGATCAGCCTCCCGAGTGGTAGGTGACCGTGAAGGAGGACCCACGGCCTGTGAGGCGCGAGGGGACGGCGATGTTCGTGAAGCCGCTCCCCGCCTGCCAGAGCAAGACGCGGACGTGCCGCCACGCCCGGGCCGCGATCGATCCCCGACGCCCGCCCACGCCCTGGGCCTGGGCGCGGGTGAAGTGGACGGTCCCGAAGTTGGCCAGGCGCACGATGTGGCAGCTCCCGCTCCGGTCACACGTGGTCGGCGCCTCCTGGATCCAGTCGGCGCTGTCGGTACTGATGTGCCGTGCCGGGAACGTCCGGCTGAACACCCCCCCGTTGCTGAGGTCGGCCAGGAACATGCCGACGCGGTGACCGACGACCGTGACGCGCGCGCTCATCACATCGCCGGGCGAGACCCGCATGCGCAGGAAGACCGCCGGAGCAGGCAGGAGCTCATACCAGGCGCCAGTGGCCGTGCGGCCGTGCGCGCAGAAGAACTGCGTCCCGGTCTGCTCGAGGACCTGGCTCGTCGTTCCGCCCAGACCGACCCAGGTCGAGGTCGTGGCGACGCGGTTCCGGGCACAGCGGGGACGGGGCTGGCGCCACTGCGCCGAGACGGAGCGGAAATGCACGCCGGCGGCGCCGGCCACGAAGCCGGACCAGTTCGTGCTCGTCTGCACGTTCGACGCCGAAGCGGCGGTGGGAGCGAGGACAAACGGCAGCACGCCGGCGAGCACAGTCAGCGCAGCCGCGAGAGCGTGGGAGATCGGGTTTCGGATCCTCATCTGGCCGTGCATCCTGGCCAACGGAGCGGCGAAGCGCAACCCGCTATCGATGCTTCCACCCGCCTAGGAACCGCGCTCGACCATCACCGACGTGGCCTTGACCACGGCCGTCGCCCCGACGCCCTCGGCCAGCCCGAGCTCCTCCACCGAGTCACGGGTGATCGCGGCGGTGACCAGGAACGGCCCGGCCTCGATCTCCACCAGGGCCATGACGCCGTCGGCTTCGACCGAGCGCACCACGCCGGCGAACCGGTTGCGGGCCGAACCCCCGGCCCCGGTGCGGTGACGGGCCGGACGTGCGCGCAGCCGCTCCACCTCGGCCACCGGCACCAGCCGGCGATTGCGGGCGTCCCGGGTGGTGGTGATCCGGCCGTTGCGATCCCACCGCCGGAGCGTGTCGACGCTCACGCCGAGCGCCGCGGCCGCTTCGCCCAGGGACATGTCGGCTGGCATCTCAGCCCAGGACACTACCGGGTCACGCCGCGGTCGAACCGGGCGTGCCGCACGCGCTCATGCCGTAGTGGGTGGCGAGCGCGTCGACCGGGCTCGCGGACAGCGCCGCCTCGGCATCCGTCACCGCCTGCTCCTCGCCGCTCCTCGCCGCCGCCGCGAGCTGCCGGTACTCGGCCACGGTCTGCGAGAGCGCGCTGAAGTACTGGCGCAGGATGGCGCCCTCGCGCGCGGTTGCGGGCGGGCGCCGGAGCGCGCGGAGCTGGGACTGCTCGGATTCGAGGACGGGCACGAACGCCGTCAGATAGCTGGGCAGGGCGGTCCCCGGAGCGATCGAACGGGTCTCCCGCAGCGCGCTGGCGCAGATCGCGTTCGCCCGGACGATGAAGTCCCGCTGGGTGTAGCCAGCGCTCCCACAGCCGCTCACCGCCACTGCGGCCACCACGACGGTGGCGATCAGACGCACCGGCTTCACGGTCAGGAAGCGTACGCACCGTGGTTGCCCGGCCCCTCAAACGCGCATTTTGCCTAGGCATTGCCTATATGCTGGCGCGATGACCGCCACCCGCCCCCGTGTCCTGCTCGGCCTCCTCACCGCCGGCCTGTTTCTGCTCGCTCCTGCGCTTGCGCGTGCGGACAGCTCCTCGTCGCTGACGGTCGTGGGAACCAGCGACGTGAGCGACTCCGGCCTGGTGCCGAACCTGATCATGCCGCAGTTCGAGAAGGCCTATTCCCAGTTCTCGTTCTCCTATAAGGGCTCGGCCACCGGGCTGGCGATCCAGAACGCCGAGAGTGGGACCGGCGGTCCGAGCGTGCTGATCGTGCACGCCCCCTCGCTGGAGAACCAGTTCGTGGCCGGCGGCTACTCGTACAAGCACCAGTACGGATACGCGCTCTTCACCAATGACTTCGTGCTCGCCGGGCCGACCGGCGATCCGGCCGGGGCGGCGACCAACGCGGCGAACAGCATCGCGCAGGCGTTCGCCGACGTGGCCGCCGCCGGGGCAGCCGGGAAGGCGACGTTCTTCACCCGGGGCGGCACCTCCACCGCGTCGGGCACGACGGTCGAGGAGCACTCGATCTGGGGGCTCGTGCACAGCTCGGGGCTTCAGCCCGCGAGCCTCTCGCTGTGCGTGGTCAGCGCGGCGGACGGCGGCGGCATGTCGCCGGTGAAGAGCGCGGCGCTCAACGGGCAGCCGTGCCCGGACAGCGGCACGGTGAACTCGCCCGACAACCCGTCGTGGTACTTCATCAACGCCGGGTCGACCCAGGGCGCCAACGTCCTGGCCGCCAATGCGTGTCCGCCCGCCGACGCACCGAGCGGCACGAACACGTGCTACGTCCTCACCGACCGGGGAACGTTCGACTACCTCGCCTCCGGAACCGACCCGGCGGGATCGATCCCCAGCCTGAAGATCGTCACCCGCGGGCCCCAGAGCGCGTCCGCCCCCGGTGGCGCCCACGCGCTGACCAACTACTTCCACGCCTACATCATCAACCCGGCCAAGCCCGGCGAGACGGTGAACCTCACGGCGGCGCAGGATTTCATCGATTTCCTCACCTCGCCGGCGTTGCAGTCTCAGCTGAAGGGTTATCTGGCCAAGACGAGCGACCCGGCCGGACCGCCGTTCGCCGCCGACGCGTCGCCGATCCTGACCGCGTCCGGGTTCCCGCACGCCTACCGCGCCAGCCGGCCGGCCACGGTGACGGGATCGCTCACCAACGCCGAGCCCGGCTATCCGCCCCTGGCCGGCAAGACCGTCACGGTCGACGAGGTCAAGGGGGCGCTCGACATCCCGGTGGCCACCGGGGTGACCAACGCGAGCGGCGACTACCGCATCTCGTTCACGCCGCCGGCCAGCGGCGCCTATGAGGTGACGACATCGCAGATCTCGCAGATCGAGAACTCGACCCTCAGCCCCAAGTACGGCGACATCCTCTCACCGGCGGCGACGGCGGCCGTCGGCCTGACCGTGCACAGCGCGATCGCCAACCTGAAGGTGAGCGCTCAGGGCGGTCGGGCGCTGATCACCGGGACGGTCGCGCCCGGCACGCTCCACCACCGGGCCACGGTGAGTGTCCTGGCCCGCGTGGCGGGCCGAAACGGCGCGTTCCGGAACCTCGCCACCCTCCACCTCGCGAGCACGCAGGGCAACTTCGCCGTCGCGGTCCCGCTCGCCGCAGGCACCTGGCAGGTCATGGTGAGCTTCCATGATCCGGGACAGGTGGTCGCGGCCAGCTCGCGACGGGTCCGCGTGAAGCTCGGCGCACGGCCCACCGCGAGTGTCGCCCTGCACAGGGCCCGGGTGAGGAACGGCACATGGACGATCGCCGGCGCGCTCTCGCCCGCTGCGGCCAGCGGCGCTCGCCTCGTACTGCTCGGCCAGAACACGACTCCAGGCGCCTCGAGCGCCTTCCGGGTCCTGGGCCGGGCCACGCTCAGATCGGGCAAGACGACGTTCACCCTGCGCGCGAAGGCGAGGCGGGGCATCCGGTGGGTGCTCCAGCTCGAGTACATCCTCCCCGGACAGGCGCCGAGCTTCTCCGGACTGAGGACGGTCGACGTCCCCTAGGCCGATGAGCGCGCGCCGGTGGCCCGCCCTCCTGAGCGCACTCGCGCTGGCGCTGCTCGGCCCCGCGGCCGCACCGGCGGGCGCGGATCCGGCCACGAACGTGCTGGTCAGTGCGACCGTGTACAGCCCGAGCGGGACGAGCACCGATGCCGTCACCGTCGCCGCACTGCAGGCGAACCCCGGCCAGTGTCCCACCTACGGCGGGCAGAGCATGAACGAGCTCGGCCGCCAGGGCTTCGTCGACGTGCAGCTGGCGCAGTCGAGCACCTGGCCGCTGGCGTCGGTGCTCGGCTGCCTGCCGGCCCCCATCCCGCTCGGCGCGGTCCGGGGCATCACGGTCATCCAGAGCGACGGCTCCCCCGAGGCGGGCGCCGGCTCGGAGCTCACCCCCGCGGATCTCGCGCCCTCCGGAAGTGACTTCAACACCCCCTCCGAATCCCCGGTCCTCCAAGCGCTCGGATCGGTGAACCAGTACGACCGGCCGTGGCGCGGGAACCGGAGCGGCCAGACCGACGACGACTTCCTCGACGAGGTGCAGTCGACCCAGAACGACCAGCCGGCGCCGATCGCCATCGAGGTCTTCGAGGGGCCCCTTCTCACCGTGGCCGTGAGCGCATCGCGGACGACGGTGGCGGCCGGCGGCACGGTCAGCTTCAGCGCCCAGGTGACGGGCGCGAACGGCAGCCCGCTCTCCTATAGCTGGAACTTCGGCGGCGGAGCACCGAACTCGACCATGGCCGCGCCGCAGGCGACGTTCCGCGCCGCCGGCCAGTACGAGGTGTCGGTTCAGGTGACCGACAGCGCCGGCGGAGGCGGCGGGGCTCAGGTCCCGATCACCGTCGGCGCCGCGGCGCCGGCCGCGACCGGACGCCAGCGACGCCCGGGCGGGGGGACCTCGCGCAGGTCGCACTCCCCCACCGGGCCCCGCGCGAGCCGCGGGAACCATCCTGGCGGCTCGGCCGGCAACCACACCACACCGGCGGCGCCCGCGAGCACGAAGTCCGCCCGCCGCCGGACGAGTCGAACCTCCGCCCCGGCGGCGGCCGGGGCGCCCGCCCGGAGCCCTCGCCGCCGCGCGGCCCCGCGGCGGCTGAGCGCACCGGCGCCGGTCACCGGCTCGGGGCCGCTCGTGACCGGGCAGCTGGTCAGCGACCTCACGCCGCTGCCGGCCGCGGCAAGTCCGCTCGTGTACAGCGTCCGGGTGCCCGCGCCCTCGGCACCACCGGCGGCACAGGCGGTCCGCGAGTCAGCGATCCCGGTCCTGGCCGGCGTTCTGGCCATCGCGCTCCTGCTCGGCCTCGGGGCCGGGCGCGAGCTGCGCGGCCGGCAGGCGCTCCGTCCCGGCAGCTGAGATCCTGCTCGCCGTGCCTCTGATCCTCGGACTGTCGAGCAACGGGATCGACCAGGCGATCTTCCACGTCGCCAGCGCGCTGGAGGTGCCCGTGCTGATCCTGGCGCTGCTCGCGCTCGCCCTCGTCATCTTCGAGCTCGGGAGCTACGCCGTCGAGATGACCCGGCGCCGGCGGCGCCGCTTCGACGCGCTCCAGCGCGCCGCCGAGGCGGCCGCCCAGGCGCTGGCCGCACAGGACCCCGCGGCGGCGGCGGCCACGGTCAGTGGGGTGGCGCGGAGCGCGGCCATGGCCTCGACGCTCGCGTTCATCGTCGCGCACGCCGGGGCCCCGACCAGCGAGCATGAGCTGGGCAAGGCGCTGGCGGACTTCGACTTCGGCTCCCAGCGCCGCCTCGCCCGCACCCGCATGCTCGTCCGCGCCGGCCCGGCGCTCGGGCTGATGGGCACGCTCATCCCGCTCTCGCCGGCGCTCACCGGACTGGCCGCCGGCAACACGACGCAGCTGAGCCACGACCTCCGCGTCGCGTTCAGCGTGACGGTCGTCGGCCTGCTCATCGGTGCGGTCGCGTTCGGCCTCTCGCTCTCGCGCGACCGCGTCTACAGCCAGGACCTATCCGACCTCGAGTACCTCGCGGCGGTCATCAGCGATCCACGGACCCTTGGAGCCTCCTCATCATCACCGTCACCCCCCACGCCCGCAGCCGGGAAGACCGAGCCGGCGACCCCCTCGACGGCCTCGTAAACCTGTTCGACCTCGGAATCGTCCTGTCCGTGGCGTTCCTGCTCGCCGCGCTGTCCTCGCTGCACCTCGGGGCCGCGATCACCAGCCGCGGACTGCGCGCGAGCGCCGCCAAGGCGATCTACGTCCAGCCGGGCCAGACTGTGGCGCCTCTGCCCAAGCCCGGCGCGCGGACGATCGGCCGCGGGACCCAGGCCGGGATCGTCTACCGCCTGGCCAACGGGCAGCTCGTCTACGTCCAGTCGGCACCGGCCACGTCGCGGCGCTGAATGTCACAGGTCTGGAGCGAGCTGCGGGCAGCGATTCCGCTGATCACGCACGGCAACCCGTACCTGATGAACCTGCTGTGGGTGTCGATCCGGGTGGCCCTCGTCTCGACCGCCGCCGCGCTCGTGGTCGGCCTGCCGATCGGACTGGCGCTCGGGCTCGGTCGCTTCCGGGGCCGCCGCGCCCTTCAGCTCCTGGCCAACGCCAGCCTGGCACTGCCCTCCGTCGTGGTCGGAATCGGCCTGCTCCTGCTGCTCCTGCCCCAGGGTGGGCTCGGCTCGCTTCAGATCGAGTTCTCGCTGCAGGCGGTCTACATCGCGCAGGCGATCCTCGCCCTGCCGTTCATCGTCGCGCTCATCCCGGCGGCCATCCAGGGTGTCCCGCCAGGGCTGTTCGACCAGGCGCGGGCGCTCGGGGCGGGGCGGCTCCAGCTCGCCCGGCTGGCCCTGCGCGAGGCCAAGATCGGCCTGCTCGCCGCGGTCATCGCGGCGCTCGGCGCCACGCTCTCGGAGGTCGGGGCGGTGGTGATCGTGGGCGGCAACTTCCAGGGCCACGACGAGACGCTGTCCAGCGCGCTACTGGAGCAGTTCAACTACACCGGCCACGATCCGGTCGCCACGGCGATCGCGATCGTGCTCGTGGCGCTCATCCTCGTCCTCGCCGCCCTGCTCACGGTCGTCCAGCAGCGCGCCGGCGGCATCCGGCTTCGTTTCCGGACGGCCTGAGATGCACCTGATCTGGGAGGAGGTGCGCGTCGCCCTGCCGCTCATCTGGCACGGCAACCCGTACCTGTGGTCGATCATCTGGTTCACCGTCCAGGTGGCGGCGGTGGCGACCGCGATCGCCACCCTCATCGGGTTGCCGGTCGGCCTGGCGCTCGGGCTCGGACGCTTCCGCGGACGGCACATACTGCGCTCGCTGGCCAACGCAAGCCTCGCCCTTCCGCCGGTCCTCGTCGGAGCGGTCCTCTACCTGCTCATGGTCCCGCAGGCGCCGCTCGGCTCCCTGCAGCTGATCTGGACCCGCCAGGCCGTGTTCATCGCCCAGACGATCCTGGCCCTGCCCTACATCGTCGCGTTGAGCGCCGCCGCCGTGCAAGCACTCCCGCCCGGGCTGCTCGGGCAGGCCCGCCTGCTCGGCGCGGGCCGCCGGCAGGTCTGGGCGCTCGCGGTGCGGGAGGCGCGCATCGGGGTGATGGCGGCCGTGATCGCGGCGCTCGGCACCTCACTGTCGGAGGTCGCCGCGGTGACGATCCTCGGGGGCAACATCTACGGCCACGATCAGACGCTGGCCAGCGCCACCCTCTACGAGGTCGACGGCGCCCACTACGCGGACGCGGTGGCCATCGCCATCGTGCTCGTGGCGATGATCCTCCTCCTCATGTGCGGGCTCGGCGTGCTTCAGCACCAGGGCACCGGCATCCGCATGCGGTTCCGGGCGGCGCGATGAGCGCTCGCGCCGGCGCCGAGGTGCTGCTGCGCTGCGAGCGCGTGAGCGTGGATCGGGGATCGCGCGAGGTGCTCAGCGACGTCAGCGTGGAGCTCCGCGCCGGGGAGATCGTCGCCCTGCTCGGCCCCAACGGCGCCGGCAAGAGCACGCTGCTCGACGCCCTGGCCGGGGCGCTTCCTCTGGCCCGCGGGCAGGTCTGGCGCCATGGCCGCGTGGCCATCGCGCTCCAGTCCCCCGACCTGGCCCGCCGCTCCGTGCTCGCCAACGTGACGCTGGCACTCGCCTGGTGGGGCGTTCCGCGTCCCGAGCGGCCCCGGCGCGCCCGCGAGGCGCTGAGGGCGATCGGGGCCGAGCACCTGGCTGATCGCTCGGCGGCGAGCTTGTCGGGGGGCGAGCGCCGGCGCGTGCACCTGGCCCGCGCGATCGCGGTCCGGCCCGACGTCCTGCTCCTCGACGAGCCCTTCGCCGGGCTCGACGCCGAGGTGCGCGCCAGCCTGCTCGAGGACGCGCTCTCCGCGTTGCGGAGTTCGGCCCGGGCCACCCTCGTGGTGGTCCACGACCGCGCCGAGGCGTGGGCGCTGGCCGAGCGCCTGCTCATCCTCATCGACGGGCGGCTGGCGGCGGCGGGAGCGCCGCGGCAACTGCTCGAGCAGCCACCCACAGTCGAGGTGGCCCGCTTTCTCGGCTTCGACGGGCAGCTTGAGGAGGGTGGGGAGCTGCTGCTGACCCGGCCCGCCCACGTCATGCTCGACCCCTCGGGCCCATTTCAGTGCCGGGTCGTGCGCGTGATCCCGATCGAGGACGGCGCCCGGCTCGAGCTCGAGTCCGACCATGGCCGGCTGTACTGCGTCTCACCTCTCCCGTCGCCGGCGGCGGGAGACACCGTCCGAGTGCGCGTTCGCGGCGGCGCTCGCTTCCCCGGCAGCCGATCACCCAATCCGGTCACGACCGGCTGACCGGCGTAGAGTTGGCAGTCGTGGAGATCGCAATCATCGGCACGGGCAACATCGGCGCAACGCTGGCGCGCCACTGGGCGAGAGCGGGACATCGCCTGCACCTCGGTTCGCGCGACCCGGGCGACGCCGGCGCGCGCGAGCTGGCGGACGAGGTCTCTGCCTCGCTGAGTACGCCGGCTGCGGCGGCCGCCCAGGGTGAGGTGGTCACACTGGCCATCCCCGGCGACGCCATCGCCGATACCGTTCGCGAGCTCGCCGGCGAGCTCGAGGCAAAGACGATCGTCGTCCCGGCCAACCAGATCGGCCGCGGCGACAGCGACTTCGCCGGCGAGGTGCTCGAACTCGTCCCCGGCGCCGGTGTCATTCGGGCGTTCAACACTCTCCCGTTCGAGCTCATCGCCGCCGGCACGCTCGACGGCGAGCGGCTCGACATGCTCTACGCCGCCAGCGACGACGCCGATGCGCTCGCCGCCGAGCTCATCTCCGCCTGCGGGCTGCGCCCCATCCGCGTGGGCGGGATCGAACAGGCGCCGCTGCTCGACGGCATGTTCGCGCTCTGGGCCGCCCTGGCCTTCGGCGGGGGGCGCGGGCGTCGGATCGCCTTCGCGCTTCGCGGGGCCTGATCGCAGCCACCTCGAGAGCGGCCACCGTGAGCCTGGACGACTTCGAACGTGTCGAGCTTCTGTTCGGCCCCTCGCCGGTCCACCGCCTCGACCGCCTGAGCGAGCACCTGGGCGGCGACGTCCACATCTGGGCCAAGCGCGAGGACTGCAACTCGGGGCTCGCGTACGGAGGCAACAAAACGCGCAAGCTCGAGTATCTCGCTGCCGATGCACTGGCCCAGGGCGCCGATGCGCTCGTCTCGATCGGCGGTGTCCAGTCCAACCACACCCGTCAGGTGGCCGCTGTCGCGGCGCGGCTCGGTCTGGGGTGCGTACTCGTCCAGGAGCACTGGGTGCAGTGGCCGGACTCGATCTACGACAAGGTCGGCAACATCCTGCTGTCTCGGATCATGGGGGCCGACGTCCGCCTTGACGCGGCCGGGTTCGACATCGGATTTCGGCCCAGCTGGGAGGCGGCGCTCGAGTCCGTCCGGGAGCGCGGCGGGACCCCCTACCCGATCCCGGCCGGGGCGTCCGATCATCCGCTGGGTGGGCTCGGGTTTGCCCGGTGGGCCGAGGAGGTGCGCGAGCAGGAGCAGGCGCTCGGCGTGTTCTTCGACACCGTCGTCGTCTGCTCGGTCACCGGCTCCACGCAGGCCGGGATGGTGGCCGGATTCGCGACTCAGCCACGGGCCCGCCGCGTGCTCGGGATCGACGGCTCGGCGACCGTGGCGCAAACGCGCGAGCAGATCACCCGGATCGCTCGCCGCACCGCCGAGGCCATCGGCCTTTCGCGGGAGCTCCGCGACGACGAGGTCGTCCTCCTCGATGGCTGGCACGCCGGCTGCTACGGGATCCCGGACGACAAGACGCTCGACGCGATCCGGCTGTGCGCGCGCCTCGAGGGAATGCTCACCGACCCCGTGTATGAGGGCAAGTCGATGGCGGCGCTCATCGATCTCGTCCGCTCGGGCGAGATCGCGCCCGGGTCGAACGTCCTCTACGCCCACCTCGGGGGCCAGCCGGCGCTCAACGCGTACTCGGCCGCGTTCTGAGCCCGCTGCGCGGGCGCGCATGAATCGCCTACTGGTGCAGCCTCAACCCGATCCCCG
Source organism: uncultured Solirubrobacterales bacterium (assembly GCA_963848745.1). Taxonomy (GTDB): domain Bacteria; phylum Actinomycetota; class Thermoleophilia; order Solirubrobacterales; family Solirubrobacteraceae; genus Palsa-465. Next base: position 543,140 of record CAWKEO010000012.1, on the reverse strand, counting down.
GCACGACCAGTGACGCGACATATTGCGGCCAGAGGATGGCTCCGTTGCAGCGGAAGGTGGTTCTCGCGCCGTCCGCGGCGTCAAAGGACCGGGCGGGACTCGAATAGCGCCCCGTTCTGACCTGGAGCGTATGCGGTCCGGGCGCCACCGCCAGCTCGACGGCCTGATGGCGGTCGATCGACCCCACCGGCTCACCGTCGAGGATGATCTCGAAGGGGCGCCGGCGGAGCTCCATCGCGCCGGTGGCCTCCCGTTCCAAGGTGAGCGTTGATGACATCTGCGGGCCGTCCTTCCTCAGGTGCGGGTGCCGGTGATCAGTCGCTCGCGGTCGAACATCGCCGCGACGGCGCGCCAGCCGAGCCCGTCGACGACGAGCAGCGCTGCGCCGAGCGCGACGGCGACGGTCGCCGAGGTCGAGATCACGTTGAACGAGATCAGCGCGACGATCCCGATCGGTGGGATGTTGGCGAATACGCTGAGCTGCTGGGCGACCCGGACGTCGGCCGAGCGCGCGGAGATGGCGATGCCGACCCAGATCGACCAGCCCGCGAGCAGCGGGGTGAACAGCAGCTGGACCGGGATGTGAGAGCCCGAGAAGATCGCCGAGCGGATGCCGGAGTGTGCGAACAGCGCCGCGACGGCGAGGAAGATCCCGAAGATGGAGTACGCGACCACGAGGGTCGGGATGAGTACGGCGAGCGCCTTGCCGATGAGGAACTCCTCGCGCTGGATCGGTGTGATCAGGACGGGCTCGAGCGTGCCTTGCTCCCGTTCGCCGACGACCGAGTACGCGGACAGCGTCGACGGAACGATCGCGGGGATGAGCAGCAGGTACAGCAGCGAGACCCCGATGCGGGTATCAAGCTTGGAGCCGGCGATGGCATTGGGTGCGCTGAGCAGTTGAACCGTCGGTGCGGCGATGAAGATCAGCGGCAGGATCGTCATCGTGAACACCATCACGAACCGATTGCGACGGTAGTCGATCAGCTCCTTGGCCATGATGGCGCGCACGCGCCTCCAGCTGAAGCTCATGGTTGCTGGGCCTCCACGTCCTCGTCGATCAACTCGAGATAGACGTCCTCGAGCGAGTGGCGAGACTCCGACAGCGAGAGGATGTCCGCGCCGGCGCCCACCAACGTGCGCGCGAGCGCCGGCGCGGCGGTGTGCGGGTCGGAGACGGTCAGGATGTAGCTGCCGGATCCCGTCCCTGTCCACCCGTCGACCGCAGGCAGGCCCGAGAACGTCGCACCGGGATCATCGAGGGGGGCGATCAGGTGCACCTCGAGGGCGTGGTTGAACAGCCGTGAGCGCAGCTCGTCGGGCGCACCGACGAGCCGTAGGGTGCGACTCATGATCGCGACGCGATGGCAGAGCCGTTCGGCTTCCGCCAGCCGGTGGGTGGTGAGAAAGATCGTCACCCCCCGCTCACGCAGCGCGAGGATCAGCTGGTGAACGTCGTGGGCGGCAACCGGGTCAAGACCCGAGGTGGGCTCGTCCAGGAACAGGACCGCCGGGTCGCCGAGCAGCGCGCGAGCGAGTGCGGCCCGTTGACGCAGGCCCTTCGAGAGCGACCCACACCGGTCGTTGGCCCGATCCTGGAGATTGACCGCCCGGAGCGCGCGCTCGATCCGCCCCGGCACATCGTCGAGCTCGTACAGGCTCGCGAAACAGCTCAGGTTCTCGGCCACAGTCAGCCGTTGGTAGAGACCCGGCGACTCGGGCATGATCGAGATGCGGGCGCGAATCGCGGGACCGTTCGCCGCGCTCAACGGGATCCCGGCCACAGTGGCCGAGCCGGAGCTCGGAGAGAGCAGCGTCCCCAGCGTCCGCACGGTGGTGGTCTTTCCCGCCCCGTTGGGACCCAGGAAGCCGAACACCTCGCCGTAGCCGACCTCGAAGGAGACGTCTTCGAAGGCCACGCGCTCGCCGAAGCGCTTGCTCAGATGCTCAACCCTCAGCGCGTGCTCGCCCGGCGGCGGGGGCGAACCGGGGGCGGAGCGGGGCGGTGTCCCTGTCGCTGACGGCCCCGAACGCATAGCCCGACCGTAACACCGGTCTGGCCGCGCGCCTAGGGAAATTACTGGTCGTGCTAATTTTTGACCATGCGGTCAAAGAACCGAGGTGGCGACCACTCGTTTGTGACCAGCGCCCGGCGGGCGCAAATCGTGGAAGCGGCGATCGACACGGTCGCCGAACTCGGCTACGCGAACGCCTCGCTGGCCCGGATCGCCGTGCGGCTCGGCATCAGCAAGGGCGTCATCAGCTACCACTTCGCCGGCAAGGATGATCTGATCGCCGAGATCGTCGGCCAGGTGCTCCGGCAGGCGCGGGCGTACATGCAACCCCGGATCGAGGCGCAGAGGACGGGACCGGAGATGTTGCGCGCGTACATCGAGTCCAATCTCGAGTACATGCGTGACCACCCCAACCAGCTCATCGCCGTCGTCGAGATCGCCCGCGCCGCGATCGCCCGCGCGGCGATCGACGGCCCCACGCGCCCGTTCGCAGGCAGCCGCGACACCGCCATCCAGATCCTCGCCGAGTTGCTGCGGCGCTTCCAGAGGACCGGAGATTTCCGGTCGGACTTCGATCCCACCTCGATGGCGATCGCCATCCGCGCGGTCATCGACGCCGCGCCGGGCCGGCTGACCCAGCCGGAGTTCGACATCGAGAGGTACGCCCTCGAGGCGGTCACGGTGTTCGACCTGGCTACCCGGGCGCCCGGAGGCTGAGGGCACGCGCGCGGACGTGCCGGTACGTCGGGCGCGGGTGCGCTACCCTGAAGGAGTCAGATAGCGATGGCAAACAGAGGGCGAGACCTTCTTCTGAATGTCCCCTTCCCGCGAAAGCAGCCGGATCTTCTGATGGCCGAGAGTCCACCCACGGGTGGGCTTTCCGCGTTAAGCGGGCGTCCGCGAAGTCCGACTCGCCCGATCAGGGCAGGATGTCGGTCAGCGTGGCGGTGAACCGCTCGCCGGACTCTTCGAGTTCGCCCTCGATGTGCAGGCGAGCCGGCCCCGTCTCAGTCCACAGGTCGAGGAAGTACGCCCAGCCCGGCAGCTCGGGGTCGTCGGACTTGCTGATCGCCTCGATCCCGTAGATCTCGCGCGGTGGCAGCACGAGGGCCTCCGGGCAGTCCTCCTCGACCCGGCGGCGCAGGTCCTCGACTGCGAGCAGACCGCCAGACAGCTCGCGGAGCTCGTCGTACTCGCCATCCACGACGAGGCCGACGACGTCCTCCAGCGCCTGGTACATCGCCTCGGGCATCAGCTCGAGCGTTTCGACGATCTCGACCGGTGCGGCCAGCGTGTGGGCCGGCGTCAGGTCGAGCCGGCGGTAGAAGTAGTCCTCGCACGCCGCGCGTGCTTGGCGGCAGATGCCCTTGGTCAGCCCCGCGGCGCTGAGTGCGAAGACCGCCGCATCAATCGCCTCGGCAAGCGTTCCGTGCCGTCGGGTCAGCTGCGCGGTGACCGCGCGACCATGCTCGGTATGGCGCGCCAACGAGGTGCCGTCCAACAGGATCGACGGGGCCTCGTGGCGGTTGTAGCCCGGGCAGGCCCGCGCCGCGGAGTGAAGGACGATGAGATGGTCGCCCATTACCCCGCCCTCGGGGATGGGTCGAGGAACGTCATCTCGATGCGGTCAGCTCGGGCAACTTGCGGTCGTGGCGCCACGACTGAGCATCCTACGAACAAACACCCCGGCGTCCAGGTCTGCCCAGGGCCGACCGGCAGGCGATCCGCTGCCATTCCAGAATCTCACCGCATGACCAGCTCCATCGTCGCTGTCGCCCCGGACGCTCTGCGCACCGGCGCCGCGACGCCGGGCGTGACCCGGGAAATCGCTCTCGCGGTCGGTGCTGCGACCGTGATGCGAGCTCGCGCTGCGCCCCGGGCCTGCTCTGGCTGGCACCATCACGGCTCGCGCGACGTGTTCGGCTATGTCGTCGCGGGGCGGGCCCGGTTCGAGTTCGGCCCCGGTGGTCGCACGACGGTCGACGTCGAGACGGGCGGGTTCTTTCATGTGCCCGCAGGCCTCGTGCATCGTGACGTCAACCCCGTCGACGGCCCCCAGGAGATCGTCATGACGGTGGTCGGCGACGGCCCGCTCGTGATCAACGTCGACGGTCCCGACGGCTGAGACGCACGGGCCGAGGTCACCCGTCATCTGGCGGTGATCGGCGCTCGCGCACGAGCTGGGCGTTGACCGAGGCGAAGCCGGGGAGCCACAGGAGCCCGGTCGGTGTTGTTGCTCGATGGGCGACCCTGACCGCCGATTTTCGTGTCATGGCGCCCGGCCGCGGGCGGGTGACACGATTTGCCCCCGTAGCGCGGGCGAATCGTGCCACCGCAAAGGGGATAGCGGACGCTGGCACGGTTTTCGTCAGCCGACGACAACGGCACCCTCGTCGCTGGCGAACGATCGAGAGTGCAGTTCCTTGCGCTCAGCGGGAGAAAGCGCACTTTCCTGCCCACCGCGCGACCGAAAGTGTCGTTCCTCGCCCATGCCCAGGGCCGACGCCCCGCCCGGGATGAACTACCCGAGCAGCTGCCCAGGCTCTTGGCTGCCCCGGCCCTCGGTGCGCCGGCAAGCGCCAGCTACAGCACCGGGGAGAGCATGGGCTTAGCTGGGTGGCCCGCTCGCGTCGGTGTCTCAGGACTGCTGGTGAGATTTCGGTGCATCTTCTTGAGTGCGAGGCGTTGCCTACCTTTGACCGTCCCCAGCGGAGCCCCCACCTTTGCGGCGATTTCGGTTTGGGTCAGCCCTTTGAAATAGGCCAGCTCAATGACCCGGCGTTGGTCGTCCGGAAGGCTGACCAACAGCTGGCGGGCGTGGCGCGATTCCTCGAGGTCGGCCACCCGTTGCTCCGTACGCTCTGCGGCTTCGAGCTGTGTGACGAGCGCGTCGTCGATCTCGAGGTCGCGACTGTGTCGGGCTTCGCGGCGCAGGCAGTCGATGCTTCGGTTTCGCACCATCGACAGCAGCCACGTTTTGAGGGTTCCTCGGTTCCCGTCGTAGCTTCGTGCGGCTCGCCATAGGCCGAGAAAGGCGTCTTGGGTGGCCTCTTCGGCCGCTCCCCGGCGACCGGTGACCCGCATCGCGAGTCCGAAGGCTTGAGCGCTGTGCCGGTCGTAGATCGCTTCGAAGGCCCGAACGTCGCCCTTGGCGATCCGGAGTACGAGGTCGTGGTCTTCGAGTTCGGTGAGCTGTGACTTGGTCATGTGCTGCGATCACTGTACAGATTCTGTATAGATATTGTCAAGAGATCGTCGAGACTAGGTAGCATCCAGGCAATGGCCGAGACTGGACGACTGCGGATCGGGGAGCTCAGTAGGCGGGTCGGGGAGAGCCCGGAGCTCCTACGCGCGTGGGAAACCCGCTACGGCCTGGTGGCACCTGAGCGGACCCCGGGCGGGCTTCGCCTGTATTCCGAGCAAGACGAACGCCGCGTCCGGGCGATGCGCGAGCACATCAACGCCGGGCTCTCCGCCTCTGAGGCGGCGCGCTTGGCAAAGTTCGCTGACGAGCCACATCCCGAAGCGGCATCGGCGACCCTCGCCGACATCGAAGCGGCACTCGAGCGCAGCTTTGACGACCTCGATGAGGCCGCGGCCCAGGCGACGCTCGATCGTCTCCTGGGCGCCTTTCCGATCCGAGACGCCCTCGCGCAGGTGATCTTGCCTTTCCTGCGTCGGCTCGGGGTGCGCTGGGCCGCCGCGCAGGCGAGTGTGGTTCAGGAACACTTCGCGAGCAACATCATCGGCGGCCGCCTCCGCGGGCTGGCTCGGGGCTGGGAAAACGGCGTCGGGCCACGCGCCATCCTGGCCTGTCCACCCGGAGAGCTGCACGAGCTCGGACTACTGGCCTTCGGTCTCGCCCTGCGCGAGCGCGGCTGGCGGATCACCTACCTGGGCGCTGACACTCCGCTGGGTGACATCAGCGGGGCGCTGGATGAGCTCGCCCCCGCGATCGTCGTGCTCGCCGCCGTGACCCCGCACCGGTTCCTCGACAGCGCCAAAGAGCTGACCGCGCTCGCGGCGAAGGCGCGAGTCGGGCTCGGCGGCGCGGGGGCCTCTGCTGCTCTGGCCAACCGGCTGGGCGTCGAGCTACTCGCGGGCGAGCTCGTGGAGGTCGCGGCGACGCTCACGCCTTGATCCCACCCCTCAGAAGATGCCGACTTGCAGGCAAACCCCAGCGCCCCCGGCAGGACTCGAACCTGCGACCCACGGCTTAGAAGGCCGTCGCTCTATCCGGCTGAGCTACGGGGGCCTGAATGGGAATGTAGTGGCCGCCCGCCCTCCCAGGGCGGCGCCGTCCCCGGGCCGCGGCCTCACGCGCCGCCGGCGGCCCAGTGCAGCCACCGCTCGAGCTCCCCGCGGCTCGGCGGCTCGTGCCCGGCCGTGAACCGCACCCAGTCGTGCTCGTCGATCAGCCGCGGTGGCGTCGAGTTCGGCCGTCCGACGAGTGCGGGCAGCTCAGCCGCGGGCACACCGGCATCGGCCACGACCTCGGCGAGCTCGCGCCGCGCCCGTACGAGCGCCTGGCGATAGCCGGCACCGTCCTCGCCGAACCCGAGGGCGACCCGGATCCCGCGGTCCCACGGAGGCAGCGCCTGCGGGCGCAGCGCGTAGAGCGCCTTGCCCGCCGCCGTGGCGCCGAAGCGCACGTCGACGAGGCGCTCACCATGCTGGCGGCGGGGGCCGACACGCCCGGCGAGATCGGCGTACGCCCCGGCGGCGCCGTCGAGCGCGATGTCGTCGAGGGTGTCGAGCGTCCGCCCTGGCTCGGGCAGCCCGGGGGCCCACTCGGCCCACCAGGCGCGCAGCGCCGCGCTCGTACGCCGGTCGTCCTCGATCCGCAGACTCCGGCAGCCCCAGCTGCGCAGCCACTGCAGCAGAGCCGCGCGGTGGGCCGGGCGCGAGAGATCAGGCGCTCCGCGCGTCGCGGCGCGGAAGCGATCCGAGGCGGCGTCCGTGCCGGCGACCTCGGCGAACAGGCGGCAGCAGTAGGCGAGCTCGTGGACGCGCACAGGAGGCGCGAAACCTAGCTCAGGGCGACGTCGTCAGCGCGCCCATGGCGCTTGATGCCTGCTCCTGCACAGCGATGAGCAGATCGGGCACGCACACCGCCCCGCGCTGAGGATCGGCCACCGTGTCGGCTGGGCAGGGCTTGTGGGTGACCGCCGGGCCGGGCAGCTCGCACAGACCGTCGCCGACCTCGACGCACTTGGCATTCGGGCGCGCCGGGGCTCCGGAGCCGTCGGCCGTGGTGAGCGCCTGCGCGACGGCGGCCACGAAGGCGGCCACGGCCTGGTGGCGATCGCTGCTCGCTTGGGCGGCGGCTGCACCGGCCTTCCGAGCTCGCGCTCTGGCCACCGCGACGCCGTGGTCAAACCCAGCTCGGTACCCGGCCCGGTAGCCCGCCGGGTAGCTCGCCGCCCTGGCCCGGGCGAAGGCGTCGTTGGCCGCGCTCGATCGCTCGGTCGCCGCTTGGGCGCTCGAGATCCGGGCCGCGCGCCCGACGAGCAACCCCACCGCACCGCAGCCGCAGAGCAGGACCACGAGCACGGCGAGCCGGGCCATGTAGGTGCGCACCCGCGAGCGCCTCACCGTCCGGCCGCCCGTTGGTAGGCGACGCGGTAGGTGCGCTCATACCCGGCCCGGTAGCCCACGCGGTAGCCCGCGCGGTATCCGAACCAGCCTCCGACGTGCGCTCCCGCCCGGGCGCCGGCAACCACGCCGAGCTGGCGCTCGGTCCGCAGGCTCGGGCCCCCTTTGTGGCCGGCCATGAATCCGCCGACGGCTGCCGCCGCGCACGCGAGCACGAGCAGGACGGACAGAAGTTGGGAGCGCACCATGCCGGGTTAATCGGCAGACCGGGGCTCCGCGGTAAGCCCGAAGGACAAGCGGTGGCGCCCGGCTGCCCCGGGCCGGGCGCCACCGGCTTCTCAGCGACTAGCGCTCGGAGTTGGGCACAGCCACCTCAGCCGCGCCCGCGCGCGCCACCGGCCGGATCAACCGGGCTGGGAGACGCGCCCCGCGCACCGCCCGGCTCGAGCCCGCCGCATGTGCGGACTGGCTGAAGTCGAACATGTCGAACAGATCCCCGATCGCCGGTCGGTTGATCGGCACGTACGGGTCGCCCGATGCGGTCTGCGGGTTGGGCAGGCGGTCGGTGCTGAACGCCGACACGGGGCCCAGACCCCAGTTGCGCTCGATGAACTTCAGCAGCGACACGTGGTCGGTATAGGTGTGGCTCACGAAGTCGCTCTTCGCGTACGGCGAGATGGCGATGATCGGGACCCGGGTGCCGTCGCCGAAGAACGACACCGGCTGCACGTAGCCCGAGTCGTAGTAGCCGCCGCCCTCGTCGAAGGTGACGAAGATCGCCGTGCTCTTCCACTCCTGCGAGTTGCTCTGAACCGCCTTGACCGCCCGGGCCACGAAGGACTCGAACGCGGCCAGCGTCGAGTACCCGGCGTGGCCGTCGTCGTCGCCCGGCTTCAGGAACGACACCGCCGGAAGCGTGCCGGCGGCGGCCTCGTGGTCGAAGTCGGCCAGGCCGTGCTGCACGTTGGCCCGCAGGGCCGGGTTGGTCATGATCTGGGCCGAGTACTGCATCGGATCGCAGATGCCGCAGTACTGGGGCTGAACCGTGCCGTTGTCCTCGTAGCCCTCGCCGAAGTACCCCCAGCTGATGCCGTGCGCCGACAGCTCGCCGCCGATCGTCGGCCAGTTGTACTGCGGGGGCACGGTGAACGTCGAGGTGTTCAGGGAGCCATCGAGGTTGTAGCCGGGGTTGTAGTTGTTCAGGAGGTAGTAGTGGCCCGCCTGGCAGTTGTCCATCACCGGATAGGACAGGGTGCGCAGGTAGCTCCAGATCGCGGACACGCCCGGAGCGGTCTTGTTGTCGCACTCCGAGTAGCTACCGCCGTCCATCGTCCCGCTCTTGCCGTAGCCGTCCTGCGTGTACCAGTTGTTCGTGCCCGGCTGCGGGTTCGGGTTCTCGATCTCACCGGCCGGCGGCGCCGTCGGGGTGCCGTTCGCATCCTGGTAGTACGCCGCATACCCGGTGCCGAGCGCGATGTGGTTGGCCCCCGTGCCGCCCATCACCGGCTGGTGGTAGTTGTCGGAGATCGCGTAGTGCTTGGCCAGCCAGTCGAGCACCGGCACGTCGCCCTCGGCCATGTTGTAGAAGCCCATGTCGAGCGCGCCCTGGGCCGTCGACTCGTCGGTGAACGGACTTGGTGGCGGGGCGCCGTTGGAGTCACCGGCCGTCTCGTGCACCCAGGTGAACAGATCATCGCGGTTGGTCGAGACCTGCTGGTACATCTGGTAGAAGCGGTGCAGCGGGTCGCCGACCACCGCGCCGGCGTAATGACACCCGCCAAGCGTGCGGTACTCGCTGTGGCTGTCCTCGTACGGCACGTACTTGGTGATCTGGTAGGGCGCGTTCGCCAGCACGGGGAAGCGGTTGTCGACGCTGTACGACGGCTGGCCGTCGCAGCCCGGCTCGACGTACGTCGTGTTCGGGCGCGGGAGGGTCTTGTAGGTGCCGGTGCGCGGCGGGTTGACCGAGTAGGTCGTGGTGTCCGAGGCGGTGTCCTGCTCCGCCTTGGCCACGTTCGGGCCGGGGGCGCCGCTGGCCGTGACGATCCCCTCCGAGCGGAGGTTCATGATCGACTGGCCGGCCGGCGGCTCGTAGGTGCCGAACACGTTGTCGAAGGTGTGGTTCTCGCCGATGATCACGATCACGTGCTTGATCGGCGTCGCCGTTTGGCCCAGCGCCGATGGGGCGCCGCCGGGGTGCGAGGCGGCGGCGCCCGCGCCGATGAGGGCAAGGGCGCCCGCGGCGGTGACGGCGAGCGGGGCGACGGCGCGACGACGGACTGGCAAACGTCTCATCCGGTCTCCTTCCTCAGTGATCCTTGGGCCCGAGTGACCCAGGCGCACAGCCTAGGGCCGGGCTCCGGCGCCGGTGTTTCCGCGCCGTGAACGGCGCCAACCTACCCCTGAGGGCCGGGAGCGAACCGGGTTTTCAAGCGCCGCGGCTGGGGGTGCGGCGGCCCGGCCCGACGCCGCTCCGGCGGGCGCCCGCCGGACCCGCGGAGCTCACGCACTCGATCGCGTCGGCGAGCGGCTGCGGACGCCCGAGATGGAAGCCCTGGGCATAGTCGACGCCGGGGCGCGCGAGCAGGTCCATCGTGGCCGCGTTCTCGACGAACTCGGCCACGATCTGCTTGCCCAGTCCGCGACGACGACCCTGTGCGAGCCGGTCGGCCGGATTGCGCGACCGCCTGGCGCACGAATTGCCGTCCATCTATCAGAGCCGAAAGCCTGTGATTGAGGTAGTGGAAGGAGCCGTAGCCCGACGCCGAAGTCGTCGAGGGCGCAGCCGGCAGCCGATCTCGCCCGAGCGCGTTCGGCGAACCGCGCGCGCGCGGACCGATGTCGCGCACGGCCGCGGTCTCGGTCACCTCGAGCGTCAGCTGGTCGGGCGTCAACGCCGTGCCCGCCCAAGCTGCTCGTCGATCAGGCACGAGCAGCTCGGGATCGCCGGTCGACAGCCCCGAGATGTTCACCTACAGCGGCAGCTCGATGCCGCCGGGCGCGGACATCGCGCCATGGCCGCGATCGCCGTCCGCGAACCACCCAGCGGTCGATCTCGCGGATGAGCGCCGAAGCGCTCGGCCACCTCGCAGGAAGGCTGCGTGGGCGAGATCAGGTCCCCGTTCCTCGCCCACCATCCGCACCAGCACCTCGTGCAGCGATTGACCTGCTCGGTCGGCACGACCCCACGATCGGCTGCGCGTGCAGCACGAACCGTTCGTGCGCGAGAGCGCAGCTCGATCCGCTCCATCCAGGCAATCTGCGCCCTGAGCTTCGGCGCCGCCCGCGCGGCGCCCGTGAAGCGCGTACCGGTTGCCGACCCGCTGCCTTGGCGTCGTACATGCCCAGGTCGGCGTCCATCAGCAGCTCCTCCGCCGACCGGTGGTCTCGGCCAGCATGCCACCCCGATCTACGCGGTCAGCCGGCGCGGGTGTTCGCATCGGGCGTAGCTGCGCGGCGCCTATCGGCGCACCTCGCAGCAGCGCACCGGCACACTACTCTATCGGGGCGCCGGGATTTGAACCCGGGACCTCCTCGCCCCAAACGAGGCGCGCTACCAGGCTGCGCTACGCCCCGCGCTGGTGAGAGGAGTTTAGTGGCAGGGCGGGTTGGTCGCGGCGGTCGGGTAGCCTGGCGGCGCCATGGCAGAGATCCAGCCCCTGCGCGCCCTGCGCTACGACCTCACCCAGACCGGCGGCCTGCAGGACGTCGTCGCCCCGCCCTACGACGTGATCGACGCCGAGCAGCGCGCCGCGCTCGAGGCCGCCTCGCCCTACAACGTCGTCCGCGTCGACCTGCCCCAGGGCGATGATCCCTATGCCGAGGCGGCCCGCCAGTTCTCGGCCTGGCAGGCCGAGGGCGTGCTCGTCCGGGACGCGACGCCGGCGCTGTGGCCGCTCGAGCAGGACTACACCGGTCCGGATGGCCAGCGCCGCACGCGCCGGGGCTTCTTCGCTCGCGTGCGGGTGGAGGAGTACGGCCCCGGGCGGATCCGCCCTCACGAGCGCACCCATCCCGGGCCCCGGGAGGACCGCCTGCGCCTGACCCGGGCCACCCAGGCCAACCTCTCGCCCATCTTCTCCCTGTTCTCCGACCCCGCCGGCACCGCCTGGGGTGCGCTCGAGACCCATCGCGAGCCCGAGCCGTGGGCGGTGACCGAGGATCCGGACGGCACGGTCAACCGGTTGTGGCGAGTCGAGGATGCCGGGGCGATCGAGACCGTCCAGGCCGCGCTGGCCGACCGCGAGCTGCTCATCGCCGACGGCCACCACCGCTACGAGACCGCCCGGGTGTACGCCGAGGAGGTGGGCGGCGAGGGCGGGCACCGCTACGTGCTCATGTGCCTGGTCGCGCTCGAGGATCCGGGCCTCACCGTGTTCCCGACCCACCGGCTGCTCCGCGGGCTCACCAGCGAGCGCCAAGAGGCCCTCGCCCACGCCATCCGCCGCGACTTCACGATCGAGGAGCTGGCGAAGACCGGCCAGCTCGTGCCCGAGCCGGGATCCCCGGTGCGCCTCGGCTATCTGGACGCCCACTTCGCCCGGCCGTTCCAGCTCACGCTCCGTGACCCGGCAACGGCGGACGCCGCCCTCCCCGGACACTCCGAGCCCTACCGCCGGCTCGACACCGCGGTGCTCGAGGCGCTCATCCTCAAGGGCGCCCTCTCCATGAGCGACGAGGACATCGATCACCTGAACGGGCTCGGCTACGCGCGCAGCTTCGACGAGGCCCTCGGGCTCGTCCAGAGCGGCGAGTACGACGCCGGCTTCTTCATGGCCCCGACCCCGATCGAGCACGTCCAGGCGGTGGCCGCGGCCGGCGAGAGCATGCCGCCGAAATCGACCTACTTCTTTCCCAAGGTCCCGACCGGACTGCTGTTCAACCCGCTCGATGAGCCCGGGCTCAGTCGATGACCCGCACGCCCGCCTCGCGCAGCTCGGTCAGGGCACGCTCGCCGTCTCCCGGGCTGACCTCGACGGCCCGGGTGGCCCGGCGGTGGAGGACGACGGTGAAGCCGGCTCGCTGCGCATCGAGGGCGGTCGCCCGCACGCAGTAGTCGAGCGCGAGCCCCCCGACGTGCACGATGTCCACGTCCCGGTCGCGCAGCAGCTCTCTCAGCCCCGTGGCCTCGAAGCCCGAGTAGCCTGCGCTCTCGCGCGCCTGCCCCTTGTCGAGGATGGCGTCGATCACCTCGACGGCCAGCCTGGGGTGCAGCTGCGCCCCGGGGGTGCCCCGCACGCAGTGGACGGGCCAGACGCCGCCATGCTCCTGAAAGGACCCGTGGTCGGACGGGTGCCAGTCCCGCGTGGCGATGACGACCCGCAGCTCCCGGGCCAGGGCGTTGAGCGGCTCGATCACCGCGTCGCCGTCGGGCACGGCGAGCGCGCCGCCGGGACAGAAGTCGTTCTGGACATCGACGACGACAAGGGCCTCCACCGCCCCGAATATAGTCCGACGATGGCTCTGGTCACCGAGCAGCTGAGCCGTGTGCTGCTGGCGCCCGAGGAGGCGATGGCGCTCGAGGTCCACGGCGCCACCGATGCCGCTGTGCTCGTGCCGCTCTACATGGAGCGGGACGAGCTGCACGCGGTGTTCACCAAGCGCCGGGAGGATCTGCGCCGCCACCCCGGTGAGGTCTCCTTCCCCGGCGGCCGCGTCGACGAGGACGACGCCGACCTGCGGGCGACCGCGCTGCGGGAGGCCCACGAGGAGATCGGGCTGCCGCCCGGCGCGGTCCAGATCGTCGGCGCGCTTCAGCCGACGCCGACCCTGGTCACCGGCTACGCCGTGTACCCGTTCGTGGGGCTGATCTCCCCCGGCCGGACCTGGACGCTGTCAGCGCTCGAAGTGGCCGAGGTCATCGAGCTGCCGCTGAGCGCTCTGCGCGCGGGCTACGGGCGCCGGCGGCTCGTGCGACGCGGCCTGCCGATCCGCACCGACACCTACCGCGTCGGCGATCATCTCATCTGGGGGGCGACGGCGCGGATCCTCTCGGACCTGATGGAGCGCGTGGACGCACTCGCGGATCGCGCCGAGCTCATCCCGCCGGGCTGATCGCTCTCTCGATCGCCGCCACCGCAGCGCGCAGCCAGTCCTCCGGCTCGCTCATCAGCAGGGCGTATGGGATCCGGGCGTCCTGGCAGAACACCCGCACCCGCTCGGCGCCGCCGGCGAGCACCTTGCCCTCGACGGTCCCGCTCGCCTCGTAGACGATCCCGCGCACCGTGCTGTCGACGATCTTCGACAGCAGCATGTCGAGCCGCGTCGAGTGCAGGGCGATGTGGCTCTCGGCGGTTCCCGGCGCCGAGCCGAGCAGGATCGCGGCCACCGCCACGTGCTCGAGCGCGCGCACGAGGGTGCCGACGCGATCGGGATCGCCGAGTACCGCCTCGGCTCCCGCGCGCTGCAGCGCGGCGACACCGTCCGCGTCCGGCGCGCTCGCCCGCACGGCGTGACCACGGGCGCGCAGCTCGGGGACGAGCGCGAGCGCGCGCCCCTCACCCCCGATGAGCAGGCAACGGGCCACCTACCGGCCGGGTCCGCCGCCAAGCTCCTCGCGCGCCTGCGCGCGCGTGCGCTCAGGCAGCCCGCGGGCGCGGCGCCGGGCGTTCGTGGCCGCCAGGAGCTGGTCGAGCTCGAGGTCGTCGAGGTAGCGCTGGCGCAGCCGGGCCTGCTCTCCCTGCGCGCGGGCGACCTCGCGCTCGTAGTCCTCGACGCTCTGCTCGGCCTCGCCGCGCGCCCGCCGGCGCGCATTGCGCGCGGCCACCATCTGACCGAGATCGTCGGCCTCGAGCGCCTCGCGCGTCTCCGAGATCTCGCGTGCCGAGCGCATCCCCAGCTGCTCTGCCCCCGAGCCCGGATACAACCGTCCGAGCAGATAGAGGGCGATCACGATCAGGGCCAGGCCGCCGAACAGGATGGTCACGAACGGGTCCATCGCGGGCGAGTCTACGCGCGTCCGGGGCATCCATGTGGGCAGCGCAACTATGACCGGCGCCGGTGTGTTTCTAGGGGCGTCCGATCAGCCACCGTCCGGTAGGGAGCCGGCACCGGCGGAGGCGAACTCACCAACAGCATCAAGGAGGCCTCATGCGCCTGCGCTCGTCTGCGCTCGCATGGCTGTTGACTTCGCTCGTCGCCGTACTGATCCCGAGCGTTGCCAACGCCGCACCCCACCGTAACCATGACCTCACCATCCGGGCGGTGCCGATTCACATCATCGCCGGAGAGGGCGTACTCATCTACGGTCACCTGGAGGGCCCCGGCAACGCCGGGCAGACCATTCGCCTGTACCACCGCATCGGTTACCACCAGGCTTTCACCCTCGTGGGCCGCACCGTGACCGACTCCAAGGGGTACTACGAGTTCACTCGCGCCGAAGGCGTGGTGGACACCAATCGCGCCTGGTTCGTGCGCGGCCCCCAGGCCAGCCACAGCCGGACGGTCGACGAGCGCGTCCAGGCGCTCGTGTCCGCGACAGCCAGCAACCTCAATCCGAACACCGCGCAGGCGGTGACGTTCACCGGCAACGTGTTCCCGGCCCACCCGTTCGAGCGCGTGAGCCTGCAGGAGCAGGGCTCCACGGGCAACTGGTTCACCCTGAAGCGCGGCTTCACCGGTGGCGGCTCCAACTTCGCCATCACCTACCGCTGGCGCACCGCGGGCGCCTACGAGGTCCGCGTGCTGTTCGGCGGCGACCGCCGCAACACCGCGAGCACCTCGGATGTGATCTCGCTCACCGTGCAGCAGAGGCAGATCGACGGCTTCACGATCAACAGCTCCTCGCCGACGATCGTGTACGGCAACTCGGCCACCATCTCCGGCGTCCTCTCGACGCCGAACGCGGTGAACTCCGGCCAGGCCGTCACCCTGCTGGCGCGCACGCCGGGCCAGTCGAGCTGGACGGGAGTGCAGGATGCCTCCACCGGTTCCGACGGCAGCTACTCGTTCACCGTCACGCCGACCGTGAACACGTACTACATGGTTCGCGTGACCACGGCGCCGAGCCGTCACTCGGCGGTTCTGTTCCTGGGCGCGCACGACCACCTGTCGGCATCCGCGAGCACCGCGAGCGGCCCGGCCGGCAGCACGGTGACGTTCACCGGTTCGGTCCTGCCCGGACAGGCCGGCACGGTCGTGTACCTCCAGAAGCTCGGCAAGGATGGTGACTGGCACACGCTGAGCACTACCACCACCAACGCGAGCTCGGCGTACTCGATCAGCTGGACGCTCGGTGACATTGGTACCGCGACGTACCGGGTGCACGTCCTCGCCGACCGGATGAACCTCGGCGCCGCCTCGGCCCCGATGACCATCCAGGTGACCGCGCCGGCCTCGCCGGCCGACCTCGCCCCCGCCTCCTGACCGACCCCCGGAGGTAGGACGAAGGGCCGATGGGAGCCTCGCCGGATGCGAGGCTCCCATCGGGCCCTATCCCACGACGGCGGACAGCCGCCACGCACCCGGGACGCCGCGCAGCTCCATCTCGCCGCGGTCCTCGAACTGCAGGCCGGAGCCGACCACGAGATCGCGCACGGTTCCGGAGACGATGACCTCGCCCGGCTGCGCGCAGCCGAGCACCCGGGAGGCGATGTGCACGCCGATCCCCCCGATGTCCTCGCCCATCAGCTCGATCTCACCCGTGTGCAGGCCGCAGCGCAGCTCCACCGCGTAGTGCTCGCGCGCCAGCGCCCGCAGGGCCAGCGCGCAGCGGATCGCGCGGGCGGGGCCGTCGAAGGTGGACAGGAAGCCATCTCCGAGCGCCTTGACCTGACGGCCGCGAAAGCGCGCGAGCTCCCGCATGGCTCCGCCCTGCAGCGACTCGAGCAGCTGGCGCCAGCGCCCGTCGCCCATCTCGGCGGCCAGCCGGGTCGACCCGGCGATGTCGCAGAACAGCACGGTGGCCAGGATCCGCTCGGTCTCCGGGATCGCGCGCGTCCCGGTGAGGAACTCCTCGATCTCGTCGAGCAGCACGTCGGCCTGGGGGCCGAAGGCGAGCACCTCCTCCCCGGGCAGCTCCCGGTAGCGGGCGCCCGGGATATGCCGGGCCAGGTACTGCGAGTGGCGGATGTCGATCGACTTGTCGCCGCTGCGATGGAGCACGAGCGTCGGCGCCTGAATGGCCCCGAGCACGGCGCGCACATCGACGTCGCCGACCGCGAGCATGTGCCGCCGTGCGGTGCCCGGGCTGGCCGCGAGCCGCTCGAGGCGGCCGAACCACTCCCGCAGCCGCGTGTGCTCGGCGGCGCTCGGCGCGAGCTCGAGCAGACGCCTCCCGCTGCCCCAGTCATCGAGCGCGTTCGCCCACGCCTCGCGCTCCTCGCGACGCGGCGCCCACGGGTAGTCGGGGGCCCACGACATGCGCGCCATGGCCTCGTAGAGCACCAGGGCGCCCGTGCGCTCCGGGTGCGTGGCGGCGAACAGTGCCGCCATCGCACCGCCCTCGAGCTGTGCGTACACGGCCGCGATCGGCGATCCCGCCGCGTCCATCACCGCCACGACATCGTCCATCTGCTCCTCGAGCGTGGCCGGGCGGGCCACCGGGTCCGACAGGCCGGTTCCCCGGCGGTCGAACATGATCAGCCGGGCGAATGAGCTCAGTCGCCGGAAGTACCGCTCGACCGTCGGCTCCTCGAAGTAGTGCTCGATCTGCGAGATGAATGCCGGGACGAAGACGAGGTCGATCGGCCCCGCTCCGAGCACCCGGAAGGCGATGTGTAGATCCCCGCTGCGTGCATAGCGAATTTGAGACACGAGAGCCTATTTGTACGATAATGTGCCGCGCATGGACTTCGAACTGACCGACGAACAGCGTCTGATCCGTGAGACCGCGCGCGACTTCGCCGACCGCGAGATCGTCCCACGCGCGCGGGACAACGACCGCAACGAGCACTTCGACACCGAGCTCGTGGCCAAGATCGCCGATCAGGGCTATCTCGGTGCGATCGTCCCCCGGGAGTACGGCGGGGCGGGTCTCGACTACCTCTCCTATGGCCTCGTCGTCGAGGAGATCGGGCGCGCCGACTCCTCGATCCGCACCGTCGTGTCGGTTCAGACCTCCCTCGTGTGCTCGGGGCTCGTGCGCTGGGGCACCGAGGAGCAGAAGCAGAAGTACCTGCCCAAGCTCTGCTCGGGCGAGTGGCTCGGCTGCTTCGGCCTCACCGAGCCCGACACCGGCTCCGACGCCGCCAACCAGCGCACCCGGGCCAAGAAGACCGACGGCGGCTGGGTCATCAACGGATCCAAGATGTGGATCTCGATGGGCTCGAGCGCCGACGTGGCTCTGATCTTCGCCCAGACCGACCCCGAGAAAGGCCACCGCGGCCTCGCCTGCTTCCTCGTCGACACCGACCAGCCGGGGTTCCAGCCCCAGCCGATCCACGGCAAGCTCGGCCTGCGCGCCTCCGACACCGCCGCGATCTCGCTCGACGACGTCGAGGTCAGCGACGATCAGATGCTCGGCGAGGTCGGCGACGGCTTCAAGGTCGCCATGAGCAACCTCGACTCGGGTCGCTACAGCGTCGCCGCCGGGTGCGTGGGCATCTGCCAGGGCTGCGTCGACGCCTCGGTGCAGTACGCGAAGGAGCGCACCCAGTTCGGGCGCCCGATCGCGTCCTTCCAGCTCGTGCAGGCGATGCTCGCCGACATGAAGGTCGAGACCGAGGCCGCCCGGATGCTCGTCTGGCGGGCCGGCTACCTCAAGGACACCGGCAAGCCGAACACGACCGAGACGTCGATCGCCAAGCTGTACGCCACCGAGGCGGCGAACCGCTGCGCCACCACCGCGATCCAGGTCCACGGCGGCTCCGGATACGTCGACGACCATCCGGTTGAGCGATACTTCCGCGACGTGCGCGTCACCACCCTCTACGAGGGCACATCGCAGATCCAGAAGCTGATCATCGGCCGCGCGCTGACGGGCATCAACGCGCTCGTGCCGGGTTGATGGCGTCGAGCACCGCCGCGTCCACGATCGCAGTAGCGGGCGCCGGCACCATGGGTGCCGGAATCGCCCAGCTGGCCGCGCTGTCGGGCGCGCGCACCCTCGTGCACGACCCGCTGCCGGAAGCGCTCGAGCGGGGCATCGCCCAGATCCAGCGCCATCTCGAGCGCGGCGCCGAGCGCGGGCGCTGGAGCGCCGACGCGGCCCGCGAGGCGGCTCAGCGGCTCGAGCCGGTCGGCTCGCTCGAGGCCTTTGGGCCGGCCGAGCTCGTGATCGAGGCCGCGCCCGAGCGCCTGGAGCTCAAGCGCGAGCTGTTCGGCCGGCTGGCCGACGGGATCGTGAGCCCGGACTGCGTGCTGGCCAGCAACACGAGCTCGCTGCTCGTCACCGCGATCGCCACCGCGGTCCCCCATCCCGAGCGTGTCG
The DNA here is from genome assembly GCA_963848745.1 of uncultured Solirubrobacterales bacterium. Taxonomy (GTDB): domain Bacteria; phylum Actinomycetota; class Thermoleophilia; order Solirubrobacterales; family Solirubrobacteraceae; genus Palsa-465. Next base: position 524,162 of record CAWKEO010000012.1, on the reverse strand, counting down.
TCGGGATGCACTTCTTCAACCCTCCGCCGCTCATGGCCCTGCTCGAAGTGGTGGCCGGGGCGGAGTCCTCCGAGGCGGCGCTCGCCCGCGCCCGGGCCACCGGCGAGGCGATGGGCAAGCGCGTGATCGTCGCCGTCGACGGACCCGGCTTCCTGGTCAACCGCTGCAACCGCCCCTGGGGGCTGGAGGCGCTCCGGCTCCTGCAGGAGCAGATCGCGCCGTTTGACGAGATCGACCGCATCTGCCGGATGGCGGGCGGCTTCAAGATGGGCCCGTTCGAGCTCATGGACCTCGTCGGCGTCGACGTCGGGTTCGAGATCCAGCAGTCGTTCTATGCGCAGAGCTTCGGGGAGCCGCGCTGGCAGCCGTCGATGATCGCCGCCCGCACGGTGGCGGCCGGTCGCTTCGGCCGCAAGTCCGGGCGCGGGTACTACGAGTACCCGAGCGACGGCGCGCACCGCCCGCCCGACCCCGAGCCCCCGGCGCTCGGCGGCGGCGATGGCCTGGTCGTGATCGCCGGCGACACACCGCTCGCCATCGAGCTCGCGCACGCGGCCGCAGCCGCCGGCTGGGAGATCGCCGAGCCCGAGGAGGCGGTCGACCTGGCCGCCCCGTCCCTCATCCTCGATCTGACCGACGGCGAGGGGACGGGCGTCCCCCTCCAGGGCGGTCCGCAGGCCATCTGCTGCGCCGGCGGCTCTCTGGCGGTGCTCGACCCGGGCGGCAGCGCCGTCGGCTTTCACGCCCTTCCCCCGTTCGACCACGTCACCCTGGTCGAGCTGACGCGCGGCCCGGATACGCCGGACGCGGCCGCCCAGGCGACCGAGCGCTTCTTCGCCAGCCTGGGCAAGCACACGACATGGGTGCAGGACGCCCCGGGCCTCGTGCTCGGGCGGATCGTCTGCCAGGTCATCAACGAGTCCGCCTTCGCCCTCGGCGAGGGCATCGGATCGGCGGCCGACATCGACGACGGCATGGTCCACGGGCTGAGCTACCCGCGCGGCCCGCTCGCCTGGGCGGACCAGATCGGCCTCGACCACGTGCTCGCGGTGCTCGACGCCCTGCACGAGGAGCACGGCGAGGAGCGCTACCGGGTCGCGCCGGCCCTGCGCCGGCTCGCCCTGTCCGGACGGCTGGGCGTTCAGGCCGGCGAGGGATTCTTCACCTACGAGGAGGCGCCATGAGAGCCGTGACGATCCAGGGCCCGAAGCTCGTCCGCGTCGAGGAGAAGCCCGAACCCGAGCTGAGCGCCCGCGATGACGCCATCGTCCGCATCGAGGCGAGCGGCATCTGTGGCTCGGATCTCCACATCTACCACGGGCGGGTGAAGATCGAGCCCGGCTTTACGATCGGGCACGAGTTCGTCGGCACCGTCATCGCCGCCGGTGAGGACGTGACCCGCGTCGCCGTGGGCGATCGCGTGCTCGGCTGCTTCCAGGCCGCCTGCGGCACGTGCTTCTTCTGCCTGCGGGGCGCCTACCACAAGTGCGACCGCGCGCGGGTGTTCGGCCACGGCGAGCTGCTCGGAAACCTCCAGGGCACGCAGGCCGACCAGGCGCTCGTGCCGATGGCCAACCTCACGCTGCGCCGGGTGCCCGAAGGTGTCTCCGACGAGGTGGCGCTGTTCGCCGGCGACGTGATGGGCACCGGCTACCACGCCGTGCTCGAGAGCGGCGTGCGCGCCGGCGACAGTGTCGCCGTCCTCGGCCTCGGCCCGGTCGGGCTGTGCGCCGTCCAGGTCGCGCATCGCCTCCGGCGCCGGCCCGGTGTACGCGATCGACTCGGTGCCGGCCCGCCTGGACGTGGCCCGGAGCTTCGGCGCCATCCCCGTTCACCTGACCGAGCAGAGCCCGCGCGACGAGGTCCGCGCCGGCACCGAGAAGCGAGGCGTCGACGTGGCCATCGACGCGGTCGGGCATCCAGACGCGCTCGACCTCGCCGTGCGCCTGACCCGCAAGGCCGGCAGGGTGTTCGCGATCGGCGTGTACGCCGAGCCCTGCCAGGTTCACATGGGCCTGGTGTGGATCAAGGCGCTGACGCTCGGCACCGGCCACGCGAACGTCATCGCCCATGTCGACCGCGTGCTCGGCATGCTGGCCGCCGGTACTCTCGATCCCGGCCCCCTGGTCAGCGCGCACATGCCGCTCGAGCAGGCCGCGGAGGCCTACGAGATCTACGATCGGCGCGAGGCGCTGAAGATCGTACTCACGCCGTAACGTCAGTCCGGAGGAACCCCCATGTCCGTGACCACCCTGCCCGATCAGCTCTCCGACGCCGCCCGCGAGTTTGCCGGCCGCGAGCAGCTGCTGCTCATCGACGGCGAGTTCGCCGCGGCCGCCGACGGCCGGAGCTTCGAGACGCTCGACCCGGCGACCGCGCGGCCGATCACGCGCGTGGCCCAGGCCGGCACCGAGGACATCGGGCGAGCCGCGGCAGCGGCCCGGCGCGCGCTCGAGGACGGGCCGTGGGGACGGGCGAGCGCGGCCGACCGCGCGCGGCTGCTCACCCGGCTGGCCGAGCTCGTGGAGGCGAACGCCGACGAGCTGGCGCAGATCGAGTCCCTCGATAACGGCAAGCCGGTCAAGCTGGCCAAGGCCGTCGACGTGGCCGGCACGGCGGCGCATCTGCGGCACTTCGCCGGCTGGGCGGAGCGCATCCTCGGCGAGGTGATCCCGGTCCGCCAGCCCGACATGCTCTGCTACACGCGCCGGGAGCCGGTCGGGGTGTGCGGGCAGATCATCCCGTGGAACTTCCCGCTGCTGATGGCGTCCTGGAAGCTCGGCCCGGCTTTGGCGGCCGGGTGCACGGTGCTGCTCAAGCCGGCCGAGCAGACGCCGCTGAGCGCCCTGCGCCTCGGCGAGCTCGCGCTCGAGGCCGGGTTCCCGGCCGGCGTGATCAACGTGCTCACCGGCGACGGGTCCACGGGAGCGGCGATCGTCGAGCACCCGGGGATCGACAAGATCGCCTTCACCGGCTCGACCGAGGTCGGGCGGGAGATCGGCGCCAAGGCCGGCCGGGCGCTCAAGCGCGTGACGCTCGAGCTCGGCGGCAAGTCGCCGAACATCATCCTGCCCGACGCCGACCTGAAGGCAGCCATCGCCGGGTCCTTCAACGGCATCTACTTCAACACCGGGCAGGCCTGCAACGCCGGCAGCCGCCTGTTCGTGCACCGCGAGCAGTTCGACGAGGTGGTCGGCGCCCTGGCCGAGCGGGCGGGCAAGTCGCGGCTCGGACCCGGGCTCGACCCGGGCACCCAGCTCGGGCCGGTCGTCTCGGCGGAGCAGCGCGAGCGCGTGCTCTCCTACATCGACTCCGGCCGCAACGAGGGCGCCGAGCTCGTCGCCGGCGGCGGCACGGGCGATGGGGATGGGTACTTCGTGGAGCCCACCCTGTTCACCGCCACGAGCGATGACCTGACGATCGCCCGGGAGGAGATCTTCGGCCCGGTGCTCGTCGCGCTCCCCTACGAGTCGCTCGAGGAGGTCGCCGCGCGCGCGAACACGAGCGACTATGGCCTGGCCGCCGGGGTGTGGACCCGGGACATCTCGAACGCGCACCGCCTCGCCGCCCTGTTGCGAGCCGGCTCGGTGTACGTGAACTGCTGGGGCGAGGTCGACCCGGGCGCGCCGTTCGGCGGCTTCAAGGCCTCCGGGATCGGCCGCGAGCACGGCCGCGACGGGCTCGAGGCCTACCTGGAGACCAAGACGGTGTGGACGAAGCTGTAGTGCTCAGGCGGTGAGGACGACCGGTCCGCCGGCCGCGACCATGATCGTGTGCTCCTCGTGGGCTGAGAGCCCGCCGCCCGCCGTGCGGACCGTCCAGCCGTCCTCGCCGAGCACGATCCGCGGATCCCGGGCGGCGAGCATCGGCTCGATCGTGAACACGAGCCCGGCGCCGAGGAGCTGATCGCCCTCGGGCGAGGGCCAGTTGAACACGGTCGGCTCCTCATGCATGCGGCGCCCGATGCCGTGACCGGCCAGCTCGGGGATGATGTGGAAGCCACGCTCGCGGGCGACGCGCTGCACCGCCGCGCCGACGGCGCTCAGCGGCGCGCCTGGTTGGGCGGCCGCCATGCCGGCGGCCAGGGCGACGCGGGTGGCGGCCATGAGCCGCTCCGCCTCCACTGAGGAGCGCCCGACCGGCACCGTCACTGCGGCGTCGGCGTGATAGCCGGCGAGTTCGGCCGCCACGTCGAGCGTGACCAGGTCCCCGTGGCGCAGGCGCCGCGGGCCCGGGATGCCGTGCACGACCTCCTCACTGACGCTCACGCAGATCGTCCCCGGATAGCCATAGGTGAGCACGGGGCCCGACTGCGCACCGTGGGCGCTGAGGGTCTCGCCGGCGAGCCTGTCAAGCTCCCCGGTGCTGATGCCTGGGCGCACCGCCGCCCGCAGGATGCCCAGCGTGTGGGCGACGAGCCGGCCGACGCGACGCAGGCCCTCGAGCTGCTCGGGATTCTCGACGGACACGTCAGCAGCCTAACCCCCTCTTCAGCTTTACGGCGCAACGGCCGATGACAGACGCGTGAGTCGTGGACATCCGCCGCTGCGGAGCCTCCTGGCGCGCCCCTTCGGCGCGCTGGCGGCCGCCGCCTTCATCAGCCTGCTCGCCCTCGTCGCCGCCTGGCCGGCCCTTGCCGCCGCCCACGCGCCAAAGCGACCGACCGCCCGCCCGGCCCGCCACGCCCGGCGTGCATCACGCCCGCCGTCACCACGCCCGGCGCGCCCACCGGACCTCCGCCGCCCCCGCCTGCGCCGGCGCCGGTGCCGCGGCGAGCGCCGGCACCCTGAGCGCGATGCGCGCCGCCGTCCTCTGCCTGGTCAACCACGAGCGCACCTCCCGGGGCCTGCCCGGGCTCCGCGAGGACGCCCGCCTCGATCGCTCAGCGCAGACCTGGTCCGGCCAGATGGTCGCCTCGAGCCAGTTCACCCACGGCGCCGACTTCGCCGCCCGCATCACCGATGCCGGCTTGGACTGGTCGCAGGCGGGCGAGAACATCGCCACCGGCTTTCCCACCCCGGCCGCCGTGGTGGCGGGCTGGATGGCCAGCCCCGGGCACTGCCGGAACATCCTCGATCCGAGCTTCAGCGCGATCGGGATCGGCGAGGTGCCCGCGCCGGTGAGCGGCTTCGCCAGTGGCCCCGCCACGTGGACCCAGGACTTCGCCCTGCCGATGGGCGCCCGCGTCCCCTCGCGCAACACCGGGCCGCAGAGCGGCTGCCCGTACGCCGGCTGACACCGAGCCGCCTCGGGTCGGCACCTCGTCTGTCATTCCGAGACGCGCCCGGCGCGAGCTCGCGGCGGTTGGAGACTTCACCACGCCTGACGTGGTGAACTCCCCGCGCCTCCCGGCGGCCCGCCCGACGCCCGTGCCGCCGCGAGCGCCCGTCCGCGGCCCTACGCCTCAGCGGCCAGCGCGGCCGGCGCGGGCGTGTCCCGCAGGTACCACTCGGCGTCGAGCGCGGCCTGACACCCCGACCCGGCGGCGGTGATCGCCTGGCGGTAGGTGTGGTCGACGAGGTCGCCGGCGGCGAACACGCCGGGCAGGTTCGTCAGCGTCGAGCGCCCGCGCGTCACCACGTAGCCCTCGGAGTCGGTCTCCACCTGGCCCTCGACGAGATGGGACTGCGGGACATGTCCGACGGCGATGAACGCGCCGGTCACCTCGAGATCACGGCTCGAGCCATCGCCGGTGTGGCGCAGCCGGGCCACCGCCAGCCCGCCGCTCTCGCCGGGGGCGAACTCCTCGACCACGTATGGCGTCACCCACTCGATGTTCTCCATCGCCCGGGCCCGCTCGAGCATGATCTTCGAGGCCCGGAACTCGTCGCGGCGATGGACGATGGCCACCCGCCGGGCGAACTTGGCCAGGAACATCGCCTCCTCCATGGCCGAGTCGCCGCCGCCGACGATGAGCGTCGGGGCATCCTTGAAGAACGCGGCGTCGCAGGTGGCGCAGTAGCTCACGCCCCGCCCGGACAGCTCGACCTCGCCCCCGACGTCGAGCTTGCGATGCTCGGCCCCCATGGCCAGGATGACCGTGCGGGCCAGGTGGAGGTCCTCGCCGACCCACACCTTGTGCAGGCCGCCGTCGCGGGAGAGCTCGACGCTCGTCACGTCGTCGGTCTCCAGGCGGGCGCCGAAGCGCTCGGCCTGGTCGCGGAAGTGCTGCATGAGCTCCGGGCCCATGATTCCGGCCGGGAACCCGGGGAAGTTCTCCACGTCGGTCGTCTGCTGGAGCAGCCCGCCCCAGGCGAAGCCCTCGACGACGAGCGGGCGCAGGTTCGCGCGCGCGGTGTACAGGGCCGCCGTATAGCCGGCCGGGCCGCTGCCGATGATGATGACGTTTTCGACGCTCTCGTTCACTTCACTAAGTATAGCTTTGGGTGGTGACAGGGGCCTCTTGCTGCCAGCGATGGACGATACGCCGCCGCTGGAAGTACGCCACCGCGCCCGGGAGAGCCGGTAGCCAGAAGGCAGAGGCACGATAGGCGAGCACGGCGACGGTCAGCTCGCGCGGGCGCCCGCGACGCCCGGCGGCGGTCCGAGCCGGCGGGCGGCTGCCCGCACGCCCTCGGTCAGGGCCGCGCCGGCGAGCAGGTCGGCCGCGTAGTGCTCGCCGAGATAGACGAGCGCGAGGCCGAGCAGGCCGGCATAGCCGAAACCGACCGCCCCGGCCACCGGGCCGGTCTCGGCCAGCAGGTGGGCGGCCATCAGCGACGTGGCGAAGTGCAGCGACGGCATGGCAGCGAGTGGATTGCCTCCGAGGACATCGAAAAGAGAGCCCCAGCGGGAGCCCCAGAACTCCTCGCCGTACTCGATCATCATGCGCCGGACCTCGAACGGCTCGGGGCCCTCGAACCGGCCGTGCGCGGCTGCCCACCACGGAGGCGCCGTCGGGATCGCCCAGTAGAAGACCGCGCCGAGGTCGAACACCGCGTACATCCGCACCGCGGCGGCCGGAAAGCGGCCGGGGTTGCGAAGCAACACATAGCCCACGCTCGTGTGGGGCACGAGGAACCACAGCCAGTGGCACCACACGAGCGCCCGTTCGAACCGGCCGATCCGGCCCGGAGCGGCGAATCGGCGCTGCAGGCGCATCGTCGGCGTGACCCCGAGGCCGAGCGCACGGTCGATGGCGATCGGGTAACCGACGCGGACCCGCGCCTTCAGGCGCTCGGGGTCGTCGTTGGGCATCTCGTAGGCGGCCAGGTAGGCCCACATGTTCAGCGCCATGGCGGCCACCTGGCGCCGGCGCCCGGGCGCAATGGCCACGCTCGCGGCCACTGGCGCGAGCCCGGCCGCGCCAAGCACGGCGGGGGCCGGAAGCCGCAGCCGCCGGCGCAGGACGGGTGCCGCGACACCCACCGCGATCACGGCCCATGCGGTCGCTCTGATGGCCCGTGATCTGCGCAAGCGCGGGCAGTATAGGAGTCCCCGCCCCCAGCGGCCCGGGGCGCGCCGGGGGCCCCGGGGCCGTATGGTTGCTGACGCCGTGGGAGGGGTCGTCATCCGGGCGTCCTGGGTAGAATCCCGCGCCTTGCGACGCCACCTGAAAGCCCCCCGGCGCCCTCAGCGCGCGCTGCCCGCCGTGAGCCTCGTCGTGGCCCTGTCGGTGCTCGGCTCGCTCGTGCTCGCGCCCGCCGCCCTGGCCAACTTCATCACCCCGAAGTCGGGCGGCTCGCCGAATGCGAACGAGATCGCCTCGCTCTACCGGATCATCCTCTACATGGCGGCGGTCGTGTTCGTGATCGTCGAGGGCGCGCTCCTGTACTCGGTGTGGAAGTTCCGGGCCAAGAAGGGCGCCATCGCCGCCCAGATCCACGGCAACACCCGGCTGGAGATCGGCTGGACGGTGGGCGCCGCGCTCATCCTCGTGATCCTCACCGTGGTCACGTTCGTGAAGCTGCCGAGCATCATCAACCCGCCGAACTCGAACGGCGGCATCTCGCTCTCGGCCGACACGAGCGCCCCGACGCCCCCGAACGGCAAGAAGCTCGTCGTGTGTGTTCAGGGCCGCCAGTTCATCTGGCGCTACACGTACGGCAACAACTGCCTGCAGAGCTCGTTCTCGGCCTCGAGCCCGCTGCCCTACTCGTACACGACGATGGAGGTGCCGGTCGGCGAGACGGTCCAGCTGGCCATCCAGTCCAACGACGTCATCCACTCCTGGTGGGTGCCCTCGCTGGGCGGCAAGGTCGACGCCGTCCCCGGATATACGACCTACACGTGGTTCAAGGCCCTGCATACCGGCTACTTCCACGGCCAGTGCGCGCAGCTCTGTGGTCGCCAGCACGCCTTCATGCTCGCCTTCGTGCGGGTGGTGTCCCCCGACACCTACAACGCCTGGATCACCCACCAGCGGCAGATGATCTCGACGGCCAATGATCAGGTCTCCCAGCTGCGGAGCTACCTCACCAACACCGGCAACCTAGGAGCCTCCTAACCCGATGTCCGTGATCACCGAGCCAGCCGCCCGGCCGGTCCCACAGGTCCTCGCCCACGAGGTCCACCGCCCGCGCACGACCAAGCGCTGGGTGGATTGGCTGACCACCACGGATCACAAGAAGATCGGGATCATGTACCTGGTCCTCACCTTCGTGTTCTTCATCCTCGGCGGCATCGAGGCGCTGCTGATGCGCTCGCAGCTGGCGGTTCCGAACAACACGCTGCTCTCGGGTGAGACCTACAACGAGCTGCTGACGATGCACGGGACGACGATGGTCTTCCTGTTCGTCGTGCCGGTGATGGCGGGCTTCGGCAACTACTTCGTGCCGCTCATGATCGGCGCGCGGGACATGGCCTTCCCGCGCCTGAACGCGCTGTCGTTCTGGCTGCTGCTGCTCGGCGGCATCGTCTTCTACGCCACGTTCTTCTTCCACCCGCCGGAGGCCGGCTGGTGGAGCTACCCGCCTCTGTCGAGCATCCAGTACTCCCCCAGCGGGGGTCAGGACGCGTGGATCTTCCTCATCCACATCACCGGTATCTCGTCCCTGGTCGGCGCGATCAACTTCTACGTGACGATCGTCAACATGCGGGCGCCGGGCATGAGCTGGGGCCGTCTGCCCCTGTTCGTGTGGTCGATCCTCGTCTACGCGATCCTGCTCATCATCGCCCTGCCCGCGGTGGCCGCGGCGGTCACGATGCTGCTGACCGACCGTCACTTCGGCACCCACTGGTTCGACCCCACCGCCCACGGCTCGCCGGTGCTCTGGCAGCACCTGTTCTGGTTCTTCGGGCACCCCGAGGTCTACATCATGATCCTGCCGGGCTTCGGCATGATCTCGGAGGTCATCCCGGTCTTCTCGCGCAAGCCGGTGTTCGGCTACAAGGCCATCGCCGCCTCGACCGCCGTGATCGCCTTCCTGGCCACGCTCGTGTGGGCCCACCACATGTTCGCCTCGCCGGTCCCGCTCGTCGTGCTCGGTTTCTTCATGCTGAGCTCGTTCCTGATCGGAGTGCCGACGGGCGTGAAGATCTTCAACTGGACGGCCACCTTGTGGCGGGGGTCGATCGTCACCACGGCCTCCCTGCACTTCGCCGTCGGCTTCATCTCGATCTTCCTGCTCGGCGGCATCACCGGCATCTTCCTGGCCACCTTCCCAGTCGACTGGCAGCTCAACGACACCTACTTCGTGGTCGCCCACTTCCACTACGTGCTCATGGGCGGCGCCGTGTTCTCGATCTTCGCCGGGCTCTACTACTGGTTCCCGAAGATGACCGGGCGGATGCTCAACGAGCGCCTGGGCAAGGCGTCGTTCTGGGTCATGTTCATCGGCTTCAACATGACCTTCTTCGTCCAGCACGCGCTCGGGCTCTCCGGCATGCCGCGGCGGATCTACACCTATCCGGCCAATTACGGCTGGTCGACGTACAACCTGATCTCGACGATCGGCTCCTACATCCTCGCCATCGGGATCCTGCTGACGATCATCAACATCGCCCTGAACTACAAGCGTGGGCGGATCGCCGGGCCGGATCCCTGGAAGGGGAACACGCTCGAGTGGTTCATTAGCTCGCCCCCGCCGGTCAACAACTTCGACACGGTGCCGCGGGTGCGCTCGGTCGAGCCGATGCGCGACATCCGCCGGCAGATCGAGCGCGAGACCGGCGTGACCCAGAAGACCGGCGGCAGCGAGCAGTTCGCCCGGGCGTAGCCCCTCGCCCCCGCCCGGCTTCCCTGATAGCGTCGCCCGCGTGCCCGTGAGCGTCACCACTGTCGAGCCGGTCTCCGGCGTCCGCCAGCTCGCCCGGGACTACTTCGAGCTGACCAAGCCGAAGGTCCAGACGCTCCTGCTGTTCACCACCGTGACGACGATGGAGATCGCCGGCCACCCGCCCGTGGGCACGATCGCCCTCACCTGCCTGGGCGGCTACCTGTCCGCCGGGGGTGCCGGCGCGGTCAATCACTACTACGACCGCGACATCGACGCCCAGATGAAGCGCACGGCGTCCCGGCCCATCCCGGCCGGGCGCGTCGCCCCCCGGGCGGCGCTCGGCTTCGGCATCGCCCTGGCCGTCCTGTCGTTCGCGCTTCTCAGCCTGACCGTGAACCTGCTCGCCGCCGTCCTGTCGCTCAGCGGCTTCGTCGGCTACGTCGGCGTCTACACACTGTGGCTGAAGCGGCGCACCCCCCAGAACATCGTGATCGGCGGCGCCGCCGGCGCCGTTCCCCCGCTCGTCGGCTGGGCCGCCACCCGCGGCTCGCTGTCCTGGACCGCGGTCTACCTGTTCGCGATCGTGTTCTACTGGACCCCGCCCCACTTCTGGGCGCTCAGCCTGCTCATGAAGGACGAGTACGCCAAGGTCGGGGTGCCGATGCTGCCGGTGGCCCGCGGCGAGCACGAGACGCGGCGCCAGATCGTCCTGTACACGCTGCTGCTCTACGCGGTCACCCAGCTGCCGTTCTGCGCCGGTGGGTTCGGCGCCGTCTACCTGGTTGCCTCGATCGTGCTCGGCCTGGCCTTCCTGGCCGGCTCGATCCGCCTGTACCGGCGGGCCGATCGCCGAGCCGCCCTCCAGCTCTACCTGTTCTCCCTCGCCTACCTCGCCCTGCTGTTCGGGGCGATGGTCGCGGACAAGAAGTTGTAGATTCCCAGCGGTATGGATAGGAAGCTCGCCCGCAAGAACCTCCGGCTCGGCCTCATCGCCGGCGCCGCATCCCTGATTCTGTTCGGCATCACGTTCGTGGCTGCCGCGATCTACGTCCACGCGTGAGCGACTTCCCGCGTGAGGCCCCGCCCGTCAGCGAGGAGATCCACCTCCCCGGGCCGACGATCCTCCCGTTCGTCATGGCGATCGGGATCACGCTGGCGGTGATCGGGACGACGCTCGGCATCGGCCTCTCGATCATCGGGCTGATCATCTTCCTCTACACGCTGGTCCGCTGGATCCGCGACACCCGGCGCGACGTCGAGCAGCTGCCCGAGTCGCACGCCCACCCGGGCGAGCACTGAGCCATCAGCCCGGCGGGCGGGCTCGGAGCTCCGTGACCGCGGACGCCCGGGTCGAGATCGCCGGATTGTTCCGACGGTTCGCCGTCTCCGCCCGCGGACGCTCAGCGGTGTACGAGCGCCTGGCCGCCGCGCTGGCCGACGACGAGGTGGTGCTCGGGTTCGTGGCGTCGTTGCCGCCGGAGAAGTGGCAGCCCAACCTCCTCTTGGGGGCCATGCGGTTCCTGCACGGCACGCTCGAAGATCCGACTGCGTTTCGTGAACTCGTGGTCGCGGATGGGCGGCGGATCGCGGCGCTCATCGCGGCTCGCGTGACCCAAACGAACGAGCCCGGCCGCTGCGCCACGCTGTTGCCGCTCCTCGCCCAGCTGCCACAGCCCCTGGCGCTGCTCGAAGTGGGCACGGCGGCGGGGCTGTGCCTGCTGGCGGATCGGTACGCCTACGACTACGGCGACGCGGGGCAGGTCAACCCGAGCGTCCCGACGGAGGGTGCGCCTGTCGTGCTGAGGTGTGAGGCCCGCGGCGCGACGCCGGTACCGACCGGCAACGTCGAGGTCGCCTGGCGGGCGGGACTTGACCTGCGCCCGGTCGACACGAGCGATCCGGACCAGATCCGGTGGCTCGAAGCGCTCATCTGGCCCGGTGAGGAGTACCGCATCTCCCGGCTCCGCGCCGCCGTCGAGCTGGCTCGCCGCGACCCGCCGGGCGTGGTCGCTGGCGACCTCCGGACGGATGTGCCCGCGCTGGCCGCGCAAGCGCCGGCTCACGCGACGCTCGTCGTCTTTCACACCGCCGTCCTGGGCTACCTCCCGGACTCCGGCCAACGCGCGAGGTTCGCCGACTCGGTGGCCAAGCTCGGCGCTGTCTGGATCGCCAACGAGGGACCGGAGGTCATCCCGGGGCTGACCGAGGAGGTCATTGCCGGCTGCCCGTCCGGCGCCTTCCTGCTCGCCGTCGACGGCCGCCCGACTGCCTGGACAGACCCCCATGGCGCCTGGGTCGAGTGGCTCGGTCCCGCCACCGCGACGCCGTCGCGTCGGGCTATACCCGCACCGCCTCGGGGATGAGCTCGCTCGTCGCCCCGTCCTCGGTCCACACCCGCACGATGTCGCGCATCGACAGCATGCCGACGATCTCGCCCCCTGCGACCACGAGGAGGTGGCGGAAGCCGCCCTTGACCATCGTCGTCGCCGCCTGCTCGAGCGACCACTCCGGGGAGGCGAACTTCAGGTCGGCGGTCAGATGGGCGCCCACCGTCTCCTGGTCGGGATCCTCACCGGCCGCGACCGAGCGCAGCAGGTCGCGCTCGGTGAGCACCCCTGGCCCGCTCGCGTCGGGGTCGAGCACGACGGCGGCACCGACCCCCCGCCGGCACATCGCCTCTGCGGCCTGCCGCAGCGTGTGGTCGGGGCCAACGGTCAGGACCACATCCGACATGCCGTTTCGGACTTGCATCGTTGCCTCCGCGTCGACTTTGCAACAGCTGTCTCAATCATAGGCGACGGGGCGTTCCGGCGCTGACCAGGGCACCGGCACCCGCTCGCGTCCGTCGGCGAGAACGCATAGGATGCCGGGCGGTGGTCGGAGAGGGATCACGAGGAGACGAGGTGCGCGCGTGAGACGGCATCCCATCGTGCCGATGATCATCTTCGGCGTGATCGCCACAGCGGTGGGGATCGTCGTTGCGCTGCTCATTCCGTGGTTTCCCACCCAGGGGTCGCTCCAGGCCGGGAACATCCACACGCTGTACCACGTCCTGCTGTTCGCCTCGATCCCAATGTTCGTGATCGTCGAGACCGTGGTCGTCTTCGCCGTCTGGCGCTTTCGCATGCGCCCGGGCGAGGAGATGAAGGACGGGCCACCGATCCACGGCAACACCCGCCTCGAGGTCGTGTGGACGCTCGCCCCGGCCCTGCTCATCCTCGGGCTGTGCAGCTACTCCTACACGGTGCTGCGGACCAACGAGAAGACCCGGCCGAACGAGCTGACCGTCAACGTCACCGCCCGCCAGTTCGCCTTCGAGTTCTCCTATCCCCGCGGGGGCGGCCAGGTGGTCTCCCCCGTGCTCTACCTGCCCAAGGGCCGGCCGGTCGTGTTCAAGCTGCGCTCGCTCGACGTCATCCACAGCTTCTTCGTGCCGAACTTCTCCGAGAAGCTCGACGCCGTGCCCGGCATCACCACCACCCTGCGGGTGACCCCGACCCGGCTGGGCGACTATCCGGTCGAGTGCACGGAGCTGTGCGGGGCCGGCCACGGGTTGATGCGCGCCGGCGCGCACGTCATCCCGGCGGCCCAGTTCAACAGCTGGCTGGCGAGCCAGAAACTGAACGGACCGCTCCCGGTCGGCCGGCCCTCGGCGGCCGAGTCGCAGCCCGGCGTGCCCGGCTCAACCGGCGGATCGGCGAGCTCGGGGAGCGCGCCATGATCACGTTTGCGCCCCGCGACCGGCGAGAACAATCGACGTCGTCCTCAGACGAACGAGAGGAGGTCCGCTGATGCCGCTTCCGGCGAAGCTCCGCGCACCAGGCTGGTACCGCGCCGCGCTCTATGACGTTCTCGGCTTGGGATTCGCCGTTGCGCTGACGGCGCTCATCCGCTGGGGCCAGCACCAGCATCCGATCGTGGACGGGCGGGCGATCACCATCGTTGCCCTCATCGCCGTCCCCCTGTTCTTCCTCGTCGGCCTCGGCGCGGCCGACTACTGGTTCTACTGGATCGCCGGGAGGCCGACCCGGGCCGAGGACCACTCCTCGCATGGCGCCCACACCTGGCGCGACTACTTCCGGATCAACACCGACCACAAGGTGATCGGTGTCCAGTACACGGTCACCTCGTTCTTCTTCCTGTTCGTCGGCGGCCTGCTCGCCGAGCTCATCCGGGCCCAGCTGGCCAAGCCGGGGATGCAGTTCCTCACCCCCGAGCAGTACAACGGCGTGTTCTCGGTCCACGCCACGATCCTCATCTTCCTGTTCGTCATCCCCGTGTTCGCGGGGATGGCCAACTACGTGCTGCCGCTCATGATCGGCGCACCGGACATGGCGTTCCCGCGCCTGAACGCGCTCTCCTACTGGATGCTGCCGCTGGCCGGGCTCATGATGCTCATGAGCTTCCTGGCCCCCGGCGGCTCGTTCGCCTCGGGCTGGACCGCCTACGCGCCGCTGTCGACGACGATGCCGCTCGGGCAGCTGTTCTTCTCGATCGCCGTCCAGCTGGCCGGAGCGTCATCGATCGCCACCGCGCTGAACTTCCTGGTCACGATCATCACCATGCGGGCGCCTGGAATGAGCTTCTTCCGCATGCCGCTGCTCGTGTGGGCGAACTTCTCGACCTCGCTGCTCGTGGTCATCGCCACGCCGTTCATCGCCGCGTCGCAGTTCTTCGTGCTGCTCGACCGGGCGCTCGGCTTCCACTTCTTCGACGCCTTCGTCGGCGCGGGGAAGGACGGCAACGTGATCATGTACCAGCACGTCTTCTGGTTCTACTCGCACCCGGCCGTCTACATCATGATGCTGCCCGGGTTCGGGATCATCTCCGAGATCATCGCGGTGAAGTCCCGCAAGCCGATCTTCGGCTACCGGATGATGGCCTTCTCGCTGCTCGCCATCGTCGTGCTCGGCTTTACGGTGTGGGCGCACCACATGTTCGTCTCCGGCATGCAGCCCTGGATCCGGATCCCGATGATGATCACCACGGCGATCATCGCCATCCCGACCGGCATCAAGATCTTCTCCTGGCTGGCCACGCTCTGGCGAGGGGTCCTGCATCTCGACACGCCGATGCTGTTCGCGCTCGGCTTCCTGACCATGTTCACGCTCGGTGGGATCAGCGGCGTGATGCTGGCCATGATCCCGTTCGACATCCACGTCAGCCAGACCTACTTCATCGTCGCCCACATCCACTACGTGCTGTTCGGCGGCTCGGTGTTCACGATCTTCGCCGGCGTCTACTACTGGTTCCCGAAGATGACCGGCCGGATGCTCGACGACCGCCTGGGCAAGTGGCACTTCTGGCTCACCTTCGTGTTCTTCAACCTGACCTTCGGCCCGATGCACATCATCGGCCTGCAGGGGATGCCGCGACGGGTGGCCGAATACGCGGAGAAGTTCGCCGCCTGGAACCTGTTCATCTCGATCTCCGCCTTCATCCTCGGGCTGAGCACGCTCATCTTCCTCTACAACGTGGTGGCCAGCTGGTGGGGCGGGCCGCGGGCGGCCGGCAACCCGTGGCGGGCGCTCACGCTCGAGTGGCAGGTCTCCTCGCCCCCGCCGGTGTTCAACTTCGACGCCGTGCCGACGGTCGTCGGCGGCCCGTACGAGTACGGCGTTCCCGGGGCGGTTCACGGGATCTTCAAGCCCCCGGTCGAAGCCGCCAAGCAGGTGGCCGCCGGCTCCTTCACCGTCCCACCGAGCCAGGAGAGCCACACGTGAGCACGGGCGCCTTCATCGCGTCGAAGACGATCCTCGTGGTCGCGAACGAGACCCTCGGCGGTCGCGAGCTGCTCGAGGCGGTCCAGCAGCGGTCCGACGAGGACACGCGGTTCGTCCTCTGCGTGCCTCAGAACCGCCCCCGCAGCGGCCTGGTCATCTATGACGACGCCGTGTTCGACGCCGCCCAGGTGCGGATCGACCTGGCGCTCGAGGTCATCCGCGACATGGGCATCCGGGCGATCGGCGAGGTCGGCGATCCCGACCCGTACACGGCCACGCTGGACGCCGTGCGCGAGTACAAGCCGCAGGAGATCATCATCTCGACCTATCCGGCCACGCGCTCGGGCTGGCTGCGGCGGGACCTCATCGACCGCCTGCGTGACGCCACCGGCGTCGAGGTCACACACATCGTCAACGACATCGACAGCGAGGGGCTGCCCTACCGCGTCACCCTGGCGGTGGCCAACCGCACGGCGTCGGGCGACGAGCTGCTCGAGGCGCTGAAGGCGAAGGCCGACGCCGCCCCGGGGGGCGAGCACCGCCAGGTGTTCATCGTGCTCGTGCCCCAGGAGGGCGGCGACGGACAGGCGGCCCGGCGCGCCCGGACGCGGTTGAAGCTGGTCGTCGACCGCCTGCGTGTGCGCGAGCTGTACGCGGCCGGCATGATCGGCGACCCCGATCCCTACACGGCGATCATGAACGCGCTCCAGTACTTCCGGGTCGACGACATCGTGATCTCGACCTTCTCGGAGACCAAGTCGGGCTGGCTCCGCGCCGACCTCATCGAACGGGTCCGCCGCAGCAGCGGCAAGGAGGTCGAGCACGTGGTGCATACCGACGTCAGCGACGCCGCGGCCTAGGGGACACGACAGACATGGAAGCCGCCGCCCTCCCCCACGCCGAGCACCACGGGCCGCCGCCCGCGCACCGGTCCTCGCGCGTCGAGGCGCCGACGCTCGGGATGCTGCTTTTCATCATGTCGGAGATCATGATCTTCGGCGCCTTCTTCACGGCGTACTTCTTCATCCGGATCGTGAACCACAACCCGTGGCCGGCCCACGGGACGAAGGTGCCGGAGGCCGTCGCGGGCGTGAACACGGTGATCCTGATGTCCTCGTCGATCACCCTGCACTGGGCGCTGGTCTCGGTGCGCCGGGGCAACCGCTTCGGCCTCAAGGCGGGGATGGTGTCGACGTTCCTGCTCGGGGCCACGTTCCTGTTCGTGCAGATCAACGAGTACGTCCACGTCGGCTTCGCACCGCACGACTCCGCCCAGGCGACCGTCTTCTACTCGCTCACCGGCCTGCACGGCGCCCACGTGTTCATCGGGCTCTGCCTGCTGGCGATGGTGACCCGGCGCGCCTTCAAGGGTCACTACTCGGCCGAGCACCACCAGGGCATGGAGGTGCCAGGGATCTACTGGCACTTCGTCGACATCATGTGGATCGTCGTGTACACCACGGTCTACATCCTCTAGGCACCGCCCGCCCGTGCCTGGTCCCCTCCGATCCGAGGCCGCCGCCTTCCGCGTGCTCGTGTGGTGCATCGTCGTGCTCGCCGCGATCGCGCTCGTGACCGTGCTCGTGCGCGCGATCGCCTGATCCCACCGCCGCTGCCTGACCGGTCGGCTTGCCCGCCGGCCAGGAGCTGACACCATGAACAGCGTGCCGCCGATCGCTCTTCCGCTGGCCGGCGTCGGCCCCATCCAGGGGGTGCTGCTGCCCCTGCTCGCGCTCGTCTGGTGGGTGCCCTACCGCGCCCGCGTGCGCCGGCTGGCCGGAACGCCTCGGGCGGTGGAGGGCTGGCGCCAGGCCTGCTTTGCCAGCGGGCTGATCGTGCTCGCCATCGCCCTCAGCCCGCCCGTCGACACGCTGGCCGACCAGCTGCTCGTCGCCCACATGATCGAGCACCTCCTGATCGGGGACGTGGCCGCGCTGCTCGTCGTGCTCGGGTTCACCGGCCCCCTCCTGGCCCCGGTGCTGCGCAACCCCGTGCTGGCCCGCCTGCGCGTCCTCACGCACCCGGTGGTGGCGATCGTCGTGTGGGCGGTGAACTTCTATGTCTGGCACCTGCCCGTGCTCTACCAGGCGGCGCTGCGCCACGACCCGATCCACGCGCTGCAGCACGCCTGCTTCCTCGGCTTCGGGATCGCCATGTGGATGGCGCTGCTCGGCCCGCTGCCCAAGCCACAGTGGTTCTCGAACGGCGCCCAGCTCGCCTATATCGTCGCCGTGCGCCTGCTCGGCACCGTGCTCGCCAACGTCATGATCTTCTCGGGAACCGTGTTCTACCCCTACTACCGGGGCGGGGACGCCCACTGGCACATCGCTCAGATGGCCGACCAGATCGCGGCCGCCGGGGTCATGATGGTTGAGGAGAGCATCCTCACGATCTGCCTGTTCGGCTGGCTGTTCCTGAAGGTGGCGCGCGAGGGCGACGAGCGCCAGGAGCTGCTCGACTTCGCGCAGGCCCAGGGGGTCGAGCTCGATCCCCGGCGGGCCGCCCGCGCGGTGGCCGCCGGCCGCGGCGAGGAGCTGTGGGAGCGGGTGCGGGCCCGGGCGGCCGAGGGGCCCGGGAGCGCGAGCGAGCCGGTGGCGAGTCGACGGGGCTGAGCGGCGCCGGCCTCGGGCGCGACGCGGGGACGGGTCCAATCGCCATCCTGCGCAAAGCGAGTCGCGGTCGCGCTCGCGGTCGCGGTCGGCTCATTCGGGCGATTTTCTCCGCTATCTGGAGAAAATCACCAGGGACGGATCCTGAACGTTGCGGATCTACCCCCCGAAAATGGCATGCAGATCCGCAAAGTTCGCCCCGTCACCCGCCGGGCGCAGGAGCACCCGCCCCGCCCCGGCACCCGCCGAAGCCGAAGCAGCGACCGCCCCACGCGTGCCCGCCCACGGCGGACCGCCCCACCGCAGCGGCAGCCCGACCGCCAACCGCCACGTCAGTGCGTGACGCTCGACAGGTAGGCGACGAGCGCCTGGATCTGCGTCTTGCTGAGCGTCTGGGCGAAGTTGGCCGGCATCACCCCGGCGGTGTAGCCGGACGGGATGTAGGTGTAGGGGTTGGTGATGGCGGTCGTGATGCACTGTTTCAGCGACGCCCCGCGCTTGGACTGGGAAGCCGGGTTCGCGCAGTCGCTGGCCAGCCGCTGGGTCAGGTTCGGCCCGGTGGTGCCGGTCGTCCCGGCCGCCGCGAGCGTGTGACAGGCGCCGCAGCCGCCCACACCGGTGAAGACCGTCTTGCCCGTCGCCGGAGTGATGGGGACCGTCTGCTGGACCGCACTGGCCAGCTGCCCGGTGTCCTGGCCCGGCATGGCCGCCACCTGACCGACGTAGGCGGCGATGTCCTCGGCGTTCTGGCCGCTCACCAGCTTGGCCGGCATGATGCCCTGGCTGTTCGGATACTGGATCCAGTAGGAGACCAGCCCCTGGATCGAGGTGCTCTTCTCGCCATCGGAGCGGTCCTGCAGGAAGGCGTCATCCAGGTTCGGACCCTGCGTGCCCGTCGTCTGAGCATGGCTGAGCGTGTGGCAGGCGCCGCACTTCTGCACGAACAGCACCTTGCCGTGCACGACGTCAGCCGTCGGGTGCTTGAGCGAGCAACTGCTCAAGCCGAGCCCGGCCAGCCCGAGCAATACCGCGATGATCCCTCTCCTCACCATACGCTGGTGGCCCGCACTCTATCCCAGGAGTCGGCGGCATGGGAAGGTCCCCCGTTGGTAGCATGGCCGCCGATGAGGATCCGCCAGAGATATCGGATGCGCACGCCCTCGACCGGGCGTGAGGTCGTCATCGAGGCCGAGCCCGGCCACATCTATCGCGACCGCGACACGGGCGAGGAGCTCGAGGTCGTGGCCCAGCTGCTGCCGCTGGCTCCCACGGTCTCCGAGCTGCCCTGGGCGGTGGAGAACCTGCGCTTCTGCAACTGGTGCGATCAGCTCGCGCCCAAGGACCTCAACGACTGCCCGTACTGCGGGCGGCGCATGGCGCCGCTCGACTCCTGACGATCACCATGCCCAGCGGCCCGACCGCTCGCCGACTTCTTGCCCTCGTGGCCGCGGGAGCAGTCGCGCTCGCGCTGGCCGGCTGCGGTGGTGGGGGCACCGTGACCGCCGACACGACCGACGCGCCGCCGCTCACCGTTCCGGGCGGTGCCACGGCCAGCCTGAGCTCGAACACGGCGAGCACGCAGACGACCAGCTCGACCGGCACGAGCACGAACACGACGAGCACGCCGGCGAGCTCGAGCCCGAGCAGCACGAGCTCGGCCAGCTCAGGCACGAGCGCGTCCTCGAGCGCCGGCAGCGGCAGCTCGGCGGCCGCGAGCACGCCCAGCTCGGGCAACTCCGGAACCGCGACGCCGGCCACGAGCGCCGGCACCACCACGAGCTCCACCGGGGGCGGCGGCGCGGCCGGGGGCGGGACGGCGGGCACCGGAGGCTCCGGCGGCACGGGCTCCGGCGGTGGCTCGTCGAGCGGAGGCGCCGGGCTCGGCTCGGCCTTCTGCCAGCAGAACCCGGGCGCCTGTCAGTAACCGGCCGGCCCTCTGAGCGTGACGCTCGGGCGATCCGGGCCGTGGTCGAGCACCCAGGTGTCACTGTCGAGGTAGCAGGTGTGCGCCGGGGTGCCCCGGCTCTCGAGGACGAGGACGCGGGCGGCACTGTCACCGAGGTTCACCAGTTGATGCGCGCCGGCCGGCCCCTCTGGAAAGCACACCACCTCCCCCGGATGAAGCGCCTCCTGACCGTCGGAATGGCGGACGGTTGGCGTTCCGGTGAGGCTGAGCACCCACTCCTCGCGACCCCACGTGTAGTGGTAGGGCTCCGATTCCTCGCCCGGATCGAGATCCAGCACGGTGGGCTCGAGGCGGGCCGCCCCGAGCGCTGGGCCGGGCCGAGCGGCGCGACCGGACGACCCCGGGGCCGCATCTGAGGGGGGGTCGTGCGTCGGCACGCTCAACGCGTTGATGACCGGGCGCCCGCCACCATCCGCCGGCTCGCGCTCCACCTCAACCGGATCGGATGAGTCACCGGCGCCCTCGCCGTGCCAGTAGCCGACGGCGGCGGAGCGCGGCAGCCGGAGCGGGTCCCGGCCCGGCCCGGGCATGAGCCCGACCTTGTCCGAGTCGGGATAGACCGACATCCAGGGTCCGGACGACTCCCGCGTGCTGAAGATCAGGAACCGTCCCGGTCCCTCCAGCGTGTGGGCGCCTCGATGGTCGGGCGGAAAGCAGGCCAGGTCCCCGGGGCTGAGCCCGCGCCGCCCGCCGGGATCGCGGAGCACCGGCGCGCCCGAGAGGACGTACACCCACTCCTCGGTTCCGTAGTGGTAGTGGTAGGGCCAGATTGGCAGGCCCGCGACCGCCTCGTAGAGGCCGGCACCAATGCGCTCGGCCCCGATCCGGCCCCCGATCGGGGCGCCCGCATGGCGAAACCCCGGTCGCTCGAGGGTGCCGTCCAGATCGCAGGTGAGGACGTTCAGCCTGGGAACGGCCATCCGCGTCCCTCGTCGTCCGTGCTCAGCGGCGCCGGAACCGCCCGTGGATCGGATTGATGACCAGCGGGTTCGTCACCTCGGTGGCCGTGTACTCGACCCGGGTGCCCGGATAGTCGCAGCCGTAGGCGGCGGTCGCACCCACGGGCTGGGCGAGGTCCGTGCTCGGCGTACTCCCGCAGCCGGTCGACCGGCTCTGCCGGTAGGCGTAGGACTTCGTGTTCAGGTCGATCGACAGCACGGGCGCCCACGTCGGCGTGGACAGCGCGACGATGTCACCGGGCGCGACAGCCAGGCTCGTGGTGAGCGGGAGCTGCACGACCTGGCCGAGGTACGGCTGCACCTTGAAGATGGGGCTCTCGGCCACCACCTTGAAGCGGCGCAGCCGCTTGTTGCCCGAGGGCCGCAGCACGGTGATCGCGACCCGCGTCGTGCCGCCGTAGGCGGTGTCGAGCGCGTGAATGTCGTTGTGCGCGGTCGTGCGGTTGCTCGACAGCGCCGACAGTCCGACCGTGAAGGCGACGATCCGGCCGGCCGACTTGACCGTGGTCGGGTAGGCGACGCCGGACCGGATCGTCTCCATGGCGGTGACGCGGGTGAGGATGATCGTGCAGTTGGCGGGCGCGACGCCGGCCGGGCAGCTCGGCGCCACCAGCGGCGACGAGGACACTGCGCCCAGCTCGACGATGGACGCGCTGGCCGCAGCCGGGGCCAGCATCGCGCAGACCACCGTTGCCGCCGCCGTGAACAGAGTGCGTTTCATAGTGCCATTGAACACGACCTGCCAGCGGCAGTTGCGTCGCTCTTTCCCGGTCCCGCCGCGGACCGTCTCTCCTCACCCGCAGCCGGCCGCACCGTCTGCGGCCAGGCTCGCTACATCTTGAGGACGTTCACGGCCTTCGGGCCCTTGGGCCCGGCCTCCTCCTCGTAGGTGACCTTGGCGCCCTCGGCCAGCGACCGGTAACCGTCGCCCGAGATGCCCGAGAAGTGGACGAACAGATCGCGCCCGCCGTCGTCAGGCGTGATGAAGCCGAAGCCCTTGTCGTCACTGAACCACTTGACCGTACCCGTTGCCATCTACTACCCCTTCGATGCCTCCAGCTGTTTAGGACACATCGGGCAGGCGGTCCCGTGGCCCCCAATAAACGCGGGAAACGTAGCAGGCTTCGCGGCGTTTGGGCATGAATGAGCGGTTGATGGGCCCGCGCAGCCCGGCTCAGCGCCCCTGAAAGGTCGCTTTTCCGGGCCCGTGTTCGAGGAACGAGGCGACCGCCCCACGCAGGTCCTCCGTGTCGAACAGCGCGCCGGCCACCGCCGCCACCCGGTCGTTGGCCATCTCAACCCCGCCCTCGAGGTAGTCCCGGAGCACCTGCTTCGTGGCGGCGTGCGCGCGGGTCGGGCCCTCGGCCAGATCGGCCGTGAACGCGCGCACGGCGGCGTCGAAGCCCGCGTCGTCGTACACGCGGTTGACGACGTTCCAGCGCTCGAGCGTCTCGGCGTCGTAGCGGCCGCCGGTCATCACGAACTCGCGCGCCCGGCCGGTGCCCGCGCGTTCGGCCAGCCGCTGCGTGCCGCCCATCGCCGGGGTGAGACCGACGACGCGCTCGACGAGGCCGAAGCTGGCCGAGCGGGTGGCGAGGATGATGTCGCAGGCGAGCGCGAGCTCGAACGCCCAGGTCAGGCACAGGCCGTGGGCGGCGAACACGGTCGGGCAGGGCAGACGATCCACCCGACGGGCGAGATCGACGAGACCCTCGAACAAGTTGGTGGCCGCGGCCGCGCTCTCCTGGGCGGCGAATACCGCCACGTCGACGCCGCCGCTGACCACCCGCCCCTCGGCCCGGAACAGGACGGCTCGGGGGGCTCGGCGCTCGAGTTCGGCGACCGTCGCCTGGAGCGCCGCATCCAGTGCCGTGTCGTAGAGGTTGAGCGGCGGGTGCGCGAAGGTGACGACCGCCACGAGCCCGTCGTCGTGTACCCGCACCGGTCCGGCCTGCGCGCTCATCGCAGCGTCTCGGCCAGAGCGGCCAGATCGGCGTGATCGACCACCTGCGGCGTCGTCGGCAGGCGTAGCGGATCGTCCCGATAGCGCGGGATGACGTGCACGTGGAAGTGGAACACCGTCTGCCAGGCCGCCGCTCCGCAGGAGTTGAGCAGGTTCACGCCGTCGGCGTGGAGCCGGGGCACGATCCGCTTGGCCACGCGCTGGGCGCCCCGGGCCACCGCGGCCAGGTCGTCCGGATCGATCTCGGTCAGATCGCGGGCGTGCCGGCGGGGGATGACGAGGGCGTGACCGCGCGTCCACGGGTTGATGTCCATGAACGCGATCGTGTGCTCGTCCTCGCCGATCCTGTGCGCGGGCAGCTCGCCGGCGACGATCTGGCAGAAGATGCAGTCAGGTTCGCTCACGAGCGGGCACACTACCGGGCGCGCTCTGGGCGAGCGCCCGGGCGCGAGCGATCGCCTCCTCGTGTGAGCTGATCTCCCCGGCGTAGCTCGCCTCCTCGAGCTCGCCCAGGAGCATGCCGATGTGCGGCCCGCGACGCAGGCCGAGCTCCTTGACGAGCTCGTCGCCTCGCAGCGGGGGCGTCGGAGGCTCATCCTGCCAGCGCAGCGCCTCGGCGAGCAGCGTGCGGGCGAGCGCGAGATGCCGCTGGGTCGCTTCCTCGGCCCCCCGACCCTGGGTGGCCACACGATCGGCCACGCTGAGCACGGTGACGTCGACCTCGACCGGCGCGCTGTCGCGCAGATAGCGGTAGACGGCCCGGCGGGCGAGCGGGGCCTCGTGCACGAGGAAGCCGAGCCGCAGGTGGTGGCGGGCGAGCGCGGCCACGTGCCCGCGCAGACGCTGGCTGGCCCGCAGGCGCCCGAGCACGGCGTCGGCCAATGTCGCCCCCTGGACATCGTGGTCGAAGAACGTGGTGCGTCCCTCTGCGCTCACCGCGCGCGTCTGGGGCTTGGCGATGTCGTGAAACAGGGCGCCGAAGCGCAGCGCGCCCCAGCGCGTGAGCTCGTTGGCCAGCGGCTGACGCATGAACGCCTCGAGTGCCGCGCCCTGCCCGGGAAACCAGGCCTCGGGATCGCGCTCGAGCCCGACCGCCGCCTCGAGCACCGCCTCCGTGTGGGCGAGCACGTCGAGATGGTGGTAGTGGCTCTGGCGCACGCCGTCGAGCGCCCGGAGCTCGGGCAGCACCGCCGCCGTGGCGCCGATCTGATCGAGCAGGCGCAGACCGGCCAGCGGGCGATCGCTGACGAGCACACGGCGCAGCTCGGAGAACACCCGCTCGGGCGAGACGGCGCCCAGCGCGGACGCGCTGGCGCCGGCGGCGCGGGCGGTGTTCGGGTCGACGGCGAAGTCGAGCTCGCAGGCCATGCGAGCCAGGCGCATGACCCGCAACGGATCGGCGGCGAACGCACCCGCGCCGACCATCCGCAGGCGCCGGGCCGCGAGATCACCCCGGCCCGCGAAGGGGTCCACGAGCTCGCCGCCGGCGGCCGGCTCGGCGATCGCGTTGACCGTCAGGTCACGCTGGGCGAGATCCACCTCCAGCCCGCCGGGGTGCAAGCCGATGATGTCGATCTGCCACCGGCGCCCGCGGTCGACCACGCGCCAGGCGCCCCAGCCCTCGGACAGCTCGAACACATGCGCCCGCAGCGCGCGGGCGAGCGCGCGGGCGACCGGCCGCGGCGGACCGGCCACGACGACGTCGTAGTCGCTCGTCGGCCGCCCGAGCAGCCGGTCGCGCACGGCCCCGCCGACCAGGTAGGCCTCACCTTCGAGCGCGGCGAGCGCGGCGCGGGGCTCGACGCTCATCCCCGGCTCCCGTCATGGTGGTAGGTGCGGGGCACGCGCGCGGAGATCCCGCACAGGACCTCGTAGTTGATCGTGCGCAGGCGGGCGGCGACGTCCTCGGCGCTGATCCGCTGGGTGCCGCTCGGGCCGATGAGCGTGACGATGTCCCCGACCGCGACGGCGTCCGGGGCCCCGACCTCGACGGTGATGTTGTCCATGCTCACCGTCCCGGCGATCGGATAGCGCTGCCCGCCCACGAGCACCTCGCCGTTGTTGGTCAGGGCGCGGCGTACTCCGTCGCCGTAGCCGATCGGGATCGTGGCCAGCCATGTCTCGTGGTCGGCCACGAAGCGCCGCCCGTACCCGGCCGACTCCCCGGGTCGTGCGCGCTTGACTGCGGCCACATAGCTGGTCAGCTCGAGCGCCGCCTCGAGCCCGTGGTGGGCCGGGTCCACGTGCATCGGATCGCCGCCGTAGATGGCGATGCCACACCGGACGGCGTCGAAGTGGGCCTCCGGGGCCCGGAGCGCGGCGGCGCTGTTGGCGGCGTGGACGATCAGCCCGGGGCAGCGGGCGCGCGCCTGATCGACCACCGGCCGGAACACGGCCAGCTGCGCGGTCAGGAAGTCGAGGTCGTCGTCGGAGGTGGCGAAGTGCGTCATCAGCCCGGCCAGCTCGGCCGCCGGCCCGGCGGCGAGCAGACGCTCGACCAGCCCGAGCGCCTCCGCCGGACTTCGGGTCCCGAGCCGGCCCATGCCGGTGTCGAGCTTGATGTGGACCCGCGGGCGGCCGGGCACCGGGGCGGTGAGGATGAAGTCCAGGAAGGCATCCGTCCACGCCACCACGTCGGCACTCGCACCCAGCGCGGCCGCGGCGTCGCGGCGGTCGAGCGCCCCCATGACGAGGATCCGCCCCCCGATCCCGGCCTCGCGCAGAGCCACCGCCTCGCCGGCGGTGGCCACCGCCAGCCAGCCGGCCCCGCTGCGCAGCGCCGCCGTGGCCGCGCGGGCGGCGCCATGGCCGTAGCCGTCGGCCTTCACCACCGCGCACAGCTCCGTCCCCGGGGTGAGCCGGGCCCGTAGCGTGCGCACGTTGCGCTCGATCGCGGCCAGGTTGACGCGGGCCAGCGCGCGGGCCGGCATCCTCAGACGTGTTCCTCGCGGCGCGGGGGCAGCGCCTGCGGCAGGGAGGCGATGACGTCGGAGGCGATGACCCCTTCGCTGCCGATGCGCGCGGCGGCGAGGCGCCCGGCCTGAGCGTGCACGAGAACCCCCGCGCAGGCGGCGTGGAACGGGTCCATGCCCTTGGCCAGGTAGGCGCCGATGACGCCGGAGAGCACATCCCCGGTCCCGGCGGTGGCGAGCGCGGCCGCACCACCGCGGTTGACCGCCACCTGGCCCTCGGGCGCGGCGACGAGCGTGTCGTCGCCCTTCAGCACGACGATCGCACCCGAGCGCTCGGCGGCCACCCGGGCGCTGTGCAGCCGCCGGGCTCCGATCGCCTGGCTGTCGGTCTCGAGCAGCCGGGCGAGCTCGCCGGCATGGGGCGTGAGCACGGTCGGGGCCGAGCGCGCGCGCAGGGTCTCGAGATGGCCGGCATGCGCGTTCAGCGCGTCGGCATCGAGCAGGAGTGGGCGCTCGAGCCGAGCGGCGAGTGTGCGGGCGAGGGCGAGCGCACCGTCGGTGCGGCCCAGGCCGGGGCCGAGCACGACGGCGTCCGCCCGCTCGGCCCGGGACAGCACAGTGTCGGCACCAGCCAGAGCGAGCCCGCCGTCCTCATCGGGCAGCGGGACCGACATGACCTCGAGCAGCCGCTGCTCGAACACCAGGTTGAGCGATCGCGGGACGAGCGCGGTGACGTAGCCGGCTCCAGCGCGCATCGCCGCCTCGCTGGCCATGCAGGGCGCGCCGGTGAGCCCGATCGATCCGCCGCACACGTGCACGCTGCCGGCGGCGAACTTCGTCGCCTCGCGGCCGCGGCGGGGCACCCCATCGGTTGCGCGCTCGGTGATCAGGCCGATGTCGGCATCGGCTGGGCCGCCGTCGGGGATGCCGATATTGACGATGTGGACCTCCCCGGCATTCGCCTTGCCCGGGCTGATCCACAACCCCGGCTTGCCGGCGTGAAAGGTGACGGTCAACTCGGCCGTGATCGCCTCGCCCTGCACCTCACCGGTCGAGGCGTCGACGCCGCTTGGCACGTCGCAGGCGATGACGCGCGCTGGGGCTGCGTTGATGGCCGCGATGGCGGCGGCCACCGGCGCGCGCACTGCGCCGGCGAACCCGGTGCCGAGGATGGCGTCGATGATCGCGCTGGCGCCGTCCAGCCCGGCCGCGGCGAAGGGCTCGGGCGCCGGGCCGGGCAGTCGCTCGAGATGAGACCGGGCGTCGCCCTGATACTCCTCCGCGCCGGCGAGCATGAGCACCCGCACCTCGCGGCCGCGCCGGCGCAGCACCCGAGCGGCCGCGAAGCCGTCGCCGCCGTTGTTGCCCTTGCCGCACACCACCGCGATCGGGCCGCTGGGGACGCGGTCGGCCACGATCTCGGCCAGTCCGCGCCCGGCCCGTTCCATCAGCTCCAGGCCGGGGATCCCGCGATTCTCGGTCGCCCAGGCGTCGAGCGCCCGCTGGGCGGCGGCATCGGGGAGCGGAAGCAGCCAGCCGGGCAGGCTCACGGCCTCGGATCTTAGTGTCGCCGCCACCGGCGTCGCTGCCGTACCCTCCCGCGACGATGAGGCTGCCTCCCCTCCCCCGGCTGCCGCTCGTGCCCGATCCTCTGCGGCGCATCCGCCTCCCGCGGGATCTCGAGCCGGTGACCTCGATCGCCGACGAGGCCGATCCATCCCAGGCCGACCTTGACGCGGCGGTGGTCGAGCGGATCTGGGATGCGGCGGTCGACCTCTACCGCAGCGCGGTGCACCCCGCGCTGACCCTGTGCGTCCGCCGCCACGGCCACGTCGTGCTCGACCGCGCGATCGGACACGCCCGCGGCAACGGCCCCGAGGACGGGCCGGAGGAACCGAAGGTGCTGGCCACGCCCGAGACGCCGTTCTGCGTGTACTCGGCCTCGAAGGCCTTCACCGCGCTCGTCGTGCACGCACTCGTCGACCGCGGGGCGCTGTCGCTCGAGGACCGGGTGGCCGATCATCTCCCCGGCTACCGCGCCCACGGAAAGGCCGAGACGACGATCGGCCACGTGCTCTCGCACCGGGCCGGCGTGCCGACGCTGCCGCGCGAGGTGCTCGATCTCGAGCGGGTGACCGATCGCGAGTTCATCCTTCAGGCGCTGTGCGATGCCCGCCCCCTGGCCAAGCCGGGGACGACGCTCGCCTACCACGCCCTGTCGGGTGGCTTCATCCTCGCCGAGGTCGTGCGCGCCGCCACGGGGCGCGACATCGACGAGCACCTGCGGAAGCTCATCCTCGAGCCGCTCGGGTTTCGCTGGACGGGTTACGGCGTGACCAGCACCGATGTGCGGCAGGTCGGACTCGCCTACGCCACCGGCCCGCAGCTGCTCCCGCCGGCCTCGACGCTCGTGCGCCGGGTGCTCGGCGCGCCCATGGACCGGGTGGTCGAGCTCTCCAACGACCCGAGGTTCCTCACCGCCGTGCTGCCGAGCGCGAACATCGTCACCACGGCCAACGAGCTGTCGCGCTTCTACGAGATCTTGCGCCGCGGCGGCGAGCTCGATGGCGTCCGGGTGATGCGGCCGCAGACGTTGCGCGCGGCGCTCACCGAGCAGTCGCGGCTCGAGCTCGACCTGTCGTTGATCTTCCCCACCCGCTTCAGCTACGGGCTGATGCTCGGGGCACGCTGGCTCAGCGTGTTCGGGCGCGACACCGATCTCGCCTTTGGCCACCTGGGCCTGATCAACATCATGGGCTGGGCGGACCCGGAGCGCGGTCTCACCGCCGGGCTCATCACGAGCGGCAAGGCGCTCCTCTACCCCGAGGTGGCGCGCTTCTACGGCGTCATGCAGCGGATCGCCGCCGAGGTGCCGAAGGTGGCGCCCAGCGCGCGCCCGTTCTGAGTTGTCCGGTCCGCCGGGGCTGGCAACATCGCCGGGGTGAAGCTCGAGGGCATTCAGGCCGGCGACATCGTCCTGTGCGCGATCAAGGGCCGGCGCGTCTACGGCGAGGTGCAGGAGATCGCGGGCGGGGTCGTGCGCTTCACCCCCATCTCCCCCGCCGCCGGCTGGCGCCATGCCGGGGCCCGGGACATCATCGGACACTGGCGCAAGGCGGGACGCCGCGGCGGCGAGAGCGAGCCCGGTCCCGTCCCGCGCGAGCAGCTGTCGCTCGGGATCTGGACGTAGCTAGGCCGCGACCGGCAGCGCGGCCGCTTCAGCCGCCACGCTCTGCACCGCGTCGAGCACGGGCCGGAGCGCCGGGTGGGACTCGGCGCCGCGGCGGCAGGCCAGGAACAGGTGCCGGGCGATCGGCGCACCCGCCAGCCGGCGGATGACCACCCCGGGCGGCGGCTCGTCCTGAGCCAGCCGCGGCACGCAGGCGAGTCCGAGGCCGGCGCCCACGAGGGCCATGATCGCCGTCCAGTCTCCCGAGCGGTGCGCCACCGCGGGCTCGAACCCCGCGTTGGCACAGCCGACGCGGATGACGTCGTCGCACGACCATCCCCGGGGCGGTGCGACGAACGGGACCCCGGCCAGGGCGCTCAGCGGCACCTCGTCGAGGCCGGCCAAGGCGTGGTCCTCCGGCACCGCGACGTCGAGGAGATCGGTCGACAGCTCGATGCGGGTGAAGCGGGGGTCCTCAGCCCCCGGCGCGCTGCTGCACTGCATCGAGATCGCCAGGTCGAGCTCACCGCGGGCGACGAGGTCAAACACCTCCGGCGCCTCGACGTCGGAGACGATCAGCTCGATCCCGGGTGCCTGCACCCGCAGGCGGTGGAGGGCGGGGACGACGAGGCCGCGGATTCCGGTCGCGAACGCCCCCACGCGGATGCGGCCCCGCTCGCCCACCGACAGAGCGGCCAGCGTCGCCTCCATGCGCTCGAGCTCGGTGAACACGGCTCCGGCATGCGCGAGCACGGCATCCGCGGCGGGCGTGAGGCGCACCGTGCGACCGGACGGCTCGATGAGCGGCTGCCCGACCTCGAGCTCGAGCGCAGCGAGCTGCTGGGACACGGCGGACGGGGTGAGGTGGAGCGCCTCGGCCGCGGCGGCGATGGTGCCGCGGTCGGCGAGCTCGCGCAGCGCGCGCAGGCGACGGAGGTCGATCATCAAGCAGAGCTTATGGGTCCAGTCAAGAAGGTCTAGTTGTACTGGGGCATTTCGCTCGTCAGAGTCAGCTTCCATGCCGACCCGCCATCAGCTGCTCGCCGCCGCCATCGCCTTCGTCTGGGGAATCAACTTCGTCGTCATCGACGTGGGTCTCGGCTCGTTCCCGCCCCTGTTCTTCGCCGGCCTCCGGTTCACGCTCGTCGTGCTCCCGGCCGTATTCCTCGTGCGCCGGCCGGCCGTGCCGCTGCGGTGGATCCTCGGCGTCGGGGTGTTCATGAGCGCGGGGCAGTTCGGACTGTTGTTCGTCTCCATGCACGAGGGCATGACCGCCGGTCTGGCGTCGCTGGTCCTGCAGCTGCAGGCGATCTTCACCATCCTGCTCGCGGTCGCGTTCCTCGGCGAGCGCCCGCACCGCCGCCAGCTCGCCGGCGCCGGCGTCGCGGTGGCCGGGATCGCGGTCATCGGGGCCGGGCGCGCCCACGGCGTCCCGCTCGGAGCGTTTCTGCTCTGCATCGGCGCCGCGGCCTCGTGGGGCATCGGCAACCTGTGCAACCGCCGCGCCCAGGCCCCCGACGCCCTCGCCCTGCTCGTGTGGTCGAGCCTCGTGCCGCCGCTGCCCCTGTTCGGGCTCTCACTCCTGCTCGAGGGTCCCCACCGGATCGCCTCGTCGCTCGGGTCACTGCATGCCGGGGGCGTGCTCGCCCTCCTCTACGTGGTCGTCGTCTCGACGTTCTTCGGGTTCGGTAGCTGGACCTGGCTCATGCGCCGCCACCCGGCCTCCCGGGTGGCGCCGTTCACGCTGCTGGTGCCGCCGGTCGGCCTGGCCGCGGCCTGGATCGCCCGCGGCGAGCAGCCGACTCTGACCGAGCTCGCCGGGGCGGCGATCGTGCTCGCCGGGCTCGCGCTCGTCACCGCGGCCACACGCGCCCGGCGCCCGGCCGCGCCCGTGCCCCGCGCGGTGGTGGGCGAGGTGCCCCTCAGGTGAGCGCGGCGCCGACCACGCCGGCCAGCCGCTCGCACACCGCGTCGGTCTCCTCGTGGCTCGGCGCCTCGACCATCACGCGGATGAGCGGCTCGGTGCCGGAGGCGCGCACGAGCACGCGCCCGCGACCCTCGAGCGCTGACTGCTCGGCCTCGACGGCACCGCGCACCTGTTCGCTGTCCATGGCCGCGCGCAGGACGGCCCGGTCGGCGGCGCGGATGTTCACCAGCCGCTGAGGCAGCTTGTCCATGGCGTCGCGGTGCGCCAGGTCCCGCCCGCCCAGGGCCTCGAGCGTGAGCAGCGCGCTGGCGATGCCGTCGCCGCAGGGGCCGAAGCCGAGCTCGATGATGTGGCCGGACTGCTCGCCACCGAGCGCCCACCCGCGCCGGCGGAGCTCGTCGAGCACGTAGCGGTCACCGACCGCGGTGCTCGCCACCTCGATTCCGGCGCCGGCCATCGCGGTGTGGAAGCCGAAGTTCGTCATCACGGTCACCGCCACCCCGTTGCCGGGCAGGCGGTCCTGCGCGCGCAGGTGCAGGGCGGCAATCGCGACGAGCTCGTCGCCGTCGACGACTTCCCCGGTGCGGTCGACCGCCAGCAGGCGATCACCGTCGCCGTCGAAGGCGAAGCCGGCATCGTGCCTGCCCTCGCGCATCCGCTCGATGAGTGGCCCGAGATGGGTGGAGCCGCAGCCGGCGTTGATGTTGCGCCCGTCGGGCGTGTCGGCGAGCACCGTCACCTCGGCGCCGAGCCGGCGGAAGATCTCCGGGGCGGCGCGGAACGTGGCGCCGTTGGCGCAGTCGAGCAGCACCCGCCGTCCGGACAGATCGAGGCCGGCAAAGCGGCTGTGGAGCTCGCGCAGGTAGTCCTCCAGAGCGCCGTGGAGCGGGCGGACGTGGCCGATCCGCTCCGGGACCGGCGCCGGTGCCTCGAGTCGCGCCTCGATCTCGTGCTCGCTGTCGTCGTCGAGCTTGAAACCGTCGGCGGCGAACAGCTTGATCCCGTTGTCCTCGAACGGGTTGTGCGAGGCCGAGATGACGGCGGCCAGCTGCAGGCCGTGACGGCGGACGAGCAGCGGGGCGGCCGGCGTGGGCAGCACTCCGGCCAGAAGCGCGTCGCCGCCCGCGGCGGTCACGCCGGCGGCGATCGCCGCCTCGAGCATCTCGCCCGACTCGCGCGTGTCGCGCACGATGAGCACCTGCGGGCGCTCGTGCGCGCACCGCCCGACGGCGGCGCGCGCGAGCGCCAGCGCCAGCTCAGCAGTCAGGAACTCACCGGCCCGGCCGCGAACGCCATCGGTGCCGAACAGCTGGCGTGCCATCAGCGGTGCTTAGTGGGCCGAGCCCGGTGCAGTCGCGCCGGGGACGTGGTACTGCCGGTGGGCATCGGGTCGATTCTTGCCATGGAATCGCCCCCAGGGCGATTCCACTAGCGCTTCGAGAACTGCGGCCGCTTACGGGCCTTCTTGAGGCCGGCCTTCTTGCGCTCCTTCACGCGCGGATCGCGCGTGAGGAACCCGCGGCGCTTGAGCTCGCCGCGCAGATTGGGGTCGGCGACGAGCAGTGCGCGCGAGATGCCGTGGCGGAGCGCACCGGCCTGAGCGGCCACGCCGCCGCCATGCATGCGCGCGACGACGTCCATGCGCGACTCGTAGCCCACCGTCTCGAGCGGCTGGCGGATGATCCGCTGCAGCGTCTCGCGGGGGAAGAACTCCTCGAGCGTCTTGCCGTTGATCGTGTAGACGCCGGTGCCGGGCTTGACGATCACGCGGGCCACGGCGGTCTTGCGCTTGCCGGTGGCGGTGTAGCGGGCGCCGGCGGCAAGATCGATCGCCGCGTCGGCGATCGGCAGGGTGGCCGACTGGTCCTCCTCGTCGGCCCGGGCGGCGGCCGCCTCGGCCTCCGCCTCGGCCGCGGCCTGCGCCTCAGCGTCGAGGAACTCCTGCCCCTCGGGGACGATGTCGGGGATGAGGTCGGCGCCCGGGATCTCGGGCTTGACCCGGGGAGCGACGTCCTCCTCCTCGAGCTCCGCGTTGGGGCCGGCGGCGGCCTCGGCGCCGCGCTCGGCGGGCGCCTGCGCGGCGGGACCGGCCTGAGCGGGCGGGGCGGGCTCGGCGGGAGCCTCGGTCAGGTCGGGCTGGGCGTCCGGCGCGTCGGCCGGAGGCTCGGTGGCGCTGGGGGCGGGCTCGCTCGCGGCGGCCTCGCGCTCGGCGGGCTCGCTCTCGGCGGGTTCGCCGGCCAGGGGCTCGTGGGGCGGAGCGTCGTGATCGGGCTCCTCAGAGCCGGCGGCGGCGATGGCATCCGCGGCTCCGCTGGCGTCGTCGGTCCCGGCCTCGGCGGTCACGCCCTCGGGAGCGTCGGCGGCCGGCTCGTAGGGAGCGACGCCCGAGGGATCGGGAGTCTCGAGCGCGTCCTCGTCGGGCCGATCGTTCGGCGGCTCGCGGTCGGGACGGTCGTTCTCGGGCTGCTCGGTCACTGCGAGGTCTCCATCGGTTGCGGCTGCTGGGCGGCGTGCGGATGCTCGGGACCGGCGTACACCTTCAGCTTGGTGAGCTGCTTCCGGGCCAGGCGGTTGCGCGGCATCATGCCCTTGACGGCGAGCCGGATGACCTCCTCGGGACGCCGGGCGAGCATCTCCGCCAGGGTCCGCGAGCGCAGGCCACCGGGATAGCCGGAGTGCCGGTAGTAGCGCTTGTCGTTGCGCTTGTTGCCGGTCACGGCGATCTTCTCGGCGTTGACGACGATCACGAAGTCGCCGGTGTCAATGTGCGGGGTGTAGGCGGGCTTGCGCTTGCCCCGCAGCGCGTCGGCGATCTGGGTGGCCAGGCGGCCGAGCGTCTGGCCGCTGGCGTCGACGAGCAGCCAGTTGCGCTCGCGATCAGATGGGGTGGCAACGTAGGTCTTCATGGCATGCACAAGCCGCGCGATTGGCGCGCGCGGCTCGAGCGCCCATGATAGCCGCCCGCGCCGGGCGCTGTCGGCGCCGGCCCCGGGGCCTACAGATCTCGCTGGTAGACGATGAACCCCCGGTAGTCGGCCACGCGATCGTAGAGCGCCCGCGCGGTCGCGTTCGTCTCGTGCGTGCGCCAGTACAGCTGGCCGCAGCCGCGCTCGCGCGCCCACTCGGCCACGTGCTCGATCAGTGCGCGGCCGACGCCGAGACCACGGGCCGCCGGATCGGTGAACAGGTCCTGCAGGTAACAGACATCGGCGGCGTTCGTGTGCGCATGGGCGAGGAAGTGGACGATGCCGACGAGATGGCCGTCACGCTGGGCGCCGCGGGCGTGGATCTCGGTGCCGACCTGGAAGCGCTGCCAGGCGCGGTCATATTCGGCGTCCGGCAGCGTCCGCTCGTAGAAGTCGATGTAGGCGCGGAACAGACGCTCCCAGTCCGCGCGGTCGCTCGCCTGGAGGGTTCCGACGGTCAGCATCGCCGGCCCCAGTTCTACCGAAGTGTGCCGATGTCACCTCCGGGCGTCGGCCCCGGTGCGTAGGCTCTGTGGCGGTGAACCTCCCGGTGCCGCTGTGTCGGGTCGTCTATCGCAGCGCCTACACGGCACTGCGCGGCTACTGGTTCCTCCGCCGCCCCGACGTGCAGGGGGTCAAGTGCGTGCTCACCGACGGCGACCGCGTGCTGCTCGTGCGCCACACCTACGGGCACCGTGAGTGGGACCTGCCGGGCGGCGCCGTGCGCAGCCGCGAGCCGCCGCTCCAGACGGCGCAGCGGGAGATGCAGGAGGAGCTGGGGGTACAGGTCTCGGATTGGCAGCCGATCGGGGAGCTGCGGGAGGTCATCGACCACCGTCGCGACACCATGCACTGCTTCACGGCCGAGATCGGCGGCATGCCGATCACCATGGACCGCTGCGAGCTGCAGGCGGTGAGCTGGTTCGACCGCGAGCGCCTCCCGCGCGAGCTCGGGCGCTTCGTCGTCCGGATCCTGGCCATGGTGGAGAGGACCTAGGCGCGGGTATCTGTCCTGGCGGAGATGGAGACTGAGACGGTCCTGACCGCGGTCACCGCGACCCAGACCCGCGGTGGCAGCACCCGCTACACCGCCCGCGACCGCGAAGGGCGGGAGTACACGACGTTCCGCGAGGAGATCGGCGCCGAGGCCCGGCGGCTCGAGGGCCGCCCGGTGCGGATCGTCTTTCACGAGGAGCAGCGCGGCCAGTACACGAACGTGTACCTCGACGAGGTGCACCCCGGGCCGGAGGTGCCCGGTGGAGATGACGGCGGCACCGATCCGCAGGAGGCGGCTTGGCGCACCGCGGTCGACGCGGCGCCCTGGCTCGTCGGCCGTGCCGAGGGTCCGGTCGATCCGGACGAGCTCTACGAGAAGCTGAAGCCGTTCGAGGAGCGCGTGGAGGCCGACATCGAGGCCTCCCGGCGGGACGAGGACGCGTGAGCGAGCACGAGGTCAGCTTTGCCGACCTGATGGCGGAGCTCGACTACTCGATGCTCATCGTGACCACGGCGGCCGGCGGCGAGCGCGCGGGCTGCCTGATCGGCTTCGCCACCCAGGTCTCGATCGATCCCCCGCGCTTCCTCGTCTGCCTGTCGGACAAGAACCGCACGTTCCGGGTGGCCGGCCGAGGCCTCGATACTCGTCGTGCACTTCGTGCCCCGCGAGCAGGGCGAGCTGGCCGAGCTGTTCGGGGGCCAGACGGGCGACGAGACTGACAAGTTCGCCCAGGTGGACTGGCGGCCGGGCCCCGAGGGCGCGCCCGTGCTCCGCGCGCTCGAGAACTGGTTCGCCGGACGGGTGCTCGAGCGATTCGACTTCGGCGATCATCGCGGCTTCCTGCTCGAGCCGGTCGAGGGAGAGCTCGGCCGGGGCGCCGCGTCCCTGACCTTTCACCGGGCCAAACGGATCGAGCCCGGGCATGAGCCGTGATCCCGAACCGCTGCCGGGGGAGCGCAAGATCGCGATTAATGTCGGATTTCCCTCGTATCTGAGGGGTTAATCGACATCTTCTCGGCGCGCCCGCCGGGAGCACGCGCCTGGGCATGCCTCCCACTGCTTCCCGGTCCGGGCCGGGAAGCACCTACTCCCACTCGATCGTGCCCGGCGGCTTGCTCGTGATGTCGAGCACGACCCGGCCGACCGGCCGGATCTCGTTGATCATGCGCGAGGCGATCTGCTCGAGCAGGTCGTAGGGCAGGCGCGCCCAGTCGGCGGTCATGGCGTCGTCGCTGGTCACCGCGCGGATGGCGATGACGTTGCCATAGGTCCGCTCGTCGCCCTGCACGCCGACGGTGCGGATATCGGGCAGCACGCAGAACGACTGCCAGAGGTCGCGGTACAGGCCGGCCTTGCGGATCTCGTCCTGGAGGATGGCGTCCGCCTCGCGCAGGGTGTCCAGACGCTCGCGCGTCGCCTCGCCGCCGACGATGCGGATGGCCAGGCCGGGGCCGGGGAAGGGCTGGCGCCACACGAAGCGCTCGGGCAGCCCGAGCTCGGCTCCGACCGCGCGCACCTCGTCCTTGAACAGGGCGCGCAGCGGCTCGACGAGCTCGAAGTCGAGGTCCTCGGGCAGCCCGCCCACGTTGTGGTGGGACTTGATCGTCGCTGCCCCGGTGCCGCCGCCGGACTCGATCACGTCGGAGTAGAGCGTGCCCTGCACGAGGAAGCGGACGCGGCCACCGGCTCCGCCGGCGCCGTCCAGCCTGGCCGCCTCCTCCTCGAACACGCGGATGAACTCGGCCCCGATCGTCTTGCGCTTGCGCTCGGGGTCGCTCACGCCCTGGAGCTTGGCCAGGAAGCGCTCCGAGGCATCGACGGCGACGAGCGGCACCTTGAAGTGGTCGCGAAAGGCGGCGATGACCTGCGCGCCCTCGTCCTTGCGCATGAGGCCATGGTCGACGAACACGCAGGTGAGCCGGTCGCCGATGGCGCGGTGCACGAGCAGCGCAGCCACGCTCGAGTCCACGCCCCCGGACAGGCCGCAGATCGCCTGGCCGTCGCCGACCTGGGCGCGGATCCGCCCCACCTGCTCCTCGATCACCGAGGCGGGGCTCCACGTCTGCTCGCAGCCGCACACCTCGCCGAGGAAGTTGCCCAGTACCTGCTGACCGTAGGGGGTGTGGACGACCTCGGGGTGGAACTGGATCCCGTAGATCCCCGCGCTGCACCGACTCGAACGCCGCCACGGGCGAGGCGGTGGAGGCGGCGAGGGCGCTGAACCCGGGCGGCGGCGCGAACACGGTGTCGCGGTGAGACATCCAGCAGCTCTGCTCCACCGGCGTGCCGGCGAGCAGCCGACCGGACTCGGAGACGGTCAGCCGCGAGCGGCCGAACTCCCCCACCTCCGCGCCCTCCACGCGGCCGCCGAGCTCGCGGGCGAGCAGCTGCATGCCGTAGCAGATGCCGAGCACCGGGATGCCGAGGTCGAGCAGCTCGCGCTCGAGCTGCGGGGCGCCGGGCTCATAGACCGAGGAGGGCCCTCCGGACAGGATCACGCCCCGGGGTGCTCGGCGGGCCACCTCCTCGACGCCGACGTGGTGGGGCAG
This sequence comes from uncultured Solirubrobacterales bacterium, assembly GCA_963848745.1. Taxonomy (GTDB): domain Bacteria; phylum Actinomycetota; class Thermoleophilia; order Solirubrobacterales; family Solirubrobacteraceae; genus Palsa-465. The sequence goes on along the minus strand of CAWKEO010000012.1, from coordinate 486,265 downwards.
GAGCTCGGAGAACACGCCCCACTCGCGCACGCGCCGGGCGATCAGCTGCGAGTACTGACCCCCGAAATCGAGCACGACGACCTCGTCTGTCGCCGCTGCCGGACGAGCCGGAGCAGCGACCTCGGCCTCCGGCGCCGCCGTCGCGACGGCGTTGGCGCCGGTGGGGAGAGCGTCAGTCGCGGGCACCGACCGCGGCCGCTCGGCCGCCCGCCCCCATGCCCACGCCCTGCTCGCGCTGGAGGTGCTTGCCCTCCGTCTGCAGCGCGGGCGCGACCATCAGCTCGGCCCGGTTGAACTCGGCGATGTCCTGGTAGCCACAGGTGGCCATCGAGGTGCGCAGCCCGCCCATCAGGTTGAACGTGCCGTCGTTCTCGCGCGCCGGCCCCTTGAGGATCTCCTCCAGGGTGCCGTTCTGGGTGGTGACGACGCGCGTGCCCCGCGGCAGCGTGGGATGGAATGTCGCCATGCCCCAGTTGTAGCCCCGGCCGGGCGACTCGTAGGCGCGGGCGAGAGCCGAGCCGAGCATCACGGCGTCGGCGCCGCAGGCGATCGCCTTGGCCACATCGCCACCGTTGCGCATCCCGCCGTCGGCGATGACCCGAACGTAGTCTCCGGTCTCGAGCATGTGCTGCGAGCGGGCGGCCGCCACGTCGGCGATCGCCGTCGCCTGGGGCACGCCGACCCCGAGCACGCCCCGGGTGGTGCAGATGGCGCCCGGGCCGACGCCCACGAGCACGCCGGCGGCGCCGGTGCGCATGAGGTGAAGGCCGGTGTGGTAGGAGGCGCAGCCGCCGACGATGACCGGGATGCCCAGGTCGCGGATGAACTCCTTGAGGTTGAGCGGCGGCCGGGACTCGTCGCGCGAGACGTGCTCGGCGGAGACGACCGTGCCCTGAATGACCAGGATGTCGAGCCCGGCCTCGAGCGCCACCTCGTAGTACGCGCGCACCTTCTGGGGGGTGAGCGAGGCGGCGGCGACGACGCCGTGGGACTTGATCTCCCGGATCCGCTGGGCGATCAGCTCCGGCTTGACCGGCTCGCGGTAGATGTCCTGCATCTCCCGCGTGGCGATGTCCTTGGAGAAGGTGGAGATGCGCTCGAGCTGGGCATCGGCGTCCTCGTAGCGGCAGAAGATGCCCTCGAGGTTGAGCACGGCCAGGCCGCCGAGCTTGCCGATGAGCCCCGCCGTCTCGGGCGAGACGACGCCGTCGAGGGCCGCGCCGAGAAGCGGCAGCTCGAAGCGGTAGGGGCCGAGGGTCCAGCTGATGTCGACGTCATCGGGGTCCCGCGTGCGCCGCGAGGGCACGATGGCGATGTCGTCGAATCCGTAGGCGCGTCGCGCCTTCTTACCGCGTCCGATCTCTACTTCCATGGCCTCAGAAATGTAAAACGCGTGCCGGATGGCACGCGTGTGCTGGATGGGCTAAGCGAGGGGCACGAGGGCGGCAACCATCGCCGACCGAATGCTAGCAATGCGCCCGCCCGCACCGGGCGCGCACCACGTCGAACCCGCTGTTTACGGCGACTCGGTCGTCGGAAACGCCGGTACGCCCCGAGTTCGCGCCCTGCGCGAACTCGCCAGCCGAACCGGCGCCAGCCGGTTCGCCGCTTCAGCCGATTTCGGCCGCGATGGCCACCCGCTCGGCCTCGACCTCGCCGAGCAGCCGCTCGACCTTGGCCGGGTCGAGCAGGCCGGCCCCGAAGTGCTGGGTCGACTGGGCCCCGCAGGCCACGCCGTAGCGCAGGCACTCGACCGGCGGGCGCCCGGCGTAGCGAGCGGCCACGTATCCGGCCAGGAAGGCATCGCCGGAGCCGATCCGCGAGCGGACCTCCTGCTCGCGCACGTGCACCCGGTAGAGGACGGGCGCGCCCTCCTCGAGCACCTGCGCGTAGCAGCCGTCCGGCACCGTCATGATCGCCTCGCCCGCCCCGAGCCGGCTCATCTCGGCCACCGCGTGGACGCGGTCGTCCTCGTCGTTGAACTCGTGCCCGACGAGCTCCTCGGCCTCGAGCTCGTTCGGCGAGACGACGTCGGGCTCGGCCCGCATGGCCAGGCGCAGCGGATCCCCGTCGGTGTCGAGCACGGCCAGCACGCCGAGCCGGCGCACCTCCCGGATGAGCCCCGCATACACGTCGGACTCCACACCGCGGGGGAGGCTGCCGGCGAACACGCACATGCTCGCCCCCTTGGCCAGGTACAGCAGCTTGTCGCGGAACAGCTCGAGCTCCATGGCCGAGATCGAGGGCCCGCGCTCGTTGATCTCGGTGTGCGATCCGTTCGTCGGGTCGAGCACGGCGGTGTTCGTGCGCGACTCCTCGCGGATGCGGACGAAGCCGTTGAGGATCGCCTCGTCGCCGAGCGCCTCGACGATGCGCGACCCGGTCGCCCCGCCGGTCAGCCCGGTGGCGATCACCGGCTGCCCGAGCCGCTTGAGCGCCCGGGCGATGTTCACGCCCTTGCCGCCCGGCATCGTCGTCTGATCAACGGTCCGGTGGCGACGCCCGGGGGTGAAGTTCGGCACCTCGAGCGTCTTGTCGAGCGCTGCGTTCAACGTGACCGTGATGATCATCTTCGGCTGCGACTCTCCGCGGCTCTTCCCCGTCTCCGCTGGCGACCAAACCGCGCCAGGCCGGCGACGGCGAGCAGCAGCAGGCCGCCCGACACAAGGGTAATGGGTGCGGCCAGTCCGGCGAGCGAGACGCCCGGCGGGTTGATGCGCGGCAGGGCGCGGGCGAGCAGCAGCGCCACTCGGGCAACCGGCCGGCCGTCGGCGAGGACGATCAGCGTTCCGACCCGCGTGCCGCGGGGCAGCGGCCCCGTGAGCCTGGGCCGTTCGAGTACCCGCACGCGCAGCACGGTCCCGCGGGCGAACATGCTCCGGAATGTGGTGGCGGCCACGACGGCCGCCCGAGCGCCGGGCCGGTAGCGGATCGCCGGGCCCCGCACGGGCTCTCCGGCGCTCACCGGCGTGCGCAGCCGGAAGGAATCGAACCCCCAGTTCAGCAGCGCGAGCGAGGTGGCGTCTCGCACGGCCTCGCTCGGGGTGCCGAGCACGGCGCTGATCAGCGTGGTGCCATCGCGGGTGCCCGAGGCGACCAGCACGTAGCCCGCGTCGAGCGTGTGCCCGGTCTTCACGCCCGTGATCCAGGGGTAGCGGCCGACGAGGTCGTTGCGGTTGGTGATGAACCGCGGAACCCGCCCGCTGGCCAGCCGCGCCCTCGGCAGGGCGACGGCGCGCCGGAAGAACGGCTCGTGGGCGAGATCGTAGGCGGCCAGGTGAACGAGATCGTCCGCGCTCGAGTAGTTGCCCGGGGTGTCAAGGCCGCTCGGCGTCGTGTAGTGGGTGTGGGTGAGCCCGAGCTGCTGCGCCCGGGCGTTCATGAGGCCCACGAAACGGGAGATCTGGCCGTGGCCGATGTTCGCGGCCAGATCGGCAGCGGCGTCGTCGGCGCTCGGCAGCAGGAGCGCCAGCAGGAGGTCGTGGACGCTCATGCGCTCGCCGGGCACGAGCCCGATCTGGGAGTCCACCGCCGAGAAGTAGAAGTCCGGCTCGGTGAACACGGCACCCAGGCGGGCGCGCTCGAGCGTGACGAGCGCGGTCATCAGCTTCGTCGTGGAGGCGATCGCCTGCTCGGACTGGGCGTTGTCGCCGTACAGCAGCTGTCCGGTGTCGACGTCGAGCAGCGCCGCCGCCCGGACGTCGAGCCGGGGCGGGACGGGGGCGGCCGCGGCGGGGGGCGGCGCGATCGCGCGCGTGGCCCCGAGCAGCCCGAGGACGAGGAGCGCGAGCGCGACCCGCCGGCACGCCCGCAGCGCGCGCTGCGGGGCCGGCCGGATCATCCGGCCGGCAGCCTCAGGCGCTGGCCGGTCTGCAGCGCGCCCGGATTGACGCTCGGATTGAGCGACTCCAGGGTCGACAGCGGAGTGTGGAAGTGCCCGGCGATACCCGACAGTGTGTCGCCTGACTTCACGACGTAGCTCCGCGGCGGCGGCGGGACGTGATGCGCGCTGGTCGAGGTGGTGTGCGTGGTCAGCGTCAGGTGAGACGGCGCGGTGATGTGCCGCTTGTCTTTGCTCAGCGTGCCGTGCACGAGCACGTAGATCGCCACCACAGTCGCGGCCAGCGCGAGAGGCGCCAGCCAGCGGGCCACCTTCCTCGCCACCATGACGGGGCGATCATACAGGCGGGCACGCAGGGATTTCGGGCGTGATCGTCAACCGCGCCGGTCCTCAGCCGGCCAGACTCCAGCCGAGCCGGCGCAGGCGCTCGGCTTCGCGCGCGGCCGCCAGCGCCGGATCGCCCCCCTCCCGCTCGTGCGCGCGGATGAGTCCGCGGGAGACCGTGATGAGCCCTCCGGCCGGTCCTGGGCGGAATGCGGCGGCCAGATCCTCGACCCGGCCGCCCTGGGCGCCGACGCCGGGGAGCAGGAACACGGCGTGCGGCATGAGCTCGCGCAGGCCCCGCAGTCGCTCGGGCGCCGTGGCGCCGACGACCGCTCCGACGTCGCTCAGCCCGCTCGTACCCACCCCGGGCTCGCCCGCCCCCGTGACGAGCCTCGCGAGGCGCTCGCTCACCGTCTCCCCGCCGTCGAGCCGCTGCTCCTGCACGTCGGCGGCGCCCGGGTTGGAGGTGCGGACGAGCACGAACAGCCCCCCGCCCGTCGCACGAGCTGCGGCGACGAACGGCTCCAGCGTGTCAGCGCCGAGCAGCGGGTTGACCGTGAGTGCGTCGGCACCGAGTCCGGCCACGGGGCCGAACGGTGTCGGCGTATCGGAGAAGAACGCCTGGGCGTAGGCGGCGGCGCTCACGTCGATGTCGCCGCGCTTGGCGTCGGCGATCACGAGCAGATCGTGGCGCCGGGCGTGGGCGGCCACCTGCTCGAGTGCCGTCCAGCCGGGCGCTCCGAGCCGCTCGAAGCAGGCGAGCTGGAGCTTGACGGCCACGCAGTACTCGGCCACGGCCTCGATGGCCAGCGCGCAGTGCCGGGCCACCGCCTGGGCCGCCCGCTCGGCCGCGGGAGGCTCGGACGTCCGCCCCTCCGTAGCGGCCGCCGCGAGCTCGAGCGCCCGCGGCCACAGCCGCATCGGGTCGGGATCGAGCCCGAGCACGAGCTGCGAGCGGCGCTCGGCCACCACGCGGTCGAGGCGGTCGCCGAATGGCTCGACCACCGGGGCCTGCGCCGCGGGCGGCCCAGCGGCCGTCGGGCGGTCAGGCGAGCCGAGCGGCGACATGGCCGGGGCGGCCCGGACGGTCGGGCGAGGCGTGTTCAGCGCGCGGGCGGGCTGCGATCACCGCGCTCGGCGATCCCGACAGGGCCACCGCTCCGGCACTCATGCCGAGGCCGTGACCCCGTCCGCACGCCGTGGCACCAAAGGCGTGCACGGGCGGTCACTGGGCACGCACGCCGTACCGCGAGGCCGGGCCTCGCGAGAGCGTGTTGACGCGATCCAGCGCCGCCAGTGCCCAGCCGGGTGGTGCAGGGCTTGCGGACGGGACCTCGTGGCCCACAGCAAACCGGCCGCGACCGCGGCGCCGGCAAGGTGCTACTTGACGGCCTTCTTGAGACCCGCGCCGGCGGTGAACTTCGGCACGCGGGAAGCCGCGATCTGGATCTTCTCGCCGGTCGCCGGGTTGCGACCCTCGCGCGCTCCGCGCTCGGAGACGCTGAACTTGCCGAATCCGGAGAAGGTGACGTCACTGCCGCGCTTGAGCGCGTCCTCGACGGTGTCCAGGAAGGCGTCGACCGCCTCCTGCGCTTCCCGCTTGTTCAACCCGGCACGCTCAGCGACCTGGTCGACGAACTCTGACTTCGTCACTTGCTCCCTCCTTCGTGTTTGGAATCCCCGACGCTAACAGGGCCTGCGGACGACTGCAGTGCCGTCTGCCCGGGCCTTTCCCCATTCTTGCCACTCATCTCGGCTCGAGCGGCACCGAACCGGCAAACATCCGCAATTAGCGGGATTTGCGCCCTGCATTTGTCGACGGGACCACGGTGCCGGGAGTGCCGCGCCGCCGCCGCAACCGCCACAATGCGACCGTGGATCTCGCCCGGATGAGCTGGCTGACCACCGTGCTCGCCTGTCTGCTGACGGCGATCATCCTGCTCGTGCAGGGCTACTACGGGTACGCGGGCGTCTCCTTCGCCGTCGCGCTGTCGGCGCTGATCAACCTGTTCTAGAACCGGCGGCGCGGCGCCGCCGACGGCGGAGCGCTCAGCGTCTCCCCCGGCCGGACCCGGTCCTCGGGCTCCAGGTGGATGAGCACGTCCGCGCCGCGGAGCTCGGCGCTGATCCGGTCCTGGAGCTCGTGGGCGGCGCGGTGGGCGCTCTCCAGCGAGGTCCCGGCCCGGAACTGCACGTGGAGGTCGACGTAGCGGCGCGAGCCGGCCTGGCGCGTGCGCAGCTCGTGGTAGCCGACGACGCCGCTGCCGGCAAGCGCCTCGATGACCCGGCGGATGATCGCCACCTCCTCCGGGGGCAGCGCCTCGTCGACGAGCACGCGCGTGGAGCGGGCGAGCAGCTTCACGCCGGTGACGACGATCGCCCCGGACACCGCCAGGGCGACGGCGGGATCGATCCACTGCGCGCCGGTCACCTTGACCAGGACGAGGCCGGCGAGCACCGCCGCCGAGGTCATGGCGTCGGTGCGCAGGTGCGCGGCGTCGCCGGACAGGGCGGGCGAGTCGGTGACGCGGGCATTGCGGGCGATGAACGCCGACACGGCGAGGTTGACCACCATCGACAGCACGACGACGGCGATCCCGAGGCCGAGGTTGTCGACATGACCGCGACGCAGGAGGTGGCGGATGGCCTCGAAGGCGATCGCCGCGGAGCCGACGAGGATGAGGATCGCCTCGATCGCGGCGGCGAGGTTCTCGATCTTCTCGTGGCCGTAGCGGTGGCTCTCGTCAGCCGGCTCGCCCGCCTTGCGCACCGAGAAGAAGGCGACCATGGAGGCGACCAGGTCGATGCTCGAGTGGACGGCCTCGGTGAGGATGGCCACCGAACCGGTGAGCGTCCCGGCGATGACCTTGGCCAGGATGAGCACCGAGTTCGACAGGACCGACACCGACGCCGTGCGGAGCTTGCTCGGCGGAGGCTCCGGCGCCCGGGCAAGCCTGGGTTCGGTGCGCGTGCTCACCCGGGGAGCCATGCCAGGAAGGCCCGCACAGCCGCGCCCCGGTGGCTGATCGCGTCCTTCTCCTCGTCGCTCAGCTCAGCCATCGTGTGGGCGCGATCGACCTCGGGCAGGAAGGCGGGGTCGTAGCCGAAGCCGCCGCGGCCACGGGGCACCTCGGCGAGATACCCGCGGCACTCACCCGTGAACACCTCCTCGCGCCCGGTTCCGGGCTCGACATAGGCGAGCGCGCACACGTAGCGGAGCGGGCTGCCGGGGGGCGCCTCGCGCAGCAGCTTGGCCAGGTTCGCCTCGTCGCCGGCCGGCTCACCGGCATAGCGGGCCGAGCGCACGCCGGGCGCGCCGCCGAGCGCCGCTGCCTCGATCCCGGAGTCGTCGGCGATGGCCGGGTGCCCGGTCGCCGCCGCGGCCGCCCGGGCCTTGCCGAGGGCGTTCTCGGCGAACGTCTCGCCGTCCTCGGGCGGCAGCACGACGATCCTCAGGCAGCGGCTCGAGGACGACACCGGAGCCGCGGACGAGGCGCTCGAACTCGCGCACCTTGTGCGCGTTGCGGGTCGAGAGGGTGAAGTGCCGGTCCTGCGTCACGTCCGCCGACCTCAGTCGGTCCCCGCCACGGCCTCATCCTGGAACACCCGCAGACGCTCGATCCCGCCGGCCGCGAGCGCGAGCAGCTCGTCGAGGTGCGCCCGCGAGAGCGGAGTGCGCTCGGCCGTGGCCTGCACCTCGATCAGCCCCCCGTCGCCGGTCATGACGACGTTGGCGTCGACCTCGGCGGTCGAGTCCTCGCTGTAGTCGAGGTCGAGCAGGGCCACGCCGTCGACGATCCCGCACGAGACCGCCGCCACGCTGCCGGTCAATGGGATGCGGGCCACCGAGCCGGCGCTCAGAAGCCGCTCGCAGGCCAGCCGCAGCGCGACCATGCCGCCCGTGATCGAGGCGCAGCGCGTCCCTCCGTCGGCCTGCAGCACATCGCAGTCGATGTAGATCGTGCGCTCGCCGAGCGCCTCGAAGTCGATCACGCCCCGCAGCGAGCGGCCGATCAGCCGCTGGATCTCGACCGTGCGGCCGTCGGGGCGGCCCTTGCTGACGTCGCGCTGCTTGCGCTCGCCGGTGGAGGCCGGCAGCATTCCGTACTCGGCCGTCACCCATCCGCGGCCCGATCCCATCATCCAGCGGGGAACGCTCTCCTGCACCGACGCGGTGCAGATCACCCGGGTCTCGCCCACCGAGATGAGCGCCGAGCCGCTGGCCGTGCGCACGAAGCCGGGCTCGATCACGGTGGGGCGCAGATCGGCGGGCGCGCGGCCGTCGCTGCGGGTGCGGGTGCTCTCGGTGCTCATCGCCCGCACCATAGTGGCTGCATCGGGCCTGTGGCCAGGCCCCGAGAGGGATCGGCCCGCCGACCGGAACGGGCGCCAGGCGGAACCCGTCACCGGCCATGGGCAACGGACCGCGCCCCCCGCGCGGCCCGCCTCAGCGCGCCGGAGAGTGCGCCGGCGCCGGCAGCTCGCCCAGCTCGACATGCTCGACCTCGCCGAGCGGCATCTGGAGAAAGCGGGTGCCGAGCGCCCGGAAGCGCTCGCGCTCCCCGGTGCAGCGGAACCGGTAGGTGCCCTCGCCATCGCGCGGGTTGAGGCGCCCGCGGGCGGCCAGGGCGCGCTCGACGCTGCGGGCCACGCCGGCCCCCGAGGTGACCAGGCGCACGCCGCGCCCGAGCGTGCGCTGGAGCATCGGGGCCACCAGGGGATAGTGGGTGCAGCCGAGGATGACCGTGTCGACGGTGGCCGCCCGCAGCGGCGCGCAGTAGTCGCGCACCATGGCGAGCAGGTGCTCGTCGAACGGGAACCCGCCCTCGATGCTCGGGGCCAGGTCGGGGCAGGCGACGCTCTCCAGCAGCACATGCGGGTCGGCGCCGAGAACGACGCGCTCGTAGGCGCCGCTGGCCACGGTGGCCGGGGTGGCGAGCAGGCCGATCCGCCCGCTGTGGCTCGCCGCCACCGCGAGCTGGGCGGCTGGGGCCACCGCCCCGATCACGTCGATCTCGTGACCATGCGCGGCCAGGTGGGCCTCGACCGCCGGCAGCGCGACGGCGCTGGCCGAGTTGCAGGCCACCACGAGCAGCTTGGCGCCGGCGGCGGCGAGATGGTCGGTGACCTGCAGGGCGAAGGCGCACAGCTCCGCCGCCGCGCGCGTGCCGTAGGGCATGCGCGCCGTGTCGCCGAGGTAGAGGTAGTCCTCGCCCGGCAGCGAGACGAGCAGCTCGTGCAGGACGGTCAGGCCGCCGACGCCGGAGTCGAACACGGCCACGGGTGCGCTCGGCGACGGCAGGCCCGTCAGCTCCCGTCGATGAGCGTCGGCCACCAGCGGGACAGGCGCTCCCGGGCCTCGAGCGTGTCCGGCACCAGCGGGACCTCGGGTCCGCGGGCCGGCGCCGGGCCGCCGAGCGCCTGCAGCGTGGCCGCCACCGAGCGGGCGAGCGCGTCGAGCGCGTAGCCGCCCTCGAGCACGAAGCCGAGCGGCACCTCGAGCTCGGCGGCCACATAGCGCAGGGCCTGCGTCATGGCGGCGAAGCCGCCGTCGCTGACGGTGCAGTCGGCCAGCGGATCGTCGCGGTGGGCGTCGTAGCCGGCCGAGACGAGCACCAGGTCGGGGGTGAACGCGCGGGCGAGCGGCGCCGCAACGTGCTCGACCAGCGACAGGAACACCGGGTCCCCCGAGCCGCCGGCCACCGGCAGGTTGACCGTGTAGCCCTCTCCGGCTCCGGAGCCCACGTCGCGCGAGCTGCCGGTCCCCGGATACAGCGGCGACTGGTGGATGGACAGGAACAGCACGCGCTCGCTGGCGTGGAAGATGTCGTTGGTGCCGTTGCCGTGGTGGACGTCCCAGTCGACGATCATCACGCGCTCGCAGCCGCGATCGAGCGCCGCCTGGGCGGCGACGGCGACGTTGTTGAACAGGCAGAAGCCCATCGAGCGATCGCGGGTGGCGTGGTGGCCGGGCGGGCGGTGGGCGCTGAACGCATACGGCGCCGCGCCGGCCAGCAGCAGCTCGACGAGCTCGACCGCGCCGCCGGCCGCGTGCAGAGCGGCCGTGAACGAGCCGGCGCTCACCATCGGTGTCGTGGTCGATGTGACCGCCGCCCCCCGCACACAGTCGCTCGAGCGCGTCGATGTACGCCGGCGGGTGGACGGCCTCGAGCTCCGTCCGCGTGGCCGCGCGCGAGCGCCGGCGCTCGAGCCCCAGCCAGCCGCGGCTCTCGAGCTCGGATGCGATCGCGCGCATGCGCGCGGCGCGCTCGGGATGGGAGCCGGTGTCGTGCTCCAGCGAGGATGGGTGCTCCAGGAACACGGCCGGCATGGCGCAGTACCGTACCTGTCCGTGGCGCCCCTCGAATCTCAGGTGGTGGTCGTGGGCGCGGGCGCTGCCGGCCTCTACACCGCGCTGTGTGCCGCGCGGGCCGGGGCGCGGGTGACGCTCGTCTCGGCCACTCCGCTGGCCGGCTCCTCGAGCTACTGGGCCCAGGGTGGGCTCGCCGCCGCGGTGGCCGACGGCGACAGTCCCGAGCAGCACCTGGCCGACACGCTGCGGGCCGGGCGCGGCGCCGTGCGGGAGTCGGCCGCGCGCGTGTTGTGCACCGAGGCCCCCCAGGCGGTCGAGGACCTGGCCGGGCTCGGCATGCGCTTCGACGCCGATCGCCACGGCAACCTCGCGCTCGGGCTCGAGGGCGGTCACAGCCGCCGGCGCGTCGTCCATGCGGGCGGCGCCGCCACCGGGCGCCGGCTCGTCCGGGAGCTGAGTGCGCTGGCCGCCGAGGACCCGCGAATCGACGTGCTCGAGGACCGGCGAGTCATCGCCCTGATGGCGCCTGAGGGCCGCTGCGTCGGCGTCCGGCTCGACGGCGGACGGGATGCGATCGCCACCGGCGCGACCGTGCTCGCCACCGGCGGCGCGGCCGCCCTGTGGTCGCGCACGACGAACCCGACCGGCGCGACCGGCGGCGGGCTGGTCCTCGCCTACCGCGCCGGAGCCCGACTGGCTGATCTCGAGTTCGTGCAGTTCCATCCCACCGCCGTCGCGAGCGATCCGGACGACGGGAGTCCCGCGCCTGCCGGCGCGGCTGGACGCCAAGCACGCGGCAGGCTCGCGGGCGCTGATGGCTTCCTGGTCACGGAGGCGGTGCGCGGCGAGGGCGCCCATCTGCTCGACGGCGCCGGTGAGCGCTTCGTCGACGAGCTCGCGCCCCGGGACGAGGTGGCTCGCGCCATCGCCCGGGTCATGACCGCCGCCGGGGCGCCGTCGGTCTCGCTCGACATGCGCGGCGTCGACCCGTCGCTGTTCCCGAACGTGGTCAGCGCGCTGCGCCGCTCTGGCATCGACCCCGAGCGAGAGCTCGTTCCCGTCGCCCCGGCCGCCCACTACATGATGGGCGGCATCGCCACCGATCTCGATGGCCGCAGCACGCTGTCCGGGCTCTACGCCGTCGGTGAATGCTCTGACACCGGCCTGCACGGCGCCAACCGGCTCGCCTCCAACTCGCTCACCGAGTGCTTCGTGTTCGGGGCCCGCGCGGCCGCCGCGGCGCTCTCCGAGCCATCCCCCCCGGCGGCCGCGGTCCGGACGGCGCTCACGGAGCCGACCGGCGGAGCGCCCGAGCTGCGCCCCGAGAGCCGCCAGGCGTTGTGGGAGCTTGCGGGGATCGTGCGCAGCGGCGAGGGACTGCAGCGGCTGCTCGAGGATCCCCACCCGCTCGTGGTGCTCATCGCTCAGTGCGCGCTGGCCCGAACCGAGAGCCGGGGCGCCCACCAACGCAGCGATCATCCCGACCTCGAACCGGCGCTGGACAATCGCCATGTGACCGTTCACAATGGCGACGGGGCACCACGACTCGAACGCTGGGATTGACTCTGCACCGGTGCAGCGATGCACCTACTCCCGGGTAGAGTTAACGCTGGCTGAATACTTTCTTCCGACCGCGCTTCACACAAGGGCGGAATACTGCCGCGCACATCGGAGGCGCCCTGGCAGGGGCCGAAAGGAGTCGTGGTCGCATGTATCGGTTCAGCCGAGCCATTTACCGTGAGCTCGCTGAGGACATCTGCGAGGACTCGCGAAGCGGGTGCTCGCACGCCAATCACGCACGGGTTCTCCACGCGTGCGAGGCAACCATCGAACGGTTGGCAACCGACCGTCATTACTTCGCGCATCCAGCGCGGACGCTGTTCAACGACATCCGGATCTACTTCCCGATGAGCGCCCAGATGCGGGTGCTCCGGGTCGTCCAGCATTACCTCGAGCTGGCGGATGAGTTCCTGCGGATCCTTCCGCAGACCGGGTTCGACGCCTACGGGAACCCGCTGCAGTGCCGGGCCAGCACCCGCAAGGGCACGCCATGCCAGCGGATGCCACTTCCGCGCAACGGTTACTGCCCCTCGCACCAGCATCTGGCCGAGACCGAGGAGATCGAGACGCCGCTGGCGGCGTAGCGCTGAGCTGCGGAGGAGCCAGCCATGGCTCCTCGCAGTGTTGACACCGCGCCGGTACGGTTCGCAGATGCTCCTGGGCGTCGACGTCGGCGGCACGTTCACCGACGCCGTGCTCGCCGTCGGCGCGACGCTGTACACGGCCAAGGCCCCGAGCACCCCGAAGGACCAATCCGCGGGAGTGATCGCCGCCGTGGACGCGGTACTCGAGCGCGCCGGCGCGACCGCGGGCGAGGTGCGGGCGTTCGCCCACGGCATGACCGTGGCCACGAACGCCCTGCTCGAGGGCCGCGGAGCGCGCACCGCGCTGATCGCCACCGAGGGGTTCACCGACCTCGTCGAGCTCGGCCGCCAGCACCGGGCCGAGCTGTACCGCCTGTGCGCGCGGCGCCCCGATCCGCTCGTGCCGCCCGAGTTGCGCTTCGGCGCCCCCGAGCGGATGACCCCGGAGGGACCGCTGCACGAGCTCAGCGCGGCGGATGCCCGGGCGCTGGCTGAGCGCGTGCGCGCCTGCGACGTCGAGGCAGTGGCGGTCGTGCTCCTGCACGCCTACCGCCACCCCGGCCACGAGCAGGCGCTCGGCGCCGCCCTGCGGGCCGCCGACCCGGAGATCCATGTCTCGCTCTCCCACGAGGTGGTGGGAACCTTTCGGGAGTTCGAGCGAGCGGCCACGACCGAGATCGATGCCGCCCTCTCCCCGCTGCTGTCCGGCTACCTGCGCCGCCTGGCGCTCCGCACGCGCGAGAGCGCGCTGCCGGTCCCGGCGATCATGCAGTCCAACGGCGGCCTCATCGATCTCGAGGCGGCGGCCGGACATGCCGCCTGGACGGTGCTCTCGGGCCCCGCCGCCGGGGCCGCCGGCGCCGCCTTCGTCGCCCGCGCGGCCGGGGTGAGCGATGCCCTGTGCTTCGACATGGGGGGCACGTCCTGCGACGTGTGCGTCGTCCAGGACGGCGCCGTCCAGGAGCGCGGCAGCGGTGAGATCGCCGGGCGCCCGCTCGCCCTCCCGATGGTCGCCGTCCACACGGTCGGAGCCGGCGGGGGCTCGGTCGCCTGGCGCGACGGCGGCGGGGCGCTGCGGGTCGGCCCGCGATCGGCCGGAGCCGATCCCGGGCCGGCCTGCTACGGGCGGGGCGGACGCGAGCCGACGGTGACCGACGCCAACCTGGTGCTCGGCTACCTGAGTCCCGACCGGCCGCTGGCCGGGGGCGTGGCGCTCGACGCGCGGGCCGCCCGCGACGCCGTCGCCCGGCTCGCCGCCAGTCTCGATCTCGATCCGCTCGACTGCGCCGAGGGGATCCGCCGCGTGGCCGGCGCCGAGATGGCCCGGGCCCTGCGCGTGGTCACCGTGGAGCGCGGCGTGGACCCGCGGGGGCTCGCGCTGCTCGCCTTCGGGGGCGCCGGCCCACTGCACGCCACCCAGATCGCCGACGAGCTGGGGATCGACCATGTGCTCTGCCCGCGCGCCTCGGGAGTCCTGGCCGCGCTCGGCCTGGTCGTCTCCCCGCGCCGGCGCGACGCCCAGCGCACCGTGCTGCTGAGCGGGGCGGCGCTGAGCGCCGAGCGGGTGGCGGCGGCGGCCCGCGAGCTCGGCGAGCAGGCTCGCGCCGCGCTCGGCGCACCCGAGGCCGGCCTCGAGGCGGTCTACGAGCTCCGCTACCGCGGCCAGTCGTTCGAGCTCGCGGTCCCCGCCGGGCTCACGCCCGATCCGGCGGAGCTGCGCGCGGCGTTCGAGCGCGAGCACGAGGAGCGCTACGGCTACCGGGATCCCGAGCTCGAGCTCGAGCTGGTCACGCTGCGGGTGAGCGCCATCACTCCCGCCCCGGAGATCGCGCTCACGAGCGCCGGCTGGCTCGCCGGGGGCGAGACGCGCCGCCGGCGGGCCCGGATCGATGGGCGGGAGATCGAGCTGGCGGTCCTCGATGTCCCCCCGGCACCGGGAGCGGCGCTGGCCGGCCCGGCGGTACTCGAGCTGGCCGAGGCCACGCTGCTCGTGCCACCCGGCTGGCAGGGCGCCGTGCACGAGACCGGGACGATCGTGCTGGAGCGCTCGCGGTGAGCGGGCTCGACCCGGTCGAGCTCCAGGTCCTGACCGGGGCGCTGCGAGCGATCTGCGAGGAGATGGGCGCGGTGCTCATCCGGGCCGCCCACTCGGCCAACATCAAGGAACGTCGCGACGCCTCCACCGCGCTGTTCGACGCCCGGGGCGAGATGGTCATGCAGGCCGAGCACATCCCCGTCCACCTCGGCGCCATGCCCGCCGCGGTGGCCGCGGTGCTCGGCTGCGAGCACGCGCCCGGCCGCAGCTGGATCCTCAACGATCCCTACCGCGGCGGCACCCACCTGCCCGACATCACGCTCATTACGCCGGTGTTCGCCGGTCGCGAGCTCATCGCGTTTGCCGCCAGCCGCGCGCACCACGCCGACGTCGGCGGTCCGACGCCGGGGTCGATGCCGGCCGACAGCCGCACGCTCGCGGACGAGGGCGTCGTCATCGCTCCGCGCCGGCTCGATGACGCCGCGCTCGAGCTCATCACCACCCAGATGCGCCAGCCCGGGCAGCGCCGGGCCGACCTGCGCGCCCAGCTCGCGGCCGGCGCGCTCGGAGCCCGCCGCCTGCTCGAACTGCGCGAGCGCACCGGGGCGGCCAGGCTCGAGGCCGCGTTCACCTCGCTGCTCGACTACGCCGAACGGCGCACCCGCGCCTGCCTGGCCGAGCTGCCCGACGGGCGCCGGGAGGCCCGCGACGTCCTCGAGGCCCGCGAGGGCGAGCTCGAGATCGTGCTGGCAGCCACGGTGAGCGGCGACCGCCTCCGGCTCGACTTCACCGGGTCCTCTGCCCAGCACGAGGGCAACCTCAACTGCCCACTCGCGGTCACCCGTTCGGCGTGTTACTTCGCCGTGCGGGTGCTCACCGACCCCGACATCCCGGCCAGCGCCGGCGCCTACCGGCCAATCGAGGTCATCGCCCCCGAGGGCTGCCTGCTCAACGCGCGCTCTCCGGCGGCCGTCGTCGGGGGCAACGTCGAGACCTCCTCACGCGTGGCCGACGTCGTGCTCGCGGCGTTCGGGCGCGCGCTCGGGCAGGGGACGATGAACAACCTCACGCTCGGCGATGAGGAGGTCGTGTACTACGAGACGATCGGCGGCGGCCAGGGGGCGTGCCCGGACGCCGATGGCCCGAGCGCGGTCCACGTGGCCATGAGCAATACGCTCAACACGCCGATCGAGGCGCTCGAGCTCGAGTTCCCGGTGCGCGCCGTGCGCTACGCGGTGCGGCGGGGCTCCGGCGGCGCCGGCCGCCACCGCGGCGGCGACGGCGTCATCCGCGAGCTTGAGGCGCTGGCGCCCCTGCGCTACTCGCTCATCACCGAGCGCCGTGAGCACGGCCCGCCGGGTGCCGCCGGAGGCAGCCCGGGCGCGCCGGGCCGGAACCTGCTCGACGACCGCCCGCTGCCCGCCAAGGCGATCGGCTCGCTGGCAGCCGGCCAGCGGCTGCGGATCGAGACGCCGGGCGGTGGTGGTCACGGGGAAGTCCCTGGTTTATAAGCAACCGGCACGGGTACTCATAAGCGCCTCCTACAGGCGCGTCACAAAGTTTGCGCGAAAAATCCCTTGATTAGCAGCGACATTTTGGGATTTCACGGAACTCCCGTACAATCTCTAGCTCCTGTTACTGCGGTTGCGCCAGTCTCGGTGCGCGCGCGGGACCGACAGTAAATCTCTCTCCCCCCACCACAACTGAACATGCCAATTGCCTTCAAAGAATGGGCCGTAACCGTGCGGGCCCTCGCTGAGGGTGAGCAGCTGCTCACCCTCCGCAAGGGCGGCATTCGCGAGCCCGGGAAGCACTTCAAGCTGGACCACGAGCGGTTCTTCCTGTACCCGACGTTCGACCATCAGCGTTCTGACCTCGTCCGCGAGTCCCACCAGCCCGAGCTGGCCCGGGCGCTCGAGGAGGGCGTCTGGAGCGATGGCGAGCCGCCGCTCCACCTGCTGCACCGCGAGGGCGGGCTCGCCCAGCCGGATCGAGTGAGGATCCGGGCCTGGGCGGAGGTCGCCGCGCACTACACGATCAGCGATCGCCGCACCGTGGACGCGCTCTCGCCGTTCTACGTGTGGACGACCGACTACGCCGAGAAGCGCCTGGCCTGGAAGCGCCGCCATCCGCTTCACGTCATCCTGCTGCGCACCTACCGGATTCCGCGGCCTGTGACCGTCAAGGTCCGCGACGAGTTCGGTGGCTGTCGCTCGTGGCTGGAGATCACCCGGGACCTTCCGTTCGAGGGCACGCCGGTTCTCTCCGACGACGAGTTCGAGCGTGCTTCGGAGGAGATCGCGTCGATCGCCTCCGACGCCCGCCAGCCGGTCGCGGCCTGAGGTCGCGCACCACGGTTTGAGCACGGCCGTCCGCCCTCGGCGGGCGGCCGTTTGCTTGCCTGTGAGGGGATGCCGTGGATCGAGACCAACTCCGCCGCCTTTCGCGCCCGCCACGACGCCGCCGACACGGCTGAGGCGGTGCGCCTGCTCGCTGCGCTCGAGCGCACCCGCTCCCGGTTGCATGACTTCTTCCCTCGCACGCTGGAGGAGGAGACCGCGGTCGTCCTGCACGGCAGCACGGCCTCGCTGATGCTCGCCCGCCCGGCGGTGGCGCTCGAGTGGGCGCTCACGGCGCCGGCCTCGCGCCGGTACGTGGCCGGTTACCGGGCCCGGGGCGAGATCCACGTCCTGAGCGGCCGCGCGCTGCGCACCCGCGCCTCCGCGGTGCCGGGCTCGCGCGAGATGCTCGCGCTCACCGCCCCGGCGCTCTACGCCCGCGGGCTGGTGGTGGCGAACAACCGAGAGCTGGCGGGTCGTCCGCGCGTCGCCCGGCCGGCGCTGCTTGCCCGCTGGGCGTGGCTGGTCGAGGGCGCGGCACGATGGTTCGGCGGGCAGACCGAGCATGCCCGCCCGGCCATCGCCCGGCGGCTGCGGGAGGGGCGTGCGCCGGCCTTTCCCCCCGGCCGGCGCGACGCGCCGCTGCTCGGCGGAACGGTGATCGACCTGCTGGCCCGCGAAGCCGGCGTGGAGGCGGCCGCCCGCCTGGCCTGCCGGCTGCATCCGGGCGGGCCGCGAGCGGCCCTGCAGCGCGCGTTCGACGGCCGGCCGCTCGTGCACACCGAGGGCGCCTGGCGCAGCCACCTGACTCGTCTGGCCGGCGCGGCGTGAGCTCAGTGCAGGCTGCCGAGCGCCCAGACCACGAGCGCGACGACGGCCACGGCGAGCAGCAGGCCGGCGAGGAGCCGGGCCGGCGAGCGCACCGTCGCGACCGGGGCGTCGTCGACGAGCTCGGCCTCGAGCAGGACCTCTCGGGCGGTCGGGACCCCGGATTCGGGGACCATGACATCCCGGGGCCCGGCGGCCAGGAAGTCCGGCACGTCGAATCCGGCGCTGCGGCGCAGCAGGCTGGGGACGCCGGCCTCGAGCAGCAGCCCCTGGATCATCTCCCCCTCGGCCTGATTGTGGGCCCCGGCGACGCGCAGGAGCCGGCCCTCGGAGAGCTGGGGCTTGATCTTGCGTGCCCGCTCGTGGCGCTCACTCACCGGCCGCTGCACCTCGCCGGCCGCGGTCAGCGGAAGCCGGCAGTCGGGGCAGAAGCGCTCGGTGGCCGGATACTCCTCGCCACAGGCAGGGCAGCGCGCGTCGGTCCCACCGCTGCCCGCGCCCGCGGACATCACTCCACGATCAGCTCGGCCTCGCTGACCTGACCGCCCCGGATGGTGTAACCGCGCACCTCGGGCGCGGCGGGGTCAGCCAAGCCGACGATCAGGTAGACCGCCTCGGGATAGAAGGCGAGGTTGATGTCGGTCTGGGAGGGATACGGCGGCGTGCGCGTGTGCGAGTGGTAGATCGCGCCCAGCTCCAGATCGGCATCGTCAATGGCCATCTGGATGCGGTACTGCTCGGCACCGTCGATCTCGTAGCGCAGCGGGCTGGCGGCCAAGTTCCTGGCCCGGTGCACGGCCACCGCCGCGCCGTCGCGGGTGGCGATCATGCCGCAGCACTCGTTCGGCGCCTCCGCGCGCGCGTGCTCGATCATCTCCTCGAACAGGTCCCGGCCGATCCGCATCGTCCGAGGCTACCAATGCGCGGGTGGCTCAGGTCACGCCGGAGACGTACCAGGCCGGCACGGTCTCGCCGATGTCGGACTTGGGCAGAAGCCCGCTGAGGAGCGTCGAGTGCTGTCCCTCGCAGGCCAGCGCCTGCGCCGCCCGGCCGGCCGCGGCGGTGTCGCTCAGCTGGCCCACGGCGGTGTAGTAGGCCCCTTCGCACAGCGCGACGACGTCGAGCAGGACCTGGATCGCCGCGACGCGCGTGCGCACGCCGACGAGCCGGCTCGACATCTTGTGGGCCGACAGGGCCTGGTCGACCTCGCTGTCGGCGCTCGGTGGGGCCGGAAGCGAGGCGCCGAGCTCCCCCAGCACTTGCTCGAGCGCGCTGGCATGAGCGACGTCGTGGGTGCGGAGCCGGCCGAGCAGGCCCTGCTCGGAGGCCGTGAACAGGGTGAGCGTGAGCACGCGGTCGTAGGCACGCAGCGTGAGGCGCTCGAACCGGAGCGCGCTGGTCAGCAGGCTCGCGTCCGTGACCGGCGGCTCGGCGAGCGCCCCCGGTGCCCGGACGAGCGCGCCGGCGGCCGTGACGGTGACGGCGCCGGCGATCAGCTCGCGGCGCGTGCGCCGCCGCCCGGCACCGATCTCGTGCTGCATAGCCGCGGAATCCTAGTGTTTCGGGAGGTCTATTCGCGGCCGGTCACGAACGCCTCAGGCGCCGGCGTCAGGGACAGGCGCCGGCGCAGCACGGTGATGTGCTGGGCGTCGTTGGCCAGGATGGCCGCGGCGGCGGCACGCAATGAGCCGTTGCTGAACTCGGTGATGGCGCTCAGATAGGCGGCCAGCTGGGCCGCCTCGAGCCGGTGCAGCAACGCGAGCACGTCGGCCTCGGTGCGCGGATGGCCGAGGTGGAAGGAGCCGGGCGGGGGCGGCGGCTTCACCTTGGCTCTCTTGAGCAGGCCGGTCAGCTCGCCCGCATGAGAGAGCTCCTGGCCGAGGAACTGCTGGGCATCCTTGGCCGTGTCCTGGTCGAGCAACGGGATGCCCGCCTCGTAGGCGGCGACCGTCCGGCGCTCGAGCGCGAGCAGCCCGCGCAGGAGGACGAGGTCCTGCGCGGTGACCGGTCCGGCCGGCTTGACGGCAGGATGGTGCGGGCCGCCACAGGCCGCGAGCGCGACGCCGCTCAGCGCGCCCCCGGCCAGGCCCAGCAGCTGCCGGCGAGAGGCCGGTGGGCTCACCACCAGACGGTCGAGTCCAGGTTCTCGATCTGCTCCAGCGGCTTGGTGTAGATGCCGGAGGAGAGATACTTCCAGCCGTCGTCGGCGACCAGGAAGACGACGTTGCCCTCGTCGAGCTCGCCGGCGATGCGGACGGCCACGCGGGCGATCGCGCCCGAGGAGACCCCGACGAACAGCCGCTCCTCGTCGAGCAGCTTGCGCGTCCAGGTGATCGCGTCGGAGTTGGTGACGAAGATCTTGCGGTCGAGCACCGAGAGATCGATGATCGGCGGAATGAAGCCGTCGTCGAGGGAGCGCAACCCCTGCACGGGCTCGCCCTGCATGGGCTCGGCGGCGACGATCTTGATCTGATCGCCGAGCTCCTCCTTGAGCCGGCGGCCGTTGCCCATCAGCGTCCCGCCGGTGCCCAGGCCGGCCACGAACGCCGCCACCTCGTCGAGCTCCTCGAGGATCTCGAGCGCGGTCCCGTTGTAGTGGGCGAGCGGGTTGGCCTGGTTCCCGTACTGGTAGGGCATGTAATAGGAGGAGTCACGCTCGGCCAGGTCGAGCGCCATCTCGACGGCGCCGTTGGAGCCCTTGGAGCCCTCGGAGTAGACGATCTCCGCCCCGTACATGCGCAGGAGATCGGAGCGCTCACGGGTGACGTTCTCGGGCATGACGACCTTCACGCGGTAGCCCTTGCGCCCGCAGATCATGGCCAGCGAGATCCCCGTGTTGCCCGAGGTGGGCTCGAGGATCGTCTGGCCGGGACGGATGAGCCCCTTCTCCTCGGCATCCTCGATGAGGGCCCGCGCCACGCGGTCCTTGACCGAGCCGGTCGGGTTGCGGGACTCGAGCTTGGCCCAGATGCGGACGCCGGGCTTCGGGGAGAGCCGCTTGAGCTCGACGAGCGGCGTGTGGCCGATCGCCTGGACGATGTCCCCGTAGCGCCCGCCACAGGGCTTGTTCTGGAGGGTCTCCGCCATTGCTTCAGGAACTATAGTGCCCGTCTGCGCGCGTCCGAACCCGGCAATGTGAGGCTGATCCGGCGCCGGCGAACGCGAGGCGGATGGCGGGCGCGGGCTGAGCGCCTCAGCGCTGACCGCCCGCCATGGCGGGCAGGATGACGAGCGTGTCCGAGCCGCCGACGGGCGTCTGGAGGCCGTCGAGCACGCGGACGTCCTCGTCGTTCAGATACACGTTCACGTAGCGGTTCAGACCACCGTCGGCGGCGAACAGCTGCGACTGGGTGTCGGGGTGGCTGGAGGCCAGGCTCTGCAGCACTTCGCCGACCGAGGCGCCATCGGCAGTCAGCTCCTTCTCGCCGCCGACGGCGGGGCGGAGCACAGGGGGAATCCGGATCGTTGCCATAGGGACAGAACCCTAGTGGGCACCGACGCAGAACGCCTCGTAGTCGGGGAACACGCCGAGCTCCTCGTCGGCGATCTCCTCCGGGTGCCGGGAGCAGATCGGACACGCCGGATCGCGGCGCACGCGGACCTCGGTGACCCGGGCGGCCAGCGCGTCGTACATGAGCAGGCGCCCGATGAGCGGCTCGCCCTCACCGAGGATGAGCTTGATCACCTCGGTGGACTGCAGCAGCCCCATCGTCCCGGGCAGTACCCCGAGCACGCCGTTGGCGCCGCAGGAGGGCGCCAGCTCGGCCGGCGGCGGGACCGGGAACAGGCACCGGTAGCACGGGCCGTCGTAGGGCTTGAACACCGACAGCTGACCCTCGAAGCCGAGGATGGCCGCCGAGACGACCGGGATCCCGAGTCGTACGCTGGCGTCGTTGAGCAGGTAGCGGGTGGGGAAGTTGTCGAGCCCGTCGACGACGATGTCGTAGCCGGGCAGGATGTCCATGATGTTGTCGGGCCCCAGCCGCACCGGGTACTTCTTCACCTTCACGTCCGGGTTGAGCGCGGTGATCGTCTGCTCGGCCGAGTCGACCTTCGAGACGCCGATCCGGTCGGTCGAGTGGATGACCTGACGCTGGAGATTCGACAGATCGACCTCGTCGTTGTCGACGATGCCCAGCGTGCCCACGCCGGCGGCGGCCAGGTAGAGCGCGGCCGGGGAGCCGAGCCCGCCGGCGCCGAGCAGCAGGACCTTGGCGTCGAGGAGCTTCTGCTGACCGTCGGCGCCGACCTCCGGCAGCAGGAGGTGGCGCGAGTAGCGCTCGCGCTGCTCGGCACTCAGCGTGCGCGGCACGTCGACCTCGTAGCCGCGGTCCTTCCACAACGTGAAGCCCCCGGTCATCGACTCGACGTGCTCGTAGCCGAGATCCTCGACGAGCGTGCGGGTCGCCCACGCCGAGCGGTTACCCGACGCGCAGTAGAGCACGACGTGGGCCGAGCGGTCGGGGATCGTCCCCTCGATGCGCGACTCGAGATAACTCTTGGGAACGTGGTGGGCGCCGGGGATGTGGCCGGCGGCCCACTCCTCGGGCTCGCGGACGTCAACCAGCACGGTCCCGTTCTGGAGCTGCTCCCGCACCTCGGCCGGGTCGACCTCGTCGATGCGGCTCTTGATCTGGCGGAGAACCTCCGCTCCGGACGGACTCATGGTCGAAACTCCTCAAAGGCGGTAC
Organism: uncultured Solirubrobacterales bacterium; assembly: GCA_963848745.1. Lineage (GTDB taxonomy): Bacteria > Actinomycetota > Thermoleophilia > Solirubrobacterales > Solirubrobacteraceae > Palsa-465. The sequence continues at coordinate 463,750 of CAWKEO010000012.1, read as the reverse complement.
GGATTCAATACTTCATCAATGATAGCGATGCGACCGCGCCGCGGCGCGGGCTCGCTCAAGCGCTGCTCGGGGCGGCCGAACACATGGGCGAGTGCTTGCCGCGGAAGGAACCGCCGCAGGCCCATTCGATTCGATCGAGGAGCCCCATGTCACTGGTAGGCCGCCCGGCGCCCGGATTCGAGCGCCTGGCCAGCACGAAGAACCCCATCCGGCTCGATGAGCCCATCTCGCTCGGCGACTACGCCGGCTCGTGGCTCGTGCTCCTGTTCTACTCGGGTGACTTCACCTCGGTCATTCCCAGCGAGCTGCTCGCGTTCAGCCACGCCGCCGTCGACATCGCCGAGCTCGGCGCCGAGGTGCTCGCGATGAGCACCGACAGTGTCCAGTGCCACCAGGCCTTCCTCGAGTTCGTGCTCGGCAAGCTCTCCTTCCCGCTGGCCAGCGACCCCACCGGCGCCGTCGCCCGGTCCTTCGGGGTGCTCGCCGAGGCGACCTGCAGCGCCCGTCACGGCCTGTTCCTCATCGATCCCGAGGGAACCGTGCGCTACGAGGTCGTCCACGACCTCCAGACCGGCCGCAGCGTCGAGGAGGTCGTGCGCGTGCTCCAGGCCCTGATCGCCGGCGTGCGCGCCCCGGCCGGTTGGCGGCCCGGGCACCCGGCGCTGCTCGCCGCCTGATCCAGCGTCCCCAGTCCACCGGAGGTTCGAGCGCCGCTCCCGCCTGGGGCGGCGCTCGGCATGTCTGGTCAGGCGCCGCGCGGGCGCTGCGAGGAGGAGTCCTCGGGGCGCTCCATACGCGCCTCCACCTGCTCGTCGGGATGGTAGGTGCGCTCCTGCGCGTAGGCCTCGAGCGCGCGGTGGTCGGCCTCGGTCTCGGGGGCGCCCGTGAGCGAGCGGGGGAACAGGCGCTCCTTGAGCACGACGTTGAGCTGCACGCCGAGCAGCGTGACGACGGCCTGCAGGTAGAACCACCACAGCAGCACGATCACGACGCCGAATTTGCCGTACGTGCTGCCTGCGCTCTTCAGCTTGTGGTTGATGATGAGCGCGGAGACCTGCTGGAGGATGAAGAACACCAGGCCGGCGAACACCGCCCCGGGAAGCACGTCGCGGACGCTCACCTCGCGGTCGGTGAGCATGCGGAACGCGGCCACGAACAGGCCGATGTCGAACGCGATGGCGATGATGAAGCCCGCGATCCGACCAGCGGCGCCGAGGTTGACGCCGCTCGAGGAGCTCGTGACCAGGCCGGAGATGAGCGTCGTGACCACGAGGCCGACGCCGATCGTGGCCAGGATCCCCAGGCTCCGGAGCACCTGCTCCTTCAGGCCCGGTCGCTCGTGCATGGGGATCTCCCACAGCGAGTTGAACGCCGTCTGCACCGTGCGCACGACGCCGATCCCGCTCCACAGCGAGGTGAGCAGCCCGATCAGCAGGGCCGCCACCGAGCCCGACAGTGCCTTGCTCGGGCTGATGAGGGGCAGCATCGTGGCCACGTGCGCGAGCACCTTGGACTTATCGCTGGCCGGCAGCACCCAGCCGAGGATGGTCACCATGACCATGAACAGCGGGAAGATCGAGAAGAACGCCCAGAAGGCGATCATCGCCGCCAGGTTCGTCGTGTTGTCCTCTTTGAACTTCTTGAAGGTGGCGACGGGAACGCTCAGTGGCGTGACGCGCTGCTGCGCCACGTCGGCCTTGTGCATGACGCTCATGGGGCAGGCTCTACCCGCTGCCGATACGCACCGTAACCCGGGTCGTTGACTCCTGGCGTGCCGCGCGGGGCGCCCGCTGGGGCGCCCCGCGCAGTGAGGACCCAATTCCAATCACCCTGAAAACCTAGACGGGGGGTGCATCAGGGGTATCGGCCGGCGCCGGCGGCGCCGATATCAGGCCTAGACCCCATTTGCGCCCATGAAGCCACGCTCGCTGCTCACCCAGGTCCTCGCCGTCAATCTGCTGCTCGTCGCCGCCACCGGCCTCGTGGCCACGCTCGTCGCGGCGCCCGACTCGTGGCCGCACGGGCGCGAGGCGACGGTGTTCGGCCTCGCCGTGGCCGCCACGCTGGCCGGCAACTGGCTGCTCCTGCACCGCCGCTTCCACCCCCTCGACGCCGTCATTTCGGCCATGGAGGAGATCGACCTGAGCGCGCCCCGCGCCCTGCCCCCGTCCGGCTCGGGCCTCGACAGTGACGAGGTCCGGCGACTCGATGCCGCCTTCCGGCGCATGATCGGCCGGCTGGAGGCCGAGCGCCGCCAGGCCGGCCGCGTCGCCATCCGGGCTCAGGAGCGCGAGCGTGGGCGGATCGCCCGCGACCTCCACGACGAGGTCAACCAGGCGCTCACCGCGGTCTCGCTGCGCCTGCAGGCGACGATCGAGCAGGCTCCGCCCGAGCTGGCGAGCGAGCTCGAGGAGACCAAGCGACTGGCCGGACAGGCGATGGAGGAGCTCTTGGCGATCGCCCGCCAGCTCCGCCCGGCCGTGCTCGACGACCACGGCCTCCTCCCCGCGCTGGCCAGCCAGGTCCGCGACTTCGCCGAGCAGACCGGGATCGACGCCCGGTTCACCGTCGACGGCGCGGCCGGAGATCTGACCCCCGAGCAGCAGCTCGTGCTCTACCGGGTCACCCAGGAGAGCCTGACCAACATCGCCCAACATGCCGGCGCCGGGGCCGTCGAGGTGTCGCTGCGGTTCACCGAGCGACCGGTGCTCGCCATCCACGACGACGGCTGTGGCTTCGCCGCCCCGCGCACCGGCGGCCTCGGGCTGACGGGCATGCGCGAGCGCGCGCTGCTCGTCGGCGGCGAGCTGAGGGTCGACTCCGCGCCCGGAGCGGGCACGCGCGTGGAGCTCGCGCTGGCGTCCGGATGAGCATGCGAATCCTCATCGCCGACGACCACGGCATCGTGCGGGCCGGTATCCGGCTGCTGCTCGAGCGCCAGGCCGGCATGGAGGTGGTCGCCGAGGCCTCCGACGGCGCCGAGGCGGTCGATCTCGCGGTCCGCCTGCGCCCCGACCTGTCGATCCTCGACGTCGGCATGCCGCGCCTGACCGGACTGCAGGCGGCGCGGGAGATCCGCGCCCAACACCCGGAGGCCCGCGTGCTCATCCTCTCGATGCACGACGACGAGCATTACCTGTTCGAGGCGCTGAAGGCCGGCGCCTCCGGCTACGTGCTCAAGCGGGAGGCCGACCAGGATCTCGTCGCCGCCGTGCACGCGGTGGGCCGCGGCGAGGCGTTCCTGACCAACGCGGCCGAGCGCTCGATCATCCGCCAGTGGATGGCCGACGGGGCCGCCGGCCCCGCCATTCCCCTCACCCCACGCGAGGAGGAGGTGGTGAAGCTGATCGCCGAGGCCCACACGAACGCGCAGATCGCCTCGATCCTCCACCTGTCGGAGAAGACGATCGAATCTCACCGCGCCAACGTGCTGCGCAAGCTCGGCATGCGCGATCGCGTCGAGCTCGTCCGCTACGCCATCCGGCGCGGCTTGATAGAAGCCTAGGGCGGCTCTCCGAGCCCGGGACGTTTCGCCGCAGGCGAAACTCCCAAGGGAATCGACGGAGTCGATTCCCCGTGCGCGCTCCCGTCGACAGCATCGCCGCCCCGCCGTTCCCCGACCGCGTGTCGTGGGTGAACGTGGCCATGCTGCGCATGGACCAGCAGCGCGGCCGGCCGGTCCTGATCGAGTTCTGGGACTTCTGCCGCCCCAACTCGATGCGCACGCTGCCGTACGTGAAGGCGTGGCACGAGCGCTACGAGGAGGCAGGACTATGCGTCATCGGCGTCCACTCGCCCGGCTTTCCGCCCTCGCGCGACCCCGACTCCGTGCGGGTGGCGGTGGCCCGGCTCGGCATCGAGTACCCCGTGGCGATCGACAACGAGATGTCGGTCTGGCAGCTGTACGAGAACCTGGGCTGGCCGGCGCGCTACCTGTTCGATCTCGACGGCTACCTGTTCGAGTACCACTATGGCGAAGGCGGCTACGCTCGATACCGAGGTGGCCATCCAGGAGCTGCTCGCGGTGAAGCGCGAGCCGGTGGCGCCGCGGCGGCCCGAGGACGCCCCGGGGGCGCGGCTCGTGCCCCAGAGCGAGGACGTGCCCGGGCCCTACAGCGGGCCGTACGAGGCCGGCGGGGTGTGGGCCGTGCTCGACGGGAACGGGGTTGTGCGGGCGAACGGGCGCCCGGTGGCCGTCGATCACGCGGGCGCCTACGAGCTGCTCTCGCACCCCCGAAGCACGCGCGGGGTGCTGTCGCTCGAGGTCGGCGACGGAGTGGAGTGCCACGCGGTGTGCTTCACGCCCGGCCTGGCCGCGGACTAGATACGTCTGGTCCGGTTTCCCCCGCCGAGAAACCGCACGTGGACGTCATCGGCTGGGCGCGCCTGCCTGCTCGCGCCCGGCGACCTGTTCCAGAGTCCACAGATCAGGGCGTGCGGCTCGCGTGGACGCTGGAGCAGCTATGTCATGTTCCCGAGTCCACGCGTGCCCGCGCCGGTATCGCGTGGATGCAGAAACATCTGGGACATTCGCCGCCGTCACGCCGCACGCGGGGCAGCGAGCCTCGGTCAGCCGTCGAGCAGGTTGACGAGCTCCGGCGCCCGCCCGTCGTCCTCGACCACGACGGCGAACCCGGGCCGGTACGGGCTCGTGGCCGGTGAGCGCCCGAGGAAGCTCGGCTCGTGCACCCAGCAGCCGGTGTTGAGCAGCCGGGCGTTCCCGGCCCGCCACTCGGACGCATCGTCTTCCGGCAGCGGGCCGGCCCGATGGGTGTGCCCGAACACGACGTCGGAGGCCTCGACACCGAGCCGCCGCACCACCTGCGCGCACGCGGCCAGGCCGGCCCGGCGCAGCTCGGGTGCCGACAGGTCGGCCCGGAGCGGCCCGAGACCGGCGCGCCCGATCAGGCCGACACCGACACCGGCCACCGCGCGCAGCGCGCGGCGCCGGTGGCCGCCGCCATTCAGCCTGCGCCAGGCCCGGGCCGAGGGCGCGTGGGCGCTCTCCCCCGGCGTCCCCGGCCCGCGCCGCTCGGCCACCGCGTGCAGCCAGCTGTAGATCGGGGCGAGCACCGCCTCGTAATCCTCGGCCGCCTCCGGCGCCCGCCCCCGCTCGCCGACCAGGCGGGCCATGACGCCGGCGCCCAGCCGCTCGAACATCGGCACCGTCGTGTGAAGATCGCCGTAGTGGCCGTGCAGCGCGTACACGCCGGGCGCCAGCCACACGCCCGGATAGGCGGCGCGTACCTGGGCCGGCGCCAGCCAGCGGGCCAGCAGTGCCAGCGGATCCGCCGCTGCCCACGCGACCGCCGTCTCGAGCCCGAGTGGCGCGGGCGCCGCCCCGAGGCTCCGCCGCTCGAACCAGGTGCTCAGCAGACGATGGTCGTGGTTGCCGGGGACGAGCACGACCTCCCCACCCTCGCCGAGCGCATCACCGAGCGCTCGCAGGGTCGGCTCGGCCGCCGCCATCGCCTCGCGCATCGGCCCTTGGCGCAGCTCGAGCACGTCGCCGAGCAGCACGAGGCGGTCGCCCGGGCGCAGTGCCGCCACGAGCGCCTGGCGAGGCGCCGTCTGGCGGAGCACGTCGGCGCCCGTGCGGGTGCCCAGGTGCAGATCGGAGATGACGAGCGTGCGCAGCTGCGGAGCTCAGGCCGAGGCCGCCATGGCCTGCCGGATCTCCTTGGGCAGCATGAAGCGCACGTCCTCGCGGATGACCTCGAGCTCCTCGACCTCGACATCGCCACCGGCGCGCAGGAACTTCACCAGCTGCTGCACGAGCGCCTCGGGCGCACTTGCGCCGGACGTGATGCCGACGACGCGCTTGCCCTCCAGCCAGACCGGGTCGACCTCGGTCTCGTTGTCGATCAGGTACGCCTCGGAGCCGAGCTCGCGGGCCACCTCGACGAGCCGGTTGGAGTTCGAGGAGTTGCGCGACCCGATCACGAGCACGAGATCGCACTGACGGGCGAGCTGGCGCACGGCTGCCTGCCGGTTGGTGGTCGCGTAGCAGATGTCGTCGGTGCGGGGACCGATGATCCCGGGGAAGCGCTCGCGCAGGCGGGCGATGATCGAGCGGGTCTCCTCGACCGACAGGGTCGTCTGGGAGATGTAGGCGATCCGGCTCGGATCCGCGACCTCGAGCGCGTCGACGTCGGCCTCGCTCTCCACCAGGACCATGCGGTCCGGCGCCTCGCCCATCGTGCCCTCGACCTCCTCGTGGCCGCTGTGGCCGATGAGCACGATCGTGTAGCCCTCGCCGGCGAACTTCCGCGCCTCGCGGTGGACCTTGGTGACCAGGGGGCAGGTGGCGTCGATCGTCTGCAGCCCGCGCAGCTCCGCGTTGGCGTACACGGTCGGGGCCACCCCGTGGGCCGAGAACACGACGGTCGAGCCCTCGGGCACCTCGTCCTCGGAGTCGACGAAGATGGCTCCGCGCCCGCGCAGCTCCTCCACCACGTGCTTGTTGTGGACGATCTCCTTGCGCACGTAGATCGGCGCCCCGTGCATCGCGAGCGCCCGCTCCACGGTCTGCACGGCGCGATCGACGCCGGCGCAGTACCCGCGCGGCATGGCGAGCAGCAGCTTCTCCGGAACGGCGGCCATGCTCGACAGTGTAGGGTCCCGCCGCCGGTGTCCGTGACGGTGCCGAGGCGTAGTCTTCCCCTAACAGGAGCCCTCGACCCCCCGCCCGGCATGCCCCAACAGCATCTGGATCGCCTCACTTCCACCGACGCGACCTTCCTTCACCAGGAGGGGGCGAGCTCGCACATGCACATCGGCGCCGTGCTCATCTTCGAGGGCCCGCCGCCGGATTTCCGCGATTACCTCGACCACGTCCGCGGACGGCTCCACCTCGTCCCCCGCTACCGCCAGAAGCTCGCCGTGCCGCCGTTTCAGACCGGCCGGCCCCTGTGGGTGGACGACCCGAGCTTCAACCTCGAGTACCACGTGCGCCACTCGGCCCTGCCGGCGCCGGGCGGCGAGGAGCAGCTGTTCCGCCTGGCCGCGCGGATCGCCTCCCAGCAGCTCGACCGGGAGCGACCGCTGTGGGAGAGCTGGCTCATCGAGGGGGTCGAGGACGACCGCTTCGCGCTCATCTTCAAGACCCACCACGCGCTCGTCGACGGCATCGCGGGCGTCGACCTGGCCACCGTGCTGCTCGATCTCGAGCGACACCCCGACCGGACCTCCACCGATCTCGAACCCTGGCAGCCCCGGCCCGAGCCCTCGCCAGCCGACCTGCTGCTGGCCGGCGCCCGCGGGATGGCGCGGACGAGCACGGCGCTGGCCGCCCGGGCCCTCGAGGCGGTGTCGCGTCCGGCGGACGCGCTCGGTGTGCTGCGCGACGCGCTCGAGGGCGTCGGCGAGATCGCCTGGGCGGGGCTGAACCCGGCGCCGGTCACACCGCTGAACGTCGCCATCGGCCCGCACCGCCGCTACGCGGTCTCGCGCCAGCGGCTGGCCGAGTACAAGGAGATCAAGGACGCGCTCGGGGGGACGGTCAACGACGTCGTGCTCACCGTCGTCTCCGGCGCGCTCGCGCGCTGGCTGCACGCCCGCGGAGTCCGCACCGAAGGGCTCGAGATGCGTGCGCTCGTGCCCGTGTCGGTGCGCACGGACGCGCATCGCGGGTCGCTCGGCAACCAGCTGGCCGCCATGCGCGGACCGCTGCCGGTCTACATCAGTGATCCGGAGGCGCGCCTGCGCTTCGTGCGCCAGGCCATGGACGGCCTCAAGGAATCGAAACAGGCCGTCGGAGCGGCGACGCTCACCCAGGTGACGAACCTCGCCCCGCCGACGGTTCTCGCCCAGGCCTCGCGCCTGCAGTTCTCCACCCGGCTGTTCAACCTCCTGGTCACCAACGTCCCTGGTCCGCAGCTGCCGCTATTCGTGCTCGGCCGCCCGCTTGTCGACCTCTTCCCGGTCGCCTTCCTACCCGAGAACCACGCGCTGGCGGTGGCGATCATGTCCTACAACGGCGCGCTCGACTACGGCCTGCTCGGCGACTACGACGCCCTGCCGGACATCGAGCTGATCGCCGAGGGTCTCGACGAGTCACTGCAGGAGCTGCTCGCTGCCGCCCGCCGTCGCAGCAGCGCGGGCGGGCCGAGCCAGCGTGCGCGCTCGCGGGCGCGCACGTCCCGGGCCGGCAACGGCGCCCGGCCCAAGGCGCGCCGGATTCAGAGCGCCCAGACGCCGGAGGGCGACGGAGCGGCGGCCTCGATCCTGGGCGCGGCGGCGACCCGGCCCAAGGAGGGCCCGGCGGCCGACATGCGGGCCAAGCGGTCCCGGCGCCCGCGCGCGAACGACGACACCCAGGACGGCTGACCGCTCAGAAGCCGAGGGCGAACTTGGCGTCCTCGCTCATCCGCTCGGGCGTCCAAGGGGGCGAGAACGTCATCGTCGGCAGGACCTCGGTGACCCCGTCGAGCTCGCCGACGAACTCCTCGATCTGCTCGGAGACCTGAGGGCCGATCGGGCAGCCGGGGCTGGTCAGCGTATAGGTGACCCGGACCGTCGAGTCCTCGACCTCGACGCCGTAGATCAGTCCGAGCTCGACGAAATCGAGTCCGAGCTCGGGGTCGATCACGTCTCGCAGGGCCTCCGTCACATCGTCAACTGTCGTCATGCGTGAACAGTTTAGAAAAACGGCTCCGGCGGCTTGCGAGGCGACATGCGGATTAGGTAGGTTTCCGTGATCGTCGAGTTCAACGAACATCGTGCAACGTTGTTCTGTTGCGGCGACGAGGACCGGTCAACCCAAGGCTTCCGAAGGCGTGCTCTCGCGCGCGCCATTCGGGCTCAGACCGATGTCGTCGTCGACCTCACGGACCTGGTGTTCGCGGACGCCTCGCTGATGCTCGACCTCGCCGCGCTGGCTCGGCGACTGCGCGTCCACGGCCGCGCGCTCCTGCTGCGCAAGCCCCAGCCCCAGGTGCGCAGGCTGATCGAGGTGGCCGGGCTGCACCGGCTTCCCGGCGTGCGGCTCGAGGGACCCTCACCGGCCTTCGCCTGAGCCGGCTCACAGCTCGCGCACCGCGATCCGCCCGCGGCGGATGCCGTAACTGAGCAGATCCTTCGCACGGCCGGCGCGCCGGTACACAAGGCCACCGGCGTGCCCGTACTCGGAGAGCAACCCGGCCGGAACGATCGTCACCCGGTCGGCCGGCGCCCCGAGGCGGGCGAGCACGGCGGCCACGGGCGTCCCCACAGCCACCGACCGGTAGGCGGTCAGGGTGATTGCGCCTCCGCGCTCGGGCGCCAGCCGCCGACCAGGCGCGGTGCGGGCCGCCCAGTCCACGTGCCCGCTGTCGCACATTCCCCGATTGCTCAGGCGGGCACGGAGGTGCAGGGTCCCGGTGGCCGTGCGTCGATCGGTCGAGAACGTGCCGGTGAGATGGAATGCGTGGCCGATCGGGCCGGCAAACCAGTCGCTGAATCCACGGCCGCCTGAATCGAGGATCGCCCACGGATCCGCTCCGCGCCGGACGATGACCTGCAAGCTGACCCGACCGCGTGGGCAGATGGCGAGGAGGGTGAACCGGACCGCGATCACCGCCCCGCCGCCCGGCGCGACATCAAGCCGGATGTGATGGTCCTGGCTGGTCAGGCCGCTGAACGCGCCGGCAGGCGCGGCCCCCGGGCAGCCGCCGGGCGGGCACAGGGGCGCTGCGCCCGGCGCCGAGCCCGCGCGGTCAGCGAGCAGAAGCACGACGAGCACCGTCACCACGATGGCGACCAGCAGCAGGCGACGGCGAGGCAGCGGCATCTCGTCCTCGTATACGCGCCGGGCGCAGGACGAGGTCCCGGTCGGGGGCCCATCGGTAGCCTTTGCGCCCGTCCATGCCCGACGGCCACCCTCTTCACCTGGTGCTGTTCACCTCGTCCTCATCGCCGGCGTGGTCGGCGGCCTGGTTCCCGGGCGGGCCCGGCGCCGGCCTGCTCGCGCTCGACGACGGGCAGACGCCGCGCCTGCTGCCGGCGACGCTCGAGGCACCGGTGGGCGGGGCCTGGGTGGTACGGGCCGGCGACGTCGAGCTGCGCTTCGACGCCGATGGAGACCCGGTCGCCGCACCGGCGGTCGAGGGCTCGGAGCTCCAGGGCGAGCAGCTGCGCATGCGCCTGGCCGGGACGGAGGGCGCCACGGGCGCCGGCGTGGCCGGACGCTACGCGCTGCCCGAGGCGCCCGAGCGCACCGACTCGGTCCGCGCCGTCGGCGCCTGGTTCGCTGAGGCGGAGACGGTCGGCGTACTGTCCGTCCGCCCGCGCAAGCACCGCGGTCACGGCCAGGATGCAGTGGTCGGCGCCGTCGATGACCCGGAGGGCTGGCCGCCGGTCACCGATCCGCGGCTGTCGACGACGTACGCCGCCGACGGTCGCCCGGCCCGGATGAACCTCGAGCTGTGGACCGACGACGAGGCGCAGCTCGCCCGGCGGGTGGCCGGCGAGGCGCTCGGCCCCCGCGTGGCCGCCAGCGCGGCCGGCTGGCAGCTCGATGCCCAGCGGCTCGAGTGCCATAGCCGGGGGCGCGAGGGCAGCGGCGTCTACCTGCTCGCCCGACCGGCCTGAACGACGTGCCGGCGATCCGGGCGGTCATCAGCGACTTCGGCGGCGTGCTCACCTCGCCCGTGCTCGACGCCTTCCTGGCCGTGCAGGTGCAGTCCGGGGTGCCGGTCGAGGCACTCGGGCCGGCGCTGGGAGCGATCGCCGAGCGCACGGGCGCGAACCCCCTGTTCGAGCTCGAGGTCGGGCGGCTGACCGAAGCCGCGTTCCTGGCCGATCTCGGCGCGGAGCTGAGCCGCCAGCTCGGCCGGGAGGTGCAGATGGGCAACTTCGGCGAGTCCCTGTTCGCCCAGCTACGCCCGAACACCGAGGTCATCGACTACATGCGCGATTTGCGCGCGCGCGGCTACCGGATGGCCATCTGCACGAACAACGTGCGGGAATGGGAGGCGCGCTGGCGGACGCTGCTGCCGGTCGACGAGATCTTCCATACCGTCGTCGACTCGGCGTTCGTCGGGGCGCGCAAGCCCGATCGGCGCATCTACGAGGTGACCCTCGAACGGCTCGGGGTCAGCGCCGGGCAAGCGCTGTTCATCGACGATGTCGAGCTCAACTGCACCGCTGCCCGCGAACTCGGCCTGACCGCCGTCTGGTTTCGCTCAGACAGAGCAGGCGCGGGCCGAGATCGAAGCCGCGCTCGCCCGCGTCTAACCGAGGAACCGCCACAGCGGTCGCCGCACCCGCCGCCCGGCCTGCTTCGATGGTGTGGTGAGCAGCCCGACGGCCAGCCTGACCGACAGCGCGCGCGAGCGACTGCGCGCGCTGACCGCGGACCCGGAGGCCGACTTCCGCCCCGATCAGCTCGCGGCCATCCGCGACGTGGTGAGAGACCGCGCCCGTGTCCTGTGCGTTCAGCGCACGGGCTGGGGCAAGTCGGCGGTGTACTTCGTGGCCACCGCGCTGCTGCGCCAGGACGGCTCCGGCCCCACCCTGATCATCAGCCCGCTTCTGGCTCTGATGCGCAACCAGATCGCCGCCGCGGCGCGGCTGGGGTTGCGAGCGCACACCGTGAACTCGACCAACCGCGAGGAGTGGGAGCTCGTCCGCGAGGAGCTGGCGGCGAACACCATCGATCTCCTCCTGATCAGTCCCGAGCGCTTGAACAACCCGGTGTTCCGCGAGCGGATGCTGCCGCTGTTCGCGCGCGCCACCGGCCTGCTCGTGATCGACGAGGCGCACTGCATCTCGGACTGGGGTCACGACTTCCGACCCGATTACCGCCGGGTCCGGGATGTCCTCGGCGCCCTGGCCCCCGACGCCGCCGTGCTCGCCACGACCGCCACCGCCAACGACCGCGTCGTCGAGGATGTCGTCGATCAGCTCGGGGCCGGTGGGGCGCCCATGCGCACCTATCGCGGAGCCCTGGCCCGGCCGAGCCTCCGCTTCGAGGTGGTCGAGCTGCCGCGGGCGGCCGCGCGCCTGGCCTGGCTGGTCGAGCATCTGCCGGACTTCCCGGGCTCGGGCATCGTCTACACCCTGACCAAGCGCGACGCCGACCAGGTCGCCGCGTTCCTCACCGCCCATGGCATCTCGGCGCTCGCCTACACGGGCGAGCAGGACAGCGAGGAGCGGATCGCCACCGAGGAGCGCCTGCATCGCAACGACGTCAAGGCCGTGGTGGCCACGAGCGCACTCGGCATGGGCTACGACAAACCGGATCTCACCTTCGTCGTGCACTACCAGGCCCCGGGGTCGGTCATCGCCTACTACCAGCAGGTCGGCCGGGCCGGGCGGGCGGTCGAGCACGCCGACATCGTGCTGCTGCGCGGCGAGGAGGACCGCCGCATCCAGGACTTCTTCATCGAGCAGGCGTTCCCGTCACGCGAGCGGACGATGGCGGTGCTCGACGAGCTCGAGCGAGCGGGAAGCGACGGCCGCACCACCCGCGAGCTCATGGCCGTCGTCAACCTCGGCATGGGGCGGATCGAGGCGATGCTCAAGATCCTCGACGTCGAGGGGGCGGTGCGCCGCGACGGGACCCGCTGGCAGGGCGTCCCCGGGTCGGACTGGACCTACGACTCGGCCCGCTACGAGCAGGTGACCGCTCTGCGCCGCGCCGAGCAGCGGGCCATGGCGGCGTTCGGTGCCGACGGCCGCTGTCTGATGCGCGCTCTCCAGGAGGAGCTCGATGACCCCGAGGCCCGCGACTGCGGCCGCTGCTCGGTGTGCACCGCGCCGCGGTTCGGGGATCCACCGGACCCGGCCCTGGTCGAGCAGGCCTGGCGCCATCTGCGCTCCCGGCCGATCGAGCTCGAAGTCAAGAAGATGGCGCCCGACCCGGCCACGGGCGCGATGCGCAAGATCCCCGAGGGTGTCCGCACGGAGCCCGGCTTCGCGCTCGCGCGCTTCGGCGACGGCGGGTGGTGGCCCGCGATCGAGCGGTCGTTCGCGGCCGGCGAGTTCCCGAGCGAGCTTGTCGACGCGCTGGCCGAGCTCGCGGCCCCGCTCGCTCCCGGGTGGCTGACCTACGTGCCCTCACGTGCGCGCGGCGAGAGCCTGGCCACGCTGGCTCGGCGCGTGGCCGAGACAGCTGGAGTCCCCTGCCTCGATCTGCTCACCCGGCTCCAGTCGCGCCCGCCGCAGCGCGAGATGGCCAACGCGGTGCAGCAGGTCGCCAATGTGCGCGGAGCGTTCCGGATCACCGCCCGGCCGCCCGCCGGCACGGGTCTGCTGCTCGACGACCGCCGCCACTCAGGGTGGACGCTCGCCATGGTCGGCGGTCAGCTGCGCAGCGCCGGCGCCGAGGGGATCGTCCCGATCGCCCTCGCCACCGTCAGCTGATCAGTTCTCGACGCCGAGCCGGTCCCAGCAGTACAGCTCCAGGCACTCACGGGCGAGCGCGACGCAGCGCTCGTGCGAGAGCCACGGCAGCACGGTGTCGAGCGCCTGCTCCTCCCCCACGCCGGCCTCGAACGCCTCCTCACCGCGGAAGCCGGCCGCGATCTTCAGCGCCTCGCGCCGGTTCTCGCCCAGCGAGGGGAAGACGTTGACCAGGAACTCCTTGTTCGGCAGCGGGTGACCGACCTCGAGTGACGCGTGCCAGGCGGCCAGCATCGACAGGTCGTGCTCGTCGAGGTCCGCCACCGCCTTGGCGTAGTGGGACTCGAGCTCGCATTCCGGGATCTCGTCCACCCAGGCACGAACCACTTCACCGAGGATCTGCCGGCGCGCCTCGCGGCCGACCGAATCGGCGATCACCCGAATGGCATTCTGGGGTTCGATGAAGCAGAGGGACATTGCGGCTCCGGTGCGAGGATGCGGACGCCGCAGAAGGTAGGTGGTGCCCCGGACAGACCCCGACCCCCCGACCGCGAGACTCAGAGCCCGAGCGCCTCGCGCGCGCCGGCGCGCAGATCCTCGTCCGGCTCGGCGCCGGTCCCGAGACCGCCGGTGGCCCGCTCGCCCTCCTGCCAGTTGTGCAGCCCGAGGTCGAGCGCGGCCAGCGGCAGCCCGCAGGCGGCGGCCAGGTCGGCCGCCCGGCGGTCGAGCAGCAGCGGGTCGCCGATCCCGAGCGCCCGCTTGGCCCCCACGGTGACCGCGTTCTCGCCCCCGAGCGCGAGCGAGGCCGGCTCGAGCGCGTAGAGCCCGAGCAGCCCGAGGGTGACGAGCAGATCGAAGCGGGCGTCGCGGTGCAAACCGGGGAGTGCGAGGCGCTCGAACGCCCGGGCGAAGCGCCGGGGCGCCGGCCACGCCGTCTCCCCGGTGAACGCCGCCGCCTGCGAACCCGCTCGGGTGGCCCAGGTCCGGTAGGCCTCGAGCGTGCGCGTACCCCGGTCCGGTGCGTGGGCACCGCGCGGTCCGGCCTCGATGCGCTCGGCGTCCGGGAGCTCGCCGCTCGCCCACGGCGTGCGCACATCCTCAACGGAGGCGAACGGATGCTCATCCTCGCCCGGCCCGACGTAGGCGATGAGGAACGCCAACCAGGTGCGTTCCTCGATGTCACCCGAGCCGGCGACCTCGGCGTAGAGCCCGGGGGGATCGTCGGCCAGTGCGCGCAGCCGTGTGGCCCCGAAGGCCAGCTCGTCGGCCAGCCGCTCGGCCTCGAGGCTCGACTTCAGGCCCGGGACGAGCGCAGATCGGTAGCCGTCGTCACCCCCGCGACCGAGCTTGCGCACCCGCACGCCACCGGGGGCGGTCGGGCGGACGCTGCTGCGCCGCTCTGAGGCCGGACGCTCTGAGCGCTCGCGCGCCACCGTGGTGCGTGGCGCACTCGAGCTGATCACCGGGCGCAGGTCGACGTGCTGCTCGCGCGAGCAGATCGGACAGTTCTGGATGAGGCGGTTGTGGCGGCAGAAGCTGGGCATCGCCATCCATCCTCGCATGCACTGGACGCACCCAGGCGGCGGGGCTCAATTGCGGGGCGCCGGGGCCGATAACGCGCTTAACAGGACCGGGGGACCCAGATCCATCTGGGCCCCCCGGAGAGTCAGGGAAGTGGGGGCGCAGTTCCCTGACCGACAGGGGCGAGTTTCCCCGTCCCAAGCCTTAGTAAACCTAAATCTCTCGCGGCCGACACAACGGCCGTGCGCCCTCCGAACGAGCATACCAAGCCCGCCTCCCCACGTCGAGGGAGGTTGGACGCAGGTTCGGAGGCTTACGTGGCCGGTCGCTCCGCCCGCTCGGCCTGGGCGGCGGCCGAGCGTGTGCCCGGGCCGCTGAAGAACTCCTCCCACGGCCGCACCGTCCCGGCCGCCTCGGCCTCATGGCGCAGCGTGCTGTCGGCCTCACCGCTCCAGGCACCGACGGCGAGCATCTCCCGGTCGGCGTCCATCGGGCTCCCGCCCAGGTCCCCGTTGACCACGCGGGCGCACTTGCGACCCTCGGCGATCGCAGTGACGACGAGCGACTGGCCGATGCGGGCATCGCCGCAGGCGTAGATGCCCTCGACGTTCGTGCGGTAGGTCTGCTCGGTGCGGATGTTGCCGCGGTTGTCGAGCTCGAGCGTGAACTGGCCCACCAGCCCGTCGGGCTCGGGGCCCTCGAAGCCGATCGCCAGCAGCACGAGGTCGGCCTCGAGCACGAACTCGCTGCCCGGGACGGGAGTGAGGTCGCGGGAGGACGTCCCGGTGACCTGGCGGGCGTACACGTGGGTGACCACGCCGTCGCGACCGCCGAAGCCGGTGACCTCGGTCCCCCAGCGCCGCTTTCCGCCCTCCTCGAGCGCGTAGGTGCTCGCCGTGCGCTTGGGCGGCATCGGCCACGGGTGGCGCGGATCGCGCCCACCCTCGGGCAGCGCTGCGTAGACGTCGAGCATGATCACCGTGCGGGCGCCCTCCCGATGCGAGTTCGAGATGCAGTCCATCCCCGTGTCGCCGCCGCCGATGACGATGACGCGCTTCTCGCGGGCGACGATCTCGGTCCCCGGCTCGGGCGCCCGCGACGGGCGCCCCTCCTGCGCGGCCACCCAGCGGTTGCGCTGGTAGAGGTAGTCCATGGCGAAGTGGATGCCGCCGAGCTCACGGCCCGGCACGTCGAGGTCGCGCGAGACGCGCGAGCCGATCGCCACCACGACCGCGTCGTGACGTTCGCGCAGCTCGGCGGCGGTGATGTCGCGCCCGATCTCGACGTCGTAGACGAACTGGATCCCCTCCTGCTCGAGCACGGCGACGCGGCGGTCGATGATCCGCTTCTCGAGCTTGGCGTCCGGCACACCGAAGCGCATCAGGCCGCCCGGCCCCTCGTCGCGCTCGTACACGGTCACGTTGTGCCCGCAGCGGTTCAGCTCGGCGGCCACGGCCAGCCCGGCCGGCCCGGTTCCAACGACGCCGACGGTCTTGCCCGTGCGCCGGTCCGGCGGCTCGGGCAGAACCCATCCCTCCGAGAACGCCCGCTCGGCGATCGCCATCTCGATCTGCTCGATCGTCACCGGATCGTCGTTGATGGCCAGCACACAGGCCGACTCGCACGGGGCGGGACAGATGCGCCCGGTGAACTCCGGGAAGTTGTTCGTCGCGTGCAGCTGGTCGATCGCCTCGCGCCACTTGTCGCGGTAGACGAGATCGTTCCAGTCGGGGATGAGGTTGCCGAGCGGGCAGCCCTCATGGCAGAAGGGGATTCCGCAGTCCATGCAGCGCGCGCCCTGCCGGCGCAGCTCCTCGACCGGCTGGAGGTCGAAGTACTGCCGGTAGTCGCGCACGCGCATGCCCGGATCGCGCTTGTCGAAGCCGACCCGGTGGATCTTCAGGAACGCGCCGAGCTCACCCATGGGGGCAGCGGAGAGTAGCAGCGAGGGGCCATAACTCTGGCCCGCGGACGGCGAATGTCCGCGGTCCCCGGCGGGCGCCGGCCCCGTCCAATAGGGTCCCCGTTCGTGACCGGAGGACGTTGTGCGGCGCTGCTCGCACTCGTGAGCGCGTGCATCGGTGCCTTCGGCGCCTCGCCCGTCCGCGCGACCGGCGCCCCCGCGCTCACCCTGTCTGCGCCGCCGCAGGTGCACAGCGGCCAGGCCGTGACGCTCACCGGGCGGGTGAGCGGCGCGCCACCTGGCACGTTGATCAGCCTGTACGCCCGCCCCTACACGGCCACCTTCCGTCAGCTGCTGGCCACGCTGAGCACCGACGCGCAGGGCGGGTTTCGCGACCTGACACGACCCGACCGCACAACCGCCTACATCGCGCAGGCCAGCGCCGGGGGCCGGGCCCTCACCGCATCCGCCACCGTCGGCGTGCTCGCCATCGCCCGCCCGCTCGAATATGCGGTGTTCTTCAAGGGCGGATGGCGCTCGACCGGCCTTGGCCAGCTCGTCCACCAGATCGGAGGACTTGAGCGTCCGGGGCGCCCGTTTGCGATGGCTGTGATGACGGACGGCGACCCCTCGATGAGCTACGGCATCGACACCATCCAGGGGGTGACGCAGGTGCTGCTCCGATGAGCGCTCCGATCCGGGAGAGCGGTGCGCTGCGCCCGCGCGGCCCGTTCTCGCTCCAGGCCGCAGCCGAGTTCGGCTTCGGTCCCAATCGAGGGCCGCCCGCCCGCGTTCGACGGCACGATGCGCCTGGCGTTCGCGCTCGACGGCGGGCGCGGCTACGCCGGGGCCGTGCTCGGCCAGGCCGAGCTCGACGGACCGGTCAGCGTCGAGCTCGAGCTCCGCGACGGCGGCGAGCCCGAGGTCGCGCTGCGCCAGCTCGCCCGCATCGTCTCGCTCGACCACGACGGCGAGGCCTTCGCGGCCGTGGGTGAGCGCGATCCAG
This sequence comes from uncultured Solirubrobacterales bacterium, assembly GCA_963848745.1. GTDB lineage: Bacteria > Actinomycetota > Thermoleophilia > Solirubrobacterales > Solirubrobacteraceae > Palsa-465. Next base: position 445,997 of record CAWKEO010000012.1, on the reverse strand, counting down.
TCATCGGCGCTCTTCAGCGGCGCCATCCCGGCCAGCGGCCGGTGCTCTTCCACTCTCCCTACGAGGGCGCCGCGTGGTCGATCATCTCCGCCCGGCGTCCGGCCTCCCAGTCCGCGCAGGTGCGCGAGGCCATCGCCGCCTCGCTTGGCGAGACGTTCACGCTCGCCGGACGCGAGTGCGGCGCCTTTCCGCAGCCCGAGCGGCTGGCCGCGATCGCCGATGGTGTGCCGGGGTTGAACCCCGAGAAGGTCGCGCGGCTGCGCGCTGTCGCCCAGGCTGCGCTCGCGGGCGAGCTCGACGTCGATCACCTGCACACGATCGGCGCCGAGCGCGCCCACAGCGAGCTGCAGCAGCTGAAGGGCCTCGGACCGTTCTATGCCGGCCTCGTCGTGCTGCGGGCGAGCGGTTTCGCCGACGCCCGCCTGCCCGCCGTGGAGACCCGCGGCGACTCCCACCTGGCCCGCTTCTACGAGCTCGGCGCGGAGCCGGATCCCGAGCGGGTGGAGACGATCGTCGAGGGCTGGCGGCCATTTCGCACTTGGTGCCTGGTGCTCGTGCGCCTGGCCGGTGACCGGGCGTTCGGTTCCCACCGCGGTGCCCGCACGCAGCGCGCCGGCTGAGCTGACGCGCACCGCGGTACCCGGGCGCGCCGCGCCGGCTGAGCTGACGCGGGCACTAACCTCCGCGTCATGCAGGCGATGAAGTGGTGGGGCTGGGGGCCCGACGGCGCCGAGTTCACGCATGCCGACAAGCCCGCGCTGGCGCCGTTCATCGCCCAGGCGATCGGCCTCGACGTGCGGGCCCCCGCCACGCCACCGCCTCGCTTCTGCGACCTCGAGGTTCCACCCGCGCAGCTGCCCGGTGCGTTGCGCCTGGCCCTATCCGGCGCGGTCGGCGAGATCGGGCTCAGCACCGACGACCTCGACCGCGTCGTCCACGCGCGCGGGAAGTCGCTGCGCGACCTCGTGCGCCAGCGCCGCGGGGAGCTTCCGCGGGTGCCCGATGTCGTCGTGCGCCCGCGGGAGGAGGAGGCGGTCGCCGCGGTGCTCGCAGCGGCGCTCGGGCACGACGCGGTGCTCATTCCGTTCGGTGGCGGCTCGTCGATCTCGGGCTCGCTCGAGGCCCCGCCGCTCGAGACGCGTCCGGTCGTCTCGGTCGACCTCGGCGAGCTCGATCAGGTGCTCGAGCTCGACGTGAGCTCGCGCCTGGCCCGCGTGCAGGCCGGCGTGTCCGGACCGGCACTCGAGCAGCAGCTGGGAGCGCGCGGCCACACGTTCGGCCACTTCCCGGACTCGTTCACGTTCTCGACGCTCGGCGGCTGGATCGCCACGCGCTCATCGGGCATGCAGTCCGACCGCTACGGCGACATCGCCGAGATCACGCGAGGGCTCCGCGTGGCCACGCCGACCGGCATGTTGGTCACGCGGGCGCTGCCCGCCACCTCGACGGGCCCGAGCGTGCGGGAGATGATCCTGGGCAGCGAGGGCCGGCTGGGCATCATCACCGAGGCGACCGTGCAGGTCCACCCGCGCCCGGAGCGGCGCACGATCCTCGGCTACCTGTTCCCGAGCTTCGGCCATGGCCTCGAGGCGATGCGCGAGCTGGCGGCGAGCGAGATCGATGTGTCGGTCAGTCGCGTCTCCGATGCGCCTGAGACCCAGTTCTCGTTCGCCATGCGCGTGAACCCCACGTGGCTCGACCACCTGCAGTCGCGGGCGCTGCGCCTGTTCCTCGAGCGCCGGCGCGGCTTCGACACCGAGCGCATGTGCCTGGCCTTCGTCGGCTTCGAGGGCTCGCAGGCCCACGTCGCCCGCCAGCGCAAGGGCGCCGGGCGGCTGCTCGGACGGCATGGCGCGCTGTCGATCGGCTCCGGTCCGGGCGAGCTGTACGACCAGAAGAAGTTCGACACCCCCTACATCCGCGACTTCCTGCTCGCCCGCGGCGCCGTCGGCGACGTGTCCGAGACGGCGGCCCCGTGGAGCCGCCTGCACGAGCTCTACGACAGCGTCAGCGCCGCCGCGCGCGAGGCGTTCGCCCGCACCGGCGTGCAGGGGTACCTCATGTGCCACCTCTCGCACAGCTACCACTCGGGCGCGTGCCTGTACTTCACCTTCGCGTTCTGCCCGCGCGGGGACATGCTCGAGGACTACGCGGTGATCAAGTCCGCCATCCAGCAGGCATTCGTCGACCACGGCGCCACCCTCTCGCACCACCATGCCGTCGGCACCGAGCATCAGCCGTGGCTCGAGCAGGACATCTCGGCGCCCGGGGTGCGGATGCTCGAGTCGCTGTTCGCCGGCGTGGATCCGGGGGCGAATCTCAACCCGGGCAAGATCGTCTAGGGACCACGCGCTTGGCTGGCGTGCGCGCCTGGGCGCTGTACGCCCACCGTGGCCGCCGAGGGTGCGGACGCGGGTCAACGGCTCCGATCAGACCGCAAGTGCGCATGTGACGCTGTGCCGAATAGTTCGGCAAACCGTCCCACGCGCGCGCGCAACGTGACTGGGAGCACCCGGCGGACCACACGGTCGTATGAGGATCGAAAAAACCGCAGCCCGACCGCGATCGCCAGGACGCTGCTGCACTTTTGCTCACTGGCCGCGCATAACCGCAGCATCGTCGCGGCGCCGGTGACGATGCTGCAGTTTTTTGCGCGCGCGCACCCCCGCGGCGAGGCAAGGCCCCGCCGGGCTCAGCCGCCGGTCCCGGGCCGCGATCGTGTGGCGAGTTCGCCACGCTGGAGGTGGCAAACCCTCCACGCGACCGGGTCGCGGTGGCCGGGCAGCCCCTCGCAGCGCGCGCGGCAACGACACGCCGGGTCAGCCGCCCGCCTCCAACTCGAGCGCCAGCAGCTCCTCGATCGTCTGCCGGCGCCGGATGAGCCGCGCCGCCCCGCCCTCGACGAGCACCTCGACCGCCAGCGGGCGGCTGTTGTAATTGGACGACATGCTCGCGCCGTAGGCGCCGGCGTCGCGGAACACGATCAGATCGCCGACCGACACCTCGGGCAGCGGCACGGTGAGCACGACGCCGTCGTGGTCCTGGGTGAACACGTCGCCGGACTCGCACAGCGGCCCCGCGATCACCGCCGGCGACTCGCCACCGGACCGAACCGCGCCGTCGAGCCCGAGCGCGAGAACCCGGTGGCGCGACCCGTACATGGCCGGACGCATGAGATCGTTGAAGCCGGCGTCGACGAGCACGAAGCGGTGCGTCCCGGCTCGCTTCTGCGCCCGGACCTCGGCCACGAGAACGCCGGCCGGCGCGGTCAAGAACCGCCCCGGCTCGATCTCCAACGACACCGGATGCCCGAGACGCCGAGCGATCTCGCGCCGGGCGCCATCCCACGCGGCGAAGTAGCGATCGGTGTCCACCTCGGCCTCGCCGTCGGCATAGGGGACCGCGAGCCCGCCCCCGGCCGAGATCGCGCGCACGTCGCGGCCGGCCCGGTGCACCAGCGCGATCATGGCGTCGCACACCCGCTCGAGGTGGGTGTAGTCGGCGCCCGAGCCGATGTGGACGTGCAGGCCGACCAGGTCGAGCCCGAACCGGTCGACCAGCGACAGCGCGTCAGGAAGCCGCGTGTGCCAGATCCCGTGCTTGGAGTGCTCGCCGCCGGTGTTCGTCTTGCGGCTGTGCCCATGACCGAAGCCCGGATTGACGCGGATCCACACCGGGTGTCCAGGCGAGCGCTCCCCGAGCTGCTCGAGCATCTGCGGGGAGCCGGCGTTGACCGGGATGCCGAGCGAAACCACCCGCGAGAGCGTCGCCCGGTCGAACACGTCGGCGGTGAACACGACCGGAGCCGGCTCGCCCCCCGGCACGTATCCGGCGGCCAGCGCGCGCTCGAGCTCGCCGCCCGACACGGCATCGACCAGCGCCCCGGCCGAGCGCAGCAACCGCAACAGATGCACGTTCGAGCTCGCCTTCTGCGCGTAGCGGACGACGTCGAACGCGCGCAGGCGCGAGAGCTGGTGCTCGATCGTGGCCGCGTCGTACACCCACACCGGCGTGCCGTGCTCGGCCGCGATCTCGGCCAAGAGCCGCCCGGGCACCGGACCTGCGCTCACCGACCGTGACTCCGCTCGGGGCCCTCAGGCGGCGAGAGTCGCCGCCCCGGCGGCCGACTCGGCCGCCGCCCGCTCGGCCAGCACGCGCTTGTAGTCGCGCGGCATGACCTTGATGAAGCGCTCGCGGCCACCCTTCTCCCACGAGGCGAGGAGGTTGCGCGCCACCAGCGACCCGGTGAGCGCGGCGTGCTCCTTGATCAGCTCCTGCACCTCGCAGGCGTCCTCGTCGCTGAGCGGGTCGAGATCGACGAGCTCGGTGTTGCAGCGGCTTTCGAAGCGCCGGTCGACGTCGTACACGTAGGCGATGCCACCGCTCATTCCGGCGGCGAAGTTGCGCCCGGTGCGCCCGAGCACGACCACCCGGCCGCCGGTCATGTACTCGCAGCCGTGGTCGCCCACGCCCTCGACCACCGCGCAGGCGCCTGAGTTGCGCACGGCGAAGCGCTCGCCGGCCAGCCCGCGGAAGAACGCGCGCCCGGCCGTCGCCCCATAGAGCACGGTGTTGCCGACGATCATGTTCTCCTCGGCCCGGAAGCGCGCGCGCTCGGGCGGGCGCACGACGACGACGCCGCCGGACAGGCCCTTGCCCGTGTAGTCGTTCGTCTCCCCGCGCAGGCAGAACGTCACCCCGGGGGCGAGCCAGGCGGCGAAGCTCTGACCGGCCGACCCGGAGAAGCCGATCTCGATCGTCCCCTCGGGCAGGCCGTCGACACCGCGGCGGCGGGCGATCTCGCCGGACAGGATGCCGCCCACGGCGCGGTTGACGTTGCGCACCGGCACGGGGCCGAGGCGTACCGACTCGCCGTGCTCGAGCGCCGGCGCGCAGTTGCGCAGGAGCTCCCAGTCGAGCGCGTCGTCGAGCACCGGCACCTGCGGGCGGGTGCGGCAGCGCGGCGCGCCGGCCGGCAGCTCGGGCGTCGTGAGCAGCGCGCTCAGATCGACCTTGCGAGCCTTCCAGTGCTCGATCGCCGGGCGCATGTCGAGCAGCTCGGCGTGGCCGATCATGTCCTGCACCCGGCGGATGCCGAGCGAAGCCATGATCCCGCGCACCTCCTCGGCCACGAGCAGCAGGTAGTTGACGACGTGCTCGGGGGTGCCCTGGAAGCGGCGGCGGAGCTCCGGGTTCTGGGTGGCGATCCCGACCGGACACGTGTTCAGGTGGCAGACCCGCATCATGATGCAGCCCATGGCGATCAGCGGGGCGGTCGAGAAGCCGAAGGCGTCGGCACCGAGCAGCGCTCCGATGACGACGTCGCGGCCGGTGCGCATGCCACCGTCGACCTCGACGGTGACCCGCGAGCGCAGGTCGTTGAGCAGGAGCGTCTGCTGGGTCTCGGCCAGGCCGACCTCCCACGGGATGCCGGCCCCGTGGACCGAGGACTGGGGCGAGGCACCCGTGCCGCCGTCCTGACCGGCGATCGTGATGTGGTCCGCATTCGCCTTCGCCACGCCGGCGGCCACCGTGCCGACGCCAACCTCGGAGACGAGCTTCACCGACACCGACGCGCTCGGATTGGCGCAGCGCAGGTCGTAGATGAGCTGCTTGAGGTCCTCGATCGAGTAGATGTCGTGGTGCGGCGGCGGCGAGATGAGGCCGACCCCCGGCGTCGAGTGCCGGATGCGGGCGATGTACTCGTCCACCTTGTGCCCGGGCAGCTGGCCGCCCTCCCCGGGCTTGGCCCCCTGGGCCATCTTGATCTGCAGCTGGTCAGCGTTGACGAGGTAGTGGATCGTCACCCCGAAGCGTCCCGAGGCGACCTGCTTGATGGCCGAGCGCCGCTGGTCGCCGTTCTCGTCGGCGAGGTACCGGGACGGGTCCTCGCCCCCCTCGCCGGTGTTCGAACGCCCGCCCAGGCGGTTCATGGCGATGGCGAGGGTCTCGTGGGCCTCGCGCGAGAGCGAGCCGAGGCTCATCGCGCCGGTGGTGAAGCGCTTGACGATCTCGACCGCCGGCTCGACCTCTTCGAGCGGAACCGGCGGCCCCGCCGGGCGCAGCTCGATCAGTCCGCGCAGCAGCGCCCGGCGCACCGAGTCCCGGTTGGCCATCTGCGCGAACTCGGCATAGGTGCGGGCGCCGTCGCCGTTCTGCTCGCGCGTCAGGCGAACCGCCCATGCCGGTCTCGGCCGGCACCCGGACCGCATGTTGAAGCTTGGCCACCGTGTCGGGGTTCCAGATGTGACGCTCGCCGTTGCGCCGCCACTGCAGGAAGCCGCCGACCGGAAGCAGATCGCGCTCGGTCCGCGGGTAGGCGCGGAAGTGGCGCTCGATCGCCTCGGTGGCGAGCTCGGACAGGCCGACACCGCCGATCCGCGACGCGGTGCCGGTGAAGTGTTCGTCGATCAGCTTCGGGTCGAGCCCGACGGCCTCGAAGATCTGCGCGCCGCAGTAGGACTGGATGGTCGAGATGCCCATCTTCGACATCGTCTTGAGCAGGCCCTTGCCGATCGCCTTCACGATCTGCTTCTCCGCCTCCTCGCGACCTGTGTCGACGGGCAGCAGCGAGCGGTCGGCGAGCTCGTCAAGGGACTCGAACAGCAGGTACGGGTTGATGGCGGCAGCGCCGTAGCCGATCAGGGTCGCCATCGCGTGGATGTCGCGCGGCTCTCCGGACTCGAGGACCAGGCCGGTGCGCAGGCGCGTGCCCCGGCGCACGAGGTGGTGGTGCACGGCGGCCACGGCGAGCAGCGAGGGCATGGCCACCCGCTCGGGGCCGAGGTTGCGGTCAGACAGGATGAGGATGTTCGCGCCGTTGTCGACGTACCGAGCCGCCTCGCCGCACAGGTCGAACAGGCGCATCTCCATGCCGTCCGGGCCCTGCTCGACCGGCCATGTGATGTCGATGGTGGCGGCATCAAACACGTCGTGGGAGACCTGCCGAAGCTTCTCGAGCTCGTGGTTGCGCAGGATCGGCTGGTCCATGACGAGGATGTGGGCCTGCTCGGGCACCTCGCAGAGCAGGTTCATCTCCGCGCCCACGCCGGCCTGCAGGCTCATGACCACGTTCTCGCGCAGCGGGTCGATCGGCGGGTTGGTGACCTGCGCGAACAGCTGCTTGAAGTAGGAGAACAGCGGCGGCTGGCGGTCCGACAGGACGGCCAGCGCCGCGTCGTTGCCCATGCTGGCCACCGGCTCCTCGCCGTGGCTGGCCATCGGCGCGATGACCAGCCGCAGGTCCTCCTGCGAGTAACCGAACGCGAGCTGCTTGGAGCGCAGCGGTTCGATCCGCGGCGTGCGGGGCGACCGATCGGGCAGGTCGGCGATGTGGACGACCGAGCGCTCGTACCACTCGGCGTAGGGCTTGCGCCGAGCGGCCCGGCGCTTGACCTCCTCATCCTCGACGATCCGCCCCTCCTCGAGGTCGAGCAGGAAGATCTTGCCCGGGGCGAGGCGGCCCTTGCGCTGGATGTGCTCGGGAGCGACGGTCATCACGCCGGTCTCCGAGGCGAGCACGACGTAGCCATCGGTGTCCTGGATCCACCGGCCGGGGCGCAGGCCGTTGCGGTCGAGCACGGCGCCGGCCAGACGGCCGTCGGTGAACACGACGGCAGCCGGGCCGTCCCACGGCTCCATCAGGCAGGAGTGGAAGTCGTAGAAGCCCTTGACGTCCGGGTCGAGGTCGTGCCGGGTCCGGTAGGCCTCGGGGATCATCATCATCATCGCGTGCGGGATCGAGCGCCCGCCAAGCACGAGCAGCTCCAGCACGTTGTCGAAGATGGCCGAGTCCGAACCGCCCTCGCGCACCACCGGGATGACCTTCTCGAGGTCGTCGCCGAACAGCTCGGAGGCGAGCTGGGACTCGCGGGCGCGCATCCAGTTGACGTTGCCCCGCAGCGTGTTGATCTCGCCGTTGTGGGCGATCATCCGGTAGGGGTGGGCGAGCTCCCAGCTCGGGAACGTGTTGGTCGAGAAGCGCGAGTGCACGAGCGCCAGCCGTGAGGCCAGCCGCGGGTCGCGCAGATCGGCGTAGTAGCGCGGGAGCTGCGGGGCGGTGAGCATCCCCTTGTAGACGAGCGTGCGGCTGGAGAAGCTCGGCAGCGTCAGCTCGGCGCCCGCCGCGCGCTCGATGACCCGGCGGATGACGTAGAGCTTGCGCTCGAATGCCTCCTGGTCGGGGAGGTCGCCATCGGCCTCGACGACGACCTGGCGGATGACCGGAGCGGACAGGCGAGCGGTCTCCCCCACGTGGCGGTCGTCGACCGGAACGTCGCGCCAGTAGATGACGTGCTGGCCCTCGGCGGTGACCGTGTCCTCGATCAGGCGCTCGAGCTCCGCCCGGCGCTCGACGTCGGCGGGCAGGAAGCACACCCCGACCGCGTAACGGCCGGGCGGCGGCAGGTCGACCCCGGCGAGCACGGCGCGGAAGAACCCGTCGGGGATCTGGATGAGGATGCCGGCGCCGTCACCGGTATTCGGATCGGCGCCCTCGGCGCCGCGATGCTCGAGGTTCTCCAGCGCGGCCAGGCCCTTCTCTACCACCACGTGGCTGGCCTCGCCCCACAGCTTGGCCACGAGCGCGATCCCGCAGGCGTCGTGCTCGTTGACAGGGTCGTAGAGGCCAGTGGCCCCGGGTGGGGTGAGGTACTTGGACATGGAGGAGAGAGGTCGGGGGCGAGCGGCCACGCCCCAGGAAGAGAACGCCGAAATGTACCAGCGCCCGGGTCTGGCGCCAGTAAGGAAGACGAAAATTCCAGGCCCTAGCGGGCGGCCTTCGACCGGCGCTTCGGCGCCGCCGCACCGTCCTCCGGGGCCTTCTTGCGCCCCCGGGCGGGCTTTGGCGGGGCGGGCGGCGGCGTGTCGTCGCTGCTCGAGCGCACGGCGGCCAGGCTGGCCTCCAGGGCGGCCATGAGGTCGGGCGCCGCGGCCGGCTCGGGGGCTTCGGGCAGGGCGGCGATCTCCTCCCCGGAGGCCTTGCGCTCGATCAGCTCGAGCACGCGCTCGCGGTACTCGTCGCGGAACTTGGTCGGCTCGAACTCGGCCGAGAGGGAGGCGATCAGCTGCTGGGCCATCTTCAGCTCGCGATCCGAGGCCTCGGCCTCGCTGAGAGCGTCCAGCTCGTCCAGGCGGTCGGGCGTGAGCACCTCGTCGCCGAACAGCATGGTGGTGAGCGCGAGCGCCTCGCCGGCCGGGCGCAGCGCGCACAGCTGCTGCTTGGAGCGCAGCACGAAGCGGCCGATCGCCACCTTGCCCGACTCGCGCATGGCCTCGAGTAGCAGGCGGTAGGCCTTCGCGCCACCGGCCGCCGGGGCCACGTAGTAGGAGTGGTCGTAGTAGATCGGGTCGATGTCGACCAGGTCGACGAACTCCTCGATGTCGATCGTCTTCGTCGCCTTGGGATCGAGCGCGTCGAGCTCGTCGGGCTCGATCATCACGTAGCGGTCGGGCGTGATCTCATAGCCCTTGACGATGTCCTCGAAGGCGACCTCCTCGCCGGTGGAGGCATCGACGCGCTTCTGCTTGATCCGGGCGCCGGTCTTGGCCGAGAGCTGGTGGAAGCGCACCGCCTTCGGCGAGGTCGCCGTGTAGAGCCGCACGGGAACGTTGACGAGCCCGAAGGAGATGGCGCCTGACCAGAGTGAGCGTGCCATGGTGAGGTTTGTATATAGCCGGTCGCGCGCAAGCGCAAGCGCAGACGGGTTTCTTGCCGGTCAGGGGCAGCCGAGACGGGCCGGGACGCTCGTGCCGACGAACGTTCGCCACAGGGCGGGGGTGAGACCACTGCCGGCCGCCGTGCAGGCGGCGCCGAGGAGCGCACGGCTGGACAGGTTCCGGGTGATGATGAACGGCGTCGTTCCGGCGAACGTCTGGACGCTCTCGAGCAGTTCGTCGCCGCTCGGGCTGAAGCCGAGGCCGATCTTGAGATCGAGCGACGGGTCCAGCGGCGCCGGCAGGATGGCGAGGGTCTGACCCGAGTTCAGGTCGCTCAGCACGACGGTCCCGTCGGTCCGCTGGCGCGCCACGAGCGTGCCGTCGGGACTGCCGACCGGCGGGGCGTCAAAGCTGGAATCTCCGGGCAGTGCCCGCTCCAGCCGGGTCCCACGGGCGTCCCAGACATCGATCTGACCGGTCGTCCGCTGCACGAGCAGTCGTCCACCGGCGTAGGCGACGAAGCTGGTGGGAGCGCCGGCGACGCTCCCGACGATCCGTCCGCTGGGCAGTTCCCGGACAAGGACCCGATCCCAGGCACCGAACGCGGTCGGATCGGCCCGGTCGAGGATCGCCACCAGCGTCCCCGAGCTGTCGAGCGCGACCTTCCCGCTGTCGCCTCCCGGCCAGCCCTCTGCGTGACTGTTGGTGGCGAGATCCCGCGGACCGGGGAGCGTCCAGCGCACCGTGCCGCTGACCGGATTCTCCGACCGGACCGCCCCGTCGGCATCGACGAGGACGACCTGGCCGTCCGCACCGGGCGCCGCCGCCACGATCTCACCTCCGCGCTGCGCCGTCCACCAGCGCGCGGGGCCAGGCGAGGCAGCTGAGAGAAGGGGTGGCGGCCCGCTGGTCGCGCTCGCGAGCGGAAGGAGCGGCGTGTCCGAGCCGGCGGCGAACACGGCAGGCCCGAACATCCCGGTGCCGGCGCTGAGCACCCGCGGTGCCGTACTCGTCCCCACGCGCTCCACGACCGCTGAGCCGCCCCGGCCGTCCAGGGCGACCGCGGTGCGCCCGTCGCCCGACACCGACACGACCGCGCCCGGGCAGCCACTGCAGGGGTCGGGAAGCGGCACCCCGGACACACGCGCGAGCCGATCTGCCTGCCCGAGATCCCACAGGGCGAGGGTCTCAGCAGAGGCGGAGAGGAGCTCCATTCCGTCGCCGCTGAACGCGAGACCGTTCTCGTTCACGCTCCCCTGGCCGGTGAGCGCGATCGCGGGCGCCCGGGGCCGCGTCGGTGGCGCGACGCTCGCGAGGTAGATCGTCCCACTGTCGGCAATCGCCTCCGCGCCGCCGCTGGGACTGAGTGCCAGCGCGTTGGGCGAGCTGATGGGCGCGTGGGCGGTGGCCTGAGGGTGGTCGTAGTCCGTCTGCCCCGCGGTCCGCCATACCGGGATCGTGCTGGCGCCGTTCGTAGTCGAGAACCAGTTGCCATCCGCAGAGAGCACGGAATGGCCGTCCTGCGCACCGAACTGCGCGTCCCCGGACGCCTGGGCCACCCATCCCGGCAGACCCACGCCGCTCCCAGTGCCCGTACGCCCCGTCGAGCATGACCAGCGTGCCGTCGCTCGGCAGCGCGAGTGCGCTCGGCGTCCAGCTGTCGGACCCGCCGAACAGGGTGTGGACCGCGTCTCCCGCCGCGGTGAACAGCGATACCGACTGTGCGCCGGTGAACACGCGGCCGGGGGCTGCGGCATACAGCGCCACCGTCGCGCCGGAGGGTGAGACGGCAGCCGCGCGCGGGACCTGACCGGAGGGGACGCGCAGGGCCGACACCCGTCCGGCGCGCCAGAGGAGTGTCCGGTGCCCGTCCGTGGCCACGACCTCGCTTGCCGAAGCATCGGTGGCCAGGCTCTGCACGGGCGCCGGCAGCCGCATCAGCCGGGCCGGGGCGGCAGCGCCGAGCCCCCACCGCTCGACCTCCCCGTTGGCGAGCCCGATCAGGACGGCCGTGCCCGCGGCATCGGGAGCCAGCACGGCGATCTGCGCCGGCAGGCGCAGGAACCGCGCCAGGCGGGGGCTGTACAGGTCGGCCTGCAGCAGTGCGGCCCGGGTCTGCGGATCGGGATCGGTCCGGTAGGCGCGAGCGGCCAGGGGCAGCGCGATGTCGAGATTGGTGGCGAGCTGGCTCTGAGACACCGCCGCGAGCTCGCGTGCGGATGCGATACGCGCCTGCGTGACCGCGGTGCTGCGTTCGGCCAGGGCGAGCACTGCAGCGATCACCGCGAGCACGAGCAGGGTCAGGATCGTGCCGACCGCGCCGCGGGCGAGCCGCACGGTGCGGCGGTGCTGGCGCACCTCCTCGCTCGCCAGCTCCTCCTTGGGTCGGCCGTGCAGAGGCGCCGCCAGCTCGGCGACGGCGGCGCGGAACCGCGGGTGGCTGAGCGCGAGGTCCTCGGCGTGATGCGCCCAGCGGAGATCGAGGTAGCGGGGCTCCTCGGGCAGCGCGGCGTGCAGAGCGTCGGGCATCGCGTTGTCGGCCGGCGTCCCGCCGCTGGCCGCCGTACCGAACACCAGCTCGCCCTCGGTGAGGCCGATGAGGATGTGCTCGGGCTGGCGGTGGGCGCACCAGTACCCGACCTCGCGCTCCACCCACTCGGAATGTGCCGCCTGAGGAGAGGCGAGCAGGATGAGGTACTCGGATGCATCGAGCGCGTCGCGGACCGAGTTCCACAGGTGCGGGTTGACCGACAGCGCGGCGTCGTCACGGAAGATGTGCAGAGCGCGGGTGCGGTACCAGGGCTTGGCGAACTGCTGCAGCCCCTTCTGCAGCGCCGGCGCCAATTCGCCGTCGGCGGCATGGCTGTAGGAGATGAATCCGTGATAGAGCGAGTCGCCAGCGGGTGTGGCGACGAGGCCGAGGCGCACCCCGAGCGACCGTACGGCGCCCGACCGGCGCCCGCCAAGCCCGGCGGGCTCCATCTCCTGAAGCGGCTCGGTTGCCCCCATCCGACCCGCGCGACTCTATAGCCGCCTCACGGCGGCGTGCAAGAACTCGCTTTCCGCAGCGCTACCTGTTGATACCCGACATGTCGGGATACCGGTCGCCCGCCACCGACAGGTCCTCCAGCGCCCGCATATCGTCCGCGCTCAGCTCGATCTCGACCGCTTCGACGTTCTGCTGCAGGTAGGTGCGGCGCTTGGTCCCCGGGATCGGGACGATGTCATCGCCGCGGGCGAGCACCCAGGCCAGGGCGATCTGCCCCGGCGCCGCGTCGTGCCCGGCCGCGATCTCGCGTACGCGCTCGACCAGCTTCAGGTTGGTGCGGAAGTTCTCGCCCTGAAAGCGCGGGTTGTGCCGGCGGAAGTCGCCCGCCTCGAAGTCATCCGGGCTCGTGATCTGCCCGGTCAGGAAGCCGCGGCCGAGCGGGCTGTAGGCGACCAGGCCGATTCCCAGCTCGCGGATCGTCGGCAGCACCTCGGCTTCGATGTCGCGGCTCCACAGCGAGTATTCGCTCTGCAGCGCGCTGATCGGGTGCACGGCGTGGGCCCGGCGGATCGTCTCCGCCGAGGCCTCCGAGAGCCCGAGGAACCGCACCTTGCCCTGCTCGATGAGCTCCGCCATCGCCCCCACCGTCTCCTCGATCGGGACGTCGGTGTCGACGCGGTGCTGGTAGTAGAGATCGATGTGGTCGACTGCGAGCCGGCGCAGCGAGGCGTTGCAGGCCTGGTGCACGTACTCGGGGCGCCCGCTGATCGAGCGCTGGGTGGGATTCTCGCGGTCGCGCACGATCCCGAACTTCGTCGCCAGCACGACCTCGTCGCGGCGGTCAGCGATCGCCCGGCCGACGAGCTGCTCGTTGTCCCCGTACCCGTACATGTCGGCGGTGTCGAGCAGCGTCACGCCGAGCTCGAGCGCGCGGTGGATGGTGGCGATCGACTCGCCCTCGTCGCCACTGCCATAGAACTCCGACATCCCCATGCAGCCGAGGCCCTCCGCCGAGGTGAGAAGGCCCTGCTGACCCAGCGTCCGTTCGATCATGTCTCCACCCTACTCCGGCGCTCGATCTCACATCCCGCGCCACGGGTCCGTTAGGAGACCAGTGGAGCTGCCCCCGTTCCAGAGCCTGCTCGACGCTCACGCACGCGACGTCCACCGGTTCCTGGTGGCCACGGTCGGGGCCGAGTCCGCCGACGACTGCTACCAGGAGACGTGGATCGCCGCCCTGCGCGCCTATCCCCGCCTGCGCGAAGCGTCGAACCTCCGCGGCTGGCTGCTGCGCATCGCCCACAACAAGGCGATCGATCACTTCCGCTCCCGCGGCCGGGCGCCGCTCGCGGTCGGCGAGGCGATCGACGCCGCGGCCGCCGCCCGGCCGGACGCCGCGCCGCTGCTCGACAGCACCGACGCCGGCGGCCTGTGGGCGCGAGTGGCCGAGCTGCCCGGCAAGCAGCGGGCGGCGCTCGCGCTGCGCTTCATCACCGACGCCGGCTACCCGGAGATCTCGCTCGCCCTGGACTGCAGCGAGGAGGCGGCGCGGCGCAGCGTCCACGAGGGACTGAAGCGACTGCGAAGGGAGCTGGCATGAGGGACGAAACCGAACTGCAGGCGCTCGAGGTGGCCCTGCGAGCGGGAGCCCCACGGCCGGGAGACGAGCCCGCGCTGCCTGACCTGGGCCCGGCCGCGGCCGCGGCCGGACTGCTCGATGTCGCCTACGCCATGCTCGAGACCCCGGTCGGCACCGTGCTCCTCGCCGGCACCCCGGCCGGGCTGCTGCGCGTCGCCTACCTCGACGGCGATGATCCCGAGCCCGCGCTGGCCGAGCTCGCCGCCCGCGTCTCCCCCCGCGTGCTCGCCGCGCCCCGGCGCCTCGACGCCGCCCGGCACGAGCTCGACGAGTACTTCGCCGGGCGCCGGCGGGGCTTCGAGCTGGCGCTCGACTGGCAGCTCACGCGCGGCTTCGGCCGTCGTGTGCTCGAGGCGACCGCGCGCATCCCCTACGGCAGCGTGGCCAGCTACCGCGACGTGGCCACCGCGGCCGGCAGCCCGCGCGCGGTGCGCGCCGCCGGCACCGCGCTCGGGCGCAACCCGCTCCCGATCGTCGTCCCCTGCCACCGCATCGTCCACTCGGGCGGCGGCCTGGGCGGCTACACCGGCGGCCTGGAGCGCAAGCGCACGCTGCTCGGGATCGAGGGCGGCAGCGCGGACGCGCCGGGGCCGCGGGGCGAAACTCCCGCCCAGGCCGAGTAACCCCCCAAGGTCCCGCATCGGCGGTCCGAACGCCGAGTGTGTGAGGCATGTCACAGTGCGCTGTGCGCCCAGCGGACATAACCGGGTGAGAGAGGATGAACGGAGGCCCGAGCATGGACGATTTGCCCCCCGGCCCGCGGGTCCCCGGGTTCGTCAACCTGCTCGGTCTGTGGACGCGGCCGGCGTCCTACCTCGAGCGCCTGCGCGCCCGCTACGGCTCCCGCATCACCCTGCGCATCCCGTTCCAGCGCCCGTTCGTGCTCCTGTGTGACCCCGACGAGATCAAGCAGGTGTTCACCGCCCCGCCCGACGTGCTGCACCCCGGCGAGGGTGCCCGCATCCTCGAGCCGATCCTGGGCGCCCACTCGGTGATCCTGCTCGACGAGAACCCGCACCTGCGCCAGCGCAAGCTGCTGCTCCCCGCCTTCCACGGCGAGAAGATGCAGCGGCTCACCAACCTGATGACCGAGCTGACCGAGCGCGAGGTGGCCGGCTGGCCGACCGACGAGCCGGTGGCGCTCCACCCGCGCCTGCAGCGGCTCACGCTCGAGATCATCCTGCGCGCGGTGTTCGGTCTCACCCAGGGGCCGCGGCTCGATGACCTGCGCGAGAGCCTGACCGAGCTGCTCGAGTTCAGCGAGAGCCCGCTGTCGATCCTCCCCCGGCTGCAGCGCACGGTCGGGAGGTTCGGCCGCTTTCGCCGCTTCCCCGAGCTGATCGCCCACACCGACGAGCTCATCTTCGCCCAGATCGAGGAGCGCCGCCGCGAGGAGACCGGTCGCGACGACGTGCTCGCCATGCTCCTGCACGCCCGCCACGACGACGACTCGCCGATGTCGGCGCAGGAGATCCGCGACGAGCTGATGACCGCACTCGTGGCCGGCCACGAGACGACCGCCTCGCAGCTCGCCTGGGCCTTCGAGCGCCTCGCCCACGAGCCGGCCGTGACCGCTCGCCTGCAGGAGGAGCTCGGCGCCGGCGCGGGTGAGGAGTACCTGATGGCGACGATCCACGAGATCATGCGCCTGCGTCCCGTGCTCCCGAACCCGGAGCCGCGGCTGGTCAAGCAACCGATCGAGATCGGCGGGGTCGACTATCCCGTCGGGGTGTCGCTGCTGCCGAGCGTCTACCTGGTGCACCACGATCCGGCGATCTATCCCGAGCCGTACGCGCTGCGCCCCGAGCGCTTCCTCGAGACCCCGCCGGGAACGTACACGTGGATCCCGTTCGGGGGCGGCCGGCGCCGCTGCCTGGGCGCGAGCTTCGCCATGCAGGAGATGAAGATCGTGCTGCGCGTCGTGCTGTCTGCGCTCGAGCTCAGCCCGAGCTCGTCGCACTTCGAGCGCACCGGGCGGCGCAGCATCACCTACAGCCCCGCCGGGGGCGCGACCGTGCTGCTGCACGCCCGCGCGCCCCGCGCCGACACGAGCTCCGGCGGAGAGCCCGAGCCAGCCGTCGTCGCCGCCTGAGCCGCGAGCCCTAGGCGGGGCGCCCGACGGCCTCGGTTCCGGGCGCCGTGGTCTCGAAGAACGCCCGGCACGCCGGGTCATCCCACGTCCACACGGCCCACTCGCGCAGCACCGCCTCGTGCTCGGAGGGCGGCACCTCGCTGGCGTCGGGGTCGGAGTCGTCGCGGACGAGGCGGATGAGACCCTCGCTCAGCAGCTCTCGCAGCGCCCGCTCGGCGAGCCGCAGGCGAGTGCTGAGCGAAGTGTCCGGGAACATCCGGTTGGCGGCCCACCACGCCTGATAGACGCCCGACACGTCCTCCTCCGCGAGGATGAGGACCTCGCGCTTCAGCGTCGCGAACTCCCGCGCGGAGATGTCGTCTGCGGGTGGGGGCATTCCGGGCTCGGTCAGTCGCCGGTCGGCACAACCCCGGCGGCCTCGACCATCAGGATCGCGGTCCGGCGCGGCGCCCGGGTGCGATGCTCAACCCCCCTCGGCACGGTGTATCCCTGGTGGAGGCCGAGCGTCACGGTGTCGCGATCTTCGAGATCGATCAGCAGCTCGCCGTCGAGCACGAGAAAGAACTCGTCCTGGTCATCGTGCTTGTGCCAGTGGAACTCGCCCTCGAGGATCCCGAGCCGCACCACGGCGTCGTTGACGGTGGTGAGCGTCTGGTTGAACCACGGCTCGTGCGCCGCGATCTCGCCCGGGATGTCGACGAGGGCCAGAGTCCCGTACTTGTCATCGAGCCGGATGTCGTAGTCGCGCTGGTCGCTCACCGTGAACCCCCAAGTTGAAAAGCGTGTCGCGGCCAGCGTACGGAACCCACCGGAGCGCGCGGCTGAGAACGTCGCCGGCCGGGTAACACGCGGCCGTGGACATCCTGCGGCCGGTGCGGGCCTTTGATCGCTTTCAGCAGCGTCACACGCCGCTCGCCATCCCCATGGCCGTGCTCCGCAAGATGAGCAACGACCAGGGCGGGAGCCTGGCCGCACTGGTCGCCTACTACGCGTTCTTCTCGCTCTTCCCGCTGCTGCTGGTGATGACGACGATTCTCGGTTTCGTCCTGCAGGGCGATACGCACGCGCAGAGCGCGGTGCAGAATTCGGTGCTCGGACAGTTTCCGGTCATCGGTCAGCAGATCAAGGTTCATGCGCTGACTGGGCACGTTGCAGCGCTCATCGTCGGCCTGGTGGGGTCGATATGGGGCAGTTTCGGCGTCACGAACGCGGCTCAGAACGCGTTTGACCGGGTGTGGGCGGTGCCGTTCAAGGACCGTCCGGACTTCCTGCGCTCGCGCCTGCGCGGCCTGACTCTGCTCGTCTCGCTCGGGCTCCTGTTCGTCGTCTCGACGGCGATCTCCGGGCTGGTCTCGAGCCTCGGCGGGGTGTGGTGGAAGGTGGGCGGCTACGTCATCTCACTGCTGGTCAACTTCGGCCTGTTCCTGGCCGCGTTCCGCTTTCTCACTGCGGCGACGATCGGCACCTCGTGCCTATGGCTCGGCGTGGTGGTCGCCTCCGTGTTCTGGGAGGTGCTGCAGGTCGGCGGCGGCCTCTACATCAACCACGTCTGGCGCCACGCGACCGCCGTCTACTCACAGTTCGCGCTCGTCATCGCCATGCTCGTGTGGCTGCACCTGGGCGCCCAGCTCACGCTGTACGCGGCCGAGATCAACGTTGTTGTCACGCGCAAGCTCTGGCCCCGCAGCCTCCTCGGGGCGCCCACCAAGCCGGCCGACCAGGAGACCCTGACCGCCCTGGCCAAGGTCGAGGAGCGCCACGACACCGAGCGCGTCGAGGTCGAGTTCGATACCGCCGAGCCTCAGAAGAGCTGATCCGGCCGCTCGCGCCGGGTGAGCGCGACCGGCCACCGGCACAGCCCGCCTTCGGCCGGGCAGCCCGAGCAGATCGACCGGTGCGGGAGCGGCGTGACCTCGAACTCGCGCCGCAGGATGCCGCCCGCGCGCGCGGCCAGGCGGGCCTCGAGACCGGCCCGGTCGCCGGCGCTGAAGCTCGCGAGCACCGGCTGCGCCGGCGCCTCGAGGAAGACGTGGGCGACCTCGACCCGGGCGGCGCCCGTGCGCAGGACGGCGAGGGCGTAGATGAGCTGCTGCCCGGCGTACTGCTCGGCCACCACTTGGGCCGGCGCCGCGCCGCCCAATCGGTCGCTCTTGTAGTCGACGACGAGCATCCCGGTGCGCTCGCGGGCGAGGACGTCGAGCGCGCCGGTGACGAGCACCTCGTCGAGCGCGAAGCTGAAGCGCTGCTCGCGGCGCACGCTCGTGGCCCGGGCCAGGCGCTCGCACAGCTCGCTGCCGGCGAAGCCGCGCACCAGCCCGGCCAGCTCGGCCGCCGCCTCAGCGCCCGGGACGCGCAGCCCGGAGCGCGCGGCTGCCCGGGCGATCGCCGCCGGGTCGGGGTCGAGGGGACGGCGGAAGTCGAGCCCCTCGAGCAGGGCGTGCGCGAGCACGCCGCGCTCGGCCGCGCCCAGGCCGGCGCCGGAGGCCGTCGAGACGCCGCCGGCCGGGAGCGGGGCGGGCGGGAGCGCCGGCACGCCGAGCACGCGCTCGAGCAGGAAGCGGTAGCCACAGCGCTCGTACTCCGCCAGGGCGGTGTAGCTGAGCGTGGTCGGCGCGGGCCGGGCAGCGGCGGGCACCGGCGGCGATGAGGGACCTGCCCCCACCGTTGACGTCACAGGCGCGGGATCCGGCGCGGCGCCCGCCGGCTCGGGCGGCGCCTCGCTCAGCACGCTCACCGCCACTCCCCGCTCGCTGATGCCGGAGCCGCCCGGCACCCAGCGGGCGAAGTCGGGCGCGAGCGCCGGCGCCACCCAGCCGATCGGTGCCGAGTCGTTCCCCTGCGGCCAGGTGTCGAGCCTGGCCGCCCCGGTCACGATCAGCCGCTCGCGGGCCCGGGTCATGGCCACGTAGAAGAGGCGCCGCTCCTCCGCCGCCTCGGCGGCCGAGCGCTCGTCGCCGAGCGCCCGGTAGTCGAGCGCCAGCGTGCCCTTGGCGGCGCCCGGGCGCGACAGCCGCAGGCCGACCCGGCCGTCCTCGGAGAGCCGCAGGAGCTCGTTTCCCCACCGGCGCTGGCGGCCGAGATCGGCCACGCACACCACATCGAACTCGAGTCCCTTGGAGCGGTGGATCGTCATCAGGCGCACGGCATCGAGCGCCTCGCCCTCGACCGGGGCCTCGCTCTCGCGCGAGTCGGCGCCGTCGCGGCCGCGCTCGACCACGAGCGCCAGGAAGCCGCGCAACCCCGGCCCGTGCTCGGCCTCGTGCTCGCGGGCCAGGCGCATGAGCTTGCGCACGTTGGCCAGCCGGCGGCGGCCACCCGGCTGCGCGAGCACCGCCAGGTCATAGCCGGTTCCGGCGAGCGCCCGGTCGATCAGCTCCTCGATCGCGACCCGACCGGCCAGGGTGCGCTCGGCGGCGAACCACTCCACGAAGCGCCCGAGGCTCGCGCGCTCGCCCGCCGGCAGCTCGGCGAGCGCGTCGCCGGGAGCGCGCAGCACCGCCCAGGGATGTCGCTTCTCCGCGCGGGCGGCGGCCGAGACGAGCACGAGCGCGTCGAACGACGCCCCGACCATCGGGCTGGCCAGCACCGTGTAGAGCGCCTCCTCGTCGCGCGGGTTGGCCAGCGCACGCAGGTAGGCGACGAGGTCGACGACCTGCGGGTGGCCCCAGTACCCGCGACCGCCGATCAGATAGGTGGCCACGCCCTGGCGCTCGAGCGCGCGCTCGTAGGTGCGCAGGTCGGTGGTGGCGCGCGTGAGCACGACGAGCTCGCGGGCCGGGGTGCCGGCGTCGAGCAGCGCGCCGACGCGCGCGGCGAGGACGCGCGCCTCGGCCAGCCGCCACGGCGTGGCCAGGCCCTCGAGCTGGTAGTCGGCCCCCTTGTCGACGACGAGGAGCTCGACCCGCGGATCGCCCGCGCCCGGCCCCGACGGAGCCGGATCGGCCGGGCGCCGGCCCGCGACCAGGGGCGTGAAACCCTCCCCCATGGCATCAGCGAAAGCGGCGTTCAGCACCGCGAGCAGCTCGGGCCGGGACCGGAAGTTCGTCTGCAGGGTGGCGTAGGCGCCGGCCGCCCGGCGCTCGGCGGCCAGCGACGCGAACAGGGAAACATCGGCGTGGCGGAAGCCGTAGATGGACTGCTGGGCGTCGCCGACCGTGAACAGATTGCCCTGGGCGATGTGACCGATGAGCTCGAGCTGGACCCGGTTGGTGTCCTGCAGCTCGTCGACCATGATGCGAGCGAACCGGTCCCGGTAGCGCGCGCGCACATCGGCGGCGTCCCGCAGCAGATCGCGGGTGAGCAGCTCGAGGTCGTCGAAGTCGAGCGCCGAGCGGGCGCGCTTCTCCCGCGCGTAGTGGACGTCGAAGGCGCGCAGCAGCTGATCGAGCCACGCCAGGTCGCGGGCGGCGAAGCGGTGCTCGCACACGAGGCGCAGCTCAGCCAGGGCCGCGCTGTAGGCCTCGCACACCGGCGTGCGCAGCGCGGCGCCGTTGCCGCCGGGCAGGCAGAGCGCGTCGAGGTCGCCCGGCCAGATCTCCTCCTCGCCCCCCAGCGCCGCGCAGCGCTCGAGCCGCCCGAGCGCGTCGAGCACCCGAACGCCGGGCGCGGAGATCGCCCCGAGCTCGCTCGCGGCGGCGCGCGCGGCCGCATGCATGGCGGCGAGCGCGGGACCGAGGGCGGGCGGCGCCCCGAGCTCGGGCAGGCGCGCGGGCACCCCGCGCGAGCGGAGCTCGCCGAGCACCGCGCCGATCCCGGCGCGCAGCGGCCCCGCTCCATGGGCGGCGATGAGCTCGACCGCGCCCGGCTCGCGGGCGGCGAGCTGCTCGAGCGCGCGCTCGAACGCCACCCCGGCCAGGGCGTCCGCCTCGTGCTCGTCGAGCACCACGAACGCCGGGTCGAGGCCGGCGCGCAGGGCGTGGGCGCGCAGCACGCGGGCGCAGAAGCCGTGAATGGTGGCGATCACCGCGTTCTCGGTGGCGGCGGCCGCGGCATCCTCGCCCAGCTCGCGCAGCCGGGCCCGGATGCGCTCGCGCATCTCGGCCGCTGCCTTCTCGGTGAACGTGATCGTGAGGATCTCCCCCACCCCGAGCTCGTCCTCGATGACCGAGCGCACGAAGCGCTCGACGAGCACCGAGGTCTTACCGCTGCCCGCGCCGGCGGCGAGCAGGAGGTCGCCCTCACGGCGCTCGATGGCCAGCCGCTGCTCGGCCGTCCAGGTCCGCTCTGTCCGCTCGGATCTCTGCACCGTCAGACTCATGCGCTCCGGCAGATCCCCGGGTAGCGGCACCCGTCGCGCGAGCACTTCGACGGGCACGGCTCGAGCGCCCCTGCCCGCAGTGCTGCCGCCAGCTCGATCGCCCGCGATCGCGCGTCGGCGAGCAGCGCCTCGAGCTCATCGGGCTCGCAGCCGTCGGCGGAGAACGCGGGCTCGGCGCCGCCGGCACTCGCGCAGCGCCACCCCGCGGGGCCGCAGGTCGTCCGCGCGTAGAGGCTGGTAGAGACCGGCCACGGGTTCGAGACCGAGCAGCTCGCGCACGGCGAGCATGTACAGGGCCACCTGGAGCTTGCCCTCGCTCGCCCACCGCCCCTGGCCGAACTGCTGGCGCACCGCGCCGCTCTTGTAGTCGCGCACGATCGCTCGCCGGCCACCGGGCTCGCGGTCGATGCGGTCGATCGCCCCACGCAGGCGCACGCGCTCGGGCCCCTCGCCGAGCTCGAGCGCGGGCAGGCTGTCCTCGCCGTCGAAGCCGAAGCGCTGCTCGAGCGCCACCGGCGGCCAGTGGCGCTCCTCAGCCGCCTCGAACTCGAGGTAGCGGCGCAGATCGGCGGCGATCGTGCGCAGCGTCGCCGCCTGCACGGCCTCCGAGCGCCCGGCGGCCAGATCGGGCGGCAGGCGCCGCAGGGCACGGTCGAGCAGCTCGAGTGCCCGCGGCAGCGAGCGCTCGCTCACTGCCTCGCCGAGCTCGCGCAGCACCTGCTCGAGTGCGTCGTGCATGAACGAACCCCGGGCGAGCGGCTCCGCGGTCGGCTCGAGCGCGGCGGGCTCGAGCTGGCGATCCACCAGCCAGCGGACCGGGCACTCGGCATACGTTTCGAGCGTCCCGGCGGACAGGATCTCGCGATGGCGCATGTGACCGAGCGCGACCGGGGTGAGGGCGAACCGGGCGCCGTCGTCGGGGGCGGCGTGTGCGCCTGCGGCCGCCAGTGCCCGCCGGCGCTCGGGCTCGGTCGGCGCCTCCTCGACCGGCCACACGACGTCGGCGAGCAGGCGCCGCCGGCGCCGCTCCCACCAGCCGGGGTCGAGCACATCGGCCACGTCACGCAGAAACGGCGAGGGCAGGGCGAGGTTGCCCTCCTCGTCGGCGCTCCGGTAGGCGAGGACGAGCCGCTCGGTGGCCCGGGAGACCACGGCGTAGAACAGCGAGCGCTCGCGGGCCAGCGTGTCCTCATGGGCGCGCAGGCGCAGGCCGGCGGCGGCGTTCAGCTCCCGGCGCACCTCGTCGGACAGGAACGGGTCGGGGCGGCCCGGGGCCGGGAACCCACCCTCCTGGAGACCGAGCACGAGCACGGCCCGGAACCGCCGGGCGCGGATGCGCAGCGGGTCGGTGATCTGGACCGCGTCAGCCCGGCCGGGTTCGGCGCCCGCGACCGGCAGCGTCTCGAGCATTCCGAGCAGCTCGGGGCCGCCGAGCTCGGGCTCGAGCGCCTGCAGCTCCTCGAGCGCCCCGAGCACGGCGGCACAGGCCCGGGCGTCCGACAGGGCCGCCCCGTCGAAGTCCGGCGCCCGGCCCGCCCCCTGCGCGCTGAGCAGGCGGCGCGCGAGCACCGCGAGCGCGGGGCCGGCGAGCGGCGCGTCCGCGAGCGCCGCCACCGCCTCGCGCGCATGCTCGAGCGCGGCGAGCGGCCCGGACCCAAGGCGCTCGCCGCGCAGGGCGAGCACCTCGCCGAGCCGGAGGCGCCCGCTGCGGCGGGCTGCCGCCTCGAGCCCATCGGCCGCCTCAGGGTCGGGGAGCACTCCGGGCGTGCGCAGGTAGTCGAGCAGCTCGCCGAGCGTCGCCTCGCCGGGGCGCCAGGCGCACCGGGCGAGCGCGAGCAGCCCGCGCCCGAGCGCGGTGTGGCCGAGCGCGAGCGACGCCTCGAGCCCGCACGGGACCCCGTAGCGCTCGAGCACGCGGGCGAGCGCGGGCGCCCCGGCGCCGCCGGCCCGGAGCACGATGGCGATCTCGGGGGCGGGGATCCCTTCGGCCTGCAGGGCGAGCACCTCGGCGGCGGCGAGCTCGGCCTCGGCTCGCTCACCGCCGGCCTCGAGCAGCCGGACGGCGCCGTCGGCCTCGGCCCGGCCCGCCCCGGGCTCGAACAGGCTCCGCTCCAGGTGGTGCAGGGTGGCCCGCGCCGCGGGGGCGTAGTAGGCGTCGAGCGCCGGCAGCTCGAGCACCCGGTCGGCCAGCGGGCGCAGCTCCTGCACGGTCTCCGCCCGGGCGGCCAGCGCGGCCCGGCCGGCCTCGGAGGTGAGCGACACGGTCACCTCGGCCCCGCAGCGTCGAGCCAGCACCTCGACGGCATCGCGCTGGAGCGGGTGGAGGTCGTCGAAGCCGTAGAAGAACACCGGTGAGCCGCCCCAGCTCATCGGCTCGGCGCGCAGAGCGTCGAGCGCCCGCCAGGCGAGCAGCTCACCGTCGACGCGCCCGCTGCGCTCGAGCTCGCGCCGGTAGGCGAAGCCGAGCGCGGCAAGCTCTGACCCGTAGGCGGCCCGGCGGGCATCCTCCCCCGCCCAGGCCTTGAGCGCGGCGGCGAACCGGGCGGGCGTGATCAGCCAGCGCGCGAGCTCGGCGAGCAGCTCCCCGGCCGCGCGCGGCGAAGCCGGGCGCGCTCGCCGCCTCGGCGAGCAGCTCGAGCCGGGTCGCCGCCACCGCCCGGGCGACCAGGCGCTCGCGCTGGAGCGCCGTGGCCGGCGTGGCGTGCACGCCGCAGCGGCGGGCGAGCTCGGCGGCGAAGCCGCCGAACGTGAGCACCGACCCGAAGAGCGCCCCGTCGCCGGCCAGCTCGCGCGCATAGTGGGCGGCATCCGGGCCGGTGGGGACCACCAGCAGGGCGCCGCGCGGCGCAGCGGCCGTGAAGGCGCCGAGCACCTCCCCGGCCTTGGCCGAGTTGGCGGGTCCGAGCACGAGCGTGAGCGGCACGCAGCCCATGGTGGCGTGCCGGCCCGACGGCACCGTCGCGCGGAGGCTAGGCTCCCACCACACCGCATCTCGGGGAGAGGCCATGATCACCACGTTCGCCGTCCGTCGCCCGCGCACCGCCGCTGGGCTGTTCGCATCCGCCCTGTCCGTGCTGGCGTTCGGGCTGGCCAGCTCCCCGGCCCGCGCGGAGTCGACGTTCGTCCGGTCCTTCGACGGCACGAAGATCCACCTGAACTTCTTCCCCGCCGCTGGGCTGCGCCCCGGCCACCGAGCCGCCACCATCCTCGTCGGGCCGGGCTGGGGCAGCGCCGGCGACACCGACCCGAACAGCAAGGCCGGTCCGGGCACCGGCTATCCCGGCCTCGGTCCGCTCCGCCATGCCGGTTTCAACGTGCTCACCTGGGATCCGCGCGGCTTCGGCCTCTCCGGCGGCCAGGCCGAGGTCGACAGTCCCGCATACGAGGGGCGCGACGTCTCGACGCTCATCTCCTGGCTGGCCCGCCAGCCACAGGCACTGCTCGACAAGCCCGGCGACCCGCGGGTCGGCATGGCCGGCGGCTCCTATGGCGGCGGCATCCAGCTCGTCTCGGCCGCCATCGACCCCCGCATCGACGCGATCGTGCCCGACATCGCCTGGCACTCGCTCGTGACCAGCCTGGACAAGAACAACACCATGAAGCTCGGCTGGGCCTCGCTGCTCTACCTGGCCGCTTCGGCCGACCATCTCGACCCGCTGATCGGAGAGTCCTTCCAGACCGGCCGCACCGGCCAGCCGCTGACCGGCGCCGAGCGGCACTTCTACCTGACCCGCGGGCCCGGCGCCCTGGTCAACCGGATCCGGGTGCCGACGCTGCTCGTGCAGGGAACGGTGGACACGCTGTTCACCCTTCAGGAGGCGATCACCAATTACGGGATCCTCGAGCGCCACCACGTGCCGGTGAAGATGCTCTGGTTCTGCGGCGGCCACGGCGTCTGCCTGACCAACCCCGGCGATCAGGCGCTGATCGTCAAGGACACCATTGCCTGGCTCGACCGCTACCTGAAGCGCAACCCGCGCGTACGCACCGGCCCCGGCTTTCAGTGGGTCGACCAGACCGGCGGCGAGCACAGCGCCGCCGCCTACCCGTTGCCCTCCCGGGCCGCCATCCGGGCCCACGGGACGGGCACGCTGACCCTCCAGCAGGCGGGCGGTGCCGGCCCGCTGAGTGTCCCGTCCGGGGCTGGGGGTCTCGGCGCCTTCGTGGGGCCGATCACCCCCGCCCGGGCGGCGAACGCGGTCAACCTGCGCCTGCCCGCTCCGCACCGGCCAGTGCTCATCGCCGCCGCGCCCACGTTGGCGCTCACCTACCGCGGCACCGGGACGGTCCGGGTGACCAGCGTGTTCGCCCAGCTCATCGACGACCGCACCGGGCTCGTGCTCGGCAACCAGATCACGCCGTTGCGCGTCCGGCTCGACGGTGCCACGCACACGCTGAGGCTGCCCCTCGAGGTGGTGGCGGCGATCGACCGCCCGGGCGAGCACTTCACCCTGCAGATCACGGCGAGCACGGTCGCCTACGCGCCCCAGCTGGCCACCGGCACCCTGCACCTGACCCGGATCGCGCTCAGCCTGCCGACGGCGGGCTGAGCCGCCGGGGTCCGGCGCGGCTGACCCGCCGCGCTCAGGCAGCGGCGGGCTGCTGCACGGGCGCGGCCTCGGCCGCCTCGGGCTCGGCCTCGGGCGCCTTGGCGCCCTCCTTGGCCCACGGCTCGTCGAACTCGACCCGCCACTTGCCCTCGTCGGTCTGCATGAGCGCGAGGCGGGCACGGAAGCTCTTGCCCGAGCGGCCGCTCTTGAAGCCGGTCACCGGCTTCTCTGTGCGCCCGGTGCGGATGAGCTCGCGGGCCACCGCGAGGGGGAGCGTCTTGCCCGCCTTCGACTTCCAGATCACGAAGCCGCACCCGGGATCCTCGCGCGACCAGCACGAGTAGCCCTTGCGGTTCTCCACGATGTCGTGGCCGCACACCGGGCAGGGCCCGAGGTTCGCCCGCGGGATGCGGACGTCCTTGAGCTTGGCGTCGAGCTCTCCGACCGTGTCCTGGGCGAACTTCTCGATGTCGCCCATGAACGCCTCGCGGGAGTCCTCGCCGGTCTCGATCCGGTTCAGCCGCCGTTCCCAGTCGCCGGTGAGGCTCGGGGAGGTGAGCGCGTGCTCGCCGAGCAGGCGGATGACGTTCATGCCCTTCTCGGTGACGACGAGCGCTCGGGCGTCGCGCTCGACGTAGCCGACCTGGATGAGGCGCTCGATGATGGCGGCCCGGGTGGCCGGCGTGCCGATCCCGGACTCCTTCATCGCCTCGCGCAGCTCCTCGTCGTCGACGAGCTTGCCCGCGGTCTCCATCAGGTCGATGAGCGAGCCGTCGCTGAACCGCCGCGGTGGCTTGGTCACCTTCTCCTCGGAGCCGACCTCGAGCACCTCGGCCCGCTCGCCCTTCTGGAGCTTGGGCAGCTGCTGCTCGCGGCCCTCGTCGTCCTCACCGCGCTCGGTGTCGGCCTGCTCGCCGTAGACGGCACGCCAGCCGGACACGACGATGCGCTTGCCCCGGGTGCGGAACACGTGCTCACCGACGGTCGTCTCCACCCGCGTGTTCTCGAACACTGCCTCGGGGTGGAAGATGGCCAGGAAGCGGCGCACGACGAGGTCGTAGATGCGCAGGTCGTCGCCCTCCATCTTCTCCACCGGGTGGCGCTCGGCCAGGGTGGGGATGATCGCGTGGTGGTCGGTGACCTTGGCGTTGTCGACGACACGGCCGAGCGGCAGGAGGTCGAGCCCGAGCACGTACTGGGCCGCCTGCGCGTACTCGGAGCGCTCCCCGACCAGGCGGGCGATCGGCTTGATCTCCTCCACCATGTCGCTGGTGATGTAGCGCGAGTTCGTGCGCGGATAGGTGAGCGCCTTGTGCTCCTCGTAGAGCCGCTGAGCCGCCCGCAGCGTGCGGCTGGCCGTGAAGCCGAACCGGCTCGAGGCGTCGGACTGCAGCGAGGTCAGGTGGTAGAGGAGCTTCGGCTGCTCGCGCCGCTCGGAGGTCTCGAGCTTGGTGATCTCCCCCACCTGCCCCCGGCAGGCGGCGACGATCTGCTCGGCCTCCTGCGCGCCGGCCAGGCGCGGGTTGGCACCCGCGTGGAAGCGGCCCTCGTAGCGCCGCGGCCGGTTCTCGAGCGGGTCGAAGTGCGCGTCGACGACCCAGTAGGGCTCGGGCGTGAAGTCGCGGATCTCCTGCTCGCGCCGGGCCAGGATGGCGAGCGTCGGCGTCTGCACCCGGCCCAGGGAGACGGCACCGTCGAAGGAGGCGCGCAGCCGGATCGTGGCCGCCCGGGTGGCGTTCATGCCCACGATCCAGTCCGCCTCCGAGCGTGAGCGGGCGGCCGCCTCGAGCGGGGCCAGGTCCGACGCGGGCCGCAGATGGGCGAGCGCCTGGCGCTTGGCCTCGGTGGTCATCGAGCTGAGCCACAGGCGCTGGACCGGCAGCCGGCTGCCCGCCTTCTCGTAGATGTAGGCGAAGATCAGCTCGCCCTCGCGCCCGGCGTCGCAGGCATTGACGACCGACTCGACGTCGGAGCGACCGAGCTGGCGCTGGATGACGGTCATCTGCTTCTTCGATCGCTCGTCGCGAATCGTCAGCTTGAACCGCTCGGGCACGATCGGCAGATCGGCCATGCGCCACTTCTTGTACTTCTCGCCGTACTCGTCGGGGTCGGCGAGCTGGACCAGGTGCCCGACGGCCCAGGTGACGATGTGCTCCGGGCCCTCGAGGAAGCCCTCCTCCTTGGCGAACGCCCCGGGGAGGACCTGGGTGAGCTCGCGCCCGACGGACGGCTTCTCGGCGATGATCAGCGTCTTGGCCATGGGGCGCGGAGCATAGACACCTCGCCGTCGGGGCCCGCTAAGCCCTGCCGCCGCCAGCCGTCAGGCCGGCGGATCCGCCGGCACGGCAGCCGGGCCCCCGCGCAACGGGCGCCGGGCGAGCGCGCGCCGCTCGGTGTCGCGCAACCGCGGCTCGTAATGGGCTGGCTCCGCCCTAGCGCCGGCGAGCCACGAGTGGCGCAGCCCGGGCCGCCACCAGGGGCAGCTCGAGCTCAGCGGCGGTCTGCGCGGCGTCGCCGGCCAGCCGCCGGGCCCGGGCTCCGGAGCCGAGCACCTCGGCCAGGTCGATCCGCGTGTGGGCGAGCTCGACCACCGCCCCGAGGCGCTCGTTGGCGGCGAGCGCGTGCTCGAGGTGGCCGACCGCTGTGGCCCGCTCCCCGGCCACCGCGGCCAGGCGGCCCAGGCAGCGGCTGACCGAACCCAGGCAGACCGTCCCGAGGCCGATGACGACGCTCTGACGGCCGTAGGGGCTCATCAGCTCATACAGGCGGGCGGCGGCGCGGCGATCGCGCAGCCCGGTGATCACGTCGGAGAGCAGGGCCATGGCGGTCAGCCAGTCGCCGTCGCGCGGGACCGCCTCAAGCTCACCGTCGAGGAGCCCATCGAGCACCGCCGCCGCCCGGCTGCCCTGACCGGTGTGGAAGTAGAGGTCGGCGAGCGCTGCTCGCCAGCCCGCCCGGCCCGGGTTGTCGGCCACGAAGGCCTCCGCGGCCGGCTCGAGCTCGGCCATCCGCTCCTGCTCGCGCCGGATCCCCAGCAGCTGGATGCCGAAGTACTGCGCGGCCGTCCGCGGCTCGGCCGCCGCCCCGACCGCCAGCGCCTCGCCGGCCAGCGCCTCGGCGCGCTCCAGTGCGCCACTCATGAGCGCCTGCATCCCCCGCCACACGCCCGCCTGCCAGGCGAACAGCGGCTGGCGCAGGCGCGCGGCCCCGGCGCTGAAGGCCTCGATCTGCGCCGCCACGGCGTCGCGATCACCCTGCTCGAGCAGGTCGACGACGAGCCAGGCATGCGCCTGCAGCTGCTGCTCGAGGTGGCCGGTCTCACGCGCGAGCATGAGCATGCGGGTCGAGGCCCGCACCCGCTCCTCGAGATGCGTGGGGTCCCAGAGCGCCCGCCGGGCCGCCGCGCACGCGTACATCTCGGCCTCCGGGTCCTCGAGCTCGGCGGCGATCTGGGCCGCCTCCTGGCTGAGCGCCCACATGCGCTCCCGCCCCGGTGAGAAGTACAGGGCACCGCACAACCGGGCCAGCAGCAGCACGCGGGCCGCCGTGCGCTCGCCCGAGGTCATCGCCAGCGCCCGCTCGAGCAGCTCGATGAGCGGCTCGTCGACGACTCCGGGCTGCTGCAGATAGCGGCGCGAGGCGGCGATCGCCGCCCGCGCCACCGCGGCCCCGTCCCCGAGCTGCTCGCCGATCGCCGCCGCGGTGCTGAGGGCATCCCAGGCCAGCGCCGGGTCGGCGCTGCGGGCCTGTGCCTCGCCCTGGAGCAGCAGCAGCTCACAGCGCCGGTGGGCGTCCTCGGGCGCGAAGCGCTCGACCACCTCGAGGGCGCGACCGTAGTGCGCGACCGCCTCCTCGTGGGCGGCCAGCTCGCTCGCCCGGGCCCC
Organism: uncultured Solirubrobacterales bacterium; assembly: GCA_963848745.1. Lineage (GTDB taxonomy): Bacteria > Actinomycetota > Thermoleophilia > Solirubrobacterales > Solirubrobacteraceae > Palsa-465. The sequence continues at coordinate 415,929 of CAWKEO010000012.1, read as the reverse complement.
GGCCGCTCGCGCATAGCCGAGTGCCTTGGCCGCCTCCTCCTCGGTGGTGGCATGGGCGAAGTGGTGGGCGAGGGCGCCGAGCTGGGGCTCGCGGCCGTCGGACTCGAGCGCCTGGCCGACACGGCGGTGGATGCGCGAGCGCCGGGGCGCGGACATGCTTTCGTAGAGGACCTCGCGGGTCAGCGCGTGGGAGAAGCTGTAGCTGGCCGCCCGGGCGGAGGACTCCTGCACCAGGCCGCTCTCGAGCACCTGCTCGAGCACATCGAGGAAGGCGTCCTCCTCGATGCCGAGCACGCCCTCGAGCAGCCGGGCATCGAAGTCGCGGCCGATGACCGCCGCCGTGCGCAGCCACTCGGTGGCCGGCGCGTCGAACCGGGCCAGGCGGCGGGCGATCACCTGCTTGACCCCCTCGGGCAGCCCGAAGCGCTGCAGGTCTCCCGGGAGCGCCTCGCCCAATCGCACCCCGGCCTCGGCCAGTTGGCGGACGATCTCCTCGATGAACAGCGGGTTGCCCTCGGTCTCGCCGTACAGCGCCCGCACGAACGGGGCTGACGGCGTCTCGCCGGTGCGCAGCTGCACGAGCTCCGCGGTCTCGGCCTCGCTCAGGCCCCCGATGGAGAGCTCGACGAGCAGCCGGTCGCGGTGCAGGTCGGTGAGCATGGCCGCGAACCCGGCCGGGAGCACCTCGATCGTCCGGTAGGCGAGGAGGATGAGCAGGCGCTGCGGCTCGGCCGTGCGGGCGAGATGGCGCAGCAGCAGCAGGGTGGGACGGTCGGCCCACTGCAGGTCGTCGAGCACGAGCAGGACTGGGGCCCGGCGGGCGATCGCTCCGAGCAGCCCGACCACGGCCTCGAACAGGCGGTAGCGCTCGCTCTCCGGCTCGGCCGGTTCGCCCGGCGGCAGCTCGGGCACGCGCCGGCGCAGCTCGGGGACCAGCCGCGCCACCTCGGCGCCGTACTCGCGGGCGGTGGCCCGCAGGTCCTCGATCGGCGCGCAGGCGACGTAGTGGCGCAGCGCCTCGAGGAAGGGCTGGTAGGGGATGAGGCTCTCCTCGGGCGCTCGGCCGGCCAGCACGACCGCACCCTCTTCGTGCAGGCGTCGGGCCAGCTCGGCCGCCAGGCGGGTCTTCCCCACACCCGGGTCGCCGGCCAGCACGACCGCACGGGCCCACGCCCCGTGATCGTCGACCGCTGCCTGCCCACCCGCGCCCACACGCGCGAGCTGCCACAGCCGCTTGAGCTCGGACAGCTCGTGCGCGCGGCCGACCAGGCTGGCCCGGGCGTTGGCGCCGAGCTCCGCGGGCAGCGGGATGAGCTCCTCCCCGAGGGAGGGGAGCAGCACCGGACCGCTCGCCGGCCGCGAGGGCGGGTTGAGCAGCCGCTCGTGCACGGCCAGGGCATCCGGGGAGGGCAGCGTCCCGAGCTCCTGGCGCAGCAGCGAGCGCAGCTGCTCGAACACGCGCACCGCCTCGGCGACGTTGCCCTGCGCCGCGAGCGCCTCCATCAGCAGCGTGTAGGCGGACTCCCGGTAGGGCTCGGAGGCGATGAGCGCCCGCGCCGCTCGCGCGGCCGAGGCGAGCTGGGAGCCCCCGAGCCGCAGGCCGGCGCGCCCGATGACCTCCAGTGCCTGCAGGCGGATCTCCTCGAGCTCCCGCCGCGGCGCGTCGAGCCACACCGCCTGGGTGCCCGGCAGCAGCCCGCGCGAGGCGATGTTGAGCGGGACCTGGGCGAGCGCCCAGGCGCCCCGGGCGTCACCGTCGGAGAGCGCGGCGAGCGCACGCACGACCTGAGCCCGAGCCGCCTCCAGGTCCACCCAGACCGGCTCGGGCAGCGCCAGGGCCAGCTGTTCACGGCCGATCAGCACCGTCGGGCCAACCGCCGAACGCAGGCGCGAGAGCAGGGTGCGCAGGGCGCCGTCCTGGGACTGGGGGGCGCTGAACGGCCACATCGCGTCGCTCAGCTCCTCGCGACCGACCGACCGGCCGCGGTTGAGGATCAGGTAGGTGAGCAGCAGCCGGACCTGCCGGCCCCGGAGCCCGCCGACGATCTGCACGCCCTCGATCTCCACGGACAGGGTTCCGCAGAGCTGCACGCGGGACTTCTCGCTCACCGGGGCGATGGCTGGCAACGTTTTGGAAACGTATCGCTAACGGAGCCGCGAAACCGTGTGCACAGTGAGAACCGGGGTTACTGGAACCGACATCCTTGGCGGGGCGCAGGACATCGAGCGCGGCCACGATGACGCGGGGCACGTCGTCGTCGAAGGGCATCGTCAGGTGGCCGTTTGCGAGTGCGGGGCGCAACTCGCAGGCGACACACGCCTGGAGCTCTTCGAAGCGGCCGAGCGCCATGTCGCACACCACCATCCCGAGCTCCTGGGGGCACTCGAGCTCGACGTGGTGGTTCAGATGGCCGAGGATGTCGGCGGCACTGACGCCGGACGGCGCCCGGGGGCGTAGCACGCTAAGGGGCGGGCGGTGTGCAGACCGCCGCCCGCCCCGCCAGCGCCGCGCCGGGAGAACGCGAAGGTTCTCCCAACGCCGAGCCGACCGGCTTGGCAGCTAACCGGCGCAGGCGCCGGTGCTCACCGCGCCGCTCCTGCGCGCGTGCCGGAGCTCGCCCGCGACCACGTCGTCGGGCACCGAGAAGCCGCCGTGCTGGGGCGTGCCGACGATGGCCGCGAACACCGTGGCGGCGACCCGGCCGCGCGCGTCGACCAGCGGACCCCCCGAGTTCCCCGGTCGGACGAGCCCTCGGAGCGTGGTGATCTCGCGCTCCACCGGACCGTTGCCGTAGGCGTCCTCGGTCGGCGTCGTCTCCGTCTGCCCGATGCGCGCGGGCTGCGAATCGAATCCTCCGTCCTCGGGATAGCCGAGGATCGCCGCCGAGCGGCCGGGGGGTGCCGAGGGCGCCAGCGTCAGGCTCGGGACGCCGAGCCCGGCCACTCGGAGCACCGCGATGTCGTTGTGGGCATCGAAGACGACGACGCGCGCGGGCAAGCCGGGCGGCTGGCCGCCGACCTCGACCACGGTGTCGCTCTCCCCCGCCACCACGTGGGCGTTGGTGACCACGAGCTCAGGCGCGGCCACCCAGCCACTGCCCTCGATCCCCAGCCCGCAGGCCGAGCCGACGACCCGCACGACGCTCCGCGCCGCGCCCCGCACCCCGGGGGTGGCCAGGATCCCGGCAGTCGGCGGGGGGACGTCGGCTTCGGGTCCGTGCACCGATGGCAGCGGGTCGAAGCGCGCCAGGGCGTGGAGGACCGGGCCCGAGGGGGGCAGCACGGCGTCGAGCCCGCGCAGGATGGCCGAACGCTCGACATCGCGGCGCAGCACCGTCGAACCCGATGACTCGAGCGCGATCGCCCCGCCGATCCAGGCCACGCCGAGGGCGACGCAGGCGGTGAGCGCCGCGCCGAGCATGCCGTCGACGGCGCGCAGGCCGGGAATGCGCAGGACCGCGCGCAACCGCACCCCCAGCCCCTCGAGCCCGGTGGCGAGCACGCCGCCGGCGAGCAGGGCGCCGAGCAGCCCGAACACGGGCGCGTAGGGCGAGTGCGCGCCGCTCGGCAGCACAAGCGGGGCCAGGCGCGTGCCGACGAACGCGCCGAGTCCGAAGCCGATCAGTGACAGCACGCCGACGAGGAATCCCTGGGCGTAGCCGTACAGCGCCAGCAGGGCAGTGAACGCCGCGATCACCCAGTCCACGCTGGTCACTGGCCGGAGCATACGGCCACCCGGAGCCGGGCCGGCGCGACTTGGGAAGGTGGACGCTGCCCCGGGTGGAACACTCTGCGCAGAGATCAGCGGTGGCCACCAGGGGGAACAGAGGGGCGGTACGCAGTCCGGCGCTCCAGCGCGCACGCCCGAGCTCGCGGCGGAGCCGGCGGCGACGGCGGCTCGCGCCGCTCGTGCTCGTCGTGGTCATCGCCGCCGTGGTGGCTGTGGTCCTGCTCAGCCAGGGCGGCGCGCAGGAGCGTGCGGTCGCGCGCAGCTATCTCACTGCGTGGTCGCACGGCGACTTCCCGGCCATGTACGCGCTGCTCGACCCCGGCTCCCAGCACCGGCTCTCCGAGCCGGCGTTCGCCGCCGCCTACCGCCACGCCGCCGCCACCGGGACGCTGCTCGGCGTGGCGCTCGTCCGCGTCGGCGCCGTCCGCGGGGACACCGTTGCCGCCACCGTGCTCGCTCGCACGCACCTGTTCGGTGTCCTGCGCGAGGTCATGGCCGTCCCGCTCGTCGTCACCGGCGACACGGCGCAGGTCCGCTACACGAGCACGCTCCTGTTTCCCGGGCTGCGCCCCGGCGAGCACCTGCACCGGACCACCGTCATGCCGCCGCGGGCCGACATCCTGGCCGCCAACGGCACGCCGCTGGCCGCGGGCGCGACCCGCAGCTCGCCCATCCCCACCGTGGCCTCGGCCATCGCCGGCGTGCTCGGACCGGTTCCGGCCGCCGACGCCCAGCGCGACGCGCTCGCCGGCTACCCGCCCGGGACGCTCGTTGGACACGACGGCCTCGAGCGCATTTTCCAGACCGAGCTCGCCGGGCAGCCCGGCGGGTCACTGCTCGCCGGCGCCCGGATGCTGGCCAGCCGGGCGCCGGTTCCCGGCCACACCCTGCGCACGACGATCGACCCGCACGTCGAGGAGGCGATCCTGGGCGCCATGGCCGGCCGCTATGCCGGCATCACCGCGATCGATCCGCGCACCGGAGCGATCCTCGGTGCCGCCGGCATCGCCTTCTCCGACCCTCAGCCACCCGGCTCGACGATGAAGATCGTCACCGCGACCGGCGTGCTCTCGGCCGGCCTGGCCCATCTCACCGACAGCTTCCCCTTCGCCACCCAGTCCGACGTCGGCGGCTACATCCTCCACAACGCTGACGGCGAGTCGTGCGGCGGCACGCTGGTGCAGGCGTTCGCCACCTCGTGCAACTCGGTGTATGCACCGCTCGGCGTGCGCCTGGGTGCCGGCCGCTTCCTGGCCACCGCCGACCGCTTCGGCTTCAACCAACCCTCGCCGCTGATCGGCGAGGCGGAGAGCACCGTCCCGCCCGCCGGGGTGCGAGCGAGCGCCGTGGAGCTCGGTGCCTCGGCGATCGGCCAGGGCGAGGTCGAGGCGACGGCGCTCGAGATGGCCGACGTGGCGGCGACGATCGCCATGGGCGGCCGGCGGCCCGTGCCCACGCTGCAGGCCGACGCTCCCCCACACTTCGTGCCCGTGACGACGGCGGCCGTGGCCGGCCAGGTCCAGACGATGATGGTCGCGGTGGTCAACTCCGGCTTCGGCACCGGGAGCGCGGCCGAGATCCCGGGCGTGGAGGTGGCGGGCAAGACCGGCACGGCGGAGATCCAGAACACCGTCAACCCGAATGTGAGCAACCCGAAGAACACCGACTCGTGGTTCGTTGCCTACGCGCCGGTCGGCGCGCCCCGGATCGCCGTCGCGGCGCTCTTTCCGGACTCGGGCGCGGGCGCCGCCGTGGCCGCGCCCGCGGTCCGCCAGGTTCTCGAGGCGGGGCTGGGCGGGTAGTCGCGGGCGCGGGGCGCGCCGCCACCTGCTCCGGCGCCCACGCGAGGGGCGCGCACGCCCGGCGCGGGTGCCACTGCACGTTATGCGTGTTGCAGCCCCCGCACAACGGCGGCGCGCGCGTTGCGTGAGGCCTAGGACATGCGCCCGCGGGGCCGGCGCAGCTCGCACACCCACACCTCGAGCGTACGCGGCTGCCCGGCGCGGTCGGTCTCGGTGCGCGCGGGAGCGCGGCGCTGCGCACCGACACGCTGAGCGACCCGCTGGGAGGCGGCGTTGTCGATCTCGATGTCGAGCACAACCGAGCGCAGCGGCGTCGTCACAGCGGCCAGGTCGAGCATCGCCCGCACCGCGGCGGTGGCCACCCCCTGGCCGCGCACCGCGTCGATCACCCAGTAGCTCAGCTCGCCGGTCGGGCGGTCCGACGGAAGGACGGCGGCGCAGCGGACGGCCGGCGAGGCGTGCTCGGGCCGGCGCAACGCGATTCGGCCGACCGCATCGGCGGCGTCACCGAGGCAGATCACTCGCGTCGGACCCGTGCGCTCGGCAATCTCGTCTGCCAGCCAGCCGGCGGTATCCCTGAGGTCCCGCCAGCGGCGCACATGCGGATCGCCGCCCATGGCAAGGACGAGCGGCAGGTCCGAGGGCCGCCACGGCCGCAGCACGACGGCCACGCCTACGGCGTGAACGTCGCCGCGAGCACGGTCTCCTGCGGCAGGCCGTCATCCCAGGCGGCCACGAAGTGCCCGTCCGGTGTGGCGGTCAGCGCGAGGCCGGCCGCGCTGCCGTATCCGCCCAGCCGCACGGGAGCGCCGAAGCGGCCGGTCGACCCGGACCGGCGGGCGACGAGCACCCGGCCGCCGGCGATCCAGCCGACCTCGGCGGCTCCTCGCGGCGCGAGCGCCACCGCGGGCACGCTCGCCGCGTCGATCGTGCCCAGCCTCGCCGGGGTGCCGAAGCTGCCCCCAGCTCGGCGGCTGACCGCCATGACCGAGCAGACCGGCACGGCGTCGCAGCTCTTCCAGGCCAGGATCTCGTCACCGTGCGGATCGGCGGCCGCGGTCAGGCCGGAGGCGATGCCGGTGCTCGGGAACGTCGCCTGCCCGGCCGGGTCGGCGAGGCTCGAGGTGATCACGGCCGATACGGGCGTGCCCGTACTGGTGCTCCAGTCCTCGATCCAGGCCACACCGGGGTCGGCTGGGGCGCCGAGCAGGCTGAGCTCGGCGATCGCGTGGCCGGCGGGCAGCGTGAGCAGGGTCCGCGCCGGGCCCGGCACGCGCGTGGGCGTCCCCTCGGCGACCATGACGCTGGCCGGCGCGGAGGCGCTCGAGACGACCTGCCGGCCCGCCGTCCAGGCGAGCAGGGTGCGCCCACCGCTCAGCGGGGCGGCGGACAGCGTCTGCGCCGCCTCGGTCGACCGGGTGAGCCGGTGCACAGGGCCAAAGCGGCCCCCGGGAGGAGCCTGCGCCACCCACACGCCACCGGGCGTGGCGAACGCGGCCAGGACGCCATGACCAGCCGGGATGAGGGCGCCGAGCGCGCGGCCGCCGGCGTCGGCGAGCAGCGGGCGGGGCGTCGTGAACCCGTGAGGGCCGAGCGAGAGCAGCTCGATCGTGCCGCAGCACGTGCGTCCGTGCCCGACCGTGGCTGCGAGCAGGTCGAGCACGCCGCCGAAGGTCCCGGCGCCGAGCACGGCCCGCGCGTGCGGGACGACGCGAGGGGCGCCGCTCGGCGGAACTGCGGCCAGCCAGGCCGCGCCGGTGCTCGGCACGTCGGCCTTGAACCAGCCCGCGGCGGCAAGCACCGATCCGGCGGGGGAGACGAAGAGCTGGGGCGCGACCTCGTCCTGGACGGCCGGGACGCTCAGGCGCACCGGCCGGCTCCAGACGGCATGCGACGCTTTCGCGGCCGCCGGCGCCTCTGACGTTGCCCCCAGGGCGATCGCCACCGCCAGGGCGGCCAGGGCGGCGCTGCGGCGTACCCGCCCGCGCACGGCTACAGGTTGAGGGAGATCGTGCCCTGTTGCCCGCTGGGGGCCGTGATGTGCAGCGTGAGCGGCCGGTCGTTGTAGACGCTCGTTGGCAGCTTGAACAGGATCAGGCCGCCCTGCGTCGGACCTGAGAGCGCCGTCGACCCCGGCGCGGGCTCGGTGCTGTTCGGCTCGATCTGCTCGTTCGTCCACGCGAACTGGTTGTTGACCGGGACCGGGTGGTAGACGTTGTTCTGCGTGTCGGTGATCGTGAAGGCGTCCGCCGCCGGCTCAGGCTGCTTGCTGCTGTTGTGGGCCCACAGGAACACGCCGTACCACACCTGCTGGGCGCTCGGCCCCCCCGATGCCACGCCGGCCAGGTAGTCGTGGTCCTCAACCGAGTACTGGTTGAGCTCGCGCGAGACCTCGAGCTGGTAGCTCACCTTGCCGAGGGTCACGTAGACGCCGTTGTTGTCCGCCCCCGCGGCGGTGTGGGTGGTGCTGGCGCAGGCGCTGAGCGCTGCGGCAGCAAGCACGCCCAGGCACAGCACGAGGACGCGGCGATAGGACGAAAGCACTCTCACGCGGCGGCCCATTTTAGTCGCGGCCCGCGATCGAGGCGCGCCGCCCCCGGGCCCGGTCCTCCTCCAGGATGAGCCGCAACCGCCGCAGCGAGCGGGTGACCTGGCGCTTGGTCCAGGCCCGGCGGCCGAAGGACTCCATCACCCGGTCCGACAGGAGCGCGGGCACGGTCTCGACCGTGTACTGCACCCGGGTGGTGCCCGCCGAGCCCGGCTGCAGCGTGTAGCTCTCGAGCATCCGGATGCGGTTGTACTTGCCGCCGCGGCCACGGGCGACCAGACGGTAGGGCGGCTGCAGCTCGGCGATGCTCATGTCGGCCCAGGAGAAGCGGTTCAGCGGCGCCTTCACGCGGAAGCGCGCGCCGGCGCCGGTGCCGTAGGAGTCCTCCCGGGTCAGATGCCAGTCGACCAGGTAATGGTCGGTGAACTCGGGATGGTTGGCGATGTCCGCCAGGTACTCGAAGACCTCCTCGCGGGGGCGCGAGATCGTGGTCGTGACGGTGATGGGCTCCACGCGGGCGGATTCTATGGACGCGACGCGGCGCCCGCCGCGCGCCCACGCGCCGCGGACCGGCGGTGGCCCCTCCCCGGTGCCCGCCCTCAGGCCGCGCGCTGATCGGTGATCCGGATCGAGTGTCCGAGCTCGAACCCGTGAATGAGATGGGAGTCGACCGGGACCTGGCGCTCGGCCGCTCGGCAGAGCTCGCAGCGCACGGCATCGTGCTCGTACAGGTAGACCCGCTCGCCCACCAGCGGCGTGCGCTGGCAGCGTCCGCAGCGCTCGAGATGGGCGCTGCGCTGCACGACGCCCCGCCGCAGGAGGGCCCGTTCGAGATCGGCGATGTCATCGAGGCTGAGACGCATGGCGACGAAGTTCGGCGCCGGATTCCGCATTCCTGTCCCTCTACTCGCGCCAACATATGCAAAACCGAAACTCTTCGATTTGGGCCTCGTTACGTTTAGGGGATCTTTGACGCGCGGGCTATGATCGGCTCGTCGGGTTGTCCGGCCCGGCGGTTCGCAGCCCGTAACAAGGAGACGCGCCGATGAAAGCTTGGATGTCGGGCAACGTTGCGGGGACCGGGACATTCAGGTGCACCGATTGCGACTATCCCCTGTCGCTTGACGCTGTCGACGAGCTGCCGACCTGCCCGAACTGCGGCGGGACCGAGTTCGTCCGTTCGTCGCTGTTCACGACGGCCCAGAACACGGTCGTCGACCTGCCCGCTCCGGTGGGCGACCAGGCCTGGCTCGATGAGATGCGGGGTGGCCTGACCGAGCCGGGGCAGTACCTGGCCTACCGCTCGGATGATCGCGACGACGTGGTCACGTTCGCGCTGCAACGGGAGTGGACGCGGATCGGGCGCAGCCTGGCCGCCGACATCCGCTTCGACGACCCGACCGTCTCGCGCCGGCACGCGCTCATCGTCCGCCAGCCGGACGGTCTGCGGGTGCTCGACGACCGCAGCCTCAATGGCGTGTTCGTCAACGGCGAGCGCGTCGAGTGGAGCACCCTGGCCGACGGCGACGAGATCGTCATCGGCCGCCACCATCTCCACTTCATCGACGTACCGGCGATCTCCGGGATGCGCTACAGCCATCCGGGAGAGCGCAGCTCCGGCCTGGCCTGAGGCCGGCCCTCGGGAGTCGGCGCGCGGCCGGCTCCCGTCGTCCGGGCGGGCGCGGCTGGCCTGCCATCGGCGGGCGATCGCGTCTGCCGGCCGATCGCCACCGACCGGGCGCCGGGGTGCTCGGCCCGCCGCGCGGAGGGGCCTGCGGGTACCCGGCGGACGGCTCAACCAAAGGGAGGGAGCGCCTTCTTTGCGCGCCCGTGGCCAATTCGGCTGGCTGGCCATCCAATGCGAGGAACTGCACCAGCGCCGCCGGCCCGGCATCGCGAGTGCACTTCCTCCCGCCGAGGACGAGGAACGCATCAGCGCCGCCGGGGACGCGTTGCGAGTGCGCTTTCTCGCGCTGAGGACGAGGAACCGCAGCAGCGCCGCCGGCCCCGCACCCCGAGTGCACTTCCTCGCGCTGAGCACGAGGAACCGCACCAGCGGCCGGCGGCCCGGCATCGCGAGTGCACTTCCTCGCGCTGAGGACGAGGAACCGCACCAGCGCCGCCCCGCCCCGCGCCGCGAGTGCACTTTCTCGCGCTGAGGACGAGGAACCGCAGCACGGCCGCCCCGCCCGCACCGCGAGTGCGCTTTCTCACGCTGAGGACGAGGAACCGCAGCACGCGCCGCCCCGCCCGCACCCCGAGTGCACTTTCTGGCGCTGTGGCCGAGGACCGCACCAGCCCGCCGCCGCCACCCGGCGACCCCCACGCCCCCGCCGCCTATAGTCCTCGCCCATGGCCTCGACCATCGCCGTGCTCTCGCAGAAGGGCGGGACGGGCAAGACGACGGCTGTGCGCACGCTGACCGACGTGTTCCGGAAGGTCGGCCTGCGCACCCTGGCCGTCGATCTCGACCCGCAGGGCAACCTGTCCGACTATCTCGACGTGGATCCCGACGCCGACCCGACGATCGGCGACGTGCTGACCGGGCGCGCCAAGGCGCCCGCGGCCGTGCACGACGGGATCATCCCGGCCAACCTCAACCTGGCCGAGGCCGAGCTCATGCTCGGAGGCAAGATGGGCCGCGAGCTGACCCTGAAGAAGGCGCTGCGCGAGGTGCTCTCCGACTACGACCTCGTGCTCATCGATTGCCCCCCGTCGCTCGGGCTGCTGACCGTCAACGCGCTCGTGGCCGCTGACTACGCGCTGCTCTCGGCGGAGGCGCAGTACTTCGCGCTTCAGGGCGTCGAGCAGGCGCTCGAGGTCATCGAGCTCGCCCGGGAGAGCCTCAACCCCGACCTGCAATGGCTCGGCGTGATGCTCAACATCGCCGACATGCGCACCCGCCACTCGCGTGAGGCGTTCGACTCGCTGCGCGAGCACTTCGGCGAGAAGCTCCTCGACACGACGATCCGGGCCTCGATCGCCTACGCCGAGTCGGCTGAGCGGGCGCTGTCGATCCTCGACTACCGCCCCGACCTGGCGGCCGACTATCTCAACGTGGCCGACGAGCTGCTGCGCCGGTTGAAGCTCGACCAGGCGCGCAAGCAGCTGGCCGAGCTGGCCGCCCAGAGCGTCGGCGCCCCCGAGGCCTGACGAGCGCTACCCGCCCGGCGTGGAGGCCGGTCCGGGTGGTGGGCTCTCGGGCAGGATGAGCGGCGCCGCCGGGGGCTGGCTGAAGTCGAAGTCGGCGCTCAGGTCGCCGAGACCGGGATTGTCCTCGCGCACGTCGGGCCGCGGATCGGGCCGGCCGTCGGTGCGCGGGTCGAGCCGCTGACCGCCGAGGAAGTCGTTCTCGATGAACTTGTTGACCGCGTCGAAGGACAGCGTCTGGTGGTCGACATATCCGCGCCGGGCATACGGGCTGATCACGATGCTCGGCACCCGCAAGCCGTAGCCGTTCGCGTCGACGTGGGGCGGTGCGACGTGGTCGTAGAAGCCGCCCCAGTCGTCCCACAGGAGAAAGATCGCCGTCGAGTCCCAGTCGGGCGACTGCATCACCGCGTTGACGAGGCTCGTCACCCAGGCCTGGCCGCTGGCCACGCTGGCCGGCGGGTGCTCGGAGTGCGGCTGGTTGGGCACCACCCATGACACGGCGGGCAGCGCGCCCGCCCGGGCGTCGGCGAAGAAGTGCGAGACGTCCTGGATGTTGCCGAGCTGCCCGTCCTGGCGCACGTCGGTGAAGGACGGCAGCGGGTTCCAGATCGCCGGCGTCTGCGGCGACTGGGTGCTCGTCCCGCAGTTGACGTTGCCGTCGGCGCAGTCGGGCTGGTCCCCTGAGGCGAGGAAATACCCCCAGCTGACGTTGTTCTTGTGCAGCAGGTAGGTGATGTCCGTCCAGGCGTAGTTGAAGCTCGAGGCCGCCATGTTGGCCAGCCGGGAGCGGCGGCGGGCGACCTGGGCGCGGGCGCGCTGATCGCAGGTGCTCCGCCGGGTCCGGACGCGGGCGATCGCGCCACCCACCCCGGACCGGGCCGCGGTGAGGGCCGCCGTCAGCGCGTTGCGCGCGCAGGCGGCCAGGCGGCGGGTGAGCTGCTGCTGCAGGCGCTGGAGCCGGACGACCGCCCGGTGGCCGATCTGCCCCGCACCGACGATCTGCTGGGTCTCGAAGCCGCCCAGCTCGTCGTTGTTGACGCAGCTCATCGGGTCGCCGGGCCGCGTGCAGTGGGCCGACCACTCCGAGAGCGCGTACAGGTGGGCGGGCAGGCTCCAGGAGGCGTTGGACTCGAACATGTGATCGTCGAGCGTGAAGTGGCTCGCGTAGGTCCAGTAGTTCGGGATCTCGCGGGCGTCGTGGTAGCCCATGACGTCCTCGGGCTCGCTGGACAGGCAGACGAGCGCGTAGCCACCGCAGCCGCGGCCGCCCAAGTGCTCGGCCTCGCGCACGAACCCGTCCATGCGGCCGCCATCGATGTCAGCGCTGGCGGCGCCCGCGCCGTGCGGACCGCCGCCGTTGACGAACGAGCTGTCGTGGAAGGGCCGGTCGCAGGTGCCTCGGGCCGGGTCGGGCACGCAGACGGTGAACTGCCCGTTGCGGGTCGGGAGCCCGTCTGCGCCCGGGAAGGTGCCGAAGTAGGAGTCGAAGGACCGGTTCTCCTGCATGATCACGATGACGTGGCGGATCGCGTGGACGGCGGGACCGGCCCCGGGAAGCGGAGCCGTCGAGGTCTGCGCGGTGCTGGTGCCCTCGACGCTCGTCTGGCGGTGGTGGCCGCCGCAGCCGCTCACGAGCGCGGCGCAGGCGAGCGCGAGGACGAGCGCGGCGATCCGCAGGCGCCCGCCCGTGCGGGCGGCGCCGGAGGGTCGGGGAGGGCGCGCTCTGATTGGGCTCGACACGGGAATCGGCAACGGCGTCAGGCCCCGGCCGCGAACTGCTCAGGCGACGAGCCACCGCTGCGGCCAGGATAACCCGGTTATCGGTCCCTCAGGCCCGTCCCTCAACCGATCTGAACCGACTCCTAAAGTTCTCTCACGTCGGCGCCCTGGGACTCAAACGGTGCCCGCAACACGTGGGCCCAGCCCGCGCATTCGCGCCTCAGCGCCTCGGTCACCTTGCCGGTCTGCTCGTACATCGTCCACACGAGCACGGTCGGGCCGGCGCCCGAGATCGTCGCCCCGAGCGCGCCCAGGCCGGGGACACGCTCGAGCAGGGCGGCCGAGCGCGGATAGAGCGGGGCGCGGTGGGGCTGGTGCAGGCGGTCGGCCAGCCCGGCGGCGATCAGCTCCCAATCGCCCTGGGCCAGGCCGAGCACGAGCGTCGCTGTCTGGGCGAGGTTGAACACCGCGTCGGCCAGCGGCACACTGGCCGGCAGCGCCGCGCGCGCCGCCGCGGTACGCACCGGCTCCTCAGGAACGACGAGCACCGCCTCCAGGCCGAGCGGCGGCTCGAAGCGGTGCACGCGCTCGCCCTGGCAGACGACGAAGCCGCCCTGCAGCGCCGCGCTCACGTTGTCGGGATGGCCCTCGAGCTCGGCCGCCAGGACCTCGAGGTCGGCATCGAGCTCGAACATGTGGTCGGCCGCCATGAGCCCGGCCACGATCGCCGCCGCGCTCGATCCCAGGCCGCCCGAGAGCGGGATGTCCGAGCGGATCGTGAACTGGAGGCCCTCGGCCGGGTGCAGCCGCTCGAACGCTCGCACGACGAGGTTGTCGCGATCCCGGGGGACGTCGAGGTCGGTGACCACGCCGAACTCGCCGGTCTCGCGTACCTCGACCTCCAGGTGGAGCGAGAGCGCCGCCGCCAGCACATCAAAGCCCGGCCCGAGGTTCGCCGTCGAGGCGGGGACGCGGACGAGCCGGCGGCGCTCCAGCGTCATGGGTGGGCCCCGAGTTCGCCGTCAGGCGAACTCGCCGGCGAATCGGCGCCAGCCGATTCGCCCAGGACCGCTTCCTCGAGCGCGCCGTATTCGGCCGCGCACGGAGTGACGCCCCCGCCGCCCCGCTCGAGGAGCTCGAGCGCGGTCTGCTGGTCCTTCAGCCCGTGGCCGGTGAGCACGCAGACGACGCGGCGGCAGTCGCGCACCCCGTGCGCGAGCAGGCCGGCGACGCTGGCCGCCGAGGCAGGCTCGCAGAAGACGCCTTCGCCGGCGGCGAGCAGGCGATACGCGGTGAGGATCTCGGCGTCGGTGACCGCGGCCACGTTGCCGCCGGAGGCGGTCATCGCCTCCATCGCCTGCTCCCAGCGGGCTGGGTTGCCGATCCGGATCGCGCTCGCCACCGTCTCGGGGTGGGGCACCGGCGCACCATGGACGAGCGGCGCGGCGCCGGCGGCCTGGAAGCCGAACATGCGCGGACGGACATCCATCTCGGTGAACCCGCGCCAGGCCGCCGTGATGTTTCCGGCATTCCCGACCGGAATGCACAGGCCGTCGATCTCCCCCAGTGCCTCCAGGATCTCGAAGGCGAGCGTCTTCTGGCCCTCGATGCGGAACTCGTTGACGGAGTTGACCAGCGCGATCGGGTGGCGGTCGGCCAGCTCGCGCACGAGCATCAGAGCCTCGTCGAAGTTTCCCCGCAGAGCGATCACCCGGGCGCCGTGCATGAGCGCCTGCGAGAGCTTGCCGGTGGCGATCTTGCCCTCGGGGACGATGACCGCACAGCGCAGGCCGGCCCGGGCCGCGTAGGCGGCGGCGGACGCCGCGGTGTTGCCCGTCGACGCGCACACGAGCGCGGCCGCCCCCTCGCGCACGGCCGCCGACACCGCCACCGTCATGCCGCGGTCCTTGAACGAGCCGGTCGGGTTGCAGCCCTCGAGCTTCAGCCACACCTCGACCCCTGCCCGTTCGGACAGCCGCGGCGCGTGGATGAGCGGCGTGTCCCCCTCCCCCAGCGTGACGACGGGATCCCCCGGACCGATCGGGAGACGGTCCTGGTAGCGCTCGATTAGTCCGCTCATGTGGCGACCCGGCCCGGTCGCCCTACCGGGTCTCGAGCACGACCTTGCCGGTCGCGCCCCGCCCGTCGATGAGCTGCAGGGCCTCGGCCGCCCGCTCGAGCCCGAACCGGGCTCCGACGATCGGAGCCACCGCGCCGGCGCTCGAGAGCTCGGCCAGCGCGGCACCGATCTCGCGGGTGACCTCGGGGCGGCTGAGCACGTAGGCGCCCCAACCGGCGCCGACCACCTCGGTGTTGCGCAGGAGCAGGCGGTTGACGCGGACCTCGGGAATCGAGCCCTCGGTGAAGCCGACCACGACCGCGCGGCCGCCCTCACGCAGCGCGCGCAGGCTGTCGGTGAAACGCTCGCCGCCGACCGGATCGATGACGATGTCGACGCCTCCGCCCGAGCGCTCGAGCACCTCGTCCTTCCAGGCACCGGTCAAGCGCACGACCTCGTCCGCGCCGGCGGAGCGGGCGACGGCTGCCTTCTCGTCGCTGGAGACGACCGCGAACGTCCGCGCGCCCAGGCCCTTGGCCACCTGGAGCGTCGCGGTCCCGACGCCGCCGGCGGCGCCGTGGACGAGCACGCTCTCGCCCGCCTGCAGCCGCCCGCGCAGCTTGAGCGCGAAGTAGGCGGTGTGGTAGTTGAGCACGAGCGCGGCGCCCTGGGCGAAGTCCCACGCGTCGGGGAGCGGGAAGACGAAGTGCTCGGGGGCCACCGCCACTTCGGCGAAGCCGCCGAGCATGCAGAAGGCGGCCACCCGGTCGCCGACGGACACCGGCGCCCCGTCGGGAGCCGAGCGTACGACCCCCGCCACCTCGCTGCCCGGCACGAACGGCAGCGGCGGCTTGACCTGATACTGCCCGCGCGTCTGCAGCACCTCGGGGAAGGACACCCCGGCGGCGTGGACGTCGACGAGCACGCCGCGCCCCGGTGTGAGCATGTGCGAGGCCTCGGGCTCGGGCAGCTCGACGAGGGCGAGAGCGCTCTCCGGGCCGCTCAGCTCGGTGATCTGGACCGCGCGCACGGCGGCGGATGCTAACGCGCCGCGCGAGCGGCGCGGAGAAGACCCCTCGGGGGCGCGCCGGGCACCCCGTCCCCGGGGGGAGCACTCGGCTCCCCCCGGCGAACCGGTCAGGCCGTGGTGACGGCGGCGTCGTCGGTCGAGGCGGCGGCGGCCGGGTCTCCGGCCACGTCAGCGCCGCCGACCGGCGCTCCGTCCTCCGATGGACGGGTGAGCAGGGTGGCCGTGCCGATGCCGCCGGCCAGGGCGCCGAGGGCGATGAGCGGGCCCTTGACCTCGATGCCGAGGGCGGCGTCGAGCGAGAACTCCCCCGGGCCGAGGTCGGCGATGGCGAGCAGGGCGGCGATCAGCACGAGGTTGTACTCGTAGCCGCCCGAGGTGACCCAGGGCCCGTTCTTGAGGTGCACCTTGCGGATGGCGGTGAACATCGTGCCGATGAGCGCAGCGGCCCCGGCCGGCGTGAGAAAGCCGAGCGCGACGAGCGCGCCGCCGCCCGCCTCGGCCGCGCCCGCCGCCGTGGCGTGACGGCGTCCGGGCTTCAGCCCGAGGGATTCGAACATCTGGGCGGTGGCCTCAGGGCCGTGACCGCCGAACCATCCGAACAGCTTCTGCGTGCCGTGGCCGACGAACAGGCCGCCGACGATCGCGCGCAGCAGGGTGAGACCGAGTTTCATGCGATACCTCCGATTGGGGCGAGTGCGGGGAGACCCAGTCAATCGAGTACCCGTTGTGCCCGCAACGATCACCGCCCGCACGTGGTTCCGGGTCGAACCGACTCAGCCGAACTGCTCTTCGAGCACCCGGATGGCCCGCGGCGGCGCCCGCATGACGTCGAGCTCGCCGATCAGCTCCATCGCGTGCGCGAAGCGCGACTCGAGCACGGGATGGACGACCATGACCAGGCTGGCCTGATCGCCTCGGCCCTTCTGCACCACCGACTTCACCGACACCTCGGCGGCAGCCAGGATCTGCGTCACCTGCGCGAGGACACCGGGCTCGTCGGCCACCTCGAGGTGCAGGTAGAAGGCCGAGCGGACATCGCTGACGATCGCGAGCGCCGTGCTCGCCGCGGGCGTCGAGGCGGGCGGGATCATGGCGCTGATGACGTCTCCGAGCACCGCGCTCGCCGTCTGCGTCCCCCCCGCCCCCGGCCCGGACATCGTGATCTCGGTGATCTCCTCGGACTCGACCGTGACGGCGTTGAACGGCCCGTTCACGGAGGCGAGAGGATGGCCGGGATAGAGGAAGGCCGGGTGCACCCGCACCGACAGGCCGCCGTTGATGCGCTCCGCGGTTCCGATCAGCTTCAGGCCGAGGCCGAGCTCGCGGGCGTACTCGAGGTCGTCGGGCTGGATGTGCTCGATGCCCTCGTAGCGGACATCGTCGAGCTGGACAGGGGTGCCGAAGGCCAGCCGGGCCAGGATGGCCATCTTCGCCGCCGCGTCGCGCCCGTCCACATCCTCGGCCGGGTCGGCCTCGGCGTAGCCGAGCCGCTGCGCTTCGGCCAGGGCCTCGCGGAACGTGGCGCCGGTGCGCGCCATCTCGGTGAGGATGAAGTTGGTCGTGCCGTTGACGATCCCGTGCACCCGGTCGATGCGAGCGCCGGCCAGAGACTCCTGGAGCACGCGGATGACCGGGACCACGCCGGCCACCGCGCCCTCGAAGCGCAGCTGCACGCCGTGGCGCCGGGCCGCCTCCCAGAGCTCCTCGCCGTGCTGGGAGAGGAGCTGCTTGTTCGCCGTGACGACGTGGCGCCCGGACTCGATCGCGCGCAGCACGTAGCCGCGGGCCGGATCGATCCCGCCCATCAGCTCGACGACGAGGTCAGCGCTCCCGAGCACCTCGTCGAAGCTGCCCCGGCTGCGCGTGAGGACCCCGGTCAGCTCGGGACGCAGCCCGGTGATCCCGGCGATCCGATCGGCGTGGCGTTCGAGCTGAGTGGCGAACGCGGCGCCCACCGTGCCGTGCCCCAGCAGGCCGACGCGAAAGCGTGTCGGGTCACCACTCATCGCGGGCGATCATGCCACGCCAGGTGACCGCGCCGCCGGGCCGGGCCTTGCGATGATCCCGGGGTGCCTCGCCCGCGCACTGTCAGCGTCGCGCCGCCGGCCGAGCTCGGCACGGCCGCCGGGCTCGCCTACGCGCTCTGGCGCCCGTCCGGACCGGTCCGCGGCGGCGTGATCGTGCTCCACGGCGCCGGCTCGGCCAAGGAAAGCCACTACGACTTCGCCCGCCTGCTCGGGGCGGCCGGCTTCGCCGCCCTCATCCCCGACCAGCGCGGTCACGGTGAGAGCGCCGGACCGATGGACGGCGATCCCGTGGGCGATGTCGTGGCCATGGGCGAGCGTCTGCGCGACCGGGTCGGCCCCGAGATCCCGCTCGCCCTGCGCGGGTCGAGCATGGGGGGCCTGTTCGCCATCCTCGCCGCCGGGCCGCTGGGTGCGAGCGCCGTCGTAGCGATCTGCCCCGCCAGCCCCGAGGGCCTGCGGCGCGGGGTGCTCGCGGGCCGACATCCCTTCGCCGCCGACGCCGAGGCGCTCGCCGGCTTCCTGGCCGCGCAGGATCTCGGCGCGACCGTCGAGGCGCTTCAGGCCCCATTCCTGCTCCTGCACGCCGAGGGCGACGAGATCGTCCCGGTCGAGCACTCCCGGGAGCTGGCCGAGCGCATGCGGTCCCCGGGCAGCCGGCTGGTCACGGTCCCCGGCGGCCACCACCGCTCGATCCAGCACGACAGCGAGCTGCAGGCGCTCACCGTGCGGTTCCTGCGGGACTCACTCGCTCGGTAGGCGCGCCGCGGGCGCGGGCACGCGTGGACCGGCCGTGGGGCGGCCTGTGCGACAGCCTCCAGCCGCGCGCCGGGCTACAGGCCGCCGACGACGTGCCCGACGGCGGAGCCGGTGCCCGAGACGACGTTGCCGGCCGTCTGTCCAAGAGCGCCGACGGTGTTGCCGACCGTGTTGCCGACACCGGTCACCGTCGAGCCGACGCTCGACCCGACGCTCGAGAGGGCATTGCCGGCCGCCGGGGCGACACTGCCCACGGTCCGGCCGACCGAGCCGGTCACGGCGCTCACGGTCGAGCCGACGGCGGAGGTGGTGCTCGACACGCCGCTCGACACCTTGCCGGTGACGCTGCTCACGGCCCCGCCGGCCCTGCCGGTGACCGTGCTGAGCGTTCCGCCGGCGGTTCCGGTGACGGTTCCGACCACGCCCGCCACGGCGCCCGTGGCGCCGGTCGGCCCGGAGCTCGTCGGGGTGCCGGCCCCGCCGCTGACCCGGCTCACCCCGCTCGCGGCGCCGGCCGGAGTGCTTCCCGACAGCGTGGCGCCGCGGCCCGGATGAGCCCCCGGGCCGTGGGCGACCGAACGCGAGCCCGCGAGGACCCGAGCCCCGGCGTCGCCGAGCGCGGGCGCAGCGCCCGGGGCCGAGGGTGCGCCCCCGGCCAGCGCCAGCGCGACGAGCCGGGAGCCCGAAGTGGGCGTGGGTCCGTGGCCGGGGAGCGTGACGTAGGCCGCCGGCACGCCGCCGGCCATCGCCGGCCAGCCGTTGAAGGCGACGAACGCGCTCACGAGCACGAACACGGCGACCGCGCCGGCCACGAGCGCGCCGGCGGTTCCGAAGCTGGCCAGATATGCCCGCCAGTTGTGCATCATGGCTCTCAATCGGCGCACGGTCGCCGAGACCTGAATCCGATATCTGAGCTCCGTCACCGGTCTCCCCTGCTTCGCTTCCTGAGCGGAACGCTTCAGAGCCTGCTTATCCCGTCTGCGAACATTAACCGGCTATGGGTCATAATTCCAGTGCCTTCGGTCGCGACACCGGTCTCCAGGTCCGGATGCTGCTGACGATGTTCCTGCTCGGGCTCGTGTACGCCGTGCTCATCGCCGTGCTGCTGGCCGCCGGCACGGGCATCGTCACCATGGCGATCGTCGCCGGTGCGCTGTTCGCCCTGCAGTTCTTCACCTCGGACAAGATCGCCCTGTACTCGATGGGCGCGCGCGAGGTCGGGCCGGGCGACTCGCCCGATGCCCGGCGCCTGCACGCGCTGATCGAGCGGCTGTGCATCCAGGCCGACCTGCCCAAGCCGCGGGTCGCGATCGCCGACACCCGCATGCCGAACGCGTTTGCTGTCGGGCGCTCGCCTCGCACCGCGACCGTGTGCGCCACGACCGGCATTCTCGGCCTGCTGAACGAGGGCGAGCTCGAGGCGGTGCTCGGGCACGAGCTCACGCACGTGCAGAACCGCGACGTGATGGTGATGACGATCGCGAGCTTCTTCGCCTCGATCGCGTCGTTCATCGTGCAGATGGGCTTCTGGTTCGGCGGTGCGTTCGACGACCGCGACAACGACGGCGGTCCGGCGATCGCCGTGGTCATCCTCGTCTCCGCCGTCGTCTACATGCTGTCGTTCGTGCTCCTGCAGGCGCTCTCGCGCTACCGCGAGTTCGCCGCCGACCGCGGATCGGCCATCATCACCGGCCGCCCGGCCGCGCTCATCTCCGCGCTGCTGAAGATCGACGGCGGCATGGCGCTCGTCCCCCGCCAGGACATGCGGGCCGCCTCGGGCGAGCTGGCCGCCTTCTACATCTTCCCCCCGCGCGCCCGGCAGAGCGTGGCCAACCTGTTCTCGACCCATCCCCCGCTCGAGGCCCGAATCGCCGCCCTGCAGCGGCTCGAGGCCCAGCTCCAGGGCACCGCTCGCTGAGCCGGCCACGTGGGTCTGCTCGACATCATCACCGGCCGCCGCAAGCTGGCCAAGCCGGCCGAGGATCGGGTGTTCGCGATGACCACGGCCTACGTGACCATGCAGACGAGCCTCGGGCTGACCTCGCGCGGGCAGGTGGCGATCGTCTTCCAGCCGCTGGCCACGGCGGACTTCAGCGCCATCGTCTCCGACATGGAGGAGGTGGTGGGCGCGACCGCGTCGGAGGCCAGGACGACGGTGAGCACGAGCGACGATCCCTACGGCTTCCGCTGGCTGGTGCTCGGGGGAGAGGATTTCGATCAGCTCGTGGTCGGGCTGCACGCGGTCTCCAGCGCGCTCGAGGCCGGGGGCTACGGAGAGCGCGTGCTGTGCGCGGTGTTCGCGTTCGCCGACGCTCAGCGCCAGCGCGTCTACTGGATCTACAACTACAAGCGGGGCGCCTTCTACCCGTTCGTGCCCGGGGGCGGGACCGAGCAGCGCGACAGCGAGCGGGAGTTCGTCCTCAAAGCGCAGATCGGCGCCGAGCTCCCGGTGGAGAGTGACCTCACGCGCTGGTTCCCGCTGTGGGGCATCCCCATCTGAGCGCAATCGGCGGTGCCGCCGCCGGACCCCGTCAACCCGGGATCAAGCCCTCGCCCGAGAACTCCTGGCGCGCCTCGGCGAGCGAGACATCGGGCGGGGGCAGGATGACGTCGGAGCCGGTGAGCTCGTCGTTGGGCAGCACCCGGCCGTGCTCGCGCACGAACGCGAGCAGCTGGTCGAACGCGTCGCGGAAGTGCTGCTCGTCATCGACCGCACACGCCGTCACGGCCGCGTTGTCGAGCTCGTTCAGCTCGGCGACGTCGCCGTCCCCGAGCTCGTACTGATCCTCGTTCGAGATCCGGACGATCACGGGGCCGAGCTCTCGCCGCCGCCCGCCGCGGCGCCCTCAGCGCCGGCGGCACCGGCCCCCTCGCCGGGTGACCCGGCGCCGAGCTCGCCGGCCGACGTGCTGCCGCTCCCGAGCTCGGCCTTCATCTTGGCCAGCTCGGTATCGACGGTGCTCGAGCTCGACAGCTCGCGCAGCTGGCGGTCGATGTCGTCCTCACCGGAGCCGAGCGCGGTCAGATCCTCGAACGCGCCCGATGCCTCGAGCTCCTGCACGGCGTTGGCGCGGGCCTTCATGTTCTCGGTCTTGTCGAGCGCGCGCTGCATGGCCAGGCCGACGTCGGCCATCTGCTCGCCCACGCCGGTCGCCGCCTCGGAGATCCGCACCTGGGCCTCGGCGGCCGAGTACTGGGCCTTGATGACCTCCTTCTTGGAGCGGAACTGCTCGATCTTCGTGCGCAGCTTCTGCTCGGAGGCGGTGAGCTGCTCCTGCTGCTGCTCGAGCTGCTCGATCTGGCCGTCGAGCGACTGCAGCTCGGTCTGCAGGCCGCTCTTGCGCTCGAGCGCCACGCGCGCGAGCTGCTCGTTGCCGGAGGCCAGCGCCTGGCGGGCCTGGGTGTCGAGCTTCACCACCTGCTGCTGGATCTTCTCCTCCTGCAGCTGCAAGCGCTTCTTGGAGGTGACGACGTCGGCGATGCCCTTCTTGACGTTCTGGAGGAGCTCGATCTGCTTCTGGTAGCTGTACTCGAGCGTCTCGGCAGGATCCTCGGCCCGGTCGAGGAGCTTTGAGATCTTGGCTTTGACGACGGTCGACATGCGCCCGGAAAGGCCCGGCATCGCATTCCTCCTTGGCGGATCAGTGGACAGGCACTGCGTTCTAAGCGTACAGCGCGCCCAAGGGCGCTCAGCCGGGGCAGGCCCGCATGCGGGTGCGATGCGCCCGGGCGCGAGCGCGCGTGAGGCGGCTGGCCGGGCTGCATCTCGACAGATGGCCGACCGGAGTCCCGCCGAGCGCGGGGCGCTAACGTCCGCGCCGGATGCGACGTCGTGCCCGAAGCGCGCTCCCGCTCGCCCTCGCCTGCCTGCTCGGCTGCCTGCTCGCCGCCGGCTGCTCGGGCAAGGCCAAGAAGGAGCTCATCCGGGTTCCGGTGACCACGACCACGACCACACCCGGTCCGGCCACGCCGCTGCCCGGCGCCGCCGGGCTCGGGATCCCGGACCTGGCCACGAAGAACACGACGCGGGTGAGCGGCACCGATCCGGTGCAGGACGCCGCCGGGGTCGCGCTGGCCGTCGATCCCTCGACGATCCCCGGCACCCATCCGACCGCCGTCGTGCTCGCTCCCACCGACGACTGGGAGGCATCGCTCGCCGCCTCGGTGCTCATGGCCTCGCCGGTCAAGGCGCCGCTGCTGCTCTCTGGCCCCGGCACGCTGCCGGCCGCCACCGCCGAGGCGCTGAACACGCTGAAGCCCACGGGCGCGAGTGCGCTGAACGGCGTGCAGCTCATCCAGGTCGGCGACACCCCGGCGGTCAAGGGCATGCACAGCACGAAGATCAGCGGCAAGGACCCGTTCACGCTCGCCGCGGCGATCGACAGTTTCGCCTCCGCGGTGGCCGGCAAGCCGAGCACGCAGGTCGTGATCGCCTCCGCCGATCAGCCCGCCTATGCGATGCCCGCCGCCGGCTGGGCGGCCGAGAGCGGCGACCCGATCCTGTTCGTCACCGGCACGAGCATCCCGGCGGCCACGCGCCAGGCGCTCACCGCCCACCAGCACCCCGCCATCTACGTGCTCGGCCCCTCGAGCGTCATCCCCGACCGCCTGCTCGCCCAGCTGGGCAAGTACGGGCCGGTCAAGCGGGTCGGCGCGCAGGACCCGGCCGCCAACTCGGTCGCGTTCACGCGCTATCGCGACCCCCAGTGCGTGAACCTCCAGCCCTGCGTGCACGTGCCCGGGAGCTTCGGCTGGGCGCTCACCTCCCCCGGCCACGGCTACGTTCTCCTCAACGCCGCCCGCACACTCGACGCCGCCGCCGCCGCGGCACTGTCCGCCAGCGGACAATTCGGGCCCCAGCTGCTGGTCGAGGATCCGAGCAAGCTCCCAGCATCTGTGCTCAACTACTTCCTCGACGTCTCCCCCGGGTATAACCAGGAAGGCCCCACGGCCGCCGTCTACAGCCATGGCTGGATGATCGGCGACCCGAGCGCGATCTCCCTGGCCGTGCAGGCGGAGGTGGATAGCCTTATCGAAGCAGTGCCAGTCCGATGAGCCAATCAGAGCACCCCGAACGCCTTGGCCCCGAGCACCAGGTCACCCTCGACGACGTGCACCAGCTCATGGGCGCCTCGACGCCGCACTTCGCGCTCCAGCTGCGTGAGCGCATCCGCGCGCTCATCCGCGGGCTCCCGGCCGGCCATCCGGCGCGGGTCGAGGGCGAGCGCGAGATCGCCCGCCTGGACACGCTCGCGTTCAGCGGCGAGGTGCGCGGCCACGCCGCCGAGCCAGGGCTCGAGCTGCTGCCGAGCGTGAGCCCCACGCTCGAGTAGCCAGCGGCCCCGGCTAACGTGATCCCCGTGCAGAGCGAGAACCGCTTCGTTTCCGTCATCGGGCTCGGCCGGGTCGGGCTGCCCCTGGCCCTGTGCTTCGCCGACCGGGGCTACCGCGTGCTCGGCATCGATCACGACCGCGCCATCCTCGAGTCGGTGCGCTCGGGACGGATGCCGTTCAAGGAGGCGGGGACGCAACCCCTGCTCGAGCGGGTGCTTCAGAGTGGCCGGCTGGAGCTGGCCGAGCGCGCCGCCGATGCCGCGCAGGCCCAGGACATCGTGCTGACGATCGGCACGCCCTCCTTCTCGCACGTGGAGAGCGACCTCAGCCAGGTCCGGGAGGTCGTGGATGACCTCCTCCCGCTCCTGGCGCCCGGCCATGCGCTCATCCTGCGCTCGACGATCGCGCCGGGCACGACCGAGTTCGTGGCCGGGTACATCGAGAAGCGCCGCCGCCTGCGGGTCGGCGAGGACGTGTTCGTCGCCCACGCGCCCGAGCGGATCGCCGCTGGCCGCTTCCTCGAGGAGATCAGCTCGCTGCCGTGCATCGTGGCCGGCGTCGGCGAGGCCTCGACCGAGCGCGCGGCGGCTGTGTTCTCGGTGTTCGGTGCCCCGATCGAGCGCACCACCCCGGTGCAGGCCGAGCTGGCGAAGATCTGGACGAACATCCTCCGCTACGCCACGTTCGCGCTGCCCAACCTGCTGATGATGGACTGCGAGCGCTACGGCGCCAACGTGTTCGACGTCATCGAGCTCATCAACCGCGACTATCCGCGGGGCGGGATCGCGATGCCGGGGATGACCGCCGGCACCTGCCTGCGCAAGGACTTCGCCTTCTCGGAGGAGCGCTCGAACGCGCCCGGCATGCTGCTCGCCGTCTCCCGGGTCAACGAGGCGGTCCCGCTGTTCCTCGTCGAGGGCGTGATGCGGCGGATCGGCCCGCTGTCCTCGCGCAAGGTGGCCGTGCTCGGCCTCACGTTCAAGCGCGACACCGACGACGAGCGCGACTCGCTCTCACCCAAGCTCATCCGGCTGCTCGAGCGCGAGCTCGCCGACGTGGCGGTGTGCGATCCGCACGCCCCCACCCCCACCCAGTCGCTGCCGGAGGCCGTGCAGGACGCCGACGTCGTCATCGTCGCCACCAACCACTCCCAGTTCGAGAGCCCCGAGGCTCTGCGGGAGATCCTCACCCGGGTCGGCGAGGAGTGCCTGCTCGTCGATCCGTGGGACGCGCTCGGCACCGGTCAGGTGTTCGTGTACGCGACCGAGGCGGCCGCGCTGGCCGGCCAGCCCGCGCCCCCGAGCGCGCACGCCGAACGGTGAGCCGCGTCCTGGTCACCGGCGGCGCGGGCACGATCGGCACCGCGGTCGTCCGCCGCCTGCTCGGCGATCCGCGCTGGGAGATCCGGGTCTCCGACCACCGCCCGGCGCCCCAGTGGATGCGCGAGGGCGCGGAGGTGCACACCGCCGACCTGCGCGATCTCGACCACGCGCGAGCGGCCATGCAGGGCTGCACCCACGTCATCCACCTGGCCGCCATCGTCGGCGGGATCGCCAACTTCCACAAGCTGCCGTTCACGCTCACCGAGGTCAACAACGCACTCACCGGTGCGCTCACGCACGCTGCCGTCGAACTCGATGTCGAGCGCTTCCTCTACGTGTCCTCCTCGATGGTGTTCGAGCGCGCGAGCGAGTTCCCGACCGCCGAGACGCACCTGCTCGAGTGCCCGACGCCCCGCTCGGCCTACGGCTTCTCGAAGCTGGCCGGCGAGGTGTACACGCGCGCCGCCCACGACCAGCATGGGCTGCGCTACACGATCTGCCGCCCGTTCAACGCCTACGGGCCCGGTGAGCGACCGGACCCCGCGGAGCCGGGCATCGCGCACGCCGTGCCCGACCTCATCCACAAGGTCCTGTCCGGACAGCGGCCGCTGGAGATCTTCGGCTCGGGCGAGCAGACCCGCACGCTCACCCACATCAGCGACATCGCCGATGGCATCGTCACCGCCCTGGGCGCCCCGCAGGCCGAGAACGAGGACTTCAACATCTCCGCCTCCGAGGAGCTGACCGTGGCCGAGATCGCCCGGCGCATCTGGATCGCCTGCGGTGAGGCCCCAGAGGCATTCGAGCTGCGCCACGTCGAGAGCTTCGAGGTCGACGTGCAGCGCCGCTGGCCGTCGGTCGAGAAGGCCCGCCGGCTGCTCGGGTGGGAAGCCACGGTGCCGCTCGATCAGGGCCTGGCCGACACCGTGCGCTGGCTGCGGCAGTCCCAGGCGGCGGCCCCGGCGGGCTGACCCGTGCCGGCCCGCACCGCCTTCATCACCGGCATCACGGGTCAGGACGGCTCCTACCTGGCCGACCTGCTGCTCAGCCTCGGCTACGAGGTGCACGGGCTCGTGCGCCGCTCTCCCACCGAGCGCTTCGAGCGTCTCGAGCACCTGCGCGGCAAGCTCCGCCTGCACGAGGGCGACCTGCTCGACGCCGCCTCGCTCGCCGGCGCGCTGCTCGCCGCGGACCCGGACGAGATCTACCACCTGGCCGGCCCGTCGGACGTCGCCGTCTCCTGGCAGCACCCGGCGCTCGTGGCCGAGATGACCGGCGCCGCGGTGGCGCGGATGTTCGAGGCGGTGCGAGCGGCCGCACCGGGCGCCCGGGTGTACTTCGCCTCCACGGGCGAGATCTTCGGCGCCCCGACGGTGGTCCCGCAGACCGAGACCACGCCGGTGGCTCCGGTCACCCCGTACGGCGCGGCCAAGGCGCACGGTCACTTCCTGGCCGGCGTGTACCGCGACACCCACGGCCTGCACGTCAGCCGCGGCATCCTCTACACCCACGAGAGCCCACGCCGCGGGCGGCGCTTCGCCGGGCGCAAGATCACCCTGACCGCCGCGGCGATCCGCCTCGGCGCCGCCTCGCGCCTGCGCCTCGGCGAGCTCGACGCCAGCCGCGACTGGGGCTTCGCCCACGACTACGTGCGCGCCATGTGGCTGATGCTCCAGCAGGATGAGCCGGGGGACTTCGTGGTGGCCACGGGGGTTGCGCACACAGTGCGCGACTGGGTTCAGATCGCCTTCGATCACGCCGGGCTGAACGTCGACGAGCACGTGCAGCACGACCCCGAGCTGCTGCGCCCGCGGGAGCCCGGCCCCCTGCTCGGCGACGCCGCGCACGCCCGGGCGACCCTTGACTGGTCCCCCGAGGTCGGCTTCGAGGAGCTCGTGCGCATGATGGTCGACGCCGACCTCGCGCTCCTGCGCCACGAGCTGCAGCTGCGCGGCGCTCTGCCCCGCAGCTGACGCCGCCGGCGGCGCTACTGTCAGGCGCCCCGTGGCCCATACCGCCCCCAGCGTGGCGCCGGTCAGCACGCTGCCCGGTCCTTATCCGGTCGGCCTGTACGCCGAGCGGCTGCGCGCCCGTCTGCGCGAGTTCGTCCGCGTGCAGGTCGAGGGCGAGGTCTGGGGACTGCGCTGGGCCCGGGCCCGGGTGTACTTCGAGCTGCGCGACAGCCGCGGGGCGCTGCCCTGCTCGATGTGGCGCACCGACTTCGAGACCCTGGGGATCGAGCTGGCCGACGGGGTGCGCGTGGTGGCGGGCGGCGGCTGTGACTACTACCCGGGCAGCCACAGCGCCTCGCCGTCGTTCTCGTTCGCGGTCAGCGAGCTGCGGGTCGCCGGCGAGGGCGACCTGCTCGCGGCGCTGCACCAGCTGCGTCGCCGGCTCGATGCCGACGGCCTGTTCGAGCCTCAGAAGCGGCTGCAGCGCCCCGGGCTGCCGGGCACGATCGGCGTGGTCACCGGCGAGCGGGGCAAGGCCCGCGACGACATCCTGGCCGGCCTGCACCGCCGCGGCTGGGCAGGACGCCTCGTGTGGGCGTTCGCCCCCGTCCAGGACCGCCACGCCGCCCCCCAGATCACCGCCGCGCTGCGCGAGCTCGCGGCCACGCCCGAGGTCGAGGTGGTGATCGTGGCCCGCGGCGGCGGCTCGCTCGCCGACCTGTTCGCGTTCTGCGACGAGACGCTGTGCCGGACGGTGGCGCTCCTGCGCGTCCCGGTCATCTCCTCGGTCGGCCACCACACCGACCGCACGCTCATCGATGACGTGGCCGCGCTCGCCTGCTCGACGCCCACCCACGCCGCCGAGGCCGCTGTCCCGGTCGACTGCCGGGCCGCCCGGCGCGAGCTCGCGGCGCTGGCCGGCCGCCTGCACGGCCACAGCCGGCGCGCCGTCCTGCACCGCGCCCGGGTGCTCGCCCAGCTCGCCCGCGCTCCCGAGCAGCACGTGGAGCGCCACCGGCGGGGACTGCACCAGCTCCTGCGCGAGCTGCGCGCGAGCGCCCGGCGCAGCGGCGAGAGCGCCCGCGCCCGCAGCCAGCGCCACGCCCGTGCACTCGAGCGCACGGCGGTGCGCGCCCAGGCCAGCGACGCCGCCGCCCGGCGCCGTGACCTCGAAGCGCTCGCGCTGGCTCTGGCCGCCCACGACCCGGAGCGCACGCTGGCCCGCGGCTACGCGATCGTCTCCGACCGCGCCGGCCTGCCGCTCAGCAGCGCCGACGCCGCGCGGGCGGCCGGCGAGGTGCGGATCGCCTTCTCCGACGGGGCGCTCGAGGCCCGGGTGCACGAGTGACCGAGTCCGGCCCGGACAGCTATGAGGCCGCGGTGGCCCGGGTGGAGGAGATCATCCGCCGCCTGGACTCCGGCGAGGCCGGCCTGCGCGAGACGCTCGACCTCGTGCGCGAGGGCCGCGCGCTCGTCGAGTACTGCGCCGGCGAGCTCGACGCGGTCAGCCAGGGACTCGAGGAGCTGCGGCTCGACGAGCTCGTGGCCCGGCTCGAGCGCGGAGCGGCCTAGCTCGCCGGTGCCGCCAGGGGCCCGGCGGCGGGCGCGGTGGCCCGCGCGTCGAGCTCGGCCAGGAGCGCGGTGACGACCGCGCCGTCGAACTGGCGCCCTGCGCCGACGAGGAGCTCCGTGCGGGCACGCTCGGCGCCCAGGGCGCGGCGGTAGGGCCGGTCGGCCAGCATCGCCACGTAGGCGTCGCACACGGCGACGACCCGCGATCCGAGGGGGATGCGCTCGCCGGCCAGCCGATCGGGATAGCCGGCGCCGTCGGGACGCTCGTGGGAGCTGCGGACGAGCCGGGCCGCGGCCTCGAGCGCCGGCGCGCTGGCCAGGATGCGCTCGCCGATCACCGGGTGCTGGCGCACGAGCGCCCACTCGTCGTGATCGAGCGGCCCCGGCTTGGCCAGGATGGCCTCGGGAATGGCGATCTTGCCGATGTCGTGCAGCTCAGTGGCCCGGGCGACGACGTCGGCGGTCTCGGCATCCGCCCCCAGCCGCAGCGCCACGGCCCGGGCGAGCGTGCCCATCTCGAGCTCGGCCGCCCGCACGCCACCGTCGCGCTCGGCCAGCACGCAGGTGAGCACGCGGCTGAGCTCCTGAGCCGGGGCGAGCCGGCCGGAGCGCTTGTCGGCATACATGCGCTCGTCGGCCATGCGCACGGCGGTGGCCGCGTCGCGCGCGTCCTCGGGCATGCGCACGACGCCGCAGGACGGCCCGATGCGAAATCCGGAGCCCTGCTCGCTGAGCGCCTGGCAGATCTCCTCGAGCAGGGGGTCCTGCGCGGCCACGGGCCCGTCGATCACGGCGCAGAACTCGTCCCCACCCAGGCGGAAGCCGCGGCCGCGGCCGGCCAGGCGCTCGGCCAGCGCGGTGCCCAGCCGCTGCAGCAGCGCGTCGCCGGCGCTGTGGCCGAAGCGGTCGTTGTAGGCCTTGAAGCCGTCGAGGTCGAGGTAGAGGACCGTCGCCCCGTCGCCCTGGGCCGCGCGCACGGCCGCCGCCTCGAGCTCGTGCTCGAGCGCCCGGCGGTTGCCCAGGCCGGTGAGCGCGTCGGTGATCGCGCGCCGCGAGGCGGCCTGCTCGGCCTCGACCAGGGCCAGGCGCTGGTGGCGCAGCCGGCGACCGTACTCGAGCAGGAAGCCGGCCATGATGACGAGCACGATCGTGAACACGACGGCGCTCACCGCCTGCCCGGCGGTCGGATCGCCGTAGGTGAGCGGGAGCAGGACCACGGCGATGACGGCGCCGAGGTGGATCGTGCGCTGGCGATCGCCGAGCACCCCGGCGGCGCCGAACACGTGGAGGACGAGCAGCAACTCGATCGGCGCGCGATACCCGCCGGAGAGCGCCTGGACGAGCGCGGCCAACCCGGCGCCGGCCAGGCAGTTGGCGAACGCCTCGGCCTGCGACATCGTCCGCCCGAGCGTGCGCAGGCGCAGGATGTAGGCGCCGGCGCCGAGAGCGAGACCGGCCGAGACCCACCATCCGGCGCCGCCGAGCAGCCAGGTCGGCGGATACACCGGCGTGAAGGCCAGCGTCAGGACGAGGATGATGGCCCAGAAGAGCCAGGCCCGCTCCCGGTGAGCGTCGTTGTCGAGATCGCGCAGGCGGTCAGCGTCGGTACCCATGGCCTTCCCCCCAGCTTCGGCAGCTGGGCACCCCGGCTTGAGTATCCTGCTCGCCCGGTGCCCACGTTCGACCTCCTCGCCGACCTCCCCCTCGTGGTCGAGGGCTACCGGCTCGAGGGCCTGCACCTCAACGTCTCGAGTGGCTTCGAGCGCCTGAGCACCGTCGTGCACCTGTCCGGCGCCGGTACCGAGGGCGTGGGCGAGGACGTGGTCTACCAGGCCGAGGACCACGTCGCCTTCCAAAAGGCCGGGCCCGTGCATGACCTGGCCGGCTCCTACGCGCTGGGCGAGTTCTGCCAGCGCATCGACGGGCTCGACCTGTTCCCGGTCGCCCCGGTCACCGACGTCTCGCGCCTCTACCGCCGCTGGACCTTTCACTCGGCCGCGCTCGATCTGGCCCTGCGCCAGGCCGGCCGCCCGCTCCACGAGGCGCTCGGGCGCCCCCCGGCCCCGATGACGTTCGTCAACTCCATGCGGCTCGGCGAGCCCCCGCGGCTGGAGGCGGTGACCGACCGCCTGGCTCTCTACCCGACGCTCCGTTTCAAGCTCGACGCCACGAGTTCGTGGACGCCGGAGCTGATGGCTGCTCTGGCCGGGACCGGCGCGGTCGACTCGATCGACTTCAAGAGCTTCTACCGGGGCACGGTCGTCGACCAGAAGCCCGACCCGGTGCTCTACCGCCGCGTGGCCGAGACCTTCCCGGACGCCTGGCTCGAGGATCCCGACGTGGTGACGCCCGAGACCGGCGAGGCGCTGGCCGAGCACCACGACCGCATCACCTGGGACGCCCCCATCCACGGCATCGCCGACATCGAGGCGCTGCCCTTCCCCCCGCGCATGGTGAACATCAAGCCCTCGCGGATCGGTGGCCTGCCCGCGCTGTGCGCGGCCTATGACTACTGCGCCGAGCACGGCATCGGCGCCTACGGCGGCGGGCAGTTCGAGCTCGGTCCGGGCCGCGGGCAGGCCCAATACCTGGCCTCGGTGTTCCATCCCGACACGCCCAACGACCTGGCGCCCACCGGCTACAACGACACCGTCCTCTCCGACGGGCTGCCGTCGAGCCCGCTGGCGCCGGCACCCTCATCGATCGGATTCCGCTGGGAGGCGAAATGAGCACATTGCAGGGGACGGTCGCGCTCGTCACGGGCGCCTCGAGCGGCATCGGCGAGGCGACGGCGATCGCGCTCGCACAGGAGGGCGCGGCGGTCGCCCTGGTGGCCCGGCGCGCCGACCGGCTGCGCTCGCTGGCCGAGCGGATCGAGGGCACCGGCGGCCGGACGCTCGTGATCGAGGCCGACGTGGGCGAGCGCGCGGCCGCGGAGGCCGCGGTCGCGCGGACGGTGGAGGAGCTCGGCCGCCTCGACACGCTGGTCAACAACGCCGGCGTCATGCTGCTCGGCCCGATCGAGGACGCCCCGCTGGAGGAGTGGGAGCGGATGCTGTCGGTGAACGTCGCCGGCCTGCTCTACTGCGCTCACGCGGCGGTGCCGCACCTGCTGCGCGCGGCCGCTTCGGGCCCGCGGGAGGTCGCCGACCTGATCAACATCAGCTCGGTGGCGGGCCGGGTGGCCCGCAAGGGCAGCGGCGTCTACAACCTGACCAAGCACGGCGTGGGCGCCTTCTCGGAGTCGCTGCGCCAGGAGATGACCACGCGCCACCTCCGCGTCTCGCTCGTCGAGCCGGGCGCGGTGGCGACCGAGCTCTCCTCCCACAACCGACCCGAAGTGCTCGAGGGGATCCGCGACCGCTTCGCCGATGTCGAGCGCCTGCAGGCACCTGACATCGCCGACGCGATCCTCTACATCGTCACCCGGCCGCGCCACGTGGCCATCAACGAGATCCTCATCCGGCCCACCGAGCAGGAGGCATAGGCCCTCGCTCGGCTCGGGCGAGTGGGGCGAAAGCGACTCACAGGACGCTTTTCGCCCGCTCCGGGCGCGCGCGGCGCCCGTCCGGGGGATCGACTCAGACGCGCTGGATGATCGTCCCGGTGCCGAGGCCGCCGCCGCAGCACATCGTCACCAGGCCGGTCTCCTTGTCGGAGCGCTCGAGCTCGTGCAGGAGCGTCGTGATGAGCCGGGCGCCGGTCGAGCCGAGCGGGTGGCCGAGCGCCATCGCGCCGCCGTTGACGTTGACGCGGTCCATGTCGGGCTCGAGCTCGCGCCGCCAGGCCGCGAGCACGGGGGCGAAGGCCTCGTTGACCTCGAACAGGTCGATGTCGCCGATGCTCATGCCGTTGCGCTTCAGCAGCTTCTGCGTGGCCGGGATCGGGCCGGTGAGCATGATCACCGGGTCCACGCCGACCGTCGTCTGGTCGAGGATCCGGGCCCGCGGCTTCAGGCCGAGCGCATCGGCCTTCTCGCGCGCCATCAGCAGCACGGCGGCGGCGCCGTCGGAGATCTGGGAGCTGTTGCCGGCCGTGACCTTGCCATCGGGCTTGAACGCCGGCTTCAGCTGGGCGAGCGCCTCGAGCGAGGTCTCGGGCCGGATGCCCTGGTCGCTCACGTAGGTGTCGCCATTGACGCGCATGGGCACGATCTCGCGCTCGAAGCGACCCTCCTCGGTGGCCCGGTGGGCGCGCTGGTGCGAGCGCAGGGCGAGCTCGTCGAGCTCGGAGCGGGGGATCTCCCACTGGTCGGCGATCATCTCCGCCGAGAGGCCCTGCGGGATCAGGTCGTAGCGCTCCATCAGCTCCTGGGGCCACGGGCTGCCGACCTGGTCGATCCAGTTGAAGCCGACGCCCATCGGGATGTGGCCCATGTGCTCGACGCCCGAGCCGATCACGGCGTCGTGCACGCCGGCGGCGATGAGCGCGGCGCCGAAGTTGACCGCCTGCTGAGCCGAGCCGCACTGGCGGTCGACCGTGGTGGCCGGCGTCTCGACCGGCAGGCCGGCCTGCAGCCAGGCGTTGCGGGCGACGTTGAACATCTGCTCGCCGTACTGCTGCACGCACCCGGCGATGACGTCCTCGACCTCGTCGGCGGGGATGCCGGCCCGCTCGATGACCTCGCTGTAGCAGCGGCCGAGCAGCGCGTTGGGATGCGTGTCCTTGTAGTAGCCCTTCTCCTTGTGCCCGCGCCCAATCGGGGTGCGGACGGCCTCCACGATGACGACCTCACGGCCACGGTCTGCAGACATGCTGTGTCTCCTCTTGCGGTGGGGACCCGAGGCGCACGGCGGCGCGCGCTCGATCGGCGCACGGCGGCCTCCGCCCAGCAGCTGGGCACGGCGGCGTTCACCCGATCGGGGCGCCGGCTCACGCCGGTTCGATACCTCGTACTGTACCGGGTGACTGACCAGTCAATCGAATGGTTGGCCAGCCAGCCAGTCGGCGCTCCACCGCGCCGGGCGCGGCCGGGCGGCCGGGTGTTGCCCCCGACAGCAAACAGGAGATCTCGTGGAGGAACGACTTGGAATCGCGGGCGCTGGAGCCATCGCCTGCGGCCTGGCGGTGACTGCCGCACGCAGCGGCGAGGTGCGGCTGTGGGCGCGCTCGCACAGCTCGGCCGACCGCGCCCGGGCGTCGGTAAAGAAGCAGTGCGCCAAGCTCGTCGACCAGGACCTCGACGCGAGCCGGGTCCAGATCGTCACCGACCTCGAAGCGCTCGGCGCCTGCACGTTCCTCGTCGAGGCCGTGGTCGAGCACCACGGCTCGAAGGCCGAGGTCCTGCGCGAGCTGGCCCGGCACGCCGACGGCGAGGCTGTGTTCGCCACCACGACCTCGTCGCTGTCGATCGCCGGCCTGGCCGAGGTCTCCGGCCACCCCGACCGCTTCGTCGGCCTCCATGTGTTCAACCCGGTCACGCGCATGAAGCTCGTCGAGCTCGCGTTTCCGTCGCAGGCCAGTCCCGAGACGCGGGCGCGCGCGCTCGCGCTGTGCGAGGCGCTCGGCAAGACCGCGGTCGAGGTGCCGGACATCCCCGGCTTCGTCGTCAACCGCCTGCTCTTCCCCTACCTGTTCAGCGCCGTGCGCCTGCAGGCCGAGACCGGGCTGAGCTCCGAGGCGATCGACCAGTGCATGGCCCTCGGCGCCGGCATGCCGATGGGTCCGCTGGCGCTGCTCGACTTCGTCGGCCTCGACGTCTCGATGGCGATCGGCGAGGAGATCGGCGCCGAGGTGCCCCAGGACCTCATCGACCTCGTCGACGACGGCGCGCTCGGGCGCAAGACGAAGAGCGGCTTCTACGAATATGAGTAGTTAGATCCTTCAATCCTGAATATTGACGTTTCGTAGAGGAAACCTTTAGCGATCGTTGAGGTGGGCGGCGCAAGATGCGCGGGCGACGTACCTCATAGCAGCACCTCCTCCCCAGAAGCACAAGCCGGCCCGCTCCCAGCGGGCCGGCTTCTTTTAAGCCGCCGGGGCGGGCGGCGCTCCGCTGACGGCCCCGGATACGCGTGCGAGATCACCCACCCACCTATACGGTCCCTGATCGAGCTACCGGCCGCTCGGGGGCACCCGCTCGCAAGCGGCCCTACAGATAACGAAGCCGGCCCGAGTGAGGGGCCGGCTTCATCTCTCCTCTCAACCACCGGGTGCCAGAAGCGCGTGCGATCAGCGCTGCACCGGCCGTTGCCTGTGGTCGGGAATGTATCCGATGGTGCGAGAGCGTGCGTTGTGCCCAGTTGAAGGCGTGCCGACCCCGCGTGCTGCACCGTTCCGGCGCGCCACGGCGCCGCTACGCGGCTCGACGGTGGCGGATGCGCACCGCCTCGACGCGGTTCTGGCGCACCGATTCGACCCGGATCGAGAAGCCGTCAGCGGAGATCGTGTCGCCCCGCTTGGGCAGCCGGCCGAGCTCGGCGAAGACGAAACCGCCGACCGAGTTGTAGGCATCGGTGTCGACCGGGAGCTCGAGCCCGTAGCCCTCGAGGTCGGCGACGGCCACGTGCCCGCGGACGAACCAGTCGCCGTTGGCCAGCCGCCGCACGGCCCCGCCGGCCGGGTCGGTCTCGTCGGAGATCTCGCCCACGACCTCCTCGATGATGTCCTCGATCGTCACGATCCCGGCCGTGCGCCCGTATTCGTCGATGACGATCGCCAGCTCGGTCCGCTCGCGCTGCAGGTCGGCGAGCAGGTCGTCGAGCGGCTTCGTCTCGGGCACGAGCGGCGCCTCGCGCACGCGGGCATCGAAGTGGGCCTCGGGCCCGCTCAGGAGCATGTCCTTGACCAGCTGGTTGACGTGGACGATGCCCTTGACCCGGTCCTGGTTCTCGTCCTCGGTGACCACCAGGCGCGAGTGGCCGGTCGACACGCAGCGCTGCAGCGCGGCCTGCACGGTCTCCGAGACGTCGACGGTGACCACGGCGGGGATCGGGGTCATGACCTGGCGGGCCTCCTGCTCGTGCAGGTGGAAGACCCCGGTGAGCATGTTCGCCTCACCGATGTCGATGTGCCCGCCGGTCTGCGACTGGGCGATCAGGCGCTTGAGCTCGTCCGGCGTCCCGCCCTCCGGTTCGGCGTCGGGATCGGTCCGCAGCGCGCGCAGCAGCCACCGCGAGGAGGCGTCGAGCACGAAGATGACCGGCGCGAACAGCTTGCGCGAGAGCTGCAGGGGCCGGGCGATCCGGCGAGCCAGCCCCTCGGCGTGCTGGATCGTGTACAGCTTCGGCACGATCTCGCCGATGATGCTCTGCGTCACGGTGATGAGCAGGTAGGCGATGATCACCGACACCACGACGGCCGCGGTGTCCCCCGCGCGCCCGCCGAAGATCGACTCGAAGACGTGCGCGATGGCCGGCTCGCCGAGCGCGCCGATCCCGATCGAGGCCATCGTGATCCCGACCTGGCAGGCCGAGATGTAGGGCCCGATGTCGCTCATCTGGGCCAGGGCCAGCCGGGCCCCGCGCGCACCCTCCTCGTCCAGGGCCTCGAGCCGGGCCCGCCGGGAGCGGATGAGGGCGTACTCGGCGACGACGAAGAACGCGTTGACCAGGACCAGCAGTGCGGTGAGGACGATGTAGAGGGCGCTCATGCGCCTCCCCGCCTCACGTCACTGGGCCCCGGTCCGCCCTCCGCCGCCGTGCGGGTACTTCGGGATGGGTCGTCGTCGGTCATGCAGCGACGGTGCGTAAGGTAGCAGCCGGCCCGGCGCCCCCGGCCGCGCTCACCCGGACGCGACCACTGCGTCGAGCTGCTGCGCGAGCGCGAAGTCGGCCTCGGTGAGTCCGCCGGCGGAGTGGGTGCTCAGCTCGATCCGCACGTGCTTGTACCCGTGGAGGAGGATGTCCGGGTGGTGGTTCGCCGCCTCGGCCGCCTCGGCGACCCGGTTCACATACGCGATCGCGCCGGCGAAGTTCTCGAACGTCGAGCTCGCGGCGGATGTTCTGCCCCGCGCGCTTCCACTCCGTCCCGGTCAGCCGGGCCTCGATCTCCTGGTCACTCAGTGCCTGGGCCATGCCCTGCGCTCCTTCCCGTCGATGGGCACGCTACAAACCGGTCATGCGCATCGTCAGTCTCGTCCCGTCAGCCACCGAGATGCTGTTCGCCCTCGGGCTCGGTGACGACGTCGTGGCGGTCACCCACGAATGCGACTATCCGGAGGCCGCCCAGGGGCTGCCGAGGATCACCCGCGATGTCCTCCCGTCCGGCCTCACCCCGGCTCAGATCGATGCCGCCGTCCGCGAGCGCACGCTGGGCGGTGGCTCGATCTATCAGCTCGACGACGCGCTCCTGCGCGAGCTCGAGCCCGACCTCATCGTCACCCAGTCGCTGTGCGCGGTGTGTGCCGTGTCCGCCGATGACGTGCGCGCGATCGCCCAGGAGATCGCCAGTCACCCGCAGGTCATCTCGCTCGACCCGCACACCGTCGGCGAGGTGCTGGGCGATGCCCGCACGCTCGCCCAGGCCACCGGCGCCAAGGACGCCGCGGTCGCGCTCATCCGCGATGCCTCGGCCCGCGTCGACCGCATCCGTCTCGCCGTCCGCGGCGCCCGCCGCCCGCGCGTCGCCGCGCTCGAGTGGCTCGACCCACCGTTTGCCGCCGGTCACTGGACCGCCCAGATGATCGAGTACGCCGGCGGCGAGGACGTGCTCGGCTTCCCGGGTGAGCACTCCGAGCAGCGCAGCTGGGAGGAGGTCGTCGCCGCCCAGCCCGACATCGTGATCGTGATGCCGTGCGGCTACGACGCCGAGATCGCCCACCGCGAGGCCGAGATGCACCGCGACGAGCTGGCGGCGATCGGAGCCGGCGAGGTCGTCGCCGTGGACGCCGCGGCCTACTTCTCGCGCCCCGGGCCACGGATCGTCGACGGCCTCGAGCTGCTCGCCCACATCATCCATCCCGAGCTCGTGCCCGAGGCGCCGGGCCAGGCGTTCACGGTCAAGCTGAACTAGCGGTTGTGCGCGCCCGTGCGAGCGCGCTCGCTCAGGTCCCGAACCCGATTCCGCTCGGGAACAATCCCGAGCCGCCGGCCACCGCGATCGCCCCGGCCACGCTGGCCGCGGCCACGACGACGCAGGCCGCGAGCGCGAGCGCCTGCTGGCGGCGCCGCTCGCCCACCTCGACGACGAGCCAGCCCGTGATGAGCCCGGCGATGAGACCGCCGATGTGGCCGCCGATCGAGATGCCGGCGTAGGTCACCGACAGCACGAGGTTGAACAGCAGCCAGAAGCCGAGTCCGCTCTGCCAGATCGAGATGCCGCGCTTGTGGGCGACGACGATGAGCGCGCCGAAGATCCCGAAGATCGCGCCCGAGGCCCCGACCACCGGGATCTGCGGCGTGAACAGCAGCGCGCCGAACGACCCGGCCAGCAGCGAGGTGAAGTAGATGGCCAGGTAGGAGGCCCGGCCGATCGCCGGCTCGAGCGCGCGACCGACGAACCAGAGCGAGAGCATGTTGACCCCGATGTGCACGAGCCCGTCGTGCATGAAGCCTCCGGTGAGCAGGCGCCAGTACTCGTGCTTGACGCTGATGTACGGCCCCCACAGCGCCGCGTGCAGGAACACCGTGCCGCCGCTGCCGCTCACCCCCCCGAGCTGAGCGCCGGTCGCCGTCTCGGCGAAGAACGCAAGCACGTTGATGACGATGAGCGCCTGCGTGATCGTCGGCGTGCGCGGCATCGTGCGCAGCGTGCGCACCTTCGTGCGGTCACGGGAGCACTCAGGGCAGCGCATGCCGACCGGCGTCGGCGTCATGCAGTCCGGACAGATCGGACGCGCGCAGGAGGAGCAGGCCACCCCGGTCTCGCGGTTCGGGTGCCGGTAGCAGGTGGCCATCGTCGGGCTGACGCTAGCAGTCGGGTTTTGGCGGACTACCCGTGAGGCAGGATGCGCCGCGCCTCGCCCGCCAGGTCGGACATCGTCCGCTGGGCGAGCTCGCGAAAGTTCGCCGACTGGGCGCGCCGGGCCCGGTGGCGATTGCGCACGCGCAGGAGCACGAGCGCGCTGCCCGCGCCGGCTCCGACGATGACGGCGGCGGCCGGCCGCACCCAGTTGCGCGGATCGCGCATGGCCGACAGCTCCCAGCTGTCGAGCTCATCCTGGGCCAGCTCGGTGAGGTTGATGAGCGTCACCTCGAGGCGCTGGGCCAGAGCGGCCGAGGGCTCCACGGGCGAGAGCGCTTCGCGCAGGAGGGCCTCGAAGTCGGGTGCGCTGCTGCTCACCGACTCGGCTCCTTCTCGAGGTTGTCCTCGGACACGATGCCCTCGAGCTGGCGGATGGCGCGGTGCAGGAGCACCTTGGTGGCGCCATCGGAGCGGCCGAGCGCCCGCGCGATCTCCCGGTTGTCCATGCCGAGTGCGAAGCGCATGATGAGCGCCTCGCGGCGGTCGTCGGGCAGCCGCTGCACGCCGGCCAGGATCGACTTCAGCTCCTCGCGGCCCTCGACGAGCGACTCGGTGGTGTGCGGCGTGGAGATCATGCCGGCGTCCTCGATCGCCGCCTCCGGCTTGCGCGAGCGGTCCCGGTAGAAGTTGGCCGCCAGGTTGTGGGCGATGCGGATGAGCCATGGCCGCAGCGGGCGCCCGTCGGACTCGCGCACCGCGCGCTCGAAGTGGCGATAGGCCTGCAGAAAGGTCTGCTCGGTGAGGTCCTCGGCGTCGTGGTGGTTGCCGACGCGGTAGTAGCTGTAGGAGTAGACGTCACGCAGGTGGGAGCGGTAGAGCTCCGTGAAGCGCGCGTCGAGCTCGGCCTTGCTCGGTTGAAGGGGGTCCGGCACCGCACGGCAAGCCTACTCGCGCTCACGCGGCTCGGGCGGGTCGGCCGCGCCGGCGCACCGGCTCGGTCACGGTCGCCGTCCAGGCCTCGGGCTCGATCCGTCCCTCCACGAGCGCCGCCAGCCCCTCGAGCGCCGGCGCCTCGAGGTGGACCTTGCGCGCCGCCTCGGCGAGCAGCGGCGCGGAGTCGACTGCCTCCACGGCGCGGCCGAGTGCCCGGCCGATCTCCTCGGCGTCCATCCCCTGGGCGAGCAGCTCACCCGCCCGGCGGTTGTTCGAGCCCTCCGACACGACGGTGGCCACGAGATCGCCCGCGCCGGCCAGTCCGGCGAAGGTCTCCGAGCGTCCCCCGTGCGCGCGCGCGAGCGCGTCGATCTCGGCGAACACCTTGCCGGCGGCGGCGCCGGCCACGTTGGACCCCGCGCCGGAGGCCGCCGCGGCGGCCAGCACGGCGGCGCTCTTGGCCACCGCGGCGAGCTCGACGCCCGTCACGTCTGAGGTGCTGCTGACATCGAGGCCCGCCTTGGTCAGGGCGTCGGTGAGCTGACGGGCGAAACCGCGATCGGCGCAGCCGATGACGACCGAGGCGCTGCCGGCGACGGCCTCCTCGGCGTGCGAGGGGCCACCGAGCACCGCGACCGCGCGGGCACGGCAACGCTCGGCCACGAACGCGGAGGGCAGCGTGCCGAGCGGCGGGACGAGCCCCTTGCAGAGCACGAGCGCGCCGAGCCGGGGCGAGATCCGCTCTCCGTGGGCGGCGAGCACGCTCGGCAGCGCGCGGCCCGGGACGGCCAGGCAGACGAGGTCGTGGCCCTCGAGCGCGAGCTCGGAGGCGCGGACCGGGCGGACCTGATCGGGGAGCTCGAGCCCGGGCAGGTAGCGCTCGTTGCGGCGCTCGGCCGCGAGCAGCTGCGCCTGCTCCTCGGTGCGGCAGCCGAGATCGACCTCGAAGCCGGCCCGGGCCAGACACACGGCGAGCGCGGTGCCCCAGGCGCCGGCGCCGATGATGGCGGCGCGACGGATCGGCGGCAGGCCCCCGAGCCACTCCCACTGGAGCATGACGCGCGGCCAGATCCGGTCGGTGACGGCTCCGGCGAGCGCCGGCGAGGCGTTGTCGACCTGGGGAAAGCGCAGCGGAGCGCCGGCCCGGATGCGCACCTTGTGGGGGCGGATCCGCCACCCCTTGCGCACCGACTCGGTGCCGATCACGGCCACCGGGATGACCGGGGCGCCGCTCTCGAGCGCCAGGCGACCGACGCCGCGGCGCGGACTGCCAAGCGCGCCCGGCCGGGTGCGGGTGCCCTCAGGGAAGATGAGCACGCTCTCGCCTCGGGCCAGGATCGCCTTGGCGGTGTCGATCATGTCCTTGTCGCCGGCCCCGCGGGCGACCGGGAAGGCACCGAGCGCACCGAGCAGCCAGGCCAGCGGCCGGTAGGCGAAGATCTCCTTCTTGGCCACGTAGTAGAGCGGGCGCCGGGCCATGCAGGCGATCACGAACGGGTCGAGGAAGCTGCGGTGATTGGAGGCCACGATCACCGGCTCACCGGGCGGGAAATGCTCGCGGCCGATCCGCTCCATCCGGAGGTAGATGAGGAAGAAGGGCTGCAGGATCCCGCGGACGATCCAGTAGACGATTGGGTTCACGCCGCGCTCCCGCGCGCGCCGATGCAGCACTTCGAGATCCATCGCACAAGCCGTACCCGTTCCGAGCGCGCCCGTTACAGTTGGGCGCTTGAGCGTGAACATCGATCGCACCAGAACTCTGCGCGGTGCCGTCAGCGGG
This sequence comes from uncultured Solirubrobacterales bacterium, assembly GCA_963848745.1. Classification (GTDB taxonomy): domain Bacteria; phylum Actinomycetota; class Thermoleophilia; order Solirubrobacterales; family Solirubrobacteraceae; genus Palsa-465. Next base: position 374,369 of record CAWKEO010000012.1, on the reverse strand, counting down.
ACGGTGGCCGCCGCGGTGTGGGCCTTCCAGCAGCCGCTCGACAAGCGCCTGTTCGGCTGCGAGTACGACGATGTCGAGATCCTCGGGCGCGCCGTCGTGCGCGGCGAGGGGTGGTATCCGGCCGGCCTTGCCCTGCATATGGCCAACGGCGCCCTGTTCGGCGCCGCCTACGCAACTGCCGCTCCGGCGCTGCCGGTGCCGGCGGCACTGCGCGGGCCCCTGGCCGGCCTGCTCGAGCACGTCGGGCTGTGGCCCCTGGTTGCGCTGACCGATCGCCTGCACCCGGCACGACGCGAGATGCCGGCCCTGTCGGGCAACCGGCGCGCGTTCGCGCAGGCGGCGTACCGCCATCTGCTGTTCGGGTTCGTGCTCGGGGAGATCGAGCGGCGGCTGAACGCCGAGCCCGAGCCCGAGCCGGAGCCCGAGGCGGCGCCGTACTCGAGCAACGGGCACGGCTCGCTCGAGCACGCCGTGTCGGTCGAGTCCTGACGCCCGCCTCGGTGCGCGTCCTCATCACCGGCGCGTCCGGGCTGGCCGGGAGCTACCTGGCTCGCGCGTGCGCCGACGCCGGGGACTGGGTGGTGGGTGTCTCGCGACGGGGCACCCTGCCGTTGGGAGGCGGCTCGGCCCGTGCGGTGGACCTCCGCGACGCTGGCGCGGTCCGCGCGCTCGTGGCCGAGGTGCGGCCCGAGGTCGTCTACCACCTGGCCGCGCTCAGCTCGGTCGGGCGCTCGTGGCACGAGCCCGCAGCGACGCTCGAGGCCAACGTGCTCGGGGCGATCCACCTGCTCGAGGCTCTGCGGTCGCAGGCGCCGGGGGCGACGGTCGTGTGGGCGAGCTCGTGCGAGGTGTATGGGCCGCCGGCGATGGTTCCCACGGATGAGGACGCGCCGTTGAACCCGGTCAGCCCGTACGCGGTGTCGAAGGTCGGCGGCCGAGCAGCTGGCGGCGGTGTATGGCGATGCTCACGGCTTGCGGGTGATCCGGGTGCGGCCGTTCAGCCACTCCGGGCCCGGGCAGCGGTCGACCTTCCTGCTCTCCTCGCTGGCCCGCCAGGGGGCGCAGGCGCGGCTGGCCGGCGCCTCGGAGCTCGAGGTGAGGACCGGACGGGCGACGACGCGGCGAGATTTCACCGATGTGCGCGACATCGCCCGCGCCTATCGGCTGCTGGCCTCGCGCGGCGAGCCAGGCCTGTTCAACGTGTGCTCGGGACGGTCGGTGTCGGCCGGTGAGCAGGTCTCGTTGCTCGCCGAGCTGCTGTCGCCGATCGCGGTCCGCCACGTGGTCGATCCCGCGCTCGTGCGCGAGCACGAGATCACCGAGCTGCGCGGGTCGCATTCGCGGCTGACCGCCGCGACCGGGTGGGAGCCGGAGATCCCGCTGCGCCAGACCATGGCGGAGACGATCGCCTGGTGGGAGCGCGAGCTCGGCGCCGGCGCCGCCGGCTCGAGGTCCGCGCCCGCGTCCGCGCCGAGTGCCGTGCCACACTGAGCCCGCGCGCTGCCCGCAGCGGTTCGTCCGGCCGCACGGCCGCATCCGCCCGCCTAGCTCAATTGGTAGAGCACTTGATTTGTAATCAAGCGGTTGGGGGTTCGAGTCCCCCGGCGGGCTTGGGTTTGTCGAGTTTCGTGTCGCGAGATGTGCGCTCGCAGCACCCGCGAAGGACGCCATGCGTTCGGCATCGAGCGGCGGCGCGGGCCGGGCTGGTACGCGAAGTACCGCCTGCCTGACGGCCGCCAGATGCGAGGCTGTTCTTCTGCATGGTGACTCGAGGCGTTCACCGACGGGCAGCGCTCGCCCTGCTGCCCGCCGAGCCGAGCTCGGGTCGATGTGCTCGCTTGCTGCGCGAATAGAAGCCCTCGCGGCGCGGGCCCCCACCGGTGTGCGCCGTCTATTCGGCATCCTCGCCATTGAGCCCGAGATCCTCGCGCGTGAGGCGGAATCCGAGCGACCGGCTCGCGCCAAGCCGCTCGTAGTACCCCTCGGTCCGGGTACGGACATCCAGCTGTAGTCCTCCCGCGCGCTCAAGGCCATCGCGCAACAGTCTGGATCCGATGCCGGCTCCACGCGCGTTCCGGGCGATCAGAAGCATCGAGACATGGGCCTGAATGAGGCCGTCGGATTGGACCTGGATCGCGCCGACGACATGCCCAGCGGCGACCGCGACCAGCGTCGTCACGCCCGGCGCGGCCAGTGCGCGGCGGGTCCGCTCGATGTCGTCGGTGTACTCGGTCCAGCCCTCCGCCTCGACGAGTGCGAGCAGTTCGTCGAGGCGGGCTTCTGTGAACGGTTCAATCGAGATCTCGGTCATGCGGCATCGACGGTTCGGTTCGTGTGCGGCCTAGGCTGCGCTCGCCAGCGTCTGAAGAAATCGCGGCATTCGACCAGCGCCGAAGTCGAAGAAGCGCGCCCATGTTGGTTTGATGGAGATGCGTGCCATCTGGTGGTACAGCGACCTGACCTGGCGCTCGAACTCCGCGAGTTGGTCTCCCTGCATCGTCTTCGCTGAGGCCGCGAGGTACTCCTCGGCGACCCCGTCGACGATGTCCACGTTTGCGCGACCGCGCACCAGGAGCGCTTTCGCCTCCGCGGGTGTGTCGCTGACATCGATCGTGATCGCGACGTTCGGGCGCGAGGAGAGCGCGTTCACCTTGGGCGCTGTCGTTGCCGTGCAGATGACGATCTGGCCTTCGTTCCAGTAGAACCCGGTCGGGACGACGCGCGGGAAGCCGTCGGGTCCGTTGTAGGCGAGCCGCAGGAGCGTCGCGGACGAGAGCAGGTTGCGTGCCTCGGGATGCTCGAGCTCCTGGGTGATCTGTTGCGAGTCCATGACTTCCTTTTTTGGTTTCGTCAGGTGAATAGCTCGCCGGCCCGCGCTCGGGCGGCCCGGCGGACCAAGTGGTCGCGCTCGGCGATGTTCGTCGCCCGACCGGCGGCCTCGGCGTAGGCCGTGGCGGCGGCGGGCAGGTTGCCATCGAGCTCGTGTAGGTGCGCGCGGACGGCGTGCCACCGGTGCCGCTCGCCGAGCACCTCGCGCAGCCGCTCGGTCTCGCGCAGCCCGGCCGCCGGCCCGTGGACGTGCCCGACCGCGACGGCGCGGCCGAGTACGGAGGCGGGATCCTGGCGCACCGGCTCATCGGTGAGGGCGACGAGCTCGTCGTACCACGCGAGGATCTGCGGCCAGTCGGTCTCCGCGGCGCTTGGCGCGTCGTCGTGCAGGGCCGAGATCGCGGCCTCGATCTGATACCGGCCGCGGCGCTCGAGGGCAAGTGCCGATTGCAGGACGCGCACGCCCTCGGCGATCTCACGGGTCTCCCATAGGCTGCGGTCCTGGCGGTCGAGCGTGACGATGCGACCTTCGGAGTCAAATCGCGCCGGCAGGCGGGCGTGGCCCAAGAGCATCAGCGCGAGCAGCCCGCGCGCCTCCGGCTCCTCGGTGGCCAGCGTGAGCTGTCGGGTGAGCCGGATCGCCTCGCTGGCTAGGTCTAAGCGGCCCGCGTGGCCGGCCGAGTAGATGAGGTAGAGCACACGCAGCACGACGGCGAGGTCACCGGGCTGGTCCAGCCGGCGCCCGTGCAGGGTGCGCTTTGCCCGGCTGATCCGCTGCGCCATCGTCGCCTCCGGCACAAAGAAGGCGTCGGCGATCTCCCGCGTGCTCAGACCGCCGACCGCACGTAGCGTGAGCGCCACCTGCGAGCCCGGCGCAAGGTCGGGGTGGCAGCAACAGAAGAGGACGAACAGCGTGTCATCGCCCTCCTCGGTCGGGCCGGGCGGAGGCTCGGCATGCACGGCCTGCTCGCGACGCGCCCGAGCCACCTCGCTGCGGCGGACGTCGACCAGCCGCCGGGTCGCGACAGTCGCCAGCCATGCGCGGGGGTCGCGCGGCGGGTGCTCGGGCCACACCCGCAGCGCCTCCAGCAGAGCCTCCTGCAGCGCATCCTCGGCGGTGTCGAAGTCCTCGCCGCGCCGCACTAGGCTCGCGAGGACCCGAGGGACGAGAGCGCGCAGCGCGCCGTCGTCCAGCGCTCGCGTCGGGTCGTCGATCACGCCGTGTCGGTCGTCGTCGGACGCTCCCACATGATCTCCCTGACATCGATCCACTCATACAGTGGCTCGCCGCCTGGCCCGGGCTCGGAGGAGACGTACGCCGCGAGCTCGATCGCACGCTCATGTGAATCGACGTCGATCATCCACCAGCCAGCGACCAGATCGCTGGTTTCGGGGTGCGGGCCGTCGGTGATGACGGGAGCCGCCTCCGGGCCGCCGTAGCGGACCCACGTGCGCGCCGGCGTGAGCGCCTGCGCGTCGACGTACTCGCCGTTCTGCTCGAGCAGCTCGCTGACGTGGTGCTGAAAAGCCATATGCGCCTCAACGTCCTCGGGCGCCCATTGATCGATCGGGGGCACCCGACGGTGCGGCTCCGGGCCGCCGCGGTAGTGCTTGAGCAGCAGGTACTTCGGCATCGTGATTCTCCTAGGGTCGTGGGTCGCGCGTGTCGAGGCCCTTTGCCTGATGAGCGGAGCCGGTCAGAGCTTCTCGACAGGCAATCACCCATCTATCGCGCGCCGTTGCGCAGGGGAACAATCAAGCGATCTTGACCATGGTGTCCGCGCCGGGTGCGGCGCATGGGCTGGTCGATCGCGGGGCTCAGCCAATCCGCTCGGCCAGGGAAACGATGATCCCCTCCGGCCCACGCACGTAGGCCATGCGCCAGATGTTCTCGTACTGGCCGATCCCGCCCACCAGGCCGTAACCGTCCGAGGCCAACTGGTCCACCACCGCCTGCAGGTCGTCGACCTCGAACGACACGTTGCGCAGCCCCAGCTCGTTGGACATCGCAGCAGGCGACCCCGGCTCGTGCTCCGGTGAGACGAAGCTCGACAGCTCCAGCCCAGGGCCTCCGTCGGGCGGCCGCAGCATGACGATATGACTACGGGAGCCCGGGATGCCGATGACGGTGTCCACGAACCCGCCCTCCATGAACATCTGGCCCTCAACCTCAAGGCCCAGCCCGACGAAGAATGCCGTCGCCGTGTCGAGGTCCGCCACGGTGATGCCGACATGGTCAAAGCGTCGTATGTGCGACATGAGCTACGTCCTCCGATCTCCTGGTGTCGTGGGCCGCGCCTGCGGAGCCCCTTTACCGGCGAGCGGAGCCGGCTAGCGGCTCTCGACACGAATCACTCATTCGGTTCCCAGATCATCACGTGAGGGAGACACTGAGCAAGACGTGGTCCCGGCGCGTCGCTGCAGGGCTGCGACCGACACCTGCTCCGTGAGATCCACCCGGCGATGCGTCCGGATGAAGCGGGCTCTATCCGGAACATGCCAAGGACACGCGGGAACCCGAAAGCAGGCCTGTTCCCGGCCCAGGATCGGCACCTGCTCCTCGCCCAGATGGGGGTCTCTCGCGCCGTGGCCCGGGCGATGATGCTCCGCTGCCCGCCGCGCCCAGTCGTCTTCCTGGCCGCCGACGCGACGATTGGCTCGTGTCGTTCCGATCGGCCGGCCCCAGCGGCGCCGGTGATCGCCTCGTCGCCAATGCGATCACGCGCTCAGAGGCGGCCTAAACGCAAAAGCGATCGCCAGAGAATGAGAGCTTTGAGCCCTTCGGCACCGAGCACGGCCGGGCTCGCGCGGATGAGAGCCTCGAGTACCGCGGAGAGGTGGCGTTGAGGATGAAGCCTCGGGGGCCAGCCGGTTGTTGTTCTTAGTGCTAACCGCTCGAGCTACCGACCGTGTAGGCGTAGGCGAAATCGTGGAAATCGGAGAGCGATGCCGCGAACCCCAACGGGTCAGAGGCTCCCCAGTCCGTCGAGTCGAGGACGCTCAAGGTCCCGGTGACGGCCGTGCCCGGCGCCGCCGTGGGGGACAGCGTGGCCGTGAGAGTTCCCGTGGCTCCGGGCGCCAACTCCAGCGGCGTCGCGGTATTGCCGCCCGTGATGTCGTTGCCCGACGGTGCCAACAGGAAGTGGCCGACGTGGTTCGTCGTGTTCGTGACTGTCACCGTGATCGGGACGCTGGAGCCGGCGGAGATGGTCGTCGACGTCGACGTCGGGAGCCCGGTCTCGGGGAACGGCCCGAGCTGGTTGTAGGCGAGGGTTCCCGTGACGGTCTGGGAGAACTCCGTCCCGTCGGTGGTAGCGCCCTGCATCACGTCGATCTCCCACAGACCTGGCTGGGGATCGGGGGCGATGAGCGAAGCGTTGCCGGTCGGGTTGTTGGGCGTGGGCGTGGTGTCGACCGCCGTGGCATTGATGTTCCCTGACTCTGTCACCTCAGGCTGGAGGTCGGTCGGCGAGAGCAGGTAGTAGTGCACCGGATCATCGGCGGCGTGGTTCGGCGCGTAGAAGGAGATGTCAAGGTCCTTCTCGCCGGCGGGCACATCGACATAGAACGTCTTGATCTGCCCGGCTCCGCGAGATACCGAGCTGGTCAATGTGGCGCTGAACGAGCCGCCACCAGCCGGGATGAGGGTACGCCGAGCGATCGGGACCGAGCTCGCGACTCCGTCCGGCCCAGTGAACTGAACCGACTCGGGGGCATCGCCGGGCGCCGAGGGCAAGTCGATGCTGAGGGGCACGTTCACCGAGCTGTGCGGCGGGATGCTGACCGGCGCCGACGCCGGGCTCGTCGAGAAGTTCTGACCGCTGGCGTGGAAGGTCACGGTTCCCCTGTAGGTCCCTGGAATGTCCGGGGGAGTCTGCACGTGGCCACGGCCATTGGCCCACACGATCTGCGCCGTCCAGGTGCCGGCCATCGGCCTCTCGACGGTGCTGTGCTGGATGTCGGGGCTGGCGTGGAGCCCATTGGAGGCACCGTAGTCGTAGGACAACTGGGCCAATTTCCCGGCCGGGTCAGTCAGGATGAACGTCAGGATGTTGTCATCGCTGTTGGTCGGATCCGGCCAGCGCATATCGGCGTTGAGCACGTCGGTGCCCTTCGGCACCGTGAAGGTGATCGGTGCCGCCGCGGTCGCCCCCTGGGCCGGGATCGGGGCACCCGATGGCGGAGCGCTGACGTTCTCGGTGACGGAGCTGCCGAAGCTCGTCTCGCCACCGAGCATTCGGTAGGTGCCGGTGACCGTCTCGCTGCTGGAGGAGGCGTTGTACAGGGAGACCGACTTGTTGACCGTTGACCCTCCCGGGCCCTGGACGTCGAGCTGGGTGGGGTTGTCCACCAACGTGCGAACATTGTTGGGCGTTGGTGACGTAGTGCCGGGCATATGGCGGGCCGCGACAACGGCCGCGTACACATTCAGGAGGCCAGCGCCCTGCTGGTCTGCCTCAGCCCCGATGTCAGTTGCCGTACTGGTGAGGATCATCTTCACCTGGGCGGGCGTCGGGGTCGCGCCACCGTGGGTGTCGCGGTAGGCCTGGATCACGTCGGCGGCCGCGCCGGAGATGAACGGGGCCGACTGGCTGGTGCCGCCGAAGGCCTCGGTCGGAAGGGGCGGCGTCTGGCCTTCGCCGGCGGCAGCAAGTGCCAGATAGCCGGGAGCGACGAGGTCCACCACGGCGCCGTTGGGTGCGGTGCCGCCCGACGACAGGGTCGTCATGTTGTTGTCTTCCCAGCCCTTCGTATAGCCGTCGGCCTGGGCGAGAAGCCTGAGATCGGTCGTGCCGCCGGCGTCGATCACGCTGGGGTCATCGGCCGGGGCCTCGACTGTGCCGGACGAGCCGCTGTCGCCCGCGCTCTCAACGACGACAACGCCCGCTCGCACCATGGCCTCGTTGGCCGGGACAAGCAGGTCGTCGTTGGCGCCCGGCAATGCGCCGTAGCCGTAGGACTCCGACACGACGTTGACGCCTTTATTCACCGCCTGCTCCAACCCGGCGATGACCTGCGACTCGGGAGCCACGGTCTGACCGGACGAGGTGGTGTCGGAGAAGTAACCGGTGCTGAGAATCTGGGCGCCGGTGGCGTCACCCACGATCCGGAAGCGGCAGTTCGCGGGCATGTGCGAGTAGGGCAGCTGGGACGCGTAGGTGTAGACGACCGTGCCCTGCGCGCCGATGGTCGAGACGTCTCCATTGAACTCGTCGCTGAAGACGTTCTCGTTCGGGTTCGGGGCATCGATGATCACGTGCTCACCGTTGGGCCGGATCATGTTTGGGTTCCCGGCCAACGAGTCTGCGTCGACGTTCCCAACGATGACGCCCTTGCCCGTCGCGATTTTCGCCGCCTGGTAAGGGTCGCTCGGATTATCCGACAGGTCGTGGATGCTCGTAAGGGCTTCGGGCTCGATCAGCGGTAGGCCGGAGGGCCGATTGCACAATTGCTGCTCGTCGGCCGCCGTCCTCGGGATGGTCGACTTCGCCACCTGGGAGCTGCCCACAGTCGGCGTGGTCGACCTGGCGTCCCCGATGATGATCGTTCCGTCAGGAACAACCGCCTTGACGCCCGGAGTGTGGCTGAGTGCCTTGGCCTCGGCCGCCGGCATGGTCGCCGCGACGGCGTTGATGAGCGAAAGGTTGGTGATCCGAGTGGCCCTGACCTGCTTGAGCTGCGCGACGAGCGGGGCCTGCATGGACGCCGCCGTTGCTTCTCGGGCCTGCCGGTGGGCCGAGTTCGCCGGCAGGCCCGTGAGCTGGTCAGCGAACACGACGACCACGCTCTCCTGCTTGCCGGAGGAACGGGCTGTGACCTGCGCCGCGCTCAACCGAGGAAAGCTTGCTCGCGCGGTCGAACCGGCTGCCAAGCCGGCGCCGGTCAACGCTGTCACGCCGAGCGCGGCCGCACCAACCACGCACGAAGCCTTACGAGGGCTTACGAACATCTCCTGCCTCCATTCCGAGCCGCCCGGGCGGCACCAGTCGCGCCACCGGTATGCGTATCAGAGACGCGCCCGCTCTGTCAATCGCGCCACCCTGTGCGGCTTCGCCTTGGGGGCGGCCCCGACCTCCCAGGCGCCGGGCTCAGCAAGAGACGAGCGGGATCCGCCGACCGTCACAGCAGGCTCCCAGCAGCCGTTTCGCGGCGGTCGCCCGCAGACGCGTGCTTTCCTCGGTGCGGCATCCCCGAGCCCACAATTGAGTTGGCGACGTGTCGCGTCTCGCCGTGGGTCGGAGCGGCGCTGGCGGCGTGAGGCAGCGAATGTGCCGCCTCACGCCGCATGCCGCGGCGATCGGCGGTGTCAGCGGCTGGCGATGAGTTGTCTGCTGGCCGGGATCATCGGCTCGGGCCGCTGGTGGACGGTCTGGATGATCTCGGTGTTGTCGATGCCGCGCAGATACCGGGAGGTGATCGCGAGGTCGGCGTGCCCGAGCTGGCGTTGGATCACGATCAACGAGATCCCCTCGCGGGACATCTCGACGGCGTGGGCGTGGCGCAGTTGGTGTGGGGCGAAGCGGCGCCGCACTCCAGCTGCCAGGGCGGTTTGGTGCAATTGGGCGCGGATCCCCGCTGGTGCGCATGGCCGCCCTCTCGTGGGACCGCGCACGATGCAGAACAGCCGGCCGACCGGTAGCTCGCTGCGAAGCTCGAGCCATGGTTCCAGGCTGCGACCAGGCCCATCGATCCATCCCGACCTCGCGGCGCTTGTCGCCTTTGCCGTGGCGGATCAGCACCGCGCCTCGGTCGGGATCGAGATCGGTCTCGTTGAGCGCGAACGCCTCGCTGATCCGCAGCCCGGCGCGCCACAGCACGACGATCACGCCGCGCAGCCGGACGCCTTCAGGGGTGGTGCCGGCGGAGCGCATGACCGCGACGATCTCGTCCACGGTGGGGGATCCGGCGGGTAGCGAAGTCCCTTGTTACGAGGCGCCAGGCCCCGGTGGAAGCTGGATGTGGTCGCTAGTGATCGGCGCCGGCCGGCGCGATCAAGCGGCGGTATGGCTTGCATGACGTCCTCCTTGGGGACGACGATGGACCAGGCGATCCTCGCGCCCGGTCGGGACACCGGAGGGGAGTGGGCGGGCCCACAGCGGGTGCGCGTGAGCCCCGCAGATCCGGCTGGACATCCTGGGAGTGGAGGAGGCGACCGAGTGGTCTGACATCGTCGCTGGACGTGAGCCCGACTGTCTTTCGCGACGGCCCGTTTCGGTTCTTCTTCTTCTCGCGCGAGGAGGAGCGACTCCACATCCACGTCCAGTCCCCGGACGGCGAGGCGAAGTTCTGGATCGAGCCGCGATATCGAGCTGGCCCGCAACCATCAGCTCAGCGATCAGGACTTGAGGCGCGTCCTACAGTTGGTCCTTGATCACGAGCAGGAGATCAGAGATGCCTGGCAGCGCCACTTCGGCCGCTGAAGTCACCAACATTTCCCAGCACGGCTTCTGGATGCTCATCGACGACGACGAGCTCTTCCTCCCCTTCGACGAGTTCCCCTGGTTCAAGAAAGCCGCGGTCGAAGCGATCCTGCGGCTCGAACGCCCCACTCCAGAACATCTGTACTGGCCCGAGCTCGACGTCGATCTCGCGCTCGACTCGATCAAGCACCCCGAGCGCTACCCGCTGAAATCACAGCTCTGACCGCCACGGGTGGTCCGGCGAGTCCTTTCGCGCCAACCGCGTACGGTCGGGCCGTGATCGGCGCATCGCCGAAGCGATGGCTGGCGTCGGACCGCCGTTGGCTCTGAAAGCGCTCGACGGGATGGACCAGGCGGTCCGCGCCAACGAATCGACGGATAGTCGCCCAAGCGCTCGTCCGGTTTGCAGGGTCTGGGTCGCGGAAGCGATCGCCCGCGAGTCCGGTTTCTCAAGAACAGCCGCGGAGGTGAGCGCCGTCAGTCGGCATCTCCGGACGGCGTGGCCTCAATGCTTTTGAACCGCGGCGGCTGAGCGAGAACCGTCTGTTTGAGCAAATCCTCGATGGACGCGTAGAGCGCGCGGGGTGGCACCGATGCCATCTCCCCGGTTGCGGCCGCCTTCTCTAAAACTGCAGCAGTGCCATCGTGTAACCGCCGCGAGCCATCGGCGAACGCTCGCTGAAGCCTCATCAGCTCGACCAGGTCCTCGGGGCTGGCACGTAGAGATAGCTCACCCGTCGCGGCCACGAGCCTCGTCCGCAGATAGCGATGTGCGAGAAAGTTGCGCCAGCTCACAAGTGCCTCAATCTCGGTCACGAGGTCGTCAGGGATCTTGCCGGCCAGACGTTGACGCATCCGGCCGGCGGACGCCTTGTGGACGAGCTTCCACATCTCGTTGAGGAATGCCTCTGGATCGGCCGGGGGCGTTGAGGGCGGCGTGAGTCCGACGGCTACGACAAAACCAGCGAGCACAAGCTCGAACGACTGCACCTGCTGCATCGTCGTGCCGTAGGAGCCCATGACCGCCGTCATCAGCTCCTGCTCGCTGGGGTTGTGTGGTGCGCTCATGTCGTGACTGCGGAAGCGTCCCACCCGCCGCGGATGAGCCGCGTCGCGGAGCCAGAGGTAGATCATGAGCGGCACCGGCCGCCGTCAGGCGAGGATCGCTGTGGGCGATCGCGTTGCTCAGCGAGAACATCTGGCATCGCGCGAATGCGGTGGCATCAACTGAACGGCGACCCACGGCCTTTGGGATCGGCGCAGAGTCCCGGAATTGGCGAAAACCAGGTTCTTCGCGACGGTCGATCGCAGCCCGCTGCGCCCTGCTCCGAGCGCGAAGCAGGGCGCGCCGCGAGGTCAATCTGAGGCATGGCCGCCCCTGCTCCCGTGAATTTGCAGGTCTTCGGCGACGTCGGGCTCGAGGACGAGCGGGTCGACCGCGTAGCGAGACGCGCTGATGGCGGGGCCGAGCGCGCCTGCGCACCTCGAGACCGCGCTCTGCAAAGGGCTCGTCCGGATCCCGGACGACCCGGTTGCTGCCTGCTTCCGGGTTGCTGAGCAGCACGCGTCGGCTCGCTGATTAGTCGAGCCCCCCGTTGGCCACGACTGCAGCGAAGAGATTTCTCCCGTCCCGCTGTTTCACTTCCGCAGGCGTGACGCCCCGGTGGACCACAGTCCCGGTATGCGCGGCGAGCCGGGGGCTCGTCGGCCGGTCTGCCCTAGCGATGGCGCTGGTCGCGCTCGTGGCGAGGAACGGGTACAACCGGTCGCGGGGGTCGCGGCCCCGCTCTTGGCTCAACAGGCGTACGCGGCGCGGCGCCGACTGGCCAGGTTTGGCGTGCTCGTTACGCACTCGAGCCGCAGGGTCGCGACGAGGGCCCGCATGGCTGTTTCTCGTCATTGCGCAGTGGCGCGAAGGCCGCCATCGACGCTCGACGCTCGGCCCGATGATCCCGGGTCAGGAGATGCCGCTGCGTACGGCTTGGACAGCTGCCTGGATGCGGTTCTCGAGGTGGAGTTTCGCGAGGATGCTGGCGATGTGGTTGTGGACGGTATTGGTGCTGAGCGAGAGCTCGTACGCGATCTCGCGATTGGTTCTGCCGCTGGCGAGCCGTTCGAAGATCTCTAGCTCGCGTTCGGTCAGGACGGAGCGGATCGCGCTCGCGGCGTTGTCGCTGGCGGTGGTGACCGGTATGTCGCGTTCGCGGATGCGCTGCAGGAGTTTCCCGGCGATCTGGGAGGAGATGACTGATTCGCCGGCGGCTGTTGCTCTGACCGCAGAGATGATCGCCTTGGGTGGCGCGGTCTTGAAGATGTAGCCGCTGGCGCCGGCGACGATCGCTTCGACCACGCGGTTCTCTTCTGTGCGGGCGAGCACCAGTATGCGCGAGGCGGGGGCGAGCAGCGCGAGCCGCTCGATCGCCTGCACGCCGGAGTTGTCGGGAAGCGGGATGTCCATCAGCACGACGTCGGGGCGCAGATCGAGCACCAGCTCGATCGCGTCGTGTGCGTTGGCGGCTTCGCCGACGAGGTCGAGCCCGCCGCCGGTCAGCGTCCGGGCCAGGGCGCCGCGGATCATCTGCTCGTCGTCGACCACGACGACCGTGATCGGCCGCGGGCGCTGCGTCGAGTCGTTTTTCGCGGGCATCTGCGGGCAGCTGTCCCGATCCCCGAGATCCTCTACTCGGAGCAATCTACACCCGTCGCGGATGCCGATAACGCGAGCGGGCGAGGACGCGAGTAGATGCTCGGTGCGCATTCTGACTCCCCGGAGGGGCCTGAACGGGCCCCCCAGCCGGGTCCGAACGGGCCATTTACAGGCGCGCCGAGCTGAGATTAGCTTGGGAGCTGACCTCTCCGAGGCTCGGCTGTCGCCGACCGCCAGGTTACTCGAAGGTCACCGAGGGGAGCCAGCCATGCTGGGGACCAAGCACCGAGGGAAGCACTCCGTGACGACCAACGGGGAAGGACGAACCATGCATCCCTCGACCAGACGCTTCAGTCGCGGCCGGATCATCGGCCTGACCCTGATCGCCGTCCTCACGCTCGGGCTCGGCTACCTCCACTTCGCCGGCAGTTCTACGGCCGTCTCTGTGCCTGCCGGCGCGCATGCAGGCCAGTTGACGCTCAAGAGCTGTACCTACAACACCGAAAAGGGCGCCTACGCCGCCGACTGCGGAACGCTCGTGGTGCCCGAGAACCGCGCCGACCCGCACTCGCGGCTGATCGCGCTGCCGGTCATCCGGATCCGTGCGCGTTCGGCACACCCGGGCGACCCGATCTTCCGCCTGCAAGGCGGCCCCGGCATCACGAACATGTCGTTCCCAGACGCGAGCCGGTTCACCGCCAACCACGACCTCGTCCTCGTCGGCTACCGCGGCGTCGACGGCTCCGTCCGGCTCGACTGCCCCGAGGTGAGCTCGGCAATGGAGGACTCAGGTGACCTCCTCAGCGAGCAGTCGTACCGCGCCGTCGCCGCGGCGTACCGGTCGTGCGCCGACCGGCTCCGCAGCGCTGGTGTCGATCTCGCCGGCTATTCGATCCCCGAAGAAGTCGCCGACCTCGACGCGGCCCGCCGCGCCCTCGGCTACCACCAGATCGACCTGGTGAGCGAAAGCGCGGGCACCCGGGTCGCGATGATCTATGCCTGGCGCTACCCGAAGAGCATCCATCGCTCGGTGATGATCGGCGTCAATCCACCCGGAAACTTCCTCTGGGACGCAAAGACGACCAACGAGCAGATCCAGCCGCTACTCCGCGCTCTGCGCCCAGGCGACGAGCTGTCGCAGCCGGACGCCGGATCTCGCCGCGTCGCTGAACTCCGCGGTCGCGCACGTTCCCAGTCACTGGCTGCTCCTGCCGATCGAGAAGGGCAACTTGAGAACCGCCGCGTTCTTCGGCCTGATCAACGAGACCTCCGCCGGCGGCGGCCCGATCGCCGCACCACTAACGATCAACTCACTCCTCTCCGCCGACAAGGGCAACGCAAGCGGTGCGTGGTTCCTGTCGCTGATGGCACGACTCACCTTTCCCAGCGCGTTCGTCTGGGGCGACCTGGCGGCGATCGGCCGCAGCGACGCCACCTACGCGAAGCACTTCTACGCGTCGGGAGCAAACCGTGGATCGCTGATCAGTGCTGCCGGCAACGACCTGATCTGGGCCGGCGGCAGCGTCCTCGACGCCTGGCCGGCGAACCCGGACGAGAACGAGTACACCCACGTGCAAAACTCGAACGTTCCGACGTTGCTGGTCGGCGGCAACCTCGACTTCGCAACGCCGCCCGAGATCGCGACCCGCGAGCTCCTGCCTCACCTCGCGAACGGCCGTGAGGTCGTGCTCACCGACCTCGGCCACTCCGACGACTTCTGGCCCTACGAACCGGCAGCCGGCACCCGTCTGATCAACACCTACCTCGACACCGGCAAGGTCGACACCTCCCTCTACACCCACAACAAGGTCGACTTCAGCCCAAGCTCCAGCCAAGGCCAATACGCCGAAGACGGCCTCGGCGCGATGACGGGCCTCGGACTCCTCACGATCCTGTCACTGCTACTGATGTGGCGCCGGGCGCACAAGCGCGGCGGCTTCGGGCGCAAGGCGAGCGCGATCCTGCGCTCCGTCTACCTGCTGGTGCTCGGCCTCGGCGGATGGTTCATCGGCCTGATCATCGTGATGGTGGCTTTCCCGACAGTGCCCCTCGGCAGCGAACTCATGGCTGTTCTCTCCATCGGCACGCCGATCGGCCTCGGCACCTACTGGGCCTGGGTCAACCGCGACCAGCCGGCCAGGGCCACGAGGATCGGCATCTGGGTCGCGCTGACGGGCGCCCTCGTCGGCGCGCTGCTGGGGTTCAACGCAACAACCGGGATCATGGCGGCCATCACCACGATCATCGGAGCAGGTTGCGGTGCGAACCTCGGCCTGATCGCCCTCGACGTCGCACAAATCGGCGAGCGGCCGGAGACCGTTCCGGGCGAGCGGCCGGAGACCGTTCCGCCCATCGCCATTCCAGCGGTCGAACACTGACCCTCGGAATCCCCGTTCGCGCAGAGGCGTAATTAGCCATTCAGGTCCCTCCGTCCACGCGCGGGCTCGATGTGGGCAGTGGTGCGCCTTACAGGAAGGCCGAACCCAGAGAGGAGTCCCAAGTGGCTTCAACTAGCGAGGCAACGAAGCTCTCAACGCGGGAGAACCGCATCGAACCGAAAAGGATGAGAGCAGCGATGTCCAAGTCGCAGCCGACGGACTTGGACATGAAATCGAGGCTTTCGTTGCTCTGGATCTTCTACATGTTCAACGCGGCCTACATCGACATCACGACGCTGTACTACAGCGTGTTCATAAATCACCACGCGAAGGTTCATTACACCCAAGCATTCCTACTGGGAGCCGGCGTACTGATCGAGATTTCGATCGCGATGGTTGTCCTGTCCCGGTTACTACGCTACCGGGCAAATCGCCGGGCAAACATCGCAGCAGGCGTCTTCTTGACAGCGGTTCAGATCGTGTCGCTATTCGTCGCGACGCCGACCTTGGCCTACGTCTTCTTCTCGGTGATATTGATCGCCACATCCGCGGCTGCCGTCTGGTACGCATGGAAGTGGTCTGAGTCCACCATTCGGATCGGGGCATCGGGCAACAGCCTCGCTGATGATGGCCGGATCGGAGCGTCGGTACCCGACCAGCTGAGCGGCGCGGCATCCGAGCCTGTCATGACGTGACTCAAGCTAGACACGGGCCGGCCGTCGCTGGAACCTCCTTTCAGCGCGCGACGGGCACCTCTTCGCCGACGTCGGCTTTCTTGCTATGCGCAGCCTGCGGGGCGCAGCCGTCGTTCGCGACCGGACGACGCGGGCCGCCGGCACCATCAGCCTTGCTGACCGCGCATCGCAGGACGCGCAATTCTCCCCGCGGAGATGCAGGTTGGGTGACGCTTGCAGGGCAGGCCGGCAGGCTCCCCATGGTCAGCTTGCCCAGCGCCTGATTGACACACTTGGGGAACAGAGACAGCCCGCAGGCCCGAAGCGTGTCGGCGGCGTGCGGTGAACAACGCCCACGACGACATCCGTAACACTCCGCGGGCTCCGGCTGAGCGGGCGATGTACCGAGGCAGGCCTGCCTGAAGTCGAGGCGACGGACCTATTGGGAATACGCGGCCGAGGTGCGCCCCGGTAGGCATGTCTACGAGCGGCTCAGCGGCGCTTGCGACGCTCCGGAGCGCCTACCGGCGTCACGGCTGCGTCGACGCGCCTACCGAGCTGGTCGGAGCGGGCGTTGGTGCTGGGCTGCTTGGCTGCGACAGGAGCACCGTCAGGATGATGCCGACGACAGCAATCAGGAACACGAGCCGCTGCCAGAACCAGGTCTTGACGGTGCTCCAGCGCGGCTTCTCCCACGCCTCGACCAACTCCAGCGGGGGGAACGCCCACGGGATCAGCTTGAGCGGGATCAGCATCCCGAGGGGGCCGCAGGTGAACTGGAGAACCATCGTCCACCAGGCTGGATGACGCCCGTCAAGAGGAGTAGGTCCGGGATCGCGAAGCCGAGGATCGCAGCGGCAGATCCCGTCACAGCAGGGTCCCACGCTTGGCCGCGCTTCCCGGCGTCGACGTGGGGATGCATGTGATTGTGGAGGCTGACGCACAGCTGCGCCGTTGGAGCGACGATGCGAAGGCGAACCGCAGGAACGTTGCTCGTCTGAAACTCCAGACGGACCTGCTGTGGAGGCGAAACGGTCTCCCATGAGACCGACTCCAAGACGTCCCGCCGGCGACGCGCCACGTCGGCCCGACCCACGGAACCCCCTGTGAACACGGACGATTCGGGGCGATGGACGTCTTGGACGCCTTGGGCTCAGCACCGAGGTGCGTACAGTGTGCCCCTGCTTTGGGGGCTGCTAGAGCAGTTGGGGCGCCGGCGCCAACGCCAGGAGCCGACGAGCTCTCAGGAACGCCTGGTGGACGGGCCGCTCGAAGCGCCAGAGCCGCGGCCTCACACCATCGCTGTCCACGCGCGCGAGGACCAATCGCCGAGCACGGACGCTCGGGGCCAGCCGATCGCGTCCCCGCGCGTGACCCTGCCGTTTCGACCCCACGAAGCCGACCGCCCCTCCCCACCCCGCCGCGCGCGACGCCCAGCCGAGCCGGACGCTCGGCCCCATCTCCGCGCGCGACCACTCGCCCCCGCACGCCGGCTCGATTGTCCCCAGCCCGCCCTCGGGCGCAAACGGTGCGGCTCGGGTCCAGGGCGCGCGTATCTGGGTGATCCGCTTTCGCGACCACGACGATGCCTGCCATGCCGCACGAAGCGCTAGGCGCAGTTCTGGTTCGAGCCGGAGCCTACGCGCCGCTGTAGGCCGCTGTCCGCGAGCGGCGAGCTGCTACTTGCCGGTCGGCGGGGCCGTCGGCGGGGTCGAGCCGCCGCGTCCTTCTTGGATCCCGATCTTGATCGACGGGGTCTTGATCTGATCGGGAGGAACCGGGCGAGGTGCCATCGAGTCTGAGTCTACGAAGGGCGACGCGCCGGATCCGTCTCTCCCCCCTAAGCCCCACCGACGAAGGGCGCGTCATCACCGAAGCGGTGCTTTCGTGAAACGTCGACTGGCGACTGGCGCCGTCGCGACGAGTGGCGGCGCGGACGCCGCCTCAGCGGCGCTGTATCGACGACTCGCTCGCCCGGCTCTGCCGGCGCGGGTGAGCACCGGGCCACCACCGCGACAGCCCGCCGCGCGCAGTGCGCCGCCACGCGATCGCAAGATGACCGCTCCAGGTCGTGGCGAATACGAGGGACGGTGGGTTCAGGCGCATGGGACCTGCAACGCCGCCGGCGCGGTATTCGGCGCCCGAGTCGTCGCGGCCGATCGCCGCCGGGAGCGGTCGTCTGTCCCGATCGGGATCGTGACCGGGTCGGCGATCAAGCTGAAGCGCCGTGTTGAGGTTCAACGCCAGTGCCGGAGCCGTTCCGATGCGATCACTTGTGGGTCGCTCCGGGCGAATTGCGGCGACCGACGCCTGACAGGGGCGGTTGGCCATCCCCGGCGTGGAGCTGCCGCTGGCCATCCGTGGCGGTAGCCCGCCGCGGGTTAAGACAGCTGACGTTCGTCGCTTACTGGAGGTGGAGTGTGACATGATATTTGGTGGGGCTGAGTTGGTGCAGCGTGAAGTAGCCGCGTGCGGTGGCGTATCGGCCGGTGCCGCCGGTGATCGGCGCCGTGATGTTCTTAGAGTTGAGGTTCTCGGGGAACGCGACTTCGAGGAATCCGCCGGGGAGGCCGACGGTAGTACTGCACTGGAGCGAGCCGGAGGAATCGGTGACCATGCACGCCGTGCGGTCCTCCCCGATGCGGTGCCCGTTGTTCACGTTCTTCTGTGTCACGACGATCGTATCGCCAGCCTTCGGGAACGAGGGGTCGGGTGCGGCTAGGGATGTTGTCTCGACAAGGAATGTGAGCGGCGAGGCTGTGGGGTGGGTGACCTTGGCTGGCGCTGCTGCGGTCGTCAGGAGCGCGACTCCGGACACGGCGACGATCGCGACGGCTGCTCGCAGCGCTGTCACGGTTCTTTGGGGCGATGTTCTGTGCATGAATCCCTCATTTCGGTTGGTTGCCGAGACGAGATTGCTCGCGATCGAACGTGTTCGCATCAGGGAGCCTCCCCGAACTTTCCAGCGGTCGCGCTGCGGGGCTGTTCACTCCCATGTGGGGTCTCTGACTGTGCCTGCGTGCGCTCGGGTCGATTCGATCAGAGTGGCGAGGGACAGCCAGCCGCGGAACCGTTGCGCGTACGCGCTCGGTTCGATCAGTTCACCCTCGATCGGTTCTGTGTTCTTGTCGAGGATGATCACGAGTCGGATCGGTCCCGTGTCGTCCGCAGCGGCCATGTGGCAAGCATCCAGGTTCGCCGGTGCCTTCGCGTCGGGGAGCTTCCCCGGTATTTGCGAGCCTCGCGCTGTCGAGGACCGCGACAATCGATCTGCAAGGGTCTAGGAGCATGATGCAGAGCAGACATTCGGAGAGCGCGGGCGGCGTCCGTCTGCTTGAGCGCGAATGGGCGCTGGCGTCGATAGACGGCTGCCTCGCCGAGGCACACGCTGGATCGGGGCGCGTGGTCTTGATCCGCGCGAACGCTGGTCTTGGGAAGACCGCGTTGCTCGGCCGGGTGGTCGAGTCGGCGCGCCAGCACGAGCTGCAAGTGCTCGCGGCCCGCGGCAGCGAGCTCGAGCAGGGGATGCCCTTCGGCGTGGCGCGCCAGTTGTTCGAGAACGCCGTACGTGACCTGGGCGAACGTGAACAGCGCGCTGTGTTGAGCGGCGCCGCTGCGCACGCGCGCACGCTGCTAGGGCTGGCGAGCGAGGGAGCGGGTCCCGATCTGCTCGCCGTTATTCATGGGCTGTATTGGCTCGCGGGGAACCTCTCTGATCACGCCCCGGCACTGCTGGCAATCGATGATCTGCAGTGGGCAGATGCCCAAACGGTTCGGTGGCTGAACTACATGGCGGGACGCATCCGCGACATGCCCATATTGCTTCTCGTGGCGACCCGACCGCCCGAAGCCAACGGCGAGGAGCTCTCCGGCCTCATCGGCGACGAGCTCGTGGTCGCGCTCGAGCCGCTCGCGGTCGAGAGTGTGGCTGAGGTCATTCGGTCTCAATTCGCTCGCGCGGGCGATGCTGGGTTCGTCAAATCGTGCCACGAGGCATCCGGGGGTAATCCGTTCTACTTACGCGAGTTGGTGCGAGCAGCCATTGCGGATGGGATAGAGCCGACGGACGAGCAGGCCGCGCGGGTGCCGCAGTTGGGTTCGCGCGAGGTGGCGCGGTCAATTCTGGTGCGCCTGGCGCGTCGGGGACCGCGGGCCCGACGGCTTGCCAATGCCGTCGCGGTCCTTGGCTCGGATTCCGAGATACGTCACGCCGCGACGCTGAGCAATCTCTCGATTCAGGAGGCGTTGGACGCCTGGGACACGTTGGCGAGCGCAGATGTCCTCATGCGCAGCCAGCCGCTCGAGTTCATCCATCCGATCGCACGCACCGCGGTATACAACGAGCTTGCTATCGGCGAGCGCACCCGTGCACACAGGACGGCGGCGGAGATGCTCGACCACGACGGAGCGCCGCCACGGCGGGTCGCAATGCACGCGCTCGCGTGCGAGCCGTCGGGTGATCCACGGATCGTCGATTGGTTGCGCAGCGCGGCTCGGGATGCGCTCCTCTCCAGTACCCCAGATGCGGCTGCGAGCTATCTGAACCGGGCGCTGAGCGAACCGCCACCGCCCGAGTCACGCGCTCAGGTGCAGTTCGAGTTGGGGCAGGCGCTGATCGGTGTGAACACCGCAGCGGCTGCGGCTGCATTCGCGTCGGCCGCCGTTGGCTCGAGCGGCCAGTCAGCCCTTCTCGCTCATCGCTGGTGCGGCTACTCGCTCGCGTATGCCGGCCGGATGCGCGAGTCGATCGCGAGCTTTGACGAGGCGATCAAGCTGTCCGGATCCGGCACCGAGCTCGCGACGCATCTGTGCGGCACGCGCGACTTCTACGCATCCTGGTGGGCCGACGATCCCGACCGCGACGGACGGCAACGGCGCCTGCAGGATCTTGCGGGGAGCCTCGAAGGTGCAAGTGCAGGGGAGCGGCGTGTGCTGGCCGCTGCAGCCGTAAACCTCGCGCACACCGGCGCTGCGTCAGCAGAGCGCGCGATTGAGCTCACCCGCAGGGCCAGCGCCGCGGGACTCACCTGGCTTGATCTCGAGGATGGCAGCGAGACGGCATCCGCAGTCGGGAACACGCTGACGATCTGCGACGACCCATCCGCACTCGGGCTGTTCACAGACTGGCTCGGTGAGGTCAGCCGCCAAGGGTGGACGATCAACGTCGGCGGAGGCTACTTTCAGCGGGCCGTGATCCGTTTCCGCCGCGGAGAATTGCTCGAGGCGGAAGCGGACGCGCGGACCAGTTGGGAGGTGATCAGCCAGCTCGGGGAAGCGGCCGCGACGATCTACTGGTGGTCAGCGGCCGTGCTGCTGGAGGTTCTGATCGCTCGCGGAGAGTTCGAGGAGGCCAGCGAGCTGGTCGAGTCGACCGGGTTGGGAACGAAGCCGCTTGAGGTTGTGATCAGCCCGTTCCCGAGCGTGCTGCTTGGCGAGCTTGCGCTCGCCAGGGACGAGGTCAACGCCGGCGTCGAGATGCTGTTGGAAGCCGGTGCCTGGTTGGAGCAGCGGGGATTCGACAACCCCTCCTATATCCCCTGGCGTGTCCGCGTAGCACCCGCGCTGGTTGCGATCGGCCGCGCAAGTGAAGCGCGTGAGCTGATCAAGCCGGCCCTCCAACGCGCTCGCGCATTCGGTGCGCCGTGGGCGCTAGGGATGGCGCTCCGCGCCGGTGGGATCGTCGAGCAAGGGGTCCACGGCATCGAGCTCTTGCGCCAAGCAGTCGCCGTTCTGGAACCGTCCGGATGCCGGGTCGAGCACGCCCACGCATTGCTCGAGCTCGGGGCTGCGCTGCGTCGTACGAATCAGCGCGCCGAAGCACGCGAGTACCTACGCGCCTCGCTCGACATCGCGCACCGCTCCGGCGCGACACCAATAGCGAACCGCGCGCAGCAGGAGCTATCCGCCACCGGAGCCCGACCGCGACGCGCGATGCTCTCCGGTGCTGAGTCATTGACCGCCAGCGAGCGCAGAGTTGCCGAGCTCGCGGCGAGCGGCATGTCGAACCCGGAGATCGCGCAGGCGCTATTCGTCACGCGCAAGACGATTGAAAGCCATCTCGGCCACGTATATCTCAAGCTCGATATCAACTCCCGGCAGCAACTCCCACGTGCTCTCTCACCGGAGCCTGACGGGACTTGACGAGCCGCCCCGTTCCGACCTTGCATCGAGACTGCCGCGCCCCGCTGACCGAAGCAATCTGCGCCCCTGCTTCCCCGCACCACGAGCCGCGTCGCGGCCATGCGCGCCCGGCGTCGAGCTGCTCCTTCGAGTCTCACGTCCTGAAGCGAAAGCCACGGCGCGACGGGTGGGTGGGCGATGGAGCGGACGCCGTCGACGACGGGGCTGACTTCTGCTTCGACCCAACATGAACCACACCCGGAGAGCGGGCGAGATGGCTGCTCCAGACGGCCTGCGCGCGCGATGCTCGTCGTCGGCGAGGCTGCCGGGCCCTGGCATCTCCTGCAGCGGGACGCTGAGGTCCGGCCCTGCTTCCGTTGCCCGGCGTGCATCTCTCAGTCCGCGTTGCCCGCCCTGACTTGCGCGGAGTCCGCGCCTGCCGCCGCGGCCACGCCGCTACCTCCGGACGAGCGGAGCAGCGAGGACGCGAGTCGGGGTGCGACCCTTAGCTGCTGGAACCGGACAGCTAGGGCGATGCCGGCTGCCGTGGCTGTCTGGCTGCTCTGAGCTCGTAGCGACCATCGGAGCTCTCTTGGCGATGACGCTCGGAGCATCCGTCGCTACGACCACGTGAGCGTCCGTGTCGATGGCCGACACGCTAGGCCGTGACGGCGCCTGGGTGTAAGCGGATACGTTTTCACCGTGGCGAGCTACCTGTTGCACTTTACGAAGGGTCTCGTCCCGGATCGCCGTCAGATGCCGCAGTTGGCGCGGGATCTCGTACGGCGGGGTCTATACGGGGTCCCGTCCACGGCGATGCTGCGACACAGGATCCATCCCGGGGACCTGGTGATCGTCACCGTCGGGAGTCCCCACCGCGTGTTCGTGGCCGACGCCGTCGTGGAGAGCGGCTACCACCGCTTTGAGGACGAGGAGCGAGCGCGGCGGCCGGAGTGGATGGCTCTCGACCACGGGATCGGGCTGCGTGACATCCACGTTTGGTCGGCGCCCGTGCCGATCATGTCCGTGTGGCATGCGACCGCGGCCGGGGCCACCACCAACAAGACGGCGCTGTTCTACGGCACGCTGATCACGCTCAAGGGGCGTGATGACACTGTGATCCTCGCCGCCGCGCATCGCATCGCGGGCGAACCGCCCCTCCCGCCGAGGAGCACGGGCCGCGCTCGGGCCGTGGCCCGGCCCGGAGGCGTGGCAGGACCGAGAACGCCCGCTGCGTACTCGAAGCCGATCTCGGTCGGCTCCGAGGAGGCCGCTGCCCGCGCGCGCCGAGCACTCGCGCGCGCGGAGCACAGCCCGCCATGGCTGCCTGACCGGATCGCGCACGCCGACTGGGGAACCGCGCCGGCCAAGCGGGCAGTCGCGTCGGCCGAGTTGCGCGACGGTGCCTTTCGAGCCCACTCTCCCTCGATCTTCGGGAACAGCGGGCAGCTGCTCGATGACATGGAGCTCCACGGCCCACTGGGCAGGACGCTGCTCGGGTTCGACTTCCCAATCGGGCTCCCGCGCGCCTACGCCCTCCATGCACGCGCCGAGCGGTACCTCAGTTGGCTGCGCTCGCTACCCGACGACACGACGCTGTTCGACGTTGCCACAGACATCGCCGAGGTCTCGCCCGCACGACCGTTCTTCCCAACGAACATCGCGGTGAAGAGCCCCGGCATCAAGTCGAAATTCCGCGAAGCGCTCGGGCTCTCCGCCGAGGACGTGCTACGCCGCTGCGACCGCAAGCACTGCACCCGCAACGCCGCCTCGGAGATGTTCTGGTGCC
Source organism: uncultured Solirubrobacterales bacterium (assembly GCA_963848745.1). Lineage (GTDB taxonomy): Bacteria > Actinomycetota > Thermoleophilia > Solirubrobacterales > Solirubrobacteraceae > Palsa-465. Next base: position 350,511 of record CAWKEO010000012.1, on the reverse strand, counting down.
TCGGCGCCAGCGGAGTCGGCAAGGCGACCGTCACTGGCTGGCGCGACACGTTGCTCCCCGCGCTGCGGGATCCCGACCACCGCTTCGCGGTCTGGCCGTTCGACGGTCAGCTTCAGAACCTACTCATGGCCTCGGACGCGGTCCTGGTCGAGACTTACCCGGCCGACGCCTACCTACAACTCGATCTCTCGATCGGCCGCCCCAGGGCCTCGAAGCGGCGGCAGGAGGACCGGCGCGATGACGCGTCACGGCTCCTTGACTGGTGCGTCGAGCATGCGGTCCTGCCCGACGAGCTGCTGACCGAACAGATCCTCGATGGCTTCGGCCCGTCGCCTGATGGCGAGGACCCTTTCGACGCCGTCGTTGGGCTATTCGGGATGATCGACACCCTGCACCGAGCCGTCGAACCCGAGCTGCCCGACGATCCCGTGATCCGCTCCGTCGAGGGATGGATGTTCGGCCAGCACGCGACCTGCCGATAGCTTCGAACGGACACCCGCTCCGTCGCCGAGGCGCTGGTCGCGCGGGGACACGTCAGGCCCGGAAGCGATGTTGGGGCAGCGGGCGGGCGGCAGGCGGCGGACCCGCCGTGCTCAGCGGCGTGCGGCGGCCAGTGCCGGCAGCACGTCGCCAAGCGCGGCGTCGACCTTCACCTCGGCGAACGCATCGCCGCGAGTCGCGCCGCGGTTGACGATCGCCACCGGAATCCCCTCCTGCCGGGCTCGATGCACGAACCGCAGCCCCGACATGACCTGCAGCGAGGAACCCAGCACGATCAGACTCGCCGAACCGTCAACCAGCTCAAAGCAGCGCTGCACCCGAGGCCGCGGCACGTTCTCGCCGAAGAACACGACGTCCGGCTTGAGCAGATCGGCCCCGCAGCACTCACAGCCCACGAGCTGGAACCGAGTAACGTGCTCGTCCGCGAGCTCGACGTCTCCGTCAGGGTTGCTGGCAGCGACCTCGTCCCACGCGAGATCCGGGTTGGCGGCGCGCAGCCGCTCATCCAGCGCCGCCCGGGTACTACGCGCCCCGCACTCGATGCACACGACACGCTCAAGCGTCCCATGCAACTCGACGACGTCTCGAGCGCCGGCGGCCTGATGCAGCCCATCGACGTTCTGGGTGATGATCCCGCGCAACACGCCCGCTCGCTGCAGCGCGGCCACCGCCAAATGCCCGGCATTGGGCCGCGCCGCTCTGATCCGCCGCCAGCCGATATGCGCCCGAGCCCAATAGCGCTGACGCGCGGCCGGTGAGCTGCGGAACTCGGCGATCGTCATCGGCAGGCGGGCCCGAAGCGCTCCGCTCGGACCGCGATAGTCCGGAATCCCCGACTCGGTCGACAGACCCGCGCCCGAGAGCACGCACACCCCGCCGCCACCGACGAGCTCATCGAGCCGGCCTGTCGCGACCCCACGCATCGCCGCAGTATGCCCACGAAACCGAACCGACCCACGGCCGGCCAACGCCGAGCCGCCACCCGCCCGATAGCGACCGAGTCGACGTTCAGACGGCCCGGTGGGCGGCTTTCCTTGGCGGAGACCCCCGGTCTCGCCCAGTCTGCCCATGGACCAGTGGCTCCTTGACCTTGAGGTCGTCTGTGCTGATGTTGGGTCGATCGCGCAGTCGAAGTTCGCCTGGGCACGACGCCACCCGACGGGTGAGGATGAGGAGCTCAATGCACCCGCGAGCATGGAGTCTCTATCGGCGGCTGTGATCCAGCTTGCTCGTGACCGGCCTGTCGCGCGTGGGTTCGAGATGCCACTCGTCGTACCGGTCCCTGGAGCGTCGAATGACCTAGGCAGAGCCCGCCCCTGCGACCAAGGCCGGACCCCATGGTCCCAAAGCGCAGGGGCTTCTGTAATGGCTACCGGCCTGGTTCAGCTTGCCTGGGTACTCGACCGAGTTCTGACCGACGTTCCGGCCGCGACGATGCAGCTCGATTGGGACCGCTTCTGTGCTGATCGCGCCGGGCTATTCCTCTGCGAGGCAGACGTGAACGGCCCCGACAAAGACGCCAGCGCTCTCACGAGGCTGACGCCCTCATCGAGCCCGTGATATCGACCGGCCTCTGTCGCTGGTAGCCGCGGCGGCATTGTGGGCTGGGTGGCTGGATCCCGGTCAGTTGCGAGCGCCCCAGGTCGTCGTGCGTCCGTGACGTCGACCGCGCTTTGAGGCAGGAACAGTACTCCCCGTCCGAGGTGTATGGAGCAGTCGCTGTCTCGCGGCTGTCGAGTGCCGCCTCGCATGGATACGAGGAAGCTCGCGCTCGTGGTCACGTTGGACGACGTCATGCGTGAGTACTGCCGCGGGTCGTTCATGCGCGTTCTGGTCTGCCTCCCGGGCGACGCCACCTTGGATGGCTAACGTGCTGGTCGGAATGAGGCCGCTCCCCGATCAGCCGAATGTGATGTTGCGTCCGGACGGCGCGGCTGGTCGGGTCGTGGTGCTCGCGTTTCCATACGACGCGGTGCTGGTCAGCGCCGTTCGGACGCTGCCGGGGCGGCGCTTCGATTGGGACGCGCGCGAGTGGGTGGCGCCGGCGGATGACTGGGTGTCGGTGAAGCTCCGGAAGATCGTGCACCTCTACCCCGAGCTGACATGCAGCCCCGAAGTCGATGCCTGGTTAACAGCGGCTTCGGAGCGATGGATCGGTCACGTCCGCACCTCGGTCTACGACGGCCGGGGGTGGTGGGCGCTGGACACGCTGGCCGGCTCGCCCCCACCCGCGCTGCGCGAGAGCATCGTCGAGCATGACGGCCGTGCGCTGGTGCCGATGACCGCGCAGGCGGCCGGGGTGCTGGCCGAGATGGAGCCTGGCCGGCTCAGCGTGGCGGCGGCCCGCTGCCTGGAGTACGTTGAGCGCGGAGAGGCTCCACCGCCGGCGCGGCTCACATTCGGCAGCGGTGTCGCCGGCCAGCGGTTCTCGCTTGAGGTGCTGTGGGACCACGATGCGGCGGCCGCGTTCGAGCGACTGCCCGGAGCGGTCCGAAACGAGTTGAAGGTGGACCCGTGGATTGCCGACCAGCTCGATGCGTTCGCCGCGCTGCATCAGGTGGAGGTCACGCCGGAGGCGGGGGACCAGCTTGCTGCGCTCGTCGCCGAAAACCGAGCGGCGCGCAAGGCAGTTGCGGCCTCCCGGGCGCGGGAGGCAGATCCAATCGATGAGATCGCGGGACGTCTGGGCGGCGAGCTGGCGCCGTTTCAGTGGGCAGCGGTTCGTTACGCGCTCGAGGCCCGCCGCTGCTTTCTGTCTGACGAACAGGGGCTGGGCAAGACGGTCGAGGCGCTCGCCATCCTCGAGGCCGACGATGCGTTTCCGTCCGTGGTCGTATGCCCGGCCTCGATGAAGCTGACGTGGGCCCGCGAGGCGGCTCGCTGGCTACCCCATCGTTCGCTCGCGGTCGTCTCGGGGCGGAGGGTGATGGCGGAGCGGGCCGACCTGACCGTGCTCAATTACGAGATCGTCGACGCCCACCGCCAGACCCTCGCCCGCCGGGGCCTCAAGGCGCTGGTTGCGGACGAATCCCATTACGTCAAGAACCCGCACGCGAAGCGGACGCAGGCGGTCCGCAAGCTCGCCGAGGCGGTCGCTCCCGATGGCCTGCGCCTCGCGCTCACCGGAACGCCGGTGCTCAACCACGCCGAGGAGCTGATCGCCCAGCTCCGGGTGATCGGGCGGATGCATGAGTTCGGCTCGGGGGCGAGCTTCCGTCGCCAGTTCGACGGCGAGCTGAACGAGGAGCGGCTCCACTGGCACCTGCGCCGCCAGTGCTTCGTGCGGCGGCTGAAGTCCGAGGTGATCCCGCAGCTACCCGCCAAGCGTCAGGTCGTGGTCCCGGTCAGCCTCACCAACGAGGCCGAGTACCGCCTGGCCGAGGACGATGTGATCGAGTGGCTGCGCAGCCAGCCGCTGGATCTGAGCACGCTTGATGCGAAGATCGCCGCCACCCTGCGGGCCGAGCGTCTGGCTCAGCTGACGACGCTCCAACGTCTGGCCGCGCGGGGCAAGCTCGCGGCTGGGATCGCATGGATCCACGACTTCCTCAACTCCGGCGAGCCGCTTGTCGTGTTCGCCCGGCACGTCGAGATCCAGCGCGCCGTCCTGCGCCGGTTTCCCGACGCGCTGCATCTGCTCGGAGAGGATTCGATCGCGGCCCGCGAGCAGGCCATCGCCGCCTTCCAACAAGAGGGTGGCCCGCAGCTGATCGTCTGCGCGACCCGCGTGGCGGCGCAAGGCATCACGCTGACGCGCGCCTCGAACATCGCCTTCCTCGAGCTGGAATGGACGCCGGCTATCCACGACCAGGCCGAGGACCGCTGCCACCGGATCGGACAGCGCGACGCGGTCACGGCCTGGTACCTGCTGGCCGCCGAGACGATTGACGAGACGATGGCGCGGCTGATCCAGCGCAAGCGCGAAGTCGTCAATGCGGTCACCGACGGGCGAGCCCTACCCGACGGTGGCCTGGTCGAAGGGGTGATCCTCGAGCTCCGGGACGGCAAGCCGTTCCGCCATCTGCGGGCGGTGGCGGGAAACCGGGGAACCTGAGCCGGGCCTCAGAGGTCGATCAGACGGTCAAGCTCTACCAGGCGATCACAAACCCAGACGCATGGTCGAAGTGGCCTTGTCGGGGCCTACATCGAGGCGACGGCGCGGCCAGCCGACTGCGCGTTGGAACGAGCGCGATGCTGAGCGCGGCCATGCGCAGCGGCGCTGTCGCTTCGAGTCAGAAGGAGCAGCGTCGACGACAAACCCCGGCGAGAGCCCCCTAGTCGACGCTCGTGGCTGCTGTGGAGAGGCTGCGGCAACCTGGGCGCTCAAGAATCGAATCGTCGCCATAGGACTCGTGCGACGTAGATCGCGCCGGCCATCGCTTACGCGGCAAAGGACTCGTCAGCGCCGGCGCCGCCTGTTGCACCGCCGTCGCCAAAGAGCTCGTGAGTGTCGGTCCGAGTCAGGGACGAATGCGATCGTCGGATGGATTGACGAGCCGCCGGCGTTGGCGACCGGCATAGCGCCGGCGCTTTCACGCGTGAACCGGGCTTTGGCCGAAGCTGGTGAGACAGAACGCTCCGTGACGAGCGAGGGCGTCACTCTGCGCGTCGTACGCCGGCGCTAAGCCACCAGCGGACGCGATTTCAGCCCGCAGGATCATGGCTCTGCCCGATGTGCGGGGTGGGGGCTTACGCGCACCATCTGCTCATCACCCAACGCCGGCCGGACAGCCGGCAAGAGCAGAAAGAGAGGGAGAGCCCATGATCCGCATCGAGCGCACGTTCCGCACCTTCTGATCGACAGACCGCCGACAGGCGCACAGATCTCAAATCCAGCCCGGCGCGGTCCCCGCGCCGGGCTTTTCTTTGGTCTCAAGGTGCCGCCACGCCTAGGATGCCGTGCGATGGCAGCGAGTCTTGTGAGCCCGGTCCTCGTCGGTAGGGAGACCGAGTCGACGGCGCTGGACGCCGCGCTTGCCCGGGTTCTCAAGGGCGAGGCGGCGACGGTGCTGGTCGGCGGGGAGGCGGGGGTCGGCAAGTCGCGGCTGATCGGCGAGTTTGTCAGCCGGGCGCGAGCGGCTGAAGCTCGCGCGCTCGTGGGCGGCTGCGTCGAGCTCGGCGGAGACGGGATTCCCTACGCACCGGTCGTGGACATGCTCCGCATGCTGGCCTCGGAGATCGACGACGACGACCTGGAGGGGCTGCTCGGACCGGCCCGGGCGGAGATCGGGCGCTTGGTACCGGAGCTCGACGACGGGCGGGAGGCGCCCGGCCGCGCCGACCGAGATCCATCGCGGATCCTGGAATTGCTGCTCGGAGTCATCGGGCGGCTGGCGGCAGCCCGCCCGCTGGTGCTCGCCTTCGAGGACGTCCAGTGGGCCGACCCGGCCACCCTCGACCTGATTGCCCTCCTCGTCGCCGGGCCGACGGCGCGCCGCCTGATGCTCGTCTTCACCGTCCGCTCCGACGAGCTGCATCGCACCCATCCCTTCCGCCGTATCTCGGCGCGCTGGGAGCAGCAGCGGACGGTGGAACGGCTAGATCTCCAACGACTGTCGGCGTCCGACGTCGCCGCGCAGATCGCGGCCATCCTGGGCCAGCGGCCAGATGGCTCCCTGATCGACGCCGTCTCGGAGCGCTCCGAGGGGATTCCGCTGTTCGTCGAGGAGCTGCTCGGGGCCATGCGCGAGGGTGGCGTCGGCCAGGACTACCTGCCGCCATCGCTACGGGACGTCCTCCTCGCCCGCGCCGAGCGGCTGCGCCCGGATGCCGAGCGTGTCCTACGGGTGGCGTCCTGCGGCGGCCGGTGGGTACCGGAGCGTTTGCTCACCATCGTGGCGGGGCGGTCGGAGGACGACCTGTATGCCGCCCTCCGCGAGACGGTCGAACACCAATTGCTCGTCGTCGACCCGTCCGGCCGCGGCTACGGCTTCCGTCACTCGCTGGCGCGGGCGGCGATCCACGATGACCTGCTGCCGGGCGAGCGCGCCCAGCTTCACCGGCTGTACGCCGAGGCCATCGAGAGCAATACCGAGCTCGACGCCCCGGGGCTGGACACGATCTCGATGCTCGCCCACCACTGGGTCACCGCCCACGATTTGCCGCGCGCCCTGTCTGCGTCGGTGCGGGCCGGACGGGTAGCCGCCGACGCGTACGCGCCGTCGGCGGCGCAGCGCCACTACGAGCTGGCCCTGGAGCTGTGGACCCAGGTGTCCGACGCCGACCAGCGCGCCGGCATCCAGCACGCTGAACTGCTCGACGCTGCCGCCGACGCGGCCTTTTGGGCGGGTTCGGTCGACCGGGCGCTGGGCCTCGTCGACGAGGCGTTGGAGGAGGTCGGCTACGGCGGGCCGCTGGAACAACGCGCGCTGTTGCTCGCGCGGCGGGCCTCGATCCTTCGGGAGCTCAGCCGCGACGACGAGGGCATCGCAGTCCTCGAGCAGGCCGTTGGACTGCTGCCACCTGACCTTCCGAGTCGCGCGGGCGCGCGGGTGCTGGGACAGCTCGCGGCGGCCATGCTCCGCGTCGACCAGATGCGGCGCGCCGGGGAGCTCGGAACCCGGGCGATGACCGCCGCGGAGGCGGTGGGAGCGACCGAGGAGCAGCTCGACGCGCAGATCACCGTCGGCCACGCTGCCGTCGTCGCGGGCGCGGTGGAAGCCGGTCTGGACCAGATGCGGGCCGCGATCGACCGGGCGCGCTGTCTGGGAACGCGCTGGAACTGGGTCGCCATCCGCGCGTTCGTCAATCTCTCCGACCTCCTGCTCATGCTCGGTCGCTATGAGGACGCGGTAGTGACCGCTGAGGAGGGGATCGCGGTCGCCGAGGAGGCAGGCGTCACCCGCACCACCGGAGCCCTTCTGCGGAGCAACAAGGCCGAGGCTCTGTTGCGGTCAGGGCGCTGGGCCGAGGCACTCGCTACCGCGGCGCCAGAACGGGAGGCCGCCGGGACGTTCACCGCCAGCCTGCTTCTGCTCCGCATCGAAATTAATGCACTCGCCGGGCGGACGGAGGCGGCCCACGCCGATCTGCGCGAGGTACGCCAGCACCTCCGCAGCACCACGGCGCCGCAGTTCGCGCTGCCGCTGGCGACGGTCGAGGCCGAGCTGGCGCGGGCCGCGGGCAAGCTGGACGAGGCGCGGGCCAGCGTCGACCGCGGCCTGCTCCGGACGACGCCGGGCGAGGAGCCGCGGTACCGGTGGCCGCTGCTGTCGCTGGGGTCCCGGATCGAAGCCGAGCGGGCGATCCGCGCATTTGACGAGGGCGGGTCCGTGCCGGTGGACGCGTTGGGGCGCTCGGCGGTGTTGCGGGCGCAAGCCGAAGACCTGGTGGCGGGAAGCCCCGCTGACCGCGGGCATCTGGCCCTGGCGCGGGCCGAGCACGCGCGCCTGACGCGCAACGGGGAGGGGGAGGCGTGGGCCGACGCGGTCGCCGCCTGCCGCGAGATGAACGAGCCGTTCCCGCTCGCCTACGCATTGTTGAGGCACGCGGAGGCGTTGACCGGCGCGGGCAGCGCGCACGCCGCGGGCGCGGCGGCCGGTGAGGCAGCCGAGCTGGCTGGGCGAATGGGCGCCGCGCCTCTGCTGGGCGAGATCGAGGCTCTGATCCGGCGCGCTCGTCTGCGCGTCTCGGCCGACGGCACGAACTCCGCGACCGCCTCCTCAACGATTGCCGGCGCTGAGGATCCGTTCGGATTGACGGCGCGCGAGCGTGAGGTGCTCGAGCTCGTCGCCGACGGCCGCTCCAACACCGAGATCGCGACGCAACTATTCATCTCCCGGGCGACGGCGAGCGTCCACGTGTCCAACATCCTGTCCAAGCTGGGGGTCGCGACGCGCGTGCAGGCGGCCGCCGTCGCCCACCGGCGTGGCCTCGTCTCGGTCCCGGCGCCGGAATCCACGGGCTCTAAGCCTGCTTAGGCCGAAATCTCAGCTAGCTGGGGCGGTGAGACTATGCGCCGGCCCGATGTGCGAGGCGGGGGCTTAGACGCATGCTGCTCGCATGCTCCCTTCACGCTCACTCCTCCGGCGCCGTCCCCTCGGCGGGCGCCCATTTCAGGTTCTCCTTGCCTCCCTCGCGGTCTCCTCGCTCGGCGACTGGGCCTACAACGTGGCCCTGCTGGCGCTCGTGTTCGAGCGGACGCACTCCGGAACGTGGGTAGCGCTCACCACAGCCGCCCGGGTCCTCCCCATCGTCCTCCTCGGCCCGCTGGGCGGGGTCATGGCCGACCGGCATAACCGGCGGAGGTTGATGATCGGCGCCGACCTGATGCGGGCGGCGCTCATGGTGGCTCTGGCCGCAGCAGCCGCAGCCGGGCTGCCGATCCTCCTGGCGCCGGTGATCGCGGCGGCCGCCACGGCGGCCGGCATGGCGGTGCCGCCGTGCGTCGCTGCCAGCACCGCGCGGCTGGTCCCCGGGCCGGAGTTGCAGCGGGCCAACGCGCGGCGGTCCGCCGTGGGCCAGGCGGCGATCGTCGCCGGCCCGGCGCTCGGCGCTTTCGTGCTGATCGTCTCCACGCCGGCGACCGCGATGCTCTTGAACGCGGTGACCTTCATCGCCTCGGCCGTCGCGGTCTGGTCGATTGGGAGCCGTCCTGCCTTTGTCCCGTCAGGCGCGGCTACCGAGACCGTCGGCGGCTTGCTGGATGGCATCATGGCCGGGGCCCAGGCGTTGTGGGCAGTGCCGGCCGCCATCCGGCTGATCGCCGCCGACATCGTATGCAGCGCCGTCTACGGAACGTTGACCGTCCTGTTCGTGTTGCTGGGACGCCAGATCGGCGCCGGCAACGGCGGCTACGGCCTGCTCATGGGCGCGTACGGCATCGGAGGCGTGATCGGGGCGATGGTGACCGGCCGCGTCGCCAACCCGGCCCGCTGGCGCATGGTGCTGATCGCCGCGCTCCTGCTGGTCGCGACCACCCTCGTGGCCCTCGGCTCTCGGCCGACGCTGCTCGAGGCGCTGGCGGCGTCGCTGCTCGGCGGCGGTGGACTCGTCGTCGGCGAGGTCCTGGCCGATACCGCCCTGCCTCGAATGCTCGACGACGACATCCTCGCCAGCGCGTACGGACTGGCCATGCCCGTCTCCCTCGGAGGGATCGTGGTCGGGTCCCTTCTTGCCGGGCCCCTTGTCTCGTTCCTGGGGGTCGGCGGTGCGCTGACCGCCATCGGCCTCGCTGTTGTGGTCGCCTGTGGGGTGCTGGTACGGCGGCCGCTGATGGTGGCCGCGTCGAGCGTCGCGTGACGAGGAACAGATCTCACAGGAGCGGGCCGGCGCCCGCTCCCGGCTTTCCCCGTCGCGGCCGAACCGCGGACGGGCAAGCCCGCCGCGTTGGTGTACATGCTGCGGGGATGGCGAGTCATCCGCGACGCCGAACCCCGTAGCGTCCTCGACCTTGCCCGCCGCAACTAGCGTGGGGAGGCGCGTCCGGAGGTGGGAGCAGGTCCCGATGCGAAGGGAGTTGGAGCGCATAGAGCGAGGCGCCCAGAACGAACCGTTACGCCCGTGTTCTGGGGCGGGCAGCAGCGGCGGTGACGATCATTCTGGCTCCAAGCGGGCGGGGCGCGCGGCGAGCGAGTTCGCTCAGCTCCAGCTGCGGTCTGTCACCGTTGGGAATCCTGAGCTAGCAGCGTCGTGGGATCCGGAAAGCAGTCCGCGAGGACCTCGGAGTCCGCTGACTGACCCGCCGCCGAGCGCACCTCGACACCGCGGTCAGGCTTGGCTCTTACGCGAAATCGCGATTACTGCAGTCGCGTCGATCTGCTCGGTCAACGGCCCGGTATCGACGTGGGGCTGTAGGGCATCGCGGAGAAGGACATCGAACTCGCCACGGCATTCGGTCGGCAGAGCTGACTCAGGCATGGCGGATTGCAGATGACCGGCGATGTAGTCGAGGTCGACTTCTGCCGTGTAGGGATGCTCCATGACCTCGACGTGCTCATAGCCCAAGCCGGTCAGTTCGCCCACTCGCTGATCTAGTGTGGCGCGATCGGTCCCGCAGCTGCCGCCGGCACTCTCACCGGTCCAGTCCTCCAGGAAAGCACGCAGCTCCTGCGACCAATCTGAATCCTGAAGCCACATCGGCGGCCCTTGACTGATCACGACCAGCCCTCCCCCGGCCCGAAGCAGCTCTCTGCTTCGCCGAAAGACCTGCTCGGTGTCCATCCAGTGGAGCGCGTTTGCCACGCCCACGATCGCCAGCGAGCCGATAAACGCGCCGACGGCGGTGAGCTCACGATCACCTGCGAGCATGCACACCACGTTCTCAATTCCGGCCGCTGCCACCCGTGCCTGAAGGCCGGCCAACATGTCTGGCTCGGGATCGAGAGCCAGTACCGCTCTAGCGCGGCGCGAAAGCGGGACCGTCAGCTGGCCGGTACCGCAACCCAGGTCGAGCGCGACATCCATCTCACCGAGACCGATGGCTCCCACGACGCCGTCCACCAGCGCCGCAGGGACATCGCGGCGGTACCTCGCGTACGAGCGTGCCGTTGCCCCTCGGAATTCGCCGCCCGGCTCACCCACACTCAGCTCCCTCGTCGGATGCCTCCTATAGCAACCGGATGGTTGCACAGAAGGTTGGGTCGCGACGCCGTGCGATCGAGGCATCTCGCAGGATCAGGTCGCGCTGCCCTGCTCCGCGCGGGATGCATGGAAGCCGGGCTGAGATTGGACCGGCCCTCGAGCGCTGCCGGGGACGCGTTGTGCTCCTGGCGAATCTCAGGGCGGGCACGTTGGCCCGCCCCAGACCTGCTTCGGTATCGGCGCGGGAATCCGCCGGCACGTCAAAGGCGTCGAGCCCTTCGGCTCCCGTGAAAGGATCAGCCACCCGAAATCGGGGTAGCGCTCGTGCTGCTCGTCCCACGCGGCAACGTCGGCATCGATGGGTTTGCGCTCGTAATCCCTGGCCTATGAGCATCTGTGCTGGCCTGTCGGCGCCGGCACGCTTGAGCGCGCGCGGGTGCGCTGGTCACAGTGGACGCGCGAGGTCACGGTCGGATGTCATAGGTGACGAGCGACCGTGGCGGCAGGGTCGCGGTGAAGGCGCTGTTCCTGACCGTGATCGGGGTCTGCGCGGAGAGCTCATGCGATGTGTCGGTCAGGTACGGCGTGAGGTGCGCTCCACTGAGCCCGCTCAGTGAGAAGGTCGCGACCTGGCGGTGGTGGGTGCTGTTCAGAACGACCACCGCGATCGACCCATCATGGTTGCGAAACGCGCTCACCTCGAGGCCCGTGCGGCTCGTCGTGGCGCCGATGCGCACCGCGTCTGGGCGGATGAAGCGGCTGTAGCTCGCGAACGCCCACAGTCGGCCGGAAGTGGCGACGGTGTTCCCCGTGACGTCGACCAGGCCTGTGTTGGGGCCGGTGACGGTCGTCGTGCTCGTGTTCGCGCCCCATAGGTAGAGGAACGCGCTCAGGTTCGCCGCGGTCAAGCCGGTGTAGATGTTCTGCGCCCAGGTGAATCCTGACGACGGTGAGCCGTCGTCCCAGGCCGGGTCAGACGGCCCATGGTCGAACGGGGCCCACTCAGTCTGCCAGACCGGCTTGCTCAAACCGCGCAGCGGCGAGCCGGGCGGTGCGAAATAGCCGTGGCTGGTGAACACCGCCGTTGCCGCGTTCGCGGGCTGATCGGTCTCGATCGCGGCCGCATAGCTCTGCGCATAATTCCAGCTTTCGGTGGCGCAGCACTCCCCGCGCGTCGAAAGACCCGAGCGCGCAAGCGTCGCGCCGAGCATCCCCATGAGGTTGGCGGTCTGCGCCGGGCTCATGATCATGCTGTCCTGGGGAACGCTGAGGTTCCCTTCGTTCTCCGGGCCCACGTAGCTGAGCGGTACGCCCGCCGCGGCGTAATCCTTCGCGTACTGCACGAGATAGTCGGCGTACGCCTGGCGCCAATCACCGCTCTTGCAGCTCGCGCCCGGGACCCCGCACACCGTGCCGCCGTTGATTGCCGACGCATTGGTCTTCATGAACCCGGGAGCGCTCCACGCATCGGCGAACACGCTGGCGCCATAGTCGGCCTTGATCTGCTTCGCAAGCCACAGCTGCCCTTGATCCTGGTCGACATCGGCGAGCGTCAGGTACGACGGCTTCGCGTTCGGGCTGCTCGGCGCCCGCGGTTCGATCGTGAACGCCTTGTCGGCGCTGATCTCATTGCGCAAAATCGTCAATCCCGCCCCGCGGGTCGGGCTGTAGAGCAAGCTCAGCACCTGCTTCTGGACCGGGGCCGGCGCGCTCATCAGCGTCTTGGCCTGCCCGAACCCCTCCGACACACCAAACCCAGCGATCCGCTGATACTGCGCGGCAGCGTTGATCGTGATCGTGGCCATCGAGGAGGAGCCGCTTCTCGCCACGCCCGGCGAGCCGCCACCGCAGCCGGCCGCTAGCAGCGGGACCATGGCCGCCGCACACCACGCAACCAGCCGCCCAGAGATTCGAAGCACACGCAGCAGGACTTCGGGGATAGCGAGCATCCTAAAGTGCTTCTCGCGGTCGGAGCCATGCCGCCAGGCACTCGCTCACGGCCCGCGCGACTGCTGGCGATTGCGGGTTGATGCCCTGGGCCCGGACGATTTCGACCAACACGCCGCCGTCCGCGTTCGGACGCTTCGCCAGGGTTGGGCGTGCCGCACGAAGCGCAAGGCGCAGTTCCTGGTTCGAGCCGTTGCCTACGCGCCGCGGTGTGCCGCTACCCGCGGACAGCGAGCTGCTCCTTGCCGGTCGGCGGAGCCGACGGAGGGGTCGATCCGCCCCGGCCTTCTTGGATCCCGATCTTGATCGACGGCGTCCTGATCTGATCTGGAGGAACCGGGCGAGGTGCCATCGAGTCTGAGTCGACCGGAGGGCTACCAGCCAGAGGATCGTCTGCGTGACCATGGCGACCCCGAGGGTCGTCGACTTTCAGACCCCTGAGATGTTACGCCGCGTCATCGCACATCCGGGCGGGACGATGGTGTCGAGCTCCGGTGTGAGCTGGTGGGCGACGGACGGCGGCGATACGCTGATCACGTGCAGGAGCGGGGCGCGCGTGTGGCGGTCATCGGGGCGGGGCCAGGAGGACTAGTCGCCGCGAAGTACGCGATCGAGGCGGGGTTCGATACGACGGTGTTCGAGGCCAGCGACGATCTCGGGGGTCAATGGCAATCGACTGCTCCCCACAGCGGCATATGGCCGGGAATGCACACGAACACGAGTCGGGCGATGACGGCATTCTCAGATTTGCCGGCGCCGGCGGACCATCCCCTGCACCCCGCCGCGGAACAGATCCACGCCTATCTACGCGCCTACGCCCGGAAGTTCGGCGTGACCGACCGGATTCGCTTCGGCACGCCGGTCCGCAACGTGCGAGTCGGCTGGGAGGTCGACGGCGAGCCGTTTGACCGCGTGGTGGTCGCGTCTGGCAGGTTTCGCATGCCGTCGGCTCCGGTTGGGTTGACGCAGTTCCGGGGTGAGCTTCTGCATGCCTTCGATTACCCGGGTGCGGAGCCCTTCCGCGATCGGCGGACGCTGGTGTACGGCAACGGAATCAGCGGCTTGGAGATTGCGTCAGATCTCGCTCCGGTTGCGCCCGTGGTGTCCGCGTTCCGCAAGCCCAGATACGTGATCCAGAAGGTGGTGGACGGTGTCTCGTCGGACTGGCAGTGGTACACGCTCTACGGGGCGCTCGAGCGGCGATTCCTATGCCCGGAGGAATGGAGCCGTCGGCAGCGCGAGCGGATACTGCGCGTTGCAGGTAATCCGGCGGACTTTGGCGCGCCCGAGCCCGATCCTGACCTGCGCACGGCGGGTCTGTCGCTCTGTCAGGACTACCTCGCTCAGATCCGCGAAGGCGCCATCGCCTGTCGCCCTGCGATCGCGGCAGTCGAGGGCAACGACATCAGCTTCACGGATGGGTCGACGGAAACGTTCGAAGCGGTCATTTGCGCCACTGGGTACGACCTTGAGATTCCGTACCTCGACGGCGCTGTGTGGAGCACGATCGGTTCCGGCTTTGGCCTCTACCAGAGGACGCTCCACCCCGATCTCCCGGGGCTCGGCGTCATCGGACAGTTTCTGGCCCAAGGACCGTACTGGCCGCTGCTCGAACTGCAGGCACGCTGGATCATCGCGACCTGGACCGGTGAGGTGACATTGCCCGACGAGGCGACGATGCGGGCAACGATGACCAAGGGTCAGCCACCGCTTGACGCCCACAACGCTCTCGCCCTCACGCTCGCCGAAGAACTCGGCGTGGCGCCCGACCCGGACAGTTGGCCCGCGCTGTCCGAAGCACTGATCTTCGGGCCCCTGCTGCCTCCGCGCTACCGCCTCTCCGGTCCCGGAGCGATGGCCAATGCCGCCGAGCTCTTCACAGAACAGCTCGCAGGTTCGCCTCGCGCCCCCGTGGACCCGGCCGATCTCGAAGCACTGCAAACGTTCGGCCTTCGCGAGGTGCTCACCACCCACCCCTCGCGACCGCGCCTGTGACCGTTGCTCTGGTGAATGCGCCAGACATGGCAGGACCTCGCTAGTGGCAGGGCGGCTGCGATGCGCCTGGCCATCGCGCTGCTGAACGGGATCTTCCGGCGCGCGAGGAAGGTGCGGGACCTGCCCACGAGCGGATCCGGGGCATCGGGGCGAATCGCAGCTTCCAGTTGGAGCTCGATTACGGCTCCAAGCGACTTTGCTCCCGCGGGGCCGGATACGCGATCTGACCGCATAGAAACGCCGTCCGCCGTGGCGATCGCTTTGAACCGTGTGACTGGCCCAGCATTCGTGATCGCTTTGGCGACTCACGGCACCAGCGGCGCGGCCGGTGAGCGCTTGCCACGGAGCGGATCGTCGGGCGAGCATGCGCTGCCGGTCATCTTGGGCGGTTGCCGGACACTTAGATGGTGATGGATGATCGGGCTCGCTTCGACGCCATGTATCGCGAGCACGGAGGCGCGGTCCGGCGCTACGTGCGTCGACGGTGGGATGCGCAGTCGGCCGATGACGTCGTGGCCGATGTGTTCGTCGTGGCGTGGCGGCGGCTGGACGACGTTCCCGATGATCCCCTGCCATGGCTGCTTGGGGTGGCGCGACGCGTGCTCGCCAATCGACGTCGGGGGGCCGATCGGGAGCGAGCGCTTTACGAACGGATGCGCTGGCAAGGACAGCCCGCGCTCTCACGTCTCGAAGGCGACCAGGCGACGGGCCCCGCGGCGGTGTGGGAAGCGCTTCGGGCGCTCTCTGAGCGTGATCGCGAGGTGTTGTTGTTGCTCGCCTGGGAGGGTCTCACGCCGGCGCGCGCCGCGCAGGTTCTGGGAATCGGCGCAAACACGTTCGCGGTCCGTCTGTATCGCGCCAGGCGACGGTTCCGGCGGGCGCTCGGCGCCGCGGCGGCCCAATCAGAACAACGCCCAGGTTCAGCGGAGGTGGTGCGATGAGCGACAGCGTGATTGACGCCATCCGTCAGGTGGATCCCTGTCCGGTTGAGATCCCCCCGCCCCCGATCGAGACCCTGCGGAGCCGTCTGGGCGAGAGGCCGCGCATGGATGAGCTGCCGGCGTCTCGCCGGCGGCCGAGCGTTGGAACCGTAGCGGTGGCTCTGTCGAGTGCGACAGCGGCAGCGGTGGCGGTCTTCGCGATCGTCTTGCTCGGCCACACGCACCGGACTGGTGTGCCGGCAGCGCGTGGGACGCAGACGGCGGGCGCGCTCGCCTGCCGCCCGCAGATCGAGGACGGTGTCCTGCCGGCGTGGGCTCGCGCCGGATTTAGCGCTGCACGCCCTCGTATGCCATATGCGCTCGGTCGATCGGGCCGGATCATCGCGATTCTCTGGGGCACGCTTGATTCGCCGCCGGCAGCCGACCACAGCAACAAGATCTTGTGGGTCGCTCGCGTTTCCCCCTCGGGCCGGGCGCCAATCTCACCATCCAGGCGCAGCGGATGAACGGAAACGACCGGATCGCTAGCCCGGTCAACCGCACCGTCCCTGGCGGTCCAGGCCCCTCGATCATCAACCTCCCGTCTCCCGGATGCTGGCGTCTCACGCTTCATTGGTCCGGATGGACCGACCACATAGATCTCCGGTACAACCCTCCCGCGTGAGCACATCGGCTCCCGCGGTACACCGAGCAGCGTTTCGGCGATGAGCCCGTCGGACTTTTGACGGGTGCGGGAACGGCCCCCGGGTCGTGAGGCTCGACGCCGTGGCCGCGTCTCGACGACACGCGCGCCAGGGAGTGCACCTCGCGCGAGGACTCGTGCGCCACGGCGGCATCGACGTCCAGCGCGGCTTGCTGCCGCGTCGGCTGCCCGAGCAGGTAGAACACCACACCAAGGGCCACGACCGCTCCTATTTGCGAGCTCCTGAACATCGCCCCCGATGAGTTCTCCCTCTCGCCCGGGTCCAAGACCCAGAGAACCAACCGACCGAGGTACCGTCATGACAAGTCCACTCGCGCTGGCGCACGCCGTGACCAAGCTCCCGGCACAGGACCTCGACCGCGCGCGGCGCTTCTATCGCGACCGACTCGGCCTCGAGCCGGCCGAGGAGCGCGGCGGCGGGCTGCGCTACGTCTGTGGGACCACCGAGTTCCACATCTTCGCCTCCTCGGGCACGGCGTCGGGCCGCTCCACCCAGATGGGCTTCGAGGTCGAGGACATCGACGAAGCCGTGGCGGACCTGCGCGCCCGCGGCCTCGAGTTCGAGAGCTTCGACCTGGGCGATCTCGAGGTGACCGACCAGATCGTCGCCGTGCCCAACAACTACCCGAGCAAGGGCACGGGCGAGCGTGGCGCGTTCTTCTACGACAGCGAAGGCAACCTGCTCGCGCTCGGCCAAGCCATCCGATAGAGCAACGGAGACAAGTCGATTATTGACCGCCCTCGATGATCAACAACGCTAGACTATCCGCCGTGACCGCCCCTGCTGCGAGCCCCGTCGAGCCTGCGGGTGGGCTACTCGAGGAGCGCCGCTCCAGCCCGGGACTGCTGCTCGCCCTGCTGGGCCAGCAGGCGATGCGCCGCCTGCGCGAGGCGCACACCAAGCACCAGATCTCGCCGCGCCAGTTCCAGCTCCTCGGACTCCTGCACGACAGAGGCCCGATGGGGCAGCGGGAGCTCGGCCAGGTGATGGCGATCGACCCGAGCATTCTCGTGACCCTGCTCAATCCGCTCGAAACGGCGGGGCTTCTCTCCCGCCAGCGTGACGTGAGCGATCGCCGCCGGCATCTCGTTTCTCTCACTAAAACGGGTGAGCGCCAGCTCGTCGATGCCGCGCGAGCACAACGAGAGGCGGAGGACGAGCTGTTCTCGGCATTGGACGCGGCCCAGCGTGAGCAGCTCCGGACGCTCCTCGTTGCCGTCAAAGCGGGACTGTCCGGGGGCTGCGACACCGACCATGGACAGGAGTGCTGAGGAGTGACCGACGAGCAGAAGCTGCTGGAGCTGATCGGCGAGCACCGGGAGGGAATCCTCGCCGCGGTCACCCGCGCCGGTTACCCGCACCTCACCAACGTTCTCTACGTCTGGAACCAGTGAGCAGTCAACCGCTCGGGTCTCCACCACCGCCGATCGTGTGAAGGCGCGAATCCTCGGCCGCGACCCGCGGGCTGCCCTGCACGTACCCGGGGACCACTTCTGGGCCTACGCCGTCGCCGAGTGCGACGCCGAGCTCTCCGAGGTCGCGAGCAGCCCCGGCGACGCCGCCTGCCGGGAGCTCCTCGAAGTCCATTCGACGTTCTATGGTGAGCTCGACGAAGACGCGTTCTTCGACCAGATGATCACAGCCCGGCGCCTTGTCGTGAGGCTGCGGGTCAAGCGGCTGTACGGCGTCCTGCTCGACACACCACCAGCCGGCTGATCCGGTCGACCGGATAGGAGAACTCCTCTGATGCGATTGCTTGCCAGATGGTGCGTCGTGCATCGCCGTGTGGTGCTGGC
This sequence comes from uncultured Solirubrobacterales bacterium, assembly GCA_963848745.1. GTDB lineage: Bacteria > Actinomycetota > Thermoleophilia > Solirubrobacterales > Solirubrobacteraceae > Palsa-465. The sequence goes on along the minus strand of CAWKEO010000012.1, from coordinate 332,106 downwards.
CGGGTGGCTGGTGGCGCTCGTCGGGCTCGCCCTGCTCAGCCAGAGCGTGGGCAGCGCCTACACGGACAGCTTCAGCCTGAACGGCACCCAGAGCTTTGAGGCCCAGCAGCTGCTGCAGCGCGCGGCGCCCCGGGCCGCAGGCGATCACGAGCAGATCGTCATCGCCGTCACCCATGGCCGCGTGAGCGATCCGGCGGTCAAAGCGCGCGCGCAGGCGCTGCTCGCGCGGGTGGCCGCGCTGCCAGAGGTGGCGTCGGTCGTCTCCCCCTACAGCCCGGCCGCCGGCGCCCGGGTGTCACGTTCGGGGCAGGTGGCGTTCGCCAGCGTGACGATGACCAAGCAGGCGATCAAGTTCTCGGTCGCCCAGGCCAAGCAGTTCGTCAACACGGCGCGGGCCGGTGCCGGGGGTGGCTTGCAGGTCGCGGTCGAGGGTCAGGTCGCCGAGCAGACGAACGCCAACAGCGTCTCGAGTGCCGGCCTCGGCGCCCTCGCCGCTCTCGTCGTGCTGCTGGTGGCGTTCGGCTCGCTGCTGGCGGCGCTGCTGCCGCTGATCACGGCCGGCGTTGCGCTGGGTGCGGGAACGGCGACGGTGAGCCTCCTGTCGCACGTCATTCATATGGCGTCGTTCAGCTCCCAGCTCTCGCTGCTGATCGGGCTCGGCGTCGGGGTCGACTACGCGCTGTTCATCGTCACGCGCTACCGCCAGGGCCTGCAGCGCGGCAAGAGCATCGAGGACGCGATCGTCGACGCCGTGGACACGTCCGGACGGGCGGTGCTCTTCGCGGGAGTGACGGTCTGCATCGCGTTGCTGGGGATGTTCGCGCTCGGGGTCAGCTTCCTGTACGGCGTCGCGGTCGCGGCGTCAGTGGTGGTGGCCTTCACGGTGCTCGCGGCGCTGACCCTGCTGCCGGCGAGCCTGGGGTTCTTCGGCCGCCGCGTGCTGGGCCGGCGGGCCCGCAAAGCGCTGTTGGCTGGAGAGCTCAAGACGGGCGAGGAGCCGGGGTTCTGGACGCGCTGGACGGACATCCTGCAGGCTCGCCCAGCGCTGATCGCCGCCGCTGCCGCGCTGCTGATGGTGGTGATCGCGCTGCCGTTCTTCTCGATGCGCCTGGGCTCCTCGGACGCGGGATCTGACCCAGCCGGAACCACCACCCGCCAGGCCTACGACCTGCTGGCCAAGGGTTTCGGGCCGGGCTACAACGGCCCCCTGCAGCTCGTGGCCCAGGTCGCGACAGCCGGTGAGCGCGCCGCGTTCGCCAGAGTCGTGGACGCCGTGGCCCACACCAAGGGGGTGGTGCGGGTCAGCGCGCCGATCACGCTGCCCGGCAAGCATGGCGCGCCGCCGGTGTCGAGCGCCGACGTCTACCCGGTCGGCTCACCGCAGGCGGCCTCCACCGCCAGCCTGCTCACGACGCTGCGCCAGCGCGTGGTCCCGACAGCGAGCGCCGGGAGCGACGTACAGGTGCTGATCGGCGGCCAGACCGCGATCTTCGCCGACTTCGCCAGCGTTCTGTCGAGCAAGCTGGCGCTGTTCATCGGCGTCGTGGTGGTGCTCTCGTTCCTGCTGCTGATCGCCGTCTTCCGCAGCCTGGTGATCCCCGCGATGGCCGCGGTCATGAACATGCTCTCGGCCGGAGCGGCCTTCGGCGTGATCACCGCGGTGTTCCAGTTCGGTTGGCTCGGCTCGCTGCTCGGGGTCAACCAGACCGGCCCGATCGAAGCATTCATACCGGTGATGATGTTCGCCATCCTGTTCGGACTGTCGATGGACTACGAGGTGTTCCTGGTCAGCCGCATCTATGAGGAATGGCACCGGACCGGGGACAACCGCCTCGCGGTCACTCGCGGCCTGTCGGCCACTGGCCGGACGATCACCGCCGCGGCGGCGATCATGGTCCTGGTGTTCGCCTCGTTCATCCTCGGCGGACAGGTGATCATCGAGATGTTCGGACTCGGCCTGGCCGCCGCTGTGCTCATGGACGCGCTCATCGTCCGTTCGATCCTCGTCCCCGGGCTCATGCTCGTGACCGGCAATCTGAACTGGGCTCTGCCGAACGCGCTTGACCGGGTGCTCCCGCGGCTGAATGTCGAGGGCAACGTCAGCCACGACCCGGAGCCGCCACCCCATCCCCCCGAGCCTCCAGTCGGGCTCGCACCCGCGCGCACCCCGGCCTGAACGGCCCGTCGTCTACCGAAGCCTGAGCCCGCCCGCTGACCGAGTCGCGGCGCTGCCACCGGCCTGACCGGCCGAGGGCGTCGAGGCGCGCGTGGCGCGGCTCAGCGCGGGCGCAGCATGTCGATCGCCAGTTCGAGGTGCCGTTGCCAGTCGAAGTCCCGCATGCGATGGCCCATCGAGGCGCAGACGCCGCACATCAGCATGCCGATGTCCGCCGCCCGCACGTCGGGGCGGATCGCCCGGGCGCGCTGAGCGCGGTCGACCAGTTCCTGGGTCACCTCCAGCAGCTCCCTCTGCTCGTTCTCCGCCTGGGCCCAGATGTGCTCGCCGGCGCCGGCCAGTGCGTGTTGCATCGCGGCGTCGGATGCGGCGGTCTCGGCGTTGCGGCGCATCGCAGCGGCAAGCGCGCCGAACGGATCGCCCTCCTGCTCGAGCGTCTCGCGGGTCTGCGCCGCCATGAGGCGGAACTTCTGGCGCACGAGCTCGACCAGCAGCGCCTCCTTGGTGGGGAAGTGGCGGTAGACGGTGCCGACTCCCACCCCGGCGGATCGGGCCACGTCGTCCATCTGCGCCTCGGCGCCGAACTCGGCGAACACCGCCTTGGCGGCGTCGAGGATGCGCTCGCGGTTGCGGCGGGCGTCCGCCCGCAGGGGCCGCTCGTCCCCGGCCGCGTTCGGGATGGTTGTGCTGCTCACGGAACTTTCACCTCGGTCCGCTTGACAAACGGAATCGTAGTTCACTATCGTTCGAAAGGCAAAGCGGAACCGGAGGTCAGCTTCCTATGAGCGCCATCACTTCTTCCCCAGAGTCCAGCTCCTACACGGCGCGAGCCAAGAATCTCGCTCTCATCCTGTTGGCGATGACGCAGTTCGTGGTGGTGATCGATGCCTCGATCGTCAACGTCGCGCTGCCCTCGATCGGCCGGGCGCTGGACTTCTCGCGCACCGACCTCTCGTGGGTCGTCAACGCCTACACGCTGACCTTCGGCGGCTTCCTGCTCCTCGGCGGCCGGATGGCCGACCTGCTCGGTCGCCGGCGGATGTTCATGCTCGGCCTCGTCGTCTTCTCGCTCGCCTCGCTCGCGGGCGGGGTCGCCCAATCCGAGGGGTGGCTGATCGCCGCCCGGGCGATCCAGGGCCTGGGCGCGGCGATCGTCTCGCCGGCGGCCCTCTCGATCATCACCACCACATTCGCCGAGGGCGCCGAGCGCAACCGGGCCCTCGGGATCTGGGGCGCCGTGGCCGGTGCCGGCGGCGCGGCCGGCGTCCTGCTCGGCGGGATCCTCACCAGCGGCCTCAGCTGGCGCTGGGTCCTCTTCGTCAACGTCCCCATCGGGCTCGCTGCTGCCGCACTCGCGCCGAGGACCCTGAGGGAGAGCCGCTCCGAGGACGCCGCCATGTCCTTCGACATCCCGGGCGCGGTGACGGTCACGGCCGGGCTCTCGCTGCTCGTCTACGCGATCGTCGACGCGGTCAACGCCGGGTGGGGCTCCGCCCAGACTCTGCTCGAGATCGGTGCCGCGGTGGTGCTGTTGGCGGCGTTCCTGGTCATCGAGTCGCGCCAGCGCCACCCGCTGCTGCCCTTCTCGATCTTCCGCCTGCGCACCCTGCGCGGGGCGGACATCGTGGGGCTGCTGATCGGGATGTCGCTGTTCTCGATGTTCTTCTTCATCTCGCTCTACCTGCAGAACGTCCTGCACTACTCGCCGATCAAGACGGGGGTCTCGTACCTGCCTCTCGCGCTCGGGATCATCCTCTCGGCCGGGGGCGCCTCGCAGCTGGTCACCCGCTTCGGCTTCAAGCTGCCGCTGATCGGTGGCATGCTGCTCATCGCCGCGGGCCTGCTGTGGTTCTCGCAGGTGCCGGCGAGCGGCGGATCCTTTGCCGCTGACGTGCTCGGACCGTCGCTGCTGACCGCGGTGGGTCTCGGCTTCGCGTTCGTCCCGGTGACGATCGCCGCGGTGACGGGAACCGCTCCGCACGAGGCGGGGCTGGCCTCCGGGCTGATCAACACCTCCCAGCAGGTGGGCGGCGCCCTCGGCCTGGCCATCCTGGCCACGATTGCCAACAGCCGCACCCAGAGCCTCCTGCACGGAGGAGTCCACAACGCATCGGTCGCGCTCACCAAGGGCTTTGACCGGGCATTCCTGCTCGGTGCCGGGTTCGCCGTCGGCGGCGCGATCCTGGCGGCGCTGCTCATCTCCTCGCGGGACAGCCGTGAGCACTCGCGTGCCGCCCGCGACGGCGAGGCAGCGGTGGTGAGCGTCGTCGCGTAAGCCGCTGCGCGCCGAAGCGCGCAGCTCGCTGTGCCGACGACTCACACATGCACAGTGGGCCGGTACGTGAGCTCTTGGATGTTGCCGTCAAGCGTCCGGCTCTCGAGCAGCTCGAGGTCGAAGTCGGCCGCGTCCTGAAAGATCGGGTGCGCTCCCGTCTGGCCGGTGATCACTGGGAAGAGCGTGACCTGGACGCGGTCGACCAGGCCGGCGGCCATCAGAGCCCGGTTCATCGACAGGCTGCCGTGCGAGCGCAGCGGCGCCTCGGACTCTTGCTTGAGTCGGGCGACGACATCGACGGCGTCACCGCTCGCCACGGTCGCGTTCGGCCAGTCAAGGGAACCTTCCAGCGTGCTCGACACCATGACCGCCGGCAGGCTCACCATCCGGGTGACCCACGGGTCCCTCACGTCGGGCGCCTCATCACCCGAGGCCAGCATCCGCGCGAACAGCCGATAGGTGTTGGCCCCGAAGACCATCCGCTGCTCTTCGCTGTACACGGCGAGGCGGTGCTCGAGCAGCTCAGGCCCCTGCTTGCCCCAGTAGCCGCCCCAGTCGCCCCCGCTGGCCGAGCCGAAGCCATCGAGGCTGGAAAACACGTCGAAGGTGTACGTCACGCTCATCATTCTCTCCTCGCCCAGGTTGATCGGTCCTGGATACAGACCGGAACCCACGGCACGACTCATCGTCAGTTCGCGGGTACCCTGGCCGGATGAGACGCATCGTCGCCCTGCTCCTCACAGTTGTGCTTGCCTTCAGCGTCGCGGCGTGCGGACGCGCGGGCGTGGTGGGATCGGCCTCAGGCGGGCATCACGTGGTCGCGAAGGTGTTCTGCGCGCTCAGTGCCTATGCGCTCTACCGTGACGTTCGCGCGCATCGGCTCGGGTGGGCGGCGTTCCAGGCCGTCCTCGCCCACCACAACTGCAAGCAGGCGTTCAGCCGCCCGTACTAGCGGCCCGTCACTGCTCCGCCCCTACTGCTCGCGCGACTCCCACCAGCTGCGGTTGTCCCGGGCTGCTGGGTAGTGTCGCGAGCATGAGCAGCGACCCGTGCTCTGCGCACCCTCAGCCCGGGGACACTGGCGCGACGCGCCTGATGGGCGCTCTGTTCGGGCTCGGTGCCGTGGGCTTCGTCGTCGGCCCGCTCGACCCATTCGCGACCCGCGTCGGCACCCACGGCGATGCGCTGACGTTCTTCATCGCGTCGATCCTGTTCACCGGCGGCGGCCTGACACAGTGCTGGCTCGCCCACCCGGAGCGCCGGGCGCACCGCGCCGGCCTGCTCGCCTGGCGCGCGGCCTGGATCCAGTCGGTCGGCACGCTGCTGTTCAACCTGATGACGCTCGAGGCGATCTCCCACGCCGCCTCCGACGCTCAGTACACGGCGCTCGTCTGGATCCCGAACGCGCTCGGCTCCGCGTGTTTCCTCGTCTCGGGCGTGCTGCTGTACCTGTCGGCGCCGCGTGTCGGATGGCGTCCGCGGCGACAGGCGGCGGGGTGGTGGGAGCCGCCGGTCAACCTGCTCGGTTGCGGGCTGTTCGGCGTCTCCGCCGTCGCCGGCTACGCGATCACCTCATCGGGGCAACTGCTCGATCTCCCGACCGCGAACTGGACGACCACCTTCGGCGCCGCCTGTTTTCTCGCCGTCGCGCTCGCCGCGCTCATCGTCGGCATGACCTTCAAGGTCCCCCGCCTCAGCCGGCTCGTCGCCTTCGAGCGCGCCCTGCAGCATGAGATCGCTCGCGCCGGCGATGTCCTCGAAGCGGACGCTCGTCGTGCGGAACGAGCCGCCGAGCGCAGCCTTGACGTGACCCACCAGGCGTTGGCGTCCGAGGTCGTCGAGTTCGAGCGGGGCCGCCAGCACCGGATCGGGACCGCAGAAGGGGAGCAGGCGGGCTAGCTGGATCCGGACGTGACTCGGGCGAGGGCCCAAGACCACCCGGCGCAGCCGATCGGCGCGCGAAGCTCGGGCACAAAAAAAGTGCGGCCCGGGGGCGACGACAGTGCCTGCTCTCGCGCGTAGCCTGCGCGCGGAAAAAGACTTGTCGTCCTCCTTCGAGAGCCGCTCCGCTTGGCTTTGCGAGTCGACTCTCTCCCGAACCGCATCGCTGACGCTACTGCAGTGACCGGTCACCCGGCAAGCCGTCGATCCGGTCAATCCCGCACTTTGGACAAATTACGGCGCCGCAGCACGACCTCGCCGTCAGCCGACGGCCCGACAGGCTGTCTGCAGCGGCCAGCAGTGCGCCACCACGCCGAGGATCCAGGCGGCGGGGACCGGGCCCCAGAAGCGGCTGTCGTCCGAGGCGCCGCGGTTGTCGCCGAGCAGGAAGTACTCCCCCGCCGGTACGCGCACCGGCACCGGGAAGGTGCAGTCCGGACCGCCACCGCACGCGACGGCAAACGGCTCAGCGCGCACGATGCCGTTAACGACGGCATGGCCGTCGCGCAGCGCCACGAGATCGCCGGGCCCGGCCACGATCCGCTTGACCAGCACCTCCGAGGAGGGCCGGCCCGTCGCCCGCCCGCACGGCTGCGCCGAGCCCGCGCCCTGGCCGGAGATGCCACACACGGGCGGCTCGGACGCTGCCCCGGCGGGCCCGCGAAAGACGACGATCTCCCCGACGCGAAGCGTCAGGCCGCTCACGGCGGCGAGGCGGCTGCCGATCGCCACCGTCGGCGCCATCGACCCGGAGGTCACGCGGTAGTAGCGCACGCTCGAGTGCAGCACGAGCAGCGCACCGGCGAGCATGAGCCCGGCCACGAGGCTGACCGGAACGAGCAGCCGGCGGCGGACCGGCCGGCCCAGCGGGCCCAGCTCGAGCGCCGCAGCCGCAGGCGGAGGGGGCGGCGGCGTCGACATCTCCCGGAGCATCGGCACCGACTTCGCGCAACTGGAGCGCACTCCGTGCGGGCACCGATCGTCCACGCACGCCAAGCCGGCTCAAGCGCACTGGGGGCGTGACGATGCTCTGCACGTGAACCTGCGCCGCGCCAGGGAGCCAGAGCCGGTCCTCCCCGCACCGCTGACGCGGGACGTGACGCCGGATGCCGCGATCGACGCCGTGGCGGCGATCCTGCGCGCCCTGCGGGATACCGCCGTCCGGGACCCGGACACCGCCGGCCGGCTCGAGGCCTGGGCTCGCCACGTTCTCGTCCTGGCGGCCCCGCCCGAGTCGATCGCCACCGCCTCGGCCGCCCGCGACTGGCCGGGTCTCGGTAGCTACGTCGTGAGCTACGTGCGTGATGAGCACGCCGCCGCGTCACGCTCGATCGGCGAGCTTCAGGACACCGTCTGGTCGGTGATCGAGCGCCTCTCGCAGGCGATCGCGGGCGACGCCGCCGCCGACGCGTACGCCGCGCGCCAGCTCGAGCGGCTCCGGACCGCGGCGGCGGGCTCGCCGGCAGACCTCAAGGCGACCGCGCTCGAGACCGTGCAGCGGCTCTCGGAAATCCTCAAGGAGAAGAGCACGCGCCAGCTCGAGCTCGCCCGCGAGCTCGGAGAGCGCGTCGACACCCTCAAGGTCGAGCTCGAGGACACTCGCCGGGAAGCCGACATCGACCCACTCACGCAACTCTCCAACCGCGGCGTCTTCCAGCGCGAGCTTCCCCGCGCCGTCCAGGTGCGCACGCTCATCGACGAGCCGGCGTGTCTGGCCATCGTCGATATCGACGACTTCAAGCAGCTCAACGACACGCACGGGCACACCACCGGCGACAGTGCGCTGCAGGCGGTGGCGAGCGCCCTGGTGCGCAGTTTCCCGCGTCGCATCGACCTGGTGACCCGGTTCGGCGGCGACGAGTTCGCCGTGATCCTGCGCGACGCCAGCGCCGCGGAGGGCGGTCGCCTGGCCGAGCGCTTCCTGACGGCCGTGCGAGAGCTCGAGGTCCCCGGCGCGCCCGACACCGTCACGGTGACCGTGAGCATCGGTGTGGCCGAGGCGCTCCCGGGCGAGGCGCCGGACAGCTGGTACGCCCGCGCCGACCGCGCGCTCTATGACGCGAAGGCGAACGGGCGCAACTGCGTGGCCGTCGCCGGCGAGGAGTCGGACCTCGACGCCCGCGCCGCCGCCTGAAGCCGAACCCGCGCGCGTCAGTTGCGGTGCGCCATGTCGGCCTCCCGGGCCAGGCCGGTCAGCACCTGGAAGAACGCCGTTGACTGTCCGCGGAACAGGCCCATGGCGGTGAGGAAGTTCACCGCGCCCATCGCGGCGCCCTCGGTATTGGTGGGCCGGATGATCGACACTCGGGGGAACTTGCGATCCAGGAAGACCGTCGGTTCGGGCATGATCAGGTTGGTCTGAAACAGCGGGGTCCCGAACGGTCTCGAGTTCAGGTCGGGGAAGACGAGTCCGTTGGTCGGGTCGGTGAGCGGGGGGGCGTTGCCGGCCTTGTCGGACCAGGTCTGGAAGTGCATCGTCTCGGTCGGGCCGATGCTGAGCAGGATCCGCAGCACCTCGACGCTCTTGACCCGCTGGGCGAGCGAGGGGTAGATGCTCGTGCCGCCCTGCTCGATCGTGGCGAAGTGAAACCCGGCCGTGTTCGCGATCGCCTGCAGGTGATCGGCCGGATGCAGATCATCGTCGGTGCGCGGGATGGCCGGGAAACGTCCCCTCGCCAGCGCGGGGACGGCCTGCGGGAACGTGTCGCCGAAGTCGGGGTTGCGATCCGAGCTGCGGTAGCGGGTCCACCAGGTCGTGTCGACGGTCAGCTCCATCAGGTTCGTCAGCCTGGGGATCCGCCGGGCGCCGCTCGCCTGGCTGCTCGGCAGCGTGCGGAAGCGGTTCAGGTTCGCCGCCTTCGCACCGTGCGCCTCGAGGTAGGCGTTGATAAATGTGAAGTGTGTGAACTCGTCCTCTGTGTTGTCATGGATGTACTGCGCCATGTCAGAGTCGAGCACGCTCACCGCGTTGGTGTACGCGCTGTTGCCGGTGCCGCCGGGGACCTCGCTGTCCTGGATGCCGGCCAGCTCGTTGTACTGCTGCCACAGATCCGTCTCGAGGATCTCGAGCGCGGAGAGGAACCGCAGGATCGCAGCATCGCCCGGATCGATCGCGCCGCGCGCCGCGGCCATCGAGACGTCTCCCAGCAACCCCGCGCCCAGCGCCGTGGCGCCCGCACCGGCCAGGAACCTACGACGGCTGGTGCGGCCCTCCACCTTGTCACTCATGTGCACTCCAGTCTGGTTGATTGACACCGAGCAGGGGTGATCGCAACCGATACTGACCGTCGGTCATCCGCAGGCTCGGGTTCACACATCGCCCGCTCCAGCGAAAGCGCCGTCCGCTGCTCGGTGCACGGTGCTGGACGATTCGGCGCTTAGCCCTCCTGACGCCCCGGCGCCGGCGAATCTTCCCGCGCCGTCTGCGGATTCGATGGCGCGCCCGAGTGAACCCCGTGGCTCGAGAGCCGGGGCGACGGCTAGCCTCTCGTCCGTGCTCGTGCTGCTCCCGCCCTCTCGTGGCCAGGCCTGGCCCGATCGCGGCCGCCGCGCCGGGCTCTCGACGCTCGTCTATCCGCGGCTGCGAGAGCCGCGCGAGCGGTTGATCGACGCCGTCGATCCGGCCCTGCGCCGCGCACCCGCCATCCCGGCCGCCGAGCTCTACACCGGGGTGCTGTTCACGGCTCTCGGGCTGGCCGACCTCCCATGGGACGGCGTGCTGATCGCCAGCGCGTTGTGGGGCGTCGTCCGCCCGGGCGATCGGATCCCCGCCTACCGGCTCGACATGGGCGCCAAGCCGCCCGGCATCGGCGCCCTGGCCGCCTACTGGCGCGCGCCGCTGCGCGCGGCACTACCCGACCGCGGCCTCGTGCTCGACCTGCGCTCGGGCTCCTACGCGGCGGCCTGGCAGCCGCGCCGGGCCACCCGTCTGGCCGTCCGCGGCTTCACCGAGACGCCGGACGGCCGGCGGAGCGTCATCACCCACATGGCCAAGCGCGTCCGCGGCGAGGTGGCGCGCCTGGTCCTGGAGGCCGGAGGCGCCGAGCGCGCCGAGGAGGTGGCCGAGATCGCGGCTGCGGGTGGGTTGCGCGTCGAGCTCTCCGACGGCGCGCTCGACGTGATCGAGGAGTCCGCGCAGGTGCCCGTCGCGTGATCGACCCCGTCACGCTGCCGAAGGCGGAGCTGCACCTGCACATCGAGGGGACGCTCGAGCCCGAGCTGATGTTCGAGCTCGCCCGGCGCAACGGCGTCGCGCTCCCCTACGCGAGCGCGGAGGCGGTCCGGCGCGCCTACCAGTTCACCAACCTGCAGTCGTTCTTGGACGTCTACTACCGGGCCTGCTCGGTGCTCATCCACGAACGCGACTTCTACGAGCTGACCGCCGCCTACCTGGCGCGGGCCCGGGCCCAGGGCGTGCGGCACGTCGAGATCTTCTTCGACCCGCAGACGCACACCGGGCGCGGGGTCCCCCTCGCCACCGTCGTGGGTGGTATCGATCGGGCCCTCGCCGAGGCGCGCCAGGTCGGGATCACCTCGCAGCTGATCATGTGCTTCCTGCGCGACCTGCCGGCCGAGGACGCCATGGCGACGCTCGAGCAGGCCATGGCGCACCGGGACGTGATCTTCGGCGTCGGGCTCGACTCGGCTGAGGTCGGCCATCCGCCGAGCAAGTTCCGCGATGTGTTCGCGCGGGCCATCGGGGCCGGCTTCCGGACTGTCGCCCACGCCGGCGAGGAGGGGCCGCCCGAGTACATCTGGCAGGCCCTCGATCTGCTCGGGGCGGAGCGGATCGATCACGGCGTCCGCTGCCTGGAGGATCGCCGTCTCGTCCAGCGCCTGGAGGCGGATCGGATTCCCCTCACCGTGTGCCCGTTCTCGAACGTCAAGCTCCGGGTGATCGACACGCTCGAGCAGCATCCGCTGGCGAGGATGCTCGAGCACGGACTGTGCGCCACGGTCAACTCCGATGACCCGGCCTACTTCGGCGGCTACGTCGGCGAGAACCTCGCCGGTGTCGCCAGGGCCCTGCGGCTCGACGACGCCGCACTCGTCCAGCTCGCCCGCAACAGCTTCAACGCCGCGTTCCTCGACGACGGCACCCGGGCGCGCCACCTGGCCGAGCTCGATGCCGCGCTCGGAGGCCCGGCGCCGCTCGCATAAGGCTCCGCGCCGCGAAATCCGCGGCGAATGCCCGATGTCTCGGGCGCCTCTTAGGTCGACCATCAAGTGACACCGGATTCGACCGACAGGAGCCCGCAATGACCACCAGCACGAGCATCGTCAGCAGCGCCAAGCCGGTCGTGCTGCGGGTGGGCGGGCCCGCGGACGCCGGTGTGCTCGCATGGCTTGCCGCCATCGACGAGGAGCCGGAGCTGACCGGCGAGACGCTGATCGCGCTCATCGACGGTGAGGCGGTGGCCGCCCTGTCGCTCGGTGACGGCCGCGTTGTCTCCAACCCGTTCGTCGCCGCGTGCGACGCGATCTCGCTGCTCAGGCTCCGGGCTCAGCACCTACTCGCCCGGCCGGGGCGGCAGTCCGGCCGGCGCTGGCGTCCGCGCTTCACGCACATCGGCCGCGCCCGCGCGCCCCGGCTCGCGGGCTAAGCGGCGGCAGGCGAGCGCAGAGCGACGACCGGGATCACGCGGCTGCCCGCCCGGCGCTGGTAGGTCTCATAGCCGTTGTAGTTGTCACACACGATTCGCCACAGCCGCTCCCGCTCCTCGCCGGCATCGACGATCTCCGCCCGCATCGGCCGGCGACGCCCATCGACCGTGACCTCGACATCGGGATTCGCCCGCACGTTGTGGTACCAGGCCGGATGCCGCTGCGCCCCGGCCTTGGAAGCGACGAGCAGAATGGTTTCATCCGTCTTGGTGGCGAGCAGCGGGATCGTGCGCTCAACCCCGCTCCGGGCGCCCCGGACGTGCAGGAGCACCACCGGCTGGCCGAGGCCGGTGCTGAGCCGGCCTCGGGTCAGCGGCAGCAAACGCCGGTCGATGGCGGGAAAGACGGTGATGAACAGCGTGCCGCCGAACGTGGTTTGGGCAACGGCTTGCAAGAACTTCTCAAAGCGCGTCTTCTCTGCCTGCGGCTTGTAGTCGCGCACGAGCGCAACGTATCAACCAGGCCAAAGTTTCCTCGCCCGGAGCGGCCCGGCCCTGAGATGATCGCTCTCACTGCAACACGGACCGGAGGGCACCATGTCGAATGGACGGATTGCCGGGATGCGCGGGCGACGCGTCCCCTCACACGAGCCCTCGCTTCGCCTGACCAACTTTGCCCCGCCGGCGTCTTCGCCACCGGCTCAGGGCGACGTGAGCGCGGGCATCACCGACTGGGGAATGCTCGGCAACGACCAGTACGGGGACTGCGGCGCCGCCGCCTTCCAGCACGGCCGGATGGCGAAGTCGGCTCAGAACCAGCTGAGTGACAACGGCACCATGCTGACCGCCGACTCCCAGGCCGCGACCGACTACACCCTGTCGAGCTACTTCGCCTACGGACGCGCGATGGGTGAGGCTGGAGCCCAACCCGACCACGGAGTGGACAACGCCACGTGGCTGAAGTTCCTCTACGGCAACAAGATGATCGAGGGATATGCCGAGCTCGATGCGTCAAACGCCGACGAGGTTCACATGGCGATGTTGAACTTCCACGGCGTCCTGCTCGGGTGCGATCTGACGAGCAAGGCCGAGGAGGAGTTCGCCCACCATGAGCCGTGGACGATCACGCCGAGGGAGAAGCCGAGTCCCAAGGGTGGCCACGACATCTACCTGATCAAGTACGACACCACGGCCGGCACCGAGACGATCGTGACCTGGGGTGCCGACCAGGAGTGCACGGTGGCCTGGGAGAGCGGTGAGAGTCAGAAGGGCGATCTCGAGGCCTGGGTGTTCATCACCGCCGAGGACGCGGCCCGCAACGGCGTGGACCTGGCCGCACTGCAGCAGGCGATCAGCTCGCTCGGCGGAGTGGCGGCCTAACCCGGCCGCGCTCGGGCGGCCGACAGGTAGGCCGCGTAGCTCCAAGTGAGGTTGGTGACGCTCTTCTCGTAGCCCGTCCAGCCGTCGAACTGCTCGCTGAGCTCGAAGTGGTCGCTGTGGTAGACGAGCGCCTGCATCATCTGGTCGCCCGCAGCCGTCAGCGCCGACGCCACCTGACCGCCCTGCGCGCGATCGTTGACGGTGGCCTCCCCGAGCCCGATCTGGTCGAAGAACGCGCCACTGTTGCCGTCGTACTCGACGGCTCCGGACGAGGCGAAGGCGCCGGCGAGCCGGTAGTAGAGCTCGGCGAAGTTCGCCGTGCAGATCGCCCACGGGTGGCCGGTGCTGCGCTGGCTGCGGTCGATGCCGACGTCACCGTCGTAGATATCGGCGGGGTAGCGGCCGGTGAGCGGCCCGACCGGTCCGCTGGTGAGGCCGCGGTCGGCGGCGTTGATCGGGTACGCGTGAGGGCCGCCGACGTCGAACTGCGCGCGGAACTTGGCCGCCGTGGCCAGCAGCCGCGGATCGGTGCATGGGACCGCCCCGTAGATGCAGGCCATGACGATGTCGACGTTCGGGTCATAGCCGGTCAGATCGTTGAGCAGCGCGCCGGGGGGCAGAGAGCCGTTCAGCACCGAGACGTAGTAGCCGTTGGCCGGGTCCCAGTGCGACGCGAGGGCATCCGACAGGCCGCTGGCGGCGTCGCTGAAGCCCGGCGGCTTCGTGAGCTCGAGGGCATTGGTGCTCGCGACTTCCTGCAGGCACCGCAGCTGGACGGCCCGAGCGAAGAACGACGAGCCCATGACCTCCTCCCACAGGTTGAAGAACTCACCATCGTCGGCGTCCCAGTCCTCGACGGTGCGGTTCAGGTTCTCCTGGGCGAGGACCTTGGCGGTGGCCAGCGACTCGGCATCCAGACGGGGAGTCGCGGCCACGAAGGCGAGGTTCTGCAGCGCCGGCCCATCCTTCTGGTCATTCCAGTCCCGGATCGTGCCGTCGATCTGGAACGCCGCCCGGTAGAAATGCCCCGCCGCGATCGCGCTCTGCTGGCAGGTCTGAGAGAAGGCCACGTAGTCGCAGAGCGGCTGGCAGACGCCGTCGGGGGCGAGGAACATCGCGCCCGCGGCCATCTCGATCGCGGCGACCGCGGCGTCCCGGGTCCAGTGGTACACGTAGTCCTGGTCGACCCGTGCGAGGTTCGCCGGGAAGCTCGGGGAGGCGAGGATGCATCCCGGCTTGGACACCCGCAGCGCCGGACCGCCCGTGGTCGTCGGGTCGACGAAGGTGAACCCGTCGCTGGACACGTTGCGCAGCATCAGCTGGAGCATGTACGGCGCCACCGTTGTCGGGGCGGTGTGCGGCAGCGCTGCCTGGACGCGCTCGTAGTGCAGCATGCTGTCCCCCGGCATCAGCGACGATCCTAACTTGACGGCCCGAGCGCGCGCTCCCGGCTCGCCACTACGCGCCGCCGGTGGCGCTGGTGGCCGGGCCGGCACCCCCCGCGCAGCCCATGGTGGCCCGACGGCGCCGAGCGGCGGAGGACGCATCGCCCGTCTGCTGACGGCGATGTGCTCCGCGCACCGGGACGGCAACATCCGCCTCGTCGAGGCTGATCGAGCGCACCGACGTGCTGAGCACCTCACGCGGCTGACCGCCCTGGAGGGCGTGGGCGAGAGTAAAGTGAGCAGCGTCGTACCCACGCTCGATGTCCGCTCTCGCATTCGTTCTGTGGCCCAGTATTCGTCGGGAGCGCCAAGGAGTGGGTGTCAGGTGCCGAATCAGCCGCAGGAACCCGGACCGGGACGCAAGACGGCGGATGCCGCCTTCGTCGCGCTCACGAAGGAGATCGCGCAGCGCAACGAACGGGCGCAGGTTGATGCACGCAAGCGCCGCACGGTTCGCGAGCAGGAGCAGATCCGCCGCCGCCGCCTGGAGGACCTCCGCTGAAGCTCCGGGGTCGGAATTTCGCCACTCGGCCGCCGGCCCGATAGACTGGTCGCTAACGGATCGAGCAACGGGCTCGATCGAAGTAGTGCCTAGCGTTCTCGCAGTCGTTGCGTCAGCACCCTCCGCGTTACCGCAGTGCACGTATTCGGAGGATCAAGATGGCAACAGGAACCGTGAAGTGGTTCAACGACGACAAGGGCTTCGGGTTCATCACGCCCGATGACTCGGGCAAGGATCTGTTCGTTCACCACAGCTCGATTCAGGGCAGCGGCTTCAAGTCGCTGGCCGAGGGCGCGAAGGTCAGCTACGACGCCGAGCAGGGCCCCAAGGGCCCCGCAGCGGCGAACGTCCAGGCGCTCTAGCGCCGGCGACCGGACCAGCACGGGAGGGCGCTCATCGGCGCCCTCCCCGTCCTGGCCCGCGCAACGCGGGCTGGACTTTTGCCGCGGCTCCAGCAGGGAATCCTCGAGCCCGGCCACATGCACCCCAGCCGGCTGAGCCGCCGGTGTAGCGGCGCGCGCAACCACGACAGAACGGACAGCATGGCCTCAACCGGCAAGAGAAAGACCACCATGGCGAAGCTCGCCCGCGAGAGCCGACTGCGCGAGCGTCGGGTGGAGAAGGAGGCCCGCAAGCAGGCGAGGAAGGACGCCCCGGCGCATGCTTGGGACCATCCGAGCGAGCTCCCGTCGGGCGTGGCCGAGACCGACGATCCGGATCAGTCCGTCTCGACCTGACGAAAAACGGGTGCTACCGTCGCCCATACGGGCGATCGGTTCGCCCGTGAGGTTCTCCGCGCCGATGCTGTGAATCTCCGTCCGGGCTGAACAACACCGGCAAGGGAAGAGATCGAGGTCGCCATGAAGACGACGCGTGAACGTGCCGAGGAGAAGCGGCAGGAGAAGCTGGACCTCATTCAAGAGCAGGTGCAGAGCGGCACGCTCGTCATACGCACCATGACCGAAGCCGAGCGCCGGCGCTACCCGCCGCGCCGGGCTCGGGCAGCCCAACCTCGGTCACGATGATGACGGGAGAGCGCGAGAGCCTCGTTGCCCGGATTCGCCAGGTGCGCCTCGCCACCGCCCGCGACCGGCAGCGCACTCAGCCGGCCGCCACCCCAGCGGACGAGGCCCGGTCGCTCGAGGCACGCGTCGCCCATCTCGAACAACTGCTCGAGGGGCTGCAGGACTCGGTGCACCGGGAGGCCGAGCGACACGCCCAGCTCATCGCTGAGCTCCAGGCGCAGGTCCAGCCGGGAACCATGGGCGCCGCCCTGGCTGAGGACGCCCGCACCCGCGGGTTGTGATCGCGGGCCGCGCTCCGGGTCAGATCTGGAGCGTGTCCCCCACGCCCAGCACCGTCACGCGGTCGCTGCTCGCCGTCAGTCGCCGCACCGCATCGGGCACTGGCTCGTAGAAGCGCGGCACCGCGTAGCCGTCGTAGTGGATGGGCACGATCCGCTCGGCCTTCAGTAGCTCGCCCGCCAGCGCCGCCTCCTCAGGACCCATGACCGCGGCCACCGGGCTCTTCGGCTGTAGGTGCGGGAAGGCCACCCGGGCCCCGTTGATCGGCGCCAGCACGGCGGTCGGGGCTCCGAAGCGCTCGGTGAACCGCCACCACCAGCCGTGGAACATCGTGTCGCCGAGATGGAGCACCCGCTGGCCGCCGGCCTCGATCAACCACGACACCTGCGGGTCGCCCGTGCCGTCGACCGCCGGCAGCGCGGTGATCGTGAACGGGCCGGCCATCGTGCTCGTCCACGGCGCCGTGGGGCGGCGCTCGAGCCCGGCTGCGCTCAGCTCGCGGTCGGCCTGGGCGAGCCCGATGTCCTGATCGCGCGGGGCGCCGTAGCCCTGCGGCTCGTAGACCGCCGCCTCGCCGGACAGCGCGCCGGCCAGCGCGGCCGCGTCGGCGTGGTCCCGGTGCAGGTGCGTGACCAGGCCGGCCAGGGCGCCCGGGCGCGGCGCGACGACCTCGGGGCGCGGCGAGCCCGCGGCCCGCTCGCCCAGCCAGGCGAACACCGCCGCGGGATCCCCGAGCGGATCGACGACGATGCGCTCGCCGTCCGCCTCGACCTCGACACCGGCCCAGCCCAGCCACCGAACTTTCATGGGGTTCCTCCGTCTTCCGATTTACCGAACGAGCGTCCGCAATATATACCAGACGCTCGTCCGGTAAAATCGCCGGTGATGCCCCGCCGCTCCGCGCTCCAGGTCGCCGGCTCCCGGGCCCAGACCCTCGACGCGGCCGTTCAGGTCGCATCGGTGCTCGGGCTGGAAGGGCTGACGATCGGCCGGCTGGCCGAGCAGCTCGAGATGAGCAAGAGCGGGCTCGTCGGCCGCTTCGGCTCCAAGGAGAAGCTCCAGCTCGCCGCGCTCGAGCGCGCCGGGGAGATCTTCCGCCACGCCGTATATGAGCCGGCGGCGGGGCAGCCCGCGGGCCTGCGACGGCTGAACGCGATCTGCGACGCCTGGATCGCCTACCTCGGAGATCCCCCGTTCTCCGGCGGCTGCTTCCTCACCACCGCCTCGGTCGAGTTCGACAACCGGCCCGGACCGGTCCGCGATGCGGTCCGGCGGGATATGAACCGGTGGATCACCGTGCTCGAGCGCGAGGCGGCCGCTGCCGTCGAGCACGGCGAGCTCGACGGCGACCCGGCCGACATTGCGTTCACGATCAACGCTCTCGCCGTGGGGGCGAACTGCCATTTCCAGCTCCACGGCGATCGCCAGTCGCTCGCTCGCGCGCGTCGGGCCATGGCGCGGGTGCTCGAAGCCCCTTGATGGGAGTGGGAAGCTGTCCCGGTCAGCCCACCGAGGAGGGACCATGGCACCCATCGTGAGGACCGTCGACATCGACCGGCCGCCCGAGGAGGTGTTCGCGTACGTCACCGACCCGTCGCGGTTCGGCGAGTGGCAGGAGAGCGTCGTCCGTAGCGGCGTCGAGGGCGGAGAGCCCACCCTGGTGGGCGCGAAGTGCGTGACCACCCGGCGGCTCGGCGGCCGCGAGCGCGACGCCACGCAGGAGATCGTCCGCTGCGACCCGCCGCGCAGCTGGGCGGTGCGCGGCCTCGACGGGCCGGTGCGGGGAAACGTCGATGTCACCGTCGAGCCGCTCGATGGCGGGACACGCTCACACGTGACGATCGAGCTCGAGTTCATCGGCCACGGGATCGGGCGCGTCATCGTGCCGCTGCTCGTTGCGCCCCAGGGCGCCAAGGAGTCCTCGCGCAGCTGCGAGAAGCTCAAGCGCAACCTCGAGGCCGGGGTGGGGACGGGCTGAGCCCCGGCGCCTCCCCGCCGCCACGGCTTGAGCCGACGCCCGGTGACCGGCCGCACGGGCCGGCCACCGGACAGACCGCTCAGATCAGGCGAGATCGAAGCGGTCGAGCTCCATCACCTTCGACCAGGCGGCGGCGAAGTCGCGCACGAACTTCTCCTGCCCGTCGGTCGAGGCGTACACCTCGGAGATCGCGCGCAGCTGGGCGTGGGCGCCGAGCACGAGGTCGACGGCGCTGGCCGTCCACCTCAGCTCGCCGCTCGTGCGGTCGCGGCCCTCGTATACCGGGCCGGAGCCGTTCCCCTCCGCCGCGGGCGTCCACTCGATGCCCATGTCGAGCAGGTTGACGAAGAAGTCGTTCGTCAACGTCTCGGAGCGGTCGGTGAAGACGCCGATCTGGGATCCGTCGTAGTTGGTCCCAAGCACGCGCATCCCGCCGAGCAGCACCGTCAGCTCGGGCGCGGTCAGGTTCAGCATCTTGGCCCGGTCGAGCAGCAGCATCTGCGGAGAGATGGCCTCCCCGGCGCTCACGTAGTTGCGGAACCCGTCCGCCCGCGGCTCGAGCACGGCGAAGGACTCGGCGTCGGTCTGCTCCTCGGTCGCGTCGGTGCGGCCTGGGGTGAAGCGGACCGTGACCTCGTGCCCCGCCCGGCGAGCCGCCTGCTCGACCGCGGCGGTGCCCCCGAGGACGATGAGGTCGGCCAGCGACACCCGCTTGCCGCCGGACTGCTCGGCGTTCCACTCGGTCTGGATGCCCTCGAGCGCCTGCAGCACCTTCGCCACCTGGGCGGGGTTGTTGACCTTCCAGTCCTTCTGTGGGGCCAGGCGCAGCCGGGCGCCGTTCGCCCCGCCGCGCTTGTCGGTGCCGCGGAAGCTCGCCGCCGCCGCCCACGCGGTCGCCACGAGCTCGGGGATCGTCAGGCCGGAGCCGAGGATCCTCTCCTTGAGCGCGGCGACGTCGGTCTCGTCGATGAGCGGATGGTCGACCGCCGGCACCGGGTCCTGCCAGATCTGCTCCTCGGGGATCCACGGCCCGAGGTAACGCGACGGCGGACCCATGTCGCGGTGCAGCAGCTTGAACCACGCCCGCGCGAAGGCGTCGGCCAGCTCGTCCGGGTTCTCGTAGAAGCGCCGGGCGATCGGTTCGTAGATCGGATCGACCCGCAGGGCGATGTCCGAGGTGAGCATCATCGGCGCGTGGCGCTTGTCCGCGACGTGCGCGTCGGGCACCGTGCCCTGCGCCTCCGGGTTCTTGGGCGTCCACTGCTTGGCCCCGGCCGGGCTCTCGGTCAGCTCCCATTCGTACTCGAAGAGGTTGCGCAGGAAGCTGTTGTCCCACTTCGTCGGCTCCTGGGTCCAGGCGCCCTCGAGACCGCTGGTCAGCGCATGCTCGCCGACGCCGGAGCCGTAGCTGTTCTTCCAGCCCAGGCCCTGCTGCTCGATCGGGGCCGCCTCGGGCTCCGGGCCGATGTACTTCGGATCGACGGCGCCGTGCGTCTTGCCGAACGTGTGGCCGCCGACGATGAGAGCCAGGGTCTCCTCGTCGTTCATGGCCATGCGGGCGAACGTCTCGCGGATGTCGCGGGCGGACTGGGCCGGGTCGGGGTTGCCGTTCGGGCCCTCCGGGTTGACGTAGATGAGGCCCATCTGGACCGCGCCCACCGGGCCTTGGAGCTCCCGCTCGCCGGAGTAGCGCTCATCGCCCAGCCAGGTGTCCTCCGGGCCCCAGAAGATCTCCTCGGGCTCCCAGATGTCCTCGCGGCCGAAGGCGAAGCCGAACGTCTTGAAGCCCATCGACTCGAGCGCGCAGTTGCCCGCGAACACGAGCAGGTCGGCCCAGGAGAGCTGCTGCCCGTACTTCTGCTTGATCGGCACCAGGAGCCGCCGAGCCTTGTCGAGGCTCGCGTTGTCGGGCCAGCTGTTCAGCGGCGCGAAGCGCTGAGCGCCCTGGCCACCGCCCCCGCGGCCGTCGGCGATGCGATACGTGCCGGCGGCATGCCAGGACATGCGGATGAACAGCGGTCCGTAGTGGCCGTAGTCGGCCGGCCACCAGGGCTGCGAGCTCGTCATCAGCTCGAAGAGGTCGCGCCTGAGAGCCTCGACGTCGAGCTCCTGGAACGCCTTCCGGTAGTCGTAGTCCTCGTCGAGGGGGTTCGACAGGCCCGAGTGCTGGTGGAGGATCGACAGGTCGAGCTGGTTGGGCCACCAATCCCGGTTGGTCCGCGGCCGCTTGGCGGCGGGCGTCGGGGACGGGATGGCGGGATTCTCGGATTCACTGACGGTGTCAGCCACGCGCTTCCTCCTGGTGTGTGGTGTCGGTTTCGTTTCTCATTGCTGCGCCACGACGCAGTCCGGGCAGCGTCCCCAGTAGATGACCTCGGCCTCGTCGATCTCGTAGCCCGCGTCCTCGGCCGCGGTCAGGCACGGAGCGACGCCCACCGCGCAGTCGACATCGATCATCTGCCCGCACGTGCGGCAGATGAGATGGTGGTGGTTGTCGCCGACCCGGTCCTCGTAGCGCGCCGGCGAGCCGGCGGGCTGGATGCGACGGATGATGCCCCGGTCGGTGAGCATCGTCAGGGCGTCATAGACGGCCTGCAGGGAGATGGCGCCGATCTCGCCGCGCACGGCGGTGTCGATATCGGCCGCCGTGCTGTGCGGACGCTCCTCGACGGCGTGGAGCACGGCCAGCCGCTGTGCGGTGACCTGCAGGCCATGGAGGCGCAGGACGGCGGCTCTCTCCTCGGGGACGGCCATCAAGGGACCGAGGCTACACGAAATCTGGAATGAGTCCAGATCTGGATGCACTCAGCGCGTCGCGGGCCGCGGGCGGGCGGGGCGCTCCCGTTGCCGAGGCGCTTGCCCGACGCGAACCCTCCGTGCGCGGGGCGCGCCTCGAAGTGTCGTTCCTCCCGCCAGGCGGGAGAAAACGCACCCCGTGCGCGGGGCGCGCCTCGAAGTGCCGTTCCTCCCGCCAGGCGGGAGAAAACGCACCCGCGTGCGCGGGGCGCGACCTCGAAGTGCCGTTCCTCCCGCCAGGCGGGAGAAAACGCACCCGTGCGCGGCGCGCCTCGAGTGTCGTCCTCCCGCCAGGCGGAGAAAACGCACCCGCGTGCGCGGGGCGCGCCTCGAAGTGTCGTTCCTCCCGCCAGGCGGGAGAAAACGCACCCCCGTGCGCGGGGCGCGACCTCGAAGTGCCGTTCCTCCCGCCAGGCGGGAGAAAACGCACCCCGTGCGCGGGGCGCGACTCGAAGTGTCGTTCCTCCCGCCAGGCGGGAGAAAACGCACCCCCGTGCGCACCGCGCGACCTCGAAGTGTCGTTCCTCCCGCGCCAGACGGGAGAAAACGCACCGATGAGTTCGCGCTCCGGCGCCAGTCAGAGCCGGTGCAAGCATCGTCCAGCGGAGGGTTCAAGTGCACACAGTGACATCAGCCGACGGCACGCGGATCGCGTATGACCGCTACGGCGACGGGCCGGTCCTGATCATGGTCAACGGGGCCATGGGCTTTCGGAAGTTCAAGAAGTTCGAGCAGATCGCCGTGGCGCTCTCGGAGCACTTCACGGTCATCAACTACGACCGCCGCGGCCGCGGCGACAGCGGCCCGGCCGGGCCGCCGTCGGCCGAGCGAGAGGTCGAGGACATCGCGGCGCTGATCGCCGCCAATGGCGGCGCGCGCGTCGCTGTGGGGCTGGTCCTCGGGCGGCGCGGTGGCGCTGCGCGCGGCCGCCGCCGACATCGGCGTCGAGCGGCTCGTGGTCTACGAGACGCCGTTCAAGACCGATCCGGAGGCCAAGTACCCGAGCGATGACTACGGCCCCCGGCTCTACGAGATCGTGGCCACCGGGGACGCCCGAGGCGCGGCGCGCCATTTCATGCGCAGCGCGATCGGGCTGCCGGCACCGATGGTCGCCGCCATGGGCCTGATGCCCGGTTTCCGGCGCTTCGCCGCCAACGGACTCACGCTCCCGTTCGACCTCGAGGCGCTCGGCGAGCACAACATGCACGGGCGGCCGCTCGATCCGCAGGAGTGGGCGACGGTCACCTGCCCCACGCTCGTCGCCTACGGCGGCAAGACCTACCCCGTGCTCAAGCACGCGTCCCGTGCGCTCGCCGACGTGCTTCCGAACGCGACGCTGCGCGAGGTGCCCGCCCAGGGCCACAACGTGGCCGCCGGCGCGATCGTGCCCCTGCTGGTCGAGTTCGTCGCCGGCACCCCGGCGATCGCCTGATCGGAGATGACTGCACGCCCGCCCCGCCCCGCCCCGCCCCGGCGGGACGGGACCCCCAGGCGAACGTATGTCGGCCCCACAGCCCGAGTAGGGTGACGCTCACGTGCAGGACCCATCGGCTCCGCTCAGTCTCGACGCCGGTGAGCGGGCGAAGGCGCTCATCGCCTCCGCCACCTCAGCTGATCCGCGCCGGGCGCAGGCGCTGCTCGAGGCCGACCCCGCGCTGGCCCGCCACGACCTCGCCTGCGCGTGCGTCACCGGCGAGGTGGGCGTGGTGAGCCGTCGTCTGGCCGCCCGGCCGGAGGCGGCGAGCGAGCCGACCGGCCCGAACGGCTGGGCGCCGATCCTGTATGCGTGCTTCTCGCGCCTGCTGCGCACCGATCCCGCCCGCGCCGCCGGCATCCGCGCGGTCGTGCGCGTGCTGCTCGACGCGGGTGCTGACCCCAACGCCTGGTACGCCACCGAGCAGGGGTGGCTGCAGGTCGCCCTCTACGGAGCGGCCGGGATCGCCGGCGACGTCGAGCTGACGCGGATGCTGCTCGAGGCGGGCGCCGATCCGACCGATGACCGCGAGGGATTCGACGGCAACGAGATCCTCTACCACGCGTGTGAGCTGCCCGATCCGACCTGCGCTCGACTCGTCATCGAAGCCGGGTCGCGCCAGGACCTCGTGGACTACGACCTCGCCCGGGCGCTCAACTTCCCCCGCCCCGAGATGGTCGAGATGTTCTGCGCCCACGGCGCCCGGGCCGATGCCGGCCACCTGCACCAGGCGGTGTGGCGGCGCCGGCCGCCGCGCACCGTAGCGGCGCTGCTCGACGCCGGCGCACCCGTCGACGCGCGCGACGGGCGCGACGGGCGCGGTCTCACCCCGCTGCAGGTCGCGGTGCGCTGGGGCGAGGACGATGTCGCCGCGCTGCTCCGCGACCGCGGTGCCGACTCGTCCGCGATCGGCGAGGAGGACCGCGCGCTCGGACGCTACCTCTCCGGACGGGAACCCAGGCTCGCGCACGCGCCCGATGTGCGCGTGCTCGACGCCATGCTGTTGGGCGCGGTCGAGGGCGGCTTCGACGACACGGCGGTGCGCCTGCTCGATGCCGGGGCCCGCGTCGACGGCGACCCGGCCGGTGAGGAGATCCCCCTCGGACATGCCTGCTGGCGGCGGCGGGTCGGGCTCGTGCGCGAGCTCGTGAGCCGCGGCGCCGCGCTGACGTTCCGCAATGGCGGGAGCGCGATCGGCGCCGCGCTGCACGGCTCGCGCCACTGCCAGCACCCGGAGGGCGGCCCGACGATGGCCACGATCCAGGAGATCCCCCAGGCTCCGTACGCCGAGATCGTGCGGCTGCTGCTCGCCCGTGGCGCTCCGGTGCCGGAGCGGCTCGGACCGGACGGCCCGCCGGTCAGCACCCTGCTGGCCGAGCTCGGGATCGAACTGCCGGCGTGACAGCGGCGGCGCTCGTGCGTAGGGTGGCCATGATGACCGCGCGACGCGCGCTTTCCCTGCTCGCCGCCACGCTCGCCCTCGCGGGTCCGGCCGCGGCGCGGGCGGCGGCGCTCCCGGGCCCCGGGAGCTCCGAGCAGGCCGTCGCGGTCGCCTATCTCGATCCCGGCATCGCGCTGTCGCTCGACGTGGTCACCGGCCGCCTCGAGCTCTCCGGGGTGGCGTTGGGGTTCTCCCCCGCCGGGCCGATCTGGACCCACCAGCGTCCGGTGCATCCGTTCGAGACGGGGGTGGCGGCGATCTACGACCCGCTGAGCGGCCGCCTGTACCGCTACACCGGCGGGATCGCCGGGTACGCCGCGGCGCCCGCCCCCCGGGGCGCCCTGATCGTCGGTGGCGGGACGACCATTCCGGTCTGGGGTCCGCCGTCGCTCCTGAGGCATGGGAGGCAGCTGGTGTCGGTGGTCTTCGCGGATGGGCGGCGGGTCACGATTCGCACCGATCCCGCCGGCCGGGTGACCCAGCTCCTCTGGCCGGGCGGCCAGGGGCAAGCGCTGCGCACGACGATCGCCTACGCCCCCGGCCGGACCGCGATCACCGACCCGTTCGGTGTGCGCCGCACGTACGCGTACAGCGGCGAGGGCCGGGCGTACGAACTCGTGCCGGCGGCGTGGCGAGGCGGTCGCGGCTACCGCCACTTCATCACCCCCGTGCTCGACGGCGCCCGGGAGACGGGGTGGGTGCAGTACCGCGCGCTCGAGCCGCACCCCGGGAGCCTCATCGCTGGTCTGCGGCCCTTCGCGGGCCCCGGGTGGGCCGGCGTCTCGTTCGACTCGCCCGCCAACGGCGGCTACATCGACCTCAACCTCGCCCAGCTCGGCCGGGCGCACGCGCTCGAGGCCGAGATGGCGCGACGCGGCCTGGCCGACGTGACCGCGATCCGCCCGACGTACGCGAGCGGGCGGCAGATCGCGCGCGCGGACGCGTTCCTGCGCCCGCGCCTGCGGCCGATGATCGCCGACTGCCATCTCAGCTGGGGATACGGCGCCGGGCCCATCACGATCACGGTCTCGACCACGCTCACACCGGCCGAGCGAACCGCCCTGCTCGCAGCGGTGCAGGGTCTGCCCGCCTGGGTCGTGTTCGAGGTTCGCGGCGCGTCGCAGTGCATCAGCGTCGGCGTCGGCCACGCTCCCTAAGGGCTCGCGGCCAGTACCTCCTGGGGTCCATACTGCCGCCATGCCCACCGTCTCGACCCTGCTGCTGTTCGCCGGGGCGAGCCTGCTGCTCCTTGTCCTCCCCGGCCCGGCCGTCATCTATGTCGTGACGCGCAGCGTCGAGCAGGGCCGCCGCGCCGGGCTGGTGTCGGTGCTCGGGCTCGAGCTCGGGACGTTCGTGTACGCGCTCACGACCGCGCTCGGCATCGCCGGCGCTGCTCGCCGCCTCAGCCACGGCGTTCGCGGCCATCCGCTACGCCGGCGCCGCCTACCTGCTGTTCGTGGGCATCCGCAAGCTCCGCGCCCGGACCACTGACCTGGCGCCGGCCGGGCCCAGCCGTCGCTCGCGGCTCTTCCTCGGCGGACTCGTGGTGCAGCTGCTGAACCCGAAGATCGCCATCTTCTTCATCGCCTTCCTCCCCCAGTTCGTCCGCACCTCGCGCGGCAGCGCGGCCGGGCAGATGCTCGTCCTGGGGGTGCTGTTCACCGTGCTCGCGCTGCTCAACGACGGCGCGTACGCGCTGGCTGCCGGAGCGATCGGCGCCCGGCTGCGGGCGAGCGAGCGGGCCGGCCGCGCGCTCACCCGGGTGAGCGGGTGCGTGTACATCGGGCTCGGGCTCGCCGCCGCCCTCACGGGTGGCACGCGCCGTCGCTGAGCGCCACCGCGAGGCTCAGCCCGTCGTCACCTCGACCCGGTTGGGATAGAACGCGACGTGCCCGGCGATCTCGGCCACGGCCGGGTAGGGCTCGTCGTACTTCCACAGCACGTCCTTCACCGTGTCGCCGTCGCCGGTGAGCGAGGCGTAGCTCGCCTCGCCCTTGTACGGGCAGTAGGTGACGGTGTCGCTGTCGGAGAGGACGCTCCAGTCGACATCGGCTGGCGGGATGTAGTGGACGGGCGGATAGTCGGCCTCGCGCAGGACGAGCGGCGCGTGGCTGTCGGCGATGACGGTGTCGCCGTGGCGCACGACGACGTGGTCAGCGGCCGCCTCGACGGTGATCGGGTGATCGGGTCCGGGGATCTTCTGTTCGCGGCTCATGATTCTCCTTGGGGGAGCGATGGGTGACTGCTCTCCCCACAGCTTGCCTGATCGCGCGACCCGCGGGCCGGGCAAGGGCGCGACGGCGTGTCAGGCTGCGGCCGCGGTGCTCAGATGGGCGGTGATCGCCGACTCGGCCGCCACCGCAGCCATCCGCAGGACGCCGTACAGCTCGACGACCTCGGCTGACGCGCCCTCGCGGCACGCGGCGCACACGTCCCGGCAGGCGCCGGCGAGCTGCTGGGCCCCCACCGTGGCGGCGCTGCCGGCCAGCCGGTGCGCGACGCGCTCGATCTCGCGCAGGTCACCGGCAGACGCCGCGCCGTCGAGCTCACCGAGGGAGGGCACGAGGTCCTCGACGAAGATCTCGAGGATCGGACGCACCTCGTCCTCAGGGCCGAACTGGCCGAGCGTCGCGGGCTCGAACACCGACCGCGACCCCCGCCGGAGGAGCGCATCGGGAGTGGCGTCGCTCGGCGCGGGAAGGCAACACGTTGGCGGGTCGGGGTCAGACGCCGCGGGCGGGCGCTCGAGCAGGTGAATCGGCCGGGCGCCGATGCCCTTGAGGAGCCCACGCGCTGAGCTACGCCGCCAGTTCCTCGCGGGGGTGCAGGAGAACGCACACTCCGCCGTTCTCGACCGCCACCGACGCTCCGCGCCATTCGCTCTGGGAGGCGGCCAGCTCAGGCCGGAGCAGGTGCACGCCGTGGCGGCGGTGGGCATAGCGCAGCGCGTGGGCGGCAAGCGCGCGCTGGGCGGCGAGCGCCCCGGTGCGCCAGCCCGCGGCGAGCAGCTGCGGCCCGTGCCAGAGCTCCCAGCGCCAGCGCCGGAAGGCCAGCGGTGGTGCCGGCAACAGCACCAGGGCGTAAGTCAATTCGATCGGCTCGAGCATCGTGATGGGCGTCGGCCCCCGGTCCTCCCGATGCTACCGGGGCGCCACCGGGCGCCCGTCCAGGTCGGCGCGGGTCCGGATGTCACCATGACCGGCCATGACCCGTCGCGATCTGATCGAGCAGGCTCTCCAGAGCGTCGAGGCGTGGGAGGCCCGCTGGGGCGCGGTGCCCGAGGCGCCCGCGCTCACCCCGGACCTCGACATGAGCGCGCTGCTCGAGGAGTACGCCCGCCGGATGGACGTGACGGTGCCGTTCTTCCATCCCCGGTACGCGGGCCAGATGCTGAAGGCGCCCCATCCGGTGGCCGTGGCCGCCTATCTGGCCGCGATGATCGTCAACCCGAACAACCACGCGCTCGACGCCTCCCAGGCCACCTCGCCGATGGAGATGGAGGTCATGCACGCGCTGGCGGGGATGTTCGGGCTCCCCGAGCCGGCGCTCGGCCATCTCACCTCGAGCGGGACGATCGCCAACCTGGAGGCGCTGTGGGTGGCGCGCGAGCTCGCTCCGGGCCGCGCGGTCGCCTACTCGGAGTCGGCGCACTACACCCACGGCCGCATGTGCCAGGTCCTCGGCGTGCCGGCGCGCCCCGTGGCCGCGCATCCCGACGGGCGCATCGACCTCGACGCCGCCGAGGCGGAGATCGCCCGCGGCGACGTGTCGACCCTGGTGCTCACGCCGGGAACCACCGGCGTGGGCGCCGTCGACGACATCCGGGCCGCCCTGGCCCTGAAGGAGCGTCACGGCGTGCGCCTGCACGTCGACGGGGCCTACGGCGGGTTCTACGCGCTGCTCGGTGAGCACGACGCCTACGCGGCCATCGCGCACTGCGACTCCGTCGTCGTCGACCCGCACAAGCATGGCCTGCAGCCCTACGGCTGCGGTGCCGTCCTGTTCGCCGATCCGGCCGTCGGGCGCTTCTACACGCACGACTCGCCCTACACGTACTTCACCTCCGACGAGCTCCATCTGGGCGAGATCTCGCTCGAGTGCTCGCGGGCCGGTGCGGCCGCGGCTGCCCTGTGGCTGACGCTTCAGGCCTTTCCGCTGCAGCGCAACCGCGGCCTCGGCACCGTGTTGGGCAGCTGCCGCCGGGCGGCGCTCGCGCTCGCCGGCCGGATCCGCGGCTCCGAGCGCCTGCACCTGCATCTCGAGCCGGCGCTCGACATCGTCACCTACTGGCCACGGCGGAGCGCGGATGAGCGAGATCGATGCGGCATCGGCGGCGATGCTCCACGCCGGCATGGCGGACGCCGAGGACCCGGTCTTCCTGTCCACCCTGCGCGTCGACGCAGACGCGTTCGCCGCCCTCCACCCCGGCATCACGCGCGACGCCGACTCGGTGCGCGTCCTGCGCTCGGTGCTGATGAAACCCGAGCACGAGGCCTGGGTGGAGCCGCTGCACGCACGGCTGGAGGCGCTCGCCGCCGTCGTGTGAGTCAGCGGTCGTTGAGGTCGAGCGTCGGCACCGGCGGTTCGAGCGGCGTGTGGCCTTCGCTGCGCACGATTGCCGTGCCGAGGGCGAAGAACTCGATCACGTGGCTCCCCCACCCGTGGCTCTTCTCCGACAGGGTCACGCCGACGATGCCCTCGGCGCCGAGCTCCTGGGCCTCCGCCTGCATCCGCTGCATGGCCAGCTCGCGCGCGTTGTAGAGCGCCTGGGTGAAGTTCGGCAGCTCGACGTTGCGCCCGGTCTGCGCAAGCGTGCGCAGCGGCCCGCGGCGCCCGACGTGGTAGACGCAGCTGCCCATGACCATGCCGACCGGACGGCGGCCGGTGCGCAGCAGGGTCCAGAACTCCTGCCCGGACAGGTCGCTCTGGAACGGCCGCCCATTCGGCGCCCGATGCACGACGCCGTCGCGGTGCTTGACCGCGGTGCCGATGGCGAGGAACTCGGCCATGTTGGCGCCCCACTCGTAGCGCCCGATGTCGAGACGCACTCCGACGATCCCGTCGGCGCCGAGCTGGTCGGCCTCCTCCTCCATGCGCGTCATGGCGAGATGACGCGCGCTGTACATGGCCTGCGAGAGCACGTCGAGCTCGCGGCTGGTCGTCGGGCCCGCGACTTGGATCCCGATGTGGAAGATCGAGCTGCCGACGACGAGCCCGACCGGATCGAAGCCGGCGTCGGTGACGAGCAGGAACTCATTCACGCTCAGGTCCGACGTGTAGAGGCCCTCGCGGTTCTGCTCGAGCCGCTCGCGTCCGGAATCGGGGATCCCCTCGAGGGATCCGGGTTCGTAGCTGCCACTACTCATCCGCGGCCCACCTCCATGATCGCCTTGACCGTCTGCGGCGCGCCGGCCGGTCGCCGGCGGATCGCCGTGCCCGAGGCGTGCATCGTGATCGCCCAGCCCGAGCGCTCGGTGTCGCTGTGGCCAGAGACGAAGTACGGGATGCCAAGCCGGCCGGCATGCCAACCGCGCTGCTGGCCGGAGCTCAGCGAGGAGGCGAGCGCGAGCTTGTCGCGGTGGACCGTGTGCGAGAACCTCACCCCGACTGCGCCGGTCCCGTGGGCGTCGCGAAGCTGACCGAGCAGGCGTGCCCGCGCCGTGTCGCGGGCGGCGTGAAAGGCCTCGCTTACCTCCTCGAGCTCCTGATTCGCGCGCGTGGTCCGGGCCCGCCGCAGGCGCACGGCGGTCGGCGCGGAGGCGAAGGTGACCACGGTGGTGGCCAGGAACCCGACCGGCTCGTGGCCGGCGCGCCTGAGGCGGACGTAGTCCTGCACGGAGACGTCCGTGAGCACAGGCCAAGCTGCGCCGTCCGAGCCGGGCATACGGACGGCGGTGCCGAGGACCGCGAACTCGATCATCCCTCGCCCCCGGTCGTGGTCGGAGCGGTGGATGCTCACGCCGACCACGGCGTCGGCCCCGACCTGCAGTGCCTCCTCGGCCAGACGGTCGAGCGCGCGCCGGCGGGCCAGGTTCCAGGCGTCGCCGATCGTCTCGAGCTCGCACACGACCGCGCTGTGCCACTTGTAATTCGCCACCTGTCGCGGCGAGGGTTCGGTGTAGGGGTTCTGCCACTGCCACGAGCCGGCTGGGCCATACCGCGGGTTCACCGGCACAACCTGACCGGGAGCCAGCGCCGGCAGGTACTGCCAGCCCGGGCGCACAACGCTCGCGCCCATGACCTGGGCGAGCGGCTCGGGACCGAGCTGGTCGAGCAGCGCGTACTCCTTGACCGAGAGGCCGCTCGTGAACGGAGCGCCGGCGCCGGTCAGCGCCTTCAACCGCCGCTCGGCGCTCAGCGGGATGCCGCCGGCCTCGATGCGGGCGAGATCATCGTCCGAGACACCCATCGCGCAGCATGCTATTCCCGCCTGCCGATGGCCTCGGCCGCCGCCCGCAGCGCCACCCGCGCCTCGGCTCCCCAGCGCTCGACCAGCTCGGCCGCTGGCGCCTCAGGGGCGAGTTCGTGGGCCTGGCCTGCCCACAGGTTGAAGCCGTCGGGGTCGCCGGCCTGCCGAGCCGCTGCCCGCAGCGGCGAGGTCAGGTGGTGGATGTGCGGGTAGGCCGCGGGCGCGTCGGGGTGGGCGCGCATGAACGCGTTGACGATGCCGCGGGCGCGGCGGCCGCTGAACGCGCGGGTGATCGCGGTCGGGCCCGGCGCGGCGAGGGCGTCGCGGTGCGCGGGAACGGTGGCGGCCTCGGGGCAGCGCATGAACGCGGTGCCGATCTGGGCCGCCTGCGCGCCGGCGGCGAGCACGGCGGCCACGCCGGGGCCGTCGGCGACGGCGCCGCCGGCTACGAGCGGGAGCTCGACCTGGGCGGCGATCAGGCGCAGCAGCGCGAGCAGGCCGAGCTCGCCGGCACCATCGCGGTCGATGAACGAGCCGCGATGCCCGCCGGCCTCGACGCCCTGGACGACGAGCGCGTCCGCGCCCGCCCGCCTCGCCGCGCGGGCTTCGTCAGGCTCGGTGACCGTCACCCAGACCGCGATCTCACGGGCCTGGAGGCGCTCGACGAGCGCACGCTCCGGGCAGCCGAAGGTGAACGACACGATCGACGGGCGCGCCGCCGTCACCACCTCGAGCTTGGCCTCGAGCGCGTCGTCATCGAAACGCGCCTCGCCGAGCCGCGCATCCCGGGCCTCCGCCTCGTGGCGGAGCGCTTCCCCGTAGGCATTGAGCGCTGTCGTGTCCACGCTCGTCTCGGCGACCAGGAACAGGTTGACGCCGAACGGCGCCGGGGTGAGCGAGCGCACCCGCTCGATGTCCTGCGCGAGCGCGTCGGCGCTCCTGTAGCCGGCAGCCAGGAATCCGAGTCCGCCGGCACCGGACACCGCGGCGGCGAGCTCCGGCGTCGAGGGGCCACCGGCCATCGGCGCCTGCACGATCGGTTCTCGCAGCGATGGGAATGGAAGGGCCATGCCTGCAGCATCTACCCTCCGGCGGGGGATGCGCTCGCCTCGCGCCGTCATCGGAGTGCTCGTCCTCGCCCTGGCGCTCCTGGCCGCGCCGCAAGGTGCTCGGGCCGATGCCGACCCGCCGAGCGACATCCTGCTCGGGACACCCGTCTACTTCCCCTACCAGCCGGCGGTGTCGCCGGCGCTCCAGAGTGCTGTGTCGGGCGCCGTCGCGCAGCTGCGCCGCCACGGCCTCGACCTCAAGGTGGCGATCATCGCCACCAAGATCGACCTCGGGGCGATCCCCGGCCTGTTCGGCAAGCCGCAGACATACGCCGACTTCCTCGACCAGGAGATCGCATTGAACGGGCCCCAGCCGCTGCTCGTCGTCGAGGCGGCCGGGTTCGGCATCGCCCATGCCGGGCCGCCCGGCGTGCTCGGCTCGCTGCGCGTCTCCACGGTCGGCGGGGTGAACGGCCTCGCCCGTTCGGCCATCCTGGCGGTGCAGCGGATCGGCCGCGCGCGCGGGGTCGTCGTCGCGCCGGCTCCCGGCGCGGCCAGAGGCGGGGGCAGCTCGCCGGCGTTGACCGTCGGGCTGCCGGCGCTCGCCGTCGTGCTCGCGCTCACGGCGGGGATCATCCTGAGTCGCCGCCGCCATGGCGGCCGGGGGTCCGCAGGCCCTACCATCCGTCGGCGAGGATGAACCGCCGCCGCTCACCTGTGCGCCTGTGGACGGGACTGTCGGCGCTCGCCGTGGCCATCCTCGTCCTCATCGCCGCCCTTGTCGACCACCAGAGCGCGTCCGGCGGCAACCGCGCGGCGAACGCGGCGAGCACGAATCCGTACCTCGACCCGGGCACCCCGCTGTCCGGACCGGCACCCAACTTCACGCTCACCGACCAGTTCGGCCGCTCGATGTCGCTGTCGTCCTACCGCGGCAAGGTCGTGATCCTCGCGTTCAACGACTCCGAGTGCACGACGATCTGCCCGCTCACGACCCAGGCGATGGTCCAGGCCAAGCAGCTGCTCGGCGCCGCCGGCACGAACGTGGCCCTGCTCGGCATCGACGCCAACCCGGACGCCACCGCGGTATCCGACGTCCGCGCCTACTCGCAGGCCCACGGGATGCTCCACGCGTGGCGGTTCGGCACCGCCCCGCCCGCGCGTCTGAAGGCGGTGTGGGCGAGCTACCACATCCAGTCCGCGATCGAGGGCGGCCAGGTCGACCACACCCCGGCCCTGTTCGTCATCGACCCCCGTGGCCGGGAGCGGCGCCTGTACATGACCCAGCAGGCCTACTCGGCCGTCGGCCAGCTCGGCCAGCTGCTGGCCCAGGAGGCGGCCGCGCTCCTGCCCGGCCACCCGCACGTGCGCGCGAGCCTGTCCTACGCGCAGATCCCCTCGATCGGGCCCGGCCAGGCGGTCGCCCTCCCGGCCGCGACCGGCGGGCAGGTGCGGCTGGCCCCGGGAGCGGCGCCACGGCTCTACCTGTTCTTCGCCACCTGGGCCCAGCAGGTGCTCGATCTGCGCCGCCAACTCGCCGCCGTGAGTGACTACAACGTGGCCGCGCGCGCCGCCGGCCTGCCCGCGGCCACCGGCGTCGATGAGGCGAGCGTCGAGCCCTCCCCCAACCCGCTGACCGGCTTCCTGGGCAGCCTGGCGAAGCCGCTGTCCTTCCCGGTGGCCATCGACTCGAGCGGCCGCGTGGCCGACGGCTACGAGGTGCAGGACCAGCCCTGGCTCGTGCTCGTCTCCGGCGCCGGCAAGTTCCTCTGGTACTACGACGTCTCGACCGCCGGGCCGATCTCCAGCGCCGAGCTCGCCCGCAAGGTCCGGGCCGCGCTCGCCCACGCCCACACGCGTGGTGGCCGCGCCGGCCGCCCAGGCGGCCGCGCTGGCCGGCTCGCCGGCCCCGCTCGGGGCGGTCCACGCGCAGGCCGACCAGCTGCTGGGCGGCGATCGCGGCCCTGAAGGCGCGCCTGAAGAGCCTCCACGGCTACCCGGTCGTGCGTCAACGTGTGGGGCTCGTGGTGCGGCCCCTGCCAGGCCGAGTTCCCGCTCTTCTCCTCCGCCTCGCTCAGCTACGGCAAGCGCGTGGCCTTCCTCGGCCTCGACGTCAACGACGAGAGCTCGGCCGCCCAGGCCTTCCTGGCCACCCATCCGGTCAGCTATCCCAGCTACCAGAGCGCCGGCGACGCGGTCGGCCCGGTCATCCCCCAGGGTCTCCTCGGCACGCCGACCACCGTGTACTTCGGCCCGTCGGGCCGGATCGTGCACACCCACATCGGGCAGTACGAGTCGCAGGGCAGCCTGAACGGCGACATCGGCCAGTACGCGCTCGGCTGACGCTCAGGCGCCGGCGAGTGCGAGCACCCGCTCGCGCAGGTGCGTCCCCGGCTCGGCCAGGGCGTCGATGATCGTGAAGTGGTTGGCGCCCGGGAGCTCGAGGTACTCGCCGTCGCCACGCCTGCGCGATCTCGCGGCTCTGGCGGCGGAACTCACTGCTCTCCTGCGCGCCGACCGCGGCCAGCAGCCGGGCCCGGGCGGGCGGGGGCCAGAGGATCGGGCTGGCCGCCCGGGCGCCGTTCCGATCGAGCCTCAGAGCGGCGTTCACCCGGGTGCTGAGGAGCGGCTCGAGGTCGAACAGGCCGCTGATCGCCACCCCGGCCGGGAGGCCGGCGTCGGTGGCCAGGAGCGCCGCGGTCAGGTGCCCGCCGGCCGAGTGGCCGACGAGCAGCGGGCGCCGGCGCGTTCGTGTCCGCAGCTCGGCGAGGAAGCGGCGCAGCGCATCGACGATGTCCATGACCGAGACGGCCGGACACAGCGGGTAGGACGGGATGGCGACATCGACTCCGCCGGCGGCCAGCGAGCGACCGAGCCAGGCGTACAGCGTGTGCTCGCCCTCCTGCCAGTAGCCGCCGTGGATATAGACCACGAGCGGAGCATCGGCCGCACCGGCCGCGAACAGGTCGTAGCGCTCGCGCGGCCCTGGGCCGTACGCGATGTCGAGCGTCGCCCCCGGGCCGGCGCGGCCGGCATCCGAGTCCGCCCGCCAGCGGGCGGCGATGGCCGGCCAGTCGGGCACCCGGCCGCTGTTGTCGTACTCGGCCTCGAGATCGAGGGCCACGCCGCCTCAGCCGGTGGCGAGTGCGAACTCGGCCCCGCGCTCGGCGATCATCACCGTCGGGGCGTGGGTGTTGCCGGAGGTGACGCTCGGCATCACCGAGGCGTCGATGACCCGCAGGCCGTCGATCCCATGCACGCGCAGCTGCGGGTCGACCACGCCGTCCTGCGGCGACCCGATCCGGCACGTGCAGGCCGGGTGGTACTCGTGCTCGCAGGTGGCCCGCAGCCAATCGCGCAGCTCGCGCTCCGAGCGCACGCTCGCGCTCGGGTTGAGCTCCTCGCCCACCCGGCCGGCGAGCGGCGCCTGGGCGGCGATCTCCCGGGCCATACCGATCGCCCGCAGCATCGCCTCCACCTCCGCGTCCTGGCTCAGCATGTTGTTCAGGATCCGGGGATGGTCCTCGGCGTCGGCCGAGCGCAGGCGCACGGTGCCCCGGCTGACCGGCCGGATGAGCACCGGGCCGATCGTCACCGCCGGCGCGCCGGTCTTGCGGAAGCCGTGCTCCCAGTAGTAGACGGGACCGAACAGGATCTGGAAGTCGGGTCCGGGCAGGCCGGCGTCCGAGCGCCAGTGCAGGGCCGCCTCGGCCAGGTTCGAGGACAGCTTGCCCCGGCCGGCCACGAGCCACGGCAGCAGGTAGCGCGGGTCGGCGGCATCGTCGAGCGTGTCCTCGGTCCGGCAGCGCCAGTTGAGCAGCGCCATCGGGTGCTCCTGGAGGTGGGAGCCGACGTTCGGCTGGTCGAGGACGACGTCGATCCCGTGCTCGCGCAGGTGGTCGGCCGGCCCGATCCCGGAGAGCATGAGCAGCTGCGGGGAGCCGTAGGCACCCGCGCACACGAGCACCTCCCGGGCCGCGCGGGCGGTGAGCACCTCGCCGCCCGAGCGGTAGCGCACGCCGACTGCGCGCCCGCCCTCGATGAGCAGGCTCTGGGCGTGGGCACCGGTGGCGATGGTGAGGTTCGCCCGCCGGCGGGCCGGGGCGAGGAACGCGGCGGCGGCGCTGTGGCGGCGCCCGCGGCGGATCGTCGCCTGCAGCAGCGCCCCGCCCTCCTGGCCCGGGCCGTTGCAGTCCTCGATGCGGGGCACGCCCGCCGCCGCGCCGGCGTCCAGGAACGGCTCCCAGTGCGGGGACAGCCAGCGCCGCCGCGTCACGCTCAGCTCGCCGCCGCGGCCGTGAAAGGGCTCGCCGAAGTCCGCGTTGTCCTCCGAGCGCTTGAAGTACGGGAGGACGTCCTCGTAGCCCCAGCCCTCAGCTCCCTCGCGCGCCCAGCCGTCGTAGTCACCGCGGTTGCCGCGCACGTAGAGCATCGCGTTCATCGACGAGGAGCCGCCGAGCATGCGGCCACGCGGGAGATAGAGACGGCGGTGCAGGAGCGCGGGCTCGGGCTCGGAGAGGTAGTTCCAGTCGCGCGTGGTCTGGAACAGGGTCGAGAACGCGGCCGGCGCCCAGACGCCGAGATGGCGGTCGCTGCCGCCGGACTCCAGCAGCAGGACGCTCGCTCCCGACGCGCTCAGCCGCGCCGCGACCACGCAGCCGGCCGAGCCGGCACCGACCACGACGTAGTCATGGGTCGCCATGGCGGCCAAGCCTATCCGGCTCGGCGCTGCGCCTCGGCGATCACTCGCTCGGCGCTCTCCCGACCCTCCCACCCGGCGGTGCTCACCTCGTGGCCCTCCCGCGCCTTGTAGGCGACGAAGAAGTGCGCGATCTCCTCGCGCAGCTGCTCACCCAGCCCGTCGACATCGTCGACCCGCTGCCAGTTCGGGTCCTCGCACGGCACGCACACGACCTTCGGCTCGCGCTCGCCCTGGTCCTCCAGCCACAGCACGGCGACCGGGCGGGCGAGGACTCCACAGCCGGTGAAGGTGGGCTCCGAGACGGCGACGAGCACGTCGAGCGGGTCGCCGTCCGGCCCCTCGGTGCCGTCGACGAACCCGTAGTCGGTCGGGAACACGACCGAGGAGGAGAGGAAGCGGTCGAGCAGGAACCGCCCGTGTTGCGGACTCCACTCGTACTTGTTCCGGCTTCCCTTCGGGATCTCGATCACGCATAGGATCTCCGGCACGCCCGGCCCCTACCCGGGCCGGCGCCCACATAGCCATGGCCCTCGACGCCACCGACCAGCTGCTCGACGACGCCGTGCGCATCTGCGCGGTGCCCGCACCCACGTTCGCCGAAGGCCCGCGCGGGGAGTTGGTGGCCGGCCTCCTGAGCGGGCTCGGCGGCGCCCCCGAGATCGACGGCGCCGGCAACGTGCTCTGCCGCTTCGGCCCGGCCGACGGCGAGGCCACGGTGTTCGCCGCCCACCTCGACACCGTGTTCGGATCCGAGCAGCCGATCGAGATCCGCCGCGAGCACTCGGCCGGTCGCATCCACGCCCCCGGGATCGGAGACAACTCGCTCGGCGTGGCCGGACTGCTCGGCCTGGCTCGCCGGTTCGCCGCCCGCCCGCCGGCCCAGGCGATCCTGCTCGCGGCCACCGTCGGCGAGGAGGGGCTGGGCGACCTGCGGGGCGCCAAGCACCTGCTCGCCACCCTCCCCTGCCGGGCCTTCGTGGCCGTCGAGGGCGCCATGCTCGACTCGATCCGCACCGCCGGGATCGGATCGGTCCGCTACCGGGCGCGGGTCACCGGGCCAGGCGGCCACTCGTGGGGCGACCGCGGGACGGCGAGCGCCGTCCACGGCCTCGTGCAGGCGGCCACCCGGCTGCTCGCCGAGCCGGCGCCGGACGGGCTGACCCGCAACATCGGGCGCATCGGCGGCGGCACCTCGATCAACACGATCGCCGCCGCGGCGGAGCTCGAGCTCGACCTGCGCGCCGCCGATCCCGACGTGCTCGCCCGTGGCGCCGCCCGGGCCCGCACACTGCTCGAGGAGCCCACGCCCGGCCTGGAGGTCGAGGTGGAGACGATCGGCGAGCGTCCATCGGGGGCGATCCCCGCCGACCACCCACTGCTCGAGGCCGCCCGTGAGGCGCGGGCGGCGGCCGGCCTGCCGCCGGCCCAGGAAGGGGCATCCTCGACCGACGCCAACGCCGCCTACGGGCGCGGGATCCCCGCCATCACGATCGGGCTGACCACGGGCGCCCATGCCCACCGGGTCGACGAGTACATCGACACGGCACCCCTGGCGGGCGGATGGGCGGCGCTCGAGCACCTCGCGGTCGCGCTCGGCGGTCCGGTCTGACCGGCGACGGCGGCCACTCAAGCTCGGCTCGGGAGTGTCCGATGGAGAGGGGCGGACTATTCGACCCCCCAAGGAACTCCCGTGAACCAATCGAAGCTCCAGACGCTCGCGCTCAAGACCGGCGCCATCCCACTGCTGCGCCACCTCTCCCTGCCGATCGCCGTGCTCGGGCCGATCGTGCTCGAGGCGCTCCTGTTCGTGGCCGGTCATGCCCTGTTCGGTAGCGAGGCGCTCGCGCTGGTGGTGGCCGTCGTGCCGACCGTGCTGCTCGGGCTCCTGTTCACGCTGAAGCTGAAGCGCGACGCCGGGATCATCGCGTTCATCATCGAGATGTTCCGGGTCAGCGCCTCGGGGCGCCTGGTGGCCGGGTTGCACGCGCTCGCCGGCGGCGACTTCTCGACCACCTTCGAGCTGTGGTCCAAGCCGATGGACGCCAAGCTGGGCGGAGAGTTCGCCGAGATGATCGTCAAGCTCGAGGGCCTGCGGCTGGCCAACGTCGACGTCTACGTCGCCTACAACCAGGCCACCGAGCGCCTGCGTGAGCTGATCGGCCAGGTGTCGGACACCGCCGCGTTCGTCAACGCCGCCTCCACCGACGTGGCCAGCGCGGCCGAGCACTCGGGTGGCTCGAGCAGCGAGATCGCGCTCGCCATCGGGCAGGTCGGCGACGCCGCCGAGCAGCAGGCCGCGGTCATCGAGGCCGCGCGCGCCTGCGCCGTCGACGTCTCGACCGCCGTCGACGCCAGCGCCGCCGAGCTCGGCGAGGCGATGGAGATGGCCGATCACGTCCGCTCGATCACCGACGAGGGCGTCCGCGCCTCCGCCGAGGCCGACGCCGCCATGCAGGCGGTCCGCGACTCCTCGCAGGCCGTGTCGGCGGCGATCACCGAGCTGAACGCCAAGTCCGCGCAGATCGGCGCGATCGTCGACACGATCACCGGCATCGCCGGCCAGACGAACCTGCTGGCGCTCAACGCCGCCATCGAGGCGGCCCGGGCGGGCGAACAGGGCCGCGGCTTCGCCATCGTGGCCGAGGAGGTGCGCAAGCTGGCCGAGGAGTCCGGCCGCGCCGCCGAGCAGATCAGCGCGCTGCTGAAGACGATCCAGACCGAGACCGGGCACGTCGTCACCGTCGTGCAGGAGGGCAGCCAGCGCACCGACTCCGGCACCCAGGTGGTCGAGCGCACGCGCGAGGCGTTCGGTTCCATCGAGGACGCCGTGCGCCAGATGC
Organism: uncultured Solirubrobacterales bacterium; assembly: GCA_963848745.1. Lineage (GTDB taxonomy): Bacteria > Actinomycetota > Thermoleophilia > Solirubrobacterales > Solirubrobacteraceae > Palsa-465. Next base: position 292,791 of record CAWKEO010000012.1, on the reverse strand, counting down.
ACGCGCGCGTGGCCGAGGTCGCCTCGGCCAGCGCCCGGGTGGGCGCCGACTCCAAGCGCCTGCGCACGATGCTCGAGGAGGTCACCACGGTCGCCCAGAGCTCCTCCGGCGGCGCGGCCCAGGTCGCGGCCTCCGCCGAGGCCTCCTCGGCCTCGGCCGAGCAGCTGGCGGCCACCGCGCAGGAGCTGAAGGCCAATGCCGAGATGCTCGGCAACGTCGTCGGCGCGTTCAAGGTGGCCAAGGACGGGGCCGCCGAGTACGAGGGCAAGCCCCAGGATCACATGGCCGCTGCCGAGGCCGCCCGCGCCCGCTTCGCCACCAAGTGACGCTGCCCGTCTTCCGCGGCCGCTTCACGCAGACCCACGCCACCCGCCTGCTGTGGCGGGCCGGTTTCGGCCCGCGCCCCGGGCAGGCGCGGGCGCTGGCCGCGCGCGGCCTCGACGCCGCTGTGCTCAGCCTGACCCGCCCGCAGGGGCCGGCCCGGCTCTCGGGCCCGCCGCCCCGCGACGCCCAGGGCGATCCGCTCGACCCCATCAACGTGTGGGGCCAGGACCACTGCTGGTGGCTCGACCGCATGGTGCGCTCCGACCAGCAGCTCGTCGAGCGCATGACGCTCGTCTGGCACAGCTGGTTCGCCACCTCGCTCGACGCCTCGACGGCGGCGCTCATGCTGCGCCAGAACCAGATGATGCGCTCGCATGCGCTGGGGAACTTCCACCAGCTGCTGCTCGACGTCACGTGCGACCCGGCCATGCTCCTGTGGCTGTCGGGCACCTCGAACACCAAGTACAGCCCGAACGAGAACTACGGGCGCGAGGTCATGGAGCTGTTCACGCTCGGTGCCGACCGCGGCGCCTACACCCAGCGCGACGTGCACGAGCAGGCCCGGGCCCTGACCGGCTTCACGAACCGCTGGAACGAGAGCGGCCCGTACGACTTCCGCTTCGACCCCACGCTGCACGACGACGGCGTCAAGCGCATCTTCGGCCACCGGGGGCGCTGGGACTGGCGCGACACCTGCCGGCTGTGCGTCGAGCACCCGCTGCACCCCACGTTCATGGTCGAACAAGCTCTGGGGCTACTTCATCCCCGTGCCACCGTCGCGGCGCGATCTGCACGCGCTCGCGCGCATGTACGTGCAGGGCGGGTTCGAGGTCCGGCCGCTGGTCGAGGCGATCCTCCGTCACCCGGTGTTCTACGACGGCCCGAGCATGGTCATCCCGCCGGCCGTCTACTGCGCCGGGCTCCTGCGCGCGCTCGGGCGCGGGCTCGAGACCGACGCCTGGGCGTGGGTCGGCCAGCAGGCCGGCCAGCGGCTGTTCGAGCCACCGAACGTGTCCGGGTGGGACTACACGCGCTGGCTCGACACCTCGCGCTGGGCCGGGCGGTTCACCGCCGTCACCTACGCGCTCCAGGGCCGGGTGATCGACACGAGCACGACGAAGTACCCGGCTCAGGAGACGCCCGAGCAGGCGGTGAGCGCCGCGCTCGCGCACTGGGGCGATCCGGTGCTCTCGACGGCCACGCTGGAGAACCTGCTCGCATTCAGCCGGCGTGTCCAGGCCGCCGCCACGGCCGATTGGGAGCAGGTCACCTACCGCGTGCTGCGCCAGAACGCGCTGCGCGGTCTCATCCCCACGACCCCGGAGTGGCAGACATGCTGAAGCGCGGCTGTTGTGAGGGGTTCGAGCGCGCGGTCGCCCGCGAGTGGGATCCGCGCATGCCGCGCCCCGCCGGCGCGGGCATGGACCGCCGGCGCTTCCTGCTCAGCGCGGCCGGCGGGCTGCTGTCGGTGTACGGCGCCGAGCGGCTCGGGCTGACGAACCGGGTGCTCGGCGACGGCATCGCCGAGGCGGCCGCTGCGGGCCCGAACGCGCCTGTGCTCGTGTCGGTGTTCCTGCAGGGCGGGCTCGACGCGCTGTCGCTGCTCGCCCCGGTCGCTGACCCGCTGTACCGGCAGCTGCGTCCGTCGCTGGCTGTGGCTCCCGGCTCCGGGGAGCCGTTCGGCGAGGACCCCCGCCTCGAGTGGCATCCGGCCGCACGGTCCTTCGCCGCCCTGCACGCCGCCGGCAAGGTGACGACCTTCCCGGGCATCGGCTACTCGAGCCCCGACATGTCGCACTTCACCTCGCGCCACTACTGGGAGGTCGGCGCGACCGAGTCGAGCCTCGAGACGGGATGGCTCGGGCGCTACCTGGACGTGGCCGGCAGCTCCGCCAACCCATTGCAGGGCCTCTCGCTCGACGGCCAGATGAACCCGACCCTGGCCGCGGCGCGCAACCCGGTGGCCGCGATCGACCGCCCGGAGACGTTCTCGCTCTGGCTCGACGGCGTGTGGGGCGACGTGTTCGAGTGGACGCTCGACTCCGCCGCGTCGCTCGGTGGGCGCCAAGCGCGCTCCGCCGACCCGGCCCTGGCCCAGGTGGCCGAGGCGGCGGTCGAGGTCGGCATCGTCCGCCAGGCTCTGGCCCCGTTCCGCGACGCGAACGGGAATGCGAGCTACCGCTCGCCGGTTGTCTATCCGGTGTCGGGCACCTCGGACTTCCCCCAGCGCCTGGCCGGGCTGGCGGCCATGCTCGCCGCCGGCCTGCCGCTGCGCTGCGTCGCCCTGACCACCGACACCCAGTTCGACACCCACTCGAGCCAGGAGGCCACGTTCGTCAGCGGGGTTCAGCTGGCGGCGGACTCCCTGGCCGCGTTCCAGGCCGATCTCGAGGCCCGCGGGCTGGCCGATCGGGTGCTCGTCCATGTGTGGTCGGAGTTCGGCCGCCGGGCGCAGGAGAACGGCTCGGGCGGCACCGATCACGGCGCCGCCGGCACCTCGCTGCTCATCGGGAGCCGGGCGACGGGCACGATGGTGGGCGAGTTCCCGGGCCTGGGTCAGCTCGACGCCGACGGCAACCTGCGCGAGAACGTCGACTTCCGCGCCGTCCAGTGCTCGCTGCTCGAGCAGTGGTTCGGCGCCGATGCTGCTGCCGTCATTCCGCAGGCAGCGCGGTTTCCGCGGTATCAGCTGTTGCGCTGAACCCCGACCCCGCGTCGGCGGGTGGCTGGCCAGCCAGCAGCGACACGAGGCGTGACGAAATCGTTCACGTTGTCGATTCCGTCTTGTTTCGTTGCAGACGGTGATGCCACCGTAGCCGGATGCCCGAACGATGGCGATCTCATTCCAGGGGGTGGAATGAATCAGCCAAGGTTCGGCTCGGGCGGCTGGCTTCACGCCAGCACGGCGTCGTCGCGACGCGCCAGCTGCTGTGCCTGGGATCGCGATGGTGCAGGTCGCCCGGTGGGTCGACCGCGGCGACCTGCACCCGTCCACCGCGGTGTCTATGCCGTCGGGCACACCGCCCTCTCGACCGAGGCCGCCGAGCTCGACAGCAGCCGTCCTCTACGCCGGCCCGGACGCCATGCTCAGCCATGCCACCGCCGCCTGGTGGCTCGCGCTACCAGCCGCCGCCCGCCCACGATCCAGGTGAGCACGCCCCGGCACTGCCGCACCGGCCGCCGGCCTCGACCATCCACGGCCGGCGCGCACTCGAGCGCATCTGGCACGACGGCCTCCCGCTCGCGCCGATCCCGAACGTCCTCCTCGACTACGCCGCCACCCACCCCCACGACGACGTCCGCTATGTCCTGGCGCAAGCCGAGCACGCCGGCTGGCTCCACGTCGACGCGCTGAAGCGCGAACTCGGCCGCGGGCGCCCCGGCTCAGCCGCGCTGCGCAGCAGCCCTGCGCAGACACGAACCCCAACTTGCCCGCACGCGCAGCGAGTTCGAGCGGCGCATGATCTCGCTCTGCGAGCGCTACGCGATCCCGATCCCCGAGTTCAACGTCATGGTGGAGGGTGAGCTGGTCGACGCCCTCTGGCGCGCACAGAAGCTCATCGTCGAGCTCGACGGCAGGGACGCTCACAGCCACTGGGGACAGATCCAGGCCGACCATGAGCGCGACCTGAAGCTGCGCACGACCGGCCACGTCGTCAACCGCTACACCTGGCGCCAGCTCGAGCACGACCACGCCGCCGTGGCGCAGGACGTCCTGCGAGAGCTGGAGGGCTAGGCCGATGCCTCGTGATGGGCCCGCAGCGCGCGCTCGAACGCCGGCCCGTACACGGCGACGACGCCGCGGAGCACGTCGCCGGTGCGCACCGCGTCGGCGCCGCGCGCCTCGGCGGCCCGGGTGGCCGCCCGCAGCACGCGGTCGAGCCGGTCGCGGGGCCCGGCGGCCGCCGGCACCTCGGCGCCCACGAGCGGCGGGGGCAGCTCGTCCTCGGTCAGCATCGAGCACCCGTAGGGCAGCAGGATGCGCAGCCACGACCGCGCCTCCTCGGCCGGTGAGCCGGCGAACGGGAGCGCCGTCCCGGCCAGGCCGAGCACGAGCGCGGCGTCGGGTGAGAGCGGCGTGCCGTCGGCGGCGCCGCCCGTGACGTCGAGGTAGGCGACCGCGTCCGACACCGACTCCACGACATCGAAGACGCCGGTCATGCCGGTGAGCTCGAACAGGCGCATCACCGGCTCGGCGGGCGCGGCGATGAGCAGCCGGTGCCCGGCCGCCAACCGGCGGCGCACGCCGATGAGCACCGCGAGACCGGTCGAGTCGAGGTGAGTGATGCCCGAGGCGTCGAGCACGAGTTCGACCGCCGACGGGCCCTCGAGCAGCGCCACGAGCGCGGCCTTCAGCTCGGGGGCGGAGGCGACGTCCACCTCGCCGCTGACGGCGAGCAGGTGGCGCCCAGGGGCCAGGGGCTCCTCATGGAGCTCCATCGGCGTGGCGTAGGGGGGCGCGAATGGCTGGCGGGTGTGGACGTCCATGTCTCTCCGATGCGAACCGCGCGCCGGATGGCGCGCGGGTGGTGCAGTCCGTGCTTGATGTGTCGGCCGGAAGGCGCCAGGATCAGCGCACCCGGCGTCCGGCCTGCGACAGACGTCCAGTGAGCGCCGGCCCGTGGCCGCTCCCGGCGTCCCGGATCCGGGCCGGCCGGACCCGGGCGCGCGCCCGGCGCCGGCGCCCGACCAGCTCCTCGACGTAGGCGGCGATCACGGCCTGCGTGACCATCTGGGTCCGGTGGGCGCTGGCGGGTGGAGTGATGGTGAGTGTGGACATGCGATCTCCTGAGGGGGGTGTGATTCGGTCAGGCGACGAGCTCGAGCTCGAGCTCGGCCTCGAGCTCGGACTCGATCTGCGGCGTGGGCACCCGGCGGGCGCGCAGGACCGCCAGCGCGACGAGGGCCCCGACGCCGACGCTCGCCGCGGCGATCGTGAAGGCGAGGTGGTAGCCGCCGATGAGCGCGCCGGTGGCCCCGTCGTGGGCGGCGAGCAGGTCGTGGGTTCGCGTGCTCGCCAGCGTGCCCAGGATGGCGAGCCCGAGCGCGCCGGACACCTGCTGGGAGACGTTGACGATGCCCGAGCCCAGGCCGGCGTCGGCGGGCGGCACGTCGGCCATGGCGATCCCGAGCAGCGGCATGAAGGCGCTGCCGATCCCGAGCCCGATGAAGAAGAAGGCCAGGAAGATGGTCGGGAAGAAGGCCGTATGCGGTCCCGTGGTGGTCAGCAGCACGAGCCCGGCGACGACGACGAGCATCCCGGTCACGAGCACGCGCATGGCGCCGAAGCGGTTGACCAGGCGCGCCGTGATCCCGAGCGAGAGCGCCGCCACGGTGAGCGTCCAGGGCAGATAGGCGGCGCCGGTCTGCAGGGCGCTCAGATGGCGGATGTGCTCGAGGTAGAGGGTGCCGAGGAAGAAGGTGCTGTACATCCCGGTGACCAGGAAGCCGCGCACGACGCTCGAGCCGACGAGGCCGCGCAGCGACAGCATGCGCAACGGCATGATCGGATTGGCCACCCGGGCCTCCTGAGCGAGGAACACGCCCAGGAGCACGAGCGCCAGAGCGCCGAAGCCGAGGACCTGGGGGGAGCCCCAGCCGTGGGCGGTCGCCTGCACGATCGCGTAGATCGCGGTCATGAGCGAGACGGTGACGAGCACCGAGCCGAGCCAGTCGAGCCGCTCACCCTGGTGCGAGGGGCGGTCGGCCGGGATGAACGAGCGCCCGAGGGCGAGCGTGCCCAGGCCGATCGGGAGGTTGACGAAGAAGATCCAGTGCCAGCTGAGGGCCTCGGTGAGCGCTCCGCCGGCCAGCAGGCCGAGCGAGCCGCCGGCCACGGCCACGAACACGTAGGCGCTCATCGCCCGCGCGCGCTCCGCCGGAGCGGGGAACTCGGTGACGATGATGGCGAGGATGACCGACGCCTGGATGGCGGCGCCGATGCCCTGGATGAAGCGGGCGGCGATGAGCACGCCCTGGTCGCCGGCCAGCCCGCACAGGACCGATGCGAGCGTGAACAGCGTGACGCCGGTGAGGAACATCCGCCGGCGGCCGTACAGATCGCCGAGGCGCCCGGCCAGGAGCAGGAAGCTGCCGAAGGTGACCAGGAAGGCGTTGATGACCCAGGTGAGGTTGCCCTGGCTGAAGTGGAGCTGCCGCTGGATCGACGGCAGAGCCACGTTCACGATCGTGGTGTCGAGCACGATCATCAGCTGGGCCAGGCAGACGACGACGAGCGCCGTCCAGCGGCGGCGTTCGCCCGATTGGAGAGATGAGAGAAGAGCGGTCATGAAGGTCCCTGGATCGCGGGGGGCGGTGGTAAACTGGAGGAGTCCTCCGAAACTATGTGGAGGCCGCCTCCGAAACAGACTATAGCGGAGGCACCCTCCGTTTTGTCAAGAACCTGATATGTCCGCCACCGAACCGCTCTCGCTTCCCACCCGGCCCAAGCGCGCCGACGCCCGGCGCAACTACGACAAGGTGCTTGCCGCCGCCCGCGACGCCTTCGCCGAGGGCGGCGCCGCCACCTCGCTCGAGGAGATCGCTCGCCGGGCGGGCGTGGGAATCGGCACCCTGTACCGCCACTTTCCCAACCGCCAGGCGCTGCTCGAGGCCGTCTACGTCGACGAGCTCGAATCTGTGTGCCGCACCGCCGGCGACCTCGAGGGGCTCGAGCCCTGGGAGGCGTTCACCACGTGGATGCGGCGCTTCGTCGGTTACATCGCCGCCAAGCATGCGCTGGCCAACGAGCTGCTCGCCTACGTCGACCGCGAGGCGCCGCTGTTCCTGTCCTGCCGGGCGGCGCTGATGCAGGCGGCAGCGCCGCTGCTGGCGCGCGCCCAGAGCGCCGGCGTGGTGCGGGCCGACACCGACCTGTCCGAGGTCATCCAGATCGTCGGCGCCGTGGCCAAGATCCAGGGCACGACCCCCGACCAGGTCCAGCACCTGCTCGAGATCACCCTCGACGGGTTGCGCGCGCGGGCGTAGGCACCCCGCCGGCCTCAAGAACCGGGCCTTCCGGTCCGATCACTCGGGCGTTACTCGGACCGGAGGGACACCCGTGCAGAATCAGAGGCTCGTCAACCTCGCCATGAAAACCGGCAAGGTCGGTCTCGTGCGCAACCTCACGCTCACGCAGGCGATCGTCGTGCCTGCCCTGCTGGAGGCGGTGCTCGCCCTCGCCGCCCACTTCTGGCTCGGCGACTCGGCGCTGACCGTCGTCGTCTTCCTCGCCCCGACGCTCGCGCTGCTCGGGCTGTTCGTGCTCAAGTGCAAGCGTGACGCCGGCAGCGTCATCGTGTGGCTGGAGCTCATCCGCACCCTCGGCAACGCCCGCCTGCTCGCGGGCCTGAACGCGCTCGCCGAGGGCGACTTCTCGACCACCTTCGAGCTGTGGTCAAAGCCCTCGGACCTCGTCCTCGGGGGCGAGTTCCGGGAGATGGCGGCCAAGCTCGAGGCGCTGCGCGTGGCCCTGCGCGAGAACTACATCGCCTACAACCGCGCCACCGAGCAGCTGCGCGGGCTCGTCGGTCAGGTCGGCGAGACGGCGCACGCCGTGACCGCTGCCTCGGTCGAGGTCGCCGGCACCTCCGAGGAGAGCGGCCGTACGAGCGGCGAGATCGCCCTCGCCATCGATGAGATCGGCACCGCGGCGGATATGCAGGCGCGGGTGGTGCAGAGCGCCCGCGAGCACGCCGCCGACGTCGCGCAGTCCGCCGGAGCCAGCGCGACCGAGCTCGGCCAGGCGCTCGAGATGGCGGGCCGCGTGCGCACGATCACCGAAGCGGGCGTCCGTGCGTCCGCCGAGGCCGACGCCGCGATGCGCGCCGTCCGCGATTCCTCGCACGAGGTCACCTCGGCGATCGGGGAGCTGAACGCGCGCTCAGCGCAGATCGGCACGATCGTCGAGACGATCACCGGCATCGCCGGCCAGACGAACCTGCTCGCGCTCAACGCGGCCATCGAGGCGGCCCGGGCGGGCGAGCAGGGCCGCGGCTTCGCCATCGTGGCCGAGGAGGTGCGCAAGCTGGCCGAGGAGTCCGGCCGCGCCGCCGAGCAGATCAGCAAGCTGCTCCAGGGCGTGCAGAGCGAGACCGGCCGCGTGTTCGAGCTCGTGCAGGCGGGCAGCCAGCGCACCGACGCCGGTGCCACGGTGGTCGAGCGCACGCGCGAGGCGTTCGGCTCGATCGAGGACGCCGCCCGCGAGATGCACACCCGCATCCTCGAGGTCTCGGAGGCCTCCGGGCGCGTCACCGCCGGCAGCGAGCGTGTGCTCGCGATGATCGAGGAGGTCACCGCCGTGGCCGACCGCTCCTCGCATTCGACCGCTCAGGTGTCGGCCTCGGCCCAGGCGTCCTCCGCCTCGGCCCAGCAGCTCGCGGCCACCGCCCAGGAGCTGCGCTCCGGGGCCGAGGCGCTGCGCGATGTGGTCGGGCGCTTCAAGGTGAGCGAGGAGGCGAGCGAGTTTGCCGGCGCGGGCGAGATGGCCCGTCAGGTCCAGGCGGCGCTCGACGCCGACGACCGCAAGACCGTCAACGCCCTCGCCGCCGCGAGCGAGCGAGAAGACCAGAACTGATGCCGCGGCGGGTCTGCGCACTGATCGCGCTGGGGCTGGCGCTGCTCGGCGTCGGCCCGGTGCGCGCAGCGGCGGCCCGCCCTCCGGCCCACCTGCTCGTCTACGCGCAGGAGTGGTCACTGTGGGGCTCGCGGGACACCGTGCCCGCCGGCATCGTCACCGTCCAGCTGTGGAATCGTGGCCAGGATGCCCACGACCTGCGCATCCGCCGGCTGAGCCGCGCCGGCCACATGGTCGGCGGCGTGCAGAGGGTTTCCGTGACGCTATCCGGGGCGCTCAGGCAGGCGCGATGGCACCTCGGGCCGGGCCGGTACGAGCTCTACTGCTCGATGCCCGGCCATCTCGCCCGGGGGATGCACACCGTCCTCGTCGTGCGCTGATCCGGGACCCTCCCCGGCGCCGCGGCATCGAACATCCGTCCAGGGGGGTGCCTCATCTCCGGATCGGGTAGCCCTAACAGCACAAGGTTCGTGCACGCCCACCGGCTGCGCGGGCTCGTCCACCAGAGGGAGGTGAACATGGCCGTGTCCAGCGAGCGCGGATCGTCCAGCCGCGCGACGAGTCGAGGACGGTCGTCCTCGAGTAGCGGAAGCTCCGGCGGCTCGTCCTCAGACGGGGGCAGCTCAGGCAGCAGCGGCAGTTCCCGCAGCGGCGGCAGCAGTTCGCGCAGCGGCGCCAGCAGGAGTTCGGGCAGCAGCGCCAGCAAGAGTTCGGGCAGCCGCACGGCCAAGAGCTCAGGCAGCAGCGCCAAGAGCTCGGGCAGCAGCGGATCGACGCGTGCGCGCAGCACGAGCGGCTCGTCCCGCAGCGGCGGTAGCTCGAGCGGTGGATCGTCGCGCTCGAGCGGTTCGAGCGGCGGATCGTCGCGCAGCGGCGGATCGTCACGCAGCGGTGGATCGTCGCGCAGTGGGTCGGCGCGCAGCGGTGGATCGTCGCGCAGCGGGTCGTCGCGCAGCGGCAGCTCGCCGGCGTCCTCGCGCGCCAAGAACGCGACCTCTCGCGCCAGCGAGACGGCCAGCCAGGCGACGAGCAACGGCTCGGACAACGGCGGTCATCCGATGGCGACGATCGGCGCGTCGATCATCACCGGCGCGATCGGGGTGGCCGGCGGCGTGTTGCTCGGCCGCAAGCGTCTCGCCGAGCAGAAGAAGGTGCTCGGGATCCCCGTGCCCAGCCACGTCGACATCGACATGGGCGGGCTCAGCCACTCGATCGGTGAGGCGGGCCGCCAGTTCGGCCGTCTGGCCGGCGAGATGCGCTCCGTGCGCGAAAAGGCTGAGCAAATCGGCAAGCTCCTCGGCTGAGGGCAATGGCGACCACGAGCGCGAAGCCCCGCGCTGGCGCCAAGCGCCGGGCCGGCGGTGGCGTGCAGAAGCCTGTGAAGACGGTGGCGAAGAAGGCGGCCGTGTCGACGGCTCGTGCCGCCGTTCCCGGCAGCAGCTCGCCGGCCGGCGGTCTGGCCCGTCGCCTCGCCGCGAAGGCGGCCAAGGCGGCGGCGAGCCGGGCGCTCGACGCCGGCGCCGGTGCTATGCGCGGGGCGCTCGAGCGCTCCGGAGACCTCGGGCGGCGCGCCGTCGAAGCCTCACTCGACCGCCGGCTGCCGATCCAGGTCGCCGTCGACGTGGCGGTTCCGATCCGGTTCGCCTGGGAGCAGTGGCTCGAGTTCGAGTCGCTGTGCGAGGGCGTCGACCTCATCTGCGACATCGAGCGCGACGGCGGCATGCTCTTCGGCGTCGTCTCCGGTACGCGTGAGCGAGACTGGGCGGCGGAGATCCTCGACGAGCGCCCGCAGGAGAGCTTCGCCTGGCGCTCGGTGGAGGGGTCGGACTGCGCCGGGCTGGCCACCTTCCACGAACTGAGCGAGCGGCTCACACGCATCGAGCTTGACCTCGACGTCCTGCCGACCGGCCCCGGGCAGGCGCTCGCTTTCGCTTCGCACCTCGCCCACCGGCGGGCGCAGGCCGAGCTGCGCCGATTCAAGGCGCGGTTGGAGTTCATCAGCCCCGATGTCTACGCGGACGCAGACGCAGACGCAGACGCTGGGGACGATGGGGACGACGGGGACGAATAAAGCCAACCAAGGAGGACAGCGTGGGAACGATGCAGATGACGCGTGGGCCGGGCTCCGGCTACGTACAGCGGTCCGGTTCGAGCGGCCTCTACGAGATCCTCGACCTGCTCCTCGACAAGGGGCTGGTCATCGACGTCTTCCTGCGCGTCTCGCTGGTGGGCATCGAGCTCCTGACGGTTGACGCGCGGATCGTCATCGCCAGCGTCGACACCTACCTGCGCTTCGCCGAGGCGGTCAACCGGCTCGACCTCGGAAGCACCCAGGACAGCGAGGGCCTGCCGCAGCTCGTCGACGACGTCACCTCGGGCGGCGCCGCGAGCAAGAGCCGCGGTGTGCTCGAGGGCGCCAAGGACGCCCTGTTCGGGTCCACCGACGACGACGACGAGAACGAGGGCGAGGGCGATACGGAGGAGAGCGGCTCGAGCTCGCGGTCGGCCTCCCGCCCGCGCAGCCGCTCGCGCTCGACTCGCGGCCGGCAGAGCAGCTAGGCCTCGCGCGTGCCCGAGTACGTCTACGGCATCGTCGAGCCCGCCGGGCCGCCTCCGGACGCCCCGGGCATCGACGGCGCGCCTGTGCGGGTGATCGGCGGCGACGGCGTGGCGGCGATTGTCAGCGCGCTCCCCGGCGGCGAGCCCGCGCTCGGCCGCGAGGCGATGCTCGCCCACGCGCGCGTGCTCGAAGCCGCGCTCGGGCTCGGCAACGTGCTGCCGATGCGCTTCGGCGTCGTCATGGAGACCGAGGAGGTCCAGGCGCGGCTGCTCGCCACCCACGGCGACCAGCTGCGGGCGCAGCTCGAGGAGCTGGCGGGCACGGTCGAGCTCGAGGTGCGCGTCGTCTACGAGCAGGAGCGGCTGATGCGCGAGGTGGCGGCTGAGCCGCAGATCGCCGCCCTGCGCGCCCATGTGCAGGGACAGCCTGAGGCGGCCACCTACTACGACCGGATCCGGCTCGGCGAGCTTGTGGCCGAGGCGGTCCAGCGCCACCGGCTGGACGACGCGCAGGCGCTCCTTGATGCTCTGGTGGCGGTCAGCCTCGATGTGCGGGTGAGCGAGCCGGCCCACGAGCGGGTGGTGCTGAACGCCGCCTTCCTCGTCGACCGGGGCGCCATCGCCGCGTTCGATGTCGAGCTCGATCGTCTGGCCGCCGAGCGTGCCGGGCGCATGCGCGTGAAGTCCGTCGGCCCGGTGGCGCCACATTCCTTCGTCGACCTGACGGCCGTGGGCTGATGGGTCTGTTCACCAGCCTCATCACTCTGCCCTTGGCGCCGGTGCGCGGCGTGGCCTGGGTGGCCGAGCAGCTCGTCGAAGAGGCCGAGCGCCAGCTGTACGACGAGAACGCCATCCGCCGCGAGCTGCTCGAGCTCGAGCTCGAGGCCGAGGATGGCCTGATCGGCCCCGAGGAGCGCACTGCCCGTGAGGAGGAGCTGCTCGAACGCCTGGCCGTGAGCCGGGCCCGGCGAAAGGAGGCCGAGGATGGCTTCGAGTAACGGCAACCGGCGACGCGACCGGCTCTCAGGTCCCGAGGCGGTCGGTCGGGTACGCCGCGAGCTACCCGAGCTGCTCGGGCGCCCGATCGAGTCGGTGCTCGGCTTCGAGCGCGACGAGGACGATGGCTGGCGCGTCACCGTGCAGGTCGTCGAGCTCTCCCGCATCCCCCACACCACGGATGTGCTCGGCGCCTATCTGGTGACCCTCGATGCCGAGGGCGAGCTCACCGGGTACCGGCGAGCGCGGCGCTTCCACCGCAACCAGGCCGACGAGGACTGATGTCCTCCGGGCGCTCCATGTCCGGGCTGCCGCAGAGCTACGGGCGATCCGACCTGCGCCCGCGCGAGGGCGGTCCGGCCAACCTGGCCGACATCCTCGAGCGGGTCCTCGACAAGGGCATCGTCATCGCCGGCGACATCCAGATCAACCTGCTCGACATCGAGCTGCTGACGATCAAGCTGCGGCTGCTCGTCGCCTCGGTGGACCGGGCCCGCGAGATGGGCATCAACTGGTGGGAGTCCGACCCCCAGCTGAGCGGCGGCGCCGAGCGACTCGAGCGCGAGAACCGCGAGCTGCGCGAGCGGCTCGACCGGCTCGAGCGGGCGATCGAGGCCGGCAACGGAGAGCGCCAGAGCAAGAGTGAGCGCGGTGGCGGCGATGGCCGGTGACGCCGACGAGCGGCTCATCGCGCTGCGCACGGCGCTGGCCGAGCTGGCCACCGAGGACCTCCCCGACGTGCTCGCTCAGGCGCGTGAGCTTGCCCGCGAGCGGGCACGCGACCGGCTCGCCGCACTGCTGACCGACGCGCTCCTCGACGCCGCCGCCGGCACGGCGCCAGCGGACGTCCCCGAGCCCCCGCCGGCCGCCGCCCCGCAGGCCGCGGCCCAGTACGTCTTCGGAGTGGTGGCCGCGGGCGCCGACCCGCCGGCGCCGCTGCCGGCTGGCATCGATGGCCGTACGCCGGTGCGGCTGCTCACCGAGTCCGGGTTGAGCGCGGTGGTGTGCACGGTCGCCGCCGGCGACTTCGACGAGGAGCCGCTGCGCGCCCACCTGTCCGACCTGGCCTGGGTGGAGCGGATGGCGCGCCGGCACGAGGACGTCCTCGAGACGATCGCGGCGAGCGCCACCGTCGTGCCGATGCGGATGTGCAGCGTGTACAGCAGCGAGGCCGGGGTGCGCGGGCTGCTCGAGCGCGAGGCGGACGCGCTCACCGCCGCGCTCGCCCACCTCGACGGCAAGGCCGAGTGGGGCGTGAAGGCGTTCTGCGATGCCACGACCGTGCCCGATCCGGAACTGCCGACGGGGGGCGGACGGGAGGCCTCGGGCGCGGACTACCTGCAGCGCCGCCTGCGCGAGCGCGACGCCCGCAGCCGAGGTCGCGCGCGAGGTCGAGGCCGCGGCGAGCGCGGCCCACGAACGGCTGTCGACGATCGCCGCCAGTGCCGTGCTCGCCCCGCCCCAGCGCTCCGGGCTGAGCGGCCGCGACCAGGAGATGGTGCTCAACGGCGTGTACCTGGTCGGCGCCGCGGCCGAAGCCCGCTTCCACGCCGAGGTGCGAGCGCTCGACGAGGAGTACGCGCGGCTGGGCCTGAGCTTCGAGCCGACGGGTCCGTGGCCACCCTACAACTTCGTCCCCGGCGCGATCGGAGCCGGCTGGTGAGCGCCGGCAGCAGCACGCTGTATGCCTCCTCGCGGGTGCAGGTCGGCGCCGCGCGCCGGCTCACCCTGCTCGACCTGCTCGACCGCCTGCTCGCCGGCGGGGTGGTCATCCGGGGCGAGATCATGCTCGCGGCCGCCGACGTCGACCTCGTCCAGCTTGACCTCGCCCTGCTGCTCAGCTCGGTCGACACGGTGCTCGAGCGATGAGCGCGCTGCTGTACGCCATCGCCGGCTGTCAGCCCGAGGCGGTGCCGCCGGTGACCGCCTCCGGGCAGCGGCTGCGCGTGGTCGGCGACGCCCCGCCGGTGGCCATCCTGGCCGCCGAGCCCGGGGACGAGCCGGCCGGCGAGCAGGCGCTGTGGGCGCACGAGCGGGCGGTGGCCGAGCTGATGGACCTCCACGCGCTGCTGCCCGCGCGCTTCGGCACCCGGCTGAGCGACCCCGAGGCGGCCCGCCTCGTGCGCGAGAGCCGGGCCGGCCTGCTCGACGCGCTCGAGCGGGTGCGTGACGCGGTCGAACTGGCTCTCAGCGTCGCCGTCGGCGATGACCTCGACCGCGGCGACGCGGCCGCCGGCCCCGGCACCGCCTACCTGCAGCGGCGGCTGGCCGAGCAACGTGCCCTCGCCGGCGCCCGCGCCCACCTCGAGCCGCTGCACGAGCTCTCCCGCGCGCAAGCGGACGGACGCGTGGCCGATGGGCGGCTGCGCTGCGCCTTCCTGGTCGGCCGGGACCGGCAGACGGCGTTCCTGGCCTGCGTAGCGGCGATCGACGCCGCTCATCCCGAGCTCGAGATCGTGTGCACCGGGCCCTGGCCGCCGTACAGCTTCAGCGGAGGCTGGCGATGAGCACCGGCGGTGAGCTGCTCGAGCGCCTCGATGGCCTCAGCCGCCGGGTCAACGCCGACCCCGAGGCGGTCGAGCGCGGCCTCGCCCAGCTCGTGCTGACGATCATCGAGCTCCTGCGCCAGCTCATGGAGCGCCAAGCGCTGCGCCGCGTCGAGGCGGGCCGCTTGAGCGACGAGGAGGTCGAGCGGCTCGGCCGGACGTTCCTGGCCCTGGCCGCGCGGATGGACGAGCTCAAGGAGGCGTTCGGCCTCACCGACGCCGATCTGAACCTGGACCTCGGTCCCCTCGGGGACCTCATGTGAGAGGAGAGTCAATGCCACCCCTGCAACAGCGCTACTTCGACATGCTCATGGAGCACGTCCGAACCGACCATTACCCGAGCCACCAGCTCCTCAGCCGCATCGAGGCGTGCCTCTGGAGTCCTGAGCAGTACGAGCAGTACGTGGCGATGCTCCTCGAGAAGATCGAGCGCGACCACTATCCCAGCCACCAGCTGCTCGACCGCCTGGAGCGCATGCTCACGCTGGCCGCCACGGTGGCATGAAGGGCGCGGCGCTGAAGACGGTCGCGCGCGCCACGGCGGAGCGACTGTCGGGCGGGCAGCCCGGGCCGGTCCGGGCTGCTGTGGCGTCCGTCATCACAGGTGCGGCGACCGCCGCGTTGACATACCACCTGCTGCGCAACACGGGCGGCGGCGACGATTGAGCACACACGAAAGCAGGAGAATGGCGCCGCACCTGGTCAACGGGGGTAGTGTTCGGCTGAGCTTTCCATGTCGACCGGAGACATCGTTGCTGTCGTCGTGGCTGCCGTGGTCGTACTGGCCGTCCTGGTCCTCGTACTCATGCGGTGGCGACGGCGCGCGCGGATCCGCGCTCGCCAGCGCGACCTCGCCGAGCGCCGCGAGCGGGTGGTGGCCGAGAGCCGCCGCCGCGCCGAGGCACACCACCACCGGGCCGAGCTGGCCGAGCAGCGCGCCCGCGTGGCCGAGCAGGAGGCCGCGCGCGAGCGGGCCGAGGCGCGCCGGTACGACGAGCGCGCCGAGCAGCACGCCCGCGGGCTGGCCGACCACGAACTGCTCGGCGAGGACCGCCCGGGCGCGCTCGCTCCACCCGGGACCGGCGAGCTTCCCGGCCAGGACTTCCCCGCCCGCGAGCGGATCATCGATCCCGACCGGGGGCGCGCCCGCCCGGAATCCGAGCGCGCCGAGCCGCCATCGGGGGGCGAGGAGTTCCCGCCCCGCCCGCGGATCATCGAGCCCGATCGCGATCGCGAGCAGGAGCGCCCTCCCGGGCGTCCCTCGTGAGCGCGCCCGATGTCCCCTGCAGTGCACAGCTGAGAAGAACCACCACCGACCCCAGGAGGGACAGCATGGGTGACCGCATGCAGCGCGCGAAGGGCAAGGCTCGCGAGATCAAGGGCGCGACGAAGAAGAACGTGGGCAAGGACACCGCCCAGCCCGGGACCGAGGCCAAGGGCGCCGGCGAGCAGCTGCGCGGCAAGGCGCAGAACACCGTCGGCCGCATGCGCAGCGCGGCCAAGAAGGCCACGCGCTGATCCCGGCTACGGCGGGCTCTGGGTGCTTGTCCGGGCCCGGGCCCGCCGCAGCAGCGGCTGCAGCTGCCGGTGGGCGATGAGCCCCGGTGTGGCAGCGAGCACGAAGTTGAACACCCGGTAGGCGACGACGGCGGCCAGCGCCGGCGCGAGTGGCTGACGCACCCAGTACAGGGCGTAGGTCATCAGCACCTCGGTGATCCCCGCGCCGCCGAGCGGCAGCGAGCGCCGCGTGGCCGCGTAGCCGGTCGAGTAGGCGATGATCACCTTGCCGAACCCGGGGTGCAGGCCGAAGGTCCGCAGGCCCCCGTAGAAGGCGGCGATGTCGGCGGCCCAGTACAGCGCGGTGCCGAGCCAGGCGGGCGCGTAGGTCCAGGGCTGCGCGACGAGCGTGCGCAGCACGCCGACCCCCTCGAGCGTGCGGCAGAGCGTGCGGGCCAGACGCCCCTGGCGGCAGCTGAGCCAGCCCACGCGACCCGGCGTGCTCGCCCACAGGCCGAAGCCGAAGCCGAGCGGCACCGCGATCGCCCAGGGCCAGAGCAGCGACGGCATCATGTCGGCGTGCTCGATGAGCAGGACGATCGCCACCGCGGCGGTGGTCGGGGCGAGCACCGCCCACTCCAGGGTGCCGAGCGCGAGGACACGCACGATGGCGCTGTGCTCGTCCTCGTGCAGGGCGTGGAGCGTCTGGCGGTCGATCCCGAAGCCGCCGCCGACCGTGAAGGGACCGAAGCCGGCGATGACGACACGGGCGACGACCGGCAGCGCCATCGGGGAGTGGCCATGGACCTGGGCGACGGAGCGGTAGGCGAGCATGTAGGCCGGATAGGCGAGCAGCTCGGCCCCGGCGATGAGCCCGATCCAGGCCGGGTCGAAGTGGTTGAACACCCGGCCCATCTCGTCCACACCCGTCGTGCGGGCGATCGCGAGCACGGCGATGGCGGCGATCCCGGTCGCCACCGCCGACAGGACGACCGGGCGGATGCGCAGGTGCTCCCTCACCGCGGGCGACGATAGCCCCCGCGGGTTAAGGCGGGGTTTGCGTCCAAAGTGCTCGATCGCTGCGGCCACGTCGAGCCTATGTCGGCCCGCCGCCCCGAGACGGGGAGGATCCGGCGCCTTGCTCTGCGAGTGTTCGATCAGGTCAGGGTGAGCGCGTAATAGTCCTCGGTGCTCACGGGCACGAACCCGAGCGAGGTGTAGAGCGACAGCGCGCGTTCGTTCCTCACCTCCACCTCGATCCCGATTCTCTCGGCCCCCTCCTCGCGCAGCTGCAGGCAGGCGGCGCGCAGCGCTGCACGGCCGAGGCCGCGCCCCCGCCGGCCCGGATCGATGACGAACGCGTAGATCCCGGGGGTGTCGTCGTCGCGAGTCAGCCGCATCGTCCCCACCGGGGCGCCGGCGTGCTCGACCACCACCGTCTCGCGCAGGACTCGCTCGTCCCCGGCCAGGTGCGCCGGAGCGCCGAACCCGCCCTCGAGCAGCACTTCGAGCGCCGGGACATCCCTGTCAGTCGCCGGGCGCAGCGTCACGGCGTCGCCGTCGCCGTGGGCCGGCTCGCCGCTCAGCACGAGCGCGTACTCGGAGTGGTCGAGCACGCCACCGCGCCGCTGGGCCAGCGCGTGACCGGCTGCCGAGTGGCGCGGCACGATCAGCAGCGCCTGCGCGGTTCCTCGGGCGGCCCCGAGTGACAATGCCGCGTCGAGCAGGGCGGTGGCGATGCCCCGCCGGCGCGCCGTTGGGGCGACCATCCCGGCCAGCTCCAGGGAACCGCCGAACGCGTACAGCCCGAGGAAGCCGAGCAGGTGCCCGTCCTGCCACCACAGCAGGTCCTCGACCCGCTCCCCCGTGCGCGCGCGCAGCGTCCCCCACTCGAGCTTCAGCCGGCCGCCATCGTGCACCACCACCGCCCGCTCGAGCCCGGCGATCGCCTCGAGCGCCCGTCCGGACAGGCCGCGGGCGCGCTCGAGCACGGCTCAGCCGGTCCCCGGACGCACGAACCCCTGGAGCATTCGCCCGATCTCGAACCTGGCCGTGCCGGTCGTGACGACGGGGTCGGCATCGGCGTGAGCGCGCAGGGCGTCCTCGTCGTCGATCTCGACGACAGCCAGGCCGTAGGACCCGGTGTCATCGAGGATCGGCCCGAACACGACCATGCGCCCGGCGTCGAGGTAGGGCTGCCAGTGCGCGGCGTGGCGGCCCATGATCGCGCGCTCCTCGTCGGTCATCGACATGGCGAAGTCCGGACGCGGGGCGATGAGGCGGAGCACGTAGGTGGGCATGGCGAGCAGCCTAACTGCGCGTGGCCGGCACGACCACTGCGGCCGAGGCGCAGGCCACGAGCGCGAGCGGGAGGTCGGCCGGGTCGATGCCCCGCAGGTCGGGATGCTCGAGGTCGACCTCGAGCTCGGCCGCCGGCCCGCTCAGCCCGAGGCTGACCCGGCCCGCCCGCACGAGCTCCGCCCACAGGTCCCCGTGGGCGGCGAGCAGCCCGGTGCGGAGCTCGCGCTCACGGCGCGAGAGCGTCTCGAGCTCGCGCGCCTCCTCGAACGGGTCGATCCGGACCTGGGAGTCGCTGCCGAGCGCGATCGCCACGCCGGCCTCGAGATAGCGGATGGCCGGCAGGTAGCCGTCGCCGAGGTTGCCCTCGGTGGTCGGGCAGGAGACGACGGTGGCCTGCGCGTCGGCGAGCAGGCCGATGTCGCGGTCGCACACGTGGATCCCGTGGATGACGCTCGTGCGCGGCCCGAGGAAGCCGGTGCGGTGAAGCAGCTCGATCGGCGTGCATCCGTGCTCGGCCGCGCACTCCTCGAGCTCGCGCCGCTGCTCGTGCGCGTGCACGTGGAGCACGAGCCGGTGCTCAGCGGCGTAGCCGGCGATCGCCTGCAGCCAGTCGGCCGGCACGGCGCGCACGCTGTGGGCGGCGATGCCGACGCTCACTCCGGGTTCGTCCTGCGCCCAGGCGCGCAGCGCGTCGACCCGCTCGAGGAACGCCTCGACGGTCGGGTCGCAGAAGCGGGCCTGGCCGGGCGCCGGCGGCCGATCGCCTCCGTCCCAGCCGTTCCGGTGGTAGGCGGCCGGAAGCATGACGATCTCCAGACCGGCCCGCTGGGCCGCCCGGGCGACCGCGAGCGCCATCGCGTTCGGATCCTCGTAGGGCGTGCCGTCGGGGCGGTGGTGGACGTAGTGGAACTCGCCCACGGCGCCGTATCCGGCCGCGCGCATCTCGGCGAACGCCTGCTCGGCCAGCGGCGCCATCGTGTCGGGCTCGAGCGCGCCGGCCAGGGCGAACATCTCGGTCCGCCAGCTCCAGAAGTCATCCCGGCCCCCCGGGGCCAGGCGCTCGACGCGACCACGCAGGCCCCGCTGGAAGGCGTGGGAGTGGGCGTTGGGCATCGCCGGCACGCGAGCGCTCGTCATCACCGCCTCCAGGGCGCTGGCCACGACCGTCGCCGCCACCGCGGCATCGCTCAGCGACACCGCCTCGGCCGGCGCGTGGCTGACCCCGCTCGGGTTGCGCACGAGCACCATGGCCGCCGGGATGCGCTCCGAGAGCACGCCGGCGTCGTGGCCGGCGTAGCAGACGTGCTCGGGCACCTCGCTCCCGATCGCGCGCGCGGCGGCGCCGTGGAGACCTCCCCGCAGCTCGGGATCGAAGCGCGCCCCGTCCGAGCGCGACGCCACCCGCAGATCGATCTCGGTGCGGCTCGCCTGCGCGAGCTCGGCCGCCGCGGCGCGCAGCTCCCCCTCCCAGGCTGACAGGGCGGCCGGCTCGGGGCCGCGGCCGTCGATCCACAGCCGCACCCGGGAGGCGATCGTCGTGGCCGCGTTCGGCTCGACCTCGAGCCGCGCCGTGGTCACGGTCAGCTCGGTGCCGAGCTCGTCGGCGGCGACGATCAGGCGCGCGGCGGTGCCGAGCGCGTCGCGGCGCTCCGATCGCGGCGTCGTGCCGGCGTGGTCGGCTCGCCCGCGGACCTCGACCTCGAGACGCATCCGCGCGGCCAGCGCGCTGACGACGGACACCGGCACCCCGGCGGCGTGCACACCCGTGCTCTGGTCGATGTGGATCTCGACGAATCCGCGCAGGCGCGCCAGCCAGTCGGACGCACCGGCGAGGCCGCCCGGATCGACACCGGCAGCGGCCATCGCATCGGCGAGCGCCGTCCCGTGCTCGTCGCGGCGGGTGAGCACGGCGGGCAGGTCGAGGCGGCCGGTCAGCGCCTTGGAGCCGAACGTCGGCGTGTTGAAGCGGGCGCCCTCCTCGTCGGCGAACGAGACGACCGCGATCGCCAGCGGGCTGGCGGCGGCGATGGCGAACCCGCAGGCGACCCCGAGCGGCCCGTCGAAGCGGCCGCCCCCGCGGACGCTGTCGAGATGCGATCCCACCCCCCACCAGGGCGCCCGCGCCGGCGGGCAGGCCCACAGGTTGCCGGCCGGGTCGCGGAGCGGCTGCAGACCGATCGCGCGGGCCTGGCCCTCGAACCAGGCCCGGCAGGCAGCGTCCTCGGACGTCCAGGCCAGCCGGTTCACGCCGCGCTCGCTCACGCCGATGTCGGCCAGCCCGGCCAGACGATCTGCGATGTCGTGCTCGGTGATGCTCATGTGCCCTGCACACGCCACGCGGCGTCGGGACGGACGTAGGCCAGGCGTCCGCCGCAGAACGCGAGCGCCACCGGGTTGTGACCGAGGCGGTAGGGGATCCGGGCCACCGGACCGTCGAGCACGAGCACGTCGGCGCGCTTGCCCGGCTCGAGCGTTCCGGTGTCGTGCGAGCAGCGCAGGACCCAGGCGGCGTTCAGAGTGGCCGCGAGCAGCGCCTCCTCCACGGTGAAGCCGTACAGGCGCACGGCCAGGCCGATGATGAGGGGCATCGAGGTCACCGGCGAGGTGCCCGGGTTCAGATCGGTGCCGAGCACGCAGATGGCGCCCGCGCCGGCGAGCGCGCGGGCCGGGGCGGCGTGCTCGCGGCCGAGGAACTCCGCGCCGGGCAGCAGCACGGCCGCGCACTGCGCCTGCGCGAGCGGCGCCACGTGCTCGGGCGGCAGGCAGGCGAGGTGGTCGACCGAGCGCGCGCCCGCCTCGAGTGCCACCGGCACCGCGCCGGTGGAGGAGAACTGCTCGACGTGGGCGCGCAGGTCGAGCCCCTGGACGCGGGCGAGCTCGCCCATGCGGGTGAGGTGATGGTTGGCGAACGCCACCGACTCGACGTAGATGTCGAGCGCCTGGGGCGCACCGGCGGCGATCGCGTCGGGGAGCATCTGCTCGACGGCGTCCATCCAGCTGTCGGCGTCGTACCCGTCGGGCACCGCGTGGGCGAGCAGCGCGGTGCGGTGCAGTGGCTGGGCGATCCGCCCGCCGAGCGCGCGGGCCAGTCCGAGTGCGCGCAGCTCCCCGTCGACCGACAGCCCGTAGCCGCTCTTGGTCTCGATCGTCGTCGTGCCCTGGGCGAGCATCTCGCCCGCGAGCGTCACCGCCTGGGTGAGCACGAGCTCGTCGGGATACTCCCGCAGCGCCCGCGCCGAGGCGCGGATCCCGCCGCCGGCTCGCGCGATCTCCTCGTACGGCACGCCGGCCACGCGCTGCGCGTACTCGTGCTCGCGCCAGCCGGCGAACGGCAGGTGCGTGTGGCAGTCGACGAAGCCGGGAATGACCGAGCAACCGCGGGCGTCGACCTGGATCTCGGCCTCGGCGGCGGGCTCGAGGGCGGCGATGCGCTCGCCGGCGATGGCGAGCGAGCCGGGCTCGGTGGTGAGCTCGGCCGCGCGATCGTGGCGCAGGTACGCGAGCCCCGGCTCGGGCGCGCGGAGCAGCTCCGCCGCACCGTTGAGGCTGGCGGCGCTCAAGCCGGCTCGGGGTCGAGCATCGGCATCTGCACCCCCTCGCGGCGGGCGCAGGCGATCGCCTCCTCGTAGCCGGCGTCGGCGTGGCGCACGACGCCCATGCCCGGATCGGCCGTGAGCACGCGCTCGATCCGCTCGGCGCCGAGCGCCGTGCCGTCGGCCACCACCACCTGGCCGGCGTGGATCGACTTGCCCATGCCGACGCCGCCGCCGTGGTGAACCGACACCCAGCTGGCGCCGCAGGCGGTGTTGACGAGCGCGTTGAGGATCGGCCAGTCGGCCACCGCATCGGAGCCGTCGCGCATCGACTCGGTCTCGCGCTGGGGCGAGGCGACCGAGCCGGAGTCGAGGTGGTCGCGGCCGATGACGATCGGCGCCTTCAGCTCGCCCGAGGCGACGAGCTCGTTGAACCGCAGCCCGGCTCGGTGGCGCTCGCCGTAGCCGAGCCAGCAGATCCGGGCCGGCAGCCCCTGGAACTGCACCTTCTCGGAGGCGAGCCCGATCCAGCGGGTGATGTGCTCCTGGTCGCCGAAGAGCTCGAGGATCGCCTCGTCGGTGCGGTGGATGTCGGCCGGATCGCCGGAGAGCGCCACCCAGCGGAACGGTCCCTTGCCCTCGCAGAACAGCGGGCGGATGTAGGCGGGCACGAATCCGGGATAGGCGAAGGCGTCCTCGTCGCCGTGCTCGGCGGCCAGGCCGCGCAGCGCGTTCCCGTAGTCGAACGCCTCGGCCCCGGCCGCCTGCAGGTCGCGGATGGCGGCCACGTGCGCGAGCGCGGAGTCGCCGACGCGGCGCAGGTACTCGGCCGGGTCCGAGCGGCGCAGCGCGTCGCCCTGCTCGACCGTCAGCCCGGCGGGCAGGTAGCCGTTGAGCGGGTCGTGGGCCGAGGTCTGGTCGGTGACCACGTCGATGGCGATGCCCCGGCGCACCATCTCGGGCAGGATCTCGGCCGCGTTGCCGAGCAGCCCGATCGACAACGGCCGCCCCTCCCGGGCGGCGGCGTCGAGCCGGCGCAGGGCGTCGTCGAGGTCGGCGGCGCGCTCGTCGAGATAGCCGGTCTGGATCCGGCGCTCGATGCGCTGCAGGTCGACCTCGATGCACAGCGCGGTGCCACCGCACATGGTCACCGCGAGCGGCTGGGCGCCGCCCATGCCGCCGAGGCCGGCGGTGACCACGAGCCGCCCCTTCAGCGTGCCGCCGAAGCGCTTGCGGGCGGCGGCGGCGAAGGTCTCGTAGGTGCCCTGCAGGATCCCCTGGCTCCCGATGTAGATCCAGGAGCCGGCGGTCATCTGGCCGTACATGATCAGCCCGGCGGCGTCGAGCTCGCGGAAGTGCTTCCAGGTCGCCCATTCGGGGACGAGGTTCGTGTTGGCGATCAGCACCCGCGGGGCGCGCTCGTGGGTGTCGAACACGGCCACCGGCTTGCCGGACTGCACGAGCAGCGTCTGCTCATCGCCCAGCCGCATGAGCTCGCGTTTGATCGTCGCGTAGCTCGCCGGGTCGCGGGCCGCCTTGCCGATGCCGCCGTAGACGATGAGCTCGGCGGGCTTCTCGGCCACGTCGGGATGGAGGTTGTTCTCGAGCATGCGCAGGGCGGCCTCCTGCTGCCAGCCGCGACAGCGCAGCCCGTCGGTGCTCGGGATGCTCACGCCGCGATCCTCGCAGACGGGCCCAAGGCGCGGTGGCGAACGCACCAGGCTAGGCTTCCACGCCATGTCCATCGCCCGCCGTCCCGCACTGCTCTCCCTCGCCACCGCTGTGTGCGCGCTCGTCATCGCCGTCGCCGCCTCCGCCGCCGCGGCTGCCACACCTGTGTGGCTGTGCAAGCCCGGCATGCACAACGACCCGTGCACGCCCGGTCTATCGACCACGGTGTATTCGGCTCAGCTGAAGAAGCTCGGCGTGCAGCACCCGAAGGCCGACCGGCCGGCTCCGATCGACTGCTTCTACGTCTATCCGACGGTGAGCGACGAGCCGACCGGCAACGCCGATCTCGTCGTCCACCCGGAGGAGCGCTCGATCGCCCTCTACCAGGCCGCGCGCTACTCGCAGTACTGCAACGTGTACGCGCCCATGTACCACCAGGTGACGCTGGCCGGGATCGGCACCGGCGCCAAGCCGACGACCACGCCGAGCAACGCGGTCGCCCTGCGCAGCGTGCGCGCCGCGTTCGCCTACTACCTGAAGCACCTCAACCACGGGCGCGGCTTCATCCTCATCGGCCACTCGCAGGGCAGCTTCCTGCTCCGCCAGCTGATCGCGCTCGACGTCGATCCCCATCCGGCCGTCCGGCACCGGCTGGTGTCGGCGATCCTCCTCGGCGGCAACGTGCTGGTCAAGCCTGGGCGGAAGGGCATCGGTGGCGACTTCAAGCACATCCCGGCCTGCCGCGCAGCCGCCCAGCTGGGGTGCGTGATCGCGTTCTCGACCTTCGATCAGCCGGTCCCGTCGGACAGTCTGTTCGGGCGCCCGTCGAGCATCCTGGGCTCGAAGGCGCCGAAGGGCGACATCGTGCTGTGCACGAACCCGGCCGCGCTGGCCGGCGGCAGCGGCGTGCTCGAGCCGATCTTCCCGAGCCGGCCGTTCGCGCCCGGAACGCTGATCGCCGCCGGGATCGCGCTGCTCGACCTCAAGCAGCCGTCGCCGCCGAGCACATGGTTCACGCTCCAGAACGCCTATAGCGCCCGGTGTGTGAACTCCGGGGGCGCCCACGTGCTGATGATCACGGCACGGAACGGCGCGCAGGTCGCCAAGCCGAGTCCGACGCCCGAGTGGGGCCTGCACCTGCTCGACGCGAACATCGCGCTCGGTGACCTGATCACGATCGAGCGCACCGAGGCTGCGGCCTGGGCGCGCCGCCACGGGTCGTGACAGGACGGCACGCGACCTCCCCCACCTTCGACCTGCAGAGCCACTCCCGCCACTCCGACGGCGCCCTGGCGCCGGCGGAGGTGGTGGCGGCCGCGGCCGGGGCCGGGGTCGAGCTGCTCGCCCTCAGCGACCACGACAACATCGACGGGGTCTCCGAGGCGCTCGCGGCGGGCGCGCGGGAGGGGGTGGCGGTCGTGCCGGCGGTGGAGATGACCGCCGTCGACGGCGCCCATGCCGACCTCCACGTGCTCGGCTACCTCGTCGACCCGCACGACGCCCGGCTGCTCGAGCGCCTGGGCGCCTCGCGAGCCGAGCGCGAGGGCCGCTCGGCGCGCATCGTCGAGCGGATCAAGGAGCTCGGATTCGCCGTCGACGAGGAGGTTCTGAGCACCCGAGCCGAGCAGGGCAAGTCGATCGGGCGCCCGCACATCGCCCAGGCGGTGTTCGGCCACCCGGCCAACCTGGCCCGCATGGCCGCCGAGGGCCACGGTGACTTCACGGCCTTCCTCGTCGCCTACCTGATCGAGGGCAAGCCGGCCTTCGTGGCCCGCCAGGGTCCGTCGGTGCCCGAGGCGATCGCCTCAATCCACGACGCCGGGGGCGTGGCCGTGTGGGCGCACCCGTTCTGGGACATTCCCGACGCCGGCGCGGTCCTGGCCACGGTCGAGCGCTTCCGCCGCGAGGGCCTCGATGGCGTCGAGGTGTTCTACACCACCCACACGCGCGAGCAGACCGAGCTGCTGGCCGACCACTGCGAGAAGCTCGGTCTGTTGAGCACCGGCTCGGCTGACTTCCACGGTCCCGAGCACCGGCAGTTCCGCCACTTCCGGGCCTTCAGCACGTTCGGGCGCCAGCCGCGCCTCGGGCCCATCGACCTGCGCAACTGAAACGCTCCCGGGGTCGCTCGGGCGCCTGCGGGCACGGGAGGCGGGGCGGCCCGGCGGAGGCGGGACACCCAACGACGGCCCGTCCAACGGCGCGGCCCGAGCGGACGGAGCCGCGGCCGCGGGAGGGGCCGAACCTGGTTTTGCGTCCACTCGACACGACCGTGGAGGACGTGTGGACGCAAAACCATGACATAGCTGCATTGGCGTCCCCACGAGCTCAGCGCCTGAATGTCTGGACTCAAAACCAGCAAGGCGCGCGACCGAGAACGAGATGAGGCCCGCGCCGGCGGCCGGAGCCGGCACGGGCCATCTCGGTGCCCCGTCACGCCACCCCGCGGGTGGCGAGCGGTGGCTCCCGCTGGGGAGAGAGCGGTCAGCGCGCGGGGTGCGCGATCACCCAGGTCCGTGCGGGCCCCTGAGTGACGATCACGCGCTCACCGGCGCTCAGCGAGGCCAGCGCCGCCTTGCGTCCGTCGTTGCGCACCCGGGCGCTCGACGGGATCGTGAGCGCGACCGTCTTATAGGTCGCGGTCTTCGTGCCCTCGCGGAGGGTCAGGGTGGAGCCGCTGATCGAGTCCACGAAGCCGCGGTCGAAGGTGACGGTGCGGAACCCGTTCTTCGTCGCGACGACGAGCTCCCCGTGCACACCGGGGACCCGGCGCCAGCGGGCTCGCGCCCGGGCACTCGCCGCCGGCTTGGCCTTCGTGGCCGTCGTGGCGGCCCCGGCACTGGTGATCGCGCTCGCCGCGGCCCCGGCGCCCAGGCAGGCGAGGGCGACGGTGAGGAGGGTGAGATGGCGTTTGATGAATGTCATGACGTGCAGAATGGCCGCCTCCCGCAAGCGGTCGGTCAGCCGAAGGTCAGCTGTGTGTAAAAAGGCGCCGGCGGCGGCCGCGCCGGCCCCTACGATGCCGCCATGCCGGGCACGGTCATGGTCGTCGAGGACGAGCCGAACATCGGCGCGCTCGTGCGCACCTACCTCGAGCGCGAGGGCTTCCAGGTCCTGTGGCTGCGCTCGGGCGAGGACGCCCTGGCCGAGCTGCCGCGCCACCCGATCGCCCTCGTCGTGCTCGACATCGGCCTGCCCGGTCTGGATGGATTCGAGGTGTGCCGGCGGATCGCCGGCCGCGTACCCGTGATCCTGCTCACCGCGCGCGACGAGGAGGCCGACCGCGTGGCCGGCCTCGAGCTCGGCGCCGACGATTACGTGGTCAAGCCGTTCTCCCCGCGAGAGCTCACCGCTCGGGTGAAGGCGGTGCTGCGCCGGGCTCAGCCCGGCGGGTCCGACGACGTGCTCGCCCTCGGCCCGCTCAGCATCGACCGCTCGGGACGCGAGGTCCGCATGCACGGGCGGGAGATTGAGCTCACCCAGCGCGAGTTCGACCTGCTCGAGTACCTCGTCCGCCATGCCGGCCAGGTGGTCAGCCGGGACACCCTGCTCGAGTCGGTGTGGGGCTTCCTCGCCCCCGGCGAGACGCGCACGGTCGAGGTGCACGTCGCGCAGCTGCGCAAGAAGCTCGGCGACCCCGAGCTCATCCGCACGGTGCGGGGGGTCGGCTACAAGGCGACGGCGTGACCCTGCGCAGCCGTGTGTTCGCCTACCTGGCGCTGGCGGCCGGGATCTCGTGCCTGATCACTGTCGCCGTGGCCGTCGTGCTCGTCCGCCACCGGGTCGCCGTGCAGCGCCGCGGTGCCCTCGCCGTCCAGGCCGAGCTGACGGCGAGCAACGACCTCGCTCCGGGCACCCGCGTTTACCTGCTCAACGGCGGCCATCCCCGGCTCGTCGCCGTGCGACGCCGCCAGCAGCTCGTGCTCGGCGCGATCCCGGCGGCCTCGACCGGGCAGGGCACGTTCACGCTCGGCGGACGGTCGTGGATGTACGCCATCCGGCCATCGGCGCTCGGGCGCGCGGTGCTCATCCGCCCGGCCGCCATCGCGTTCGCGGAGTGGCGGCCCTTCCTGACCAGCATCATCATCGCCGGCGGGGGCGGCATCCTGCTCGCCGCCCTGCTCGCGTTCGCGCTCGCCCGGCGGCTGACCCGCCCCGTGGGGGCGCTCGTGCGCGCCACCCACGCCGTGGCGGCCGGCGAGCAAGGCGTCGCCGTGCCGGCTGAGGGCGAGGACGAGCTGGCCGACCTCGGCCACTCGTTCAACCGCATGTCCGCCGAGCTGGCGCGCGCACGGGCGGCCCAGCGGCAGTTCCTCGAGTCGGTCTCCCACGAGCTGCGCACGCCGCTGACGTCGATCCGGGGCTATGCCGAGGCGATCGACGAGGGCGCCGTGCCCCCGGGCGAGGGCGCCGGCGTCATCGCCGCCGAGGCCGGCCGGCTCGAGCGCCTGGTCGCCGACCTGCTCGAGCTCGCCCGGGTGGGGCGGGAGGGCTTCGCCGTGCGCGCCGAGCGCCTCGATCTCGGCGAGCTGGCCGCCCAGGCGGTCGAGCGCCACCGTCCGGCCGCCGCGGCGGCGGGCGTCGAGCTGCGCTGCCGGGCCGACGGCCCGGCGCCGGCGGTCGGCGACGGCGACCGGGTGCTGCAGGTCGTCTCCAACCTGGTCGAGAACGCGCTGCGCCTGACCCCGGCCGGGGCGATCGTCGAGGTGCGCAGCGCCCCGGGCCAGCTCACTGTGCGCGACGGCGGGCCCGGGCTGGCGGCGGAGGATCTGCCCCGGGCGTTCGAGCGCTTCTACCTGCACGACCGCTACCGCAGCGAGCGGCCGGTGGGCTCCGGGCTCGGCCTGGCCATCGTGGCCGAGCTCGTGCAGGCCATGGGCGGGGAGGTGCGCGCGCTCAGCCCGGCCGCGGGCGGGGCGGAGTTCGTGGTCCGGCTGCCCGCCGAACGAATCCCGGGGGCGGCCCGCACCCTGTCAGAATCGCCCGCGGACGGGGACCACACGAGGAGGAGAAACTGATGGAGCTCTACGCGATTCTGCGCCGCAGTGGCTGGCGCTCGGGGGCCGAGCTCGAGGAGGCCGCGGCACGATCGACCCAGGTCGGGAACGAGCAGATGCCTGACGAGGTGCGCTGGATTCGCAGCTACGTGCTGGGCGAGGACGGCGGATCGGTCGGCACCGTGTGCATCTACGAGGCCACGAGCCCGGAGGCGATCCGCCGCCACGCTGACCTGGCCAACCTTCCGCTCGACGAGATCATCCCGATCGCCGACACCGTCGTCGTGCGCCCGGATCCGCAGCCGGCGAGCGCGTAGCCGCGCGGGGCTCCTAGGCCGGCACGGCTCGCGAGGCCAGGTGCGCGCCGACCTTGCGCTTGACCCGCTGAAGCGCGTTGTCGACCGTCTTGCAGTCGCAGCCGAGCCGGCGGCCGACGTCCTCGTAGGAGTAGCCGTCGAGGTACAGGGCGAGCACGCGCGACTCGAGCTCGGACAGCGCGGTCGAGATGCAGGCCACGAGCGCGCGCAGCTCCTCCGAGGAGATCACCTGGTTGACCGGGTCGTGGACGGTCGAGCCGGGGATGATCTCGTCGAGCGTCGGCTCTGAGTCGTCGGCACCGCCGCCGGGGCTGCTCGAGAACGAGATGTACTGGTTGAGCGGCGTGTGCTTGTTGCGGGTCGCCGTCTTCACCGCGGTGATGATCTGGCGCGTGATGCAGAGCTCGGCGAAGTTGCGGAAGCTCGACTCCCGGTCGGTGCGGTAGTCGCGCACGGCCTTGTAGAGGCCGACCAGGCCCTCCTGGATGAGGTCGTCGGCGTCGCCGCCGGCCAGGAAGTACGACGACGCCTTGAGCCGCACGAACCCGTAGTAGCGGCGCACGATGTGGTCGTAGGCGTCGGCGTGGCCCTGCTTGGCCAACGCGATCAGATACCCGTCCTCAACCTGAGGTTGAGAGTGTGATGCTGCAGACAGTCGAGCCACGAGATCGACCTTCCTGGCCCGCGGCGACGCGGAGCCTTTGGTTCGTGGCGCGCTACCTCCCCTGGCGGCGCCTATGGAGGTTGTGAGAGTCGAGACCTAAAGCTCGACTTGATGCTTATTCTCGGCGCGAGCTTTACATAGCTACGCCCCGCTTGTCAAGCGGCGGAGCGTGGCATGCACGATCGCGCGGATGGCGAGCGGGTCAGGCGCGGGTGGCCGCGTACAGGAGGACGGCCGCGGCAGCGCCGACCGACAGGGACTCGATCCGGCCCCGCAGGGGGATGGCCACGAGCGCGTCGCAGCTCGCCGCCACCCGCGGGCGCAGGCCGGCGCCCTCGGCGCCGAGCACGAGCACGGGGCGCTCGCCGTAGTCGACGCTGTCGTGGGCGAGGGAGGCCGCGCCGTCGGCGCCGTAGCACCACCGCCCGGCCTCCTTGGCCGCCCGCAGGGCGTCGGAGAGGTTGACCACCCGGGCCACGGGCAGGTGCTCGACTGCGCCGGCCGACGCCTTGCACACCGCCGGGGTGACCTCGACCGAGCGCCGCTCGGTGATGATCACCCCGCGGGCGCCGGCGCATTCGGCGCTGCGGCAGATCGCGCCCAGGTTCTGCGGGTCCTGGACCTGATCGAGCGCGACGATCACACCTGGTCCGGCGAGCAGCTCGGCGGCATCGGCGTAGCGGAAGGGCGAGACCTCGGCGCACACGCCCTGGTGCGCGTCCGAGCCGCAGCGGCGCTCGATCTCCTCGACCTCGACGACGGCCAGCGGGACTCCCGCCCCGGCGAGCCAGGGCTCACGGCCCGCACCCGGGCTCGCCCACACGCGCCGCACCTCCCGCGGGCCGCGGAGCGCCTCCCGGACCGGATTGCGCCCGTAGAGCACCATGCTCGTGGCCGGCGCGGGCGCGCCCGGCGGCCGGCGCGGGCGGCCGTGCGGGGGACGGTGGCTCACAACGCCCGCACCAGCTCGGGTCCGGAGGGCCCGTCGCGGACCTCCCAGCCCTGCCCTCGGATCGCTGCGCGGAGCTCGTCCGCCCGTGACCAGTCCCGAGCCGCCCGGGCGCTCTCGCGCTCGCGGGCAAGCTCCACGAGCTCGGCCGGGGCCGCCTCGGCTGCCGCCTCGAGCAGGTTCTCGAGTCCCATCACCCCGAGCATGGCCCGGAGATCCTCGTCTCCGACCGATCCCTCGGCGCGGCCGGCCTCGGCCATCCAGCCGAACAGCGCGGCCCGGGCCTGGGGCATGTTGAAGTCCTCGGCCAGAGCGGCGAAGAAGCGCTCGCGCAGCGGCGCCGACCACGCCGGCGACGGTCCGCTCACGGTGCGCCGGGCGGTCTCCACCACGCTGCGGACATCGGCCGCCGCCTGCCCCATGCGCTCGGCGTCGAAGTCGACCGGCTGGCGGTAGTGGCCGCTGCAGAAGTACATGATCAGGGCGTCGCGGCCGTAGGCGTCCAGCACATCGGAGAGCACGAAGATGTTGCCCTCTGACTTCGACATCTTCGCCTGGTGCAGCCGGAGCATCCCGTTGTGGACCCACAGACGAGCCAGCGGCGCCCCTCGGCCCGCCGCGGTCTGCGCGGCCTCGTTCTCGTGGTGGGGGAAGACGAGATCCGAGCCGCCGCCGTGGATCTCGAAGTCGACCCCGAGCAGCGCCTCGGCCATGGCCGAGCATTCGATGTGCCAGCCCGGGCGGCCCCGGCCCCAGGGCGAGTCCCAGGCCGTGTCCTCGCCCGGCTTGTGCGCCTTCCAGAGCGCGAAGTCGAGCCCGTCGCGCTTGCGCGCGGCGCCCTCCACTCCCTCGCCCTGATCCATATCGTCGACATTCCGGTGAGACAGCTCGCCGTATTGCGGGTAGGAGCGCACCGAGAAGTACACGTCGCCCTCCGCCTCGTAGGCATGCCCCCGCTCCACCAGACTCCCAATGAGCCCGACGATTTCATCGATCGTCTCGCTGGCCAGCGGCTCGTGGTCGGGGCGTCCGAGCCCCAGGCGATCGGTGTCGGCGCGGTATCGGGCAGTCATCTCCGACGCCAGCTGGGCGCTCGGCACGCCCGCCGTCTGGGCGGCGGCGTAGATCTTGTCGTTGACGTCTGTGACGTTCGCCACGAACGTGACCTCGTAGCCCTCGTGCACGAGAAAGCGCTTCATGAGCGAGAAGACGACGAACGGCCGGGCGTTCCCGACGTGGATCGGCCCGTACACGGTGGGTCCGCAGGCGTAGATGCGCACCCGGCCCGGTTGCGCCGGCTCGAGCGCCCGCACGGCCCCGGTCAGCGTGTCATGCAGGCGAATTGTTCGCACGGTCCGGCAACCTTAGCGACGGCCGGCGCCGAGATCCGGAGTGCTCGCTAGGGTGCCCGCGGTGTCTCGGTCACTCCCCCACGCCGAGCGGCTGGCTGCGGTCGAGCAGGCATTTGGCACCCTGCCCGAGCGCTACCTCGGCGCCGACCCGGGCTTCGACGTCACCTACCGGATCCGGCTCTGCGATCTCGGCCACACCTGGGATGTGCGCTGCACCCGCCACGGCGCGCGCGTGTGCAAGGGCGGGACCCGCCGCACCCCCGACGTGACGATGTCGACCGACGCCGAGACCTGGCTGCGCCTGCGCCAAGGCGAGCTGTCGGGCATCGACGCCTTCACCCAGCGGCTGCTGACCGTCAGCGGCAACCTCGACCACGCGATCGCCTTCGAGGGCCTGTTCCGCCTCGTCGGCGGCCGGCGCCCGCTGCTCCACATCCGTTCGGTGAGCGTCGGGCGCCACCACATCTCGACGCTGACGATGGGAAGTGGCCCGGACGTGCTGCTCCTGCACGGCCTGGGCGGGACGCGCGCCTCGCTGCTCGAGACCGCAGCCGCGCTCAGCCAGCGCTACCGCGTCCACGCGCCTGACCTGCCCGGCTTCGGGTCCTCGTCCAAGCCGGCCGTCGGCCACTACAACGCCGCCTGGTTCGCGCGCATCATGCTCGGGCTGCTCGATGCGCTCGACATCGACGAGGCCCGTGTGGTCGGCAACTCGATGGGCGGGCGCATCGGCATCGAGATGGGGCTCGCTGCGCCCGGACCGTGTGATCGCGCTCGGTCTCCTGTGCCCGGCCGTGGCGTGGATCCGCCGTGGCTTCCATCCGATCGTCCGGCTGCTGCGACCCGAGCTCGGGATGCTCCCCCACAGCTTCCACCGCCGCATGGTCGCCTCCCAGTTCTGGAACCTGTTCGCCAACCGCGAGCGGCTCGACCCGGCGGTCGGGGAGCTGATGGTGGACGAGTTCCGGCGCATCTACCACAGCGCCGGCGCCCGCTACGCGTTCCTGGCCAGCGCCCGGAACATCTATCTCGAGGCCCCCTTCGGCCGCAGCGGCTTCTATCCGCGGCTGGCCGAGCTCGAGGTGCCGGCGCTGTTCGTCTGGGGCACCGACGACTGCCTGATCCCGGCGGGTTTCGAACGCCATGTCCGCAAGTGGCTGCCGAGTGCCGAGCAGGTCACCCTGTCCGACTGTGGGCACGTCCCCCAGGTGGAGCACCCCGAGGGCACGAACGAGCTGCTGCTCGACTTCTTCGCCCGCACGGAGCGGCAGGCCAGGCCGGGGGCCGGCGCGCGGTGACGCGCCTCGTGCCCCGAGGCGTGGAGGCGGCCTGAGCCGTGGCGGTCACCGCGGACAGGTCACGTAACGGTCACGAGCCGGGCTCCGGCGCCGGCCGCGACGGCGTACGCCGCGGGGGAGGATCGCTGCTCGGGCGCCTCGTGCGCGAGGTCACTGATCAGGCTCAGCGGCGGATTCCTCGGGCCGATCTCGACGAGCGCGATCCCGACTACATCCGCGAGCGCCTCCCCCAGCTGTGGCTGGCCGCGAGCATCTGGTACCGGGGCGAGGTGCGCGGTCTGGGCAACGTGCCCGACACCGGCCCGGTGCTGCTGGTCGGCAACCACTCAGGCGGCACCATGACCCCCGACACCGTGGTGTTCACGCTTGCCTTCAGCACCTACTTCGGGGTCGAGCGGTCCTTCTACCAGCTCGCCCACAACCTGGTGCTGAGCATGCCCGGGCTGTCGTTCCTGCGCAAGTTCGGCACCGTGGCCGCCTCTCCGGCCAACGCGCGCACCGCGCTGCGCTCCGGCGCGGCGCTGCTCGTGTATCCCGGCGGCGACTACGAGGTGTTCCGGCCCAGCTGGGAGGGCAACCGGGTCGACTTCGGGGGCCGGAAGGGCTTCATCCGCCTGGCCATCGAGCAGAACGTGCCGATCGTGCCGGTGGTGTCGATCGGCGGCCAGGAGACGGCGCTGTTCCTGACCCGCGGGGAGCGCCTGGCTCGCCTGCTCATGCTCGACCGCCTGTTCCGCCTCAAGGCGCTGCCGATCTCGCTCGCGCTGCCCTGGGGCATCAACGTGGGCGACATGATGGGCCACATCCCGCTGCCGGCCAAGATCACGATCGAGACCCTGCCGCCGATCGACCTGCAGGCGGAGTTCGGGCCCGAACCCGACCCCGCGGAGGTCTACGACCACCTGACCCGGATCATGCAGGACACGCTCGACGCGCTCGCCTCCGAGCGCCGGCTCCCGGTGCTCGGATGAGGGTCGCCGGCAGCATGCACGTGCCGGGCTCGCCTGAGCTCGTGTGGTCGATCGTCTCCGACCCCGAGCGCGTGCTCGACTTCATGGCCGGCGTGACGCGCTGGGAGGTCGCCGGCGATGAGCCCACCGGCCTCGGCGCGCGCTACCGCATGCTCCTCCGGGTCGGGTCGGCGGAGGTCGGGGGGCTGGTCGAGATCGTGGAGTTCTCGCCCCCCTATGACCTGGCCTGGACGTCGGTCACCGGCGTGGACCAGCGCGGCCGGTGGCGGCTGCGCGAGGTCGGCGGCGGGCGCACCCGGGTCGAGTACCGCCTCGCCTACGGCGTGGCGGGCTCGGGCATCTGGGGCTGGGTGGCCGAACGCATGGCCGCCCCGACGATCGGCGGCCACGTGCGCCAGACCCTCGAGCAGCTGCGCCGGCTGGTCGAGCACGAGCGCCAGCGTGAGCGCGCGAGTGCGCGCAGCGCCACGCGCGCCGGCGCCCGCTGAGCTTCGCCGGGCGGGGGTATTAGTCTTGCTCCCCGTGGGGACGGGAGAGGACTCCGGCGGGCTGCCGACGCCAACCGCCGGCCTGGTCGTCGGAGGCTGCCGCCTGCACTCGCTCCTCGGCCGCGGCGGCATGGGCACGGTGTACCGGGCCACCCAGCTCGCCCTCGGACGCCAGGTGGCGGTCAAGCTCGTGTCAGCCGAGGGAGCCGACGCCGCGTTCGTGGCCCGCTTTCAACGCGAGGTCCGCACGGCGGCCGCGCTCGAGCATCCACACGCGATCCCGATCTACGCCGCCGGTGAGGAGGACGGGCTCCTCTACCTGGTCATGCGCCTCGTCGACGGCCCCGACCTGGGGGCGCTGCTCGCCGCCGAGGGCCCGCTCGCACCCGACCGGGCGGTCGGGCTGCTCGAGCAGGTGGCCGGGGCGCTCGACGCCGCCCACGCCGCCGGCCTCGTCCACCGCGACGTCAAGCCGGCGAACATCCTGGTCGAGCGCCGGGCCGAGGGCGAGCGCGCCTATCTGTCGGACTTCGGCCTCATGCGCCGGGTCAGCGGCGCCACCGCGATCACCCGGGTCGACGAGTGGGTCGGGTCGATCCACTACGTCGCCCCCGAGCAGCTGAGCGGGCAGCCGGTCGACCTGCGGGCCGACGTCTACTCCCTGGCCGGCGTGCTGTACACGGCGCTGACCGGCCACCGGCCCTTCCCGGGCCGGACGCCGACCGAGATCGCCCGCGCCCACCTCGAGAGCCCGCCGCCCCGGATCGACGGCGGCCCGACCGCAGCCCGGCTGAACGCGGTCATCGCCCAGGGCATGGCCAAACGCCCGGCCGACCGGTATCCGAGCGCCGGCGCCCTGGCCGCCGCGGCCCGTGCCGCGCTGGCGCCCGGTCGGGGCGCCACGAGGTCGCGGCGGCGGCGTCCTGCGCGCGGGCTGCTCGCCGCCCTCGCGGGGGTCGCCGTGCTCGCGCTCGCCGGCGGCCTCGCGCTGGCGCTGGGCAGCCGCGGGCGCCACGAGCCCCGGGGCTCCGGCACCGTGAGCACCCACTCCACCGAGACGGTCCCCGCGTCCCCGCCCGGGAGTCAGGCCGTGCTCACCCTGGCCACGTTCAGCGTGCGCTATCCGGCCGGCTGGCAGGTGACCCAGCAGGAGCGCCAGAATCCCGGCTTCCTGCGTACGGCCATGATCAGTCCCGACCACACCGAGAGCATCAGCATCGACCGCACCCCGGGCGCGACGCTGGCCCCCGAGGCGGCCGGCCTCGGGGTCCAGCAGCAGACGATCGCCCAGACTCCGAGCTACGAGGCGGTGGCCAGTTACTCCACCACGCTGGCCGGGCGGCCGGCGTTCGTGTGGAAGTTCCTGGTCACCGACGAGACCGACGGCGCGTTCATCGACATCTTCCGGAACGCCGGCGGCAACGGCTTCGCCGTCCTCGGTCAGGGTCCGACCGAGCAGGCGATCACCCCGGTGGCGCTCGCCGTCGCCGCCTCGCTGGAGGCGCGGTGAGCGCGGGCGCCGACCCGGCCGCCCCCCGGCCCCGCACGGCCCGCGAGCTCGCCGCGCGCCTGGCGGCCGAGCGGACCGGCGAGCCGTTCCTGCTCTACCGCGACGGGGGCGAGGAGCAGCAGATCCTCGGCCTGGGGACGGCGGCCGGCGCGCGCCTCACGCTCGGGCGGGATGCGCTGAACGACCT
Source organism: uncultured Solirubrobacterales bacterium (assembly GCA_963848745.1). Classification (GTDB taxonomy): domain Bacteria; phylum Actinomycetota; class Thermoleophilia; order Solirubrobacterales; family Solirubrobacteraceae; genus Palsa-465. The sequence continues at coordinate 256,056 of CAWKEO010000012.1, read as the reverse complement.
TCCCCTCCCCTGGGATCCCGAGGTCTCCCGAGCGCACGCCGAGCTCGAGCGCGTGGCCGGCGGGTGGACGGTGGCCGACGACGGGCTCTCGCGCAACGGCACCTTCGTCAACGGCCGCCAGGTGCAGGGCCGGCGGCGCCTGAGCGACGGGGACTGCCTGCGCCTCGGCCGGACGGTGCTCGTGTACTGCTCCCCCAGCGGGACCGCGTCCGACGCCACCATCCCGGCCGGCATCGTTCCGATGCTCGACCAGCTGACGCCCACCCAGCGGCGCATCCTGGCCGAGCTGTGCCGCCCCCTGGTCCGCGCGGGCGGCCGGGCGGCTCCGGCGAGCAACCGGGAGATCGCCGAGGCCGTCCACCTCAGCGTCGAGGGGGTCAAGGGCCAGCTGCGGACGCTGTCGGAGCGCTTCGGCGTCGCCGACCTGCCCCAGAACCAGAAGCGCCTCGAGCTGGCCGAGCGGGCCCTGCGGGCCGGGCTCGGGACGCCGGCCGGGCGCTGAGAGTCGCCCGGCCGGCCGACGCTCAGTGCACGCGGACGAGCGGGGTCTCCTCGACCCGCCCGCGCTCGCACACCGGACCGCCCTTCCAGGCGATGGTGAGGTGCGTGAACTCGTCGGGCGGGGTGATCTCAACCCGGCTGGGCGCCTCGCAGATGCCGCTCGGCGGGTCGAGCGAGCTCGTCGACCTCGCTCCAGTGCAGGAGCTCCCCGGCGCTGGCATTCGGCGCGAGGACGACGCGCGCCCGGTTGGCGCGCTCGATCCGCACGGCGTTGGTGGACAGCATCCGGCCGCGGCGATCGAGGAACCCGAGGCCGGCGTAGCCGTAGGTGTGGCAGGTCCGCGCCGAGCGATTGGTGAGCACGAGCGTCGCGTAGCGCTGACCGGCGCCGGGAGAGCCGGGCTCGAGCTTGGCCGACAGTGCGCTCGTGCGACAGGCCGGGATCGACGCCGTCTGAGCGGCGCGCGATGGGTGAGCGGTGACCGCGAGCGTGGTCGCGCTCGCGGCGAGCACGGCGAACGTGAGTCCCGCCATGCGGATGGGGTGTGAGAGAGACTTGTTCATGTCAGGGACAATGCTCTGTCACGGTCAGGTGAGCAATCCCCCGAGGGTTACCGCGTGTCACCCTGGCATACCGTCGGTGAACGCAAGGCACCCCGGGGGCCGGTCAATTCCCCCGGGGTGCGCGCTTCGGGGGTGCCCCCGAAAGGTTGTCTGGCCTCAGTAGTGCAGGCGGTGCAGGAAGCGCTTCAGGGTGCTCACGAAGCGCGCATTCGAGCCCTTGGCGCCGGACCAGCGCGCTGTTCAGGTGGCCGGCGGCCGCCTGCCGGGCCAGGAATGTGTTGACCAGATGAGTGTGGCCGAGCAGGTCCTCATCGGCCGCCCACGCCGCCACGACGCCCACCGTGTCGGCGTAGTGCGAGGAGGCCTGCCGACGGAAGGACTTCATCCACGCCGCGCCGTCGCGGGCGATGAGCTTCGGATAGTGACGGGTGACAGCGTGGAAGTGACCGTTCGAGAACGTGAGGATCTGGATCGGTAGCCCGGAGGCGGCGAAGTCGGTGAACGCATAGGCGAACCGGTCATCCGCGGTCAGGAACTCGTCCCGGCCCGTGTGGCCGAGGTCGACGAGCTGGGCGCCGGGATCGCCGAAGTCGTACTCGGTCTCCAGGTAGCTCTTGGCGGCGGAGTCATAGCGGAACACCTGCTCGAGCGAGCAGCAGTGGGCACCGCCCGTGTACAGGTCGAGGACGACGTCATCGGTGTCGCTCGGGGAGAGGTCGACCACGTGCACCGAGCTCTGGTGGGCGCCGGTGGCACCCGGCCAGCAGTCGCTCTGGCACTGAGGCGCGCTCACGGCTTGGTCGTAGACGACGGTGCCGTCCCGCGAGATGGTCAGGCGCTGTCCGGAGTAGTTGGGGACGGTGCCGGTGAAGCGCAGCGTGGCGCTCACGCCGCCGGCCTGCGCGGTCTGGACGGTGGGCGTTGCCGCCAGCGCGCTCGCCGGCGCGAGCGCGGCGAGCACGCCCGCCGCGGCGAGCAGTCCACCGAGGTGGCGGGGGGCCAGAGAAGACATTGGAGTCAGGTTTCCTTTCCGATGAGGGTGTGTGCCGTAGCATCCGCGACCCGGGGGCGGGCGGCAATCACCCCAGGGGTGGCGCTCGCCACCCTCAGCCGAGCGAGATGAGGGCGATGCCGGCCACGACGCAGGCGGCCCCGGCCATCCGGCCGGGAGAGACCCGCTCCCGCCCGCCGGCCGCCAGCACGATCGTGGCCATGAGCACGCTGCTCTCGCGCACGGCGGCCACCGAGGCGGCGCTGGCGAGCTGCAGGGCGGCCAGCGTCAGCCCGTAGGCCCCGAAGAAGCCGACCCCGGCGAGCACCGGACGCAGGCCGATGGCCGCTCGCAGCGCCGCCCGCCCGCGACGGTGCCACATGGCGATCAGGTAGCCCAGCGAGGTGAAGCCGAAGACGAACTCGAGGTAGGCGAGCGGAGCCGCGTGGGCGACCCCCCGCTTGTCGATCAGCGTATAGCCGGCGATGCACACGCCCACACCGAGCACGAGGGCCAGCTCCCGGCGAGTCGCCCGCCCCGCGCGGACGCCGCGCACGAGCACGATTCCCCCGGCTACGAGCACGACCCCGAGCGCGGCCAGAGCGCTCACGTGGGCGCCGAGGAACAGAGCGCCGATGACGAGCACGAGCACCGGGGCCGAGCCGCGGGCGATGGGATACACGAACCCCATGGCGGCGAGGCTGTAGGCGCTGGCCAGGAGCACCAGATAGACGAGCTCGAGCGCGCTCGAGGCGATCGCGTAGCCCACCGCCGCGGAGTGCAGGCGCCAGGTCAGGGCAGCCGGGAGCGCGAACACGAGCGTGCCCGCCACGGTGGCCACCGCCGTGGCGCTGTACGTGTCCTCCTCGCCCGAGAGGATCAGGTTCCAGCTCGCGTGCACCACGGCCGCGGCGAGCGCGAGCAGCAGGGCGGCGAACGGCACGGGTCAGGCTACCCGACCCACAGGGGTGGGTGATCCCACCCGGGGGTGATTGCCACCCGCCCGCGGGGAGCGGATGCTGCAGTCATGCCCGATCACCTCCTCCGTCTGCGCCGGACCGCGCTGGCCACGCTCGTGCTGGCCCTCGCACTGGCCGCTCCCGCCATGGCGAACGCGCGCACGCTGAGCGCCCGCCGTGGCAATCTGAACGCCACCGTCTCCTACCGGACCGTCCGCTCCGGTCTTCACGCACAGCTCACGATCGCCCGCGCGGGCCGCGTGGTCTACCGCGCCCCGGTGAGCGCACCGGGATGCGGCGCCGGCTGCCGGCTGGCCAGCGGCTCCGCGCTCAGCATCCCGATGCTGGCCGCGGTGGACGGCACCGCGCACCCGGCCGTCGTGCTCCAGCTCGTCTCGGGCGAGAACGGCTGCTGCGCGATCGCCGAGGTGTTCACCGAGAACGCCCGCCGGCACACCGTGGCCGTCGCCGTTCACGACTTCGGCGTCCCCAACCTGGCCCTGCGCGACCTCGGGCGCAACGGCGGGTCCGAGTTCGTCAGTGCCGACGGCAACTTCATCGCCCGCTTCACCGATGCCGCCATGTCGGGCCTCCCGGTGCAGGTGTGGGTGTTCGCTGGGGGCAGCTTCGAGCTCGACACGCTCGCCTACCCGCACCTGATCGCCGCCGACGCGCGCCACTGGTTGACCGCCTATCGCGCCGCCGGGGTTCCCGGTCACGACAGCGTCGGGTTCTTCGCCGCCTGGGCGGCCGACGAGGACGAGCTTGGGGCCATGGACACGGCGGTCAGCCCGTTCCTGTCCCGCGAGGTCGCCAACGGTGACCTCGCCGCCCCGTTCATGAGCGGGCGGCGATTCGCGGCCCTGCTCCCCCCGTTCCTGTCTGCCCGCGGCTACGTGCCGATGTGCGGGGGCGGCTGATCCTCACCCCGCGGCGGTCAGCGTGGCGGCGGTCAACGTGGCCACGGCGAGCGCGGCCGCGCCCTCCTGGCGGCCCACGAACCCCATCCCCTCCCCCCGCGTCGCCTTGACGTTGACGGCGTCGGCGGGGAGGCCGAGGGCCTCGGCCAGGCTGGCGCGGATGCGCTCGCGCACGGGCGAGACGTGAGGGCGCTCGATGATGACCGTGGCGTCGACGTTGACCAGCGCCCAGCCCGGCCTCGGTCACCAGGGCCAGCGCATCCCGGAGCAGGGCAAGCGAGTCGGCATCCCGGTAGCGCTCGTCGGTGTCGGGAAAGTGCTGGCCGATGTCGCCCAGCCCGGCGGCGCCGAGCAGGGCGTCGATGATCGCGTGGGTGAGCACGTCGGCGTCCGAGTGGCCGGCCAGACCGAGCTCGTGCTCGAGCTCGACCCCGCCGAGGACGAGCCGGCGGCCGGGAGCGAAGCGGTGGCAGTCGTAGCCGATGCCGGTGCGCACGCTCACCCGCTCGCTCCGAGCAGAAACGCGGCCACCTGCAGATCGAGCGGGGTGGTCACCTTCAGGTTGCGCGGATCGGCCGGCAGGACGCGCACCGTCCCTCCTGCCTGCTCGATCAGCCAGGCGTCGTCGGTGGCGGCGGCCAGCTGCTCCTCGCTCGCCTGCGCGAACACCCGCTCGAGCACATCGCGCCGGAACGCCTGCGGGGTCTGCACCGCCCACAGGCGGCTGCGCTGAAGGGTCGCGGTCACGGTGCGTCCATCCTCCCCGACCTCCTTGATCGTGTCGGCGACCGGCCCGGCGGCGATCACCGCGTCGGCGCCGCTGGCGGCCAGCTCCTCCAGGGCGGCGGCGAACAGAGTCCGGGGAGGCGAGCGGGCGGGCGGCGTCATGCACGAGCACCGCCTCCTCATCCGCCGGCGCGGCCGCGAGCGCCCGGCGCACCGACTCCGAGCGCACGGCCCCTCCCGCAACGGCGATCGTGCCGGGCGGGGCGGCGTCGAGAGCCTCGGCCGGGAGTGCGAGCACGATCGCGCGGACCGCGCTCACGGCCCGCAGCGCCTCCACGCTCCACTCCAGCAGGGGGCGACCGGCAAGCGGGACGAGCGCCTTGGGCCGGTCGGACCCAAGACGCTCGCCGCGTCCTGCGGCCACGACGAGCGCGACCGCCACGTTGCTGCCCCCGCCCTACTTCGTCGCCACGGCGACCTTGCCGTCGCCGTCGGAGGTCTCAGCGATCAGGTCGTGGATGTACTGGTCCACCTCGTCCTCGTCCATCTGGAGCGCGTACATCAGCTCGGAGGCGAGGATCTTCCTGGCCCGGGTGAACATCTGCTTCTCCCCGGTGGACAGCCCCTTCTCCGATTCGCGGGTGGCCAGGTTGCGCACGACCTCCGCGAGCTCGTAGATGTCGCCGGTCTTGATCTTGTCCCGGTTGTGCTTGAAGCGGCGATTCCAGTTCTTCGGCATCTCGGAGCACTCGTCCTGGAGCACGGCGAGAACCTTCTTGACGGTTTCCTCGTCGATGACCCGCCGCAGGCCGGCGACAGCGGCGTTGGCGGTGGGGACCATGACGGTCATGTCGTTGTGCAGGATCTTGATCGTGAGGTACTCACGGCTCTCGCCGAGCACCTCCTTCTGCTCCTTGCGGATGACCTTGCCGGCCCCGTGGTGCGGGTAGACGACGCTGTCGCCGATTTCGAATTCGATGTTCGCGATCGGCTCGACAATCTCGAGATCCTTCAGCTGCTCGTCCATTAGCTCTGTGATGGTGTCCTCCTCCGTCTCGCCGGGCGGGGCATTGCCCCGGGCGAATTTGCTCTGCTGCGACCGGCCGGCGCCTACGTCTGCAGGTACCGGTCGACCAGGTTGATTTCCTGCTGGCGGCGAAGGCCCTCCCGGATGTCCTTCGCCCGGATCTCGCCGACACCGTCGACGGTCTCCAGCTCGCCGTCCGTGGCGGCGAGCATTTCCTCGAGGCCCCCGAACGCGTCGACGATCCGCTGCACGACGAGCTTGGGCAGACGCGGGATGCGCCCCAAGATGCGGAATCCGCGCGGCGACACGGGGTAGTCGAGGGTATTGAGTTTGCGGTCGTAGCCGAGAAGCTCGGCCAGCCGCCCGAAATCGAGTAGGTCCTGGTGGGGCAGGCGCACGAGCTGATCGAACGCGGTGGCGAAGCTCTCGTCGGTGTCCTCGACCAGGTAGTCGTGGACGAGGGCTGCCTTGTCGCCCGACACGCCGACCATCGTCTCGTCGAGCTGCATCTCGATCAGGCGCCCCTCGGTGCCGAGCTCGACGATGTAGCGCTCGATCTCCACCGCCATGCGGGTGACGAGCTCGGCGCGCTGGAGCACCGTGAGGACGTCGTGCAGGGTCGCGCCGCCCTCGAACTCGAGCGCGGTCAGGCGCGTGGAGACCTGGTCGAGGCGGCTGCGGTACTTGTCCAGGGTGGCCAGGGCCTGGTTGGCCTTGGCGAGCACGACCGGGATGTTCTCGAGGATGTACTTCACCCCGTCGGCGTAGAGCGAGACGACCTCGCGGCGCTCGGAGATCGCCACCACGAGCGCATCGGTCTGCTTGGACACGCGCTCGGCGGTGCGGTGACGGGTGCCGGTCTCGAGCGTGAGGATCGTCGGGTCGGGGGTGAGCTGGACGTTCACGTGGACGATCTTGGTCGCGTTCGCGCTCAGCACGATCGCCCCGTCCATCTTGGCCAGCTCGTAGAGGAGGGCCGGCGAGTAGTCGACGTCGAGCTTGATGCCGCCCGAGAACAGGAAGGCGAGCTCGTCGGTGTCCCCAACCACGAGCAGGCCGCCCGTCCGGGCGTGCACGATGTTGTCGATGCCCTCCCGCAGAGCCGTTCCGGGGGCGACCATCTCGAGCGCCCGGACCAGCCGCGAGTCCTGCCTCGATTCGAGCTCCTCCTTGAGCTCTTCCCCGGAACGCGGCGGCATAGGGGGATTTTACCCGGTCTTGAGCGCAGTTCCCCGCCGCGGGCTCGGCGGGGCCGAGATGAGAACCCGCCCGAGTGGCGCCGCCCGGTCGCGGATGACGAGCTCGAGCCACTCGGGCTTCATCCCCGGGGCCGAGAGGGTGAAGCCGAGGCGGTCTCCGCCGCGCAGGAGGTAGCGGCGCAAATAGGCGATCAGCCCGCCCGGTCGCTCAGCCCCGCTCCCAGTCCCGGTGGCTGAGCACGAGCCGGTAGCCGTCGGGGTCGAGGATGGTCACGCCGAAGCGCTCCCAGTACGGGTTGCGGGCGGCCACCCGGCGCCCGCCGGCGGCGCGCAGGCGCTCGAGGAGCGCCTCGGGCACCGGCTCGCCCAGGTAGAGCACGAGCAGATCCTCCTCGGTCGGCGCCGGCACGGTGGCCGGATCGCCGACGAGCTCGAGGTGCCAGGCCGCCGCCGGCCAGCCGACCATGAGCAGGGGGTGGCCGCCTTCGGCCTCCGGGCCGGCGCGATACAGGACCTCGAGCCCGAGTCCGTGCACCCAGAACCGCTCCGCCGCCTCGAGGTCGCGACTCGGCCGCGCCAGGCGAAGCGGACTGGCCGGCCCGAGCGGCACCCGAGCGCGCCCCTACGCCGCGCGTCGCGCCCGCTCGCGGCCGCCCAGGGCCGCCCCGAGTGCCGCCCGCAGCGTGCGATGGACCTCCGGCGCGATCGCCGGCGCGAGCCCGAACTTCGCCGCCTCACCCGCCCGGCGCTCGGCGTGGGCGACGGAGCGCAGCTCGCCGGTCAGCCCGAGCTCGCCGAAGCAGGCGAGCGGCCGCTCCCCGTCCCCGGCGGTCAGCGCCACCCCGCGCACCGCGCTGGCCACCGCGAGCGCGACGGCGAGGTCGGCGCCCGGGTCCTCGATCCGCACGCCGCCGACGACGTTGACGAAGACGTCGGCGCTCCCGACGCCGACGCCGCCGTGGCGGCCGAGCACGGCGAGCACGAGCGCCACCCGGTTGCGATCGAGGCCGTTGACGACCCGCCGGGGCGGCACGAGCTCCGAGGGCGAGACGAGCGCCTGCACCTCGACGAGCAGCGGCCGCGAGCCCTCCATCGCACACAGCACGACGCTCCCCGGCGCCCGCGTCGCCTCACCGACGAAGCGCGCCGAGGCGTCGAGCACCTCGACCAGCCCCTGGTCGCGCATCTCGAACACCCCGGCCTCGCTGGTCGAGCCGAAGCGGTTCTTGACCGCCCGCACGGTGCGGTAGGTGCGCTCGCGCTCACCCTCGAACTGGAGCACGCAGTCGACCAGGTGCTCGAGCACACGCGGCCCGGCCAGGGCGCCGTCCTTGGTCACGTGGCCGACGAGCAGGACGGCGATCCGCAACGACTTGGCCACCTTCATGAGCTCGGAGGCGACCTCGCGCACCTGAGCCACCGAGCCGGCCGCGCTGGCCAGCTCGGCGCAGTGCAGGGTCTGCACCGAGTCGATCACGCACACCTCGGGCCGCTCCTGTTCGAGCGTGGCCAGCACGGTGTGCAGGTCGGTCTCGGCGATCACCGGCAGGCCGAGCGCGCTCCCATCGCCGAGCCGGGCGGCCCGCAGGCGGATCTGGGCCGCCGACTCCTCGGCCGACACGTAGAGCGTGCGCCGCCCGGCGCGCAGCACGTTGGCCAGCGCCATGGTGGTGAGCGTCGACTTGCCGATCCCGGGCGCCCCGCCGATGAGCACGAGCGAGCCGGGCACGATCCCCCCGCCGAGCACGGCGTCGAGCTCACCGATGCCGGTGCTGATCCGCTCCTCCTCGGAGGCCTGGACGTCGCGAAGCGCCACTGGCGTGGCCGCGACGGCGCCACCGCTGCCGCTGCCGCTACCGCCGAGGCCGCCCCGGCCGGAGCCGCCGCCGACCGGCGGCCGGGGCCGGGCTTCCTCGACGAGCGTGTTCCACTCGCCGCATCCGGCGCACTGCCCGGCCCACCGGGGAGCATCGTGGCCGCACACCGAGCAGACGTAGATCGTGGCGCTCCGGGGCACGGAGCTGAGGCTACGCCCGGGGGCCGACGGATCCGGCTCCGCCGGGCGACTTGAAGCAGAATCGGTGCAGAGTTGCAGCGGGGCTGTGACATACAGTGCCGGGCCTGCCATGCGCGCACCTGACCGGCCAGACCTCCTCATCGCCCAGCTGAGCGACTGCCACATTGGCGCCTCGCTGGACCGACGGCGATCCGGACGCCGCGCTCGCGGCCGCCGTGCGCGCCGTGGGCGAGGTCGACCCGCCGCCCGACCTCGTCCTGCTCACCGGCGACGTGGCCGACCACGGCGCCGACGCGGAGTACGCGCGGGTGCGCGAGCTGCTGGCCGAGCTGCCCGCGCCCGTGCACGTGCTGCCCGGGAACCACGACGACCGGGCCGTCCTGCGGCGGCACTTCGACCTGCCCGGAGCCGGCGGGGAGCCGATCCAGTACGCCGTCGAGGGCGACTCGCTGCGCGTGCTCATGCTCGACACGACGATCCCGGGCTCGGACGCCGGCGCGCTCGACGGCGGGCGCCTGGACTGGCTGCAGTCCGCGCTCGACGCGGCGCCGCAGACGCCGACGATCCTGGCCATGCACCATCCGCCGCTGCGGACCGGGATCCCCGCACTCGATGAGCTTCCCCTGGCCGACGCCGACCAGGCCGCGCTGGCGGACATCGTGCGCGCTCACGGCCAGGTGCGGCTCATCACCGGCGGGCACGTCCATCGCGCCTGCACCGCCGGGCTCGGTGGCTGCCCGGTGCTCGCCGTGCCGAGCACCTACGCCCAGGCGCGGCTCACGTTCGGCCGCCCCGAGCTCGAATTCGGCGAGGACCCGGCCGGGTTCGCACTCACGTGCTGCTCGGGGATCGGCTCGTGTCGCACGTCCAGCCGGTCGGACGCGTGGCCTGAGCCTCGCCGGGCGGGCCCGGGTCGGCCGGACGCCGCGGGCGACGCCGCGGTTCCGCGAGCGCCGCGGGGTGGCCGCGCGGGCGGGGTGGAGTCGAATAACAGCGACGGCACGCGGGTGAATGCGTTTGTGTCGTCGTTTTGTCGATCCAGCGCGTATAACGACGACCGATCCGAGCGGCCCGCGATGAGGTCGTCATTTTTTCGACGGGCATGGCCGGCTCGAGGGCGATTCGCCACGCCCAGCGTGGTGAACTCCACCCGCGACCCCGCTCGTGCGGCGGCCGCCCGGCAACACGCCGCCGCCTCGCGACCCGCCGCGGCCCGCGACCACGCGCCCGCAGCGCCCCGCGACGCGACCGCGCGCGCCGCCGCCGCCGCCGCCGCCCGCCGCACCACAACACCGACCCTGAAACGCAAACAGCCGGCGCGACCTCGCGGGCCGCACCGGCTGTTCGGTGCAATCGATCTGCGGCGGGGGCCTACTCGGAGGCCGAGGTGCCCTCGCCCTCGGAGCCGCCGTCGGGGGCGTGCTCCTCGTCGTCGGAGCCGCCCTCGGCGCCCACGCCCACCGGCGTCGGCTTCTCGGCCGGCTCGACGATCGTCAGCCTGACCTCGCCGTCGCCGCCCTCCGCCTCGCTCGGAGCATCGACGACCACCGTCGAGCCCTCGGGGACCTGGGAGCGCAGGACGAAGTCCGCCAGCGGATCCTCGATGTAGCGCTGGATGGCGCGACGGAGCGGACGGGCACCCATGGAGGGATCCCAGCCCTTGTCGGCCAGCAGGTCCTTCGCCTCCTCGGAGAGCTCGAGCTGCAGCTCGCGCTCGGCCATCGAGTGGCGGATGCGCCGGAGCAGGAGGTCGACGATCTCCTTGATCTCCGTCTTCTGGAGCTTGTGGAAGACGATGACCTCGTCGATCCGGTTGAGGAACTCAGGCCGGAAGACCTTCTTGAGCTCGCCCATGATCCGGTTCTTCATGTCGTCGTAGGTGATCCCGGTCTCGTCGTCGGAGACCGCGAAGCCGAGCGGCGTGTTGCGCGCGATCTCCGAGGCCCCGATGTTCGAGGTCATGATCACGATGCAGTGCCGGAAGTCGACCGTGCGGCCCTGGGCGTCGGTGAGCCGGCCGTCCTCGAGGATCTGCAGCAGGATGTTGAACACATCCGGGTGCGCCTTCTCGATCTCGTCCAGCAGCAGCACGCTGTAGGGCTTGCGGCGGACCGCCTCGGTGAGCTGGCCGCCCTCGTCGTACCCGATGTAGCCGGGGGGCGAGCCGACGAGACGCGAGACCGCGTGCTTCTCCATGTACTCGGACATGTCGATGCGGATCATCGTGTCCTCGTCGCCGAACAGGAACTCGGCCAGCGTCCGGGCCAGCTCCGTCTTCCCCACGCCCGACGGGCCGAGGAAGATGAACGAGCCGGTCGGGCGCTTGGGGTCCTTCAGGCCCGCGCGCGAGCGCCGGATCGCCTTGGAGACGACCTCGATCGCCGGGTGCTGCCCGATGACGCGCTTGTGGAGCTCCTCCTCCATGCGCATGAGCTTCTGCGTCTCGGCCTCGGTGAGCTTGAACACCGGGATGCCGGTCCACATGGAGACGATGTCGGCGATCTCCTCCTCGCCGATCGACGGGCGCTCGGTCGACTCGCCGGCGTCCCACTGATCGGTGAGCTCGCGCTTGCGCTGGGTCAGCCGCCGCTCCTTGTCGCGGAGGTTGGCCGCCTTCTCGAACTCCTGAGACTCGATCGCCTCCTCCTTGGCCCGGCGCGTCTCCTCGATCTCGTCCTCGAGCTCGCGGAACACCGGCGGGGAGGTCATCGACTTGATCCGCATCCGCGACGCGGCCTCGTCGATGAGGTCGATCGCCTTGTCGGGCAGGAAGCGGTCGGAGATGTAGCGGTCGGCCAGGTCGGCCGCGGCCTCGAGCGCCTCGTCGGTGATGTTCACCTTGTGGTGCTGCTCGTAGCGGTCGCGCAGGCCCTTGAGGATCTGGACCGTCTCCTCGGTCGAGGGCTGGTCGACGGTGATCTTCTGGAAGCGCCGCTCGAGCGCCGAGTCGCGCTCGAGGTACTTGCGGTACTCCTCGAGCGTGGTGGCGCCGATCGTCTGCAGCTCGCCGCGGGCCAGCGCCGGCTTGAGGATCGACGCGGCGTCGATCGCGCCCTCGGCGGCACCCGCGCCGACGAGGTTGTGGAGCTCGTCGATGAACAGGATGATGTCGCCGCGCTGGGTGATCTCCTTCATCACCTTCTTCAGGCGCTCCTCGAACTCGCCGCGGTACTTCGAGCCCGCCACCAGGGCGGCCAGGTCGAGCGTGTAGATCTGCTTGCCCTTCAGCAGCTCGGGCACGTCGGAGGACACGATCCGCTGGGCCAGTCCCTCGACCACCGCGGTCTTGCCGACGCCCGGCTCGCCGACGAGAACGGGGTTGTTCTTCGTGCGGCGCGAGAGGATCTGCATGATCCGCTCGATCTCGGTCTCACGACCGACGACCGGGTCGAGCTTGCCCTCGGCGGCCAGCTTGGTCAGGTTGCGTCCGAACTGGTCGAGCAGCTTGGAGGACTTCTTGCCCTCGCCCTGGCCGGCGGCGCCGGCACCGGCGGCCGCGCCGGAGCCGCGCTGGCGGCTGCCGGGACCGGACAGCATGCGGATGACCTCGTTGCGGATCTTCTCCGAGTCGGCGTCGAAGTCGAGCAGGATCCGGGCGGCGACGCCCTCGTTCTCGCGCACGAGCCCGAGCAGGATGTGCTCGGTGCCGATGTAGTTATGGCCGAGGCTCAGCGCTTCGCGAAGCGCCAGCTCGAGCACCTTCTTGGCTCGCGGCGTGAACGGGATCTGGCCGGAGGTGACCTCCTCGCCGGAGCCGACGATGCGGACGACCTGGGCCCGGACGCGCTCGACCGTGATGTCGAGAGACTCGAGTACGCGGGCGGCCAGCCCCTCTTCCTCACGCAGCAGGCCGAGGAGGATGTGCTCGGTGCCGATGTAGTTGTGCTTGAGCGTCCGCGCCTCTTCCTGGGCCAGGACAACGACCTGACGGGCTCGCTCTGTGAATCGCTCGAACATAAGTCTCTCTCTCGGGTGCGGCGGGTACGGGCTGTGTCGGTCGCGGTGGTTGTCCTTGACGTGTCTCCTACGCTGCCAGGGTCGGTGTGCCAGCTACGGGGACGCCGATGAGTCCGTTCTACCCATATATTCGGCCAGCGGCCGTAAAGCATGAGCGAGACGGTCTCCTTCTCGGGCCTGATTCCAGTCTACCAGCAGGGGTCTCGCCGACCTCTCAGCTGACACCGTCCGGGACCGTCTGTTGCATCGCTTCGACATACGCGGCAGGGCCTCCTGTGGTTCAGCGTAGCGAGCAGCTCGGCGGGCGTCAGACCCCAGACCAGCCCGGCCGGTTCAGGGCCTGACCGCCGCTGGAAGAGTCCGCGGCCGGATCGTCGGAGCGAGTGCTCGGCGCGCTCAGGCCGACCTCGCCCGCCCCCATCCGCTCCAGCCAGCTGCCGCAGCGGCGACGAACGCTCAGTCCCGCATGGCCGGGAACAGCACGACCTCGCGGATCGAGCGCCGGCCGGTCAGGGCCATGACGAGCCGGTCGATGCCGATGCCGATCCCGCCGGTCGGCGGCATGCCCTGCTCGAGCGCCTGCAGGAAGGCCTCATCGTAGGGCTGGGTCTCCTCGTCGCCGGCCACCGCCAGGCGCCGCTGGGCCTCGAAGCGCCGCCGCTGCTCGTCGGGATCGTTGAGCTCGGTGAACGCGTTGCCCAGCTCGGCGCCGCCCACGTAGACCTCGAAGCGCTCGACCAGCCCCTCCTCTGAGCGGTGGCGCTTGGCGAACGGCGAGATCTCGACCGGATAGTCGATGAGGAACGTGGGCTGGACGAGCGTCGGCTCGACGTGCTTGGAGACGAGCTCGTCGACGAGCTGGGGCCAGCTGTCCTGCTCCGGCGCCCGGTACCCGCGCTCGCGCATGGCGGCGGCAAGCGCCTCGCGGTCGCGCAGCGCCATGACGTCGATGCCGGTGTGCTCGCGGATCGCGTCGACGAGCCGGACCCGTGGCCACGGGGGCGTGAAGTCGTACTCGCCCGCGTAGCCGATCTGCTCGGCCACATAGGCCACCAGTCGCTCGCAGCGCGCCGCCACGTCGAGGTAGTCGGCGTAGGCCTCGTACCACTCGATCATCGTGAACTCGGGGTTGTGGGTCGTGTCGACACCCTCGTTGCGGAAGTCCTTGCCGAGCTCGTACACGCGCTCGAGCCCGCCGACGATGAGGCGCTTGAGGTAGAGCTCGGTGGCGATGCGCAGGTAGAGCTCGCGGTCGAGCGCGTTGTGGTGAGTGGTGAACGGACGGGCCAGCGCGCCGCCGTACAGCGGCTGCAGAACCGGTGTCTCGACCTCGATGAACCCGTCCTCGTCGAGGAAGCGGCGCACCGCCGAGACGATCCGGGCCCGGGTGATGAACAGCTCGCGCGCCTCGGCGCTGGCGATCAGGTCGAGTTCGCGGTGGCGGTAGCGGAGCTCGACGTCCTTGAGGCCGTGGTGCTTCTCCGGCGGCGGCCGCAGCGACTTCGCCAGCACCGTGTAGCCGTCGACCCGCAGCGTCAGCTCGCCGCGGCGCGAGCGCAGCGCGGTGCCGTCGATCCCGATGAGGTCGCCGAGGTCGAGCGAGAGCAGCCGCTCCATCTCCGGCCCCCCGAGGACGTCGGCCCGCGCCTGCAGCTGGATCTGGCCCGAGCGGTCGACGAGGTCGAGGAACGCCATCTTGCCCTGACCGCGCCGCGCGGCCAGGCGACCGGCCACGCGGTGGTGCTCGCTCGTCTCCTCCCCGTCGGCCAGACCGTCGTGGCGCGCGCGCACGGCGGCGATCGCCTCCGCGTCCGGGAAGCCGTGCGGGAAGGGGTCGATGCCGGCCTCGCGCAGCGCCTCGAGCTTCTGGCGACGGGCGGCCAGCAGCTCAGAGGCGGCCGGTGCGCCCTCGTCGGTCACACCGCCGCGACGTCGATCTTCTTGATCGTCAGCCGCCGCTCGCCCTTGGGCGTGGTGATGACCACCTCGTCGCCCTTCTTGTGGCCGACGAGCGCCTTGCCGACCGGCGACTCGTTCGAGAGCTTCATCTCGGCCGGCTTGGCCTCGGCCGAGCCGACGATCGTGTAACGGGTCTCCTTGCCGGCCTGGTCGGTCACGTCGACGACGGTGCCGACCCGCACGACGTCGGTGGTGATCTCGGAGGCATCGATCACCGTGGCCGAGCGCAGCTTGTCCTCCAGCTGGGCGATGCGCGCCTCGAGCATGGCCTGCTCGTTCTTGGCGTCGTCGTACTCGGCGTTCTCGGAGATGTCCCCGAACTCGCGTGCCTCTTTGATCCGCGCCGCGACTTCGCGGCGGCGCGTGGTCGAGAGGTGCTCGAGCTCCGCCTTGAGGTTGGCGAGGCCCTCGGGGGTGAGGATGACGTCCTTGGGCATGGCGATCGACCTGAGGTTGAGTGGGGTTCCAGACCCGAAAAAACCCGCTTCTAGGCGGGTTCCGGGCTCGCTGGGCGCAGGAGTATAGAACGCGCGTCCGGCGTTCTCTGGGGGGCCGGCCGGCGGATCGAGGAGCGGGCCCGCTCGGTGCTCAGTGACCGATCGCGACGACGAGCGGCAATCCGACGTTGCCGGCGGCGTCGAGGGCCCGGATGGCGAGATACCGGCGCGCCCCGCGCCCGAGGACGAGGCGCTGCACCGACCCGGCCCGGCCGGGCACGAGAGTGGTGTGGAGCCGCTGCGCGTGGACAAAGCCCGCCGCGGTGATCGGGTGCGAGGACGTGACGAGCTGGTAGCGGACTGCCCGCCCGCACATGAGGTCGCCGCCAGGCGCCCGGAAGCGCACCGTGTGAGCTCCCACGGCCACGAGCAGGGGCCGTCCCGGCGGGACGGCATCGACCGTCGAGTTGCCGGAGTTCCAATCGTCGTGGTGAAAGCGCGGCGAGGAGCTCGGCGAGCAGGCGGGCGCCGGGGTCCGGTCGACCGACAGCACTCCGGATCGAGTGATGGAGACGACGTCCTTGCGGGCCCCGGGGGCGGAGTCGAGCGTCCCGAAGGAGCCGAGCGCGGGGGTGGCCACCGTCCAGTCGCCGGTCAGCTTCGGCCAGTCCGAGCTCGCGGGTGCCCCGGTCCCGTCGACGGCGGCCAGGTCGAGGGACGAAGTCCCGCCGATGACCTCCTGCCCGGGCCGCGCGAGCACCTGACCGACGACCGGCCCGGTGAGGAACTGCAGATCGTTGACCGGCGCCGGGAAGCCGGCGAGGAAGGGGGCGGAGGGCAGGCTCGGATTCCAGGCGCCGATGAAGTCCTGCCCGCCCTGATACTCCGGCGCGTCCTGGTCGATGGCCCGGAACAGCCCGGCCACGGGCGCGAAGAAGGTCGTCGTATGACCGTCGAAGCTGCCGAAGGCGGGATAGCCGACGGCGGCGAACGCGGGCGTGTCGTAGCGACCGGGAGCGGTCGGGAAGGAGCTCGCCAGCGTATTGTCCGCGCCCCCGCTGCGGCCGTAGCACGAGCTCCCGTTCGCGTTCAGGATGACGGCCGGTCCGGCGTCCGGAGTGACGCCGATCTTCAGCCCCGGCCCGCCGTCCGGACAGCGCAGCGAGGCCACGACCGGGGATCCGTTGATGCCCTCCCCCACGTCGGGCAGGAGCCCGGCGTCGATCAGGCCGATCTTCACCGGCCAGCCGGGCAGGAACGGGTCCTGCCCGCCCCGGTCCCCGGTGGCGCGGATCGCGTACAGGCGGCCGTTGGCCAGCGTGAGCAGCCCGGCCTGTCCGGCGATCGAAGTCAGCAGGCCGTTGGTGGGCGCGATGTTGACCGGGCCCTCGTCCCCCGTCCCGGCCAGGTACTCCTCGTTGGTGCCGACGATGATGGCCGGGCGCCCGCTGCCGTCGAGATCGGCCACCGCCGGCGTGTCGATGATCTTGCCCTGGTCCTCGTCGATCCCGGGGTCGGCGTCGACGTTGCGGAAGGTGATGTGCCCGGTCACCGGGTCGACGGCAGCGACCTTGTCGGGGTCGGCGACGAGGACCGGGAAGCCGGCCACCGGCCGGCCGTCCGCGTGCCACGCGTAGAGGTGGCGATCCTCACCTGCCGCGATGATGTCGAGCGGGCCACGGCGAGCACCGCTCAGGCGCGCGAGCACCGGCGCGGCCAGGAAGCCGCCCTCGACGCGATCCCGCACGCCCTGGCGCACGGTCTGGAACGGCGCCAGGGGCGCGCCCGAGAAGGCCCGGTCGGCGTGCTGGTGGAAGACGAGCTGCCCGTGGCCGTTCCAGGCGTAGACGTTCCCCGCGTCGTCGTCGGCCACGACGTCGATCTCACCATCGCCGAACAGGTCGCCGGCGGCCAGCGCCCCGATCACGGCGGCGTAGTGGCCCGCGCCCACCGAGCCGTAGGCCCGCTCACCCAGGTGCAGCGGCAGCCGCCCGGTGTGCACGGGCCAGCCGGGGACCTCGCGGCCGTCGGGCCGGTAGGCATGCACCCAGCCGTCCGAGGTGGCGACGATGAGCTCGTTGCGATCATCTCCGTCGATGTCGGCCAGCAGCGGCGAAGAGTCGCCGTCGGAGTGCAGCTGGAGCGGGAAGCCGGCGAGCATCTGCGGGTCGCGGTGCAGGTAGAGCTGGCGGCGGTCCTCACCACTCATGGCGCGCCCGCGCGCCGTGGTCACGACCACGCGCACCGTGAACGCGTAGGGCTGCGTGTTCGGTCGTCCGTTCGCGTCCTGCGGGCGCCCGGCGTCGGCGTTGCCGGCGAAGGGCAGCGGCGGGAACTCGGCCCGCAGTCGCATCACGTCGATCGTCGCCAGCGTGCCCGCGAGCGGGCGGGTGTGGACCCGCCGCCCGTCACACCATGTGGAGCTGACCGGGTGGAAGTCCCCGGCCGGGGCAAGCCCGTTGTTCGGCTGCACGCCGGGCGCCACCTCGACCCGGCAGCGGTACGGCACCCGGGCGGATACGCGGCCCGTGATGGGCAGGTGCCGCCGGCGGGGGTCGATCTGGGTGAACCAGTCCGGACCCGTGATCTCCGCCTCGGGCGGGATCGCGCCCGACTGAGCCGCGCTCACCGCCTTGAAGGCGTTCAGCCGGCCGTAGCCGTAGAACTCGTCGAAGCCCTTGCGGGCCGGATAGCGGGTCGAGTCCGGCAGCGGCCCGACGACGCCTCCGGCCTGGTCGGCGGCGAAGGTGATCTGACGATTCGGGTCCGTGCACGTGGCCACGCGCGCCCGCGCGCACGAGCTCTCGGGCTGGGCGGCGAAGTCGACATCGTCCGGCTGACCGGACCCCTCGTCGCCCGGCGCGCTGCCGCCGACATCGCCCGAGGCGATGAGCTGGCGCACCTCGTTGGCGGTGACCGTGCACCGGCGCCCGTCGACGCGACGGCAGTCGCGAGCGGCCCGGATGCGACCGGCCGCCAGCGCGTTCTCGGCCGCGCTGTAGACGAGGCCGGCGACGCCCGCGGCCTCCCCGGCGGCCTGCGAGGAGCACGAGGAGCTCGGCACGGCCACGTCGATGCGCGAGCCGAAGTTCGTGCAGCCGTTCAACTCGAGGTAGGACGGAGGGATCGAGGTGAACTGGGCGTTGTACTGGGTCACCGAGTTGACGACGATCGTGTCCGGCATCGCCCCCGGCTCGTTGTGGTGCTCGGAGGCCTCATCGGCCGCGGAGGCGATCACGGTGACCCCGTGCTGGTAGGCGTACTCGATGGCCTGGCGGGCGAACAGCGGCGCGTTCAGGGTCCCGAGCGCCTCTTGGACGACGTCGGCGCCGGCGTCGGTCGCGTAAAGCGTCGCCTCGGCGAACCGGTTGGCGTCGGCGACGAAGGACTCTCCCACGCGCAGCGGCAGCACCATGCAGTTGGGACAGGTTCCGAGGCTGCCGCCGTTGTTCGCCTCGGCGGTCGAGTCGCGCGCCTCACCGGTCCCGTGTCCGTACTGGACGTCGTCGTAGGGGTCGTTGTCGTCGTCGAGGAAGTTCCACCCCGCGATGTCGCCGGCGAAGCCGTTGTGGTCATGGTCGCGGCCATCGCTGAAGGCGAGGATGAGGTCCTCGGGCGTGAGCATCCCGGGCGGGCCGTGACGGAGCCGTGTCGAGGGCTGCCGCCGTCCAACACGGCCTTCACGCGGGAGTCGCAGGCGTAGTCGAGCAGGTTGAACACGCCGTCGCCGTTGACGTCGTAGTGGCCTCGGGGGTTGTAGTCACCGCCGGTGGCGCGGCGGTAGCGCGCGCAGCTCACACCGGGCACGAGCGCGGTGCGGAGGTCGTGGCGGGGCGCCGGCAGCTCGCCCTGGTTGAGGTGGACCTTGTCGCGCAGGTCCGTCATGGCGGCGCTGTCGTTCCACTCGATGCCCGAGTCGAGCACGGCGATGACGACGTCGGGGCGACCGGTGCTCACCTGCCAGGCGGTGCGCACCGCGCCGTGGGCGCAGGTCGAGGCCGGCTGCACCGGCAGCGCGTCGACGAGGCTCATGCCGCGGATCCCGCACATCTCATCCGCCTGCTGGTTCACCTTCAGGACGAGCGGATTCCCGAGCGGGTTGGCCGGCGTGCCGGACAGCCGCCAGTCACCCGTCTCGCTGAACTCGTCGGGCACCTGCCCGGGGGCGAGGTGCCAGCCGCCCGGACCGGTCCCGGCCGGGTAGGGAAAGTCGGCCTGCGCCGCGCTCGCGCCCCCGAGTGCCGCCGCGGTGGCGGCGAGGACCGCGATCGCGCGCTTCACGCCGCGGCCGGATACACGTTCAGCCACACGCGCCGGCCGCGGCGGTCGAAGTAGCCGCGGGTGTCCCGGTCGGGCCGGCGCTGGGGCAGGCCGCTCAGCGACAGCCACACCCGGGGCCGCACGAGGCGCCCGTCGCCCAGGCGAACGGCCACCGCCCGGCCGGAGGGGTGAAACCGCGTGGTCCCGCTGCACTTGATTTCGGGGCCACCCAGCGGGTCGCGCGACAGGGCGCCATCCGGGAGGACATAGCGCCCGGTGACGATGTCCGCTCCCCCGCCGCCGTGCGCGTCCAGCAGCGCCAGCAGCGCGCCCCCGATGATGTTCGCCGACTGCGCCGAGGCGGCCTCGGAATCGTCGGAGTGCCCGCAGCCGAAGCGGTCGGTCGAGGAGGGGTTGAAGTTGGTCAGGGTGGGGATGCCGACGGCATCCGCGGCCGGGAAGACGTAGCCGAGCATGTCCTCAGCCAGACCGTCGATGAACCGGAACGGCGCGGTCATATGGGGGAGCAGCCAGGGCGGGAGCGCGGGGCCCGGGTTCGGCAGATCCTGCGGACCGAGGAAGCCGCGCAGGTAGGTGAACGGGAACGCCTCGCCGGGGATCGAGATGAACTCGCCGTCGCCGATCTGGAAGGCGGCTACCTGCGAGCGCAGCGAGGTTCCGCGCGTCGTGCCGTTCGCCGCCACCGGGTAGGCCACGGTGCAGTTCGCGTTGTAGCCCGGCCGCTGGGCGAAGATCCCCAGCGAGGAGCCGAGCGCGAACAGCGCGTTCTGAAGCGGGATGCAGATGTTCGCCCGGGCGCCCCAGATCGTGTTCGTGGCCGACGGGTGCCAGGCGCCGTGGCGCAGCGCGGCGATGACCGGACGGGCGAGATCCTGGCCGAAGGCGCGGGTCTCGCCCTGGTAGCCGAGCGCGACCTCGGCACCGGCGGGCGCGGCGAACAGCGTCCGGCAACCGGCCGGGTGCGAGGCGTCGATCCATTGGCGGGGCGTCCGCGAGACGGCGCCGGCGAACACCTCAGGGCTCTCGACCGAGCCGACCGAGCCGGCCATCTCGATGGCCACGCCGCCCAGTCGCCGCTGCAGGGCGGCGCGGAAGAAGTGCGGCCAGTCGGCCGACACCCAGTCCTGCTGGGCGTCGAGCGCCGGCGTGCCTGAGTTGAAGCCGAGCGTCTCGGCGTGCTGGCTGACGCTGGCCAGCGTGACGATTGTGCGGCCGCGGGCATCGACCGCCTGGAGCACGGGCATGTGCTGGTCGTCGACGTACGGGTACGAGGACCAGCACTGGCGGACGTTCGCGGGCTCGAGCACCTCGGTGTAGCGGATGGTGGCCGGGCGCATGGCCCGATCGGCGAGCTCGATGGCCCGGGCGGCGCGAGCGACCATGAAGTTCACCCAGTCGTCGTTGACGCCCGAGGTGGTCTGGTTCACCCCGCTCAGGCCGAGGCTGTCGGGAGCGGACTCGTCGTGGGTGGCCGAGATGAAGATGCCGTCGAGATGGATCCCGTCCTTGGCCACGAGCGCGCGGATGCGCTGCTGGTAGACGTCGAACAGGCCCTCCTGGTCGAGTACCTCGACCGCGATCGTCCGCCGTCCGTTGGAGACCACCATGGCCCGTGCGCTCACCGGGTCGGCGACGTGATCGAAGAACCGGGGGTCGTTGCCCCCGCCGCCGAGGAGGTTCCCGTCCCAGCGGCCGTTGTGGTTGCAGTCGATGAATGGGTCGCCGGGGTCGTAATGCCCGTCGTGCTGCGCGTCGAGGTAGGGCTCCTCGAAGGCGAACAGCCGCCGGCCGTCGTAGGCCGCGGGGTGGGCGCAGTTCGCCGGGTCGCGGGTTCCGAGGGCGCCGAACGCCGGCGGCGTGATGCTCTGAACGCTGGCTCCGACCCGAAATCCGGCCGCGGGCCCGTGCGGGTAGGGGCCGGCGTAGCCTCCGGCCGGGGTGAGCAGGAGGGCGGCGGCGGCCACGGCGGCGCTGAGCATGCCGCCGAACCTATACCGGCCGGTGGGGGTACTGCAAGCGCGCGCCGATCAGGCGGCGCTCAGCGCGGCGCCATGCAGGAGCTCGCGGGCCGCCTCGACGTCGGGTGCCACCTGCAGCGCGGCCTGCAGCGCCCGCGGGCCCTCCAGGCGCTCCAGATACCAGGGGTAGAACTTGCGCAGGTAGCGGTTGGCCCGCTCGGCGCCCATGTGCTCGACCGCGGCATCGAGGATCCAGTCCACCTCGTCGAGGATCTCCGCCCGGCTCGGGCCATCGGAGCGCCGTCCGAGCACCTGGGCGAACAGCCACGGGTTGCCGAGCGAACCTCGGGCCAGCAGCACGGCGGCGGCGTTCGTCTCATCGAAGGCGCGGGCCACCGCCTCCGGGGTCTGCAGCCCGCCGGAGACCATGACCGGAACCGGCAGCTCGTCGACGAGCTCACGCACGAGCGCGTAGTCGGGCTTGCCCTTGTGGCGCTGGGAGGCGTGGCGGGGGTGGATGGCCAGGCCGGCCACGGCCCCCTCGTGGGCGAGCCGGCGCGCCACCTCGATGCCGCTGAGGTCGCCCGGACGCTGGCCGGAGCGCAGCTTGACCGTGACCGGCAGGCCACTCCCCCGAGCGGCCGCGCGCGCGACGGCCACCGCCCGCTCGGGCTCCATGAGGAGCGCAGCTCCGGCACCGGTCTTGCACACCTTGGGCACCGGGCAGCCCATGTTGATGTCGATGAGGTCGGCGCCGGCGGCGGCCACCTGCTCGGCCGCCGAGGCCATGACGTCGGGGTCGTTGCCGAACAGCTGCACCGAGACCGGGTGCTCGTCGGGGTGGATGCGCAGGAGCTCGCGGCACGTGCGCTCGTTGCGGTAGTGCACCGCGTAGCTCGAGACCATCTCCGAGACGACGAGCCCGGCCCCATGGCGCTTGGCCTGCAGGCGCACGAACCAGTTGCCGATGCCGGCCAGAGGAGCGAGCACGACGCGGTTGGGGATGGCCACGCCGCCGAGCGTCCAGCTGTCGGTGAGCGATCGGGCCATTGGGCTTCATGGTACGAATGCCGGACATGGACATCACCGACGCGCTGCGCCCCTACACCGAATCGGTCCGCGCCCAGGTCCCGGGACTCGAGCTGTTCGACGCCCACACCCACCTCGGCTCAAACGACCCGGACGGCATGCGCCAGAGCCCGGAGGAGCTCGTGGCCCAGCTGCGGGCCACCGGCGCCCGCGGCGCGTTCACGTTCCCGTTTCATGAACCCGACGGGTATCCGGCCGCCAACGACGCCGTGCTCGAGGCCGCCGCGCGCTCGGACGGCATGCTCGTCCCGTTCTGCCGGGTCAACCCGCACATCGACCCGGTCACGGAGGCTCGCCGCTGCCTGGATGCGGGCGCGCGCGGGATCAAGCTCCACCCCCGGGCCGAGCAGTTCACGCTCGATCACCCCCAGGTCCGCCCGGTCCTCGCGCTGGCTCACGAGCGCTCGCTGCCGGTGCTCATCCACGCCGGGCGCGGCATCCCCGCCCTCGGCCTCCACGCCGTGCAGCTGGCCGGAGCGTTCCCGGACGCCCGGATCATCCTCGCCCATGCGGGCATCTGCGACCTGTCCTGGATCTGGCGGGCCGCCCCGGCCCACCCGAACCTCCTGTTCGACACCGCCTGGTGGCTGCCCTCGGACCTGCTCGCGCTGTTCTGCCTCGTCCCCCCGGGCCAGATCCTGTTCGCCTCCGATGCACCGTACGGGCACACCGGCTTCTCGGCCGCCTTCCAGCTCCGCACCGCGCTCGTGGCCGGCCTCTCGGCAGCGCAGCTGCGCTCGATCGCCTCCGAGCAGTCGCTGCGGCTCGCGGCCGGCGAGCCGCTCGCGCCCGGCGGGGACGCGGTGGGCGAGCGCGAGCGCGCGCCGCACGTGCTGCTTGACCGGGTGGCCCAGTTCCTCATGTTGAGCGCGATCGCCGCCATGCGCGGCGGGGACCCCACCGAGATGCTCGCGCTGGCCCGGCTCGGCTGCGACGTCCCGGAGGACGTCGACGACGGCCCGGTGTTCGCCGCCATCCGCGAGCTGCTCGACGGCTTCGAGGCCTACAGCGCCGAGCACCCGGAGGACCGGCGGCGGATGAGCTTCCTGATCATGGCCGCCACGCTGGCGCGCACGCCGGAGATTCCGCTGCCGATGTAACGCCCGGCGGCGCGCGCGACAGATACGGGTGTGACCGAACCCGAGACCCGCTTCGCGGCCGTCTTCGTCCACCTCGGCCTGCTCGTGGCCTATGCCCGGCGCCGCGGCGCCGCGGACCCGGAAGCCCTGGCCGCCGAGGCGATGGCGATCGCCTGGCGGCGGCTGGCCGACGTGCCGGCCGACGACGCGCGTCCATGGCTCATCGCCACAACGCGCAACCTCCTGCTCGCCGAACGGCGGCGAAGTGCTGCCGTGGCGCCGCTTGGTGGCATCGACGTGGCCGCCCCGGCGGAGCTTCCCGCCCCCGCGCTCGATCTCGATGCCGAGCTCGAGGCCGCGCTGGCCATCCTCCCGACAAGCGAGCGCGAGGCGCTCCTGCTCATCGCCTGGGAGGACCTCACCCCCGCCCTCGCGGCCCGAAGCCTCGGGATCTCCGGCGCCGCGTTCCGCGTCCGCCTGCATCGAGCGCGCCGGCGGTTGCGGGCCGCGCTCGCCGACCCCGATCCGGTCGCCACCGTCTCTCAACCCCGTCTGGAGCAGCTATGAACAGCGCGGATCCGCTCATCGCCCGGCTGCGTGCCGCCGATCCCTCCCCGGCCCGGGCGATCACCGACGAGGCGCTGCAGGCCCGGATCCTGGCCGGCCCGGCCGATCCGCGTGTGCGGACACGGCCGCGCCGTTGGCTCAGCCTCGGCGCTCGCCAGCTCGCGTTCCTGGCCGTCTCGGTCGCCGTCGGCGCGACAGGCAGCGCAGTGGGTGTGATCAAACTCAGCCAGCTCGGGCACGCCAGTCCGCAGCGGCTGTTCGCCGCCGAACCGAACCAGATGATGATGGGCCCCGGCGGGCGGCCGCCGGGCTGGCGCCAGCAGGTCATCCCCGGGTCGGCGCGCCACGCCTCGACCGTGACGGTGCCCGGCGTCGGCCCCGTGCAGTATTGGGTGGCCAGCAGCCGCCAGCACGGGCTGTGCACGGCCATGCGCCTGCCCGACGGCACGTGGATCGGCTTCCCAAACCGCTATGGCGTCGGCGGCCCGGTGCCGGGGTGCGCGCCGCCGGCGCGGGTGTGCCACCCGATGTGCGTCACCCAGCTCATCGACGGCTTCTTCTACGAGCAGACCTCCGTCCAGCAGCCCGGTGGGCGGCAGTGGTACATCGTCTACGGCGTCGTCGCCGCACCAGGCCATCCGACGCGCGTGCGTGACCGGATCACCGGCGCCAGCGCGCCGGTCTACGCCGGCCGGTACTTCGCCATCGTCATCCCGATGGGCCGGGTCCCGGCTGGGCACGATCCCCACACTCCGTACCAGCTCGAGGCGCTGAGTGCGCGCGGCCGGGTGCTTCGGGTGGGCCAGCTCGACCCGGGCGAGTAAACCCGAGGGCCCGAGTTCGCGCCCAGCGCGAACTCGCAAGCTGATCGCGCCCTGCGCGATCAGCCGTTTCTCTCGTAGATCAGCCGCAGCCCGGTGAGGGTGAGCAGCTGGTCGACGACGTCGATCGAATCGTGAATGAACGGCACGAGCACGCCGGCCAACCCGCCGGTGGCGATCACCGTCGTGTCCTGCCCGAGCTCGCCCCGCAGCCGGGCGACGATCCCCTCGACCTGGGCGGCGAAGCCGTACACGATGCCCGAGCGGATGGCGTCGACGGTCGACTTGCCGATCAGCGACCGTGGCTCGGCCAGCTCGACCTTGGGGAGCTTGGCCGCCCGGTCGTACAGCGCGTCGATGGAGATCTCGGCCCCCGGGGTGATGATGCCGCCCAGGTACTCGCCGGCGGCCGAGACCGCGTCGTAGGTGATCGCGGTGCCGAAGTCGACCACCACGCAGGTGTCGTGCACGCGCTCGTAGGCGGCCACCGCGTTGACGAGCCGGTCCGCCCCGACCTCGCGCGGGTTGTCGATCCGGATCGGCATCCCGGTACGCACGCCGGGACCGACGACGAGCATCCGGCGGCGGAGGTAGCGCTCCGACATCACCGTCCACTGCTCTGAGAGCTGGGGCACGGTCGAGGACACGATCGCCGCGCTCACCTCCTGGAAGGACAGCCCGCGCAGCGCCAGCAGGTTCGCGAGCCGGGCGCCGAGCTCGTCGCTCGTCGATTCGCGCACGGTGGCGAAGCGCCAGTGCTCGGTGACCGTGTCCTCTCCGTCCGGGAAGACGCCGAAGTGGGTCTGGGTGTTGCCGACGTCGACGACGAGGAGCATCGGGCCTGGATCCTATGCGAGCAGCGGAGGACCGGCCCGCCGTACGGCCTGCCCGGGGCCGAGGGCGTCGAGCGCCTCGGCCAGCCGCTCGCCGCCCGGGAGCGTCAGCTCGGGGTCGAGCTCGAGCAGCGGAACGAGCACGAAGCGCCGCGAGGTGACCTCGCGGTGGGGGAGCGCCAGGCGCTCGGATCGGTAGGGCTCCTCGCCGAGCAGCAGCAGATCGACGTCGATCGGGCGGGGCCCGTGGCGCTGCCCGCCGGGCGCTCGGCCGAGCTCCCGCTCCACCGCCTTGCAGGCGTCGAGCAGCTCCTCGGGCCCGAGCTCGGTCCGCACGCGCAGGCAGGCGTTGAGGAACTCGCGCTGGTCGAGCACGAGCCCGACCGGCTCGGTCTCGTACACCGAGGAGGAGGCGAGTACGTCCACCCTCCGGGCCGGGAGCGCCGCGACAGCGGCCTCGAGGTGCTCGCGCCGCTCGCCGACGTTCGAGCCCAGGCCCAGGTAGCCGAAGCTCACGCCTCTCGCCACACCTCGACCGACACCTCGGTGACCACGAGCGGCAGCGGGGGCTCGGGCTTGGCCGCCTTCACCCACACCGCGTTCGCCTTGTACTCCTCGAGCAGGCGGTCGGCGATGGCGGCGCACAGCCGCTCGAGCGTGCGGTAGGAGCGCTGCTGGGCGACGAGGTTGGCCATCTCACACACCTGGCCGTAGTCGACCGTGTCCTCGATCCGGTCGGTGAGCGTGGCGTCGCAGTCGGAGACGTCGAGGCGCAGATCGAGGAGCAGGCGCTGGCCGACCTCGCGCTCGGCCGCGGTCACGCCGACGTGGGTGAACAGCGACAGGCCGCTGATCTCGATCGTGACCTCGGGCTCGGCGCGGCCCCCGTCGTCCTCTACCTCGTCGTCGAAGTCGTCCGGGTCGTCCATGGCGCGCTGACCGTAGCAGCCGTGACCGCGAGGGCGTCATGGATGGGCGCGACGTCGTGGACCCGGAAGATCCGGGCTCCGCCGGCGTACGCGAGCACGTTGGTGGCGATCGTGGCCGGCAGGCGCGCGGAGACCTCACGGCCGGTCAGACGGCCGAGGAACGATTTGCGCGAGGTACCCACGAGCACGGGGCGCCCGAGCGCGACGAGCTCGGGCAGCCGGCGCAGGAGCTCGAGGTTGTGCTCCGGGGTCTTGCC
Source organism: uncultured Solirubrobacterales bacterium (assembly GCA_963848745.1). Taxonomy (GTDB): domain Bacteria; phylum Actinomycetota; class Thermoleophilia; order Solirubrobacterales; family Solirubrobacteraceae; genus Palsa-465. The sequence goes on along the minus strand of CAWKEO010000012.1, from coordinate 228,985 downwards.
GAATCCGATCCCCGGATCGAGGATGACGCGCTCCTCGGCGATGCCGGCCGCCACCGCGTGCTCCAGGCGCTCCTCGAGGAAGGCTCTTGACCTCGCTGACCACGTCGTCGTAGTGGGGGTCGTCCTGCATCGTGCGCGGGGTGCCGCGCATGTGCATGAGGCAGCACCGCACGCCGGCGGCGGCGACCACCTCGGCCATGCCGGGATCGCCGCGCAGCGCGGTGACGTCGTTGACGATCGTCGCCCCGGCGCTGAGCGCCTCGGCCGCCACCCGGGCCTTGGCGGTGTCGATCGACAGCTGCGCCTGGATGCCGTGCGCGCGCAGGCCGGAGATGACCGGGATGACGCGGGCGAGCTCCTCGTCCTCGGGCACCGGGGCGGCGCCCGGCCGGGTCGACTCGCCGCCGATGTCGAGGATCTCCGCGCCTTCGGCCTCGAGCTCGAGGCCGTGGGCGATCGCGCGCTCGCTGTCGATGTACTGACCGCCGTCGGAGAACGAGTCCGGGGTGACGTTCACGATCCCCATGACCGTGAAGCGCCCGTCCGCCGGCGGGCCGTGGCTCACGGCGAGTCGTCCTCGGGCCAGCGGCCGTGCTCGTCGAAGTAGGTCCGGGCGGCCTCCTCGTCCTCGCGCTCCCGGTTGCTCTCGACGCTCATCCGGTACATCCAGTTGATCATCCACACGATGATCGCGGCGATGAGCAGCGCCACGCCGCCGGCAGCGATCGAGTTGCCGAGCGCGGTGGCGCCCGAGCCGCGCGTGCGGCCGTGCCCGAGGATGATCATCACCACCCCGCCGGCCGCGATGGCCAGAGGCAGGTAGATGCGGGTGGCGGTGAGAAAGACGCGTCCGATCCGGCCGTTCACAGGATCTGACGTTACACCGACCCCGGCCGCGGATATGCTGCCCGCGCGATGGACGATCCGCTTCTCACTCGCCGGACGTTCCTGCGCGCCGGAGCCGGGGCCGGGGCGATGCTCGCCTCGGGCGCGCTGCCCGCCTGGGCGAGGCCGGTCCACCACCATCCCGGCGTGCGCCGCCCGGACAGCCGGCCCTTCCCTCACCTGCCGGCCGGCCACGAGTCGCTGCCGGAGATCCGGCACGTCGTCGTGCTGATGATGGAGAACCACTCCTTCGACAACCTGCTCGGGATGGTCCCCCACACGTTCGCGAACCGGGCCGCGGTGGACGGCCTGACCCGGCGCCACGGGCGGATCGTCAACTCGAACCCGGACACGAACGGCCGGCCCGTCCGGTCGAGCCACGCCACCAGCCCCTGCCAGCTGGACGGCAAGCCGAGCCAGTCCTGGAACGCCAGCCACACCGCGTTCGCCGGCGGGCGCATGGACGGCTTCGTGGCCGCCAGCGGAACCGATGCGATGTGGTACTGGGACCGCCACGACATTCCGTTCACCTACTCGCTGGCCCGCCACTTCCCGCTCGGCCAGCGCTACTTCTGCTCCACCCTGTGCCAGACGGAGCCCAACCGGCGCTTCTTCTTCGCCGGCACCGCGTCGGGGGTGATCGACGACAAGGGTCCCACCTTCGCCATCCCGGCGGCCAACGGCACGATCTTCGACCGGCTGCAGGCTCAGGGGATCAGCTTCCGCGTCTACTACGAGCAGGAGCCGAGCTGGTTCTACCTGCCCAATGTCCGCAACAACCCGGCGCAGCTGAAGCACCAGTACCTGATCGATCAGTTCTACACCGACGCCGCCGCCGGCCGGCTGCCCGCGTTCACCTTCCTGGATCCGAACTACGACACGACCTCCGAGGAGAACCCCCAGGACATCCAGGTCGGCGAGGAGTTCATCGCCCAGGTCACGCACGCGCTCATGCGCTCGCCGAACTGGAAGCACACGGCGCTGTTCCTCACCTACGACGAGCACGGCGGCTACTACGACCACGTCCCGCCGCCGCGGGCGATCAAGCCCGACGCGCATCCCGCCCCAGCTGCCGCCCGGCTACCTGCCGGGCGCGTATGACCGCTACGGCTTCCGCGTCCCGCTGATCGTCGTCTCCCCCTGGGCGCGCGCCAACTACGTCTCGAGCATCGTGCAGGACCACACCTCGATCACCGCCTTCCTCGAGTACAAGTGGAACCTGCCGGCGATGACCTACCGGGACGCCAACGCGCACCCGATGACCGACTACTTCGACTTCACCCGGCGGCCGGCGTTCCTGCGTCCGCCGCCGCTCGCCGCCGCGCCGCCGCTCGGCCCGGGGCTGGCGGCCTGCCACGCAGACGGGCTGACGCCGCCGACCAGCTGACGGACGCGGTGGCGCGTGCCGCGGGCGCCGCCGAGCGCGCGGGCGGCGGGCGCGGGTGCGGGTGCCGGCGGTGGCCCCAACCTCGAGCGACCCGCGGCGTCCCTGGGTGCGCACACCCCGTATGCGTGGATATGGACCCAAACGTCCGCGGCCTCGACATGGTTTGGGGCGAGAACCATGACGCACCGCAGCCGACGACGCCGACACCGGGCATCCCCGGCCCCGTCAGCTACTCGGCCGGAGCGGGATCACTGACGAGGCTCTCGGCGTCGCTGGCGCGGACGCAGGGAGCGACGTGTGCGGACGCACACGAGCGACCGAGGACAAAGCCAGCGGCGGCGAGAGGCCGTCAGTTATTCCGCAGTGCCGCCGGCGAGGCCCGGCCGCGGCAGCGGCCGCGGATTCTCCCGACCCGAGCGCTCGGCCGTGGTCGGCGGGATCGGCACCTCGGGCGGCGGTGGCGCCTCGGCTCCGAAGACCTCTTCCTCGGTGCGCCCCTCGAGCAGAGCCTGGAACTGCTCCTTCTCGATCGTCTCGCGCTTGATGAGGATCTCGGAGAGCTTCTCGAGCGACTCGCGATGGGTGGTGAGGATCTCCTGGGCCTGCATGTGGGCGGCCTCGACGATGCGACGGATCTCGTCGTCGATCTCGCGCGCGATCTCGTCGGAGTAGTCGGGCTCGGCGCTGAACTCGCGGCCGAGGAACGGCTGGCCGTGGTCGTGGCCGAACACGCGCGGGCCGAGCTTCTCCGACATGCCGAACCGCATGACCATCTGCTTGGCGGTGGCGGTGACCTTCTCGATGTCGTTGGACGCCCCGGTGGTCACCTCGCCGAAGCAGATCTCCTCGGCGGCGCGGCCGCCGAGCGTCATCGCCATCGTGTCCTGGAGCTCGGCGCGGGTGGTGAGGAACCTGTCCTCGCCCGGCATCGAGATCGTGTAGCCGAGCGCCTGGCCGCGGGAGATGACCGAGATCTTGTGGATCGGGTCGGCGTTGGGCAGGTAGTGGCCGACGATCGCGTGGCCCATCTCGTGGTACGCGGTGATCTTCCGCTCCTTGCCCGACATCACCCGGGTCTTCTTCTCCGGCCCGGCGATGACCCGCATGATCCCCTCTTCGAGCTCGACCTGGGTGATCTCGCGCTTGCCGTTGCGGGCGGCGAGCAGGGCGGCCTCGTTGACCAGGTTCGACAGGTCGGCGCCGGTGAAGCCCGGCGTCTGACCGGCCAGGACGTCGACGTCGATCTCACGCGCCAGCGGCTTGCCGCGGGTGTGGACCTCGAGGATCTTCTTGCGCCCGTTGCGGTCGGGCCGGTCGACGACGATCTGGCGGTCGAAGCGGCCCGGGCGCAGCAGCGCCGGATCGAGGATGTCGGGCCGGTTGGTGGCGGCGATGAGGATGATGTTGTCCTTCATCTCGAAGCCGTCCATCTCGACCAGCAGCTGGTTGAGCGTCTGCTCGCGCTCGTCGTGGCCGCCGCCCAGGCCGGCGCCGCGGTGGCGACCGACGGCGTCGATCTCGTCCATGAAGATGATGCAGGGGGAGTTCTGCTTGGCCTGCTCGAACAGGTCACGCACGCGCGAGGCGCCGACGCCGACGAACATCTCGACGAAGTCCGAGCCCGAGATCGAGAAGAACGGCACTCCGGCCTCGCCGGCCACCGCACGGGCGAGCAGCGTCTTGCCGGTGCCCGGCGGCCCGTAGAGCAGCACGCCCTTGGGGATGCGCGCCCCCAGGGCCTGGAATTTCTTGGGGTTCTCGAGGAACTCCTTGATCTCGTGCAGCTCCTCGACCGCCTCGTCGACCCCGGCCACGTCGCGGAAGGTGATCTTCGGCGAGTCGACCGACATCCGCTTGGCCCGGGACTTGCCGAACGACATGACCTTCGAGCCGCCGCCCTGGACCTGGTTCATGAGGAAGATCCAGAACCCCAGGAAGATGACGAAGGGCAGGATGTAGGTCAGCAGCGACAGCCAGCCGTTGCTCGACTTGCTCTGGATGTTCAGGCCCGAGGCGCCGACCGTCTTCAGCGAGTCGTTGATGAGCGTCGGGGCGTAGCTGTCCGGGTAGCCGACCGAGTACTTCGTGCCGCCGTACTGCGCCAGCAGGGTGACGGTCGCGCTGTTGGACTTCTGGTCCAGCGAGATCGACTTGACCTCATGCGACTGCAGCTGCTGGATGAGCTGGCCGAACGAGTAGTTCTGCGTGTGGCTCGAGCTCCCGATCAGCTTCTGGGCGAAGAACGCCAGCACGACCACGATGAGGATCGGGAAGGCGGCGCTCTTGAAGAACCTGCTCATCGGAAATACCCCCAGGGACGGCGCACGGGCCGCGCTGTCGGAATGCCCAAGCGTAGCACCGTGTATCTTGCCCACCCGCCCGCGTTCTGGAAGGGCTGCACGAGCGCTCTCATTCGCCTCTCAACGCCGCCACGAATGGGAGGTTGCGGTAGCGCTCGGCGTGATCGAGCCCGTAGCCGATGGCGAAGCGATCCGGGATCTCGAAGCCGACGTACTTGGCCTTGAGGTCGACCTTCTGGCGATCGGGTTTGATGAGCAGGGCGCAGACCTCGAGCGAGCGGGGATTGCGGCCGGCCAGATTGCGCAGGAGGTACTGAAGGGTCAGGCCCGAGTCGACGATGTCCTCGACGATCAGCACGTCACGCCCCTCGATGACCGCGTCGAGGTCCTTGAGGATCCGCACCACCCCGGAGGATTTGGTGGCTGAGCCGTAGGAGGCGACGGCCATGAAGTCGACCTCACAGGGGATGTCGAGGCCGCGCATGAGGTCCGAGAGGAAGAACACCGCACCCTTGAGGACGCCGACGAGCACGAGATCCTTGCTCTGGTAGTCCGCCGAGACCTCGCGGGCAAGCTCCCGGACCCGGCGGGAGAGATCCTCCTCGCCGACCAGAATCTCGCCGATGGCGTCGTCGCGCAGCACTCCTCTCAAGTGTATGGAGCCGCCGTCCGCGAGGCGGATTCGCCGCGCGGGCCCAACCGCTCGAACCGCAGCACCCCCCGCTCGCATACCGCGCGCAGGCCGGCGCCCACGTGCAGGCAGGCCACGCCTGTCTCGCGCAGAGCGAGCAGCTCCGGGGTGCGGCGGCCCACCCCGGCGGCCGGGCCGCCGGCCATCCGATCGGCCAGGCGCTGGACGGCCAGGCGGGCGAGCGCCGGCCCGGCCGCCCGCAGCCGCGCGAGCTCGACCTGCTCGCTTCCGGCCAGGAGCTCGTCGACGAGCGCGTCGAGGACGGCGGCCTCATCCCGGAGCACGGCGGCGAGCGCGAGCACGTTGCGCTCGGCGCCGGGATGGATCTCCCGCAACGCGGGCACGAGGCCGCCGCGCACCCTGGCCCGGGCGAAGCGCGGATCGTCGTTGCTCGGGTCCTCGCGCCAGGCGATCCCGCGCGCGAGGCAGTAGGCGGCGGTGTCCTCGCGCGTGTATTGGAGGAGCGGGCGCACGATCCGGCCTTCCCGGGAGGACATGCCGAGCAGCGCCCGCCGGCTCGGCGAGGAGGCGAGCCGGTAGAGGATCGTCTCGACCTGGTCGCTTGCCGTGTGCCCGGCGGCCACCTCGGCGCCACGCCCATCGGCGAGCTCGCCGGCCGCCGCATACCGCACGCTGCGCGCCCACGCGTGGAGGTTCCCGCCGGCCGGGCGCTCCGGGTGGCGAATCTCGAGTGCCACCGCGAGCCGTTCGCACAGCTCCCGGCAGTGTGCCTCGTCACCGTCGCTGCCCGGCCGCAACCGGTAGTTGACGTGGAGCGCGCTCACCGCCCCGGGCCCGGCGATCTCGACCGCCAGGCTGGCGAGGCAACACGAGTCCCGACCACCGGAGAGCAGCACGAGCACCGGGCGCCCGCGCGCCAGCAGGCCCTCGGCCCGGACCTCCTCGAGCATCGCCGCCGCGCCCATCACTCCTCGCGCTGGCGGGCCAGGAAGATCTCGGTGGCCTCGGTGAACCCCTTCAGGCGGACCTCGCCGAGCAGCTCGAACTCGAGGTGCGCTCCGCTGTGCCCGACCACCGGGCGGGTGACCAGAACCTCCCCGGCGCCGGAGCGGGCGGCCACGCGAGAGGCGATGTTGACCGCCCGGCCGTAGTAATCGCCGTCGCGATAGAGCGCGATCCCGGAGTGGACGGCGATCCGGGGCTGCGGGCGCTCGACGGCCAGGGCCTGGAAGCCGACCGCCCAGTCGACCAGCGCGGCCGGGTCCGAACCGACGACCATGACCTCGTCGCCGATCGTCTTCACGATCCGGGCGTCGTCGGGGAGCGTGCTCTCGACCGCCTCGACGAAGCGTTCGACCGCATCGACGGCCTCGAGCTCGCCCTCCTCCTCGGTCAGCCGCGTATATCCGGCCAGGTCGGCGAAGGCGATGGCCACCCGGAGCTGACCGAGGTCGAGCTCCTCGTCAGCCAGATCGGACTCCATGTGCCCGACGACGTCCTGCTCGAGGAAGTGCTGGAGATAGCGAAGGTGGACGTGATCGAGGATCGGTGAGGCGAGCGGCAGCACCTCGCGCGTGAGCGCCAGCATCTCCTCGGCGGTCTCCATCCCGCTCGCCCCCGAGCGCATGAGCGGCTCGTGGACGTAGAGATGGAAGAGACGCACCTCGGCGTCGGCGACGAGCGACATCGCCTGGCCGTAGACACGCACAAGCTGGAGCATGGCCACCAGCGGCAGTCCGGCATCGAGCACCGCGGCGACGTAGCGCAGGAGCTGGACGTCGTCGGCGTGCAGCGCCTCGGCCCGACCGGAGCTGAATCCGAGCGCGCCGACCAGACGCTCGATGAGCGCAGGCTCCAGGCCGGTTTCGCGCGCGGCCTCCCGCGGCGTGACAGTGTCACCACGCTCGAGCGGGAAGACCTCCTCGATGTAGCCGAAGGCAAGCCGGCCCTCCTCGGTGGCCCGGCGGATCTCGGCCAGTGAGTGGCCACGCTCGCGCAGGCGGGCGACGAGGCGGGCGCGGCCGACCACGGCCGGCGTCCACTCGCCGTCGTAGTTCGGGATGACCCCCTCGCGCACCCAACGGCGCAGCGTGCCCGGGGTGACGCCGGCGCGGTCGGCCGCCTCGGACAGCGACATTCCCTCCTCGCGGGGCGTCATCTCGCTCACGTGCCCCATTGTCCCGGGGTGGCGCCGGCGCAGGCGCGCAACGGCGTGAGCAATCAGCGGCGGGGCCTCGCTGAGAACGAGGTCCCGCCGCCCGCGGGCGAGACGGCCCGCTGCGTCGGCCGTCGGCGCTCGTCACGTTTCCGGCGGCGCCTCGCGCGGGCCCCGGGCGGGCCCGGAACCCCACACGATCCGGCCTGTTGCCTCATTTCTGTGCCCGCAAGGTCTACCTCCGAGACCCTCGCCTGTCAACGGCGAATTGCTGGCGCAATTCGCCGGCGAGTTCGTCTGGCGACGAACTCGGGCCCCTCGGGGCTGCCGAAGGGTTCGCGTCGTGACATGGGCGCGGGGCTCAGCTCTCGAGGTGCGGGTAGTCGGCCGCGATCATCTCCCGGTAGCGGCCGAACAGCGGCTTGGTCACCGGGATGAGGGCGAGCGCGGCCTTGACGTCCCCGCCCGGCTTGATCTTCCGCCGGGCAATCGCGATGGCGATGTTCTCGCGGCCCTGGAAGTAGCGGTTCGCGGTGTCCGCGCTCATGGTCATGCGCACCCGGGGCTCCCAGTCGATGTCGTCGCTCCACTCCCAGACCAGGTTCGGCTCGTCCCGGCCGCCGGCGCGGATGTTGACCACCAGGTCGAGGTCGGTGAACTCGAACCGCTGGGGCGTGTCGGCGTCGCGAAGCCGAGGCCCCATGTCCGGATCCTCGCTCATCAGGGTGAAGGTCCGGTCGACGACCTCCCGGAACTCCTCAGAGGAGCGGAACGCGCTCACGGACGGCAGTCTAATCTCGCGCGCCGTTCTCGATGCCGGCTCCCGTGCACCTTCACCCGACCGCGCCGCTCGCCGAGCGCGTGCTGCTCCCCGGCGACCCCGGCCGCGCGCTCCTGCTCGCCCAGACGCTGCTCGGGGCCCCGAAGATGTTCAACCACAACCGCGGGCTGTGGGGGTACACGGGCACGGCGCCCGATGGGCAGCCGCTCACCGTCCAGAGCACCGGGATGGGCGGCCCGAGCGCGGCGATCGTCATCGAGGAGCTGATCGCCCTGGGCGCGCGGCAACTGCTGCGCGTCGGCACCTGCGGCGCGCTCGAGCCGGACCTCGCGCTCGGGGCGCTGCTCGCCGCCGGGGCGGCGCTGACCGAGGACGGAGCCAGCCGGGCCCTCGCCGCGGCCAAGCGGGTCGATGGCGATCCGGGGCTCGTGAGCGCGCTGACCACAACCGGGGCGGCGGCACGGGTCACCGTGGCCTCCAGCGACCTGTTCTACGAGCACCGCCCCGACCGCGAGGCGCGCTGGCGCGCAGACGGCGCCGTCGCCGTCGAGATGGAGACCGCAACGCTGTATGCGCTGGCCGCCCGCCACGGACTCCCGGCCGCGTCGCTGCTCATCGTCGCCGATCTCCTCGGGCCGCCTCGGGCCCGGATCGAGCCCGAGGCGCTGCGCGCGGCCGAGGAGCGAGCGGGACGGCTCGCGCTGGCCGCGCTCCTGGCGCCGGGCGGCTAGCTAGCCGGCCGCCGGCTTGCCGGCGCTTCGCCGGGCGGCCGGGGGCTTGGCCACCGCGGCCTCGATCCGGGCGAGCGCCTCCTCGATCGTGGTCAGCCGCTGCTCGACGGCGCCGCGCTGGGCGAGCCCGTCGATCCGGCCCTCGAGGCGGTCGAGCCCGTCCTCGAGCGCCTCGAGGCGCTGGGAGACGCCGCGCAGGCGCCGGGTGAGCCGCTCGAGGTCGCTGGCCGACGGGAGGTTGAGCGCACCCATGGCGACCTCCTGAGCTCGAGTGGCCCGCTCGCGGGTCTCGAACACCGCGGTCAGCGCGCGGGTCACGGTCGGGTTCTCGAGGAGCTCCTGGGCGAACTTGCCCAGCGTCTCCTCGCCCTGACGGGTCACGCGGTCTCGCAGGCCCTTGTCGTCTGTCATCGCTCGGTCTCCAGATCTGGGTGGGGAGCCTCTGAATGTACCCTCGGTGCGGGCTCGGACACGCAGCAAATGAGAGGGTCAAGCTCAGGTTGAAGGTGAGAAATGCGTGCAGACGGGCCTGCAGCGGCCAGGCGGACTACAGAACCGGCGCATGACGACCGATGGAAGGGCAGAATGTGCCTCGTCACCTGTGCGCGGCACGCTGCAATCACTCCATCTCTTCCTTGGTTCTTCGTTGCAAAGCTCAGACTCAGTCAGTAGCTTGCCGGCCATACGCCGTGCGCGAGGATTTGGCGTGCACGTAGTCGACTGGACGCCCAGTCAAGAGGAGACGCGGACACCGTGGTGACAGGGAGGAAGCTCAAGCTGGTGGTCTGGGCGCTTGGCGTGGTCGCCACGGTGCTCGGCCTCGGCCTGCTTCCCGCCACTTCCATGGCCGCGAGCTGCACGGTCACGGTCACCACGCTGACGGGCCAGACGCTCGTCTTCCAGCTGCCGGTGGGGGCCCCGATCTCGTCGCTCAACCTCACGGTGCCGATCAAGTCGGTGTCCGAGTCCTGCCCGCAGTCGACGACGACGCCGACGACCACGACGAGCGCGAGCAGCCCCCAGTCCACCACGACCACGGGCACGACGAATCCGCCGTCCACGACGAGGACTCCGACACCGAGCACGCCCTCGAGCTCGACCGGCGCCTCGCACAAGAGCTCACCCTCAACCTCCGCTCGAGGGTCGCTGAAGACCGGGGCCCACAAGGGAACCGCGACCGCCCCCTCGACCTCGGGTCCGGGCCAGGCTCAGCCCTCCTCCCACCACGGCGCCACCTCCGCCCCGGCGACCAAGCCGTCGACCAAGCCGACGACGAGCACTCCCAAGCCGGCTCCGATCGTCGCCCCGAACGGCGTTCCCACACCCGCGAACCCGACGTTCTCGTTCGCGCTCCCGGGTCCGGCGCCGATCGGGGTTCCGAACTTCTTCATCGACTCGTTCCAGATCCCGCCGTTTCTGCTGCCGATCTACCAGGCCGCGGGCACCGAGTACGACGTGCCGTGGCAGATCCTGGCGGCGATCAACGAGATCGAGACCGACTACGGGCGCAACCTGTCGGTGTCCTCCGCCGGGGCGGTCGGCTGGATGCAGTTCCTGCCCTCCACCTGGCAGCGCTACGGCCTCGACGTGACCAACAACGGCTTCGCCGACCCGTACAACCCCGTGGATGCGATCTTCACCGCCGCTCGCTACCTCCACGCGGCGGGAGCGTCGAAGAGCCTGTCCGGCGCCATCTACGCCTACAACCACGCCACCTGGTACGTCCAATCGGTGCTGCTGCGCGCGCAGCTGATCGGCGGCCTGCCCTCGAAGTTCCTGAACGCGATCACCGGGCTCGTCGAGGGTCACTTCCCCGTCGCCGCACCGGCCAAGTACGCCGACAGCGCCGTGATCACGAAGGCCAAGACGCGCGTGAAGGGCTCCAACGCCGCGGTGGCCATCGGCTCGGATCCGAACAGCCACGTCGTCCACATCTTCGCCAAGCAGGGCTCGCCGGTGATCGCGGTCAACGACGGCAAGATCGTCGGCATCGGCCACACCAAGTCGCTGGGCAACTACATCGAGCTGCAGGACTCCAGCGGCAACGTCTTCACCTACGCGCAGCTCGGGTCGGTCCCCAAGCTGTATCCGGTGCCCAAGCCGGTCAAGGTGAGCGCGCGCCAGATCGCCAAGGAGCTCTCGCAGGCGAGCCAGCCCTCCGCGCCCAAGCCGATCGCCCCCGCCACCGCGGGCACCCAGGTGCACACCCGCCCGGCGACCAAGCCGGCGAGCTCGAAGACGAGCGCAACGCCGATCTCGCTGCCCATCCTCCCCGCCACGAGCAGCAAGACGGCCGCTCCGAGCACGCCATCCGCGGCCACGGGCACCGCGCCGGCCGCCTCGAGCAGCCAGGTGTCGATCACCGCCCCGCTCGTCAAGGAACGACTGTTCGCCAACCCGAGCCGGGCCGCCTCCTACGCCGCCGGCGGCGACCTGCAGATCAAGGCGCAGGCACCGCAGCTCGGCAGCTTCCAGAACTACTTCTCCGACGTGCTGCACCTGGGCAAGAACCAGTACACGCTCGAGCCGCTGAAGAAGGGCGCGCTCGTCGTCGCGGGCACGATCCTCGGCCGCCTCGGCGCCGGAACCCCGAAGCTCGCTTCGCACGTCGACTTCATGATCCGCCCGGCCGGCAAGGGCGCCCCGTACATCGACCCCAAGCCGATCCTCGACGGCTGGAAGCTGCTCGAGGCCACCGCGGTCTACCGGGCGGCCAAGATCGACCCGTTCATCGGCAAGAACGCGAAGAACCCGACGATCGGCCAGATCCTGCTCATGTCCAAGGAGCAGCTGACCACGCTCGTGCTCTCCGACCCGCACGTGCGGATCTACGCCTGCGGGCGGCGCGACGTCGAGGCCGGCCTCATCGACCGCCGGATCCTGGCCGCGATCGAGTTCCTGTCCGCCTCCTCGCTGTATCCGACGATCAGCGGCCTGGACTGCGGCCACTCGGCGAACGGCTCGACCGGCGTCGACGCCGCCGGCGTCACCGGAGCCTCGATGGACATCTCGCAGATCAACAACATCCCGATCAAGGGCAACCAGGGTCCCGGCTCGGTGACCGACCTGACCATCCGGCGCCTGCTCACCCTGCAGGGCGCGATGAAGCCGGACGAGATCGTCTCGACGATGAGCTACAAGGGCAACTCGAACACCATCGCGCTGCCCGATCACGCGAACCGCATCGAGGTCTCCTACACCGATCTGTTCGGCGAGAGCAAGAAGCTCGACCAGGAGATCAAGTCGATCCTCCAGCCCTCGCAGTGGGCTCAGCTGATCAACCGGATCAGCCAGATCCCCGAGCCCGTGGTACCGATCGCGCCCAGCAACTACGCGATCAAGGTGCCCGGCGGCGGCTAGCGCCGCCGACGCCCGGGCTGGCCCAGTGCCCCCGGCGTTTCGCTTCTCCCAGTTCGACGTCACCTGGCCGCTCGGCCCGCCCGACGGCCGCTACCTCGTGCGCGGCGCCCCGACCGGCGCCGGCGCGGAGGCGCTGCCCGGCGCGGCCACCCACGTGATCGTGCTCGCCACACTCGAGGCGCCTGAGCTCCCCTCCCGCCTGCGCGCCCGGCTGCGCCGCGGCGCCCCGGATGGGGATTCGGTCACCTGGCTGACCCGGGCGACGGTGATCGACGTAGCCGGCCCGCTCGAGGAGGCGCAGGCCGCGGCCTGGCTACGCGAGGCCGACGAGAGCGCGCTCGCCGACGGGCTGGCCGTGCTCAACCGGGCCCTGTACGCCTACCGGCTGGCCGCCGCCGACCCCCTCCTGTCGCCGCTGGAGCGCCGCCAGGCGCTGAGGGCCCGCCTGGGCTACGGCGCCGGCGAGCAGGTGGCCGAGGGCGAGCACTCCGAGGTGCGCGAGCTGGCGCTGGCGCCAACGGAGCGCTCGCGCCGGCGGATGCTCGCCCCCGACGCGCGCGTGGCCGCGCTGCTCACCGGACGCGAGCAACCGCTCGTGTGTGAGGAGCTCGCCTTGCGCGCCCGCGCCGATCTCAGCGCCCGCCAGCCCCGGCATGCCGCTCTGCAGCTGCTCATCGCCCTCGACACCGCGATCGCCGAGCTCGCCGGCGACCCGGCGCTCGCCGAGCGGGTGGCTGAGCTGCGCGGCCACCGCGAGCCGGTCGCCGCGGCGGCCCAGACCGCGCTGAGCGCCGAGCTCGGGGCCGACGGCCTGAGTGCGGTGTTCGGGGCGCTCGAGCGCGTCGAGGCGGCGCTCAGGGCACGGGCGGCGGCGCGGCGCTGAGCGGGAGCCCGAGCTCGGCGACCAGCGCGCCGAGCTCATCGGCCACGTCGCCGCGCAGGCGCACGCTGGCCCGGCGGTCGAGCGGGGTGGCGCCCTGGGTGATGATGGCCAGGCGCCCGCCCCGCGCGAGCGTCACCCCCGGGAGCTGCGCTACCGGATAGACCTCGAGCGAGGAGCCGATGCAGAGCATGAGATCGGCACCGGCGGCGAGCGCCTCGGCGCGCTGCAGCGCGCTCGCGGGCAGGTACTCGCCGAACAGCACCACATCGGGCTTCAGCGGCTCCCCGCAGGCGCAGCGGGGCACGCCGTCAGCGGCCCGGCGCAGGCGCTCGCGCACGTCGGCGAGCGGGTGGCGAGCGCGGCAGACCAGGCACGAGGAGGAGGCGATGCTCCCGTGGACCTCGACCAGGGTCCGGGTTCCGGCGGCGCTGTGGAGACGGTCGATGTTCTGGGTGATGACCGCCTGGAGCAGCCCGGCCTGCTCGAGCGCGGCCAGGGCGAGGTGGGCGCCGTTGGGCTGCTTGTCCTCGAGCGACTGGAAGCGCTCGCCGTAGAAGCGCCAGAAGCGCGCCGGGTCGCGGCGGAACACGTCGATGTGGGCGACCTCCATCGGATCGACGTTCGCCCACAGTCCGGTGCCCGGCGAGCGGAAGTCGGGGATGCCCGAGGGAACCGAGATGCCGGCCCCGGTCAGGGCGACCACGGACTCGGCCTCGCGGATCAGCTCGCCCAGCCTGCGCACGCCACGCTGGTCGGCAAGCGCGGGTGCGCCACCGGCCATCAGCGGCCCTGGAAGCGCGCGGTGCGCTTCTCCACGAACGCTGCGATGCCCTCGCGCGCATCCTCGGAGCCGAACACGGTGCGGAAGCCGCCCTTCTCGGCCTCGATTCCCGCGTCGAGATCGCCAGCCGCCGAGACGCGCTTGATCTGCTCGACCGCCAGCGGAGCCTGTCCAGCCAGCTTGCGCGCCCAGGCCAGCGCGGTGTCGAACAGCTCGTGGTCGGGCACGACGCGGTTGACCAGACCGAAGTGCTCGGCCAGCTCGGCCGGGATCGGATCGCCGGTGAGGTTGAGCTCGAGCGCCCGGGCCTCCCCCACGAGCCGCGGCAGCCGCTGGGTGCCGCCGAACCCGGGGATGATCCCAAGGTTGACCTCGGGCTGGCCGAACACGGCCGACTCGGCGGCGATGCGGATGTCGCAGGCCATGGCCAGCTCGCAGCCGCCGCCGAACGCGAGCGCGTTCACCGCCGCGATGGTGACGATCCGCGAGCGCTCCATCTCCCGCAGCAGGCCGTGCATGTCGTCGAGCAGACCGGCCCCGCCGGCGGCGTCCATCTGCGTGAACGCCTTGATGTCGGCGCCGGCGCAGAACAGCATCGGGTTGGCCGAGGCGATGACGAGCGCGCGCACGCGGCCCGTGCCGCTCACGGCGTCCCACACCTCGCGCAGCGCGCGCACGACCTCGGGCGCGATCGAGTTGGCGGGCGGCCGGTCGAGCCAGGCGATCGCCACCTCGCCGCGCGTCTCGAGCTTGACCGGGCGCTCCTCCCAGTTGCCGTCCGGCCGTGCGTAGGGGAAGAACCCCTGGCCGGACTTCACGCCGAGCCGCCCTTGGGCGACGAGCCGGCGGAGGATCGCCGGGGGCTCGAAGTTCTCCCCCCACTCGGACGCCGCGCGCTCGAGACGCTCGAGCACCGTGTCGAGGCCGAGCTGATCGGCCCGCGCGAAGGGCGGCGGCATGATCCCGGCCCCGGCCATCATGCCGAGGTCGATGTCCTTCAGGGAGGCGATGCCCTCCTCGAGCACCAGGCAGCTCTCGACGAGCGCCTTCAGCGTGAAGCGCTCGACCAGGGTCTGGGCGTCGATCTCAACCGTGCTCATAGAAGCCCTTTCCGGTCTTGGTCCCGAGCTGGCGCTCGGCGACGAGCTGCTGCATCCTGCGGTGGACGAAGAAGCGGTCCCCGTAGGCGTCGTGCAGGTGCTCGGCCACGTGCAGGACGGTGTCGAGCCCGAGCAGATCGGCGAGGAAGAACGGACCCATCGGCGCCGCCTTCGACTCCGCCACGAGACGGTCGATCTCCTTGACCTCGGCGCCGCTCTCCTCCTGGTAGCGCCAGATCTCGGACACGCTCGAGTTGAGGATGCGGTTGACCACGAAGCCGGGCGCCTCGGCGCAGCGGATCGGCATCTTCTTGATCGTCTGCGCGAAGGTGTACGCGGCCTGGGCGGTCTCGGTCGAGGTCTCCTCCCCCTCGATGACCTCGATCAGCCGCATGACCGAGGCCGGGTAGAAGAAGTGGAAGCCGACCACCTTGTCGGGCCGGCTCGTGGCCATCCCCATCTCGGTGATCGACAGGGCGGAGGTGTTCGAGGCCAGGATGGCGTGGCCCGGGGTGACCTCGTCGAGCTCGGAGAACACGGCCTGCTTGATCTCCATGCGCTCCGGAACCGCCTCGATCACGAAGTCGACATCACCGAAGCCCTCATAGCTCGTCGTGCCCGTGATGAGCGCGACTCGGCGCTCGAGCTCGGCAGCGTCGAGCTTGCCGGCGTCGACGCGGCCCTGCCACAGCGCCCTGGCCTTCTCGAGGCCCTGGTCGACGAATCGCTGCTCGACGTCCTTGAGCACGACCGGGATGTCGGCGTTGGCGATCGCCTGCGCGATCTCACCGCCCATCGTGCCGGCGCCGACCACGGCGGCTTTGAATACGAACATGCGGTGTGTGCCTCGCTTCCGAACTGGCCTGGCGGACTTGCCAGCGCGGGCCGAGTCTGGCATAGACGGACCGGCGCCGACCCGCTGCCCGCGTGCCACGGGCCGCACTCCCGGACGCTTGTATGCTCTGCGCTGGCAACTGTCTTGCTCGGCCGATCCGGGGGCGGATTGGGGCATCTCAACAGAAAGGGCTTCAAGCATGCGCAGCGCACCCGCGCGCGGTCGCGACGCCGTTTCGCGTGCGGGTCGCGGTCCTGACGGCGGCGTGCCTCGCCGCGCCGGCGATCGGCACTGGCCACCGCCAGGGCGGCCGATCGGGTCGTCAGCAATGCCAGTCAACCTGTCGGGCATCACCCAGGTGGCGATCTCGGGCCATTACGCCTACACGACGTCCTACAACGACGGTCGAGCTGACCGCGATCGACATCTCAAATAGCACCAGCCGCGACCGCGGTCGCGGTCGACGGCGCTCGAGCCCGACCTCTGATCGGCGCCGACTTACGTCACGATCGCCAGGGCTACGACGCTATCGTGGCGAGCAAGAACGCGAACGCGAGCACGAGCAGCAAGACAACGGCGACGGCAACGCCTGACGTCTTCGACATCACACAATCCGGCTGCGCCGGCGATCGTCGGCAGCGTGTCGCGACACCGACCACACCAGCTGTTCGGCGCCTACGGCGTCGCTGTATCGGGCACCGGACGCCTACGTCGCCTACCAGGGCTGCCCGACCCAGCCGGCGACGCCCGGGATCGAGCCAAGGCGGCCACTCGGTCGTCGACTCTCGCAATCCCGGCCGCGCCGACGATCGTCGGCAATGTCGCCAACAGCGCGCTCACGGGCGCCTACACCAACGCCCTGCACCACGCCGACGGCATCGCCGTCTCGGGCCATTACGCGTACGTCGCTCGCTTCCTGTGGGCCGATTCGCTGACCGTGTTCGACCTGCAGCAACCCGGAGCCCGATCCTCGGTCGCGCTGTGACGAGCACGAGCAAGCTTCCAGTTGCCCGTCGACATCGCGGTGCAGGGCAACGACGCCTATGTGGCCGACGGCAGTGCAACGCCGCCTGGCCATCGTCGACATCTGCAATCCGGCGGCCCCGACGTTCGTGGGCTCCGCCTGACGGGTCCAGCCGCTCGCCGGCGCCTACCGTGTCGGGCGCAACGGCAACTCGCCTACGTGGCGGCGGATCAGGACGACGCCATCGCCGCCGTCGACGTCGCGCAACCCGGCCGCCCCGTCGATCGCCGCCTCCGCGACCGACGGCGCGCACCTCCACCACACCTCGGGCCTCGACTTCGACGCCGGGCGGGCGCTACGTGGCCGCGGCCTCTCCGTACCTGACCAGGGAGACGCAGCCCGACTACCCGCCCTACCCGTATCCTATCCGACGTCTACGGCGGAGGCGGGGCCCGACGAACACAGGCACGATCTCGGTCCTCGACATGGATCCGAGCCCCGTCGGCGTAACATCACCAGCCCGCCAACGGCGCCAGGTACCTCCAGGGCCAGTCGTCAACGCGGCGTACGCGTGTGCACGGCGGCTATGCGACGATCAGCTCCTGCTCCGGCCCGGTGGCCTCGGGGGCCTCGCTGACACGACCACCCTGGGCACCCACACGTTCACCGTGACCGGTCAGGACGCTCTCGGGCAGACCGGATCTTCGACCGTGAGCTACACCATCGTGGCGAAGCCGTCGGCCGCGTTCTCGGACTCGGCCGCCACGACGACAACGGGCACCGCAGTCAGCTTCGACGGAAGTGGCTCGACCGACGCCAACCCTGGGGCGAAGATCACCGGCTACGCGTGGACCTTCGGTGACGGCACGACCGCCAGCGGCAACCGGACGAGCCACCGCTACACCAGGACCGGGACCTACACGGTCACGCTGACCATCACCGACAGCCTGGGCCAGAGCGACAGCGTCCAGCACAAAGTCAAGGTGCTGGCGGCGAGCGCGCGGCCGCGCTTCAGCTTCGTGCGCCAGCTGGGCAAGCGCTGGACCGAGCCCGGCACACCGGCGGTGAACAAGCTCCCGGTCGGGACGGTGTTCTGGTTCACGCTGAGCACGAAGGCGAAGCTCACCCTCACGTTCTCGCTGCGTGACCAAGGGGCGCAAGTCGGGGCACCGCTGCGTGGCGCCGACGGCCAAGAACAAGCACCATCGCCGCCTGCGGCGCAAGGTCAAGGTCGGGCACGCTGAAGCTGAACGGCGTCAAGGGCGGCAACGCGATCGCTTCCGGGGCAAGATCGGCCACCACCGTCTCGCCCCCGGCACCTACGTGCTCGTCATCACGGCCACGGCCAACGGGCTCTCGAGCCAGCACGACGCTCACGTTCACGATCGTCCGCTGAGCGCGCCGACCCCGGGGCCGCGCCGCCGCGCGCGGCCCCGGGGCCGCTTTACCGGGAGCCGGGGCCGCTGTAGGGTCGGCGGACCATGTCAGAGACGCTGCCGGACCCCACGCAGCCCTACCCGGGCATCTCGTCCAAGGCCTACGAGCACCCGGCCGACCGGGCCGCCACCGCGGCCCTGCAGGCGGTGCCGATGCTCGACACCGTCGTGCGCAAGCTGATCGAGTGGGGGTATGAGCGCGCCCTGCGCCAGGCCTATCTCGGCAACTCCGTCCGCGTGGGCGAGAAGCAGCTGCCCGACCTGTGGACCGCACACACCGCGGTGTGCCGAATCCTCGACATGCCCGAGGTGTACGACCTGTACGTGACCTGGGGCGTGATGGGCGGCGCGCAGGCGATCGGCTCGGGCAAGCCGATCATCGTGGTCGACTCCGGGCTGCTCGAAAAGCTCGGCCAGGGCGAGCAGCGCGTCGTCGTTGCCCACGAGGTCGGCCACATCCTCTCCGACCACGTCCTCTACATGACCGCGCTCAACATCCTGCTGCGGGCGACGACCGGGATGCCGTTCCCGATCGGGCTGCCGCTCCAGGCCGTGCGGGCGGTGCTGCTGGAGTGGTACCGGGCGGCCGAGCTGAGCTGCGACCGCGCGGCCACGCTCGCGGTGCGCGACCCGCGCATCGTCTGCCGAACGCTGATGGTGCTCGGTGGCGGGATGTCGGCCGACAAGCTCAACCTCGATGCGTTCATGGCCCAGGCCATGGAGTACGAGAGCTGGGATGACCCCAGCGACCGCGTGCGCCGGTTCTTCCACGAGATCGGCCGTACCCACCCCTACGCGGTGCGCCGCGTCTCCGAGGTCATGCGCTGGGTCCAGAGCGGCGAGTACGACCGCATCGTGCGCGGCGAATACCGTCGCCGGGACGACCCGTCCGACGCACGCGCCGAGGCCGGCGACGCGGTCGAGTTCTACGCCGAGCGCTTCCGGGCCATCTTCCACGAGTTCGGGGAGAACATCACCAAGGTCGGCAGCCAGATCGGCGGCGTGGCCGACCAGGTGGCGGACTGGCTGCGCGGCCGGGGCGGTGGCCCCGGGTCGGGCTCCGGCTCGGGCTCGGAGTAGCGCCCCCGGCACCGACGCGCCGCCGACGGCGGCCGGGCGCGACGACAGACGCATGCTCGTGTGGCCAGTTCGCCACACGCCTGAGGCGGCGAACTCGCCCTCGAGCCGGTCGTCGCGCACTTCGAAAAAACGACGACCTCATCGCGGGTCTCTCGATCGGTCGCCGTTATACGCACTGGATCGACAAAACGACGACACACACGCAGCCGTGCGCGTGCCGCCGCTGTTATTTCGACCCCGCCGGGTTCGCGGAACCGCAACGCCGCTCGCGCAGCAGGTCGGATCCGGCAAACGCGCGGCCGCGGACGCATGCCCGCGGCGGGGCGAACTCGGCGCGCCCGTGGCGCCACGCCGCGTGGCGACCCACGCGGCGCGCAGCCTCTTGACAGCGATATGTTCTTGATATATCGTTATGTATCGTCAAACAGTCGATAGGAGAAATGAATGTCCTACATGGAATTCACCCCACCCCCCCGCGGGCGTCGCTGCCCGCCCTTCACCAGCGAGTTCGGCGAGCGACCGGGCAGCCACCGCCACCGCGGCGGACCCCGGGGCCGCGGCTTTGGGCCCGGCTTCGGTCCCGGCGAGGGCCGTCCCTTCGGTGCCGGCCGCGGCCGGCGCCGGCGTGGCGATGTTCGCCTCGCACTGCTCCTGCTGCTCTCCGAGGCGCCTCGCAACGGCTACCAGCTCATGCAGGCGATCGAGGAGCGCAGCGCCGGGCGCTGGACTCCGAGCCCCGGCTCGGTCTACCCCGCCCTCAGCCAGCTCGAGGACGAAGGTCTCGTCCGCGGCCTGGCGGCCGAGAGCGGCAAGACGTTCGAGCTGACCGACACCGGTCGCGAGCACCTGGCCGAGCTGCCGCAGACCGGCGCGCCCTGGGAGCAGAGCGGCGGTCCGGGCGAGCAGCATCTGCACGAGCTGCATGCACTGGGCCATCAGCTCATCGTCGCCGTCCGCCAGGTCGCTCGAGCAGGCGACGAGCGCCAGCTCGAGCAGGCGCGCGATCTGCTCAGCGAGACCCGGCGAGGCCTGTACCGGATCCTCGCCGAGGAGCCCGGAGACGAGGCGGCCGCCGAGTAACCTCGTCCGGGAGATGACCGCCACCTCCACCAGCCACGACGGGGCGCCGTCCACCGGCGCCCCGCCCGCCATCGCCGTCCGCGGACTCGTCAAGACGTACGGGTCCGTGGAGGCGGTGCGCGGTGTCGAGTTCGAGGTCGCGACCGGCGAGGTCTTCGGGTTCCTGGGTCCCAACGGCGCCGGCAAGACGACCACGATCAACATGCTGTGCACGCTCACCAAGCCGACCGCCGGGAGCGCCAGCGTGGCCGGCCACGATGTCGTGCGCGAGCGCGACGACGTGCGCCGGAACATCGGCCTCGTCTTCCAGGATCCGACGCTCGACAGCTACCTGACCGCGGCCCAGAACCTGCGCCTGCACGCCGAGCTCTATGGCGTGCCCCGCAAGCTGGTCGCACCCCGTCTGCGCCAGGTGCTGACGATGGTCGGACTGTGGGACCGCCGCGACGGGACCGTGGGCACCTTCTCGGGCGGTATGCGGCGGCGCCTGGAGATCGCGCGCGGGCTCATGCACTCCCCGCGCGTGCTCTTCCTCGACGAGCCGACGATCGGGCTCGATCCGCAGACGCGGCGCTCGATCTGGGGCTACATCCGCGAGCTCAAGGAGCGCGAGGAGATCACCATCTTCATGACCACCCACTACATGGACGAGGCCGAGTGGTGTGACCGGATCGCGATCATGGACCACGGCCAGATCGTCGCGCTCGACACGCCGGAGCAGCTGAAGGCGGGGGTCGGGACCGACCGGGTGGTCATCCACACCGAGGACGACGAGGCCGCCATCGCGGCTCTGCGCGACCACTTCGACGTCGAGGGGCGGATCGCCGAGGGCGCGGTCATGTTCGGCGTGCCGGGCGGGGAGGCGTTCGTGCCCCGCTTGTTCGCCGAGCTCGGGGTGCCGATCCGATCGGTCAGCGTGTCGCGGCCGACGCTCGACGACGTGTTCATGTCCTACACGGGCACGACGATCCGCGACGCCGAGGAGGACTCCTCCAAGCACCGCAACCGGGTGATGATGCAGATGATGGGAGGAGGCCGGCGGTGAGTACGGCCATCGACACACGCGACGTGCAGGAGCTTCCCGAGCGCGGGCGAGGTCGTCCGGGTCGTCGTTCCGCCCCACAGCCTCGCCTCCGAGCTGCGGGCGATCCGCATCGTCTGGCGCCGCGACCTCATCCGCTTCGCCAACGACCGCATCCGCATCGCCACCTCGCTCGTGCAGCCGCTGCTGTTCCTGTTCGTGATGGGCTCGGGGCTGCAGTCGCTCTCGCGCGCCGGCACGCACGGCGTGAGCCTGCGCACGTTCATCTACCCGGGCATCCTGTGCGTGGCCGTCATGTTCACGGCCATGTTCTCGGCCGCGTCGATCGTGTGGGACCGCGAGTTCGGCTTCATGCGCGAGATGCTCGTGGCGCCGGTCAGCCGCAGCTCGATCGTGATCGGCAAGTGCCTCGGCGGCACGACCGTCGGCTGCACCCAGGGGATCATCATGATCGCGCTCGCCGGAACGGTGAACGTCCCCTACAACGTGCCCATGATCCTGGGGATCCTGGGCCTGCAGCTGCTGCTGTCCTTCTCGATCACCGCGTTCGGGGTCATGATCGCGGCCCGGATCAAGCAGATGCAGTCGTTCTTCGGGGTCATGCAGATGATCGTGATGCCGATGTTCTTCATCTCCGGCGCGCTGTTCCCGGCCAACGGCCTGGCCCGCTGGCTCGAGGTGCTCAACCGCATCGACCCCCTCACCTACGCGGTGGACCCGATGCGCCGGCTCGTGTTCAACCACCTGCACATCTCGGCCGCCGCCCGCCACGCGCTCGACTCGGGCGTGACCTGGTGGGGTTGGCGGGTGCCCGGCCTGCTCGAGGCCGCCATGGTCCTGGGGCTCGGCCTCATCATGCTCGTCGCGGCGATCTGGGAGTTCAGCTCCGGGGAGTGAGGCGGTGAGCGCGGAGCGCAAGCGGCGCCTGGCCCGTACGTGGCCGATCCGCCTGTTCAACCGGACGGTGGTGGCGTTGCTGGGGCGCGGTGTCCCGCTCCCCGGCCTGGTGCTGCTGGAGACGACGGGACGGCGCACCGGCCGTCCGCGCCGGACCGGGGTCACCGACGGCCGGGCCGGAGATGTGCTGTGGCTGATCGCCGAGTACGGCCGATCGGCCGGCTACGTGCGCAACCTCGAGGCCGAGCCGCGGGTGCGCGTGCTCGTGTTTGAACGTGGCCGGCCCGTGTGGCGCACCGGCACCGCCCAGGTACTGCCTGACGACGACGCCCGGGCGCGCCAGCGCTGGCTGGCCGGGACGGGCGCGTGGCGAGCGCTGAACTCGCTGGCCGTGCGCGCGATGGGCACCGAGCTGACCACGGTGCGGATCGACCTCGACCCTCAGCGGACCCCGGCCCGGTAGAGCGCGACCCAGTTGCGCGCGATCGCCCGCTGAGCGCGCGCGAGCGACATCCGCCCCTGGCACACCCGCGCGTTCAGCGCGTCCTCGACCGCATCCTTCGGGTTCGGCGAGGCACCGGGCTCGGGCCACAGGTTGCGGGGGTCGTCCGGCGCGCCGCCGAGCTCGAGCGGGATCAGGTGGTCGTACTCGTAGCCACGCAGCGGCCCGGGATCGCCGTAGGCGCGGAGCGAGGCGCGCTTCTGAGGCTCGGTGACCGACTCCGGCGGGCGCACCGAGCGCGCGTAGCCGCGGCGGCAGATCGTGGTGGCGATGTCGGCCTGGCTGACCCGAGGATCGGTGGCCCCCGGCGTGCAGTGCGGGTCGGGGAGCTCGAACCGGCCGTGGCCGCGGGCGTGACAGCGGTTCGCCGCCACGGCGGGCGCGCTCGCGGCGGGCACGGCCGGCGCGCTCGCGGCGCAGCCGGCGAGGACGAGGGGGAGCAGGCAGGCCAGGGCGTGGCGGGTCACCCGGTCCAGTCAACCAGCGCCGCCCGACGGGATCAGTGCGGCACGAGGCTCAGGCGCAGCGCCTGCCACGGGGTGAGGTAGACCACCCAGGTCTCCTCGCAGTCGTGGCAGTGGCAGCTGACGGCGGCGTCGTAGCCGTCGCCGTCGAGCTCCCACTCGACCGTGTCCGAGTGAAGGCACGTGTTGCAGGCCAGCGAGGCCATGACGAGCGCTTCGCAGTCATCGGCGTGGAAGCGGGCGACGTCGGCGAGGGGAGCCATCCTCCGATCCTTCTCCTGCCGCGGCGGCTCGGCAACACCCCGGAGACGACTACCCCCCACGTGGGGGGTGTGCCGCAGGCACATCGGCGAGAAACGACACTCGCGCGCCGGACGGGTGATCGATCGTGCACTTCCTCGTTCCCACGACGAGGAACCACACTCGCGATCCGGGGGCCCCGCTCCCGGGTGTCGTTTCTCGCGCTCGCCGCGCGAAGCGACGCGAGCGGTGAGCGGCGCGACGTCGCCGCGCATGGGTTCCGGTCCCGGACGGCGGCACTCGCCCAGCGCCTGCGGGAGGCCGGCCTGCCCGACGAACCGGCGCTCGATCTGGCCACGACGCTCATCGCCCGCTCGAGAGCCCCGTCAGAGAGGCAGCGTGCGGGCGAGGAACGTCCGCGTGAGCTCCCACGCCCGCGCCGCCGCCGCGGGCCGGTGGAACATCGGGGCGTCGTGGTTGTCGAACGCGTGGCCGCCGTCGGGCTGGATGTGGCACTCCCAGCCTGCCCGCCCGGAGGCCACCGCTGCCACCCGCTCGGCGTCCGCGCGCGGGATGTACTGGTCCTCGGCTCCGAAGTGGAACAGCACCGGGCAGTCGATCTCCCCCGCCTGATCGAGCGCCTCGGCGATGCCGGAGCCGTAGTAGCAGACCGCCACAGCAGGATCGGCGGCGGCTGCCACCCCGTAGGCGAGCGTGCCGCCCAGGCAGAACCCGAGCACACCCACCCCCGCCCCGCTCACCTCGGGCAACCCGCGCAGATAGGACAGCGCGACACTCGCATCCTCGACCGCCCCGCCCATGTCGAGCCGGCCCACGGCCTCGAACGCCCGTCCGAGCCCCGCTTCGTCGTGATCGACGGCAAACCCGGGATCGACCCGCCGGTAGAGATCGGGCGCGAGCGCGACGTAGCCGAGCTCGGCCAGGCGCTCGGCGGCCCGGACGATGTAGCTGCCCACGCCGAAGATCTCCATCAGCACGAGCAGCCCGGGACCCGAGCCACCGTCCGGGAGCGCGAGCTGCGCGCTCATCGTGCCCCCGTCGGGCATGTTGATCGTCTCGGTGCGCCGCTCCATGACCGGCGTCAGCCTACCTGACGCGAGGGGCCGCCCGACGGCGGCCCCTCAGCACAACGAACGGGTCAGGCGGTCTCGGCGGCGCGACAGCCGGCCGACCCCGCCGCGCGCTTTCAGGCCACGCCGGACGCGGAGCGCGCGCGGTCGCGGGGGAGCAGCGTCTCGCGCGCGATGACGAGCCGCTGGATCTGCGCGGTGCCTTCGTAGAGCTGGAGGATCTTGGCGTCGCGCATGAGCTTCTCGACCCGGTATTCCTTGATGAAGCCGTAGCCGCCGTACACCTGCACGGCGTCGGTGGTGACCTCCATCGCGGTGTCGGCGGCGAAGCGCTTGGCGTGCGAGGACTCGAGCGTGTTGCGCTTGCCCTGGTCGAGCAGGACGGCCGAGTTCCACGTGGCCAGACGGGCCAGGTGAACCTTGGTCGACATGTCGGCGATCATGAACTGGATCGCCTGGTGCATGGCGATCGGCACGCCGAACTGGACACGCTCCTTCGAGTACTCGACCGCGAACTCCATCGCCGCGCGGGCCACGCCGGTGGCCATGGCGGCCACGCCCGGGCGCGTGCGGTCCAGCGTCATCATGGCGATCTTGAAGCCCTTGTTCTCCTCGCCGACGAGATGGTTCAGCGGAACCTCGACCTCGGGGAAGGTGATCGTCGCCGTGTTCGAGGCGCGCTGGCCCATCTTGTCCTCGTGCTTGTCGACCACCACGCCGGCGTCGCGGGGGACGATGAAGCACGAGATCCCGCGGTGGCCGGCCTCCCTGTCGGTCTTCGCGTAGACGGTGTAGAAGTTGGCGTACTCACCATTGGTGATGAAGCACTTCGACCCGTTGATGACCCACTTGTCGCCCTTGCGGGTGGCGGTGGTCTTCATGCCGGACACGTCGGAGCCGGCGTCGGGCTCGGTGAGACAGAAGGAGGCGAGCAGCGGGCCCTCGCTCAGGCGCCCGAGGTACTCCCGCTTGAGCTCCTCTGAGGCGGCAAGGATGATCGGCGCCGTGGCCAGGCCATTGCAGGACACCGAGGTGCCGATGCCCGAGCAGCCCCAGGCGATCTCCTCCTCGATGATGGCGCCGTCGAGGTAGCCGAGGCCCGGCCCGCCGTACTCGACCGGCAGGTGGTTGTTCATCAAGCCGAGTTCCCAGGCCTTCTCGATGATGGCCTGCGGCCACGTGCCCTCCCGGTCGTACTCCCAGGCGACCGGGCGGATCTCCTTCTCGGCGAAGTCATGCGCCATCTCGCGCATGCTCTTCTGCTCGTCGGTGAGCGTGAAATCGACCATTGAGGAAATGTGCTCCTTCGATTGACTAGTCAGTCAACGACTTTCGATCGAAGAGTACCCGATGTCCGGACCCCGGCACGCAGGATGGACAAAAAGCAGGCTGACGCTGCGAGACTGGGTCCATGCACGCCGCATTCGGCACCGTCGTGGTCGTCGTCTGCGTGGTCGCCGGAGTGGTCGCGCTGCTCACGCTGGCTCGCAGCGGCCAGGCGTGGTCAGAGCTTGGCCGCAACGGCATGGTCATGGATCGGGATCGCCCCTCGGCACCCACCCACGCGTCCGCACCGGTCAGCGCGGCCGAGCGCGAGGCCGAGATCCGGGCCATGCTCGAGGCGCTCGCCGCCCGGCGGGCCAAGCGCGGCGAGCCCCCGCTCGACGTCGAGGCGGAGCTGGCCCGGCTGGCCCCGCCGGCGCCGTCCGCCGACCCCGAGCTGGTGGAGGAGGTCCGGGTGCTCGTGGAGATGCGCAACCGCCGCCGCATCCGGGCCGGCGAGCCCCCGCTCGACGTCGAGGCGGAGGTGCAGCGTCAACTGCGCACGCTGGCGGACGGATAGGTAGGCTCACGCGGGATGGCCGATCCGCGCCGCTTCGAGCTCGACGAGCTCGTCATTCGCCCCGGGACGTATTTCAACCCGCAGACCGAGGTGGTCGTCGTCGTCGACGACTCGCCCGACATCGACTCGGAGATCTTCAACATGGAGGACTACGAGGGCGCGGACTGGGTCCTCGTCTCCGACGAGACTCCGGTCGACGAGGCGCGCCGGGACGAGCTCCTCGAGCACTTCCAGGCCACCCACCGCGCGGCCGTGGACGACGAGCTCGAGGAGGAGCCCGAGCTCGAGCCCGACGAAGACGAGTACGAGGACCACGGCCGCGACTGAGCCCCCGCGGCCCGAGGCGATCGGCCCGCGCACGATCCTCTACACCGGCAAGGGCGGTGTCGGCAAGACGTCGGTCGCCGCGGCCACCGCGCGACGGCTGGCTGCCGGGGGTACCCGCACGCTCGTCCTCTCCACCGATCCCGCCCACAGCCTCGGCGACTCACTGGGCACGAGGCTCGGCCCGGAGCCCGTCGCCACCGGCGAGCACCTATGGGCCCAGCAGGTCGACGCCCAGGCCGAGATCGAACGCCACTGGGCCGGGGTGCAGGAGTGGCTCGCGGGTTTGCTCGTCGACCACGGCGTGAGCCGCATCTCGGCGGAGGAGCTGACCGTGCCTCCGGGCCTCGACGAGGTCTTCGCCCTCACCGCGCTGCAGAACGCCTGCGAGTCGGGAAAGTGGGAGGCGATCGTCGTCGACTGTGCGCCCACCGGAGAGACGCTGCGCCTCCTGTCGTTTCCCGAGCTGGCTCGATGGTGGATCGAGAAGGTGTTCCCGCTCGAGCAGCGGATCGCCGCCAGCGGGCCGCTCGCGCGGGCGCTGCTCGACCTCGAACTGCCCGGTCATGCGGTGTTCGCCGACGTGCGGGCGCTGTCGGAGCGCCTGCTCGGTCTCCACGCGCTCCTGCGCGACCGCGAACGCTGCACGCTCCGACTCGTGATGACCCCCGACCGTATGGTCATCGGCGAGGCCATGCGGACGTTCACCTACTTGAACCTGTACGGCTTCCTCACCGATGCGGTGATCGTCAACCGGGTGTTTCCCGACGACGCCGGGGCCTACTTCGCCGCCTGGCGCGAGCGCCAGGAGGAGCAGCTCGAGCTCGTGCGCTCGGCGTTCGAGCCGGTGCCGGTGCTGTGCGCTCCGTTCTTCGCCAGCGAGGTGATCGGACCGGAGATGCTCGATGCGCTCGCGGGCGCGCTGTTCGACGCCGGCGGCCACGATCCGGGCGCCGTGCTCCACACCGCACTGACCCAGGAGCTCGAGCTCGACGCCGGGGCGGCGCGCCTACGCCTCGCGCTGCCGTTCGCGACCAAGCCCGAGGTCAGCCTCAAGCAGGTCGGCCGCGAGCTCGTCGTCCGCGTCGACGGCCGCAAGCGGACGATCGCCCTACCCGCCGTGCTGGCCGGCTACCGCCCCCACGCCGCTCGTCTGGAGAACGGCAACCTCGAGGTCACCTTCCATGCCGCGAGCTGATCCCCAGGACACCCTGCGCGAGCTCGAGGAACGGCTGCAGCATGCCTCGGCGACGGCCGAGCGGCTGTTCTCCGAGGCGGCGGCGCAGGCCACGCGTGCGGCCACCGGCCGCCCGTCGGCGCAGGACGGCGCAACCCCGGCCGCGGGGTGGCAGCTGCCCCGCTCCGAGCCCGAGGAGACCGAGCTCGAGCTGCTCCTCGCTCTGCTCGTCTCCGTGCGCGATCGCCTCCCGCCCGACCTGCGCCGGCGGCTGGCCGACGCGCTCCGCGAGCTGCTGCTGGCCGTCCGGGCGCTGATCGACTGGTCGGTGCAGCGGCTCGAACGCGAGCAGGGCGAGAGGCCCGAGGTCCACGACATTCCGCTGCTCTGAGGCGCCCGGCCGGGGCCTTACAATCGCAGGCGTGGCCCGCATCTCGACCGACGCGCCCGCGGGAGCCGGTGAGGTGTGGATGGCCCGTATCGCGCGGGTGACCCGGGCCTGGAACGCGCTCGGCCGTGAGCGGCGGCTGGCCGCCGTCGGGGCATTGGGGCTGCTGATCGCCCTGTTCCTGCCCTGGTATCAGGAGACGTTGCTCACCGCCCGCCACGCCACGAGCACGTCGCTGACCGGTTGGGGCTCGTTCTCGCTGGCCGAGGCGATCCTCGTCCTCATCGCCGCCGGCGTCCTCGGCCTCCTGTTCGAGCGCGCCGAGCGACCGGACGGCGCGGGGGCAGGCGCCGACGGCTGGATCCTCACCACGGCCGGGGCCGGCGCCTGCCTGCTCGTCGTGTGGCGGATCCTCGACAAGCAGGGAGCGCAGGTGAAGGGTCTGAGCGCCGCCGCCTCGGGCGTGCAGTGGGGGATCTTCGTCGCGCTGGCCGCGGCCGGGCTGCTCGCCTACGCGGGCACGCGGGTCCGGCTCGGTGGAACCCTGGCCAAGCCGGCCGACAGCCGCCGGCGCGAGCGCAACCGGACGCGCCCCTCCCGGGTGCACCCCACGAGCCGGCGCCCGAGCGCCGCCGCGCCGGCCACCATCTTCGAGGTGCCCGAGCCGCCGGCGGACCCGCCGCCGCTGCGCATCCACCGAGCGAGCGCCTCGCCCGATCCGGCGCCGAACGAGCCGGCCGAGGCGCCCACCCAGAGCACCGACGAGCAGCTGACGATCCCGTTCGAAGAGCAGCCCGGCCGCTGAGGCGCTCAGCTGCCGGGGATGTACACGACGTACACGCTGGCGATCGCGACGATGAGGATGCCGGTGACGATCATCGCCCGCGAGCGGAAGATGTGGCCGGCCGTGCCGACCAGGAAGCCGAGGGCCATGATCGCGGCGACCGTGGTGAGATTGCTGGAGCCGGAGGCCACGGCGAGGGCGAGCACGGCTCAGAGCCTATATTTGAGGGCTCGCCCATGTCCGTGATCTCGCCGTCCACCGCCCAGGACCTCGCCGCCGGCCTGCATGACGCCGGCTACCTGGCCGGCGAGTCGACCGCGCTGGTGGCGTTCCTGGCCACCAAGCTCGGCAAGCCGGTGCTCGTGGAGGGGCCGGCGGGCGTGGGCAAGACCGAGCTGGCCAAGGCGC
Source organism: uncultured Solirubrobacterales bacterium (assembly GCA_963848745.1). Lineage (GTDB taxonomy): Bacteria > Actinomycetota > Thermoleophilia > Solirubrobacterales > Solirubrobacteraceae > Palsa-465. The sequence goes on along the minus strand of CAWKEO010000012.1, from coordinate 199,415 downwards.
TCGCCCGCTATCTCGACCGCACCCTCGTGCGCCTGCAGTGCTACGAGGGTCTCGACGAGGCGAAGGCGCTGTACGAGTGGAACTACCGCAAGCAGCTGCTGCGCATCCAGACCGAGTCCGACGATGCGGGCTGGGAGGACGTTCAGGGCGACATCTTCGGCGAGGAGTTCCTGCTCGCCCGCCCGCTCATGACGGCGATCGCCTCGCCCGAGCCGGTGGTGCTGCTGATCGACGAGATCGACAAGACCGACCAGGAGTTCGAGGCCATGCTGCTCGAGCTGCTGAGCGACTTCCAGATCTCGATCCCCGAGCTCGGCCGCATCGAGGCCCGGACCCGCCCGGTCGTGCTGCTCACCTCGAACAACACCCGGGAGCTCACCGAGGCGCTCAAGCGCCGCTGCCTGTACCTGTGGCTCGACTACCCCGATCTCGAGCACGAGCTCGAGATCGTCCGCCTGCACTCCCCCGAGCTCGAGGGGACGGTGGCCCGCAAGCTGGTCGAGATCGTCCACCAGGTGCGCGAGCTCGACCTGAAGAAGCCGCCGAGCATCGCCGAGTCGATCGATTGGGCGCGGGCGCTGCTGCTGCTCGGGGCGCAGGATATCGACGAGACGGTGTTTCGCCAGACCATGAGCGTGATCGTCAAGCACCGCACCGACCTCGACGTCGTGGCCGAGCGCGTCGGGGTCACCTTGCGCCCGGCCGCCGGCGATGGCCGCGCCGCCTGATCGCCGGCCGGACCCGCCCGGCTACCGCCCGGTGCAGGACGCCGTCGTCGGCGGCCTGAGCGGCCAGCTGCTCAGCTTCGCCGAGGACCTTCGGGGGGAGGGCGTCGCGGTCGGGACCTCGGAGATCCTCGACTCCTTCGCCGCTCTCGAGCACGTCGCGTGGACCGACCGGAGCGACTTCCGCGAGGCCCTCAGCGCCACCCTGGCGAAGTCTCCGGAGGACCGGCGGGTCTTCGAGCTCGTGTTCGACCGCTTCTTCTTCCGGGCCGTCGAGGCGCAGGCCGCGCGTGAGCAGATCGCCGAGGGCCACGGCGAGCTCCCCTCCGACGGAGACATCAACCTCGACACGCTGCGCCAGCAGATCGCCGCCGCGATGCGCGACGGCTCCGACGCCGCGCTGCGCGACCTCGCCCGGCTGGCGATCGCCGCGTTCGGCCGCGGCGAAGGCTCCGGCGTGCTCGGCGTCGACGTCCAGCGCATCCGTCGCGCGCTCGGCCTGCGCGCCGAGCCCCAGCCCGACTTGCCCGAGGACGATCCCCGCCGGCCCGGCCTCCCCCGCGAGCAGCTGCGGCGCTTTGAGCAGCACCTGCGGCGGGAGCTCGAGCGCGGGCTGATCGAGCGTACGGCCAAGCTGCCTCCCAAGCGGCCGCTGCACGAGCTCGACCGGGCGCTGCCGAGCGGGCCGATCCAGGACCTCGCCGCCGTGCACCGCGTCGTCACGCAGCTGAAGCGCCGCCTGGCCACCCAGGGCCATGAGATGAAGGGCCGCAAGCGCCACGCGCACGTCGACGTCCGCCGGACGATGCGCGCCTCGTTGGAGACCGGCGGCGTGCCGGTGACGCTCAAGTACCGCCCCCAGCGTCCGCGCCGGCCGGAGATCTTCGTCCTCTGCGACGTGTCGACGAGCGTGACGAGCGCGTCGACATTCTTCCTGTCGGTCCTGCACGCGCTCCATGACGCCTTCCGTAAGCTGCGCTCGTTCGTGTTCATCGAGCGGATCTCCGAGGTCACCGAGGTGTTCGAACGCGAGCGCGACTTCCGCGCCGCCTCGGAGGCGGTCTCCCGCGACGCCGGCGTGGCCGATGTGTCCGGCTACACCGACTACGGCCGGGTGTGGACGGAGTTCCTGGCCCTGGTCGAGGACGAGCTCAACCGCCGGGCGACGGTCATCGTGCTCGGCGATGCGCGGACGAACGGCCGCCCGCCGCGCGACGACGTGTTCGCGGCCATCACCGAGCGGGCCGGACGCACGTTCTGGCTCAACCCCGAGCCGAAGCTCTATTGGAACTACGGCGACAGCGTGATCGCCGCCTACGCGAAGCACTGCACCGCGTTCGAGTGCTGGCGGACCGATCAGCTCGAGGAGTTCGTCAAGGCACTGACGAAGCCGGTTGTGGCCTAGACGGGCAGGAGGCGGTGGTGAGACCCGAGAGCGACCAGCCCGCCGCCGCAGATCTGGGCCCCGAGGACTACCGGGCGATCTACAACTACAGCCTGGACGGGGTCCTGTTCACCGCGCCGGACGGACGGATCCTGGCCGCGAATCCCGCTGCCTGCGAGATTCTCGATCGCAGCGAACAGGAGATCTGTGAGCTCGGACGTCAACGGCTGATGGATCCGGACGACGATCGCTCGCAGATGATGCTGGCGGAGCGGGAGCGCACCGGTCGGGTGCGCGGGATCGCCAGGATGATTCGCGGAGACGGGGCCAAGATCGAGGTCGAGATAAGCGCCCGGATCTTCCGGGACGCGTCCGGGCAGGAGCGCGCGTGCACCCTCATCAGAGACGTCACCGAGCGCATCCGCATGGAGCGTGAACTCGGCGAGATGAGCGAGCGTCTGCGCCGGCTGGTCATGACCGACGATCTGACCGGCCTGCACAATCGACGCGGGTTCCTGGCGGTCGCGGCAAAGGTGCTCGAGATCGCCGCTCGGCAGGCCACGACCGTGGCGATGCTCTTCGTCGACATCGACGACATGAAGGCGATCAACGATCGTGACGGGCACGACTCCGGCGATGCGGCGATCCGTGCGGTGGCGGACGCGCTCCGGAGTGAGCTGCGCAGCGCGGATACCGTGGCCCGCATCGGCGGGGATGAGTTCGCCGCCGTCGGGCTGGGTCTCCACGATGCCGAGCTTCGGACCGTGGAGGAGCGCATCCGGCGCCGGCTACGGCTCGCACGCTCCGGCGCTGAGCCCGGCCTCGGGGTGTCGATCGGCTGGACCGTTCATCCGGGGGCCGCCGCGCTCACAGTCGAGCAATTGATGGCTGACGCCGACCGGGCGATGTATCTGGCCAAGGCGGCCAGCAGAGGGTCTGGCTGAGGCCGCCCCACCCCTCGGCCGTGCTGTTTCGCAGGAGATTTGCGGTCAACTACTGGTTGTCAGGCCGTAGTCGTTACGCACAAGTGTCCGTTGTTACGGGCGATGACTTTGAGCACTACGACCGCGATCGCGCCGGACGCGCGCGACGCCACAGCGCTCCCTGAGTCAATCGTCTGACCCCCGGGGGGCGTATTCAAGGAGGAGGGAAAGTGAAACGCAAGTCACGGCGCGCGATCGTCGCGCTCGTGTTGATCGGCGTTCTGGCCACGGCCGGCGCCGCCTTCACGGCGAGTAACTCGCTGCCCAACACGACGGCCGGATACGGTACGTCGACGATCACCGGCGCGACCGCGTCGAAGATCGTTTACACGCTGAGCTCCGACGGCACGCAGATCACGGGCGCCACGCTCGACCTGCACACCGCCACCGCCAGCGACCTGACGTCGGGCTACACGGTCGAGGCCGGGTTCAACAGCGCCAGCCTCACCGGATGCTCCGTCGACACCACCTTCGGCACCAACGGTACCGACGGCACCAACACGCAGTTCACCTGCACGGGCTTCACGCAGAGCACCTCGAACGCGTCGACGTTCAACGTCGCCGTCACCAACTCGTAGTCACTGCCATTTGACCGACGGTCGGGTGCGGCTCGCCGCGCTCGACCGTCGGTCCCGGCCCACTCCCATTCCCGATGAAGCGATTTCGACTGCGCCGCGCCCTGCTCACCGCCGCGCTCGCGCTCGTCGTGATCGCCGGGGCCTACTGGTTCGCGCCCACCACGCTGGGCGGCTTGACGAGCTACGTGTCAACCAACGGCATCAGTATGGAGCCGCGCTTTCACACCGGAGACCTGGCGCTCGTCCGCCCGGCCGCCACCTACCGCGTGGGCCAGGTCGTCGCCTACCGGAGCTCGGCGCTCCACGTCGTCGTGCTGCACCGGATCATCGCGCTCGATGGCAGCCGCTACGTCTTCAAGGGCGATAACAACGACTTCGTCGATCCCGTCCGACCGTCGCGCTCTCAGCTCGTCGGTGCGCTGTGGCTGCGCGTGCCCCACGGGGGGACGGTGCTGAGGCTCCTGCACACGCCGGTCATGGTGGGGATCGTGCTGGCCATCATCGGACTGCTTGTCCTCGGAGGCGTCTTCGAGACCCGTGAGCGCCGGCGCCGGCGGCGGGGGACGCCTCCGAGCGGCACCGCGCGACCGCCTGCGCCGCCGAGCTCGCCGCGCTCTGCGCGCGCCGGGCGCGCGTCGCTCGACCCGCGCCCGTTCCTCCTCGCCGCCGGCGCGAGCGCCGCCGGATTCCTCATCGCCGCAGTGGCCGGCTTCGCCACCCCGGCAACGCGACACCTGGTCCGGCCGCTCACCTACACGCAGTCCGCCGCCTTCGGCTACTCCGCCGCCGTCGCGCCCGGCCCGGTCTACCCCGATGGCCGCGTCCACACCGGGCAGCCGATCTTCCTGCATCTCGTGCGCCAGCTCGATGTCTCGGCCGACTACCGGCTCATCGCCGCCCCGGTGTCTCGGCTCCACGGCGTCGCCCAGATGGTGCTCGTCCTCACCGGGGCGACGGGTTGGAGCCGCACGTTCACGCTCACGCCCGCGAGGCGCTTCGACGGCGCCCAGACGACGGCGCGAGCGACGGTCGACCTGCCCTTCGTCGCGCACCTGTTAGGCGAGATCCAAGCGCTGACCGGTGTCTCCGCTGAGGGCGGTTACTCGGTCAGCATCGGCCTCAAGGTGCACGTGGCCGGCACGCTGGGCGGACACGCGCTGAACCAGACGTTCGCTCCAGCTCTCAGCTTCGGCCTCCAGCCCCTCCAGTTGCAGCCGGGTGGCAGCGGACCGGGATCGGGCGGCCTCGTACAGATCCGCCAGCGTTCGGTGCCCGCCACGGCCACCGTGGGCAACCACCTGACCCTGCTCGGGATGGCGATCGACGTCGGAGCACTGCGCCTGCTCTCGGTCGTGGGCTTCGTGCTCGGGCTTGGCGCGAGTGTCGCCCTGCTCGCCGTCCTGCAGCGGCGCGAGCCGTTCGCGGAGACCGAGCGCATCAAGGACCGCTACGGACATCTCATCGTGCCCGTCGTCGCGGCACCGGAGGTGCTCGAGCAGGTTCCCTACGACGTGCCCGACATTGCTTCCCTGGTCCGCCTGGCCGAATCCGGGCAGCGGCTCATCCTCCATCACCGCGCTCCGATCGGCGACACCTACCTGGTCAGCGACGACAGTTCGGTCTTCCGCTACCGACCGGGGCCGGGCCGGGTCGTGTGGGGCGAGTGGTCCGTGCCCGCCATCCGTGACCCCGCGGCGAACGGCAACGGCCACGCACGGCCCCCGGTCGCGCCGGCGCCGGCTCCCGCGGGGGCCGTCGCAGCGCCCGGCGTGCCGCTCTCCGCCTTCGAATCGTCCTTGGCCAAGCCGCGCTGGCCGGGCCGGACAGTCCGGCTCGCTGTGGCAACCATCGGCCTGCTCACCGGCGCGAGCCGGCAGTTCCGTCGCTGACGCCAGGCGCGACTGCCGGTCTGGCATTGGTTGAGCGCGAGATCCGGACCCTCCGGATGCGGTTGCCATCGATCGGACTGACCCGACCGCGACAATCTGAGCGCGATGCGGGCCCTCCATGCACCGCCGGTGCTGCGCCTGCGCGACTTCCGCCTCGTGTTCGGCGCCTCCCTGGTGTCGCTGGTCGGGGACGGCGTCGTGCCGGTCGCGCTCGCCTTCGCCGTGCTCGACCTCACGCGCTCGGCCACCGATCTCGGCATCGTCCTGGCCTGCCGGACGGTCGGGCTGCTGGGCGCCCTCCTGGTCGGCGGGGTCGTGGCCGATCGTCTCAGCCGCCGTGCGGTCATGGTTGCCGCCGACCTCACGCGCCTGGGCGGGCAGGGGACGATCGCCGTCCTGCTCGTCACCGGCCATGCCACCGTGGCCGAGCTGGCGGTCTCCCAGGCGGTCCTCGGGGCGGCGTCGGGGTTCTTCAACCCGGCCTCCAGCGGGCTCATGCCGGCCGTGGCCGGCCCACACCTGCGGGAGGCGAACGCCCTGCGGGGCATCGCCAGCGGGGCCAGCAGCATCGCCGGTCCGGCCATCGCCGGGGTGCTCGTGGTCGTCGCCGGCCCCGGCGAGGCGCTCCTCATCGATGCCGCGAGCTATGGCGTGAGCGCGCTCCTGCTCGCGCGCGTCGCGGCCGGCTCCCGCCTTCCGGCCTCGGCCCCGCACCGGTTCGCCGCTGATCTGCGCGACGGCTTCGCCGAGGTGCGCTCACGCACCTGGCTGTGGGCGGGCCTGCTCGTCTTCTCGCTGCTCAACATGGTCGCCTCATCCTTCCCGGTGCTCGGCGCGTTGGTGGCCAAACGCGACCTCGGCGGGGCGGGCGCGTGGGCGGCGGTTCTGGCCGCCCGGGCAGCGGGCGGTCTGCTCGGAGCCACCGCGCTGCTGCGGTTCGCCCCGCGGCGCCCACTGGTGGCGGCGGTCATCGCCTGTTCGCTGACCGCGGTGCCGACGCTGCTGCTCGCCATCCCCGCCCCGCTCACCGTGCTCGTGCCGGTCACGCTCGTGGCCGGCATCGGGCCGATGGTGTTCAACACGTTGTGGGAAACGACGCTGCTCGCGCACGTCCCCGCGGGGGCGCGCTCGCGGGTCAGCTCCTACGACTGGTTCGGATCCCTCGCCCTGGCGCCGGTCGGCCAGGTGCTCGTCGGGCCCATTGCCGGCCTGATCGGCGTCGCGCCCACCCTGGTCGGGTGCGGCGCGCTGGAGCTCGGGCTGAACTTCTCCCTGCTCGCGGTGCGCGAGGTGCGCACCCTCGGCCCGGCCCCTACCGCGGCAGGACCGTCAGCACCTCCCACAGGTGCCCATCCGGGTCGCTGAAGTAGCCGGAGTAGATCCCCCACGGCCGCTCGTGCGGCTCGCCGATCACCTCTCCCCCGGCGTCCCGCGCCAGCCCCAGGATTCGGTCGACGTCCTCGCGGCGCTCGACGATGTGACCGATGCTGATCCCCGATCCGCCCACCCGCCGGGCATCGACGCCGGCATCCTTGGCCAGCTCCGAGCGGGGGTACAGCGCGAGCGTGAGATCGCCGTCGAGCTTGCACATCACCACCGCGCCGGCCGGGCGGACATCATCGCCCTCGTACTCGGTCCCGACGATGCCCTTGCTCGCCAGCCCGAGCCCATCTCGGTAGAACGCCAGCGCGCGCTCGAGATCGCTCACCCCGAGCGTGAGGACGTGGATGCGGGGCGCCAGGGACATCGCCCTCTCAGGGCTCCTGGACGAACAGCGTGCTCAGCGTCCGCGTGTCCCGGTTGAGGTCGCTGACCGTCCACACCGCGCGGTACACCCCGGCGGCCAGGCCGCTGACCAGCACGCCCTGCGCGCGCTGCAGGCCGCTCAGCCGGCGGACCACGGCGCCGCCGCGGCGGGCGATGGTCAGCGACACCGTCCCGGCGACCGGGTACGGTCCCCGGGCACCGGCCAGGACCGGCTGGCCGACGGCGATGAACGGTCCGTACAGGGTGGCGCCGGCGGCCGGGGAGGCGAAGCCGAGCTCGGGCACCTCGGTGCGGGTCACCCCGTCGCTCCACGGGTCCGTCTGCTCGAGGCTCGCCCCCGGGAGTCCGGCCGCCTGCCCGTTCGGGGGGCAGATCGTTCCGGTGCCGGCCACCGAGGGGGCGCCGACCCCCCCACCGATCGGCGGCGCACTGACCGGGCCGCCCCAGTAGTCGTCGGTCTCGCAGGTCCCGCCGCTGATCGCGGTGCCGGTCCCGCGGATGGCGACGCGCAGGTGAGCCACGTGCAGGCGGGTAAGTGTGCGGCCGGCCCGGTTGCGCAGGGCGAGCACGTCCCCGCCCTTCAGCCACGCCGCTCCCGGCGTCCCCGTGAACAGGGCGACCCCGAAACTCGTCGGCCCGCGCCGCGAGGACGCGACGGGAGCGGCCGCAGCGCGTACGCGGCCTTCGGAACGAGACCGCGGCAGCGCACGGCCTGGGCGCGCAGATCCGCCGCGCAGGTGGGGAAGCCGGTGGGGCTGAGCAGGATCTGATCGTTGCCGAGCGCACTCACGCTGTCGGGCTCGCCGAGCGGGATGGTCAGGCTGACGAGCGCACCCAGCGGGTCATCGCGCCAGAGGCGGCGCGGTTGTCGGTGCTGGTCATCGACAGCCGGCGTGCCGGCGCCGAGCCGGCCGGTGCCGAGCACCGCCACGTCGGTCTCGGTCTGGCAGGCGGGCACGAACGCGCCGGACGGACGACCGGACACGTGGAGGGTGAGTACCCCGGTCTGGCCGCAGGGGGCGACGGCCACCCCGTGCGACCCGACCGCGTAGCCGTGATCGAGGTCGAACCAGCCCGTCCAGCCGGCCTCGTTGAACGGGTTGCCGCCCCCGTCGGTGGCGATCAGCTCGTCCGCCGGCCCGCCCCGCCCGTAGCGGATCCCGAGCACGTCGCGGTCATCGCCGACCGGCGCGGGAGCGCCGGTGTCGATCGAGCGCAGCGTCAGGCGCCAGCTGCCGTCGGCCCGAGTCCTCGTGTGGGCGATGGCGACCGGTCCCGCCGCCGCGCAGCAGCGCCGCGACGACGCTCACCCCGGCTCCGGGGCGCCCGGAGCGACCGCTCACCACGGGGCTGAACTGGTCCAGGGACACGCTCGGGTCACTCGGCGCCGGCTCGGGCGGCGCGCTCTGCACGCAGCCGCCGGCCGCGTTGGACCACATCGTCTGCAGCAGGTACGGGTGGCCGTTCAGCACGTCGGTGTAGGGCGAGCCGTTGCGCGTATCCGAGCGGCGTTCCGTCGATCGTCTCGCACTTGTCCCCGACCTCGCCGCCGTCGGGATCCATCCAGCCCGTGCCCTCGGGGTCGGTGGCCGCCTCGACGAGCTCGTGGGCGGTGGTGTCGAGCGCCGCCTCGCCGTCCGGGTTGCCCTCGGGATCGCTGCCCTGGGGCTCGACGCCCTCGACGATCGGGTCGATGATGACGGCGTAGATCGTCGCTCCGTGCCCGAGGTCGAATTCGGCGTGGTAGCCGGCGAACGCGTTCGTCCCGCACGTGCCGGCCTGCGTGCACTCGTCGACGCCGGGCGGCAGCAGCAGGACCCACAGGTCGTGCAGGCCCCGGCCGGCCGGGTCGTGCGCGCTCACCACCCGGTCGAGCTCCTGCTCGACCGCGAGGTCGGTCACGCACACGGTCGCCCCGCCCGGTGAGGCGCACTGGTGGCTCTGGGTCGGGTAGGGATCGGCGTCGTCGATCGAATCGCCGGCCGGCGCGTAGGTGATCGCGGCGGTGCCCGGGCCGCTGGCATCTCCGTACTGGGCGAGGATCGAGAAGTCGTTCGTGCGCGCGCCCGAGTCGTGCGCGGCATCGGTGAGGAACTGCTGCATGAGCGGCTCGTAGCCGAGCACGCCGGAGGACGGGGCGCCGCTGAACGAGAAGCCGGGCGGGGCCCAGAACACGGTGTGGACGTGGACGCCGTGCATGACGCTGCCGCCGTGGTAGACGGCCGGCTCGCGCACGCCGACGGCGATCTCGGGGCGTCCGATGGCCGAGATGATGCCCATGGCACGGCCGATCCGGGGCGGCACCGCCCCCGTGGTGGCGGCAGCGGCCGGCGCAGCGGCGAGCAACCCCAGGCCGAGCGCCCACGCGAGCAGCGTCGCGGTGGCGGCGCTCACGGCCCCAAGCAGCCTCTGGCTCCCCACGGCGGGCAACGGTACACCACGCGTGACCACTAGCATGCCGAGGACGAGACAACCCAGGGGAGCTGGCGGGAAGGCCGGCTGAGATCGCGCTCGCGCGGCGCACGCGCCCGGCGCTGACCCTTCGAACCTGTGGGGTAATGCCCGCGAAGGGAGCGATGGAACCGATGCTGCAGAGCGCCCGCCCGGCCCCCGAGCCGGACTGCGGGCGGGCCGTCGTCGTCGATGCCGTGACGCGCACGTTCACCGCGCGCGGACGCGCCGTGACCGCGCTTGCGGACATGTCGCTCGAGGCCCGAGCGGGCGAGATCGTCGCCGTCGTAGGACCGAGCGGGTGCGGGAAGACGACACTGCTCGAGCTCATCTGCGGCCTGCAGCGGCCCGACCGGGGCCGCTGCCAGGCCGAGCCGGCCGCCTTCATGGCCCAGCGCGACCTGCTGCTGCCCTGGAGCAGCGCCATCGACAACGCCGCCCTGGCGCTCCGCGTCCACGGCCTCGCCCCCGCCGAGGCCCGGGCCCGGGCCGCCCCGTGGCTGGAGCGCTTCGGGCTCTCCGGCTTCGAGTCGGCGCGGCCGGCCGAGCTCTCGGGCGGGATGCGCCAGCGAGTGTCGTTCCTGCGCTCGCTGCTGGCCGGCAAGCCGGTGCTCGCTCTCGACGAGCCCTTTGCGGCCCTCGACGCGCTGACCCGCCAGGAGATGCAGGGCTGGCTCGACCACGTGCTGGCCTCAGAGCCCCGCACCGTCGTGCTGGTCACCCACGACGTCGAGGAGGCGGTCGTGCTCGCCGACCGGGTGACGGTCATGTCGCCGCGGCCGGGGCGGGCAGTGGCCACCGTCGAGGTCCCGCTCCCCCGCCCGCGCCGGCGCACCGACGCGGCCGTGGTGGCCCTGCGCGAACACGTGCTCGACGCGCTCGGAGCTCCGCGATGAGGGTTCCCTGGCGCGCGCTCGTCGTCCTGCTCGCCGTGCTCGGCGCCTGGGAGCTGTTCGTCGACCTCGGGGGCGCCAACCCGCTCATCCTGCCGGCGCCCCACGCGGTGGCCACTGCGCTCTTCGAGGACCGGGCGCTGCTGTGGCACAACTTCCTGGTCACCGCGTCGGAGATCGTGCTCGGGATCGCGCTGTCCGCCGCCGCCGCCTTCGTCTTCTCGGTCGCCCTGCACTTCTCCCCCCGCACGCTGCGACCGTCGGTCTACCCGCTGCTCATCGCCTCGCAGGCGGTGCCGATCGCCCTGCTCGCGCCCGTGCTCGTCCTGTGGCTCGGCTTCGGCCTGGCGCCCAAGCTCGTGGTCATCGCGATCGTGTCCTTCTTCCCCATCGTGGTGACCACGCTGGCCGCGCTGGGCGCGGTCGACCCCGAGCTGCTCAAGCTCATGCGGACGCTCGACGCCTCACGCCGCCAGGTGTTCCGGTTCGTCGAGCTTCCGGCCGCGCTCCCGGGCCTGTTCACGGGCGCGAAGATCGCCGTCGTCGTGGCGCCGATCGCCGCCGTGCTGGCCGAGCAGGCGGGGGCGAGCTCCGGCCTCGGGTACGTGTTCACCCAGGCGCTGGCGCAGCTCCTGACCGCCCGCATGTGCGCGGCGGTGGCGATCCTGTCGCTGTTCGCCGTCGCTCTGTTCGCCCTGCTGACCCTGCTGGAACGGCTCGCCCTGCCGTGGGCCTACACACCCCAAGGAGACCCAACCTGATGCGATCGAAGCTGATGCTCACCGCCCTCGCCATGCTCGCCGCCCTGGCGCTCGGCGCCTGCGGCGAGAAGACGGAGGCGGTGACGCCGGGCGCGAGCCATCTGCAGAACCTCACCGTGATGCTCGACTGGTTCCCGAATGCCGACCACGTCGGCCTCTACCAGGCGATCGCCGAGGGCGACTTTCGCCAGGTCGGGCTGAACGTGACGGTGCAGACGCCGGCGGATCCCTCGCTGCCGCTGAAGCTGCTGGCGGCCGGCAAGGTCGATCTGGCCATCTCCTACGAGCCCGAGGTGCTGCTGGCGCGCAACCAGAACCTCCCGCTCATCTCGATCGCCGCGCTCGTCCAGCGCCCGCTCACCTCGATCGTGTCCGTCGGCTCCAAGCACATCACGAGCGTGGCCGATCTGAAGGGCAAGACGGTCGGCGACGCCGGCATCCCCTACCAGCACGCCTATCTGGAGACGATCCTCGCCCACGCCGGGATCCCGGCCGCCGCCGTGCACGAGGTGAACGTCGGCGCCAACCTCGTGCCCGCCATGCTGAGCGGGCGCGTCGACGCCACGCTGGGGGCGTACTGGAACTACGAGGCGATCCGGCTTGCCGAGCTCCACAAGCGGCCCAACGTCATCCACATCGAGACCGCCGGGGTGCCCACCTACGACGAGCTCGTGCTGGTGGCCACGCAGTCGACGATCAACCACAAGACCGACCTGCTGCGCCGCTTCGTCCAAGCGCTCGGGCGCGGCTACGCGTCGGCGCGGGCGAATCCGCAGCAGGCGGTGGCCAACCTGGTGGCGGCCAGCCCTGGCCTCGACCGCAAATTCGAGCTGGCCGCCGTCGAGGCGACGCTGCCGGCCTTCTTCCCGACCGGCGCCTCGCAACCGTGGGGCGCCCAGGACAGCGCCCAGTGGAACGCGTTCGGCCAGTGGATGACGGCCAACCACCTGCTCACCAACCCGCTCGCCACACCAGGACGCCGAGAGCAACGACTTCCTGGCCGGGGTGGGGCCGTAGGGCCCGCGCCGGGGATCAGGAGGCCATGCGCGCCCGCCGCCGGGCTGCCCGCGCCCCGCAGGGCGTAGGCCCCGGCCAGCCCCGCCCATGGGGCGTACGGGGCGAAGAAGTCCATCACCTCGGCCTCGGTGGCTCGCGCGTATGGGTCGCCCTGGAGGCGGCGGCCGACGAACTTCAGGTAGCCGACATCGCCGGCCGGGATCTGATCGAGCCGGCCCTGACCGTGAAGGGCGAGCATCTGCACCGTCCAGCTGCCGATCCCGCGCAGGGCGCGCAGGCGCCGCCAGCTCGCCTCCGGCGCGCCGGCGTGCAGGTCGACGCGACCTCGAGCCACCTCGCGAGCGGCGGCCAGGAGCGTGAGCGCCCGTCCGGGCGAGAGGTCGAGCGAGGCGAACAGCGCGGGGGCCTGACTGGCGAGCACGGCCGCCGGTGGGCTGTCGCGCAGACCCGTGCGGGGGCAGCGCCGGCCGAGCCGGGCCACCAGCCGGCGCTCGATCGCCGCCGCCCGCTCGTACTCGATCAGCTGCTCGCAGATCGCCCAGGCCAGGGCCTCGAAGGCGGTCGGGCGCCCGATGACCCGCAGCCCGGGGTCGGAGCGCACCGCCCGGCCGATCAGGGGGTCGAAGCGGAAGCGCTCGTGGAAGGCGCGCAGGTCGCAGTCGACACCGAGCGCGATCCGGAGCCGCTCGATCCCCCACGCGGCCGCCTCGCGGCTGCTCGCCTGGGCTCCGAACAGCACGCGGTCGGCCGACAGCTGGGCCACCCGGACGACGACCGGCTCCTGGCCCGCGTGCACGAGGCGCTCGAGCACCCGGCCGCGGCGGCGATAGAGCCCGTCCATACCGACCCGAACGGGCAGGCGATAGGACCAGGGCGGGCGCACCTCCACCCGCACCTCGACGAGCCCGGCCTCGGCCGGGCGCGCCGCCGGCGCGCTCACTCGCCCGGCTTGGCCAGCAGGTGGACGTCGACGATGAACGTGCGGCTGCCGAGCACCGGCAGCATGTCGACCGCCCGCCGGGGCGCCGGCCGGGCGCGCACGAGCTTGCGCGTCGTGTGGCGGCGCACGAGCGCGATCGTGGCGGCGCCGGCGACGAAGCCGGTGGCGGCCACGGCAACGGTCTGGACCGCCGGCAGCACCCCGGCGGGTGCGACGGACAGCGGGCGGGCCTCGACGAGCACGGGCACGCCGTCGACCGTCTCCTCGGTCTCCGCCGGCTGCCCGGCCTGAACCGGCCAGGCCTCGAGCTCAGTGCTCGTCGGCTGCGCGTCGTCGCTCATCAGACCCACATGGTGACAGCGGATGCGGTCGGGTGGCCGCGCTCCGCGTGTGACCACGGTTACGATACCTGCCGGTCCCCGTTATGCCCACCTCGATCGACGTCTTCGCCAAGGCCCGGGAGCACGAGCGCCTCGAGCAGCTGAAGGCGGCGCGCCAAATGGACGCGCTGCCCGTACTTCCGCGTGCTCGAGGGCCCCACCCGGCCCGTGGTCGAGATGGAGGGCCGACCGCGGATCATGCTCGGCTCCAACAACTACCTCGGGCTGACCGGCGACGAGCGCGTCACCCAGGGCGCGCGCGCCGCGCTCGATCGCTACGGGACTGGGCTGACCGGCTCGCGCTTCTTGAACGGGACGATCGACCTCCATCTCGAGCTCGAGGCCGAGCTCGCCGACTGGCTCGAGACCGAGGCGGCGATCGTCTTCACCACCGGCCACCAGGCCAACCTCGGGGCGCTCGGCACGATCCTCGCCCCCGGCGACACCGTGGTGGCCGACAAGGGCGATCACGCCTCGATCCTCGACGGCTGCATCCTGTCGCGGGCCAAGCTCCGCGTCTTCCAGCACAACCGGATGAGCAGTCTCGAGCGCACGCTGGAGAAGGCGCAGGGAGATGGCGGGGGCATCCTCGTCGTCGTCGACGGCGTGTACTCGATGGAGGGCGACGTGGCCCCGCTGCCGGAGATCGTCGAGCTGTGCCGGCGCTTCGGCGCCCGGCTGATGGTCGACGAGGCGCACGCGCTCGGCGTGCTCGGCCCCCGGGGGGCCGGGGCCTCCGAGGCCCTTGGGGTCGAGGACAGCGTCGATCTGCGCATGGCCACGTTCTCGAAGTCGCTCGCCTCCTGCGGCGGGGTGATCGCCGGCCCGGCCGACGTCATCGAGTACCTGCGCATCCAGTCGCGCCCGTTCATCTTCACCGCCTCCGGGGTGCCGGCGGCCGTCGGCGCCGCCCTGGCCGCGGTGCGGATCTGCCGCTCCGAGGAGGGCCGTCAGCTGTTCGCCCGGGTGCTCGACAACGCGCGCTACCTCCACCGCGGGCTGCATGAGCTCGGCTTCCAGGTCGTCGAGCCGACCCGTCTGGCCGAAGGCGGCGAGCTCGTCACGCCCGTTGTCCCGGTCGTCGTCGGCGATGACTGGAAGGCCGTGTTCCTGTGGAAGGCCCTCTACGAGGCGGGCGTGTTCGTCAACGTCGCCATCCATCCGGCCGTACCGCCCTCGGGCGCGCTCCTGCGCACGAGCGTGATGGCCACCCACGATCGCGACACGCTGGACCGGGCGCTGGACGTGTTCGGGTCGGTCAAGACCGCGTTCGAGGCCGAGCACGGACCGCTGCCCGGCCCGGTCACCGGGCGCTAGGCAGTCGGCGCTCAGCGGCCAGGGCGCTTTGCGCACACGCGGGCGCAATCCGTCCCCCGACCCGAGCCTTGTCCAATCCTGCACAAACCTCGGCGAAGAAAAAAAGTGCGCTCTGAGCGCATCATCTGGGTGATGTGACGTTGCTGTGAACGGCGCCTTCGCGTAGCGTTCGGCGCGTCGGAACACCGCGTGGAGCTGCCGGAGAGGGCGACGACCACGCCGGGGCACATTTCGGGACCCGGGGCCTCTGGTCCCACCACATACACCATCAAGAGAGCCTCTGGACCACCCAAGGGTCGGCTGGTCCATGAGGCGCGGTCAAGCGCGTCCGCTCGCGGACGTCAGATGTAGGGAGAGAGAACGCCAAACATGCCGGACAGCTACACCATGCCAGCCGCCGCGGTCAGGATCGACCCCCAGCGTCAGCGTGCGCTCGAGCGCGCCAACGCGATCAGGCTGGCCCGGGCCGACCTCAAGCGGCAGATCGCCGAGGGCGAGGTCACAGTGGCAGACGTGTTGCGCGAGGTTCCCCCGGCGGCCGCCAGCTGGGCCGTCTGGGACCTGCTCATGAGCCAGCATCGCTGGGGCACGAGCAAATGCCGCAAGTTCCTGTGGCGCAACCGCATCACGGAGACCAAGCCGGTCGGCGCGCTCACCGAGCGCCAGCGCATCCTGCTCGCCTCGCAGCTCGAGGCGACCGCACCGGCGCACGCACTCGTGCTCGTCTGAGGGCCCGGACCGGTCCCGCGCCCCGCCGGGCGCCGGCGCGGGACCGGTCCCCCGGGCACCGGCCGGACCTCTAGAGGTTCAGGCCGATCGGCACCGGGCTGGCTCCGGCGAAGAGCAGGAACCAGACGACGAACACGACCACGGTCAGGCCAGCACTGATCACGAGGACCCCCTCGAGCACGACGTGGCCGGGATCCTCCCGCCCGCGGGCCATGCAGTTGCTGCGGTAGGTGTTGCTGAGCTGGCCGAGCACGGCGGCGATGACGGCCACGGTGGCGACGGCGCCGACGAACATCGTCCCGAGCGCGGCGCCGAGCGAGTCGGTCGCCCCCTGCACCTGCGAGCCGACGTATAGCCAGAGCAGGGGCGTGCCCACCCACAGCACGAGGCTGCCGATGAACATGATGAGGACGACGAGTGTCGCCCCCGTGCCGGTCATCAGCGCACGGCGCACGGGTCCGGACGGGCGCGACGGCGGGCGCTCAGCGCCGGCGGGCCGGGCCCGGCGCGAGGTGGCGGGGCTCGAGGCGCTCATGGGCGGTGGATAACGGACAGCCGGATGACAGCTTCACCTGCCACCAGCCCGCGAGCATGCCGATCAGCCCGAGTCGAGGACGGGACTGCCAGACGGCGCAGCTCGGCTCGCCGAGCTCGGCCGCACTGACGCGCATGAACTTGTACCGACCCGGCTCGAGCAGCATGCGCTCGAGGCGCACGCGCGCGGCCTCCTGGTCCTCGGCCGTCCGGGCGATGCGCTCGCGGGCCGCCGCCAGGCGGCCGGCCAGCTCGTCGCGCACCCGCTCGAGCTCGCCCAGGTCGAGCAGTCGCGCTTGCGCCCCGGCGGGGGCCTCGACCGTCCCCAGGCCGCCCATCGGGGCCGCGGTCACGAACGCCTGGGCCAGCTCGCGCTCGAGCCGGGCGATCTGCGCCCGCAGCGAACGCCGCGCGGCGCGCTCGGCGTCGGGCGCCGGGTTCGCCGAAGCCAGCCCGACGAGGAGCTCACGCCCGGGAGTCTCATGCTCGATCAGCATCACGCCTCCTTCCGTCAGAACGCGAGCTTACCCTGAATTACGGTGCTCGACCCATTCCGAGCGCCTCCCGGCACGCCCACAGGGCCTCCTCGAGCGCGAGCTCCGGCACCCCGGGCACGCCGACCGCGTACACGACGAGCTCTCGCGTGGCCGCCCCCGGACCGTGGCCGGGGGCGGGCTCGGCGAACAGCGGCGCGTGGATGTGGCGACCGTCGGCGACCACCAGCCTCCCGGGCGCAAGCGGGATCGCGCCCGCGCCGCTGCCGAGCCGGTCGCCGTCGGCGGCGGTCCGGATCCCCAGCGTCGCGGGGTCGGCCCTGGCGGCGTCGAGCCCCCACACCGGCACGGCAGTCTCGAGCAGCGCGATCAGGAGTGCGTCGCTGAGCCGGTCACGGGAGCGGAAGCCGCCCTCGAGCAGGCGCCCGAGCGCCGCCGCCTCGCTCGGGACGCGCACGACGTCGGGATCCAGACCGATGTGGCGAAAGAACGCCCGGTAGGCGTGGACGAGCGGCTGCGTGCGCATGGCCACGACGCGCGCGCCGTCGTAGCGGTTCGACAGCGCGCGCAGGCGCGCCCGCACGTCGCGCGGGCTCGGCCCGGGGCGCACGGGCAGCGCCTGCCAGCGCAGCTGCAGGCCGGGGAACTCCTCCGCCACTTGCGGCTCGACGGCCCCGATCCCCGAGCGCCCCGAGCTCATCCGAGGGCTCGGCGCACCGCGGCGGCCAGCTCGGCCGCGTTCCTCCACCGCTTGCCGATCAGCCGAGCGGCGACCGCGCCCCCGGGCCGCGCGACCTCGAACAGCGGGCACACGGCGACGCCGTAGCTCTCCCCCACCGCGCCGTCGCGGTCATAGGCGACCGGGATCGTCCATCCGTGGCGGCGCAGCTCGCGCGCGGCCGCGCCCGGCGCTGCGCTCACAGCCACCGCCGCCACCTGGATCCCGCGGGCGGCGAAGCTGGCCGCATCGGCCTGCAGGGCGCTCACCGCCTGCTCGCACGGGGTGGCGCCGAGCACGAAGAAGCCGAGCACGAGCGGCCCGCGGTGCACGAGCAGGCAGACGTTCAGGGCGCGGGGGTCGTGGCGGGCTTCGGTGCAGGGCGGGCGCAGGTCGGCGTCGCCGACGAGGGTCGTACCGGCCAGCGGGGCGGCGAACGCGCGCAGGGACCGGCCGGGCGGGATCCCCGCCGTCGCCCCCGTGTGGGAGCTCAGGCGGTCGACCGAGAAGGCGAGGACGAGCGCGAGGGCGAGGGCGCCGATCAGGATCTGGGAGCGCCGGGCGGCGGCGCGGACGCTCCGCGCCGACGCCGGGTCCCGACCGGCGGGCGCGGAGTGCTCAGCGGCCCGGTCGGGATCGAGCCGGGAGAGCCGGTCCGGGGGCTCGCCGAGGTCCGGAGGCTCGCCGAGGTCCGGAGGCTCGCCAGGGTCCGGGGGCTCGCCGGAGTCCGCCACGCGCCG
Organism: uncultured Solirubrobacterales bacterium; assembly: GCA_963848745.1. Taxonomy (GTDB): domain Bacteria; phylum Actinomycetota; class Thermoleophilia; order Solirubrobacterales; family Solirubrobacteraceae; genus Palsa-465. Next base: position 181,115 of record CAWKEO010000012.1, on the reverse strand, counting down.
GGTACCGCTACGCGACGCGCGCGCGCCGGCGCCACCGCGGCCGCGCCACCGAGCGCTGGCGCAGGGCGGCGAGGTCGAGTCCAGCGGCCGGCCGCTCGGCCAGCGCGAGCACCGCGGGGAGGACGAGCAGCACGCCGGCCAGCGAGACCGTCAAGTCGACGAGGGTGACGAACCCGAAGTCGCGCAGCATGGCGATGTTCGAGAGCACGAGCACGCCGAAGCCGGCGATCGCGGTCAGCCCGGAGGCGAGCACGGCGGCGCCGGTCGACCGGTAGGTGCGCCGCAGCGCCGTCTCGGGCGCGTGGCCGGCCGCCCGCTCCTGGCGGTAGCGCTCGGACAGCAGCACGCTGAACTCGGTCGAGATCGCGATGACGAGGGCGCCGAGCGTGGCCGACATCGGGTTGAGCGGGATCCGGATGGCGAACACGATGAGCGCCGACCAGCCGGTGGCGAGCACGATCGGCACCAGCGGCACGAGTACCCGCCGCACCCGCCTCAGCACGGCGAGCAGCGCCAGTGCGACGGCGAGGAGGCCGGCCAGGAGGGTGAGCAGCCGGCGCGCCGAGGAGGACAGGGCCGTGTTCGCCTGGGCGGCCAGGACGGGCAGGCCGGCGAGCGCGGCGCTGACGCCCGCGGGCGGATGCAGCTGGGAGCGCATGTAGTCGATCACGCGCTGCTGGCGGGCCAGCGGCATGAGCCGGATGCCGAATGCGAGCGTCGCCTCCCGGCGGTCGGGCGAGATGACGGCCTGACGGAAGTACGGGGGCACGGCGCTCAGGAGCCCGTTGATCGAGGACTGGGTCAGCCCGGCGCTCGCGTCCGTGGCCGACTGGGTCCCGGTGTCGAACAGATCGGGCAGCGACAGGGCCGGGCACACCGTCGACTGGGCGCAGCCGCGCGTCTCCAGATAGCCGTAGTGGCTGAACAACCTCTGCTCGTAGCTGATCATCCACCCGATCGTCTGGGGCGTGGCGACATTGGCCCCGTGGACGTAGACGTCGATCTCGCCCGAGACGCCGGTCATGTGCTCGAGCGCCGACAGGTCGCGCAGGGCGGGCATGTTCGCCGGCACGAGCTTCGTGACATCGGACTGGACCGAGGTCTGCGTGTCGGCCACCCAGCCGATCACGGCCAGGATGGCGCCCAGGGCGAGCACGTGACCGGGCGAGCGCATCGCCCGCACGAGCCAGCGCTCCCCCGAGCCGCTGCCCCGCGCCGCCGCTCGCACCCCCGGCAGCCCGGCGAGGATCGCGCCCGCGCCGCGCAGCGCCCGCCGGGCGCCCCCCAGCGGAGCCGCGAGCAGCTCGGACGCGCCCCGCAGCGCCGCTGCGGGAGCGCCCCCGTCGCGCCCGCTCAGCGTGATCGCCGCCGACCCCGCGGTGAGGGCGCACACGAAGGCGAGCGCGATACCGAGCACGAGCAGCAGCGCGAAGCCGCGCACCATCGGAACCGGCGAGAGCAGCAGGACGAGGAAGCCGGTCGCGGTGGCCAGCGCGGCCACCGCGATCGTCGGGGCGCCGGTGCGGGCCGCCACCCGGATCGCCTCCGGCGCGCCGGCGGCATCTTCGCCGCCGGCCTCGGCCACCCGCGACTGGAACTGGACCGCGTAGTCGACGGCCAGACCGATGAGGATCGGCAGGACCGCGATCGACGCCATGGTCAGCGAGGCACCGAGCAGCGCGCTCAGCCCGAACGTGATGCCGGCGGCGGCGAGCGCGACGAGCAGTGGCAGCAGGCGCAGGCGCCGGCGGAACACGAGCGCGAGCACGAGCGCCATCACGATGAGCACGGCGACGAGCAGGACGGCGATCGAGTGCGTGAGCTGCGCGGCCAGGTCGTTCACGACGACCGGCGAGCCGCTCACCGTGTACGTGCCGTGGTAGGCGGAGGCGAACATCGGCATCCGCACGGCCTGGCGGATGAGCGCGATCGCGCGGGACTGCTGAGCGGCGCTCAGCGAGGAGCGCAGGCGGACCTGGATGAGCGCCGAGTTGCGGGTCGGGAACAGGTAGGCGAAACGGGCCTTCGGCTCGTAGACGCCGCGGGTCTGGTCGAACACGACGTTGGAGATGAACGTGGTGTCGTCGATGCTCTCCGTGCCGGTGACGCCCGACTGGACGGCCATCGTGGCCATCTGCGTGTACGCCTTCTCCTGGGCGAGCTCGCCCGCCGCCTGGGCCGCCTGCAGGGCCGCCTTCTGGGTGTAGTGGCGGCCGAGGGCGAGCTCGTAGGCGGCCGCCTCCGCGGCGCTCACCTGCTGGCGGGCCTGGGCGAGCACCTGGGCCACACCGGCGTTGACCGCGGCCACCGAGCGGTTGAGGAACGTGCCGGGCCCGTAGACGACCCGCGCCGGGCGCAACCGGGCGAGCTGACCGCACGGGCTGCCCCAGCCGCCGTAGGGCACCTGGCCGGCCGGCGCGGGCACGAACGCCTTGACGTTCTGATCGGCGACGACGGTCTGGCCGGACAGGCACGCCTCGAGCTCGGTCTCGGTGCCGAGGTCGCGCGTGAACACGAGGTTCGGCAGGTACTCGTGGATCATCACGATCACCGGATCGCCGCCGAAGTGGGACTGGTCGGCGGCGGTGACGCGGTAGGCGGGCGAGGAGCGGCTGACGAACGTGTCGCTGCCCGTGCTCGTCGGCAGCCCGAGGGCGGCGAGCGCACCGGCGGCGGCAAGGACGAGCACGATCGCCAGCGTCAGCGCCGGCCGCCGCACGGCCTGCGCGACGGCGCGCTCGAAAAAGGCAGGCACTGCCGGCAGCCTCAGTCCATGGCCAGCGGGCCCTGCGACTCCCCGGCGAGGAACTGGCGGATGAACGGGTTCTCGGAGTTCAGCATGTCCTCCGCCGGGCCGGCCTCGACGATGCGCCCGCGCCACAGCACGTTGATGTAGTCAGCCACCCGGCGCGCGCTCATGATGTCGTGCGTGATGACGGCGAAGGTGGGCAGGTGCTCCTTCCCCTTCTTCTTGGCGTCATCCATCATGTCGCGGTGGATCTCGAGGATGAGCTCGCCGAGCAGGGCGGTGCGCACCGGATCGAGCCCCGAGTCGGGCTCGTCGAACAGCACGATGTCAGGCTCGAGCACGAGCGCGCGGGCGAACCCGGCCCGCTTGCGCATCCCGCCCGAGAGCTCGTTCGGCGCCTTGTCCCGGGCCTCGGCCAGGCCAACCTCGTCCAGGCGGCCCATGACGATGTCCTCGATCTCGTCCTCGCCCTTCTCGGTGTGCTGGCGCAGCGGGAAGGCGACGTTGTCGTAGAGGTTCATCGAGCCGAACAACGCGCCGTCCTGGAACAGCAGGCCGAACTTCTTGCGCATCTCGAACAGCTCCTCGTCGGCCATGTTCGGCACCGACACGCCGTGCACGAGGACGTCGCCCCGGTCGGGGTAGAGCAGCCCGACCATGTGCTTGATGCACACCGACTTGCCCGTGCCCGAGGGGCCGAGGATCATCGACACCATGCCCTCGGGCAGGCCCATGTTCAGCCCGCGGAGGATGCGGGCGCGCCCGAACGCCTTGTAGCAGTCGATGAACTCGACCGTGTCGGGACGCCCCGAGGGATAGACCTTGTAGGTGTGGAACTTGTACTCGTCGGCGTCGGCGCCCTCGGGCGGTTCCGGCCGCGGCGCGTCCTCGTTGACGACCGACACGCGTGAGCCGCGCCCCCCCGCGTTGCCCTGGGCGGGCATGGCGTGGGAGGGCTCGTGGTCGCTGCCGGCCGCGGTCTCGAAGTCCGAGGCGTCCGGCCCCTCGGGCAGGCCGGGGCGCTCCTCGCGGGCGCCCTGGGCCGACTCGAGCAGACCGCCCTTGTCGGCCTCGCGATCAGCGCGGTCGCCGGGGCGGTCGAACGGGGCCGGTTCGTCGGCCGGGTCGCCCTGGCCGCCCTGGGGCACCCACCGCGAGGTCTCGTGTTCGTCTCCGGGGGCCATGGTCATCCTCCGATGGGGGCTCGCGGGTTGGCGCCCCAGAAGATCTGGGTGCCGAGCATTCCGATGAGGTGGACGGCGACGAGGTTGAGCACCATCGATTTGGCGGTCGCGGTGCCCACGCCGACGGGGCCGCCACTGGCGTTATAGCCGTAGTAGCAGCCCACGATGACGATGACCGTGGCCATCGCCATCGCCTTTATGAGGCTGAATAAGAGGTCCGGCGGGTTCTGGAACTCCCAGAAGATGAGGAAGAACCCGCCCGAGGACACGTCGCCGATCTGCTGCACGACGGCGAGGTAGCTGGCCAGGAAGCCGGCCCCGATCGAGGCCAGGTACACGAACGGCAGGACCATCCAGGCCGCGAGCAGACGCGTCGCGCACAGGAAGCGGATGCCGCTGATGCCCATCACCTCGAGCGCGTCGATCTCGTCCGAGATGCGCATCGAGCCGAGCTCGGCCACCAGGCCGGTGCCGACCTTGGCCGCCATCATGTAGCCGAAGCCGTAGGGGACGAGCTCGCGCAGGTCGCACCAGGCCGCGAACACGCCCGAGTAGGCGGGCGTGCCGTTCGAGTTGGAGAAGTAGGCGCCCTCGATCCCGCACTCGAGGCCGATGATGAACACCAGGCCCCAGATGACGAGCGTCGAGGAGAGGATCAGGATGCCGCACTGGCGCAACGTCTCGCCGAAGAACTTGAGCACGCGCAGGCGTGCGACCTCGCCGACCACCCGGCCGCCGAACTTGAACAGCTCCCCGGAGGACTCGATCCATCCGCGCGGTGCGGCGAGCAGGTCGTTCATCGGATGATCGTGGTCAGCTCGGGGTGGGTGGCCAGCAGCGTCTGGGTGAACGCGTAGTTGAACGCGAAGATGCCCAGGAAGGCGATGACGACGGCCTGGTTGACCGCCCGGCCGACCCCCTCGGCGCCACCCGAGGCCGTCATCCCCTTGTAACAGCAGACGATGGCGATGATGGCCCCGAACAGGGTCGTCTTGATCACCGAGCCCCACAGGTCGGTGGTGGAGGCGTTGTTGAAGAACGTCGACCAGAACGGGCCGAGCGGGGCGTGGTTGACGATCGTGGCCAGGATGCCGCCGAAGATGCCGAACAGCAGCGCGTAGATGTCGAATAGGCCGGTCAGGAACATGAGGGCGAGGAACCGCGGGACGACGAGGTTCTTCACCGGGTCCACGCCGAGCACCTGCAGGGCGTCGAGCTCCTCGCGGATCTTGCGGGCGCCGAGGTCGGCGGTGATCGCGGTGCCGGCCACGCCGGCGAGCACGATCGCGTCCACGAACGGCGCGAACTCGCGAATCGAGGCGAGGACGAAGAAGCCGCCCAGGCGGTCGAGCGCGCCGAACAGGACGAGGAAATTGGCCGCCTGCAGACCCGGCGCGCCGAAGCCGAACGCGACCGTGGAGACGAGCAGCGGGAACCAGCACAGCCGCAGGCCGAACAGGAACTGGCTGGCGAACTCGCCCCCGTACGGGTACGGTGGGCGGACCGCCGAGACGAGCGTCTTGCCCGTCAGGATGCACATGTTCCCGACCTCTTCGAGCACGTTCTTCGTGGGAAGGAACGTGCGGTCGGCGACGGTGCGGATCAACTCGGCTCAGCTCTCCTCGGGCGCAGGCTCCCGCCGGGCGGGGGAGCACCGGCCACAGCCTACGACAGGCGCCCGCCGGAGCACAAATGGGAACCGTCGCGCCAACCGGCGTGCCGCCGCGGGGGCAGGTGGTATGTTCGCGCCCCAGTGAGAGGGAGCGCTCCCATGCCCGCCCGCGCCCGGGCGCCCCACCGGGCCGCCCGTCTGGTGGCGGCGCTGTGCGCCACGGCGGCACTGTCGGCCTGCGGGACCGCGAGCGACCAGGGCCAGCAGTCCTCCGGAGAGCCGAGCGCGAGCTTCCCGGTGCAGGTGCACGCGAGCTTCCCCGCCGCTCAGACCCTCTCCCAGCACACGCACTTGGTCATCACCGTGCAGAACACGGGATCGAAGACGATCCCGAACGTGGCCATCACAGTGTGCCCGGTCACCTGCCACTACCCCGCACCTCCGGGCGAGGGCACGAGCTCGGCCGTGTTCGACTCAAATCAGGGCAGCGACTCGCTCGACAACCCCTCGCCGCCGATCTGGGTCGTCGATCACCCACCCGGCCCCTGCGGCTTCAGCTGCCGGGGCGGCGGTGCGGGGCTCCTACAGCACCGCCGACCCCGACACCTGGGCCTCGGGTTCGCTCGCCCCGGGCCGCAGCGTGACCTTCGACTGGGGGGTCACCGCGGTCACTCCGGGCCGCCACGTCGTGGCCTGGCAGGTGGCGGCCGGGCTGGCCGGCAACGCCAAGGCCGTGCTGGCCGGCGGCGCGACCCCTCAGGGCACCTTCGCCGTGAACGTGACCACCACGCCGGCGCAGTCCTACGTCGACAACAACGGCAACGTCGTCAGCACGCCGGGCGCGCTGCCCGGCCCCTGACGAGCCGGCCCGCCACCGCTGTCCCGGCGGCGCACCCGCGCGCGGGCGCCTTTATCCCTATGGATAAACCCACGCGCGCGCCTATGTCCTAGGCTTCTGAGGCAGTCGGCCTCGGGGCGCCTGGGGCCATGCTCGTATGCCTCCGCCGCCGAGGCACCCATAGGAAGGAAGAACACCTCGCATGCCTCGCATCCGTCAGCAGAACGTCCTGGCCGCGCAGTGGGCGCCGAACGGCGGCGCCCTCGGCGCGCCTGATCTCACCGTGTCCGACAACCAGGTCTTCGGACAGAACGTGTTCAGTCCCGCCGTCCAGCGCCAGCGCCTGCCCAAGGACATCTTCCGGCGCCTGCAGGTGACGCTCGCGCGCGGCGAGGCGCTCGACACGTCGCTGGCCGACTCGGTCGCGCTGGCCATGAAGGAGTGGGCGCTCGAGCGCGGGGCCACCCACTACACGCACTGGTTTCAGCCGCTGACCGGGTCCACGGCCGAGAAGCACGACTCGTTCTACGGCCCGACCGGTGAGGGCACCGCGCTGGCCGAGTTCTCCGGCAAGGAGCTCATCCAGGGCGAGCCCGACGCGTCGTCGTTCCCGACCGGCGGCATCCGGGCGACGTTCGAGGCCCGCGGCTACACGGCCTGGGACCCGACCTCGCCGGCGTTCATCCTCGAGAACCCGAACGGGGCCGTGCTCGTCATCCCGACCGCGTTCGCCTCCTGGACGGGCGAGGCGCTCGACCACAAGATCCCGCTGCTGCGCTCGATGGACACGCTGTCGAAGTCGGCCATCCGCGCCCTGCGGCTGTTCGGCGACCAGGCCGCCGCGCGCGTGTTCACCACCGTCGGCCCCGAGCAGGAGTACTTCCTGGTCGACGAGCAGTACTACTTCGAGCGCCCCGACCTGCTCACCACCGGGCGCACGCTGTTCGGGACCAAGCCGCCGAAGGGCCACGAGCTCGACGACCACTACTTCGGCTCGATCCCCGAGCGGATCCTCGCCTACATGCTCGACTGCGAGCGCGAGCTGTTCAAGCTCGGCGTGCCGGTGAAGACGCGCCACAACGAGGTGGCGCCCAACCAGTACGAGATCGCGCCCGTGTTCGAGAACTCGAACGTGGGCTCCGACCACCAGCAGCTGACCATGCAGGTGCTGCAGAACGTCGCCCGCCGCTACGGCCTCGTCTGCCTGCTGCACGAGAAGCCGTTCGCCGGGGTCAACGGCTCGGGCAAGCACAACAACTGGTCGATGGGCACCGACACGGGCAAGAACCTGCTCGAGCCCGGCGACACGCCGCACGAGAACCTCGAGTTCCTGTTCTTCTGCGCCGCCGTCATCCAGGCCGTCAACACCCATCAGGGCCTGCTTCGGGCCTCGATCGCCTCGCCCGGCCAGGACCACCGCCTGGGCGCCAACGAGGCGCCGCCGGCGATCATCTCCATCTTCCTCGGCTCCGAGCTCGAGAAGGTGTTCGGAGCCATCGAGCGCGGCGAGGCGGGCGAGTCGACCCCCGAGTCGTTCCTCGGCCTGGGCACGCCGGTGCTGCCGCCACTCCCGATGCACGGCGGCGACCGCAACCGCACGAGCCCGTTCGCGTTCACCGGCAACAAGTTCGAGTTCCGCGCGCTCGGCTCGAGCATGTCGCTCGCACTGCCCAACACGGTGCTGAACACGATCGTCGCCGAGGCGATCGACGACCTGGCCGAGGAGCTCGAGGACGCGCTGCAGCAGGGGACCGAGCTCGAGGCGGCGCTGCGTCCGATCCTCCAGCGCAGCTACGCGGCGAACAAGCAGGTCGTGTTCGGCGGCGACAACTACTCCGCCGAGTGGCACGCCGAGGCCGAGCGCCGCGGGCTGCTCAACCTGCGCGCGACGCCGGACGCCCTGCCGTACCTGGTCGCCGACGAGACGGTGGCGATCTTCTCCAACTACGGCGTGCTGTCCGAGCGCGAGCTCGAGTCCCGCTACGAGGTGTTCCTCGAGCAGTACGTGACCAAGCTGAACATCGAGGCCGAGACGGCGGCGGTGATCGCCCGCACGATGCTGCTCCCCGCGGCCGCCCGGCATCTGGCGCTGCTGCGCAGCGCCGAGCTCGGCGAGCTGGCCGGCGCGCTGGCGGGTGTCGTGAGCGAGTTCGACTCGGCGATCGGTGAGCTCGAGGCGGCCAACCTCAAGGAGAACCAGCCCGACGAGGAGCTGCTGCCGTGGGCCCGCTACATGCACGACACGGTCGTACCGGCGATGGCCCGCGTGCGCGCGGTCGCCGACCGGCTCGAGAAGGTCGTCGCCGACGACCTGTGGCCGCTGCCGAAGTACTCCGAGATCCTGTTCATCAAGTAGGGCCTGGCGCCGCCGCTACGCAGACGCTTGACCGAGGCCCCGGCATCTGCCGGGGCCTCGGGCGTTGTGAGGGCTCACCCCGACCTTCTGAGGATCGGGCTCAAGTTCCGCTTGCACCTGCCGATACAGAGCCCACGGGCGCGTGGGGGCTCGCCCGGGGATTGGCATGCATGGCTGAGCACATATCGCTCCGCGGACGGTCGATTGCTGACCGGCGCCGCGCACCCGGGAGTCCGACTCGCGCCCGGCGCGTGGCGGCGGCCGCCTTCGCGGTACTGACCGTCTGGCTGCTGGCCTACGCCTTCCTGGAGGCGCTCGATCCGACGCCCCGGCTGTGGCTCGACGGCTGGGTGATGTCCGGCTTCGAGGTGCTCGCCAGCCTCCTCTGCATGGCCAGCGCGCTGACCCTGCGCCGGAGCCGAGTGGTCCCGTTGCTGCTCGGCGGCGGGCTGCTCCTGTGGGCGATGGGCGACATGGTGCTCACCGCGCTCAGCACCGCGTCGAGCACACCGGCCAGTCCCTCCCCGGCCGACGCCTTCTATCTCGCCTTCTACCCGATCACCTACGTCGGCGTGATGATGCTCGTGCGCCGGCAAGATCCGCCACGTGACGGCGGCCACCTGGCTCGACGGGGCGGTGGCCGGACTCGGTGCCGCGGCCGTGTGCGGCGAGTTCGCCTTCCACACCATGCTCTCGGCCACCGGCGGCGGCACCCTCTCGGTGGCGACGAACCTCGCCTACCCGATCGGTGATCTGCTGCTGCTCGTCCTGGTCGTCGGAGCCACCGCGATCATGCCCGGGCACACGCGCACCGCCTGGATGCTGCTCGCCGCCGGCTACCTGGTGAACGCGATCGGTGACACCGCGAACCTGTTCGGCGCCACCGGCCACGTGGGCGCGTTCCTCAACGCCGTCGCCTGGCCGGCCTCGACCCTGCTCGTGTCCGCCTCGCTCTGGCTGCCGGTCCCCCGCGACGGCGTCAGCGACGCCGAGCGGGCGCCGGGACTGATGCTGCCGGCCACGGCGGCCGGCGCGGCGCTCGTCATCCTCGTCCTCGGCGCCTGGAGCCACCACGGCCAGGTGGCCGTCGGGCTGGCCACCGGCACGCTCGTCCTGGCCGGAGTCCGAGCCGGGCTGTCCCTGCGCGGCCTGCGTGCCCTGACCGAGCACCGGCGTGAGCAGGCGAACACGGACGAGCTGACCATGCTGGCCAACCGCCGGGCGCTGTTCGAACGCCTCGAGCACCTGCTCGCCGAGCCGGTCGCCCTCGACGAGCCTCGGCTCGAGGTCGCCCTGCTGTTCGTCGACCTCGACCGCTTCAAGGAGGTCAACGACTCCTTCGGCCACTCGGTCGGCGATCAGCTCCTGCGCCAGCTCGGTGGCCGGCTCACCGGGTCGCTGCGGACCAGCGACCTGCTCGTGCGGATGGGCGGCGACGAGTTCGTCATCGTGCTGCCGGGCGCCGGCACCGACTACGCCGTGTCGGTGGCCGAGCGGATCTCCGCCCGCCTGTGCGAGCCGTTCCAGCTCGACGACGTGGTGGCGCGAATCGGAGCCAGCATCGGCATCGCCGTCGCGCCCGACCAGGCCGTCGATGCCCCGACGCTGGTGCGCTGCGCCGACACGGCGATGTACCGGGCCAAGACCGAGGGCAAGAACCTCGCCGTCTACCACGTGGGCATCGACGGCGACGGGGACCGGCTCGGCCTGGTCGAGGACCTCCGTCAGGCCATCGAGCACGGGACGATCCATCTCCACTACCAGCCCCAGGTCGAGGTGTCGAGCGGGCAGGTGCTCGCGGTCGAGGCGCTCGCCCGCTGGACGCACGCGCGGCTCGGCGACGTGCCGCCGCTCGAGTTCCTGCCCCTGGCCGAGGACGCCGGGCTCATGGATGCCCTGACCGCGCTCGTCATCGATCACGCGCTGGCTGCCTGCTCTGACTGGTGGCACGCCGGGCGGCGGGTGGCGGTGGCGGTCAACATCTCGGTCACCAACCTGCTCGCCCCGGGGTTCCCCGGCGTGGTGCAGCGCGCGCTGGCCGCCCACGATCTGCCGGTCGACGCGCTCGTGCTCGAGGTCACCGAGACGACCGCCATGAGCGACTTCGACCAGTGCAAGCGCGCGATCCAGGAGCTCTCCGACCTCGGCCTGTGCATCTCGGTCGATGATTTCGGCGCCGGCTTCACGTCGCTCGCCTACCTGGGCAGCCTGGCCGTCGACGAGCTGAAGCTCGACCGCGGGTTCGTCAGCGGCCTCGGGCACAGCGCGGGAGCCCGGGATCTCGCGCTCGTGCGCTCCACGATCGAGCTCGCCCACTCGATCGGGCTGCGCGTCGTCGCCGAGGGGGTCGAGGACGCGGAGACGCTCGGCATCCTGGCCGAGTTCGGCTGTGACCTCGCCCAGGGCTACCTGCTCAGCCGCCCGCTGCCCCTTCCCCAGCTGCGCCTCGAGCCCTGCCCGGTCCCCGGGCACGGCCTCATCGTCCCGACCGCCGAAGCGGCCTGAGAGTCCGACAGCCCCGGGCGGCTGCGGCGCGGGCGCCGGAGTGGCCGCCGGCGCCGGAGTGGCCGCGCGGCGAGTTTGCCACGTCCCGCGTGGCGACCATCCCGAGCGATCGGACACACCCGTTCGCTTGGTGGATCTTGCGTCCATATCACGCAAAATCGCCCACGAACGCCACCGAGGGCGATCCGGCGGCCGGCGCGTGTGCGCCGGGCCAGCACCCAGGGGGCTCGGATCGCCTTCGTGGGCGGGAATGGCGACGACGGGCCGAGCCGTGGCGGCGTTGTGCACGAGCGCCTCAGCCGCAGGCGACCTGGAATGATGGCGATCATGGAATCACGGCACATCGACCGGCTCGAGCGCGAGGTCAGCGTCGTCGGGCTGGGCACCTGGCAGCTCGGCGCCGAGTGGGGCACCGTCGGGGAGGAGGATGCTCGCGCCGTCCTCGACACCGCCTACGCGGAGGGGATCACGTTCTACGACACCGCCGACGTGTACGGCGACGGGCGCTCGGAGCGCTTCGTCGGCGCCTTCCGCGCCGCGCATCCGGAGGACGTCTTCGTGGCCACGAAGATGGGTCGCCGCGTCGCTCAGGACCTGGTCAACTACAACGCCGACAACTTCCGGGCCTGGAATGAGCGCTCGCGCGAGAACCTCGGCATGGACACGCTCGACCTCGTCCAGCTGCACTGCCCGCCGGATGAGGTCTACGCCTCGCGCGAGGTGTTCGACGCCCTCGACCGCCTCGTGCAGGCGGGGCGGATCCGTCATTACGGAGTGTCCGTGGAGACGTGCGCCCAGGCTCTGCAAGCGATCGCGCGCCCCGGCGTGGCCACGGTGCAGATCATCCTCAACTGCTTTCGCCTGAAGCCGCTCGAGGAGGTGCTCCCAGCCGCCCGCGCCGCCGGCGTGGGGATCATCGCCCGCGTGCCGCTCGCCTCCGGTCTGCTGTCGGGCAAGTACGACGAGAACACCGAGTTCAGCCCCGACGACCACCGCAACTTCAACCGTCACGGCGAGGCGTTCGACGTCGGCGAGACGTTCTCCGGCGTGCCGTTCGAGGTTGGCCTCGAGGCGGTGCGGGCGCTGCGCGAGGTGGTGGGCGAGGAGCGGCCGCTGGCTGAGTTCGCCCTGCGCTGGGTCATCGACCAGGAGGGCGTGAGCACGGTCATCCCGGGCGCCCGCAACCCCGAGCAGGCGCGCCAGAACGCGGCCGCAGCGGCCTCACCCCGGCTGACCGGAGCCCAGCGCGACGGCGTGCGCGAGGTGTACGACCGCTACATCCGCGAGCACGTGCACGACCGCTGGTAGCTGGGCCCGCGCTCGAGCAGCAGCGCGGTCACGCCGCGTCGAGCTCGGTCACGAGCTGCTGCACGCGCTTGGCGATCTCCTCGCGGGTGGCGCGGACCTCGTCGATCGGGCGGCCTTTGGGGTCGGGGAGGTCCCAGTCGATGTAGCGCTTGCCGGGGATATACGGGCAGCTGTCGCCGCAGCCCATCGTCACCACGACGTCTGCCTGCTCGGCGAGCTCGCGGGTGAGCAGCTGGGGTGTGCGCTCAGCGAGGTCGATGTCGAGCTCGCGCATGACCTCGACGACCTCGGGGTGCACCCGCTCGCCCGGGGTCGTGCCGGCCGACAGCGCGCTGTGGCGGCCGCCGGCCGCGCGCTCGAACAGCGCCTGGCTCATCTGTGAGCGCCCCGCGTTGTGCAGGCACACGAACAGAACGGTGCTCACCGGGCACCCCGGCCGGGGACGGCCGCGACTGGGGCGTGGCGGTGAGCGTCGGCCGGATGGGGAACCACGACCATGGCGCAGCCGATGTGGGTGACGGCCCGGATGGCCCGACCGGCTAGCGCTGCCCGTAGTAGGACCCGGCCCCGTGCTTGCGCTCGTAGTGCTTGTCGCGCACGAACGCGGCCAGGTCGGGGCCGGACGGATCGACGAGCCGGCTGAGCAGGGCCATCCGCGCCACCGCCTCGAGCGTGACCGCGGCCTCGACCGCGGCGCCGGCGCTCGCGCCCCAGCAGAACGGCGCATGCCCGCGCGCGAGCACGCACGGCACCTCGAGCGCGCCCCGGGCGCCGATCGCCTCGATCAGCACCGTGGCGGTCGCCTCCTCGTAGGCCTCCTGCACCTCCTCGGGGGTGAGCGCGCGGGTCACCGGCACCGGGCAGGCCATGAGGTCGGCGTGCGTGGTGCCGAGCACCGGGATCTCCGTCCCTGCCTGAGCCCAGGCGGTCGCCCAGGTCGAGTGCGTGTGCACGATCCCGCCGATCTCCTCGTAGGCGCGGTAGAGCGCCAGGTGCGTCGGGGTGTCGGTCGAGGGCCGGCGCTCCCCGGCCACCACCTCACCGCTCTCGAGATCGAGGACGACGACGTCGGCGGCCGTCATCTCGCTGTAGCCGACGCCGCTCGGCTTGATCGCGATCACGCCGCGCTCGCGATCGACCGCGCTCGCGTTGCCCCAGGTCAGGGTGACGAGCCCGTGCGCGGGCAGCGCGCGATTGGCCTCGAGCACCGCATCGCGCAGGGGCTCGAGCCCGGAATCGCTCATGGCAGCTCCACGTACTCGAGCTCGAGCTGCTCGGCCAGCCGCCGCCAGCGCCGGCGATGATCGCCCAGGTTGAGTACGAAGTGGTGAGGGCCGGCCTGGCGCAGCCACGCGTCCATGAACTCCTCCATACCCCCCTGGGGCCGGAAATGGAAGTGGTGCATCTCGACCTTCGGCAGCTCGTCGGTGTCGAGCACCTCGCCGTAGCCGACCAGCAGGCGGTAGTACTCCCCCTCGATCGGCACGAGCGCGGCTGTCGTGGCCGGCCCGGGCTGGGCCATGAACACCGGCGTGGGCGGATTGTCGAGCTTCCCGATGCCGAGCGGCCGGTCGATCAGCCGCACACGCCGATCGCCGCGGGCGATCCGCCAGTTGCCCTCGCCCATGTGGCTGATGAGCACCGAATCGCGCTCCCAGTCCATCGCGTACATCTCACTGAAGTGGGTCTCACCGATCAGCGTCTGAGCCGCGCACATGAGCGTCGCCGTGTTCGTATCGCCCTCGGCCGAGAAGCCGTAGCCGTCGGCCATCAGGTTCGAGGCGGCGAGCAGCGGCAGTTGGCGGAAGCGGCCGTCACCCCCGATCGAGTCGAAGTGGAACGAGAAGCCGGCGTAGCCGCCGTCCTCGAGCATGCCCCGGATCGCCACCTCCATGCGCGCCGCGTAGGCGTGGCGCTCGCGCGGGAGGTCCTCCGCCACGGCGAAGACCTCGCTGTGGCGGGCGAGCACGTCCTCGACGGCCGCGTCGTCGACCGCCTCCATGCGGCGGTGCAGCGCCCCCAGGTCCTCGCTGAGCACCATCGGGCCGAGCCGCCGCATGAGCGCCGGCGGGTCATACAGGATGTCGCCCATCCCGTTCATCGGGTAGCCGAGCAGGGCGATGCGAGCGCGCCGCAGCTCGGTCACCGTCTGCGCCGCCCGGGCCCAGTCCTCGAATGCGCGCGCGAACGCCTCCGAGCGCCAGTCGCCGGTGATGACCGAGAACGGCAGGCCGGTGCGCACGAGCGCGTTGGCCTGGTCCTGCGCGCCGTGGATCCCCTGGTTGTAGGTCAGATCGTCCATGTCCCAGCTCGCGGTGATCGCGCGCTCGGGCTGGATGTTGGCCAGCAGCACCGGCAGCCGGCAGTCGAGCAGCGCCCGCACGCTCCGCATGGCCGGGCCGTAGGTGAGCATGACGATGACGACCCCGTCCACCCGGCGCTCGTGCAGCGCCCGCATGATCGCCTCGACGTCCTCGCGGTTGCGAGCCGGGCGCGAGAACACGACCTCGGCCACCGGAGCGAGCGTCCGTGCCACCTCGGTTGCGTACCCGGCCTGCCGCTCCGTGATCCCGGGGATCATCTCGTCGTAGAGCTCCTGCATGATCGCCAGCAGGCCCACGGTCGGCTTCCGGCTCACCCGTCTCTCCTCTCGCTGCGAATCGCCTTGAGCTCGTGCAGCAGGTCGGACCGCTCCGAGCCGAGCCACGCGTACAGCTCCCGGTAGACCGCGTAGACACGGTCGTAGGTCTCCTTGGCGTCGCCGTCGGGCTCATACACGGCCATGTCGCCCGGAGCGAGCGCCTCGATGGCCGCGTAGATGTCGGGGAAGTGGCCGGCGGCCACGGCGCCGAACAGGGCCGAGCCGCGAGCCGGGATCTCGGTCGAGTCGGGCACCCGCACGCGCAGGCCGCTGACATCGGCGAACAGCTGCATGGTCAGGGGGCTGCGCACGGCGATGCCGCCGCAGGCCACGATCTCGGTGATCTCGAGGCCGCCCTCGACGAAGTTCTCCACGATCCGGCGGTTGCCGAACGCGATCGACTCGAGCAGGGCGCGATAGATCTCGGCCGGGCTCGACTGCAGGGTCAGCCCGATGATCGCCCCGGTGAGGTCGGCGTCGGCCAGGATCGAGCGGTTGCCGTTCCACCAGTCGAGCGCGATCAGCCCGGTCTCCCCCGGTCCGATCTCGCTCGCCGCCTGCTCGAGCTGCTCGAAGTTGTGATCGCTCACAACTTTTCGCGTGAACCAGGCCAGCATGTCCCCCACCGCGACCTGCCCCGCCTCGTAGCCATAGAGCCCGGGCAGGATGCCGTCGCGCACGACGCCGGTGATGCCGGGCAGACGCACCTCGTCCTGCGCCACCACCATGTCGCAGATCGAGGTCCCGACAACGGTGACGAACACGCCCGGCTCGCGCACGCCGGCGCCGGGCACGGACACGAACGAGTCGACGTTGCCGACGGCGATGGCCACGCTCTCCGGCAGGCCGAGCTTCTGGGCCAGCTCGCTGCGCAGCGTTCCCGCTGAGCTCCCGAGCTCGGCGAACTCTGTCCCGAGCTTGGCCGCCGGGTCAGAGAACCCCTCGTAGGCGGCCTCGAAGTACTCGGCCGGCGGCAGGCCGCCGTGCTCGGGCGTGTAGAGCGCCTTGTATCCGGCCGTGCACAGCTGGCGGCACTCGCGGCCGGTGAGCTGCCAGACGATCCAGTCGGTCGCCTCGATGAAGCCCTCGGCCCGGTCATAGATCTCGCGGTCCTCGAGCCAGATCTGGATCAGCTTGGGGAAGTACCACTCCGAGGAGATCCGGCCCCCGAAGCGGGTGATGAACTCCTCCTCGCGCTCGAGCGCGACCTCGGTCAGCCGGTCGGCCACGTCCTGGGCGGCGTGGTGCTTCCACAACTTCGGCCAGGCATGCGGGCGCTCGCGCAGCGCCTCGATCTGGCACAGCGGCGTCCCGTCGCCATCGACCGGCAGCACCGTGCAGCTCGTGACGTCGATGCCCAGGCCGATCACCTGCTCGGCGTCGATGCCCGCCGTCTCGAGCGCCGCCGGCACGCCCTGCTCGATGACCGCCATCCAGTCGGCCGGGTCCTGGAGCGCCCAGTCCCCGCCGAGCCGCTCGCCGCTACCAGGCAGCTCCCGGTCGATGACCGCGCTCGGGTAGGGGACGACCTCGACCGCGAGGTCCCGGCCGGTCTCGAGGTCGAGCACGAGTGCCCGGCCGGATTCGGTGCCGAAGTCGACGCCGATCGCGTAGGCAGGCTTGCCGCTCACGGGGCCGGAGTGGCCGGCCCGGCGGCCGATTCCGGGCTCGTGCCCGTGGCGGCGTCGGTGCCGGTTCCGTTCCCGGTCGTGCCGGCCAGGCGGGCGCGCCGGTACTCCTCGACCACGATCTCGGTCAGCTCCTCGACCGAGGTCTCGCTCGTGTTCTTATCCAGGGCGATCACGCCATCCTGGATCAGAGTGACGCGGTCGCAGGCGGCGAACACGTGCACGTAGTTGTGCAGGATCATGACGATCGACACCCGCCCCTCCGCCTTCAGCCGGGCGATCAGATCGAGGATCATCGCCCCTTCCTTGGCGCCCATGGCGGCCAGCGGCTCGTCGAGCAGGATGATGTCCGCGTCGCTGGACATCGTGCGGGCGATGGCGATGGCCTGGCGCTGCCCACCGGACAGGCGGGCCACGGGGACGTCGATGCGCGGGATGTTGATGCCGATCTCGTCAAGCGCGGCACGCGCCTCCCGCTTCATGCGGGCATTGGACAGGAACGGGAGCGGCCGGAAGACGTGCTCGCGGCGCAGGAACAGGTTCTGGTAGACGCTCAGCTCGTTGATGAGTGCGAGGTCCTGGAACACGGTGTCGATGCCGACGGTCCGGGAGTCGAGCACGCTCCGGGGCGCGTAGGGCTCGCCCTTCACCCACATCTCGCCCGTGTCCGGCTTCTGGAACCCCGACAGGATCTTGATCAGCGTCGACTTGCCGGCGCCGTTGTCCCCCAGCAGCCCGAGCACCTCGCCCTTGCGCAGGTGGAGGTTGATGTCGCGCAGGGCGGTGACGGGACCAAAGCGCTTGGAGATGTGCTCGACGCGCAGGACATCGTCCTCGGCCCGGGTGGGGCCGACGACCCGCTCGGCGGCGACGTTCGGCTCAGGCACGTCCGGACCCCAGGCGCACGCGGCGCACGATGACGTTGATGACCATGGCAATGAGCACGGCGATGCCGAGCCACAGGTACTCGTAGGTCGCGGGCACGGACTTGATCGTCAGGCCGTCCTGGAGCACTCCGATGAACAGCGCGCCGATGAGCGCACCGACCACCGTCCCCTCGCCGCCGGTCATCAGCGTGCCGCCGATGATCACACCGGCGACCGCGTAGAGCAGGAACTGGTTGGATCCCGAAGGGTCAGGGGTGATGCTCGACGTGCGGATGCCCTCGAGGACTCCCGCGAACCCGGCCGTGGTCGCGCAGAGGGCGAAGTTGCGCAGCAGCACGAGCCGGGTATTGACGCCGGCCTCGGCCGCAGCGAGCCGGTTACCGCCCGTCGCCACCGTGTAGAGGCCCCAGCGCGTGAACGAGAGCACGATCTGCAGCACGATGACGAGGCCGACCGCCCAGATGAGCTCCGAATATGTCCCGGCGCCGAAGATCTGCGCGAACGTGTGCACCCCGACGACGGATGTCCCCGGCGTGGTGATCTGCTCGGAGTGGGACATGATCAGAGCCAGCCCGTCGAGGAAGAACAGCATGGCCAGCGTGACCACAAACGAGGCGATGCCCACGTAGGCGATGAAGAACCCGTTGACGGAGCCGATCAGAGCCGCGATGACCAGCGCCAGGATGAGGCTGGGGACGAGCGGGATCCCGGCCTTGTTGAGCTTCCAGTAGATGAACGGCGTGATCAGGTACAGGGCGCCGACCGACAGGTCGATCTCGCCCAGCGTCATCACGAACACCTGCCCGGCCGCCATGATGGCCAGGAAGCAGAAATACGGCAGCAGGTTCTTGAAGTTGCTGCCGGTGGCGAAGTGCGACACGCTGAGCGCGAAGTACAGGATCGTGATCGCCGTGACCACGACGATGCTGCCCTCGCGCAGCGTCAGGAACCTCTGCACCGCCGAGAGGCCGGAACCCGCCCGGGTCCGCCGCGGAGCGGACCCGGGAGGAGAGGCGCCGGCTTCGTGAGTGCCCGATGCGACGGCCATGGCGGAACCCTACCCTTGCGAGCGCGACCCTATGACTTCTGAACGCCCGGGCCCGTGCCGGTGCCCTCGTAGGCGCTCTTGGTCGAGCTGTAGGGCAGCACGGTCGTCTTGTTGAGGAACTTCAGGCCGGTGTCGACGTCGGCGATGCCGCTCAGCTTCTGGGAGACGTTGTACAGGTAGAGCTCGAGGATCGGCAGGAAGCCCTGGAGGTAGGGCTGCTGATCGATCGTGAACTCGATGTACCCGCTGGCCAGCAACTGCTCGGTGATCGGCGTCAGGTCATAGCCACCGCCGACCCAGCCCTTGGACTTCAGGCCCTGCTTCTGGATCGTCTGCGCGAGGCCCTGGGTGCTCCCCGCGTCGACGGCGAACATGCCCTTGGCGCTCGTATGGGCACTCGCCCAGCCCTGGATGACGGTGAGCTCGGCCGGCACCGCGGCACCCGTGGCCACCACGTCGGCCTTGATGTTCGGGAACCCCTTGAGCGTCGCCAGGGCGCCGTTGATGCGCGGCTGGATGTTCGCCGCGCCCGGGGTGGCGATGAACAAACCGATCTGGCCACCGCTCGGGAGCAGGCTGGCGATGTGCTGGCCCATCTGCTGGCCCGAGACGTAGAGGTCCTGGCCGATGTACGCCAGGCGGCCGCTGTTCGGCTCATCGGCGTTGTAGGCCACGACGGGAATGCCGGCGTTGAGCGCCGACTGCACCGGACCGTTGAACGCCGTCGGGTCGATCAGCGAGGTGGCGACCCCGTTCGCCTTGGCGGTCACCGCGCTGTTGATCGCGTTCGTCATCTCGCTCACGTTGCTCGTCGCCGACCCGGTCCAGGTGTACGAGCAGCCGAGCAGCTTGCAGGCGTCCGCCGCGCCGCTCTGCGTCGGCGTGAAGAAGACGTTCGTCGTGACGTGGTTCACCATCACGAAGTGGTAACTCTGGCTGGATCCGAAGATCCCGGAGGCGGCGCTGCCCCCACTACTCGCCGAGGCGCTGCTCGTGCCCTTCGAGCTGCCGCACGCCTCGAGTGCCAGCGCGGCCAGGCCCGCGGCACCGCCGCTCAGCGCAGTGCGGCGCGTGAACTGGCGCATCCGCTTGTACGGCGTGTCCTCCACCTTGCGCTCGTCCCACTCCAAGCGCTCGACGGCATCGCCGATGACATCGTGCTCAGACATCACACTCTCCTCTCCGGTTCTCACCCGGTCCCGCCCATACGCTTGCAGATCGCCTGGGCTTCTTCCACTGAACTTAACTGACGCTCAACCCGGCCGTCGGGATCCGGCAACGCCAAATCAGACGGCTCAGCTAAGAGCGCCTCTCCTCTGATCCTCCCTCTCGCCACGCGGTGGCGCGACGCGGGCATGTTAGCGATAACACCGGCGCTGTCAAACCGTGATGACGATCCACCATCAGCTCCGCCCCGCCGTGCTCGCTCGCACGATCAGTCGCGGGGGCACGGCCGCGCCGCCGGTGGGGGCGCGACCGTCCTCGATGCAGTGCAGGAGAGCGCGCACGCCCTGGCTGCCCACTTCGTCGAAGTCCTGGCGCACCGTGGTGAGCGGCGGCAGGAAGTAGGGCGACTCGGGAATGTCGTCGAATCCGACCACGCTCACCTCCTCGGGCACGCGCCGCCCCTCTTCGTGCATGGCCCGCAGCACGCCGAGCGCCATCTGGTCGTTGGCCACGAAGATCGCGCTCACCGCCCGTTCCCCGGCCAGCCGCCGCCCGAGCTCGTAGCCCTTGCTCGCGCTCCAGTCGCCGATGAGCGGCTCGGGGACCTCGCGGCCCGCGCGCTCGAGCGTGGCCCGCCAGCCGTCGACACGCTCGCGCGCCTCGAGGAAGTCGCGTGGGCCGGCGATGTGCCAGACCGTCTCGTGGCCGAGCTCGAGCAGGTGGTCGGTGGCCTGCCGCGCGCCCTCGAACTGGTCGACGCAGACGACGGGCAGCTCTGCCCGCGGCCCGGCCTCGACCGCCACCAGCGGGACCTCGGCCGAGATCGTCTGTAGCGCCTGGACCGCCTCGTCGTAGGGGGCGATGACGAGGATGCCCTCGACGCCGGCCGTGCGCAGTCGCTCCACCGCCTCGGTCACCGAGTCGCGGGTGAGCGCCTTGAGGCTGGCCACGATGATGAAGTAGCCGGCCAGATGCGCCGCCTGCTCGATGCCGAGCAGCGTCGAGGCCGGGCCGTACAGCGTGGTGTCGAAGCTGACCACGCCGAGCGTCTGCGAGCGGCCGGTCACGAGCGCCCGGGCGAGCGTGTTCGGGCGGTAGTCGAGCTCGCGCATGGCCTCGAGCACCCGCTCGCGGGTCTCCGGCCGGACGTTCGGCGAGCCGTTGAGGACGCGCGAGACCGTCTGGTGGGAGACACCCGCCAGGCGTCCCACATCCGACATCACGGCTGCGCGCCTCCTGCGTGGCACGACTCTCTCGGTCCTCCTCCGCCGACGATGGGCTGGTCCGCGCGGGCCGATGTTAACGCTCACGGCGGCGGCGGCCTACTCTGTGTGGCCATGAGCGAACCCGTCCGCTGGGGCATCCTGTCGACCGCGCGCATCAACGATCAGGTCCTCGCGGGTGCGCACGAGGCGCCTGGCTTCGAGCTGCTCGCCGTGGCCAGCCGCGACGGCGCCCGGGCACAGGCCTACGCGAGCGAGCGGGCGATCCCGCGGGCATACGGCAGCTACGAGGAGCTGCTCGCCGATCCCGACGTCGAGGCGATCTACAACCCGCTGCCCAACGCCCTGCACGTTCCCTGGACGGTGCGGGCGCTCGAGGCGGGCAAGCACGTGCTGTGCGAGAAGCCGTTCGCGCGCACGGCGGCCGAGGCCGAGCACGCGTTCGGGCTGGCCGCTGACCGCGGGCTCGTGCTCAGCGAGGCGTTCATGTACCGCCACCACCCCCAGATGGCCCGGGTCTTGGAGCTCGTGAGCGAGGGCGCCATCGGCCGGTTGCGGGTCGTGCGGGCGCAGTTCAGCTTCCCGCTCGGGGACCCGTCCAACGTGCGGTTCTCGACCGCGCTCGAGGGCGGTGCGCTCATGGATGTCGGCTGCTACTGCCTGCACGCCGCCCGCACGCTGGCCGGCGAGCCGACGGCGTTCTCCGCCGTGCAGGAGCTCGGCGGCGACGGCGTCGACGTGCGCTTCGCCGCCGCGCTGCGGTTCGCCGACGGAGTGCTCGCCCATTTCGACGCCGGCTTTGACTGCGCCGAACGCGACGAGCTCGAGGTGGTCGGAGAGGAGGGCACGCTCTGGCTCGACGACCCCTGGCATGGCGTGAGACCCGAGATCGAACTGCGCCGGGGCGACGCGATCGAGACGATCGAGGTCGAGCCCGCGAACCCATATCACCGCCAGGCGGAGAACGTGTGCGCGGCCATCCGCGGCGAGGCGCCGCTGCTGCTCGGCGCCGCCGACGGGATCGCTCAGGCGCGGGCGATCGAGGCGCTGTACGCCGCCGCGGCGGGCGCTTAGGGGCGGGTGCGGGGCGCGCGGGGCGTTCGCCACGCTCGGCCGTGGCAACTGCCCCACACGCTCCGGACGCCCCGGCCCGATGCGGGGCGTGTGGGAAGTTCGCCACGCTCACCGCTGGCATGTTGCCCGTCTCGCTCGTGCCCTGGCGCGGGTGAATCCTCCGGCCGAGCTCGCTCAGCCATGTGGCAACTATCGATCGCAGGTGGCCACCTGCGCCGCCAGCCAACACGGGAACATCACCCGCGCCCCAGCTGCGGGCGATCGGGCTAACGAATCGCCAGATCGACCTGCGCCTCCACGCAGGTCGCCTGATCTGTCGCTACCGCGGCTGTGTATGCCGTCGGCCACGTGCCACCGAGCCCGCTCGGCCGGGCCGCCGCGGCGGTTCTGGCGGCCGGTCCAGGCGCCGTTCTCAGCCACAGCTCGGCGGCGGCGCTGTGGGGCATCGATCGCGAGTGGCGTGACCCCCTCGAGGTGACAACGAGCCGGGACCGCCGGCCCCGCCGGCTTCGCGTGCACCGCGTGGCGCTCGCCCCGAGCGAGACGACCACCCACTGGGGCATCCGCGTCACCGCCCCGGCTCGGACGGTTCTCGACATCGCATCTAGCCGCTCCATCGACGAGCTCGCGAGTGCGTACAACGAGCTGTGCGGCCGGTCGTTTCTCCGTCCCGGCGAACTGCGGGCGCAAATGGAGTCGTCACGTGGCCGGCCGGGAACAACGCAGATCGCACGGTTGCTCGGCGAGGTCGGCGACGGCTACACACGCTCCGGGCTCGAACGCCGGTTCAGGCGCTTCTGCCAGGAGCGCGGCCTCCCGACCCCGCTGATGAACACGATTGTCCTGGGACGAGAGGTCGACGCCTACTACCCCGAACACAAGCTCATCGTCGAACTCGACACGAGGGACTACCACGACGACCCCGGCAGCTTCGAACGCGACCGCGATAACGACGCCACCGCGCTCGCCTACGGCATCCGCACCATGCGGATCACCGGCCAGCGTCTCGACAACCAACCCGACCGCGAGGAGCGTCGTCTGCGCGCGGCGTGCGGACTGGGTTAGCGGCCACTCGGCACACCGCGTGGGATCGTTGCCACGTCCAGCGTGGCGAAGCCATCCCGCGCGCTCCGGGGTGACGCTCCAGCCTCCGCGACCGCGCACTCGCCCGGCACGGAGTCGACAGCCGGGACCTCGCGCAGCAGCGTCGCCCCCACGAGCGCCGCCCCAGCCGCGAACGCGGCCCCGACCAGGAAGGCCAGGTGGTAGCCCCCGGCGAGCGCGGCGGCATGGCTCGCCCCGGCAGCCGTCAGGGTGCTCGTGCGCGCGGCAGCCACGCTGGCCAGCACGGCGAGCCCGAGCGCACCGCCCATCATGAAGGCGGTGTTGACGATGCCGGAGGCGAGCCCCGACTCGGCCCCGTCGGCGTCCCCCATGGCGGCGAGCAGGAGCGGATTGAGCGCCACACCGGCTCCGATGCCGAGCAGGATCATGCTCGGGAGCACGTCGGCGGCGAAGTGGCCATCGACCGGGGCGCGGGAGAGCAGCACGAGGCCGCAGGCGGCGAGGCCCAGCCCGATCCCCAGCGGCCGGCGGACCCCGAAGCGCAGCACGATGCGGGCCGAGAGGCCGAGCGAGAGCGCGCCCATGATCAGGTTCGCGGGCAGGAAGGCGAGGCCGACCTGCAGCGGGGTGTCACCGAGTACGAGCTGCAGGTAGAGCGCGGTGAGGAAGAACCAGGCGAACATCGCCGCCGCCCACAGGACGCCGGTCACGTTCGCGGTGGCCAGGTTGCGCCGGGTGAGCAGGCGCAGCGGCATGAGCGGCTCCGCCACCCGCGCTTCGCGGACCACGAATCCGGCCAGCAGCACCACCGCCCCGCCGAACAGGCCGAGCGTCCGGGCCGAGGTCCACCCGGCCGCGTTGCCGCCCACGACCGCGTACACCGCGAGCATCAGCGCGCCCGTCACCGTGAGCGCGCCGGCGAGGTCGAGGCGCCGGCGCGAGCGCACGCTCGGGTCGGCCGGGAGCAGGCGCCGGGAGGCGAGGACGACGCCCGCGCCCACGGGCACGTTGACGAGGAAGATCCAGTGCCAGCTGAGCACGTCGGTGAGGATCCCGCCGAGCAGGACGCCGAGGCTGCCGCCGCCGGCGGCCACGAAGCCGAAGATCCCCATCGCCCGCGCGCGCCCGGCCGGCTCGGTGAACAGGGCCATCATGAGCGACAGCGAGACGGCCGAGACGACGGCGCCGCCGAGGCCCTGCACGACGCGCGCAGCCACGAGCATGCCCTGACTGTCCGAGAGCCCGCAGGTGAGCGAGGCGAGCGCGAACACGGTCACGCCGCCGACGAACAGCCGGCGCGGGCCATACAGGTCGCCGAGCCGGCCGCCCAGGAGCAGGAAGCCGCCGTAGGTGAGCATGTAGCCGTTGACCACCCAGGCCAGCGACGCGGTGCTGAAGTGCAGATCGGCGCGGATCGAAGGGAGGGCGACGTTCACGATCGTCGTGTCGAGCACGATCATCAACGTGCCCAGGCAGAGCACGAGCAGGGCGCTCCAGCGCTCGCGGTCGGTTCTCACGGTGTCAGCTCCACTCGGTCGCATCAGCAGTACGAGACCTCAGACCACGGCCGGAGCCGGAAGTCATCGGTCCGGCGGCCCGATCGTCGCCGCCTCTGGGCCGAAGCGCGCGACGTAGCGCCGGTGGTGCTCGGCCCAGCGCCCGAGCGCCGCCCGCGGCTGCGCGCCGCCGGCCAGCGTGGCCTCGAGGGCGTCGAGGCACGTGTGCCACCCGGCTCCGTCCCGCGCGCCCTTGCCGCGCTCGGCGAACGCGTGCAGCAGGGTCAGCTCGGTGCCCTCGGCCACCCCGCGCAGCTCGAGCCGCAGCAGATCGCTCCCCCAGCGCAGCTCCATCAGCCACGGCGGCTCGCAGCAGATCATCTCGCCCTCGATCGGCGGCGCGACGTCCTCCGGGAACGCGAAGCGCAGCCGGGCGCCCGGCGCCCGCTCGCCCTCGATCGTGCTCGGGAACCAGTGCGCCAACTCGCCGGGTTCGTCCAGCGCCCGCCACACCCGCTCCGGCGGGTGCGCGAACGTTCGCACGAATCGCAGCTGCCACAGGCCGTCAGGCCGCTGTTCGAACTCTCCATCCATCACGGCTCCGATCGCGTCGCGTCGAGATGCCGTTCGAGGTCATCGAGCGCGGTCGCCCACTGGCGCCGGTAGGGCTCGAGCCACTCGGCGACCTCGCGCAGCGGCTCGGGACGCAGGCGATAGAGCCGGCGCTGGGCATCGGTGCGCACCTCGACCAGGCCGGCCTCGCGCAGGATGCGCAGGTGCTTGGACACCGCGGGCTGGCTGAGCGCGAGCGCTCCGACCATCTCGCCCACCGGGCGCTCGCCCTCCCGCAGGAGGTCGAGCAGGGCGCGGCGGTGGGGCTCGGCCAGGACGGCAAACGACGACACCGCGACCTATATAACCATTTAGCTATATGCCCGTCAAGGCATGTTCAGAGCAGATCGTGATCGCGCGCGTAGGCGACGAGGTCGGCGCGCGTCATGCGCCGCGTCTTCTGCTGGATGTGCGCGCGGTGGGATTCGACCGTTCGCACGCTGAGATAGAGATGGGCGGCGATCTCGCTGTTCGTGTGGCCGAGCGCGATCAGCCGCAGCACCTCGAGCTCGCGGGTCGACAGATCGTCCGGCGGTCCGTGCGGAACCGGCGGCTCGGCGGCCAACCGGGCGCCGAGCTCGGGGTTGAGGTAGGTGCGGCCGGCGGCCGCCATGCGCACCGCCTGCACGAGCTCGCTGTCGGCCGCCTCCTTGAGCACGTAGGCGAGCGCGCCTGCGCGCAGCGCCTCGCGGGCGAAGGCGGGATCGCTCTGCATCGTCAGCACGACGATCTGGGTGTCGGGCGCCGTCCGGCGGATGCGGGGAATGGCAGGCAGGCTCGCCTCGCCGGGCATGTTGAGGTCGAGGATGAGCACGCGTGGGTGGTACGCGCTCAGGCGCCGCTCGGCCGTGGACACGTCACCGGCCTCGGCGACCACCTCGAAGCCGTCCTCGGCCTCGAGCAGCAGCCGCAAGCCCGCCCGCACGACCTGATGGTCGTCCGCCAGGACGATCGTGATCGGCTCCTCCTCTGACCCCACGCGCGCCGTCATGGCGCCACGATAACGCCCCGTCCGGGCGGGATGGTGCGCCCGCTTCCGGCGCGGCTAGGAATAGGCGAGGCGCCGGCCGTGCACGACGGCGTCGGCACGGTGCAGCGGAAGCGTCACCCGCACCTCGGTGCCGGCGGGAGAGCTGTGAAGCTCGAATGTGCCCTCGGCGAGGGCGACCCGCTCACGCATCCCGAGCAGGCCGAACCCGAGCCGGCCGGCGCCGGGGTCGAATCCACGGCCGTCGTCGCGAACACTCACCTGAACCTCGCCGTCGGCCTCGAGCACGCTGACGTGGGCGAGGCCAGCTCCGGAGTGGCGGGCGGCGTTGGTCAGCGCCTCCTGGACGACGCGGTAGACCGAGATCTCGACCTCGGCGGGCAGGCGACCCGGATCGAGCCGGAGCACGCTGCGCACGCGCAGGCCGTAGAGCGCGAACGCCCGCTCGAACAGGGCCCCGAGCGCCTTGCGCAGCCCGAGCTCGTCCAGGGTGGCCGGCCGCAGCTCGGTGATGATCGACCTCAGGTTGTCGATCTCGCGCCCGAGCTCATCGACCGCGCCGTCGATGGCCTGGCGCAGAAGCTCCGGGCTCTCGCCCCGCCGCGCGGCCGACAGCTGTACGCGCAGGGCGGCGAGTGCCTGCAGGGTGTCGTCGTGCAGCTCGCGCGCGCAGCGCTTGCGCTCATCCTCGCGCGCGGCGAGGACAGCGCGCTGAAGGGTGATGTCATGCCGTCCCGAGTCGAGCATCCGTCCGTCCGAGATATGTATCGGCAGGCGGACGGGAAAGTGTGAGCGGGCTCATGCTCCGAGCACGGTGCCGGCGTCGAGCTGGGTCGGCCCGACCGCGTGCACCTCGGCGCTACCCCGCACGACGACGCCCGCGCCGAACGTCACGTCGCCCTCGACGGTCAGCCGCTCGGCGTCGCGCAGCGACGGGGCGCCGTGCGGGAAGCGCTCCTCGAACGCGTCCAGCAGCTTGTAGTAGCGGGTGTCGAGGTCGACGAACGGGAGCGTCTCGGATACCTGGGCCACGACCATCCCGTCGCGCACCGTGTAGGCGTCCGAGCGCAGCACGAGCAGGTCGTTCGTCGTCTTGACCGGCACGAACCGGGTGCGCGGGACGAGCAGCAGCTCGGCCCCGGTGAAGCTGGCGATCGCCGCCCCCATCGCGCTCTCGAGCTGGATCACCGGGGTCGAGTCGGAGTCGCGGGGATCGACCGTCTTGCGGTTGATGATGAGCGGGAGCTCGAGCACGCCGTCGCCGGCGCTCAGCAGCTCATCGAGGGCGGCCAGATCGACCCACAGGTTGTTCGTGTTGTAGTAGCGCCAGCGCCGGAAGTCCCGGAAGGATTCTTCGTCCTCCTTCGGCGTCTGGGCGGTCTCGCGCAGCACGAGCTGGCCATCGGCGCGCCGGCGGGCGATGTGCCCCCCCTTGCGGTCGGCCTCGGTGCCCTGCACGACCTCCATCAGGAACGGGATGCCCTGGCGCTCCATGTGCGCGGCGATCCGCGCGTCGACCGTCGCCCCCAGGTTGTCCGAGTTGGAGATCATGGCGTGGCGAAAGCCGCGCTCGCGCAGGGCGCCGAGCAGCCCCGAGCGGCGCAGGGCGCCGTACACATCGCCGTGTCCGGGCGGGTTCCATTCGAGCTGGGGGTTCTCCGGCCACTGCACCGGCTCGAGCGTGTCGGCGTCGAGCTTGGGCACCATGCTCTGCATGAAGTCCAGCGGGAGCCCGACGTCGAGCTCAGGGTGCTCGCCGAGCGCCTGGAGCGTCGCCTCCCGGGTGGCCTCGCTGTTCATGAGGATGAGCGGCAGCCGTGCGTCGTGCGCCCGGCGCAGGGCGAGCGTCTGGCCGATGATGAACTCGAGGAACGAGCGCCCGTCGCGCGCCTGCACGAGCGACTTCGGACGGGTCAGGCCCATGGTGGTGGCCAGGCCGCCGTTGAGCTTGATCACCGCCAGCGTGGACAGGGCGTCCTCGGCCCCGGTGTCCGGCAGTTCCTCGAGCGCGGGCACCTCGCCGGCCGGCTCGAGGTCGGCGCTCGGCAGCAGCGCGGACTCGCCGCTGTCGAGCCGTTCATAGGCGCGGGCGAAGTTACGGATGGCCTCCTCGTCCTGGCCGTCGGCGCGCATCTTGGCCTCGGCGGCCCGGAGTCCCGATTCGCTCATTGCCTCATTGTGCCCGCCGACCCGCTAACGAAGCGGGCCGGTGACGCGCTCGGCGGCGGCCACCAGCGCCCCCGAGGCGACCAGCCCCTCGGCCGCGGCCAGCTCGGGCGCCAGCTCGCGGTCGGGACCGGGGCCGGGCACGTGCTCGCGCAGGAGCGCCCGCACCGCCGCGGTCGCCGGCGCCGGCTGCAGCGGCCCGCGCAGGTCGATGCCGCGGGCGGCGCAGACGAGCTCGACCGCGACGATCCGGGTCAGGTTGGCCAGCACCTGGCGGAGCTTGCGCGCCGCGCCCCACCCCATCGAGACGTGGTCCTCCTGCATGGCGCTCGTGGGCAGCGAGTCGACGCTCGCCGGCGCGGCCAGACGGCGGTTCTCGGCCACGATCGCCGCCTGGGTGTAGTGGGCGATCATCAACCCGGAGTTCACCCCGGCGTCCTCGGTGAGGAACGGCGGAAGCCCGTGGGAGCGGGTGGCGTCGAGCAGCCGGTCGGTGCGCCGTTCGGCGATCGCCCCCACCTCGGCGGCGGCGATGGCGAGGAAGTCGCAGACGAAGCCGACCGGTGCGCCATGGAAGTTGCCGCATGACTCCACCCGGCCGTCGGGCAGGACCATCGGGTTGTCGATGGCCGAGCGGAGCTCCGCCTCGGCCACCCGGATGGCGTGCTCGAGCGTGTCGCGCGCGGCGCCGGTGACCTGGGGTGCGCACCGCAGGGAGTAGGCGTCCTGCACCCGGGGGTCGCCCTCCCGGTGGCTGGCCACGATCGGCGAGCCGATGAGCAGGCGGCGCATGTTCTCGGCGCTGGCCGCCTGTCCGGGCTGGGGGCGCAGGGCGAGCAGGTCGGCGGCGAAGGCGCGGTCGGTGCCGAGCAGCGCCTCGACCGACATCGCCGCCGCCAGCTCGGCCGCGCGCAACAGGCCCTGAAGATCCTCGATGGCGAGGACGAGCATCCCGAGCATCCCGTCGGTGCCGTTGATGAGCGCGAGCCCCTCCTTGGCGCCGAGTTCGATCGGCTCGAGCCCCGCCAGCGCGAGGGCGGGGCCCGCGGGCATGACCTCGCCGCCGGCGCTCACCACCCGGCCTTCGCCGATCAGGGCGAGCGCGCAGTGGGCGAGCGGGGCGAGATCGCCGCTGGCCCCGAGCGAGCCATGCTCGGGAACGATGGGAGTGAGCCCGGCGTTCAGCAGCTCGAGGATGCGCTCGGCCACCACCGGCCGGGCGCCCGAGAAGCCCATGGCCAGGGAGCGGGCGCGCAGCAGCATCATCGCCCGCACCACCTCGGTCTCGATCGGCGGGCCCATGCCCGCGGCGTGCGAGCGCACGAGCGCCCGCTGGAGCGCCGCGCGGCGGTCGGAGGGAATGCGCACGAGCGCGAGCGAGCCGAAGCCGGTCGACACGCCGTAGGCGGGCACGTCGGAGGCGACGAGCGAGGCGACGACGTCGGCGCTCGCCTCCATCGCCCCCCGGGCCGCATCTCCGAGTGCCACCGGCACCCCGTCGCGGGCGACCGCCACCACATCGGCGCGCCCGATGCCGTTGGGTCCGAGGTCGATCATGAGCTCGGGTTCTCTTCGAGCACGCGCGCGCCGCAGCCCGGCCGCACCTCGATCGATCCCTCGGGGGGCTCGGTGTCGGGCGGCAGCAGCGCGATCACGTTGCCGCCGAACCCCCCGCCCATGATGCGGGCGCCGAGCGCGCCGGCCTGCTTGCAGCGCCGGACCGCGTCCTCGACCGCCGGGGTGGAGATCTCGAAGTCGTCGCGCAGGCTCGCGTGGGCGGCGTCGAGGAGCTGGCCCACCGCAACCAGGTCGCCCCGCCCGAGCGCCTCCACCGTCTCACGCACGCGTGCGTTGTCGGTCACGATGTGGCGGGCGCGCCGGTCCAGCGGCGCGGGCAGCTCGTCCACCTGCTCGAGCGTGGCCTGGCTCAGGGTCTCGAGGCCGAGGAGCTCGCTCGCCTTGCCGCACTCGGCCCGGCGCTCGTTGTATCCCGAGCCGGCGTGCGTGTGGCTCTGGCCGGAGTCGAGCGTGACGAGGCGGTGCTCGCCGAGCTCGAGCGCCACCGGGTCGACGCTCAGCGTGCTGAAGTCGATGAGCAGCGCGCGGTGCTCCTCGCCGTACAGCGAGGCGAGCTGGTCGAGCAGGCCGGTCTGCGCCCCCACCCACTCGTTCTCGACCCGGCTGCACAGCCGAGCGAGCTCGCGGCGCTCCGGGGGATCGCTGCCCGCCGCCGCGCACAGCGCGAGCGCGAGGGCGACCTCGAGCGCGGCCGAGGAGGACAGCCCGGACCCGCGCGGGACCGTGCCGGAGATGTGGAGCTCGGTGCCGGCCAGCGCCACGCCGGCGCGCTGGAGCTCGCCCGCAGCTCCCCGCACGAAGGCGCGCCAGCCCTCGGCCGGCTCGGGATCGGCGAGCGCGAAGGAGTCCTCTTCGCCGAGGTCCTCGGCCACCGCGTGGATGCGGGCGCCGTCGAGCCGACGGGCGCGGACCGTGACCCCGTCGCGGACGGCGAACGGCAGGGCGAGGCCGCCGTTGTAGTCGGTGTGCTCGCCGATCAGGTTGGCCCGTCCGGGCGCGAAGGCTGTGACCTCAGTACTCACGGAGCGCACAGTTTGGCCGGTTGAACGTTCACACGGTGGCTCGTCGGCTCGTGCGCCGCTGGACACCCTGGCGCGTAGGATGGTCCCATGCGCGCACTGCACGAGGGTTTCGTCCGGGCTCTGACCGGGACCGCGGGTCTCGTGGCCGGTGTGCTCAGCGCCGCGGCGCTTGGCCTGGCCGCCCTACTCGGCCCGCTGCTCGGGCTGCTCGCGGTCGTGCTGACCCCCGTCCGGGCGCTCGTGCAGCGACTGCGGCGGACGGCGGGCAGCGCACACTGACGCCCGGCCGGACCGATGGCCGACTGGACGCAGATCTCCTCTCTGGCCACCGGCGCCGGCACGCTCGTCCTCGCCGTGGCCACGTTCGCGTCCGTGCGCTCGGGCAACCGCTCGGCCCGGATCGCCGAGCAGGCCCTGCAGGAGCAACGTCGGCCGGTCCTCGTCCACTCCCGGCTCGAGGATCCGGTGCAGAAGATCATGTTCGGCGACGGCCGCTGGGTCCGGGTGGCCGGCAGCCGGGCGGTGGCGGAGATCGATGGCGACGCCGTCTATCTGGCCGCCAGCCTGCGCAATGCCGGCACGGGGATCGCTGTGCTCCAGAGCTGGGTCGTGCACCCGCAGGATGGGCGGCTGGCCCGCGAGCACACGCCGGACTCCGAGCACCGCGCGCAGCTGCGGGATCTGTACGTCCCGGGGAGCGACATCGGCCTCTGGCAGGGTCGGGTCCGCCGCGCTGAGGACTCGAACTACGACCCGATCGTCTCCGCGGTCAGGGCCCGCGAGCCGCTCGCGCTCGAGCTCGCCTACAGCGACAACGTCGGCGGGCAGCGGACGATCTCGCGCTTCAACCTCACTCCGATCGGCGACGAGGAGGACTGGATGCTCGGCGTCGTGCGCCATTGGTATCTCGACGGCCTCGGCCCCCGGTAGGCGCGCGCGTCAGGCGATCTCGACCCCGATCGAGCGAACTCCGCCTGCGTCAGGGTGTCAGCTCACCGTCTCGCGCAGCGCGCCGGCAAACGCACTCACGTCGTCCTCGGTGGTGTCCCACGAGCACATCCAGCGCACCTCGCCGGTGCTCTCGTCCCACACGTAGAACGGGAAACGGGCCTGCAGGCCCTCGGTCACCTCGGGCGGGATGAGGGCGAACACGGCGTTGGCCTGCACGGGGCGGGTGATCCTCACGCCGGGGATCTCGCCCACCTCGGCGGCCAGCGCACGGGCCATCGCGTTGGCGTGGCCGGCGCAGCGCTGCCACAGGTCGCCGTGCAGCAGCGCCTCGAACTGGGCGGCCAGATAGCGCATCTTCGAGGCCAGCTGGAGCGTCTGCTTGCGCAGGTAGTCGAGGCCCTCGAGCGCCGGATTGAGCACGACGACCGCCTCGGCACCGAGGAGGCCGTTCTTCGTGCCCCCGAACGACACGAGGTCGACTCCGAGATCGGTCGTGAGCGCGCGCAGCGGGACGCTCGAGCGCGACCGCGGCGTTGCTCAGGCGCGAGCCGTCGACGTGGACGAGCAGGCCCGCCTCGTGCGCGCTGTCCACCAGCGCGCCGAGCTCCGCCGCGCTGTAGATCGTTCCGAGCTCGGTGGCCTGGGAGACGGTGAGGAGCCTCGGCTGCACGGCGTGCTCGTCGCCGATCCGCTCCACGCGGGCCTGCACGGAGGCCGGTGTCAGCTTGCCCTCGGTCGCCTCGGCCACGAGCAGCTTGACCGAGCCGATCACCTCCGGCGCGCCGCACTCGTCGACGTTGACGTGCGCGGTGGGAGCACAGATGGCCGCCTCCCAGGGGCGGCAGGCGGCGCGCAGGCAGAGCACGTTGGCGCCCGAGCCGTTGAACACGAAGAACGTGCGCGCTCGGTCGCCGAAGTGCTCGGCGAACAGCGCCTGGACGCGCTCGGTGTGGGGGTCGTGCCCGTAGCCGCCGGCGTGGCCGACGTTCACCGCCGCGAGCGCGGCGAGGACCTCAGGATGGACGGTGGCGTTGTTGTCGGAGGCGAAGCCGCGGGCGGCGAGCTGGGTCGTGGTCACCCAGCCAGCTTAGTCTTGAGCTGGCTGAAGAAGATCGACAGCGGGAACTCGTCCGGGAGGACGAGATCGATGTAGGGCCGCGGGTCCTCGACGTCCTCGAACTGCCGCGTCCCGGCCACCCACTTCGAGCCCACGGCCGGGGTCACGTAGCGGGCGACGAAGTCGTGCGCGGCCGTCCAGTGGGCGAGCTTCGAGCGGTCGATCCCGGTCCGGTAGAGCTCGTACACCTCGGCGTGCAGCGCGGCCACGCCGTCGCCGACGGTGTCCCAATTGACCGTCAGCTGATTGTCGGCCCAGGTCAGGTGCTCGTGACGATGCAGGTAGGCGAACAGCAGCTGGCCGCCGAGCCCGTCGTAGTTGCGCTGGCGCGCGCCGGTGATCGGGAAGCGCAGCCCGCGGTCGAGCAGGATCGCGTACTGGACGTAGCGGGCGAAGCCGAGCCCCTCGCGCTCGAGCCGCTGCGCCTCGGTGAACGCGGTGAGGTCGCAGCGCAGCTCCTCGAGCGAGTACATCCAGTACGGCGAGCGCTGGCGGATCATGAACGGGTCGAAGGGCAGCTCACCGTGGCTGTGCGTGCGATCGTGGATGAGGTCCCAGAGGATGAACGCCTGCTTGGAGATCGTCGGGTCGGCGAGCATACGGGCGGCGTCCGGGGGCAGGTTGAGCGCGAGCAGGTCGGCCGCCGCGCTGGCGATCCGGCGCAGGCGAGCCGCCTCGCGGTCGCAGAAGATGGCGCCGAAGTTGTTCACGGGCCGCTCGACTACGGAGACGGTCTCGGGGAACAGGACCGCGCAGTCACTGTCGTAGCCGTTCGTGGCTCCAAGCAACTCGACGGGCACGAACTTCGGGTTGTCGTAGCGGCTGCGCTCGAGCTCGGCCACGAAGTCCGGCCAGGGAACGCGCACGATGAGCGCCTCGAACACGCTCTCGCGCGGGCCGTTCTGCTTGTACATGGGGAAGAAGACGAGGTGCTCGATGCCGTCTTGGCGCTGGAGCTCGGGACGGAAGGCCTCGAGCGCGGCGGTGAAATCGGGCTTGCCCATCCCGCTCTGCACCCACCGGCGCAGGTCGGCGAGCACGCGGGCGAGGTACTCGGCGTTGTGGGGGAAGCGGGGGGCGAGCGTCTCGATCGCGGCGGTGATCGCCTCGACGTGGTCGCGCGCCGCCTCAGCGTCGGCGGGGTCGGCCAGCGCTCCGTCGGCGGACTGGAGCGCCTGGAGCGCGTTCGTGCGCTCGCGCAGCTCGGTCCACGCGGGCTCGGCGAGCGCGCCGGTCCCGTTCGCCGCCACCTCGGCAGCCAGGTCCGCCTCGCTGCGCCCGGCGCCGGCGGCCCAGTAGACGAGGTTGCACCACAACTCGCGGTGGTCGAGCTCAGCCAGGCAGTCATCGCCGAACAGGTCGGAGTCGGCGAGCACGACGACGCGGCCGGCTCCGTGCGTCGTGGTGACGATGAGCGGGGCGCCGGGCGTGGAGGCGCTCGCGTGGGTGCGGGCGAGCACGCGGGCGCCGTTGCGGGAGGTGATCGTCGTGGCCCGGTACAGGCAGGCCTCGCGCACGCGGGCGAGCAGGTCGCCGTCGCGGCCGCGCCCGCCGCTGGCGAGCTCGGCCAGGATCCAGCTCGGGGCGCTGCCGTGGTGGTGCTCGTAGTCCTGGACGGTGTCGTTCTCCAGGTGCACCTCGAAGCGATCGAGCAGCTCGTTGAGGTTGTTGCCGTACTTCTCCTGCTCGGTCTCCCCCAGCACGATCAGCCCGCCCCCTCCGTGCACGAACGCGACGACGGCGTCGAGCTCCTCGGCAGTCAGCCGCGGGGTGCCATAGCCGGTCGTGCGCTCCCATTGCGGCTCGGATGGATGGGCGAGCACGAGCACGTCGGCATCGGCCAGCCGCGCGGCGGTGAGCGGCGCCTCGCGCACAGCGCTGACCGCGAAGTTGCGCTCGTGCAACGCTTCCGCCGCCAGCGCGTACGAGGCGTCGCCGGGGTGCGCGGGCTGCATGCGCGCCGCCAGCTCGGGATCGATCGTCCACGCCTCGCTGTGGGCCTCGTCGAAGAGCACGTGAGCAAGCTGGGTGGCGATCATGGTTGCATCCTACGCGCACCTCCGGCAGCTGCCAATGCCGAAACCGCTGTATGTTGTGCAATGAATCTTCGTATGGACACGGTTGATCGTCAGATTCTTGCGCTGCTCGTCGACGACGGTCGGCGCACCTACGACGATCTGGCCCGCCGCGTGGCCCTGTCCGCGCCGGCGGTCAAGCGCCGCGTCGACCGGCTGCGCAGCACCGGGGCCCTGCGCGGCTTCACCGCGATCGTCGACCACGCTGCGCTCGGGTCGAGCACCGAGGCGCTCATCGAGCTGTTCTTCGCTCCCGGCACGCCGCTCGACGAGGTGGCGTCCACCCTGCGCGACCACCCCGAGGTGGTCGAGGCCTGGAGCGTCACCGGCGAGGCCGACGCGATCGCGCGCGTCCGCGCGCGCGACAACGCCGACCTCGAGCGGGTGATCATCGAGCTCCAGGCCAGCGGGCCGGTCGAGCGCACGCGCTCCGCTGTCGTGCTCTCGCGGCTGGTCGGGCGGACTGAGCCCGCGGATCTCAGCCGCTGATCGGCCGTCAGGTAGGCGAGGCCGTGACCACAGCCTCCGCGGACGGCGGGGTCCCGGCACGGGCGGCGGAATGGGGACCGCCACGGTCCAGACCCCGGGGACGCGACGCGTGTGACTGGCCGGATAACCGCATCACGGCGCTACCCCGGCCGCTGACGATGCACTTCCTCGCCGCCGGTCCGAGGAACTGCAGCAGCGTTGCGCCGGGCGGGACGCTGCTGCAGTTATCCGCAGAGCACGAGCGCCCCCACGCCCGCGCCCGCCCTCGTCCCGAGAGCACTCACCGCGTCCACGGCGGAGTGAACGTCTCGCCGCCCATGGTGGCCAGGGCGCCCACGGGCAGCACGCACACGGCCTCGGCCGGCGCACCGGCGGCGAGCAGCGAGAAACGCTCGCCGGCGGGGACGATGAGGGCGCCGCCGGCCTCCGCGCTCTCCTCGCGGTCAGCGAACCGGGCGGTGAGCCGGCCGGCCAAGACGACGAACACCTCCTCGCGATCGAGCGAGTGCTCGGGCGAGGGGTCGCCGGCGGCGAGGCGGAGGTGCCAGGCCGAGGTGTCGCGGGCGCCCCGGCTCGGGGCGGCCAGGCCGGTGATCGTGGCGTGTCCGGCGTCGAAGATGGGTGCGTCCTGCGGTGTGATGACGGGCATCGGTCCTACACTCCTCGTCGAGATGATTAGCTATGGCGAATAGTACACCACAGCGAACGACATCACCCGACCTCGGCATTCTCGTGGTGGCCGCCGCCCGCGTGGTCGGTGACCGGCTCGGCGAGGCGGTGGCGGCCGCCGGCGTCGAGGACATGCGTGCGCCCTACGGCTTCGTCATCCGGGCGCTGGCCGACGGCGCCCGCACGCTGACCGAGCTCGCGGAGCTGCTCGGCGTGAGCAAGCAGGCCGCGATCAAGGTGGTCGACGAGATGGAGCGCCGGGGCTTCCTCGCGCGCGAGCCCGATCCGGCCGACCGCCGGGCCAAGCGGCTCGTCCTCACCGACAAGGGGCAGAGAGTGCGCGCGGCGGCGCTCCAGGCGAGCCACGGCCTCGAGACCGAGCTGCGCAAGGAGCTCGGCGGCGCCGACCTCGACGCGATGCGCCGCGTCCTGCTGCGCTTCCTCGAGCGCCACGAGGGGCTCGAGGGCGCGCAGGCAGGACGGGCGCGAGCGCTCTGGTGAGACTCAGCCGAGCGGCTGCCCGGTGCTCGGGTTGAGCAGCAGCCGGCGCGGCCGGCCCCGCTGAGCGAGGTTGAACATGCCGGCCAGATCGAACGGGATGCCCTCGGCCCGGTCGGCGCCGGCCAGAAGCTGGTCGGCCGAGCCCGGAATCCCGGGCAGCCGCCAGTTGTATTCGACCAGGTTGATGATCGAGGCCTGGTCGCTCAACTGGTGGTCGACGGCATTGTCCTTGGCCAGCGGCGAGATGACGAGCAGCGGCACCCGCGGGCCGAACCCACACCGGGCCTGCTGAGCACCGAGCGGCGCCACCGTCTGCTTGGCCGGCCCGCACCGACCCGAGGTGGGCAGCGTCAGCTTCGTGGCGGTCAGGTTGTCGGCCGGTGAGAGCGACGGGTTGTGCACCCCGCTGTACACGTGGTCATACCAGCCGTCGGAATCGTCGTAGGCGACGATCACGACGGTGTTCTTCCAGTCCGGCGTGCGCTCGAGCGCGTTGATCTCACGCACGACGAAATGCTGCTCGTCGGCCGGGTCGGAGTAGCCGGCGTGGCCGTCCTCGTAACCGGGAGCCTTGAGGAAGCTGACCGTCGGCAGAGCCGCGGCGGGCAGGCGCCCGTGCGCGATGGCGGCCACCAGCTGATCGAAGTCGCCGGTGTCGTAGTTGTGGTTCGGGGTGTTGAACTGCGGGACGCCGTGGACGTAGCTCTGGGTGTCGCGGCCGATCTCGCGCAGGCCGGCCAGCGTGTCCTTGCCCTGGGCGTTCGCCGGCACGGTCAGGTGGTGCGGGTTGGCCGTGGCGGCGTAGTACTGGAACGGGTCGTGGTGGGGAATGTAGTCGTCCTTCAGCCCGTATTGACCGGTGCCGCCCAGCGCCGCGCCGACCGCGTGGTAGCTGTCGCACAGGCCCTGGCTGGAGGCCTTCGGGTTCGGGTTCTTCAGCCCGGCGAACTCGTCCGCGACGAACGTGCTCGTCGGCTGGCCGGTCTTGCCCACCGCCGTCAGGCCGGCCTGATAACTGGTCGTGGGCCGGAAGCCGCCCTCGAACCAGCCCCAGGACAGCCCGGCCGCGTTCAGCTCATCGCCGATGTTCTTGCCCTTGAGCGCCACCGCGTCGCGCGTCGAGCAGTCGTCCCAGTAGGGCTGGGCGTCGTTGGTCAGCGAGTAGCCGCCGGTGCCGTCCGGCGTCAGATCACCGTCGGGCGAGGTCGAGGTCGAGATCGACGGGCTGTTCGCCATGTGACTCGTGTCGACGCCACCGGTGTCCCCGGAGGCCAGGTTGATCGCGCCCGGAGACGACGGCCCGAAGGTCACGCCGAAGGTGTCGTCGCTCAGGGCGAAGTTCTGGGCGTAGTTCCACAGCGCGGTGACCGCGTTGCCGTCGAAGTAGTCGAGCACCTGGGTGGCCTCGCACTTCTCACCCGTCGGGCCCGTGCCGCTCGAGGCACCGGTGCTCTGAACGAAGCGGTCCATGCGACCGCTGTCGAAGGCCTGCTGCTCGTCGCTGTAGTTGTGATCCTGGTCGCAGGTGAGCTGGCCCGGCGCGGTCGCGGTCCCGTTCACCGTCGCGGACAGCCGCTCAGGCAGGCCGGCGTTCGGGTTCACCTTGAGCAGGTTGGCCTTGTGCCGCAGCCGGGGCGGCAGCGAGGACGCCGTCGCCGGGCGCAGGCCGTCCACGGCCGGGGTCCCGCGCTTGGCCTTGAACCGGTGCCCGTCCGTGCCCGCGGCATGCGGATAGGTGGCGAAGTAGTGATCGAAGGAGACGTTCTCCTGGTAGATGACCACGACATGCTTGATCGGGGTGCGCGGCGCGTGGGAGACGCGCGCACCGCTCGCCTGGGGACGCACGCGCCCCGCGGTGGCGGTGGATACGGCGATGATGCTCAGGCCGGCCGCGACCGCGGCGGTGCAGAGCAGGGCGAGAACGCGCTGGGGCGCCATCGATGCGAACTCCTCCTCTTGGACATTGCTGCGGCTCGATGCTGCCCATCCCGGCGGATGGTGAACCGATGATTTCCGGCGCGGGCGCCAGTCTGAGCTGCTGACCGTGGAGAAAGGAGCACCGTGGGCAGGCTGATCGTGAGCGAGTTCGTCACCCTCGACGGCGTCGTGGAGGACCCGGGCGGCGCCGAGGGCACGCCGGTGGGCGGCTGGGCGTTTCGGTTTGACCGCGGACCGGAGGGCGACCGCTTCAAGTACGACGAGCTCATGGCCGCCGACGCGCAGCTGCTCGGACGCGTCACCTACGAGGGGTTCGCCCAGGCCTGGCCGCAGATGAACGGCGACCCTTTCGGCGAGAAGATGAATGCGATGCCCAAGCACGTGGTCGCGAGCGGCCCGCTCGAGCCGGCGTGGACGAATGCCAGCGCCATGTCGCTGCGCTTGCTGGCCAGCCAGCCGGCCGGCGATTGCGTGATTCTCACTTTCGGACCCCGCCAGGAGGCATAGGATGGCCGTCATGTCACCCGCCACCGCGACGACCGGAGATCTCGAGCGGGCACTCGAACTGCACCGCCGCGAGCTCATCGGCTACTGCTACCGGATGCTCGCCTCCCCCTTTGAGGCGGAGGACGCCGTGCAGGAGACGTTCCTGCGCGCCTGGCGCGGCTATGACCGCTTCGAGGGACGCGCCGCCGTGCGTTCGTGGCTGTATCGCATCGCCACGAACGTGTGCATGGACATGCTCTCGAGTCGCGCGCGCCGCGCGCGGCCGATGGACCTCGGTCCCGCCGGCGAGCCGGTGGTCGAGAACCTGCGCACCCAGCCCGAGGTGACCTGGATCGAGCCGATCCCGGACGCGCTGGTCGCGCCCGACGGTGATCCGGCCGAGGTCGCGGAGGCCCGGGAGACGATCCGGCTCGCCTTCGTGGCCGCGCTCCAGCACCTGCCGGCGCGCCAGCGGGCGGTGCTCATCCTCTGTGAGGTGCTCCGCTGGCAGGCCCGCGAGGCGGGCGAGCTGCTCGACATGAGCACGGCGTCGGTGAACAGCGCACTCCAGCGGGCCCGGGCGACGCTCGAGACCGTGCAGGCCAACGCTCTCCTCACCACACCGGCGATCGCCGACAGCGATCGGGACCTGCTCGAGCGCTACGTGCGCGCGTTCGAGGCCTACGACATCGACGCGCTGACCGGCGTCATCCGCGAGGACGCCCACCAGTCGATGCCCCCGTTCGACCTCTGGCTTCAGGGCCGCGAGGACATCTTCACCTGGTGGTGGGGCCCCGGCATCGGCTGCGCGGGATCGCGCGTCGTGCCCGCTCCGGCGGCGAACGGCACGGTGGCGTTCGGCCAGTACAAGCCCGACCCGGAGACCGGCGGCTACGCGCCGTGGGCGCTCCAGCTGGTCGAGCTGCGCGACGGCGGCGTCGGCGAGCTCACGTTCTTCCTCGACACCGAGCGGCTGTTCCCGCTGTTCGGGCTGCCGCTGCAGTACCCGGGCTAACCCTCCTTCAGCACCCCGTCGAGGCCGAGGGCGGCGATCAGATCCACGAGCGTGGGGTCGGCGCTGCGCAGCCGCACGGCCACCCCGCGCCGCCGGGCCGCGAGCGCGAGCCGGGCCAGAGCGTCGACGGTGACCGCGTCGGGCCGGGTGAGCTCGGAGACCTCGCACACGAGGAGCACCGGGTCGCTCGCGTTCAGCAGCCGGCAGATGCGCCGCTCGAGCCCGGGGAGATCCGCGCGGTGCAGGGGCGCGTGGATCGCGAGTTCGAGCATGGGCGAGCGGGAGACGGCCATCCCCAGCTTTGACGGCCGCGGGGGCCGGAATTCATCGACCGGTGCTCAGGCGACCGGGTACCAGAGCGCGTCGTCGCCAAGCGGCTGGCGGCGAGCCCGCCCGGCCGCGGCGAGCTCGATGAGCGCGCGCTCGGCGCTCACACGATCCGGTGGGGTGTTGCCCTCGGCGAGCAGCGCCGCCACCTCCTGGGTGACCAGCCCGCCGGGGAAGTGCTCGAGCAGGGGCTCGGGCGTCTGCGGCGGCTCGCGGCGCTCGAGCGTCGGATCGAGGTTGGCGATGACGACGTCGTAGGCCTCGATGGGCTGGAAGCCGCCCGCCTCCAGGCGACGGCCGCCGTGCTCGAAGACGATCGACGGCGCGGTGTAGCGGACCGGCCCGTCGGTCTGGGCCGCCTTGCCCTGGAACTCGGTCGGCGAGCCGGCCGCCGTGCGCGCCTGCGCCCGGTCGCGCTCGTAGGCCTCGGTGACCGCCGGGGAGTCGAGCTCGGCCACGATCCCGTCGCCGTCGAAGCCCGCCCGGCTCAGGGCGGCCGCCAGCTGGGCGTCGTCGTCGAGCACGAGCCCGTCGGTGAAGTTGGCCAGCTGCAGGGCGCGAAAGACGGCGAACTCGCTGTCGGGCTCGCGCAGGCGAGCGGCCACCACGGCCCGGCAGGCCCGAGCGGTGCCGCTGACCCGGGGCTTGGGCGCCGGCGCGAACGGCATGCCGTAGCGGCGGAACGTGAGCTGGCCGAGGGCGGCTCGCAGCGGCGTGTAACCGCGCTCCTCGTACTGCGCCGCGTGTTCGGTCAGACCGATGAGCACGAGGCGCCAGTCGAGCTGGTCGCCGTAGCGCCACTCGAGCACCCGCAGTGGCGGATTGGCCGAGTAGCCCCAGGGGCAGGCGGGATCGTTGAAGAGGGTGGCGGAGATCATTTCGTTGATGCCTCAAGTATATGCGCCAGGTCGCGTCCGGCATCTCGCGGCCCCGGAGGCTCGGGCGCGATCGCGCTCGCCCGCTGGCACCTCGGCGCGCGCGAAGCCGGCCTCACCGAGCGCCGCCCGCACCTCCTCGGCGCGCTCGAAGTGCAGGTGGACGCGACCGCGCACGA
This sequence comes from uncultured Solirubrobacterales bacterium, assembly GCA_963848745.1. GTDB lineage: Bacteria > Actinomycetota > Thermoleophilia > Solirubrobacterales > Solirubrobacteraceae > Palsa-465. The sequence goes on along the minus strand of CAWKEO010000012.1, from coordinate 139,346 downwards.
ACCCGGAGAGGATGAGGCGAAAGCCCTGGACGGCGGGGGTCTGCGCGCCGCCCAGATGGATGTCGGAGATGTAGAGGCCGGTGGCGAAGCCGCCGAGGATGGTGGCCAGGCGCTCCCACAGACGCAGGACCTGCGGGCTGGGCAGGTAGCCGAGCAGCCCCTCGGTGATGATCGCCAGCCCCTCGCCGCTCGCGAGCCCGGCCGCCAGCTGCTCGAGCCCGCCCTCGCGCAGCACGTCGAGCTCGGCCACCCGGTGGCGGGGGCCGAGCGACCCCATCTGCTCGAGCGCGCGGCGCTTGCGCGCCGCCATCCCGGGCAGGTCGACCTCGACGTAGGTGATCCGCTCGCCGTAGCGGCCCGCCATCCGCCAGCCCCGCGGGGAGAGCCCGGCCGCCAGCTCGAGCACCTGCGTCACGCCGTGCTCGTCGATCGCCCGGGCCAGCAGCGTGTCGATCGCGGTGTGGCGGGCGAGCAGGTAGGCCTCGAGCGAAGGTCCGCCGAGCGTCCGGCTGAGCAGGTTGCCGCCCCGCAGCGCCTCGAACAGCACGCGGCCCTCGGCGGTGAGGAGCGCTGGGTGCGAGAGGCCGTGGCGGCCCCACACATAGCCGGTGTAGTGCGCGGTCGGGCTGATCGCCTCCGAGCCGCTCATGGCTCGAGCGCGCTGGCCAGTCGCTCGAGCAGGGCGACCTGAGCGCCGTTGATCTTCTCGCGCGCGCGCTCGAGCGAGAACCACTCCGCCCGGTCGATCTCCGGGATCTCGATCTGGCGGCCCGAGCGCGGGGGCCACTCGACCAGGCAGGTGTTGCTGCGCACGCTCCGCGCGTCGAGATCGCCGGGCAGCCCCCAGGCCCGGACGCGCTTGCCCGAGCGCTGGCGGATCTCGCCGAGATCGATCGGCTCGCCGTCGGGGGCGGGGACCCCGAGCTCCTCGGCGAACTCGCGCCGAGCCGCCTCGAGCGCGGGCTCGTCGTCCTCGTACTCGCCCTTGGGCAGCGACCACGCGCCGGCATCCCGGCGAGCCCACATCGGCCCTCCGGGATGCACGAGCAGAACTTCGACGCCATCCGCCCGCCGGCGGTGCAGGAGGATCCCGGCGCTCTGCCTGGTCATGCCGACAGGGTGCCACGCTCAGGCCGCGACCGCCTCGAGCTGCTTCCTGCTCGAGCTCGACCGGCCCGACCGCGGGCGGCTGCGGCCGGCCACGCATGAGGGTGAGGGCCATCAGCGCGGCCACGAGCGTCACCCCGGCGCCGACGCTGAACGCGATCCCGAAGCCGTCGGTGAGCGACTGCAGCGTCCCCGCGCTGCGGTGGTTGCGGGTCACGTCGCCGGCGATCGTGCTCAGCACGGCCAGGCCGAGCGCGCCGCCGAACAGGCGGGACATGTTGAGCAGCCCGGAGGCCAGACCGCTCTGCTCGCGCGGCACGCCCTGGGTGGCGGCGATCGTCGAGGAGACGAGGCCGATGCCCATGCCGAGACCGGACAGGACGGCGGCCGGAAGCACGAGGGTGAGGTAGCTGCCGCCCGGGTGCACGCCGGTGAACAGCAGCAGACCGGCGGTGGCCAGGATCATGCCGGTGGCGATCGTGGCGCGCAGGCCGAAGCGGGCGACCAGCCGGGCGGCGAGCGTCGAGCCGGTGAACACCGAGAGCGTCATGGGCAGGAAGCTCAGCCCGGCCTGCAGGGCGTCGTCGCCGAGCACCTGCTGGAGATAGAGGGTGATGAAGAAGAAGCTCGAGAACAGGGCGAAGTACATGAGCAGCACGACGGAGTTCGCCGTGCGCAGCTGGGAGCCCCGGAAGATGCCGAGCGGGACGAGCGGGTCGGCGGCCAGCCGCGCCTCGACGACGCCGAAGGCGCCGAGCAGCACGGCCGCGGCGGCGAGCGGGACGAGCACCCCGGTGGCGCCCCAGCCGAGCGCGCCGGTGCGCACGATCCCGTAGGTCAGCGCGACCAGACCGGTGGTGACGAGCACCGCCCCGGTGACGTCGAAATGGCGCCGCTCGTCGCGGGCGGCGTCGAGGGGGATCACGTGCAGCGCCAGGGCGACCACGAGCACGCCGAGCGGCACGTTGATGGCGAAGATGGCCGGCCAGCCGAGCGTCTGCGTGAGTGCGCCGCCGAGCAGCGCGCCGGTCGAGGCGCCGAGGCCGCCGACGGCGCCCCAGGCGGCCAGACCGCGGTTGCGCTCGCGGCCCTCGGGCAGCGAGGAGGTGATGATGGCCAGCGTGGCCGGGGAGAGCACGGCTCCGCCGAAGCCCTGCAGCGCGCGGGCGCCGATGAGCAGGCCGCGCGAGTCGCTCACCGCGCACAGCAGCGAGGCGAGCGCGAACAGCCCGGTGCCGGCCACGAACACGCGGCGGCGGCCGAGGATGTCGGCCGAGCGCCCGCCGAGCATGAGGAAGCCGGCGAAGGTCAGGGTGTAGGCGTTGACCACCCACTGCAGACCCGTGGTCGAGAAGTGCAGTCCGTGGCGCATCGCCGGCAGCGCGACGTTGACCACCGAGACGTCGAGGATGACCATGAACTGCGCCAGGCAGACGACGATGAGCAGTGCGTCGGCGCCGGACAGTCGTGGCAGCCGTGAGACGGGGAGAGTTTCGGTTGCGGGCATGGGCATACTGTGCGAGGATTCATATCCAGGTACAAGAGAGTGATTTATCCTGGTACTGGAGCTGATAGGCATATGGCCGTCACAACGCAAGAGAGCACCCCCGCCGTGAGGTCCGAGCCGTCGAACAGCGAGCGGCGGCGGGCCGAGCTGGCCGACTTCCTGCGCCGCCGGCGTGCCGTGATCCAGCCCGAGGACGTCGGCCTGCCCGGCGGCGGGCGCCGCCGCACCCCCGGCCTGCGCCGCGAGGAGGTGGCCCAGCTGGCCGGCGTCGGGCGCCACCTGGTACACGTGGCTCGAGCAGGGCCGGGACGTGCGCGCCTCCTCGGAGGTGCTCGACGCGCTCGCGCGTGCCCTGCAGATGGGCCCGGTGGAGCGCCAGCACCTGCTCCTGCTCGGTCGCGGCGAGGATGCACCCGACTCCGCCCCGCCGGTCGAGACGGTCTCCCCCACCCTGCGGCGGTTGATCGAGAACCTGGGGCCGAACCCGGCCTACGTGCTCGGCCGTCGCTGGGACTACCTGGCCTGGAACCGGGCCGCCGCCGCCGTGCTGGGCGACTTCGATGCCATGGCGCCCGAGGCGCGCAACCACCTGTGGCAGCAGTTCACCGACCCGACCCGGCGCGAGCTCATGGACGACTGGGAGCAGAGCGCGCGGATCTGCGTGGCCAAGTTCCGCGCCGACCACGCCCGCCACATCGGCGACCCGGCGTTCGAGACCCTCATCGCCTCACTGCGGGAGGTCAGTCGCGACTTCTGCAAGGCGTGGCGCCGCCACGAGGTGGCGAACACCGGCGCCGGGCGCAAGACCTTTCATCACCCGGTGGCCGGCGAGCTGCGCTTCGAGCACGCCGGCTTCCATCCGGTCGACGACCCGGAGCAGCGGCTCATCCTGTACACGCCGATCCCGGACACCGGGACGGCGGAGAAGCTCGAGGAGCTGTGCGCAGCCGGGCGGGCGGCGGCGGCCGACCGGGAGCTCGAGCTGGTGGGCGCGGCGGGTCGCTGAGGCCGGCACGCCTCAGAGGATCCGCCGACTTGGCCGATCGTGTACTGGCCAGCGTCCGGCTCCGGGTGATCACCGATTCGCGAACGATGCCGAACAGGTACCGCAAACCCCGATTCCGCAAAGTTGCGGCCAGCTACGTGACGCCGCAGCCCTCGTCGACGTCGAGGTGGGCGGTCCGACCGGGCCACACGGTGACGATGCCCAGCGGACAATCCGAGCCACCGACCAGGCCGATCATGTAGCGCCCGGCGGGCAGAACGAACCGGTAGGAGTGGTCGGCCCGCACGGTGGCGCGGGCCACCCGGCGGCCGGACGCGTAGTAGGGCGGCCCGCTACCGGACACGTGCGGCGAGGCGAACACGGCCACCAGGCCGGCCTGCGGCGCTGCGTTGGAGAGTGGGCGCGTCGGCGACGTCGCGGATCGACCCGGTCAGCACACCGTCGAGCGCCTGCACGCCCTTGACCGTGAGCGGCGTGACACGCCAGCCACCCGCCGGCACGGCCACACCGGCCGACGAGCCGCGTTCCGGGCCGCGGGTGCTGGCGGACCACGATGTAGTTGCCGAGCAGCGTGGGCGCAGCACCGGCGCGCAGCGGCGGCAGTGTGGCGGCGAGCTCGATCGAGTGCGCCGCCGGCCCACGTCGAGGCCGACGCTGACTGACCAGCCGCGAAGGTCCGGGACGCGGTAGCGGGGGGAGACCCTGCCCGACCCGGCACGTCCGGGGCTGCCGCGCCCCGCAGCGTCGGCCTGCCCCACGACGGAGGTCGATCCGCGCTGCCCCGAGGCACGCGCGTGCCGGGGGCGCCGGGCGACTGCTCCCGCAGACCGACCGACAGTCGATGCGCTCTCAGGTTCGACGGCAAATCGGACTGCGCCACGCTCGCCACGCCGCAGGCGCAGCGTCGTGCAGAGCGGGTATATGCGGCCTCGGCAGCTCGCGCTGCTGCACGCCGGGCGACGGTGACGGCCGGCGAGCACCAGCGCGGTCAGGAGGTGTCGAGCATGGCTCGCTCAGCCCTACGCCTCGGGCCACCGAGCCCGAGCGCCCCGGTCAGATCAGACGCTCCGGCGGCTCCTCGGTGACGTCCCGCGCCACCAGCGCCGCGTAGGCCCCGCCTCGGTCGAGCAGCTCCTCGTGCGTGCCCCGCTCGACGATCCGGCCGCGGTCGAGCACGACGATCTGATCGGCGTCGCGCACCGTCGAGAGCCGGTGGGCGATGGTGATCGTGGTCCGCCCCTCGGACAGGCGCTCGAGCGCGGCCTGCACAGCCGCCTCGGTCTGGGTGTCGAGCGAGCTCGTGGCCTCGTCGAGGATGAGCACCGGCGGGTTGCGCAGGACGGTGCGGGCGATGGCCATGCGCTGCTTCTCGCCGCCGGAGAACCGGTAGCCGCGCTCGCCGACCATCGTGTCGTAGCCGTCGGGCAGGGAGGCGATGAGGTCGTGGATCCGGGCCGAGCGGGCGGCGTCCTCGATCTCCTCATCCGTCGCCTCGGGGCGGGCGAAGCGAAGGTTCTCGCGCACGCTGGCGTGGAACAGATACGTCTCCTGGGAGACGACGCCCACGCTGGCGGCCAGGGAGGCGAGCGAGGCGTCGCGGACGTCGATGCCGTCGATCGTCAACCGTCCGCGCTGGGGCTCGTACAGCCGCGCGGCCAGGTAGCCGAGCGTCGTCTTGCCCGCACCGGTCTCCCCCACGATCGCCGTCCGGGTGCCCGCGGGCACGACGAGGTCGATCTCCGACAAGGTCCATGGCGAATCCGCTAGCGCGGATTCGCTGGCGAGTTCGGCTGGCGCCGAACTCGGGGCGAGCTCCCGCGCCGCCGCCACCCCCGTGTACCGGAACCACACGTCCTCGAAGCGCACCTCGCCGAGCAGCTCGTCCGGGTGCAGCTGGACCGGATGCTCGGCCTCGACGATGTCGATCGGCAGGTCGAGGTACTCGAAGATGCGGTCGAACAGCGCCAGCGAGGCCTCGATGTCGGCGCCCACCCCGAGCAGCGACTGGATCGGGAAGAGCAGGCGCGTCTGCAGCGTGGTGAACGCGACCACGGTGCCGATCGACAGCGACTTGCCGACGAAGCTCTGGCCGGCCAGCCAGTAGATGATGGCCGGCTGCACCGCGAAGGTCATCTGGATCGTCGACATGACCCAGCGGCCGGCCATGCGCGAGCGCACCTCGAGATCGGCGATCTCGCGCGACTCGGTCGTGAACCGGGCGGCGAGGTCGCCGCCGCGCCCCATCGTCTTGCCGAGCATGATCCCGGACACCGAGAGCGACTCGGCCACCAGCGCCGAGATGTCGGCCAGGCGGCTCTGCTGCTCGGTGGTGATGCGCCGCCGCACCTTGCCCACCCGCCGGGTCAGCCAGACGAACAGGGGCACGAACACGAGCGAGATGAGCGCCAGGCGCCAGTCGAGGATGCACATGGCGACGAGCGAGGCGATGACCGTGGTGGCGTTCTGCGCGATCGTCGTCGCCGTGGAGGTCACCACGTTGTCGAGGCCGCCAATGTCGTTGGCGATGCGCGACTGCACCTCGCCGGTGCGCGTGCGGGTGAAGAAGGCGAGCGACATCCGCTGCAGCCGCTCGTACACGGCCGTGCGCAGGTCGTGCATGACCCGCTGGCCGACCGCGTTGGAGATGTAGGTCTGCCAGACGCTGAACGCCGCCGACAGCACCGCGATGGCGATCATCCCGAGCACGAGCTCGGTCAGGAGCGTGTGCTTGTGGTGGAAGATCCCCTGGTCGAGCACGCCCTTGAGCAGGAACGGGTTGAGCATGCTCAGCCCGGAGGAGATGACGATGAGGACGATGACGGCGCCCAGCCGCCCCCGGTAGGGCGCGAACAGGCGCAGGATCCGCCGCCGGTCGCGCTCGCGCGTGGGGTCCATGAGCGGCGGCGGCTTCTTCTCTGGACCGCGGAGCGAGCGCATCGCCCCCGTGCCCGGTGTGCCGTGTGCGGCACCGAATCCGCGTCCACCGAAACTCATGGCGATCCATGATGACAGCGCCGGCCGTCCATACTTGACCGCATGTCTGCAGCTCAGTGGGGACTCGCCGTGTCGGTTTTCCTCGCCTGCACCGTCGAGGCGGTCGAGGCGCTGACGATCGTGCTCGCGGTCGGGATCACGCGCAGCTGGCGCTCGGCCTTTGCCGGCGTCGGCGCCGGAGTCCTCGCGCTGGCGGTGATCGTGGCCGCGCTCGGCCCGGCCATCACCTCGCTGCCGCTCACCGCGCTGCGGCTGATCATCGGCGGGCTGTTGCTCGTGTTCGGCCTGCAGTGGCTGCGCAAGGCGGTGCTCCGCGCCGCCGGCCTGAAGGCGCTGCACGACGAGACCGCCGCCTTCGCCCGGGAGACCGAGGCGGCTCGCACCGCCGGCAGCGCCGAGAGCGGCCTCGACGGCTATGCGTTCACGATCGCCGCCAAGGGCGTGCTGCTCGAAGGCCTCGAGGTGGCGTTCATCGTCCTCACCTTCGGCGCCAACCAGCACCGGGTCGGACTGGCCGCGATCGCCGCCGCGGTCGCGATCGCCGTCGTGGTGCTCGTCGGCGTGCTCGTGCGGGCCCCGCTGGCCCGCGTGCCCGAGAACGCGATGAAGTTCGCCGTCGGGGTGATGCTCACCTCGTTCGGCTCGTTCTGGGGCGCCGAGGGCGCCGGCGCCCACTGGCCGGGCGGCGACGGGGCGCTGCTCGTCATCGTGCCCGCGGTCGCGCTGCTCGCCCTGGCCCTCGTCCGCTGGCTGCGCCGACCGGCCGCCCTGTCCGGCATCGGGGAGGCTGGCGTGAGCCGCCTCCGCCGCTTCGCCCTGTCGGCGTGGGACTTCGTCGTCGGCGATGACTGGGTGACGGCGGCCGGCGTCGTGGTCGCCCTTGGGGTGACGGCGTTGATCGCGGCGGCCGGCGCGGCGGCCTGGTGGGTGATGCCGGTGGCGGCGATCGGGTTGCTCGCGCTCTCGGTGCGCCGAGGAGCGCGGTGAGCCCGGCCCCCCGCCGGGCTCACCAAGGGTGCGCTACTTGCGCTCGAACTCGGGTCGGAGCAGCAGCGACCAGGCCCGCCGCGGGCGGCCGGGCACGGTCTGGCGCACCGCGGTCACGTGCAGGGCACGCTGCGGCGTGATTGGGACAGGCACGCGCACAGACGGCGGCGCCTGGTCAACGGCCTTCATCGTCTCCCTCTCCTCCAAGTAGGGACGAGCAAGATAACCATAGGTCTGCTGTTTACGCAATGTTTCTGTCTGAGGCATGACTTAAGGGGAGCGCTCAAGACTGGGCGCTGGCAGGCGATGGCTTGAGCTATGGCCGTGTGGCAAAGCGGGGATACTCCACGCATGGAGGGCATCGACACCATCGGCCTGACGGCGAGCTCGGCGTTCGAACGAGCGCTGATCGCCGATGTCCCCCTGGCCGGAAGCCCGTTTCCACCCATCGCCGACTACGGCTTCCTGTCGGACTGCGAGACGGTCGCCCTCGTCGCGCCGAGCGGCAGCATCGAGTGGCTGTGCCTGCCTCGCGTCGACTCGCCGAGCGTGTTCGGCGCCATCCTCGACCGCGACGCCGGCTACTTCCGCCTCGGGCCGGCCGGCGTGGCCGTCCCGGCCGCGCGCCGCTACCTGCCGGGCACGATGGTGCTCGAGACGAGCTGGAACACCGGCTCGGGCTGGATCATCGTCCGCGACGTCCTGCTCATCGGCAACTGGCACCACGCCGACGAGCGCTCGCATACCCACCGCCGGGCGCCCACCGACTACGACGCCGACCACGTCCTGCTGCGCACGGTCAAGTGCGTCAACGGCGAGGTCGAGCTGGTGCTCGACTGCGAGCCCGCGTTCGAGTACGGGTCCAAGCGCCCGCGCTGGGAGTACTCCGGAGACGGCTACCACGAAGGCATGGCTCGCTGCGAGGGCGTCGACATCGAGCTGCGGCTGCGCACCGATCTGCGGCTCGGCTTCGAAGGCGCGCGGGCGACCGCGCGCCACCGCATGAAAGAGGGCGAGGAGCGCTTCTGCGCCCTGTACTGGTCCGAGCACGAGCCTCCGGAGGACTTCGCCGAGGCGCGCCGCCGGCTGACCTGGACCGCCCACCACTGGCAGCACTGGCTCGACCGCGGCACCTTCCCCGACCATCCCTGGCGCGGCCACCTCCAGCGCAGCGCGCTCACGCTGAAGGGCCTCACCTACGCCCCGACCGGCGCGCTGCTCGCCGCGGCCACCACGTCGCTGCCCGAGGCCCCGCAGGGCGAGCGCAACTGGGACTACCGCTACAGCTGGATCCGCGACTCGACGTTCATGCTGTGGGCGCTCTACACGCTCGGCTTCGATTGGGAGGCCAACGACTTCTTCTACTTCATCGCCGACGTGGCCGGCGGTCAGGACGACCTTCAGGTCATGTACGGGGTGGGCGGCGAGCGGCGGCTCGACGAGCGCACGCTCGAGCACCTCACCGGGTACGAGAGCGCGCGGCCGGTCCGGATCGGCAACGACGCCTACAAGCAGCAGCAGAACGATGTGTGGGGCGGCCTGCTCGACTCGGTCTACCTGCACACCCGCTCCCGCGACGCGCTCGACGAGCGCGTGTGGCCGATCCTCAAGCGCCAGGTCGAGATGGCGATCGCCAACTGGCGCAAGCCCGACCGCGGCATGTGGGAGGTGCGCGGCGAGCCCAGTCACTTCACCACCTCGAAGATGTTCTGTTGGGTGGCCTGCGACCGCGGCGCCCGGCTGGCCGCGCTGCGCGAGGACTGGGAGCACGCCGAGCGCTGGCGTGCCGCCGCCGACGAGATCCACCTCGACGTGTGCGCGAACGGAGTCGACAGCCGCGGCGTGTTCGTCCAGCACTACGACACCGACGCGCTCGATGCCGGCCTGCTGCTCATGCCGCTGTTGCGCTTCCTGCCCGCCGACGACGAGCGGGTGCGCCGCACCGTGTTCGCGATCGCCGAGGAGCTGACCGAGGACGGCCTCGTTCTGCGCTACCGCCCCGAGGAGACCGACGACGGTCTGAGCGGCCGCGAGGGAACGTTCCTCATCTGCTCGTTCTGGCTCGTGTCGGCGTTCTGCGAGATCGGCGAGGTCGACCGGGCGCGCGAGCTGTGCGAGCGCATCCTCGGCTACGCCTCACTCCTCGGCCTCTACGCCGAGGAGGTCGACCCGCGCACCGGCCGCCACCTGGGCAACTTCCCCCAGGCCTTCACCCACCTGGCGCTCATCAACGCCGTCATGCACGTGATCCGGGCCGACGAGCGGATCGCCGCCCAGCACTCGCCCTGGGCGAACTGGCGGTGACAATCCGCCAGGGCGGATTGTCAGTGGGAGATTCGCCCTGGGGGCGAATCTCCCGGTAACTCATGCGGGCTGGGGCTGCCCGATCGCATCCGGCGGCAGCGGCGCTCCGACCGGCTCCTCGTAGTCCTCGGGGTCGGTGCGGTCCTGCCCGCCCGGCACCCGTAGCGCCTTCAGCACGAGGGTGACGATCACGACCACGATCACGTTGATCGCGAATGCGATCAGCCCGTGATAGGCCTTGAAGTGCAGACCGAAATAGTGCCACGTGTAGACCGAGCCGCCGAAATGGTGCTGGTGCTTGGCCGGGTTGGGCACCGCGTAGGCCATGAGCGTGCCGGTGGCCATGCCCGCCGCCCACCCGGCCAGGAGCGCCCAGCGGTGCAGCCAGCGGGTGTACAGGCCGCCCACGATGGCCGGGAAGGTCTGCAGGATCCACACCCCGCCGAGCAGCTGCAGGTTGACCGAGAACTGGCCGCTGAGCAGGAGCACGAAGATGACGGCACCGACCTTGACCAGCAGTGACACGACACGCGCGACCGCGGCCTCGCGCTTTGGCGTGGCGTCGCGCTCGATGAACTGCACCCACACGTTGCGCGTGAACAGGTTGGCCGCAGCGATCGACATGATCGCCGCCGGCACGAGGGCCCCGATCGCGATGGCGGCAAAGGCGATGCCGACGAACCAGTGCGGGAACATGGCCTGGAAGAGCTCGGGCACGGCCAGATTCGAGTTCGTCACCTTCACGTGGGCGGCGATCGCCATGTACCCGAGCAGGGCGATCAGGCCGAGCAGGAAGCTGTAGGGGAAGAGCAGCACCGCGTTACGGCGGATAACCCCGCGCTCCCGGGTGGAGAGCACCGCGGTGATCGAGTGCGGATACATGAACAGCGCGAAGGCGGAGCCGAGCGCGAGCGTCCAGTAGGCGAGCCCGCCCCCGGGCGGGATCAGGTAGGAGGCGTGCGCCTTCTTGGCCTTGGGAGTGGCGAAGTGGGCCTGGGCGACCTTGAAGATGTGGGCGTAGCCGCCGAGCTTGCTCGGGATGTAGATGACGGCCACGAGCACAACGACGTAGATGAGCGCGTCCTTGACGAACGCGATCAGCGCCGGTGCGCGCAGCCCCGACGTGTACGTGTACGCGGCCAGGATGGCGAACGCGACGATGAGCGGGAGGTCCTTCTGCCAGCCGCTGCCGGAAAGCCCCATGCTCTGCAGGACGGCCTGGATGCCGACGAGCTGCAGGGCGATGTACGGCATCGTGGCCACGATCCCGGTCAGCGCGATCGCCAGCGCGAGCGTCGGTGAGTCGAAGCGCACGCGGATGAAGTCGGCCGGGGTGGCCACGCCGTGGCGGTGGGCGACCGACCACAGCCGCGGCATGATCACGAACACGAGCGGATACACGATGATCGTGTAGGGGACGGCGAAGAAGCCGAGTTCGCCGGCGCCGTAGAGCAGCGCCGGAATGGCGATGAACGTGTAGGCCGTGTAGAGGTCGCCGCCGAGCAGGAACCAGGTGACGAACGTCCCGAAGCTGCGTCCGCCGAGCCCCCACTCGTCGAGGCTGGCCAGCGACTGCACCCGCCGCCAGCGCACGGCGGCAAAGCCGATACCGGCCACGAGGAGGAACAGCGCGAGAAAGATGCCGAACTCGAGGCCGATGAGGTGATGGGGAGTCACGGCTGGCCTCTGCGCCGGTTCGGCGGCATGATCAGGTAGGCCAGCCCGGTGATGACCATCGCGGCGATGATCCAGGCGAGCTGGAACCAGTAGAAGAACGGGATGCCGAACAGCTTCGGCGTCAGGCGGCCGTAGACGCTCGGCACGAGAATGACGATGCACTCCCCGAGCAGCAGGGCGTAGGCGACCCAGCGGCGCAGCGCGCCTGGCCGTCGACCCCGTGCCGGGTCAGCATGGGCGGACTCCACGAGCTCTCCTCCTTGTCCCGCAGACGGGGAGCAGTCTACCGCCGCCCGCCCCGCGGTCCAACCGCAGCGTCGGTGCTCAAACCGCCGGATGCAGGCGCACGGGCAGCGTCTTCAGCTGGTTGATGAAGGCGGACTCGACCATGGTCGGACGCCCGGCGATCGCCATCTCGGGGTAGCGCTTCAGCGTCTCCTCGAACAGGACGCGCAGCTCGAGGCGAGCCAGCGCCGCGCCGAGGCAGAAGTGCCGCCCGCCGGCGCCGAAGGCCTGATGGTCGGGGTGGCGGCGCACGTCGAAGCGGTCGGGGTCCTCGAAGCGGGTCTCGTCCCGGTTGGAGGACACGTACCACATGACGACCTTGTCGCCGGCCGCGATCGACTGCCCGCCGAGTTCGGTGTCGCAGGTGGCGGTGCGCCGGAAGTGCGCGAAGGCGGGGAACATGCGCAGCGACTCCTCGACCGCGGCCGGAATGAGCTCGGGCTCGGCGAGCAGGATCTCCCGCTGGTCGGCGTTCTCCATGAGCGCGCGCATCCCGCTGCAGTACGTGGCCTTCGTGCTGTCGTTGCCGGCCGCGACGAGCAGGAAGAAGCCCATGACGATCTCGTGCTCCTCCAGGCGCTGCCCGTCGATGTCAGCGTGCACGAGCATGCTGGTCAGATCGTCGGTCGGGTTCTCGCGCCGCTCGGCGATCATGCGCGTGCAGCGGGCGAAGATCTCGGGGATGTCGCGCTGCATCAGCGTGTTCACGCCGTCGGGGCTGAGGTCGGGGTCGCCGACGCCGAGCGCGGAGTTCATGAGCGTGGCCCAGGCGTGGTCGTCCTCGGGCGGAATGCCCATGAAGCTCCCGATGACCCGGGAGACGACGGGCTGAGCGACGTCGCTGACCAGATCGGCGTACGTGCGCCCTTCGAGGCGGTCGAGCACGTCCGTGACGATTGCCCGGACGGCCGGCTCGTGGGCGGCGATCCGCTTGGGCGTGAACCCGGCCTGAAAGAGCATCTTCAGCCGGTCGTGCTTGGGCGGATCCATCCCGATGAACATCGCCCGGCTGAGCTCGAGCGGGAAGACGTGCGTGGTCGCGGTGATGCCACCGAGCTCGGAGGAGTACGTGCGCCAGTCCCGGCTCACCGTGTGGACGTCCTCGGCCCGGGTGACCGACCAGAAGCCCGCCTCCTCGGGCCAGTCACCGATCCGCGAGGTCCAGTGGATCGGGCACTCGCCGCGCAGCCGGCGGAACATCTCGTGGTCGGGGCCGTTGTGCCAGTGCTCGCGATCGCCGACGAGCACGTCCTCGAGCCTGCTGGGCGTGGTTGACATCCGGACCCTCCGTCCTCGGGTTTGCCGTGCCTGCGCTGCGGACCCTATCCGCTCGCGACTCGACGCGGAATCCTACCTGGCTGGCTAGCCAGCCAGGCAGTTGGAGGAGGTGGCGCGAGGTGGCGCGAGCTGCCTGGAGCTGTCGCAACATCGTTCCGGACCTGTCGCAATCCAGTTCCAATCCGGCCCTGGGGCGCGCGGACGCGCGGATACTGGCTCAGCCATGGCCGAGCCACCTGGTTTTCCGTCCACTCCTCGCCCCGTCGCCCGAGCGGGGACTCCAGACCATGAAATAGCTGTACTGGAGTCCACAGAACCGATCACGGCGGACGTGTGGACTCCAGAACAGGTTCGCGACACCGGCGAGGCCGAGATCACCCGCGTGGCCGCCGCCCAGGCCGGGTTCATCACCCGCGCCCAGCTCTCCGCCGCCGGGCTGGGCCGGGGCGCCATCGACGCCCGGCTGCGCGCCGGCCGGCTGATCCGCCACCACCGGGGCGTCTATCTGTACGGTCGCCCGACGCTCGAGCCGCTCGGGCGCGAGTGGGCGGCGGTCCTCGCCTGCGCCGGCCATGCCGTCCTCAGCCACTGGAGCGCCGCCGCGCTCTGGGGGCTGGCCGATGGCGCGCCGGACGAGGTGTGGCTGACCGCGTGCGGGCCGCAGCGCCACAGCCGCCCGGGGTTGCGCGTGCACCGCACGAGACGCCTCGACCGGCAGGAGATCCGCTGCCGTCGCGGGCTGCCGGTCACCTCGCCGGCGCGGGTCGTGATCGACCTCGCCCCGCTCACCCCCGACACCCGGCTCGAGCGGCTGCTCGCCCAGGCCCACGTCGAGCGGCTCCTCGAACCGGGAGAGCTCGAGCGCGCGCTCCCCCACCGCCCGGGCGCGAGCCGCGTGCGATCGCTGCTCGGGGCCGAGACGGCGCCCGCCTTCAGCCGCTCCGAGCTCGAGCGGCGGCTGATCGCCCTGGTGCGGCAGGCCGGGCTGGCCCGTCCGATCGTCAACGGCACGGTGCTCGGGTTCGAGGTCGACTTCCACTGGCCCGAGCAGCGGCTCGTCGTGGAGACCGACGGCGCTCGGTTCCACGACCACGCCCGCGCCTTCGAACGCGACCGCCGGCGCGATCAGATCCTCCTGGCCGCGGGCTGGCGGGTGATGCGTATCACCTGGCGCCAGCTCGTCGCCGAGCCGCTGGCCGTGATCGCGCGACTGGCCATGGCGCTCGCCCACGCGCTATGAGGACCTCAGGTGAGCGCCGGCGCCTCCGGCAGGCTCGAGAGCGCCGCCTCGAGCTCCGCCTCGGAGAACTCGGGGTCGGACAGCGAGCCGTCCAGATACGCGTCGTAGGCGGCGAGGTCGAAGTTGCCGTGGCCGCACAGCCCGAACAGGATGACCCGCGGCTCGCCGGCCTCGCGCGCCGCCTCGGCCTCCTGGATCACGGCCCGGATCGCGTGCGCGGGCTCGGGGGCCGGGATGATGCCCTCCGAGCGGGCGAACCGCACGGCCGCCTCGAACGTCTCGTTCTGGCGGAAGGCGCGAGCCTCGACGAGCCCGGAGCGCACGAGGGCGCAGACGAGTGGCGAGTCGCCGTGGTAGCGCAGACCGCCGGCGTGGACCGGCGGGGGCACGAAGCCGTGCCCGAGCGTGTACATCGGCATGAGCGGCGTCAGCCCGACCGTGTCGCCGAAGTCGTAGGCGTAGACACCGCGCGTCAGCGTCGGACAGGCCGCCGGCTCGGCGGCGACGAAGCGCGTCTTGGCCCCGTCGCGCAGCACGCGGCGCAGGAACGGGATGGTCAGCCCGCCGAAGTTCGACCCGCCGCCCACGCAGGCCACGACGACGTCGGGCTCCTCGCCGGCCATCGCCATCTGGGCGATCGCCTCCTGACCGATCACCGTCTGGTGCAGGAGCACGTGGCCGAGCACGGAGCCGAGCGAGTAGTTCGTGTCGGCGTTCTGCGCCGCCACCTCGACCGCCTCCGAGATGGCGATGCCCAGTGACCCGGTTGGATGATCGCGCTGCGAGCGCCCGGCCTCGGTCAGCTCCGAGGGCGAACGGTGCACGGTCGCCCCCCACGTCTGCATCATCGAGCGCCGGTAGGGCTTCTGGTCATAGCTCGAGCCGACCATCCACACCTCGCACTCGAGCCCGAACAGCCGGCAGGCGAACGCGAGCGCGGAGCCCCACTGCCCGGCGCCGGTCTCCGTGGTCAGCTTGCGGATCCCGGCGGCGGCGTTCTCGTAGACCTGGGCGACCGCGGTGTTCGGCTTGTGCGAGCCGGCCGGAGAGGTGCCCTCGTACTTGTAGTAGATGTGGGCGGGGGTGTCGAGCTCGCGCTCGAGCCGGCGCGCGCGGTAGAGCGGTGTCGGGCGCCAGAGCTTGTAGGCCTCGCGCACGGGCTCGGGGATCTCGATCATCGGATCGGTCGAGACCTCCTGGAGGATCAGCGCCATCGGGAAGAGCGGCGCCAGGTCCTCGGGTCCGGCCGGCGCCTTGGTCCCCGGATGCAGCGGAGGCGCCGGCTCCCCCGGCAGGTCGGGCATCAGATTGACCCAGTGGGTCGGGATGTCCCGCTCGTCCAGCACGAACTTGACCTGCGCCTCGCTCATGGGCCCTCTCTCTCGTTCGCCGGCGCAGGCAGTCTATGGGAGGCCCGGTTACTGTTCGCGCCATGAAGATCCGCGCCGCCGTGCTGGAGGAGTTCGGAGCCCCCCTGAACGTGACCGAGGTCGACCTGGCCGAGCCGGGACCGGGCGAGGTGCTCGTGCGCGTCGAGGCGTGCGGGGTCTGCCACACCGACATGTACACCGCCTCGGGCGCCGACCCCTCCGGCTACGCGCCGGCCGTGCTCGGCCACGAGGGCGCGGGCATCGTCGAGGCGCTCGGCGAGGGCGTCAGCAGCGTCGCCCTGGGTGACCGCGTGGTCACGCTGTTCTCGCCCCAGTGCCGGGAGTGCGAGCACTGCCGCAGCCCCAAGACGAACCTGTGCCTGGCCATCCGCGAGCAGCAGAACCTCGGCTACCTGCCCGACGGGACGACCCGGCTCTCACGCGCGGGCGACCCGATCCGCCACTTCATGGGCACCAGTACGTTCGCCCAGTACACGGTCATGCCAGAGATCGCGCTGGCCAAGGTCTCCCCTGAGGCCCCGCCCGAGCAGGCCTGCCTGTTCGCCTGCGGCCTGTCCACCGGGCTCGGCGCCGCCATCAACACGGCGAAGGTCCAGGCGGGCTCGACGTGCGTCGTGTTCGGGGCCGGCATGGTCGGCCTCGGCGCCGTGGCCGGCTGCCGGCTGCAGGGGGCCGAGCGGATCATCTGCGTCGACATGTCGATGGACCGGCTCGAGCTCGCGCGCGGGCAGGGCGCCACCGACGTGTGGCTGGGGGGCCCGGAGACAGTCGCCCGCGTGCTCGAGGAGACCCGCGGCTTCGGCGCCGACTACACGTTCGAGGCCACCGGCCTCGTGCAGGTCATGCGCCAGGCCGTCGAGTCCGCCCGCATGGGCTGGGGCCTGTGCACGGTGGCCGGGGTGGCCGGCAAGGGCGAGACGCTGCAGATCATCCCCCGCTACCTGATCACCGGCCGGCGGGTGTGCGGGTCCTCCTTCGGCGGGGTGAAGGGGCGCGACCAGGTGCCCGAGCTGGTGCAGCTCGCGCTCGACGGAGCGCTCGACGTGACGCCGTTCATCTCCCACCGCCTCACCCTCGACGAGGTCAACGACGCCTTCGCGCTCATGGAGCGCCAGGACGGGATCCGCTCCGTCCTCCAGATGAGCTAGCTGCGCAGCGGGCGCAGCGCCGCCTCGTAGCGTACGAGCGCGTCGAGCAGCGCGCTGGCCGCGGTGTCCATGACCTCGTTGGCTCGGATCTCGCCCTCGTCGTTCAGGAACTGCTGCACGAACGGGATGTTCACCGCCTCGATCACCGGGTGCATGGCCAGCGCGGTGACGACGACCTTGAGCGCCACCATGGCTCGCGTCCCGGCCGACACGCCGCCGTAGGTGACGAAGCCCACCGGCTTGCCGCGCCACTCGCGGTTGAGGTAGTCGAGCGCGTTCTTCAGCGGGGCCGGATAGCTGTGGTTGTACTCGGAGCTCACCAGCACGATCGCGTCGGCGGCGGCGATCGTCTCGCTCCAGCGCTTCGTGTGCGGCTTCGTGTACTGCCCCAGTCGGGGGTGATTGGGCTCGTCGAGCAGCGGCAGGGCGATCTCGGACAGGTCAGCCACCTCGATCTCGAAGCCGCCGTGGGCGCGGGCGTGATCGGCGAACCAGTTGGCCACCGGCAGGCCGACGCGGCCGGGCCGGGTCGAGCCGATGATGATGACGAGTCGGGGCATGGCGCGCCATCATGCCAGGAGATGCGCTGGGACCCCCTCCAATACGGCCGCTACGCCGGCGAGCGCGGGCGCCCGTTCTTCGAGCTGACGGCCCGGATCGACGCCAGCGCGCCGGGCGAGGTGGTCGACCTCGGCTGCGGTCCGGGCGATCTCACCGTCAGCCTGGTGGCGCGCTGGCCGCAGGCCCGGATCCGCGGCCTCGACTCCTCGCCGGAGATGATCGCGCGGGCGCCGGGCGAGACCCCGGTCCAGTTCGCCGTCGCCGACGCCCGCGACTTTGATGGGACCGGCGTCGACGTGCTCATCAGCAACGCCCTTCTGCAGTGGGTGCCCGGCCACCGCGAGCTGCTCCTGCGCTGGGCGGCCGAGCTCAACCCCGGCGGCTGGCTCGCCTTCCAGGTGCCGGCGAACTTCGGCGCCCCCTCGCATCGGATCATGCGCGAGCTGGCCGGCTCGCCGCCGTGGCGAGCGCAGCTCGACGGAGTCCTGCGCCACGAGGACGCGGTCGCCGGGCCGGCCGAGTACCTCGACCTGCTTGCCGGCGCCGGTCTGCGCGTCGACGCCTGGCAGACGGAGTACCAGCACGTGCTGAGCGGAGAGGATCCGGTGCTCGAGTGGGTGCGCGGCACCGGGCTGCGCCCGGTGCTGGCCGCGCTCGCCCCCGATGAGGCGCAGCGCTTCAGCGCCGAGTACGCGCAGCGTCTGCGCGAGGCCTACCCCCGCCGCACCTACGGCACGGTGTTCGCGTTCGCGCGGACGTTCGTCGTCGCGCAGCGCGAGCAGTGATCAGACGGTCTCGCCCGGGCGCTGGAAGATGATCTCGGGGATGACACAGGCGGGCGAGAGCCGCAACAGCATCCGCAGCGCCTCGGCCACGTCGGTGGGGCGGATCATCTCCTCGGGCGACACCTCGCCCTTGACGAAGTCCGTCATGTCGGTGTCGACGAAGCCCGGGCAGAAGGCGACCGACTTGACGCCGTCGCCGTTGTAGCTCCTTGTTCATCGCCTGCGAGTAGGCCACGACGGCCGCCTTGGTGGCGGAGTAGACCGACAGCCAGGGCTGGGGCGACTTGCCGGCGATCGAGGCCAGGTTGACCACGAGGGCGCCGCGATGCTCGGCGCCGGCGGCGCGGAGCAGCTCGAGGCACTCGCGGTAGAAGATGACGATGGCGCGCAGGTTGACGTCGAGCTGCATGTCGATGAACTTCGTCTGGTGCTCGTGCGCGGCCGGCGCCGATCCCGACGCCGGCGTTGTTGACGAGCACGTCGAGGCGGCCGAAGCGCTCGCGATGAGCGGCCACGACGGCCTTGATGGCGTCCTCGTCGGCCATGTTGGCGGCCACGTGCTCGACCTCGTAGCCGCGTCTGCGCAGCTCCTCGGCCGTCTCGGCCAGACGGTCGGGCTTGCGAGCGGTCAGCGTGAGGCCGTACCCCTCCTGGCCGAGCAGCTCGGCGAGGGCGAGGCCGATTCCACGGGAGGCTCCGGTGACGAGGGCGGCGCGTTCGGGCATGCGGGGAATCTATCTACAGCTCGCCGCGGACCACTTTGCCGAGCGCGTTGCGGGGCAGCGCCTCGGTGAACTCGACGCGGCCAGGGCACCTTGTACCGGGCCAGACGCTCGGCGGCGTGGGCCCGCAGCTCGGCCTCCCCCACCTGGCCCTCGGCCACCACCACGGCCGTCACCTGCTCGCCCCACTGATCGTGCGCGCGCCCGACGACCGCCACCTCGCGCACCGCCGGGTGGGTGGCCAGCGCCTCCTCGACCTCGCGCGGGTACACGTTGTAGCCGCCGGAGATGATGAGCTCCTTGCTGCGGCCGATGAGCCGCAGGTAGCCGCCTGAGTCGCGCTCGCCGAGATCGCCGGTGCGAAACCAGCCGTCGTCGGTGAACGCCTCGGCCGTCGCCTCGGGCGCGTCGAGGTACCCGGTGATGACGTTCGGCCCGCGCACCTGCACCTCGCCGTCGCCGGCCAGGCGCAGCTCGACCCCCGGGAATGGGAAGCCGACCGTGCCCGGCCGCCGCTCGCCCTCGTACGGGTTGCCGGCCAGCATGATCGTCTCGGTCATCCCGTAGCGCTCGAGTGGCAGCTGTCCGGCGTGATCGGCCACCGTCCGGGCCAGGTCGGCCGGCAGCGGCGCCGAGCCGGACACGATCAGCCGCAGCGAGCGCAGCGCCGCCGCCTGGCCATCGCGCACCAGTCGCGTGTACATGGTCGGCACCCCGAAGAACAGCGTCGCCCCGTCCCGGCAGCCGGCGGCGATGTCGGCCGGATCGAACCGCGGGCGCAGGCTGATGGCCGCCCCGGCACACAGCGTGCCGTGGAGGCCGACCCCGAGGCCGTGGATGTGGAAGAGCGGCAGCGCGAGCAGCAGCCGGTCATCGGCACTCCACTGCCAGGCCCGGCCCACCGCGGTGGCGCTGGCCAGGAGGTTGGCGTGGGTGAGCGGCACCCCCTTGGGGCGCCCGGTCGTGCCCGAGGTGTAGACGAGCAGCGCCACGTCCTCGCCGCCGGCCCGGTCGAGGCCCACGTCGCTGTCGGGGCCGTCGAGGGCTGGGTCGAGCATCCGGACAGCGGGCGCGGCCGCCCGCACCCATCCCGCCCGCTCGCGGTCGGGCACGATCGCGGCGGCCGGCTTGGCCGCCGTGGCGATGCCGGTCACCTCAGGCTCGCGGTAGCCGGGGTTCAGCGGCACCACGGCCAGCCCGGCCCGCAGCGCGGCCACGTAGGTGATGACGAACCCGGCCGAGCGCTCGGCCAGGAGCACGATCCGCTCCCCAGGGGCCAGCCCGGCCGCGCGCAGACCCTGGGCGGCACGGCGGCTGCGCTCCTCGAGCTCGGCGGCGGCCATCCAGCGCCCGTCGGTGTCCTGGAGCTGCCGCGCAGAGCCCCGCTGCGACCAGCGCCGCACCCAGCGCGCGGGCAGGCTCCCGTCGGCGAGCAGGTCCACGGGAGCGCTAAGCGGACCGGCGGCGGGCGGCCGGCTCGAGCGCCGGGTTGGCCCAGCCACCGTCGGCCGGGTTGACGTCGACCCCCGGTGGCACGATCTCGTCGATGCGGTCGAGCACGTCGGCGGACAGCGTCACCTCGGCGGCGGTGATCTGGGATTCCAGGTGCTCCATCGTGCGGGGGCCGATGATCGCCGCGGTGACCGCCGGGTGGCGGATGACGAACGCGAGCGCCATCTCGATGAGCGTCATCCCGGCCTCGTCGGCCAAGCGGGCGAGCGCATCGGCGGCCTCGAGCTTGCGCTGGTTGGCCGGCAGCGACATGTCGTAGCGGCCCGGAATGCGCTGCGCCCGGTGCGACTGGGGCAGATCGGAGCCTTGGCGGTAGCGGCCGGACAGCCATCCTCCGGCGAGCGGGCTCCACGGGATGACCCCCATTCCGTAACGGCGGCAGGTCGGCAGGACGTCGTTCTCGATTCCCCGCACCAGCATCGAGTACGGGGGCTGCTCGCACACGAAGCGCTCGCGCCCGCGCCGCTCCGCCACCCACTGGGCCTCGACGATCTGGCTGGCCGGGAAGGTCGAGGAGCCGATGTAGCGGACCTTTCCGGCGCGGACGAGGTCGCTCAGCGCACCGAGCGTCTCATCGATGTCGGTGTCCGGCTCGGGGCGGTGGATCTGGTAGAGGTCGATCCAGTCGGTCCGCAGCCGCCGCAGGCTGTTCTCGACCTCGCGGACGATCCAGCGGCGCGAGTTGCCGAACTCGTTCGGGTCATCGCCCATCGTGCCGTGCACCTTGGTGGCGAGCACGACGTTCTCGCGCCGGCCACCGGCCAGCGCCTGGCCGACGATCTCCTCCGACTCGCCGCGGGCATACACGTCGGCGGTGTCGATGAAGTTGATGCCGGCATCGAGTGCCCGGTGGATGATCCGGATGCTCTCGTCGTGGTCGGGGTTGCCCCAGGCGCCGAACATCATCGCGCCCAGGCACAGCGGGCTGACCTTCACACCTGTACGGCCAAGGGTTCGCAATTCCATACCCGGCACCCTAGTACGCGGGAGCGCCCGGCTAGGGTGGACCGGACCGACAACCCGATCAGGAGGCAGGGGATGAGCGCAGAGTTCTCACCGTTGAACGTCGTCGCCACGCGCGAGTCGGGCGTGCTCGCCCGCAACCGCGACTGGCTGAGCGACCCCGAGAACGCGCGGCGGCTGGCCGATCAGATCGCTCCCGGCTTCCAGCCCTCCACGCAGTACGACCTCACCTTCTACGGCGGTCCCACGATCGAGCAGGGCACGGTGGTGCCGGTCTACGTGGGCGGTGACGGCAGCTCCGGCGATGCCTCCCCGTGGGCTCAGAGCGACCAGACGGCCATCGACAACGCCCTGCACCAGGCCTTCTCCGACACTGGTCTGGAGAGCGTCATCGCCCAGTACTTCGCCAGCGCGCCCGCGATCACGATCGGCACATCGCTCTCGCTGAGCAACCAGTCGGCCTCCCTGCAGCAGTCGGACGTCGAGTCGATGGTGCAGAGCGCCTGGAGTGCCGGCACCCTCACCGGCGGCGCGGCGGCGAGCACGCTGTTCTGCTTCATGCTCTCGCCCGGGACGCGCCTGTACGCCTCCGACGGCTCGGACTCCTACAACGGCCTGGGCGGCTACCACGGCTCGGTGTCGGTGAGCGGCACGACCGTCTACTACGCGGTCGGGGTGTACTCGCAGACGAGCGGCGGCGTGACGAACGGCATCCCGGCCTTCTCCACCCCCTGGCAGAACGTCGTGGCCACCTTCTACCACGAGATCAACGAGTGGCGGACCGATGCCGATGTCGAGCAGGCGACCGGCTCGAGCGTCCAGGGCATCCTGGGCTGGTACAACCAGCAGTACGGGGAGATCGGGGACATCCCGATCGACGAGGCGGGATCGAACCTCTCCGAGGTGTTCGTGCAGGTGCCGCTGGCGGATGGCTCGGGCTCGGTCCCGGTGCAGCTCATGTACTCCAACTACGACCACGGGCCGGCGGCGTCGACTCAGGCCGCGGTCGGCTCGGCGTTGCAGGGCTCCGGCACCGCGGGCTGAGCTGAGCCCGGGCCGCGCGGGCGACCCGGGCTCCGGAATATGAGGCTCAGCAGTTCGTGTTCGGGCGCGTCGGCCCCACGAACTCGGGATATCCCAGCGTCGAGTCCTGGTTGGTCCCGTACTGCGCGTCCTTGCCGTAGGTGGCGCCCGTGCTCACGTTGCCGAACTCGATCGTGCACGTCGAGCCGCTGCGCACCCGGGTGAAGTACGGGTAGAACTTGCCCGGCGCGTTCGGCGGCGGGACCGAGCACCCGGCCCCCGAGGCCGTGCAGGTCGACTCGCTGAGTGCGAGGTCGGTCTCCAGGTAGAACTGCGAGTACTGACGTCCCGTGGTCGTCGGCAACTGCTGGGTGAACGTGCCCGGGTAGATCGCCGTCGGCGTCCTCGACACCGGCCACTCCGGCCAGTACGGCGTACCGTCGAAGTCGAGGTCGCCGTTCTGGAACGCGTTGTCCAAGCAGCCGGTGACTTCGTCCGGGGCCGAGTTCAGCGCTCCGTGCGTGTCCCCGGCCGGGAAGCACAACGAGTCTGCCGGCTCGACCGAGCTGGTCGTATCGGGCGGGCTCGCCGACTCGTAGGGACCGTGGCAGTACTTGTAGGTCACGTCGGTGCCCCCGCCCGGGAGCCCGATCGTGAACGGATCGGTCAGGCTCGTGCAGGGGGTGAAGTGGCCGGTCTCCACGGTGGTGGTGATGTCCCCGAGGCCGGCCCCCCAGGGACTGTTGTTCTTCGCCGAGGCGGTGCTGTACTCGGGCTGGTAGTTGTACGGCGTGCCGCTGCAGTCGGTGATCGAGGTGTTCTCGAAACCGTTCTTGGCCGAGGCCTGCATGAAGCCGGACTGCCCGGTGGTGACGTCCTTCATCACAACCTCGAAGGCCTTGGCCCCCGGTTGGTCCGGCACCGGTGCATCGAACATGTGGACGGTGATCGTGTCGCCGGGATTCATGAGCAGCGTCTCGGCGTTGGGCGTGTTCGTGGCCAGGTTCGCGTTCTGCGGCGCCGGCGGTCCCGGCGGGATTCCGTTCTTCTGGATGAACGCGACGTTCGCCGGCTCCTCGCAGGCCGGGTTGCAGTGGGCGTATCCCGCGGTGCACTCGAGGCTGTCGATGGTGAGCGCGCTGAACCAGTGCGTGGTTGTCCGCGCTCGGGGCAACGACCCAGGGTGCGAACCCCGGCGGGTAGAACTGGAGCTCCATGAAGCCGGACCCGGCGCCTGGATAGCGGGCACCGTTCGGGGCGTTGAAGTCGCTCTCGGGCTCGCACGGCAGTTGCGGATAGGAGTTCGGGTCGCACAGCATCATCGAGAACCAGGTGGCCGGCGTGAGCTCGAACCAGTGAGAGACGTCCGATCCCGGCGTGCCGACCGTCGGCAGCGCGCTCGGGTCGGTCGGCAGCGTGTAGGTCCAGGTGACGTCGTCGCCCGAGCCCTTGGCGTTCGACAGGAACGCCATGCCCGGCTCATCGTGGCCGATGTAGTGGCCGTTGTCGAAGAAGCGGCCGTGCCACGTGTTGTCGTTGGCCTTCCCGCGGATCCCGCGGACGTCCGTGCAGGCCAGGCTGCCGCGCAGCGGGCGCTGCCTCACGCTGTAGCCATTGCAGTCCAGGTTGCCGTACTGGTGGATGCGGAAGTGCCTCGTCCGCGCATGACGTTTGCCGTGCGCCGCCGCCATGGCCGTGCCCGTACCGAGCACGGCGAACAACGCCGCTGCCGCACACAGCGCAGCGGCAAGCCGGGCACCACGGCTACCAGTGCCCCGAACCCCGAGTGACCCACCCATCTCCAACCCTCCCCGTAAGTCGAGCCACCGGGTCCCTCAACCGGCGGCTGGTTGCCGGTCCCGGCGGCAACCTACCACTCGACCGACCGCCCCACCAGTGCGTCTCCCGGGAAAGGCCGGAGCCCGGGCCGCATCGGCGGCCCGGGCTCCGGGAACCTCCTCTGAGCGTGTCGCTCAGCAGCTGCTGTTGGGCATCACCGGGCCCTCGAACTCGGGGAACCCGAGGCGAGCGAACTGGTTGGTGCCGTACTGGGCGTCCTTGCCGTAGGTGTTGCCGCTCGAGACGTTGCCGAACTCGATCTGGCAGGCGGACCCACTCGAGACCCGCGTCCAGTAGGGATAGAAGTGGCCCGGCCCGTCCGGCGGAACCGTGCAACCCACGCCCGACGCCGTGCAGCTCGACTCGCTCAGCGCGAGATCGGTCTGCATGAAGAACGACGGGTACTGCGCGCCCCGGGTGGTCGGCTTCGCTTGCACGAAGCTGCCCGGGTTGGTCGCCGTCGGCTGGATCGCCGTCGTCGGCCAATCGGCCCAGTACGGCGTGCCGTCGAAGTCGAGGTCACCGTTCTGCGTGTAGTTGTCCTCGCAGCCGGTCACCTCGTCCGGCGCGGTGTTCTGAACCCCGTGCGTGTCTCCCGCCGGGTAGCAGAACGCGTCGGTCGGCTCCACCGAGCCTGGCCCGTCGCCGCTGGACCTGCCCGCGGTCTCGTATGGGCCGTTGCACGTCAGGTAGGTCGTGTCCGGCGCCCCATCGGCGCTGAACGTGATCGGGTTGCTCAGCGACGAGCAGGGGATGAAGTGCCCGATCTCGTACTGCGTCGAGACGTTCACCTGCAGGGCCGCCCAGGGCACGATGTTGGCCTGCTTGTCGGTGTTGTACTCCGGCTGGAAGTTGTACGGAGTGCCACTGCAGTCGACGAGCGAGGTGTTCTGGAACCCGTTCTGAGCCGAGGCCTGCATGGTGCCGGTCTGGCCCGTCGTGAGATCCTGGATTATCACCTTGAACGCCTTCTGCCCCGGCTGCCCGGGCACAGCCTCGTCAGCCATGTGAACGACCAGGCGGTCCCCCGGGTTCATGAGCAGCGTCTTGCTGTTCGGGGTGAACGTCTGCAGGTCCGCATTCTGCGGGTTCGGCGGGCCCGCGGGCACGCCATCGGTCTGGATGAAGGCGAAGTTGACCGGCTCCTCACAGGCCGGGTTGCAGTGCGCGAACCCGGTCGTGCACTCGAGGCTGTCGATCGTCAACGCCGAGCACCAGTGCGTGTTGTCGCACGAGATGGAGTCGGAGAACGGCGCCATGCCCGGCGGATAGAACTGCATCTCCATGAACGCCGAGCCGGCTCCCGGATAGCGGGCGCCGTTCGGGGCGTTGAAGTCGCTCTGCGGCTCGCAGGGCAGCTGCGGATAGGAGCTCGAGTCGCACATCGCCATGGAGAACCACGGCGCAGGCGAGAGCTCGAACCAGTGCGTGACGTCCGATCCCGGCGTCCCCACCGTCGGCGAAGCCGAGGGGTCGATACGGGAGCTGCTCGTTCCAGGTCACGTTGTTACCCGAGCCGGCGGCGTTCGAGAGGAACGTCATGTCCGGCTCGTCGTGGCCGATGTAGTGGCCGTTGTCGAAGAAACGGCTGTGCCACACGTTGTCGTTGGACACTCCGCGGATCCCGCGGATGTCGGTACAGGCCAGCGCGCCGTGCACCGAACGCTGCTTCACGCTGTAGCCATTGCAGTCCAGCTCGCCCCGGCGGTGAATCTTGTAATGGCGCTTCGCGTGCACGGCGTGCTTCTTGCCGTGCGAGGCGGCCATTGCCGCGCTCGGCACGGCCACCGCACAGGCCAGGACGCAGATGAACGCCAACGGGAGTCGGCAGCGCACGCTGCCTCTCGCGAACGCCTCAACCGACCTACCCATCGACCCTCCTCTGTCTGGCCGCCTTCCGAGCGGCTCTTGCCGGTCCGCGGCGAACCTACCACTTTGCGGACCAATCGCGGAAGTTCTTAACGGCGACGAGCCCGGAGCCGCGCGAAGCAGCTCCGGGCTCGCCTGACTGGCCGCTGACGCGGCTAGCAGGTGCTGTTGGGCAGCACCGGTCCTTCGAACTCGGGATATCCGAGCGTCGCGGACTGGTCGGTGCCGTACTGGGCGTCCTTGCCGTAGGTGTTGCCGGTCGAGACGTTGCCGAACTCGATCGAGCACGAGGGCCCGTGGCTGACCCGCGTCCAGTACGGATAGAAGTTCCCCGGACTGGCCGGCGGAACCGTGCAACCCGCGCCCGACGCCGTGCAGGTCGACTCGCTCAGCGCGAGATCGGTCTGCATGAAGAACGACGGGTACTGCCCACCCCGGGAGGTCGGCTTCGCTTGCACGAAGCTGCCCGGGTTGATCGCCGACGGCTGGATCGCGGTCGTCGGCCAATCCGCCCAGTACGAGGTGCCATCGAAGTCGAGGTCACCGTTCTGGGTGTAGTTGTCCATGCAGCCGGTCACCTCATCGGGTGCCGTGTTCTGCGCCCCGTGCGTGTCTCCGGCCGGGAAGCAGTGGGAATCGGTGGGCTCCACCGACCCCGCTCCATCGCCGCTGGACCCACCCGCGGTCTCGTAGGGACCGTTGCAGGTCGTGGCGTCCGCGTCGGGAATGCCACCGTCGTTGAACGTGAACTGCCCACTCAGCGACGTGCACGGGATGAAGTGCCCGATCTCGAACTGGGTGCTGATGTTCGTCTGCAGCGCTGCCCAGGGCGTGATGTTGCCCTTCTTGGCGGTGTTGTACTCCGGCTGGAAGTTGTACGGAGTGCCGCTGCAGTCGACGATCGAGGTGTTCTGGAACCCGTTCTGAGCCGAGGCCTGCATGGTGCCAGTCTGGCCCGTCGTGAGATCCTGAATTGTCACCTTGAACGCCTTCTGCCCCGGTTGCCCGGGAACGCCCTCGTCACCCATGTGGACCACGACGCGGTCGCCGGGGTTCATGAGCAGCGTCTTGCTGTTCGGGGTGAACGTCGCGAGGTCCGAGTTCTGCGGGTTCGGCGGACCCGCGGGCACGCCGTTGGTCTGGATGTAGGCGAAGTTGACCGGCTCCTCGCAGGCCGGGTTGCAGTGCGCGAACCCGGCGGTGCACTCGAGGCTGTCGATGTTCAGCGCCGCGCACCAGTGCGTGTTGTCGCACGACACCGCGTCACTGAACGGCGCCATGCCCGGCGGATAGAACTGCATCTCCATGAACGCCGAGCCGGCTCCCGGATAGCGGGCGCCGTTCGGGGCGTTGAAGTCGCTCTGCGGCTCGCACGCCAGCTGCGGATACGAGTTCGAGTCGCACATCGCCATGGAGAACCACGGCGCGACCGAGAGCTCGAACCAGTGCGTGACATCCGAGCCCGGCGTCCCCACCGTCGGCGAAGCCGAGGGGTCGAACGGGAGCTGCTCGTTCCAGGTCACACTGTTGCCCGAGCCGGGCGCGTTGGACAGGAATGTCATGTCGGGCTCGTCGTGCCCGATGTAGTGGCCGTTGTCGAAGAAACGGCTGTGCCACACATTGTCGTTGGCCACGCCGCGGATCCCGCGGATGTCGGTACAGGCCAGCGACGCGCGCACCGTGTGCTGCTTGACGCTGTAGCCATTGCAGTCCAGCTCGCCCCGGCGGTGAATCTTGTAATGGCGCTTGGCGTGCTTCTTCGCGTGCCCCGCGGCGAGTGCCGTGCCCGGCAGCGCCACGATCAGCATCGCCAGCGCTGCCATCACGGCAACGGTCAGCTTTGCCCCGCGGCGTCCGGCCACGGGGCCGTCCAGAGACCTTCCCATCCCGTCCTCCTTGAAGTCGGCCGCCTCCCACACCCCAGCGGCAATTCCAGTCCGGCGCGGGAAAGTACCAGCGAGTCAGGACGCGGACAAGGACCGATCTGCCAATTTGTCGATAACCGGTACCCCCGGCTCGACTCGGGGGCCCAACCGGCCGACCGAGGCCACCCGTCGGCCCGGAACTAGCATGGGAGGAGTATGCGTCTCTCCGTCCTCGACCAGTCGCCGATCGCCGAGGGCTCAACCGGCGCTCAGGCCCTGCACAACACGCTCGACCTCGCCCAGCTCACCGACCGGCTCGGATACCACCGCTACTGGGTGGCCGAGCACCACGGGGGGCCGATGCTCGCCGGGCCAAGCCCGGAGGCGCTGATCGGGCCGATCGCCGCCGCCACCACGGGCATGCGAGTCGGCAGTGGAGGGGTCATGCTCCCCCACTACAGCCCGCTCAAGGTGGCCGAGACGTTCACGCTGCTGGCCGCCCTGTACCCGGGCCGGATCGACCTCGGCCTCGGTCGCGCGGCCGGGACCGACCCGCTCACGACCTTCGCACTGCAACGCGACCGCCGGCAGGCCTCCCCGGACGACTTCCCCCAGCAGCTGGCCGAGCTGCTCGGCTACCTCGAGGACGATCTGCCGGCCGACCACCCGTTCGCCCGGCTGGCCGCCACCCTCCCGGGCCTGCCCGAGCGGCCGGTGCCATGGCTGCTCGGCTCCTCCCTGCAGAGCGCGATCTGGGCCGCCGAGCTCGGCCTCCCCTACGCCTTTGCCGACTTCATCAACCCCGAGGGCGCGGAGATCGCCCGCGTGTACCGCGAGCGCTTCCAGTCCGTCCGTGAGGAGCCCGCGCCTCGCACGGCGGTGGCGGCGTGGGCCCTGTGCGCGCCGACCGAGGAGGAGGCCGAGCACCTCGCCGCCTCGAGCCGGATGACGCTGCGGCTGCTGCGCCGCGGGGAGCTCGTCCCGGTTCCCCCGCCCGAGACCGCGCTCGAGTTCCTGGCCCGCGAGGCCCGATCCGCGAACGGCGCCGTGCCGGGCCGGCGGGCGATCATCGGCACGCCCGAGCGCGTGCGTGCCGGCCTCGAGGAGCTGGCCGGGCAGTACGGCGCCGAGGAGGTCATCGTGGTCACGATCACCTACGCACACGAGGCGCGCCGGCGCTCCTACGAGCTGCTGGCCGAGGCCTGCGGCCTTGAGCCTCGCGAGGCAGCCGCCGCCGGCGCGCGCGCCTGACGGACCTCACGCCGCGGTGCCTGTCAGCGTTCTCGAGGCATGGACACCGTCTTCACCACCTTCTCCAGCCCGCTCGGGGAGCTGCTCGCCGTCGGCCGGGACGGCCGCCTGCTGCGCCTGTCGATGCAGGCGGCAGCTCGGCCGGTCGCACTCGTCTCCGGCTGGCGCCGCGATGACGACGCCTTCGCCGCGCTCCAGGCTCAGCTGGCCGAGTATTTCGCCGGTCACCGCCACGCCTTCGAGCTCGATCTGGCGCCGGATGGCTCCCCGTTCCAGCGCCGCGTCTGGGCCGCGCTGCTCGAGATCCCCTACGGAGAGACCGAGAGCTACGGGGAGCTCTCCGCCCGCGTCGGGGCGCCCGGGGCGGCGCGCGCCGTCGGGGCGGCCAACGGCCAGAACCCGATCGCGGTCATCATTCCCTGCCACCGGGTGATCGGGGCGAGCGGCCGGCTGACCGGCTACGGCGGTGGGCTCGAGCGCAAACGCCTGCTGCTCGAGCTCGAGGCCGGCGTCCTGTCCCTGGTCGGCTAACTCGGGGCGTCGAGGCGGCGCAGCGCCGCGGTGACGAAGCCGCGCGCCAGCGAGTCGCCCACGCCGCCGAGCGGCACCAGCCGCGGCACGTCGAGGTTGGCGTCGAGCACGAGGCGCAGCTCGCGCCCCCCGGCGGCGCCGGCGAGCGTCCAGGTGACCTCGAAGCGCTCGGGATCGGAGCGCTCGTGGGGCACGCGCGTGAGCCTGACCGTGTCGGAGGATCGCGTCACCGCGAGCACGAGGTCGATGTCGCGGGTGATCGGCCCCACGGCGGCGTGGAGCGTCGCCCGCGCCCGGCTGGCCTGCCCGCCGCCGTCGCGTTCGAGCACCTCGACCGTGCGGACGACGTCGGGGTACCAGCTCGGGTAGCCCTCGACGTCGGCGAGCAGGTCGAGGACCCGGCCGTCATCGGCGGCCACAGGGGCGGCGGCGCGCCCCTGCAGTTCCTTCATAGCTGGCGCGAGGACCAGAGCATGGCCGAGAGCACGATGCTCACCACAGCGATGACCAGGCCGATGATCCAGCCGGCCGTCTTGCTGCTGGTCAAGATCGCGCCGAGTACCACGCCGATGCCGATCACGCCGCCGGTGGCGATCAGGCGGACGAGGATGCGCTCGAGGCCGAACCGCCGGCGCTGGCGGCCGGGCAACATGTTGCCCCCGCCCTGGCGCCGGGTGCGGCGCTCCTCGCTGCGGGTGGCGGCGGCGCTCTCGGTCGGCGCGGGCGTGCCCGTCTGGGTCGCTGGATCGGAAGTGCTCACCGGTACTGTCTTCCCTCCCCGACGCGACGCGAACCACCCGTGGTCGAGTGCTGACCGATCGGGATGAAACGAGCTCGTGCGCGAGCGGGGGCTGCTCGAGACCGCTTAGCCGAACAGCCGCGGATCGGCCGATGTCACCCCGTGCACGCCGAGCCCGCGCAGGCGGTCGATCCGGGCCCGCTCGTTCACCGTCCAGGCGTACAGGCGCCCCTCGCGATCCTCGACGGCCTCGAGCAGGTGCGAGTCGATCAGCCGGTGCTGGACCATGAGCGCGTCCCAGCGGCCGTCGGCCAGACCGGCGAGCACGCCGGCGCGCCAGTCGCGCCAGCGCCGGGACGCCCGGGCGAGCCGGCCGCCGACCGAGATCCCGACGTGGGCGCCCGGCTCGAGCGCGCGCACGTGGTGAAGGACCTCCGGCACCTGGGAGGAGATGAGCGCCCGGCCGAGCAGGCCGTGGCGGCGGAGCTCCTCGATCACGCGCGCCTCGCAGCCGACGTGCTTGAGGTCGACGTTCAGCTCCATACCGGCGAAGCGGCGGCCGGACAGGTGGCGCAGTGCCTGGCCCAGGCGCGACGGTGGCCGGCCGGCGGGCGTGCAGGACGGTGTGGGCGAGCACGAGCTCGCCCCGGCCGGCGCGCACGTCGAATTCGATCACGTCGATGCCGAGCTCCGCCGCGACGTCGAACGAGGCCAGGGTGTTGGCGGGCGCCAGCGCGCTGGCACCACCGTGTCCGATGCGCTGGAAACGCCGGCATCGCTGCTCAGAGTAACTGTCGTGATGGCGGGGCGAGGACGCGTCCGCCACACCCGACCGGCATCATTGACCGATGCTCGCCGTCTACGCCGCCGACATCAACGCCGAGGACCCGCTCAGCGGGCTGCGCATCGACGATCGCCCGGAGCCCGAGCCGCCCGAAGGCTGGACGACGGTGACGGTCAAGGCCGCCTCGCTCAACCACCACGACCTGTGGTCGCTGCGCGGAGTGGGGCTGCCGGCCGACCGGCTGCCGATGATCCTCGGCTGCGACGCCGCCGGGATCGACGCCGACGGCAACGAGGTCGTCGTGCACTCGGTCATCTCGAGCGAGGACTGGCGCGGCGACGAGACGCTCGACCCGCGCCGCTCGCTGCTGTCCGAGACGCACCCCGGCACGCTGGCCGAGCGCGTCGCCGTGCCCGCGGCGCAACCTGATCGCCAAGCCGCCCGAGCTCTCCTTCGAGGAGGCCGCGTGCCTGCCCACGGCCTGGCTGACCGCCTACCGCATGCTGTTCACGCGCGGGCGCGTGGCCCCCGGCCAGACCGTGCTCGTGCAGGGCGCGGGCGGAGGCGTGGCCACCGCGCTCACCGTGCTGGCCAGCGCGGCCGGCGCCCGCGTCTGGGTGACGAGCCGCTCCGAGCGCAAGCGCGAGCAGGCACTCGGGCTCGGCGCCAGCGCCGCGTTCGAGTCCGGCGCCCGCCTGCCCGAGCGGGTCGACGCGGTGATGGAGACGACCGGCAAGGCGACCTGGGGCCACACGATCCGCTCGCTGAAGCCGGGCGGCACCGTCGTCGTCTCCGGCGCCACCACCGGCGACCCCGCCCCGGCCGAGCTCACGCGCATCTTCTTCCTGCAGCTGTCGGTCGTCGGCTCGACGATGGGCACCCGCGAGGAGCTCGAGCGGCTCATCCGCCTGTGCGTGGAGAAGGAGATCCGGCCGGAGATCCAGATGACGCTGCCGCTCGCCGATGCCCGCCGGGGGTTCGAGGCGATGCTGGCCGGCGAGATCTACGGCAAGATCGTCTTCACGGCTGGGTAGCGGCCCGCCCGAGCGCCTCGAGCGCCTGGTCGAGGAAACGCCCGAACAACGCCCGGCCGAGCGCGTTCCAGCCGGCGATCAGCCCGCGGGTCTGCGCGCGCAGCGCGTCGGGATCCTCCGGCCCGTCGCCCGACTCCGGGCGGGACTGCCAGGCGTCGATCCAGGCCTCGAAGTCGGCCTGGGTCACCTCGGCGTGGAACTGGATCCCCCAGGCCAGCTCGCCCAGCCGGTAGGCCTGCAGGCAGCGCTCGCCCTCGGCCAGCCGGATCGCTCCCGGCGCCGGATCGCAGTCGCAGCTGTGCCACTGCAGCGCTCGGAAGCTCGAGCCGAGCGGACCGAACAGCGGATCGGTACGGCCGGCGGCACCGAGGCGCACCGGCACCCAGCCGATCTCCGGCGCGCTCATCCGCCCGCTCGAGCCGCCGCCGGCCCGGGCGAGGATCTGCGCCCCCAGGCACACGCCGAGCACCGGCCGCCCGGCGTGCACGAGCGGGGCCAGGACCTCCTCCTCCACCGCCAGCCAGGCGTGGCGGTCCTGCTCGTGGGCGTCCATCGAGCCGCCGAGCGACAGCACGGCGTCGTACTCCCCGGGCGCGGCCGGACACCGATCGCCGGCGGCGATGCGCCAGGTTTCGAGCGTGGCGCCGCGCGCGCTCGCCACCTCGGCGAACACGCCCGGCCCGGCGTCGTCCTCGTGGACGATGGCGAGGATCCTCACCGGGCGGCCACCGCGACGGCGCCGCCCGTGTACGTGGCCCGGGCGAGGGCCAGGAACTCGGTCGCCGCCGGCGACAGGCGCCGGCCCTCGCGCCAGGCCAGGGTGATGTCGCGCCGCAGCGAGGGCTCGGTCAGCGCGGCCACCGCCACCTCGGCGCCCCCGGGCTCGACGGCGTCGGAGTGGGGCAGGATGGCGACGCCCATACCGCGGGAGACGAGCCGGCGGATGCGCCGGGACTCGTTGGACTCGAGCTTGACGCGCGGGTCGAAGCCGGCGCTGCGCCCGGCGCCTTCGAGCAGCTCGCGCAGTCGGGCGCCCTGGCGGAAGCTGATGAACTCCTCGCCCGCGAGCTCGAACATGCGCACCC
This sequence comes from uncultured Solirubrobacterales bacterium, assembly GCA_963848745.1. Taxonomy (GTDB): domain Bacteria; phylum Actinomycetota; class Thermoleophilia; order Solirubrobacterales; family Solirubrobacteraceae; genus Palsa-465. Next base: position 105,859 of record CAWKEO010000012.1, on the reverse strand, counting down.
GCTCGCGGCCGGCCAGCGGGTGGTCGCAGGACAGGATGACCACGAGCTCCTCGGAGATGAGCTGGTGCAGGCCGAGGCCGTGGCTCTCGATGCGCTCGGTCACCGACAGGAACGCCAGGTCGATGTCGTCGACGCGCAGCATCTCGGCCAGCTCCTCGCTCGACTGCTCGCGCACGGTCAGCTCGACTCCGGGGTGACGGCTGTGGAAGTCGGCCAGGACGAGCGCCAGGTCGATCGGGCCCATCGTGTGCATGCTGCCGACGATCACGCGTCCCGACTGCACGCCGCGCAGCGCCTGCAGCTCGGCGTTCGCCGACTCGAGCTCGGCCAGGATGCGTCGCGCCCGGGCCACGAGGAGCTCGCCGGCCTCCGTGATCGTCACCCGCCGGGTCGTGCGCTCCACGAGCGCCAGCCCGACCTCGTCCTCGAGGCGGCGGATCTGCTGGGAGAGCGCGGGCTGGGCGATGTGGGCCCGGGCGGCGGCCCGGGTGAAGTGCAGCTCTTCGGCCAGGGCGACGAGGTACCGGAGCTGCGCGAGTTCCATAATTTCAGCTTATAGGTTAGTTGGCAGACCCGTCTTTGACTTCTGAAGCCGGCGTGTCGATGATGGGCCTAGAAGCACCTCTCTCCTCCTCGAGCGCGCCCCAGCAGACCGGCCTTGCCGCCGGTCGTGGGGCGCGACTCAGTTAAGCCTCGGAGGAGTTACTCGGCGGCAGCGGTACCGGCGGACGCCGCGCCGTTACCCGCGGCGAGCGAGTAACCGCGGTCGGCCTTCGCCACCTCGCCGGCGCGCGCGAGCTTGGAGAGCGTCGTGCTCACCGAGGCGCGGCCGAGACCGGTGGCCGCAGCCACTTCGCTCGCCGTCATCGCCTGGCCGCTGGCGTCGGACAGCGCCTTCAGAACCGAGTTCTTCGTTCCGCCGCCGGCAGAACGCGGGCTGGGAGCGGAGCTCGTGCGCGGGCTGCGGCTGCTCGTGCTGCGACGGCCGCCGCTGGCGGCACGCGGCCGAGCGGTGGCGCTCGAGGCCGCGCGCGGCCGGCGAGCGGCCGGCGTCGAGGTCTCGCCACCGAGGGCAGACAACGCCTCACGCAGGCGGTCGGCTTCAGTGAGTAACTGATCCAGGCGCTCCTGGATGTCCTGACGAATCCGGTCAATCATGGGGAGGGGCAACCTTCCAGTCGTTCGGGGGGAGCCGGATCGTACAGTCACCCTTGGTCAAACGCCGCGTGCGCTCTCGCGCGCAGCGCGGTAACGCCCGCAACGCGCACCGGCCGGCGCGCTAGCAACCCAGCTCGGCGGCCAGCACCAGGCCGTCGGGCGCCGTGGCCAGCAGAGCCTCGAGGTCGCGGCTCGGAAGCGGCCGCGCGAAGTGGAAACCCTGCCCGAGCTCGGAGCCCATCGCGCGCAGCGCCTGGGCCTGTTGCGAGGTCTCGATGCCCTCGGCCACCGTGCGCAGGCCGAGCGAGTGGGTGAGCTCGATGATCCCGCGGATCAGCCGGGAGTGATCGCCGCTCTCCCCGATGCCGTCGACGAACGCCTTGTCGATCTTGATGATGTCGATCGGGTAGCGCTGCAGGTGGCTGAGCGCCGAGTAGCCGGTGCCGAAGTCGTCGACGGCCAGGCGCACCCCAAGCTCCTTGAGCTCTTGCAGCCGCTGGCCCATGCCATCGCGCGCGAGCAGGACGTCCTCGGTGATCTCGAGGATGAGGCAGTCGGGATCGAGCCGCGTGGCGGCCAGCACCGCCCTCACGTCGTCGGTGAGGTCCGGCGCAGCCAGCTGCTGGCGCCCGAGATTGACACTGACCGACAGCTCGGCGCGGTGCCAGCCCGGCCTGCTGCCAGCGGCGCAGCATCACGCAGGCGGTGCGCAGCACGAAGCGCCCGAGCGGCACGATCAGCCCGGTCTCCTCGGCGATCGGCATGAACACCGCGGGCGAGAGCAGACCGTGACGCGGATGCTGCCAGCGCACGAGCGCTTCGGTGCCGACGATCGACTCGTCGCGCAGCGACACGATCGGCTGGAAGTGCACGTCGAGCTCGTCGCGCTCGAGCGCCTGGTAGAGGTCGGCGGTCAGCTCGAGCTGGCGCACGGCGGCGTCGTGCATGTGCTCGGCGTAGAACTCGTAGCTCGCCGGGCCGCCGGCCTTGGCCGCGTGCATGGCCAGATCGGCATCGCGCAGGATCGTGGCCGCGTCCTGCTGGGTCGGGGTGAGGTCGTTGAGCGCGATTCCGATCGCGGCGCTGGTCACGATCTCGCGCCCGCCGACCGCGAGTGGGCGCTCGAGCGCGGCGGCGATCCGGTGCACGACGTGCAGCACGTCCTCCTCACCGCCGAGCTCGGGCAGCAGCACGGCGAAGCCGTCGACGCCGACCCGGGCGAGCGTGTCCTCGGCGCGCACGCAGCCCTCGACCCGGCGCGCGAACGCGCGCAGCAACTCGTCACCGCCCGCATATCCGAGGCCCTCGCGCACGAGCCCCAAGCTGTCGAGGTCGAGCGCGAGCACGGCCAGACGCCGGCCGTGACGGACGCGCCGAGGTGAGCGCGCGCGCCACCCGATCCTCGAACAGGACCCGGTTCGGCAGGCCCGTCACGCTGTCGTGCAGCGCCTGGTGGCGCAGCCTCTCCCCGTCGATCACCCGGTGCTGCGCGGCGGCCAGGACGTTCGCGAGTGCCTGCAGGACGACACCCTCGTCGTGGCCGAACCGCGACGGCGTGCGCGACTGCAGCACGATCGCGCCGAACGGTGACTCGGGGCCGGGGATGGCGACGGCGATGGCACTGAGGAGCTCACCCGCCTGCAGCTGCCCCGCCTCCTCAAAGCGCGTCTCGTGCGCCCAGTTGCCGACGATCACGGGCGTCGGTGCGGCGAGCGCCGCCGCCGGCAGGGATCCGGCGTCCTCCCCGAGCGCCCACAACTCGATCCGCGGCGAGTGCCCGGACTGCGCGCCGGGCGTCAGACCGCCGGTGCTCGTGCGGCGCAGGACGACGGCGTGCTCGGCCCCCAGCAGCTCGCGCAGCCCGGTCACCGCCGCGCGCATGAGCGCCGGAAGCTCCTCGCCCGCGAGCGCGCGGGCGCCGAGGCGCACGATCAGGTCCTGACGGCCGGAGCGCTCGCGCTGGCGACGGGCCGCCCGGGCGTGGAGCCCGGCGTCGCGGGTGGCGAACACGAGCTGCCCGTCCTCGCGATCGAAGCGCACGACGCGTCTCGGCCTCGAGCCAGCTGCCGTCGCGGCGGCGCAGGCGCAGCGTCACCGGCCGGGGACTCATGCCGTCCACCGCCTCGGCGCAGGCGATCCGCAGCGCCCGCAGGTCGACTCGGTGCACGAGCCCGCTGAACCGCCGGCCCTCGATCTCCCGCGCGGGGCGGCCGAGCATCCGCTCGACGCTCGGCGACTGGTAGAGCACCGTGAGATCGGGCGCGAGCACGGTGATGAGGTCGAGCGAGCGCTCGAGGAGGGTGCACATCCGGGCTGCGCTCAGGCGCGGCGGGTCCTCGATCGGGGGCGGGTCGGTCATGTGAGCGTGCTCCCGCGCGGGCGTGGCGGGCTATCCGCAGTGATCGACGGAGATCCGCCCACCTCGATCCGTGGAAACTACGGTGGGCCAGCGCAGTGCGCGCAGGGGCAACGCGGCCTAAGCGGCGGCGCTCAGCTCGTCCTGGCCCGCCGGCACCACGGCGTCGAGCGTGGCCAGGAAGGCTTCGACGACGGCAGGGTCGAACTGCGTGCCGGCGCAGCGCAGGAGCTCGGCCCGGGCATCCTGGGCGGGCATCCCGGCGCGGTAGGGGCGATCGGCGATCATCGCCTCGTAGGCGTCGGCGACGGCGAGGATCTTGGCCTCGAGCGGGATCTCCGCAGCGGCCAGGCCGTCCGGATAGCCGAGACCGTCAACCCGCTCGTGATGGGCGCGCACCCACCCGGAGATGTCGAGCAGCCCGGCGTGCTCGAGGATCCGCGCGCCCACCTCGGGGTGGCGCTTGATCTCGCGCCACTCGTGGTCGTCGAGCTTGCCCGGCTTGTACAGGATCGCGTCGGCGATCCCGAGCTTGCCCAGGTCATGGAGCACGCCGGCGGCGTGGATGCGCTGCACCCGGTCCGCCGCCAGCCCGAGCGCCTCGGCGGTCTGGCGCGCGTAGATGCCCGACCGTGCGCGAATGGCGGCCGGTGCCGGGGTCGCGGAGGTCGAGCGTCTCGGCCAGCAGCATGACGGCGGCCAGCCGCAGCTCGGCCGACTGCTCGCGCAGCGCGGCCACGTGCTCGAAGTCGCGCTGGGCGCGCTCGAGCGCCAGCCCGGCATGGTCGGCGACGGCCATGAGCACGCTCAGCTCGCTGTCGTCGGGGCGCCGGCCGCTCATGGGGACGTCGACCGAGACGACGGCCAGGATCTCCCCGTCGGAGTCCCGCACCGGAAGCAGCAGCATGTCCTGCGAGTCCCAGGCCTCCGGGTCGTCGTCGTGGGGGAGCGCCGGATCCCAGGTGGCCAGCTCGCCGAGGTCCGAGCCGGCGGGCAGCCAGATCGCGCCGCAGCGCTCATTCTCGGGGCCGAGGAGGTGCGCGAACGACGACCACGGGTTGCTCATGCCGAGCATCGCCTCGCGCGCCTCCTCGTCGCCGAGCACGAGCGCCACCTCGATGCTCGTCGCGCACGGTGTTGCGCACGTTGACGACGACGACGCCGAAGGACCCCTCGCTGCGGATGATCTCGGCCAGAGCCTGCAGGACCGGCATGACGCCCGAACCGGCGGCGGCGGCGCGGGAGAGCGCGAGCATGCTGCGCAGCTGGCGCGGCACGGACTCCTCGTCGCTCGAGCGCCGCTGGTGGCCGACCGGCTCACCGGTCCCGCCGCTGGCCGCCACCACGCGATCGCGACCCGCGCGCTTGGCCTCGTACAGCGCGGCATCGGCCTGGGCGAGCAGCACCGAGGCCTCCGCCTCGCCGGCGGCCACGCCGATCGAGACCGTGAGGATGCCGCCGAGTCCGTCTGGATGGGGCAGGGCGGCCTCGCGCACCGCGGCGCGCACGCGCTCGGCGGCGGCGAGCGCCTCGGCCGCCCGCGAGCGGGGCAGGACGAGGAGCAGCTCCTCGCCTCCGAAGCGATAGCCGAGATCCTGCTCGCGCAGCTGAGCGCGGACGATGCCCGAGATCGCGCGCAGCGCCTGGTCGCCGGCCAGGTGCCCGAGGCGGTCGTTGTAGGCCTTGAAGTGGTCGATGTCGCACACGGCAACGGCCAGAGGCTCGCCGTCGGCGCGGTGCGCGCTCTCCACCCGCGGCAGGTCGTAGGCGAGCGCGCGCCGGTTGCGCATCCCGGTCAGCGCATCGTGGCGGGAGTCCTCGACCAGACGGCGGTTGATGCGCGCCAGCTCGGACTCGCGCTCGGCCAGATCGGCCACGGCACCGCGCTCGCGCTCGAGCAGACCCTGCAGGCGGCGGGAGAGCAGCCAGCTGCGCAGCATGAGCGCTCCGCCGGAGAACAGCAGGCCGCAGGTCAGGGCCACCCGGGGGATCTCGGGGGCGTGCACGATCTGGCGCTCGACGAGCGTGGCGCTCAGCAGCACGAACACGAGGCCCGGGAGCACGCCGCCCCGCGCGCCGGTCGGCGCCAGCGCCTCCTCGCGATCGGAGTGACGCAGCGCCACGACGCCGCCGGCCGCGATCGTGAGCAGGCCGATGACGAAGCTCGGGTCGAGCAGGTTGGATCCCTGGACGTAGGTCTGGTCGAGCAGCTGCTCGCTCCAGAACGAGAACGTCACCGCCTCGATCGCGATCCCGGCCAGGATGATCCGCGAGGCGCGCAGGTCGGTGCCGCGCAGCCAGCCCCCGAGCAGTGCCTGCAGGGTGACGATCGCCGCCGCCACGTACAGCCCGGGGTAGACGAGCACGGCCAGCCGGGAGGCGAGCGGAAGGGTCGAGTGGTCGAAGTCGTGCCAGAGCAGCGCGGTGGTGAACGCGAGCGCGGCCGCGATCAGCGGCACCGTCTCCACCAGCGCGACCGTGCGCAGCGCCCGCGAGCGTGACGGCGTGCGCATGACGCCGATCGTGGCGCAGACGGCGAACCCCCACCAGCCGGCGTCGCCGAGGTTCGGCGAGGGTGGCGGGTGGGCGCCCCAGAAGTTCCAGGCCAGCTGCCCGCCGAGCCAGAACGCACAGGCGGCCGTCCACATCGTCCAGCGGAAGCGATGCGAGGGCGGTGCCTGCCGGCGGACGAGCAGCGTCGCCACCACGGCCGCCAGGGCGCCGGCGGTCCAGGCGATGTTCCAGAGCAGGATCGGCGCGTGCCACACGCGGCTGGCCACCATGGCGACGACGGCGACCAGCGCAGGGGCGTACACCAGCCCCAGCGAAAGCGGTCCCGATCGCCCACGGGTCTCCATACGGCTTCGCATCGACAGCAACGACGGTTTCCTTGAGTCACAGTCCTGACCCGCCGACGCCGCCCGTGGCGGCGGGCGATCAGCGGCGCGGACCGAGCTCGAGATCGTCGCTGGCGAACTCGACGTCGAGTTCACGCAGGACGACCCGGCGAGCGCCCGCGATCACCGCGCCCGGCCAGGTGCGCGCGCAGGCCCTCGGCGCTCGCGGCGGCGAGGACCTGGTCGCTCGCGCCGGGGGCGCAGTACACGGCGAATCCGACGCCCATGTTGAACGTCCGGTAGGCCTCGGCGGCGCCCAGGCCGGCCTGCTGCACCATGAAGGCGAGCACCTCGGGAACCCGGGGCAGGTGGTCGATCTCGTAGCCGAGCTCGCGGCGCGGGCGCATGAGCTTGAGCAGACCGTGCCCGGTGATGTGGCTCAGGTAGTGCACGGGCACGCGACGCTCCAGCAGCGCCCGCACGAGCCCGGAGTAGATGATGCTGCGGTCGAGCAGCGCCTCGCCGAAGCGCCGGCCGCTCGGGAGCGCGGCACCGTAGCCGTCGGGCAACTCGCCGGCCAGACGGCGGGCGAGCGAGGCGCCGTTCGCGTGCAGGCCGCTCGAGTCAACGAACACGATCTCGTCGCCGGGGGCAAGCTGCTCGCCGAGCAGCGGCGCGTGTCCCTCCGGGACGGCGCCCACGGCACACCCGGCCAGCTCGATGTCCGCCGGTGCCACCAGGCCTCCGAGCGACGGCGATTCGCCGCCGCCCCACGCCGCCCCGGCGTCCTCGCAGGCGGCTCGCCAGCCGGCCAGCAGCGCGGCGTGGCGCTCACGGTCGCCGTACCAGTCCGAGGCGCCGGTGGCGAAGTAGGCGTTCACGACGAGCGGTAGCGCGCCGACGCAGCACAGGTCGTTGACGTTCGCCGCCACCGTGTCGTAGGCGACGGCGTCGAAGGCCCCGATGCCGAGCTGCTCCAGCACCTCGCGGGCGATGACCGACTTCGTGCCCAGGCACTCGAGCACGAGGGCGAGCGTGCGCGAGCCGAGCTCGAGTACGAACGCGGGCTCGCCCCGGGACTCGTCGCGGGCCCGGGCGCCGTGAGCGGCCAGCAGTGCCGAGGTGCCGAGCGCCTGGGTCAGCGCATCGCGCTTGCCGGCATCGAGCGTCGCGTAGTCGACGCCGGCGCTCGAGTAGGCGGAGGGCTCGCTCACCGGCCGAGCATATCGGCGGCCCCGGCCCTCAAGAGGCCGGTGGCGCCGCCGATGACTAGGCTGCGAGGGGCAGCGTGGCCACGCGGCCGGCGGTCTCGCGCGAGGCCCAGGCGAACAGCCAGATGGCGTCGCGCTCGTCCTCGGACAGATCGGGGATGCGCTCGAGCTCTGTGTCGAGCTCGCTGCAGCGAGATGGTCGTGGCGGCGGTGGCGCACACGCTCTTCCAGGTCGGCGAAGTCATGCGTCTGCTTATCAGCCGCCGGCGCCGCCAAGACGACCGCAGCGCCCCGGGGCCGGACGGACGTATGACGCGCCTAAGCCGGGCCGCGGACGGGTAGCCGAGACCCCGTGAGCCTCCGCTACCCCGGCCAGCCCGAGGAGACCGGCCTCGTCCGCTTCGGCTTCCAGTTCGATCCCCACTACCGGCGGGCGGCCCGGCCCTTCGGCATCGGCCCCGAGAACAGCTACGTCCAGGTGGGCGAGCGCACGCTGCGCGCCGGTTTCGGGCGCTGGCTCGTCCACACCCCGCTGGCGAACATCGTCGACGTCACCGTCACCGGCCCCTACGCGTTCGTGAAGACGGCCGGGCCACCGCGGCTCACGCTGAGCGATCGCGGGCTCACATTCGCCTCCAACGGGCGCCGCGGCGTGTTCATCACGTTCGAGGAGCCGGTGTGGGGGATCGACCGGCTCGGCCTCATCCGCCACCCGAACCTGACCGTGACCGTCACCGAGGTCGAGCGGCTGGCCCAGCTGCTCAGCCACCGGGCCGAGTTCGCGTCCGCGCTGCAGTCGCTGCAGGGCGGTCACTAGGCTGGCTTTTGATGCGAGCGATCGTGTTCGAGCGAAACGGCGGGCCCGAGGTGCTCGAGGCTCGCGAGGTCCCGGATCCCGAGCCGGCCGGCGGGCAGGTGCTCGTCGACGTGGATGCCGTCGGGGTCAACTACCGCGACGTATACGAGCGCGAGGGGCGCGGCTACGGCGCGACGACCCCCGGCCGTCATCGGCGTCGAGGGGGCCGGCCGCCGCAGCGACAGCGGCGAGGCGGTGGCCTGGGTCGGCGTCCCGGCCAGCTACGCCGAGCGGGTGCTCGCCGCGCCCGAGGCGCTCGTTCCCGTGCCCGACGGCGTGAGCGCCGAGCAGGCGGCCGCGGTGCTCCTGCAGGGCATGACCGCGCACTACCTGGCCGCCGACTCCTACCCCGTGCAGTCGGGCGACTGGGTCATCGTGCACGCCGCCGCCGGGGGCGTCGGGCTGCTGCTCACGCAGCTGGTCAAGCTCCGCGGCGGCCGGGTGATCGCCACCACCTCGACCCCGGAGAAGGCGCGCCTGGCCCGCGAGGCCGGCGCCGACGAGGTGCTCGACTACGACGGCTTCGCGCCGCGCGCGCGAGAGATCACCGGCGGTGAGGGGGTCGCCGCGGTGTACGACGGCGTCGGGCGCACGACCTTCGACGGCGGTCTCGAGGCGCTCGCGCCCACCGGTCGGATGATCCTGTACGGCGCGGCCAGCGGCCAGCCCGAGCCGCTCGCGCTCGCCCGCCTGGCTCCCGCCGGCTCTCTGTACGTGCAGCGCCCGACGCTGGCCACCTACACGCGGACCCCCGAGCTCCTGCGCGAGCGCGCCGCGGCCGTGCTCGGGCTCGTGGCCGACGGCCGGCTGCAGGTCCGGATCGGCGAGCGCTACCCGCTCGCCGAGGCCCGCCGCGCCCACGAGGATCTCGAGGCGCGGCGCACCACCGGCAAGTTGTTGCTCATTCCCTAGCGCCGGCGCCCGAGGCCAGTCTCAGCGGCCCAGCTCGACCGTGAGCGACGACGGGGCCGACGCCGAGCGCTCGATCGTGTAGATGCCGCCGGCCAGCTGGGGCAGCTCGGTCGGGAGCGGCGTCAGGTGTGGCGTGTCGGTGCTCGAGAGCGTCAGCCGCAGCCGGTCGCCCTTGGCGATCGTGACGAGCGTCGGGAACAGCTCGACGTCGTAGCGCGTCACCGCGCCGGGGGTCACCGCCCGCGCCGAGGCCGCCGTGTAAGGGTGGTAGGGCAGGATCGTCACGCCCTTCTCGGTCCACGACCGGTGCGCGTCGAGCCCGCGCAGCGAGCCGAGCAGCGCGCCCTCGGTGAGCGGGAACGAGGTGCCGTCGGGGGTGACCTCCTCGAGCTCGGCCACGAGCTCCGTCTGCGGCCGCGTCGCGGCGGCGTAGATCGTCGCCGTGAGCGGACCGGCGACCGTGGCCGGGCGCGAGAACGGTGCCGTCGTGTAGCTGAGCGCCCAGGGACCGAGCTGGCTCGGACGGTCGTCGTTCACGCACGGCGCCAGGATCCCGGCCGTGTTCGTGGGGATCGAGATTCCGCCCATCGCCCACTGGTCGACCGGGCGCCCGCACGGATTGCCGGCCGGGCTCCACACGAGCGTGTCGTGGCCGGCGGTGCCGCGAGCTGCGGGCGAGCGGAGCCAGGTGGATCGGCAACCCGGGCAGCGTCGGGAGCGGCGGCAGCGGCGGAGCGGGGAGCGGCGGCAGACCGGGCAGCGGCCCGGACGTGCTCCCGCTCCCGCCCCCACCGGGTGGCGTGGCGCTGAGGGTATTCCCGGCCCCGAGGTAGAGCCGCACCGGGGCGGCGCCGGTGAACGGGAAGGTGGTCGTCTCGGCGAAGCGGCCGGTGCCGAGGTCGTAGTAGTGCAGCGGGGTCGGCGTCGACGCCATGCCGGTGCGCTCGTGCTTGAGCCAGGTGTCGAACCATTCGAGCTCGAGCGGGTCGACCTGGACGCTCGACCCGTTGATGTGCTCCCAGGGGCCGTCGATGAGCTGGTAGCGGCCGGTCGTGCGCTGGTCGGGGGCCATCGGTGCGGTCACGCTGCGCCCTGCCCAGGCGTTCTGCAGGGCCGCGTAGTCGAGCGGCTCGCCGTGCTGGAAGATGTCGAACTCGCCGCCGACGATGTAGGCCGGGATGTGGTTGGCGACGATCCGCGCCAGCACGTTCTGCGGGTTGCGCGCGTGCCAGTACGCACCGTCGTAGGCCTCGTCGCCCCCGGTGAGGATGTTCGCCGTGCTGGCCGCGTGGTAGGAGGCCAGGCCGCCCGCGTGGTCGGCCTCCACGCCGGCCAGGGCCGACAGCATGCTGGAGTCGCTCGCCGTGTCGCCGAGCGGGTTGGCGATGTTGAGTCCGCCGGTCAGCCCGAGGTAGGTCTCGTCGAACTCGAAGTCGATCAGCCCGCCCATGAACGAGGTGTCGCGGTAGATGTCGTTGGCCGGGACCATGGGGAAGATCGCCTTCAGCGGCGAATGGGGACCGACCGCGCCGGCGAGCAGCAGCTGGTCGATGCCCAGATACGACGGTCCGTACGTGCCCACCCGGCCGTCGGACTGCGGCAGGTGCGCGGCCCACTGCAGGACGTGGATCGCATCCTGCTGCTGGACGGGGTCGAACAGGCCCCAGCTGCCCCCCGAGTCGCCGGTGCCGCGGACGTCCTCGACGACCTCGATGTAGCCGCGCTGGACGAGATAGTTGTCGGCGCCGCCGGTGGCCGAGCCGGTCGAGGGCGCGGCGGCCGAGCCGGGAGCGCTCGATCCGCCCTGCCCCTTGCCGTACGGGGTCATGGTCAGGAGCACCGGGAAGCGGCCGGGCGCGGGCTGGCCCGAAGCCGTGGTCGGGTAGATCTCGTTGACGCGGATCGTCGTGCCGCCGGCGCCGGCGATCGCGATGTCGTTCCTCGAGGCCGTGCCGTAGACGGCCTTCTCCGGGCTCCAGCGGCTGCCCCGCGCGGCGCTGGCGGCGAGCACCTCGGCCGGCAGCTGCGGGCTCAGCCCGGTCAGGCTGGCCGGCGCGAACTCGACCGCGGGCGCGCCCGCTGGCGGCGAGGGGGTGCTCGCGGCCGCGCCCGTGGGTACGGCCACGCCCGCGGCCAGCACGAGCGCCGCCGTCGCGGCGCGCCACCCGAACCCGAGGTCCCGCTTGATCATGGTGTCTCCTCTGCCCGGCCGGCGCCCCGCGCGCCGGCCGAAGTCAAAGATACCCGCGGGTAGATTCCCTATGCGCCGGTTCCCGGCGCGCTGCTAAGCGACGCCGGTACTGCCCGACGAGCTCAAGGCGCCCTTGAGCGCGCTCGCGTCGGTGACCTGCGAGGCCGGCGGGAGCGCTGGAACGGGCTGGGGACCGTACTGAGGGATCGTGAGCGTCATCGCCATGGCCATCGTCTGGCCGGTCGAGCCGAGCGCCATGTGCATCGTCATGGCGAGCCGGCGGACGAGGTGCTGGCCGTCGATCCACACCTCCATCGGCAGCTGGCTGACGTGGGCAAGCGCCTCGAGGCGCTGGACCGACTGGCGAGCGGCCGCGCGATCGGATGCCGGCACGAGGTTCGGCACCTTGCTCAGGTCGATGGTGGCCTTGTAGGCGGTGGTCTGGTGCCCGGCCACGGTGGCCGTGCCGACCTTCCTCACACCACCCGAGGCCGCGCGCAGGTACTGGAGCATCTGGCCCGGGTCGGTGTTCATCGGGCTGGCCCCGGACAGCGAGCCGAGCCCGGACAGGCCCATGGCCGCCTCCTGCTTACCCAGGTCGAGCTTCAGCCAGGGCTTGGCGCCCGGCAGCTTGCCCGCGATCGCCGGCGGCAGCTTCAGGTAGATGGTCAGGCCGCGGGTGATCTCCTTCATGGTGAGCGTGTTCGACCCGAGCACCTGGGTGATCTGGGGCACGTTGGGGAGCGTGAAGCTGAAGTTCAGCGATCCCGCCTTGTCACGCACGTCCATCGCGCCGCTTCCGCTGCCGGTCATCGTGAACGGCAGGCCGGGCGAGGTGAAGGTCATGCCGAGCGTCATGCGGAAGCCCGGGGTGGCGTTGGAGACCGTGGCGGCGCTGGCCACCGGGTCGATGACGTTCGAGGCGCCGCAGCCGGTGGCCCCGACGGCGGTGGCGCCGGCGGCGGCGAGCACGGCCACCGAGGCGAGCAGCGAGCGGGGTCGACGGATCGCGTTCATCCTCGGCAGGCTACCCGAGCCGCGCTGTCGGTCCACATCCGTGTGGACGCCTGTTCAGGCGAGCGCGTAGGCGTCGGCGTCGAACCGGCGCGTGAGCCTGCGGTAGCGCCAGCTCCAGCTCGGCCACAACGTCGGGTTGCGCCCGGTGTCGTCGAGGTACCAGCTCATGCAGCGTCCGGCCGTCCACACCGTGCCCTCCATGGCCTGCTGGACCGCCCGGTCGTAGAAGGCCTGGGCCTCGGGACGGACCTCGACGCGCCGCGCGCCCCGCGCCGCGCATGACCCGCAGGGCATCCGTGACGTAGGCGATCTGCGACTCGATCATGTAGATCATCGAGTTGTGCCCGAGCCCGGTGTTCGGGCCCAGCATGTAGAAGAAGTTGGGCAGGCCCGCGATCGCGATGCCCTTGTAGGCGGCCATCGAGCCGCCCCAGTGCTCGGCCAGGGTGCGCCCGTCGGCGTCCTCGATGCGCTGGGCGACCGGCGCGTCGACGACATGGAAGCCGGTCCCGAAGATGACCGTGTCGAGCTCGATCTCCCGCCCGGCGCCGGTGCGGATCCCCCGCTCGGTGAACTCGGCCACCGGGTCGGTGATGACCTCGACATTGTCCTGGGCCAGCGCCGGGTAGTAGTCGTCGGAGATGAGGATGCGCTTGCACCCCATCACGTAGCTGGGGGTCAGCTTCGCGCGCAGGTCGGGATCAGGGATCTGGCGCTCGAGATGGGCTCGGCCCAGACGGTCGGCGACCCGCATGATCGCCGGATGGCGAAAGCCGATGACCCGGGCCTCGTTGAGCCAGTACAGGGCGCCGCGCACGAACCGGGGGGCGCCCGGGATGCGGGTGAGCACCCAGTGCTCGGCCGGGGTGATCTCGTGGTCGAGGCGCGGCAGCACCCACGGCGGAGTGCGCTGGAACACGTGCAGGCGCCCGACCTGGGGCTGGATGGCGGGAATGAACTGGATCGCCGAGGCGCCGGTGCCGATGGCGGCCACGCGCTCGCCGGTCAGGTCGTGGTCGTGATCCCAGTCCGCCGAGTGAAACACCGTGCCGCGGAAGCGCTCGCGGCCCGGAACGTCCGGCACCCGCGGCTCGCTGAGCGATCCGGTCGCGTTGACGAGTACGTCGGCCGTGCACTCCCCCGCGCTCGTGCGCAGCTGCCAGTGGCCGGGCTCCGGGCACCAGCGCGCCTGCAGCAGCTCGGTGCCCGTCCGCACGTGCGGGCGCACGCTGTACTTGTCCGCCGTGCGCTCGATGTAGTCGCGGATCTCGCCCTGGGGCGGGAAGCCGCGCGTCCACAGCGGGTTGAGCTCGAAGGAGTACGAGTAGACGTGGGACGGGATGTCGCAGCAGCAGCCCGGATAGTCGTTGTCGTGCCAGGTGCCACCGATCGCCTCGCGGCGCTCGAACACGACGTAGTCGCGTCCCTCCTGCTGCAGGCGGATGGCCAGGCCGAGGCCGGAGAAGCCACAGCCGATGACCGCCACCTCGTGGTGCTCGGATGCCGTGCTCGTCATGGTTACCCATGGTAGGCTACTTTCGGTAACCATGCCGTCGACCGTCGAGGGATACCCGCACGGCCGCGTCCCCCGGGCCGTCCGCGAGCGCCAGATCCTCACGCTGGCCGAGGAGCTGTTCGCCGAGCGCGGCTACGACGGCGCGTCGATGGACGAGCTGGCCCGCCGCGCCGGGGTGACCAAGCCGGTCGTCTACGACCTGGTCGCCAACAAGGAGGCTCTGTTCCGGCGCTGCTTCGAGCGGGCGGGCGCGGAGCTGGCCGCCCGCGTCGCCGCGGCCGCGGGCGAGCACGAGGGCGACCTCGAGGCCGAGCTGCGCGCCGGCGCCCAGGCCTTTCTCGCCTTCATCGACGAGCACGAGGACGCGTTCTCGATGCTGCTCTCGGTCGACACCGGCGGGCGGACCGAGCAGGCGCTCTCAGAGATCCGCGCGCGCCAGGCCGCGCTCGTCACCGCTCAGCTTCTCCGTCACTCTCCGCGGCTGGACCCCCGGCGGGCCGAGCTCGTCGCCCACGCGCTGAACGGCGCCCACGAGGCGGTCGCCCACTGGCGCCGCACCCACCCCGACCTGAGCTCGGGCGAGCTCGGCCGCTGGCTGGCCGACTTCGTCGTGCCCGGCGCGCTCGCGCTCGTGCGCGGGCAGGAGGACCCGCAATGACACCACCGCTGCTGCTCATCCACGGCTTCACCGACACCGCCCGCACGTGGGACCCGCTCCGTCCGCATCTGGCGAGCGACTTCGACGTGATCGCGCCCACGCTGCTCGGCCACCGGGGCGGGCCGCCGATCCCCGACGGCATGACCGACCCGCTCGCGGCCATGGCCGACGCGCTCGAGCGCGAGCTCGACGACGCCGGGGTCGATCGCGCCGTCGTGGTGGGCAACTCGCTCGGCGGCTGGCTCGCCTTCGCCCTGGCCACGCGCGGACGAGCCCAGGCCGTGCTCGCCCTCTCCCCTGCCTTCGGCTGGGAGCGCGGGGCGCCGCCGGCCCGCACGGTGCGCCAGTTCGAGCGGGCGCACCGCACTGCTGCGCTCGGCGCGCGGTTCGCCGCGCAGGTCGTCCGCCGCCCGCTCGCCCGTCGGCTCGCGTTCTGGGAGCTGGTCTCGCACCCGGAGCGGATCCCGCCCTCGACTGCGGCCGAGCTCATCCGTGGGGCCGCGGGATGCCCGATGTACGCGCCGCTGAACGCCCATCTCGAGGCCGGCGCCTACCGCGAAGGCTTCGGCGATCTGTCGGTCCCCACCGTGATCGCCTGGGGCGACGGCGACCGGACGCTGCCGATCGCCCGCTCCAGCAGCTGGTACCGGGAGGCGCTGCCGGACGCCCGCTGGGTGGAGCTGCCGGGCTGTGGGCATCTGCCCCAGCACGACGATCCCGAGCTCGTGGCCGCGTGGGTGCGCGAGGTCGCCGCACTCGCGGTGGCGGAGCCGGTCGGGGCCTGAGCCGGACCCCTGGGCCGCCGGACGCGCCTCCCGCTTTCGGGGGTGGTTGCATCTACGTGTCGATAGGGCCACTCACTGCAACCACCCCGACACCGGTCGCCCATCCCGCCGCCCGGCGAGCGACACTGATGGGCCGCCATGCTTCACGTCCACCGCGCCCATCGAGCCGATGCGCTGGCCACGGCGCTGGCCGGCCTGCTGGCGCGCGCGCCGGCCGACCCGCTCGCCTTCGACGTCGTGGCCGTGCCGACGCGCGGAATGGAGCGCTGGCTGGCCCAGCAGCTCTCGAGCCACCTCGGCGCCGGCCCTGACCGGGCCGACGGCATCTGCGCCGGGATCGACTTCCCACCGCCGCGGCGGCTGATCGCCGAGGCCCTGGCGGCGGCCTCCGGGGTCGACCCCGAGACCGACCCGTGGCTGCCCGAACGCTCGGCCTGGCCGCTGCTCGAGGCGGTGCACGAGCACCTGGACGAGCCGTGGCTGCGCAGCCTGGCCACCTACCTCGGCCACGAGCGCGAGGACGGGCAGGCCAGCCGCCGGGCCCGCCGGCTCGGTGCCGTGCGCCACTTCGCCGAGCGATTCGATCGCTACGCGGCTCACCGGCCGGAGATGGTGTGCGCCTGGGCGGCCGGCCAGGACGCTGACGCCCACGGCGAGCCGCTGCCGGAGGAGAGCCGCTGGCAGGCCGAGCTGTGGCGGGCGCTGCGCGAGCGGATCGGCACGCCGGGCCCGGCCGAGCGCCTCGAACCCGCCTGCGCGCGACTGCTCGCCGAGCCCGAGCTGCTCGCGCTTCCCGAGCGTCTGGCCGTGTTCGGGCTGACCCGCCTGCCGGCCGGGGAGGTGCGGGTGCTCCGGGCGCTGGCGGAGCGCCGCGAGGTCCACCTGTTCCTGCTCCACCCCTCGCCTGCGCTGTGGGCGGCGCTCGCGCCGCTGACGCCGCCGGCCGGATGCCGGCTGCCCCGGCGCCAGGACCCGAGCGCCGAGCACGCCCGCCATCCGCTGCTCGCCTCCTGGGGGCGCGACGCCCGCGAGCTCCAGCTCGTGCTCGGCACCAGCCGCGCCGAGCCGGAGCCGGAGCCGGCGAGCGCGGCGAGCGCGGCGACCTTGCTGCACCACATCCAGGCCGCCATCCTCGCCGACGCCGTCCCGGCTGAGTACTCGGAGCGCCCCGTCCTCGACCCCGAGGACCGCAGCATCGAGATCCACGCCTGCCACGGCCGAGCCCGCCAGGTCGAGGTGCTCCGCGACGCGGTGCTCGGCCTGCTCGCCGCCGACCCCGGCCTCGAGCCCCGCGACATCATCGTCATGTGTCCCGACGTGGAGGCGTTCGCGCCGCTCATCCACGCCACCTTCGGCGCCGGGGAGCCCGAGCCGGATGCGGCGGCGGACGCGGCCCGCGTCGACCTGCGGGTCCGCCTGGCCGACCGGGCGCTGCGCCAGACCAACCCGGTGCTCGCCGCCCTGAGCGAGCTGCTCGCGCTGGCCGGGGAGCGCCTGACCGCCTCCCAGGTGCTCGGCTTCGCCGATCGCGAGCCGGTGCGCCGGCGCTTCGGGCTACGCGACGAGGACCTCACCCGGCTGCAGCGCTGGGTCTCCGACGCCGGCGTGCGCTGGGGGCTCGACGCCGCCCACCGGACACCGTTCAAGCTCGGGGCGCTGAGGCAGGGCACCTGGCAGGCCGGGCTCGAGCGCCTGCTGCTCGGCGTGACCATGACCGAGGAGGGCAGCCGCCTGTACGAGGGCGTGCTGCCGCTCGACGATGTCGAGAGCGGGGCGATCGAGCTGGCCGGCCGGCTGGCCGAGCTGATCGCCCGCCTGCACATCGCGCTGGACTCGTTCTCCGGCGCGCGGCCGCTGAGCGAGTGGTCGCGGGCGCTCGCCGAGGCCGCCGACGCCCTCACCGCCACGAGCGGCCGGGACGCCTGGCAGCGGGCCGAGCTCCAGCGCATCCTCGACCGGACCGAGGCCGAGTCGGCCGGCGGCGAGGTACCGCTCGAGCTGCCCGAGATCCGGGCCCTGCTGGCCGAGCGCCTGGCCGGCCATCCGACCCGGGCCAACTTCCGCACCGGCCACCT
This sequence comes from uncultured Solirubrobacterales bacterium, assembly GCA_963848745.1. GTDB lineage: Bacteria > Actinomycetota > Thermoleophilia > Solirubrobacterales > Solirubrobacteraceae > Palsa-465. Next base: position 88,287 of record CAWKEO010000012.1, on the reverse strand, counting down.
GACCGTGTGCACGCTCTATCCGATGCGCTCGGTCCCGCACCGGGTCGTCTGCCTCCTCGGCCTCGACGACGGCGCGTTCCCGCGCCGCTCGCCGCGCGACGGCGATGACCTGCTGCTCGCCGATCCGCACCTCGGCGAGCGCGACCCGCGCAGCGAGGATCGCCAGCTCCTGCTCGACGCGCTGATGGCGGCCACCGAGCGGCTGCTCGTGATCTACACCGGTAGTGACGAGCGCACGAACCTGGCCCGGCCCCCGGCGGTCCCGATCGGCGAGTTGCTCGACACCATCGACGCCACGGTGCGGAGGCCAGACGGGCAACCGGCGCGCAAGCAGGTGCTCCGCCGCCACCCGCTGCAGCCGTTCGACGCGCGCAACTTCGCCGCCGGCGCGCTCGTCCCCGGCCGGCCCTGGAGCTTCGATCACGTCATGCTCGCCGGCGCTCGGGCGCTCGGGGCTGCTCGGGCGCCGGCATCCCCCTTCCTGGCCGACCCGCTGGCTCCCACCGGCGAGGAGGTGATCGAGCTCGAGGACCTCATCCAGTTCCTCCAGTCGCCGGTGAAGGCGTTCCTGCGCCAGCGGCTGCGCGTCGTGCTGGGCGACGTGCAGGACGAGGTCGAGGACCGGCTCCCGGTCGAGCTCGACGGGCTCGAGCGCTGGGGCGTCGGCCAACGGATGCTCGAAGCGCTGATGGCCGGCGTCGACGAGCGGAGCGCCTACCGCGCCGAGATCGCCCGCGGCACGCTGCCACCCAACGCGCTCGCCCTCCCCGTCGTCCAGGATCTCGCCCCGGAGGCCGCGCGCATCCGGGGCCGCGCACGCGAGCAGGTGGCCGGGCGCACGCCGGCGCCGCTGGACATCCACCTGACCCTGCCCGACGGGCGCCTGCTCAGCGGCATCGTGCCCGAGGTGTGGGACGACGTGCTGCTCAGCGTGACCTTCTCGCGCCTGGGCCCCAAGCACCGGCTCGCCGCCTGGGCCCGGCTGCTGGCGGCCAGCGCCGCGGTTCCCGAGCTCCCCGTGCGCGCCGTCACCGTCGCCCGCGGCCAGCGCGGTGACTCGGTCGCCGTCGCCCTCGTCGGCCCGTTGCACGACGACGCCGCCGGGCGCCGCGAGCGGGCGCTCGCCCACCTCGGCGTGCTCGTCGACCTGTATGACCGGGGGCTGCGCGAGCCGCTCCCGCTCGCCTGCCAGAGCTCGGCGGCCTGGGCGTTCGCGGTTGCCGCGCACGAGCCGCCCGGACCGGCCGCCCGCCGGCGCTGGGAGTCGGGCTTCAAGTTCGACGGCGAGGACCGCGAGCCCGATCACCGGCTCGCGTTCGGCGGCGAGCGCCCGTTCGAGGACCTGCTCGCGCAGGCGCCCCGACCGGACGAGTCCGGCCCGGGCTGGGACGAGTCGGAGCCGACGCGCTTCGGCCGGCTGGCCCGCCGGCTGTGGGACGGCCTCATCGCCCACGAGGAGCTGCGATGGGGCTGAGCCCGAGCACCACTGCCGACCTGCGCCCGTTTCACATCAGCGACCCGCTCCCGCGGGGGATCACCGTGCTCGAGGCGAGCGCGGGCACGGGCAAGACGTACGCGATCACCGGGCTGGCCGCCCGCTATGTGGCCGAGGGCACGCCGCTCGAGCGCATCCTGCTCGTGACGTTCACCCGCATGGCGACCGGCGAGCTGCGCGAGCGCGTGCGCGAACGCCTGCTTGCGGTGCAGCGCGGGCTCGCCGGCGCCGGGCCGGACGGCGCCCCCGATCCGGTCATCGACCTGATCCGCGAGCGCGGAGCGCCGGAGATCGCGGTGGCCCGCCGGCGCCTGAACCGGGCGCTGGCCGACTTCGACGCCGGCACGATCGCCACCACGCACGGGTTCTGCCAGGAGGCGCTCGGCGGCCTGGGGATCGCGGCCGACCTCGAGCCGGGGGTCGCGGTCGTGGAGGACCTGAGCGACCTGGTCGAGGAGGTGCTCGACGACCTGTTTCTGCGCAGCTTCCACCGCGAGCCCCAGCCCGCCATGGGTCGCGCGCAGGCGCTGATGATCGCCCGCGCGGCGGTGCTCAATCCCGACGCCGTGCTCGCTCCGGCGCCCGAAGGCGTGCCCACCCGGCGGCGCGGCCTCGCCGACGCGGCCCGGCGCGAGCTCGAGGAGCGCAAGCGGCGGCTCGGGGTGATGACCTACGACGACCTGCTCATGCGCCTCCAGGCGGCGCTGGCCGGCCCCGACGGCGCGGCGGTGGCCGACCGGCTGCGGGCGCGCTACGAGGTCGTCCTCGTCGACGAGTTCCAGGACACCGACCCGGTCCAGTGGGAGATCATGCGCCGGGCGTTCGCGCACGAGGACCGCGCACTCGTGCTCATCGCCGATCCCAAGCAGGCGATCTACGCGTTTCGCGGAGCCGACGTGTATGCCTACCTGGCCGCGGCCAGCCAGGCGCGCGAGTCGGCCACCCTGCGCACGAACCGGCGCAGCGACCAGCGGCTGCTCGACGCCTACGACGCGCTCTTCGCGGGCGCCCAGCTCGGCCACGAGGGCATCGTCTACCGCACGGTCAAGGCGGCCGAGGGCCACCGTCCGCCGCGCACCCACGGCGCGCCGCTGCGGGTGCGGATCCTGCCCCGCGAGGCGGTCCAGCTGACCAAGGGCGCGCGGTTCGCCCCGGCTCCGGCGGCGCGCGAGCGGATCGCCGGCGACGTCGCCGCCGACATCGTGCGGCTGCTCGGCTCCGATGCCGAGGTGGTGGTCGGCGAGCGCACGCAGGGCGCGTGCGCTCCCGTGTGCCCCGGACACGTCGCCGTGCTCGTGCGCACGAACCGGCAGGCCGGTCTCGTCATGGCCGCGCTCGAGGAGGCCGGCGTGCCGGCCGTGCTCGCCGGGGCCGGGAGCGTGTTCGCCACCGACGCCGCCCGTCAGTGGCTGGCGCTGCTCGAGGCGCTCGAGCGCCCGGCCTCGGCCACCCGCGCGCACGGCGCCGCGCTGACGCCGTTCGTGGGCTGGGGCGCCGAGGCCGTGGCGCAGGCGAGCGATGAGAGCTGGGCGGCCCTGCACGAGCGCCTGCACGAGCTCGCCCGGCTGCTGCGCGCCGCCGGCGTGGCCGCGCTCCTGGAGACGATCACGCGCGAGCAGGGCCTGACCGAGCGGATGCTCAGCGCCCGCGGTGGTGAGCGCGCGCTCACCGACCTCCGGCACATCGGCCAGCTGCTCCACGCCGCGGCCACCGAGGAGCAGCTCGGGATCACCGCCCTGGCCGGCTGGCTGCGGCGGCGCATCCTCGACGCCGAGCGCGACAGCGGCGACGAGGAGCGCAGCCGGCGGCTCGAGTCCGACGCCGAGGCGGTCCAGGTGCTCACGATCCACCGCAGCAAGGGACTCGAGTTCCCGATCATCTACGTGCCGTTCCTGTGGGACATCGGCTGGATGCCGGACACGGCCGAGCCGGTCACCTTCCACGACCCCGACCACGACTGGACGCGAACACTCGACGTCGCGCTCGAGGGTCCCGAGTTCGAGCGACACCGCGAGCGCTTCGTCGTCGAGCAGCGGGGCGAGGATCTGCGCCTGGCCTACGTCGCCCTGACCCGGGCCCGCCACCAGGCGATCATCTGGTGGGCGGGCTCGCGCGACAGCCGCCACTCTCCGCTCAGCCGGCTGCTGTTCGACCGCCGGCCCGACGGCACGGTGCCGAGCTCGGGGACGCCGACGCCGAGCGACTCCGCCGCCCAGGCCGCCTTTGACACGCTGGCCGCCAAGGCGCCGGGCGTGATCGACGTCGAGCTCGTCCAGGGCGGCCCGGTCGGCGTCTGGGAGCCGGCGCCCGAGCCCGTGGCCGCGCTCGCAGCGGCGCGCTTTGCCCGCACCCTCGACCGCCGCTGGCGGCGGACCTCGTACACCGACATCACCGCCCGCGCGCACGAGAGCGCCGTCGCCTCGGAGCCCGAGGAGCCGGCGGTCGGGGACGAGCCCGACGCTCCGGGCAGCGCTCCGGGCGCGGAGGAGACCCGGCCGGGTGCTCCGGCCGGACAGCTCGCGCTCGGCGAGGACCTGGCTGCCGGCGTGCCCTCGCCGCTGGCCGCGCTGCCGGCCGGCGTCGCCGCCGGCACGCTCGTGCACCAGGCGCTCGAGACGGCCGACTTCGGCGCCGGCGAGCTCGAGGCGGAGCTGGCCCGGGCGCTCGCCGCCGTACCCGGCCGGCGGGCCGTCGCGATCGCCGACCCGCCCGCGGTGGCCGCCGGGCTGGCGGCCGCGCTGCGCACCCCACTCGGCCCCCTGCTCGGCGAGCGGCGGCTGTGCGACATCCCGCGTGCGGACCGGATCGACGAACTCGCCTTCGAGCTGCCGCTGGCCGGCGGCGAGCTCCCGCGGGGGACGCTCTCACCCGGCGCGCTGGCCCGCCTGCTGCGCAGCCGCACGCCCGCCGGCGATCCCATGCACGCCTACGCGGCCCGGCTTGACGATCCGGGCCTGCGCCCGAGCGTGCGCGGCTACCTGACCGGCAGCCTCGACCTCGTCGCCCGCGTCGCGGCGCCCGGCGGCCCGCGCTTTGCCGTCGTCGACTACAAGACGAACTGGCTGGCCGAGCCGGAGGAGCCGCTCAGTACCTGGAACTACCGCCCGGCCGCGCTGCGGGGCGAGATGCACGCCCGCCACTACTGCCTGCAGGCACTGCTCTACCTCGTCGCCCTGCACCGCTTCCTGCGCTGGCGCCTGGCCGGCTACACCCCCGAGCGTCACCTGGCCGGCGTGCTCTACCTGTTCCTGCGCGGGCTGGCCGGACCGGACACGCCGGTGGTCGGCGGCGAGCGCTGCGGGGTGTTCGCCTACGCCCCTCCGCCTGGGCTCGTCGAGGCGCTCAGTGACCTGCTCGACGGGGAGCCGGGACGGTGAGCGTGCTCGCGCTCGAGGACCCGTTCGACGCCCGGCTGGCCCGCGGGGTGGGTGGCCTGCTCGGAACATTCAACGCCGGCGGGGTACTGAGCGCCGCCGACGTGCACGTGGCCTCCCGCCTCGGTGCCCTGGCCGGCGAGAGCGAGGAGGCGGTGCTGCTCGCCGTCGCCCTCGCCGTGCGCGCGCCCCGCCTGGGCCACGTCCACGTCGACCTGCGGCGCATCCGCGACACGGTGGTCGTGGAGAGCGACGAGCTCGCCGCACCGGCCGAGCTGCCATGGCCGGAGCCCGACGCCTGGGTGGAGCGCGTGAGCGCCTGCGCCCTGGCGCAGGGTCCGCTGCACCTCGAGGGCAGCCGGCTGTACCTCGACCGCTACTGGCGCGAGGAGCGCGCGGTCGCCGCCGCCCTGCTCGCCCGGGCCGCCGACCCACCGCCGGACATCGATGACGGCGCCCTCACCGCGGCGCTCGGCCAGGTGTTCGCCGGCGCGGGGCCCGAGGCCGACGAGCAGCGACTGGCCGCGACGAGCGCTGTGCTCCGGCGCCTGGCGGTGATCGCCGGCGGACCCGGCACCGGCAAGACGACGACGGTCGCCCGGGTGCTCGCCCTGCTCCACGCCCTCGCCCGCGCCCAGGGCGTCCCGCCGCCCCGGGTCGCCCTGGCCGCCCCCACCGGCAAGGCGGCCGCGCGCCTGCAGCAGGCCGTCCACGACGAGGCCGGGGCGCTCGGCGACCCCGATGCGGCGGCGTGGCTGCGCACGCTGAGCGCCGGCACCGTGCACCGGCTGCTCGGCCGCCGTCCCGACACCGGCAGCCGTTTTCGCCACGACGCCCGCCGCCCGCTCCCCCACGACCTCGTCATCGTCGACGAGACCTCGATGGTCTCGCTGTCGCTGATGGCGCGGCTGATCGACGCGCTGCGCCCGCCGGCCCGGCTCGTGCTCGTCGGCGACCCGGGCCAACTCGCCTCGATCGAGGCCGGCGCGGTGCTCGGCGACATCGTCGGCCCGGCCGCCCGGACACCGCTCATGAGCCCGGCCACCCGCGCCCGACTCCAGACGCTGACCGGCGTCGCCGTGCCCGCCTCAGACGCGCCGCCCGGCCCGGCCATCGGCGACGGGATCGTCGCTCTGCACCACGTGCACCGGTTCGGGGGCGCGATCGACGAGCTGGCCGAGGCCGTCCGCGCGGGCGACGGCGACCGCGTGCTCGCGCTGCTGGCCGCGGGCGCCGACACCGTCCGCTGGCTCGACACCGCGGCCGAGGATCCGGCGGCGCTCGAGCCGGTGCGCTCGCGCGCTGTGGCTGCCGCCACGGCGGTCGTGGAGGCGGCCCGGGCGGGCGACGGAGCGGCGGCGCTGCGCGCGCTCGGGCGCTTCCGGCTCCTGTGCGCGCACCGGCGCGGGGGTGCCGGGGTGGCCGGATGGAGCGCACGCATCGAGCGCTGGCTCGCCGACGCGCTGCCGGGCTTCGCGCCCGAGGAGCGCTGGTACATCGGGCGCCCGCTGCTCGTGACCGAGAACGACTACGAGCTCGGGCTGTTCAACGGCGACACCGGCGTGGTGGTCGCGCAGGCGGATCGGCGACCCGCCGCGGTGTTCGAGCGCCGGGGCGAGCTGGTGGAGCTCAGCCCGGCTCGGCTCGGCAGCGTCGAGACCCTGTGGGCGATGACCATCCACAAGAGCCAGGGCTCGCAGTTCGACCTCGCCGCCGTGCTGCTGCCCGACCCGAGCGCGCGGCTGCTCAGCCGCGAGCTGCTGTACACCGCGCTCACTCGCGCCCGGCAGGGACTGATCGTGGCCGGAAGCGAGGCGGCCATCCGGGCCGCTGTGGCGCGGCCGATCGCCCGCTCCTCGGGGCTGCGCGAGCGGCTGTGGGAACCCGAGGGGACGGGCGCTACTTCGTCGCCCGCGCCGGCGTGAGCGTGAAGCGCACGCGGCCGCTGCGGCAGGTCGTCACGTAGTGGCGATCGGCGCCACGCACGATCAGGACCCGGCCCGAGAAGGTGCCGGTGATCTTGGTGGCGGTGATGTGGCCCCGATCACGGACCGTGAAGCGGTGCTCGTAGCCCTGCACGGAGACCGAGTAGGAGCCGAGGGTGTTCCAGGCCCCGTTCGTGAGCGGGATCGAGTCGTGGTAGGTGGTCAGGGGACCGAGCAGTTGCCTGTAGCCGCTGCAGCGCGCCCACCAGGCGATGGTCAGGCGCTCGATCTCGGGCTGCGAGCCCAGCTTCACGGATGTCGTCCCGGTGCTGAGAGCGATCTTGGCGTGCTGGGAGGTGCTCCCGGACCACGCCGTCGGCGCGCTCGAGCTCGCCAGCGCGGGGACCGCGCCCAGTGCGAGCAGGGCCGCGCCGGCCAGGAGGGCACCGATCCGGCGCCTGAACTGTCCACGGCCTGCACCAACCACCATCGCTGCTCCTCTCGCTGGGCCGGCGGCGCAGGCGCCCACCGGGATCGTCGATCCACGCTGGGGTCATATCGGCACGGGGTGCCGAGCGCCTGAGGGGCCGGTCAGCCCGGCAGCGGCCCGACCGGCGCCCGGTGCTGCGCCTGCGCGCGGGCGGCCTCGTTCCGGATGCCGGCGAGCAGCGGCGGCGACTCCCACGCCGGGCCCTCGCCGCCCTCCCAATGCTCGAGGTCCGGGACCTGCAGGCGCACCCGGCCGAGCACGAACAGATAGACGCCGACCAGGCCGCCGGCGGCGGCGATGGCGAATGCGACCCAGATCGCCGCCTGCCCGCCCGCGGCCACGTTGCGGCCGGTGGTCATGGCCAGGTGCAGGAGCAGGGGACCGACCATGAACGCGGCCACGCCACGCAGCAGCTCGACGAGCGCGAACACGCGCTGGAGCTGGTCGGAGGCGATCGAGAAGCCGGAGATGAACAGGGCCGGCGACACCGAGGCCCCGACCCCGAGACCGAGCACGCCGGAGCCGACGACGACGAGCGCGTCGCCGCCGCTCGAGACGCCGGTGACCACGGCGCCGCCGCCGGCGATGAGCGCCATGCCGGTGAACGCGAGCACCGGCGTGAGGCGGGTCCGGAACAGCGCGCCGAAGCAGAGCGCGGCCACGACAGCGCCCCCGAACTCGGGCCAGAACAGCATGGCCAGATGCGTGGGTGACATCGACTTCTGGAGCGCGTTCTCGACCAGATCGACGATCGCCACCGAGGACGCACCCGCGGTCATGGCGATGAGGACGCCGGCCACCGGGATCGTGGTGGCGATCTGGCGGACGTTCAGCAGCGGGTTGCGGGCGAGGTACTCGTAGACGACGAGCGCGACGAGCAGCACGGCCCCGGCCACGAGCGGAATGAAGGTGAGCGGCTCGAGCAGCCTGTGCGTGGTCAGCTCGGAGGCGCCGAAGAACGCGGCCGCGCAGCCGAACCCGGCGAGCAGCACGGCGACGAGATCCCAGGGGGCGCTGCGGTCCTGGGCCGGCACGTCCTCATAGGTGAGCAGGGCGAACAGGAAGGCGAGGCCGCTGATCCCGGCCACGATCCAGAACAGCGGGCGCCAGTCGCCGGCTCCGGCCTGGATCCCGCCCACCACCGGGCCGAGCGCGACGGCGCCGAAGATGCACAGGTTCATGACGATGCCCGTGAAGCGCATGCGGGCGACCGGCCAGCCGATGACGAGCGGCGGGACGGCCGCGATCAGCATGAGGCTCGTGGTCAACCCCTGCACGACGTGGCCGGCGATGAACAGCCCGGGCACCGGAGCCCAGGCCGCGAGCACCGAGCTGATGACAAACAACGTCATGTAGAGGAGCAGCATGCGCCGCTGGGGCAGATGCACGGCAAACTGCACCGCGAGGACGGTCCCGAACGCGTAGGCGGCGTTGGCCATGCCCGTGGTCAGCTCCATCGCCTGCTTGCTCAGCCCCAGGCTCTTGCCGATGACCGGGCTGAGCGGCTGCATGGCCGAGGTCAGTGCCAGGTAGGGGATGAGCGCCGCCACGACGAGCACGACGGCCCCGACGTAGCTGTTCGCGAGTGGACCCTTGCGCATCAGCGTCCCGTCTCGACGTGGCGCAGCTGGTGCGCACCGGGAGCGTGGCCGTTGCCGGAGGCCGCCAGCGGCGTGGCCCGCAGGGCGTCGATCTCGCGCTGGAAGGCCATCTGGGCGAGCAGCAGCCCGATGACGGCCAGCACGGCGAGCGCCGCCGCATCGGCGAAGCACAGCCACTTCGCCGTCGAGGGCGCGAACACCCGAGCCGAGATGATCAGCCAGATGGCGACGAGCAGCGCGCAGACGTCGAGCGCGCGCTGGCCGCCCCCGCGACGGGACCAGGCGAAGCCGGCCAGGCTGAGGACCGCCGCCGCGCAGCCGACGCCGAGTCCGATCCACGCTGCCGTCCCGGGCCGGAGGGCGAAGCAGAACACGGCGAGCACCCCGGACAGGACGAGCAGGAGCAGGTTGCTGGGCAGACGCGTAATCACTCGCCCCGGCTACCCGGTCAGCTCGCCGTCAACCGCGGGCCGCCGGCCTCAGGCGGCCGCGGCGCGCGCGGGCGGGCGGCGGGCGAGCCCGTGCTCGAGCAGCCGCCGCGGGAGCGCGTCGAAGCGGCGGGCTCCGAGCGGATCGCCGGCCGCGGCGAGCGCCTCGCGGGCCAGATCGAGGGCCGGCATGCGGGCGGGGCCGTGGGCGTCGGAGGCGACCACGGCCAGCGGCGCGCGGGCGAGCACCGCGAAGGCGTCGCGGCGGATCCCGTCCCCGTAGCGCCCGGCCAGCGACCAGGCGTTCACCTGCATGGCGCTGCCGGCCGCCAGCTCGTGCTCGACCGCCCGCCAGCCGTCGGAGCGGCCCAATATGCCCCGCTCGGGATGGGCCATGACGACGGCAAAGCCGCGCGCGCGGAGCTCGTCCGCGGCCTCGGAGTACTCCTCACCCACTCCGTGCAGCGACGCCTCGAGCAAGAGCCAGCGGCGCTCCGGCGGACCGCCCGCGATCACCCGCAGCTCCGCGTCGCTGAGCGTGCTCACCCGCTCGGGCGCGAGCTCGGCCCCGCAGCGAAGGTCGATCGGCACACGCTCGCGGCGCAGGCGCTCGCCCAGCTCCGCCACGCGCGCGGGCAGGATGCTCACGTCCGGGGTGTAGCCCTCGTTGACGTGCGGGGTGGTGTAGATGGTTCCCGTGCCCTGCGCTGCCGCGGCGCGGGCCAGCTCGACGGACTCCTCGATGCTCGCCGGTCCGTCGTCGAGGCCGGGCAGGAGGTGGAAGTGCAGCTCGACATGGCTCATCGCTTTGATCATGTTCGACGCGGGCGGGCGGTAAACCGTGTCCGGGTGGTGAACGAGGTCGTGCGTGGTCGTGCGGGTCGGGCGTGCTTGGGGGCGATGCCGGGTTCCCGCTCGCGGTGCGCGTGGTGAGTTCGCCACGCCTGACGTGGCAAACTCACCACGCGGTCCGCGGGTGGCGGGCGGGCTGGGTGATCGTCTCCGGATGGCGGAGACAATCGCTCCGCGGACGGCGGTGGCCGAAATAACAGCGACGGCACGCGCGGGATTGCATTTGTGTCGCCGTTTTGTCGATCCAGTGCGGATAACCGCGACAGATCCGAGAGGCCCGGCATGCGGCCGTCATTTTTTCGACTACCGCAGCCGGCCGAGGGCGCGCTCGAGGACGATTCGCCACGCGTGACGTGGCAAACGCTCCACGCGGTCCGCGGGTGGCGGGCGGTCTGAGGCAGCCCGATCCGCGGTGCGCGTGGTGAGTTCGCCACGCAGGACGTGGCTAACGCCCCACACGAGCCATGAGCCCGCCCGGGCCCCGGCCCCCCCGGCCCCGACCGCGCGACGCCGCGCGCCAGCACCTCTAGGCGCTCTCAGAACCAGCGAGCTTCTGCGCCAGCGCAATCGCACCCAGCACGCCGGCGTCGTCCCCGAGCTCGGGCGCAACCAGGTAGCGCGCGATGTCGACGCCGAGCAGCGGGGCGTCGAGGTAGCCGGCGACCAGCGCGGGGAGCTGACGGCGCACCCGGTCGAGCAGGCCGGGGCGATCGAGCACGCCGCCTCCGAGGATGACCCGGTGGGGCGAGGCGACCATCACGATGCTGAGCACGCCGAGCGCGATGTACTCGGCCTCGAGCGCCCAGGCCGGGTGCTCGTCGGGCAGCTCGCTCGGATCGGCACCCCAGCGCTCGGCCAGGGCGGGGCCCGAGGCCAGCCCCTCCCAGCAGTCCCCGTGGGCCGGGCAGCAACCGGCATACGGATCCCGGTCGCGGTCGTGCGGGATCCGCAGGTGGCCCACCTCCGGGTGGACCAGGCCGTGCAGGGGGCGCCCGTCGATGAGCAGCCCGGCGCCGATCCCGGTGCCCACGGTCAGGTAGCACACGCTGTCGGCGCCCCGGCCCGCTCCCCAGCGATGCTCGCCGATGGCGGCCGCCGTGACGTCGAGCTCGAAGGCGACCGGCACGCCGACGCCGCGCTCGATCGCCCCGGCCACGTCGGTGTGCTGCCAGCCCGGCTTCGGCGTCGTCGTCACCTGGCCCCAGCGCGGCGACCCCGGATCAACGGCCACCGGGCCGAACGAGCCCACCCCGATCGCCGCCGGGCGCGGGCGGGAGGCGAAGAAGGCGACGATCCGCTCGAGCGTCTGGGCCGGCGTCGTGGTCGGGAACTGCTCGCGGGCCTCGATCTCCCCCGGTCCGGCGCCGAGCGCGCACACGCACCACGTTCCCCCGGTTTCCACGCCGCCGAATCGCCCGCTCACGGGCGACATGATGACCGCCGCGGGCGCGACGCCCACGCCCGCCCTCAAGTTCGGTCCCGCGGATGCCGAAGCTGCGCGTGACGTGAGGCGCGATGCGACCAGCCCCACCTCCACATGGATCTGCCGAAACTCGGAGGAACGCGCGCGCCTGGTCGGGATGCATCGGCTGCTCGTTCCGATCAACGCCCGCATCGCCGTGGTGGGCGTGATCCTGCTCGCGTTCTGCGTGCCCACCACCCAACCGCTCGCCCTCGGCCTGCTGGTGGCCAGCTTCGGCGTCGTGGCCATCATCGGCCAGAGCCTGACCCGCTGGCGCCGGCCCGAGCTGGCGCTTGCCGGCTCGGTGGCGCTCGTCGAGCTGCTCCTGGCCGGCGCCGCCGTCGCCGCCCACACGCAGGCGCGCGGCGGGCTCATCCTCCTGCTCTGGCCCCTCGTCGGCTTCAACGCCCGCTATCCCCGCCGCGTCGCGCTCGCCGGCAGTGCGTTCACCGCCGCGCTCGTGGTGGTCACCGAGCTGGCCACCGCCTGGTCCTCGGTGCGCCACGATCCGCTCGCCCTCACGGTCCCGCTGGCCGCGATCATCGCCGTGGCCGCCGTCGCCTCGGCCGCGCGCAGCTCCGACATCGAGCACATGCGCCGCGCCGTGCTCGACCCCCTCACCGGACTGCTCAACCGCAGCGCGCTCACCGGCCGCGTCCGCGAGCTGGCCCAGCAGACGGCCGGTGCCTCCGCCGGCGTCGCTGTGCTGCTCGGTGACATCGACCACTTCAAGGCCATCAACGACACCCACGGTCACCAGGCGGGAGACGACGTGCTGCGGGCGCTCGGCGAGCGCCTGCGGGCCGAGCTGCGCGCGTTCGATCTCCTCTACCGGATCGGCGGCGAGGAGTTCGTCGTGCTCGCTCCGGGCGCGACGCTGGCCGAGGGGCTCGAGCTGGCTGAGCGGCTGCGCACTGCCGTGGCCGCCGAGGCGGTGGCCGGGCTGCCCGTCACCATGAGCTGGGGCGTCGCGGTGTCCGAGGCCGACCGCCCGTTCGCCTGGGAGCCGCTCTACCGCGCCGCCGACACCGCCCTGTACGGGGCGAAGACCGCCGGACGCAACCGGGTGGCCGGCGCCGCGGACGCCGCCATCGAGGTCGCGGCATGAGCAACCTCAGCGCGCCGGTGTTCGGCTACCACGCCTCGCCGCTCTGCCCCCGTCCCGAGGACCGCGAGCGCTTCCGCGACATGAACCAGCGGATGCTGCCGACCCAGAACATGCTCCGGATCGTGCTGCTCGTGCTGCTCGTGCCGGGGCTGCTCATCAGCTACCGCCCCGTCCCGCTCGGGATCGTCCTCGGCAGCATCGCCCTGCAGTCGGTGCTCCAGCGCGTCTCGGACCGCTTCGCCCGCCCCGAGCTGCCGTTCGCCGCCTCGCTGCTCGTCGCGCTCGTCGGGACGACCGTGGCCGTCGTGTTGCAGGGCCGTGAGCACACCGGCGACCTGATCATCCTCATCTGGCCGGCGGTCACCGCCTACAGCCGCTTCCCCACTCGCCCCGCGCACGCGGTGACCGGGCTGACCATCGTGCTCATGCTGGCCGCGCAGATCGCCTTCGCGCCCGCCGCGCTGATGGCCAAGCCGGCCGTGGCCCTCGTCCCCATCGCCGCGCTCGTGGCCGTAGCCGGGTTCGCCACCGCGGTACGCAGCTCCGACGCCCGCCACCGCCAGGAGGCCGTCGTCGACGAGCTGACCGGGCTGCTCAACCGCAGCGCGCTGCGCTCCCGCGTGGCCGAGCTCCACGCGCAGTCCCAGCTGGCCGGTGAGTCGGTCGGGCTCATCCTGGCCGACCTCGACCACTTCAAGGCCGTCAACGACAGCCATGGCCACCTGAAGGGCGACGAGGTCCTGATCGAGGTGGCGGCCCGGCTGCGCAACTGCCTGCGCGCCTACGACTCGATGTACCGCTTCGGCGGCGAGGAGCTCGCCGTGCTCGTCCCCGGGGCGACCGCCCCGGAGCTGAGCGCGCTGTCGCAGCGGCTGTGCGCGGCCATCCACGAGGAGCCGGTGGCCGGACTGCCGGTGACCATCAGCGTCGGAGCCGCGCGCAGCCGCCCGGGCTCGGAGCTGTCGTGGGACGAGCTCTATCGGGCCGCCGACCGTGCGCTCTACCGCGCCAAGGCCGACGGCCGCGACCGCGTCGCTCTCGGCTGACTCGAGCCCATTCCGCCTACGATGCGCGGGTGATCGCCGGGTCCCGGCCGGAGAGCGAATTCGACGCCGTCGTCGTCGGAGCGGGCCACAACGGCCTCGTCGCCGCCACCCTGCTGGCCCGCGAGGGCTACCGGGTGCTCGTGCTCGATCGCTCGATGCGCCCGGGCGGCGCGGCGACCTCGATCGCCGCCTTCCCGGGCATCGACGTGCGCATCTCGCGCTACGCCTACCTGGTCAGCCTGTTCCCGCGCACGCTGATGCAGGAGCTCGGGATCGAGCTCGAGCTGCGCCGCCGGCCCGTGGCCGCCTACACCCCCGATGGCGACCGCGGCGTGCTGTTCGGCGACGAGGAGGCCACGCGCACCTCGATGCGGCGCACGCTCGGCGAGGACGAGAGCTTCACCGCCCTGACCGAGTTCCAGGCCCTGACCGGCGCCGTGGCGGAGCGCGTATTCGACTCGCTCACCGAGCCGCTGCGCTCGCGCGAGCAGTTCCGCGAGCTGGTCGAGAACGAGCGGGCGTTCACCGAGCTGTTCGAGCAGCCGCTCGGTGAGACGCTCGAGGCCCGGTTCACCAGCGATCTCGTGCGCGGGACGGTGGCCACCGACGCGCTGATCGGGACCTTTGCCCGGCTCGGCGATCCCAAGCTACGCCAGAACCGCTGCTTCCTCTACCACGTGATCGGCAACGGGAACGGGCACTGGGACGTGCCGGTCGGCGGCATGGGGGCGCTCACCGCGGAGCTCGTGCGGGTGGCCGAGGCGGCGGGGGTGACGCTCGAGTTCCACACCCCGGTGGTCGGCATCGCCGAGCGCCGGCGCGGGCTCGAGGTCGTGTGCGGCAACGCGCGGACGTTCCGCGCCCGCCATGTGCTCGCCGCGGTCGCCCCGGCCGTGCTGCATGAGCTGCTCGGCCACTCCCCGCCTGAGCGCGGTCCTGAAGGCGCGCAGCTGAAGCTGAACTTCCTGCTCTCGCGCCTGCCCCGGCTGCGCGACGAGCACGTGAGCGCGGAGGAGGCGTTCGGGGGCACCTTCCACATCAACGAGGGGTACGCCCAGCTCGAGGACGCCTACACCCAGGCCCGGGCCGGGGAGATCCCCGAGACGGCGCCGTGCGAGGCCTACTGCCACTCGCTCACCGACCCGAGCATCCTCGGCGAGGAGCTGCGGGCCGCCGGCGCCCAGACGCTGACCGTGTTCGGCCTCCACATGCCCATGCGCCTGTTCGAGCACGATCACGCCGCGGCCAAGCGGGCGGCGATCGAGGCGACGCTGCGCTCGATCGACTCCGTCCTGGCCGAGCCGCTCGAGGACTGCGTGCTGCGTACGTCAGACGGCGAGCCCTGCGTGGAGGCTCACACGCCGGTCGAGCTCGAGGTGGAGCTCGGTATGCCTGGGGGCCACATCTTCCATCGCGATCTGCAGTGGCCGTTCGCCGAGCACGAAGCCGAGGTGGGGCGCTGGGGCGCCGAGACCTCCCACCCCGGCATCTGGCTGGGCGGAGCGGGCGCGCGGCGCGGCGGCGGAGTGAGCGGCATCCCGGGCCACAACGCGGCTCGGGCGGTGATCGAGGCCGACAGCCGCAGCGGCTGAGCGCTCAGTGCTCGCCGATGTAGGCGACCGGGTCCTGGCCGCCTCGCCACACGCCGCGCGGCATCGCGCTGGTCAGGTAGGGCAGGGCGACGCGGCCCTGACCGTCGACGGCGATCAGCCCGCCCTCGCCACCGAGGGCGGCGACGTCGCTGAGGGCCCGGCCGGCTGCCTCCTCGACCGGCACCCCGGCTTCCACGAGGGCGGCGATGTAGCGCGCCACCCCGGAGCGGATGAACGCCTCACCGTCGCCGGTGCAGGAGACGGCCACCCTGGAGTCCGCCCACGTCCCGGCGCCGATCTGCGGGCAGTCGCCGACCCGGCCCGGCAGCTGGGCGCGGATGCCGCCTGTCGAGGTGCCGGCGGCCAGCGTGCCATCGGCGGCCAGGGCGACGGCCCCGACGGTGGCGTGCTCAGGCCCGTTGCGGTGCGCGTGCAGGCGCTCGCGCTGGCGCTCGGTGATGAAGTAGTCGGGCTCGACCGTCTCGACGCGAGCCGCGGCGGCGAGCGCGTCGGCCGCGCCGCCGATGACCAGGACCTGCTCGGAGCCGTAGACGGCGCGGGCGCCGATGATCGGGTTGCGGGTCCGGCTGATCCCGGCCACCGCGCCGGCCTGGCGGTCGGAGGTCATGAGCGCGGCGCTCAGCTCGACCGACCCGTCCGCGCACAGCACGGCGCCCCGGCCCGCGTTGAACAGCTCGAAGTCCTCCATCACCATGATCGCGGCCTGCACCGCGTCGAGCGCGCTACGGCCGGCCTCGAGCACCGCACCCGCGGATTCGAGCGCCTGCACGAGCGCCGCCCGGCAGCGCTCGGCCTGCTCGACCACGATGCTCGTCCCCGTGGCCGCGCCGGCGTGGATCAGCACGACGGGTGTCTGCTCGCTCGCCATGAAGCGGAGGTTCTACCGGATCGCGAGCGGCTGGGCTGGGCGGGTCCGTGCGTGCCGGGGCCGCCGGACCTGAGAAGCTGCCCGCCGTGATCGTCACCGTCACGCTCAACTTCGCCCTCGACGTCACCTACACGGTCGATGAGGTGCGCGTGGGGGAAACCGCCCGGGTGCAGGAGATCCACCGCCGGGCGGGCGGCAAGGGCGTCAACACGGCCCGGGTGCTCCACGCCCTCGGCGAGGAGGTCGCGGTGTGCGGCTTCGTCGGCGGCGTCTACGGCGAGCTCGCGCGCGCCGAGCTCGAGCGGGCCGGGATGCAGGACGAGCTGGTCGAGATCGCCGGCGAGTCGCGCCAGACGATCGTCGTCGTCGACGCCGCCGGCCGGGCCACCGGGTTCTCCGAGGCCGGTCCACGCCTGTGTGCCGCCGAGTGGGAAGCGCTGCGGGCCCGGATCGACGGCCTGCTCGGGCGGGCGAGGGCGCTGGTGATCGCCGGCAGCGTGCCGCCGGGCGTGCCCGGCACGGGCTGCGCCGAGCTCGTCACCGCCGCCCGGAAGGCCGGCGTGCCCGCGCTCGTCGACACCGATGGCGACTGGCTGCGGGCCGGCGCGGCGGCCGGCCCGGCGCTCGTGAAGATCAACCGGGCCGAGCTGCAGGGCGTGGTCGGAGCCGGCGCCGAGGTGCTGGCCGGCGCCCGGACGCTGCGCGACAGCGGGCCGGCGCTGGTTGCGATCACCTGCGGGGCCGAGGGCCTCGTGGCCGTCGGGGCCGCGACGGCTTGGCAGGCGACTCCCCCGCGCGCGGTGCACGGCAATCCGACCGGGGCGGGCGACGCCGCCTCGGCCGCGCTGGCCCGCTGGCTGGCGGCGGGCGGCGAGGGCACCGCCCCGGTGCCGGCGGCGCTGGCCGACGCCGTGGCGCTGTCGGCTGCCGCCGTGGCGGCACCGCAGGCGGGGTCGTTCGACGCCGGGCTCTACGCCGAGCTTCGGGGCGCGATCGCCGTCGAGGAGCTCTGAGCCCGCCCACCCACTAGCCTGGGTGTGAACGTTCACAGACGACGACCAGGGAGGTCCCACGTGGAGTACCGGCAACTCGGCCGCAGCGGCCTGCGCGTCTCGACGCTCACCCTCGGCACGATGGGCTTCGGCGGCGGGGGCAAGTTCGCCCACGTCGGCACCGGCGACGTGGCGGCGGCCCGGCGCCAGATCGAGCTCGCGCTCGACGCCGGCGTCAACCTGATCGACACCGCCGATGTGTATTCCGACGGCCGCGCCGAGGAGATCGTCGGCGAGGCGCTCGGAGCCAAGCGCGACTCCGTGCTGCTGGCCACCAAGGCGCGCTTCTCCATGAGCCCCGGCGGTCCCAACGATGCCGGGCTCTCCCGCCATCACCTGATCCAGGCCTGCGAGGCCAGCCTGCGCCGCCTGGGTACCGATCACATCGACCTCTACCAGGTGCACGAGTGGGACGGCCAGACGCCGCTGGATGAGACCTTGGCCGCACTCGAGCACCTCGTGCGCAGCGGCAAGGTGCGATACGTCGGCTGCTCGAACTTCGCCGGCTGGCAGGTCATGAAGGCGCTCGGCATCGCCCGGGCCAGCGGCCTGCCCACGTTCGTCAGCCAGCAGGTCTACCTGTCGCTGCAGGAGCGCTCGGCGGAGTACGAGATCGTCCCCTCGGCCATCGACCAGGGTCTCGGGCTGCTCATCTGGAGCCCGCTCGCCGGCGGTCTGCTCTCCGGCAAGTACCGCCGCGATCAGCCGGCGCCCGAGGGCTCACGCCACGCCACCGAGTGGAGCGAGCCGCCGGTGTACGACGAGGGCAAGCTGTGGGACACGATCGACGTGCTGCTCGAGGTGGCCGAGGCTCACGGAGTGTCCGCCGCCCAGGTCGCGCTCGCCTGGCTCCTCGCCCGTCCGGGCGTGAGCACGGTGATCGTCGGCGCCCGCACCGAGGAGCAGCTGAGCGACAACCTGGCCGCGGCCCAGCTCGAGCTGAGCGCCGAGGAGCACGCGCGGCTCGAGGCGGTCAGCCGGCCCCGGCTCATCTATCCGTTCTGGCACCAGAAGGACTCAGCCAGCGAGCGGCTCAGCCCGGCCGACCTGTCGCTGATCGCGCCGTTCCTGGAGGGCTAACCGGCCACCAGCGCAGCACCCGGCATCATCCGCAGCATGAATCCGCGGATGTGCAGCCTGGCCGTGCTCGCCGGTGGGGTTCTGCTGGTGGCGGGCTGCGGCGGCGCGAAGAAGGTCCCGCCGCCCACCAGCCTGACCACCACGACGATCGCGACCACCACGACGGCGAGCGACCGGGACGACGGGGACGGCCACCGCCTCAGGCTCGCACCTGAGCGCCGCCGACGCCGGGGCGCTCGATGCCCGGCTGACGGCCATCAACCGCGCGATCGCCCGACGCGACCGCAGCGGCGCCCTGCGCGAGCTGGCCGCCTTTGCCGCGCTCGTGCACGCCGACGCCCGCGGGGGCAAGCTGGACACGGCCTCGCAGCACGCCCTGGCCAGCGGGATCGCCCGCACGCGCCAGCAGATCGACGCCGAGCTGCCGGCCAAGCCGGCGAAGGGGAGCACGAGCGGCGGGCCGGCCGGCCCGACCGGCGCGAACTCGGGCTTCGGGCACTAGGGAGCGCGCAGGACGATCACGCAGTTCTGGCCCCCGAAGCCGAACGCGTTGACGAGCGCCGTCCGGACGGGCGCCGCCCGGGCCGTCAACGGCACGTAGTCGAGGTCGCACTCCGGATCGGGATGCTCGAGGTTGATCGTCGGGGGCAGAACGGAGTCGCGCATGGCGAGCAGGCAGGCCATCGCCGACAGCGCGCCGGCGGCGGCGATGAGGTGGCCGGTCATCGACTTCGGCGAGCTGACCGGCACCCGGTCCGCCACCGGGCCGAGCGCGGAGCGGATGGCGCGGGTCTCAGCCGCGTCGTTGGCCCGGGTGCTCGTCCCGTGCGCGCATACGTAGTCGAGCTCCTCCGGTGCCGTTCCGGAGCGTTGCAGGGCGAGGGCCATCGCGCGAGCGGCGTAGGCGCCGCTCGGCTCGGGAGCGACGATGTGGAGCGCGTCGGAGCTCAGCGCGCCGCCGGCCACCGTCCCGTAGGCGCGAGCTCCGCGGGCCCGAGCCCGGGCCGCGGATTCGACGACGAACACGACGGCGCCCTCGCCGAACACGAAGCCGTCCCGCTCGGCGTCGAACGGCCGGCTCGCCCGCTCGGGCTCGTCGTTGCGGCCCGACATGGCCTCGATGTTGCTCAGCCCGGCGAACATGACCGGGGAGATGCCGGCGTCGGTGCCCCCGGCCAGAACCGCGTCGGCCTCGCCGCCCAGGATGAGCCGGCGTGCCTCGAGCAGCGCCGCGTTGCCGCTCGCGCAGGCGAGCGCACTCGCGTTGACCGGCCCGTGGGCGCCGAGATCGATGGCCACCTCACAGGCGGGCATGTTCGTGATCATCGACGGCACGTAGTAGGCGCTGACCGCCCGCGGTCCGTGCTCGATGAGCGCACGCACGCTTGCCTCGGTCTCCGGCAGTCCGCTCACGGCGCTGTTGATCACCACCCCGACCTGATCGGCGTGCGCGCCCACGTCGAAACCGGCATCGGCCACCGCCTCGCGGGCGGCCGCCACCGCGAACTGGCTGAAGCGCCCCGAGCGCCGGGCCCGCTTGGTCCCCATCACGCTCTCGCCGTCGAACCCGTGCACCTCGGCGGCGATCCGCACGGGCAGCCCGGCGGCGTCGAAGTGCGTGATCGGGCCCACGCCCGAGGCCCCGGCCACGAGGCCTCGCCAGGTGCTCGGGGCGTCGAGCCCGAGCGGGGTGATCGCGCCGATCCCGGTGATGACGGGATCCTCGCGCCCGGACGCGCTCACGGATGCTCGAGGGCCAGCGTCCGGCGCAGGAACTCGTGCTCGGCGCTCAGTGCCAGGTCGGCGATGCCCATCGGCAGACCGATGAAGCCGTGCGGCGCCTCGGGCCAGATCCGCAGCTCGCACGCGTTGCCGGCAGCGCGCCAGCGCGCCTCCATGAACAGCGTGTCGTCGAGCAGTGGGTCCTCGGTGCCGACGGTGAAGATCGCCGGCGGCAGGTGGTGCAGCGGCGCGTACAGGGGTGAGATGCCGGGATCGCGGCGGGCCTCCCGGTCGTGCCCGGGCAGGAACTGATCGCCGAACCAGCGGATGATCGGCGTGGACAGGATGAGGTTGCGCTCGCCCCACAGACGCTGGCTCGGCGTCAGCGACAGGTCGTAGGCGCCGTACTGGAGCACGGCGGCGCCGAAGCCGTCGGTGATCCCGTGATCGTCGCGCAGCCGCAGCAGCGTCAGGGCGGCCAGGTGGCCTCCGGCCGAGTCCCCGCCGATCGCCCGCGGGGCGTCGAGGGGCACCTCCAGCGCGGCGTGGTTCTCGAGCAGCCACAGGGCGGCCGCCTCGCAGTCCTCCGGACCGGCCGGGTACGGGTGCTCGGGGGCCAGGCGGTAGCCGACGCTGACCACGACGAGCCCGGTCTCGTCGGCCAGGCGCCTCAGCCGCGGGTCCTGCATGTCGCACTCGCTGAGCGTCCAACCGCCACCGTGGATGTGCAGGAAGGCGCCCGCCGGCTCACCCGGTGGGGAGATGACCCGCAGCGCCAGCGGACCGCCCGGGCCGTCGATCTCCAGCATCCGGGCCTCGGGCAGGAACACCGGGGCCGGCCAGATGCTGCGCCCCTCGCGCCGTGCCCGGCGGGTCTTCTCGACCGGAACGGTGTCGATCGAGGGCACCGTGGCGAGCAGTCGCTCGAGCTCGGCGTTGAACGCCCGCGTGTCCTCGATCACCGACTCCGGGACGTGCTCGATCATGGGCGCTGCCTGACGCGCACGAGCACCCGGGCCGGGCGCGAGGGACGGGCCAGCGACAGGAACTCGCGCAGGGCACCCCGGTGGCCGCAGTACGGGCAGCGCAGCGGCGCTGACGGGGTGAGCACGTCGGGGCCGATCGACACCGGCGCGTCGCAGCGGGCGCACGCCAGCGTCCCCTCCCCGAGCGTGGCCGGTGCCAGCGCCCGGCGCTCCTCGGTGTAGGCGATCTTCGCCCGCGCCGTCTGGGAGAAGGGCGACGGCCGACCGCCATCGAGGCCGCGGGTGAATGACACGGGCGAGAGTGTAGGTCGCCGCCACCGGGCAACCTACGTCCGATGTCCGACTACGCCGATCCCGCCGTGATCCGCCGGCTGCTCACCGAGACCCGCACCTGGGCGGTCGTCGGCTGCTCTCCCAAGCCCGACCGCGACTCGCATCGGATCGCCCGGCTGCTCCAGGGCCACGGCATGCGCGTCATCCCGGTCAATCCGGCGGCGGACGAGATCCTCGGCGAGCGCAGCTATCGGAGCCTGTCCGAGATCCCCGAGCCGGTCGATGTGGTCGACATCTTCCGCCGGGCGCAGGAGGCCGGTGCCCATGTCGAGGAGGCCATCGCGATCGGCGCCGGCGCGGTGTGGATGCAGTTGGGCGTGATCGACGAGCTGGCGGCGGCGCGGGCGCGGGCGGCCGGCCTGGCCGTCGTCATGGACCGCTGCCCGGCCATCGAGCTGCCGCGGCTGGCCGCCTGAGCGCCTCCGCGGCTCCCTCCGCGGGCAGGACCACGCCGGGGTTGAGCATCCCGGCCGGGTCGAGCGCGCGTTTGAGCGCGCGCATCGCTGCCACCTCACCCGCGCCCCGGGCGCGCTGCAGCCACCGCGCCTTGGCCACCCCCACCCCGTGCTCGGCGCTGATCGTCCCCCCGCAGCGCAGGACCAGCTCGAGCACGGCATCGTCGATCCGTTCATCCTCGGGGGGCGGGCCGAGGACGTTGACGTGGACGTTGCCGTCGCCGAGATGGCCGAACAGGATGACGCGCTCGCCGCCGGCCGCCTGCGCCACCCCCGGGACCGCGGTCAGGAAGCGCTCGAGCTCGGCCAGCGGGACGCCGACGTCGAGCTTGTGCGGCACACCGGCGGCGGCGATCGCCTCGGCATGGCCCTCGCGCAGCGCCCACAGCGACTCGCGGCTCGCCGTGTCGTCGGCCACCACCGCTTCCTCGACGCCGGCGGCGGCGAGCGCGGCGGCGAGCTCCGCGGTCGGATCGGTGAGCGCCGCGCATTCGGCGATCACGTAGAACGGCGCCCGCGGATCCAGGGGTGGCCGGCGGCGCTGGTGGGCGAGCACGAGCTCGAGCCCGTCGTCGAGGAAGAAGTCGCAGCTCTCCAGCGAGGGCGCGTGCTCGCGCAGCGCGGCGAGCACGCGGGCCGCCGCACTCGCGCCAGGAAGCGGCACGAGCGCCGTCACCCGGGCCGCGAGCCGCGGTACGAGCCGCCAGCGCACGCGGGTGATGACGCCGAGCGTGCCCTCTGAGCCGGTGAGCAGGGCGGGCAGGTCGTAGCCGGCGTTGTCCTTGGTCAGCCCGCCCAGGCGCTCGAGGACCGCACCGCCGGCGAGCACCGCCTCGAGGCCGGCCACCCGGGCCCGGGCCGTGCCGTAGCGAAGCGCGCGGGCGCCGCCGGCGTCGCAGGCCACCACCCCACCGACGGTGGCGCTGTCGCGAGCGGCGAAGTCAAGACCGGCGTCGAGTCCGGCTGTGCGCGCCGCCGCCTGCAGGCCGGCCAGCGTCGCCCCGGCTCCCGCGCTCACCTGCCCCGTCGCCCGGTCGATGTCGCCGATCTCGTCCAGGCGGGTGAGCGAGATCACGACCTCACCCCCGCGCGGCACCCCGCCGCCGACCAGTCCGGTGTTCCCGCCCTGGGGCACGACGGCGGCGCCGTGCTCGGCGCAGGCGCGGAGCACCGCGGCCACCTCGCTCGTGTCGCCCGGGCGCACCACGGCGGCCGCGGCGGCGCCGAAGCGGCCCGTGTAGTCGCGTTCGAACGGTGCCCGCAGGTCTGCCTCGCGCAGCACGTGGCTCGAGCCGACGGCATCGATGAGCGCCTGCACCAGAGCCATGGCGGGTAACCGTAGAGCGTGTCCGAGCACGAGACGATCTTCACCCTGGAAGCCACGCCGGTGAAGTTCGGCCCGGGGGCGAGCGCCGACGCCGGCTGGGAGCTCCGGCGCCTCGGCGTGCGCCGGGCGCTGCTCGTCACCGATCCCGGCGTCGCCGCCACCGGTCACCCGGAGCGCATCGCCGCTGCGATCCGTTCCGAGGGCATCGAGATCGTCCTGTTTGCCCGCGCGCGCGTGGAGCCGACGCTCGACTCGCTGCAGGCCGCGGCCGACTTCGCGCTCGAGCACGAGGTCGACGGGTTCGTGTCGGTGGGGGGTGGCTCGAGCATCGACACGGCCAAGGTGGCGGACCTGATCCGCACTCATCCCGCGCCGGTCATGGACTACGTCAACCCGCCGGTCGGTTCAGGTCGCCCTCCGCCCGGGCCGCTCGCCCCCCACCTGGCCATCCCGACCACGGCCGGCACCGGGTCGGAGGCCACGACGGTCGCCGTGCTCGACATCCCGGACGAGAAGGTCAAGACCGGCATCTCCCACCGCTACCTGCGCCCGGCGCAGGCCATCGTCGACCCCGACCTGACCCGAACGCTCGGGGCCGAGGTCACCGCCGCCACGGGTCTCGACGTCGTCTGCCACGCCGCCGAGTCGTATCTGTCGCGGCCGTTCGACAGCCGGCCCCGGCCGGCCTCGCCGGACGAGCGCCCGCCCTACCAGGGCTCCAATCCAGTGGCCGACGTGTGGTCGGCCAAGGCGCTCGAGCTCGGCGGGCGCTACCTGCGCCGGGCGGTGGCCGATCCCGAGGACCTCGAGGCGCGCGGTTTCATGATGCTCGCGGCCACGATGGCCGGGGTGGGCTTCGGCTCCGCCGGGGTGCACATCCCGCACGCCTGCGCCTATCCGATCGCCGGCCTGCGCCACGACTACCGGCCCGCCGGCTATCCGGACGAGCACCCGTTCGTCCCCCACGGCCAGTCGGTCATCGTCACCGCGCCGGCCGCCTTCCGTCGCACGTATGAGGCGATGCCCGAGCGCCATCACCACGTGGCCGCCCTGCTCGGCGGCGAGGCCGCCGCCGGTCCGGACGCGCTGCCCGATGTCCTGCGCACGCTCATGCACGACCTCGGCGCCCCGTCCGGTGTGGCCGCGTTCGGCTACACCGAGGACGACATCCCGGCGCTCGTGACCGGGGCGCTCAAGCAGCGCCGGCTGCTCGACATCGCCCCGGTCGAGGTGGGCGAGGACGATCTGCACCACATCGTCGCCGCCTCGATGCGCAACTGGTGAATCAGTCCCCGCTGTGGCGCTTCACCCAGCGCTCGATCAGGAACCGGGCGATGGAGATGGCCGCCGGCAGTCGCAGGCCGGGATGGTCGTCGTGGAGGGCCGCCCGCACCTCGTCGACGGGAACCCAGCGCACCTCGGCCAGCTCGGCGTCGCTCGCCCGAGGCTCCCCGCCGTCGCAGGCGGCGTCGAAGCCGAGCATGAGCGAGGACGGGAACGGCCAGGGCTGGGAGGCGACGAACACGGGGTCACGCACCTCGATCGCCGACTCCTCGCGCACCTCGCGCGCGACCGCCTCCTCGGCCGACTCGCCGGGCGAGACGAAGCCCGCCAGCACCGACATGCGCCCCTTCGGCGAGCCGGCGCGACGGCCGAGCAGGAGCCGGTCGCCATGGCTGACGGTCATGATCACCACCGGGTCGGTGCGCGGGAAGTGCTGGGCGCCGCAGCCCGGGCAGTGACGCGAGAATCCGGCCTCCACGACCTCGGTCGCCGCCCCGCAGTTCGGGCAGAAGCCGTGCCGGCGGTGCCAGCCGACCAGTGACGCGAGGTAGGCGGCCAGGCCGCCCTCGGCCCGCGGGAGCTCGGCGCCCGCCTCCCGCAGCCCGGTCAGCGTCCCCTGCGCGCGCAACCGCTCCTGCTGCTCGGAGGCCAGCGCGTCGAGGTCGGCGGCAAACAGCGCCCGGCCGCCGCCCTCGCGGCCGAGCAGGATCGTGGCCTCGAGCGGTGTGCTCTGCAGCGGCGCCCGCAGCAGCGCGTCGCCGGCGATGAGGACGCCGCCGGCGCCGGCGAGTACGACGCGGGCGGCCGGATCGCGGCGCAGATCCTCGATGTAGGCCGGGTCCTTGCGCTCGCCGTCGAGGCGATCGAGCCCGGCGCCGGTGAACGGGCGCACGGGCGCCGGATCGCCGCCCAGGCTCACCCGCGGGTCTGCCGCGCCTTCGGCGAGGCCTCCCAGAAGTCCTCGAGCTTGGTCGAGTCGCTGTGGCCGAGCCGGCGGGAGACCGCCCACAGCTCGACCGGCTCCTCGCCCTCGTTGCGGTGCGAGCGCGGGGTCCTCGGCGCCACCCGGACGGCGGCGGGCGCGCTGACCTCCCGGATGTCGTCGCCGCAGCGGACCGTCAGCGTCCCGCGGCTGAGCAGGTAGATCTCCTCGATCTCGTCGTGGTAGTGGCCGGTGCCCTGCTCGAAGTCCGAGTGCGGCGGGACGCGGATGAGCGTGACCGCGAGCTGCTCGGCGCCGAGCGCCTGCGTCAGGCTGCGGAACTCGCCCGGAACGTCGGAGCCTGCGTAGGCGTCCTCGGCGTCCTCAGCGGGCACGATGGCGTAGTCGTTGGTGGTGTCGGTATGCGTGCTCATGACCATGACATACCCGTCCGCCGCGGCGGGCACCAGGTAGCGCAGCGGGCGGCTCAGGCCGGGACGGGAGCGCGCAGGTGGCGCCCGTGCTGATTGATGTAGTGGTCGGGGTTCCAGCTGTCGAGGAACGCGTCGCCGGTGCTGCGGCCCGAGTTCAGCAGCCAGTTGGCCTGGTCGGGGGTCAGATTGAAGTCCGTCGTGCTGATGTCCCCGGCATTGATCGCGCACGTGCGCACGAGCGTCGAATGCTCGACCCAGTACTCGTCCCAGGCTCCGGTGGCGGCGTGGAAGATCTCGGCACCCAGTTCGGCCCCCCAGCCGAGCGCGGCGATGATCGAGTGCAGCCCGGCGGCCGGGGTGCGCCCCCCGATGAGCCGGAAGCCGAACGTCGGGCGCTCGGGGTCGTGGTCGTCGGTGTCGAAGATCCACACGGGGAAGTTCGACAGGACGCCGCCGTCGACGATCGTCGAGGTGACGCCCGACTTGTGCACCAGCTGCACGGGCTGGAAGAAGTACGGGATCGACATGCTCATCCGCACCGCATCGGCGATCACGAACGCTTTGGGGTCGATCGGCCCGCCGCCGGTCAGGCTGTAGTCCGCCAGGGCGTCGGGGAGCACGAGCATCTCGCCGCGGGTGAGGTCGGTGGCGATCATCTTCAGCTGCCGGCCATCGGCTTCGATCTCGCCGAACGTCCTGCCTGCGGTCTGCTCGCGGAACCAGCTGTGGAAGTACTCGCCGCGCGCGAGCCCGTGGATGCGGGCCAGGTTGAGCGCGCCGCCGAGCAGCTCGCCGCCCGTGCCCCAATCGCAGAACTTCTCGAACGGCATGCCCTTGACGAGCTGGACCGTCTCCGGCACCGAGTGCCCGCAGGCCAGATACGCGGCGACGATCGCCCCCGCGCTCGTGCCGGCCAGCGACATCCAGGTGTCGACGTAGGAGTCCGGATGCCGGTCGCGGTCGGCGAACGCCTCGAGCGCCCCGACCAGCCCGAGGCCCTTCACGCCTCCGCCCTGGAAGACGCCATCGGCTGCATGCCCCATCGTCCACGCCCCTTCTTCGTTGTGGGCCCTGCGGCCCGATGTGCACTTCTACACCCGTGGGCATGCGAGTGGGGCGAAAAAGCCGCGTGTGGTGCGGCTTTTTCGCCCCGCTCCCTCGCCGACCCTACGCTCTGCCCCCATGCCCGAGCTCCCGGAAGCCGAACGCGCCCGCCAGACGCTCGAGGCGGCACTCGGCCGCACGGTCGTCGCCGCCGATGACCGCGACAGCTACGTCTGCCGCCCCCACCCGCCGGGGGAGATCGACGACGCGTTGCGCGGCCACCGGCTGGCGAGCGCGAACCGGCGGGGCAAGTTCCTGTGGGTGGAGACCGAGGACGGGCCGACGCTCGGACTGCACCTGGGGATGGCAGGCCAGATCCTGGTCGACCCTGAGGACGAGAGCCGCTTCGACCGCTTCGCGCTGTCGTTCG
The DNA here is from genome assembly GCA_963848745.1 of uncultured Solirubrobacterales bacterium. Taxonomy (GTDB): domain Bacteria; phylum Actinomycetota; class Thermoleophilia; order Solirubrobacterales; family Solirubrobacteraceae; genus Palsa-465. The sequence continues at coordinate 60,956 of CAWKEO010000012.1, read as the reverse complement.
CCGACGGCAGCCGCCTCGTCCTGCGCGACCGCCGGCGGCTCGGCCGGGCCGTGCTCAACCCGGCCTTCGATCACGTCGGCCCCGACGCCGCGCTCGTCGACCGCGACGAGTTCCGCCGCCGGATCGGGACCGGTCGCGCACCGGTGAAGGCCCGGCTGCTCGACCAGGGCGCGATCTCCGGCGTCGGCAACCTGCTCGCTGACGAGGCGCTGTGGCGAGCCCGCATCGCGCCGACGCGGATCGTCTCCTCGCTGTCGCTCGAGGATCTCGACCGGCTGCGGCGCGAGCTGCGGGCCGCCGTGCGCTCGGCCATCCGGCTCGGCGGCGTGCACACCGGTCAGTTCGTCCGGATGCGCGGTCCCGAGGGCGCCTGCCCCCGCGACGGGCACCCGCTCAGCCGGGCCCGGATCGGCGGGCGCACGACGTACTGGTGCGCGGTTTGTCAACTCTGAGCAGGGTTGACCGCGGGGGTACGTTGACGGAGTAACGACTTCCACTCCAGGGGGAGTGATCGCCATGGCGATGACTGGCAACGGTGATGGTTCCGAGCCCACGACGGTGGCGCCGGCGGCCGAGGGGATGAGCGCCCCGCCGCGCGAGACCGAACGTCGCCCGCGGCGGATGCGCAGCAGTCCGCTGAGCGGTCCCGAGCGTGATCGCATCATCGCCGACATGCGGCGGATCGAGTTCCCCACCGGCCTGCGCGGCTACGAGCGGGCAGCGGTCGACCGCTACGTCGAACAGGTGAACCGCCTGCTCGCCGAGCTCGAGATCTCCGCCTCGCCGGAGTCCGCCGTGCGCCATGCGCTTGACGAGGTGAGCGAGGAGACCCGCGACCTGCTCCAGCGTGCGCACCAGACCGCGGAGGAGATTGCCTCCCGCTCGCGGATCAAGGCCGAGGAGCGGCTCGAGCGCGCCGAGGCCGAAGCGGTGGAGCTGCGCCGGGAGGCCGAGGAGGACGCGGCCGAGGTCGCGCGCTCACACCGCTCAGCGCGAGGTGCAGGAGCTCCGTTCGGGCTCCCAGCGCGAGGCCGACGAGCTGCGGGCGAGCGTCCAGCGCGAGGCCGAGGACCTGCGCGCCACCGCACGCCAGGAGGCCGAGGACACGGTCACCACCGCCGCCCTGCGGGCCCGCGAGCTCACCCGCAGCGCCGAGACGATCTGGCGCGAGCGCCGGCGACTCATCGACGACATGCGGGCGGTCGGCGATCAGCTGGTGGCGATCGGCGAGACCGAGGGCAAGCGCTTCCCGCACTTCGTCGGCGACACGATGGTGAGCGCCGATGAGACCACCAAGGTGGGTGCCGAGAGCTGACTAGAGCTCGGTCCGGATCGCCCACAGGTCCGGAAAGGCGGGCGCCAGCAGCGTGCTGGCGAGATAGCCCGCGCCGGCGGAGCCGCCGGTCCCGTGCCGGTCGCCGATCGTGCGCCGCACCATCTGCACGTGGCGGTAGCGCCACTCCATCACGCCCTCGTCGAGGTCGACGAGCCGCTCGCACACCTGCGCCGCCTCGCCGTCGTCGCGATAGGCGGCCAGGATCGCCGGCTGCGCGGTGTCGGCGTCGGCGCTGTAGCCCTGGGTGTTCAGGTAGGCGAGGAAGGCGTCGAGCAGCGATGGGCGCTCGAGCGCCGCCTCCAGGCCCGCGCGCTCGGCCGACCCGGGCTCGTAGCGCTCGAGCGATGACCGGTCACGGCGGCCGAGCAGCGCCTCGAGCTCGCGGAACTGAGCCGACTGGAACCCGCTGGCGGCGTCGAGGCGGTCACGGAAGGACATGAACTGGCTCGGAGTCATCGTCTCGAGCACGTCGACCTGGGCCACGATCGTCTTGAGGATGGTCAGGATCCGCTTCAGCGTGTGGAGCGCATGCGTGCCGTCACCGGCCTCGAGGCGCTGGCGCAGCTTCTCGCCCTCGTGCAGCAGCTGCTTGAACCACAGCTCATACACCTGGTGCACGACGATGAACAGGAGCTCGTCGTGCTCGTCCGAGCGGGGGCGCTGGGCCCCGAGGAGCTCGTCGAGGGCGAGATAGGAGGAGTAGGTGAGCGACTTGCGGGCCACGGCGGCATGCTATTCGTCGGCACTCGGGTGCAGCAGCGGCACGAGCGGCTCGCGCCCGGGGACCCGAAGCAGTTCGAGCAGCGAGGGTGGCGTGAGGACACGCGCCCGCGCCCGGGCCGGCGGCCGGGGGCGCCTCTCGGTGTAGCCGCCCGGCGCCCAGCGGCGCAGTGCCTCGCCCCGCACGAGCCAGGGCTCGCCGTCCTCATCGAGCACGAACGCCCCGTCGGGCAGCTCGCCGAACCGCCGATCGTGAAGCCGGCGCCGGCGCGTCGCGGAGTCGAGCCGCTCGGCCTGCAGCTCGGTGTCGATCGCCTCGACGCCGTACCGGCCGGGGTGCAGGCGGCCCCACATCTCCGTGAGCACGACGTGGTCGGCGCGCCGGCACTCCCCGCACGGGCGGTGCCCGGCGGCGAGGGCGGTCGCCTCGTCCAGGAAGAACAGCTCGGTGAAGCGGCCGGGCGCCATGAGCGGCGCCCGCCGGCGCCCGCGGAACTCGAGCCGGCAGGCGATCCAGCGACGGGTGGGGTACCGCTGGCGGATGTTGCCGGCGGCGTCGTGCAGGCAGCCCCGGTTCGCGTACACGAGCGCCCGCGCCGGCGTGGCGATCAGCTCGCCGAGCGGCGTGACGCGATTTTGCCGGGGCACGCGTCCAACACTAGAGTGCGGTCCATGTGCCGCAACATCAGAACCCTCTACAACTTCGAGCCACCCGCCACGGAGGACGAGGTGCAGGCCGCCGCGCTGCAGTACGTGCGCAAGATCAGCGGCTTCACCAAGCCCTCGCAGGCCAATGAGGAGGCCTTCGCCGAGGCCGTCGCGGCAGTGACCGCCGCATCGGCACGGCTACTCGACCAGCTGCAGACGAACGCCGCGCCGAAGGATCGCGAGACCGAGGCCGCCAAGGCCAAGGCGCGCTCCGCCCAGCGCTTCGCCGCCTGAGGAGCGCGGTCAGTACGCCTGGTGCAGAGCGGCGATCAGCGTGACGTCGTCGCTCTCGCCCAGGTAGGCCGACTGTACGCAGTCGCCGGTCAGGATCGAGCGGATCTGGGCCACCGTGTGCTTGGAGCCCGACTCGCGGATGTACAGCCGCGAGTAGGCGAGCTGCTGGGCGGGTGAGGCGGCCGGCCACTGGGTGCACGGCGTGGAATCGGCCAGCGGCGAGTTGCCGTTGCTCATGGCGATGCTCACCGCCGTCATGGCGATGAACACCACGATGATTCCGATGATGAGTGCCGCACCGCGCTTGTGCCGGCGGGCCAGTGGAATCAGCCCGACCGGCTCCCGCGCCGCCGCGCGCCGGACGTCCGGGGTCATGTCTCGGTCCAGAAGTCCTGGACCAGCTCGCCGTCGCCGTCCTCGGGTCGATCCGAGCCGACGGCGATCAGCTCGAGCCCGTCCGGGCCGCCCTCGAAGGACCGGGTGACCTGCGGGGCGACGCGCACGACGTCCCACTGGCGCAGCTCGATGATCTCGTCATCGAGACGGACCCGCCCCGAGCCGCCGATCACGACGTAGGCCTCCTCCTGCTCGCGGTGGCGGTGACCGTACGGAGCGCGGACTCCGGGCCCGTAGCGGAACAGGCTGACGCCAAGGTGCTGACTGTCCATGTGCCGACGGGCAAACCGGGCCTCGACGCCCTCCGACCGCCCCGCCGCCACGTCCTCGAGTTCCGTGAGGTTCGTGATCGAGTAGCCGCTCATGCGGCTGAGTCTAGGACCGGACCCGGTAGTGCAGGAAGACCACGCCGTCGGTGAAACGTCGCTCGGCGATCAGATCGAGCTCGACGCGCTGCCCGGCCGGCATCGCCGGCTTACCGCCCCCGACCGTGATCGGGCGCACGAACATGTGGCATTCATCGACGAGGCCGGCAGCAAAGGCCGCGACGGCCAGGCCCGCCCCGCCCACGGTGAGCGGACGGTCGGCGGCCTGCTTGCGAGCCCGGACCTCCTCCGGATCGAAGTGGCGCACGAGCTCGGTCTGAGCCGTCGTCACTGCCTCGAGCGAGGTCGAGAACACGACCTTGCTCGCGGCGCGCCAGATGTCCGCGAACTCGCTGCGCACCGCACTGCCGTCCGGCCCTCGCCCATCCTCCCAGTAGCGCATCGTCTCGTACAGTCGCCGCCCGTACAGATAGGTGCCGACCGGGCGCTCGAGCTCGTTGATGAAGGCGTGCACCTCGTCGCTCGGGCGCGTGAAGTCGAAGCTGCCCTCGGCGTCCTCGATGTAGCCGTCGAGCGAGACGTTCGCCGTGTACCACAGGGGCGCGCTCACGGGTTCCGCCCCTCGAGCCGGGCGGCGCGGGGCCGGCGGCGCTCCCGCTGGCGGACGAGGTCGATCCCGGGGACGGCGTCGATCTGGCGTGTCATCTGTGTGCGTGTCATGCCTGTAGGACCGCCGGGCGGCGCGGAAATCACCGGACCACGCGAGCGAGCAATCCGGCCGCCTCCTCGGCGCCGATCTCGAGCGCCGGCTCGCCGACGTACACCTCGAAGCGGTGCGCGCCGGGTCGGCCGGTCGGCTCGAGCGCGCCGAACAGCCACACGCCGGTCTCGCGCGAGACGGCCAGCGCGCGCTCGGTCAGCGCGCCGCGCTCGCCGCGCAGATGGAGGTGCATGAGCGGGGTCTGGGGCGGGTCGGGCACGACCTCGATCCCGTCGATGGGAGCAAGCGCGGCGGCGAGCGCCCGGGCGTGGGCGAGGTAGTCCGGCATGCGCGGGAGGACGTCGGCCAGTCCGCGCCGCGTCGAGGCGACGAAGGGGGCGAGCGTCGGCAGGGTGCCACCGTGGCGCCGGCGCCAGACGCGGGCCTGCGCGACGATCTCCGCGGGCCCGGCCAGGATGCACCCGGCAAGCCCGCCGAGCGCCTTGTAGAGCGAGACGTAGACGGTGTCGAAGGGCTCGGCGATCTCGAGTGGCGTGCGCCCGTAATAGGGCGTGCACTCCCACAGGCGGGCACCGTCGAGGTGGACGGCGATCCCGCGCTCGCGGGCCCAGTCGATCTGGGCCAGGAGCGCATCCCACTCGGGGAGCTGGCCGCCGATCTCCCGCTGGGGGAGCTCGAGCAGCAGCGCTCCGAGAGGAGTGTGGAGCGCCTCCAGGTCGCTGAGCTCGATCAGGCGATCGCGATGGCCGACGAGCTCGGCCTTCAAGCCGTGCAGGTGCTGGTGGGCGCCGTGCTCGTGCAGTTCCAGGTGGCAGGTCGGATGGAAGGCCACGGCGTCGCGTCCGCGCGTCTCGCAGTGGATCCGCAGCGCGATCTGCTGGGCCATCGTCCCGCTCGGCATGAGCACCGCGGCGGGCTTTCCGAGGCGCTCGGCCAGGTCGGCTTCGAAGTCCTCCACCAGGTCGCCTTCGCCGTAATGGTCGGGCCGCGCGTCTTCGGAGACCGCTGCCGCGGCGGCGGTCAGCTGGGCGGCCACGGTCACCGGGCGGCGGCCGCCGAGCCACCGCTCGCACTGCCACCTGATCTCCTGCCAGTCCGGCTCCGGCACCCGCCGATCGTACCCTGGAGGCATGGACGAGCCGAGTACGCCCGACCCGCTGGCTCTGAGCGCCGAGCAGATGCGCGCTCTCGGCTACTGGGTGGTCGACGCCGTCGTCGAGCATGTGAGCGGCGGCGACGCCGGTCCGGCCATCCGCACCGGCGAACCGGATGAGCTGATGGCCGCCCTCGGCGGCCCGGTGCCCGAGCGGCCGGGCGATCCGCTGGCCGCGCTGCAGACGCTGCGCGATGTCGCGCTCGAGCACATCCAGCACGGCGATCACGCCCGCTACTTCGCCCGCGTGCCCGGGCCGGCCGCGTTCGCCGGCGTCCTCGGGGAGTGGCTCGGCACCGGCTTCAACGCGCTCGTCGCCTCGTGGGCGGGCGGGTCGGGTCCGGCGACGGTCGAGCTCGTCGTGCTCGAGTGGCTGCGCGAGCTGCTCGGGCTCGACCCGGGGACCGAGGGCGTGCTCGTCAGCGGCGGCTCGATGGCCAACCTGACCGCCCTGGCCTGCGCCCGGGCGGTCGGCGGCCCTGGTGTCGCCTACCTGTCTGACCAGACCCACGCGTCGATCCCGCGCGCGCTCACCGCGCTCGGCTTCGGGGCCGAGGAGGTGCGGATCCTCGCCTCCGACGAGGACTTCCGGCTGAGCGCCGCGGCGGTGGCCGCCGCGGTGGCGGAGGACCGGGCGGCGGCCCGGCGGCCGGCCATCGTCGTGGCCACGGCGGGAACGACGAACACCGGCGCGGTCGACGAGCTCGGTGCGCTGGCCGAGCTGTGCGCGGCCGAGGGGATGTGGCTCCACGTCGACGGTGCCTACGGCGCGCCCGCCGCGCTCGCCCCGTCCGGGCGCGCGGTGCTCGAGGGGCTCGCGCGCGCGGACTCGCTCGTGCTCGACCCGCACAAGTGGCTGTTTCAGCCCTACGACATCGGCTGCCTGTTCGTGCGCTCGCCGGGCGCGCTCGCGCAGGCGTTCGCGATGACACCCGAGTACCTCGTCGACACGCTGGCGGGAACCGGACAGGTCGACTTCCGTGACCGCACGCTCGAGCTCAGCCGCCGCGCCCGCGCGCTCAAGCTGTGGCTGACCTTCCGCACCCACGGCGCGGCGGCGATTCGCGCCGCCATCGCCCGGGGAATCGAGCTGGCCGAGTTCGCCGAGCGCTGCGTGCGCAACGATCCCCGCTACGAGGTCGTCACCCCCGCCCAGCTGGCGATCGTCACCTTCGCCCTGGTCGGCGCCGACGGGGACGAGCACGCCCGCCGGGCGGCGGCGCTTGCCGAGGACGGGTTTGCCGCCGTGTCGAGCACGACCCTGCGCGGCCGGTCGGTGCTCCGGCTGTGCACGATCAACCCGCGCACGCGTGAGGACGACGTCGTGCAGACGCTCGAGCGGCTGGCGGTGGGAGTCCGCCATCGAGCGGGGCGAAAAAGCGGCCTGTGAGGCCGGTTTTTCGCCCGGGTCAGCCCAGGCGGATGACAATGCACCCGCCCGCGCGGCCCCCTCAGACGGTTATGGCTTGGCCGGCGGCAGGATCCCGTGCAGGACGTAGTCGGCGCATTGCGTCTGGTCGCCGAACACGCCGAACTGCAGCCAGGCGTCGTGCAGGCACTGCGCCACGGAGGTGGGCATCGGGGCCGGGGTCGGCGTGGGAGTCGGAGTCGGCACCGGGGGCGGGGCGGGGCTCGGGGGCGGCGTCGGGGCGGGCGTGGACACCGGTGCCGGCGTGGACACCGGAGCCGGGGTCCCGGCCGCCGGCACGCTCACCGGCGCGAGCGTCGGCGCGGGTGCCACCGGGCCCGCCGGCGCCACCGGGCCCGCCGGTGCCGGCCGGCGCAGTGCGCATAGGCGCGCCGCCCTGCCCGCCGAAGCCTCCATCCGAGCCGCTCGTTCCGCCCGCCGGACTGGCCGCAGGCGAGCGCGGCACCGCCGGGGACCCGGCCCCGGGCGCTGGAGCCGCCGCCGCCGTCGGGGTCGCGACCCGCACCGCGGACGCCACGGCCGGAGAGCCCACCGGCACCTGCGCGATGAACACGGGCTGTGAGCGCACTCCGGCATCCCGCGTGACCCGACCGCGGTGGTGGCGCCTCGCGTCCGGACGCACCAGCGTCGCATGGCGATCGACCACCGCGACCGAGCGCTGGAACGGAGCCGCGCCGAGCGAGGCCAGCGGGACGATGCGCGCCACCGGGGTGCGCTCGATCCGGCGCGCATGCGCCCGAGCGCTCACACCGGCGACCGGCGGCAGCACCGCCACGGCGCCGACTGCGAGCGTGGCGGCGGCGGTGGCCGCGTTTGGCAGCACCGAGGCGCCCGGCGGCACGACGCCACCGCGCCCGACCGCGGCCAGCGCCCGCTGGGGCAGCGCGCCGAGGAGCGCCCACACCGCGAACAGCCGCCGGCCGCGGTAGTAGCCGACGAACGCGCGCACGGCCTCGGCATCGAGCTGCGTGCCCGCCTCGCGCTCGAGGATGTCGATCGCCTGCTTGTGCCGGGCCGCGGGCCGGTAGGGCCGGGCCGAGGTGATGGCGTCGAAGGTGTCGGCCACGGCGATGATGCGCGCCCCGAGCGGGATGTCCGCGCCCTCGAGCCCGGCCGGGTAGCCGGTGCCGTCCAGGCGCTCGTGGTGGTGGAGCACGATCGCGGTCAGGGCCGGGTCCTCCAGGCACTCGACCATGCGGGCGCCCTCGGCGCTGTGACGCTTGATCACCTCGAACTCGTCGTCGGTGAGAGCGCCGGGCTTCATCAGCACCGCGCGGGGCAGGCGGAGCTTGCCCACGTCGTGCACGGTGGCGGCGCTCGTCACGCGGCTGATCTCCTCGGCGGGCAGCCCGAGCCGGCGCGCCACCGCCGTCGCGTGGCGCGCGACCCGGCGCGAGTGCCCGTCGACGTAGGGGTCGTGCGCCTCCATCGCCTCGGCCAGGTGGTCGAGCAGCTCGAGCCGGCGCGCGTACGGACCCGCGACCGTGACCGCTGCCGACGCTGACGTCCCGCCCGAGACCCCGAGGCCAAGATCCTCCATCGCGCGGTCGAGCTGGCGCTCGATGCGCAGCCGGCGCACCCAGCCCCACGGGAGCAGCTCGCTGAACACGATGTCGCCCGAGCTCGGGCGCCGGGTCCAGTAGGCGTTGCCGGCCGCCATGGCCAGCAGCGACAGCGCGAGGGTGAGCGCCAGGGACAGCCACGGCGAGGTGACCATGCCGTCGGCCCGCAGGCCCCACACGAGGGCGATCGGCATCAGCGCGACGACGCTCGTCGCAACGATGACCTGCGGTAGGTAGGTTCGGGCCCGGGGGGCGGTGTTCTCGTCTCTCACTGCTGCCTCGATGCAGCCTCCGGCCCGCGCGCTTCGCCGTCCCTCACGTGCGGCGGTACCAGTGGCAACGATGGTTGCATCGGCAAAAACGTCCGTCCACTTAAGCGCGATTCTGTACAGGTTCGGGGCTGCCTTGCGCACGCGGCCACATTGAAGTGGCCGGATGTCCGAGTCGCGGCCCCGACCGGCCGCGTTGGCTTGCTCCCGTGACGGGGTAGGGACGAGCCGAGGATGAGCGTCGATGTACAGCGGTCACGGACGCCGCAGGCAGCGGAGATCCTCGCGCGCCAGGATCGCATCGGTGTCTGGGCGCTGCCCTGGCACTACCTGGCCATCATCGGCACCGGGTACTTCTTCACCTTCTACGACATCACGGACATCGGGTTCGCGCTGCCGCAGATCCAGACCCAGTTCCACCTCAGCGGCAACCAGAGCACCTTCCTCGCCCTGGCCATCGGCCTCATCGGCTACGCCGTCGGCTCGGTCGTGATCGGCGCGCTGGCCGACCGCTTCGGCCGCTTTCGCCTGCTCATCGCCACCATCATCCTCACCGCGATCGGCTCCTTCGGCGATGCGGCCGCGAACGGCCTCGGCCTGCTCATCGTGTTCCGCTTCATCACCGGGATGGGCGTGGGCGCCGACCTCAACCTCGTCTCCACCTACATCGGCGAGCTGGCGCCGGCCCGTCTGCGCGGACGCATCTCGGTCACCACGTTCCTCGTCGGCATCATCGGCCAGGCGGTGACGCCGTTCATCGCCCTCGCCCTCATTCCCAGCCTCCACAACGGCTGGCGCTGGCTGTTCATCATCGGCGGCGCTATCGCGGTGATCGCCCTGCTCGCGCGCTTCGAGCTGCCGGAGTCGCCGCGCTGGCTGGCGCTGCACGGCCGCCTCGACGAGGCGGACGCGCTCGTCAGCCGAGATGGAGGAGCGGGCCCGGGCGCGCGGCGCGCAGCTGCCCGATCCCGATCCGTCCGAGATCGACACCCGCACCGGGTTCCCCTACGCCGAGCTCCTGCGGGCGCCCTACCTGCGGCGCGTGATCGTGTTCCTGGCCATGTGGTTCTTCTGGTACATCGGCAACTACGGCTTCCTCGGCGACGCCGCCGACCTGTTCAAGCACCACGGGCTGAACGCGGGCACGCTCTACCTGGCCATCGGTGCCATCGGCTACCCGGCGGGCGCCGGGCTGATGATCGTCGGCATCGACCGCTTCGAGCGCAAGTTCCTCATCGCCGGCTCGAGCGTGGTGTGGCTGGCCGGGATGCTGCTCGTAGGCACCGCGGCGAGCGAGGCGGTGGTCATCGTCGGCGCCTTCCTCGCCTCGACCGCGCTCGGCATGTTCCTGCAGGCCGCCTACACCTATACGGCGGAGAGCTTCCCCACCCGCGCCCGCACGAGCGGCTTTGCCCTGTGCGACGGCATCGGCCACGGCGGCGGCGCGCTCGGCGGGCTGTACCTGCCGACGATGGTGGCCGACCTGTCGTTCTTCGCCGCCTTCGCGATCATCGGCGTCACCGGGTTGATCGCCGGGCTGATCGCGCTTGCCGGCCCGGCGACGAGCGGACAGGCGCTGGAGCGGATCTCACACTAGTTACGCAGCGCGGCCATGGGGGTGATCCGAGCTGCCCGGATGGCCGGATAGGAGCCCGCGACGATCCCGATGGCGACGCCGAGGAACGGAGCGGCCAGGACGAGCGGCGGATTCATGACCGGGGTCCAGTGGTTGGCCGAGGCGATCTGGGCCTGGTTGGCCGAGGCGATCCGTCGCGCTGAGGGCCGTGGCGCGCGAGCATCCGCGCCCGCGCGCGCGGATGGATGTTCGCCCGCGTCACGTCACCCTGGAGGTGCTCGAGCAGCCGCCGGTCCATGACCCGGCGCCACAGCGGCGGCACGAGGGCGAGCAGGATCATGCCCGCGTAGCCGGTCGGCAGCTGGGGCGCCTCGTCGAAGTGGCGCAGCGCCTGGTAGCGGCGCATCGGGTTGGCGTGGTGATCGCTGTGGCGCTGCAGGTGGTAGAGCAGCACGTTCGAGGCCACGCTGTTCGAGTTCCATGAGTGCTCGGGGCGAGTGCGCTCGTAGCGCCCGTCCTCCCGCCGCGCCCGCAGCAGCCCGTAGTGCTCGAGGTAGTTGACCACCTCGAGCAACGGGAAGCCGATGAACATCTGCACGAACAGGAACGGCAGCACGCGCAGGCCGAACACGGCACTCAGCCCGGCGAACAGCACCACCGTCATCGCCCAGGCATTCAGCAGGTTGTTGCGGACCGTCCACGGACCGCGCTCGTCCCGGGCCAGGAACTCGCGTTCGAGCTCCCAGGCCGAGCGCACGCTTCCGAGCACCGTGCGGGGCAGGAAGGCCCAGAAGCTCTCGCCGAGCCGTGCCGAGGCGGGATCCTCGGGCGTGGCCACCCGCACGTGGTGGCCGCGGTTGTGCTCGACGAAGAAGTGGCCGTAGCCGCTCGGGGCCAGGGCGATCTTGCTCAGCCAGCGCTCGAGCGCATCGCGCTTGTGGCCGAGCTCGTGGGCGGTGTTGATGGCGATGCCGCTGACCATCGCCTCCGTGACGGCCAGACCGATCTTGTCGATCAGGCCGAGACCGCCGTGCGCCCACTGCCAGCAGCAGAACGCGAGGCCGGCGAACTGCATGGGCAGGAACGCGTAGGTGCACCAGCGGTAGTAGCGGTCCTGCTCGAGCCACTTCAACACCGACTCGGGCGGATTGTGGGAGTCCATGCCGACGATCAGGTCAAGCGGCGGGAACACGCCGAAGATGAGCACCGGACCGGCCCACCAGAACGCGCCCGCCCCCGTGAGCTTCACCAGGCCGAAGGCGATGAAGGGCAGCGCCGGCACGATCGTGCCGAGGAGCCACGCGTAGCGCTTGGCGTCGCGCCACGGGGCGGCCTCGCCGTCGCCGGCGGCCGGCGGGGTCATGCGATACGAGGGTGAGTCGGCGGTCGCCATCAAGCGTCCTCCTGCGTCTCTTGGGTAACGCGACGCGGGAAACTTACCATCATTTGATGGGACGTCAAGCTATGGGCCGTATTTCTGTGGCTGGTCGCCTCGACCCACCCGTGTAGGACACTTGCCGGCGTGAGCGCGACGCCAGAGCCCGCCGAGGACACGCTGCGCATCGAGGAGCTCGCGCGGGTGACCGGACTGTCCGTGCGCAACGTGCGCGCCCACCAGGAGCGGGGCCTCCTGCCCCCGCCGACCGTGCGTGGCCGGGTCGGCTTCTACGGCCCGTCCCACATCGAGCGCATCCAGCTCATCCAGAGCCTCCAGACCGAGGGGCTGAAGCTCGACGGCATCAAGCGGCTGCTCGAGGAGTCCCACAGCGACGGCTCGGGACTGCTGCGCGTCAAGCACGCCACCGACGCGTTCGCCGAGGAGGAGGCACCCGAGATCGTCGACGCCGCCGAGGTCCTGCAGCGGCTCGCCGTCCCGCCCGAGAAGGCCGACGAGGTCCTCGCTCGCGTGCACAAGCTCGGGCTCGCGCTGCCGGTCGGCGCCGGCCGCTACCAGCTGCTCAGCCCGTCACTGCTCGAGGCGGCCGAGCAGGTCGTGCTCGCCGGGCTGGCGTTCGAGAGCGCGCTGCGGCTCGTCGAGGAGGTGGGCCGGCATTCCGAGACGATCGCCAAGCGCTTCGTCAAGGCGTTCCTGGCCGACGTGTGGGAGCCGTTCGTCGCCGCGGGGATGCCCGAAGAGGAGTGGACCCGGATCAGCGAGGCGATCGAGCAGATGCGCCCGGCCGCCGCCCAGGCGCTGCTCGCCGTGTTCCGCCAGAAGCTCGCTCACGAGGCCGAGGAGGCGTTCGCCCAGATCGCGCGGCGGCTCTCGAAGGGCTGAGGCTCACCAGCCCTGAGTCCCCGGCGGGCCCTTGAACGGCCCGACGAGGGCAGGGCTGATCCAGCCGCCGTAGAAGTCGCCCGCCTGCGCCTCCACGCGCTCGCCACCCAGGTAGGCCCCGTCGACACGACCGGGATAGAACGCGATGTGATCGCGCAGCGCCTCGTAGCCCGGTGAGGGCTTCGGATAGGTCCAGCCGACCGCCTCCACCCGCTGCGCGCCGACGCGAGCATCGAGGTAGAGCGTGACGCCCTTGAACTCACACCAGGTCGGGCGCATCCGGCTCGGCGTCAGCAGGCCAATGCGCACGTCCGCCGGCGGGACGTAGATCGTCGGCGGATGGCTCGTCTCGAGCACGCACAGCGCCCGCGTGGAGGCGGCCAGGCACACTCCGCCGAGCTCCACCCGGACCCGCTCGGTGCACGGCACGACCGCGGGCGGCCGCGGATAGTCCCACACGGACGCGCTCATGCCGCCACCGCCAGCTCGGGATCCTCGGCCACCGCCCGGCGCAGCGCCTCGTCGAAGCCGATCGGCTCGATCTCGCCGAACAGCGCCATCCCGCTCGGGTCGCTGACCACCGTGGGAATGGCGAGACCCTCGATGAGCGGGCGCGCCACGCCCGCGTCCACCGGCGTGACCAGTCCGATCCACAGGGAGGACAGCCACGGCGTGATGAGCGGTACGGGCAGGCGGGGCCGCTGCGGCAGCCCGAGCACGCTGGCCATGCGGTCGAGCATCTCGCCGTAGGCGAGCACGTCGGGTCCGCCGATCTGGATCTCGCGCCCGGCCGCGGCCGGGAGCTCGAGCGCGGCCGCGAGGTAGGCGAGGGTGTCGTCGATGGCGATCGGCTGGGTCGCGTTCTGCAGCCAGGCCGGGGCGATCATCGCCGGCAGGCGCTGGACGAGGTAACGCAGGGTCCGGTAGGACTCGCTCTCGGGACCGACGACCATGCCGGCGCGGAAGTAGGTGAGCGGCGGCCCGTCCTGCGCGAGCGCCTGGGCGGTGGCGTGGCGGGCGCGCAGATGGGCGGAGTGCGGGCGCTCGCCCAGCCCGCCGAGGTAGATGACGCGCTCGATGCCCTCCGTCCGCGCGAAGCGGGCGAAGCTCCGGGCCGCCTGCTCCTCGCGGGCGGCGAAGTCGCGCGGCGCGCCCCGGCCCATCGAGTGGATGAGGTAGTAGGCGGTCTCGATGCCGCGGCCGGCGCCGCGCAGCGTGTCCGGCCGCAGGACGTCCCCGCGATGGAGCTCGTGACCGGCCTCGGTCAACTCGCGCGCCCGGGGGCTCTCCGGATCGCGGACCAGGCAGCGGACCTCGTGCCCGGAGGCGGTCAGGCGGGCGGCCAGCCGGCCGCCGATGAAGCCGGTCGCCCCGGTCATGAGGACACGCGCGCTCACGCCGGCAGGCTCACAGTTCCGACAGCCAGACTCTCGATCATCCGCGACACCTTTCTAGACAAACCTTGTACAAGCTCGCGCTAAGCCTACTCGACGCGTCGCCGGTTCGTCAAGAGTCTGTCCAAGGTTCGTATAGTCCAGGTATGGCAAGCCCAGTTGCCGGTCATCGCATCGGCGCCTTCTCCCGGCGCGTCGGGGTCAGCCCCGAGCTCCTGCGCGCGTGGGAGCGCCGCTACGGGTTGCTGGCGCCCGTGCGCTCCTCCGGCGGCTTTCGCCTGTACACGACCGCGGACGAGGAGCGCGTGGCCCGCATGCGAGAGGGGTTGGCGGTCGGGTTCTCGGCCGCCGAGGCCGCGCGCCGCGCCCTCGACGCGGACGGCTCGGCGTCCGCCCACTCGCTCGAGGTGGCCTCCACACGTCTGCTGGCCGCGATCGAGCGCTACGACGAGGAGGCCATGCACGCCGTGCTCGACGAGAGCCTGACCACCTTCGGCCTCGAGGCCGGCCTGCGCCAGCTCGTGCTCCCGGCCCTGCGAGCCGTCGGTGAGGACTGGGAACGCGGGGAGCTGTCGGTCAGCCAGGAGCACTTCGCCAGCCAGCTCATCCGGGCGCGCCTGCTCGCGCTCGCCCGCACCTGGGGCCGGGGGCGTGGCCCCCAGGCCGTGCTCGCCTGTGCGCCCGGTGAGCTGCACGACATCTCGCTCATCGCGTTCGGGCTGCTGCTGCGCACGCACGGGTGGCGAATCCTGTTCCTCGGCGCGAACACGCCGGTCGACACGATCCGCCAGGCCGCCGACACGCTCGCCCCCGCGCTCGTCGTGCTCGTCGCCTTCGCTCCCGCGCTCCTCGAGGCCCACACCGGCGAGCTGCAGGCGTTGGCCGGCGCCCACCCGCTCGCTCTCGGCGGCCCCGGCGCCGCCGAATCCCTGTGCGAGCGGATCATCGCCCGCTGCCTGGGCGAGGACCTGCTCGCCGCGGCTGATGAGCTGGCCGCCGCGCCAACCACCTAGCCGCCGGTACGCGAACGAACTGCGGGGCGCCCAGCGCACCCGTATGATGACCATGGCCTGACGGTGGGGGCCACGACCGAAGGCGAATCCCTTGAGTGGACCCGACCGCAGCCGCCTCATCGCCCTGCTCAGTGAGGCCGCCGCGCTCGAGCACTCGCTGTGCTGCCAGTACCTGTTCGCCGCCTTTTCGCTCAAGCAGGGCACCGACGAGGGGCTGAGCGAGGAGCAGCTGACGAGCGTCGTCGGCTGGGAGCGCCTCATCCTCTCGGTCGCCCGCCAGGAGATGGAGCACCTGGGCCTGGTCGGGAACCTGCTCACCGCCATCGGCGGCGCTCCCACGCTCGACCACCCCGTCTTCCCGTACGGCACTCACCTGTTCGGCGGCACGATGGCGCTCGAACCGTTCTCGACGGCCACCGTGCAGAAGTTCGTCTGCTTCGAGCGCCCGGAGCACATCCAGCCCGCCGATGCCTTCTGCCAGGCCGCCCCGCCCCCACCGCCGGGGGTCCCCTACACAACGGTGAGCGAGCTCTACGGCCACATCCGCACGACCTTGGAGGAGGTCGCCGCCGGACCCGAGGCGCTGTTCATCGGGCCCCCGGGCGCCCAGGTGGCGGGCGGCGTGCTCGGCACCGACTTCCCGCGCGTGGGGGCGATGGGTGGCGGCTACGACGTGTACATGCGCGCCGTGACCGACCTGCCGAGCGCGCTCGCCGCGCTTGAGCTCATCATCGAGCAGGGCGAGGGGGCGCCGATCGAGGACGAGCGCTCGCACTACGCGCGCTTCCTGCAGATCCTCGACGAGCTCGAGGTCATTCCGGCGCCGTTTGAGCCCGCCCGGCCCGTCGTCTGCAACCCGGTGCTCGACGGCCCCGGCACGGTCATCACGCACCCGGCCGCCCGGGCCGTGATGGCGGTGTTCGACGCCGCCTACGAGGCCATGCTGCTCGCGCTCACGCGGCTGTTCGCCCATACCGACGAGTCGCCGGACGAACTCGCCGTGCTGCGCTCGGTCGCCTTCTTCCCGCTGATGACCATGGCGGTGCGGCCGCTGGCCGAGACGCTGAGCGCTCTGCCCGCCCACGATCCGCCGGACGGTTTCACTGCCGGCGCGTCCTTTCGCCCCGGCGCGCTGCCCATCCTGCCCCATCGCGAGGCGGCCTGGACCGTGCTCGGCGAGCGGCTGCGCGCCACCGCCGAGCTCGCGCACGCCGCGGCCCGGGCCCCCGGGGTGCCGGCCCGTCTGCACTACATCGCCCGCTCGCTCGACCTCGTCGTCGAGCGCTTCGCCGCCGGGATGGGCATCACATGCTGACGCTGTGCTTCGAGGGCTGGTGGGAGTGCCGGTTCGCCACCGACCCCGACCCGACCGACGACCCGCGCGGCGTGAGCGGTCCGACGTTCACGGTGGCCGGCGAGCCGCCGTTTGACCGCATCATCCGCCTGCAGAATCCGGTCTGCGCGCGCTACCCGCACGAGCATGACATCGGGGTGACGGTTCGCTCGGTCCTCGTCGACGGCGCGCCGGTGAGCGCGCACCCGCTGCTCGGCGCCGCGGTCGACCTGCTCGGCGAGCCGCAGTTCACCCAGCGCAACCTCATCCTCGTCGACGTCCCCTTCCTCGTCATCGTCGATCCGTTCGATCTGCAGGTCTCGACGGGAGGGATCGTCGTGCGGCGGGCCAACCTGTGGGACCTCACCCGCCCCGAGCTCACCTTCGAGGACGTGTTCCTCGAACCCGACCTGGTCAAGGTGCGGGCCAACCAGATCGCCATCCAATCCGCCGAGGTGGCGGAGGCGACCGGGGTGATGGACTACGCGGCCATGCGCCGCCGGCGCCGGGGCGACCTCGCCGGACAGCTCGAGCACACGACCGATCCCACGGTGGCGGCCGGGCTGCGCAAGCGAATCGCCGCGCTCGACGCCGACGTGCACCTCGTCGGCGCCCGCCTGGCCGGAGAGCAGTTCCTCGGCATGCAGGCCAGCTACGCCTACCCGCTGAACGGCACCCCGCAGGTCGAGGATCCGCACGGGACGCTGGGAGGCACGATCGGGACCTCGCAGCCCTGGCCGCTTCAATTCTGGCTCGGGGGTTACGACGTCGATTCGCTGTGCGGATACATGCGCGGCCAGCTGTCGCTGCCCTTCCTGCCCGCGCCGTGAGCACCCGCGAGCTGGTCCCGCGCTTCCTGCTCGAGCGCCTGGCCGCCGGGGCGCCATCCGGAGAGCTTCCGGCGAGCGCGCTCTACCTCGATGTGGCCGGGTTCACGCCCATGACCGAGGCGCTGGCTCGCCATGGCGCGCACGGGGCCGAGGTCCTGGCCGAGCTCCTGCAGGCCACGTGGATCCCGATCGTGAATGCCGTGCACGCGCATGGCGGCTTTCAGGCCGCGTTCGCCGGCGACTCCCTCACCGGCGCGTTCATCGGGCCCGAGCACCGGCAGCGAGCGTGTGCCGCCGCCGAGGCGATCGCCGCTGCCCTGGCGCCGATGCGACTGCGCACGACGTCCTACGGGAGCTTCGAGGTCTCGGCCCGACTCGGGGTCGGCTCGGGCGAGCTGCGCTGGGAGATCCTGCGCGCTGGCGAGGCTCGCAGCGCGACGTACATGTTCAGCGGCTCGGCCATCGCGCACGCCGTGGCAGCGGAGGCGACCGCGCCGCACGGTGCCGTGCGCGCCGACGCCCGCCTGGCCTCGGCGCTCGGCAGCCATCCGCCGCCGGCGCCCCCGGCCGATTTAGATGTCGAGGCCCTGGCCAAGGAGTTCGTGCCCGACGAGCTCCTGCACTGGCAGGGCCCGGGCGAGTTCCGGGCCGTCGTGCTGCTGTTCATCGCCATCGCGCCGGCCCGCGTGCCCGCGGTCACGGCGGCCGCGCTCGAGCTGCGCGAGCGCTTCGGCGGACTGCTGCGGCCGGTCGAGTCCGGCGACAAGGGCTGCGTGCTGCTGAGCACCTGGGGGGCGCCGGTCGGCTACGAGGGCGATCCCGGGCGTGCCCTGCGATTCGCCCTGGCGCTGTGCGCCCGCTGCCCCGACGTGCGTGTCGGGGCCGGCTACGGGACGGCGTTCGCCGGCTTCGTCGGTCCACCCGAGCGAGAGGAGTACGCGATCTACGGGGCCGAGGTCAACCTGGCCGCGCGGCTGATGGGTCAGGCCGGAGCAGGCGAGATCGTCGTCTCCCCCGCGCTGGCCGCCCGCCTCGGCGATACGGTCACGCTGCGCTCTCTCGGTGCGCGCCGCCTGAAGGGGATCCCGGCCCCGGTCGAGCTCCGGCTCGTGCTCGACACCGTCGCTGGTGGCGCCCGCGTCCCGCGCACGTGGGTCGACCGCGACGAGGAGCTCGGTCGCTTCGCCGAAGTCCTGGCCGCGCTGGGTACCGGGGTGGCGGCCGGGACGGTCGTCGTCCGCGGCGAGGCCGGCATCGGCAAGAGCAGCCTGGTCGGCGAGGCCCGCCGGCGCTGGGGCGGGCGGTGGCTGAGCACCGCCGCCGACCCGGTGTGGCGCGCCGCGCTGGCGCCGCTGCGGGAGCTGGTCACACAGACGCTCGGCGAGGACTCGCTCGCCGAGCTCGGTCTCGCCGAGCACCGCGACTTCCTCGCGGCGCTCGTGGCGCCGGAGTCGCCCGGCCCGGCCTGGGAGCGCACGCCCCCGGCCGAGCGCCAGCGCCGGACCCTCGACGCGGTCGTGGCGCTCCTGCGCGCGCGGGCCGGCGACGGGCTGGTGGTGCAGATCGACGACATCCACTGGCTCGACCTCGAGACCCGCGCCTTCCTGCCCGCGCTGGCCGGCGCGCTCGCCGATCTTCCGTTCGCCCTCGTCCTCACCACCCGGCCGGGCGAGGATCTCGAGCTGCCCGACCCGGTGCTCGAGCTCCCGCTCTCGCCGCTGCCGCCGGACATGCTCGGAGCGCTCGCCGCGAGCCGCGTCGGCCGGCCGCTGGCCCCGGTCAGCGTCACCTGGCTGGCCGAGCGCACGGGCGGAAATCCGTTCTTCGCCGAGCAGGTGCTCCTGCACCTGGCTGAGCGCGAGCTGCTCAGCGACTCACCCGACGGGCTGCGTCTCGACGTGGCGCCGTCGGAGCTGCCACCGACGGTCGAGGAGGTGGTGATCGCCCGCCTCGACGGCCTGCCCGCGGCCACCCGCCGCGCCGTTCGTACCGCCGCGGTGCTCGGGCTGCGCCCCGACATCGGTGAGCTCGCCCACGTGCTGGCCGGGAGCGGAGAGGAACTCGAGGAGGCGATCGCCGTCGCCACCGCGAAGGGGTTCTGGTCACACGAGGGCGAGACGCTCGAGTTCACCCACGCACTCGTGCGCGACGCCGCGTACGCCACCCTGCTCGTGGCCACCCGCAGGCGCCTGCACGCCGCCGCGGCGGCCGCCATCGAGGCTCGCGAGGACATCGGCCCCCACCTGCACCGGCTGGCCGGCCACCTCGGCGCCGCCGGCGAGCTCGCCCGCGCCGCCGACTGCGAGCGCCGGGCGGCTGACCGGGCGTGCGGGCTCGGGGCCTACCGCGAGGCCGCCGATTACGCGCTGGCCGGACTCGACTACGCCGAGGCGGCCGAGGATCCGGCGGCAACCGCGCGCACGCGCCTCGGTCTATGGCTGGCTCTCGGCACGGCCCGGATCGTCACCCATGGGCAGACAGCACCCGAGACCCGCGATGCCTACAACCACGCCTACGCGCTGAGCGGGGCACTCGAGACGACGCGTGAGGGCTTCCGCACGCTGTTCGGGCTGCGGACGTATGCCCTGTTCGCGGGCGAGCACGAGACCTCGCTGGCCATGGCCGAGCGCTCGCTCGAGGTCGCCCGGGAGATCGGTGACGGCGACCTGCTCGTGCAGGCCGAGCTGATGGTCGGCAACGCCCGCTTCTGGGTCGGAGATCTCGACGGCGCGCTCGCGCATCTGGACGAGATGGAGGCCCTGCTCGACGCCGAGAGCCACGCCGCGCACCTGGCCTCGTTCGCCCAGGATCCGCGCTTCACGGCGCTGTTCCCGCTCGCCCTCGGACTCTCGCTGCGCGGCGAGGGACAGGCAGCGCTCGCCCGGGCCTACGATGCCCTTGCGGAGGCCCGGGCGATCGAGCACCGCTTCAGCGAGGCGATGGTGCTGCAGGTGATCGGGTTCCTGCACGCTCGCTCCAGCCAGGCCGACGCGGCCCTGGCCGCCGGCCGCGAACTGGTCGCGCTCGCGCAGGCGGAGGGCTTCCCGGTGTACGCGGCGATCGGTGGGGTCATCACCGGCTGGGCCCAGGCCCGCCTGGGCGAGGTGGCCGAGGGGCTCGCGCTCGTCGATGCCACCACCGAGCGGATGCGCTCCGGAGGGATCAACGTCGCCGGCTCGCTCATCGGGGCGCTCGTTGCCGACGCCCACCTGGCGGGGGGCGAGCCGACTCGCTGCCTCGACGTGGCCCGCGAGGCGCTCGAGGCGGCGCGCGAGCGCCACGAGCTGGCGTTCGCGGGAGATCTCGAGCGGCTGATCGCGGCCGCTCGGGCCGAGCTCGGCGAACTTCCCGCCGGGCACAGCGAAGAGAAAGGATCGTGGTGAGTCAGCTCTCCGAGCAGGACATGAAGGACATCGTGAACGGGGCATGCCTGTACGGCGCCGGCGGCGGCGGGCCGTGGAGCCTCGGCATGACGCTGGTCAAGCAGATCGTCAAGGCGGGGAGACCGGTCGAGCTCGCGTCGGTGGATTCGCTCCCCGCGCCGACGCTCACCTGCGTCTCGGCCGGCGTCGGCTCGCCCGACGCCGCGGGCAGCGGCTTCCCCTACGACGCGCCGGCGCGGGCGTTCGACGCGCTGGCGGGCTCGATGGACACGACGTTCGGCGCCGTGCTCCCGGCCGAGATCGGGGCAGCGAACTCGATCGTGCCGATGACGACGGCGGCCATCCACGGCATCCCGGTGCTCGACGCCGCCGGCTCGCCGCGGGCCGTCCCCCAGCTCGCCCAGTCGACGTTCGCCGTGCGGGGGGCGCCGATCGGGACGATCGTGCTCGCCAACGCCTCCCAGCGCGTGTCGTTTGACTGCGACGCCGGCTACGCGGACGAGGTCATGCGGGCGGTCATCTCGAGCGGCGTCTTCACCGAGGATGCCGGGGCGGCGCTGTGGGCGATGGACCTGACCGTCGCCGCGCGGGTGACGGTGCCCGGCTGCACGGCGATGGCGCTGTCGCTCGGTCAGGCGCTTCGCCAGGCCCTGTCCTCCGGGGGCGACCCGGTCGCGGCCGTGCTGGCCGGCCTGGGCGGGCGCGAGCTCGTGCGGGGGACGATCGTGTCCTCGACCGAGGCGACCTCGGGCGGCTTCGACACCGGCGTGGTGACCGTGCAGGCCACCGGCGTCGGCGGGCGCACGCTGCGGATCATCAACCAGAACGAGAACCTCATCGCTTGGTTCGAGGACGAGGACGCGCCGTGTGTGCTCGCGCCCGACCTGATCGTGTTCATGACCGTCGAGGGTCAGCCGTTCTCGAACGCCGACCTCGACCTGGCGCACGGCAAGGAGGTCGTGGTGATCGGGGCGCCCGTGCTGGCGGCCTATCGCGACCCCAAGATGGTGGCGGCGTTCCTGCCGTTGCTGCGGGCGGCCGGGTATGGCGGGCCGTGGAAGGGACTGTGATCGTCCCGGCCGGCTCCCGATCGAAAAAAGTGCAACTTGGGTGATCTGTCGGTCGATCGGCTGCACTTTTGACGCCTCAGTCGCCAAAACGACAGCACCGCGCGGGGGCGCGGAGCTCGGTCGTCGTTTTTTCGATGCTCCTCACGGTCACGGAGCGCCTCCCACATCGCGCTGGAGGCCATCGGTGAGCGCAACCCTCCCCGGGCGGCGTGTCTATGGTGTGCGCGATGCCCTTCTTCGGTCACAAGTCCCACCACGAGCGCGAGTGGGAGGAGGTCCGTGACGCCGCCCGGGATGACCTGGTGGCGCTCGGCGACGACATCCGCACGCTCGACGTCGATATCCAGATGCCCGACGCCTCGTCGGCCGCCAAGCAGCGCTACGAGCAGGCGCTCCAGGCCTATCAGCGGGCGAGCCAGATCTTCGATCGCGCCCACCAACCGGAGGACCTCGCGCCGGTGAGCTCGACGCTCGAGGAGGGCCGCTACGCGATGGCGGCGGCCAAGGCCCTGCTCGAGGGGCGCACTCCGCCCGAGCGCCGCCCGCCCTGCTTCTTTGACCCCCGCCACGGACCCTCGACCGAGGATGTGCAGTGGGCGCCCCCGAGCGGCACCCCCCGCCCCGTGCCGGCCTGCGCGGCGGACGCGCTGCGGGTCAAGGAGGGGTTCGAGCCCCACAGCCGTCAGGTCCCGGTGGGCGGGCGGATGACCGACTACTGGAACGCCCCGGCGCACTACGGCCCGTGGGCGGGCGGCTTCTTCGGCGGCTTTGGCGGCGGGGGCCTGATGCAGACGCTGCTGATGGGCTCGGCCCTCGGCGCCGGACTGGGCATCGGCGAGGACATCGTCGGCGGGATGTTCGGTGGGGACGGCGACGGCGGGCTGTTCGGCGACGGCGACGGCGGCGGCTACGGCGACGGTGGCGGTGACGGCGGGGGCGACGGCGGGTTCCTCGGCGGCGACGGCGACGGCGGAGACGGCCTCTTCTAGTCGGTCTCGTTCGCCCGCCAGTAGCTGGCCAGCCGGGCGGCCTGGCCGTGGAGGCTCGTGAGCAGCCGGATCTCCTCCGGGCTGAGGTCCGGGTGCCATAGGTCGACGACGAGGACGATCCGCTCTGCCTCGGTGTGGTTCCACGCCTCGTGCTCGAAGCTGTCGTCGAACACGATCGCGTGCCCCGGCTCCCACCGCCGGGTCTGATCGCCGACGCGGAGCCCGCAGTCGCCCTCGGGAACCGTGATGGCCAGGTGACAGCGCAGGCGGATGTTGGTCGGCCCGCGGTGCGGGGCGATGTGGGTGCCGGGAGCGAGGCGGGAGGCGTAGATGAGACCCGCGCTCGTGCGCATGACCCCGTCGCCGTCGATCACCCGGGCGAGGACCGGGCAGGCGGCGCACGCCGCCTCGTGGCGACGGCCGCGCTCGGAGAAGAACGCGACGTCCCAATCGCCGGTCCGCTGGATCGGCTCGGCCTCGGGCCGGAACGAGGTGAGTGCCCTGATCTCGTCTGCGATCGTGCCGGCGTTTGCCTCGAGCGCGCGCGCGACGGGAAAGTCCGCTGGGTCGTGCCAGGGCTGCGAGCGCAGCTCCGGGTAGGCGCGCTCGCCGGCCGACAGCGCGTCGAGGTAGCGCAGGAAGCGCTCGCGGCCGCTCCGGCGCGGCCGGGACGGGGGTGCGGCCGCCGCGATTCGTGCTCGAGCCACTCCTGGTAGGTGTGCCGTTTGTCCCAGGCCGCGCCGAGCGCGGTCAGCCGCTCGCGGGCGAGCTCGCTCCAGCCGAGGTGGATGCACGGCTCGGCGAGAACCGGGCAGCTGGCGGCGGCGATGGCCAGCTGCTCGCGGTCGTTCTCGGCCAGCCCGGCCCGGTAGGCCTGGCGGGCCCGCTCCTCGTCCTCGTCGGTGAGGTGCAGCAGCGCGGCGAAGACGCTCGGGAGCGTGATCGTCTCGCTGTCGGCCAGATGACCGGCGAGCCGGCCGAGCTGGGCCAGCCACCGCCCGGGCGAGCCGTCGCGCGCCGCCGCCTGCTCGGCCAGGTTGGCCATGTGCAGCACCACGAGTGCATCGAGCTCCGCGCGGGTGGGGGCGGGATCGCCGAGGACGCCCGGCGCCCAGCGATGCGTGCCGGCGAGCAGCGGCCGGCGTGGGGTGCGGGCGAACAGGTAGGCGAGGCGCTCGGTGCGTGGGCCGGCCAGAGCTGCGAGCACCTCGCGATCGCTGTCGGAGAGCAGCTGCCGGCGATAGGCGTCGGTGCCGTAGACGCTGTGCAGGAGGGCCGCGTGCTGGAGCCACTCGGGCTGGCGCCAGCGGCCGAGGATGGCCGCCGTCTCGCTCAGGTGCTCGAGCAGGCTGCGCCCGCGGGCGTGCGGCAGCTCACCGGCGCCGCGCTCGCGCAGGAAGCTGACGATTGCCTCGGTGACGTCGCTGCTCACCGGGGCAATGATCGCAACCGCGAGCGGGCTACCGCTTGCGCTTCGGCACTCGGAAGGTGAGCCGGTGGCTGTGGAGCGGCGTCCATTTGCCGCCGTGCATCTGGCTGACGGTCAGCTTGACCGGGAGCGTGTGGCGCTTGGCGAGTAGGCGACGGCCGGTGGAGTTCAGCTTGACGACCACCGCCTTATGCTGGCCCGGCCCCAGAGTGATCCGAACGCTGCCCAGTGTGACGGTGCGCTTCTTCGCCTTGGCACGGCGGGCCGTGACCGCGACCACCTTGCCGCCCGTGCTCGTCACCACGGCGGTGAGGGTCACCATGACGGTGCAGGATGCCTTCCCGCTGCACGACACCGGAATCGATGCACTGGTGCCCTTGACCTTTGCCGCGCCGAGATGGAGCGTCCCCGTCGCGGTCCCCGGCCCCGGCCCGGTCCCCGTCGAGCCGGCGATGGTCAGGCCCAGCGGTGCGCTCGTCGAGCCAGTGAGCACCGAGCCCGGGGAGGGCGTGAACGTCGCCGTCAGCTGAGCCGACCCGGCGGTGGCGAATGATGTCGTGCAGGTCGCGCTGCCGGTGGTGGCGTTCGAGGCGGTCAGCTTGACTGCGCTGCAGCCGGCGATCGTCTGGGTGCCATCGCGGAAGGCAACTGTGCCGGCCGGCCCAGCGTACAGTGGCGTCCCGTCGGTCACCTGCGCGCTCAGGGTGACCGTCTGGTTCGTGTTCGGGTTCGTCGGGCTGGCGCTGAGCGTCGTCGAGGTGCCACCGCCCGCCACCACGGTCGCGGTGACGCTGTTCGCGGTGTAGTGGATGACCGCGGCCAGCCCTCCGGCCGGCGGGTTGGTGCACGCGCTCTGCACCGGGATGGTCGCCCCATCGACGGCGTTGGCGAACGTCCCCGACAGGGTGCCCGATGTGGTCACGACCGTCGCCGTGTCGCCGATCGAGATCAGGCAGTTGCCGCTCCCGTCGCCGCCCTCGCTGAGATTCAGCTGGCCGCCCAGGCTCACATTGCCCGTGGCTTGCAGCTGCGAGAAGTCGGCCGACGGCGTACTCCCGTCCTGGATCAGGCTGAAGTCTGTGACGTCGTTGGCCGCGAGGGACGCCCCGCCGGAGACGCTGAGGATGGCGTCCGGCGACTCAGTACCACCGATCACCAGGTTGGCGCCCTGGGCTCTCAGCGGTCCGGTGGTGATCGTGGCCGGCAGCCCGTCCCGTTGCGGGTCGTCGGAGAGCACGACGTGGGACAGCGAGACCGCATTGTGATTTCCGCCATTGATGTCAGCGGCGATCACAACCCCGTTCGAGTAGGGACTGGGCGCCGACGCGTTGGCGCCCGAGATCGAGACCGGTCCAACCTCGGCCCCGGGGTGGGACAGGGCGAGATAGCCCGAGTTGGCCAGCGTGACTCCGAGGGCGCTCGAGGATCCGGTCACGTGGTAGGCCTGGAGCCCGCCGATGTTCGGTCAAGCTGCCGTTCCCGGCAATGCTCCAGGCTCTGGCTGGCGCTCAGGGTGAGCGGGAGAGAGATGATGGGGTCGTAAGCCCGAGGCCGGGCTGGTCTGGGGCGTGGCCGTGATCCCGCCGGCCCCGAGCGTCAGCGGCTGGTCCAGGATCTGGTAGGGCACGGTGTCGTCGATCGTGATCGCGTTGGCCGACAGTCCGGTGATGTCGTCGTCGCTCGAGTAGCAGGCCAGTGTGGCGGTGCGGTTGTTGCAGCCCGCTCCGAGGTCGGGGAAGGTCAGGGTTCCGAGCGACTGGTCGCTGATCGGACTGGCGACATTCCAGTTGTTCTGGGACCAGTAGTCGTAGTTCCCGCTCGACCCCGGCCCCTGGGCCCCGGTCCACGTGTAGTTGCTGAGCGCCGCCGACGCCGACCCTGCGGCGAGCAGGGCGGCCGCCACGCTCACGATGACGGCCGCCAGCATCTGCCGCGCCACGCGCCCCCTCGCGGAAATCTGCGCATCTGCTCGCTCGCCCCTTCTCCGACTCTCGCGTCCCGCCGGTCCCAAAAACTGCCAATCGGCGCCGAAAGCTAATGGCTCCGGCGTGTCCGGTCAAGCCAGCATCCGAGTCCACGGTGCATGCCGAACCGCTGCCTCCCGCGGGGACTGCGGATGTGTCGGCCGTGACTACGCACAATCGACGTACACGGCGCGCTCTCAACCCACCCCGCGTCCGCTCGGCGCCCGCGTCTGGAACAATGAAACTCGATCAACTGAGTTGAGTTTGTGCAGGATGCGCCGTCCCCATCGCTCATACCTCATCTGCTCCACCCAGCGCAGCGGCAGCACCTACCTGTGCCATCTGCTCGCCGGCACCGGCGCGGCCGGCAATCCACAGGAGTACTTCGAGGCCCGTGCGGAGACCGGGCTGCCGCCGCATCCGGCCTACTTCCTCGCCGGCCTGCCCCGCACCGGGGCGGGGATCCGGGACGACCTACGTCCGACCGACGCCCCCAGCTACTCGGACCTGCGTACCGTCGACGGCTGGGAAGCCCATCTCGAGCGCACGTTCCGCACCGGGACGACTCCCAACGGGGTTTTCGGCACCAAGCTGATGTGGAATCAGCTGCCCGATGTCGAGCAGCACGCCACCGCGGTGCGTGAGCTCGCCGGCCTGACCGGGATCGAGCTGCTCGAGTGCCTGTTCGGGAATCCGGGTTACGTGTGGATGCGCCGGCGTGACAAGGTGCGCCAGGCGATCAGCCTGTGGCGCGCGCTGCAGACCCGGACCTGGCGCCTCGAGCATCCCGGCCGGGACGCCGAGCGACCCGAGCTCCACTACAGCTTCGAGGGCATCGACCACCTGCGCCGGCGCCTCAGCGCGGACGACGAGAGCTGGGGTCGTTTCTTCCTCGCCTCCGGCGTCGACCCACTCGAGATCTCCTACGAGGACGACGTCGAGCCCGACCCGGCGGGCGCAGTCGCGCGGATCCACGCGCTCGTCGGTATCGAGGTCCCGACCGGCTGGGAGCCCCAGGCGGAGATGGTCCGCCAGTCCGACGGCATCAACGACGCGTGGCGCTCCGCCTACGACCGCGACGCCGGCGGGAACCTGGCCGGCTCCGGACCGGAGTCCACGCGCAGCGCCATGACCATGGTGCTGCGCAGCCGCCCGTCGAGCCGCCGGTAGTGCTCGCGCCGGACGCCCTCGACGAGGAACCCGGCCCGCGTGTACAGCGCGATCGCCCGCGGGTTGTCAACCCACACCTCGAGATCGAGCTTGTGGGCCGAGGACTGGATCCCGTGTTCGATCAGGGCGTCGAGTAGCGCCCGGCCCCCGCCGCGCCCGCGGGCCTGCGGCAGCAGTGCCATCCCCACCGAGAGGACGCCGGGGTGGCGTTCGTGCAGGGTCGCGTAGCCGACAACCTGGCCGTCGCTCTCCAGCACCCATAGACCGCCCTCGTCGCTGCCCGCCGCCACCTCGGCGTGCCGCAGCGTGCGCGACTGCAGTTCGACCGGCGGCTGCACGCCGAGGAACCCCTCGGGGGCCACCGCGACATCGATCGCCGCCGCGGCCGCAGCCGCCGCCTCATCGTGGGCTCGGCGGACTACTTGACCCTCGTCGCCCGCCCGAGGCCGGTCAGCGTCACCGTCTTGGGCGGATGGTGCGGGTCGATGACCGCCTTCTGCCCGTTGGTGCCCAGAAGCACCAGCTCCGAGCGGCCGGCGAATGCGATCCCGACCAGGTCGAC
Source organism: uncultured Solirubrobacterales bacterium (assembly GCA_963848745.1). Lineage (GTDB taxonomy): Bacteria > Actinomycetota > Thermoleophilia > Solirubrobacterales > Solirubrobacteraceae > Palsa-465. Next base: position 33,111 of record CAWKEO010000012.1, on the reverse strand, counting down.
GCCGACCGGCACGCCGGTGAAGCCGTGACGGCGGGGCGCCTTGGGGTTGAAGATGAGCACGCCCTGGTTGTTCCCGGCCGCCGCGCACAGCGTCGCGGACGCGCAGGTGATGAACTCGAGCGTGCTCTGCGTGATCACCTTGACGCTCGGGTTGCCGATCCGGCGGGGATTGAAGGTCATCAGCCCGGTGTTGACGGCGGGGTTGTGCGCCGGTGAGGCGAGCGCCACGCAGAAGCTCGTCGAGGTGCAGTCGAGCGCACCGACCTGCGGCGAGGTCGTGATCGTGTGCACCACGGCGCCCGGAGCGTTCGTCGGGTTGAACGTGGAGAGCAGGCCGGCAGTCCCATCGCTGCCCACACACAGGGTGCTGGACGGGCAGGAGAGCGTCGGCTGCGCGCCGTTCCCATTGGCGCTGAAGGACTGAGTGGCGGGCGAGCCGACGTGGAAGGGGTCGAACACGGACACGCCCTGGTAGGCGTCGGCCACGCAGCGGCTGCGCGAGGCGCAGGCGACGCTCGTCTGGGCCTCCGCGCCGGAGACCGTGAACGTCGCCGCGCGTCCGCCGGAGCGCTTGGGATCGAACACCGCCACGTGCCCGGCCGCGTCGGCTTCGACGCAGCGCGTACTCGACACACAGGTGATGGCGAGCTGGCCGTTGGCCACCGAGGCCGCGATCGTCTGCGAGTGGATCACCCGGCCGCCCGCGGTGGGGTTGAACGTCTCCTGCACGCCGCCGGCGGCGACCGCCGTGCACTCGTGCGCCGACTCGCAGGTCAGCTGGCTCAGATAGCCGTTGGAGAAGGTGAGCGCCTGCGCGCTCGCCGGCAGTGCCAGCACACAGGCGAAGGCGATGAGCGCGAGTCCGCGCGAGGTGGCGCGACCGTGGCGGGGCGGGTGTGAGAGGTTCGATTCCATGTCGTGGGCGGGCAGCCTACTCGAGGCAGACGACCGCTCGCCAGGCACTACGCAGAACATGCGTACACCACCGAGCTCAGTCCTTGGCTTCGGCCGGTCATATGCTCGATCGGCTGTGTCCTCGACCTCGCTGAAGGGCAATCGCGAGTTCCTCCTGCTCTGGAGCGGACAGGCGCTGTCGGGCCTCGGCTCGCAGATCTCCCAGGTCGCCTACCCCTTGCTCGTGCTCGCGCTCACGGGCTCGGCGGCCCAGGCCGGCATCGTCGGCTTCGTGCGCCAGCTCCCGATCGCCGTGCTCGCGCTGCCGGCCGGGGCCCTCGCCGACCGGGTGGATCGCAAGCGCCTGATGATCGGCTGCGACGCGCTGCGCGGGGTCGCGCTGGCCTCGATCCCGGCCGTGCTGCTGGCCACCGGCATCGCGCCGTTCGGGCTGATCGCCGCAGTCGCGTTCCTCGACGGCGCCGGGTTCGTGCTCAGGTACGTGACCGAGCGGGGCGCGCTGCGCCGCCTGGTGGCGCCCGAGCATCTGGGCGAGGCGGTCGCCCGCAACGAGGCCCGGGTCTTCGGCGCCATGCTCGCCGGGCCGCCGCTCGGGGGGCTTCTGTACGGGATCGGGCGGGCGGTCCCGTTCCTGGCCGACGCCGTCTCGTATGTCGCCTCGACTGTCAGCCTGGCGCTCATCCGCTCCGATCTCCAGGAGCCGCGCTCGGGCCAGGGGCCCGGGACGCCCTGGGATGGCCTGCGCTGGCTGTGGCGCCGGCCGTTCCTGCGCCTGTGCGCGCTGCTGTTCGCGGCCAGCAACCCGCTATTCACCGGGCTCTACCTGCTCGTGGTCATCCTGGCTCGCCGCCACGGCGCCTCGGCCGGGCTCGTCGGGGTCATGCTCGGGATCGCCGCGGCCGGTGGGCTGATCGGCGCGCTGCTCGCGCCGGCGCTCCAGCGCCGGGTCTCGCCGCGGTTCGCGCTCGTCGGCGAGAGCTGGGCGATGGCCGTGGCCATCCCGCTGCTGCTCCTCACCCATGCGGCGCTCCTGCTCGGGGTCATCCTCGCCGCGGCCGAGCTCCTCACCCCGGTGACGAACTCGTTCGTGGTCGGTTTCCGGGTCGCGCTCGCCCCCGACCATCTGCAGGGCCGCGTGCAGGCGGCGTCGACGATGCTGTCGTTCTCGGCCGGCTGGCTCGGCCCGCTCGCCGTCGGCCTGCTCGTGCAGGGCACCGGTCAGACGGCGACCGTCCTCGCCCTGGCCGGCTGGGCCCTCCTCCTCGCGCTCCTCGCCACCGCCTCGCCGGCGTTCCGCCACCCGCCGGCGATCGACGCCTCCGCGCTCGCGCCCTGACCTGCGGCTCAGGCGCGCGGGCGCCGCGGCGGGAAGGGACCCTCCCGCTTCCACGCCGATCCGGGCCGCCCGGGCAGGAGCAACAGCACGATGAGGAAGCCGACGACCGTCAGCAGCAGCCCGAACGTGAGTCCGACCCGCTCGCCGTAGCCCTTGCGTTCGGCCACCCAGGCGCCACCCGCGGCGGACAGCAGCCAGGCGAACAGCAGGTAGAGGGCCTTGGCTCCGATGAAGGCGAAGAGCACCATCAGCGTTCACGCTCCCAGGTAGGCACGCTGCACCTCCGGATCGTCACGCAGGGATGCCGACTCGCCGCTCAGCACGATGCGCCCGGTCTCGAGCACGTAGCCGCGGGAGGAGACCTCGAGCGCGTAGTTGGCGTTCTGCTCCACGAGCAGGATCGTCGTGCCGGTGCGGTTGATCTCGGCGATCGTCTCGTAGATGCGCTGGACGAGGAGCGGTGCGATGCCCATCGAGGGCTCGTCGAGCATGAGCACCCGCGGCCGGGCCATGAGCGCCCGCCCGATGGCGAGCATCTGCTGCTCGCCGCCGGACATCGTCCCCGCCTTCTGCTTGGCCCGCTCGTGCAGGCGAGGGAAGAGCGTGAAGACCCGCTCGAGGTCCTCGGCGATCTCCGGCCCGCGCCGGCGGTGGGCCCCGAGCTCGAGGTTCTCGCGCACGGTCATGCGCGAGAAGCAGTGCCGTCCCTCGGGTGAGAGCGCGATCCCGTGGCTGACGATCTCATGCGCGGGCACCCGGGTGATGTCCTGCCCCTCGATCCGCACCGCCCCCGCCGAGGCCGGCGTGAGCCCGGAGATCGCCCGTAGCGTCGTCGACTTGCCGGCCCCGTTCGAGCCGATCAGCGTCACGACCTCACCCTCCTCGACCGACAGCGAGACGCCCTTCAGCGCCTCGATCGACCCGTAGTGGGCGTGGATGTCCTCGACCTCGAGCAGAGCCATGGCTACTCGGTGTCCTCGGTCGACTTTCCGAGGTAGGCCTCGATCACGCGCGGGTTGGCCCGCACCTCGGCCGGCTGGCCCTCGGCGATCTTCTCCCCGTGGTCGAGCACGGTGACTCGCTCGGAGACGCCCATGACGACCTTCATGTCGTGCTCGATGAGCAGGATCGCCAGGCCGAGGTCGTCGCGGAGCTTGCGCATGAACTCGGTCAGCCGCGCCGACTCCTGCGGGTTCATGCCTGCCGTCGGCTCGTCGAGCAGGAGCAGCGTCGGGTCGCTGGCCAGGGCGCGCGCGATCTCCACCCGGCGCTGGTCGCCATAGGAGAGCTGCACGGCCAGGCGGTCGAACGTGTCCTGCGCGCAGCCCGACGTAGGCGAGCAGCTCGCGGGCGCGCTCGCGCACTGCGCTCTCCTCCTTGCGCACCCGGGGCGTGCGCAGGATCGATCCGAACAGGCCGGCTCGCATCCGCGCGTGGCGGCCGATCATCACGTTCTCGAGCGCGCTCATGGCCCCGAAGAGACGGATGTTCTGGAAGGTCCGGGCCACACCGAGCCCGGTGATGATGTCCGGCCGCGCGCGGGTGACGTCGCGCGTGCCCAAGATGATCCGCCCGCCGGTCGGCTTGTACAGGCCGGTGAGCATGTTGAAGAACGTCGTCTTGCCGGCGCCGTTGGGCCCGATCAGCGAGACGATCGAGCGCTCGGGAATCGTCATCGACACGCCGCCCACGGCCACGAGGCCGCCGAACTCCTTGACGACCTCCTCGGCCCGCATGACCGCGGGCCGCGGCGACGGGGCCTGCGGCTCGGCGGTCGTGCTCATGGAGCGCCGCCCCCGCCGTGGTGCCGCCGCCGGTGGCGGCACCGGCGTCGACGAGCTGGGCGTCCTCGGCGGCGATCTCGGCCGTCAGCTCGAGCCGGCGCCGGCGCTCGGGGAACAGGCCCTGGGGCCGCAGCACCATGACGATCACGAGCAGGAAGCCGAAGATCCCGAACGACAGCTGGGTGAGGTCGAAGTTCAGCCCGAACGTGTGCGGCAGTGTGTTCAGCACGTCGGGGATCACGTAGTAGTTGATGTAGGAGAGCAGCAGCGCGCCGAGCACCGCTCCCCAGATCGACCCCAGCCCGCCGACGATGATCATGGCCAGGACGAAGATCGAGAACGAGAACTGGAACTGGTCGGCGTTGACCGTCGTGTTGTAGGCCCCCAGGAAGACACCGGACATGCCGCCGAACGCGGCGCCGATCGCGTAGGCGGTCAGCTTCGTGCGCACGAGCGGGATGCCCATCGAGACGGCCGCCACCTCGTCCTCGCGCAGGGCGATCCAGGCCCGCCCGAGCCGCGAATCGCGGATCCGGAGGTTGACGAACAGGACGATGCAGCATGATCACGAAGATCAGCCAGTACCACGGGCGCAGGTTGAGCAGCGAGAACTTGCCGATCCCGGGGAAGTAGGGCAGGTCCAGCGCCGAGATCCCGAGGTTCCCGGCCGTGAGCGTCATGCCGCTGCCGACGTGGATGCTCGTGCCGTTGACGGCGACGACGCCGATGATCTCCCCGAAGGCGAGCGTGACGATCGCGATGTAGTCGCTGCGCAGCCGCAGCGTCGGCAGGCCGATGATCGTGCCGGCGACCGAGGTGATGGCGATCGCGCACAGCAGGATCAGCACGAAGTTCAGGTGGATGCCGATCGCCGTGGGCAGCGCCGAGGAGAGCACGTGGGCGTGGGCGGTGAAGAAGAAGCTCGAGCCGAACCAGCCCATCGAGTAGGCGCCGAAGGCGTAGAAGGCGACGTAGCCGAGGTCGAGCAGGCCGGCGAAGCCGACGACGACGTTCAGCCCGAGCGCCATGACCACGTAGGCGAGCGAGATGATCGTCGCGTTCATGAACCCACTCGTCGTCCCGAAGAAGAACGGCAGCACGACCCCGACGAGCAGGATCAGGCCGACCGTGGCGCGCTGCCACCAGGCGGGCAGGCGCCCCTCGAGAGCCGAGCGCCATTCGTTCAGCTGAGCTCGCAGCTCGCTCATCCGGCCTCCCGCGTCTCCTCCCCGAGCAGGCCGCGCGGGCGCAGGACCATGACCAGGATGAGGTAGCCGAAGATGACCGCCTCCGTCCACTGGCCGCCGGCCAGGCGGGAGTCCGACAGCTCCTGGATGCAGCCGATGAGCAGGCCGCCGAGCACCGCGCCGCGCACGTTGCCGATTCCGCCCATCACCGCGGCGGTGAACGCGATCAGCCCGGCCCGGAAGCCCTGGAAGTACCAGATCGTCGTCTCGTACAGGGCGTAGACGAGGCCGGCGGCCCCGGCCAGCATGCCGCCGAGCATGAACGTGAGCGAGATCGTGTGGTCGACGTTGATCCCCATCAGCCGGGCCGCCTCGGGGTCCTGCGCGGTCGCGCGCATGGCTCGCCCGGGGCGGGTGCTGGTGATGAACCAGGCCAGCCCGATGACGAGCGGGACCATCACCCCGAGCGCGAGCACGTCGGCGCGGTGCACGACGACGCCCGAGATGTGGAAGAGGGTGGCGTTCTCGTTGATGAGGTCGCTCACGCCGGTCGGCGAGCCGCCCTTCCACAGCAGGCCGACGTTCTGGAGGATGAACGAGAACCCGACGGCGGTGATGAGCGGGGCGAGCTTCGGGGCGTTGCGCAGCGGGCGGTAGGCGACCCGCTCGATGAGGACGTTCAGCGAGCCGCACACGAGCATCGAGACCACGAGCGTGAGCAGCAGCCCGGCGATGAGCCCGACCGGACCGGTGGCGGCGCCGAGACCGAGCGCGCCCCAGAAGCGCGGCGGCGGTGAACGAGCCCATCGTGAACACGTCGCCGTGGGCGAAGTTGATCAGCTCGATGATTCCGTACACGAGCGTGTAGCCCATCGCGATGAGCGCCCAGATGGCGCCGTTCGACAGGCCCTCGACCAGGTTGAAACCGAGCAGCGTCAGGTCGTGGTGGATGACCTGGTGGCCGTGGGCCCCGGCGCTCGCGTAGCCGTGCGTGAGGTCGTGGATCCCGTAGTAGGCGGGCAGGGCGACGAGCGCGACGATCAGGCCCCAGCGCCCGAACACTCGCCGCACGAGGGCGAGCGGCCCGGCCGCCCGGTTGCGTACCCCCGAGATGGTGGAAATGGCTGACAAGCGGATCCGTGCCTCACAGTCGGGTGGCGGGGGCGCGCGCGGCGCCCCCGCCACCCTATACCTGTGCTCCGACGGCTAGAGCGTCTTCGTCGGAGTCAGGGTCGTGTCGAACACGGGGTCGCCGTTGGAGCCGACCTTGTAGAGGCCGTAGGACTTCAGCGTCGTATCCCCGTTGGCGTTGAATCCGTAGGTACCCAGCACTGAGCTGCGGCTCTTCAGGTTGAACAGCGCCTTGAGCACCGCACTCTTGCTGTTGCCCTGTGAGCCGAGGCTCGAGATCGTGTCGATCGCCGAGCTTCATCGACTCGTAGCCGTAGATCGAGTACGGATCCGGATTGGAGACCCCGTAGGCCTTCTGGTAGGCGGCCAGGAACTGCTTGCCGCCCGGATAGGCGGGCAGGTCCAGCGTGGCCACCGTGCAGAGGAGCTTCGGGTCGATGCTGGCCGGCACGCCGCCGTCCTTCGCGTTCGTCCACGAGCTCGTGCACATGCCGTCGGGACCCAGGATCGTCGCATTCGGCAGCGCCGCGTTGACGTCCTTGGTGATCTGCACGCCGCCGTTGGCGACGATCCCGGCGAACTCGAAGCAGTCCGCGCCCTGCGACTTGATCGTCGCCGCGTAGGAGCGGAAGTTCGGGGCCTTGGGGTCGATCCCGGTGTTCGAGACGATCGACACGCCGTAGGCACTCGCCTCCTTCTGCAGCACCGTGGCCAGGCCGGCGCCGTAGGCCTCCTTGTCGTTGGCGACGGCGATCTTCGTGCAGCCCGCCTGCTTGAGCGCCAGCAGGTCGGCGGCCGCCTGGATCGTGTCGACCGGGACGATGCGCAGGTAGGTGCGCTGGCCGGTCGGGTAGTACTTCTGCGGCTCGCCCGGGGCGCTGGCGCCGGGGACGCTCTCGGTCAGGCCGACGTAGGTGTTCGCCGGGCTGACCTGCGGGATCCCGGCCTGGTTGAGGATCGGGATCGAGACCTCGCTCGCGCCCGAGTTGAACTCACCGATGTAGAACACCGTCTTCGGGTCGGTGGCCGCCTTGCGGGCGTTGGCCTCGGTCTGGGTCGGGTCCCACTCGCCCGCCGCGGCGGTCGAGTCGTCGAGCGACTGGTACTTGATCGTGAACGAGCCGGCCTTGTTGCCGGCCTCCGACAGCGCCAGCTTGATGCCGTTCACCAGCGGGCCGGTCTGGGCCGACGAGGCGCCCTGGAGCGGCAGGCTGGAATAGATGTCGACGGTGTTCCCGCCGCCTCCGGAGCTCGACGAGCTCGCAGCGCTGCTCGAGCCACCGGAACCACCCGTCGAGCTCTTCGAACTGCTTCCGCATGCCGCGACGAGCACCGCGGCTGCCAGCACCGCGCCCATCTGTGCGGCTCTCCCCTTCACATTCATGCTGCTCCTCCTCCTGACGTGGATGCGACGGTTCACCGTTCTCCCCGTGAACTGGCGACAGGCTATTGAGGGCCGCGGTCGGAGGTCAATGACCGCGCACCTCTTAAGCGAAGCCCAATATGGGGCTCTGTCCCTGGGTGCTTCGGTTCGACACGGGGTGCCTCAGCCCTGCGCCGTCCATTTTGCCCGAGACCAGCAAAACCATTTCGCTAATATTGCTGACATGCTTCCGCGTCCCCTTCTGGCCACCGGCGCTGACCAGCGGCGGTACGTCGGCCGCGCGCGCGAGACTGCTCAGGTGCTCGAGGCGCTCACGGCGGAGCAGAACGTGCTCGTCCTCGGCGAACCGGGGAGCGGGCGGACCTCGCTGCTCCACCACCTGGCCTGGAGGCTCGAGCGCGACCACGGGGGCGACGCGCTGGTGCTTTCAGGTGAGTCGGCGGCGAGCGCCGCGCAGCTGCTCGGCGTCCTCGTAGCCCGGATCCGGCGCCTGGACCGTGAGCGCAGCCGGGGCGCGTGGCTCGACGAGTTGCGGGCGCTGTCGATGCCCGACGGTCCGTTCGGCGAGGTCGTGGCGCCGGCGCTGACGCTCGAGCTCCTCGACCTGCTCGGCGAGGCGCTGGCCGAGCGCGATCGCCTGCTGTGCCTGATGATCGATGGCCTCGCGCCGGGCGTCGCCCACGCTGTCTTCGGGTCGCTGCGCAACGACCTGTGGACGCTCGTGGGCGTTCGCTGGGTGCTCGCCGGCGATGGCGCCGATCGTGCGCTCTACCTCGAGCCCCCGGCCGACGCGTTCTTCTCCGTGGTGGCGGAGCTGGCGCCGCTCGAGGAGTCGGACGCTCGTTCCCTGCTCGAGGCGCACGACGTGGCCCCGCCCCCCCGGCACCTCGATGCTGTGCTCGCGGCGGGCGCCGGCAATCCGCGCCGGCTGCTGCGCTCCGCCGCCGCACTGCGCGCCGGCGCGCCGCTTCCCGATCGCGATCGGGCCACGCAGACGGCGAGGGCGACTCAGATCGCCGGGCCCCTGGCCGGGCGCCTGGTCGAGTACCTGCTCGATCGCGGTTTCGCCGGCGCCTCCGATCCCCGGTTGCTTCGCCAGGTCGGTGCCAGTCGCCAGCGGGTCAGCGAAGTGCTCCGCCAGCTCGAGCAGGCCGGGCTGCTCGAGAGCTCGGCGGCTCACGCGCCCGGCCACCCCGGGCGCCCGGCCCGCCGCTTTGCCCTCAGGAGCGCCGCGTGAGCACTCAGGTCCTCGAGGCGCTTCGCGCCGCCCATGCATTCGACAGCAGCCCTCTCCACGTCGACATGGCCGCCTACCACGTGCCGTTCGATGACCGCGGGCGGACCGGAACCGAGACCGGCGTGCTCGCCGCCGCCCGCACCGCCGAGCGCCTCGGGCTGACCGGCCCGATCGGCTGCGGCAAGACGAGCGTCCTGCGCTTCGCGCTCGACCGGTCCGGCAACGGCCTGGCGCCGATCTGGGTCTCAGTCGCCTTCGACGCCGACGAGGTGATCACCGACGTGCGCCGCTTCGCCGCCCACCTCCTCCAGAGCATCCTCAGCGATGCCCGCCGGGCCCGCCGGCTCACCGGCGTCCAGCGGGAGGCGATCCTCGCCGCCGCGGCGGCCAGGCGGCCGCTGCCCGCGACCGAGCGCAAGCTCGCCCGCAACCTGGCGGCGCGGTTCTGGCTGGCCAGCGGCGGCATCGCCCGCGAGGTCACGACGACGCTCGACGGCGTCGAGCTCGACCGCCCGGCCGCCGAGGTGCTCGACGCCGTCAACCAGGCGCTCGAGGTGATCATCGACAGCGGCGCCCAGCCGGTGATCGTCGTCGACGACTCCGACAGCTTCACCCGCCGCCCCGGGGCGCGGGCGACCCGGGAGGAGCTCGTGCGCGGGTTCTTCGGACCCGTCCTGCGCTCGCTCACGGCGCTGAACGCCGGCTGCATCGTCGCCGTCCACCAGGACTACCTCGAGATGCCCGCGTTCGTGGAGGCCCGCCTCAAGCACGGCGCGCTCGAGCGGCTCTTGCCCGTGCCCGAGGTGGTCAGCGGCCAGCTCGCCCGCATCCTCGCCCAGCGGATCCGCCTGTCCGCCGAGGTCCGCCGCGCGCATGCGCTCACCGACGAGGCGGTCGATGCACTGGCGGCGATCAACCGTGGCCGAGCGCGGCGGAACCTGCGCACGACGCTCACGATCGCCCACGAGGCGCTCGTGTGCGCGATCGACCGGGGCGCGGGCCTGATCGACGCCGAGGACGTCGAGCGGGCGGGTGTGCAGCAGCTGGGGGCGGGCGACGGAGGTGAGGCCTGAGACTATGGGCTGAGGGCCACTGGGCGCGGCCGCCTCAGTCCGGCCCCATCCGCTCCGCGCGCTGCTCCGCCTCGAGCATCTTCAGGGTGTCGGGCTCCGGCGGCCAGTGACCGCCGTTCTCCCAGTACACCCGGATCGCCTCGAGCGGCCGGCCCTTCGTCTCGGGCGCCAGGGCGGCGATGAACGCGAGGGAGACGACCGCCAGGCCCAGGAACAGCGCGAAGGTTCCGACCCCGCCCATGTCGTGCAGCACGGTGAGGAAGAAGCGCGAGATGAGCAGGTTGGCCAGGAGGTCGGCGGTCAGCATCGTCGAGGCGCCGGCGGTGCGCAGCCGGGACGGGAAGCTCTCGGACGCATACACCCACACCATGGCGCCGAACCCGAAGTTGAAGCCGGCGGTGAAGAACAGGATGCCGACGAACCCGAGCGCGGAGGCCAGGCCGCTGAAGTGGCTTCCCTGCGCGTACAGGATCACCATCAGCGCGTTGGCCAGGATCATCACGCCGACCCCGGTCATGAGCGTGCGCCGGCGCCCGAGACGGTCGACGACCAGGACGGCGGCCACGGTGGCCAGGACCGAGAACACCTCGATCAGCCCCTGGATGAGCAGCACCTCGTTCCCGTGCCAGCCGATGTCCTGGAAGATGAACGGGCTGTAGTAGGTGACCGCGTTGATACCGGTGATCTGGACCAGGAACCCGAGCACGAGCACGAACACGGTCGGGCGCCGGTAGGGCAGCCGGATCATCTCGTGCAGTCGCCCCCCGTGCTCGGCGCTGAGGTCGAGCTCGATCTCGCGAGCGGCCCGCTCGGGGTCGGCGTCGGGATCGATCTGGCGCAGGGTGCTGAGTGCCTCCGCCCGCCGGCCGCGCATCAGGTACCAGCGCGGGGTGTCGGGCAGGCGCAGGAGCATCAGCAGGACCGCGGCGCTGGCCACGGCGGAGAGCGCCAGCATGATCCGCCACGAACCGCTGCCGGCCAGCGCATAGTCGGCGAAGTAGGCGACCATGATTCCCGCCACGGTCGCCACCTGATAGCCGACGATGAGCGCGCCGCGGATCCCCGCCGGCGCGGACTCGGCGATGAACACCGGCCCCGCCACGGTCGAGATGCCGATGCTCACGCCGAGGAAGAAGCGCGTGGCGTCGAGCCAGGCGATGCTCAGGGCAGCGCCCTGCAGGATCGCGAACACGGTGAAGCCGGCGGCGACGATGATCATCGCCACCTTGCGGCCGAAGCGGTCGGCCAGCCGGTTGGCCATCAGGGCGCCGAGGATGAGGCCGAGCCCAGTGAACGTCGTCACCCACTCGACGGCGGCCGTCGAGAGGTGAAAGTGCGCCGGTATGAACAGCAGCGCTCCGGCGATGCTCCCGGTGTCGTACCCGTAGACGACGCCCACGGTCGCTGCGGTCAGCGCGACCGTGATTGCCAGCCCGCGTCCGCCTCCGCGCCGTGCCTCGGTTGCCGTTGACGCCATGTCGCGTCCCCTCCTGCGCGTATTGATCCCCGGCAGCGCGGGCCCCAAACCTCTCCGTGGGGCCCGCCGCCTGCCGGGATGCTGATCCGCTAGCCGCGGACCTCGAACTGCAGTGTCACCGTGCCCTTGCCGGTGGCGCTCAGGGTGAGCGTCGCGGTGTGGGAGCCGCCGGTGGCGTAGGTGTGCGTGGCCGAGACCGTGTAGAGGCTGTTGACCTTCACGTCGCTCGGGCCGTGGCCGGTGACCGTGGCCGGCGAGCTCGTCCCGTCACCCCAGTTGACCGTGGCCGTGATCGCGCCGGGCGGCACGCCGGGCGCGGCCAGCAGCGCGATCGGGCCGCTGACGTGAGGGCCGTGAACACCCACCGGCTCGGCCTCGAGGCGCCAGGGAACCTCGGTCGAGGGATAGAAGTTCACCTCCCCGGCCATGAGCCGAGCGCCCTGCCCGGCGAGCCGGGCCAGGAAGTCGGCGTAGGCGGGGCTGGTTGCCGTGCGGTGCACGTACGGCGACCAGCCGAGCTCGGCCGTGGCCAGGAGCCGCGGGAAGGTCATGTACTCGTCGTTGGAGCGGTTGACCACCGTCTCGCCGAACAGCGGCGCCTCCACGCCGATCACGTTGGCGTCGGTGACGCCGGTCACGTAGTGGCCGGGATCCCAGTTGTAGAAGGAGCTGACGTCGCATCCCTTGGGGCACGCCCAGCTCAGGCCGAGCGTCGGCGGGACGACCTTCGAGCCGTCGACGATGTACTTCTGATCCAGGTAGCTCCGGTTGGCGGGTGCCATCACGACCTTCAGGTGCTTGGCCACCGCCTCGCGGCCGGTGATCGCGTTCGGGTCGTTGCCGGCAGCCGGCTGCCAGTACTCGGCCACCGAGCCGGCCGGCGGGTTGACGTCCGGACCGGCGATGTCGGCCCAGCCCATGACCGTCTTCCCGGCCGCGTTCACGATGCCGGCCTCCTGATTGACGAACGCGGCGTAGCGAGACTGGCTGAGCAGGCTGTTCGGAACCTCATCGCCGCCGAGGTCGTAGTACGGCCCGGGGCTCATCGCGCTCAGCTGGTCGATGATCGCCGTCATGATCCGCCAGCTGTCCGCGCTCTCCGGGCACAACGCGCTGTAGCCGACGTCCTCGGAGTAGTTCCACACCGGCGGGTTGTTGACCGAGCAGTTGATGCTCTGCGGGTGGCCGTCGAGCAGCGGGTTCGACGTGTCCCCGTACTCGGACATGATGATCGCGTTGTTGTGTCCGGGGGAGTCGACCTCCGGGATGACAGTGATGAAGTGAGCGGCTGCGTCGGCGACGACGGCCTCGTACTGGGCTTGGGTCCAGTAGCCGCCCGGATCCATCTTTCGTCCGTGCGTTCCCACCGACCCCTGGCCGCCGATCGAGGTCAGGCGGGGAAAGCCGTTGATGACGATCCGGAAGCCCTGGTCGTCGCTCAGATGCAGGTGAAAGACGTTGATCTTGTAGGCGCTGATCTCGTCGATCAGCCGCTCGACCGTCGCCGGCGGCTCGAAGTGCCGGGCGATGTCGAGCATGTAGCCGCGGTACTGATAGCGCGGATAGTCGACGATGCTCGCCGCCGGCATCCGCCATGGACCGGCCTGGCGGTGGTGAGCGGCGATCCAGGGCGGCAGGAGCTGGCGAATCGACTGGATGCCGTCGAACAGGCCGTGCGGGGTGCTCGCCTCGAGTGTCACACCGGTGGTGGTGACGGTGAGCATGTACGCCTCACCGGTGGTGTCGTGCTTGATCGCCGGCGGCGTGCCGATGTCGAGCGTGATGTCACCGCTGCGCGGCGCGCCGGTGGTGACCGGGAGCGCGTAGCCGGTGGCCGGGCGCAGCGTGTCCGCCAGGTCCTTGGCGATCGCGCTCGCCGGGGTCGAGTTGGCGACGATACGGGTCGTCTTCGTGAGCTCGAAGTGGCCGGATCCGGCCGTGAACGAAACCGGCTTCGGGATGATCGGGTCCGGCGGGCCGTTGCTCGTGGCCGCCGACGCCGGCGCGGCCAAGGCGGCGCCGATCAGCGCAGCGGTGGACATGAGCATGGCTGCGTAGCGCATGGCTCTCACGCTTCTTCCCCTCCTCCGGCCGCAGGGCCGGTTCTGTCCTCGTCTCCCGTCACCTCGTCGAGACTCACGAGGCCGGAAACCTCTCGCGTGGGCGGACTATACCAGCCTGAGAAGTGGACTAGACCAACTTCGGGCGTTTTCCGCGCGATGTCCGAATGCGGACGTCCTCACGGCGACCCTGCCCTGCCACCGGGCGTCGGGGGTGGGGGTACTGCATCACAACCGATACGGAGGTGAGCATGCTTCTCGTCCTTGCCGTTGTGCTGCTGATCATTGCCGTGGCCGGCGGGATCGTCGTCCACCCGCTGCTGTTCCTGATCGCCATCCTGGCCCTGGTGGCCTTCATGGCCGGTCGGCGCTGGAGGCCCGGCCAGGGAGGCCCGATCGCCGGCGGCCGGCCCGTGAGACGCGGGTCGGTCGCCGGTGGGGCGCCTCACGTCATCGCGGCGACGAGGCGGTGATGGCGCAGCTCCGCGGGCGGAGACCCGTGCAGCATCCACGTGCCATCCTCGCGCCGGCTGACTGCGCCGGCCTGCGCCAGAGCTCCCATCGCCGTGGTCACCGACGGACGGTGGGCCCCGACCAGATGCGCGAGTCGCTGATGCGACAGCGGCAGCGGCAGGAAGATGCCATCGGGTCCGACGCGTCCCCAGCGTTCGGCCAGGTGCCACAGCGTCAACAGCAGACGGTCCTCGACCTTGGGGTGATGGGAGATGGCCAGCGCCACGGCGAGCGAATGCGCCCGCCGGGTGCCGCGGGCGAAGAGCTCGACGCCGAGCTGCGGCCAGGGAGTCATACGCGTCACGAGCCCGTGATCGAGGACCGCCAACCGCGTCGGCTCGAGCACCGTCCACCCGATCTCGGCGTGCACATGCGACCCATCGGGGTCCCACCGCCACGGGCGAAGGACATCCCCCTCCCCCAGTAGCTCGACGCATTGGCGTCCGAGCACATGCACCTCGCGCGAGAGCAGTCCCTCGATGATCAGGAAGCCGCGATGGTGCGCCTCGGACTCGATCGCGCCCGCCGCGTCCCACGCGCCCACGGACAGATGCCGGACGCGGGTCAGGGCCTCGCGCCGGGCGCGCTCGCGGTCCGGCTCGTTCAGCAGGTTGGCCAGGTCCTCGTCGGCATCGACGATGCTGATGAGATTGGTCAGCGACCCCACGCCATCTCCCGGCTGGCCACAGGGTCTCCGACTGTCATCCGGGCCACCTCGCGCTCCCCCCGCGGACGGCACATTGCGCCAGAGCTGAGCGTCGCACGACCGCCAGCGTAGCGTCCGGCTGCCCCGCCGGGAAGCGGCTCGGCGAACCCGTCGCGCGGATGTCCGAGCGGCGACGTCCGCATGAGAACGCCGGCCGCGCGTCCGCATGGGTGGCGCCCCTATTCTCCGCGCGACCGATGCCGCGTGCGGCCAGGGAACGACCGCGGAGCCTCGGGCTCGGTTGCTTCTCTCTCGGGGGAACCACAGCTTGGTCGCACCTCTCAAGATCGACACCATCGAACGCCATGGCTCGCTGATCCTCGTCGTGCACGGAGAGCTCGATCTCGCCAGCGCGGGTCTGCTCGATCAGGCGCTGGTCGATGCCCGCGCCACCGCTGCCACGAGGATCGAGGTCGACCTCGCTGCCGTGAGCTTCATCGACTCGACGGGCCTGCAGGTCCTGATCAGGCACGCCTGCGCGACCGAGAACCAGGCTCGGATTTGCGTGAGCAGGGCCTCGCGCCAGGCTCAGCGGCTGTTCGAGATCAGTGGAGCCCTGGATTACCTGCCCTTCGGCGCGGAGTGACCCGGGCTCGTCGATACCCGTAGGCTCTGGGGCGCCGATGACGTCCTCTCGCAAGCGCCACGCCGTGCAGCTCTTCCGCGGGCTGCCCGACCATTACGACCGGGTCGGGGCGGTGATGAGCTTCGGCCAGGATCCGCGCTGGCGCCGGGCGCTGGTCAACGCCGTCGACCCGCGTCCGGGGATGCGAATCCTCGACGTGGCCACCGGGACCGGCATGGTCGCGTTCGCGCTCGCCGCGCGGGGCGCCGACGTGGTCGGACTGGACCAGAGCGAGGCGATGCTCGGCCGCGCCCAGTCTCGGCTCGAGCGTTCTCCGCCGGCCGGCGGCCGGCTGTCCTTCGTGCTCGGGGAGGCCGAGGCGCTGCCGTTCGCCGACGGTGAGTTCGACGCCCTGTCGTTCACCTATCTGCTGCGCTACGTCGAGGACCGGGCGGCGACGATGCGCGAGCTGGCGCGGGTGGTGACCCCGGGCGGGCGGATTGCGATGGTCGAGTTCGGGGTGCCCGCCGACCCCAGGCTCCGCGCGCTGTGGCGGGTGCACACCCGGGTCGGGCTGCCCCTGATCGGCCGGGCGGTGTCGAAGGACTGGTATGAGGTGGGCCGGTTCCTGGGCCCCAACATCGAGCAGTTCCACACCGCCGAACCTGATCTCCCGGGCCTGTGGCGCGAAGCCGGGATCGGTGACGTCGATCAGCGTGAGCTCAGCTTCGGCGCCGGCATCGTCGTCACGGGGGTCCGAGACGGCGCCGCGCGTCGATAAGCCCGGCCCGGCGCGGCCCGCGTTCTACGCGCTGTCGCCCGGTGGCTGGCGCGACCTGGTGACGATCCTGCACCCGCCCTACACCGCGTGGCACCTCAGCTATGTGGCGATCGGGGCCGCGCTCGCACCAACGTTCGTGTTGTGGCGGCTGGGCGCCGCCCTCGGGGCGTTCTTTCTCGCCCTCGGGGTGGCGTGCCACGCGCTGGATGAGCTGGCGGATCGGCCCCTGGGCACGCGGCTCTCGCACGGCGCCCTGGTCGCCCTGGCGGTGGTCGGGCTGGGGGGCGCGGTGGCGATCGGGATCCTCGGCGCGGTGATCGTGTCGGCGTGGCTGCTCCCCCTCGTGGCCGTCGGGACATTCCTCGCGCTGGCCTACAACCTCGAGCTGTTCCGAGGGCACTTCCACACCGACGTCTGGTTCGCCGTGGGGTGGGGCGCCTTTCCGGCGTTCACCGGCTGGTTCGTCGAGGCGCTCGACGTTCGCGCCGAGGGTGTCCTGATCGCGCTCGCCTGCGGCGTGTTCAGTGTCGTCCAGCGCCGTCTGTCAACCCCGGCCCGGGAACTGCGCCGGCGCACTGTCTCCGTGATCGGCCGTCAGGTCCTGCGCAATGGCCAGGTCCTCGAACTCGACGCCGAGCGCGTGCTGGCGCCGCTGGAGGGGGCCCTGTCGGCCCTGTGGATCGCCATGGTCGTTCTCGCCGCCGCGCTGGTCGCCGGGCGGCTATAGACGCTCCCGGTCAGACGCCACGCCGGCATGGTGGCGCTCCGCAACCGACGGCGCTCATGGGGGCCGGAAACGAGCTCATAGACTGGCGGCCATGCCCAACCAGCCTGCCACCGGCCAGGACGACGCTCTCAGCCGCGAGATCTTCATCGTCGCCGGCGTCGTCATGCTCGGCGCGGTGATGTCGATCCTCGACACCACCGTGGTGAACGTCGCGATCAACCACCTGGCCCTCGCGTTCAAATCGTCGCTGACGACGATCCAGTGGGTGGTGACCGGTTACACGCTGGCGCTGGCGGCGGTGATCCCCGTCACCGGCTGGGCGGCGGATCGATTCGGGACCAAGCGCATCTACATCACCTCGCTGGTGCTGTTCATGGCCGGTTCGGTCGCTTCCGGCCTGGCCTGGAGCGCCGCCTCCCTGATCCTCTTCCGGGTGCTGCAGGGCATCGGCGGCGGCATGATCATGCCCGCGGTCATGACGATCTTGACCAAGAAGGCCGGCCCGCACCGGTTGGGACGGGTGATGGGCATCCTCGGCGTGCCGATGCTGCTGGCCCCGATCATGGGGCCGATCCTCGGCGGCTGGCTCGTCGACGACGTCTCCTGGCGCTGGATCTTCTTCATCAATCTGCCGATTGGAATCCTCGCCGTCAGCCTCGCGCTGATCGTCCTGGAGCCGGACGAGTCCCAGCGCAGCCACCGCTTCGATTGGCTGGGGATGCTCCTGCTCTCGCCCGGTCTGGCGGTGTTCATCTTCGGCCTGGCCGAATCCTCCACCTACGGGTTCGGCGCGCTGCGCTCCTGGGGGCCGACCGCGGCCGGGGTGGCACTGATCGCCCTCTTCCTGGTCCACAGCTGGCGCTCCGAGGCACCGCTGCTGGACATCCGCCTGTTCATCCACAGCCGGGCCGGCGCCGCCGCCGGGATCTTCCTGCTGTTCGCGATCTCGGTATTCGGCTCGATGCTGATCGTCCCGCTCTACTTCCAGGTCGACCGCGGTGCCTCGGCGCTGACCGCGGGCCTCCTGCTCGCGCCCGGCGGGATCGGAGCGATGCTGACGATGCCACTCGCCGGGCGCCTCACCGACCGGCGCGGCCCGACCTGGATGCCGGTGATCGGGCTGCCCTTCGTGGCGCTCGGCTATGTCCCGTTCCTGTTCGTCACCGCGCACACTCCCTATGCGTTGTTGTGCGCGGGCAGCTTCGTCCAGGGGCTCGGCATGGGCTTCGCGATGATGCCGACGATGACCGCAGCCATGCAGGCGGTGCCCCAGAGCGCGATCGCCCGCACGAGCACGGCGATGAACATCATCCGGCAGGCGGGCGCCTCGATCGGCACCGCGGTGCTGTCGGTGATCCTCGCCTCCTCGATCAAGGCCAACCTGTCCGGCTCGGGGGTGGCACCCCGAGGCAGCCGCAGCGGCAGTGGCGGCCTCAGCGGCCTGCAGCACCTCCCGGGCTCCCAGCACGCCGCGATCGCCGGACCGCTGGCGAACGCGTTCGGGTCAACGTTCGTGTGGGCGGTGCTCCTGGTCGCAGCCGCGCTGATCCCGGCGCTCGTGCTCGCCCTGCGGGGTCGCCTCGCACGTGAGCCGGCGGCCGTGGCTGCGCCCGGACTCCACTGACAGCGACCCGCCGGGCGACTGCCGGGCCCCTCATGACCCGGCCGCCACATCGGCGAGCGGCACATTCCATCCGGACAGGCTCACCACCGCGGAGGCGCCCTCGAGCTGGGCCTGGCGGTAGGTGGCCCGCAGCGTCTCCGACTCCCCCGGCCACAGCGTGATGTCGTTGGCGCTCCAGGCGATGGGCAGGACCTCGTTGTCGCCCGGCGCCGGGACGCCGGCAGCGGAGCCGCGGCGCACATCGGCGCGCAGGAAGAAGGCGGCCGTCGGCGTCTTTGACGTGTTCGTGATCGTCACCGCCGTCTCCGCGCTTCCCCCGCCGACGGCGTGGCTGGACGCGGTCACCCGCACGGTTGCCGCCGGGAGCTCGCGCAGCTGGGTGAGATCGGCGTACTGGTTCATCGTCGCCTGCGGGTTGCCGATCGTCGCCTTCCAGTTCACCTCGTCCGGCTGGGTCGAGAGCCAGTACACGTTGCGGTCGATCAGGGTCCCGCCCCGCCGGAGCACCAGCTCGACGAAGTAGGTCTCCGGCGAGGCCGTTCCGGCCGGCACGCGCGGATGCAGCAGTCCGCGCGCCACACCCTGCGCACCCACCGAGATGTCACGCACCGAGGAGTGGTCGAGCACGTGGCCGGCGACGTCGTAGACCTTCGCCTCGACCGACAGGCCGCTCTGCGCCGCCCCGCTCAGGTTGTCGACGGTGACCGTCCCGTCGTCATAGGCATAGAGGACGTGGAGCGGGTGGTTGGCCTCCTGGGCGCCGAAGTAGCTCCCGGCCTGGTCGAAGTCGAAGTTGTACAGGTCCCACAGCAGCGTCGGCCAGCCCTTGTTCAGCTGCCAGTAGACGATGCCCGTGGACGGCGCCTTGGGATTGGTCGAGTGGTCGATGTAGGCCTCGAACTCGGCCCGCTGGGTCTCGTAGTTCTGGACCTGAGCCTCCTCGACGTACTGGGACAGGCTCGACCACGGCCCGTACCGGGCCTTGATCGCCGCGTCGAGGTCGTGCAGTGTCCCGAACGCGTAGCCGCCGTTGTTCGGGCCCGGGAGCTGGTTCTCGTAGTTGAGGTGGTACTGGTTGTAGTCCGGGTTCTGCCACAGCTCGGTCTGCTCGAACGGCGACATGAACCGCTGGATCGAGTCGAGCGTCGGGATCGTCGCGCCAGAGCTCGCCTCGCTGTCGAATCCCCACGCCCCGCCGACGTTCGTGCGCGTCGGGTCATCCCGCGTGTAGTGGGTCGTGTCGTACCAGTAGCTCGGCGGCACCCAGTCGTACGGGCCCTCCTTCTCGCCCGACGGGCCGAGCTGGCGAGCGGTGTTGTACTCCGCCGAGGCGATCAGCGGGTCCTGGAAGTCAGCCTGCGCGAACGCCTTGACCGACACCTCTTCCTGGCGATTGGTCGGAGGACTGTCGCTCCAGCTGAAGTTGAGCACGCTGGGGTGGTTGCGCAGGTTCTGGCCGATGGTCAGGGCCGAGTTGGCGAGCAGGGCGAAGTCGTGCGGGCTCGTCAGGCCGCTGGCCCCGAGGTCCCAGGCGTCGCAGCACTGGTAACCGCCGTCGATGAGAATCCCCGCCCGGTCCATCTGCGTGTAGAAGTCCTCGGGCATCTGCTTGCCCTCGGTGCGGATCCCGTTCAGGCCCAGGTTCTCGATCATGGCGATCTGCGCCGCGGTGTTCGCGGCCGAGTAGTGCAGGAACAGGTTCTCCGACCAGCCACCGGCCCGGAACACGAACGGCACGCCGTTGACGAGGAACTGGCGCGAGCCCTGCGGCGCGATCGGCGCCGCCCCGATCAGGCGGGTGCTCACGGTGCGGATCCCGAAGGTCTCTGACTGCGTATCGGGCGGGCTGCCCGGCTGCGCCAGCGCCATCCGCAGCCCGTAGAGCGGATGCGCACCCATGCCGGTCGGCCACCACACGCTCGGATGGGTGATGACCGTGGTGAAGGTGAACGTCCGGGTCGCCCCGGCGGGGACCGTCACGGTGCGCGTCATGGTGAGCGTGCCCCCGCTCGGCGACGTGACGGTGGCGGTCAGCGCGCCTGTCTGCTCGGTGCCCACGTGGTTGGTCACGTCGGCCTTCAGCGTCAGCTTGGCACTCGACAGGTCCGGGGCGTCGTCCTGCACCACGTGGGCGTTGCTCAGCCCGAGCGGACCCGAGGTGTGGAGCTCGACCGGGAACTGGATGCCCGTGTTGTTGTCGGGCGGAATCTGCGACCAGTCGACGTTGTCAAGCGTGAACATCGTGAGGGGGTTGTTCGGATAGACCTCGAGCGCGAGCGCGTTCGCGCCCCGGCGCACCAGACCGGTGACGTCGAACGTGAACCGCGTGTAGTCGCCTTGCACGGTGTCGCGCGTGGCCACCTCGTGGCCGTTCACCCACAGGTCGGCCGCGCCGACGACCCCGTTGACGATGAGCTCGTAGGAGCGGGAGCCCTGCGGAACGGCATCGAACTGGGTCCGGAACCACCAGGGCACGGAGAACATCGGGATCGTGTCCGCCCCGATCCGGTCCATGTAGCCAAAGCAGCTCTTCATGTTCGCTGCGAAGAACACATGGGGACAGTGGCCTGTCTGTACGAGGGCGTTCACCTCGGTCCCGACGGCGCCGGCATCGTCGGGCGCGACGTGCAGCCACGCACCGGTGCCGTAGCCCGGGCTCGAGACCTGCCCGCCTCCTTGGGTCACCTGAGCGCTGCTCTGCACCTGCCAGCCGCCCAGGCCGACGATGCGGGTGTCGGCCGTGGCGACCGGCGCGCTCACCGCGAGCGCGACCAGCAGCGAGGTCACCAGGGTCAGCCAGCGGTGCTTGCGGGACATGCGTCGTCCTCCTTCATGTGTGAGTGACCTTCGTCAGACCGGTTGGCCGGTCGGGGTCGAGCCCGAGCCTCAGCGCGAGCTCGTAGGCGAGTTGCTGACCGCGCACGACAGCGGCGATCGGGGCCAGCGCTTCGGGCATGCCGGACGGGAGCGCGACGTCGGCTCCGGGGCCGACCGCGAGCACCTTCGCCCCCCGCTCCCGCAGCTCCCCGATCAGCTCCGCGATGTCGTCGGCCGCCCGCCCGGGGCTCGACAGGGCGATGACCGGCAGCCCGCGGGTGACGGCGGCGATCGGCCCGTGGCGCAGGTCGGCCGACGAGTACCCGTCGGCGAGCAGCGCGCAGGTCTCCTTGATCTTCAGCGCCGTCTCGAGCGCGGCCGCATACATGTAGCCGCGGGCCACGACGATCAGCTGCCGATCGACCTCCATCGCCGGCGCGGGGTCGTCGAGCACCGCCTGCACCCAGGCTGGGACGGCGTTCAGATGCTCGCCCGCGAACGGTAGTTCCCCGAGCGCGCAGGCGAGGATCGCGAACGCCATCAGCTCCCCGGTCACCGTCTTGGTCGCCGGCACCGCCCGCTCGTCACCGACCTCGAGCGCGATCGTCGCGTCGGCGGCGTGCGCGAGGGCGCTGGCGGCGTCGTTCGTGATGGCGAGGCCGCGCCCCCCCGCGCGCTGCAGCGCCTCGAGCGTCTCCACGATCTCGGGCGTCGCCCCCGACTGGCTGACCGCGATCACCAGCTGGCCGCGATAGTCGGCCGGGATGCGGTAGAGCGTGTGCAGGCTCGGCGCGGCCAGCGACACCGGCTTGCCGGTCACCGCCTCGAGCAGGTAGCGGCCGTACACGGCCGCGTGGTCCGAGGAGCCCCGGGCGACGATCGTGATCCCGTGCAGCGGCGTGGGCACGAGCGTGCGCACCTGCGTGAGGATCGACTCCGAGCGGGCCAGCAGGTCGCGCAGGCGGCCCGGCTGCTCGGCCATCTCGGCTGCCATCATCGCTCCGCTCGCGACCTGACCGGGCATCAGCCGTTCCTCACCGGCGCGGGCTCGGGTGCGCTCTCGCCGCGCGCCTGCGCCACCGCGACGTGACAGGCCACCCGGCTCTCGCCGATCGGCTCCAGGCGCGGGGTGATCTGCGCGCAGGTGTCGATCGCGTACGGACAGCGCCAGCGGAAGCGGCAGCCCTCGCTCGGGTTGATGACCTTGGGCGGCTCGCCGGTATCCGCGGAGAGCTCGGACAGCTTCTCGCGCGGGTCGCTCACCGCCGAGAGCAGCAGCTGCGTGTACGGATGCTTGGCCGCCGAGAGCACCTCGTCGGCGGGGCCGGTCTCCACCTGATGGCCGGCGTACATGACGACGATCCGGTCGGCCACGTACCGCGCGCTGGCCAGGTCGTGCGTGATGTAGAGCAGCGAGACGCCCTCGCGGTCGCGCAGCCCGGCCATCATGTTCAGCACACCGACCCGGATCGAGACGTCGAGCATCGACACGGGCTCGTCGGCCAGAATCAGCTTCGGCCGCACGGCCAGCGCCTGCGCGAACCCGACCCGCTGGCGCTCGCCCCCGCTCATCTCGTACGGGAAGCGCGTGAGCATGTCGGAGCGCAGGCCGACGGCCTCGAAGGCCCGCTCGGCCTCGGCCCGGCGCTCGGCCCGGCTCAGCTCGGGGCGGTGCAGGGCGAGGTTGCGCATCACGCCGTGGGAGATCCGGAACACGGGGTGGAAGGCGCTGAACGGGTCCTGGAGGACGATCGCCACCTCGCCGCGGTACCAGAGCTTGCTCTTGCGCGAGTGCAGACTGCGCAGTGCGCGGCCCCGGTAGGAGATCTCGCCGCGCGTCGGCGGATAGAGCCCGGCGAGCAGGCGGGCGACCGTGCTCTTCCCGCTGCCGCTCTCCCCGACCAGCGCGACGATCTCGCGCTCGCGCACGACGAGGTCGAAGTCATCCACGGCGTGGAGGGTCTTGCGCGAGAACATCCCGCCGAGGTTGAAGTGGCGGGTGAGGCCCTCGGCGCGCAGCAGCTCGTCGCTCATCGCGACTCCTCCCGCCGGCCGGGGTCGGCGTCAGCCGACGCCAAGCGAACCGGCGTTGATTCCTTCACGACCGCGGGGTCATAGAGCAGGCAACGCGCGCGCGCCTCGCCGACCGTGTACAGCTCGGGCTCGCGCTCCGGGCAGACCGGCATGACCTCCGGGCAGCGGGGATGAAAGCGGCAGCCGCTCGGTAGATGGGACAGGTCGGGCGGTGAGCCGGGGATGCCGACGAGCTCCCGGCGCGGGCCGCGGATGGCCGGGAAGGCGCTCATCAGGCCGCGCGTGTACGGGTGGCGCGGGGTGTCGAAGATCGCCGCGGTCGACGCCGCCTCGGCGATCTGGCCGGCGTACATGACGATCACGCGGTCCGAGTAGCGGCTCACCACCGACATGTCGTGGGTGACGAAGATGACGGCGAAGTCGAGCTGGCGCTGGAGCTCCTTGATCTTCGTCATCAGCGACTGCTGGGCCACCACGTCGAGCGCCGACGTGGGTTCGTCCATGATCACCAGCTGGGGGGTGAACAGCAGCGCCATGGCGATCATCGCCCGCTGGCGCATGCCGCCGCTCAGCTGGTGGGGATAGCTGTCGAGATGCACGGCATCGATGCCGACGAGCGCCATGACCTCCGCCGAGCGCCGGCGGATGTCGTCCTTGGCGCCCGTGCCGTGCGCCTCCAGGGTGTCCCGGAACTGCGCCCCGATGCTCTTCATGGGGTTGAGCGCGTTCATCGCGCTCTGCATCACCACCGAATAGTCGCGCCAGCGCATGTGGCGAAGCTCTGACGCGCGCAGGCGCACCATGTCGGTGCCCCGGAACACGACGGTTCCGCCGACGATCTCACCTGGCGGCGTGAGCAGCTGGGCCACGGCGAACAGCAGCGTTGACTTGCCGCAGCCCGACTCCCCGACGATGCCCACGAACTCACCCGGATCGACGCTGAAGCTGACGTCGTGCACCGCCCGCACCTCGGCCCGCTCGGTCTGGTAGGCCACCGAGAGATTCGTGACTTCAAGCAGAGGCTCGGGCACGCCGCCTCCTCCCCCGCCGAACCGGCCGCAGAGCCGGGTTGCCGATCTCGTCGAAGGCGTAGTTCACCAGCGCGAACCCGGTCCCCAGCAGCGCCACCGCCGCGCCGGGGGCGAGCGCCCACCACGCGTTGCCGGCCTCGAGCGCGGAGGCCTGCTGGGCGTTGTAGAGCATCGTCCCCCACATGAGCTGGCTGCTGTTTCCGAGCCCGAGGAACTGGAGGCTGGCCGCGAAGCCGACCACGTAGACGGCGAGGGACAGGAACGAGGCCGCGATCAGCGAGGTCATCGTGGGCACGATCTCGACCAGCACGATGTAGATCCCGCGCTCGCCCCGGGCTCGGGCGGCGAGGAGGAAGTCGCGGTTGCGGATCGAGAGCCCCTGCGAGCGCAGCTGGCGGGCCTGGAACGCCCAGCTGGTGATGCAGAGCACGATGGTCAGCGACGTGATCCCGGGCGGCAGGTAGGCCGCGAGCAGGATCAGCAGCGGCAGCACGGGCAGGATCAGGAACACGTCGATGATCACCGTCAGCACGCGGTCGGTGATGCCGCCCACGTAGGCGGAGGTGACACCGATGACGGTGGACAGGAACGTGGCGATCGCGGTGACGATCAGCGTGACGATGAGCGTCTCGCGCGTGCTCCAGATGAGCTGGGAGAACACGTCCTGACCGAGCTGGGTGGTTCCGAGCAGGTGCTTGGAGGACGGGTTGAGCATCTGGCCGTAGGCCGCCGCCGAGGGACTGTCGGGCGCGAGCAGGCCCGGGAACGCGGCCACGAACACCATCAGCAGCAGGATCAGCGTGCCCACGGCCGCCTTGCGGTTGCCGAGCACCGCCCGGACGAAGCGCCGGTTCGGCCGCGCTGCCGCGACGGGAGTCGCCGCTTCGGCCGCCGCGAGGTTCGTCACCGACACGGTCCCTACGCCTCTCGGGTCCGGGGGTCGAGCACGGCGGTGAGCAGGTCGGCGATGAGCACGCAGACGAGCACGGCGAGCGTGTAGACGAGGAACAGCCCCTGCATGAGCGGCAGGTCGTGGTCGGTGGTGGCCGTGTAGAAGAGGTAGCCGAGGCCCGGGATAGGAGAACAGGTACTCGATGACGATCGCGCCGCCGAGCACGTAGCCGAGCTGCATGGCGAAACCGGTCAGGTTGGGCAGGATCGCGTTGCGCGCCGCGTAGCCGAACATGATCCGCGAGGCGGTCAGACCCTTGGCCCGAGCCGTCTTCACGTAGTCCTCGGAGATCGTGGTGATCATGTTGTTGCGCATCGAGTACACCCACAGGCCCGCGGTCACGATGACCAGGCTGAGCGCCGGCAGGAGCGCGTGCCTGAGCACGTCCCAGATGAACGAAGCCGTGAAGCTCGGCGTGGCCCCCAGGTCGTAGTTGGAGCTGAGCGGGAGCCAGTTCAGCTTCACCCCGAACACGTAGATGAGCAGCAGCCCGACGAAGAACATGGGCACGGTCGAGACGATGAACAGGGTGGGCGGCAGGATCGCGTCCAGGCGCCCGCCCCGCTTCCAGGCGCTGGCGATGCCGGCCAGCGTCCCGATCAGGAAGGCGAGGATGGTGGTGACGCCGACGAGGCCGGCCGTCCACGGCAGCTTCGAGCTGATCTCGGACATGACCGGCACGCCCTGAGCGGTGAGGCCGAACTGCCCGGTCAGGCAGTTGCCCAGGTAGGTGAAGTACGCCGACACCACGCTCACGTGCACGCCGGTGCCGAACTGGATCTCGAGGGCGTGCAGCGCGGCGGGGTTCACTCCCCGGAAGGTGGCCAGGACCGCGCTCGCCTCATTCCCCGGCATGACCCGGGGAATGAGGAAGTTGACGGTCAGGGCCGCCCACAGGGTGAGCAGGAACAGCCCACCGCGCCGGACGAGGTAATTCATCTCCCCGTGACCTCTCGCCCTCGGCTCACCCGGTCGGCACCAGGTGCGTCAGCACGACGCCGAGGTCGGGGCTCTGGTACGGCGAGGGCTGCGCGTACGGGTTGGACTGCGTCGGCCACCCCGTGAAGTGCGAGGTGTCGTACTGGTACCAGTCGACGCCCTCCGTGACCGGGATGAGCGGCAGCTGATCGACCATCACCTTCTGGATCGCGTGGATGATCTGGACCTGCTGGGCCGGGGTCGAGGCCGAGTACTGGTTGAACAGCGCGTCGGTCGTGGGCGACTTGAACCGGGAGTAGTTGGTCGAGCCGATGTTCCCGCCGAACAGGAGCCCCCGCAGCTCGTAGTAGGGACTCGGGCCCGGGCTGGGCGCCGGGCCCCCACTGCCGCCGTAGGCGAGCTGGAAGTGCCCGGCCTGCAGGTCGGCGGTGTAGCTGCTCGTGTTCTCGTCCTGGACGGTGACCGAGATGCCGGCCGCCTTCAGCTCCTGGGTGATCAGCTGCAGCGAGGAGTCCCAGTCCGAGAAGCCGCTGATCGTCTTGATCGTGAACGAGAGCGGGGTGCCGCTCTTGTCGCGGAAGATGCCGTCCGAGCCCTTCGTGAAACCGGCGCTGGTGAGGATCTGCTGCGCCTTGCTCGGGCTGTAGGGCGTCGAGGTGTAGGCGCTGTCAGACCAGGCCGCGTAGGTGGGCAGGATGACCCCGCTCTGGTTGGCCGGGGCCTGGTAGCCGCTCTCCCCCAGCCGCGACACGGTGGCGCGGTCGATGGCCATCGAGATCGCCTGGCGGACCGGCAGCTGGCTGAGCACCGGGTTGGTCAGGTTCGGGAACAGCGACACGTTGAGGACGGGCGGGAACCAGTAGTGGCGATGGCTCGGGTCCTTGGAGATGTAGAAGCTCTGGATGTTCGGGATGTACTGGCCGCCCCACTGCGCGGCGCCCTGGGCCAGGTAGAGGTTCGCCGGGGTGTTCGACAGGAAGGCCGGATAGTCGACCTCCTTGACCTGCGGCACCGGGTGGCCGGGCGCGCTCTGCCAGTAGCTCGAGTTGGCCAGGTACTTGATGTTCTGCGCGGCGCAGTTCGACACCGTGTACGGACCCGTGCCGACCGGCTTCGTGTCGGTGTAGGAGTGCAGCTTTGACTGGTCGAGCTTTGACCAGATGTGCTCCGGGACGATCGGGGTCTGATCGGCCACGAGGTAGAAGTACGGCTCCGAGGCGGTGCTGAACGTGAGCACGACCTGATCGGTCCCCTTCATGGCCACGCTGCTCAGCGGGCCGCCGTCGGCGGTCCAGAGCGCGTTCAGATCGATCGCCTTGTCACTGCGCATGGCGTTGAACGTGTAGGCGACGTCGGCGGCGGTGAACGGCTGGCCGTCGCTCCACTTCGCCCCGCTGCGGATCGTGAACGTGAGCGTCTTGAAACCGTTCGACCACGCCGAGGAGGAGGCCAGCCACGGCGTGACCGCTCCGTCCTTGAGGATGTTCACGTACTCGAGGGGCTCGTAGACGAAGCCGAAGGAGGTCAGCGTGACCGCCGGGTTGAACGGGTTGAACTGGCAGGTCCAGGTCGATCCGCTCTCGTTGTCGAGGACGAGCTTGCCGGCCACCTTGCCGGAGCCGCCCGAGTTCGACGCAGTCGACCCTCCTCCGGAGGATCCGGAGGACGAGCTCCCGCCGCACGCAGCGGCGAGCATGCCCGTGGCTGCGATGACCGGCAGCCATGCGAAGCGCCTCAGCAACACCCTGTTCATCTCCACCCTCTCCTTCGTCTCCACCGATGCCGGCCCTGTCGCTGGCGTGAGCGCGTTGCTTCGCGCTCGGTCAGCGACGCCGCCTTTTGGGAAACTTCTAAACAAATCGAATATAACCTCTTGCAGCACGACGTTCAAGCGACTTCTGATTTGGAGAGCCTTTTTTCCATTACGAACGTATGCGAGCGCCGTCGCGCCGCGAGGCCCCGGGCGAGAGCAGCGTCGTGCGGGCGGCGTGGAGCGCGATCGCGATCGCGCCCTGCAGGGCGGCCCGCTCCCCCAGCCGGCTCGTCTCGATGCGCGCGGTGATCGGCACCAGCGCGGCGGCCGCCCCGCGCACCGGTCCCAGCAGCAGCGGGCTCGATCCGATGCCGCCGCCGAGGACGATGAGCTCCGGGTCGAGGATCGCGCACACGGTGGCGATCGCCGTGCCGAGGCGGAAGGCGACGTGCTCGACGACCGCGCGGGCGGCTGCGCTGCCTGCGGCCGCTCGGTCGAACACCTCCTGGGCGGAGGCGAGCTCGGGGTCCTCCTGAGGGTTGCGGCGCTCGTTGAACGCGGCCACGATCGCCGCGGCACCGATCTCGTCCTCGAGGCCGCCGTGCAGCCGGTGACGGGGATCGAACGGGTCGCCGACGAGCGGCAGATAGGCAATCTCGCCCGCGGCCCCGTGGGCCCCCCGCACGACGTCGTCGCCGATGATGATCCCCATCCCGATGCCCGCGCCGGCGGCGATGAACACCATCGTCGAGACGCCCCGGGCCAGGCCGAACCACTTCTCGCCCACGGCCGAGACGTTCACGTTGTTGTCCACCAGGACGGGGAGATCGAAGCGATCTCGGATGACCTCGAGTGGATCGAAGCCGCCCTCGGGGGCGACGTTGTAGGCCAGGGAGGTCACCCGGCCGCTCGCCTGGTCGACCACGCCCGGGACCGAGATGCCGAGGGCCAGCGGCTTGCCGTGCTCGGCGCCCGCCTCGTCGATGACCTGGCTGACCAGCTCGAGGATCTGTGCCCCGACCGCCCGCCCGCCTGGTTTTGCGGTCGGCTGCTTGCGGTCGCAGATCGGCTCGCCGAACAGGTCGGCGGCGGCGACGCGCACGTTGGCGCCCCCGATGTCGGCGCCGACGACGAAGCCGGCGCGCGAGCTGACGACGTAGGAGACGGGGCTGCGTCCCCGCTGGCCCACCCGCGTGCCATCCGCGCGCACGAGGCCGGCCTGCTCGAGCCGGCTCACCGCGGCCGAGACGGTGGGCTTGGAGAGCGTCGTGGCGGTGGCGATCTCCGGGCGGGTGATGGGGCCGCGGCGGAAGATCGTCTCGAGCACGGCCTGCTCGCCGAGCTCGCGCAGCAGGCTCAGCCGGGAGTCGGCCTCGGCTCGGCCGGCCCAGCCGTCGCCGTCGGCGCTCACGCCGCGGGGCATGCCGTACTCACCCAGCGATGCGCCATAGTCGCCCGGGGCAATTTGAAGTTAGACCTTTTTACGAATAGGATGGGCTCTATGGGGCGAGAGCATAAGCGCCGCAGCGGCGATAGGGCAAGGTCCTTCCATAACGAGCCGTGAGCGCATCCCGTCACACCCCCACCGCCACCGTGATCGGCTGCGTCCAGGCGGACGTGGTCACCAGCCCGGTCACCGACCTGCCGCCGCCCGGGGCAACGCTACTGACCGGCCAGGCGGCGATCCGCGTCGGAGGCGCCGGCGCCAACGCCGCCCTGGCCGCGGTCGAGGCCGGCTTGGAGGTTCGCCTGGTGGGCTGCGTCGGGGATGACGCACTCGGTATGTGGATGCGCGAGGAGTTGCGCCCGGCCGGCCTCTCGGACGAGTTGATCGTGGTGCCGGGCGAGACGACCGGGCTGACCGTCGTGCTCGAGTCCCCAATTCGCGATCGCACCTTCTTGACCTACCTGGGGGTGAACGCGCATTGGGACGCCGCGATGATCCCCGAGGATGCTCTGGGCGGCGAGAACCTCCTGCTGTGCGACTACTTCGTCATGCCTCTGCTGCGAGGCGAGCCGACCCGGGGGCTCCTGTCGGCCGCTCGTTCTCGAGGCTCTCGGACCTTCTTCGACACCACGTGGGATCCCGACGGTTTCGCCGACGGCGCCCGGGAGGAGGTCCTCTCGCTGCTCCCGCTCTGTGACGTGTTCCTGCCCAACGAGATCGAGGCCTGCGCGCTCACCGGCGTGCGCGACGCCGCGGCGGCGGCCCGTTCGCTGCAGGCGGTCTCGGGGGGCTGGGTCGTGGTCAAGCGCGGGGCGGCTGGGTGCCTGGCCGTCGGCCCCGGTGGCGTGGAGCTGTCGGCGCCGGCACCGGCGGTTCGCGTCGAGGACACGACCGGTGCCGGGGACGCGTTCAACGCCGGGCTGCTCGCCGCGCTCGCCCGGGGAGCGCAGTGGCCGGACGCCCTGATGTCCGCCACCCGGTTCGCCAGCCAGATCATCTCGCGGCCGTCGCACGACCGCTGGGCTCTCGCCCCTGTCGAGGTCCAGCCATGAAGCTGGCCGTGATCGGTGCCGGGTCGACGTACACGCCCGAGCTCGTGTCGGGGCTCACGCGGGAGCGGGAGCGGCTGGACGTGCGCTCGCTGGTGCTGCACGACATCGACGCGTCCCGGCGCGAGGTGGTGGGCGGGCTGGCCTCGCGGATCCTGGCGCGCCAGGGCTTTGATGGCTCGCTCGAGATCACCGGGCGATCTCGACCGGGCCCTTGACGGGGCCGACATGGTGCTGATCCAGATCCGCGTGGGCGGCCAGGCGGCCCGGCTGCAGGACGAGACGATCCCGGCCGCGTGCGGGTGCGTGGGGCAGGAGACCACGGGGGCCGGCGGGCTGGGCAAGGCCATGCGCACCGTGCCCGTGGTGCTCGACATCGCCTCCCGCGCGCGCGAGCTGGCGGCGCCGGACGCCTGGATCATCGACTTCACGAATCCGGTCGGAATCGTCACGCGGGCGCTGCTCGACGCCGGTCACCGGGCGATCGGCCTGTGCAACGTGGCGATCAACTTTCAGCGCCAGATCGCCGGGCACCTGGGCCTCGATCCGTCGCAGGTCCTGGTCGACCAGGTCGGGCTCAATCACCTGACCTGGATCCGGGCGGTGTGGGTCGACGGGCAGGACGTCCTGGGCTCGGTCCTGGATGGCTTCGGCGACGCGCTCGCGCACGAGATCGGGCTGCCGCGGGCTTTGTTGGACGACCTGGGGGCGATCCCGTCCTACTACCTGCGCTACTTCTACGCCGAGCGCGAGGTCGTGCAGGAGCAGCGGATGGGCCCGCCGCGGGCGCGGACCGTGATGGAGATCGAGCGCGGGCTTTTGGAGATGTACCGCGACCCGTCGCTGACCGAGAAGCCGGCGCTGCTCGAGAAGCGCGGCGGGGCGTTCTACAGCGAGGCGGCGATCCAGCTCGTGTCGTCTCTGGTCTCCGGGGCCGAGGATGTGCAGGTCGTCGACGTCCGGAACGCGGGCGCGTTGCCGGGCCTGGCCGATGACGATGTCGTCGAGCTGCCGGCGCGCATCGGTCGCGGCGGGGCGGTGCCTCTGGGGCAGCCGCCGCTGGCGCCGGAGCTGCTCGGGCTGGTGCAGCACGTGGCCGCGTATGAGCGCCTGGCCGCTGGCGCCGCTGCCTCTGGGGAGCGCGAGGTGGCGCGGCGGGCGCTGCTCGCGCATCCGCTCGTGCGCGAGTACCGGCTGTCCGGAGTGCTGCTCGAGCGGCTGCTGGCTGCGGAAGTGCCCGCTCCCGCTGCCTCGGCATGACCGCGCCCCCGGTCGTGCTCGCCGTCGACGGGGGCGGCAACAAGACCGATCTGGCGCTGCTTGACGCGACGAGCGGAGCGCTGCTCGGATACGTGCGCGGCGGGCGTGGCCAGGTCCACTACCTGGGGATCGACGGGACGATCGAGCTGCTCTCGGGGCTGCTCGAGCAGACGGGCGTCGAGGTATCGGCCCGGCCCTTCGCGGCGGTCGCCCAGCTGCATCTGGCCGGGATCGACGTGCCCGAGGAGCACGCCGCGCTCCTCGGCGCCTTGGAGCGACTGGGGTGGGCGAAGCGACTGGTGGTCGGCAACGACACCGAGGCGCTGCTGCGGGCCGGCACCGACCGCGGCTGGGGGATCGCCGTCGTGTGCGGCACCGGGATCAACGGGCTTGGGGTGGCCCCGGACGGGCGCCGGGCGACGTTCCTGTCCTTCGGCGACATCTCCGGGGACTGGGGCGGCGGGCGCCACATCGCCGTGGCCGCCCTCGCCGCCGCCGTGCGCGCGGTCGATGGCCGGGGGCCGCGGACGGTGCTCGCGGAGGCTGTGCCGGCGCAGTTTCGGCTGCGCTCCGCGCTCGAGGTAGCCGAGGCGGTGCACCTGGAGGAGATGCCGATCGCAGCGGCTCGACGAGCTCGTGCCCGTGGTGCTCTCGGTGTATGACTCCGACGACGTCGCCGCCGGCCTCGTTGCCCGAATGGTCGATGAGATCGTGGCCTATGTGCGGGCCGTCGCGGCTCGCCTGGACCTGGGCCGCGAGCGACCCGGCGGTGGTGCTCGGCGGGCGGGTGATGCGCTCGGCTCCGTCGAGTCTGATCTCGGCGGTGGCTCGCGGTGTGCGGGCGGTCGTGCCGGCCGCTCAGGTTCTCGTCACGCCGAGCGAACCGATCGTGGGGGCGGCGCTGCTCGGCCTCGACGCGATTGGTGCGGGCGCCGAGGCGGCGCGGCGGGCACGGGCGGAGCTCGACGCGGCCGTCCGCATTGGCGTCGGGGTCCCCTGAGTCGCGCCAGAGGTCAGCGGGCCTCCCACTGAAACCAGCGGATCCCGATCCCCGAGCAGATCGCCACGTATCCGAACGCGACCACGAGCGACAGCGTGTCGCGACCGTTCCACGCGTGCAGGTTGAGGACGCCGGCGAACAGGGTCATCACGACCCCGACCGGGCTCCAGCGGGCGATGTCCGCCCAGGCGCTCCCGAGGGCGTCGCTCTGTCCGAGCGTGCCGAGCAGGATGAACACGGCGAGCAGCACGCGCGCGACCGCCTGGATCGTGTCGGCCGAGCGCACGAGACCGACGAGCGCCTGCGCGATGCTCAGGAAGACGGCGCCG
>CAWKEO010000011.1:0-41174 GCA_963848745.1 uncultured Solirubrobacterales bacterium | reverse complement strand
GCCGCCTCGTGGGACATGTCGTTGGACAGGAATGTCAGCCAGAGGGCGGTTTCCTGCGGTTCCAGCGGTTCGATGGCGTCTCGACCCCACGAACAAAATCCGTGCTCAGCCGCAGAAAATGCAGCAAATATGCGATGCCGGAGGAGGGACTCGAACCCCCGACACGCGGATTATGATTCCGCTGCTCTAACCGACTGAGCTACTCCGGCGAGGGGAGCCGGAGTCTAGCGTCGGCCGCCGGACAAGCCGGCTGAGCGGGGCGAAAACCGGCCCATACGCCGGTTTTTCGCCCGCTCCGCGGGTTCGCGACGAGCCGGGCGCAGAGGGCAGCCGCTCGGCCGGGGCACGCCGCTCCGCGGGTTCGCGAGAAGCCGGGCGAGGAGGGCAACGGCCGGCCCGAGACGGCCGGCGAGCACCGGGCGATGTGCGCACGGCATATGATCGCCCGCCATGCCCGACCTCAGCCCGGCCGTCGCCACGGTCATCCAGCAGTGCCTCAACGTCGCGCCCGGCGAGAACGTGGTCATCGTGGCCGACGGCCCCTCGCGGGCGATCGGCGAGGCCCTTCGCGAAGAGGCCGTCCGCGCGGGCGCCGACGCCGTGCTCACGCTCATGGACCCGCGCAGGGAGGACGGCGAGGAGCCACCGCCGACCGTGGCGGCGGCGATCAAGGCCAGCGACGTGTTCATCGCGCCGACCAGCCGCTCGCTCAGCCACACCACAGCGCGCAAGGAGGCCAACCAGGCCGGCGCGCGGGGAGCGACGATGCCCGGCGTCACCGAGGACATGCTCGCCCGCGTGATGGCGGTCGACTTCCCGCTCATGGCCGCCCGCTCGCAGGCGGTGGCCGAGTTGCTCACCCACGCGGCGAGCGCCCGGGTCACCTGCCCGCGCGGCACCGAGCTCGTCCTCCAGCTCGCTGAGCGCAGCGCCGTCTCCGACGACGGGCGCCTGAGCGCCCCCGGCGCGTTCGGGAACCTGCCCTGCGGCGAGGGGTTCATCTCGCCCACCGGTGGCGAGGGGCGCGTCGTGGCCACGAGCCTGGCGACGCTCGGGATCGGCGAGGAACCGGCCGAGCTGACGGTCAGCGACGGCCGCATCGTGGACGCCGTGCGCGGCCTCGGACCCGAGTTCTTCGCCCGCCTCGACGCCCACGGCGCACCGGGCCGCAACCTGGCTGAGCTCGGCGTGGGCACGAACGATCGCGCCCAGCTCACCGGCAATGTGCTCGAGGACGAGAAGATCCTCGGCACCGTCCACGTCGCGTTCGGGCGCAGCCTCGGCTTCGGCGGCACGGTCGAGGTGCCGATCCATCTCGACGTCGTCGTGGTCGACGCCAGCCTCGAGGTCGATGGCCGCCCGGTGCTCGTCGACGGGCGCTTCGTCCTCGACCTCGCGTAGCCGCGCTCCCGTGGGCGCCACGCTGCTCGCCGTCCCCAACGTGTCCGAAGGGCGAGACGCCGCGGCGATCGCCGCCATCGCCGCCGCCTTCGACGGCCGGATGCTCGCGTTCACCTCCGACCCCGACCACCATCGCAGCGTGTTCACGCTCGCCGGCGCCCCGGGCGGGCTGTACGAGCACGTGCTCGCGGGCGCGCGCGAGACGCTCGCCCGCATCGACCTGGCCGGCCACCGGGGGATCCACCCGCGCGTCGGCGCGCTCGACGTGGCCCCGATCGTCCACCTCGACGACGCCACGCGCGGCGCCGCTTGCGCCGAGGCGCTCGTGCTCGCCGATGCGCTGGCCGAGGAGCTGCACCTGCCCGTCTTCCTGTACGGCGAGCTGGCCGGTGGGCGCACCCGCGCGCAGCTGCGCGCCGGCGGCCCCGAGAACCTGCAGCGGCGCATCGACGCCGGCGAGCTGAAACCGGACTTCGGCCCCCGGCGGCTGAATCCGAGCGCCGGCGCCGTGCTCGTGGCCGCCCGCCCACCGCTCGTCGCCTTCAACGTCGAGCTCGCCCCACCGGCCGACCGAGTCACCGCGCAGGCGATCGCCGCGCGAGTGCGCGAGGGCGGACCCGAGGGCCTGCCGGGCGTACGGGCGCTCGGGCTGTGGCTCGAGCATCGGGACGTCGCCCAGGTGTCGACGAACGTCGAGGACCACCGGGCCGTCCCGCTGGCCCGGCTCGTCGCGGCCATCGCCCGCCACGCGACGCCGGCCCGAGCCGAGCTCGTCGCTCCGGCGCCCGAGGCCGCCCTCGTCGGCTTCCCGCTCGACCTCCCGCTGACCGGGCCGCCGACGATCGAGCGCGCCCTCGAGCGCGCCGAGGACTAAGCTCATATCCGCATGGCCCAGACGAAGCGCAAGCGCCGCAGCAAGCACCGCGGGACCGCCGCGGGTCAGGTCCAGGTACGGGGGCGCACGAGCCGCCCGGCGAGCCCCGACGAGCGCAAGAAGGCCGCCCGTCAGGACGCCCGCGACAAGCGCCTGAACAGCCCGCCGACCTGGAAGTCATCCATCCGGCGCGCCGGGCTCGCCTGCGCGCTCATGTTCGTGTTCCTGATCGTGCTCGGCTTGAACTCCTCGAAGAAGGGGTCGAACCCCGTCATCTACGCACTGTTCTTCTCGATCTTCGCCCTTCTGCTCTACGTGCCGGCCGGCTACTACCTGGAGATGTGGTTCTGGCGCCGGCGGATGCGCCGCCGCGAGGAGCAACGTCAGGCGCAGCGATGAGCGGGCTCGACGTGCGCATGTTCACCGTCGGACCGGTGGCCGAGAACTGCTATTTCGTGCGCCGCCAGGACAGCGACACGGCGGTCATCGTCGACCCCGGCGACGAGGCCGAGAAGCTGCTCGGCGCGCTCGAAGCGCTCGGCATCGCCACCGTCGAGGCGATCGTCCTCACCCACACCCACTTCGACCATGTCGGTGCGGTGGCGCCGGTGGCCCGGGCGACCGGCGCGCCGGTGTACTGCCCCGAGCTCGAGCTCGAGGTGCTGGCGAACATCAACGACTATGTCCGCTGGCCCGGGTTCGGACCGTTCGAGAGCTACGACGCCGACCACACCGTGGCCGGAGGCGAGAGCCTCGAGCTGGCCGGCCTGCGCTTCGAGGTGCTGTTCACGCCCGGGCACAGCCCCGGCCATGTCACCTGGGCCCTGCGCGAGCACGGCGCCCTGTTCTCCGGCGACGTCCTGTTCGAGGGCTCCGTCGGCCGGGTCGACCTGCCCGGCGGCGATTGGCCGACCCTGCTGCAGTCGATCGACATGCTGCTCGGCGCGTTCCCCGAGGACACCACGGTGTATCCGGGCCACATGGGGCTGACCACGCTCGGGCGCGAGCGGGCCACGAACCCCTTTCTGCGCGAGCTCGCCCAGAACTGATGGCGATCCAGGTCCCGAAGGGCACGTTCGACGTGCTCCCCGAGGAGGCTGCCCGGCGCTCCGCGCTCGAGGGCCACGTGCAGCGGATCCTCGGCGCCGCCGGCTACCGCCGGATCGAGACCCCCGCCTTCGAGGCCACCGAGCTGTTCGCCCGGGGTGTCGGCGAGGCCACCGACATCGTCCAGAAGGAGATGTACACGTTCGACGATGGGGGCGGTCGCTCGCTCACCCTGCGCCCCGAGGGCACGGCGCCGGTATGCCGGGCCTACGTCGAGCACGGGATGCACAAGCTCCCGCAGCCGGTCAAGTTCTGGTACCTGTCGAGCTTCTTCCGCGCCGAGACGCCGCAGCGCGGACGCTACCGCCAGTTCTGGCAGGTGGGCGCCGAGGCGATCGGGTCCGAGGCCCCCGAGGTCGACGCCGAGCTGATCGTGCTCCTGCACGAGTTGCTCGCCGCGCTCGGGGTGCGCTCCCGGCTCATCCTGGCCAGCCTGGGCACGCCGGAGACCCGCGCCGAGTACCGCGCCGAGCTGACCGCCTACCTGCGCGCGCACAGCGACGAGGTCTCGGCCGACGTGCGGGCGCGCATCGACCTGAACCCGATGCGGGCCTTCGATGCCTCTGACCCGCGCACGCGGGCGACGATGGCGGGTGCTCCCAAGCTGCTGGACCGTCTCGCGGCCGAGGACGTCGAGCACTTCGCCGCCGTGCGCCGCCTGCTCGACGACGCCGGCCTGCGCTACGAGGTCGATCCGACGCTCGTGCGCGGACTCGACTACTACACCCGCACGCTGTTCGAGTTCTCCAGCGACGATCTCGGCGCCCAGTCCGGGGTGGGGGGCGGTGGCCGCTACGACCGCCTGGTCGAGCAGATCGGCGGCCCGCGCACGCCCGGCTGCGGCTGGGCGGCCGGCGTCGAGCGCATGCTGCTCGCCTCCGCGACGATGCCGGTTGCGCCCGAGCTCGTCGACCTGTTCGTCGCCCTCGGCGCGCCCGCGGCGGCGCGCACCGCCTTCGCGCTCGCCCACGAGGCACGACGGGCGGGGCTGCGGGCCCAGCTCGAGCTGGCCGGGCGCTCGCTGAAGGGTCAGCTCAAGCACGCGGGCCGCGTTGGCGCCCGCTACGTTGCCATCGTGGCCGACGAGCAGAGCGCCAGCCTGAAGGACATGGAGAGCGGCGAGCAGCGCGAGCTGACCGTCGCCGAGGTGATCCCGGCCATCCTGCGGGGAAGCAGGTTGTGATGCGACAGGCCCCACGCCCGAACTCCTATCGCGACGCCTGGTGCGGCCAGCTGACGGCTGAGCGCGCCGACACCTCCGCCCGCGTGTCCGGCTGGGTGCACCGCCGCCGCGACCATGGCGGTCTCATCTTCATCGACCTGCGCGACCGCTCGGGGATCGTGCAGCTCGTCTTCGGACCCGACGCCGCCCCGGAGGCCCACGCGCTCGCGCACCGGCTGCGCTCCGAGCACGTGGTCAGCGCCGCCGGGACGGTCACCCGCCGGGCGCCTGAGAACGTCAACCCGAACCTGGCCACCGGCGAGATCGAGCTCGCGGTGAGTGAGCTGGAGATCCTGGCCGAGGCCGACACGCCGCCGTTCCCGCTCGAGGACGCCAGCGGTGTGGACGAGAGCCTGCGCCTGCGCCACCGCTCGCTCGACCTGCGCCGCGCCCCCATGCAGCGGGCCATCGCCCTGCGCCACCAGGTCGCTCAGACGATGCGCGAGGTGCTCAACGACCGCGACTTCCTCGAGATCGAGACGCCGTTCCTGACCCGCTCGACGCCCGAGGGCGCCCGCGACTTCCTCGTGCCCGCCCGCACCCAGCCGGGATCGTTCTACGCGCTGCCGCAGTCCCCGCAGCTGTTCAAGCAGCTGCTCATGGTCGGCGGGTTCGAGCGCTACTACCAGATCGCCCGCTGCTTCCGCGACGAGGACACGCGCGCCGACCGCCAGCCCGAGTTCACCCAGCTCGACCTCGAGATGGCGTTCGTGACCGAGGACGACGTGATCGAGACGATGGAAGCGGTCATGGGAGCGGTGTTCGAGCGCACCGGCTTCGCCGTCCCCGCGCCGCCGTGGCCGCGCATGACGTTCGCCGAGGCGGTGTCGCGGTTCGGCATCGACCGCCCGGACACCCGCTTCGGGCTCGAGCTGCGCGATCTCGGCGAGGCGGTGAGCGGGAGCGAGTTCAAGGTGTTCGCCGACACGCTGGCCTCCGGCGGAGTGGTTCGGGGGCTGAACGCCGGCGCGCGCGAGCTGCCCCGCTCGGAGCTCGACGCGCTGACCGAGCTGGCCAAGCGCCACGGAGCCAAGGGGCTCGTGTGGGCGTTCGTGCAGGAGCAGGGCTGGCGCTCGCCGATCGCCAAGTTCCTCTCCGAGTCCGAGCTCGACGCGATCGGGCAGCGGCTCGAGGCGCGCCCGGGTGACCTGCTGCTCATCGTGGCCGACCGGGTGACGACGGCCGGGCAGGCGCTCAGCGCGCTGCGGCTCGACCTCGCGCGCCGCTTTCACCTCGTCCCCGAGGGGCGCCACGACCTGCTGTGGGTGGTCGAGTTCCCGATGTTCGAATGGGACGAGGACGGCCGGCGCTGGGACGCCATGCACCATCCGTTCACCGCCCCCACGGGGTCTCTCGACGATCCGGGCAACCTGCGCTCACGGGCCTATGACCTCGTGCTCGACGGAACCGAGATCGGCGGCGGCTCGATCCGTATCAACACGCTCGACGTCCAGCACCGCGTGCTCGACCTGATCGGCATCGGGGCCGAGGAGGCCCAGGCCCGGTTCGGGTTCCTGCTCGACGCGCTGCGCTACGGCGCCCCGCCGCACGGCGGTATCGCCATGGGCCTCGACCGGATCGTGGCCGCGCTCGCCGGCACGGAGTCGATCCGCGACGTGATCGCCTTCCCGAAGGCGGCCAGCGGCGCCGATCCCCTCACCGGCGCCCCCGCGCCCGTGGCCGAGGCGCAGCTGCGCGAGCTGGGCCTGAAGCTGAGTTAGGGCCGCGGCCGTGGCCGAGCGCAACTGGGCCGGCAACTACGTCTATCGCGCCCGCCGCTGGCATCGCCCGCAGACGCTCGCGGAGCTGCGCGCGCTCGCCGCCGAGCTGCCCCGCTGGCGCGTCGTCGGCTCCCGCCACTCGTTCACCGATATCGCCGACAGCGAGGAGCTGATCAGCCTCGAGGCGCTGCCGGACCCGATCGACGTGGCGGGCGACCGGCGCAGCGTGACGGTGGGCGGCGCGGTCCGCTACGGCGATCTCGCGCAAGCGCTGGCCGCGGAAGGGCTGGCGTTGGCCAACCTCGCCTCGCTGCCCCACATCTCGGTGGCCGGGGCTGTGGCCACCGCCACCCACGGCTCGGGCGAGCGGGGCGGCAACCTGGCCGGCGCGGTGGCCGGACTCGAGCTCGTGCGCTCCGATGGCGAGCTCGTGCGCATCGAGCGCGAGGACCCCGATCTGCCCGGGGCGGTCGTCGGCCTGGGCGCGCTCGGTGCGGTCACCCGGGTCACGCTCGAGGTCGAGCCCGCCTACGAGATCAGCCAGCACGTCTACGAGGGACTGAGCTGGCCGGCGCTGCTCGAGAACCTCGATGCCATCGAGGCCGCCGCCTACAGCGTGAGCGTGTTCCACCGCTTCGGCCCCGACGCTCGACGCGGTGTGGCTGAAGCGACGCGTCGATCGCGACCCGCCGGCCCCGGCGGACCTGTTCGGGGCCCGGCCGGCGACGCAGGAGCGCCATCCGATCGTCGGACTCGACCCCGTCCACTGCACGCGCCAGCTCGGCGTGCCCGGCCCGTGGCTCGATCGCCTGCCCCACTTCCGTATGGGCTTCACCCCGAGCAGCGGGGAGGAGATCCAGTCCGAGTACCACGTCGAGCGCGCCCGGGCCCTCGAGGCGCTCGAGGCACTGCGCGGCCTGAGCGACCAGCTCGCGCCGCTCACCCAGGTGTGCGAGCTGCGGACGATCGCGGCCGACCGGCTGTGGCTGAGCCCGCAGTACGAGCGCGAGACGCTCGCCATCCACTTCACCTGGGTGGCCGATCCGGAGGCCGTGACGCGCGCGCTGCGCGCCGTCGAGGACGTGCTGCTGCCCCTGGGCGCTCGGCCGCATTGGGGCAAGCTCTTCTTGGCCGGCGCCGCCGAGCTCGCGCCGCGCTATCCGCGGGCGGCCGACTTCGCCGCGCTGACCCGGCGCTTCGACCCCCGCGGCGCGCTGCGCAATCGGTGGCTCGAGCGCGTCCTCGGCGAGTGAGCGACGCCGAGGTCATCGTCGTCGGACTCGGCGCGATGGGCAGCGCGACCTGCGCCCAGCTCGCCGCGCGCGGGGTCCGGGTGCTCGGCCTGGACCGCTTCGCGCCCCCGCACGACGGCGGCTCCACACACGGCGAGTCGCGCATCACCCGCCTGGCCATCGGCGAGGGGGCCGAGTACGTACCGCTCGTGCAGCGCTCCCACCGGCTGTGGGACGCCATCGAGGCACGGGCGGGGGTGCGCCTGCGCGAGGCCACGGGCGGGCTCATCCTCGGCCCGGCCGACAGCCCCTTCCTGGCCCAGACCCGCGCGTGCGCGCGTGAGTTCGCGATCACGCACGAGAACCTGGCCGGCTCGACGCTGAGCACGCGCTTTCCCATGTTCAGGATGCCGGCCGGAACGGAGGGCTACTACGAGCCTGAGGCCGGCTACGTGCGACCCGAGGCGGCGGTCGCCGCCCAGCTCGCGCTCGCGCGCCGCGACGGCGCCGATGTGCACGCACGGGAGACCGTACGCGCCTGGGAGGCGACGGCGCATGGGGTCGAGGTCCGGACCGACGCCGCCACCTACACGGCCGAACAGCTCGTGCTCTGCGCCGGAGCCTGGGTCACGGAGCTCTTTCCCGAGGGGGTCGAGCACTTCGGCGTCTACCGCCAGCTCCTGCACTGGTTCCCGATCCGCGGCCCGATGCCGGAGCGGATGCCCGTGTTCGTGTGGGACTTCGGCGGGGAGCGCCACGGGGTCGAGCACCTGCATGGCTTCTACGGCTTCCCGCCGCTGGCCGGCGCGGGCGGCGGCGTGAAGCTGGCCACCGAGACCTACGGGCACACGCACGCGCCCGACGGCCGCCAGCACCCGGCGACCGCGTCGGAGTCGGCCGCCATGTATCGCCACTACGTGGCCGAGCGCCTGCCCTGGCTCGGTCCGACGCCGCTGCGCAGCGTGTCGTGCCTGTACACGAGCACGCAGGGCAGTCGCTTCGTCATCGACCGCCACCCCGCGCACGCGCGGGTGCTCATCGTCTCGGCCTGCTCAGGCCACGGGTTCAAGCACTCGCCGGCGATCGGAGAGGCGGTGGCCCAGCAGCTGACCGGCGAGCGTCCGGCGGTCGACCTCGCGCCGTTCGCCCTCGCGGCGCTCAGCGGCGCGCGAAGGTGAGCAGCGCGGTGAGCATGGGCTCGCAATACTGCCACCCGTGTCCGACCGCAACGTCCTCGGCGGCCCGCTCGAGCCGTGCAGCAGCGACCCCCTGACCGGCTTCTTCCGCGACGGGTGCTGCCGCACCGCCTCCGAGGACCTCGGCGCGCACACGATCTGCGCGGTGGTGAGTGAGGAGTTCCTCGAGCACCAGCAGAGCATCGGCAACGACTTGATCTCGCCGATCCCCCAGTACGACTTCCCCGGGCTGCGCCCCGGCGACCGCTGGTGCGTGACGGCCTTCAACTGGCTGATGGCCCACGAGGCCGGCGCGGCCGCCTACGTCGTGCTCGCCAGCACCCACGAGCGCACGCTCGACATCGTGCCGCTCGAGGTGCTCGAGCAGTACGCCGTGGACGTGCCGCCCGATGCCGGTGCGCTGTTGGACTGAGCGCAACCACTGCCGCGAGCCCCCGCCGGGCGATCGTCGCCGTCATTCGGAGAGGATCGTCGACTCGCGTGGGGCGTTCGCCACGCCGGGCGTGGCGAACTCCCCGCGGGCGCCGACCATCCGGCGCCGCCCCGCCTAGGGCAGCGAGCTGTCGCGCACCGCGGCCGCCTGCTCGAGCTCCTCGGGCGTCGCGTTCGTCCCGTCGATCGGGGTGATCGTCGTCCAGTGATCGCCGACCGGGCAGCGCTGGATCCGGCGCCGGCCGAGCCGGATCGCCTTTACCGACACCAGCGGTACCCACGTGGTGGTGAACACGTGCCCGTCGGCACAGCGGACCGGCCGCTCAAAGCGCTCGAACATGCCCGTCGCAGCGTAACTCAGCTGAGCGTGGCAAAGAAGGTGTAGATGACCATCGCGCCGACCACGACCGCGAACACCCGCAGCGCCCACAGCCCGAGCCGCGCCCCGCGGCCGAGCCGGGCCGGCGGGACCGGGCGTGACTTGTCGCTGACGAGCTGGTCGCGCTCGAGGAACATCACCATCTCCTCCTCGGAGGCGTCCGCGAGCTCGCGCGCCACCTCGGCGCCCGCGGTGGCGGCGATGCGTCGGTGCAGGTGATGGCGCCGTTCGGCGCGGTCGGGGGCCGGGTCGCTCATGCGCCGATGACGTGGATCGTGTGCAGGAAGGAGTCGATGCCATAGGCGGCGCCGCACACGCCGATGAAGGCGACGATGGCGATGGCCACGCGGTTGGTGGCCGGGCGGTTGACCCAGCGCCCCATCAGCGCTCGGTCGTTGGCGAGCAGGAGCACGAACACGAGCGTGACCGGCAGCAGCACCGTGGCGAGCACGTTGGCGTTCAGCGCGATCGAGAGCAGCGGTGCTCCCGGGATGAGGATGATCGCCGCCGCCACGAGCGCCACGACCAGGTTGGTGGCGTAGAACACGGCGGCCGACCGCGGCGAGTTGTTGAAGCTGCTCGTCTTGCCGATGCACTCGCCGACCGCGTAGCCGGTGCTGGCCGAGATCGTCAACACGGCCACGGCGCCGGCCTCGATCAGCCCGAGCGCGAACAGGCGCCCGGCGGTCGGCCCCGCCACGTGGTCGAGCGCGGCCGGGAACCCGGCGCCGGCCAGGCCCTGAACGGCCGTGCCGCCGTGCGGGAGGAGCGCGGCCCCGGCCACGAGCGCGCCGATCCCGAACACGGCCGCGCCGACCCCGCCGATGAGCGTGTCGAGACGCCCGTGGCGGATGTCGTGCGGCGTGAGGCCCTTGTCGGCCGAGGCGCTCTGCTGGAAGAAGATCATCCACGGGGTCACCGTCGCCCCGATCGTCGAGGTGAGCAGCAGCAGCAGCGTGGTGAAGCTCCCGTGGGGGAGGGGCCCGAAGGTGATGGCGGCGC
This sequence comes from uncultured Solirubrobacterales bacterium, assembly GCA_963848745.1. Classification (GTDB taxonomy): domain Bacteria; phylum Actinomycetota; class Thermoleophilia; order Solirubrobacterales; family Solirubrobacteraceae; genus Palsa-465. The sequence goes on along the minus strand of CAWKEO010000011.1, from coordinate 30,608 downwards.
GGCCGAGTGCGCCCCAGTGGGGTCCGACGACCAACGCCGCGGCCAGGAACAGGCCGTTGAACACCGCCAGCGCGAGGACGACGCGCTCCCAGCGCCAGTAGCGGCCGCCGCTGAGCGTGAAGGCGACGAGCAGGACCCCGAGGGCGGCGGCGATGCCGGCGCCGAGGTGGAAGTAGGCCAGACCGACCCGGATGGCCACGAACTCGGCGATCAGGGTGACCAGGTTGGTGAGCAGGAGATCGCCGGCGGCGAACCACCCCCACAGGGGACCGAAGCGCTGGAGGACGAGCTGGCCGTAGCCGCGGTGGGTGACCGCACCGACGCGCATGACCATCTCCTGGCACACGAACGCCATCGCGAACGTGACCAGGATGAAGGGGACGAAGAACCCGTACCCGTAGGTGGCGCCCGTGGTCGCGTAGGAGATCATGCTCGGGCCGTCGTTCTCGCCCAGCATGGCCAGGATGCCGGGGCCGACGAGCAGCCACAGCACGAGCAGCCCGCGTCCGTTGCGGCGGGCATCGTGGACGCGCGAGCGATCGCGCGAGCGCGCGACGTCCTCCGGGGTGAGCCCGGGGAGGGGCAGCGCGGCCTGGCCGGCGCTGACTTGCGGATCAGGCGGGGGCGCGTTCACCGCGCCCCGACCTCGGTTCGATGCGCATGGCCCGGGCGAGCAGGCCGCCCAGGGGCAGCTCGCGCGTGCCGAGGCGGATGAACACCGGGCCGCCGAACGGCTGGCGTCCGGCCACCTCGAGGTGGTCCCCGAGCGAGATGCCCAGTTCGGCGAGGTAGCGCAGCATCTCGGGATCGGAGTCCGAGACGCGGACGAACCGCCCACCGGTGCCGGGGTCGAGCTCGTCGAGGCTGACCGTCTGGCCCTCGGCGATCTCGAATGCCGCTGTGGGGATCGGGTCCCCGTGGGGATCGAGCGTGGGGTGGCCCAGGCGGGCCGAGATGAGCTGCTCGAGATCCTCGGAGAGCACGTGCTCGAGCACCTCGGCCTCGGCGTGCACGCGGTCCCACGACATGCCGAGCTCCTGGGCCAGGAACAGCTCGATCAGCCGGTGGTGGCGCAGGACCTCGAGGGCGACGCGCCGCCCGGACTCGGTCAGCCGCACGCCCCGATAGGGCTCATGCTCGACCAGGCCGAGCTCGGCCAGCTTGCGCACCATGGCCGATACCGATCCGGGCGTCACGCCGAGGCGCTCGGCCAGATCGTTCGTCGACACGGCCCCACGCCCGCGCTCCTGGAGCGCGTACACGGCCTTTGCATAATCCTGCACCGAGGCCGAGATGGATTCCGATGTGGCAGGCATGAGTCCTAGTTTAGGTCATGCCAAAAATCCAATCACCCTAAACACGAAATCTTGCGCGGGGTCGATCGGATGGCCAGAGCGCTCAACCTCGGGCCTCCAGATGCCGAACATGCGGAGTGATGGGAAGCCTGCCCCGCCCACTGCTCGCCGTTCTCCTCGCCGTCATCGCCGCCGCGGCCGCCTGGCTCGTCGTGTTCAAGCCCGATTCCTCGAGCGTGAACGCGCCCTCCCCGGCCACGGTGCAGGCCGCCGTCGCTCAAGGGGCGGCGCACGCCACATCGGCCAAGCCGGGCGCCACCGCCGCGTCGCACGCAGCCGCGAGGCACGCGGCCACCCAGGCGACCGCGCACCCGAGCGCGAAGGCCCACGCCCGCGCCCGCCCGGCGCAGGTGAGTGCTCGCCCGCCGGCCACGCCCCAGAGCCGGGTCACCGAGGTCGACGCCGCACTCGCCGCAGACCAGGTCCTGGCTGTGCTCTTCTACAACCCGGCCGCCTCCGACGATCAGGCGGCCGCCCGCGAGGTGACGGCGATCCCGTCCCACCACGGTGAGGTCGTGCGGGTCGCGGTGCCGATCCGCGAGCTCTCGAACTACACCGCGATCACCGGTCACGTGCAGGTGGACGGCTCACCGACGCTGGTGGTCATCAACCGCAAGCACGACGCGCAGACGCTCGTCGGCTACGCCGACCAGCTCGAGTACGACCAGCTCGTCGTCGCCGCCCTGTCGGCGAAGTAGCTCGGCTCACCCGCGCCGGAGCCGGGAACGGCCACCGCGCTCCCGCTCGACGGCGTCGCCGATGAGCCAGAACATGGCCGGCCATAGGCCGACGAACATGGCCCGTCGCTCCGCGTTGCCACGCTCATCCTGATCGACGGTCTTGGCCCGGATCCATAGGCCGAGCGAGAGGCTGACCACGCTCAGCGAGACGGAGTGCAGGTGCCACGGACGTACGCCGCCGCGGGAGAGGATCCGGCCGATCACGCGTGAGCAGCTACCCGGAGCGCCCGCGCGGCGAAACCAGCGGCGGCCCTCGTCTACACGACACGAGCAGCGGGTAGGCGGCCACCGTGCCAAAGGGAGTTCCGCTTCGGTCCCGTCTCGCCACTGGCGCCATCTGGCCGGCAGGGGTCCTGTGGACGTCCTGGGCCTACATCTGGCGCACGACGCCTCTGCACCGCCGCGAGCTGCCCGGCGCGCTCCCGGCCGACCTGCCGCCGGTGCTGCCCGACGGCCTCGACGCCGACGACATCCAGACGCCCGAGGACGGCAGTGGACCGCTGCTGCACCGTCGCTACAGCGCCGTGATCCGGGCGGCCCGGCTCGACGCCCCCGAGCTCATGGCCGCGCTCCAGGCCGACCCTGACCGCGTCGCGCCCCGGGCCCTGGCCAAATTCCGCAAAACAGCCGGGACGCCGGGGGAGATGCGGGTCGGCGACGAGTTCCTGGTTCACATGCCGGGTCCGTGGGATGGGCCGGTGCGCGTGCTCGCCCTCACCCCGGAGAGCTTCCGTTTCGCCACCCTGGCCGGCCACCTCGAGGCCGGGCAGATCGAGTGGAGCGTCGGGGAGCACCAGGGCCTGGTGCGCTTCCAGATCGAGTCCTGGGCCCGGGCGGGCGACCGGCTGTCGGCGATCATGCACGATCGCCTGCTCATGGCCAAGGAGGTGCAGCTGCACATGTGGACCTCGGTGATCGAGCGCGTGGCCAAGCTGGCCGGCGGGCGGCTGCAGGGCGGGATCGACATCGAGACCCGGCGGGTGGGGGGCGAGGCGTTCGCGGACGGTCAGGCCGCGAGCCGCCGGTAGGCGGCGAGCGTGCGGCCGAGCCGCCGGCTCATCGCTGGAGGGCCTGGTTCAACCGGCCGGCCGGGCGCAGCGCGAACGGGCGGGCCGCGGCCAGCGCGGCGTGGGCGGCGTTGGCACCCGGGCCGCCGTGCACCCCGCCGCCCGGGTGAGCTGACGCGGAGCCCAGGAACAGGCCGTCGATCGGAGTCTCGGGGCGCCCCAGCCCCGGCACGGGGCGGAACACGAGCTGCTGGTGCAGCTGCGCTGTCCCGCCGTTGAGCGCTCCGCCGATCAGGTTGCGGTCAGCGGCCTCGAGGGACCCCGGCGTGAGGATGTGCCGGCCGCGGATGAGGGAGCGGAAGCCGGGCGCGAGGCGCTCGATCTGCTCCTCGATCCGGTCGGCGAAGCGCGCCGACTCGGCATCGTCCCATCGGCCCTCGAGCTCACCGCGGGCATCGGCGCGCACGTCCTGGGGAACGTGGGTGTATGCCCAGGCGGTCTCCTTGCCCGCGGGCGCGCGGGTCGGGTCGATGGCGGCGTACTGGCCGACCACCAGATACGGATCGGCCGGCAGCGTCCGGCAGGCCATGTCCGCGGCGTGACGGGTGAGCGCGTCCATGCCCTCGGCGACGTGGATCGTCCCGGCCGCTCGCGCCCGGGCCGCCTGCCAGGGGATGGGGCCGTCGAGGGTCCAGTCGACCTTGACCGTCGCGTTGTCGTACTGGAAGCGGGCGAGATGGGTGCTCACGCCCGCCGGTACCGCGTGATCGGGCAGGAGCTCGGTGTAGAGCGCCCGCGCGTCGACGTCGGCGATGACGGCGCGGCGGGCGGGGAAGCGCTCGCCGGCCGCCTGCACGGCCACCGCGCGGGCGCCCCGGCACTCGATGGCGGTGGCCGCGTGCTCGCACAGCACCCGCCCGCCCCGCGCCTCCAGGCGCCGCACGAGCGCCCGGGCGAGCTCTCCGGCGCCGCCCTCCGGGACCGGGAAGCCATGCTGCTGGCCCAGGCAGCAGAGCACCCAGCCGAACACGCCGCTCGGTGGCGCCTCGGGCCCGACGTCGGCGTGGAGGGCGTTGCCGGCCAGCAGGCGGGTCCCGGCGTCGTGGCGGAACCGCTCCTCGCCCAGGCGGCGCACCGGCAGCAGGGCGAACCGGGTGAACTCGAGGAGCTCGCGAGGCCCGAGGGCCCGGGCCAGCCGCAGGGCCGGGCGCACGGGGGGAAACAGGGCGAAGAAGCTCGCCATCGCGGCCGGTCCGACCCGCTCCCACAGGGCGTAGAGGTCCCGCCAGGCCTGACCATCCCCGGGCGCCAGCTCCTCGAGCGATGCGGCCGAGGCATCGATGTCGCGCGAGATCGCCGGGCAGCTGCCGTCCGTCGCCGGGTGGGCCACGGCGTACTCGCCGTGGCGCCAGCGCACCCCGTGGCGCTCCAGATCGAGCCCGCGAATGTGAGGTGAGGCGGCGGCGAAGGGATAGAACGCGCTGAACACGTCGTTGACGAATCCGGGCTCGATCAGCTCGGCCGAGCGCACGGCGCCGCCGGGCTCCGCGGCCGCCTCGAGCACGAGCACCTCCCAGCCGCGATCGGCGAGCAGGTTGGCGGCGACGAGGCCGTTCGGGCCGGAGCCGATGACGACCGCGTCAGCCACGGGGAGCGGCGCCGCGCTCGGCGATCGCCTTCAGTCGCCGCAGCGACTCGCGATTGCGCAGGGCGATGAGGCCGTGCCCGAGCGGTCCGGCGAGCAGCGACAGCGCGCCGCTGGCCGGCGATTCGATCATGGTCAGGCGGGTCCCCGCGCCCTCGGGCTGCAGGTGGAAGGTCACGGTGGCGCTCGGCAGCGGCCGCGCATGGGCGCGCAGGCGGAGCATCACCGGTGGCTCGGCGTCGAGCACCTCGGTGCGATCGCGCAAGACAACCGGGCCGTGGCCGACCGTGTGGTGAAACGCGCTGCCGGGGGCAGGCCAGCTGGGCTCGGAGGCGCGGATCGAACGGGTACCGACGACCCAGTCGCGGTACCGGTGGGCATCCGAGAGCAGCGCGAACACCTCGTCCGGCCGAGCGTCGATGAGCACCTCGTTACGCGCCACCGGCTGTCGCCTCGACTCGGGTCTTGAGGTCCTGCAGCGCGCGGCCCATGACCGCCTCGTTGAGCATCCGGGCCACCGGACCGGGAATCCGCAGGCCGGGATCGATGCGCAGGTGAAAGCGCACCTGCGTGCCCGCATCCACCGGCTCGAAGTGGTAGTCGCCGGCGAAGTCGCGAAAGTCGCCGCCCAGGTACTCGCTGCCGATGAACGACGGCTCCCGGTAGGAGTGCGCGAGCCGGTAGCGCACGGTGCGCAGGCGCACGTCGATCCCGTACTGCACCTCGACCGCCCGGCCCTGGGCGTCGCGGGAGAGCACCCGGCTCTCGACCACCCGGCTCTGCCACTCGGGCATGCGGGCGTAGTCGGTGAGGACGTCGAAGCAGGCCTGCGGCGGGGCGTGCACGGTGACCGTCTGGGTGGCCTCGTAGCTCGGCATGACTACCAGCCCAGGGCCTCTCGAGTGGACCGCAGCGCGCTGCGGGAATCGCGCTGGGGCGCCCAGCCGAGCTCCCGTCGGGCCCGGTCGCTGTCGATGAGCAGGGGCTCGCTCACCAGTGCCGGCCAGGTGACGGCGGGGACGATGGGCGGGAGCGCGGCCACGGCACGCAGCCCGGCGGCCACCAGCGGGCGGGGGATCGGCAGCGCGCGCACGCCGAGCAGCGACAGGGCCTCGGCGCCCGTCACCGCCCCCTCGCCGGCCAGGTTGTAGGTGCCGGGCGGGCCGGCGCCCAGCGCGGCGAGCTCGATCGCCTGGGCGACATCGTCCTCATGGACGAACTGCAGCGGGACGGGCGGGGCGGGCAGCCAGGGCCGCAGGCCGGCGGCGGCCAGCATCCGCAGGCTGCCGGCCAAGCGTCCCCGGGCCCAGCCGGGCAGGTGGCTGACCAGCCCGCCGGCGGCGTGCGGGCCGACGACCGCGCACGGGCGCAGCACGTAGGCCGCGGTGCCGGTGTCCCGGAGCGTCTCGGCGACGAGCAGCTCGCCCTGCGCCTTGTGGCGGGCGTAGAAGTGGCGCGCCGAGGCCCGGATGGCATCCGCCTCGACGAGCGGCTGGGGATTGTCCGGATGCAGCCCGTAGACGGCGGCTGAGGAGGTGTAGACGAAGCGCCTGGCCCCCGCCCGGGCGGCCGCGCGGGCCACCGCGAGCGTGCCGCGCACGTTGGTGGCGAACAGGCTGTCCTCGTCCGGGGCGACGCCGTACAGCGCGTAGGCCAGGTGGATGACGACGTCAGCGCCCTGCACGGCGCGTTCGACGCCCGCGGGGTCGCGTACGTCGACGCGGTGCACGAAGGCACCGGCCGGGAGGTCGGTGGGCGCGCGGCGAGCGAGCACGTGGAGCGCGGCGACCCGGGGCTGGGCGCTCAGGCGCTCGAGAAGCGGCGGCCCGAGCGTGCCCGTCGCTCCGGTCACGGCGACCGTGAGCGCCCGCTCGGAGGCCGGGACGGCGGGTGAGGGCGAGGCCGTGAGCGAGCCGGTGGCGGACACACGGTGGCGATGCCCGGGTCCCGATGGCGGTAAACGAAGGCCGTCGTAACCTCTGCCGCGATGGACAGCGACGCCTTCGAGCACCACCTCCGCTCACCGCAGGGGCTGGGCCGGCTCCCGGCCGGGGGGAGCGAGGTCCTGGCCGCCGGGGGCGCGTGCGGCGACGAGATCCGGTTCTCGCTCGCGCTCGACGGCGATCGTGTCGCCGCCGCCGGCTACCTCGCCGACGGTTGCGGGGCGGTCACAGCGGCCGGGAGCGCCGCGGTCACGCTCGTGCGGGGCCGACCGCTGCTCGATGCGGCGCGCATCGGTCCCCTGGACATCGCCGAGGAGCTCGGGGGGCTCTCGCCGGGCAAGCTGCACGCAGCCGAGCTGGCCGCCGATGCGCTGCACCGGGCGCTCGGGCGGGCCGCGCGCGCGCACGCCGCGCTCGTGCCCGCGGCCGGTGGCCGCACGCTCGTGGCCATGAGCGGTGGCGTCGACAGCTCGGTGGCCGCGCTGCTAGCCGCCCGCGACGGCGAGGCCGTGGCGGTGACGCTCGAGCTGTGGGCCGACCCCGAGAACGACGGCGAGCGCTCCTGCTGCTCGGCCTCGGCGGTCGCGCAGGCGCGCGCACTCGCCCATGCGCTCGGGCTGCCTCATCTCACCCTCGATCTGCGCGACGAGTTCCGGGCTGGGGTGGTCGAGCCGTTCATCGCCGGCTACGCCGCCGGCGAGACGCCAAACCCGTGTGTGGGCTGCAACGGCCACGTGCGGCTCGACGCCATGCTCGAGCTGGCCGGCCGTCTCGGGGCCGGGCGCCTGGCCACCGGCCACTACGCACGCCTGGCCGAGCGCCGGCATCCGGCCGGTCCGCTGTTGCGCCGGGCCGCCGATCCGGCCAAGGACCAGACGTACATGCTGGCCGCGCTCGCGCCATCATCGCTCGCCCGCATGCACTTTCCGCTCGGCGACCTGACCAAGCCCCAGGTCCGCGCGCTCGCCGCGCAGGCCGGGCTGCCGGTGGCGGCCAAGCCCGACTCCCAGGATCTCTGCTTTCTCGCCGGCACCGACCGCGCCCGGTTCCTGGCCCGCCACGGCGGGCTCGGCGAGCGGCCGGGGGAGATCGTCCACGTCGACGGTCACCGGCTCGGTCAGCACCGGGGCCAGCACGGCTTCACGGTGGGCCAGCGGCGCGGCCTCGGCGTCGCCACCACCGAGCCGCTCTACGTGCTCGACAAGCGGGCCGACAGCCGACAGGTCCTGGTCGGCCCGCGCGAGCGGCTGCACACCGATCGGGTCACGCTGCGCCACGCCCGGCTTCACCGCGATGGCGCCCGCGTGGACGCGGTCAAGCTCCGCTACCGCTCGGCCCCGCTGCCGGCCCGCGTGCCGGCCGGGACCGCGGTCGGCACCCACCGGCGGCTCGAGCTCGAGTTGTCGGCGGGCGCCGACGGCCCGGCGCCGGGGCAGCTGGGCTGCCTGCTCGACGGCGAGCTCGTCGTCGGCTGGGGAACGATCGCACGCGACTGAGCGCGGCGCGCTCAGGCGTCGATGTGCGCGTAGATGTGCGCCTGGGCGCGGAGGCGGTGGGCACGCGCCGCGTGCTTCTTGGCCTTCTTGGTCGCCTTCTTGTGCTTCTTGCCCTTCTTGTGCTCCTTGACCTTCTTGTGCTTCTTGTGGTGCGCGGCGGCGCTGCTGGCGCGGGCACTCGCCGCCGCGTGGTTGTCGACGGTGAACACCGCGTTGCGCACGAGCATGAGCGCGTACGCGGGCCAGTAGACGCCCGTAGCCGGGGCCCCGGGCACGCACGCGCCGCCTGACTCCCCCGGGTTGCCGATCCACGCGAACGCGTCGGCGTTGGGGAAGCCGGTGTCCGCGGTCGGCTTGGGACCGAGGCCACGACCGGGCGGGTTGCACAGCACCTCGTTGCCCTGGTGGACCGGATCCGGCGGTACGAGCGGGCCACGGCCGTTGTCGGCCGTGTTGACCACGAAGTGCTTGCCGCCGGTCAGGCGCGAGACCTGCTCGCCGAAGGCGATCTCGTTCGAGGTCCAGTCGTAGTGAGTGGAGTTCAGGAAGAAGCCCTGGATCTGGCTGACGCCGGCCCGCAGCAGCAGACGGGCGGTCTGGCCGGCGGGGATGGCGTCTCCGGCGCCCGCATCCATGTAGATGACGATGTGCGGGCAATCGGCGTTCAGCGTGGCGATGGCGTAGCGAAGCTCGGCCATCCGCACGGCCAGCCCCTGGGCGGACAGGCACGGTGTGGTGATGAGCGAGTCCATCTCCAGGTACATCACGGTGGGGTAGCTGCCGATGCCGGAGGCCAGCTTGTCGATGAAGTTGTGGTAGTCCGCCACGTCGGAGCCCGACGGCGTGTAGTTGCCGCAGTGGCTGTCGACGAGCTTGTAGGTCGCCATCATCGGCACCGTGCCGGGCTGCTGGACGGCAGCCCGCTCCAGGTAACGGCTCACCCACAGCGCCACGTCGGGCCCGCTGAAGGTGCCCCAGCGCGCCGCGCCGGGCTGGCCGGCGATGACGCCGATGGCCGGGTAGCGGCGGGCCGCCTGGGCCGCCTCGGAGTCAGGATCGACGAAGAAGCGGGCGCCGAGAAGCGGATTCGCGGCCCCGGGGGCGACCGCCAGCTCGAGCGGGTTGTTCGGATCGCGCGCCGGCGTCGGGTCGTCGTTGACGATCGTCAGGACGGCCTTCGAGGGACCGGCGACCCCCTCGTTCCAGCTGTTGAAGATGGCCAGCTGGAGCGTCTTCGAGATGGTGTCCTGGTGGTGGTCGACGATCGGGACGGTGAACGTGGCGCTCGCCTGCCCGGGGGCGAAGGCGAGCGAGCCACTCGTGGCGCCGAAGTCGGCCGGGGCGTCGCCGTTGCCGGGCGGGGTCGCGGTGCACTGGACCGGGCCACACTGATGGAACAGGCCGACGGCCACGTAATAGGCGGTGGCGGCACGGCTGGCGTCATTGCGGCTGACCGTGATGACCGCCTGGCCCGCGTTCTCGTGGACGGAGTAGGCGGGGGAGGAGAAACGGAAGCCGTTCGGGTCGAAGTTGCTCGCCTGGGCGGCTGCGGGGACCAGTGCGCAGGACGCGAGCGACACGAACAGCGGGATGAGGGAACGGAGAGGACGCATCGTCCTCTGCATCGGCCACTGCCGCGCCATCTTGAAGTTGACGGTCAGAACTGTCCAGGTTTTCTCGGTCAGCCTCCCTACACTGCCGCCATGGACTCGGCCGACATTCGGCGCACCTTCACTCGGTTTTTTGAGGAGCGCGACCACCTGCGGCTGCCGTCGGCGCCGCTCGTGCCCGCCGAGCACGACCCCTCGGCGCTGTTCACCGTCGCCGGCATGCACCCGCTCAAGCCGTACTTCGCCGGCACCGAGCGCCCGCCCCACCGCCGGGTCACCACCTGCCAGAAGGTGTTCCGCACGCCGGACATCGACCAGGTGGGGATCACCGCCCGCCACCTGACCTTCTTCGAGATGCTGGGCAACTTCTCGTTCGGCGACTACTTCAAGCGCGAGGCGGTGCGCTTCGCCTGGGAGCTCTCCCGGGAGGGCTTCGGCTTCCCGGCGCAGGACATCTGGATCACCGTGTTCGCCGGCGACGACGAGCTTGGCCTCGGTCCTGACGAGGAGGCGATCGAGGCCTGGCTCGAGGTCGGCGTGCCGCGGGAGCGGATCGTCGAGTGCCCGCGCTCGGAGAACTTCTGGCAGGCCGGCCCGACCGGCCCGTGCGGCCCCTGCTCGGAGCTCTACCTCGACCGCGGGCTGTCCTTCGGCGCCCTGGATGACCTGCCCGGGGGCGAGAACGAGCGCTTCCTCGAGTACTGGAACCTCGTGTTCATGCAGTTTGATCAGAACCCGGTGAACACGCTGGCCCCGCTGCCGGCGCAGAACATCGACACCGGCCTCGGCCTGAACCGCCTGGCCGCGATCCTCCAGGACAAGCCGTCGGTGTTCGAGACCGACCAGTTCGCCCCGTTGATCGCACTCGGCGAGGAGCTGTCCGGGCGCAGCTACGGCGAGGATTTCCCCATCGACCGGGCGCTGCGCATCCTCGCCGATCACTCCCGCTCGATGACGTTCCTGATCGCCGACGGCGTCGTGCCCTCCAACGAGGATCGCGGGTACGTACTGCGCCGGGTCATGCGCCGGGCCATTCAGCAGGGGCGCGCGCTCGAGCTCCCACCCGGCTTCCTCGAGCGCTACTCCGATCGCGTCACCGAGCTGATGGGCGGGGAGTACCCGGAGCTCTCCGAGCAGCGCGACGCCATCCACAAGTGGCTCGCTTCCGAGGAGGAGAGCTTCGGGCGCACGCTCGAGCAGGGCAACCGGCTACTCGCCGAGCTGATCGAGCGCGCCCGCGACCAGGACGCCGAGGGGATCTCGGCCGCGGACGCCTTCCTGCTTCACGACACCTACGGCTTCCCCATCGACCTCACCCGCGAGCTCGTGGCCGAACACGACCTCGGCGTCGACGAGGAGGGCTTCGAGGGTCTGATGAGCGAGCAGCGCGAGCGCTCGCGCCGTCAGGGTCCGGCCCAGACCGGCCGGCTGCGCGAGCGCGCCCTGGCGCTAGCCGGCGGCGCCGGCGCGCGCACCGACTTCGTCGGCTACGAGACGACCGAGCGCGAGACCACCGTGGTCGCGGTCGGGCGCGAGAACGGGACGATCCTGGCCAAGCTCGAGCGAGTCGCCGTTCTACGCCACCGGCGGCGGCCAGATCGCCGACTCGGGGATCGTCGAGTGTGCCGGCGGTGACTGCCGGGCCCGGGTCACCGACGTGCTGCGGATCGGCGATGACCAGGTGCTCGCACTCGTGCCCGAGCGCGGCGAGCTGCACGAGGGCGAGCGCGTGCACGCCCGCGTCGACCATCGCACCCGCCACGCCACCGAGGCCAACCACACCGCCACGCACCTCCTACACGCGGCCCTGCGCCGCACGCTCGGCACCCATGTGCGCCAGGCCGGCTCCTACGTCGGCCCGGACAAGCTCCGGTTCGATTTCACCCACGGCAAGGGGCTGAGCCCCGAGGAGCTCGCCGCGGTGCAGGACGCCGTCAACGGCTGGATCCTCGACAGCCACCCGGTGCGCGCGCTCACCACGACGCTCGATGAGGCCAAGCGCCTCGGCGCGATGGCTCTGTTCGGCGAGAAGTACGGCGACGTCGTGCGCATGGTCGAGGTCGGCGACGGCTCGTTCTCGCGCGAGCTCTGCGGCGGCACGCACGTGCGCAACACGGCCGAGATCGGTCTGTTCACCGTGATCGCGGAGACATCGAGCGCGGCGAACGTGCGTCGCATCGAGGCGCTCACCGGCCCGGCCGCGGTCGAACTGGCCCGCGCGCACGCCCGGGCCCTCGACGAGGCCGCGCACACGCTGCGCGTCCCGGCCGAGCGGGTGCCCGAGGCGGTAGCGGAGCTGCGCGCGCGGGTGCGCGAGCTCGAGCGCGCGGCGCGCAGCGAGGCCGGCGCCGGCGTCGACCTCGAACAGCTCGTCGCCGCCGCAACCGAGCGGGACGGGGCCCGCGTGCTCACCGCCGCGGTCGCGGTGCCGGACGGCAAGGCCCTGATCGATCTGGCCGACCGGCTGAAGAGCCGGCTCGGCGAGGCGGCGATCGTGCTCGGCAGCGCCGGGGAGGATCGTGTCGAGATCATCGTCAGCGTCACACCCGGCGTGGTCGGGAGGGGCGTGCGCGCGGGCGAGATCGTCAAAGTGGCGGCCGAGCACGTCGGCGGCGGCGGCGGCGGGCGCGACACCCTGGCCCGGGCGGGCGGACGCGAGCCGGCGCGACTGCCCGAAGCGCTCGATGCGGCGCGGGCGGCGATCGAATCAGCGCTGTCGGCGTAATGACACGGCGTCACCGGAGTCATTAAACTTTCATGCGCGTGCTCGCGCTCGACTACGGCCGCGCCCGATGCGGATGCGCGGTCAGCGATCCCACCGGCGTGCTGGCGACTCCGATCGATCCGGTCATCCAGCCCGCCACCCGGCGCGGACTGGCCCGCCTGCGCGCTCTGGTCACCGAGCTCGGGGCCGAGCGGGTGATCGTCGGTTTGCCGCTGTCGCTGTCCGGCGGCGACTCGGCCCAGACGCACGAGACCCGCGCGTTCGCCGCCCGGCTGCAGGCGGGACTGGCGGTCCCGGTCGAACTCTACGACGAGCGCTTCACCACCCGGCTGGCCGAGCGCGACGGGGGGCGGGCGAGCGAGGATTCGCGCGCCGCCGCCCATCTGTTGACCGGTTGGTTGGCCAGCCAGGTGAGGACCGGCGATGGGTGATCTCGAGCGCAACGCCGAGGAGCGCGAGGCGGCCCGCCGCGAGCGCGAGCGCCGCCGCGCGGAGGCGGCCGCACAGGAGACGCGCGCGTTCGACGCCGCCGAGCTCTCCGACGCCGGACTCGACGGCGAGGACTGGGAGGAGGATCACGAGGCGCCGATGGGCACCCGCCGGGTCAGCCGCGGCGAGCGCCCGGGCAGCGCCCGTCGCTCGCCCTCGCGCTCGGCACCCCGGCGCCCCCGGGCGGGCCGCCCGGCCGTACGCCGCGCCCGGCGCCTTCCGCGGGGCCCACGCCGCCGGTGGCGAGCGCCGCTCCTGGGGCCGGCGCCTGGGGCTGGTCGGGCTGCTCGTGATCGCCGGACTCATCGCCTTCGCGGCCTGGTTCCTGATCCAGCTCTACCAGCCGTTCGGCACCTCCCCGCACGGGCGCGTGGCCGTGGTCATTCCCGCCCACACCGGGGCCTCGGGGATCGGCACCATCCTGGCCAACGACAAGGTGGTGCCGTCGGGCTTCTTCTTCAACCTGCGCGCCAAGCTCTCCGGCGACCGGGGCAAGCTCCTGCCCGGCACATATCACCTTCAGGAGGGCATGAGCTACAGCGCGGCGCTCACCGTGCTGACCACGCCGCCGCCGGCGGTACCGACGACCGAGATCACGATGACGCCGGGCGAGCGCCGCGTCGACTTCAGCCAGCGCCTGCGGGCCGACGGCGTCAAGGGCGACTACTACCAGAGCACCCGCCACTCGCCCCTGCTGAACCCGGTCAGCTACGGCGCGCCGGCGAGCACGCCGACGCTCGAGGGATTCCTGTTCCCCGACACCTACCAGCTGCGCAAGCCGGTGTCGATCGCCGCCCTCGTGGCCGACCAGCTGCGCCGGTTCAAGCAGGAGTTCGCGACCGTCGACACCCACCAGGCGACCGCCCACCACCTCACGCCCTATGACGTGCTCATCGTGGCCTCGCTCGTGCAAGCCGAGGCGTTCGACAGCCACGACATGGCGCTCGTCGCCTCGGTCATCTACAACCGCCTGCGCGTCGGCATGCTGCTCGGCTTCGACTCGACGACGCGCTACGCAGTGGGGAACTTCACCAAGCCGCTCACCCAGTCCGAGCTCGCCTCGCCGTCGCCCTGGAACACGCGCAACCACGCCGGGCTGCCGCCGACCCCGATCGACAACCCGGATCTGCAGGCCATCCAGGCCGCCGCGCACCCACCGTCGACCAACGACCTGTACTTCGTGTCGAAGCCGTGCTCGAACTCGCTCGCCTTCTCCTCGACCTACAGCCAGTTCCTCAAGGACGTGAGCGCGTTCGACGCCACCCAGAGCCAGAACGGCCAGCCGCCGCAGAGGCGTTGTAAGTAAGGGCCGAACGTGAGCGCGCGCACGCGGCTCGGAGTGCTCGGCTGGCCGGTCGGGCACAGCCGCTCGCCGGCCATGCAGAACGCCGCCCTGCAGGCGGCCGGTCTGCCCGGCTGGCGTTACCAGCTGCTGCCCGTGCCGCCGGCGCGGTTCGCCGAAACCGTCCGGGCGCTGCCGGCGGCCGGGTTTCGAGGTGCCAACGTGACCATCCCGCACAAGGAGGCCGCCCTCGAACTGGCGGAGGTCCTGACCGGGCGGGCGCGGGCGATCGGAGCTGCCAACACGCTCCTGTTCGAGCCTGACGGCACGATTCGGGCCGACAACACGGACGGGCCGGCGCTCATCGACGCGCTTCCGTTCCCGATGCGCGGGCGCTCGGCGCTCGTGCTCGGAGCCGGGGGCAGCGCTCGGGCGGCCGTGTGGGCGCTGCGCGAGGCCGGGGCCGATCGGGTCGGGGTGTGGAACCGCACGCCGGAGCGGGCGCGTGCGCTGGCGGCGGCCCTCGGAGCGGAGCCGGCCGCTCAGATAGCGGACGCCGACGTCCTTGTCAACTGCACGTCCATCGGTTTGGACGCTGACCACGACCTCTTCAAGCAGGTCGGGGTCGCCGCCGATGTCCTGACCAGATTTTCGTGCGTGGTTGATTTCGTGTACGCGGCAACAGAGACCCGACTCATTCAGGCGGCCCAGAGCCGATCGGTGCCCGTCGTCGACGGCCTCGAGCTGCTCGTCCGCCAGGGCGCGCTCAGCTTTGCGCAGTTCACCGGCCGGCCGGCGCCGCTGGCGGTCATGCGCGCGGCGGCGCGAGGCTGATGGCACCCGCCGCCGCTCAGCTCGCTGCGGTCGGCGCCACCGCGGTGGCCGCCGCGGGCGCGGGGGGAATCACTGCCCCCCGGCGCCGGGGCGGCTCAGGCCGCTTCCTCACCGATGTCATCATCGACCTCGGATTCGCCGATCGCGCCCAGGTCGACACCGCGGCGGCGACCGGCCGCGAAAGCGGTGTGGCGCCCGAGCGCATCCTGCTCGAGCAGGGGGTCATCAACTCCCAGCAGCTCTCGCGTGCGGTGGCCGAGCGCTACGGCCTCGACCACATCGACCTGAGCATCTTCCAGGTCGACATGGGGGCGGTCAACCTCCTGAGCGCGGCGGCGGCCAAGCGCTACAGCGCGATCCCCGTCGCCTACACGGACGAGCACACGCTGCTCGTGGCGATGGCTGATCCGGCGAACGTGCTCGCGGTCGACGACATCGCGCTGATGACCCACTTCGACGTCCGGCCGGCCGTTGCGTCGGGCGACGACATCGCTGCGCTGCTGCTGCGGATGAACCGCTACGAGGATGCGGTCCAGGAGGCGGTGGCCGAAGAGCCCGAGGAGGGCCTCGAGGTCGTCGATCTCCGGGAGTCGGCCGACGACGCGCCGATCATCAAGCTCGTCCATTCGATCATCGCGCAGGCGGCCGAACGGGGAGCCTCCGACATCCACTTCGTGCCCCAGCTCGATGATCGTACGCGCGGAGCCCGGGAGCTGCGGGTGCGTCTGCGCATCGACGGCGTGCTCACCGACGCCACCACGGTGCCGAAGAAGATGGTGTCCGGCGTCGTCTCACGCATCAAGATCATGGCCGAGCTCGATATCTCCGAGCGGCGCGTGCCCCAGGACGGCCGCGTCACGCTCACGGTCGAGGGCCGGCAGGTCGACGTCCGCGTCGTCACCATGCCGAGCGTGCACGGCGAGGGCGTGGTGATGCGCATCCTCGACAAGGAGAACGTGCGCTTCGAGCTCGACCGGCTGGGCTTTCAGGACGCGGAGCTGAACCGCTTCCGCCGCGCCTTCAACCGCTCCTTCGGCGCCGTGCTCGTCACCGGCCCGACCGGCTCGGGCAAGTCGACGTCCCTGTACGGCGCGCTGGCCGAGCTGAACACGCCGGAGAAGAACATCATCACGATCGAGGATCCGGTCGAGTACCAGGTGGGCGGCATCACCCAGGTGCAGGTCAACAACAAGGCGGGGCTCAGCTTCGCCGCCGGCCTGCGGGCGATGATGCGTGCCGATCCCGACATCATGATGGTGGGCGAGATCCGCGACCGCGAGACGGCGCAGATCGCCATCGAGGGCGCGCTGACCGGCCACCTCGTCCTCTCCACCCTGCACACGAACAACGCCCCCTCGGCGATCACCCGGCTGACCGAGATGGGCGTGGAGCCCTTCCTGGTCGCCTCGGCGATCGACTGCGTCGTCGGTCAGCGCCTGGCGCGCAAGCTGTGCCCGGACTGCAAGCGCTCGACGATCATCCCCGCCGAGGTGCTGCACGACCACGGCTTCGCCGCCCGCTTCGACGTCGAGGCCTACGAGCCGGTTGGCTGTGGGCGCTGCGCGGGCATGGGCTACCGGGGCCGGATCGGCCTCTACGAGGTGATGACGGTGAGCGAGCGGATCCGCGAGCTGACGCTGCAACGCGCGTCGGCGGATCAGATCGCTGCCGTGGCGGTGGCCGAGGGCATGCGCCGGATGCGCGACGACGGCCTCGACAAGGTCAAGACTGGACTGACGTCCATGGCCGAGGTGGCGCGCGTAACAGGTACGGGCTGATCTGCCGATAGATACGGCTGTCCCCCCATGGGTGCACACCACAAGGAGCCATAGAGGATGGATCTGGATTTCGCCGACGTCCTGCTCGAGGTCATCGATCGCCGGGCGTCTGACCTGCATATCACCGCCGGTGCACCACCGATGGTGCGCGTGCGCGGGCGCCTGACCCCGATCGACGGCTATCCGGTGCTGACCCCGACCGACACGCGCGAGATCGTCTACTCGATCCTCAACAACGCGCAGCGGCAGAAGTTCGAGAACGCCTGGCAGCTCGACTTCGCCTACCAGATCCCCGGCCGGGCGCGCTTCCGCGTCAACGCCTACTTCCAGCGCGCCGCTGTCGGCGCTGCCTTCCGCCTCATCCCGTTCGAGGTCGTGCCGCTCGAGAACCTCGGCCTGCCCGCCTCGGTGGCCGACTTCTCCAAGCGGACGCGCGGCCTGGTGCTGGTCACGGGCCCGACCGGTTCGGGTAAGTCGACGACGCTCGCCTCGCTCATCGACGTGATCAACTCGCAGCGCGAAGAGCACATCATGACGATCGAGGACCCGATCGAGTTCCTGCACACGCACAAGAAGTGCCTGGTCAACCAGCGTGAGCTCGGCTCCGACGCGACGTCCTTCAACGAGGCCCTGAAGGCGGCGCTGCGCCAGGACCCGGACGTGATCCTGGTCGGCGAGATGCGTGACCTCGAGACGATCGGCACTGCCATCACCGCGGCGGAGACCGGCCACCTCGTGTTCGCCACCCTGCATACCCAGGACACGCCGCAGACGATCGACCGCATCGTCGACGTGTTCCCGCCCGGCCAGCAGGGCCAGGTACGGGCCCAGCTCTCGGTCGCGCTGCAGGGGATCATGACCCAGATGCTCGTGCCGACCGCCGACGGGGCGGGACGATGCGTGGCCGCCGAGGTGCTCGTGCCCACGCCCGCCGTGCGCAACCTGATCCGCGAGGGCAAGACGCACCAGATCTACTCCGTGATCCAGACCGGCGGCTCGCAGGGCATGCAGACGATGGACGCCTCGCTGGCCCAGCTCGTGCGGGCCGGGCGGATCACCCGCCAGGCCGCCGAGGCGCGCGCCCACTCGCTCGAGGAGCTGCGCCGCCTGCTCGGCCCAGCCGGGACCTCAACCACCGGAATGCAGAGGGCGGCATAAGTCATGGCCACGTTCGTCTTCAAGGCGATGGACCTCGCCGGCGTCACCGCCAAGGGCGAGGTCGAGGCCGAGTCAAAGCAGGCCGTCGCCGAGCAGCTCAAGGAGCGCGGGCTCGTCGTCGTCGACATCGCGCAGAAGTACCGCTCCAAGGAGCTGAGCCTCGGCTTCATGAACCGCGTCGGGGCCAAGGACCTGGCCGTGGCCTCGCGCCAGCTGGCCACGATGGTCACCTCCGGCATGTCGATCCTCCGGGCACTCCACGTGCTCGAGAACCAGACCGAGTCCAAGGTGCTGCGCGAGACGATCGGCCTCGTGTGCAAGGACGTCGAGGCCGGCCTGCTCCTGTCCGACGCGCTGGGTCGCCATCCCAAGGTGTTCGGCCAGCTCTACGTGTCGATGGTGCGCGCGGGTGAGGCCGGCGGTGTGCTCGAGGAGTGCCTCCTGCGCGTCGCCGACCAGCTCGAGAAGGACGCCGCCCTGCGCCGTCAGGTCCGCGCGGCGATGATCTACCCGTCGGTGATCATCAGCTTCGCCGTCATCGTGCTGCTCGCCCTGGTCGCCTTCCTGATTCCCGTCTTCGAAGGCGTGTTCAAGACCTTCCCGGGCAAGATGCCGGCGCTCACGCAGTTCATGATCAACTTCTCCCACGTCGTGACCAAGCAGTGGTACCTGCTGATCGTCGTCAGCGTGGGAACGGTGGCCGGCTTCATCTACGTCAAGCGCTCGGCCTGGGGCAAGCCACGGTGGGACGCCATGAAGCTCCGCTTCCCGATGAAGATCGGCGACGTCGTCCAGAAGGTGGCCATCGCGCGCTGGTCGCGCACGCTCGCGTCGCTGACCGCGGCCGGCGTGCCCGTGCTGCAGGCGATCGAGATCACCGGCAAGACGGCCGGCAACGCCGTGCTCGAGGCGACCATGGCCAAGGTCATCAACTCGGTCAAGGGCGGCGGCACGATCTCCGCGCCCCTGCGCGAGGCGAGCGCCTTCCCGGCCATGGTGTCCCAGATGATCGGCGTCGGTGAGGAGACCGGCGCCATGGACACCATGCTGGAGAAGGTGGCCGACTTCTACGACTCCGAGGTCGACGCCGCCGTCAAGGCGCTCACCTCGATCATGGAGCCGGTCATGATCATCGTGGTGGGCGGCATCGTCGGCGTGATCGTCATCTCGATGTACATGCCGCTGTTCTCGATCTACAACTCGATCAAGTAGCGCGCGCAGCAGAGCCACCGCGCCGCGCCGGCGCTCAGATGCCGGCCGCAGCGCGGTAGATGGCGCGGACCTCGTCCGCCGACAGGGCGGGCGGGATGCGCGCGAGCTCCGGCCGTGCGATCGCGGTCTCGACGGCGCGTTCGAGCACGGTTGGGTCGTCCCCGATGGCGCCGAGGCCGCTCACCCCGGCGCGCGTGCGCAGCGCCTCGGCAAGCGCCAGCAGGGCGTCGCGGCTCCCGAGCTCGGGAGTGCGCTCGCGCAGTGCCCGCAGCGTGTGCGGCAGCAGCGCTGCGTTGGCCTGGGCGTGTCCCACCCCGCCCACCCGGACGGCGGTCTGGCTCAGTACGTGATGGGGCCCCAGGCCGGTGCGGTCGAGCGCCCACCCCGCCAGCAGCGCGCCGAGGGCGAGCTCGTCACGGTCGGGGTCGGCGGGCGACCACGCGCGGCTGAGACGATCGATGGCGTCGCCTGCCACGGCGCGCGCGATCGGGGTCGTGCGCGTGCTGGACAGCGCGGTGACCGCGTGCCCGAGCGCGTTGGCGCTGCTGGCAGCGAGCTGGTCGACCGGCTGGGATGCGCTCAGCGCCGGGTCGTTGATGACGAGCGACGCGCGCGAGCGCGGGGTGGTTTCGGGGACGCCGCGGGCGTGGCGGTGCCCCCCGGTCATCTCGGCGGCGGAGAGCGAGGTGGGAATCGCCACCGGACCGCGCCGCCGCTCAGCCGCCGCGATCGCCTTGGCGGTGTCGATGACCCGCCCGCCGCCGAGGGCGACGAGCCGGCCTGCGCCGAGCTGGCCGCGAACCCGGGCGGCAGCGTCCTCGACGAGCCCCGACGGCACGTCGATGACCACCGCCGCGCGCTCGGCGATCGCTGGTGCCGTCGCGATGGCCCGGGCGGTGCTCAGCAGTGTGTAGCCGGCACCGATCTCCTCGTGGGCGGTGTCGAGCGCGCCGCGGCCGAAGATGATCGTCTGCTCGCCGTCGACGTGCCGGAAGGCCTCACTCATCGGGCTCGCGAACCTCCGCCGCCGGCGCTCGCCGGTAGGGGTCCTTCGGCGCGCGGTCCTCGGAGAGCGACTCGCGCGAGGCGGTGGTCAGCGCCTCGATGGCGTCGGCCAGATGGATGGGAGCGATGTTGTCGTCGCCGCGGCCGACCCGGACCCGGTGGGCCTCGAGCAGCACGTCGGCATGGGTGAGCCCGGCCGGCGGCTCGAACCGGTAGGAGGCGAGCTCGATGAGCAGGCCGAGCGGGTCGCGGAAGTAGATCGAGTCCATGAACCCGCGGTCCTTGACGCCGCTGTGCCGGATGCCGCGCTCGTCGAGCCGCTCGACGGTCTGGCGGAACGTGGCGTTCGAGATGGCGAACGCGATGTGATGGACCGCGCCGGCATCGGCGGGCGGATGAGTCGGGTCCGGCGCCCGGTCCTCGTTGGTGAAGATCGTGATCAGCCGCCCGTCGCCCGGGTCGAAGTACAGATGGCTCTCGTCGGGGCGATCGAGGTTGGGCTGCTCGAACACGAACGGCATCCCGAGCACGCCCTCCCAGAAATCGATCGAGCTCTGCCGGTCAGCGCCCACCAGCGTGATGTGGTGGACGCCCTGGCTCTGGATCTTGCGCATGGTCCTCACCGTTTCGCGGAGGTCGGGCTGGCGGGCGATTGGTCCTCGGCGGTGACGGCCGACAGCCACCGGACCGCGGCTGGGATGTGGACGGGGTCGATGTGGTGGGCGGCGTCGGACTCGTAGTAGCGCACCTCGAGGCCGCCCGCCTCGAGCAGCGCTCTGGCTCGGTGGGCGAACTCCACGCCGATGACCGGGTCCCGGCGGCCGTGGGCGATGAACACCGGCAGCCCGGCTCGTGAGGCCAGCTCCGGCTGCCAGCCCTCCACCGTGGGGATGAAGCCGGAGAAGGCGAGGATTCCGGCCGGCGCCGGGCGCTCTGCGCTCAGGCCGAGCGCGTAGCTCATCACCGCGCCCATCGAGAATCCGCCGAGCACGGTCCGTTCGGGGGTGATGCCGGTGCGCTGCCACAGCTCGTCGTGGAAGGTGGCCAGGCGCGCCGAGGCGGCGCGGAACGTATCCGGGTCGGGGTAGCCGACGCGCGGCACCACATACCAGTGGTAGCCGCCGCCGACCCGCAGCGGCGCCCGCGGGGCGACGACGTGCAACCGCTGCTGCGGGTCGAGGGCGTCGGCGAGCCCGAGCAGGTCGAGCTCGTCGGCGCCCCGGCCGTGGTGGAGGACGAGCAGGCCCGCGGGGTCGCCGGCCGCCGGCCGCTCGCGGAACACCAGGCTGCTCATCGGCTACACCCCGGCGCGCGAGGCCGCGCGCGGGTTGGTCAGCGGGGTGAGCAGCCGCTCGAGCTGCGGGCGCAGGTGCTCGTGCTGGGTCGGCAGCCGCAGCGCCTCGCCGAGGTGCTCGGGATCCTCGTCGACCGCGAAGCCGGGGGAGGTCGTGGCGATCTCGAACAGGATCCCCTGGGGCTGGCGGAAGTAGATCGACAGGAAGTAGTCGCGGTCGATCACCGGGGTGACGTGCATGCCGGCCTCGGCAACGCGCTCCTGCCAGCGCACGTGATCCTCGTCGGCTGAGTGCCAGGCGATGTGGTGAACGGTCCCGGCGCCCGGGACGCCGCGCTCGTTGAATGAGTCATAGCCCCACCCGAAGTGGCGCTCGGCCCCGTCGAGGCGATACTCGCCGGGGGCGAGCTCCGTGAATCCGAGCGTCTCGCTCAGCAGCTCCCGATCGGCGTCCAGGCCCCGGGCGATGTAGGCGCGGGCGCCCTCGACTCCGAGGATGGCGTGCTCGGCCGGAATCTCGGGATGGCGGGCGCGCAGCGGTGGATCGCCGTCCGCGGCGATGACGAGCGCGAAGCGCAGTCCGTCGTAGTCCTCGAAGGTGAGCGAGCGATCGCTGCGCTGGGTCGCGTAGCCGCGGGCGGCCAGGCGCTCAGCCCAGAAGTCGAGCGAGGCGTCCGAGGCGACCCCGAGCTCGATCGTGTGGATCATGCCCGCGCCGGCCTGGCCCCGGCGCGCGCCGGGGAACTCGAACCAGGTCAGGATCGACCCGGCCGACCCGCGCTCGTCGCCGAAGTACAGGTGGTAGGCCTCGGGAGCGTCGAAGTTGACCGTCTGCTTGACCAGGCGAAGGCCGAGGACGTCCGCGTAGAACTCGACGTTCCGGCGCGCGTCGCCGGTGATCATCGTGATGTGGTGCATGCCGTGGAGCTTCATCGCGCCCTTCCGAGAGTGGTGGCCGTGTGATTGCAAGCACAACTATATCAGATGATTGCATCTGCAACTACATTGATAGGATCCCTGGCGGCCAACGATGACAGCCGCCTCCACCGATATCCACGCCGCCACCGGCCCGTTCTCGGCCCAGGAGCTCGCGGCCTGGCGCGGGCTGCTCGAGGTTCACGCGCGAGTCGCCCAGGCCCTCGACGCCCAGATGCGGGCCGCGCACGGGCTCTCGGTCTCCTCCTACGAGGTGCTGATGTTCCTCGGGGACGCGCCCGGCCACCGCATGCGTATGTCGGAGATCGCCGACCGGGTGCTGCTCAGCCGCAGCGGCCTGACGCGCCTGGTCGACCGCCTGTGCCGGCTCGGCTACGTGAGCCGCTGCGCGGCGCCGGACGACGGCCGGGGACTGTTCGCCGAGCTCACCGATGCCGGAGCGCACGCGCTCGAGCTCGCCCGCCGCACCCACCGCCAGGGTGTGCGCACGTTCTTCCTCGAGCGGCTGAGCCCGGCCGATCAGGTCGTGCTGGGAGACGTCTGGGGCCGCTTCCTCGCCACCTCGGGTGGCGACCCGGCCGGCGGGGCCTGCTGAGCGCTTCCAGGCTGGCGCCGGGGCACGGTCAGCCTCGCGCTGAGAGCGCCCGCATGCACCGCGTGAGCCCGGCGATGAGCAGCGGGCGCTCGCACTCGGGCACGTCGGCCAGCAGCTCGTCCTGCAGCTCATCGGCCACCCCGGCGGCCGCTGCCAGCAGGATCTCGCCGGCGGCGGTCAACGTGGCGTTGAGGATGCGGGCATGGCCGGGATCGGCGGTCCGGGTCGCGAGTCCGCGCTGCTCGAGTGAAGCGAGCACCTCGTTCATCGCCTGGGGCGAGATGAGCGAGCGGCGGGCGAGCTGGGCGTTCGAGAGCCCCGGACGGCGGGCGAGCACCGACAGTGCGGTGAATTGGGCCACGGTCAGCTCCCAGGGGCGCAGGCGACGAGCCAGCTCCGTGCGCACGCCGCGGTCGACCCGGCCGACCACGTAGATGAGGCTCGGCAGCTCGCTCATGCGACGCCGTCGGCCGGCTCAGCCGGCCAAGCCGAGCAGCCGGGCCGCGTTCTCCTTGAGCACGAGCGGGCGGACCTCGTCCTTGATCGCGAGCCGCTCGAAGTCGGCCAGCCAGCGGTCCGGCGTGATGAGCGGGAAATCCGACCCGAACAGCATCTTGTGCTTGAGCAGCCCGTTCGTGTACCGGACGAGGATCTCCGGGAAGTACTTCGGCGACCACCCGGACAGGTCGATGTACACGTTCGGCTTGTGGGTGGCGACCGCGAGCGCCTCCTCCTGCCAGGGGAAGGAGGGGTGGGCCAGGATGATGTCGAGCTCGGGGAAGTCGGCGGCCACGTCGTCGACCGCCATCGGGTTGGAGTACTTCAGGCGGATGCCGCCACCCCCGGGCATGCCGGCGCCGATCCCGGTCTGGCCGGAGTGGAAGAGCGCGATCAGCCCGGCCTCGGCGATGACCTCGTACAGGGGGTAGAAGGCGCGGTCGTTCGGCCAGAACGCCTGGGTGTTGGGGTGGAACTTGAAGCCTCGCACGCCGCGGGCGATGTACTCGCGAGCCATCCGCACTCCTGCCTTGCCGCGGTGCGGGTCCACGGAGGCGAACGGGATGAGCACGTCCGCGTTCGCCGCCGCCACCTCGATCACCTCGTCGTTGGGGACGGTGACCTCGCCGGTGCCCGCGGCGGAGTCGACGGTGAACACGACGGCCGCCATCTGGCGCTCGCGGTAGTAGTCGGCCACGTCCTGGGTCGTGGGCTGGGGAGGCGAGCCGCCGAAGTATCGCTCGGCGGCGGCGAGGAAATCGGCCGTCACCGGATCGGGCGGCCGGTGGTCCATGTGCGCGTGCGTGTGGGTGTGGACGTCGATGGCGCGGATCGCGTCGAGGTTCACGCCGGTTGTGAACGCGCTGGACTTCTCGCTGGTCATGGTGGCAATATAAGGCATCCTGAGACTCGACGAGGGAGCGCGATGGACGGGGATCTGAGCTGGCCACTGCACCGGGCGGCAACGCTGTACGGCGAGGCAGCGGCGATCGTCGACGGAGCCCGGCGCGTCACCTACCGGGAGCTCGCGCGCCGCGTGGGCGGGCTCGGGGCGGCCCTCGAGGCCGACGGGATCGCCCCGGGCGCCCGCGTCGGCATGCTGGCGGCCAACTCGCTCGCCCATCTCGAGCTCTGGCTCGGCGTGCCCGCCTACGGCCGGGTGCTGGTGGATCTGAACTTCCGCCTCGCCGAGGCCGAGCTCGCGGCGCTGGTCGATGATGCCGAGCTCGAGCTGCTCGCCGTCGATGAGGAGCGGCTGAGCGTGGGGCGGGCGCTGCGCGAGCGCTGCCCGTCGCTGCGCGCGCTCGTCTACGCCGGCGCGGGTGAGCTGCCCGAGGGCTGCGTGAGCTACGAGCGCTGGATCGACCGCGAGCCGGCGCGGGCGCCCGGCGTCGATGCCCAGGCGCTGGCCGCGATCTCCTACACCGGGGGGACGACCGGACGGCCGAAGGGCGTGATGCTCAGCCACGCCAACCTGCTGGCCAACGCCCGCCACAACCTCCAGATCACCGGCCACGGCCCTGAGGACACGTTCCTGCACGTGTGCCCGATGTTCCATGCCGCGGGCGTGGCCAACGTGTTCGCCTGCACCTGGGTGGGTGCGCGCCAGGTCATCCTGCCCCGCTTCGACGCCCCCGCTGTGGCCGGGGCCATCGAGACCGAGCGGGTCACGCTGACCACGCTCGTGCCGACGATGCTCGCCACCCTGCTCGACCACCTCGAGACCGCGCCGGGCGACATGTCGAGCCTGCGCAACCTCCACTATGCGGCGTCGCCGATCAGCCCGGGGCTGCAGCGGCGCCTGGTCGAGCAGCTGCCGTGCGAGATCGCGCAGATGTACGGGATGACCGAGGCGGCCCCGACGGTCACCCACCTCTCGCCGCAGACCCACTCCCGGGGTGTCGCCGGGGTGCAGCCGGAGGCGAGGCGGCTGCGCTCGATCGGCGTGCCGGTGGCCGGCGTCCAGGCCGAGGTCCGCGATCCGGCCGGCGAGCGGCTCGAGCCGGGTGAGATCGGCGAGCTGTGGGTGCGCGGGCCGAACATCATGCTCGGCTACTGGCGCCAGCCCGACGCCACCGCGGCGGTGCTCACCGACGGTGGCTGGTACCACACCGGCGACGCCGCCTACGCGGATGAGAGCGGCTACCTGTTCCTGGTCGACCGGCTGAAGGACATGATCATCAGCGGCGGCGAGAACGTCTACTCGATCGAGGTCGAGGCCGCGCTGGCCGGGCACGAGGCGGTGGCCGAGGCGGCGGTGTTCGGTGTCCCGGATCCCCGCTGGGGCGAGGCCGTCCATGCAGTGGTCACCATCCGCGACGGGTTCGCCGTGGGTGCCGATGAGCTCGCGGCCCACTGCCGGGCCCGGATCGCCGGCTACAAGGTCCCGCGCTCGATCGAGGTGCGCTCCGAGCCGCTGCCGAAGTCGGGCGCCGGAAAGGTGCTGAAGCACACCCTGCGCGAGCCGTTCTGGGCCGGGCGGGACCGGCTCATCAACTGATCCTGGCCTGCGGTGCGGGGCCGCCCGGCGTTCTGGCCGTTGGGCTTGGGCTTTTCCCCCCGGGGGCCGGGCCGTGGGACGTTCTGATCCCCTGGGCGGTAGTTACTCCCCACGCCCTGCACCGGTGGCGACTCGCTGATCCGGTTCGTTCCACCCGCAGCGGGTCGACGTGCTCCCGGCGTCTGCGCCGCCGTTTCAGCGACGGGTCTGCGGACCGAAGCCGTCCGCGGACGTGGCGCCACCCGCCGGCGGCGCGATCATCGGCGCGATGCTGTTCGCCATCAGGCTCAAACGCGGCGGGCCATGGGACTTCTCGCTCGGGTTGCGCGAGCAAACGGGCTGGGAGGAGCACGCCCGGTTCATGGACCGCCTGGTGGCGGAGGGGTTCATCGCCCTCGGCGGACCTCTTGACCCCGGTCACGAGGTGCTGCTCATCGTCCACGCCGCCTCCGAAGCCGAGATCCACGCCCGGCTGGCCGAGGACAACTGGCATCAGGACGGCCACCTCACGATCGCCTCGATCGAGCGCTGGACGGTCCTGCTCGACGGGCTCGGTCTCCGCGACGGCTCACCCTCGAGCTGAGCCTGAGCCCATCAAGTTCATCCGGCCCGTGGCGAAACACTGGGTCGATGGCACTTCGAATCGCCGGCTTCAACGATCACGGCGAGGCCCGGATCCTCGACGACCACGGGCGGCTGGTCGGCTACGGCGAGCTCGTGCTCGCGGACGCCGGGCTGACCGGCATCGATCCCGGCGACGCCTTCCCGCTCGAGGTGCGCGTGACCTGGACGCCAAGCCTGCCGGACCCCGACGCGGTCGACATCGACTGGGACGGCCTCCTGCACTGAGGCCACACCGGCCGCCGGCCCCGCCGCCGGACGCGGCAGACCCGAGACGGCTATCGTGGCCGCGATGACGCCAGCCTCCGACAGCGATGCGTCTGATCGCAGCCAGTGCAGCGCCTGCCGCGGCACCGGACAGGTCCTGTCGAGCCTGGGTGGCGAAGCCCACCAGGTGAGGTGCCCGTGGTGTGGCGGGACCGGCCGTTTCGAGGCCGGGCGCGACGCCCAGGCCGCCCCGGCTGAGGCCGCTCCACCGGACTGAGCCGGCTCCGTACATGCGTCCAGCGGGCGGCGCAGTCGGCGAGCGGGGGGCGTGATCGACAGATATAGGAGTCATGGCTCCCCGGTCAGCGCGCCGTGCACGATACGTCGTGCTGCTCTTCGCCCTTGCCCTCAGCGGCGGGGTGGCCGCGGCCCTGCCCGCCGCCGCAGGCGCCGATCTGGCGAGCTCGTGGCCGTCGATCGCCCCCGCCGCCGCGCCCGGACTGGCCGCACCCGCCGCCACCTCCCAGGCGGTGAGCAACGAGCTCGCCCGCACCACCGGCCTGTCGATCAGTCAGGTGACCGATACGGATGCCTGCCCGCCCGCCGACCCCGGCATGGCGCAGTGCCAGGCGCAGGTGGTCGTGCTGCGGGCCAGCGGTGCGCCCGTGCGCCCACGCATCAGCCCCGCCCCGACCTTCACGCGCGTCGTGCCGGGCACTGTTCGCGGCCCCGCGGCCGCCGGCATGACCGCGTCCGGCGCCGCGCCGCCGAACCCGGGCACTCCGGCCTACCTGCAGCAGGCCTACGATCTCGACTATCTCTCCCAGACCGCCGGGTCAAATGACACCGTGGCGATCGTCGACGCCTACGACGATCCGAACGCCGAGGCCGACCTGGCCACCTTCCGGGCCAACTACGGCCTGTCGGCCTGCACCACGGCGAACGGCTGCTTTCGCAAGCTCAACCAGAACGGGCAGACATCGCCGCTCCCGGCGGCGAACTCGGGCTGGGAGGAGGAGGAGTCGCTCGACCTCGACGCCGTGTCCTCGCTGTGCCCGAACTGCCACATCATCCTCGTGGAGGCGACCGACAACTCGACCTCGAACCTCGACGCCGCGGTCAGCGAGGCGCAGAGCCTGGGCGCCGAGCAGGTCTCCAACAGCTGGGCGGGCACGTCCTCGGGCCCGTATGGCCAGAGCTCGTGGCCGGGCGCCGCGGTCATCGCCGCCACCGGCGACCACGGCTACCCCGGCGCCGGGTTGGACGACTACCCGGCCGCCTTCCCGAGCGTCACCGCCGCCGGCGGGACGAGCCTGACCACCACCAGCAGCAGCCAGAGCCTGCGCGGGTACGCCGAGAGCGCCTGGAGCCTCAGCAACGGATGGGGCGGAGGTTCGGGCTGCGACTCAACGAGCCCAAGCCCAGCTATCAGAGCGACACCGGCTGCACCGGGCGCTCCTGGTCGGACCTGTCGGCCGACGCCGATCCGAACACGGGACTGGGCATCTACGACTCGGGCAACGGCGGCTGGCTGCTGATGGGCGGCACGAGCCTGGCCACGCCGCTGGTCGCCGCCTTCGAGGCGGTCACCGGCGTGAGCGGGGCCACCCCGCGGTGGGCGTACGGCGACAGCGCGCTGCTGAACGATCCCACGACGGGCTCGACCGGCAGCTGCGCAGCCAACATCAGCTACATCTGCAACGCCGGCCCGGGCTACGACGGCCCCACCGGCATCGGGTCGATCTCCGGCGACGTGACCACCGGCGGCCCCGGCATCGGCGCTGAGAGCGCGCCCACCACCCTCTCGACCGGGGCCACGCTGAGCGGCGGTGTCTACGCGAACGGGGTCGACACCACCTACAGCTGGCAATACGGAACCCGACCGCCTACGGGTCCTCCACGGCCTCCGCCGATGCGGGAGCCGGCGCCACGCCAGCCGCGGTGACCGCGCAGCTTACCGGCCTGGCCCCGAGCACGACCTATCACTACCGACTCGTGGCCACCAACCGGCTCGGCACCGTGTACGGGTATGACGCGACGTTCACCACCCAGGTGCCGACCACGCCGCCGACGAACACGGCGCCGCCCGTCATCACCGGCACGGCCGCCCAGGGCGTCGTGGTGAGCGCCGGCACCGGCACCTGGAACCCGGCCGGCGGGGTGAGCTTCGCCTACCAGTGGCAGCGCTCGGCCGACGGCGGGCAGACCTGGACGACGATCTCGGGTGCGACCGGCTCGACCTACAAGCTCGCCGCCGCCGACGTCGGCGACGAGGTCACGGTCGTCCTCACGGGCGCGATGCCGGCGGCTCGACCACCGTCGCGGCGACGGCGATCGGCCCGGTCGCCTCCTCGGCGCCTCACTCGCTGAGCACGCCGGCCATCACCGGCACGCCGGCCCAGGGCGATGTGCTCACGGTCAGTGGGAGCTGGAACCCGGCCGGCTCGAGCTATGCCTACCAGTGGCAGCGCTCGCCCGACGGGACCACCTGGACCTCGATCTCCGGCGCCACGGCCTCGAGTACACCCCGGGCAGTGCCGACGAGGGCGAGATGCTGCGGTCGATCATCACCGCCAGCAACCGTACGGCTCGGCCTCCGCGACGAGCGGCGCCGTCGGGCCGGTCAGCGCCTCCGCCGGTCAACGCGATCGCGCCGGCGATCACGGGGACCCGCAGCGCACCTACGTGCTGAGCGCGACCCCAGGCACGTGGAGCGGTCCAAGCCTGACGCTCGCCTACCAGTGGCAGCGCTCGCCCGACGGCACCAGCTGGAGCCCGATCTCCGGCGCCACGGCCTCCTCGTACAAGCTCACCGCGGCCGACGACGGCCAGTTCGACCGCGTGGTGGTCAGCGCGAGCAACGTCGACGGGCTGTACGCCGCGACGAGCACCTCGAGCGCGCTCGTCTCGCCCTACCCGCCCGCCAACCTCACCGCGCCGGCCATCAGCGGCACCCCCGAGCGCACCTACGCGCTGTCGGCCACCCAGGGCACCTGGACCGGCCCCGACAACACCTACGCCTACCAGTGGCAGCGGGACTTCGGCGAGGGTTACGTGAACATCACCGGTGCCACCGCCTCGACCTACACGCTGAGCGCCGCCGATGAGGGTGCCGTCGTGCGCGGTCACCGTCACCGCCACCAACCCCGACGGGGTCATCGCCCAGGCCAGCCAGCCCACGACGACCGTGCTCGCCGCCATCCCGATCAGCCTGACCGCGCCCTCGGTGACCGGCACCGCCGCCCGCAGCTCGGTGCTCACCGGTCTGCAGGGCAGCTGGGGCGGGGCCGGAAACACCTACGCGCTGCAGTGGCAGCGCTCGGCCGACGGCAACACGTGGGCGAACATCTCCGGCGCCACCGGCGCCGACCTACACGGTTGGCGTGGCCGACGAGGGCTCGACTGCTGCGGCTGCTCGTCACCGCCACCAACGCCGACGGCACCGTCGCGGTGGCCAGCACCGCCGACCGGGATGGTGGCCAGCGCCCCGCCCGTCAGCACGGCTGCGCCCGTGCTCACCGGCACCGCCCAGCGCAGCGCGCAGCTCACGGCCACCGCGGGCACCTGGGGCGGGATCGGCAACGCCTACAGCTACCAGTGGCAGAGCTCGAGCGACGGCAGCACGTGGACGAACATCGCCGGCGCGAGCGCGAACACCTACACGCTCGCCACCACCGA
>CAWKEO010000010.1:0-85107 GCA_963848745.1 uncultured Solirubrobacterales bacterium | reverse complement strand
AACTGAGCTACGCCCCCAGGATGGGGCCTCCAGTATGGCAGGCAAAATCGGCAGACGCCCGGCGCAACTTTCGCGGCGGCCCCTGGTTTGAGCGATCGACCGAATCGCTGATGGCTCCCCCACCCGGCCGTGGGGGCCTGAGGCGGCTCGGTGGCGGGGACCCATTGCGGTCCCCGTCGTGCTTAAGCGACCGTTCCGTGCCGCCGCGCAGCGGGGGAATAGGCTTGAGGCCATGGACCCCTCCCCCGTCACGCCCACACTGCTGAAGCTCACCCGCCTGCGGCCTGGTCAACGCCTATCTGGTCCGCGAGGACGACGGCTTCACGCTCGTCGACAGCCTGATCCCGGGCAGCGCCGACCGGATCATCGACGCCGCCCGCAAGGCCGGCGGCGAGATCCGGCGCCTCGCGTACACGCACGGGCACATGGACCACGTCGGGTCGCTCGACGCGCTGCAAGCAGAAGCTCGGCCCGAGCGTCGAGGTGCTGCTCCCCGAGACCGACGCGAAGATCCTCGCCGGCGAGCTCGCCCAAGCCGAAGAAGGGCGGCTGGCCGAAGATCACCACCCGGCCCGACACGCTGCTCGCCCCCGGCGATCGCGTCGGCAGCCTCGAGGTGGTTCCCACGCCCGGCCACAGCCCTGGCCACGTCGCCTTCCTCGACACCCGCGACCGGACGGTCATCGCGGGCGATGTGTTCACCTCGGTCGGCGGCCTGGCCGTCAGCAACCACTTCCACCTCGCCTTCCCGTTCGCCTACATGGCCACCGCGGACCCGGACGAGGACCTGGCCAGCGCCAAGGCGCTGCGGGCGCTCGAGCCCGGCGTCCTCGTCGTCGGCCACGGGCGCCCCGTCCGTGACCCCGGTGCGGCCATGGACAAGGCGATCGCCGCCGCCGGGTGAGCAGCCCCTACACGACCGTCGAGCACGACGGCGGCCGCGACCGCGTGGCCATCGAGGAGCCGCTGGAGATCCGAGTCGACGGCGCGCCGCTCGCGGTGACCATGCGCACCCCCGGCCACGACGAGGAACTGGCGCTCGGCTTCCTGTACGGCGAGGGACTGATCGACCGGCCCCGCCGGGTCGGGCTGACCGAGGATCTGGCCGCCAACATCATCGAGGTCGCCGGGCCACTGCGGCGAAACCCCGGCACCCGGCGCTTCTACACCACCTCGTCGTGCGGGGTGTGCGGAAAGGGAGCGCTCGAGGAGGTCGCCGTCCTCGGTCCGCCCGGTCCCAGATGGGCCGACGATCCCTCGCCGGCGCGCCGCGACGCTCCCCGATCACCTCGAGCAGCCCGGCTTCGCCGCCACCGGCGGACTGCATGCGACCGGCCTGTTCACCGCCGAGGGCACCCTGATCGCCGCGCGCGAGGACGTCGGGCGCCACAACGCGATGGACAAGGTGATCGGTCGCGCCCTGCTCGACGGCCTCGTTCCGCTGCACGACAAGCTGCTGTGCGTCAGCGGGCGGCTGTCCTTCGAGCTCGTCCAGAAGGCCGCCGTGGCCGGGGCACCGATCCTCGTCGGCGTCGGCGCCCCCAGCTCGCTCGCCATCGAGCTGGCGCACGATCGCGGCCTGACCCTGTGCGGCTTCGCCCGCAAGGGGCGCGTGAACGTCTACACGCACCCGCAGCGGATCATCGAGGACTAATCGCCGGCCGCCAACGAGGCGAGCAGCTCGACCTCGTCCTCGGTGGACCACGCCCCCACCGACGCCCGGACGAGCCCCTGCGAGGGGATGCTGCGCACGACGACGCCCTCAGCGGCCAGCCGCTCGACCTCGGCCTGCGCGTCCGGCGCCTCCCAGGAAACGAGCGTCGAGTTGCCCCGCGGGCCGACCTCGAGGCCGCGCTCGGACAGACGCTGGGCGAGCAACTCGGCCAGCGTCGAGGCGCGGCGGTGCACCCAGTCCCAGCCCGCCCGCTCGAACACGGCGAGCGAGGCGAGCGCGTACGTGCTGCGCAGTGCGACCGGGAATCCGTGATCGAGCCGGGCCGCGCCGTCAGCCGGGAGCAGATCGAGCGCGCGGTCGGCGTCGGACAGCGAGCCGTACCCGGGCCACGGGATGGCCAGTTCCTCGAGCCGGTCACGGTGGACGTACAGGGCGCCGCTGCCCTCGGGCCCACACAGCCATTTCTGGCCCGAGCCGGCGTAGAAGGTGCAACCGAGCTCGTCGACGTCGACCGGCACGGCGCCGAGCCCCTGCGCGCCGTCGAGCAGGAGCGGCACGCCCGTGGCGGCGAGCGCCGCCGTGTCGGCCACCCGCCCGCTCACCCAGGACACGTGCGAGCAGGCGATCAGCTTCGTGGACGGGCCGACCGCGGCGGCCAGCTCTTCGAACGGCACCACTCGGACCTCGACGCCGAACTGGCGGCGCAGGCGCCCGAGCGGGGCGAGCAGCCCCGGGTGCTCCTCGTCGCTGGTCACGACCTCGTCACCGGCCTGCCAGGCCAGCCCGCCGAGCACGGTGTTGACGCCGTCGGTGGTCGAGCCGGTGAGCGCGACCTCGCTCGGCGCGCAGCCGAGCACGCCGGGCGTAGCCGGCCCGCAAGCGAGCGGCCAGCTCGAGCACCACGTCGATGTAGGCCCGTCCGCAGCGCCCATTCGCCGCGTCGGCGTCCAGCCGGGCCTTCACCGCCTCGACGGCGGCGCCCGGAACCGGGCCCTCGGTGCCGGCATTGAGGTAGTGCAGGCGCTCGAAGACGGGAAACTGGGCGCGGAAGCGCTCGGCCTCCGTGGGATGACTGGTGGCGTCGCTCACGCGAACCAGGCTACTTGGCGCTCTCAACCTCCCGCTCGGCCAGCTCGCGCTTGAGCACCTTGCCCGTCTGGTTGCGCGGAAGCTCGTCGACGAACACGACCTCGCGGGGCACCTTGTAGTTGGCCAGGTTGTCCTTGACGTACTTCTTGACCTCGTCCTCGCTCAGCTGGGCCCCGTTCTCGAGCACGACGAAGGCGCGCAGACGCTGGCCGAACTTGTCGTCCTCGACGCCGATGGCCGCCGCCTCCTGGATCGACCCGTGGCTGGCCAGGAGCTCCTCGACCTCGGCCGGAAACACGTTCTCCCCGCCCGAGACGATCATCTCGTCGTCGCGGCCGTCGATGAACAGCCGGCCCTCCTCGTCGAAGTGGCCGACGTCGCCCGAGGACATCAGCCCGCCGACCACCTCCTTGTTGCCGCCGCCGGTGTAGCCCTCGAACTGGGACAGGTTGCCGACGAAGATGCGGCCGGTCTCGCCCACCGGCTTCTCCTCACCATCCTCGCCGAGGATCTTCACCACCGAGCCGCGCACGACCTTTCCGGTGGTGCCGGGCTCGGCCTCGAGATCCGCGGGGGTGGCGATCGTCGCATAGGCGATCTCGGTCGAGCCGTAGAGGTTGTAGAGCACCGGACCGAACACCTCGCCCGCCCGCTTGGCCAGGTCGGCGCCGAGCGCCGATCCGCTGACGAAGATGATCCGCAGATCCGAGAGGTCGTACTCGCCGACCTTCTCCTCGCCGAGCTCGACCATGCGCCGCAGCATCACCGGCACGAGCACGGCTGACGAGGCGTGGTGCTCGGCCATGCTGGCCACCGTCTGCTCGGGATCGAAGCGGCGACGCACGACGAGGGTCGAGCCGAGGCCGATGCCGACCAGCGCCTGGGCGAAGCCGAGCGCGTGGAACATCGGTACCGCCATCTCGGTCACCTCGCGGGCGCGGAACGGCACCTTGCTGAGCAGGCCGCCGATCAGGCCGAGCGATTTCGGCTCCGAGCGCGGCGCGCCCTTGGGCGTGCCGGTCGTGCCACTGGTCAGGATGGTGATCTTCGGCCCCGTCCCAGGCCGCGGCGGCGCCTTGGTCGAGCCCTGCTCGATGAGGGCCTCGAGGGTGTCCTCTCCCGGCTCCTCGGCCCAGGCGCGCCAGCGCCCGCGGGGCACGTCGACCCCCTCGAGCATCTCGACGTACTCGTCGTCGCAGACGAGCAGATCGGTACCCTCGCGGTTGGCCACCTCACGGAT
Organism: uncultured Solirubrobacterales bacterium; assembly: GCA_963848745.1. GTDB lineage: Bacteria > Actinomycetota > Thermoleophilia > Solirubrobacterales > Solirubrobacteraceae > Palsa-465. The sequence continues at coordinate 81,103 of CAWKEO010000010.1, read as the reverse complement.
CTGGGGACCGGCGAAGGAGGTGTTGAGCAGGATGACCCGGGCTCCGCACTTGGCCGCCGCGAACACCGCCTCGAGAAATCCGCGGTGGTTGCGCACGAGCACGGCGACGCCCTCGCCCGGCTCGAAGCCCTGCTGGCGCCACGCGTTGGCGATCGCGTTGGAACGCTCGTCGAGCTGGCGGTAGCTGAGCTCACCCCGCTCGTCGATCAGGGCCAGGCGATCGCCGTGGCGGATGGCGCCGGCCGTGATGGCACCGCCGAGCAGGCCGAAGCGCTCGAACGCGATGAGCATCTGGGCCACCCGGTGGGGGAGCTCAGGCCCGACCAGTCCGCTGCGGATGCACAGCGCGGCGAAATACGCCTCGTCGCCGAAGCGCTCGACGAGCTTGGTCGCGGCGCCAAGCGTGCCGATCGGATCCAGCGCGCCGGCCAGGATGGACTTGGGGTCTAGCTCAGGGATGGGTCTCGCCTCCCTCGAAGTGGCTCAGAGACATGTCATTTCACGTTTGCCCGGCCGCGTCAAATCGCAACGGGAGCCGATGCACCGGGAACCAGCACCGTCGCTTGAATTATGTACCGGTGGGTAGTACCCCGGCGATGACTGGCCAGCTGATCACACTTCCCGTCCGCCTGTACGTCCGCGGCCTGCGCCTTGCGCTGCACACCGCCGAGGACCTGACCCAGTTCGCCGTCGAGGGCACGTTGCGCGCCGCCGGCCTGATCGACAACCTCCGTCCCGGCGGCGGCCGCGACGACCGGGGTGGCTTCGACACGGCTCCCGAGCCGGCTCCCGAGCCCCCTCCGGCTCCCGAGCCCCCTCTGGCCCCGGAGCCCCCTCCGGCGCCGGCGCGCCGACCCGCCTCACCCGTCCCGCAGTCCGCGACGCCCGAACCCGACCCGAGAATTGCCGACCGGGCCCGCGCCGAGCGCGCCCCAGCCGCCGCTCCCGCCCCCACGCCGCGGGCGAACGGCAACGGAACCGCGACCGAGGAGCTCGCCCACGAGCGCCTCGAGCGCGAGGGCATCGCGCCGGCGATCGACTTCGAGGCCACCGAGCGCGAGCCCGATCATGTCTCCGAGGAGCCGGTGCTCGTCCGCGAGGAGGCCGAGCCGGGCGCCGAGGACGGTGCGGGCGCGAGCATCCACATCCGGCCCCCATGGGATGGCTACGACGGCATGGGTGCGCGGGCGATCTCCGCCCGGCTGGCCGGCGCCTCGGCGGCCGAGCTGGCCGCCGTCGAGCTCTACGAGAGCTCGCACCGCAAGCGTCAGACCGTGCTGGCGGCAGTGCAGCGGGCCCACAAGGCCGGCGGCAGCTGAGCTCCCCGGCTCCTCGCGCCCGCCCCACTCACCCGACCCGAGAACCCGACACAGGAGATCCCATGCCCGAGAAACCGAACGAGCGCGACACCAAGCTCATCCAGTGGCTGAACGAGGCCTACGCCAAGGAGGCCGAGCTCGAGGCCGATCTGACCGCGCACATCGCGCTGACCCAGAAGGACTCCTATCGCAAGCGACTGCGTGAGCACCTGACCGAGACGAAGGCCCACAAGCGCCAGGTGGCGTCCCGGATCAAGAAGCTGGGCGGGACTCCAGCGAGCTCGAGTCAGGGCGTGCCCGGCGTCCCCGGCGCGGTGGGAGAGCTGGCCGGCAAGGCGGTGGCGGCGGTCAAGGGCCAGGTCGGCACCGCCCGGGCGGCCGTGACCAACCAGACCGAGACGCATCTGCGCAACGCCCAGGAGGAGCTCCGCGAGGAGCACGTCGAGATCGCCATCTACCGGCGCATCGAAACGTTCGCCACCGAGGTCGGCGACCGCGAGACGGCGAAGCTGGCCAAGGGGATCATCCGCGAGGAGGAGCGGATGGCCAAGTTCCTCGACGCTGAGATCACGCGTCTGGTCAAGGAGGTCGTGCGCAGTGAAGTCCCGCGTGACCAGCGGGCAACGACGACCACGCGGCGGCGCTCGACCTCGAGCAGCAGCAGCAGCCGCTCGGGGACGAGCTCGCGCAGTCGAAGCGCCTCGACGAGCCGCCGTTCGTCCTCGAGCAGCCGCCCCCGCGGGGCCACGAACGGCCGCTCCCGGACCTCGTCGAAGTCGAGCTGAGATTTTTCTCCGTCCAGACGTTTAGGCGCCCTGCCGTTCGGGAAATGTGGTGGCTAACCGGTCAAGGAACTGCGCCCCCACTTCCTTGACCTCTCCGGGAGGACTCAGATGGACCTGGGTCCTCCCGGAGCCGTTAAGGCCTCGGTAGCCGCACAACCCGCACCCCCCGGGTGTGACGCGATCGGGACGGCAGGAGACCCCGCTTTCGTCCGATCGGCTCGGCACCATGGCGCGTCCATGCCGAAGCCCCGCCCCCCTGCCACGACCTCGCCCCTGCGCCCCTGGCAGACCCGTGCGCTGGACGAGATGGCGCATTGGAGCACCGGCTCGTTCCTCGTCTCCGCGGCGCCGGGGGCGGGCAAGACCCGCCCGGCGCTCGAGTTCGCCCGTCGCGAGCTCGAGGCCGGGCAGATCAGCTCGGTCATCGTCGCCTGCCCGACGGCACCGCTCACCCGGCAGTGGGCGCGGGCGGCCAGCGGACTCGGGCTCGACCTCGTTCCCGACAGCGAGTCGCCGCGTCCCCCGCGCGGCTTTCACGGCGTGGCGGTCACCTACGCTCGCATCGCCATGGCGCCCACCCGTTGGCGCCGTGAAGCGCCGGCCGGCGGCCTCATCATCGCCGACGAGGCCCACCACCTCGGCGAGGACCTGGCCTGGGGGGAGAGCTTCGCCACCGCCTGCAACCCATATCCGCGCTGGCTGCTGCTGTCCGGCACGCCGTTTCGCTCCGACGCCACTCCGATCCCGGGCGTCCGCTACGACTCCGCCGGGCTGGCCGACCCGGACATCTCCTACACCTACGCCGACGCCGTAAAGGACCGCGTGTGCCGGCCGGTGAGCTTCGTGGCCTACGACGGCACGCTGTCGTGGCGCAGCGGCGATGACGTCATCGAGTCGAGCTTCGACACCGTGCTCTCCACCCGGGAGGCGAGCCGTCGCTACCGCACGGCGATCTCAACCGAGCTCCCCGACGGCCTCCCGCGCATCCTGCGCGAGGCCGACAACCGCCTGCGCGAGCTCCGCAGGGCCGGCCACCCCGATGCCGGTGGCCTGGTGATCGCCGCCGACTCGAGCCACGCCCGGCGGGTGGCCAAGCAGTTGCGCGAGGCGACAGGCCGCGCGCCCGTCGTCGTCCTCCACACCGAGGCCGGAGCGGCGGCGAAGCTGGCCGCGTTCACGAACTCCCGCGATCCGTGGATCGTGGCCGTCAACATGGTCTCCGAGGGCGTCGACATCCCCCGTCTGCGCGTGGGCGTCTACGCCACCGCGGCGAAGACCCCGCTCGTGTTCCGGCAGATCGTCGGGCGCTTCGTGCGCACGCTGCCAGGGCAGCCGGTCGAGCCGAGCTGGCTCTACGTCCCCGCCGACCCGGTGCTCCGCGACCACGCCGCCACGGTCGAGCACGAGCTGCGCTCGGCGCTTCGCCCCGCCGGCGAGGACGTGCTGGCGGAGGAGATGGAGCGGGTGGAGCGCCGGGAGACCGAGCGCAGCGATGAGCTGGCCTTCGTGCCCCTGAGCGCCGACGTGGCACCACAGATGACGCTGTTCGGGCCGGCCGCCGCAGCCGCACCGGTGGCGGCCTGGCCTCCGGCAGGACTCGCGGCATCGACCGCCTCCTCCGCCGAGCCCCCGACCCCGGCCGAGCTACCCGCCTTCGAGCGCCGGGAGCGCCTGCGGGGCGAGCGCCACCGCCTCGTCTCCGAGGTCCGGCGCCGGCACGGCGACAGCCACCGCGAGATCAACGCCTGGCTGAACCGCAAGCTCGGCATCACGAGCGTCGAGCAGGCCACGCTCGAGGACCTCGAGCGCTCGGTGCAGTTGCTCGTCACTCGTCTCAGCGCGCGGCGGTAGCGCCCGGCGCGCCCGGGGTATGACGGCCCCGAGCGACCGAGGAGAGAGCATCATGGCCACGAGCACCGAGCGCGACCGGGTTCCCGTCCCGCGGGATCGGGAGGACGACTACACGCGCGAGGCGGCGCAGCGGCGGGCCGAGTTCGTGCGCGAGCGCACCGGCACCCGACTGGAGCATGTCACCAGCTACTCGTTCGACCCCGGCATCGCCACGGGCAACATCGAGCAGTTCCTCGGCGTGGCCCAGGTGCCGATCGGCCTGGCCGGCCCGCTGCTCGTCAGCGGCGAGCACGCCCAGGGCGAGTTCTACGTGCCCATGGCCACCGCCGAGGGCACGCTCGTGGCCAGCTACAACCGCGGCATGCGCCTGCTCTACGAGGCGGGCGGGGTGAGGACGACGATCATGGACGACCGCATGCAGCGGGCGCCGGCGTTCCTGTTCCCGAGCGCCCGCGAGGCCCGGGCGTTCGGGGCCTGGCTGACCGAGCACTTCGACGACATCCGGGCCGCCGCCGAGACGACGACCCGCTCGGGTCGGCTGATCGACATCGAGCAGTACTCGGCCAGCCGCATCCTGTACACGCGATTTGACTACACGACCGGCGACGCCGCCGGCCAGAACCTGACCGGCAAGGCCACGCAGGCCGCCTGCCGCTGGATCGTCGAGCACTACCCGGGCATCGAGCACTTCTTCCTGGAGTCGAACTTCGCCACCGACAAGAAGAGCTCGCAGGTCAACATGCTGCACACCCGCGGCAAGCGCGTCGTGGCCGAGGCGACGATCCCGGATGCCCTGTTCCGGTCGGTCATGCGCTCGAACTCCGAGCTCATGTTCCGGGCCCGCCAGGTGTCGAACCTGGGCGGCTTCATGTCCGGGGTCAACAACAACGGCGCCCACTCCGCCAACGGCATCACCGCCATGTTCATCGCCACCGGCCAGGACGCCGCCAACGTGGCCGAGTCCTCGGCCGCGTTCGTCCACGCCGAGCTGCGCGAGAACGGCGACTACTACTACTCGGTGACGATCCCGTCGCTGATCGTGGCCACCTACGGCGGAGGTACCGGCCTGGCGACTCAGCGCGAGTGTCTCGAGCTGCTCGGCTGCTACGGCGCCGGCCAGGTGCGCAAGTTCGCCGAGATCGTCGCCGCCACCGTGCTGTGTGGCGAGCTGTCGCTCGGCTCGGCGATCGTGGCCGAAGAGTGGGTCGAGGCGCACGACCTGTACGGGCGCAACCGACCGTAGGGGCAAGGAAAGTCCCGCGCTGACGCCGAATCCCGGCACACAACCACGGGAGGAGGCGTCGTGCTCAAGGATTTCAAGGCCTTTCTGCTGCGCGGGAACGTCGTCGACTTGGCCGTCGCGGTGGTCATCGGGGGGGCCTTCGGGGTGGTCGTCCAGGCCCTGGTCAAGGACATCTTCACACCCCTGATCGCCGCCATCATCGGCAAGCCGAGCTTCGGCGGGCTGCTCTTTCGCGTCCATCACAGCGCGTTCCTCTACGGCGACTTCATCAACGCCCTCATCTCCTTCCTCTCCATCGCCGCGGTGGTGTTCTTCTTCGTCGTGAAGCCGGTCAACGCCCTCATGGCCCGGCACCGGACTCAGCCCGATGTGGAGTCGGAGACCCATGCCTGCACCGAGTGTCTGAGCGACATCCCGCGCCGGGCGCGCAAGTGCGCGTTCTGTGGCTCGCCCCAGACGCCGGACGCCGCGCCGGCCACCACCTGACCGGCGGCCGCCCGGGGGTTTCGATCGCTCACCGCGTACAGACAGGAACGAAAGCCCGTTCGCCGGGGTAGAGGATCAGCATGAACCGCCTGGACGCTCCGCGAAACACCGTCTGCCTGCTCGATGTCGACCCCGATCTCGGTGCGGCGATCTCGGCGGACGAGTACGAAGAGGCGCGGCGCCGGTCGCTCGCCTCGGTTCTGAAGGTGGAGGGGTCGCGCTGGGACCCGACCGAGATCCCCCGGCCACCCGGAACCGACTGGCTCGGGCTCTTCGTCGTCGAGGGCCTACTCGTACGCCGGGTCTCCGTCGCCGGTCGCTCGGCCTGCGAGCTGTTCGGCACCGGCGACATCACGCGCCCATGGGACGAGGACGGCGACTACGACCCGCTGGTGATCGACGTCGACTGGATGGTCCTGCGGCCGACGCGGCTGGCCGTCCTCGACGGCAACTTCGCCCTGCGCACCGCCCGCTGGCCGAGCATCTCCGCGCGGCTGCTGCAGCGGATCGCCGGGCGGGCGCGCACGCTCGCCCTCACCCAGACCGTCACCCACCTGCCCCGCGCCCACGCCCGGCTCCTGCTGCTGTTCTGGCTGCTGGCCGAGCGCTGGGGCTCGGTGAGCCGCGACGGGGTGGTGGTGAAGCTGCCGCTCACCCACGAGGTCCTGGCCATGCTCATCGGCAGCCACCGGCCGACCGTCACCATCGCGTTGCAGAAGCTCGCCCGCGCCGGGCTGCTCGTGCGCGAGTCGAACGAGCGCTGGCTGCTCACCGACCACGCAATGGCCGCCCTGCACGAGCCGGCGAGCCTGTCGCTGATCGGAGGCGAGGAGGACGAGCCCCTCGATGCCGGCCTGACTAGCGCGGCAGACTAGGAGTGCAGCCATGACCCGTAACGATGATCACACCCTGCAACGGATCGCCGACACCGCCAGGCGGATCCCCGGCCTGCGCCGTGTACCGGCCGTGCGCCTGCTTGCCGTGGCCGAGGTGGCCCTTCTGGCCCGCGATCACGCCCGCCGGCTCACCCCGGCCGAACGGCGGCGCGTGCTCGAGCTCGTGCGCACCGGCCGCGGCCGCCGACGCAACCTCACCGCGCGCGAGCAGGGCGAGCTCAGCCGCCTGATCGCCAAGGTCGAGCCGCGCCTGCTCGCCGGCGAGGCGATCGACCTGGTCTCGCCGGTCAAGCTGCCGCGGCGGCTCGTCTATGGCCGGTCCCGCGGACGCTGAGCGGCCATGCTCGTGGCCGTGACCGATCACGCGGCCGAGCGCTTCCGCCAGCGCGTCCGGGGAACGCTCGACCCCAAGCTCGAGGTGGCGAGCCGGGTCGCCCGCGCCCACGCCGCCGGCCGGATGGTCAGCGACGAGCGCGGCACCGTGCTCGTCCGCGACATCGAGCGCTCCGGACTCGTGTTCGTCTGCCGGCCCGAGGACGGGGAGCTCGTGGTGGTGACGCTGTGGGAGGAGGGCGATGGCGCCGCCGTGCCCAGGCAGTTCACCGACGCCCTCCGGCGCGACGATCACCGGGTCGCCTGAGCGCCCGCCGGGACGACAAAGAGCCGGCGGCTGCCGACGAGCCATCTCCCGGGATTCGCTCCCCCGTCGGCATCTGAGCCGAAGAGCCGCTCGGAGGGGCTACGATCCCGGCCGTATGACGATGCGCTCCACCCGGCGCCGCTTTCTCTCGGCGGCCGGGCTGGCGGGGGTGGGACTGGGCGTGGCTGGCCGCGTACCGGCAGCCGCAGCCGGTCCGGAGGCCCGCGAGACCGCGGCCCACACCACCATTCCCTTCTACGGGCCCCACCAGGCCGGGATCTCCACCCCGACGCAGAATCACCTGGAGTTCGTGGCTCTGAGCGTCGTGTCGAGCTCGCTCAGCGACCTCCGGGGGCTGATGCAGACGCTCTCGCAGGCCGCGGCCGCCATGATCGCCGGCCGTCCGGTGGGTCCGCTCGACAACGGCCTGCTCCCACCAGTCGACACCGGCGAGGTGGTCGGTCTCTCGCCCGCCCGCCTGACCATCACGTTCGGCCTCGGCCCATCGATCTTCTTCGGGGGCCGGTTCGGGCTCCAGGGCCGCCGGCCGGGGCCGCTCGTCTCGCTGCCCCCCTTCCAGGGCGATGCGCTCGAGTCCGCGTACTCGGGCGGAGACATCGGGATCCAGGTGTGCTCCGATGATCCGCAGGTCGCCTTCCATGCCGTGCATGACCTCATCCGCCTGGCCGCCCCGACCGCGCTGCCGAAGTGGTCTCTGCAGGGGTTCGGGAAGACCTCGAACAGCCGCGCGCAGGCGACGCCGCGCAACCTCTTGGGCTTCAAGGACGGCACCGCCAACATCATGTCCGAGGACGCCGCGGCGCTGAACCAGTTCGTGTGGACGGGCGCGCCCGAGTCCCCGCCCTGGATGCGCGGTGGCTCCTACATGGTGGTGCGCCGGATCAAGATGCTCTTCGTGCACTGGGACCAGACCGACCTGGCCGACCAGGAGAGGATCTTCGGCCGCTCGAAGTTCACCGGCGCCCCACTCGGCGAGCGGAGCGAGCACGATCCGCTGAACCTGAAGGCACACGCGATCCCGCGCGACGCCCACGTTCGGCTGGCCAGCCCGGCCTACAACGACGGCCAGCGAATTCTGCGGCGGGGCTACTCCTATACCGACGGCATCGACCAGAACGCCGAGACCGTGTCGGCCGGGCAGCTGTTCATCTGCTACCAGCGCGACCCGCGCAAGCAGTTCATCCCCATGAACCGCCGGCTGCAGGCCCAGGCCCTGGCCCAGCACATCGAGCACATCGGTAGCGCGATCTTCGCCTGCCCGCCCGGCGCGTCGCCGGGCGGGTACGTGGGCGAAGGGCTGCTCGGCTAGCCCGCCGGGGTCAGCCGGTACAGCTGGCGCTGCGCGCTGCCGAAGAACGCCTGCAGCGTGTTGCCGACCACGCCGACGACGTGGTCCATCAGCGAGTCGTTCGTGCCGATGATCGACGGGTCCTGCTGGGTTGCCTCGGTGACGAACGGGTGTGGGAGCTGCGCCCAGGCGATCTCTTGGGCGGTCGGGGAACCGGGCAACACCTGGAAGAAGAAGAAGATGTTGCTCGGATAGGGACCGCTCACGCCGCTGCCCGAGGTCTTGGCCAGCGTGTACAGGGTCCGCACGTCGTGTGAGGCCACGGCCCGCTCCCAGCTGGCCAGGCTGCTGACGAAGAAGGCGTAGAGCGGGTGCCACTCCGGCCGGTTGCCGTTGCGCGTGGTCTCGAAATGGTCATGCACCGGCAGCAGCATGTTGCCGGTCGCTGGTCCGAGGATCCGCGAGAAATCGACGGTCGAGGGGTGGTCGGTGCAGTGGCCTGCGAACTGGCACTCGGGCTTGAGCACCCCCAGCTCCTTGAGCAGCGGACCGCTGGGGAACATGAGGAACAGCGGATCGGTGTAGCGCCAGCCGGCCACCCCGGGGGGCAGGTTGCGGGCGCGCTCGCCGAACTCGCAGCCGGTGGCCGCCCGGCTCCGGATGGCCAGGTCGCAGAAGTAGCTCTGGGTGTAGAGCAGACTGACCACGCTGCCGTTCATGCTCGTGTTGATGTCGACGGTGAAGTCCTGACACAGCTGCATCGGCTCGGGCGAGACGCAGATGTGCTTCATCGGCTGGTAGGTGATGGGGTTGGTCGGCGAGGGGCCGAGCCCTGGACCGATCGTGTTGGCGGCAGCGGTGGACGCGCCGAGAAGCAGCAGACAGAGGGTGACGGCGGTGGGCAGCACCCATCGAGTCAACCCACGGCAGGGGATTGGCATGGCAACCTCCGATGGACGGTGATGAGGGGGACGCCGTTACCCCGCCCCGCACTGTCCATGCCGGGAGCGTGCGCCCGAGCGCGCCGAAGGTGGGAAACCCACCTCGGCGCGCCCCGGGGATGTTCAGGCGCGAGCGCCCAGGCGGCCCTGTAGCGCCCTGAGGTCGGCCTCGCTCGGCCGCCAGCTCGCGGCGGCGATGTTCGACTCGATCTGCTCGGGCTTTGTCGCCCCGGCGATCACCGAGGTGACTGCCGGTTGGGCGAGGAGCGCACCGATCGCCACGTGAGTGAGGGGAACTCCTCGCTCGTCGGCGAACTCGCTCAGCGCCTCCACCTGCTCCCACTGCTCCTCGCTGGCGATCTGCTCGCGCCCGGACAGGCGCGCGCCCTCCGGGCCCGCAGCGCCGCGCCGGTACTTGCCGGTGAGCAGGCCGGAGGCGAGTGGGAAGTAGGGCACGAAGCCGATCCCCAGCTCCTGGCAGGCCGGCAGCACCTCGAGCTCGGGCTGGCGATGGAGCAGGCTGTACTCGTTCTGGACCGCTGTGAACGGCGTCAGCCCGTTCTCGCGCGCCACCCGGTCGGCCTGGCGCAGCTGCTCGGCGTCGAAATTCGACGCCCCGATCGCCCGCACCGTGCCGGCCTGGACGAGCTCGTGCAGGGCGCCGAGCGTCTCCTCGATCGGCGTGACGCCGTCGGGCTGGTGATACCAGTAGAGGTCGATCCGGTCAGTGCGCAGCCGCCGCAGCGACCCCTCGACCGCCTGGCGGATGTAGCCGGCCGAGCCGCGAGCGGTGGCGCCATCGCCCATGTCCATGCCGAACTTCGTCGCCAGCACGATCCCGTCGTAGCGCCCCTGCAGCGCCTCGCCCATCAGCTCCTCGCTGCGACCCGCGCCGCCGTAGATGTCGGCCGTGTCGAGGAACGTGATCCCGGCGTCGAGCGCCGCGTCGAGCACCCGGCGAGTCTGATCGAGATCGAGGCGGCGGCCGAAGTTGTTGCAGCCGAGGCCGATCTCGGTGACCTCGAGCTCGCTGTGGCCGAGTCGTCGGGTCGGGAGCTGCGCCATCAGCCCGCCAGGGTGGCGTCGAGGGTGATCTCACCGACGCCGGAGAGGGCGCGCGAGACCGGGCAGCCGGCCTTGGCCTGCTCGGCGTACTCCGTGAACTGCGCTTGATCGATGCCGGGGACATGACCCTCGGTCACGAGGTCGATCTGGGTGATCGTCGGGGCGCCCTCGACCATCCGCAGATGGACCTTGGCCGTCGTCTGCACGGAGTCGGCGGTGTGGCCGTCCTGGGCCAGCATGTTGCTCAGCGCCATCGAGTAGCAGGCGGCGTGGGCGGCGCCGATCAGCTCCTCCGGGTTCGTCCCCGTGCCCTCCTCGAAGCGCGACTTGAACGAGTACTGGCCGTCGAACAGCCCGCTGGCCACGGTCACCGTGCCGGATCCGCTCTGAATGTCGCCCTGCCACTGCGCGCTGCCGTTGCGTGTCGCCATGGGTGGTCTCCTTGTGATGTGGGGTCCTCCGACCGTGACATCATGACGCCGCCATGCAGACTGGTCTCTCCCGCGCCCGTCTCGACCCCGATCGGGGCGAGCGCTTCCTCCCTCTGCGCCGGGAGCTCGGCGTCAGCGCGTTCGGGCTCAACCAGATCGTGCTCGAGCCCGGCCAGCGGGGACGCATCCACCGCCACACCCGCCAGGAGGAGGTCTACCTGGTGCTCGAAGGCCGGCTGACCCTCCTCGTCGAGGGAGAGGCTCACGAGCTCGGGACGGGCGAGTTGGTGCGCGTCGGTCCCGAGGTCCGCCGCCAGCTCGTCAACCGCCATCGCACCCGGGTCGTCCTGCTCGCGCTCGGCGGCGCCACCGAGCACGAAGGCCGCGACGGCGAGGCGTTCCCATCCTGGGAGGCGACCGCGCCCGCACCGCCGCAGGAGACGCCGCTGCCGGAGGACCTGCCGGCCGACGAGCTCCTCTGAGCGGTGCGCGCCCCTCGCGCGAGGCGCGAACCGCATCCTCTGGTGAGGGTGATCAGCTCCGAACTCCTCGGCCGCCAGTGCACCGTGGAGCACCGCTCTCCCTCGCGGCCAGGCCGTGCCTCGCCGGCGCTGATCGGCTCCCGGCCATCGCGCCAGGGCGGTCCGATCAGGCCGGCAGCCGCGTCACGCTGGTGCCGAGCTCCGACAGGCTGGCGTGCACGGGTGTAGTCGCGTCGCCCGGATCGCCGGCCGCCAGCGCGCCGGTCGAGGCGCTGCAGCGTCTCCAGCCCGAACTGGCCCACCGGCGCCTGCAGCTGGTGTAGAGCGGGCCAGCTGCCGAGCGACCGGTGCTCAGCGCGGCCGCGCACGACGCCGGATCGAGTGCACGCTGAGCACCACGCCCTCGGGCTGTAGTCGTCGCGCAGTCCGAGCAGGGCCATGCATGGTCGGCCGTTCATCGGTGTGACTCGAACCAGATCGCGCCGGTCTCATCGAGCCGGCGCACCCCCGGTCCCCAGGCCGAGCCAGGTCCGGTTGATTCAGCGAGACGTCGCCGTGGTCGTAGGCATCGCCGGGAACAGCCGCACGCCGCCCGGCAGGGCGCGCCAACAGGCGCGTGACCTGCGGGTAGTAGTGCGGGTCCGGCGAAGCCGACATCGGGCGCGCGCCAGCGGGTCACCGGTGATCCGTCTGCAGCAGGCGCAGCTTGGCGGCGTCGGCGAGCAGCGCGAGAGCGCCCGCGGTCGGTGATCGGATTCGCATACGCCACGTCGGCGCTTCGCTCGACTGCCGGACGACCGGCGTGGCTCGTAGTCGGATTGCCGTTGATATAGAAGGCGGGCGCGGAGTCGCTGTGAACCGCGAACGGCGTCGTGTTACCGGTCTCGCTCTGCAGCAGCGCGAGCCATGCTCGGCGTCGATCTCTCCGATCTTCCGCCGGCTGTAGAGCACGGACGGTCACGCGCCGCAACCGCCAGCGCCGGGCTTGGCGCCCACGTAGTGGTCGCCCTCGTCGGCGGTGAACACAACAGCGTGTTGCGCTTGGTGATGCAATCGCGGGCCAGGCGGCGAAGAGGCGGCGAAGCGGTCATAGCGCGCAGCTGCTGGACGCAGTCCGGGTTCCGGGCCATCGGTTCCCGCTCACTCGCGGTCGTCGGCCCTGAGCGTGGCGCCGGACGCCACGCTCCGCATAGCGCGACCATCGCCACGAGTTGATCGCTATCGCTGTCACCGGGGAACCCGGCGTTCCCGGTCGCGTCTCGGATCGCCAGACCGCCCAGGCGGTGAGCGCCCGGGCGCGCTGTACCCGGACTCTCGACCCGTGCTCCGTCAGGAGCGGATCACCTGGAGCGCGCCGAACAGGCCCTTGTAGCCGTGTAGCCGCCCGGCTCGTCACGCACCGGTCTCCGCGCCCCCGAAGCTCGGCGTAGACCCGCGCACAGGATGGCCGCCCTCGACGTTGGCGCGCCAGGCCCTGAGGCACGCTGCGCCGTCTCCATGACCACCTGTCCGCGTAGCGGCGAGCCGGCGCCGAAGATGCTCTCCATGTCCCCGCGGGCCTCGTCTTCGTGTTCTCGAGCGCGATGTCACCCGAGGCCACGGCGCCGACGTTGCAACCGGCGCGGGTGTAGGGCACCCAGGGAGCCGGGGCGTTCCGGCCGTCCTGAGAGATCAGGTTGTAGGGCGGGTTCGGGGTATGCGTCGTCTGGACCGGGTCGGTCCAGTAGGTGAAGTCCGACGGGAACGCTGATCGTCCCGTCGGCTGTTGTAATAGCCGTAGCTGTTGGCCACGGAGCCTGCTCGCGGGCTACAGCCCGGTCTCGCGCGGTGCGTGTCACCAGCGCTGTGGGCGGTCCTCGGCGTGTGCCGGTCCGGTGAGCAGGCACCGCGACGCGCAGCAGCCCAGCTGCGGCAGCGGCCGAGGTCCGACGGACGCTCGATTGTCCCGCAGCAGGTGCGTGTTATCCCAGACGACGTAGATCACGTGCTGGATGCCCCGCCCGAGGTCGAGGCCAGCCGGCAACTCGAGTCGGCAGATCTTCCGGGCGCCGCCGCCAGCGCCGGCGTCGCCCCCGTGCAGCTCGCGCCCAGACCCGCGAGCACTGTGACCCATGCGGCCAGCCTCCATCGCATCGTCGCCACCACATCGCCTTTCGACGCCTCAGTCTGGCCCGGAAGCGTTGCCACCCGGGCCGGACGCGAGCCTCAGCCGGCGGCGGCGAGTCCGGGACGCAAGAGCCGTGGCGGCGCCTTCAGGCCCGCCTCGCGCACGTGCGGGTTGACCGGCTCGGCCAGCGGCGGGGCGCCGAAGCTCCGCTGCACGCGCTCGGGCGGCGGCGCTCCGTACCCGGTCGTGCGCTGGCGGGGGCGCCGGCCGGCCGCCCGGATCAGCTCCTCCATCGCCTCGGGCGGCAGCTCCTGCCCGAACTCCGCGCCGGCCGCGCGGGAGATCGACTCGTTCATGAGCGTGCCCCCGAGGTCGTTGACCCCGGCGCGCAGCGCCGCTGAGACGCCGTCCGGGCCGAGCTTCGGCCAGGAGGCCTGGATGTTCGTGATCCACGGATGCAGCGCGATCCGGCCGACCGCGTGCACGAGCAGCGCCTCGCCGAACGTCGGTCCGCGACGGGCCTGGCCCTTGAGCGCGATCGGCGCCTCCATGTGGACGAACGGCAGGGGGACGAACTCGGTGAAGCCGCCGCTGCGCTGCTGCTGCTCGCGGGCCCGGATGAGGTGGCGGGCCCAGTGCCGGACCGACTCGACGTGGCCGTACATCATCGTCACGTTGGAGCGCAGTCCGGCCCGGTGGGCGGCGTCGTGGACGGCCAGCCATTGCTCGGTGGTGATCTTGTCCGGGCAGATCACCTGCCGGACCTCGTCGTCGAGGATCTCGGCCGCGGTGCCGGGCAGCGAGGCCAGGCCCTCGTCGCGCAGGCGGGTCAGGTAGGTGTCGAGGTCGAGATCGAGCGTGGCCGCGCCCTGCCACACCTCGAGCGCCGAGAAGGCGTGGACGTGGATCCCGGGCACGGCGTCCTTGATCGCGCGCACGACCGACAGGTAGTAGTCGCCGGTGAACGCCGGATGGATGCCGCCCTGCAGGCACACCTCGCTGGCGCCCCGCTCCCACGCCTCATGCACCCGGCGGACGATCTCATCGTGGGGCACGAGGTACGGCGCGCCACGCAGGTTGGCCGCCAGCTTGCCCTTGGAGAACGCGCAGAAGCCGCAGCGGAAGTAACACACGTTCGTGTACTGGATGTTCCGCGTCACCACGTAGGTGACCTCGTCACCGCACACCTCGCGGCGCAGGCGGTCGGCGGCGTCGAGCACCCGGGCGCGCTGCTCGCCGCGGGTGGCGAACAGGCGGACGATCTCCTCCTCGCCGAGCTCGTCGCGGCTGTCGAGCGGCAGGGCGCCGCTGTCGTCGTGCGGGGCGCCGCGCCTGCGGGCGGCGACGGCCAGTTCAGCCGGGATCGGCCCCGGCTCCCCGGGCGCCCACTCGTGCTCGCGGGCCAGTCCGAGCGCGTCTGAGCTGCGCAGCACCGCGGGCATGACGGCGGGATCGATCCAGCCCGCGTCGATCCACTCGGGGTAGACGGGCAGCCGCGGGGCCAGCTCGAAGCCGCGCGAGCGGGTGGCCGCCCGGAGCCGGTCGAGCTCGGGCCACGGGGCCTCGGGGTTGACGTGGTCGATGGTCACCGGCGAGACGCCGCCCCAGTCGTCGATCCCGGCGTCGAGCAGGCGGGCGAACTCCCCGGTCAGGTTCGGCGGGGCCTGGATGTGGGCGTCCGGGCCGAGCAGGATGCGCGCCGCGGCGATCGTCCACAGGTGCTCGTCGACGCTCGGCTCCGGCGCGTGCGCCATCTTCGTGTCGGGCTTGGCCCGGAAGTTCTGGACGATGACCTCCTGGATGTGGCCATGGCGGGCGTGCGCGGCCGCGATCGCCTCGAGCGCCTGCAGCCGCTCGGCCCGGGTCTCGCCGATCCCGATGAGGATGCCGGTGGTGAACGGCACGCGCGCGGCGCCGGCGCGCTCGAGCGCCTCCAGCCGGAGCGCCGGCTGCTTGTCCGGCGAGCCGAAGTGGGGCCCGCCCTTCCTCGAGAGCCGCTCGGCGGTCGTCTCGAGCATCATCCCCATCGAGGCCGAGACCGGCCGGAGCGCGGCCAGGTCGGCCTGGGTGAGCACGCCCGGGTTCAGATGAGGCAGCAGCCCGGTCTGCTCGAGCACCGCCGCGGCGGCCTGGGCCAGATACTCGATCGTGCTCGCGCATCCGAGCCCGGCCAGCTCCTCACGGGCGGCCCGGTAGCGGAGCTCGGGCTTGTCGCCGAGCGTGAACAGGGCCTCCCGGCAACCGGCGGCGGCGCCCGCGCGGGCGAGCTCGAGCACCTCGTCGAGGGTCATGAACGCTCGTTCGCCGCGCCGGGGCGGGTGGGCGAAGGTGCAGTAGTGGCAGACGTCCCGGCAGAGCTTGGTCAGCGGGATGAACAGCTTGGGCGAATAGGTGATGAGCCGCTCACCGCGCAGGCGGCGTGCCTGCGCCAGCAGCTCCTCGGGAGCGGCCTCGAGCAGCTCGCGCGCGCGATCTGAGATGCCCAGCGCCTCGTCCACGGCCTCTCACGATACGCACCCGCACCGCTCGGCTGCGATGCGCGCCGGTAGGGTGGCGCCCATGAGCGCCACCTCCAGCCGTGAGATCCGCCTGGCTGCCCGCCCCGAGGGCGAGCCGGCCGCCGAGCACTTCGAGCTCGCCGAGACCACCCTGCCCGAGCCGGGCGAGGGAGAGGTGCTCGTGCGCAACCTGTGGATGTCGGTCGATCCGTACATGCGCGGGCGGATGTGGGATCGGCCCTCCTACGTGCCGCCCTTCCAGGTCGGCGCGCCGCTGGAGGGCGGTGCGATCGGCGAGGTGTTGCAGAGCCGGGCGCCCGGACTGGAGCCGGGCACGCTCGTGCTGCACAACCTGGGCTGGCGGGAGCACGCGGTGATGCCGGCTGCATACGCCGTGCCCGTCGACCCGGACCTCGCGCCGGTGCAGGCGTACCTCGGGGTGCTCGGCATGCCCGGTCTGACCGCTTACGTCGGCCTGCTCGACATCGGCCAGCTGCGCGAGGGGGATGTCGTGTTCGTCTCCGGCGGCCGCGGGCGCGGTCGGGAGCCTGGCCGGTCAGATCGCCAAGGCGCGCGGGCACCGGGTCATCGGCTCGGCGGGATCGGCCGAGAAGGTGGCCTGGCTGCGCGACGAGCTCGGCTTCGACGTCGCGTTCAGCTACCGCGACGGGCCGGTGGCGAGGTCGCTGGCCGCGGCCGCCCCGGAGGGCATCGACCTGTACTTCGACAACGTCGGCGGCGACCACCTCGAGGCGGCGATCGGCGCCCTGCGCATGCACGGCCGGGTGGCCATGTGCGGCGCGATCGCCACCTACAACGCGGGCTCGGCCCCCGGGCCACGGAACCTGGGCGGCCTGGTCGTGAGCAAGCGGCTGACCCTGCGTGGCTTCATCATCATGGACCACTTCGACCGGCGGGACGCGTTCCTGGCCGAGGTCGGGGGGCTGCTCCGCGACGGCAAGGTGAGCTACCGCGAGACCGTCTACGAGGGGCTCGAGCGCGCGCCCGAGGCGTTCATCGGCCTGTTCCGCGGCGAGAACACGGGCAAGATGCTCGTGCGGCTTCAGTAGCCCCCGCCGAGCTTGCGGTGGTCCCAGCTCACCGTGCGCGTGGGCGTGAAGCGCATGGCCACGCGCTTGGTCGCCTGCTTGGCGATGAACGCGCGCAGCTCGGGGGGCGCGGTGTCGGCCGTCAGCTCACCGGGGGCGTAGCGCAGGGCGATGGCGAGTCCGATCTCCTCGATGTCGTCGGGGTGGCGGATGAGCTCGGCGTCGCACTCCAGCATCACGCCGCGGAGCTGCTCGTAGGAGTCGCCGGCTTCGACCTGCAGCGTGGCTTCGGGGCGGCGCTCGAGGTTGCGCGCCTTCTGCGAGCTGGCATACGTCCAGCAGAGGACCGCGTCGTCGTGGGTGACGTACCAGAGCGGCATCAGGTGCGGGCGGCCGGAGGGTCCGACGGTCGCGCAGGTGAGGACACGCTGCTCGGCCAGGAACGCCCTGAGCTCCTCGCCGGTCATGGTGATCTGGGCGCGGCGGGACATCAGGACGCCTCCACGGTCATGACCCCGCACGCCCGCTCGAGCAGGGTGCGGCGCGGCGGCAGTGCGTCGGGAGGCAGGCTGAAGAGAAGCCGGGCGGTGATCCGCGCTCGCTTGGAGAACCGGTCTCCCATCCATCGACGCGCCGCAGGCCCATGAGCCGCATCCCCAGACTGCGCCGGTTGCGCATGCGCACCACCACCGCGGCGCCGGCCAGCCGTATGGCGAGCTGCTGCCCGGCGCTCAGGTCCGGCATCCGGGGCCGCGAGGCCTCCTCGCCGGCGCCCGTGGCCCCCCGGGTCAGGAATCCGATGGCCCCGGCGATGACAGCTGCGAAACCGAGCAGCAGGACAAGGAGATCGATGAGCCGGGCGCCCGCGCGGCGTCGGAGCGAGGCGGGCGTGGGGCGCATGGGCGCGAGCGTATCGGCGGTGACCAGTCGCCGCCGCTCAATCCGTTGCTACATCACCCACGCTATATGTGGGCGATCTAGCAGGCAGGCGTGACGCGGCTGGCGTAGAGTGACGCCTCCGATGGATGAGCACCTCCAGGCCATCCTTGCCCGAGGCCAGGGGTTCGGCCACGTGGAGCACCTCGAGCTCGCCTGGCGCTACCTCGAGCGCCTGCCCCTCGCCGCGGCGGAGGCGGCGATGGCGAGCGCGATCCGCCACCTCGCGCAGGCCCACGGGATGCCGGAGCGCTACCACGCCACGCTGACCGCCGGCTGGGTGCGCGCCGTGGCCGCGTTCCGGGCGCACGACGCCGGAGCCACCTTCGACGACTTCATCGCCGCCCACCCCCGACTGCTCGAGCGCGACCTGCTTCGCCACCACTACAGCCCTGAGCGGCTGGCCGGCCCTGACGCTCGCCGGGAGTTCGTCGAGCCCGACCGGCTCGCGTTCCCGGTCTGAGCGGGCGGAAGCCGCGAACAGCACGAGCGGGGCGAAAAACCCGCGTGTGGTGCGGGTTTTTCGCCCCGCTCGCCCCGCTCGCCGCCGCTCCGCGCTCCGGCTCGCGCCCGCCCGCAAGCCGGCTCGCCAACCTCCCTCACGCCCGCCGGAACCCCCGCAACGACAGCGGCACGAACACGAGCAGCAACCCGGCCAGCCAGGCCAGCGCCCCGAGCGCCGGGTGCAGGGCATTGCCGTGCCCGAGCATCAGGTCGCGGGCGGCGTTCACGGTCAGCGACACCGGGTTCACGCCCGCGAACCAGCGGACCGCGGCGGGCATGGAGGCCGTGGGCACAAACGCCGAGGAAGCGAACGTGAGCGGGAACACCCAGATGAAGCCGACCGACTGGGCGGCCTCGGGGTCGCGCACGGACACGCCGACGAACGCGCTGATCCAGGAGAACACGTAGGCGAACGCGAGCACGATCGCCAGCGCGAGCAGGACCCCGCCCGGCGAGCCGCCGGGGCGGAATCCGACCGCGACACCGACGAGGAGCATCACGATCAGCGTGAGCACGTTCGTCAGGAGGTCGGCGGCCGTGCGCCCGACCAGGACCGCGGCCCGGGCGATGGGCAGCGAGCGGAAGCGATCGACCGCGCCGGCCTTGAGGTCCTCGGTCAGCCCGAGGCCGGTGGTCAGCGCCCCGAACACCGCCGTCATGACGACGATCCCCGGCGTCAGGTAGTTGACGTAGGACGACCCACGGGTCCGGATCGCTCCGCCGAACACGAAGCGGAACAGCAGCATCAGGATGATCGGCTGCACGAACAGGTAGACGACGTACATCGGCCGGCGCAGCACCTTGCGGATCTGGCGGGCCGCCATCACGCGGCTGTCCGCCAGCGCCTCGGGCAGGGACAGACGGGCGGGCTCGCCGCCCGCGGTCAGGGTGGTCGCGGTCATGCCGCCTCCTTCTCGTTCACGCCGTGGCCGGTCAGGGCCATGAACACGTCATCCAGGCTGGGTGGGTGGAGCTCGAGCGCCGCCACCCGCAGCTGCCGGGCATCGAGACGCCGCAGCGCCTCGGCCGAGGCGCCCGGTTCGGCCACGGCGAGCCGCAGCTCGCCGTTCGCGCCGTCGACCCGCGGGGCCTCCCCCAGCCCGTCGAGCGCCGTCGAGGCCGCCGCCACATCACCGGGGTCGGCCAGGCGCACCGACAGCACGCTCGCCGCCACCCGCGCCTTGAGCTCCGCCGCCGTGCCCTCGGCCACCACGCGGCCCCGGTCGACGACGGCGATCCGCTGGGCGAGCCGGTCGGCCTCCTCCAGGTACTGCGTGGTCAGGAGCACGGTCGTGCCGGTGAGCCTCAGCTCGTCGAGCACGGCCCACAGCTCCTGTCGCGAGCGCGGGTCAAGGCCCGTCGTCGGCTCGTCGAGCAGGAGCAGCGGCGGGCGGCCGATCAGCCCGGCGGCCAGATCGAGCCGGCGGCGCATCCCGCCCGAGTAGGTGCCGACGCGCCGCCCGGCCGCCTCCATGAGGTCGAAGCGATCGAGCAGCTCCCCGGCGCGGGTCCGGGCCTCAGCCCGGGCGAGGCGGTTCAGCTGACCGATCATCTCCAGGTTCTCGCGGCCGGTGAGCTCGTGGTCGACGGCCGCGTACTGGCCGGCCAGGCCGATCCGGCGGCGCACGGCCAACGGTGCGCGGGCGACGTCGTGGCCGAACACCGCCGCCGTGCCGCCGCTCGGTTCCAGCAGCGTGGCCAGGATCCGCACGAGCGTCGTCTTGCCCGCCCCGTTGGGGCCGAGCAGACCGAACACAACGCCGGCCGGAACGGCGAGATCGAGTCCGTCGAGCGCGGTGACCGTGCCGTAGGTGCGGCGCAGGCCGGCCGCCTCGATGGCGAGCGAGGCGCTCATGCCGGAACCTCGACCGTGACGGCCGGGGCCCGGCGGATCGTGATGTCGCCGAATGCCGTCTGGGCTCGCACCTCGGCCGTGGTCTCGCCGCTGGCCGGCGGCGGCGCGCCCTCGAGCTCGTTGCGCACGCGGCCGTAGTGGGTCGAGACCTCGAGCCAGGCCCGCACGCCCTCGGGAATCCCGACCTCGATGGCTCCGCAGGCCGTGTGGGCCACCGCGCCGCCGCCGGCGGCGGCGATGCGCACGTCGCCGTTCGCCGTTTTGGCATCGACCGTTCCGCCCGCCCGCTCGACGACGATGTCGCCGTTGGCCGACCGGATCCGCACCTCGCCGGTCACCGCGCCGAGCTCGGTGGCACCGTTGGAGTTCTTGATCGTGGCGGCGCCGGCGATCCGGCCGGCGCTCACCCGGCCGGTCCCCGTGCGGGCGGTGAGCCCGCCGTCGACCCGGCCGACTCGGACAGCGCCGGCCCCGGTGACCAGCTCGGCCGCGCCGGTGTGCTCGAGGTCGATGTCGCCGGCCCCCACCGTGACGCGGGTGTCGCCCAGACGGCCGCTGGCGTAGGCGCCGGCGGCGGCCAGATGAGCGACGAGGCTCGAGCCGGCGGGCAGGGCGACGTCGACGATGACCGCGCCGCCTCGACTGAGCGGGCCGAGGCCGCGCCGGCTCTTGGGTGCCTTGACGAGTAGGCGCGTGTCGGTGAACTCGACACGAGTCTCCTCGGCCGCTGTCACGTCGGGACGGTGGCCGGGATCGTTGGGGCGCACCTCGACGGTCGTGGTGTCACGCTCGCCGGCGGCAACGCGCAACTCGCCGACCGGCAGCTCGACGGCGAGCACGATCGGCTGTGGAGTGGTGAACTCGGGCATGGTTTCCTTCCGGTCCGGGCGGGGTCTCAGACCCAGCCGCTGTAGCGATTGGCACCGCGGGTGGTGCGCTCAGATGGGCGGGCCGCCCCGCCGCCGGCGGCGGCGGCGGCGGCGCGCACCAACCAGCTGTTGACCGACAGCCCCTCGCGGGCGGCGGCCTGCTCGACGCGGGTCTTCAGCTCCTCGGGCAGACGGAGGTTGAAGCGCGCCACCGCACCCTCCGCGCCGGCCGGCAGCTCGGGCGCCGGGGGCAGGCCGGGCTCGGCCAGGACCTCGGGGGCGCTCAGCGCCGCGGGCAACACGACGGCGAATTCGGGCTCGCCGCTGCGCAGACGCAGCTCGACCGAGCCCGGAGCGAGCTCGCGGGTGATCTCGGCGGCCGCCTCCGAGAGCACCTCGAGCAGCATCAGCTTGACCGCGGCGCCGAGGGGGGCGGTCAGGCGCTGGGCAAGCACACGGGCGCGCTCGTCATCGGGGTCGATGGCAAGCGCGAGCTGCTCCTGCAGCGCGGGGATATGACGATCGAGATCCATGATGGCACCATAGTGGCATCATCATGGCACCATGTCAAGACCGTTCTGATGCCACGCTTGCGCCAGCTTCCGGCGGCGCCTGATCTGCGTCCTCGTCGCCGGCCCCGTCTCCATCGACCGGCGGTGGGTGCGGCCGGTGGGGCAGGCGGCCGGCCCGGCGGGCCTGATCGCTCAGCAGGTACTCGATCTGCGCGTTGATGCTGCGCAGATCGTCGTCCGCCCAGCGGCGCAGGGCCTCGAACAGGCGCGGGTCGAGCCGGAGCAGGAAGCGCTTGCTCTCCGCCATCGGCAATCAGCTGTAGAGCGTGCCGGTGTTGATCACGGGCGAGGGCGAGCGGTCGCCCGAGAGCACGACCATCAGGTTGGCCACCATCGCCGCCTTGCGCTCGGGGTCGAGCTCGACGAGATCGGAGTCGGCCAGCCGCGCCAGCGCCATGTGCACGAGGCCGACCGCGCCGTCGACCATCGTCCGCCGTGCCGCCACCACGGCCTCGGCCTGCTGGCGGCGGAGCATCACCTCGGCGATCTCGGGCGCGTAAGCGAGGTGGGTGAGTCGCGCCTCGAGCACCTCGACACCGGCCGCCCCCAACCGGTCCTGGAGCTCGATCTGAAGCAGGCCCCGGATCTCCTCCGCGCTTCCCCGCAGCGACATCCGCCCGCTGTCGTAGTCGTCGTAGGGGAACTGGTTGGCCAGATGGCGCAGCGCCACCTCGCTCTGCACGGTCACGAAGCGCTCGAAGTCCTGCACGTCGAAGACGGCGCGCGCGGTGTCGCGCACCCGCCACACGATGACCGCGGCGATCTCGATCGGGTTGCCGGCGGCATCGTTGACCTTGATTCCGTCGCCCTGGAAGTTGTGGATGCGCAGGGAGACTTTCCGGCGCCCGAACACGGTGAGCGGGTTGACCAGCCACAAACCGGGCACGTCGACCGTCCCGGTGTAGCGGCCGAACAGGATGAGCACCCTGGCTTCATTTGGCTGCAGGACGATCAGGCCGGCCCCGATGACGAGCACCGCCACCACGGCGAGTCCGCAGACCGTCCGCAGAGGCGTACCGGCGTGTCCGAGCCCGCCGGCGACGAGCAGCGCGGCCAGCCCGCCGAGGAAGAGGACGACCGGAGTTCCCGGCCAGCACCGCGTCGCCGCGGCGTGGCGTTGTGCGTGCGCCGGGACGGGCGAGAACTCCGGCGGGCGCTCGCCGGCGGGGTCAGACGATCCGGAGATGGACATCGCGGACCTCCTCGTGAGGTGATATCACGATAGTATTACCGCGATAGAGCGCTGATGTCAATCAGTAGTCGTCCTGCACCTGGATTGCCCAGCTGGCGGTGTCGGCTCCCGGGGTGACGGTGATGTCGTAGGTGCCCGGGCCCGACGCGAAGGTACGGGTGCGCCCGCTGCCATCGGAGAGCCCGAAGCCGGTGCCGTTCACGTGCGCGGTCGGACCGTCGCAGAAGAAGATGAACGTGCACGTGCCGACGTAGGACATGCGGTAGACGATCCGCCAACGCTCGCCGAGGATCCGGAACGGGCCCGAGTCGGTGCCGGTGAAGCTCGTCACCGTGCGCCACCGCGGCACCTCGGCGACGTCGAGCGTCACGCTCGAGTGAGCGGGCACCGAGACTCCGGCCGCCGGCACCTGAGCCGTCACGGTGCCCGCGGGCGTGCCCGGGGCTGCCACGGTGCTCACGTTGACCCGGAGACCCAGCCCCCGCAGCGCCGCGCTCGCCGCCGCCTCGCCGCGCTCACGCAGCGGCGGCAGGCGCACCGGCGGCGGTCCTCCGCTCAGGGTCACGCGCACGACCGAGCCCTGATCGGCGCGCCGGCCGGCCACCGGGACCTGCGCGATCACGCTTCCGGCGGGAGCCCCGTCGTAGCGGCTTGAGAACGCCACGCGCAGGTGGTCCCGGCTCAGGCGAACCTGCGCCGCCGCCCGGGACAGGCCGCGGAGCGCCGGGACCGGCACGCGGTCGGCCCCTCCGAGCACGAGCGCGAGGGCGAGCATGAGCGCGGCCAGGCCCACCACCGCGACCACGAGCGCGATCGCCCGCCGACGGGCCGACGGGTTGACGTTGTGACGGGAGCCGAGCTCCGGCGCCACATAGGTGCCGTCCGGGCCGAATTGGGGCGGCTCGCCGGGGGCAACCGAGGGAGCGCCACGGCGCGCGGCCCGCAGCGCGCTCGCCATTGCCGCGGCGCTGGCGTAGCGCTCGCGCGGATCCTTGGCCAGCGCCCGCATGACGACGGCGGCCAGCCCGGCCGGCACCGAGGCGGGCAGCGGCGCCGGTGGCTCCTGCAGGTGGCGCAGCGCGAGCTCGACGGGCGTCCCACCGCTGAACGGGGGGCTCCCGGCCAGCATCTCGTACAGGACGACGCCGACGCTGTACAGGTCGGTGGCCGCGGTGGCCGGCCGTCCGCGGGCCTGCTCGGGGGCCATGTAGCGCGGAGTGCCGGCGAGCGTCGGCGCGCCGTCGCTCGAGGCGCCGCCCAGCCGGGCGAGGCTGAAATCGCCGAGCTTGACCCGGCCGCGGGCGTCAAGAAGCACGTTGGCCGGCTTGATGTCCCGGTGGATGAGCTCGCCCCCGTGCATGTGGTGCAGAGCGGCGCACAGTTGGGCGGCGATGTCGACCGCGGCGTCCGGAGCAAGCGGCCCGTGGCGCAGGCGCGCGGCCAGGCTCTCGCCCTCGACCAGCTCGGCCACGTACCACAGGCCCTCCTCGGACTGGCCGACGTCGTAGATCTGCACGATGTTCGGGTGGCTGAGGCGGGCCAGCAGCTGGGCCTCGCGCCCGAAGCGCTCCGACCAGGCCGGATCCTCGGCCCACCAGGGCTTGATCACCTTGATCGCCACCTCGCGGCGCAAGCGCCGGTCGAGGCCGCGGTATACCCGGCCGAACGTGCCCTCGCCGATCAGGCGATGGAGCTCGTAGCGGCCGTCGAGGGCGGAGCCGGCGAGGTCAGGGGCGACGGGCATGGGCGGGAGCACCGGGCGCCACCAGACGCCCCGGTCTCACAAATGATGACGCGTCGTTGAGCGAGCCTGGCTACAGCCGCACGCCGAGGTGCTCGCCGCAGGGCGCGCAGCGCAGCTGCAGACGGGCCGCCGTGCTCCGCCCGGGCTGGGCCCCGACCGCATGGCTGAACTCGAGCTGCTCACGGCCGCCGCACTCCACGCAGCAGCCCTCATCGCGCAGCCACACCTCACGGCGGGTTGATTCAGCCAGCGGCATCCGTGCCACGGTGCTCCGATCGGCACACCACCGGCCTCGCCCAAACCTGCGTGGGTTGCGGCGGACGAAACAATGACCTCCATGGCCACCAAGACGCCGGCGATCGAGCTCGAGGTTGGGGAGCGCACGGTGCGGCTGAGCAGCCCCGACCGGGTGTACTTCGCCCAGCGGGGGGAGACCAAGCTCGACCTCGCCCGCTACTACCTGAGCGTGGGCGAGGGGATCGTGCGCGCTCTGCGCGAGCGCCCGTGCATGCTGCACCGCTTCCCCGACGGAACGAGCGGCCCGAAGGTGCACCAGAAGCGGCTGCCCTCCGGCGCGCCCGAATGGGTGGAGACGGTGCGCGTCCACTTCCCCCGGTATGGCCGCCACGCCGACGAGCTGTGCGTGACCGAGCTGGCCAGCGTCATCTGGGCGGTGCAGATGTCGACGGTCGAGTTCCACCCTTGGAACTCGCGCCGGGCCGACGTCGAGCGCCCGGACGAGTGGCGGATCGACATCGACCCGATGCCCGAGTGCGGCTTCGCCACCGTCCGTCGCGTCGCCCGCATCGTGCACGAGGTGCTCGACGAGCTCGGGATCACCGGCTGGCCCAAGACCTCGGGCGGCTCCGGGATCCACGTGTACGTGCGCATCGAGCCGCGCTGGAGCTTCGGCGAGGTGCGCACGGCCGCGCTCGCCTTCGCGCGCGAGATCGAGCGCCGCTGCGACGCTGCCACCACGACCTGGTGGCGCAAGGACCGCGATCCGACCAAGGCGTTCGTCGACTTCAACCAGAACGCCCGCGACCACACGATCGCCAGCGCGTATTCGGTGCGCGGCAACCCCGCTGCGACCGTATCGGCTCCATTCACCTGGTCAGAGCTCGACGACATCGACCCCGACGAGTTGACGATCGCCACCGTCCCGGCCCGATTTGCCGCCCTCGGCGACCTCCACGCGAGCATCGACGAGCGGGCGTTCTCGATCGAGCCGCTGCTCGAATGGGCGGAGCGCCAGGGCGTCGACGCGAGCGACATCCCGGACGATTCCTGACCGCCGGCTCGGCGGCTGATCCGGCCGCCCCCCGGCGCGACCTTCGGGTTTTCCCCACCCCTGCTGACCGGAGGCCCGGCTGGTCGGCGGTCCGCGCGGCTGAGACCGTGAGGGCATCGTGAGATCCCGATCCGGAGGAGCCGTGACCATGTCACCGTTGCACATCGCCGCCCGCGCGGGCGCCTGGAGCGCCCGCCATCGCCGGCGCGCCATCCTCGGATGGCTGCTGCTCGTCGTCATCACCGCCGTGGCCGGAGGCGCGCTCGGCGTCCGCACCGACACCCACGAGGGCAGCGGTCAGTCGGGTCGCACCGACGCCATGCTGCGCTCACACTTCCCCCAGTCCTCGAGCGAGGACATCCTCATCCAGGGTCGCCACGGCCAATCGGCCACCGGCCCGGCCATTCAAGCCGCGGTACGTGACGTGGTGGGGCGCGTCTGGGCCGTGCCCCACGTCTTCCAGGTCCGGGCGCCCGGACTGGGCGGACAGCAGGGCGGCATCTCGCGCGACGGGCGCTCGGCGCTCGTGACGCTCGAGCTCGGCCAGTCGGGGAAGATCGACCGTCTGCTCGCGGTGACCGCCGGCGCCGCCCGCGCCCACCCCGGCCTGCGCATCGAGGAGTTCGGCGACGCCAGCGCCAACAAGGCGATCAACAGCGCGCTGGGCAAGGACTTCAGCCGCGCCGAGACGCTGTCGCTGCCGCTCACGCTCATCATCCTCGTCGTCGCGTTCGGCTCGCTGGTCGCCGCGCTCGTGCCCGTGCTGCTCGGCCTGACCGCCGTGCTGGCCACCGAGGGCCTCGTCGCTCTCGTCTCGCAGGCTCTGCCCATGGATGGCGCCATCAGCTCGGTCGTCCTGCTGATCGGCCTGGCCGTGGGCGTCGACTACTCGCTGTTCTACCTGCGCCGCGAGCGCGAGGAGCGGGCCGCCGGTCGCGGGGCCGAGGCCGCCCTGCGGGCGGCCGCCGCCACCTCGGGGCACGCGGTGATGATCAGCGGCCTGACCGTCATCATCGCGATGGCCGGCATGTTCCTGGCCGGCTCGCGCGTCTTCACCTCGTTCGCGGTGGGCACGATCATCGTCGTGACCGTCGCCGTGGCCGGCTCGCTGACCGTGCTGCCGGCCGTCCTCAGCGTGCTCGGTGACCGGGTCGAGCGCGGCCGCGTCCCGTTCCTGCACCGCCTGCGCGGACGCCGCGACGGCACCAGCCTCGTGTGGTCAGCCGTCCTGCGCGTGGTCATGCGGCGCCCGGGCCGGGCCGCGGCGCTCAGCACGCTCGCGCTGCTCCTCCTGACGGTCCCGGTACTCGGCATGCAGACGACGCTGCCGGGCACCGAACACGCTGCCGCGACAGATGCCGATCATGCGCACGTACGCCCGGCTGACCGCCGCCTTCCCCGGGGGCCCGGCCCCCGGCGTGGTCGGGATCGAGGCGGCCGACGTCCGCGCCCCTCAGGTGCAGGCGGCCGTGCGCTCGCTGATCGCTCAGGCCGGCCGCACGCCCGGCCTCCTGCACCCGGTGAGCACCGCGATCAGCGCCGACCATCGTGCCGAGACGGTGTCGATCCCGCTGGCCGGCCAGGGAACGGATGGCCGCTCGGACGCCGCACTGGCCCGTCTGCGCGCGTTGACCGTGCGCACCTTCGCCGCCCGATCGGGCGTGTCCGCCGGCGTGACCGGTGAGACCGCCGGCACGGTCGATTTCGACGCCACCATGAACGCCCACCTGCCCATCGTGTTCCTGTTCGTGCTCGGGATGGCGTTCCTGCTGCTCCTGGCCACGTTCCGCTCGCTGCTCATCCCGCTGCAGGCGATCGCGCTCAACCTGCTCTCGGTCGGCGCCGCCTACGGCCTGCTCGTGCTCGTCTTCCAGCACGGTGTCGGAGATTCCCTGCTCGGCGTGCACGGGCGCAGCGAGATCACCTCGTGGCTGCCGCTGTTCCTGTTCGTCGTCCTGTTCGGCCTCTCGATGGACTACCACGTGTTCATGCTCACCCGCGTGCGCGAGGCGCTCGGCCGGGGCGCCGACGTGCGCTCCGCGGTCGCCCAGGGCGTCGGACGCACCGCCGGCGTGGTCACGAGCGCCGCGCTCGTGATGGTGGCCGTGTTCGCGGTGTTCGGCACCCTGCAGCTGGTCGAGTTCAAGCAGATGGGCGTCGGCCTGGCGGCGGCGATCCTGATCGACGCCACCGTCATCCGCGGCGTGCTGCTACCGGCCACGCTGGCCCTTCTCGGAGACCGGGCCTGGCCGGCGCCTCTGACCCGCAGCTCGCGTTCGGCGGCGGACCGGAGTGAGCGGGCTCACGCAACCACGGGTGTTCGGTCGCTGAGCTCTGCTACGGTCGCCGACGGTTCCTAACACCGCCTAATTCCGGCACCTGCGCTTCTGCACGCCGGGAACGGGGGACCCACCTGGGCGGCCCTCCCGGGCCGCCCATGGGGCTAAGCGTCGCCGGTTCAGGCGGCGCCGTGCACTTTCTCGCGCGCGCCCGTCAGCTCACCCCGTCGGCACGAGAAAGAAGGAGGCTCCATGCCTACGAGTACCTCGCGGCGCCTGCCGCGTTCGCTGCACGTGCACCGACACAGAGTCGGCGCAGGTCTCGCCGTTCTGAGCGCCGCCGCCGGCGCCGGCCTGGTCGCCGGCGTCGCGCCGGCGCTCGCCGCCGGCCGCGTCGACGTCCCGGCGCCGCCCTCCGGCCAGCCTGCCCGATTCGCTGATCTCCCAGGGCATGGACGGCTCGGCGGTGGCCAAGCTCCAACGGGCGCTGCATCTGCCCGACAGCGGACGCTTCGGCTCCCGCACCCGTCGCGCGGTGCAGGCATTCCAGCGCCACGATCACCTGACCGTCGATGGCGTGGTCGGCCCACAGACGTGGGCGGCGCTGTTTCACCTGCGCGCGGTGCCCGCCAGCACGAGCACGCCGGTGGGCGAGAGCGGCGGCAGCGCCACCGCCTCGCGCGGGTACTCGATCCCCTCGAGCATCGTGAGCTGCGAGTCGCAGGGGAATTACTCGGCCGTCAACCCGTCCAGCGGGGCGGGCGGCGCCTACCAGATCCTGCCCTCCACCTGGCGCGCCTACGGCGGCACCGGGCTGCCGCAGGATGCCTCCCCGGCCGAGCAGGACCGGATCGCGTCGGAGATCTACGCCCGGCAGGGTCGCTCAGCCTGGTCCTGCTGAGCCTGGCGCGGGCGGGCGGGCAGGCGGCTCGTTCAGCGCTGCTCGCCCGCCGCCCGACGCCGACGGTCTCGCCGGACGACGTGCTCGACGAGCGCGCGCCGGCCTGCACGTCATAGTGTTTCGCTTGCGCTAATGACCGCCGGTCGGCACGCTGAAGCCATGCTCGACGATGCCTGGCAGCCCCCGGAGGGCTACCTCGACACCGCCACCTACGGCCTCCCACCCGTTCCGGCGCTGGCCGCGCTCACCGCCGCCACGACCGCATGGGCGACGGGCACCTACGACCCACGCAGCTGCGACGAGGCGGTCGAGCGGGCCCGCGGTGCGTTCGCCCGCCTGCACGGCGCCGAGCCCAGCGCGGTGGCCATCGGTCACCAGGTGTCCCCGATGGTCGGGACGATCGCCGGATCGCTGCCCCGAGGCGCGCGCGTGCTCGCCGCCGAGGGCGACTTCACCAGCCTGCTGTTTCCATTCCTGGCCGCCGGCTGCCGGGTCCGCACCGTCGCCCTCGAGGAACTGGTGGACGCGATCGACGGCGAGACCGATCTCGTCGCCGTCTCGGCCGTGCAATCTGCCGACGGGCGGCTCGTCGACCTGGGCGCCCTCGCCGACGTCGCTGCCGCGCACGGCGTGCTCAGCCTGGTCGACGCCACACAGGCCAGCGGCTGGCTGCCGCTCGATACGCGTCGCTTCTCCGCCGTGGTGGCCGGCGGCTACAAGTGGCTCGGGCACCCGCGCGGTACCGCCTTCATGACCATCGCGCCCGAGCTGCACGAGCGGCTTGTTCCGCTGGCTGCCGGCTGGTACGCCGGCGGGTCGCCCTGGGACAGCTGCTACGGAACACCGCTGCGGCTGGCCAACGACGCCCGCCGCTTCGACGTGTCGCCGGCCTGGCTGAGCTGGCATGCGGCCGCAGCGGCCCTGGAGCGGTTCGAGCGCATCGGCATCCCCCGGATCCACACCCACGACGTCGCGCTCGCCAACCGCCTGCGCTCCGGGCTGGGCCTGGCCACGAGCGATTCGGCCATCGTCGCGCTGCCCGCCGGTGCCTCGGCGGCCTCGCGGCTGGCGGCCGCGGGGATCCGGGCCTCGGTCCGGGCCGGACGGGTCCGGCTGAGCTGCCATCTCTACAACTCGGCGCAGGACATCGACCGGGCGCTCGAGGCGCTCGTGGACGCCGCACCGGTCTGAGCCGCCCCCGCCCCGGACCCGAGCGCGCGGATCGACTCGCGCGCCAGGGGACGGTCAGCCGGCGGATTCGGCGCTCGGTGGACTGAGCGCCTGACCGGCCACGGCCACCGCCGCGGCCACCAGCTCCGCGTTGCCCGGCGCCGAGTGCCCGTCCGGGAGCACGAGCGTGTCCTCGAGCCCGACGCGCACGTCGAGACCCCGCCGCGCCGCCTCGGCGATGAGAACCCAGGTCGCGGCCTCGTAGCCGTGCCAGAGCTGCGGGATCCCGGCCGGAACGAGCTCTGAGATCGCCTGCGCCTCGGCCACCCCGCCCTCGACCTCGACGAGCGCGCGCAGGATGCGGTGCGTGAACGGGCTCTCGATCAGCGCCTGGGCGTCCGCCGGCGCGGCCAGGCCGGCCTCGACGGCGATGCCGGCGTGCAGCGCCGCCCGCATCAGCCCGGGCCAGCCGAGCTCGGACAGGTTCACCGACACGAAGTCCGGCGGGGTGCGCAGGCGCGCGAGCGCGGCGGCTCGGGCAAACGGATCGGGCTCGATGAACGCCCCGGTCGAGAGCCCGACCGGCAGTCCCGGCGCCGCCTTCCGGATCGCGGCCACGGCGGCATCGCACTCGCGCGCGCCCAGCGTCTGACGCCCGTCGCGATCGCGCGGGTGCACGTGGACCGCGAACGCCCCCGCGGCGCGAGCCGCCCGGGCATCGGCGGCCAGCTCAGCCGCAGTGAGCGGGACGGCCGGGTGCTCCTCGCGCGTCCGGGCGCCGTTCAGGCAGGCCTTGACCGCCATCAACCGCGCAGCCGCTCGAGTGTGTCCTGCACCCGCCGGCGGCGGGTCTCCTCCCGCTTGGCCTCGGTGATCCGGCCGCGCGCCTGCAGGTTGGTCGTGAAGCTCAGTGTCCCCATGCGCGCATCCTGCCAGCCCACGGCCCGGCCCGGTAGTCGGCCGCCCGACGGGGTAGGCGAAGGGACATGGAGAAATCATTCCGGCCGGGGGACACGGTGCAGTGGAACGCGTTGCCGGCCCGCCGCACGGCGGACGCGCTGAGGAGGCGGAGCTGAGCCATGGACCTCGAGGGACGCACGATCCTGCTCACCGGCTCCAACCGCGGCATCGGCCACGCGCTGCTCAGCCGCCTGGCTCGCGAACCCGTCCGGCTGCTCGCCGGCGTGCGTGAGCTCGACCGCTACACGGCCCCGACGCCCTCGCCGGAGGCCGGTGCCCTGGCGGCGGAGATCCGGCCCGTGCGCATCGACCTCGGATCCTGCGCGGCGCTCGAGGAGTCCTGCTCGGAGCTCGGCCCGGCGCTCGGAGAGATCGACATCCTGATCAACAACGCCGGCGAGTTCACCGGCGGTCGGGTCGAGCAGCTCGAGCTGGCCGACATCTACGCCACCGTGCAGGCGAACCTGACCGGCCTCATCCACCTCACCCATCGCGTACTGCCCGGGATGCTGGCCCGAGACCGGGGCAAGATCGTCAACCAGGCGAGCATCATCTCCCACATCGACTTCCCCGGCACCGGCGTCTACGCGGCCACCAAGGCCGGCGTGGCATCGTTCACCCACTGCCTGCGCCGCGAGCTGGACCAGACGCACGTGACGACGCTGGAGCTGATCACCGGCGGCTACGACACCGACATGCTGAAGCAGGCGGCCGAGCAGCTCGAGCCCCACGCCGACCCGTCGAGCTGGGAGTGGCGCGATCCCGGCGACTGGGCGGAGAAGATCGTCGCCGCGATCATCTCCGACAAGGAGCGTCTGGAGCCCGGCGGCAAGAGCCAGCTTGCCCGGCTGGCTGAGCGGGGCCCGCGCCAGATCCTCGACACGGTGGCTCGGGCAGCGTTCGATCGCTGAGGTCGCTGTCGCCGACGCGCTGACGCCGCCCTCGCGCCGTCGCGGGAAATTCGCCACGTCCAGCGTGGCGAACTCTCCACTCTCCACTCGCCACGGCGCCGGGCGGCGCGGGCGCGCCGCGCCAGAAGCTCAGCCGCCCGGCTTCTCCGCATGGCCGCCGAACCCGGCCCGCTGCGCGGACAGCACCTGGTTGGCGAACTTGTCCAGGTCCCGCGAGGCGAAGCGCGAGTAGAGCGCGGTCGTCAGCACCGGCGCCGGGACGCCCTCGTCGATGGCGGCGATCGCCGTCCACCGGCCCTCCCCGGAGTCCGAGACCCGGCCCGAGTACTCCTCGAGGTCGGGCGAGGACGCCAGCGCCTGGGCGGTGAGGTCGAGCAGCCAGGAGGCGACCACGCTGCCCCGCCGCCACACCTCGCTCACCTCGGCGACGTCGATGTCGAACATGTAGAAGCTCGGGTCCTCCATCGGCGCCGTCTCGGCGTCCGACTCACGCGCGATCTTGCCCGCGTTCGCGTTCCGGAGGATGTTCAGGCCCTCGGCGTAGGCGGCCATGAGGCCGTACTCGATGCCGTTGTGGACCATCTTCACGAAGTGGCCCGCGCCGGCCGGCCCGCAGTGCAGGTAACCCTGCTCGGCCCGGCTCGGCTCGCCGTCGCGGCCCGGGGTGCGGACCGCCGCCTCGACGCCGGGGGCGATCGACTTGAAGATCGGGTCAAGCCGCTCCACGGCCTGATCATCACCGCCGATCATCAGGCAGTAGCCGCGCTCGAGACCCCAGACGCCGCCGCTGGTGCCGCAGTCGATGTAGTGGATCTGCTTCTCCTGGAGCGCGCGCGCGCGCCGGATGTCGTCGCGGTAGTAGGTGTTGCCGCCATCGATGATCACGTCGTCGGCGTCCATGTGCTCGACCAGCCCCATGACCGTCTTCTCGGTGATCTCGCCCGCCGGCACCATCACCCAGATGGCCCGGGGCTTCTCGAGCTTGCCCACGAACTCCTCGAGCGTGCCCGCGCCGCTCGCGCCCTCGGACTCGAGCGACTTCACCGCGTCCGCGCTCACGTCGTAGACCACGCACTCGTGGCCGTCGCGCATCAGGCGCCTGACCAGGTTCGCGCCCATCCGACCCAGTCCGACCATTCCCAGTTGCATGCTCGTCTCCGTTCCTCGCAGTTGTCAGCGGCTCACACTAGTGGTCGCGCCCTGGCGCGGCTCGCGGGGCAACGGCGCACGACCCGCCGGCTGGCTCGGCGCCTCCAGCTCCTTCACCTCGGGGATCTCGAGCTCGAGCGGCTCCTCGGCCCGCAGGGTCACCTCCTCGCCGTGGTGACCGATCTCGAGCGCCTCGGCTCCGTGCAGCGTGTAGCGGGCCCGGCTCGGCTCCACCTCGACGAGCAGGCGGGCGTCGCGCACGCCCAGGCGGAAGCTGATCCGCGCAAGTGCCGCGGGGAGCCGGGGCGCGAACTCGAGCCGCTCGCCGTGGTCGCGCAGACCGCCGAAGCCGGCCACCACGGCCAGCCAGGCGCCGGCCAGCGAGGCGATGTGCAGACCATCGCGCGTGTTGTGCTCGAGGTCGTCGAGGTCCATCAGCGCCGCCTCGCCGAGATAGGCGTAGGCGAGCTCGAGATGGCCGACCTCGGCGGCGATGATCGCCTGCGTGCAGGCCGACAGCGAGGAGTCGCGCACGGTCAGCGCCTCGTAGTACTCGAAGTCGCGCGCCTTCTCCTGGGCCGTGAAGCGATCCCCGCACGTGTACAGCGCGAGCACCAGGTCGGCCTGCTTGACCACCTGGCGGCGGTAGATCTGGAAGTAGGGGAAGTGCAGCAGCAGCGGATACTGGTCCGCGCCCGTGGCTTCGAAGTCCCAGCGCTCGTGGCGGGTGAAGCCCGAGGCCTGCTCGTGCACCTCGAGATCCTCGTTGTAGGGGATGTGGATGCGTTCGCAGGCGTCGCGCCAGCTCTCGACTTCCTCGGTCTCGATCTCCAGCTTGTCGGCCACGTCGGGGTGGCGCTCGGCCGCATCGGCCGCGGCGCGGAGGTTGCGGGCCGCCATCAGGTTCGTGTAGAGGTTGTTGTCGGCCAGCGCGCTGTACTCATCGGGCCCGGTGACGCCGTCGAAACGGATCTCCCCGTGCCCGTCGCGGGTGGCCAGGGACATCCACAGCCGCGCCGTCTCGGCGAGCAGCTCGACTCCGTAGTCGCGATCGAAGTCGGTGTCGCCGCTGACCAGGCAGTAGCGGCGCACGGCGTCGGCGATGTCGGCGTTGATGTGCACGGCGGCGGTGCTGGCCGGCCAGTAGCCCGAGCACTCCTCGCCGTGGATCGTCCGCCAGGGAAACGCGGCCCCGCGCAGACGGAGCTCCTGCGGCCCGCTCCCGAGCCGACTCGAGCGTCGTATGGCGCCAGATCAGCGCGTCGCGGGCGGCGCGGGGAACCGTGTAGGTGAGGACCGGCAGCACGAAGCTCTCGGTGTCCCAGAACGCGTGTCCGTCGTAGCCCGAGCCGGTGAGGCCCTTGGCCGCCACCGCCCGGCCCTCCACCCGCGCTCCCGCCTGCAGAACCTGAAACAGGGCGAAACGAACCGCCTGTTGCAGCTCGTCGTCGCCCTCGATCTCGACGTCGGCCCGCTCCCAGAAATCGTCCAGGTACTCGCGCTGCATGGCCTGCAGCCCGTCCCATCCGGTGTGCCCGGCCTCGGCCAGGGCCCCGGCCACCTGCGCGCGCAGCGAGTCAGCCGACCGCCGCGAGGACCACGCGTAGGAGAGCAGCTTGGTCACCACCAGCGTCTCCCCCGCCTCGACGTCGGCGGCGATGGTCACCCGGGCCACGTCCTCCTGGGCGCGATTCTCGAGCGAGACGTTGTCGGGGCCGTCGAGGAGATGGCGCATCCCGACGGCCAGCCGCAGCCCGCTCTTCGCCGTGCGGTGGGCGAGCAGCGATTCGGTGTCGTGGGCAAGCGCAGCCTCATCGATCAGGGGTTTCTCGAGCGCCGCGGCCACCCGCGGGTCGTTGCCGGCGCCCGGGATCGGCTGGTTGGCCACCAGTTCGGACTGGACGACGAGCCGCGAGCTGGCGTGCAGCGGCGTCACCTCGTAGCGGATCGCCGCGACGCCCCGCAGGACGAACGAGATCAACCGCACCGAGCGCACGCGCACCCGCTTGCCCGTTGGCGACTCCCACTCGAGCTCGCGGGTCAGCGTGCCGGCGCGCAGGTCGAGCGTCCGCTCATGCCGGTGCAGCCTCCCGTAGCGGATGTCCAGCACCTGGTCGTCGACGTGAAGCCGGATGAGCTTGCCGTCGGTGATGTTGACAACGGTCTGACCCGACTCCGGCTCGCCGTAGGCCGTCTCGGCCGATGGCAGCGGACGATTCTCGTAGAAGCCGTTCAGATAGGTGCCCGGCAGCGCGACCGGCTCGCCCTCGTCGAGGTTTCCGCGCATTCCCAGGTGCCCGTTGCCGAGCGCGAACACCGACTCGGTCTGGGCGAGCACCTCGAGGTCGAGCGCCGCCTCCCGCACCGTCCAGGGATCGACCTCGAACGCGGGATGGGCGATCACGGTCAATCGAGCAGGTCGGCCAGGTCGTCGACGACCGTGTCGGCGCCGTGCTCGCGCAGCGCCTCGGCCTGGTCGGCCCGGTTGACCCCGACGACGAACCCGAACTTCCCGGCGTGGCCGGCCTGCACGCCCACCAGCGCGTCCTCGAACACCGCCGCGTGATCAGGAGCGACGTCGAGCGCCCGCGCCCCGGCCAGGAAGGTGTCCGGCGCCGGCTTGCCCTTCAACTCGTCGCGATCGGCCACGGCGCCGTCGATGACGGCGTCGAAGCAGCCGTCGTACCCGGCCGAGTGGAGCACCGCCTTGGCGTTCGCGCTCGAGGACACGACCGCGCAGCGCAGCCCGGCTTCGCGGGCGGCGCGCACGAAGCGCATCGAGCCCTCATACGGGTCCACGCCCTCCTCGTCGATCAGCTTCTGCACGAGCTCGTTCTTGCGGTTGCCCAGACCGTCGATCGTCTCGGCGTCGGGCGGGTCCTCGGGCGTTCCGCGCGGCAGCTCGATCCCGCGCGAGCGAAGGAACGCCTGCACGCCCTCGTAGCGGGGGCGCCCGTCGACGTACTCGTCGTAGTCGTCGTGGAGATCGAACGGCGCCTGGCCGGGGTCGCGCTCCTTCAGGTAGGCGTCGAACATCTGCTTCCACGCCCTGGCATGGATCTTCTCTGTCGGCGTGAGCACACCGTCGAGGTCGAACAGGCAGGCCGTGATGGCATCTGGCAGGCCGAGCACGGACGCGATTCTCCCCGAACTTGCCCGCGCTCACACCACCACGGGGTCGTCCACCGGGTCGCGCCCCTCGTGGCGCTCCGGCTGGCGCCTGAGCACGAGCAGCACGAGCAGGCCGGCCACCGTGGCCGATACGCCGCAGACCATGAAGCCGACCGAGAAGGCATTGTCGAGGGCGTGGAAGGCGACCGATTTGAGCGGGTTCAGCGGGATCGTGTGGCCCCCCGCGTGGACGCTCGCGGGCACGGCGTTCGCCCCCAGCGGGCCAGACTTCACTGCCCCCACGGCCTGGGCGAGCGCTGCGCGCTGGGCCGCCGGCGCGTGGGCCGGCGCGGCGTAGAACCCGTTCACCGCCTTCTGCAGCGCCGGGCTCGAGGCGATCTGAGCCTGGATGTGCGAAGCGGCCCGGCTGAGCGCGACGGCGCCGATGACCGCCGGACCGAGCGTGAAGCCGAAGTCGCGCAGCAGGCTGGTGGTCGCGCTCGCCATGCCGGTCAGGCGTGCGGGGACGGTGTTCACCGCGACCGCGGTCACCGACGAGATGGCGAACGCGAAGCCGATCCCGACGAGCACGAGCGGAGCGATGATCGGTCCGATCGACAGATGCGCCGCCGACAGCGAGGAGGCCCAGTAGTCGCCGGCGGCGATGAGCAGGAAGCCGGCACCGAGCACCCAGCGCGGGTTCAGCCGCGGGAGCACGCGGGCGACCACGGGCTGGAGCACGAGGGCGAACCCCTGGATGAGCACGAAGGCGACCGCGGTCTTCAGCGGGCTGAAGCCCTGGATCGCGGACAGTCGGATGCTGGCCGAATACGCGGTGCCCAGGAAGGCGAACATGCCCACCACGGTGACCAGCGCGGTGACCGCGAACGCGCGGTTGGCGAACAGGTCGAGGCGCAGCAGCGGCGCCGCGACCCGGCGCTCGACGGCGATGAACAGGCCCATGAAGACGGCGCCGACGACGAAGCCGACCACCACCTCGGTGCTCCCCCAGCCGGCCGTCGAGGCCTGGATGACCGCGAACAGCACCGCGAACAGGCCGACCGCCACGGTGATCTGGCCCGGCCAGTCGAGCGAGCGGCCCTCGGGCGAGGAGGAGTCCTCGGCCAGCGCGAAGGAGACCACGAAGCTGAGCGCGGCGAGCACGGCGACGGCGATGAACGCCCAGCGCCAGCTCGCGTTCGGATCCGAGCCGAAGCTGAGCTTGGCCAGCGCGCCGCCGATCACCGGCGACAGGAACCCGCCGCTCGACAGGGCGGCCGCCCACAGGGAGATCACCCGGCCTCGCTCGTGCGCGGTGTGCGTGCTCGCGGCCACCATCGCCAGCGAGGCCGGGAAGAGCGCCGCGGCGCCGATCCCCGACACGGCTTGGCCGGCCCACAGGACGGCCACGCGCGTATCGGTGCTGCTCGACGCGCCGGGCGTGAGCACCGACACGACTTCGCCGATGACGAGCAGCCCGGCGCCCACGAGCAGCAGGCGCTTGCGGCCGAACAGGTCACCGAGCACACCGAAGGTGAGCTCGAGCAGCACGATCGGCACCAGGAAGGCGTCCGAGATCCAGTCGAGCTGCGCCGCCGTCGTTCCCAGGTCCTTCTGGAACAGGCCGTTGAGCACCGCCGGAATGGCCAGGCCGACCTGGGCGACGCACACCGCGACCATCGCCGACGCCAGCGTGCCCCGACTGAGGTGGACCGGCGCATGCCCGGATCGCTGCGGCTCGACTGTGCTCGACGCGCCCACATGCCTGCGCGTGCTGCTCATCTCTCTCTCCTTCTCCGCCTCGGTTGCCGGTCCGCTTACCCGGCGATTTCGTGCGTCAAACGAACTCTTGTGCGCAATGCGTCCGCATGGCGCACAGCCGCGACCGCGGCCCCAGCGGCCTACTGAACCGAGCGCCCTGGGCGACCCAGCGCGCGATCGGCCGGGTCGAGGTGACCCGGCCTTGCGGCACGCTCCTAGCCCGAGAC
Organism: uncultured Solirubrobacterales bacterium; assembly: GCA_963848745.1. Taxonomy (GTDB): domain Bacteria; phylum Actinomycetota; class Thermoleophilia; order Solirubrobacterales; family Solirubrobacteraceae; genus Palsa-465. The sequence continues at coordinate 42,569 of CAWKEO010000010.1, read as the reverse complement.
CGAGAGGAAGCCGGGCACGTCGTCGACCTCGGGCTCGCCGCCGCTCCCCGCACCCTCGGCGTAGAGGAGCGAGCCGAGGACGGCGGCATCGATCCCGGCGCCGACCGCGAGCAGCACGAGCACACGCACGGGCGCGGCCGGGAGGGTGGCGAGTACGACACCATGGAAGAAGACCGCCCCGTCGAGCAGGCCGGCGGCCAGCCCGACCAGCCCGAGGCCGATGGCGGCGGCGACATGGAGGTGGCGCGGACCGCGCAGGAGCAGCCCGAGCCCGACGGCGATGAACACGACCTCGTCGACGCTCTCGATCCAGGTCCCGGGCGAGGCGTAGGCGCCGAGCGCGAACGCGGCGGCGAACACGCACGCGCTGAGCGATGCCACGAGCGCGCAGGCCGCGGCGGCCGGCCCCAGCGCCCGGGTCCCTGCGACCAGCGGCGCCACGGCGCCCGCGACGAGGACCCCGGCGAGCAACGCCAGCCACAACGCAAGCGGGGGCGCGGCGTGGCGCACGAGCACGCCGGTCAGGCTCGTTCTGCGACCGTCGACGCGAAGCGGCACGCTGAACGGCCCCCGCCGCACGTCCGCGGGCAGGCCCTGCAGCCGGGCGTCGTGCCAGCTCACCGAGTGCCGCCCGGGCTCGAGCCGCCAGCGGGGCGCCGGCGAGGTGGCGGCGTCGCTCTTGCTGAGCACCCCCACCGCAACCGCGGTGGGCGAGGCGGCGTCGATCCACAGGCCGGCCCGGTCGAGGCGGAGCACCGGCTCGCCCAGATAGCCGACGAGCACGATCACGTGGCCCGGGCGGGCGGTCAGCGTGAGCCCGCGGTCACTCTGAAAGACCCGGACCGAGTAGGCGGGGGTGTCGGCGTTCTGCAGCTGGGCCACATAATCGACGGCCACCGTGCCGGAGCGCAGGTGGGCCTCGGCGACGCCGGGTGCGAATGCACACACCGCGGCGACCGCGCTCAGCAGTGCGGCAATCGTCCTCCGAGGTCCCCGCATGAGCGAACTCTAGCCGGGGCTTTGACGCTCCGGTAGCGGTTCTTCGCGTGCTGGGCGCGGGCCGTCGTCAGTCGCCGAGCTCGTCCAGGCGCTCGCGGATGAGCTCGAGCTTCTCGGCCAGCTCGCGCTCGAAGTCGGCCAGCGTCTCCCGGCGGGCGCGCACGAGCCCGAGCTGCCGCTTGACCAACGGCATCGAGTCACGGAGGATGCGCACCCGCTCGGCGTCGTCGCCGGCACTGCGGTAGCGCCGGCGCAGGCAGTCACGCGCCTGCTCAGCCTCGATCACCGTGACCAGCTCCTCGAGCGGGAGGCCGAGGAGGTCGCGCAGGCGCACGATCTCGCGCAGCCGGGTCACATCGCTGTCGCTGTAGAGCCGGTGGGCGCCCTTCGGCCGCTCGCCGGCCACGCCGAGCAGTCCCCGCTCCTCGTAGTAGCGGATCGTCCGCGTGGTGGTGCCGACGAGGTCGGCCACCTCGCCGATGCGGTAGCGCGGGCCGGCCGCGGGGGCGTCGAGCGGAGGGGTCGGGAGGGTATCCGCCATCTCCTCAACGTAGCAGAGAAGTTGACGCAGACGTCAGATTGCTGCCGAAAACAGTGCGGTAAGGCGGCAGCAAACCTTACGTTCACGTCAAAAGCCGCTATTCTCGGCGCCGAAATGACAGATCCGAATCCGCCCGCCCCCCGCGTCGACGTCCACGGCCATCCGGTCCCCGAGCACTACAAGTGGCTCGCGCTCTCGAACACGACGCTCGGGGTGCTGATCGCCACCATCAACGCGTCGATCCTGCTCATCTCGCTGCCGAACATCTTCAAGGGCATCGCGATCAACCCGCTGACGCCGAGCAACACCAACTACCTGCTCTGGCTCATCCTCGGGTTCCTCGTCGTCACGGCGGTGCTGGTGGTCAGCCTGGGCCGGCTGGGTGACATCTACGGACGGGCCAAGACCTACAACCTCGGGTTCGCCGTCTTCACGTTCTTCTCCATCTTGCTCTCGGTCACCTGGCTGAAGGGCAGCGCGGGCGCGATGTGGCTGATCATCATGCGCGCGTTCCAGGGGGTCGGAGGAGCGATGCTGTTCGCCAACTCGAGCGCGATCATCACCGACGCCTTCCCGGCCAATCAGCGCGGCCTGGCGCTCGGCATCAACGGTGTGGCCGCCGTGGCCGGCTCCTCGATCGGCCTGGTGCTCGGCGGCGTGCTCGCCCCCGTCGCCTGGCGCATGGTGTTCCTCGTCTCGGTGCCCTTCGGCGTGTTCGGAACGCTCTGGGGCTTCGCCAAGCTGCGCGACCTCTCCCCGCGCGGCTCGGCGAAGATCGACTGGTGGGGCAACCTGACCTTCGCGGTCGGGCTCGTGGCCGTGATGGTCGGGATCACCTACGGCATCCAGCCCTACGGCCATCACACGATGGGCTGGACGAGCCCCAAGGTGCTGGCCGAGATCGGCGGCGGCCTGCTCGTCCTGCTCATCTTCTGCATCATCGAGACCCGGGTCGAGCAGCCGATGTTCCACCTCGACCTGTTCAAGGTGCGGGCGTTCTCGGCCGGCAACCTGGCCTCGCTGCTGGCCGGCATCGGCCGCGGCGGCCTGCAGTTCGTGCTCATCATCTGGCTTCAGGGCATCTACCTGCCCCGCCACGGCTACAGCTTCGCCAACACGCCGCTGTGGGCGGGCATCTATCTGCTGCCACTCGTCGGCGGCATGCTGTTCGCCGGCCCGATCGCGGGCACGCTGTCCGACCGCATCGGCCCGCGACCGTTCGCCATCGCCGGCATGCTTCTGGCCGCCCTGTCGTTCCTGCTGCTGGCCGTGATCCCGGTCAACTTCTCCTATCCGGTGTTCGCCCTGGTGATCGTGCTCAACGGCCTCGGCATGGGCATCTTCTTCTCGCCCAACCGGGCGAGCATCATGAACAGCCTGCCCGCCGACCAGCGCGGCGCCGGCGGCGGCATGGCGGCCACGTTCATGAACAGCGCCATGGTGCTGTCGATCGGCGTGTTCTTCAGCCTGATGATCGTCGGCCTCTCCGGCGGTCTGCACCACTCGCTGTACACCGGGCTGCGCGCCCACGGCATCTCGGCCGGCGCGGCGGCCAAGGCGGCGGCACTGCCGCCGGTGGCCACCCTGTTCGCCGCCTTCCTGGGTTACAACCCGGTCCAGACGCTGCTGGGGAGCAACATCAACACCGCCTCGGTGGCCCAGCGCCATGTGCTGCTCGGACACACGTTCTTCCCCTCGGTCATCTCGCACCCGTTCTCGAGCGCGCTGACCTCGGCGTTCAGCTTCGGGCTGGCGGCCTGCGTGATCGCTGCGCTCGCCTCGCTCGTGCCGGCGGAGGGCGTGCGGTTCCTGGCCACCCGCCGGCGGGTGCGCGCTGCCGCGGCCACCGGCGATCAGGGCGCGGCCGAGGCCGTGCTGAGCGTCGTGGCGGCCGGCCCGACGGGCGAGATCGCCGGCGCGGACGTCTACGACCCGGCGCCGGCCGCCGGCGATCCGGCGGCCACTGCCAACGGCCACGCCCGCCGCACCGCGCTGAGCACCCGCCGAGCCCGCACGCGCCGGCGCGGCTGAGCGCGGCCGTGGCGGTCGCGTACCGTCTCGGTCATGAGTACTGCCAGCGCCTCCACCTCTCCCGACCAGCACGGCCGCGCCGACGCCGCCTTCGCCACCCTCGGGCGCTTCGTCATCCGCTTCCGGTGGTTGATCGTCGTGTTCTGGCTCGCCGTCGCCGTGGTGACGAGCGCCGCCCTGCCCTCGCTCTCAAGCGAGGTCAATGACAACAACAGCGCCTTCCTGCCCGCCAATGCGCCGAGCCAGAAGGCGGCCAACCTGGCCGCGCCGCTGCTCGGCGGGCAGGGCTCGGGGCGGGTGTCGCCGATCACGATCATCGCCGTGCGCTCCGGCGGCCAGCTCACCGCCGGGGACATCGCCGCGGTCGAGCGCGAGGCGCGGCTGGCCGCCGGCAGCGATCAGGTCACCTCGGTGCGCGCGCTTGGCATCTCGCCCGACGGCCGGGCGGTGCAGCTGCGCGCCGAGGCCCGGGTGAGCGGCGGGGACATCACCAAGGACAAGACGATCATCGACGACCTGCAGGCGACGTTTCCGCGCGCCGCAGCGCCGTCCGGGCTCCAGTTCCACCTGGCTGGTCAGGTGGCCACCGTGGTGGCCAACAACGCGAGCTCGGCCAAGTCGGGCAAGCAGGTGCAGAACCTCTCCCTGCTGCTCATCGTCGTGCTGCTGCTCCTCGTCTTCCGCTCCGTGCAGGCGGCGCTGGTCACCCTCATCCCGAGCGGGCTGGCGCTCGCCGTCGCGACCCGGCTGATCGGCGGCCTCGGCCAAGCCGGGCTGCTCATCTCCTCGATCACCCAGGTGCTGCTGATCGTGCTCCTGCTCGGCGCCGGCACCGACTACGGCCTGTTCCTCGTCTTCCGGGTGCGCGAGGAGCTGCGCGCCGGACACGCCCCCCACGACGCGGTACTGCGCGCGCTGGTGCGGGTGGGCGAATCGATCACCGCCTCGGCCGGGACGGTCATCCTCGCTCTGCTCACCCTGCTGCTGGCCAGCTTCAGCCTCTACCACGACCTCGCCGTGCCGCTGGCCGTCGGCGTTGCGGTCATGCTGCTCATCGGCCTCACCCTGCTGCCCGCGCTGCTGGCCATCCTCGGCCGCAAGGCGTTCTGGCCGGCGAAGATCGAGCCCGGGCCGCCCCGCGACGGGGCCTGGGGGCGGATCGCCGCCCGCCTCGTGCGCCGCCCGCGCACCACCCTGGCGGTGGGGGTGATCGTGTTCCTCGCCCTGGCCGTGGGCGCGCTCGGCTACACCGCCGGCGGGTTCGGCGGGGCCACGAACGCACCGTCGGGCTCCGACGCCGCGGCCGGCAACGGCGCCCTGACCGCCCACTTCCCCCAGGCGAGCAACAACCCGGGCAACCTCATCCTCGGCTACGCCCAGCCGGTGTACGCCAACCCGAGCGTGCTCGCGTCGGCGTCGAGCTCCCTGCACGCCTCGGGCGCCTTCACCACCCTGGCCGGGCCGCTGGACACCACCGGGACCCCGCTGACGCCGGCCCAATACCGGGCCCTGCACGCGCGCCTTGGCGCGCCCCAGCACCTGCCCGTGGCCGAGCCGGCCGGCCTGGGGCTGCCCGCCGCGACCTACCAGGCCTACCGGGCCTCGGCCGAGTTCGTGTCCGCCGACGGGCGGGTGGTCCAGTTCGAGGCCACCCTGCGCGCCGGGGCCCAGAGCTCGACCGCGGCCATGAACGCCACCCCCCACATCCGCGACGTGATCGCGCGCGCCGCCTCCGCGTCGGGCGCTCGCGCGAGCGGCGTGGCCGGCGAGGCGGCCGCTGTCTACGACATCAACCACACCGCCGACCATGACCTCGCCGTGGTCGTGCCGGTGGCCATCATCGCCATCGGCATCCTGCTCGCCGCGGTGCTGCGCAGCGCCGTGGCCCCGCTCTACCTGATCGTGTCGGTCGGCCTCTCCTATCTGGCCGCGCTCGGCGTGGCCACGATCGTCTTCATCGACATCGCCGGCCAGGGCGGGATCAGCTTCATCCTGCCGTTCCTCATGTTCATCTTCCTGCTCGCGCTGGGGGAGGACTACAACATCCTCGTGATGACGCGCATCCGCGAGGAGGCTCGCGAGCTGCCCCTGCGCGAGGCGGTCGTGCGGGCGATCTCCCGCACCGGCCCGACCGTCACCTCGGCCGGGATCATCCTCGGCGGCACGTTCGCGGTATTCGCGATCGTGGGCGGCGGAGGGTCCGACGGCGGGCAGCTGCGGGCGATCGGGTTCGGACTGTGCTTCGGCATCCTCATGGACACCTTCCTCGTGCGCACCCTGCTCGTGCCCTCGACCGTGATGCTGCTCGGGCGGCTGAACTGGTGGCCGTCGCGGATGAGCCGGGGGCGCGGGCTGGGTGAGCGGACGGCCGCTGACTCGAGTCGTCTGCGACACGCTGGCGCTCGGAGAGCAGGCAATCGCGTGTTCACTTCTGCTCGTCCAGTGAGCAAATGTGCACACGCCGTCGGCCGGCTCGCGCCGTCCCTCCTCCGGTGGCCAGGGCCTACGCCGCCTCGGCCTCGGTGTGGCTGATCCAGGTGGCGTACATCTCCGCGTAGCGCCCGCCCCGGGCGGTCAGAACTCCAACTTCAGAGATCTGGTGCGGTGCCGATGCCAGATGTATGACCTCGATGAATTCCGATGTGCTGCTGCCCCTCCCGCCCCGCATCCGCGGCGTGCTGGCGGCGGCCGCCCTCCTGCTGACCCTGACCGTCACCTTCCTCCTCGGCGCCTCCGGTGCCCGCGCCGCCACCCCCTACCAGGACCCGTTCGGCGCCCTGCAGCCGTATGTGGGCCGCACCGACATGGGCGTCGACTTCTGCCTGAACCCGGGCGATCCGATCCGCGCCATCGGCAACGGCGTCGTGATCGGGATCAACAAGGACTGGTTCGACGGCGAGCCCTATCTCTGGTACCAGCTGAGCGACGGACCCGACGCGGGCAAGTACGTGTACGTGGCCGAGCAGATCCACCGCCTCGCCCACATCGGGCAGAGCGTGCACGCCGGCGAGATCATCGCCCGCTACGCCAAGCAGGGCACCTGCATCGAGACCGGCTGGGGGACGTCCACCGGCTGGACGCTCGCTCAGGCCACCACCGGCTACACCGAGGGCGAGGTCACCCAGGCCGGCATCTCGTTCGCCCACTTCCTCATCTCACTCGGCGTGGCCGGCAACTTCGAGCTCGCCCCGCCCCCGTCGGCGTCGAGCAGCCGGGCCAAGCACCACAAGCGGGGGCACAAGACGACGAAGCCCGCGGTCAGCTGACGCGGGGCGCCGCCCGCAGCGCGGGCACCACGTCCCGCATGATCGTCTGAAGCAGCTCGGCGTTGTACTCGACGCCGAGCTGATTCGGGATCGTGACCAGGAGCGTGTCCGCCGCCTGCGACGGCCGGATCGGCGGCCAGCTCGGCGGCCACTACGTCGGGCTCGCCGACGTAGCTGCGCCCGAAGCGCGCCACCACGCCCTCGAGATAGCCGAGCTGGTCGGAGGCATCGCCGCGCGCCCGGGCGCCCCACAGCTGCCGGTCGGCGTCGCTGGCGATCGGGAACACGCTGCGGCTGACCGACACCCGCGGCTCGCGCTCCCATCCGGCCGCCGCCCAGGCGCTGCGAAACAGGGCGATCTGCTCGGCCTGGAGCTCACCGAACGACACCCCGGTGTCCTCGCTGAGCAGCGTCGAGCTCATCAGGTGCATCCCCTGCTCGGCCGCCCACACGGCGGTCTGCCGGGTGCCCGCCCCCCACCAGATCCGATCGGCCAGACCCGGCGATTGCGGCTGGATCGGGAGCATCGCCGCCGTCCCGGTCATCTGCACGTCCGCCGGCGCCATCCCCGCGCCGCTGATCGCCTCCCGAAAGCGGCGCGTGTGTGCGCGCGCGAGGTCGGCGTCGGTGTGGCCGGCCGGCGGGACGTGGCCGAACGCCTCGGCGCCGCGCAGGACCGGCTCGGGTGACCCCCGGCTGATCCCGAGTTGCAGCCGCCCGCCGCTGATCAGATCGGCGGCCGCCGCCTCCTCAGCCATGTAGAGCGGGTTCTCGTAGCGCATGTCGATGACTGCGGTGCCGATCTCGATCGATCGCGTGCGCGCGCCGATCGCGCTCAGCAGCGGGAACGGCGAGGCGAGCTGGCGGGCGAAGTGGTGGACGCGCACATAGGCGCCGTCGACGCCGAGCTCCTCGGCGGCCACCGCGAGCTCAATGGTCTGACGCAGGGCGTCGGCCGCCGTCGGCGTCTGGGAGCCCGGGCCGGCCTGCCAGTGACCGAAGCTGAGAAAGCCGAGGCGCTGCATTCTGACCATCGTAGGACGAGACATCCGGATGGCTCCTCCGGTTGGCTAAGATCTTAGTCGCATCAAGTGAGATCTTTGACGATCGGAAGACTATGGAATTCGAGAACATTCAGAACCCCGGGCTGTGCGATCTCTGCGGCCAGAAGCCGGCCGCGGTCGACGTCACCTTCGTCGCCGGCGGCCAGCGTCGCCACGGCGCTCTGTGCGAGCGGTGCGCCCGGATCGCCATGGCCCAGCAGCAGGGCAGCGGCCCGTTCGCGTCCGCCGGAACCGGCTCGGGTGGGCCCGGTGGCGGTCCGGCCGTGCGCCAGCGCGCCGTCCCACGCTCCAAGACCCCTGCGCTTGACCAGTTCGGCCGTGACCTGACCGCCGAGGCGCGGACGGGCCGCATCGACCCGGTGATCGGGCGCGAGGCCGAGATCGAGCAAGTCGTCGAGGCGCTCTCGCGCCGGCGCAAGAACAACGCCGCCCTGATCGGCGAGGCCGGCGTGGGCAAGACCGCCATCGCCGAAGGGCTGGCCCGGCGGATCGCCGCCGGCGAGGTGCCCGCGTCGCTGCGCGGTGTCCGCGTCGTCGCCCTCGACCTGGCCGGCATGGTCGCCGGATCGCAGTTCCGCGGTGCGTTCGAGCAGCGGCTGAAGGCCGTCCTCGAGGAGGTCTCCGCCTCCGAGGGCCGGATCGTGCTGTTCGTCGACGAGCTGCACACGATCCTCGGCGCCGGCGCCGCCGAGGGCGCGATGGACGCCGCGAACATGCTCAAGCCGATGCTCGCCCGGGGTGAGCTGCGCATGATCGGCGCCACCACGCTGGCCGAGTACCGCAAGATCGAGCGCGACGCTGCGCTGGCCCGGCGGTTCTCGCCCGTGACCGTGGACGAGCCCTCCGTGCCGGACACCGTGGCCATCCTGCGCGGGCTGCGCCCGCAGTACGAGGAGCACCACGGCGTCCAGATCGACGACGCCGCGCTCGAGGCGGCCGCCCGGCTGTCGGACCGCTACATCAGCGAGTACCGCCTGCCGGACAAGGCCATCGACCTGGTCGACCAGGCCGGCGCGCGTCTGCGCCTGCGGCGCGAGGGCAGCGACGCCGGGGCGCTGCGCGGCGAGCTCGAGCGCCTGGCGGCGGAGAAGCAGGCCGCCGTCGACGCCGAGGCCTACGAGGAGGCCGGGGCCATCAAGGCCCGGATGAGCGAGCTCGAGGCGCAGCTGGCGGCGTTGAGCGCCGACTCGGACGGCGACTCGAGCGGTGCCGAGGCAGGCGATGCGAGCACGGTCACCGAGCGGGACATCGCCGCCGTCATCGCCGCCCGTACCGGGATCCCGGTCGGCGAGCTGGTGGCGGCCGAGGCGGCGCGGCTGAGCAACCTCGAGGCCGATCTGCACCGGCGGGTGATCGGGCAGGAGACGGCCGTGCACGCGGTCGCCGAAACGGTGCGCCACGCGCGGGCCGGTCTGGCCGAGCCCGACCGCCCGCTCGGGAGCTTCCTGTTCCTGGGCCCCACCGGCGTCGGCAAGACCGAGCTGGTCAAGGCGCTGGCGCAGCGGCTGTTCGCCGCTGAGTCGGCGCTCGTGCGGATCGACATGTCCGAGTACCGCGAGCCGCACACCGTGGCCCGGCTGATCGGCTCGCCGCCCGGCTATGTCGGCTACGGCGACGGTGGCCAGCTCACCGAGCCGGTGCGCCGGCGCCCGTACTCCGTCGTGCTGCTCGACGAGATCGAGAAGGCCCACCCCGAGGTGTGGAACGTGCTGCTCCAGGTCCTCGACGACGGCCGCCTGACCGACGGCGAGGGCCGTACGGTCGACTTCACCAACACGGTGGTGGTCATGACCTCGAACCTCGGCGCGGGCCCGGCCCGGCGGGCGCTCGGCTTCGCCGCCTCGGCTGCGGACGACACTGCGGACCGGATGCGCGAAGCGGCCAAGCGGGCGTTCCTGCCCGAGTTCCTGAACCGGATCGACGAGGTCGTGGTGTTCGAGGCGCTGAGCGAGGCTCAGGTCTCGGACATCGCCGGGCTGATCTGCGAGCGGGTGGCCGGCCGGCTGCGCGAGCAGCGCGGCGTTGAGCTCTCCGTGGCTCCCGAGCTGATCGCCCGGCTGGCCCGCGAGGGCTTCGACCCCGAGTTCGGCGCCCGGCCGCTCCAGCGCCACATCCGGCGCACGCTCGAGAAGGAGCTCACGCGGGCGATCCTCGAGGGCGAGCTGGTCGAGGGATCGCGGGTCGTGGCTCGCGAGGGCGCGGACGGAGGGATCGAGCTCGAGGTGAGCTCGCCGGTCGCCCTGGCGGCGTAGTCGCGGGTCCGGCGGAGGTGGCGATGTGCCGCCTCCGCCGGCGGTCGCGGTCGCGGTCGCGCGTGGGCCGCGGCGGGCCCGTCGCGCGGCCGCGCCCACGCTCGTTCGGGATGTTTGACGTCCATAGCACGCACACGCGCCCATCCGGCCGTGAGGACCCCTGAGCGACGGGCTACTTGGGCGCGTAGACGAGGATGACCACGCCGCTATCCAGCCGCCGGATGTCGACGAGACGGAGGTGGGGCGCGGTGTCGATGCTCTCGAACAGGTGCTGGCCCTTCCCGATCGCGACCGGGGTCAGGAAGAGATGGAATTCGTCGATCAGCCCGTGCTCCATCAGGTGGCGTCGAGCGGCCCGTTGCCGTACTTCAACAGATTCTGGCCGGCGCTGCGCTTCAGATTGTCGACGAACAACGCGACGTCGCCCTCGATGGCGATGGCGTTCCAGGCCAGCTCGGTGGGTGTGGTAGTCGCGACGTGTTTCGGGATGCTGTTCATCCGCTCGATGAAGTGCATGGAAACGTTCGCGGGTGCGCCTTCGGCCATCCTCGTGTAAGCGACCGACAGGTGCTCGTAGGTCTGTCGGCCGAGGAGGAGGGCGTCGGCTTCGATGAGGAGCTGGTTCGTGTACTGCGCGAACTGTTCGTCGAGGTAGGGGAACGCCCAGTCGGTCGAGCCGACCTCGCCGCCGAGCGTGACATGGTTTGCCTCGACCAGCTTGCTCATTGTTGCCTCCGTTCGGTTTTGTTGTGGATCGTCTCGACCCATTCGTCGAGACGCTGGTGAGACTCACGCCGCCCAGCGTTCGTCCAGCTGGGAACCACGGGCGGGTCGGTTGCCTCCCGCCGCTCTCATCAACCCGAAGGTCCTGATCCGCCTTGCGCTGCTGGATGCTCAATCTCTTCTCTCAGAGATGGGTCGGGTGCTCAGCGCCCCAGGATTTGGCGCGCGGCTTCCACGGCCGGCCGCGGGTCGGCATCCTGCTGTGCTGTGACCATGAGTTGCAGGAGGGCGGCCACGTGCTGGTCGAATGCCCGGCGCCCGTCTGGGCTGAGGCTGGCTGAGCTGCGCGGGCGCTTGGCGATGAAGGTTCTGCGGATCTCGACGTAGCCAGCCGATTCAAGAGTGGATAGCTGTTTGGATAGCGCCGAGTCGGACAGGCCAAGCTCATCGCGGATGTAGCTGAAGTCGGCCCACTCGCGACGCTGCGAGCAGCGAGACGATCGCCAGCCTCGTGGGTGCGTGGATCAGCTCATCGAAGCGAGCGTGCTCATGGGTTCCGAGGGCCACGCCTGCTGTGCGTCCTCGCCGATCGCTTCCGGGACTTGCTCAGCATGAGCGCGCCCAGAATACCGATTCACAAGTGGCCCGGCGATCACGAGCACGGCTGCCCCGGCGGCGGTCCCGATCGTGGCCGGATCGGGGTCGTGGGCTGCGGCCAGGGCCGCGGCCGTGGCCACGGTTGCTCCGTCGACGAGCAATATCAGAGCGAATATCGCGGCTGCGCCACGCGCGCCAGGCTGCCTGGTGCTGTGCACCTGGACCCGACGGCGCACGGCCGGAATCGTCCATCCCTGTCAGCCCTACCATGACGAGCACGGCCAGCGGGATCGTGATGGCCTCTACGACCGCATTCCCATTGTCCCGGGCGGCGCCGATGGCGACGATCCCGGCCGCCATGACCCACCAGTACCAGATCGGCTACGAGCACCGTCTTGATGACGCGTTCCTGCCGGCGCTTGATCTCGGCCAACGCGGCCGCCGCCTCGGCCGCTCGCTCCGTGGCCGGCTGGCTGACATGGCTGGATACGCATCTCTGCCTCCTCGGTGGAAACTACTTTCCTGCTAGGAAAGTAGCACCCGCCGGCCAGCTACGCAAATGCCGTTTTTCCCCAGCCCGCCAGGGCGCTCGCCCCGGCCGGACTCCGCCAAGGCTGGGACGCCCGCAGGCACCGATCTCCCGGCGGACGCGAGCCGACCGCGGACTGTCCGTTCGCGATGAGGAACTTTTACGAACCGCCGCGACGCACTGGACGTCCAGCGGCGAGCGCTCAACCGCCGACGCGATAGGTGATATGCGTCGCCTTGGGCGAGTGGATCACCTCGACCGGCTCGAGCCCTGGGTCGGCGACGCCCTCGAATAGTGCCTCGCCTCCGCCGAGGAGCACCGGCGCGATGTCGAGCACCAGCTCGTCGATGACGCCCGCGCCGAACGCCTGGCGCACCGTCGAGGCGCCGCCCGCGATCAGGACCTCGTGCTCGCCCGCAGCCGCCACCGCCTGCGCGTAGGCGGCGTCAAAGCCGTCGGTGACGAAGTAAAACGTCGTACCGCCGTCCATTTCGATTGGCTCGTGCGCGTAGTGCGTGAGCACGAACACGGGCGCGTGGTAGGGCGGCTCGTCACCCCACCACCCGCGCCATTCCCCGTCCCACTCGCCGCGGATCGGACCGAACATGTTCCGGCCCATCACATACGCACCACGCTTCTTGGCCAGGTGGTCGCGGGAGCGGGTGTCTCCCTCGTGGAACGGCTCAACCAGGTGCCACTGGTGCAGCCGCAGGCCACCAACACCGATCGGGTTCCCGCGATCCTGTCTTGGCCCGGCGACGTAGCCGTCAAGGGAGATCGAGAGATGAGCAGATGTCTTCGTCATGAAACCGAGACTGTCGCAGAGGGGGAAACTCATCGCCAGCAGGCACGGCGCGGCGAAGTCCCCGCCTCCCGACCTCACCCCGGCGGGGTGAATCCCGCCCGCGCCGCCGCCACTCGCTCGCGCGCATCGCACCCATGCAGGTGGTCGTTCACCAGCCCCATCGCCTGCATGAACGCATAGACCGTGGTCGGACCGACGAACCGCCAGCCCCGGCGCTTCAGCTCGCGGGCCAGCGCCGTCGACTCCGCCGTCACCGCGCGCGCGACCAACTGCGCCCGGTCCAGGCGCTCGTCCACCGCCGGGGGCTCGAACCGCCACAGGAACGCCGCCAGTGACCCCTCCTGCTCCACCAGCTCGAGTGCCCGGCGGGCGTTGTTGATCGTCGCCTCGATCTTGCCCCGGTGGCGGATGATCCCGGCGTCGCCGAGCAGGCGCTCGACGTCACCGTCGTCGAACGAGGCCACGCGCTCGAATCGGAAGCCGGCGAACGCGCGCCGGAACGCCTCCCGCTTGCGCAGGATGGTCAGCCACGACAGGCCGGACTGGAAGCCCTCCAGGCAGAGCTTCTCGAACAGCCGCACGTCGTCGGCCACCGGGTAGCCCCACTCGTCGTCGTGGTAGGTGCGGTACTCGGGCGGCCCGGCGCCCCACGAGCAGCGGCACACGCCATCCTCGCCTGCGATCACCCCGGAGTCGGTCATGCCAGCGCCATCCTACGGTGAGTCCGAGTCGACTCGCCGGAGCGCATGCAGACCCTCCGGCGAGTCAACCCAGTGCAGCCCCGGGAGGTTCTTCCTCGAGCAGGGACCGGGGGGGCCGAGTCAGACCCGACCGCGCGTGATGCGCGGTCAGTGGGCTGCACCCCTATCTTCGGCCGCCGCCCGCAAGGCCTATACCAGCAATGGCCATTTCCGTAGTTCGGTATTCGCCCTCACCGTAGTCCGGCAGGAGCGCCACCGTAGACTCCACGGACGTGACGGTTGTCGTTCTTACCGGTAGCACCCGGGGCATCGGGCAGGCGGCCGCGATCGCCCTCGCCGCCGCCGGGGTCGAGCTCGCGCTCGTCGGCCGCGAACCGGAACGGGTGGCCGCCACCGCGGAGCAGGCCCGAGCCGCCGGTACCGGCGCACCGGTCCACGAGCACTGCGCGGACCTCGCTCTGATGTCCGAGGTCCGCCGCCTGGCCGAGGATCTCCGTGCCCGTCACGAGCACATCGACGTGCTGGCCAACAACGCGGGCGCCCTGTTCGCCTCCCGCCACCTCACCGACGAGGGGCTCGAGCACACCTTCGCGCTCAACCACATGGCGCCGTTCCTGCTCACCCATCTGCTCCGCGACCGCCTCGAGGGCGGCCGTGTCCTCACCACCGCCTCCGACGCCCACACGGCCGGCGTGCTCAACCTGGACGACCTTCAGTCCGAGCAGGGCTACCGGGCCATGCGCGTCTACGGCACCTCGAAGCTGTGCAACATCCTGTTCACGCGCGAGCTTGCCCGCCGCGCCCCCGAGCTGCACGCCAACTGCTTCCACCCCGGGGTCGTGCGCACGGGCTTCGGCAAGAACGAGAACGGGATCTGGAAGCTCCTGACCACGGTGGCCGGCCCCTTCTTCCGCTCCCCCGAGCGCGGTGCCCGCTCACTCGTATGGCTCGCCGTCTCTGAGGAGGCGGCCAGCCTGAACGGAGAGTACGTCCAGGATGAGAAGGTCGCCCGGCCAAGCGCGCAGGCCCGCGACCCCGAGCTCGCGCGCGAGCTGTGGGAGCGCACCGCCGCGCTCGCCGGCCTCCCCGCCGAGGCGGCGCTCTAGCTGCGAACCCGCACCTCGACCCGGTGCACGGCGTTGTTGGCGTAGCCGCCGGCATTGGGCGCCGGCCGCACCGGCTGAACGGAGCCCGAGAGGTCCCAGGCGCAGCTCGTGAGCCTGTGCCGTCCGGGCGGCAGCGCGCACTCGCACTCCCACAGCCGCCGGGCGTAGGGTCCGCGCGCGCGCCCGAGCCGCGCCGCCCAGGAGCCGCCGCCCTCGAGCGCAACCTCGACCCCACCCACACCGCCCACGCCGCCCCAGGCGATGCCCCGCACCCATGCCCGCCCGGCCGGGAGCACCGACTCCGGCGCCGGATCGGTGATGAGCGAGTTGAGGGCGAGCGCAGTGAGGCGCTCCCCGTCCTCCGGAGGCGCACCGACCTGCCCCAGCCGGTATTCGAGCGCTTCGAACGGACCGGTACAGGGCCCGTCGGCAAACGCGATCCGCGCCAGCCACTTGACCGAGTCGGTGGCGTACCAGCCGGGCACGATCGCTCGTACCGGCCCGCCTCGGCGCACGGGGATTGGCTCGCCGCCCATGGCCAGGGCGAGCAGCACGTCGCCGTGGAGCGCCTTCTCGAGCGGGAGGCTGCGGGCAAACCGGTGCTCACCCTCCAGGCCGGCGAAGCTGCCGTGATCGGCCCCCTCGAGCACCACGTGCGTGGCCGTGGCCGGGATGCCCGAGGCAACCAGCAGGGGTCCGAGCGTCACCCCGCTCCACACCGCCTCGCCAACCGCTCCAGCCCCCCACTGCAGGCCCGGCGCCGGCGGGCTGAACTCGCGCCGGCGGTTGCCGGCGCACTCGAGCACCACGCGCAGGCTCCGCTGCCGGCGGGTGGCCAGCCCGGCCGCGGTGAGGGCGAGGTGCCGGTGGGCGCCCTCGAGCCGGACCGACCAGCTCAGCGGGTCGAGGTCGGGAACCGGGAAGTGGTCGCGCACGAAGTGCGCCTCGGATGCGATCTCCGGCTCTCCGAGCGCGCGCAGGGGCGTCGGGGACCAGGCAGCGGCGGGCTCCTCGACGGGATGCTCGCGAAGTCCCATCACGCCCCCCTGACCAGCCGCACGCCGTGATGGGCAAGGTCGGGTACCCCGCCGGTGACCCGAGCCGCATCCGCGTACCCCCGCCGGCGCAGGACGCTGGCCGCCAGGGCGGCTCGGCGCCCACTCGCGCAGGCGACCGCGAGCGGCCGGTCAACCGGCAGCACGGCCCGGCTGCCGTCACCAAGCACCGGCAGCGCCATGTGGATCGACCCGGCCACGTGGCCGGCCTGCCACTCGGCGTCGTCGCGTACATCGAGCAGGTGGGCGCCACCAACGCGCAGCTGGGCGGCCAGGAGCTCGGGCGTGAGCACCGGGGCGCGACGGACGGCCAGGCCGGCCGACCGCCAGGCGGCGAGGTCGCACCGCACGACCCCGGACAGGTCCCACACCCCGGCGGCATACAGCCGCTCGGCCACCTGGTGCGCCGCCGCCAGCTCGCCCGCGACGATCACGATCGGAACCCCCGGCGCGATGGCCCACCCGGCCCGGGTGCCGAGGCCGGTGCCGGCGGCCGGGAGGTTGATCGCACCGGCGAGGTGCGCGGCATCGAACTGCTCGGAAGGGCGGACGTCGAGGATGGTGGCGCCGCCGTCGACGAGCTCCAGGAGCTCGGTGACGCCCAGGGACGCGAGCGGAGCGGGAGACTCGGCGCCGGAGCGGTTGAGCGCCACCACACGCTCAACCGTGGGAGGCCGCGGTGGCAAACATCGGGTGAGCGCCGTGACGAACTGCTCGCGCTCGCCGCAGGACAGCAGGGGGTTGACCCGCCGTTCGTAGCCGATCGTCGATGAGCGCCGGGCCGACAGCGCGCCGCCGCCGCACAACGAGCCACCCACGTGGGCGGGCCACAGCTCGACGTGATCGCCGAATCCGAGCACGCGCTGAACCGTGTCGAACAGCGCCGACGCGCCCTCCCGAGCGGCGCCGGCGAGGTCGGGGCGGGCGAGGTCGCCGACGAGCAGGGAGTCGCCTGACAGCAGCAGGCACGGCTCGGCGCCGTCGCGGCCGCCGTCGATGACGAGGTAGGCGGTGTGCTCGGGGCGATGGCCGGGCGTGGCCACGGCCTCGATCTCGACCTGGCCGACCCGCACGCGCTCGCCCTCGTGCCCGCCATCGCCGGGCACGTGAGCCGACGCGCCCGTGACCGCCTGCAGCCGCGCGCGACCCGATACGTGATCGGCGTGGTGGTGGGTCTCCAGCACGTGTCGGATCTCCGCTCCCGCCTCGGCGGCGAGCCGCAGGTAGTCGTGGATCTCCCACTTCGGGTCGACCACCGCCGCCTCACCGCCATCGGCGATCAGGTATGAAGCGCAGGCGAGATCATCGTGGATGACCTGCCGGAAGAACATCGATACCCACCCCCTTGAATCGGTCATTCTGACCAACATCAGCTAGTCTACCTTTTAAGTCGAGAAACGTCCATGTCTCGCCTGTTTGCCTTTCCCGATCCCGTCAACGAGAAGGCCGCCCGGGTCGTCGCCGGCGGCGTGCTCGCACTGGCCGTGCTCACGCTGGCCACCGCGCAGTACTGGCTCCTCGTCCCGCTCACCTACGGGTTCTGGGCCCGGGTGCTCACCGGCCCCACCCTGAGCCCGCTCGGCTGGAGCGCCCAGAACCTGATCGCGCCCCGCCTGGGCGCCCGCCGGCCGGTGCCCGGACCGCCCAAGCGCTTCGCCCAGGGCATGGGCGCCGCCATGTCGACCCTTGCCCTCGTCCTCGGCTTCGTTCTGGCCGCACACACGGCGGCCGACGCCGTGCTCGCCCTGCTCGCGATCGCAGCGGGCCTGGAGTCCGTGCTCGCGTACTGCCTGGGCTGCAAGGTCTTCGCCCTGCTCATGCGGGCCGGGTTCGTGCCCGCATCGGTGTGCGAGCAGTGCGCCGATATCACCACCCGTCGATCCCTCACCCCCGAAGGAGCCCCGTGAGCGCCCACGATCACCATCACCACACCGGCCCCGGTTACGCCTCGCCCGAGGATGCGCGCCGCCAACCGGCCGAGTCCTTCGCCTACGTCGCCGCGCTGTACGAGGGCACTGGGATCGAGCGACCGGACTTCATCGCGGTCGTCGACACCGACCCCGCCTCGCCCCAGTACGGCGAGATCGTCCACCGCACAGAGATGCCGAACGTCGGCGACGAGCTCCACCACTTCGGCTGGAACGCCTGCTCGTCGGCCTGCCACTCCCAGCTGCAGCGCGACACGCTGATCGTTCCCGGCTTTCGCTCCTCGCGCATCCACATCCTCGACATCTCCGAGCCGCGCGCCCCGCGCATCAAGGACGTCATCGAGGGCGAGGAGATCAAGGAGAAGCTCGGCCTGAGTGCGCCCCACACCGTGCACTGCATGCCCGGCGACATCGTCACGATCTCGATGCTCGGCGACGCCGAGGGCAACGCCCCGGGCGGCTTCGCCGTGCTCGACGCTCGCGATTTCTCGATCGCTGAGCGCTGGGAGCGCGACGCCGGCGACATGCAGTTCATGTACGACTTCTGGTATCAGCCCCGGCACGGCACGCTCGTCTCCAGCGAGTGGGGCGCGCCGAACACGTTCCAGGACGGCTTCAACCCGGCCGACGTGGCAGAGGGCAAGTACGGCCGCCGACTGCACTTCTGGGATCTCGAGCGCCGGACAAAGGTGCAGACGCTCGATCTCGGCGAGGATGGGCTCATCCCGCTCGAGATCCGCTGGCAGCACGATCCGGCGTCCGCGCAGGGGTTCGTCGGCGCCACGCTGTCGAGCAACATCATCCGCTTTCACCGGCCGAACGGGTCGTGGGCGGCGCAAAAGGTGATCGACGTCGGCAACGAGCCGCTCGAGGGCTGGCCGCTCGAGGGTGGGGTGCCCGGGCTGATCACCGACCTCGTGCTCTCGCTCGACGACCGCGAGCTGTTCTTCTCCAACTGGCTGCACGGCGACCTGCGCCATTACGACGTCTCCGACCCCGAGCGCCCCGTCCTGCGCTCTCAGGTCTGGTTGGGCGGCCTGCTCGGCCGCGACGGAGGCCATCCGAAGTCGGGCCAGGTGCTGACCGGCGGTCCGCAGATGCTCCAGACCTCGCTCGACGGCGAGCGGGTGTACGTGAGCAACTCGCTCTACTCGACCTGGGACAACCAGTTCTATCCCGGCCTGCGCGGCTGGCTGACCAAGCTCGAGCGCCAGGGCGACGGGAGCTACGCGCTCGACCCCGACTTCTTCGTCGACTTCCACGAGCAGGCCGACGGCGCCCGCCCGCACGAGATCCACCTGCCGGGCGGGGACTGCACCACTGAGATCTTTCAGTAGCGGTGCGCCTCCGCCGGGCTGCCCCTGCTGAGCGATTGGCCGCGGCTCTCCCCCGGCGCTGGATCCAGACGGCCGCATTCTCGACAAACACAACTGACTTTGTGTAGAATGGCTGCCGTGCGGACGGACATGCACCAGCACATCTGGACGGCGTCGCTGCTCGAGCGGCTCACCGAGCGCCGGGCGCTCCCCCTCGTGCGCCGCAGCGGCGGACTGACCGTCCTGCACAGCTCCGGTGAGCAGGCCTACGTCATCGACGAGGCGGCCGAGCTACCGACCCGCCGCGAGGCGCTGGCCGGCGCCGACCGGCTCGATCGCGTCGTGATCGCGCTCTCCAGCCCGATCGGTATCGAAGCGCTGCCGCGCGAGAGCGCACTCGAGCTCATCGACGCCCATCTCGAGGGCGTGGCCGCGCTGCCCGAACGCTTCGACGCCTGGGGGCCCTTGGCCTTGGACGGCGTCGAGCCCGACGACGTCGACGCGCTCCTCGAGCGCGGCTGCATCGGCATCTCGGTTCCGGCCGGCGCACTCGAGGGCCCGGACCGCCTCGAGGTGCTCGGCCCCGTGCTCGAGCGGGTGGCCGAGCATCAGGTTCCGCTGTTCGTCCACCCGGGCCGGGCGCCCGGGCAGCGGGGGACCGAGCCGCGCCTGGGCGAGCCGCTGTGGTGGCGGGCGTTGACCGACTACGTCTCCCAGATGCAGGCCGCCTGGCTCACCTTCGCCGCGTTCGGCCGTCGCCAGCATCCTCATCTGCGCGTGGTGTTCGCCATGCTCGCGGGCGGTGCGCCGATGCAGTCCGAGCGGCTGCGCACCCGGGGCGGACCGGGGCTCGACCTGCGTGACCCGCTCACGTTCTACGACGTCTCGAGCTACGGGCCGGCAGCCATCGAGCTGTTCAGCCGCCGGATCGGCGAGTCCCAGCTCCTCTACGGATCCGACCGCCCGGTCGTCGAACCCGAACCGTGCGGCCGCGAGGCGATCCTGCAGGAGAACGCCACCGCCCTCCTCGTCCCCGTGGGAGCGCCGGCATGAGCCTCACGCCAGCGGAGCTCGAGGCGTTCGTGTGCCGCCTGGCCGACACGCCGGAGTTGTGGCGCCCGCACGTGCGCTACCGCCGCGATGCCCGCGTCTACGAGCAGGTGTGGGACGACGCGGACGTCAACGCCTGGGTCATCTGCTGGAGCGAGGATCAGGACACCGGCTTCCACGATCACGACGAATCGGCCGCAGCGATCATGGTCCTCGGTGGCGAGGTCCGCGAAGATCGCCTGCGGCTGAGCGGTGCGCCGGCGTCGCGCACGATCGCGGCCGGCGCTCCGTTCTTCGTGCCCCCGAACGCCATCCATCGCGTTCTGCACAGCGGCGACGGACCGGCGCTGACGATTCACGCCTACTCGCCGCCGCTCCGGCGCACCGGCGCGTACGTGGTCGCCGAGAACGGCGCGCTTGAGCGCATCTCGCAGTCGTTCGAGGCGGAATTGCGCCCCGCGGCGAAATAACCTATTGGTGGTTGCATAAAGTAGGTTTTCTCGCCCAAGCAGAGAGGACGGAATACACATGGCTGTACAGCTCGGCGCCGAGGCGCCCGACTTCGAGGCGGACAGCACCCAGGGCCGCATCCGGTTCCATGACTGGATCGGCGATTCGTGGGCGGTCCTGTTCTCCCACCCCAAGGACTTCACCCCGGTATGCACCACCGAACTCGGCTACATGGCCCGGATCCAGCCCGAGTTCGAGCGCCGTGGCGTGAAGATCATCGGTCTGTCCGTGGACCCGACCGAGCGGCACTCCGACTGGATCAAGGACATCGAGGAGACGCAGGGCGCCACGGTCAGCTACCCGATCATCGCCGACCACGACTTCGAGGTGGCCAAGCTCTACGGGATGCTGCCGGCCGACGTCTCGGGTGACGCGACTGCCCGTACCCCGGCCGACAACCAGACCGTGCGCAACGTGTTCGTGATCGGACCGGACAAGAAGGTCAAGCTGATCCTCGTCTATCCGATGAGCACCGGGCGCAACTTCGACGAGGTGCTGCGGGTCATCGACTCGCTCCAGCTCACCGCCCGCCACCAGGTCTCCACGCCGGCCCAGTGGAAGCAGGGCGAGCCGGTGATCATCTCCGGCTCGGTCAGCAACGACAAGGCCCGCGAGATCTTCGGGGAGTGGGAGGAGCCCAAGCCCTACATCCGCATCGTGCCCCAGCCCAGCTGAAGCCGGCCCGGACGCCGGGCCATCGAACCACGCCGCCGGCCCTCAAGCCGGCGGCGTCTCCCCGGGCGGCAGCCCGGCTCCGCTGCCACTCAGACCACCGCCGCCGAAACTCCACTAATTCAGTCTGGATGACTGAATTAGTGCTACAGTGGCCCCGGCCGATTCATGGAAAGCCAATCGACCTTGTGGTCTTGAAAGGGGCATACCGATGTACCGATCGTTTGGGGCCTGGCGCCGCCGCGCCGCGCTGACCCTGGCTGTCGCCGCCACCGCGGCGGCCCTGTCCGCCTGCGGCGGCTCCTCCGACGCCAACTCCTCCGCGAACTCGAACTCGAGCTCGAACTCGAGCACGGGATCGGCGAGTAACGCCGCGGCCACCACCTCAGGCGGCTCGAGTGCCCAGCTCGCGCTCGTCGCCTACTCGACGCCCAAGAGCGCCTACGACAAGCTGATCGCCCAGTACGAGGCCACCTCCGGCGGCAAGGGCGACAGCTTCACCGAGTCCTTCGGCGCCTCGGGGGCGCAGAGCCGTGCCGTCGACACCGGCCAGCCGGCCGACGTGGTCGCCTTCTCGACGACGCCCGACATGACCCGCCTGGTCAAGGACGGGGTCGTGGCGAAGTCGTGGGACGCCAACCCGTACAAGGGGATCGTCACCGACTCCGTCGTCGTGCTCGTCGTGCGCAAGGGCAATCCCAAGCACATCACCGGCTGGGATGACCTGGTCAAGCCGGGCGTCGACGTGATCACGCCCAACCCCTCGACCTCGGGCAGCGCGCGGTGGAACATCCTCGCCGCCTACGGGGCGGAGCTGAAGGAGGGCAAGAGCCCGGCCCAGGCGCTCGCCTACGTGCGCACGCTGCTGACCAAGAACGTGAGCGTGCAGGACGCGAGCGGCAGCGCCGCCATGCAGACGTTCACCTCGGGCAAGGGCGACGTGCTCCTCTCCTACGAGAGCGAAGCGATCTCGGCCGAGAAGAAGGGCCTGTCGGTTCAGTACATCGTGCCCAAGCAGACGATTCTGATCGAGACGCCGATCGCCGTCGTGGCCAAGAGCTCGCACGCCGCGCAGGCGCAGGCGTTCGTCAACTGGCTGTGGAGCCCGGCCGCGCAGACCACGTGGGCCAAGTCGGGTTACCGCCCGGTGCTGTCCTCGGTGGCCAGCCAGTTCACCAGCCAGTTCCCGACGCCGGCGCAGCTGTTCACGATCAAGTTCCTCGGCGGATGGACGAAGGTGAAGACGGCCTTCTTCGCTCCGTCGACGGGCTCGATCACCAAGATCGAGGAGGCCGCGGGGGTGCCCACTGCCTCCAGCTGATGCACCGGTGGCCTCGCCCCTCGGCTCGCCGGCACCGCTCGTGCCGGCGGCCGGGCCGGGGCCCTCGTCGGCACGCGCCGGCCGCCGCCTCGCCGGCCTGCGCGGCGGGCTCGGGCTCGGCGTGGCCACGCTCTACCTGAGCCTCATCGTCCTCATCCCGCTCGCCGCCGTCGTGGCCAAGTCGGTGTCGAGCGGTGCCGGGACGCTGTGGAGCTCGGTCACGAGCAGCCTGGCCCTGAACGCGCTCGAGGTCACCCTCGGCTTCTCGCTCGTGGTGGCGGCGATCGGCGCGGTCATGGGCACGCTGGTGGCCTGGGTGCTCGTGCGCGACCAGTTCCCGGGCCAGCGGTTCGTGGGCGCGCTCATCGACCTGCCGTTCGCGCTGCCGACGATCGTGGCCGGGCTGACCCTGATCGCCCTCTACGGTCCGAACAGTCCGATCGGCGTCCACCTCGCGTTCACCCGCGGGGCAGTCGTGGTCGCGCTGCTGTTCGTCACGCTGCCCTTCGTCGTGCGCTCCGTCCAGCCGGTGCTGATCGAGCTCGACCGCGAGGTGGAGGAGGCCGCGGCCTCGCTCGGCGCCTCGAATCTGACCACGTTCCGGCGCGTCATCCTGCCTGCGCTGCGCCCGGCCATCCTGTCCGGCGCCGCCCTCGCCTTCGCCCGCTCAGTGGGGGAGTTCGGCTCGCTCGTGCTCATCGCCGGCAAGGTGCAGATCGCCAGCATCGTCATCTACGCCGACATCGAGAGCGGCGACCCGCAGTCGGCCGCCGCCCTGTCGGTCGTGCTGATGGCGATCTCGCTCATCATCCTGTTCGGCATCCGCCGCATCGGGGGCCGGGTTGCTCATTAGCCGCCGCACCACGCTGTCGCTGCGCTCGGTCGCGCTGCTGTACCTGGCCGCGCTGCTGCTGCTGCCGCTGGTCATCGTGTTCTGGCGCACGTTCGAGCACGGACTTGGGACCGCCTGGAGCTGGATGAGCACCCCGGCGGCCGTCAGCGCGCTGTGGCTGTCACTGCTCATCGCGGTCATCGCCGTGCCGCTCAACACGCTGTTCGGCATCGGCACCGCGCTCGTCCTCGTGCGCGGCAGGACGCGTGGGCGGGCGATCCTCGACGGCCTCATCGACCTGCCGTTCGTCGTCTCGCCGGTCATCGTCGGGCTGGCCCTGCTGCTCGTGTTCGGCCAGGGCGGGTGGTTCGGCAGCTTCTTCACGAGCCACGGCATCCGCGTCATCTACGCCGTCCCCGGGATGGTCATCGCCACCGTGTTCGTCTCGCTGCCGTTCGTCGTGCGGGAGGTGGCGCCGGTGCTCATCGAGGTCGGCAATGAGCAGGAGCAGGCGGCGGCCACACTCGGAGCCTCGAGCTGGCAGACGTTCTGGCGCGTGACGCTGCCGTCGATCCGCTGGGGCGTCGCGTACGGGGTGATCCTGACCACCGCCCGTGCCCTGGGCGAGATCGGCGCCGTCGCCGTCGTGTCATCGAACGTGGCCGGATCGACTCAGACCCTGCCCTTGCTCGTGTACGCCCGGGACGAGCAGATCGGCTCGCAGGTGACCACGAGCGTGTACTCCGCCGCCACCGAGCTGGCCGTGCTGTCGCTCGTCGTGCTCGTCGTGATGACCGTGTTCGGACCCAAGAGGAGTGATTCGAAGTGAAGATCGAGGCCACCGGGATCGTCAAGCAGTTCGGCGACTTCCAGGCGCTGCAGGGGGTCTCGCTGACCGTGCCCGAGGGCTCCCTCACCGCGCTGCTGGGACCAAGTGGATCCGGAAAGTCCACCCTCCTGCGGATCATCGCCGGGCTGGAGTCCCCTGACGCCGGCACCGTGTGCATCGACGGCAGGGACGTCACCTACACCCGGCCCCAGCAGCGCGGCATCGGCTTCGTGTTCCAGCACTACGCCGCCTTCGCCCACATGACCGTGCGCGAGAACGTCGCCTTCGGCCTGCAGATCCGCAAGCGCCCGCGGGCTGAGATGAACGAGCGCGTCGACGAGCTGCTCGCGCTGGTGGGGCTCTCGAAGTGGGCCGGCCAGCGGCCCCACCAGCTCTCCGGTGGCCAGCGTCAGCGGATGGCGCTCGCCCGGGCGCTCGCCGTGGAGCCGCGCGTGCTGCTGCTCGACGAGCCGTTCGGCGCGCTGGACACCGGAGTGCGGGCCGAGCTGCGAGCCTGGCTGCGGCGCCTGCACGACGAGCAGGGGGTGACCACGGTGCTCGTCACCCACGACCAGGAGGAGGCGATGGAGGTCTCCGACCGGATCGCGGTCATGAACGGCGGGGAGATCGAGCAGGTCGGCGCACCCCGCGAGGTCTACGACAAGCCGGCCAGCGAGTTCGTCATGAGCTTCCTCGGGCCGGTCAGCCGCTTCGGGGACCGTCTCGTGCGCCCGCACGACGTGACCCTCTCGCACGAGCCCGGCCCGGGACGGGTCGAGGCGATGGTCCGCCGGGTCGTGCACCTCGGCTTCGAGGTCCGGATCGAGCTCGATCTGCCGGACGGGCAACCCGCGCGCGCCCAGCTCACCCGGGCAGAGACGGCGGCGCTCGAACTCGCCGCCGGAGACATCGTCTACGTGCGGGCGCCCGAGCCCGTGACGGCCGGGGCGCTCAGCGTGTGACCCAGGCCTCGGGATCCTCGGCCAGCCGGTCCACGGCGCGTGGCAGCCGCCCGCGGGCGATGTCCGCCACGGTCACGTTCTCGACCACCGAGCGCAGGCTCTTGCGCACGGCGATCCACACCCGGGGCAGCTCGCTGGCCGCCCCCGGATAGGCCGACTCCTCGGGCGGGCCCCCGCGCACAGTGGCCAGCGGGCCCTCGACGGCGCGGATGACGTCGGCCACCGAGATCTTCTCCGGCGCCTTGGCCAGACGAAAACCGCCCTCGGCGCCGCGGTGGCTGCGCACGATCCCGGCCTGGCGCAGCTCTCCGAGGATGTTCTCGAGGAAGTTGAGCGGGATGCCCTGGGCGTTGGCCACGCGCTCGGCCTTGATCGGCTTCTCGTCGTCCATGGCGGCCAGCTCGACGCAGGCCCGGACGGCGTAGTCGGCCTTGGCCGAGATCCTCACGTGTTCACGGGGTGGTGCAGCATCTCGATAGAGATTGTGACGGACGCGCGGGGACGACGTGGTTGCAGTCAGTCCCCTATGGGGGACTCAAATGCAACCACCCCGCCGCCAAGCCCGAGCAGCAGCCCGTTCTCGGCCACGGCGGGGCTCGTGGTCAGGAACAGCACGACCCCGGGCTCGGGCGCGTGCACCGTCTCGAGCTCGTCCCCGAACGGGTCGAGCACGACGCCGAGCCGCTGCCCGGCCTGCACCTGCTCGCCGGCGGCCACGGCGGGCTCCCACCAGCCGGCCTGGGCGCAGCGCGGCCAGATGAACCGCTCGACCAGGCGCTGGGTCGCGGGCGGCGGCTCGAGCGGACCGTCGAGCATGCCGGCGGCCCGCAGGGCGTTGGCGAGCCCGCGGAGATGGAGCTCGACCGCACTTGCCTCGAGCAGGCCGCAGCCACCCGCCTCGGCGGTGATGGCCGGGATGCCCGCCGCCGCGGCGGCGGCACTCGTCGTGCCGCCGAGGTTGTCGGTGGTGTCGCAGACGACGTAGCCGAACCCGAACGCCCGGGCCAGGCGCTCGGCCTGGGGGCGCTGGGGCGAGTCGTCGAGGAGCACGAACGGCTCGAGCGCCTCGACCATGTCGCCGCCGTGCAGGTCGATGAGCAGGTCGCTCGGAGCGATGAACTCTGTGAACAGGTGGTGGGCGAGCACGTCGGTGAACGAGCCGGCCGGATCGCCCGGGAAGCTCCGGTTGAGGTTGCGGCTGTCCTCGGGTACGACGAACGGCGAGCGCGCCCGATAGGAGGTCGGCGAGGCGATCGGCACCGCCAGCACCGAGCCATGCAGCTGCGCGGGGTCGAGCTCCCGGGCGAAGTGGCGGACCGCGGCGATGGCCGGATACTCGCAGCCGTGGATGCCCGCCAGCAGGCACAGGCGCGGACCGTCGTGCGCGCCCGTGATCTCGACCACGGGCCACTCGAGTCCGGCCAGCGCGGGCGCGCTCGACGTCACGACGCGCCGGGTCATCAGAGCGGTCGGCGTCGCGACTACCCGGCCGGCTTGAGCACGAAGTCGACGTTCGCGAAATCGCCCCGGACGCAGCTGAAGCTCTGCGGGCCGCCGAACGACATCGAGAGCTCCGAGCCGCACCACCAGTGACCGACCCTGAACCGCGCATCATGGCCGAGGTAGCGCGCGGCGCCGGAGTGGGCCACGAACCGGCGCACGGCCGTGCAGCTGAGCGGCGAGGCGAACATGGTCAGGCGCTCGGCGATCGCGGAATGCAGATCGACCCGGGCGCATCGCACCTGCTTGCCCGACGGCGTCGGGTTCCCGCTACCGGGGCACAGGTTCTCCCCGGCCAGGCGGCGGTTGAACGACTGGCCACGTCCGGGGAAGTACCACTCGACGTAGGCGTAGATGAAGTGCCCCTGGCAGCTCGTGCGGCCGAAGGCCACCACCGTGGCCGGCAACCCGACGCTGCCGCAGGCCACGCACCAGCCCGGCCACACCCAGTCCGCGGTCCCGTGCCCGACCGCGCGGGCCCCGCCCCAGCTTGACCACTTCACCCGCACGACCAGGCTGGTCGGATCGCCGCCGTAGCTGACGGTGCGCGGGCGCACGTGGCCGAACCCGGAGCCGTGCGGAATGCTCGAGCTCAGGCCGAGGGTCGGCTGCGCCGTCACGGCCCCGCTGGCCGGCGCGCAGAGGCTGAGCAGCACCACCGCCGTCGTGATGCCGGTGCCGAGTCCACCCCAACGTCGCATCTTGCCTCCCCCTCTCACGTGGACAGCGTCTGGCCGGCGATCCTACCCCACTGCGACCGTCGGGTTCACGGGATGCCCGGCCAGCCGGCCGGCATCGCCTGGCCCGCCGGGACGCTGGTCGCGTAGCCCGACGGGGCCCCCAGCCAGACCATGAACGCATTGAAGTTCCGGCCCTCGATCGAGGACCACCCGCCCGGGTCGGCGCAGGCGCACTGGTGGCCGCGGGCGGCGGCGAGCGTCCAGGCGCCGCGGCCGAGCGCCCAGCCCATCTCGAGGTTGGGGGAGGCGTCGTGGAGGACGGCCACCCGCTGGCCCGCGCGCACGACCTGGCCGGCGTGGACGGCGATCGTGATGTTCTCGACCACGTACACGTAGCGCCCGGCGAACGGACCGTCGAGCAGGCGGTAGACGATCAGGTCCCCCGGGGCGGGCACGCACGTCTTGCCCCAGCAGCCCTCCGGTCCGGTCAGGCGGTCGCTGGCCAGCACGATCCGCGCCCGGCCGATGGCCCGGACGGGCCCGGCGCCCGAATAGTCGACCCCCATGTCGATGCGGCTCGGCTGCAGAGCGACGACGGCGGCGAGCGGATTGACGTAGGTCCACACGCTGTAGTGGATCGTCGCGGTGAGCGAGTGACCGGCGGCATCGGTGGCGGTGACGCGGAACACCCTGGCCCCGCCGTAGCGGGTCCCGAGCGGGTGCCCGGGCGCCACCGTGCCACGGCAGCTGATCGCACCAGCGCCGCAGTGAAAGCGGGCGAGGACCCGCGACCCGCGCTCAAAGCTCGCACCGGGGCGCGGAGAGACGATCGTGATCGTCGGCGTCGCGCGCGCACCACTCGCGGGGGCGAGGACGCCGAGGATCACCGCCGCCATACCGAGCAAGCGCACCACCGGTGGCGGACGCTAGCAGTGGCCGGTCTGCACGCGAACGGCCGCGGCGCGCGCGGGGGCGGCGGCGGGTATTTCCGACCTACGATGAACGCAGCGCGGAAGACCTGGTCGACGTGATCGGAGTGGTGCTCGGCCTGGCCGTCATCGGCCTCCTCCTCGGTGCGTCGGCGATCTGGATCGTGCACCTCAGACGCACCCCAGCCGAGCTCAGGGGCGACTGGTGGCCCCGCTTCGAGGCCGAGTTCCGCGCCTACGCTCGCCGCATCGCCTCCTCGCCTGAACACCAGCGGCCGGAGGGCGGGTAGCACCGGTCCGCGACCCTGCGGTACGCGGCCATACCGGGCGCGTTCTCCGATGGACACCCGGGTACAGCGTAGGTATCGGACTCAAGACGTCAGAACTGCGGACGGGGCAGCGGGTACGGCTCCTTGACGTCGATCCCAGCCTGGCGGCCACGCTGAGCAAAGAGGAACTGGCCACCGCGCGGCAGTACGCGATCGCGGACGTGACCGAGGTCCCACGTGGAACTCACTCTCCCCGCGACCTGTTCCAGGGAGACGGCCTACTCGGCCTGCTCGTCATCGACGGCCTCCTCATCCGCCGGGTTGCCGTCGCGGGTCGCCACTGCGGAGAGCTCGTCGGCCCCGGGTCGGTACTGCGCCCGTGGGACGACTTCGGGCAGAACGCCCCGCTGCCGTTCGAGGTGAGCTGGCGCGTCATCGACGACGTGCACCTCGCCCAGCTCGACCGCCGCTTCCTGGCCACGATCGTCCACTGGCCGGCGCTCATCGAGGCGTTCACCGCGCGCTCGACCGAGCGGGCCCACACCCTCGCGTTCAACGTCGCCATCCACTGCCTGCGCCACGTGCACAGGCGCCTGCTCGCTCTGTTCTGGCACCTGGCCGACCGCTTCGGACGGGTGACCGCCGAGGGGACGCACGTTCCACTCGCGCTGTCCCACAGCGACCTGGCCGAGCTCGTCGGAGCTCACCGGCCCTCGGTGACGGTGGCACTCGGGCGGCTGAACGACGACGGGCTGGTCAGGCGTCGCCAGAGCGACAACACATGGCTGCTCACGCACGAGCCGCCGGCCGAGCTGATCGACATGCAGCCGCGAGCCGCGGCCGGCGGCCAGCGCGAGAGCGCCGGTTAGGACTCGCGCGCAGGCGCGGAGGTCTCGAGGCCGGCGGGAGGCGCGCTCGCGCGCCGGGAGGCGCGCCGGCGAGCACGCCCCGGCACCCGAGGATCGGTCGGGTCGACGATCGGCTGCGCCAGGTCGGGCCGCTCCCGGATCCTCCGTGCGCGCTCGCCCTCGGTCGGGTCGGTGGCGGGTCGGGTGAACATGGTCTGCCCCTTGCTTTGAGGTTCGGTCCCGGTCTTCTGCCTACCCCCGGCGCCGCGCCGGGGGGCGCCACCGGTCAGCACGAAAACCACCTCTGAGCAGGGGGATCGCTTCATCGGTCACCTCGAGAACGCGTCCGGCGGACGCGCGGTCCGCACGAGAACCGCCCCGGCCGACTGCGGGGCCGAAGCGGCAATGAGGTGTCCATCGAACCCACATCAAGCTCGAGGAGGCACCATGAGCACATCTGCACCCCCCGCTCCAGCGCGAGCATCCAACGGGACCCCCCAGGAGCTCGGTCTCTGGCGAGACCACGCCCGCGTCTTCCTGCAGCCCATCGCCGCTCCATCGATCCTCGGCCTCTACGGCTTTGCCTGTGCGACCTTCATGGTCACCGCGTATCAGGTCGGCTGGTACGGCACGGCCACCTCCCCGCTGTTGATCTTCCCGTTCGCCACCGCGGCGGGCGGGATCGCCCAGGGCGCCGCCGCGCTCTGGGCCTACAAGGCGAGAGATGGACTGGCCACCGCGATCCACGGGATCTGGGCCGCGTTCTGGCTCGGCTACGGATTCCTGAACTTCATGATCGCGTTGAAGCTCATTCCCGCCCCGGCGGCGCACGCCGCCGTGCCGGAGCTCGGATACTGGTTCTTCGTGCTGGCGGCCGTGACCCTGGTCGGCATGCTCGCCTCGCTGGGTGAGAGCCTGGCCATCACCTCGGTGCTGGCCCCGCTCTGGGTCGGCGTCGCGTTGCTCGGCATCCACTACCTGGTGGGTGGCACGGGCTGGGAGAAGGCGGGCGGGTACGTGACGATGGCGTCGTCGTTCACCGCCTTCTACGCCGCCAGCGCGATGATGCTGTCAAGCACGTTCGGGCGCACGATCTTCCCGCTCGGCAAGTACCGGCGGGAGGCGAACGTGCCCGGCGGCCACCACACCTATCCGATCCAGTTCGAGCTCGGCGAGCCCGGCGTCAAGCAGGGGCAGTAAGGCCGCACCCCCCACAGCCTCGCCGGCGGCCTGGTCCGCCGGTGAGGCACGCGGGGTCAGGCCGGCTTTCGCGCGGCCAGATCGGCCGGGGTGAGGAGCTCGGTCCGGGAGGCGAGCATCCACTGGTTGCCGTACGGATCGGCCACGCGCCCGCCTCGCTCACCGTAGAACTGGTCCGACAGGGGGTAGACGACCTCGGCTCCGGCAGCGACGGCGCGCTCCCAGGCGGCATCGACGTCGGGCCAGTACGTGCACAGGAGCGCGGTGAAGACGTCGTCCTGGGCGTCCTTGACCATGACGACGGAGTCCCCGATCAGCAGCTCGGCGTGCACGAGCGTGCCGTCGGGCATGTGGTAGCGCTCGCCCAGTTCCCTCGCGGCGAACGCGGCCTTGTAGAACTCGATTCCCGACGCCGCGTCGCTGAGCGCGAGCCGGGGAGTGACCGTGTGCAGGTGCTCGGGCACCGGGCGCACCTCCCGCTCGGCCGCGGCCAGGCCCGGCTGCTCGTAGACGCCGATCACGTTGCCGGCCGGATCGCGGATGTGCCCGACCTTCTCGCCCGGCGCGACGTCATTGCTGATCACCTCGCCCCCGGCGGCGTGGACGGCCGCGAGCGCCGCCTCGAGGTCGGCGACCATGACGTGGACCATGATCCCGGGCTCGGCCGAGGGCGGGCGACCGGTGACCCAACTGCCACTCACCTCCTTGACCGCGTCGTCGAACGCGAGTTCACCGTCGCCGCGCGTGCGCACCTCCCAGCCGAAGGCGTCGCAGTAGAAGCGCGCCGAGCGCTCGACATCGGTGGCCGGGATCTCGAGGTAGCAGAGCTTCCCGGTTGCCAGGGTGGGGGTTCCGTGTGCCATGTCGATTAATATACGCGTATATCAAATGCCTGACAAGGACACGCCCTCTGCTGCGCGCCGGCGAGGCCGCCCGGCCACCATCGACCGCGACGTGGTGCTCGACGTGGCGCTGCGGCTGCTCGACGCCGAGGGCGCCGAGGCGCTGACCATGCGGCGACTCGCACTCGAGCTCGGCGTGTCGGCGATGGCGCCTTACCGCCACGTGGGCAGCCGGGACGAGCTCCTCGTCGTGCTCATCGACCGCCTGGCCGCCCGAGTGCAGTTCCCGCCTCGACCGGCAGACCCTGCGGGCGCGCTCCTCGTGCTGTGGGCGACGCTGTACGAGGCGTTGGCCGAGCATCCCTGGGTGCCGGAGGTGCTGGCGCGGCGGCGGATGATGGCGCCGTCGGTGCTCGGGGCCATCGAGGAGATCCATCTCGCGCTGCGCCGGGGCGGCCTCTCGATCGCGGCGGCGGTCCGCGCCTACCGGGTGATGTGGAAC
Source organism: uncultured Solirubrobacterales bacterium (assembly GCA_963848745.1). Taxonomy (GTDB): domain Bacteria; phylum Actinomycetota; class Thermoleophilia; order Solirubrobacterales; family Solirubrobacteraceae; genus Palsa-465. The sequence goes on along the minus strand of CAWKEO010000010.1, from coordinate 10,710 downwards.
TTCACCTTGGGCGCGCTGCTCGTGCGCGCCGGCGCCGCGTCGCCGGCGCCCAGTCAGCAGCGCGCGCTGCGCGGGGCCCCGGATGCCGAGCGCTACCCGACCCTCGCCGCGGCGGCGCTCGAGTGGTCGGCGGCGCACGGTCGAGACACGTACCGCGACGACCTCGAGATGCTCATCGACGGGCTGCTGGGGGCTGACTGATCCGGCGTCGCCGCTGGCCGAGGGGTGATCCTCAGTCGGTCTTGAACGGCCCCGGCGTCGCTGACAGCTTGGGGATCGAGAACCGCGCGATCGTGCCAAAGCCAGGCGCGGGCTTGCACGCCTGCGCGACGCCGGCGTCGCAGGCCACCGAGAGGAAGATGAACGCGTCCTCGAGTGTGAACCCCCACTGGTCGACGAGCAGCCGGCTCGCCTCCTCGGAGACGAGCGCGAGGGCCTCCTCGTAGCCATCGGCGGTGGCGTGCGCGAGCCAGCGGTCGGGGAGCTCGGTGACCGGCCAGGTGGCCTGACGGCCCTTGAGCAGGTCGAAGCGGACGTCGACCTCGCCGGCGATCTCGACGCCGGTGAAGCAGATCTCGCCGTCACCCATCGCAGCGTGCATGTCGCCGACGGCGAACATCGCACCCGGCTGGCGGACCGGGAGGAAGATGCGAGCCCCGGGACCGTGCAGATGGTTGTCCAGGTTGCCGCCGTGCTGCCCGGCCAGTCCGTTGGAGAGCACCTCACCGGCGGTGGCCACCCCCACCACCCCGACCATCGGCCGGGCCGGGAACCGGACCCGGTCGTTCATGCGGACCTCGCCGTCGATCACCTCGAAGCGCCGGGTCAGCGGCGCGGTGACCTTGTCGATGAGCGGCCCGAACCCGGGGATCAGGGTCGCCACTCCCCACTCGATCGGGCGTACGTCGAGGATCTCGGCGATCACCGAATCGCCGGGCACGGCCCCGCGGACGGCCACCGGCCCGGTCGCGCTGTTGATCCGGCTCATGTCGATCTCGGTGACGAGATCCTGCTCGGTCTGGATCTGGCCCGAGAAGCAGTCGTTGGTCTCGAAGGTGACCACGTCCCCGGGATCGACCTCGAGCACCGGCTGCAGATCGGGCCCGAACGCCCAGATGACCTGATCGCGCGCGATCCGGTGTGCCGCCACTAGACGATCTCCTCGGGAGCGAGATCGAGATGGACCAGGCCAACGTCGATCACCCGCCGCCGGTCGTGCCGCCAGAGCGCGATCAGATACACGACACCCATGGCCATGAACGCGGCGACGGCGTAGGCGGCGTATGAAATCGGCGGCGTCAGCGGCGAGATGAACGAGAACACCTTGATGCCGGTTGCGGTCAGCCAGGCCGGTATGAAGGCGAGGATGCCGAGCACCGGGATGAGTCCATGCCGCAGCGGATGGAAGCGGCCGGCCCGCAGGAAGTAGCCGATGCAGGCGGCGTTGACCACGATGTAGACGCTGATGAGCAGGATCACCAAGCCGGCCCCGACCATCGCGAACGCGGTGGTGGGGCCGTAGCCGAAGCCGAGCCCGAGCGTGACGATGAGCGTGATCGCCAGCGTGACGGCGAGCGCCACGAGAGGGGAGCGGTGCCGCGCGCTGACCATGGCGAAAAACGACGGGAACGCGCCCACCCGTCCCATCGCATACGACGTGCGGCTGGCCACGTTGACGCCGGCATTGGCGTTGGCGACGGTCGAGTTGACGACGGCAAGAAACACGAAGAACCAGAACGCCCCGAACAGCGCCCGAGCGAGCCCCTGCCAGGACGAGGCCCCGGTGGTGGCGAAGGTGGCGAACTTGGCCGGTCCGAAGGCGACGGTCACCGCGTAGGTGGTGAAGATGTACAGCACCCCGATCCCCACGGTGGCCAGCAGGATGGCCCGCGGCACCGTGCGCCGCGGGTCGCGGGCCTCCTCGGCCAGCGGCGCCGCACCCTCGAAGCCGCCGAAGGCGAGGATCGTGTACACCGAGCCCGCGAACACGCCGGTGAGCCCGCTGTAGCCCTTGGGCGTGAAGTGGGTGGTGAACACCTGACCGGTGTTCGCGCTGCCGGCATGAACGACGAACAGCACGCCAAGCACCGCGAACACCGCGATCTCGAACGCGCCCAGAACCGTGCCCAGCCGGGCCGAGGCCTGGATGCCGAAGTAGCCGGCAGCCCCGACGACGATCACCCCGAGCATCGCCCACGGCCACCACAGACCGGTGGCGACGCTCAGCTCGCTGTGCAGCGTGGTGGCGACGGTGAAGCCGAGCTGCAGCAGCACAAGCGGCGGGATCAGCGCTCCCTCGAAGGCGTAGGCCCAGGCGACGAGGAAACCCAGCGAGGGATGCAATCCGCGGGCGGCATAGGTGGCCAGCGAGCCGGCGGCGGGCAGTTCGCGGGCCAGCTCGCCGATACAGAAAGCGCAGAACAGACACGCGATCAGCGCGAAGATGACCGAGAGCGGGAGCGAGCCGCCGGCGAACGCCGCGCCGGCGGGAATCGACGCCGCAATCGCGGCGCCAGGAGCCATGTCGGTGATGCTCTGAAAGAGGACCTCGCGCAGCCCGATCGCGTCGCGGCGCAGATCAGCCGCTGCGGCAGGCCTCACGGCATCCGAGGTGGGTCCAAGCTCCCCGCTCACCGCGGGAACGTGTATCACGCACCGCCGGGGGTGTGCAACCAGCGCGTCCCACGTTTCTGGGACTCGACTGCAACGGGCAGTAGCGCAGAAACGGGCTACGCTGCCGCGCGATGCTCGAGTGGCGGCTCGTCGGCAGAGGTCTCCGAAACCCTCAGCTCCTCGCGCGCGACTGGCAGGGGGGAGTGCTCGCGATCAACAGGGTTATGTCGAGGGGCCGGCCCGACAGATGGTGGTTGACCGGCTCGAACTACGGAGCCGGGACCGAGCACGACTCACAGGACGAAGCAAAGGCGACTGCTGAGCACTGGGCCGCTACCGGGGAACGGCCGGGTCAGCCATGATCCGCCCGCGCGCTGTGGCGCCGGTAGTGCCGCGCCGCCCGGGCGCGATTGCCGCAGGCGGGCGAGCACCATCGCCGGCCGTGGTTGTCGTCGAGGAAGAACTGCACACAACGCGGTGCGCCGCACAGGTGAACCTCGGCTCGCTGCGAGGACCCGAGCAGCCCGATCGCGTCCTCGGCAACCATCGCGATCGCCAGCTCCGCCGGCCCGGCGCGGGACTCCTGAGTCACCGCGTATCGCCCCTCGACGACGCTGAGGGCTCGGTAGCTCGGGGCCTGCGCGGCTGACTCGTTGACGGCCACGACGGCGGCCGGGTCAGGGGGCTCGCCCGTCGCGGCCGCGTTCAGGAGCGATCTCAACGCGCCTCGCAACTGCCTGAAGGCGTTCAGATCAGCCGCGGTGAGCGGACGTGCCCGCTCGACCGCGAGCGGGCCCACGTGGCGGTCGATCCAGTCCTGCAGCCGGGGCGGGTCCTCGACAGCGTCGAGGGTCTGGCCTCTGACGGCGTACACCGTGTTGGCCGCCGCGATCGCCAACCACCCCTGAGAGCTTGGCTCCGGGATCCGCATTTGCGGATATTCTAACGGCTGTGAGCGCTTATGGAGCGTTAGTATTAGGGTTCCCGAACGACGGGTCGGACGAAAAGGAGCTCGCGGCGATGTACGTGGCTGAAATCTGGCGGTTCCCAGTGAAGTCCCTGGGCGGCGAGCGGTTGCGCTCGGCCCACCTCACCGAGGCGGGAATCCCCGGTGACCGCGTCATCCACGTGCGCTCCGACCACGGCGTGGTGACCGCGCGAACCCGTCACGGTCTCCTGCGCCTCTCAGCCGTGACCGATGCCGATGGCACGATCCAGATCGACGGGCTGCCCTGGGATGACCCACGCTCCCTGCGCAAGGTTCGCGCCGCGGCGCGTGCTCCGGTCGAGTTGGCGGCATACGACGGGCCCGAGCGCTTCGATGTCCTGCCGCTGCTCGTCGCCACAGACGGAGCCATCGCGGAGTTCGGGGCCGATGGCCGCCGGCTGCGTCCGAACATCGTCATCGGGGGCGTCAGCGGTCAAGCGGAGCGGAGCTGGCCCGGGCGCGCGCTGCGGATCGGTCAGAGCATCATCGGGATCGAGTCACTGCGTAGCCGGTGCATCGTCACGACCATCGATCCGGACACGGGCGAAATGGACACGGACGTTCTGCGCGACATCAACAGCCGGTTCGGTGGCAAGCTCGCGTTGAACTCGTGGGTCGCCCGCCGCGGAGACATCGCCGTGGGCGATCCGGTCACGCTCAGCGACGAGGCGTTGCCGCTGCCGTCCCGCGGAGGCTGGATCCTGGGTGCGCCGTACACAGTCGACCCGGCGCCGGTCGCCTAGGCCAGGGCCGGGCTCACGCGTCGCGCGCGAGGGCGATGAGCCGATCGAGGACATGCTCGCCCGCTGTGCGCAGGCCGTTGTGCAGGTACTCGCTGGTCAGCCACCGGCGCATCCGCGGGAGGAGGTCGGCGGTCTCCTCGGAATATGCGCGCAGGACGTACGGATCGTCGGCATAGATGATGGCGGCACACGGGACGTCGGCCTCGGCCAGGCGGCTCGCGTCGTAGAGTCGCGGCCACTCGTACTCGGCCAGCAGGGCGGCGACATCCCGGTAGGGCCGGAGGTCCGGGGAGTCCTCGAAGTGCCACGGGAAGAGGTGCTCGGCCGTGAGCAGGAGCGAGTCGCCGCGGAAGTCCTCGGGCTGCATCCGCTCGGCCGACCAGCGGGTGGCGCCGCCATCGGCGTAGCTTGACTCGTGGAGGACCGCGTAGAGCGGATTGCGGGCGTTGAAGGGAAGCATCGCGACCAGGTCGTGCCGGAATGCCGGAGTCGCCGGGTCGTGCTCGAGGAGGTGGTGGAGCTCGTCCGCGCCGCCGTCCATGCCGAGGCGGTGTCCCAGCGTCCGCATCAGGCGCCGGCTCACCGGGGCGCCGTCCGGGGTGCGCACCTCGCCGGCGTCGCAGCGCTCGAGCAGGCGGGCCAGCCGGTCCCGGTCCCCGGGGAACCGGCGCAGGTAGCGCTCGTTGAGTCGACGCATCATCGCGAACGCCGCCGCGTACACATCGTCGGCCGAGCGACCGACAGGCGGCAGGCCGCCGGTGATGTAGACCTCGCGCAGGCTGTCAGAGGCGACGCTCAGGTAGTGCAGCGAGCAGTAGCCCCCGAAGGACTGGCCGAGCAGGCTCCAGCGCCGGGCGCCCAGGTGCTCGCGCAGGCACTCGGCGTCGCGGACGATCGCGTCGGCACGGAAGTGCGTCAGCCGCTCAGCGTCGGCCTTGGCGTCCGGTCCGGGCGCCCCGTACGGCGTCGACCGGCCCGTGCCGCGCTGGTCGAGCATGAGGACGCGGTAGTCGCGCAGCGCGCGGCCGAGCCACGCCGGGGCGGGCGGCCACGCGGTTGGACGCGGCGCCTCGAAGCCCGGGCCGCCCTGCAGGAACACGAGGTAGGGTCGATCGCCTCCGTCGTCGGCGGCGATCTCGCGGGCGAAGACCTCGATCTTCTCGCCCTGCGGGATCGTCGTGGTCGAGGGGGACGGTCAGCGTGTGTTCGGTCACCAACATCGGCGCGGCTCCATCAGGTCGGGTCGGTCAGCTTCTCACCCGCGGGCGGCGCAGTGGGCGGCCAGGCGATCGGCGCCACGGCGGCCTGTCCGGGCGCGCCCTCAGCAACGCGTCCTGTCAGGACGCGGCTTCCACGGTCCGCCTCACCACCCATCGATGCTTGCCGATCTTGCGCTCGCGGATGAAGCCGAGCTTCTCATAGGTCGAGAGCGCGCCGTTGAAGAGGAAGCCGGCAGGAACGGAGCCAGCGTCCTCTGGGTAACCCTCGACGGTCCCCCCGCCGAGGCCGTTGATGAGTTCGAGCGCGCCGGCGAGCGCGGCCGTGGCAACACCCTGTCGCCGATGGCCCTTCCCGACGAAGCAACAGGCGATCCGCCAGTCCGGCGGTGCCGTCAGACCCTTCTCGTATTCCGCCCTGTTCTTGATCTTCGGCACTTCTTCCGGTGGGCCGAACTGGCACCAGCCGACACACACATCACCCTCGAATACGAGTGCTGCATGAGTGGTGCCCGCGCGAACGCGGGCAAGCTTGCGTTCACGGTTCAGTGCCGCGTCGGTTCGGCTGTCGTCAGCGTGAAAGCCCATGCACCAGCAGCCGCCGAAAATGCCGTTGTGGGCCTCAACCAGACGGGCGAAGGCTCCCCAAGTCGACTGATCGAGAGCTTCAATCCGGTACTGCGAGATCTCCACCGAGGCCCAGCCTAGCCGGGTCTCCACGCTGCCCGGGCGCCTCGTCCAAGCCGACACCAGTGACGTCTTGACTCGGCGCGTCCACACGTACAGCCGACTTGGGGCACGCCCTTCTGTCCTTCTGTCGTTCACGTGAAGCAGCCCCGGCCGCCCTTTGGCGGCCGGGGCTGTGCGGCTCCGCGGGTGGACGAGCGTCAACCAGTCGGTGCCGGGAACACGTTCAGCGTGAACTGCTGCGTGGCCTGGAGGCTTGGCTGGTCGGGGTTGGTCGCGATCACCGTGAACCGGTACTTTCCATGCGCGCTGGCGGGTGCGATTCCGTGCAGCTGCCCGGTCGCGGGGTAGATCGAGACCCAGGACGGGGCACCGGTGATCGAGTACCGCGGAGCCGGGAAGCCGGTGGCGGTGACGGCGAAGTTGAGGCTGCCGGCGTGGAGGAGCCCGGTGGCGTTGGCCGAGGTGATCTGCGGGGTTGTGTCCTGGGTTGTGAACGTGAGCCCGACGTCGCCGTCGAGGCTCGCCGGCGCGACGCTGTTGATGCTGGCTCCGAGTGCCGGGTCGGTGTAGCTGCCACCGCCACCGCCGCCGCCGCCGCCGCCGCTCCCATATCCGCCATCGGCGCCGCCCTGGCCGCCACACCAGCCGTCGCCACCGCCACCGCCGCTGCCGCCGCTTTGCCAGTATGTGACGCTCGCGCCCGCGGTCCCGTACATCCCGGCCGTGGTGCAGGTGACGCCCTGTCCACCGGTTCCACCTGAGCCGCCGGCGCCACCCCCGGAGCCGCCGTCGCTGCCGCCGTTACCGCCTTTACCGCCGGTGAGCCCTGGGATGTTGCCGGCACCGGCGCCGCCCCCGCCACCGCCGGCGACGACGATGTCCGGCGCTCCGGGGGCGCTCGTGTCCCTCAGGATCGCGGCACCGCCCCCGCTGCCACCGGTTCCACCCATGTTCACGGAGTTTTGCGCCCCGCCTGCCCCGGCCTCGCCGGCCTTCGGCACCACGACCAGCAGGGTATGCCCAGGCGCTGCCAGCCCGCTGGTGGACAGCGTGAACTGACCGTTGACGGCGGCGCCGAATCCTCCGTGGCCGCCGGGGGTCACGATCCCAAAGTCCGAGGCGCTCTGCCCGTCGGTACCGCTTGCGCCGTACAACGTGACATTCAGCTGCGTGGCGTCGTTCGGGACGGTCACGTAGTAGAGCCCAGGGCCGTGTATTGGTCGAACACCTGATTCGTGATCGTGGCCGCGGTGGCCGGAGCGGCCTGTGCGGCTGCGAGCGCGAGCGTCGTCGCGACTGCGAGCCCCCAGCGGCCGCGACGCTGACCGGAGGCGACCGACTGCGTGTGAGTCGTCTGCTCGTTGGATCGATGGGTTGTGGAGCTGAACATTGCCTTGCCCTTTCGTCGGAGTTGCTGGGCAAAGCATCCGTCTAAGTCATGACCCTCCGCATCGGGAGGGTGACCAATCTTTCCGGGACCCGCCGTACCTCAGGCCGACGTCCCGCTACCTCAGGGCCCGCTGATCGAGCGTGCTGGGGCCTAAGGCTCTCGCTGGCTGTCTTGCCGCTCAGGCGCGTTCGAGCTCGCCAGACTCCAGCCCGGCCCGATGAGCGATCGCCGCCGCCTCGCCACGCCTCGCGACGCCGAGCTTGGCGAGAATGTCGACACATGGACGCTGGCCGTCTTGCGGGTGATAAAGAGCGCTTCGCCGATCTCCCCGTTGGACCGGCCGGCCGCGATCAGCTGCAGGACATCAAGCTCACGCGCGGTCAGCCCGAGCGGATTGAGCGAGCCAGCGTCATCGCCCCCGGACACCGCGACGCCCGCGCGTCGCGCCATCGTGCGGACCGACTCGAGCAGCGAACCCGCCCCAAACTCCGAAGCGATCTCGGCCGCCTCGCTCAGCGCGATCGTCGCCGCGTGGGGGTCGCGCTTGCCAATGCTCTCGGCCTCACCGAGCCGCAGTAGCGCATAGGCGACCCGGTACGGGTCCTGGGCGGCCCGACACACCTGCACAGCCTCGATGCACATCTGGGGGGCCAGCGAGCCGCGGTAGCGCGCCAGCTCAAGCTCGCACAGCGCACGATCGGCAATCGCCGGGGGCACGGCAGCGGGCAACCGCCGCATCACCGTCTCAAGCCGGCTCACCAGTCCGTCGGCCTCATCACTCGGTGCCTCGCAGGCAGCTCGCAATCCCGCCCACGCCACGGGCCACGCATAGCGCGGGACCTCAGGCCGAACGGTATCCAGAGCGAGGACGGCAAGCCGGCAAGCCCGCAACGGCTCGCCTGTCACCCGCGCTACCTCACTTCGCAGCAGCGCCTCCGGCAGACGGTCTTGCGGCGAGCCCTCGCCGGCGGAGATCGGTACGGCTGCCAGCTCCGCCTGGGCTTCAGCGACGGAGCCCCGTAGGAGCGCAAGCTCTGTTCGCAGACAGGCGACGAACGAGTCCGGCGCGCCGGCCGTCTGCAGCTGCGCCGTCTCCCCGAGGAGCCTGGCCGCCTCGTCAAGGCGCCCCAATCGCAACAATGACTCGACGGCGTTGCAGCGCAGGAAGATGCCATGCACGCGGTTCAGGCCGACGCTGCGAGCATGCTCGACCCCGGCCAGCGCCTCCTCCACCGCGTCGCCATGGCGGCCGACCGCGGCATAGACATCGGACAGGGTGATGTGCGCCTTCAACAGCTGGCCTTCGTCTCCCGCCCTTTGCTCAGACGCTTGACAGTCTGCATCGCGTCCAGTCCCCGCTCGAGCTCTCCACCATAGGCGAGCGCCCAGCCGAGGTTGACGAGCGCGGTCGACTCGTGCCGATGGTCGCCGACCGCGCGTGCGACGGTGACCGCCCGCTCGGCAAGCTCACGCCCATGCTCAAGCTCGAAGTTCACGCACTCCACGCCGGCCATTTCCGCCAGCACCCCGGCGAGCTCCGGTGTCGGCGAGCCAGCCGAAAGGATCCCCATCGCGGCGGCGAGATCCGGCTGGGGATCATGGCCGGTGTGCCGCAACACCTGCGCCCGGCGCCATCGCAGCCTGGCGACTCGCCGCGTATCGGACTCCGCGTCGAGAGACCCGAGGGCTTCGTCGAGCATCGCGAGCGAACGCTGCTCGTCACCGGCGCTGAGGGCGGCAGCCGCGGCCAGCTCAAGCAGGCCCGGATAGTCCATGCCAGACTGAGCATCAGCGGTGGCGCGTGACCACAGCTCCAGCGCGAGCTCCAGGAGCCGCTCGGCCTCGGGATACGCATACGCCGCCGATGCCAGGGCCGCCGACCTGCACCGCGGCGGGCAGTGCGCGGTTGACGTCGTGCGCGGCGTCCCGGTCCGCGCACGCCCGCTCGCCGCGGCGACATCACCCTCGGCAAGCGCGTATGCGCGGTCCAGCGCCTGAGCGTAGGCCGTGTGGATCCGCACGCGCTCTCCCGGCAGCAACTCCTCATAGATCGCCTCCCGCACCAGCTCATGGCGAAAGCGGTCGCCGCGATGGTCCTCGTCAGGCACAAGCGCATGCCCGAGATCGACAGCCTCGCGCAGCGCCGCCGTTTCGAGTTCGAACTCGGACAGGCCGGCCACCGCCGCGAGCAGCCCGTGCGCGACACGATCGGTCGCCACCGCGGCACGCAGAACCGCTTGCACCTCGGCTGAGAGCCGCTCCGTCCGCGCCAGCAACAGGTCCCGCAGCGACGGCGGCAGGCGACCGGCGCCGTCGTCGCGCACGATCCCGAGGATCTCCTCGACCAGGAAAGCATTCCCCGCAGAGCGATCAAACACCCTGGCAACAAGGTCGGAGTCGGAGGCTCACCCAGCATCCCCGCGAGCTGCGCGCTGACCTCAGCGCAATCAAAACGATGCAGGTCGATCCGCTGCAGCGCGGGCAACCGCTCAAGCTCGGCGACGAACGCGCGCATCGGATCGCATCGCGGCGTCGAGGACACCTCGTCAGAGCGGTAGGTGAACACCATCACCACGCGCTCGTCGTGCAACGATCGGGCCAAGAACATGAGCAGGTCGAGCATTCCAGCGATCAGCCCAATGCAAGTCCTCGACGATCACCAGTAGCAGAGGGCTCGCGCCCCACTCGCCCCAGCAGCCCCAGGACGAGCTCAAACAGCCGCGACGTACTACCGGGTCCTCCCCGCGCAGCTCATCGCGAACGCCGGGGTCGAGCTCCACCGGCAACAGCCGAGCCAGCATCGCGCCGAGCGGGCCCGAGCAGCACATCCAGCTCAGGCTCGCCGATCGAGCGCTTGAGCGCCCGCAGCGCGTCAACCAACGCCGGGAAAGGCAAGGCCGTGCCCCCCGAGATCAACGCACATGCCTTTCAGCACCCGGCCGCCCTCGGCCTCGAACACCACGGCGGCCTCCGCGACCAGCCGGCTCTTGCCCCACCCCAGCTTCCCGGCCACCAGACACACCGGCGCGTCACCCACGCCCGCGAGGTTCACCGCCTCAGACAGACGCC
>CAWKEO010000009.1:0-424993 GCA_963848745.1 uncultured Solirubrobacterales bacterium | reverse complement strand
ACACCGACCGGCGCCGGCGTCTGGCCTGGGGCGGGGCGGCGCTCGGTATCGCCGGCACGATCAAGATCTGGGCCGTGCTGCCGGCGGCGGTCGTGCTCGTCGTGCTCGTGGCCGGCCGCCGCCGCCGCGCCTGGCCGGCCTACCTCGGCGGGGTGGCCGCCGGCTTCCTCGTGCCCGTCCTGCCGTTCCTCATCGCCGCACCCCACGGGTTCCTCCGCGACGTCATCACCGCGCAGCTCAACCGCACCGACGCCGCTCGCGTGCCGCTGAGCACCCGGCTGTTCAGCCTGGTCGGGCTCTCGGATATCCATCACCCATCACACACCGCGATCATCGCGCTCGCCGCGGCGCTCGCCGCTCTCGTGCTCCTCGCGCTCACCGTCGCCACCGTCCGGACCCGCGCGCACCCGCCGGCGCTCGAGTGGTGCGCGCTCGGGTGCGGCGCCGTCGTCCTGGCCGCATTCCTGTGGCCGGCCGATTTCTACAGCCACTACGCCGCGTTCTTCGCTCCCTTTCTCGCCCTCGCGCTGGCGCTCCCGATCGGCCGCGCCGTCGAGCCGGCCCGGCCGCGGGCGCTCGCGCTCGCCGCGCTCGCGGTGGCCGTGGCCGCCGTGGCCTGGGGGGCGCAGCGCGAGCTGCAGCGGATCGGCCGGCTGAGGGCGGGCAATCCGGCCGCCGAGGCCGACCGCGAGATCCCGGCCGGCGCCTGTGTGCTCACCGACCTGCCGCCGCTCACGCTCGTGGCCGACCGCTTCACCGCCGCCGCGCGAGGGTGCTCGGCCATGGTCGACCCGATCGGCACCGCCTACGCACTCTCGAACGGCCGCAACGGCGTGAGCGGCGCGGGCCGAACGCCGGCCGTCCAGGCGACCTGGCTGTCGGCCTTCGCCCACGCCGGGTACGTGTGGATCGCCTGCGCTCCCGCCGGGGACCCGCGCTGCAACCCGACGACCAACCGCCGCATCCCGTGGACACCCGTCGTGCTCGCCTACTTCCACACCCATTTCACGTCCGTGCCCGGGTCGCCACGGGTCGCCCACGTGTTCGTGCGCCGGGACGGGTAGCCGCCAACGAGAACGCGAAACGATGACGGAGGGATTCCCATGCAGCAGACGCCATTGAAGACGACCGGGCTCGGGGCGACCGGGCTCGAGATCACGCGCATCGGCTTCGGCGCCTGGGCGATCGGGGGCGGGGATTGGGAGTTCGGCTGGGGCGCTCAGGCGGATGAGGAATCCGTGAGCGCCATCCGCCACGGGCTCGAGCAGGGGATCAACTGGATCGACACCGCGGCGGGGTACGGCTTCGGCCACTCCGAGTCGATCGTCGGCCGCGCGCTCGAGGACGTGCCCGCCGCCGCGCGGCCCTACGTGTTCACGAAATGCTCGCTGCTCGAGGGTCCCGGCCGCCGGGTCGAGCACAGCCTGAAGCGCGACTCCGTGCTGCGCGAGGCCGAAGCGAGCCTCACGCGGCTCGGCCTCGACGCCATCGACCTCTACCAGATCCACTGGCCCAACCCGGAGCCCGATATCGAGGAGGGCTGGGCCGCGCTGGCCGAGCTGAAGGAGCAGGGCCTCGTGCGCCACATCGGCGTGTCGAACTTCGATGCCGAGCAGCTGCGGCGCATCGAGCAGGTCGCCCCGGTCGAGACGCTGCAGCCGCAGTACTCGCTCATCGAGCGCGATGTCGAGACCGAGCTGCTGCCGTTCGCCGAGCAGCAGGGCATCGGCGTCATCGTCTACTCACCGATGGGCTCGGGCCTGCTGACCGGGAAGATGACCCGCGAGCGCATCGCGGCGATGGGCGACGACGACTGGCGCAGCCGCGACGAGCGCTTCCGGGAGCCGCAGCTGAGCGCCCACCTGGAACTCGTCGAGCGCCTGCGGGCGGTGGCCGAGCGCCACGGAACGACTGCCGGCGCGGTGGCGGTCGCCTGGACGTTGCGCAATCCCGCGGTCGACGGTGCCATCGTCGGCTTCCGGCGGCCCGACCAGGTCGATGGTCTGATCGCCGCCGCAGGCCTCGAGCTGACCGCCGACGACGTGGCGGAGATCGAGGCGTGAGCACGTCGGCCTCCCGGTTGCCCCGCGGCCTCGTCGCGCTGCTGGCGCTGTTCTGTGGGGCCTCGGTGGCCAATCTCTACTACGCCCAGCCGCTGCTGGACCGCATCGCCTCCGCGTTCCACGTCTCCGATTCGGCCGCGGGGCTCCTGGTCAGCGCCAGCCAGCTCGGGTACCTGGTTGGGCTGGCCCTGCTCGTGCCGGTTGGCGACCTGGTCGAGCGGCGGCGGCTGATCGCGGCGGTCACCGTGCTCGCCGGCCTGGCCGCCGCCGCCTGCGCGGCCGCGCCGGACTTCCCCTTGCTCGCCGCGGCGATGCTCGTGTTGGGCGCCATGTCGGTGGTGGCCCAGATCATCGTCGCGCTCGTCTCGACGCTGGCCCCACCGCAGGAACGCGGGCGCGTCGTCGGCACGGTGATGAGCGGCCTGCTCGTCGGGATCCTGCTCGCCCGCACGCTCAGCGGCGTGATCGCGCAGCTCGGCGGCTGGCGGCTCATGTTCGTCATCGCCGCGATCGCGATGGTCGTGCTCGCGGCCGTGCTCATGCGGGCTCTCCCGCCGGCCCCGCCGACCGAGCACGTGTCCTATCGCGGTGCGCTGCGCTCGGTGTTCGCGCTCGTGGCCGGCGAGCCGGTGCTGCGGGCCCGGATGCTGCTCGGCGCCCTCGGGTTCGGCAGCTTCTCGGTGCTCTGGACCTCGCTCGCGTTCCTGCTCTCCGGCGCCCCCTACCACGAAAGCGAGGCGGTGATCGGCCTGTTCGGTCTGGCCGGAGCCGCCGGTGCCTGCGCGGCGCCGCTGGCCGGGCGGCTGGCCGACCGCGGTCGCGGCCACCTCGGCATGAGCGCCTTCCTGCTCTGCCTTGCCCTCAGCTGGGTGCTGCTGGCGCTCGGGCGCAGCTCGCTGGCCGCGCTGCTGGCCGGGATCGTCGTGCTCGACCTCGGCGTCCAGGGCGCGCACATCTCCAACCAGACCGTCATCTACGGCCTCCACGCCCAGGCGCGCAGCCGCCTGACCACCGCCTACATGGTGTCGAACTTCTCCGGCGGGCTGATCGGCTCCGTGCTCTCGGCCACGCTGTGGGGCGCCGGCGGCTGGCTGGCCGTGTGCCTGCTGGGCGCCGGGATGGCGCTGGGCGCCTTCCTGCTGTGGGCGCTGCTCAGCCGCGTGCCCGCGCTCGGACCTCGGCGGCTGGCCCTGAGCGCCGGCGTCGAGCGCTGAACTCCGCCCGGGGCCGGAGCCGTCACCCGCCGGGGACCGGTTGAGCGAGAATGCCACTCGTGGGCACCGGCTCGCAACTGCCCCGTCAGGCGCTGGCGGCCGAGGAACTCGCCCTCGTGCTCGGCGCCCTCGACGTCGCGGTCACCGTGCGCGATCCCGCCGGGCGTCGGCTGTACGCGAACCCGGCATCCGCCCGGGTGCTCGGTCTGCCCGACGCCGAGGCCGTCACCGCCCACGCACCCGGCGACCTCCTGGCGCTCTACGACGTGTACTCCGAAGAGGGCCGGCCGCTCTCCCTGCACGAGTTTCCGGGTAGCCGGGCCATGGCGGGCGAGGCGGACCCGCCGCCGCTGCTCGTGCGCAACGTCATCAAGGCGACCGGCGAGGAGCGCTGGCTGCTCAACCAGGCCCGCGCCGTGCTCGACGCCGCGGGGAACGTCGAGCTCGTCATCGACCTGATGGAGAACGTCACCGCGAGCAAGCGGGCCGAGATCGCCCAGCGCCTGTTCGCCCACGTGGCCCGGCAGGCGGCCGGTGGGGCGGAGCTGTCCGAGGTGTTCGAGACCATCGCCCGGGAAGCCGTCCCTGGCTTGGCCGATTGGGCGGGCGTCGACGTGCTCACCCCGGGCGGCCAGATCGAGACGGTGGCCGTCGCCCACCTGGACCCGGCCAAGGTGCGCCTGGGCTGGCGTCTGCGCACCGAGTGGCCGGTGGGCGCGAGCGACCCGACCGGCCTGGCCGCGGTCATCCGCACCGGCGAGCCCGACCTCGTGCCCGACATCACCGACGAGATGCTCACGGCCGGCGCTCGCGACCCCGAGCATCTTGCCGTGCTCCGGGCGGTGGGGCTGAACTCGACCATGATCGTGCCGATCCGCGTCGGCGAGCGGATCCTCGGCGCGCTCAACTTCGTGTCCTCGACCTCCCGCCGTTTCGACCGCCGCGACGTCGAGCTGGCGTGTGATCTGGGGACCCAGCTCGGCGTGCTCATTCTCGGCGAGCGCCTCCACGCCGAGCGGGCCCGCATCGCCCGCATCCTGCAGGCCGGCCTCATACCGGCCGAGCTCCCGGCGGTCGCCGGGTGGGAGGTCTCGGGCGCCTACCGCGCCGCCGGCATGGCCAACGACGCCGGCGGCGACTTCTACGAGGTCGTCCGCTTCGACGGAGGGGCGGCGGCGATCATCGGCGACGTGTTGGGCAAGGGCGCCGAGGCGGCCTCGCTGACCGCGCTGGCCCGGCACACCGTGGCCGCGATCATCGAAGCGACCCACGACGTTCCCCATTCGCTCGCCGTGCTCAACCGCCGGCTACGCGAGCGCGGCGATGACTTCCGCAGCCTGTGCACGCTCGCCGTCGCCGTGCTCGACCCGGACGGGACGGCCACCCTGTACTCGGCCGGGCACCCGCTGCCCCTGCTCGCCGGCGCGGGCGCCGTCCGGGCGGTTGGCCAAGCCGGGCCGATGCTCGGCTTCCTCGACACGATCGCGGTCCCGGCCCACCGGCTGAGACTCGCCTCGGGTGAGCGGATCGTTCTCTACACCGACGGCGTGCTCGACGCCCTCGGCGCGGACCAGCGCTTCGGCGAGCGGAGGCTGAACGCCGCCGTCCAGGCGGCCGTGCGCGACGGCGAAGGCCCGCTGGCCGAAGCGGTCCTGAACGCCGTCGAGAGCTTCACGGCCGGCGAGCAGAGTGACGACATGGCCGTCCTCAGCCTGACCCGCTCGACCTGAGCCTTCTATCGTGGACGCGGCATGGCCCGCCGCTCCGACATTCGCAACCTCGCCATCGTCGCCCACGTCGACCACGGCAAGACGACGCTCGTCGACGCCCTGCTCTGGCAGGCCGGCGCGTTTCGCTCCAACCAGGACGTGGCCGAGCGCGTGCTCGACTCGATGGACCTCGAGCGCGAGAAGGGGATCACGATCCTGGCCAAGAACACGGCCGTCCGCTACGGCGACGTGAAGCTGAACATCGTCGACACGCCCGGCCACGCCGACTTCGGTGGTGAGGTCGAGCGAGGTCTGACCATGGTCGACGGTGTCCTCCTGCTCGTCGACGCCAGCGAGGGCCCGCTGCCCCAGACCCGGTTCGTATTGCGTAAGACGCTCGAGGCCCGGCTGCCGGTCATCCTCGTCGTCAACAAGGTCGACCGGCCCGACGCCCGCATCGACGAGGTCGTCGACGAGGTCTACGAGCTGTTCCTCGACCTTGACGCCGACGAGTCGCAGATCGAGTTCCCGATCATCTACACGAACGCCAAGGCCGGGTGGGCGAGCCTGCAGGCGGGCGAGGAGGGCAGTGACCTCTCACCGCTCGTCGACCTCATCGTCGAACGCTTCCCGGCCCCCGAGCACGATCCCGAGCATCCCTTCCAGGCCCACGTCACCAATCTCGACGCCTCGCCCTACGTCGGCCGGATCGCCATCTGCCGCGTCCGCCACGGGACCATCCGGCGCGGCGAGTCGATCGCCTGGTGCCGGGCCGACGGCTCGATCGAGCGGGTCAAGGTGAGCGAGCTGTACGTCACCGAGGCGCTCGATCGGGTCGATGCGCAGGAGGCGAGCGCAGGGGAGATCATTTCGGTGGCCGGCATCCCCGACATCACGATCGGGGAGACGCTGGCCGACGCCGCCGACCCCCGGCCGCTGCCCGTCATCACCGTCGACGAGCCTTCGCTGTCGGTCACCGTCGGCATCAACACCTCGCCGCTGGCCGGCCAGGACGGCGACAAGCTGACCGCCAGCCAGCTGAAGGCACGGCTCGAGCGCGAGCTGATCGGCAACGTGTCGCTGCGGATCGGCGACACCGACCGCCCGGAGGTGTGGGAGGTGCAGGGGCGGGGTGAGCTCGCCCTGGCCATCCTCGTCGAGCTGATGCGCCGCGAGGGCTTCGAGCTCACGGTGGGCAAGCCGCAGGTGGTCACGCGGGAGATCGACGGCCGCCGCTCCGAGCCGGTCGAGCGCATGAGCGTCGACGCGCCGGAGGAGTACGTCGGGGTGATCACCCAGCTGATGGCCATGCGCAAGGGCCGGATGGAGCAGATGGTCAACCACGGAACCGGCTGGGTCCGGATGGAGTACCTGGTTCCCGCGCGCGGCCTGATCGGCTTCCGCACCGAGTTCCTGACCGAGACGCGCGGTACCGGCATCGTGCACCACGTGTTCGACCGCTGGGAGCCCTGGCACGGGGAGCTGCGCACCCGCCCGACCGGCTCGCTGGTGGCCGATCGACGCGGCGCGGTGGCCCAGTTCGCGCTGTTCAACCTCCAGGAGCGCGGGACGCTGTTCGTCGGGCCGGGCGAGGAGGTCTACGAGGGGATGATCGTGGGCGAGAACTCGCGCGCCGAGGACCTCGACGTGAACGCGTGCAAGGAAAAGCACCTGACGAACATGCGCTCCTCCACCGCCGAGGAGCTCGTCCGCCTCGTCCCCAAACGTGAGCTCTCGCTCGACCAGGCGCTCGAGTTCCTGCGCGAGGACGAATGCGTCGAGGTCACACCGCACGTCGTCCGTCTGCGCAAGGTCGATCTCGACAAGACCGCCCGGCAGAAGCGCGCGCGGGCGCTTGCGCGGACGACTGCCTAGAGGCCGGCGAGCCTCAGCGCCGCCGGCGCCAGCGTGAAGTCGAACGCCTTCGCCACGTCGAACGGCGCCGGCAACAGTGCCGTGCGCACCTCGAAGTTCGAGAATCGCTGCAGCACCCGCGCGCTCAGCACCAGCGGTGGCAACAGGGCCGGCGCGAGCGCCCGCGTCTGCGCGGCGATCAGGCGCCGGTCGCCGCCGCCCGCCGCCGAGACGATCACCGCGCTGGCCCGCGCCGGATGGCCCACCGCATACCGGGCGCCGAGCGCGATCGCGCCCAGCGCCCGCTCGATCGCCACCCGGCGGGCGCGCAGCTCAGTGCGCAGTGCCACGAGCACGACCTCGGGGTAGACCGGCGCCCCGTAGTCCTCGATGCGGAACTCGCGCACCGGGATCCCGCGCTGGCGCAGCGCCACCCCCTCGTCGCTCCAGAACGCCGGCACGGCGGCGACGTTCCCGGCCGCCATCTCCGCCACTGCGTTGAAGCCGATCGTCACCCGCGTGACCGTCGAGAAGTGCCCACCGTCGTCGTCGATGAGCGCGCGCATGAACGCCACATCGGACGGCAGGCCGGAGACGCCGACCCGGTGGCCGTCGAGATCGCGCGGGCGGTGCACCCAGGGCTGGGCGATGATCGCCGACAGCGGCCGCTGGACGAGCGCCGCAATGCCGACGACGTCGACGCCGCGCTCGCGAGCCAGGGCGAGATCGTCGATGTCGAGCACGCCGATGTCGGCCCGGTGGGCCGCGAGCAGCTTCAGCGTGTCCGGGCCCGAGCCGGGGATGACGACCTGAAGGCGCACCCCGAGTCGCCGGTCGAAGCCCTCCCGGGCGGCCAGGTAGAGGGGGGCATGGGCCGGGTTGGGCGTGAAGTCGAGCGCGACGGCCACCCGGCCGCTGGTGGCGCTCGCGCCGCCCGAGCCACAGCCCGCCACGACGAGACCGAGGGCCGCCGCCAGCAGCGCCCCCCGCCCCCGCGAGCGGGGGCGTCTCACGACGTCAGCTGGGCGCGCAGCGCTTTGCGGTCGATCTTCCCCACCGCGGTCAGCGGCACCGCGTCGACCACGTGAACCTCGCGCGGATAGCGGTAGCCGCCAATCCGCTCCCGCGCCCAGGCCACGAGCTCGGGCGGATCGATGGCCTCGCCGGGGTGGGCGGACACGAACGCCACGACCTCCTCGCCGTGGCGGGCGTCGGGCCGGCCGACGACGGCCGCCATGCCCACCGCCGGATGCTCGAGCAGCAGGTCCTCGACATCGCGTGGATAGACGTTGAACCCGCCGCGGATGATGAGGTCCTTCTTGCGGTCGACCACGAACAGGTAGCCGTCGGCGTCGAGGTAGCCGACATCGCCGGTGTGCAACCAGCCGTCGCGCAGCGCCTCGGCGGTCGCCTCGGGCGCATTCCAGTAGCCCTGCATGACGGCAGGCGAGCGCACGACGATCTCGCCCACCTCACCGGACGGCAGGGACCGGCCAGCCTCGTCCTCGATCCGCACCTCGCTGCCCGGCACCGCCTGGCCGACCGAGCCGGGACGCGGGCGGTCGACCGGCGTGGTGGCGATCAGCGCCGCGCTCTCGGTCAGCCCGTAGCCCTGGCGGACCGTCACGTGGGGGACGCGGCGCCCCCATGCCTCGACGATCTCGAGCGCCAGCGGGGCGCCGCCGGAGGTGAGGACCCGCAGCGAGGAGAGGTCGTACTCCTCGAGCGGCTCGTCGAGCAGAAGCTGGAGCATCGAGGGCACGGTCGCGCTCGTCTGCAGGCCGTGCTCGGCCACCATCTCCAGGAACGTCGAGGCCCGGAACCAGCGCAGCAGCACGGCCACCCCCGACTCGGGCGCGTGCAGGCCGACGATCGTGGTCAGGATCCCGTAGGAGTGCGAGAGCGGCAGCGTGCCGAGCGCGCGGTTGATACCGGGGATGTACGACGCGGCCTGGGCGGCGGCCCCGGTGTAGTGCAGGTTGCGGTGAGTGAGCATGACGCCCTTCGCCTGTCCGGTGGTGCCGCCGGTGTAGAGCAGGGCGGCGAGCTCGTCGTCGCCCCGGGGCACGATGTCGGCCGGCGCAGAGGCCTCGAGCTCCGCCAGCGCAGTCGCCTCTCCCTCACACTCGCCCGCGCAGGCGACGAAGCGCACACCGGGCAGGCCGGCGGTGGCCGCGCTCACCTTGGGCAGGAACTCGCTCGTGGTGATGACCCCGACCGCGCCCGAGTCGGCGATGACGTGGCGCAGATCGGGCTCGGGGAGCAGGAACATCGCCGGGGTGACGACGGCGCCGGCCCGCCACAGTGCGTTGTAGGCGATCCCGACCTCAGGGCAGTTGGCCATCGTCACCACGACACGATCGCCGGGCCGGGTGCCCGCGCCGATCAGCCCGCCGGCCAGGCCGCGGGCGCGCTCGTGCAGCTCGCCGGAGCCGTGCCAGCGGCCCTCGAAGAGCAGTGCCGGGTAGTCGCCCTTGCGCTCGAGCGCGGCCTCGGCAAGCCGGGCCAGGTTGCACGCCCCGAGCGTGCTCATGCGGGAAATGAGGGATGCATCACGGCCAGGACGATATCCAGAGCGCGCGCGAAGGCGTTGTGTTTGCAATTCGTGTGTAACGGCGCCCGTCGCCATACTTGCTGCTATCCGTAGGAGACGGACGGCGTCCGCTGCTCCTCGCATTGATGCCGTCCCCCAGGGGTACATCGGGAACGACCCAGGTTCATGTCCGCCGATTCATTCACCGCGCCCGCTGCCCCCGCCGCTCCCGCTCCCGCTCCCGCTCGCGAATGGGAGCGCCACGAACGCAGACGGCGGGGCACCTTCCCGCTCGGAGCCGAGCGCCTCGCCGTGCTCGGCTGCCTGCTCGTGCTCGTTGCCGTCTCGCTCTGGCTGCGCACGGTGGCCATCCACTTCTACTACTGGGTCGACGAGGGCATCTCGGTCGGGATCGCCTCGCATCCGCTCGGGCACATCCCGGACCTCATGCGCCAGGACGGCAGCCCGCCGCTCTACTACCTCGTCCTCCACGTCTGGATGTCCGTCTTCGGCCGCGGAGAGGTGGCCACCCACACGCTCTCGCTCGTCTTCGCGCTGCTGACCATTCCGGTCGCCTACTGGGCTGGGCGCTCGCTGTTCGACCGCCGCACGGGTCTCATCGCCGCGGTGCTCGCCGCCACCGTGCCGTACCTGACCACGTACGCGCAGGAGACCCGCATGTACGCGCTCGTCGCCCTGCTGTCGATCGTCGTGGCGGCCAGCTTCGTGCATGCCTTCGTGCTCGGCCGCCGCCGCTACCTGCCCGTGTTCTCGCTCTCGCTCGCCGCCGCCGTCTACGCGCACAACTGGGGCCTGTTCCTCGCCGTGGCCAGCGCGGCCGGCTTCCTGTGGTGCCTGTGGCGCCGGCGGGCCGTGGGCGGCGCGCTCCTGCGCGACGGCGCCATCGGCTTCGGTGTCGTGCTCGTCCTGTACGCGCCCTGGCTGCCCACGCTCCTCTTCCAAGCCCGCCACACCGGGGCGCCCTGGGATCTGCCCCCGACGTTCTGGTCGCTCACCCAGGGCCTCTACTTCATCGTGGCCGGCCGCGGCGCGGCGATGGTGCTGCTGTTCGCCGGCGGGGCCGGCCTCTACGCCGTCTGGCGGATGAGCGCTCGTGGCGTCGCCCCGGCCGGCGGCGCCGTGCTGACCGAGCCGCCCGCCGGCCCTCTGTCCGGAGCCCGGCGGGCAGTGCGCGACTACGTGGTGGCCGAGCGGGAATGGACCTGGCTGGCCGCCGAGTCGCTTCTCATCCTCGGCCTGGGCGCGATGATCGTCGCCTGGCTGGCCTCGAAGGCCACCCCGGCCTGGGCTCCCCGGTACCTCGCCGTCGTCGTCGGGCCCCTGCTCCTGCTCTTCGCCTACGGCCTGGCCCGGGCTGGCCGCATGGGTCTGATCGGGCTCCTGTTGCTGGCCGTGTTCTGGCTCATCGATCCGGTGTCGCACAACCTGAACATGAAGAGCAACGTCGCTGCTGTGGCCGCGCACATCCGTCCCCACCTGGGGGCCGACCCGCTCGTCATCTCCACTCAGCCCGAGCAGGTCCCGACCATCAGCTACTACCTGCCGACGGTTCATCGCTTCGGCACCCCACTCGGACCGACCGCCGACCCGCACGTGGTCGACTGGCGCGGCGCGCTGCGCAAGCTCGAGCGCTCCTCGGTGCGGGCGACGCTCGCGCCGATGCTCGCCACCCTGGCGCGCGGGCAGCGCGTCGTCCTCGTCATCCCGGTCAACCTGGCCAAGGCTCCGGCCTGGATGAAGCTCATCCAGCGCGACAGCGCCAGGTGGTGGTGGTTCCTGGCCCACGACCCGGCGCTGCGTCGCGTGGCCAAGAGCGACGCGGGCTACACCAAGGCCGGGGTGGCGGTGCAGGCGATCGTCTACGAGCGCCTGTAGCGCAAGGCGGGCTACCGCCGGCCGGACGCGATCTCGTGCATGTCGGGCAGCCGGACGAGCTTGACCCGGGGCCGCCCGAGCGGCTGGCCGGTGGTCGTCTCGTGGCTGTCGATCCGCTGCCAGCCCTCCCAGGTGATCGCCGTCGGCACCCTGGCGGTGATCCAGCCCGAGATCTCGCTCGCGCTCGGGCGCCCGGACCGGCCGGTCAGAGCGCCGGAGTCGAGGTCCTCGGCGATCCGGGCCACCGTCTCGTTGGCGCACTTCTTGTTGGTGCCGATCACGCCGCTGGGGCCGCGCTTGATCCAGCCGACGGCGTACTCGCCCGGGGCATGGGCGCCGTTCTCGTCGAGCACCCGCCCCTCGCGGTTGGGGATCAGCCCGGCCCGCTCGTCGAACGGCACGCCGGGGATCGGGATGCCCCGGTAGCCGATCGAGCGCAGCACGAGCCCGCATTCGAGCGTCTCCTGCGCGCCGGTGGACACGGCGCTCAGCGTCCCGTCGGCGCGGGCCTCGAGCCGGTTGATGCCCAGGCGGATCCCCTCCACCCGATCGGTACCGAGGATCTCGAGCGGGGAGCGCAGGAAGCGCATGAGGACGCGGTGGCTCTTGCCCTGCGGCGGGCGCTCGGCGTAGCCGCGCAGGATGTCGACGTTGCGGCGGGCTGTGCCGTCGGCGGCGTCAGAGGCCAGCCAGGCCTCGCTCAGCGGGTCGAGCGCCATGTCCGCCGGGTCGACGATCACGTCGGCCCGGCGCAGCTCGCCGAGCTCGAGCAACTCGGGGTTGGTGAACGCCGCCTGGGCGGGGCCGCGGCGGCCCACGAGCACGACCTCCTCCACGCCGGCGCCGCCGAGCGCCTCGATTGCGTGGTCGGCGGTGTCGGTGGGCGCGAGCTCGTCGGGGTCGAGCACGAGCATCCGGGCCACGTCGATGGCCACGTTGCCGTTGCCGATCACCACGGCCCGGCGGACCGAGAGGTCGAACGAGCGCTCGGCGTAGGCCGGGTGGGCGTTGTACCAGGCCACGAACTCGGTCGCCGCGTGGGAGCCCGGCAGCTCCTCGCCCGGGATGCCGAGGCGCTTGTCGGCGCTCGTCCCGGCGGCGTAGACGACGACGTCGTAGCGCTCGAGCAGCTCCTCGCGGGTCACGTGGGAGCCGATCTCGACGCCCCCGATGAACTGAAAGCGCTCGTTTGACGCCGTCTTCTCGAACGCCCGGGTGACCGTCTTGATCTTCGGGTGATCGGGCGCCACCCCGGCGCGCACGAGCCCGAACGGCGTGGGCAGGACGTCGTAGACGTCCACCTCGAAGTCGCGCGCCAGCAGGGCCGCGGCGGTATAGAAGCCGGCCGGGCCCGAGCCGATGATGGCGGCGCGGAGGGTCACGGAGTGACTATTAGCAGGCGACGGCCGCGGGCTCATTCCTGACAACATCGCCCGCTGTCCCCACCCGTCCGAGACCCGGAGGTCATCCCGTGAGCATCACCGTCGTCGGCTCGATCGCCTTCGACGCCGTCAAGACGCCGTTCGGCGAGCGTGAGCGCATGCTCGGCGGCGCGGCCACGCACTTCGCGCTGGCCGCGTCGTTCTTCGACACCGTGCGTGTCGTCGGCCCCGTCGGCGACGACTTCGGCGATGCCGAGCTCGAGGTCCTGGCCACGCGCGGGACCGAGATCGACGACGTCGAGCGGGTGCCCGGAGGCAAGAGCTTCTTCTGGGCCGGCGAGTACGGCTGGGATCTGAACTCCCGCGAGACCCTGGCCACCGAGCTGGGCGTCTTCGAGCAGTTCCAGCCCAAGCTCTCAGAGGCCTCGCGCGAGTGCGAGGTGCTGTTCCTGGCCAACATCCAGCCCGAGCTGCAGCTCCAGGTGCTCGAGGCGTGCCGGGGCCCCCGGTTCGTCGCCCTCGACTCCATGAATTTGTGGATCGACATCGCCAAGGATGCGCTGCTCGAGGTGATCCGCCGGGTCGACTGCGTGATCCTCAACGACGCCGAGCTGCGCCAGCTGACCGGCAAGCCGAGCCTCCTCGGCGCCGCCCGCGCAGTGCTCGAGCTCGGTCCCCAGGTCATCGTGGCCAAGCAGGGCGAGTACGGCGTCGGCTCTCATCAACGCCGAAGGGTTCTTCGCCCTGCCCGCCTATCCGCTCGAGACGGTGGTCGACCCGACCGGCGCCGGGGACACCTTCGCCGGCGGCTTCGTCGGCCACATCGCCCGCCACCTCGACGGGCCGCCGAGCCCCCGGGCGCTGCGCCAGGCCATGGCCTACGGAACCGCGCTCGCCTCCTACAACGTGGAGGAGTTCGGCACCGAGCGGGTGCTGCGCCTGACCGCCGGCGAGATCCAGGAGCGGGTGGCCGACCTGCGGCGGATGACCCACTTCGACGCCGATCCGGTGCTGGCCAGCCGCTGATGGCCGCCCGCGTCATCGACGGCCGCGCCGTCGCCCAGCGCCTGCGCGAGGAGGTGGCGGCCGAGGTGGCCGCATTCACGGCCGAGCACGGCCGCCCGCCCGGGCTGGCCACGGTGCTGATCGGGGAGGACCCGGCTTCGGCGGTCTATGTAGCCGGCAAGCACCGGGCGTGCGCCGAGGTCGGGATCGCCGGCGTCCACCGCGAGCTCGGAGCGGGCACCTCACAGGCGGAGGCCCTCGCGGTCATCGACGAGCTGAACGCCGATCCGGCGGTGAGCGGCATCCTCTGCCAGCTGCCGGTGCCCGAGCACCTCGACGGCGACGCCCTGACCGGGCGCATCGTCCCCGACAAGGACGTCGACGGGCTGAGCATCGCCAATGCCGGCCGGCTCGCGCTCGGGCTGCCGGGTCTGCGGCCGTGTACCCCGGCCGGGGTCATGGTCCTGCTCGAGGAGGCGGGCGCGCAGCTCGGCGGAGCGCGCGCGGTCGTGGTCGGCCGCTCGAATCTGTTCGGCAAGCCGATGGCTCAGTTGCTCCTGGCTGCCAACGCCACCGTCACCGTGTGCCATTCGCGCACCCGTGATCTGTCTGCGGTGTGTCGCGAGGCGGACGTGCTCATCGCCGCCGTCGGCCGGCCCGAGATGGTCAGGGGCGACTGGGTGGCGCCCGGCGCGGTCGTCATCGACGTCGGCATCAACCGCACCGAGAGCGGCCTGGTCGGGGATGTCGCCTTCGCCGAGGCCGCCGAGGTGGCGAGCGCGATCACCCCGGTGCCGGGCGGCGTGGGACCGATGACGATCGCCTGCCTGATGCGCAACACCCTGCAGGCGGCCCGCATGCAGTCCGCCCCCCGCGGCTGAGCGCTCCGACACGGGTTCCCCGATAGGCTCGGGACATGCTCCTGACCCCCAGACGTCTCCTCCCCGTCCTGCTGAGCGCCACCGCCCTGCTCGCCGGGTGCGGAGGGTCCAGTGGTGGTGGCGGGAACGGCGTCGCCGCCAAGCCGGCCACCCAGATCGTGAGCGCCGCCGGCCAGGCCGCCGTCCACGCCCATTCCGTCTACGTAACCGGCTCGGTGGCCTCCAGCGGACAGCAGGTCGGCCTCGATCTGCATCTGGTCAACGGCACCGGCGCCCAGGGCACGATCACCACCAGCGGCCTGCGGGTCGACATCGTCAGCCTCAACAACACCGTGTATGTGAAGGGCAGCGACGCGTTCTGGCAACATGTCGGCGGCGCGAACGCGGTCCATCTCTTCCACGGCAAGTGGCTGAAGGGGCCCTCCAACGGCGATCTCGCCTCCTTCGCCCAGTTCTCCGACTTCTCGGCCCTGTTCCAGAAACTGCTCACCAGCGCCGGTCCGGTCGTGAAGGGCCACACGACGACCATCCGGGGCGAAAGCGCGATCGCCGTGCGCGACTCCCGCCAGGGCGGGACCCTGTACGTGGCCACCCACGGGCAGCCCTACCCGCTCGAGGTGGCGAAGTCCGGCTCGGGCGGCGGCCGGGTCGACTTCCTGCAGTACAACCAGAGCTTTGCCATCACCGCGCCCAAGGGGGCCATCGACGTGACCAAGCTGGGAGGGTGAATGGGGGACGACTGGCGTCTCACCGTCTCGCTGAACGAGCCCGGCCACGCTTACGCGCTGGCCCGCCGGCTCGACGCCCTCTCGCTCGAGCACGAGCTCGAGTCGGCCTTCGAGGACCGGGTCATCGTGTCCACGGACGGCCCGCGGCTGTTCTGCTACACCGCCTCGCGCGAGCAGGCGGAGGCGGCGGAGGGGCTCATCGGCGGCGTGGCAAGCGAGCACGGCTGGGTTCTCAGCGCGGTGCTCGAGCGCTGGCACCCGGAGGCCGAGGCGTGGGAGCCGGCGGACCAGCCGCTGCCGGCGAGCGCGGTCGAGCGGGCGGCCGAGCACGACCAGCGGATCGCCGCCCAGCGCGCCGAGTCGCGCGGGCGAGGGTTCCCGACCTTCGAGGTTCGCGTCGAGTGCCGCAGCGACGACGAGTGCGCGGCGTTCGGCCGCCGGCTGGCTGACGAGGGGCTTGCCGTCGTGCGCCGCGGCCGGTTCCTGCTCATCGGCGCCGATGACGAGGACAGCGCGCAGGCGCTGGCCACGCGCTGCCACCAGGAGGCGCCGGACGGCAGCTCGGTGGTGGCCGAGGGGACGGCGCCGGCCGTGCTCGCGGGCGCCCCGATGAACCCGTTTGCCGTGTTCGGCGGCCTGGGGGCGTAGAGCCCCGGTGAAGCTCGTCATCGCCATCGTCCGGCCCGAGCGGGCCAACCACGTGCTCGAGGCGCTGTACCGCGCCCAGGTTCGGGGCCTGTCGATCACCCGGGTGCAGGGCCACGGCGGCGAGCTCGATCGGGTGGAGACCTACCGGGGCACGACCGTGAAGATGGAGCTGTCCGAGAAGCTGCGGTTCGAGATCGCCGTCTCGGACGCTTTCGTGGGGCCGACGATCGAGGCCATCTGCGAGGGGGCGCGGACGGGTGAGGTCGGAGACGGCAAGATCTTCGTCGTGCCGCTCGAGCAGGCGGTGCGGATCCGCACCGGCGAGACCGACCGCGCCGCCGTCACGCCAGTCGACGGGTAGCGCTGATGGCCCTCGGCCACCTCTCCGGCGTGAGCGCCGGCGACACCGCATGGATGCTCGTGGCCACCGCGCTCGTGCTGATGATGACTCCCGCCCTGGGGCTCTTCTACGCCGGGCTCGTCCGGGCCAAGAACACGCTGAACACGTTCATGATGAGCCTCGCCGCCCTCGGCGTGGTGACCATCACCTGGGCGCTCATCGGCTACTCGCTCGCCTTCACACCCGGCGGCGCGTTCATCGGCGGCCTGCACTTCGCGTTCCTGTCCGGCGTCGGCTTCGGTCCCCGGCCCGGGACCGACATCCCGCAGGTGGTGTTCTTCGCCTTCGAGGCCACGTTCTGCATCATCACCGCGGCGCTGGTGTCGGGTGCCGTGGTCGAGCGCATGCGCTTCGTGCCCTTCCTGGTGTTCATCAGCGCGTGGTCGATCCTCATCTACCCCGTGCTCGCGCACTGGGTGTGGGGCGGCGGCTGGCTGCAGCAGCACGGCACGCTCGACTTCGCCGGCGGCGTGCCGGTGGAGATGGCCTCGGGCTTCTCCGCCTTCGCCGCCGCCACCGTGGTCGGTGCGCGCAAGGACTACGGGCGCCAGGCGCTTCTGCCCCACAACGCGCTCTATGTCCTGCTCGGCGCCGGGCTGCTGTGGTTCGGGTGGTTCGGCTTCAACGGCGGCAGCGGCTACGGGACCGGGCACCCGTCGGTCCTCGCCTTCCTCAATACCCTGCTCGCGCCCGCGTGCACGCTCGTGGTGTGGTTCGTGCTCGACCTCGTGCGCGACCGCAAGGTGACGGCGATCGGCGCCGCGACGGCGGTCGTCGTCGGGTGCGTGGCCATCACCCCGGCGGCCGGCTACATCAGCCCTCGCTGGGCCATGCTGCTCGGCGTCCTCGCCGCCCTGCCGAGTTACGCCGCCATCATGTGGCGCCCCCGCACGCGCCTGGACGAGACCCTCGATGTGCTCGCGGCGCACGGCCTGGCCGGCCTGACCGGCATCCTGTTCATCGGCTTCACCGCGCAGCGGGCCTGGAACACGGTCGCCAACGGCCTCCTCTACGGCCACCCCGGGCAGCTCGGCTCGCAGGCGCTCGCCGCCCTGGCCGGACCGGCCTACGCGTTCGCGGGCACCTGGGTGATCCTCCGGGTCATCGGGCTGTTCACGCCGCTGCGCGTCACCGCCCACCAGGAGGCGCTCGGTCTCGACGTCGTCCAGCACGGTGAGGAGGCCTACACGACGGGCGAGGGCGCCATCCTGGTCACGACCGAGGTCGAGGTCCCGGTCGCCCAGCCCTAGGCGCGGCGAGGCAGCGCCGGGTCAGCTGCTGTTGCCGTTGCGCGAGACGACCACGGCGCCGACCTCTTCGAGCTCGGCCGGCGGGGAACCCGGCAAGAGCCAATCGCTGCCGGTCCACATCACCGCTCGGCGCTCGGCCAGCTCGCCGAGGGCCTTGGTCACCGTCGGCCGCCGCGCGGCCACGAGATCGGCGAGCGTCGCGTGCGTGAGCTGAATCGGGACGTGCACGCCGTCCTGGCGCACCTTGCCCCAGCGATCGGCGAGCTCCCAGAACAGCATGTGCAGGCGCACGTCGATGCGGGGCTGCTGGACGATGGCCATGTTCACCGCGATATGGCGGGCGCGCTGCAGCGCCCGAGTGAACAGGCACGAGATGACCTCGGGATACATGCCCGCCCGGGCCGTGAAGGCGACGTCGAGGACGGCCAGCCGGGAGTCCTGGAGCACCCTCCAGCGCCCGGAGCGCGGAAGCGTGGCGTCCTCCTCCTCCCACTGCCAGGGACAGCCGACGTCGCCGGCGCCGAGCAGCTCGGCGCCGAAGCGACCAGCCAGGCCCACGTGGCGGACGATGAGGCCCTCGAGCAGCATGAGCCCAAGTCCACGCCGAACGCTCTCGACGTCTTCTGGCGGTGTCCATGGGCCGGCGGGGACGGTCAGGACCTGGGTGACGAGCTCGTGCGTCGCCCGGGCCCGCCGTTCGCCGTCCAGATAGCCGGCCAGCGCCGGCTCTTCGGCCAGAAGCTGCACGGTGGCTGTAACGGGCATAGCTCTTAGCCTTCCCGTCCCGCGCCAGTGCCGAACACGGTGTCCTCGCTCTTACAGGCGCCGGGGCCGTGCAGTTCTGCCGAGCAGGCGCCGGCGCTCGGCGAGGACGCGGGCCGGCGGAGCGCCATCGGCGCCCGGCCTCGCGGACTCGGGCGCCGACTCGGTATGCGTCAGAGCGCCGCCACGGCGGGCGCGGCGAGGCGGTCGCCTCCACGCAGGCCGGCCGCGGTCGGGGTGCTGATTGCCAGCAGCTCGTCGATGAGCGCGAGCGCCTCGGCGTGGGTGGCGCGGGTGGGCCTGCGGATCGCGTGCACGGCATGCGTGCCGACAGCGTCGAGCGCGTGCCGGCGGCGCAGGCCGATGTCGCGCAGGCCCTCGGGCAGCAGACGGCGCAGTGCCCGGCGGCGGCGCAGCTCGAGCTCCCAGTCGGCCAGGCGCTCGGCCCGCGCCCGCTGCACGGCACCGGTCGACCGGCTGCCGACGATCTTCGAGGCGTAGGCGTAGAGGTCCTGACGGCGGCCGTCGTCGAGCGAGTCGTTGTAGGCGCGCAGGAACGACCCGATGACCGGGCAGGCGCAGGCGGGATGGTCGCTGAACGGCTCGCCGGCCAGCATCGAGGCGAGCTCCATCACGCAGGCCCCGTCCTCGGGGGAGATGTGCTTGCCCTTGCTCAGCCGGACGGTTTGATACGTGGCGAGAGACATCGAGCGCTTCCTTCGCTGTTTGTGGGTGGACCGAGACCGTTGGCGCTGATGATCTGTTTGATTCCCTTGTCCCGCCGTTTTAGTCGGCTTTCTGCTCCGCCCGGACCTCCGGCGAACCGGCTCAGTGCGGGCCGAGCTCCGCGAAGCCGGCGTTCAGGAGCTTCTCGGCCTGGGCGGCCGGGTTGATCGAGTGCAGGAGCACGACGCCGAGCCAGGTGGTGCCCCGGCGGGCGGCGGCGACCAGGCACGCGCCGGCGGCATTCGTGAATCCGGTCTTCACACCGTCGGCGCCCGGATAGCGCTCGATCAGCAGTGGGTTGTTGTTGTAGAGGTAGAGCTTCCCGCCCTTGATCGGGAACGGGATGACGGCGCTGCGGGAGGAGACGATCGGGGCGAGCATCGGCTGCTGGAGCACCGCGTGGGCGAGGACGGCGAGATCGGTCGTGCAGGAGTAGTTGTCGCGGTCGACGATCCCCGACTCGCTGGCGAAGTGCGTGCAGTCGAGGCCCATCGAGTGCGCCTCTTCGTTCATCAGGTCGACGAAGCGCGACTCGCTGCCGGCGACGTGCTGGGCCAGGGCGATCGCGGCGTCGTTGCCCGAGGGCAGCAGCAGCCCGTACAGCAGCGAGATGAGTGGCACGTGCTTGCCGAGCGGGAGCAGGCCGACGCCCGAGCCGGTGAAGTGGACGGCCTGCCGGGTGATGAGCACCGGGTCGCTCGGGCCGGCGCGGGCGGCCACGATGAGCGCGGTCATCATCTTGGTCAGGCTGGCGATCGGCAGCCTGACGGCGGGATTGTGGGCCCAGAGGACCCGGCCGGTCCACACGTCGAACAGGATCCCGCTGGTGAGGTGGAAGACCGCGCGCAGGTGCACCTGCTGGCCGGCCGGCGCGGGAGCGCTGCCGTAGGTGGGGCGCACGAGCGGCCGCGGCTGTCGGACCTTCACCGGCCGGCCCGGGGTGTGCCGGGGCACGAGCGTCGCGCGCGGGCCGGCGGTGCGCCCGGGCAGCAGGGCGAGCAGGACGGCGACGGTGGCGACGAGCGCGATCAGGACGACGATCAGCGCATGGCGGCGGCGCCGGCGGGCACGGCGCAGCTCCTCACGCCGGCG
The DNA here is from genome assembly GCA_963848745.1 of uncultured Solirubrobacterales bacterium. Lineage (GTDB taxonomy): Bacteria > Actinomycetota > Thermoleophilia > Solirubrobacterales > Solirubrobacteraceae > Palsa-465. Next base: position 404,850 of record CAWKEO010000009.1, on the reverse strand, counting down.
GGTCCCGCCCTCCTGGAGGATCGAGTACGGGCTCACGGTCGCGGGGGCGGGGGCGGGTTCAGGAGGGCGCCGAGCAGCCCGATCCCGAGCACGAAGACGACGACCGCCCCGAGCACGCTGGGGAGCGTGAGGCCGTGGGTGGAGATGTCGCGTGCGGTCGCGTAGCCGAGCAGGACGTCGAAGGCGAGGCCGAGCAGGAGGATGAGCGCGCGTGTCACCGGAAGCTGAGCGGTCGGGCCGGCGGCACCGTCTTGCGTCTTCGGGCCAGCAGCCGGATGGTGAGCAGGCCGAAGGCGAACCCGCCGACGTGGGCGAAGTAGGCCACGCCACCGCTCGAGCCCGTCGGCGTGGTCAGGCCGGCGGCGCCGAAGGCGGCCTGCTCGGCGAACCACAGGCCGAGCATGATCCAGGCCGGCAGCTCGATGATCGTGAACAGGAACACGATGAACACGACCGTCAGCACCCGAGCCCGGGGATACAGGAGGATGTAGCCGGCCAGAACGGCGGCGATGGCCCCCGAGGCGCCGAGCGTCGGGGCCGTCGAGGTGGGGTCGACCGCCACCTGCAGCGCGAGTGCGGCCAGGCCGCCCACGATGTAGAAGGCGAGGTACTTCACGCGCCCGATCGTGTCCTCGACGTTGTTGCCGAAGATCCACAGGAACAGCATGTTGCCCCCGATGTGGACGATCGAGGCGTGCATGAACATGGCCGTGAACACGGTCTCCCAGATCGTCGGGCCGCCGTGGTTCGCGCAGCCGTACTGGTTGCCGAGGACGAGGACGTGCGCGCTGAGCGAGCAGTGGGTGAGGAAGTCCGGGACCGACCCGTACTTGACGACCTCGTAGGTGTCCGGGCCGCTGATGATGTTGCCCCCGTGGCTGATGGCCAGCAGGTACGCGATCACGTTGGCCAGGATCAGCGCCACGGTGACGACCGGGAAGCGGTCGGTCGGGATGTTGTCCTTGAGCGGGATCACGCCGCGGACAGATTAGAGGGCCGCTGGGCGGCCCCGGTGCGCCTCAGCGGGCGGTGACCGGCGTCTGCACGGCGGCGATCCGCCACGGCTCCGCGGCGTCGCCGGTGAGCTCGAGCCGCCACCGCTCGGCGAAGCGCACGGCGCGGTTCGGATCGCCCGAGAGCACGCGCGTGGTCGCCCGATCCTCGATGTAGCGGCGGCCCTCGACGTGGATGTCGACCGTCATGGCCGGGGGACGAGCGGCAGGCTCGACGGCGGCGATGCGGATCTCGGTCACCTTCGGGCCGCGCACGACGAGTCGGGTGGCCCCGCTCGGGTCGCCCGGGTGCAGCAGCTGGCCGAGCACGCCCGAGGCGGTGAGCGCACGCAGGGCGCTCGGGTCGCCGTCGATCGCCTCTGCCCAGGCGGCCACGGCGCGCCGGGCCGCCACGGCCAGGATGTCGGGCGCGAAGCGGCCGTCGGCCAGGCTGAGGTCGAGCGCAGCGGCGCGCGCGTCGCCATCGAAGCTGACCGAGGCGAGCTCGCTGATGTCGGTGCCGGTCGGGACGGCGTCGGCGGCCGCCTGCTCGACGAGCGCCTCGTCGCGCAGGGCCTGCTCGTCCGACCACGGGGTGGCCACGATCTGCTCGTTGAGCGCATGGGCGCCCTCGGCGCCCTGCTCGATCGAGTACAGGCGCCAGCCGCCCTGACGGCGACCGAGGGTCCAGAACTCGCGCGTGCGCACGGTCTCGCGCAGATGGCCGGCCCGCTTGATCCGCTGCCCGTGGGCGTCGGTCACGTAGTCGTGCAGGGTGGCCTCGATGCGCACGATCACCCGGTCGCGGTCGGCGTCGCCGCGGTGGGTGAGCCCGACGTACTCGACCGTGGGCTCGCCCTGCAGCTCGACGTGGTTGTGCCAGCCGCGGCGGGCGAAGTCGTCCAGGCGGCGCTCCCACTCCGCGTACAGGCGGGGGGCGACGAGGACCTGCAGGCGGCGGCGGTCTCCGGCACTCCAGGCAGCCTGGATATCGGTGAACAGGCGCGTCGCGGCGGGGAGGACCTGGTCCGGCGCGAACGCCGGATCCTCCTCGGCGGCCTCGGCGGCGGCGAGCGTGACCCGGCGGCTGCGCTCCTTGACCCGGCGGCGGCCGCGGCGGCCGGTCTGCTCGTGGCTGGCCCAGGCCCGGCGGGCACCGGGCCCGACGCGGGCGAAGAGCACGTAGGCGATGACGAGGCCGAGGATGACGAGCGCGCCGATGCCGTGGCCGAGCACGGCGATGCGGACCAGCAGCTGGATCACGATGTAGAGCCCGGCGCCCCGGCCGCCTCCGCCACCGCCGCCGCCGCCTCCGAAGCTGCCCGAGCCGCCGCCGGCGGCGGCGAGCGCGGGCGCGGCGAGCAGCAGGCCGGCGCCGAGCGCCGCGAGCACGATCAGCAGCGCTCGCCGGCGGGGCGTCATCCGGCCACCTGTGCCAGCACGCCCGGCTCGGCCAGCGGGCCGACGCCCGGCTCGTCCTGCGGGACGTGCTGGTCGGCGTGATAGGAGCTGCGCACGAGCGGGCCGGCGGCGACGTGCTCGAAGCCGAGCCCATAAGCGGCGGTTTCCAGCGCCGTGAACTCGTCCGGGTGCCAGTAGCGCACGACCGGGAGGTGGCGTTCGGTCGGCCGCAGATACTGGCCGACCGTGAGCACCTGAACGTGGTTGGCGCGCAGCGTGCCGAGGGCATCGACCATCTCCTCGAAGCTCTCCCCCAGGCCGACCATGAGGCCGGACTTGGTGACGACGTCGTCGCCGGAGAGTTCCTTCGCGGTCCGCAGCACCCGGGTCGAGCGCTCCCAGGTCGAGCCCCGGCGGGCGACGGGATACAGGCGCGGGACGACCTCGACGTTGTGGTTGAACACGTCGGGTCGCTCGTGGATGACCTTGGCCAGCGGCATCTCCTCGCCCCGGAAGTCGGGCGTGAGGACCTCGATCTTGGTCCTGGGCGACTGGCGGCGGATCTGGCGGATCACGCCCACGAACGCGCCGGCGCCGAGGTCGGGCAGGTCGTCGCGATCGACGCTCGTGATCACCGCATGGCGGAGGTTCATCCGGGCCACGCTGCGCGCCACGCGGGCGGGCTCGAGCGGGTCGTTCCAGGTCGGCTTGCCGGTCTTGACGTTGCAGAAGCCGCAGCGGCGGGTGCACGTGTCGCCGAGGATCATGAACGTGGCCGTGCCGCGCTGCCAGCACTCGCCGATGTTCGGGCAGGCCGCCTCCTGGCAGACCGTGTGCAGGTTCTCGGCCTCGATCAGCTTCGTCAGCTCGCGGTACTTCGGGCCGCCGGGGGCGGGCACCTTGAACCAGGGCGGCTTGCGGCCCCGGTGGGGCTGCACCTCGGGGCCGAGGACCTTGAGCACGTCGGCGATGCCCCCGGGGTTGGCGCGCGAGCGGGTGACGTGCTCGCGCTGCGGCGGCTCGTGTGCCTGCGTGCTGCGTGCGGCGCTCTGCGGCGCTTCGGGAGCTTCGGGAGCGGGAGTGCTCACATTGGGAGGATAGCCCCGCCGCATTGGTGCAAAGTTGGAACAAACGCCTCTCGCGTTTCGGGACACCATGGGGCCATGGCCGTCCCGGATCCCGCCCACTCCCGAGCGGGGCGAAAAAGCGAACTCACAGGACGCTTTTTCGCCCCACTCAGCCACGATCAGGCGGTGGCGGCCCTGGCCGAGAGCCAGCATGGGGTGATGGCGCTCCGGCAGCTCATCGATTTCGGGCTCACGTCCCGGGCAGTCCAGAAGCGCGCCCAGGCGGGCCGGCTCTTCCGCATCCACCAGGGCGTCTACGCACTCGCCCCCCGATCGCTCCTGAGGCGCGAGGCCCACTGGATGGCCGCCGTCCTGGCCGGTGGCCCGGCCGCGGTCCTCTCGCACCGCTCGGGCGCCGTGCTGCACGAGCTGCGCTCAAACGGGGGCCGCCGCATCGACATCACCGTCCCGGGCCGCTCGCGCGGGGAGCACGACGGCCTGTTCATCCACCGCTCGAGCACCCTCGCCCCGGCCGACATCACCACTGTGGACGGCATCCCCTGCACGACCATCGCCCGCACGTTGCTCGACCTCGCTGCCGTGCTGCCACGGCGCGCGATCGAGCGCGCCACCGACCAGGCGGAGATCGCCGGCACGTTCGACCTCGCCGCGCTCACCGACCAGCTGCACCGGCACCCGCGCCACAGGGGCGCGCGCGGCTTGAGAGCCGTCCTCGACGGCCACGCGATCGGCCAGACGGCGACGGTGAACGAGTTCGAGGAGGCCTTCCTGGCCATTGCCCGCCGCGCCGGCCTGCCCGATCCGGAGGTCAACGCCTGGCTCGTACTCCCCGACGGCGAGCCGGCGATCCGGGTCGACTTCCTCTGGCGGGCGCAGCGGCTGGCGGTCGAGACGGACGGCCGGCGCACCCACGGCACCCGCCTCGCCTTCGAGCGCGACCGCCGGCGTGACCAGCGGCTGACGGTGGCGAAGCTTCGCCCCATCCGGGTCACCCGCCGCCAGGTGTTCGGCCGCCCGGACGAGGTGCAGCGGACGCTGATCGCCCTGACCGCGTGACGGACCGCGGGGTCGCGCGTAGTGCCAGCACCATGCGCCGCGCGCTTCTCCTTCTCGCTCTGCTGGCTCCCCTCGCCGGCTGCGGTGCCAGCGCCGCCAGCCATCCCGATCCGAGCCGGGGCGATCCGTTTCTCAGGCAACTCGCTGTCCTGCGCCGCCCGGCCGCGCCGGCCGACACGACGCCGGCCCTCACCGCCGCGCTCGTCCAGCGCGCCCGCCTCCCCGGCTGCCTGGCCGAGGTCGCGGAGCCCGGGCTCACACGCCGGGTCCGCCCCGGCGTGTATCTCGTCGTATTCGGACCCGCTCGGTGCGTCTTTCACTGCACGGGCACCGAGCGCGCGTGCGTGCGCCCTCAGCCGCACCCACGAGTGGGCGACGCTCCTCGTGGCGCCGAGCCTCAACCCGACCGGCTACTGGTCGGCCGCGACCGTGGCCGCCGGACAGGCGTTCGGCTTCCTCGGCGCGCGGACCGGGCTGCTCGTGCCCGACGGAGTCGCGCGCGTCGTGCTCGGCGGCGGCGCCGAACCGGTGCGCTCCAACGTCGCCCTGCTGCCCCCCGACGCATCTGGCCGCGTGCGCTGGCTGAACGCCGCTGGCCGCGTGATCCGCAGCTACACGCTCTGAAGCGCGAGCTCTTCGGTGTGCGCGAGCACGCGCTCGAGCGACATGAGCCGCTGGCGCCGTCCGAGCGCCTGGGCGACCGCGAACGCCGCCCGCTTGCGAAAGCACGGCAGCACCCGCCCCGAGCGACCCGTCTCGCGCACGAGTGAGGTCATCTGCACGCCGTCGAGTCCGCAGGGCACGATCCACGAGAACGGCTCGAGGTCGTTCTCGACGTTGACCGCGAAGCCGTGCGTGGTCACGCCGCGCGCCACGTGGACGCCGATCGAGGCGATCTTGCGCTCACCCACCCAGACGCCGGTGTAGGCCGGACCCTCGTCGGGGCGCCCGCGCGCGGTGACGCCCTCCTCGGCGAGCGCCGCGACCAGAGCGCGCTCGAGCGTGCGGACGTACTCGACGACGTCATCGACGCGCACGATCGGGTAGCCGACCAGCTGGCCGGGCCCGTGGTAGGTGACCTTCCCGCCCCGGTCGGTGTCGTGGAGCTGGATGCCCTGGGCGCGGTACCACTCCTCGCCCATCGGCAGCTCGCCGGTGACCGCCCGGCGCCCGCGCGTGTACACCGGCGGGTGCTCGAGCGCGAGCAGCACGTCGGGCACCGCGTCGCGCTGGCGCGCGGCGCGGATGCGCTCCTGGAGGGCGAGACCCTCGCCGTACTCGATCTGCCCGAGATGGCAGACCCAGAGCTCATCAGCGCCGCGCGTCATAGACCGAGCCTAGGACACCGCCTCCAGGTGCCGCTTGACCGCAGCCAGGAACTGGGCCGACAGGGCGCCGTCGAGCGCCCGGTGGTCCCAGCTCAGCCCGAGGATCGTCATCTCGCGGATGGCGATCGAGTCGTTGCCGGCCGCGTCGGTGAGGACCACCGGCCGCTTGACGATCGCCTCGAGGTCGAGAATCGCCACCTGCGGCTGGTTGATGATCGGCGTGGCCATGATCGACCCGTACTGGCCCGGGTTGGTGATCGTGAACGTGCCGCCGCGCACCTCGTCCGGGCTGAGCTGGCGCGAGCGGGCCCGCCCGGCCGCCTCGCGGATGCGCGCGGCCAGCCCCTCGACCGACAGCTCGTGCGCGTTCGCGATGACGGGCACGATCAGCCCGTCCTCGCCGAGCGAGACCGCGATGCCGAGGTTGATCTCGTGCGGGCGCGAGTAGTCATCCCCGTCGAGCGTGGCGTTCAGCGCCGGGAACTCGCGCAGCGCCTCGATGCAGGCCCGGGCCACGAACGACAGCGCGGTCACCTTCAGCCGCCGCCGCGCCGCCTGAACGCCCGTCATGTCGACCTCGATCCACGTCGTGCACGTGGCCGCGGTCTCGAGCGAGCGCTTCATGTGCTCGCCGATCGTGCGGCGCATGCGCGAGAGCTCGCCCCCGCCCATCGGAACCGCGGCAGCGGCCGGGGCCGGAGCGGAGGCCGCAGCTGCCGGGGCCGGAACCGGATCGGGCCGGTAGGGGCTCTCGATGTGCAGCGGCGGCTCCTCGACCGCGGCGCCGTCGGCGGAAACCACCGCGAGCACGTCCTGCTTGCGCACCCGGCCATCGCGGCCGGTGCCAGTGACGGTCGAGAGGTCGATGCCGTGCTCGGCGGCGATCCGCTGCACGACGGGCGAGTAGCGAGGGCCGTGGCCGTTTGACCCGCCACCCCGTGCCGGCGCCGCCGGCGGCCGACGGCGCCGCCGCAGCCGCCACAGGGGCCGCAGGCGCCGCAGGCGCCGGAGCCTCCGACGCCGGAGCCTCTGGAGCCGGAGTGGACCCCGAGCCATCGTCGGGCGCAATCCGCGCCAGCACGGTGCCGACCCCGACCGTCTCCTCGACCGGCACGAGGATCTCCGTCACCACGCCGCTCAGCGGCGCCGGGACCTCGGTGTCGATCTTGTCGGTCGAGATCTCGCAGATCGTCTGCTCGGCATCGATGTGGCCGCCGACCTCGACCCGCCAGGCCACGATCGTGCCCTCGGCCACCGACACCCCCATCTGGGGCATGGTGACGTCGACGAGCGAAACGTCAGTACGCGAGGAGCTCACGGCACGCCTCCTTCACGCGATCGACGCCGGGCAGCACCGCCGATTCGAGCGGCGGTGAGAACGGGATCGGGACATCGGGCGTGGCCACGCGGACGACCGGGCCATCGAGGTCCCAGAAGCCGTGCTCGGCGATGAGCGCCGCCACCTGGGCCCCGGCCGCACAGGTCGCGTTCGCCTCGTCCACGATGACCACCTTCGAGCACCGGGCCACCGAGTCGAGGATCGCCTCCTCGTCGAGCGGCACGAGCGAGCGGAGGTCGAGCACCTCGATCGACGCTCCCTCGATGTCCTCCGTGGCCTCGAGCGCGGTGTGCACCATCGCGCCGTAGGCGATGACGACGAGGTCGGACCCCGGCCGGGCCACGCGGGCGCGGAACGGCGTCTCGAACACACCCTCGGGAACGTCCCCGCGAATTCGCCGGTACAGGTGCTTGTGCTCCATGAAGCACACCGGGTTGGGATCGCGGATGGCCGCGTGCAGGAGGCCCTTGGCGTCCTCCGCCGTCGATGGCGCGACGACCTTGATCCCCGGCGAGTGCATGAACCACGCCTCGGGGTTCTGTGAGTGGTACGGGCCGCCGGAGAAGCCTCCACCCGAGGGCAGGCGCACCGTGATCGGCACGGCCAGGCCCTGGCGGTAGTACATCTTGCCGGCCACGTTGACCAGCTGGTCGAACCCGCAGGAGATGAAGTCCGAGAACTGCATCTCGCACACCGGGCGCATGCCGACCACGGCGGCGCCGATCGCGGTCCCGATGATTCCCGATTCGGCCAGCGGCGTGTCCATCACGCGGTCGGTGCCGAACTCCTCGACGAAGCCGTCGGTGACCTTGAACGCACCGCCGAACACGCCGATGTCCTCGCCCATGATGAGCACGCGCTCGTCGGCGCGCAGCTCGTCGCGCAGGGCGCTCGAGATGGCCTGGAGGTAGGTGAGGGTGGGCATCAGGCGACCGTCCCCCGGAACCCGCTCCACGGCGCCTGCCCGTCGCCGAGCAGCTCCGGCTCGCCCTCGCAGAACACGCCCTCGGTGGCGGTGGCCGGGTCGGGCATCGGCGAGGCGAGCGCTTCGGTGGTGGCGGCGTCGACCTCGGCCTGGATCTCGGCCCGCAGCGCGGCCACGTCGACTCCGAGCTCGCCCAGGCGCGCGGCCTGGCGATCGATCGGGTCCCGCTTGCGCCACTCCTCGACCTGCTCCTTGGGCACGTACTTCATGTCGTCGTGAGCGGCGTGCCCGTGCATGCGCATGGTCACCGCCTCGATGAGCGTCGGGCCCTGGCCGGCCAGGGCGCGCTCGCGGGCGACGCGGGTGGCCTCGAACATCGCCTCGGCGTCGTTGCCGTCGACGGTCACCCCGGCGAAGCCGTAGGCGTCGGCGCGGCGGACCGGATCGACCGCGAACTGCTTGTCGAGCGGGGTGGAGTAGGCGTACTGGTTGTTCTCGAGCACGAAGATGACCGGCAGGCGCTGCACGCCGGCCCAGTTCATCGCCTCGTGGAAGTCACCGCGCGAGGTCGAGCCGTCGCCGAACCAGGTGATCGCGCAGCGCGCCTCCCCCCGCAGCTTGAACGCCATCGCCATGCCCGTGGCCACGAGCATCATGTCGGGGAGCATCGAGACCATGCCCACGCAGCCGAGCGTGCGATCGCCGAAGTGCACGTTGCCGTCGCGCCCGCGGGTGATCCCGTTCGCCCGGCCCATGTACTGGGCGAGGATGCGCGCCGGGCTGACGCCGCGCACGACGTGAGCGGCGAGATCGCGGTGCAGGATGCACAGCCGGTCCTCGGGCGCCATGGCGAACGCCGCGCCGGCCGACACCGCTTCCTGGCCGAAGCCGTCGTAGAAGGAGCCGGGCACCTTGCCCTGGCGGTACAGGCTCATCGCCCGCTCCTCGAGCGTGCGCATCATGAGCATTGCGCGCAGGAGCCAGACGCGATCCTCGAGCTCGAGGTGCGCGGAGGCGGCGCTCGTGGCCACCGCCGGCTCCACCGTCTTCGTCGACATTCATTCCCTCTCGTGTCCCGAGCCGGCGCGGGATCTCCGCCCGGCTTCGTTTCAGGGCCCCTCCGGGATCGCCGGTCAGGGCCCTGCGAAACCAACTCCGCGAGCTTACCGTCAGCGCCCGCGATCTACGATGGGGGAATGGACGCCGTCTGGCCCCGCCGCCAGCTCTGGCGCCGGCGCGGCGCCTGGTTGTGGCCGGTGTTCGTGCTTGCCACAGTGGCCGACGCCGTCCTCGGTCACCTGCTGCCGCTGTCGGGCTCGAGCACCTCGGTGCCGGGGGCGGGGCTCACCGCGGTCGTGCTCAACCTGATCGGGGTCGTGCTCCTCTCGTGGCCCGTGGGGGCGCTCGTGCGCCGGGCCCGGCCCGACATGCCGGCCGTCGTCGCCCGCGACTACGGCGGCACGATCGTCATCGCCGCCCTGGCCGCGCTGCTGCTCGCCGCCGGCCTCGCCCACCACGCCGCCGTCGTCCACGACGATCGGGCGATGACCGACGCGGTCACGCGCGCGGAGGCCTACATCGGCGATCACGCTCCGGCCGAGTTCCGGGGCAACCTCCACTCGATGACCGCGTTCGCGATCCAGGCGGGCGAGATCTACCGCGCCTGCGTGCCGGGCCCCGGCGACGGGCGCACCTATTGCGTCATCGTCGACGAGCGCGTGCCGTTCCCGGGCGGGGTGCGCTTCGGCGGCTACGAGCCGAACTCACTCTTCGCTCTCGGGGTCAACTGACGGCGGCGCCGCGAGCGCGCGGCGCGGTCGGATGCGTGAGCGCATAGAGCTCCTGCTCGTCGGTCGGGATGCAGGCGGCGCAGAACGCCTCACCGAAGTCGGTCAGGCGCAGGCTGCGCTGGATGGCCTTCGCGCGCGCGGTCTCCTTGATCGCGCCGAGCACGTGCGGCTGGGCCTCGAGCCGAGCTTGGCGATGCCGACGTCGACGGCCAGGCTGCCCATCTTGGCCGCCCGGGACGGGATGATCCCCTGCCAGCCCAGGCCGCCGACCATGATCCCGGGGATCTGGCGCAGCTTGTAGGGGAGGATGCGGGCGATCCGGCGCAGCCAGGGTGCGCTCAGGCCCGGAAGTGCACCGGGTAGAACAGCATGAGCACGCCGGTCCAGTTCGTCAGGTAGCCGATCACCGCGGTGACGATCGGGACGGTGAGCAGGGCGAGCAGGCTGTGACTCAACGCGGGGCGCAACGCTATTCCTTTGCGCGCCAGTAGGCTCCACCCGCCATGGCCGACGACCCGTACATCGCGCTCATCACCGGCGCTTCGAGCGGCATCGGCGAGGTGACCGCGCGCCGCCTGGCCCGAGAGCCGGGCGTGCGCCTCGTGCTCGTGGCCCGCCGGGCCGAGCGGCTCGAGAAGCTCGCCGCCGAGCTCGCAGGCGCCCACGTCATCGCCGGTGACCTCACCGACCCCCAGGTGCCGGGCCGCATCGCGGCCGAGATCGAGCGCGAGCATGGCGCCCTGCACCTGCTCGTCAACAACGCCGGCGCCGCCTGGCGGGGCACGTTCGCCGACGGCGGGTGGGCGGGCCTCGACCGCCACATGCGGATCAACTTCGAGGCGCCGGCCCGGATGATCGAGGCGCTCCTGCCGCTCATCCGGCGCACGGCGGCCTCCGCCCCCGCGCGCTCCGACGGCCGCCGGATCGCCATCGTCAACGTGTCGAGCACCGCCGGCCGGGTCGCCCGTCCGTGGTCGGGCGCCTACTCGGCGAGCAAGTTCGCCCTGGCGGGCTGGAACGACGCCCTCGCCGCCGAGGAGGCCGCACACGGCATCCACGTCGGCCTGGTGCTGCCTGGATTCGTGCGCACCGAGGGCTTCCCAGCCACCGAGCTGCGCGCCAAGGCCCTCACCCGCTGGATGGTCTCCGAACCCGAGAAGGTGGCCGAGGCGATCCTGGCCGCCGGCCCCGGCGGCGTGTCCGAGCGCTACGTCCCGCGCCCGTACCGGCTGATCGCAATCGCCCGCGTGCTCGCCCCCGGCCTCGTGCGCCGGGCGGTGGCCGGCGGCGCGTTCACGACCAAGACCGGCGGGGCGCAGGAGTAGGGGTGGCGCCCGATGCCGCGACGAGCACGGCTCGACGCGTCCTGGGCGTTGGACGATCGGGGCCGTGACCAGGGAGCCTGCGCGTGTCTACGACCGGATCGGCACGGCGTACCGGGCCGGCCGGCGGGAGGATCCGCGCATCGCGCAGCGCATCTGGGCGGCGCTGGGCAGCGCCCGTTCGGTCGTCAACGTCGGAGCCGGAACCGGGTCCTATGAGCCACGCGATCGGCGCGTCGTCGCGGTCGAGCCCTCGGAAGTGATGCGGGCGAACCGGCCGGCCGGCACCCCCCTCGCGGTCAACGCGTCGGCGGAGGCGCTGCCCTTTGCCGACGGCGCGTTCGACGCGGCGATGACGGTCCTGTCCGTGCACCATTGGAGCGACAAGCGACGCGGGCTGGCGGAGATGCGACGGGTGGCCACGGGGCCGGTCGTGATCTTCACCCGGGTTCCCGAGGTGTCCCCGCCCTGGTGGCTCTACGACTACTTCCCCGCGACGAGGCGGCTGATCGCCGAGCGCGAGACCCCGCTGTCGGAGTTCGAGGCCGTGCTCGGCTCGGTCGAGCTCATCCCGGTACCGATTCCCTGGGACTGCGAGGACGGCTTCGAAGCCGCCTACTGGCGACGACCCGCCGGGGTGCTCGATCCCGACGCCTGGCAAGCGATGTCCGCGCTGGCCCTGATTCCCGATCGCGATCGCGATCGTGGCATGCGGCGCCTGCGCGAGGACCTCACCAGCGGAGAGTGGGAGCGCCGGTGCTCCGGCCTGCTCGACGAGGAGGAGCTCGACCTCGGGTACCGTGTCGTTCGGCAGCGCTAAGCTACACCGCTGTAACCATGACTCAGGAGCCTGAGATGAACCCGCAAGCCCGGCGCGTGGCCGTCCTCGGCGGCATCCGCATCCCGTTCGCCCGCCAGGACGGACCGTATGCGCGCGCCTCCAACCAGGACATGCTGACCACCACGCTCGACGCGCTGACCGACAAGTACTCGCTCGCCGGCGAGACGCTCGGCGAGGTCGCCGCCGGCGCGGTGCTCAAGCACAGCCGTGACTTCAACCTGACCCGCGAATCGGTGCTCGGCACCCGCCTGGCCCCCGAGACCCCCGCCTACGACGTCCAGCAGGCGTGCGGCACCGGGCTCGAGGCGACGATCCTGGTGGCGAACAAGATCGCGCTGGGCCAGATCGAGTGCGGGATCGCCGGCGGCGTCGACACCACCTCGGACGCTCCGCTCGCCATCAACGAGGACCTGCGCCAGGTCCTGCTCGACGCCAACCGCGCCAAGTCGCCCGCGGCGCGCCTGAAGGCGCTCACCCGCATCCGGCCCCAGCAGATCGTGCCCGAGATCCCGCGCAACGCCGAGCCGCGCACCGGGCTGTCGATGGGCGAGCACACGGCGATCATGGCCCGCGAGTGGGGCATCGCGCGCGAGGAGCAGGACGAGCTCGCGGTGTCCAGCCACCGCCACCTGGCCGCGGCCTACGACGAGGGCTTCCTCGACGACCTCGTCGTCCCCTACCTGGGCCAGGAGCGCGACCAGAACCTGCGCCCCGACTCGAGCGTCGAGAAGCTGGCCAAGCTGCGGCCGGTGTTCGGCGGACCGGAGGGGACGATGACCGCGGGCAACTCGACCCCGCTCTCCGACGGCGCCTCGGCCGTGCTGCTGGCCAGCGAGGAGTGGGCGGCGCAGCGCGGTATCCCGGTCCAGGCCTACTTCAGCACCGCCCAGACGGCGGCGGTCGACCACGTGCACAAGCGCGAGGGCCTGCTCATGGCGCCCGCCTACGCGGTCGCGCGCCTGCTCGACCGCGCCGGCCTGAGCCTCCAGGACTTCGACTTCTACGAGATCCACGAGGCGTTCGCGGCCCAGGTGCTGTGCACGCTGAAGGCCTGGGAGGACCCGGTGTTCTGCCGCGAGCGGCTCGAGCGCGAGGCGCCGCTCGGGGCCATCGACCGGGCCAAGCTGAACGTCCGCGGCGGCTCGCTCGGCGCCGGACACCCGTTCGGGGCCACCGGCGGCCGGATCGTGGCCAACCTGGCGAAGCTCCTGCACGAACGGGGCGAGGGCCGGGGGCTGATCTCGATCTGCGCCGCCGGCGGACTCGGAGTCACCGCGATCATGGAGGCCGCACAGTCATGAGCGACCGCTACCAGCAACTCGCAGGCACCCCGATCGGCCGCATCGTCACCAAGCAGATCGGCCTGCCCTCGCCCGTCTCGCTCGAGCGCTACATGACCGGCCGGCCGGTCATCGAGGGTCGGGTCCTCCTCGGTGCCGCGCCCGGCGGCCGCCTGGCCGCCGCCATCACCGGCGTGCTCGCCGCCGTCGGCGCGGACGCGGCCACCCCGATGGAGCCGGGCGAGCTGCGCAGCGCGGCCGCCGACGCCGGGCTCGATGCGGCGGTGTGGAACCCGGCCGCGGCTCCCGAGGAGGACGGCTTCAAGGCGCTCGTGTTCGACGCCACCGGGATCACCTCCTCCGAGGGCCTGCACGAGGCGTACGCCTTCTTTCATCCCACGATCCGGCGCGTGGCCCGCAGCGGCCGGGTGATCGTCCTCGGCACCCCGCCCGAGGACGCCGGTGCGCCCGAGGCCCAGGTCGCTCAGCGAGCGCTCGAGGGGCTGACCCGGTCGATCGGCAAGGAGGTGCGTCGCGGCGCCACCGCGCAGCTCGTCTACGTGCGCACGGGGGCGCAGGGCGCGCTCGAGTCGACGCTGCGCTTCCTGCTCTCGCCGCGCTCGGCCTACGTGTCGGGGCAGGTCATCCGCATCACCGGCGAGGCCGAGCCCCCGGCGGTGATCGACTGGGAGCGGCCGCTCAGCGGCCGCGTGGCGCTCGTCACCGGCGCCTCGCGCGGGATCGGCGAGGCGATCGCCGAGGTGCTCGCCCGCGACGGCGCCCACGTCGTCGGCGTCGACGTGCCGGCCATGGAGGCCGAGCTGGAGGCCGTCACCGGCCGCATCGGCGGCTCGACGCTCGTGGCCGACATCACCGACGCCCAGGCGCCGGCCACCATCGCCGCCCACCTGAAGAAGACGCACAAGGGCGTCGACGTCGTCGTTCACAACGCCGGGATCACGCGCGACAAGACGCTCGGCCGCATGGACGATGGGCGCTGGGACTCCGTGATGGCGGTCAACCTGATCGCCCCCCAGCGGATCACCGGCGAGCTGCTCGAGCGGGGGCTGCTGCGCCCGAACGGCCGAGTGATCGGCGTCTCGTCGATCTCCGGCATCGCCGGCAACGCCGGGCAGTGCAACTACGCCACCTCGAAGGCCGGCGTGATCGGCTTCGTGCAGGCGTGGGCGCCGAAGCTCGCGCAGGCCGGCGGGACGATCAACGCCGTCGCGCCCGGGTTCATCGAGACCCAGATGACGGCGGCCATGCCGATCACCACCCGTGAGGCGGGCCGGCGCATGAACAGCCTCACCCAGGGCGGGCTGCCCGTCGACGTGGCCGAGGCGATCGCCTGGTTCGCCGGTCCAGGATCGAGCGCGGTGACCGGCAACGTCGTGCGCGTGTGCGGCCAGAGCCTGCTCGGAGCCTGACGTGCCGGTCCGTGAACTGAAGAGCTCCCCCTCGATGGCAACGCTGTTCGCCCGCGCCGGGGCGGGGGCGGTGCCCGGCGTCTCCCGCGTTCCGTTCCTGGGCCTGGGCGCTCGGGGCCGCGAGGTCCCCGACCTCACGTTCGTGCTCTCTGAGGTCGAGGTCGAGCGCGACCGCCTGGCCGCCTACGACCGCGTGTGCGGCTTCCGCCTGAGCGACACGCTTCCCGCCACCTACCCCCACATGCTCGCGTTTCCGCTGCAGCTGGCGCTGATGACCGACTCGTCGTTTCCCGTGCCGGCCATCGGCCTCGTCCATATCGCCAATCAGATCACCCAGCACCGGGCGATCCGGGTCGGCGAGCGGCTCGAGGTGAAGGTGTCCGCGACGCCGCTCGAGCCGCATCCCCGCGGGCGGCAATTCTCGCTGCTCACCGAGGTGCGCAGCGAGAACGAGCTCGTGTGGGAGGAGGTCTCGACGAACCTGCACCGGGGCGGCGGCAGCGGGGACGGCGCCGGCGAGCCGGAGCCGCTACGCGCGGCGACCGAGCTACCGGCGGCGGCGAGTTGGCGGCTGCCCGGCGATCTGGGCCGCCGCTACGGCGGGGTGTCGGGGGACCTGAACCCGATCCACGTCCATCCGCTCAGCGCCCGCCTGTTCGGCTTCCCGGCCGCCATCGCCCACGGTATGTGGACCAAGGCGCGCTGCCTGGCCGCGCTCGGCCCCCAGCTGCCGGACGCGTTCACGGTGCGGGTGGCGTTCCGGGCGCCGATCGTGCTCCCGGCCACCGTCACCTATGCCGAGCAGGCGCGGGCGGGCGGCATCGACTTCGGCGTGCGTCACCCCAAGACGGAGCGCTCGCACCTCGACGGCATGGTGGAGTTCTAGGCGTCAGCGAGCGTCGGCGATGTCGTCGAACATCGCCCGCAGGCGCTCGAGAACGGCGGCGGCGGTGCGCAGCTCCTCCGGCGTGAACGGCGCCATGGCCTCCCGAAAGCGCGGCTCGAAGCGGGCGCGCCGCGCCTCGACGAGTTCGCGCCCGCGCTCGGTCAGCGTGCTGATCACGACCCGGCGGTCGCGCTGCGAGCGCGTGCGCTGCACCAGCCCGGCCGCAGCGAGCGCCTCGAGCATCTCGGTGGCGCTGGCCGGGCTGAGCTCGGCCCGCAGCGCCACCTCGCTCGTCGAGAGCTGCTCGAGGTCGAGCAGGCAGAACATCACGCCGTACTGGGCGTCCGACAGCGCACCCGGGGTGAGCGCGTGGCTCTCCCGTCCGCGCAGCCGGCGCACCGCGGCCAGCGCGGCCTTGAACGCCCGGCCAAGCTCCTGCCCCGCCGCGTCGCGGGCGAGGTCGCTGTCGAGCTCGACGCTCATGCCGCCATGGCCTCCGCCATCGCGTCGGCGCCGGGCGCAGGACCCTTCGAGGCCGCGCGGGCAGCCCGCTCGGCTCGCATGAGGATGATGCAGGGGATGATCGCGATCGCCGTCAGGCCGGTGGCGGCCCAGAACGCGGTGCCGTAGGCGCTGGCGGCGGCGCTCAGCGTGTGGGTGCCGCTGAGCGCGCGCTGGAGCACGACAGCGAGCACCGCGGTGCCGATCGAGCCGCCGATCCGCTGGAGCACGTTCAGCTGCGGGGTGGCGTGGGAGAGCTCGGAGCGGTCAAGCGAGGCGAAGGCGGCGGCCATCGCCGGCATGAAGGCGAAGCCGATGCCCATGCCGCGCGCGAACATGGCGAAGCAGAGCCACACGATCGAGGTATGGGCGCCGATCAGCGCGAACGGGATCGTGGCCACCGAGCACAGCGTCACCCCGAACAGGGCGATCGGTCCGCCGCCCATGCGGTCGGTCAGCTTGCCGGCCAGCGGCATCATGAGCGCGGCGCCGAGACCCTGCGGGGCGGTGAGCAGGCCGGTGTCGATCACGCTCTCCATGCGGATCTCCTGCCAGTAGATGGGCAGCAGGATCATGCCGCCGAACAAGGCCGCGCCGAGGCAGAACATCGCGAAGGAGGCGGTCGAGAACGTCGGCCGCCGGTACAGGCGGATGTCGAGCAGGGGGTGGCGATCCCGCAGCGCGTGCCAGATGAACACGGCCACGAGCGCGATCCCGACCAGGCAGGGCACGAGGACCTTGGTGGCGGTGAAGCTGCCGGTCTCGCCGATCTCGGCCAGGCCGTAGGTGAACAGGGGCAGCCCGGTGGCCATGAGCAGCAGGCCGCGGATGTCGAGGCGATCGGTGGGGGCCGGCTTGACCGTCGGCAGCACGCGCAGGGCGGCGACAACGGCGACGATGCCCACGGGCAGGTTGACGTAGAAGATCCACCGCCAGCTCATGTTCTGCAGGATCACGCCGCCGAGCGTGGGGCCGAGGATCGGGGCGAGCATGGCCGGCACGGCGACGATGCTCATCACGCGGCCCATGCGCGTGGGGCCGGCCGCCTCGGCCATCATCAGCTGGCCGACGGGGAGGATCATGCCGCCGCCGACGCCCTGCAGGACGCGGAAGACGATCAGCTCGGTGGTCGAGGTGGCCAGGCCGCACAGGGCCGAGCCGGCGACGAACAGGACGAGCGAGATGAGGTAGACGGGTTTGGCGCCGAACCGCCGGGCCGCCCAGCCGGTGACCGGGATGACCGCGGCCAGGGCGAGCATGTAGCCCGTCACCACCCACTGGATCTCGGCGATCGTCGAGTGCAGCTCGCGCCCGAGCGTGGCCAGCGCGACGTTGACGATCGTGGTGTCGAGGATCGACATGATCGACCCGACCACGACGACGGCGCTGATGCGCCACACGTAGGCGCTGATGGCGTCAGGGGAGGAGGCGGAGGCGGTCATCGGTCGCTCGCATCGGCAGAAAGGTACGGTTCCTGAAGATTAGGTGCCGAAGCAATTCTGCGCAAGCGGCGGTGTGATGGGCGTTGGCACTATCGTGGGCGCCATGACGACCTTTGCCGAGCTCGGCCTGAGCGATGCCGTGCTCGACGCCATCCACGACGTGGGCTACGAGTCGCCGAGCCCGATCCAGGAGCAGGGAATCCCGCCGCTGCTGCAGGGCCACGATGTCATCGGCCAGGCGCAGACCGGCTCCGGGAAGACGGCCGCCTTCGGGCTACCCATGATCGAGTACGTCGATCCCTCCGAGCACGAGGTCCAGGCCATCGTCCTCACCCCGACGCGTGAGCTGTGCATCCAGGTCACCCAGGCCCTGCGCGCCTACGGCAAGCGCAAGGGCGTCGACGTCGTGGCCGTGTTCGGCGGCGCGCCGATCCGCACCCAGCAGGCCCAGCTGCGGGCCGGTGGCCACATCGTCGTCGGCACCGTCGGCCGGGTCAAGGACCTCATCTCGCGCCATTCGATCGTGCTCCACGCCTGCCGGTTCGTCGTCCTCGACGAGGCCGACGAGATGCTCGACCTCGGCTTTCTCGAGGACGTCGAGCGGATCCTCGCCCTGACCCCGTCGAGCCGCCAGACCGCGCTCTTCTCCGCCACCATGCCGCCGGCCATCCGGCGCCTGGCCGATCAGTACCTGTACGACCCGATCACGGTGCGGGTCGAGACGGCCACGCTGACCGTCGACACGGTCGAGCAGTTCGTGCTCGAGGTGCCCGCGCGTGAGAAGGCCGACCGCCTCGCTGACGTGCTCGAGGCCGAGCACCCCGACCAGGCGCTCGTGTTCGTGCGCACGAAGATCCGCTGCGATCAGCTCTATCGCCTCCTGCGCGACCGGGGCATGAACGTCAAGGCGCTGCATGGCGACATGACCCAGGGCGGGCGCGACGGGGTGATGATCTCGTTCAAGTCCGGGCGCCTGCCGCTGCTCGTGGCCACCGACGTGGCCGCGCGCGGACTCGACATCTCCGGGATCTCGCACGTGATCAACTTCGACGTGCCGACCTCGCCCGACGTCTACGTGCACCGGGTCGGTCGCACCGGCCGCGTGGGCCGCTCGGGGCGCGCGATCACGTTCGCCGAGCCGCGCCAGCGCCGTGAGGTCGAGGCGATCGAGAAGCACGCCGGCGTCAAGCTCGCGCCCTGGGTCAAGGATGCCCACGTCGCCCCGACCGCGCCCCAGGCCCGGCCCCGCCGCCACTCCAAGCCCCACGTGTCCTCCGATGGCACCGGCCCCGTGCGCACCCTGATCCTCACCGTGGGCCACGTCCACGATGCCGAGCCCTCGGACATCATCCACACGATCACCGCGGCCACCGGTCTCGACGGCGAGGCGGTGCGCAACGTGCGCATGCTCGAGCGCTTCACCCTGCTCGAGGTGCCCGACGCCGAGGCCGACCGGGTGATCAGCGAGGTCACGGGACGCGAGGTCGGCGGACGCACACTGGCGGTGGAACCGGTGCGGGGGTAGCGCGGGCGTTCGACCCGCCGCACCAGTGGGTGCCTCGTGTTCCAGGATGCCAGCGGTCAGGTGGTGCACAGAGAGGGCGAGAGCGGCCGCCCGTCGCGGAAGCCCTACGCTGGAGCCATGAGCACAGCCAACATGCACACCAACCACGGCACGATCGCCATCGAGCTGTTCGACGACGACGCGCCCAAGACGGTGGAGAACTTCCGCAAGCTCGCCGGCGACGGCTTCTACGACGGGATCACCTTTCACCGCGTGATCTCCGACTTCATGATCCAGGGCGGCTGCCCCGAGGGCACGGGCACGGGCGGTCCCGGCTACACGTTCGAGGACGAGATCAACGAGCACAAGATCGTGCGCGGCGCGCTGGCCATGGCCAACGCGGGACCGAACACGAACGGCTCGCAGTTCTTCATCGTCACCACCCCGAGCGCGCCCTGGCTCGACGGCAAGCACACCGTGTTCGGGCAGGTGAGCGACGGCATGGAGGCGGTGGACGCGATCGAGGGGCTGCCCACCGACGGTCGCGACCGGCCGATCGAGCCCGCCGTCATCGAGTCGATCGAGCTCGACCCGGCTGCCTGAGCGTGGGCGCCCCCGAGGCGCCGCTGGCCGGCGTGCGCGTGCTCGATCTCTCGCGCGTGCTCGCCGGCCCGTACTGCACGATGGTGCTGGCCGACCTCGGCGCCGAGGTCATCAAGGTCGAGCGTCCGGGCGCCGGCGACGAGACGCGGAGCTGGGGTCCGCCGTTTGCCGGCGGGGAGGCGGCCTATTTCCTGGCCGTCAACCGGGGCAAGCGCAGCCTCGCCCTCGACCTCGGCGACCCGCGCAGCCGGCCGGCGATCGAGGCGCTCGTGCGCCGCGCCGATGTCGTGATCGAGAACTTCCGCGCCGGGGTGGCCGGGCGTCTCGGTGTCGATGAGGCGACGCTGCGGGAGCTCCGCCCCGACCTCGTGTACTGCTCGATCACCGGCTTCGGGTCCGGCCGGGAGCCGGCCGGACGGGCCGGCTACGACTTCGTCGTCCAGGCCGAGTCAGGGCTGATGAGCGTCACCGGGGCCCCCGACGGGCCGCCGATGAAGGTCGGTGTGGCCCTGCTCGACGTGCTCGCCGGCCTGCACGCGGCGAGCGGCATCCTGGCCGCGCTGCACGGCCGGCAGTCGACCGGGGAGGGGCGGCGGGTGGAGGTCTCGCTGCTCGACTCCGCGCTCGCCGGCCTGGTCAATGTCGCCCAGGCGGCGCTCGTCACCGGGGCGGAGGCCGGGCGCTACGGCAATGCCCACCCGAGCATCGTGCCCTACGAGCCCTTCGCCGCCGCCGACGGCTGGATTGCGGTGGCGGCGGCCAACGATGGCCTGTGGCGGGCCCTGTGCGCGGCCTGCGAGCGCCCCGACCTGGCCGAGCAGGCGCGCTTCGCCACCAACCCCGGGCGCGTCGCTCACCGCGAGGAGCTGACCGGAGAGCTCGCGGCCACGTTCGCCGGCGCCACGGTCGACGAGTGGCTCGAGCGCTTGCAGCACCACGGAGTGCCGGCGGGCAAGATCCGCGGCGTCGGCGAGGCGCTCGCCGCCGCCGAGCAGTCCGGCCGTCCGGCCACGGTCGCGGTCGAGCACCCGGCGGCGGGCCTGCTGAGGCTCGTGGCCAGCCCGATCGAGCTCACGCCGGCCGCCGGGACGCCGGCGGCTCCGCCGCTGCTCGGCCAGCACACGCTCGAGGTCCTGGCCGAGGCCGGGATCGACGGCGACGCGCTCGTGGCCGCAGGCGTGGCGGCGGTAGCCTCTGCGGGGCAGAAGCGAGCCGCCGAAGGAGGGGGAGCATGACCAGTCTGAGCGAGGAGCCCGGGACCGTGACCGCGGCCCCGGAGGCCGCCGACGGCATCCCGGTCGAGAATCCGGCCACGGGCGTCGTCATCGGCTCGGTGCCGCGGATGGACGCCGGCCGTGTGGCCGAGCTGGCCCGCCGCGGACGCGAGGTTCAGCCGGCCTGGGCCGAGCTCGGCTTCGAGGGTCGCGCGCGCGTGCTCCGGCGCGCCCAGCGGTGGATGCTCGACAACGCCGAGCGGATCATCGCGGTCGTCGTCTCGGAGAGCGGGAAGACGCACGAGGATGCGCAGCTGGCCGACTTCGGGTACACGGTCTCGGCGCTCGGCTTCTGGGCCAAGGAGGCACCGCGCTACCTGGCCGACGAGCGCGTGCCGTCGTGGAACAACCCGATCGCCGCCGGCAAGCGGCTGATCGTCCGCTACGCCCCGCTCGGCCTGGTCGGCGTAATCGGTCCGTGGAACTACCCGATCACGAACAACTTCGGCGACTGCATCCCGGCATTGGCTGCCGGCAACAGCGTGATCCTCAAGCCGAGCGAGGTGACGCCACTGTCCTCGCTGCTCATGGAGCAGATGATGCTCGAGTGCGGCCTTCCCGAGGGCGTCCTGCAGATCGCCACCGGCGACGGCGCCACCGGCGCGGCGCTGATCGGCCAGGTCGACTGCGTCATGTTCACCGGCTCGAGCCGGACCGGGAAGGCGGTCATGCGGGCGGCCGCCGATGCCCTCATCCCCTGCTATCTCGAGCTCGGCGGCAAGGATCCGATGATCGTGTGCGCCGACGCCGATATCGAGCGGGCCGCGAACGCGGCCGCCTTCTACTCGATGAACAATGCCGGCCAGGTGTGCATCTCGATCGAGCGCGTGTACGTCGAGGAGCCCGTGTACGAGCGCTTCGTGCAGTTGGTGGCCGAGAACGTGCGCGGGCTGCGCCAGGGCGAGCCGGCTGGCCCGGGCACGGTCGACGTCGGAGCCGTCACGTTCCCGCCCCAGCTGCGGATCGTGCAGGAGCACGTCGCCGACGCCGTCGGCAAGGGGGCCCGGGTGCTCGTGGGCGGGACCGCCCGGGCCGAGCACGGTCACTTCTTCGAGCCGACCGTGCTCGTCGACGTCGACCACTCGATGAAGATCATGCGCGAGGAGACGTTCGGCCCGACGCTGCCGATCATGAAGGTGTCCGACACCGAGCAGGCGCTGCGCCTGGCCAACGACTCCGAGTACGGCCTGCAGGCGAGCGTGTGGACGCGCGACATCGAGCGCGGCGAGGCGCTGGCCCGGCGGCTCGAGGCCGGGGTGGTGTGCGTCAACGACGCCCAGATCAACTACACGGCGCTGAACCTGCCCATGGGCGGCTGGAAGGCCTCGGGGCTCGGCACCCGCCACGGCGCCGGTGGCATCCGCAAGTACTGCAAGACCCAGTCGCTGCTCATCACCCGGCGGGCGCTGAAGCGCGAGCCGTTCATGTTCCCCTACCGGGCCCGGCGCACGCGGATGCTGCGCCACTTCTTCGAGCTGCTGTACGGACGCGGCGCCCGGTGAGGGTGCGCGCCGGGCGCGCGGACCGTCCGTAGGCGCGGCGTGCTCGCCATCGCACTCGCGCTCGCCTCCTCGCTCAGCTGGGGGGTGGCGGACTTCATCGGCGGTACCCAGTCCCGGCGGCTGCCCGTGCTCGGCGTCGTGCTCGTCAGCCAGGCCGCTGGGCTCGTCGTGCTCGGGCTCGTGCTGGCCGGGCGCGGACGGGGCGCGCCGGCGCTCGTGCACCTGCTGCCCGCCGCGGCGGGCGGGATCGCCGGCGTCGTCGGCCTGGGGGCGTTCTACCGCGGGCTGGCCCGCGGCACGATGAGCATCGTGGCGCCGATCGCCGCCACCGGCGTGGCTCTGCCGGTGCTCGTCGGCGTGGCCGGGGGAGATCGTCCGGCCGCGCTCCAGGTGGCCGGAATCGTGGCCGCCGTGTTCGGCGTCGCACTGGCCAGCCGCGAGCAGCCGGAGGGAGCGGCCGCCCAGGCCCAGGCCCGGGAGAGCATCGGCCTGGCGCTGCTCGCCGCGGTCGGATTCGGCCTGTTCTTCGTCGGTATGCGTTCGAGCGCGCGCTACGACCCGCTGTGGGGGACCCTGTCCGCCCGCGTCACCTCGGTCCTCGTGCTCGTCGCCGTGAGCGCCCGCCGCCGCCCGCGGCTGCGCGGCGGCCGCACGCGCTGGCCGCTCGTGTGCGTGGCGGGGATCCTCGACGTCGCGGCCAACGTCCTCTATGCCGTGGCCACCCGGCATGGGCTCCTCAGCGTCGTCTCCGTGCTGTCTTCGCTCTATCCGCTGGCCACCGTGCTGCTGGCTCGCCTCTTGCTCGGCGAGCGGGTCCGCCGGGTGCAGGAGGTCGGCGTGGTGGCGGCGCTGGCGGGAGTACTGCTGATCGCGGTTGGCTGATCCCCGCGACAGCCAGTACTCTGGCCGGAGTGCGGGCCGAAATCGGGCCCGCCGGGGCACAGGAGAGGAGCGGGGCGCGCTCATGGATACGGTCGAGACGACGCACGACGGCGTGGCGCCCGGGCAGCCGGGCGCGGGCGAGCAGGCGGAGATCGCTCGCCACGACGTCTTCCTGTCCTACTCGCATGCGGACCGGCCGTTCGCGATCTCGCTGCGCGACGAGCTCGTCG
The DNA here is from genome assembly GCA_963848745.1 of uncultured Solirubrobacterales bacterium. GTDB lineage: Bacteria > Actinomycetota > Thermoleophilia > Solirubrobacterales > Solirubrobacteraceae > Palsa-465. Next base: position 381,234 of record CAWKEO010000009.1, on the reverse strand, counting down.
GCACGGGCAAGCGGGTGTGGGTCGACGAATCGGACATCCCGCCGGCCGCCCGCTGGGAGAGCGAGCTCAAGCGGGCGATTCAGATCAGCGACACGTTCGTGTTCGTGATGAGCCCGCACTCGATCGCCTCCCCGGAATGCCTCAAGGAGGTCCGCCACGCGGTCGCCCTGAACAAGCGGATCCTTCCGGTCAACTACCGCCAGCCGGACATGCACGCGATCCCGGCCGAGCTCGGTCCCTATCAGTTCATCCCCGGGCGCGGCGAGTTCGACGCCGACCGATCGCGCTCGCTCGCCCAGCTGCTCGAGGCGATCGATACCGATCTCGAGTGGGTGCGCGAGCACACGGATTGGACGCTGAAGGCCACCGAGTGGGTCGAGCACGACCGCGACGACAGCTTCCTCATCGCGGGCAGCGAGCTCGATGCGGCCGAGGCCTGGCTGGCGCGGCAGGTGGGCAAGGTCCCGGCACCGACTCCCCTGCAGACCGAGTTCGTGCTGCTGAGCCGGCGCCGGTCGCTCCGCCGGGCGCGCCGGACCCGCGCCGCCACCTCGACGGCGCTCGCGATCGTGACCGTGCTCGCCGTGATCGCGTTCATCCTCCGCGGTCAGGCGGTGAACGAGAGCCAGCTGTCCTCCTCGCGCGCCCTGGCCGCCAACTCGCTGCTCCAGCTCACGAGCGATCCGCAGCTGAGCCTGTTGCTGGCGGTCAGCTCGGCGCAGGTGCGCCACACCAGCGAGGCGCTCGACGCCCTTCGCCGCGCCGTGCCGGCCAACCACCTGCTCCAGACCTTCAGCGATGGTGACGGGCGGCCGGATCTGGCCGCCGCGCTCAGCCCGGACGGCACGATGGTGGCCGCGGCGAGCGCCGATCACGTCATCCGGGTGTGGACGACGGGCGGTCGGCTCCTGCGCGTGCTCCGCGGCCACCAGGGCGAGATTCTCGGCGTCAGCTTCGACCCGAGCTCCGCGCGGTTGCTCAGCTGGGCGGAGGACGGCACGGCCCGGATCTGGGACCTGCGCGGCAGTCGCGCCCCGATCATCCTGCGGAGCACCGACTACCGCGTCGTGCAGGCGGAGTTCAGCCCCGATGGCAAGCGGGTCGTGGCGGCGTTCTTCATCGGAGCGCCCGTCGTGTTCGACGCCGGCACCGGCCGCGCGCTGTTCTCGCTCGGCCGCGGCGGCCAGGGCATCACCATCGCCACCTACGACTCCGGCGGTCGCTATCTGGCCACCGGCGGCAGCGGGAGCCGCGTCAGCTTCTGGCGCGCCGGCGACGGAGGTTCGCTGGGCAGCCTCGATGCGGGCTCGGGGTCAGGCGCGTCCGCGCAGGTCAGCGTCTTGGCGGCGAGGTTCAGTCCCGCCGGGCTGCGCATGGTCATCTCGACGACCAACGCCGAGGACACCGTGTCGCAGTCACGGATCTGGGACCTGACCACCGGCAACCGGCTCACGCCCGCCATGAGCGGCGGCGATCCCGCCTGGAGCCCGGACGGGCGCTACCTCACCACCACCGCCGGGGAGCAGGTCCAGTTCTGGCAGGCCTCCGACGGCAAGCTGCTGCGGACCCTCCACGGCGCCGATCCCATTGCGGGGGCAGCGGTGATCAGCGGGAATGGGGCAGCTGGGGCGCCCCGCTTCGTGCTCACGGGCAGCCAGGATGGGACGGCAGATCTGTGGGATCCGAGCACGGGTGAGGCCTTCGCCACCCTGGTGGGAACCCATGGCGCCGTGACGCCGGTCGCCTTCTCGCGGGGCGCCGACACGGTCCTCACGTTCGGCAGCGACGGCACGGCACGGTTGTGGAGTACCGGCGTGGTCACCCCGCAGCCGGCCGGCCTGGCCGGCGATGTCGCCGGCGCCACGGGGATGCCGCCGGCCTCGCAGCTGGTGCCCGATGGGGCCCAGGGTGAGCGCGATCGCAACCCCGTCGTCCCGGTCGCCGCCTTCTACTCCAGCCACGGCGCCACCATCTACGACACGCGGAGCGGTGCCCGGCTGGCCCAGGTGCCCTTCCCGGGCGGCCGCGGCGGCGAGATCACCTTCGACGTGCGCGGGCGGATCGCACTCGTCATGGGAAGCGGACCGGCGCAGATCAGATCCGCCCGGACCGGGCGGCTGTTGCACGCCCTGAGCGGCACGGGCAGCCTCGCGCAGACGGGCGCGGTGAGCCCGGACGGCCGGCTGGTCGCTGCGGCTGACGGCAGCGATCGCGTTGGGGTCTGGGATGTGGCCAGCGGGCGCCAGCTCGTCCGCTTTGATCGCCACCGGCCCCAGAAGGACGTGATCACCGCCCTCGTCATGCGCTTCAGTCCGGACAGCTCGCTGCTCGTGAGCACCGATCAGAGCGGGATCTCGTACGTGTGGCGTGCCCGGACCGGGGTGGTCCTCAACCGGATCGTCGGCGCTCCGCCCCCGTCACTGCAATACGACGAGGTGATGAGTGCCGCCATCAGCCCCGACGACCGGCTCGTCGTCACGGCGTCGGCCTGGGACAACGACGCGCACGTCTACCAGGTCGGCCACGCGGGTCAGCTGATCGCGCTTCAGGGCCACTCCGACGGCATCCAGGACGTCACCTTCAGCCCTGACGGCTCGCTGATCGCCACCACGACCGAGCCGGGCGGCCTGGGCGGGAACTGCAACGCCGCCTTCGTCGGCTCGGAGTGTGATGACAGCACGCGGGTGTGGGATACGCAGCACAGCTCGCAGCTGCTCACGCTCAGCGACGCCGGCGGCACCCGGGTGGCGTTCTCGGCCGACGGCGCGTCGTTGCTGGTCAACCGCTCATTCCCCTACGACACGCTCACGTGCAGCGTGTGCGGGGGGTTCGGCCGGATGATCCCGCTGGCCGAGCACGCCGAGGTGACCCGCCTGAGCGCCGAGCAGCGGGTGGCCTTCCACGTGCCGGGCTGATGCCGGGTAGCCGGTAGACGGATTGGCAGATATCGGCCAGCAGAAATTGACGTCTGCGGCGATGCGTTCCGCCGGTCCGCGCGCCATCATTGCGAGGTCGGTCCAAATCGCAGGGGATCCTCACGTGAACGTTCACATCCATCTCTCGCCGCGCTTGCGGGCCCGCCGCCCGAGCGAGGACGCGGCCGAGCGCCCGCTCGGCCCGGCATGCGGGCATGACCGCCACATCGGCACGTGCCCGGCCTGCCAGCAGCGCCAGCTCGCCCGCTGGGACGAGCAGCTGTGCGCGGTCAGCCCGGTGCCGCCGGCGGCCGAAGCGCGACGCTGAGCAGCTTCTCGAGCTCGGCGATCGTGACCTCGGCGGCGGTGTGGTGGACGGTCGCCATGCCGAGCGCTGCCGCCGGCTCGAGGTTGAACGGCAGGTCGTCCACGAACGCGCACTGCTCCGGCGCGAGGCCGATGCGCTCGGCGGCGAGCGCGTAGATCTCGGGCGCCGGCTTGCGCAGCCCGACCTCGCCGGAGATCGTCACGGCGTCGAAGAGCTCGGCGAGCAGAGGCCGCGGGTAGCGGCGCGTCCCCCACGAGTTGGACAGCAGGCCGGTGCGCACACCTGCGACCCGGGCCCGCCGGACCGCCTCGCGCATCGTCTCGTCGGGAGTCGATCCGGCGAACAGCCGGTCGATCAGCGACGGGGTGGCGGCGACGCCGAGCCGCGCGGCCAGCTCGCGCTCGAACTCGGGCTCCTCGATCCGCCCGGTCTCGAGGCCGATGACGAGCTCGCGCGCGCCCGGGTCAGCGCCGAGCCGCTGCGTCAGCGCGTCCGGTTCGAGGCCCTCCTGACGGCAGAAGGCGGCGAAGCCCTCGAACAGGTTGCTCGTCAGCACGCCGCCCCAGTCGACGAGCAGCCCGCGCCGCGGCGCCACTCAGATGCCTTGGCGCGAGACGCGCAGCGCGCGCTGCGCGAGCTCGACCACGCCCTCGCCGAACGTCTTCAGGTACGGGTCATCGGTCGATCCGGCCACGGCGCGCTTGTAGTTGCCCTCCATGAACACGACCGCCTTCCACAGCGCGAGCGTCACGTACCAGTTGAGCGCCTGCATCGAACGGCCCGAGCGCTCCTCGTAGCGCGCGATCAGCTCCCGGCGGCCGGGGAATCCCGGCAGCATGGTCACGTGGTGGAGGTTGAAGCGGCCGAGCTCGTCGCCGGCCTCGGTCCAGTGCATGACCATGTAGCCGAGGTCGGCGAGCGGGTCGCCGATCGTGGCCATCTCCCAGTCGAAGATCGAGATGAGCCGGGCCGGCGGCTGGTGGGCGAACATGGTGTTGCCGAGCCGGTAGTCGCCGTGGACGATCGTGGCCGGCGGCGAGGCGGGAACGTTGGCGGCCAGCCAGCGGCCGATCTCCTCGACCTCGGGCAGATCGCGGGTGCGGTTGTGCTCCCACAGGCCGCTGAAGCGCCGCAGCTGGCGCTCGAGGTACCCGGTCGGCTTGCCGAAGCCCTCGAGCCCGATCGTCGTCCAGTCGACGGCGTGGATCTCCACCAGGCCGTCGACGAGCTCCTCGGCGATCCGCCTCCGCTGCGGCACCCCGTCGAGCTCGGCCGGAAGCTCGCTGGTGATCACCTCGCCCTCGACGCGCTCCATGACGTAGAACGGCGCCCCGATGATCGCCGGGTCCTCGCCGACGGCGAGCACGCGGGGCACGCGCACCGGCGTGTCCTCGAGCGCCCGCAACAGCCGGGCCTCGCGCAGCACGTCGTGGGCGCTCGGCGGTAGCGGCCCCCGCGGGGGCCGGCGGATGATGACGCCGGTGGAGAGCTCGAAGGTGACATTCGAGTGGCCCTCGCCGATCGGAGTGGCGCTCAGATCCTCCGGGGCGTCGAGGCCGTTCTCGGCCAGGAACGCGCGCAGAGGCTCGAGGACGAGCAGCGGCTCGCGGGCGTTGGCGGCCGCCTCGGCATGGGTGCGGACGAGATCGTCGGGGGCGAGGGCGGTGGCCATGGCGGCAGGGTAACGGGCACTAAGCTCAGGAGCTGCCATGCCCGAGCTCCCCGAGGTCGAGATCACGGCCCGCCTGATCGGCGCCGCGGTGGCCGGCGCCCGCGTGGAGTCGGTGCTGGCTCCCGGCATCAACGCGCTGAAGACCTTCGACCCGCCCCTGACCGCGCTCACCGGCGTGGAGCTGCGGGGGGTGCGCCGGCGGGGCAAGCTGTTCGTGATCGAGGCCGGCGATGACCTGGCGCTGCTCGTGCACCTCATGTCGGCCGGGCGGCTGCAGCTGTTCGACACCCGCGCCTCGCTGCGCGACCGCACCTCGCGCCTGCTCGTGCGCCTCGAGGACGGGCGCGAGCTGCGGCTGCGCGAGTTCGGCACCCGCCAGCGGGCGTGGGTGAAGCTGCTGCGGGCCGAGGCGCTCGAGACCGAGGAGACGCTGGCCGAGCTCGGCCCCGAGGCCTGGCCGGACCCGCCGCCGCTGCGCGAGCTGCTCGCCCAGGCGCGGCCGCTCTACACGGTCCTGCGCGACCAGCACGTGATTGCCGGGATCGGGCGCTCCTGGGTGGACGAGATCCTCCACACCGCCAAGCTGTCCCCGTTCAAGCGCGGCAACGACCTCGAGGAGGACGAGGCCATGCATCTGCGCGAGGCCGTGATCAGCCGGCTCGGCGGCGCGATCGACCACTACGAGCAGACGCTCGCGCTGCCGATCCCCGACAAGCTGCCGCTGCCCCTCACCGTCCACCGCCACAACGGCGAACCCTGCCCCCGCTGTGGCGATCAGCTCGAGGCCGTCTTCTACGAGGACTACGTGATGTGTTACTGCCCGACGTGCCAGACCGAGGGCAAGCTGCTGAAGGACCGCCGGCTCTCGCGGCTGTTGAAGTAGGCGCGCGGCCGTCGACGAGGCACGGCAGCGTGCCGTAGATTGCCTGGCATGATCGAACCCGGCCAGGACGCTCCCGACTTCACCCTCCCCGACCAGCACGGCAACCCGGTCACGCTGTCCGAGCTGCGCGGGAAGACCGTCGTGCTGTACTTCTATCCCAAGGCGGACACGCCGGGGTGCACGACGCAGGCGTGCGGGATCCGCGACCACCGGGCCGACTACGAACGCGCCGGTGCCGTCGTCCTCGGGGTCTCGCCCGACCCGGTCAAGGCGGTGGCCAAGTTCGACGACAAGCACGGGCTCGGCTTCACCCTGCTCGCCGACGCCGACCACGCCGTCTGCGAGGCCTACGGCGTGTGGGGCGAGAAGTCGATGTACGGCCGCACGTACATGGGCGCGACGCGCTCGACGTTCATCATCGGGCCCGACGGCAAGGTCGCCCATGTGATCCCGAAGGCGACGCCGAAGACGCACGACGACGAGGTGCTCGCCGTGCTGGCGGAGCTGAGCGCCGCCTGAGAGCAGTCAGTCGCCGGAGCTGCGCCCCCACCGCGAACTTTGGCGAATTGCGTGTCCCACAGGCCAGCAGATCGCCATCGTTCAGCCGCGCGGGCCGAGCCACGCTCGAACGATGGCGATCCGGGGACGCTCAGAGTCCCAGGATCGGGGCGCGCCACCGTGGCCGCCCGTCGGGAGAGGGCGCCCGAGCTAGGACAGGCCCTCGCGCGCCTCGCGCACGAGGGTGACGGCCTCGGGAAAGACGACCGCCATCACCGCACGAAGCTGCTCGGCCTGCTGCTCGGTGGTGCCCTGGATGTTGACGCGGTTCAGGGAGGCGACGGTCAGGTCGACCGCGAGCTTGATCGCGTTGTCGGCCCAGGCCAGTCGCTGAGCTCCCTGCATCTGCTCGGCGAACTCGCCCAGCCGTCGCTGGAGGTCATCCGGGTCCCCGAACAGTCCGCCAAAGCCGCTTCCTTCCATGTCGCCAATGGTACTCACACCGGGCACCGGGCTCTCGGACGTACACTGGACCCCCATGGCCGACTCTGCGGACACTCGCACGCGCCGGCGGATCGAGTTCGGCATCCGTCTGGCTGCGCCCTGGCTCGACGCTGCGCTGGGGGCCGGCGTGCTGGTTGCCCGGATCCTCGGGCACGGCGCGCCGCCGCCGCCGCTGGCCCGCATGATCGGTCCCGGTGAGGCCGCGCCGCGCGGGCTCGGAGGCCGGACATGAGCGTGGTCGACGTCACCCCCGGCCTGGCGCGCGAGCAGCGTCTTCGCCCGCCGTTCGCCGTCATCTCCGCCGTGGCCGGCGCGCTCCTGCTGCTGGCCGCCATCCTCCAGCAGTACGTCGGTACGCACGTGAAGGTCCAGGAGGTGACGCTCGCGCTCGTCACCGAGAACAAGCGCAGCGGCGTCGACATCCTGGCCGGGATCATCGAGGCGATCGGCTCTCTGGCCATCGCGGCCACGCTGGTGTTCCTGCTCGACGCCTCCCGCCTGCGCAACCCGCGGGTGGCGTCGTTCGTCCGCATCCTCGCCGTGCTCGGGGCGCTGCTGGCCTCCGTGTACTCGATCGGCTACTCGCTCGAGTTCTCTCACAAGGCCCACCAGTTCGTGAGCACCGGGGCGCAGACGTACATGCAGGCCCACCAGCTCACCGCCTCCGGCCCGCTCGTCATTCTGCAGCTGCTCGGCCTGGTCGGCGCGCTGCTGATCGCCATCTCGATCGTGATGGCGTCGCTGCAGGCCATGCGCGTCGGCCTGCTCACTCGTTTCATGGGCTACGTCGGCATGTTCGCCGGTGCGCTCGTGCTGTTTCAGTTCACGCCGCTGCCCGTGGTGGAGACCTTCTGGTTCCTCGGTCTGGCCGTGCTGTTCCTCGGCCGCTGGCCCTCCGGCACGCCCAAGGCGTGGGAGACGGGCCAGGCGGAGGCCTGGCAGAGCCCCCAGGCGGGTCGCGATCAGCGGGTGCGTGCCGCCCGCGACCGGCAGTCCGGCCGCGGTCGTGGATCCGGTGGCGCGCGCCAGCCGGCCCCGTTTGCCGGCGGCGGGCTCGCCGCGCTGCTCGGTCGGCGCACGGTCAGGCAGGCCGCCGAGCAGACAGGCCCGGCCCGGCCGGCCGGGGAGGCCAAGCCCTCCGGCAGCACGGCGGGCCGCAGCGGAGCGCAGAGCGTCAAGCGCAAGCGCAAGCGCCGCCGGTAGACGGCGCCGACGCTCGGACATGCGTCCAGTCCGGGCCCCCGAACTCCGAGCGGTGCGATAAGAGCGCGATACAGCGCGTGCTTCTCCTCTCTGGAAGCACACAATCGTTACCTCGCCGCATCTCACGCGCGGCGTCCGGCTCTCCGACGGCCGGGCATCGCGTCTTCGGCGGCGACTAGCGGCCCCGGCCGAGACCGTCCCGGCCCCCCCGTCCACGCCGGGGGGGTCGGGACTGCGGGGTCCTTCGCTCACCGCTCGTCGCGCCAGAGCCACCGTTCGTCGTCCGAGCGCCGCCGCTCAGCGATCCGTATTTGTGTCCTTCAGCCCGACGCCGAAACTGCACGCTGCATCGTTCAACCATCAGGAGGAGAACCGGATGGAAGCCAGTCATATCGGCGGGCGCGAAGCCGACGTCGCGCCGGCCCCCGACCCCACTGCGGGCCGCGGTGCTGTGGCCGGATGGACACCGGCCGATCCCGGGCCGCTCGGACTTGCCGGCTTTGCCGGCACGACGTTCGTGCTCAGCCTGGTCAACGCAGGACTCGTCGGCACGCAGAAGGCGCCTGGTGGTGGCCTGCTGCCGATGATCGCCGCGCTCGCTCTCGCCTATGGGGGCATCGCCCAGTTCCTGGCCGGGATCTGGGAGTTCCGGACCGGTAACACGTTCGGTGCCGTGGCGTTCTGCTCCTACGGGGCGTTCTGGATCTCGTTCTTCTTCATTGTCCAATCGGTCGGGAAGAACGTGCCCACAGAGGTGTTCAGCGGTCTCGGGCTCTACCTGTGGATGTGGGGCATCTTCACCTGCCTACATGTTCGTCTGCTCGCTGCGGACGACCGGGGCCGTGGCCCTGGTGTTCCTGCTTGCTCGCGATCACCTACATCATCCTCGGCATCGGGAACTCGGGGCTGGCCGGAACCGGCAACGTGATCAACGGCACGATCAAGCTTGGTGGTTACTTCGGCATCGCTCACGGCGATCGCCGCTTGGTACGCCTCGTTTGCCGCAGTGATCAACTCGACGTTCGGGCGGATCATCGCGCCCGTGTTCCCGCTGCGTCGGGTGTAGTTGGAAAGGCGATCTGATCGCGCTAGAACTTGGTGCTCAGATCGCCGCACAGTCGTGACAATCGCGGCGCCGGTCTCCTCGTCCGGCGTCGCGGTCTGTCCGGTGTGAGACGCCAAAGAGCGCAAGGAGGGAGAGGTTCCTATGGCTGACACGGCAGCGACCCACGTGGGCGACGAGGGGCTCGAGCAGAAGCTCGAGCACATGCTCGGTATCGAGACGTTCGATCCGCCGGAGGATTTCAAGGCCCAGGCGAACCTGAGTGACGCCTCGATCTACGAGGAGGCCGAGCGCGACTGGAAGGGGTTCTGGCTGAACCGCGCCAAGGAGCTGCACTGGTTCACCGAGCCGACGCAGACGCTCGAGGACTCCAACCCGCCGTTCTACAAGTGGTTTGAGGACGGCAAGATCAACGCTTCCTACAACTGCCTGGACCGCCACGTCGAGGCCGGCAACGGCGATCGCGTCGCCTTTCACTGGCGCGGCGAGGAGGGCGAGGAGCGCGACCTCACCTACGCCGAGCTGCATCGCGACGTCCAGCGCTTCGCCAACGCGCTGAAGGACCTGGGCGTGGAGGCCGGGGACATCGTCGGCATCTACCTGCCGATGATCCCCGAGGTCGTCGTCGCCATGCTCGCGTGCGCCCGCATCGGCGCTCCACACAACGTCGTGTTCGGTGGCTTCTCGGCCGACTCGGTCAAGGAGCGGATGGAGTTCTCCGAGGCCAAGGCGCTCGTCACCGTCGATGGGGCCCGGCGCAAGGGCAAGACGGCGCCGATCAAGCAGCAGGTCGATGCCGTCATGGCCGACCTGAAGACGCTCCAGCACATCATCGTGGTCAAGCACACCGACGCCGAATGCGAGATGCGCGAGGGGCGCGACGTGTGGTTCCACGAGGTGATGGAGAAGGCCGACGCCGAGTGCCCGGCCGCTGAGCTCGACGCCGAGCACCCCCTGTACGTGCTCTACACGAGCGGCTCGACGGCCAAGCCGAAGGGCGTGCTCCACACGACGGGCGGCTACCTGACCGGCGCCTCGACCACGCACCGCTACGTGTTCGACCTCAAGCCCGAGGAGGACGTGTACTGGTGCTCGGCCGACGTCGGCTGGGTCACCGGTCACTCCTACATCGTCTACGGCCCGATGAGCAACGGGGCGACGAGCGTCATGTACGAGGGCGCTCCCGACTACCCGCACAAGGGCATCTGGTGGGAACTGTGCGAGCGCTACGGCGTGACCCAGTTCTACACCGCCCCGACGGCGATCCGGGCCTGCATCAAGTGGGGCACCGAGCACGTCGACAAGTTCGACCTGTCGAAGCTCCGGCTGCTCGGCTCGGTCGGGGAGCCGATCAACCCGAAGGCATGGCTCTGGTACCACACCGTGGTCGGCGGCGAGCGCTGCCCGATCGTCGACACCTGGTGGCAGACCGAGACCGGCGCGATCATGATCACGCCGCTGCCCGGGATCACGTCGACCAAGCCCGGCTCGGCCACGCAGCCGTTCCCCGGCATCACCGCCGAGGTCGTCGACGAGCGCGAGGGCAAGCCGATCGACGAGGGCCAGGGGCTGCTCGTCATCCGCCGGCCCTGGCCGTCGATGCTGCGCACGCTCTACAAGGAGGACGAGCGGTTCGTCGAGACGTACTTCGCGCGCTTCGGCAAGGAGACCTACCTGGTCGGGGATGCCGCTCGCAAGGACAAGGACGGCTACTTCTGGATCATCGGGCGGATCGACGACGTGGTGAACGTGTCCGGCCACCGGCTCTCCACGGCCGAGGTCGAGTCGGCGATCGTCTCGCACCCCAAGGTGGCGGAGTCGGCGGTCATCGGGCAGGCCGACGAGGACACCGGGCAGGCCATCTGCGCGTTCGTCACCCTCCAGGGCGATCTGGAGGGCGCGGCCGACCTCGAGGGCGAGATCCGGGCCACGGTGGCCGAGCGCATCGGGAAGTTCGCCCGGCCCAAGCGGATCATCTGGGCCGACGACCTGCCCAAGACCCGCTCGGGCAAGATCATGCGCCGCCTCCTGCGCGACATCGCGGAGGGCCGGGCGCTCGGCGACGTGACGACGCTGCGCGATCCCGACGTGATGTCGAAGCTCGAGGACAAGATCAAGGAAGAGGCCGCTCACGCCGAGGGATGAGCTGGACGCGCCTGGCGGCGCGTCCCTTGGGAGGACGCCCTGGGGGCGTCCTCCCGGCGTGAGTTACTCCACCGTCACCGATTTGGCCAGGTTGCGCGGCTTATCGATGTCGCGCCCGAGCGCCACGGCGGCGTGAAAGGCGAGCATCTGCAGCGGCAGCCCAAGCAGGATCGGATCGAGCTCGGGCTCGGAGCGGGGCACGCGCATCAGCCCGTCCGCGAGGCCGTCGAGCGGGCCGTGGGCGACCGCGTAGACGTGGCCCCCGCGCGAGCGGATCTGCTCGAGCGAGGAGCGGTTCTTGACCAGCAGCTCGTCGTCGGGGACGACGGCGACGGTCGGCAGCTCGGGACCGACGAGCGCGAGCGGTCCGTGCTTGAGCTCGGCTGCCGGGTAGGCCTCGGCGTGGACGTAGGAGACCTCCTTGAGCTTCTGCGCCCCTTCGAGCGCCACCGGGTAGCCGCGCACGCGCCCGATGAAGAACGCGCTCCTGGCCTGGCTGAGGTCCTCGGCCAGGGCGGCCACGGCCTCCTCGTTGCCGAGCGCCTGCGCGGCCAGCTCGGGCAGCCGGCCCAGGCCGGCCACCAGCCGCTCGCCGTCGGCCGGACCGAGGTCGCGCAGGCGCCCGAGGTGGAGCGCGAGCAGGGCGAAGGCGACCGCCATGCAGGTGAACGCCTTCGTCGAGGTGACCGATACCTCAGGCCCGGCGTGCAGGTAGATGCCGCCGTCGACAGCCCGGGCGATGCTCGAGCCGACGACGTTGACCACGCCGAGCACGCGGCCGCCCTTGCGTGAGATCTCCTCCACCGCGGCCAGCGTGTCGGCCGTCTCACCCGACTGGCTGACCGCCACGTACAGGGTCTCGGGCTCGATCACCGGGTTGCGGTAGCGGAACTCCGCCGCCGGCTCGGCGCTGGCGGGCAGGCGGGCGAGCGACTCGAGCATCCCGGCGCCCATCAACCCGGCGTAGTAGGCGGATCCGGCACCGAGGATGTGGACCCGGCGCAGGCTGCGCAGCTCGCGCGCGGTCAGGTTGAGGCCACCCAGGTGGGCAGTGGCGAAGCGGGTGTCGAGCCGGCCGCGCAGCGTGGACTGGATGGCGTCGGGCTGCTCGTGGATCTCCTTCTGCATGAACGTGGCGTAGCCGCCGCGGTCGTAGTCCTCGACCCGCCAGCTGACCGTCGTGGCGGTCTTCGTCGTCGGCAGCGCGTCGAGCGTGGCGGTGGTGAACTCGTCGGCGGTCAGCGTGGCGATCTCGCCGTCGTCGAGGTACACGATCTGCTGGGCGTGACGGACGAGCGCGGCGACGTCGGAGGCGGCAAGCATCTGGTGCTCGCCCAGGCCGATGAGCACCGGGCTGCCGTTGCGGGCGAGCACGATGCGGTCGGGCTGGCGGGCGTCGAGCACCGCGATCCCGTAGGCGCCGTGGATGTTGTGCAGGGCCCGCCGCACGGCCTCGGCGAGGTCGTCGACGTCCTCGCGGGCGATCAGGTGGGCGAGCACCTCGGTGTCGGTGTCGCTGGAGAACTCAGCTCCGTCGGCCTCCAGAGCGGCGCGCAGGCGGGGCGCGTCCTCGATGATGCCGTTGTGGACGACGGCCACCCGGCCGCTCGGGTCGAGGTGCGGGTGGGCGTTGGCGTCGCTCGGGACGCCATGGGTGGCCCACCGGGTGTGCGCGATCCCCACCGGGCCTTCGATCTTCTTGGGCAGGTCGGAGGCCATCTCGCGCACGCGGCCGGCCCGCTTGTGCACGCCGAGGCCGCCACGCCGAGCCACGGCGATCCCCGCCGAGTCATAGCCGCGGTACTCGAGCCGGGCCAGGCCCTCGAGCAGGACGGGGACAGCGTTCTGATGGCCGACGAAGCCGACGATTCCGCACATGAGATTCCTAGCCGTAGATGACGCGACGGATCTGGCGCTCGGACAGCAGTGGCGGGCGGACCCGGCGCTGGGCGAGCTCGCGGCCGATGACCACGTAGCTCTGGGGATTGCGGATTCCGCGGCGCTGCAGCTCCCGGTGGCGGCGGCGCACGAAGTCCTCCGTCGTCTCGGTGAAGTGGGCGAGCACGTCGGCGACGAGCCGCTCCGCCTCCCCGGGCGACATGCCCGTCTGCTGCAGGCGCTCGACGAGCTCCTGCGTGTCGCTGTCTTGGACCATCCGGTCTCCAGTTTGCCCGCTCAGAGAGCTCGCGGCAAGATCTTTGCCCGATTTCGGGCAAGAATCCAGCTACGCCCGCAGGCGGCGACCGAGCTCGGCGCTCTGGCGACGCGCCACGGGCACCGCGTGGCCGCCGGGAAAGACGAGCTCCGCGCCCCCGCCGAGCAGCGGTCGCAGCTCCACGGCGCGGGCGAGGTTGGCCAGGTACTGCCGGTGGACGCGCACGAAGCCATGGCGCTCCCAGCGCCGCTCCACCTCCGAGAGCGTCGTGCGCAGCAGATAGCGCCCCTCGGCGGTGACGATGCGCACGAAGTCCCCATGCGACTGGACGTAGAGGATCGAGCTGCGGGCCACGAGCCGCGTCGTGCCGGTCCGCAGGTTGGCCACCGCCACCATCTCACCGCCATTGAGGGCCGCGCTGGCCTCGGGGGGTCCGGAGTCGGAATGCTCGAGCGCGTCGAGCACGCGGCCGATCGCCTCCTCGAGCCGCCGGCGGCTGACCGGCTTGAGCAGGTAGTCGAGCGCGCGCAGCTCGAACGCCTCCACGGCCGCGCTGTCGTAGGCGCTCACGAACACGACCTGGGGCGGGGCGGCGAACCGGCGCAGCACACGCCCGAGCTCGATGCCGTCGAGGTTGGGCATACGGACGTCGAGGAAGATGGCGTCGAACCCCTCGGCCGACAGCGCGCCCAGCGCCTCGTGGCCGTCACCGGCGCACTCGACCGCCTCGACGACCGGGAAGCTCCGCAGCAGGCGGGCCAGGTCCTCGAGCTGAGGGCGCTCGTCGTCGACGGCCAGGATGCGCAGGTTCTCGCGGCTCACGTGCTCAGCGCCAGCGGCTCGGGGGCGAGTTCGCCGCGGAGGTTCGGCACGAGCATGACCGCGGTCGTCCCCTCGCCGGGCATGGATTCGATCCGCAGCGCGTAGCGCTCGCCGAAGCTCGCCCGCAGCCGGGCGTCGACGTTGGCGATCCCGATCCCGCCGCCCGCCCCGGCAAGCACGGCGGCAACCCGGTCGGGCTCGATCCCGACGCCGTCGTCGCGCACCCGCAGCTCGACGTCGCCCCCCCGCTGGCGGGCGCTGATGTGGACCCGGCCGCTGCCCGCCCGCTGCTCGACGCCGTGGCGGACGGCGTTCTCGACCAGCGGCTGGATCGACATGGCCGGCACGATCACGCCGCATACCCCCGGTGGCACGTCGAGGCTGACGTGGAGGATGTCGCGAAAGCGCGCCTGCTCGAGGCGCAGGTAGCGCTCGACGTGGGCGACCTCCTCGCCGAGCGTCACGTACGAGCGGCCGTCCCGGAACAGGTAGCGGGTGAACTCGGCGAAGTCGATCAGCAGCTCGCGCGCCTCCTCGGGGCGGGCGTGGATGTCCCCGGCCACGGCGGCCAGTGCGTTGTAGATGAAGTGCGGTGAGATCTGCGCCCGCAGCGCCCGCAGCTCGGCCTGGGCCAGGCGCTCCTCCTGCTCGGCCACCACCGAGAGCTCGACCTGGGCGGCGACCAGGCTGGCCGCCTCCTGCACGATCCGCAACTCCTCCGGACGCGGTCGCCCGATCGTCTCGTAGAAGGCGATCAGCGTGCCCGCCCGGCGGCCCTGGACCAGCAGCGGCGCGAGCACGGCGGAGCGCAGCGGGCAGGTGGGGTCCGAGGAGACGAGCCGCTGGACGATGTGCAGCCGGTCATCGCGCGTGCGGGCGAGCAGGCGGGAGAGCAGATCGCCCGGGCGGACCTGCTCGCGTCCCTCGCCGTCGATGGCGAGCACCGCCTGGGTATCGGCGAGCGCGATCGCCGCTGCGCCCGTCAGCCTGCGCAGGTGCGGGACGGCTCGCCCGGCCGTGCGCTCGGACAGGCCGCGTCGCAGGTGGGGGAGCGTCGCCGTCGCGGCATGCAGCGCCGCCTGCATCGCGGCCTGCGGGGCCGAGCCGGCACGCGCCGCGCGACGCGATCGCCAGACCGCGAACGCGATGGCGGCCAACCCGATCCCAAACAACACGCCCAGCGCAAGGATCATCAGCTCTCTCCGCGCAGAAGCCTATACCCGGGCGTCGGAGCATGCGGAAATCCGGTCGCTTGTACCGGGGGGCGTCCGTGGGCATGATGCGCGCATGAGCTCCGCCGCCATCACGTCCTATGACCAGGCCTGCGCCGAGCACCGCTGGGAGGTGCCGGAGCGCTACAACATCGCCACCGACGTGTGCGACAAGCACCCGCGGGAGAAGCTGGCCATGATCCACGAGGACTCCGCCGGCACCGTCCGCGAGGTCAGCTGGGGCGAGATCCAGGACAACGCCGGCCGGCTGGCGAACGTGCTCGCCGCGCATGGGGTGGGGCGCGGGGACCGGGTGGCCATGCTGCTGCCGCCCACCCCGGAGACCGCGGCGGCGTTCATCGCCGTGTGGAAGCTGGGGGCGATCCTGCTCTCGATGTCGGTGCTGTACGGCGACGAGGGGATCCGCCACCGGCTCACCGACTCGCAGTCGAAGGTCATCGTGACGGGCGCGGCCGAACGCCGGGCGCATCGACCCCGGGCTGGTCGAGCACGTGCTCGTGCTCGACGACGCGCTGCTCGCCTCGGCCGAGCCGGGGTTCCAGACCGTGGACACGGCGGCCGAGGATCCGGCCCAGCTCTACTACTCCTCGGGCACGACCGGGCTGGCCAAGGGCATCCTGCATGCCCACCGCTACCTGCTCGCCCACGAGGAGTTCATCTACTGCCACGACGTGCGTGAGGGCGAGGTCTTCCACGGCATGGGCGAGTGGGCCTGGGCGGCCGGCATCTGCCCGCTGCTCGGGCCCTGGCGGCTCGGCGCCGTGCAGGCGGTCTACCAGCGCGAGGGCGGCTTCGACCCCCACCGGCAGCTCGACTTCCTCTCCCGCCACCGGGTCACGAACGTGTTCGGCACGCCGACGGCCATCCGCTCGATGATGTCGATCGCCGACGCCGGGACCCGGTATCCGCAGCAGTTCCGCATCGTCTGCTCGGCCGGGGAGCCGCTGAACCCGGAGGCCATCCGCTGGTTCCGCGACCAGTACGGCGTCACCGTGCTCGACTTCTACGGCCTCACCGAGTCCTACCCCCTGTGCGGGAACTTCCCCTTCATGGAGGTGCGCGAGGGATCGATGGGCAAGCCGCTCCCGGGCTGGGAGGTGGCCATCCTCGATGAGGACGAGCGCCCGGTGGCCCGCGGCGAACGGGGCGAGATCTGCCTGCGGGCGCGCTCGAACCCCCACTATCCGCTCGGATACTGGAACCGCCCCGAGGACTCCGAGGATGTGTTCGGCGGCGACTGGTTCCACACCAAGGACGCCGCCCGTGAGGACGAGGACGGGTACTACTGGTACGAGGGCCGCGCCGACGACGTGATCATCTCGGCCGGGTACCGGATCGGACCGTTCGAGGTCGAGTCGGCCTGCCTCGAGCACCCGGCCGTGGCCGAGGCGGCCGCCGTCGCCTCACCGGACGAGCGCCGCGGCAACGTGGTCAAGGCGTTCATCATCCCCGCCGCCGGCTACGTGCCCTCCGAGGAGCTGGCGGACGAGATCAAGGCGTTCGTCCGCGATCACCACTCGGCCTACGCCTATCCGCGGCGGATCGAGTTCGTCACCGAGCTGCCGAAGACCTTGACCGGCAAGATCCGGCGGATCGAGTTGCGCCAGCAGGAGCTCGGGCAGGGCTAGCCGAAGGCGTCGCGGCGGACCGCTACCCCGCCTGCGCGTGCGAGCGCATCTCGGCCAGGATGCGCTCGAGCCGCGGCTCGGCGCTGGTGTCGACGTGACGCATCGCGCCGGCCACCGCCGGGTGCACGGCGGCGATCTGCGCATGCATCTCGTGGGCGACGGCCCGGTAGCTCGGATGGCCTTCGCGGCCGGAGCGCAGCTCGATCAGCTGCATGGCCTCGCGGGCGTTGAGATCGAGCACGTAGCGGATGCGGTAGCCGAGGCAGAGCGCGTAGGGGGCGGCGCTCGCCAGCCCGCGCGCCACCAGGCCGCTCGTAGGCGGCCCGCGAGAGCTCGAGCGCCCGCCGGTACTCGTCCCCGCCGCCGGCCTGCTCGATCTGGCCGGGGACGCCGGCGCCCAGCTCGGGGGTGAGCGGCTGCCACTGGACGGTGAGCATGCGGTGGCGCTGCAGGTCGCGGAAGGCGCCGTAGTCGGAGACGATCTCGAATCGGTAGCTCACTGATTCGAAGCCGCGCCCGGGACGGTGACGGCGGTTGTGTCGCTCGCCAACGAGCTCGCCCAGGAGCGCCGCGCGCTCGTCGCCGTCGAGTCCGCTCACCGCCTCGCGCACGCTCCGCTCCGACGTCGCCGGCGTGCTCGAACAGGAGCGCGGCGAGCAGGTCGTCCTCCTCGCCGCGGACGCTCAGCAGCTCGACCGACGGCCCGTCCTCACCGCCGTCCCCGCCGGACTCCAGCCCGAGCCGCCGGGCCCAGCGCTCGCCGGCCGCCGCGCGCTCGCGCAGGTAGCCGACCCACTGGCCGCCGCGGTCGGGCCGTGGGATCCGGGTGACGAAGCTCGGCATGACCGCCTGCAGCTCGGCGAGGATCATCTCGCCGTAGTCGCGCGCCTCGGGCAGCGGATGGGCGAGCAGGTGGAGGATGAGCTGCTCATAGGTCTGGCCGGTGGCGAAGATCCCCATGTGCGAGAGCGAGCTCGCCGGCAGCAGCCCGCGCACGAGGTCGAGCGCCTTGGCCCTGATCGCCCGCGCGTGGGCCGCCGGCGCCTCGCCGGGCTCGCGGGGGAACTGCTCGGCCGCCCAGGCGGCCACGGCCGGGAGCAGGCGGGCATAGATGGTGAACAGCTCGTCCATCGCCGTCGCGTAGTCAGGCCCGAGCTCGGGATCGCGGTAGTAGCGGTAGCCGCGCCCGTCGGGAAGCGGCTGGTCGTAGGCGATGTAGCGCGTCGACTGCTCCAGGTAGGCGCCGAGGCGCGGCCGCTGGAGCACCTTCGTGAGCACGTTCGAGACCCACTCGCAGGCGACATGCGCGCCGCCGAGCTGGGCCACCGAGTCATCGCCGTAGCCGAGGAAGATCGTCTCGTACAGGCGGGCCGCCCGGTCCTCGCGGGCCTCGCCGCCGGTCCCCGCCGGGTGCGGGGGCAGGTCGTCGGCGAACTCGTCCAGGAACAGCCGCCGCAGCGTGCCCGGGTAGCGCGAGTAGCGCGCGAACAGCGCCCCCTTCACCGTCTCCGGGAGGTTGACGAGCGCGAACACCGGGCGGTCGAGGTTCGTGAAGTAGGGGCGCAGGCGCGCCTGTTCCTCCTGGGTGAACGTCTCGACCGGGTACTCCACGGGCGGCTGATCGTAGCGCCGCCCCCGGAGGGGTCAGCCGGCGTTGTTCGGATGCCCGGTGGCCTGCGAGCCCTCGCCGGCGCCGCCGGGCCGGCCGGCCTCACCGCCGTCCTCTTCGGGCCGCCGTTCCCCGCCGCCATCCGAGCGGCGCGGTCCCGGTCCGTCGCCGCCGTGCGGGGCCGATGGCTCCTCGCGGTTCTGGTTTGAGGTGTCCGCCGGGGGACCCTGCTGGCCGAAGGTCTCTTCAGTATCGCTCGTGCGTTCTCCCATGTCTGGGAGCTACCCGCGCGACCCCCGCGGCGAACTTTGGCGAATTCCGTCGGAGCCTCCGACGGAATTCACCAACGTTCGCAGGCCCGCGCGGTCCCCGCGCCGAACTCAGAACAGGCCCGACAGCGCCGCGCCCGCATGGGCGGCGAAGTGAAACAACGGCTCGGGCACGATGCCGAAGAAGATCGCCGCGGCGCCGAACAGGCCGGCCACGAACACGACCTCGGGCTGCATGGGCCCCCGCTCGGGAGCGGAGGGCGCCACAGCGCCCGGGCCGCCGCCGAGCCGCCGGAGCCGCGAGCGCCGACGGGCTCGGGCAGCACGTCGCGCTCGCGCCCGGGAGCCGCGAACGGCTCGTGCTCGTGCTCGCCGCCGCCCCCGCTGGACGGGCGGCCGTCCTCGCGCTCGCCTGGCACGGGTGTGCCGGCGCCGCCACCCTCCTCGTCGGCCTCCTGGGATCCGCCGGCGATCGGCGGCAGGCCGCCCGCCAGCGCCGGTGACCCCGGGAAGGCCACCGCCGGGCGCATCCAGATGCTGGCCACGACGCGCAGGTAGTAGCCGAGCGAGATCATCGAGCCGATCACGAGCACGATGGCCAGCCACGTGTAGTCACCCGACACGAGCGCGTGGATGAGCTGGAACTTGCCGATGAACCCGACCGTGCCCGGGATGCCGGCCAGGGCGAGCATGGCCACGGTCATCGGCCAGGCCAGCCACGGCGCCCGAGCACCGAGCCCGGCCAGCGCGGCCACGTCGTCGCCGTCGGGGCGCTCGTTCTGGGCCGCCACGATGACGGCGAAGCCGGCCATGTTCATGACCAGGTAGAGCATCAGGTAGAGCACCGTGGCCTGCACGCCGAGCTTCGTGCCCACGACGACGCCCGAGAGCATGTAGCCGGCCTGGGCGACGCCCGAGTAGCCGAGCATCCGCTTCAGCGAGCTCTGGCCGAGCGCCCCGGCGTTGCCGACGATGATGGTGATCGCCGCGATCGCGGCCAGGATCGGCGCCCAGGTGTTCTGGGCGCTGATCGCCGCCACGTCGAAGAAGCGCAGGAACACGCCGAGCGCGGCCGCCTTCGTCGCTGTGGCCATGAACGCGGTGATCGGGGTCGGCGCGCCCTCGTACACGTCGGGCGTCCACTGGTGAAACGGCGCCACCGAGGCCTTGAAGGCGAAGCCGACGACGACGAGGGCGAGGCCGGTGTAGAGCATCGGATCGCCGAGCGCGCCGCCGGACAGGCTGCCCGAGGACATCGCGGAGGCGATGCCGGAGAACTCGGTCGAGCCGGTCGCCCCGTAGACGAGCGCCAGGCCGTAGACGAGGGTGGCCGAGCCGACCGAGCCGACGATCAGGTACTTGAGCCCCGACTCGAGCGAGCTCTCGCGACGGGTCTCCGACGCGCACAGGATGTAGAGCGGGATCGAGAGCAGCTCGAGGCCGAGGAACAGCGTGATGACGTTGACCGCGGCGACGAGCACGAACATGCCGAGCACCGAGAACAGGAGCAGCGTGTGGTACTCGCCGTGTCCGGACTCGCGCGGCGCGATCGTCCGCCAGGATAGGAGCACGGCGGCGATCCCGGCCACCGCGAAGAGCATCCCGAGCTCGAGCGTGAGGTCGTCGATCCGGAGCGCCCCGGAGATGAGCGTCGCCGGATGGTGAAAGCGCCAGATCTCCAGGCCGAGGGAGGCGCCGAGCGTGATGAGCGCGAGCACCGGCACGACGCGCTCGCGCACGAATGCGCCGCGCAGCAGGCCGACGAGCAGCGTGAGCAGGCCGCCGCCGGCGAGGGCGAGGATCGGCGAGAGCCCGCGGTAGTCGATGTGCGGGCCGTGGATGTGCGCGGTGGCGAGCAGGAGTGCGGTCATGGCGAGATCCGGACGAGGGAGGCGCTCTGAGCGGAGCCGAGGGGGGCAGAGCCGGTCCAGCCACGCGCGGCGAGCGGGGTCGCCCGGCTCGACTGCACCGTCGCCACGGTCGATTTGATCGTCGTCTCGGTCTTGCGGAGCACGAACTGGGGGAAGAACGCCAGCGCCAGGATGACGAGCACGATCGGAACGATCGCCGCCATCTCGCGCAGCGAGAAGTCAAACGAGCGCACGCCCGTCCCGACCCGGTTGTGCATGGCGGCGATGAATGCCCGCAGCGCGTACACGGCCGCGCCCACCACGCCGACGAAGGCGATGGCGGCGATGGGCAGCTTGGCGTTGAACACGCCGAGCAGGATGAGGAACTCGCCGACGAAGTTCGACGAGCCGGGCATGGCCAGCCAGGCCAGGGCGACGATCAGGAACACGCCGGCGAACACCGGGGCCCGGAAGGCGATGCCGCCCATGTCGCGCAGGAGCTCCGAGCCGCCGGCCCGCTCGGCCAGGGCGGCGACGATGAAGAAGGCCGGCGCCGTGACCAGGCCGTGGTTGACCATCTGCAGCAGCGCGCCCTGGGCGCCCTGCGGGCGCAGCGAGAAGATCCCGAGCACGATGAAGCCGAGCTGGGCCACGCTGGAATAGGCGACGACGAGCCGGGCGTCGGGGGTGGTGAAGGCGACCGAGGTCGCCCACAGGATCGACACCAGCGCGATGACCAGCATGATGAGCTGGAAGTGGACCGCCGCGTAGGGGAAGAGCGGCAGCACGATGCGCAGGAAGCCGTAGGCCGCGACCTTGGACAGGATGGCCGAGAACACCGCCACGGCCGGGATCGGCATCGCCTTGTACCCATCGGCCAGCCAGCCGTGGAACGGGATCAGCGGCATCTTGACCAGGAACGCGATGGCGAAGCAGAGGAAGATCCAGATCTGCGAGGTGTGCGAGAGCGGCAGCCCGTGCAGGCTCGAGAGCACGAAGGTGATCGGTGTGCCGTGCTGGCTCGAGGCGAGCACCCCGGTGGCGATCGCGCCGGCGAGCATGAAGAAGGAGCCCACGAGCGTGTAGATGACGAGCTTCGTGGTCGCGCGCACGCGGTCACCCGTGCCCCACATCCCGATCAGGAAGTAGAACGGGATGAGCATCAGGTCGAAGAAGGCCACGAACAGGGCCAGGTCCTGGGCGCAGAAGGCCCCG
The DNA here is from genome assembly GCA_963848745.1 of uncultured Solirubrobacterales bacterium. GTDB lineage: Bacteria > Actinomycetota > Thermoleophilia > Solirubrobacterales > Solirubrobacteraceae > Palsa-465. Next base: position 359,243 of record CAWKEO010000009.1, on the reverse strand, counting down.
AGGACAGCCGACTCGGCCAGGCCGAAGTGGAAGTAGAACGTGCGCGGGCGCTCCCACTCCCGGAACGCCGCCCAGGCCACCGAGGCGGAGAACAGGATCGTGGTCAGCAGGATGAGGGCCACGTTCAGGCCGTCGAGGCCGAGCTTGTAGTGGATGCCGAGCGCGCCGATCCACACCTGGTCGGTGCGGAACTGCAGGCCGGCCCGGCCGCTGTGGAAGCGCGCCACGAACGAGATGGCGATGCCGAGCGCGACCAGCGTGCCGGCGAAGCTGAGCCACCCGGTGAGGCGGCGGGGCGCCAGCGCGGCGAGCAGGGCCACGACGGCCGGCAGCCAGATGAGGATCGAGAGCGTCATGAGGAGGAGATGAGGAAGTAGGCGGCCACGCCGGTGATGCAGATCACCATCGTGGCGGCGTAGTAGCGAACGAGGCCGGTCTGGGCGCGGCGCACGATGGCCGACCCGGCGCGCACGACGCCGGTCGTGCCGCCGGTGACGCCACCGCCGATGACGGTCCGCTCGAGCACCGAGCCGGCGAAGTGACCGAGCCACAGCGCCGGGCGGGCGATCGTGTAGTCGATCAGCTCATCGAAGTACCACTTGTTGGCCAGGAAGGTGTGCAGCGGGCGCAGCCGCTCGGTCAACCGAGCCGAGGTGCCGGGAGTGGCGATGTAGACCCGGTAGGCGAGGCCGATGCCGAACACGGCGACGATGGCGCCGATGATGAGGCCGACCCATCCGGCGCCGGTGGAGACCTGGACGTGGGCGAAGCGGGAGTCCGCGAACGTCGGCGCGAGCCACTTCTGCACCGCGTCATCGACGCCCGGGATGACGAGCACGCCGGCCACCGTGGCCAGCAGAGCCAGCAGACCCATGGCCACCTTCATGGGCATCTCGCGCTCGGCGATGAAGTGCTCGGGTCCGGGGAAGCCGACGTCGGTGTCCTCCTCCTCGCCGGTGGCCGGGTTCGTCGGCACCTCGGCGTGGGCGAGGTGGCCGTGCTCGAGCTCGACCGCCTCCGGCACGGGGTCGCCGTAGAAGGCGCGGAAGATCATCCGGAACGTGTACATGCCGGTCAGCGCGGCGCCCGCGTAGCCGATGATCCCGAGCACGAGGAAGCCACCGCCGCGGTGGTCGAGGAAGCCGAGGATGTCGTCCTTGGAGAACCAGCCCGAGAAGGGCGGGAAGCCCGACAGGGCCAGACCGCCGACGATGAAGCAGGCGAACGTGAACGGCATCGCCTTGCGGAATCCGCCCATGCGGTCAAGCGACTGGTTGCCGGCCATGGCGCCGATGATCGAGCCCGCGGCCATGAACAGGAGTGCCTTGAAGAAGGCGTGCGTCATGAGGTGAAACAGGCCGGCCGAGTAGGCGCCCGCCGAGACGCCCATGATCATGTAGCCGATCTGGGACATGGTCGAATAGGCGATGACGCGCTTGATGTCGACGGCGACGATGGCGATCGAGGCCGCCACGACGAGCGTCAACCCGCCGATGATCGCGCCGACGTCGGCCGCCGTGGGGGCCATCTCGAACAGCGGATGCATGCGGGCGATGAGGTAGACGCCCGCGGTCACCATCGTGGCCGCGTGGATGAGCGAGGACACCGGCGTCGGGCCCTCCATGGCGTCCGGGAGCCAGGTGTGCAGCGGCACCTGGGCCGACTTGGCGAACGCGCCCACGAGCAGCAGCAGGCAGCCGGCCACCAGGTCGGGCTGGTCGGTGTGGAAGACCCGGTGGACGTCGTGGAAGACGGTGAGGAACTGGACCGATCCGGTGTGGCGGAAGATGAAGAACGTCCCCAGGACCAGGCCGACGTCGCCGAACACGTTGATGACGAACGCCTTGATGCCCGCCCGCGTGGCCGTCGTGCGCCGGTACCAGAACGAGATGAGCAGGTAGGACGCCGCGCCGACGAACGCCCAGCCGACGATGAGCAGCACGAAGTTGCCCGCCAGCACGAGCAGCAGCATCGAGAAGACGAAGTAGTTCAGGTAGGCGAAGTAGCGCCGGAAGCCTCGATCGCCCGTCATGTAGGTGATCGAGTACAGGTGGATGAGCGTGGAGACCCCGGAGACGATCAGCGCCATGTACACCGACAGCGGATCGACGAGGATCTGCATACGGGCGTCGACCCCGGTGGTGACCGCGTAGTCCCACAGGCTCGAGCTGAGCTCGCGGTGATCGGAGGCGTGACTGCGCAGCGCGAAGAACGCAATGACGCTGAACACGAAGGCGGCGGCGATCGCCAGGGTGCCGAGCCAGCCGGCCGAGCGGCCGCGCAGGGCGCCGCCGCTCAGGGCGATGACGGTGCACCCGAGCAGCGGGCAGAGCAGGACGAGCCATCCGGCGGTGGTGGCAGACACTTAGGCGATCACCCTTGGAGCTCGCCGAGCTGGTCGACGTCGACGGGAAGCTGGCGGCGGTAGATGGCCACGATCAGGCCCAGGCCGACGGTCACCTCGCAGGCCGCGATGACCATCACGATCAGGGCGAAGATCTGGCCGTCCTCGTGCCCCCACATGCGGGCGAAGGCGACGAGGGCCAGGTTGGCGCCGTTGAGCATGAGCTCGAGGCAGAGCAGCAGCACGAGCGGGTTGCGGCGGGTGAGCACGCCACCGGCGCCGATGCAGAACACGATCGCCGAGACGGCGAGATACCAGCCGATCGCCATTACCAGCCGCCCTCGTGCTGCTCGGGATGGGCGCCCGATGGGACGGGCTCGGGATCGCCGCCCGGGCCCCCGCGGCGGATGCCGGTGGCCTCAGCCATCGTGCCCGTCCACTCCGGACGCGGGACGATGAGCGAGATCTCCTCGCCCTCGCGCCCGCCCTCGAGGCCCCGGCGCCGGCGGGCCAGCACGACGGCGCCGACCGCGGCGACCATGAGCACGATCGATGCGAGCTCGAACGGGAACAGGTACGTGGTCAGGAACAGCGTGCCGATGTGCTTCGGGGTCCCGAAGCCGGGCACGTAGGGCGCGCCCCTGGAGCTGACCCCCTTCAGCGCCGAGCCGAGCGTGGCGATGCACAGCTCGATGGCCAGCCCGAGCGCGAACAGCGGGCCGACCACGCGCAGGACCGGGCCGCTCGCGCGCTGCTCGCCGCCCCCCACGTAGCCGACCACGAACAGGTAGAGCACCATCACCGCGCCCGCGTACACGACGACCTGGGCCGCGGCCACGAACTCGGCCCGCAGGAGCAGGAAGAGCGCCGCCAGGCAGACCAGGTGCACGATCAGCATGAGCACGCTGTAGAACGGGTTGCGCATGGCGATCACGCCGATCGCCCCGCCGATCACGCCGATCGCGGCGAGGAAGAAGATGATCGCCGTGAAGACGTGCACGGCTAGTCGTCCTCCGCCCGCAGCGGAGTGCGCTCGACCGGCTCGGCCAGCAGCATCTCCTTGGTGAAGATGAGGTCCGAGCGCGTGTAGTCGGAGAGCTCGTAGTCGTGACCCATCGTGATGGCGTCGAACGGGCACGCGATCTCGCAGTAGCCGCAGAAGATGCAGCGGCTCATGTTGATCTCGTACACCGCCGCGTAGCGCTCGCCCGCCGAGACCCGGTTCTCGGGCGTGTTCTCGGCCGCCACCACGCGGATGCAGTCGGCCGGGCAGGCGGCGGCGCACAACGAGCAGCCGACGCACTTCTCCAGGCCCGTGTCCTCGAAGCGGTGCAGCCGGTGGCGGCCGCGGAAGCGCGGATAGACCGGCGTCTTCTCCTCCGGATACTGGATCGTGGTCGGGCCCTCGACGATGCGGGCGAAGGTCGTCTTCAGACCGCGGAGGGTCTCGCCGAACGCGCGGTAGGCGCCGGCCGCCGGCCCGGGGGCGGGGTGGCGGACGACCTCGATGATGTCGGCGCTGGGGTCGTAGGGGCTCATGCGTTCAGTCCAACGATGATCGCGGTGACGAGGAGGTTGAGAGTGGCCAACGGGAGGAGCACCTTCCAGCCGAATGACATGAGCTGGTCGTAGCGCAGGCGCGGCAGCGTGGCCCGGATCCAGACGAAGAAGGAGAAGAAGAGCATCATCTTGGCGATGACGATGAACGGGTCGATCCAGCCCGGGATGTGGGGGTTGCCGGGCAACATCCAGCCGCCCAGGAACACCGTGGTGGCGATGCCGGAGACGACGAGCATGTTCATGTACTCGGCGAACAGGAAGGCCACGAACGGCGTGCCGCCGTACTCGGTGAAGTAGCCGCCGACCAGCTCGGCGTCGGCTTCCACGAGGTCAAACGGCGCCCGGTTGGTCTCGGCGAACGAGGCGACGAGGAAGATGATGAACCCCGCGAACTGGGGGATGATGAACCACATCCCGCGCTGCGCGTGGACGATCCCGGTCAGCGACAGCGTCTGCGCGGTGATGATCACGCCGACGAGGGAGAGGCCCTGGGAGACCTCATAGGAGATGAGCTGCGCCGCGCCGCGCATGGCGCCCAGGAACGAGTACTTCGAGCCCGAGGACCAGCCGCCGAGCATGATCCCGTAGAACGAGATGCCGGCCAGCGCGAACACGTACAGCGGGCCGATCGACACGTCGATGCCGTACAGGCCGACCCGCTGGCTGCCGATGTGGTTGACGTCGCCGAAGGGCACGAGCGCGAGCCCGGCGATCGCGGTCAGGATCGCGATCATCGGGGCGATCCGGAACAGGTAGGCGACCGACGTGCGGGTCCGGAACGGCTCCTTCATGGCGAACTTGACGATCTCGGCCATCGGCTGCAGGAGGCCGAACGGACCGACGCGATTGGGGCCGTAGCGGTTCTGGAAGCGCCCGAGCAGCTTGCGCTCGTAGACGACGAGCACCGGCAGCACGCCGAACGCCACGCCGAAGATGACGAGCGACTTGACGATCTGCAGCCACCAGGGCTCGAAGTAGAGGACGTCGGCCAGGGGCAGGTGCGCGACGCTCATGGCTCACCCCGCTCGCCGCCCGGGCCCGCCACACCCGGCGTGGGCATGAGTGCTCCGGCTGCCTTGCGCACCTCCACGAGCGGCTCGGTGAGCGCGTTGGCCGAGTCGCTGGCCAGCGCGTCACCCAGGAACGCGGCCCCCTCGGGAACACCGGGGCGCACGTGGGCGAGCCCGCGCAGGCGGGTCCCGTTCTGGGCCACCACGACCGGGTCGCCGGCGCTGATCCCGAGCCGCTTGGCGTCCGCGGGCGAGAGCTCGACCTGCTGGCGGGCGATGGCGAAGCGCAGCGCCGGGGAGACCTCGACCTCGGGGGCGGCCCAGATCGAGCGATAGGTGCCCAGCCGCAGCGCGTCCGAGGCGGCCTGCGGCGTGGCGCCAGGCGCCGTGGCCGGCCCCTCGGCCTCGCCGGCGCTGACCGAGCCGGGCTGGGTCGGCTGCGCCGCCGCGCGCGTGGCCTCGACGGTCAGGGCACCCGCGGGCATGGCCGCGGCCTGCTCGCGGGCGGGCCAGCGCACGCCGCGCCCGCCCACCTCCTCGAGCGTCAGCCCGGCGTAGAACGGGACGGCGGAGACGAGCTGGCGGAAGGCGATCGGGGCGGTGAGCACGCGCGCGTCGGAGCCGACCCGGCGGCCGAGCTCGGCCAGCACCCACCAGCCCGCGCGCACCTCGCCGGGACGCTTGATCGCCGTGCGCAGTCGCTGCAGGCGGCCGTCCGGGTGCACGACCGTGCCCTCCTTCTCGGCGTAGGACTCGGCCGGGAAGATGACGTTCGCGTGCTCGCGCAGACCGTCGGTGAGCACCGACGCGTGGGCGATGACGAGCGACGCGCGCTCGAGCGCGCGCTCCCACAGGGCGCGGTCGGGCCGCTCGCGCACCGGATCGGTCTGCAGCAGGTAGAGCGCGGTGATCTCGCCCGCGGCCGCTGCGGCGGCGATCTGCGCCGCCCCGCGCCCGGCCACCGGCGGCTCGGCGTAGCCCGGGCCGGCGGTCGGCACCGCGCCGGCCTCGCGCAGGCCGCGGCCGTTGGCGCCGCTCGGGATCTCGAGCAGCCCGGCGCCCTCGCGCCCGGCCAGCCCGAGGTGCTCGGCGATCCGCAACAGGGCCGGAGCGCCGGCGGCGCCGACACGCTCGCCCCACAGGATCACGACGTCCTCGCCGCCCTCGCGCAGCTGCGCGGCCACCGCCGCCACCTCGTCGGAGACCGGCGCGCCGCCAGCCGCCAGGCCGCGCTCGAGCTCGTTCAGGAACGCCGCCTCCCCGCCGGGAGCGAAGCGCAGCACGTGGCGGGCGCTCGTGTCGAGGGCGCTCGGCCGCGCGCTGGCCACGACGAGCCGCACGCCGCGGCGGCGCACGCCCTTGCGCAGGCGCAGGTCGAGGATCGGCGCGTCGTCGAGGGGCTCGCAGCCGACCAGCAGCACGGTGTGGGCGAACTCGAGGTCGGACACGGTGGCCTGCAGCGCGGGAGCGGCGAGCGACCGCGCGAGCTCGAGCGGCACGGTGCCGGCGCCACCGGAGTCGATGTCGCCGGACTGCAGGCTCTCGCGCAGCAGGCGCCCGAGCAGGAAGCCCTCCTCGTTGGTGGCCTGTCCGCCGACCAGCGCGCCCACGTGACCCTTGTGGCGGGCCAGCGCGGCCGCGGTCTCGAGCGCCCGCTCCCAGGAGACCTCGCGCAACGCGCCGCCGTCGCGCACCATCGGGCGCGTGATGCGCTCGTCGACGTGCATGGCCTGGAAGGCGTAGCGGCCCTTGTCGCACAGCCAGCCGTCGTCGACCTCGTGGTTGCCCTCGTGATCGCGCACGAGCACGCGCATGACCCGCTCGTCGCGCACGGTGAAGCTGACGTTGCACTGCGAGGGGCACAGCATGCAGATGCCGGCCGCGTCCTCGATGTCCCAGGGCCGGGCGCGGAAGCGGTAGGAGCGCGAGGTGAGCGCCCCGACCGGACAGAGCTCGGTGATGTTGCCGCTGAACGGGGCCACATACGGGTGGCCGTTGTAGGTGGAGACGAAGCTGTGGGCGCCGCGCTCGGCGAAGATGAGCTGGTAGTCCTCGGAGACCTCCTGCGAGAAGCGCACGCAGCGGTAGCAGAGGATGCAGCGCTCGCGGTCGATGGCGATGAGCGGCGAGAGCTCGAGCGGCTTCTGGAAGTGGCGCTTGGGCTCGATCATGCGCGAGCGACCGAGGCCCCAGCCGAAGCTGATGTCCTGCAGCGGGCACTCCCCGCCCTTGTCGCACACCGGGCAGTCGAGCGGGTGGTTGACGAGCAGGAACTCGACCACCGCGTTCTGGGCGTGGCGCACGCGCTCGGTCTGCGTGTGGACGACCATGCCGTCCTTGACCGGGGTCGAGCACGAGGTCTGGAGCTTCGGGATGCCCTCGATCTCGACCAGGCACATCCGGCAGGCGCCGACCGGGTTGCCCAGCCGCGGCTCGTAGCAGAAGTAGGGGATCTCGACGTCGCCGAGCTTGGCGGCGTCGACGAGCATCGCGCCCTCTTCGGCCTCGATCTCGCGGCCGTCGATGGTCAGCTGGATCGTCTTCTTCTCGGGTCGGGGCATCGGGGGGTGGTGGTCAGTGGACCGGGATCGGCCCGGCATGCTCGTCGGCCACGCCGAGCGCGACGACGTCCTCGGCCGCGCCCGCGTGGCGGCGCTCGCGCGCGGCCTCGATCTCGCTCTCGAGCTCCGGGCGGAACTTGGCCACCAGGGAGCCGATCGGCATCGCCATGGCGTCGCCGAGCACGCACAGGCAGTTGCCGATGATCTGCTCCTGGACGGAGGCGATGATGTCGAGGTCCATCGGGGTGGCCTCGCCGGAGTAGATCCGCTCGAGCATCTTCTGAGTCCAGTTCGTGCCCTCGCGGCAGGGCACGCACTTGCCGCACGACTCGTGGGCATAGAACTTGGCCACCTTGTAGGCGACCTCGAGCACGGTGTGGGAGTCGTCGACGACGATGATGGCGCCCGAGCCGAGCATCGAGCCCGCCTTGGCCATCGAGTCGAAGTCGTAGGGGAGGTCGAGGTCGGCCTTCGTCAGCACGGGCGAGCTCGAGCCGCCGGGGAACCAGAACTTCACCTCGCGGCCGTCGGGCGGACCACCGGCCAGGCCGTAGATGATCTCCCGCGAGGGGACGCCGAGCTCGACCTCGTAGTTGCCCGGCCGCTGCACGTCCCCCGACACCGACACGAGCTTCGTGCCGGTCGAGGTCTCGGTCCCGAGCTTCGCGTACTCCTCGCCGCCCATGCGCATGATGTGCGGCACGGTCGCCAGCGTCTCGACGTTGTTGATCAGCGTCGGGCCGTGGTACAGGCCCTCGATGGCCGGGAAGGGCGGCTTCAGGCGCGGGTTGCCGCGCTTGCCCTCCAGCGAGTCGAGCAGCCCGGTCTCCTCACCGCAGATGTAGGCGCCCGCGCCGCGGTGCAGGACGAGCTTCAGCGTGTGATCGGAGCCGAGGATGCGCTCGCCCAGATAGCCGGCCGCCTCGGCCTCGGCGATCGCCGCCTCGAGGATGTCGGCCTGGAGGGCGTACTCGCCCCGGATGTAGATGAAGGCGCGGCGGATGCCGGCGGCCCAGGAGGAGATGATGATGCCCTCGATCAGCATGTGAGGGCTCTTCTGCATGATCTCGCGGTCCTTGAACGTCCCCGGCTCGGACTCGTCCGCGTTGCAGACCAGGTACTTCTCCATGTCCCCGTGGGGCAGGAAGGAGGCCTTCTGGCCCATGCGGAAGCCGGCGCCGCCGCGGCCCCGGATCCCGGAGGCGCTGATCTCCGCCAGCACCGCATCGGGCTCCATGCCCAGCGCCTGGCGCATCGCCTCGTAGCCGCCCCGGCGCTCATACACCGGCAGCGTGTTCAGCCCGGGCTCGTCGATGCCCTCGAACAGCAGTTTCACTGCTCCGCCTCCTCGCGGGGAACCTCGATCGCCGCCGTCGGTCCGGGCCGGTCGACCAGATCGCCCTCGGGACCGAAGCCGGCGGTGTCGGACCTCGCGGTGTCCTTCGATGGGGGCCCGAAGTCGCGTCCGCCCTCGGCCACGCCCGGATCGGCACAGCGGCGGTAGCGCAACTGCTTCTCCTCGAGCACCGGCCGTCCGGCCAGGAGGTCCTCGACGATCCGGGGGGCGTCCTCGGGGGTGAGCGGCCCGACGTACTCGCCGTCGACCGATGCCATCGGCGCGATGTCGCACGCGCCCAGGCACTCGAACCCGCGCACGTAGACGCGGCCGTCGGCTGCCTTGACCATGGCCTCGTAGAACTCGTCCGCGCCCCGCAGCGAGCAGGAGATGTTCGTGCACACGAACACGTCGTGCTCAGGCTGGGGCTCGGTCTTGAACATGTCGTAGAAGGTGGCCACCGAGATCAGGTAGGCGGGGGTGACCTGCATGACCGCGGCCACCTCCGTGATCGCCTCGGGTGAGCACCAGCCGTGAACGTTCTGGGCCAGATGCAGCGCCGGGATCGTGGCCGAGCGGCGGTCGGGGTACTTGGCCATCGCCGCTTCGATGCTCGCCCGCAGCTCGTCCGGGACCGGGGTGTTCGGATCCGGGATGAGGGCGGGATCCTTGGTCAGGTCGACGCCCTCGTCCCAGCCGGGGACGCGCGAGCCGTGGGCGAAGCGGGGCACCTGCCCGCTGGTGAGCCGCTGGTGGGGCGGGCCGGCCGCGCCCATGCCGCTCCCCGGGTCGAGCCGGGGATCGCCGGTTCGCAGGGCGCTCTCGCCCGCGGTCGGCTGGGGTCGGCGATTGGCGTCGCCTCTCTGCAGGAAGCTCATCTAGCGATCCACCCCGCCCAGGATCGGGTCGAGCATGGCCAGCGTGGCGATGAGGTCGGCGATGTAGCCGTCGCGCACCATGTCGGGAAGCGCCTGCAGGTTGACGAAGCTGGGGTCGCGCATGTGCACGCGGGCCGGCTTGGCGGAGCCGTCGGCGCGCACGAAGCACCCGTACTCGCCGCGCGGACCCTCGATCGGGTAGTAGCACTCGCCCGGCGGCACCCGGAAGCCCTCGGTGACGAGCTTGAAGTGGTGGATGAGCGCCTCCATGCTCGTCGCCAGCTCGTGGCGGGGCGGCAGCGCGATCTTGCGGTCGGTGGTGATGTACGGGCCCTCGGGCAGCCCCTCGAGGGCCTGCTCGATGATCTTCACCGACTCGTAGATCTCGGCCAGGCGGACGCGCATGCGGTCGTAGTTGTCGCCCACCGTGCCGACCGGGATCTTGAATTCGAAGTGGTCGTAGCTCGAGTACGGCGCCGCCTTGCGCAGGTCCCACGGGTTGCCGGCGGCGCGCAGCAGTGGACCGGTGACACCGAGCTCGAGCAGCCGCTCCATGGGTACGACCGCGGTTCCGCGCAGCCGCTGCAGGACGATCTCGTTCTTCTCCAGAAGATCGCCGTACTGGTCGGCCCGGGTCGGCATGTCCCGGCAGAAGGCCCGGACCTTCTCCGCCCAGCTGCGGGGGATGTCGCGCATGACCCCGCCGACCTGGATGTAGCGGGTGTGGAAGCGGGCGCCCGAGGACATCTCGAACAGGTCGAGGATCTTCTCGCGCTCGCGGAACGTGTACCAGAACATGGAGATCGCGCCGAGGTCGAGCGCGCTGGTGCCGAGCCACAGCAGATGCGAGTTGATGCGGTTGAGCTCGAGGTGGATGACGCGCAGGTACTGGGCCCGGGGCGGGACCTCGCACTGCAGCAGCGTCTCCACCGCGCCGCAGAACGCCATCGCGTTGAAGTAGTAGGCCAGGTAGTCCATCCGCTCGACGACGGGGATGACCTTCCAGTAGGCCTTGTCCTCGGCTGTCTTCTCGATGCCGGTGTGGACGTAGCCGATGATCGGCTTGATGTCGCGGACGATCTCGCCCTCGAGCGTCGTGAGCAGTCGCAGCACACCGTGGGTGGCGGGGTGGTGCGGGCCGATGTTGAGCGTCAGCAGCTCGTGCTGTTCGCCGGCCGGCTCCTCGGACAGCGTGATCGATTCCTCGCGGCGGCGATAGTCGCTGGTCAGGCTCATCTCACTGCCACTGCCCGTAGTTCTGGGCCTCGTTGTAGGTGAACAGCACCGGCTCGCCGCCGACCGGGAAGTCGCGGCGCTGCGGGTGACCCTCGTAGTCCTCGGGCATGTGGATCCGCCGCAGGTCGGGATGGCCGTCAAAGACGACGCCGAACATGTCGTAGGTCTCGCGCTCCTGGGCGTGCGCGGTCGGGAACATGTCGACGACCGAGGCGATCTGCGGCTCGCTGGTGCTCACGCGGGCCTTCACGGTGATGCGCTCGACCCGGTGCATGTCGAGCAGCTCGTACAGAATCCCCAGGCGGGGTTCCTCGGGGTAGTAGTCGACGCCGTGCAGGCTGGCCAGGAACGCATAGCCCTTGCCGCGCAGGTGCTCGAGGACCGGTCGCACCCGGCTCGGGTTGACCACGATCACCGCCCGGCCCCGGAAGAACTCGGTGTCGCGCACCGACTCGGCATCGGCGTCGCGGAGCTCCTGGGCGGTCAGCTCGAGCTCGGTGGCGTCAGGCACCGGCGGTGTCTCCGGGGATGAAGAGGTTGTCGGCCCCTTGGTCCTCGGGGTTGTAGGGGACGATCTCCTCGGTGCCGCGGGCTGCGTAGCGGTCGCGCCAGTTCTCGACCGGGTGGCCCTGGATCTTGTCCCGCAGGCGCAGGATGCCGTGCATGAGCGCCTCGGGCCGGGGCGGGCAACCGGGCACGTGCACGTCGATGGGCATGAACTTGTCCGCCGGAACGAGCGCGTAGTTGTTGAACACGCCCATCGACGAGCAGCACGCTCCCATCGAGATCGCCCACTTGGGCTCGAGCATCTGGTCCCACAGCCGGCGCACGACGGGCGCCATCTTGATCGACACCCGCCCGGACAGGATGATCAGGTCGGCCTGGCGCGGCGACGCGCGCATGGCCTCGAAGCCGAAGCGCGCGATGTCCATGCGCGAGGCGACGATCGACATCATCTCGATCGCGCAGCAGGCCAGCCCGAACGTGAGCGGGTAGATCGAGTTGCCCTGCGCCCACCCGACCGCCTTCTGGACCGTGGTGGTGAGCACGCGTTCCTCGAGGAACTGCTCGAGGTCCTCCTCGGGCAGATCGCCCCGGAGCAGGTCGCGCGCGCGCAACTGCTGCACGCGGAAGTCGGAGGCGGGTTCGCGCTTTATTTCCATTCCAGTGCTCCTCGTCGCCACACATATACGAGCGCGATCGTCAGCAGCAGGACGAATACGATCGTCTCGCTCATGGCGAACGTCCCGAACGACCGCAGCTGAACGGCGATCGGATAGAGGAAGATGACCTCGATGTCGAACAGGATGAACAGCATCGCGATCAAGTAGAAGCTGATCCCGAAGCGGAGTCCCTGCTGCACGTCGGAGGGCATGCCGGACTCGTACGGAGCCTCCTTCGTGCGGTTCGGGTGGCGCCGGCCGACGATCAGGTTGAGGACTCCGAACAGCGTGCCAACCGCTCCGCCAAGGATGAGGAACACGAGTGCGGGGAGGTAGCTTCGGAGCATTCAGCGGTCGTTATAGCACTGCGAAGGGGTAGCTTGTAACAAGGTGTTACTTAGTGCGAAATGCGGCTATCCGGGTGGCCGGTCCACGGCCCCCTGTACCCATGCCGCCGCCATTCGTACACGAGGGGCGGAGCGCGCGTGAACGCGGTGCACATGGTGGTGGGCATCGCTGCCATGGCCCTGACCGCGGCGGCGGCTCTGCTCGGCGCCTGGGGGTGGTGGCGCGTGCAGCGCACGCAGCTGTTCTGGTGGCTGCTCCGCGGTGGTCAGGCCACCATCGTCCTCACCGTGCTGCTGGGTGCAGTCGACGACCTGGGTCATCACAAGGCGCCGGGCCTGCACGTCCTGTACGGCGTGCTGCCGATGCTCGTCTCGCTGATCGCCGAGCAGCTGCGGGCCTCCGCGGCGCAGATGGTGCTCGACGCGCGGGACTTTCAAAGCGCCGCGGACGTGGGCAAGCTGCCCGAGGACGAGCAGCAGGTCATCGTGCTGTCGATCCTGCAGCGGGAGGTGGCGGTGATGACGCTGGCGGCGATCGTCAACGTGGTGCTGCTGGCGCGGGCGGCGGCGACGGCCTGAACGGCGGCTCGGCGCGGCCGGCGGGCGCGTGGGCGGGCAGCGGGGGTGGCGGGCGCGTGGGTGGCGGCGGCCGGGCGCCCGTGGCGGCGTCATGCCGGGACGCGTGGGGAGTTCGCCACGCTGGGCGTGGCAAATCGCCCGCTCGGTCCGCGGCGCGCGGCATGACCCGGGAGCGTGTGGGGAGTTCGCCACGCTGGGCGTGGCAAACCGCCCGCGCCCGTGCGCAGCCACGTCACCCCGAAGCGTGTGGGGACTTCGCCACGCTGGGCGTGGCAAACCACCCCCGGCCTCCCGGCCCCGCCGCGTGACGCCGGCGCCCGCGAGGCCGCGGCGAATTCGCCGGCCCGGGAAGGACACCGCTGTCAGACGGCGAACCACACACGTCCCGGCCCGGCCGATGCGACGCTCGCTCAATACCTCAGATCGCGAGCGTCCCCGACGGCGGCAACCACGGCAGGCCGGCGCCGGGACCTACTTCTTGCCCGCGCTCGGGCGCAGGACCGTGAGCGTCCCGTACAGCCCGAAGTCCTGATCGGAGAACAGGCTCGAGCCCATCTGATAGGTCCCGGGGCTGAGCAGGAGCTCGAACCAGGTGGCCGACCCGGGCGGGATCGGATGGGTGGCGGCGATCGTGCGGGTGCCGTTGGTGACGGCCAGGTTGTGGGTCAGGCGGCCGAGGTTGCGCACGTGGATGGCGAGCGGACCGGGGTGGACCCGAGCGCTGCCGGGGGCAACCCGGTACTCCTGAAGTGTCAGGTAGAGCACCCCATGCACGGGCACGCGCGCGGTGTGGCCACAGCCGCTCACGGCGCCGGCACCCAGGAGGGCAAGGAGGCTGGCGGCGAGCCGGGCGCGGCGCATGGCGCGAGCTTGGCAGGCCGGGGCGCGCCACGCTGGCGGCCCTCCCCGGAGGGGCGCTGTGGACGCCGGTTTCCGTATGCTTGGGCGCCCATGAGGCGAGTCCCCAAGCTGATCAGCTCCTGTGTCGGGGCCGTCGCGGTGGTCCTGACGGCCAGCGCGTGCGGCACCGAGAAGATCAACGTGCCCACGAAGCTCGACGGGGGCACGCTGCACACCGGGGCGGTGCTGTTCTCCCAGCGCTGCGCGGGCTGTCACACGCTCTCCTACGCCGGCACGCACGGCTCGGCCTACAACGTGCGCACGGCCCAGTACAACAACGGTCCGAACTTCGACATCCGCTGCGAGCGGCCGGTCGCCCGCGTCCTGTATGCGATCGAGAACGGTGGTTTCTCGGGCGCGATCATGCCCCAGAACATCGTCGTCGGCCAGGACGCCCGGGACGTGGCGCAGTTCGTCGCCGCCTATTCCGGCCGCCAGGCGCCGAGGGTCCCCGGCCTGGTCCCCTGCGAGCAGGAGCAGGTCGGCTCGATCAGTCAGGCCCTGGCCACATCGGGCAGCGCCGCCACCTCGGGCGGGGCCACCCAGCTCTCGACCGCGAGCGGCAACAAGAAGATCAAGACCAACAACACCGGTCCGGCCAGCAGCGGTCCCGGCGCCACGACCGGCGCCTCGGCCTCCGGAGCCGGTTCCTCCGGGACGGGCGCCTCCCGCGGGAACACCAGCAACGGGGGCGGCTCGGGCACGGGCGGCGGGGGCGGCGGCACCGGCACGGGCGCCGCCAACGGCACCTCGTAGTTGTGGTCCCCCCCGTAACCAGGCTCGCAGTCGAGCACCGCCCGGCGGCGCCGGGCTGTGTCCTCGCATCCGCGCGTAGTACGGCGACGCGTCGGATGCTGCGTCCGTGCTCGGCATCCACCGGTCGGCACTCTCGGTGCGACCGTCCGTACGGGCGCGACCACTAGCCGTGCTCGACATCCAGCTGATCCGACGCGACCCGGAGGCCGTTCGCGCTGCGCTGGCCCGGCGTGGTCCCGAGCCGGCGGCGGCGGTCGACACGTTCCTCGCGCTCGACGGCGAGTGGCGCACCGTGCGCACCGAGCTCGAGAGCCTGCAGGCCGAGCTCAACGAGGCGAGCAAGGGCCGCAAGGGCCCCCCCACCGACGCCGAGCGAGCACGCCTGGCCGAGCTGTCCGCGCGCGGCCGCGAGCTGTCGGACCGCGAGACCGCGGTGCGCGCCCGGCGCGACGCGCTCCTGGCCACGCTGCCCAGCCTGCCCTCGCCGGAGGCCCCGGACGAGGACACGGTGCTGTATGAGCGTGGAAATGCGGGGGCGACCGGGCGTGATCACCTCGAGCTTGCCGGGCCGCGCATCGACATGGAGCGCGCCGCCCGAGTCTCCGGTTCGCGCTTCGCCTACCTGCGCGGCGAGCTCGTGCTGCTCGAGCTCGCACTCGTGCGCTTCGCGATGGAGCGGCTCGTGGCCGAGGGTTTCGAGCCGGTCATCCCGCCCGTGCTCGTGCGCGAGCGGGCGCTGTTCGGAACCGGGATGTGGCCCGACACCGAACAGCAGATCTACCGCTTGGCCGACGACGACCTCTACCTCGTCGGCACCGCCGAGGTGCCGCTTGCCTCCCTGCATCAGGACGAGATCCTGCCCGCCGACGCGCTGCCGCTCCGCTACGCCGGCTTCTCCTCCTGCTTCCGTCGCGAGGCCGGCGCCGCGGGCAAGGACACCCGCGGCATCTTCCGCGTGCACCAGTTCGACAAGGTCGAGATGTTCTGCTTCGTGGAGCCCGAGCAGGCGGGACAGGAGCACGAGCGGCTGCTTGCCATCGAGGAGTCGATCCTGACCGCCCTCGAGATTCCCTACCGGGTGGTGGCGATCGCCGTGAACGACCTCGGCGCCTCGGCAGCCAAGAAGTACGACTGCGAGGCCTGGCTGCCCGGACAGGGCCGTTATCGCGAGCTCACTTCGACCTCGAACACGACCGACTTTCAGGCTCGGCGGCTCGAGATCCGTTACCGGCCCGAGGGTGGCCGCCCGACGTACGTGAACACGCTGAACGGGACCGCCGTGGCGGTCGGGCGGACGATCATCGCCCTGCTCGAGAACGGCCAGCAGCCCGACGGCTCGGTGCGTTTGCCCGAGGCGCTCGTGCGCGCGGGGGCGCCCGTCGCGCTCAGCGCGATGAGCTGACCCGCGCGCTCAGACGGCGCGCAGGGTCGGACGCTCGGGCGCCTGGAGCACGAGCAGTGCGGCTCGGGGCGGACCGCACGGCGCGATGCGCGCGCGCAGCCGCACGCCGAAGGTGTTCCACGGGCGCACGAAGGCGCTCAGCGGGGCGCCGGAGCCGTGGGCGGCGTCGGTGATCGCCACGGCCAAACGGTTGGCCTGGCCCTCGGCGTCGGCGCTGACCAGCAGCTCGGAGACCGGGCGGTTGACCGCCTCCTCCTCGCTCACCGACAGGAGCCCCTGGGCCCGGCGCGACATCGCCTGCACGAGCAGGGCGCTGTCGATGACCAGGAAGGCGTCGCGGTCGCTCGGGACGGCATCGGAGCGTGCCTCGAGCAGCAGGCCGAGCCCGCACTCCCGGCAGACGCGCGCGCTCGGCGCGGGCGCCTGGTCCCCGGGCGACGGCGCGGCGCAATGACCACAGAACCACGACCAGGTTTCGGTCTGGCTTGGCGCCCCTTCGACAAGCCGCAGCATCGGCCGGGATCCCTTGTGCGCCCTCATGGCAGGCGAGCATGTTAACCGGTCATCTCGTGCCCGCCAAGCGACCATGAAGGATTTTGTTCACCTTGATGGCAAGCGATTGCGCGAACGGGTAACGCCCGTCCGCCCGGCGCCCCGGCGCTACCGAACATCCGTCCAAGAAACCGGAAAACGGAGAGGGGGGGATTCGAACCCCCGAACGAGGTTGACCCCCGTTACGCGATTTCCAGTCGCGCCCGTTCAGCCGCTCCGGCACCTCTCCGGGAATGCGCAGCCAGGGTAGCCGCTTTCAGATCTGCCAGACACCGTGGCGCAGCAGCGGCACCTCGTCGCCGCCGGGGCGCACGCCGGTGACCGAGACGGCGTCTGAGCCGATCATGAAGTCGATGTGGAGCTCGGAGTGGTTGACCCGCGCCCGGTCGGTTTCGTCGCCGATCGCGAACTCGAACCCCTGCCCCAGGGCGATGTGGCTGGCCGCGTTCTCGTCCAGCAGGGTGTCGAAGAAGACGGTGCCCAGATGTCCGATCCGGCTCTCGCGGTCGACGAGCGCGACCTCACCGAGGCGCGCGGCGCCCTCGTCGCGCGCGCACAGCGTCCGCAGCGTGTCCGCGCCCTCGTCGGCATCGATCTGCACGGCCCGGCCGCCATCGAAGCGCACGCGGAGCCCCGTGATGAGCGCGCCTGAGGCGAACAGGGGCTTGGTCGAGCTGACCGTCCCGGCGATGCGTGCGGGATCGGGCGTGGTGAACACCTCCTCGGTGGGGAGGTTCGGGGCGTGGACGAGGCCGTCGATGGTGCGCAGGCGCGCGGCCTGCCAGCGGCTCGAGCGCAGCAGACCGACGGTGAGCTCGGTGCCCGGGCCATCGAAGCGCACGGCGTCGAGCGCGAGGTCATCGAGACGCCCGGCGACCGCCTCGAGCCGGTCCAGGCGCTCGTTCCAGGCCGCCACGGGGTCGGGCTCATCGAGCCGGCACACGTGGGCGATCTCCTGCCAGAGCCGGTCGAGTGCCTCGGGTCCGGACAGGTCCGGGTAGACGAGCCCGGCCCAGCCCGGCGTAGGGCAGGGGGCGACGGTCCAGTTGACCGTGCGCTGGTTGAGCACCTCGATCGACTCGCGCACGCGCGGGAGCATGTCCCGGCCGAGGAGCTCGGGGTCGACGTCGCGCATCAGGTGGGGCTCGACGGGTCCGGTGAGCGCGATCGTTGCTCCGTGCAGCTCCCCGAGGCCGATGATCCGGTCCCCGTACCAGCTCGGCACCCAGCTGAGCGAGTCCGGGTCGGCGTACTTGGCCCGGAGCCGCTTCAGGTGGATGTCGAACACCGATACGTCGACGAACTTCGCCCCGGCCTGATACGCGGCGGCCGTGATCGCGCGGGCGAGCTCCTCCTTGCCCGGCTCCGATGCCACCCCGACGACCTGGCCCGGCTGCACGTTGGCGCCGAAGCGGACGATCAGCTCGGCCAGCCGGGCGATTTGCGGCTCGTGAGCGGACGGGGTCATCGTGCGCGAGCATATTGGTCCCCCACCCAAGTTGGTCCCCCACCCAAGGAGCACGCAGATGTCGCAGCCGGATGACCTGTACGCGCACACGATCACGCTGCTCGACGGCGGCGCCCTCGACCTGACCACGCTGCGCGGCCGGCCGACGCTGATCGTCAACACGGCCAGCAAGTGCGGCTTCACGCCCCAGTACGAGGGGCTCCAGCGCCTGCACGAGCGCTTCGGCCCGCGCGGGCTCCAGGTGCTCGGCTTCCCCTCGGGCGACTTCGCCGGCCAGGAATTCGAGCACGCAGAGGAGATCGGCGGCTTCTGCCAGCGCAACTACGGCGTCAGCTTCCCGCTCTCGCAGCGCACGTCGGTGCTCGCCGATCCCCCGCCGCTGTGGCGCGAGCTGGCCGAGCAGCCGGGATCGGCCGCGCCGGCGTGGAACTTCACCAAGTACCTGGTCGGCGCCGACGGCCACCTGGCCGCTCACTGGGAGACGCAGGTCGATCCCGAGGCGGCGGAGATCGTGGACGCGATCGAAGCAGCGCTGGAATAGCCCGGCTCAGCGCCGGCTGCGCCAGTGCGGCACGGCGAGCATCACCAGGCGTAGCTGCTTCTCGGCCGTGCGCTCGAGGTCGGACTGCGCCTCGGGTGCCGCCACCGGCAGATCGAGCATCCCCTCGACGGTGGCGATCATCGTGTTGACGAGCAGCCCGGCGAGCATGAGCAGATCGTCGGTCGACCACTCCCGCAGGACCGGGAAGCGCGCGAGATCGGTGGCCAGCTCGCTGGTGAACAGACGCACCTCGCCCCGGATCGCGTGGCGCAGGATGGTGTTGCCGGAGCTGCGCGCGCGGGCCACGAAGGCGAAGTGCTGGCGGTGGCGCTTGACGTGCGTGACGAGGATCTCGACCGAGCGGCGGATGATGTCGCGGGGCGCCGGCTCCTCACGGGCCTCGCGCAGCATCGCCCGCAGTGAGCGGAAGGACTCCTCGACCAGGGCCAGGCCGAGCTCGTCCATGCTGGCGAAGTGGCGGTAGAACGCGGCCGGGACGACGCCGGCGGCGCGGGTGACCGAGCGCAGGCTGAGGGCGTCGAAGCTCTCACCGTCCTCGAGCCGCAACAGGGCGGCGTCCAGCAGCGCCTGCCGGGTGTGCTGCCGTCGCTCAGCGTGGGTGCGCCGAGGCCTCGACTCCTGTGCACGGTTGTTTACGGCCATCGTGTGATCTGCCTCACAGTACTCGCGTTTGCGGGTTGACCGCGTGGGCAAGATACCCGAGTATTCGGTATACAAGCGTTCACTAAATATCAGATGACCATGCCCACCCTCACCGCTCCCCGCCGTCTTCTCGCCTCCTCGGCCCTCGACCTGCTGCTCGGCCCCCACGGGGTCGACCGCTACCTCGAGCTCATCCGCCCGACGCTGACCGTCCGGGATGCCCGGGCCGAGGTGCTCGCGGTGCGCCGGCAGACGCCACGCAGCGTGACCCTCGTGCTGCGCCCCAACCGTGCCTTCGCCGGCTTCCGGGCCGGTCAGTACGTCCGGGTCGGGGTCGAGATCGACGGCGTCCGCCACACCCGCACGTACTCCCCCGCGAGCTCCGAGCACGCGCGCGGTCAGCTCGAGCTCACGGTCACCCTCCATCCCGAGGGGCGGGTCTCGCGCCACCTCCACCGCGCGCTGGCGCCCGGCTCGGTCCTCCATCTCGGGTCGGCCGACGGCGAGTTCACGCTGCCCAGCCCGCGGCCCGAGCGCCTCGTGCTCATCAGCGGCGGCAGCGGCGTCACGCCCGTGCTCTCGATGTTGCGCACCCTGTGCGACGAGGGCCACCGGGGCGAGGTCGTGTTCCTGCACTACGCCCGCACCGCCGCCGACTGGCTCTACCGCGACGAGGCGGAGGCCCTGGCCGCCCGCCACCCCAACCTCACCGTGCGCTACGTGGCCACGCGCGAGGGCGGCGCCCATGTGAGCGCTCAGGACGTCGGGGCATTGCTGCGCGAGGGCGAGCTCGAGAGCGCGGACGTCGCCGTGTGCGGGCCACCGGCTCTGCTCGACGGCGTCCGCGAGCTGTGGGCGGCGGCCGGCGCGCCGGAGCGCGTGCGCAGCGAGACGTTCACCCCGCTGCGCCTGCCGGTGAGCGCCGAGCCGGGCACCGGCACTCTCCATTTCACCCGCAGCGGCCGCAGCGTGGCGGCCGGCGCCGGGAGCCTGCTCGAGCAGGCCGAGGCGGCCGGACTCACCCCCGCCTACGGCTGCCGCATGGGCATCTGCCACACGTGCACGTGCCGCAAGGCGGCCGGAACCGTGCGCAACGTCCTCACCGGCGAGCGCCTCGATGGCGAGGACGAGGACATCCAGCTCTGCATCTCGGTCCCCGACGGCGACGTCGCCCTGGACCTGTGAACCCAATCCGACTCAGGGAGGACCCATGACCAGCACCCTTCCACCTCTGACCGACGACCAGATCGACAGCCTCGGCCGTGAGCTCGACGAGATCCGCAACCGGGTCATGGCCGACCTCGGCGAGCGCGATCTCGACTACATCCGGCGCATCATCCGAGCCCAGCGCGGGCTCGAGGTCAGCGGCCGTGCCCTGCTGTTCGCGGGCTTTCTGCCCCCGGCCTGGCTGGGCGGCGTGGCCGCGCTGTCGCTGTCGAAGATCCTCGACAACATGGAGATCGGCCACAACGTCATGCACGGCCAGTACGACTGGACGCGCGACCCGGCGCTCGACTCCCACCGCTTCGAGTGGGACACCGCGTGCCCGGGTGACCAGTGGCGCCACTCTCACAACTACATGCACCACACGCACACGAACGTGCTCGGCAAGGACCGCGACATCGGCTACGGGATCCTGCGCATGTCCGAGGACCAGCCGTGGCGCACCCGCGACCTCGGCAACCCGGCGTACGCGTTCCTGCTCGCGGTGCTGTTCCAGTGGGGCGTGGCCGTCCACGATCTCGAGGTCGACCGCATCGAGTCCGGTGAGGTGACCTGGTCAGACAAGCGCGAGATCCTGCGCGCGGTCTGGGAGAAGGGCCGCCGCCAGGTGCTCAAGGACTACGTGGCCTTCCCGGCGCTCGCGGGTCCGGTGGCGCCGTTCGTGCTCACCGGCAATCTGAGCGCCAACCTGGTCCGCAACCTGTGGTCGTTCATGATCATCTTCTGCGGGCACTTCCCCGACGGCGTAGAGGAGTTCAGCCCGGAGGAGGTCGAGAACGAGACCCGTGGCGCCTGGTACCTGCGCCAGATGCTCGGCTCGGCCAACCTCACCGGCAGCCGCCTGTTCCACATCCTCAGCGGCAACCTCAGCCACCAGATCGAGCACCACCTGTTCCCGGACATCCCCGCCCACCGCTACGCCGACCTGGCCGCCGAGGTGCAGGCGATCTGCGAGCGCTACGGCCTTCCGTACAACTCGGGACCGCTGCACCGGCAGTTCGGCTCGGTGGTCAAGAAGATCGTCCGTCTCGCCGTGCCGCCCGGCCTGCCCTTCGGGGTGGGCCGCCAGGCCGAGCCCGACGCGCCCGCTCCGGCGCCCGAGCCCCCGGCGGCGCTCATCGACGATCCGCTGGCTCCTGCGATGGCCGCGTAGCGCCATACTCCCGGGGTACACCCGGGCGCAGACACAGGAGGAGAGATGCTGAGCGGCCTGATGATGGACGACTTCCCGCTGTCGCTGACCGTGATCGTGGAGCGGGCCGAGCAGTTGAGCGGCGGCTCCGAGGTGGTCTACCGCCGGCCCGACGGCTCGGTGCGCCGGACGACGATGGGGGCCTGCGTCGAGCGGGCCCGGCGGCTGGCCGGCGCGCTGCGCGGCCTCGGCGTCGGCGAGGGCGATCGGGTGGCCACGCTGCTGTGGAACCAGCCCGAGCACCTCGAGCTGTACTTCGCGGTGCCGTCGATGGCCGCGGTCATCCATACGATCAATCCGCGCCTGCACCCGGATGAGCTGAGCTTCATCGCCGCCGACGCCGAGGACAAGGTGATCGTCGTCGACGAGTCGCTCCTGCCCCAGTTCGAGAGCTTCCGCTCGAGCTGGGACTTCGAGCACGTGGTCGTCGTCTCGCAGACGGGGTCGGTCCCCGACGGGACGATCGACTACGAGAATCTCCTCGCCGGAGGCGAGCCGATGGACTGGCCGGAGCCCGAGGAGCGCCGGGCCGCCTGCATCTGTTACACGTCGGGCACGACCGGGCGGCCCAAGGGCGTCGTCTACTCCCACCGCTCGCTCGTCCTGCACACGCTCGTCACCGCGCTGCCCGACCAGCTCGGCCTCGACTCACGCGACACCATCCTGCCCGTGGTGCCGATGTTCCACGTCAATGCCTGGGGCCTGCCCTACGGCGCGGCCTTCACCGGCGCCGGGCTCGTGCTCCCCGGGCCCAAGCTCGACCCGGTCAGCGTGCTCGACCTCCTGGCGCAGGAGCGCGTGACCATGACCGCCGGCGTGCCGACGGTGTGGATGGCCGTGCTGCAGGCGATCAACGCCGAGCCCGAGCGCTGGGACCTGAGTCACCTGCGCCGCCTGATCGTCGGCGGCTCGGCAGTGCCGCGCAGCCTGCTCGAGGGCTTCGACCGCCACGGCCTGACCATCATCCAGGCCTGGGGGATGACCGAGACCTCGCCGCTGGGCACCGTGGCCCGGCTTCCGATCCAGCTCGACGACGCCAGCGAGGAGGAGCGCTACGCCTACCGCCTGCGCCAGGGCCGGCCGGCGCCGTTCGTCGAGCTGCGCGCGCGCGACGACGACGGCCACCTGATCCCCTGGGACGACGAGACGATGGGCGAGCTCGAGGTGCGCGGGCCGTGGGTGGCCGCCGCCTATCACCGCGGCGCCGGGCTGGAGAAGTTCACCGACGACGGCTGGTTCCAGACCGGCGACGTCGTGCGCATCGACGCCCGCGGCTGCATCCGCATCACCGACCGGGCCAAGGACCTGGTCAAGTCCGGTGGCGAGTGGATCTCCTCGGTCGACCTGGAGAACCTGCTCATGGCCCACCCGGCGGTGGCCGAGGCGGCGGTCATCGCCATGCCCGACGAGAAGTGGGGCGAGCGACCGCTGGCCTGTGTGGTGCTCCGCGCGGGTCAGGAGGCCACGCCCGAGCAGCTGCGCGAGCATCTCGGCCGCGAGTTCGCCAAGTGGCAGCTGCCCGACCGCTTCGAGTTCATGGACGAGATCCCGCGCACGGCCACGGGCAAGTTCAAGAAGACCGTGCTCCGCGAGCAGTTCGTGGAGTCTGCTGTCTGAGCGCCGGGAGCTCTCGCGCTGCGAGAACTCCGAGTGAAATCCGCGTCAGCGGATTTCACTCGTACTGGAGTGCGGCGAGCACGTTCAGCCGCGCCGCCCGCCGAGCGGGGAAGATGGCGGCCAGATAGCCGGCGACGATCGCCGCAACGACGAACACGATGAGCGTCCCCACCGGCACGGTGAACGCCGCGTAGTTGATCGCCGAGCCGACGAGCAGCGCTGCCACCACGCCGAGCGGGATGCCGAACGCGGCCCCGAGCAGCGCGGTGATGATGCTCTCGTGGCGGATCATGCGCCGCACCTGGCGCCGGCTCATGCCCACCGCCCGCAGCATCCCGAGCTCGCGCGTGCGCTCGAACACGGTCAGCACGAGCGTGTTGACGATCCCGAACAGGCTGATCACGATCGACAGCGAGAGCAGCACGTAGAGCAGGTTGAGCAGCGAGTTCAGCCCCTGCTCCTGGTTCTGCACGAACTCGCTCTTCGTCTGGAGCTTGGCGTCCGGGAACGCATTCAGCGCCGCCTGCAACCGGGTCGTGTTCGCGGCATTGGGGCCGCCGGCGATGTCGACGAACGTGTACAGGTTCTGGGGCTGCGAGTAGACGCGGTCGAACCGCGCGGTCGAGATCGACACGTCGCCGTAGGGAGAGGCGCCCTTGGGCGGCAAATAGATCCCCGTCAGCACGAGGTGCAGGACGCTGCCGCTCGGCGTCTCGACGTTCAGCCGGGAGCCGACGTGGAGGTGCTGGGCGGTCGCGTAGGCGTGGGAGACGAACGCCCCGTTCTCACCCAGCTGCCCGGGCGTGGCCGTGCTGCCGTGGATCCAGCCGACCGAGATCACGCGGCTGATGTCACCCGGCACCCCCGTCACGTTGATGGGGGAGCCGAACGCCCGGCCGCTGCCGGCCCGCACGCTGCCGACGGTCCTCACCCCGGGCACCTTGCTCACGGCGCTCGCGGAGGCGACGCCGATCGGGCTGAAGTTGTCGCTGGCCGTCAGTGCGTAGTCGGCCACGAACATCTGGTTGACCGAGTCGGCGAACCGGGCCTTCAGCCCGGCCGCGAGCACCCCGACGAGTGTGACCAGCGCGAGGCCGATCATGAGCGCCGCCGCGGTCGAGGCGGTGCGGGCCGGGTTGCGAGCGGCGTTCCGGCGCGCCAGGGCGCCGGCCGCTCCGGCGAGTCGCGTGGCCGGCCATCCGAGCACGCGGCTGAACGGGGGGACGAGCCGGGGTGCGAGCATGGCCACCCCGACGAGCAGCCCCACCGCGGCGATGCCCACCGACAGCAGCCGCTGCACGGTCGAGAGCCCGCCCACGGCCAGCCCGGCCACGGCGACGACGACCGCCAGCGTGATCAGGACCAGGGCTCCGGACAGGCTGAAGCGCGCCCACCGTGAGGGCGGCAGCACGGCGCCCTCGCGCACCGCGGCGATCGGTGGCACGCGCGTGGAGCGCAGTGCCGGGCGCAGGGCGGCGATGACGGTGACGATGATCCCCACCGCCAGGGCGACGATCACTGTCCGGGTCTTGAACACCGTGCTCGTCTGCGGCAGGTCGATCCCGAACGAGTTGAGCAGCGAGTTCAGCCCGCGGGCCAGTCCGAGCCCGACGAACAGCCCGACGACCGATGCCAGCACCCCGATCACGAGCGCCTCGACCAGCACCGATCCGAGCACCTGGCGGCGGGTGGCGCCGAGCGTGCGCAGGGTGGCCAGCTCGCGCGTGCGCTGGGCGATCGTGATCGACAGCGTGTTGGCGATGACGAACGCGCCCACGAACAGCGCGATGCCGCCGAAGGCGAGCAGGAAGTCCTGGAAGACGTTGAGGAAGCCGCTCGTGTCCTTGGTCGCCTGCTGGGAGGTCTGCTGACCCGTGCTCACCTGGGCGTCGCGGGGCAGGATCGGCTGGATCGCGCGCACGAGCTGGGCCGGCGTTGTCCCCGGCCGGGCGGCCAGATTGATCTCGTCGTAGCGCCCCGGCTTGGCGAACACCTGCTGCGCGGTGGCCAGGGGCAGGATGACCATCGTCGCCCCGCCGAGCGAGGAGATCCCGGCGAACTTCACCGTCCCCGCGATGCGGAAGTGCTGCACCGGACCCCGCGCGACGACGCCGATCGTCTGCCCGGGCGCGAAGTGCTGGTTCGTCGCCGTGGCGGCATCGATGTCGACCTCGTCCGGCTGGGTCGGCCACGTGCCGCTGGCCAGGTGCAGCGGGGTGAACGAGGCGTCGGCCGGGCTGTAGCTGAACGCGAGCCCGGGCGCTCCTCCGCGCGAGATGACCTTGCCGTCGGAGCCGATGATCTGGGCGGAGTCGTCGATCCCGCCCGAGGCCCGCGTCACCTGGGGCAGCGCGCTCAGCCGCGCCAGCAGCGACGCCGGCAGGGTCGGGGTCCCGAGCCCGCCGCCGGTGCCGCAGCCGCTGCTCGTCGCGATCGCGCTGTGCCCGCACACGACGGCGTCCGAGTGGCTGTAGGCCTGCGAGAAGACGCTCGAGAACGCGGCCTTGATCGTGTCGGTGAGGATGTAGGTGCCGCTGATCATCGCCACGCCGAGCACGATCGCGATGGCTGTGAGTGCCGCGCGCAGCTTGCGCCCGAGCAGCCCCTTGATGGCGACTTTGCTCATGATCCGAGGCTGCTGATGACCTCGAGCACCTCGGCGGCACTCGCGGATCCCAGCTCGCGCACGATCTGCCCGTCGCCCAGGAACAGCACCCGGTCGGCGATCGCCGCGGCCCGCGGCTCGTGGGTGACCATCACGATCGTCTGGCCGTACTCGTCGGCGGACGCGCGCAGCAGGGCGAGGATCTCCTCGCCGGTGCGGGAGTCGAGGTTGCCCGTCGGCTCGTCGGCGAACAGGATCGTCGGCCGGCTGACCAGCGCCCGGGCGATGGCCACGCGCTGCTGCTGTCCGCCCGACAGTTCGCTCGGGCGGTGCCGGCGGCGGTCGGCCAGGCCCACTCGCTCGAGCAGCTGCTCGAGCCACGCCCGCTCGGGCTTCACGCCGGCGATCGTGAGCGGCAGGACGACGTTCTCCTCCGCGGTCAGCATGGGCAGCAGGTTGAAGAACTGGAACACGAACCCGATGTGGTCGCGGCGCAGGCGGGTGAGCTTCGTGTCGTCGAGGTCGCCGATGCCGACGCCGGCCAGCTCGACGGTGCCCTCGGTCGGGCGGTCGAGGCCGGCGAGGATGTGCATGAGCGTCGACTTGCCCGACCCCGACGGGCCCATCACGGCGACGAGCTGGCGGCGGCGGACCTCGAGCGAGACGCCGCGCAGCGCGAGCACGGCGGCGTCGCCCTCGCCGTAGCGGCGCACCACCTCGTTGGCGCGCACGACCGTCTCGGCGGCGGTGGGTGCGCTGGGTTCGATCTGGGAGGTGCTCATGTGCGCTGAGCGTACGGCGAACATGCTCCCCATGTAAGTGCCGATCCGGTGAACATCGCCGTGACATTCGTCATGGTGGGAGGTTGAGGATGCGCTTGAGGCGCGCGGCTTCTTTGACCGCCCTGCCGTGGATCCGTTCGTGGGTGACGCGGATGGTGCGCTCGCCCGCGGTTATCTCGAAGCCGACCCCGAGCGCAGCCAGTCGGCGAACGTGACCGTGCCCCACGCGTCCGGCGCCGAGACCGTGAGCGCCCCCGAGCGCAGGGCGCGGCTCGGCAGCGGCACCGGCAATGGCAGCATCCACCGCCCCCGCGCGGCCGCCCACACCCGCGCCAGCTCGCTGAGCGCCACCACGTCGGGCCCGCCCATCTGCGCCAGGCTCGCCGGTTCGGAGTCGGCCAGGCCGGCCACCCACCGGCCCACCTCGGCGGCCGCCACCGGCTGCATCGGCAGGGCGGCCCGCGGCGAGATCCGGGCTCGGCCGGCGGTCCCGAGCATCGCCGCGACGAGCTCGTGGAACTGCGTGGCCCGCGCGATCGTCACCGGAAGCCCGGAGCCACGTGCGAGCTCCTCCTGGCGCACCTTGGCCCGGTAGTAGCGGCCGGGCGCGCGGTCACAGCCGACGATCGAGACCACGACGGCGTGCTGCACGCCGGCCGCTCCCGCCGCGGCCAGCCAGCGCGAGCAGCCCTCGACGAGCACCGCCTCGGGCGCGCGCGGCGAGCCGTTGGCTGCATCGACGACGACCGAGCACCCCTCGAGCGCAGCCGAGAGCCCGGCGCCCGTGCTCAGATCGACGGGATGGTCGGGGTCATGGCGGCTGAGGACGCGCACGGTGTGGCCACCGGCCTGCAGGGCCGCCGCGACGTGGCGGCCCACCGTGCCGGTGCCGCCGATGATTGCGAAGGTGGTCATGCCCTGACGACCGGCCGAGCCCGCGGTCTGTGACAGCCTAGGCCCGCTGCGCGGCCAGCCACAGGTGAGCCTGGGGCGCCACCCACACATTGGCGCCCACGAGCCGCGTGAGCTGCCAGGCGAACCCCCGCAGGCGATCCTCGTACGGGCGGGTGGGGCCGAAGAAGCGCCGTGGCTCGGTGAACCCGCACGCCCGCAGGTCGCGCTTGAGCCCCCGCAGCGTGAGGCCACGCTCCATCCACCCGAGCTCGCGGGTGACCGCTCGCGCCTCGGGCGAGAAGCGGTGCAGCCAGGTCGGCTCGCACAGCATGAGCCAGCCGCCGGGGCGCAGCCGGGAGGCCATCGAGCGCAGCGCCGCCGCCTGCCCGGCCGTGTGGTGCAGGGCCTGGAAGAGGAGCACGGCGTCGACCGGGTCCCCGGCCGGCAGCGCCTCCATGTCGCCGACCTCGAAGCGGGCGGAGGAGCCCCACCGCGTGGCCCGCTCGCGGCACAGCTCGATGTTGGCGGGTACGAGGTCGACGCCGAGCGCGTCGTAGCCGGCCTCGGCCAGGAACAGCGTCGTCCAGCCGGCGCCGCAGCCGACATCGAGGATCCGCGAGCCGGCGGGCACGGGCAGGGTCTCGAGCATCGACTCGACGACCGCCCACTCGAGGAAGTGCATCGGGCTCCAGCCGAACGGCTTGCTCGCCTCGTGAGCCATGAACTGCGCGTCGCGCGAGGCGACCTCGGCCCGCTTGTGATCGGTCAGCATCGCCGCGACAGGCTACAAGCGGCCGCGCGCGCGACCTCCGCGCGCCAGGCCGGCGCGAACTTCCCGCGTGAGGAGAGAAGATCGGGGGAAGTCATCAAAGTGGTGACGCAGACAGCTCCGACCGATCGCGATGAGGTGGACCAGGCCTGTCCGGCGGTCCCCGAGTCGGTCCCGCGCATGCGACAGGCCGTCGTCGCGCTGGCCGCCGAGGCGGGCGCGGCGGAGGCCGCGCTCGACGCCATTCGTCTGGCCACCTCGGAGGCGCTGACCAACGTCGTCGTCCACGCGTACGAGGGCGCTCCGGGACCCATCCGCCTGCGCGCCGCCGTCGAGTGCGGTGATCTCGCCGTGAGCGTGGCCGACGAGGGGCACGGCCTGCGTCCGACCGTGCAGCGGAGCGGGATGGGGCTCGGGCTGGCCATCATCGCCGAGGCGACGAAGGAGCTGTCGATCTGCCGCCGCCCGACCGGCGGCACCGAGCTCCGGATGCGCTTCAGCCTCGACGGCTGAGCCCGCTAGTTCTCGAACGTGAAGGCGTCAGCGGTCTTCGTGAGCTCGAACACGCGCTGGACCTGGTGGGGGCCGCGCCGCAGGGCGAGTTCGTAGGAGCCGGCGCTCGCGCGCTCGCGCGTGCGCAGAAGGGCCTGGAGCCCGGTGCTGTCCATGAAGCCGAGATCGCTCAGGTCGATGACGACGCGCGCGGGATTGCCCGCCTCGGCATCGAGCAGTTCGCGCTCGAGCTCGGGCGCGGAGGCCAGATCGAGTTCGCCGCCGAGCGCGATGACCACGGAATCGCCCTCACGACGGCTGCTGATTCGGAGTGGTCCGGGGAGCGGGGCGTCGGCGACGCCCGGCTGCTCAGGGGGCACGGTCACCCTTCGAATCTATCAAGGGAGTCGATATCGAGACCTCGGTCAGTATGTGCAGCATCGTCCGCGCGGCCGGCGCGGCCCCAGGTCCGGCCGGGGTGGCGGCGAGCACCGTGCGGGTCGGGCTCGAGGGGGAGAGCTCGCGGACGACGATCCCGTCCCGGACGCGGGTGAGGGCAAGCCGGGGAATGAGCGCGACGCCGACCCCCGCGGCCACGAGCCCTTGGACGGTCTCGTAGTCGTCGCTCTCGAACGCCACGCGCGGCTCGAAGCCGGCGGTGCGGCACGCACCGACGACGTGGCGGGCGCAGGGGCTCTCGGCCGAGGTCTGCACCCACGCCTGGCGGCGCAGGTCGCGCAGGCGGACCGTCTCGGCAGCCGCCAGCGGGTGGCGAGCCGGGACCGCGAGATGCAGGGGATCCTCGAGCAGCCGGACCGTGTGCAGCCCGTCGGTGAGCCCGTGATCCCCGTCCGGGAAGGCGAACAGGAGGGCCAGGTCGATCTCGCCGGTGCGCAGTCGCGGCGCGAGCCGTTCGGGCTCATCCTCGGCCAGGCTCAGGCTCACGTCCGGGTGGCGGGCGCGGAAGGTGGCGATCGCGGCCGGCATCAGCGTGGCGCCCGCGGATGGAAACGAGGCCATGCGCAGGCGCCCGGCGCGCAGCCCGAGCAGTGCGTCGAGGTCGGCCTCGGCGGTCTCGATCTGGCTGAGGATGGCCTCGGCGTGCTCGAGCAGCACCGCCCCGGCGGCCGTTGGACGTACGCCACCGCGATCGCGCACGAGCAGCCTTGCCCCGGTCTCGCGCTCGAGCCGACCCACCGCCTGGGAGACGGCGGATTGCGTGTAGGAGAGGGCGTCAGCGGCCTCTGAGAACGAGGCGCGAGATGCGACTTCCACGAGGACCCGCAGCTGGCTGGGGTTCAGCATCAGCAAAGCTTATCGATCACGTGAACAAGTTCACTTGTCCTGATGGACGGGGGTTGCTTTGCTGTCTCCATGTCCATCAAGGCCTTCATCTCCTATGACGACACCCTCGGCGATCAGGACGCGCTTGCGCTCGGGCGGCTGCTCGCCCGCGCCGGCGCCGAGCTGACGCTCGTCTACGTCCGGCACAGCGCGAACGCGGAGCCGGCCCGCGAGCAGCTCGAGGAGAGCGCCGCCAAGGCCCTGCTCGACCGCGGCGCCTGCTGGCTGGGCGATCTCGACGTGCAGCAGCGCGTCGTCCTCAGCGCCTCGACGGGCGACGGCCTGGCCTGGCTGGCCGAGCGTGAGGGCGCGGACATCGTCGTGTTCGGCAGCGACTACCGCACCCCGCCCGGTCGGCTGGCGCCGCAGAAGTCGACCCAGCGCCTGCTCGAGGGTGGCGGCGCAGCGGTGGCCATCGCCCCGGCCGGCTTGCGCACCACCCCCGACGCGGTGCCCGCGCTCATCGGCGTGCTCGCCGGAGCCGGGGACGACGCCGCCCTGGTGACCGCCCGCGGCCTGGCCGACGCGCTCGGCGCCCGGCTGACCAGCGGCGAGTCCGGCGCCGAGTTCATGGTCGTCGGCTCTCGCCCGGAGGCGGCGGCAGGCCGGGTCATGCTCACCACGCAGGCCCAGGGGGCGATCGAGAACGCCCGTGGGCCGGTGCTCGTGCTTCCGCGGTCGGTGGCGCTCGCCTTCCCGGCCGCTGTGACGAGCGCCTGAGCCCCGCCGCGGGCGGCGCCAGCGCCCAGCCCGCGCCCGATATCGTGGGCCCGCGTGCGCACGCTCGTGGTCTCGGACTTCCACCTCGGGACTGGGCCCACGCCACGCGGTGCTCGAGTGGTCACGGCCGCAGGAGCGCTTGCTCGCCGCGCTCGAGCGGGTGCAGCGACTCGTGCTGCTCGGGGACATCCTCGAGCTGATCGACCGCCCCGTGGCCGAGGCCCTGTCGGTGGCCGAGCCGCTGCTACGGGCGATCGGGGAGCGTCTCGGACCGGCCGGGGAGATCGTGTATGTCCCGGGCAACCACGACCACGCGCTGATCGCCGACTGGCTGCTTGACCGGTGCGAGCCCCTGGCCGTCGACACCGAAGTTCCGGGTGACGCATCGCCGGCGCTGGCCCGGGTGGCCGCATGGCTCGGCCCGGCGGCGCTGACCATCCGCTACCCGGGGGCGTGGCTGGCGCCCGGAGTATGGGCGACCCACGGCCACTATCTCGACGACCACCTGCTGCCCACCTCCTCGTGGGGCATGCGCCGCGGACCGCTTGATCGGGAGCCGGGCGCTCGCCCCGAGCACTACGAGCCCCACCGCCGGCGCGGCATGCGCCAGCTCGTCCGCCGGCTCCCGCCGCCCGTGCACTGGCCGGTCAGCCGGGCGCTCGACCTCGCGCGCATCGCCAGCATGCCGATCAGCCCCGGTCGCGTGCTTCACCCGCGCCTGGCCCCGCTGACCGCGCCGCTGCTCGGGTTTCAGATGCGCCACGCGGGCGTGCCCGCGCTCGTCCGGGTCGTGCAGGGTCTCGGTGTCGAGGCCGACACGGTCCTGTTCGGGCACCTCCACCGGCTCGGCCCGCTGCCCGGGGAGGACGCGACGGCGTGGCGGGCCGGGGCCGGGCCGCCGGCCGTCCACAACTGCGGCTCCTGGGTCTACGAGCCGCTGCTCGTGCACCGCGCCGCGCCGCCCCACCCGTACTGGCCCGGCGGGGCCATCGAGCTCGAGGATGGGCAACCGCCGCGGGCGATCGGGCTGCTCGACGACCTGTCCGTCGCCGACATGCACCGGGCGTGGCCGCGGCGCAGGCGCAAACCACTAACCTCGTGACGATGCCCCGCCACTGGCTCTGGATGCAGGCCGTCATCGTGCTGTTCGTCGTGGCCGGGATGGTCATCGCGATCACGCGTCTGGTCTGATGTTCGCCGCCATCGTGGTGGGCACCGACGGCTCGCCGACTGCGGAGACGGCGCTGCGCACGGCCATCCAGCTCGCGGAGCAGAGCGGGTCGCGCCTGTACATCGTCAGCGCTTACGAACCGGTGTCCGAGCACCGCACCCGAGGCGAGCAGCTCGGAGGGCCGACGGACGTCCAGTGGGCGGTCGGGCTGCGCGCCGACGTCCTGCAACTCCTCGACCTGGCCCGCGCGCTGGCCGGCGCTAGCGGGGTGGGCGCAGTGGAGACGTTCGCGCGCCAGGGCGACGCTGCCGACGCGATCCTCGACGTGGCCGAGGAGCAGGGTGCCGACCTGATCGTGGTCGGCAACAAGGGGATGACCGGGGCCAAGCGCTTCCTGCTGGGCTCGGTGCCCAACAAGGTCTCCCACCACGCGCCCTGCTCGGTGCTCATCGTCCGGACGACCTGAGCTCGGCGCTCAGTGGTGCCGGGGCTTCCCCGGGGGCGGCGGGTGGCGGCGGTGGATCAAGGATCGGCCGGCGGTGGCCGCGGCCGCGTTCAAGCGGCCGTAACCGAACTCGCTGTTGGGGTCGCTGCTGCCCAGCGGGGTGGCCGTCTGCTCGATCCGGGACACCACCGCGGCCGTCGTCGGGTGCGCACCGAGCACGCCGCTGGCGATGACGAGCGCGGCCGTGGCGGCGACCTCGGGCGCCGCCATCGAGGTGCCGTACCAGCCGTCCGGGATGCCGAAGCGGCGGGGATGGCTCGGGTCGATGAAGGTCATCTGGTAGATGTCGCCGCCGCGCAGCGCGGTCTCCGGCTGACACCCCGGCCGGGTGTCCTGCGGCGCATCCTCCCCGCCGCCAGGCGCGACGATGTCGAGACCCGGCCCGGTGTTCGAGTAGTCGGCGATGCAGCCGTCCCGGGTGGTGGCGCCGACGGAGACGACATCGGGCTGATCGGCGGCCGGGTAGGCGACCGGCACCTGCTCATCGCCGGCCAGCGGAGGCTGGTTGGAGTCGTTGCCGGCCGCCGCCACCACGATGTCGCCGCGGGCGTGGGCGAAGGCGATGGCATTGATCACCTCCGGGATGTCGGCGGCGCCGACCGCGTCGGGTCCGTTGGGAGTGAACTCGAGGCTGAGGTTGATCACCCGGGCTCCGTGCACGACTGCGTAGCGGATCCCGCGGGCGATGGTCAGGGAATCCCCGTTGCCCTCGGCGTCGAGCACGCGCACGGGCATGATCGTCGCCCCGTAGGCGAGACCGGTGAGGCCGATGCGGTTGTTCGTGCTCTCGCTCACCACGCCGGCCACGAGCGTTCCGTGGCCGTTGCGGTCAAGCGCATCCGGGGCGGTGCAGGCCCTGACCACGCGGCCGTGCTGCACGGAGCCGGCGTGGCGGTCGCGGACGAGGTCGCAGGGAGCGACGAACCGGGTCCGGCTGAAGTCCGGCGAGGGGGCGAAGCGCACGCGGGTCAGCGGATCGGTCCACGTGCGATAGGCGACGCCGGTGTCGAGGATGGCCACCGTGACCCCGCGCCCGCCGGGGGCGCCGTCGTGGATGAGATTGCCCCAGGCGTTCGGAGCCCCGACACCGGTGGCGGCGAGAAAGTTCCACTGCAGGCGGCGCCAGTCGCCCGCGCGGCGCCCCCGGCCCCGGTCGTTGGGAATGAACGCCGTCATGTGGGCCACGTAGTCGGGCACCGCGTAGGCGACTCCGGGGAGGTGACGCAGGCGTGCGGCCGCGGCGGGCACGCTCTGCCCGGCAGGGAGGTGTACGACCGCCGCCTGGGGCAGGGTGGTTCCCTGCACGGGGGCTCCGGTCAGCCGAGCGATGTCGCGCTGGAGCGCCGGTGAGGGCGCGGCCCGGTAGCCCACGACGACGACCCCGGGGACGTAGCCCGGGCTCGCCTGGGCAGCGGCCGCCCACGGGGCCGGGTGGGCGGCGCGGTCCGGCCGCGCCTCCGTCACCCCGGCGGTGGTCCCGGCGGCGCCGGCGACCAGCACCAGCCCGGCCGCGACGCGCGCGGGCGACATGCGGGCGCGGCCCGCGGCACGGCGGATGGATGAAAGCATCGACAAGCGCAACACGAGAAGGAGGCCCCCGGCCCGTAGGGCATCATCGGAAGCCCCGACGTGCCCCCCAGGCAAAGGTACATCCTCTGAACACAGGTCCGGCAGCCGTCTTCTTCCCGCGGGACGAATATTTCATGAGGCTCGCCTTGCGCGAGGCGGCGGCGGCGATCGAACACGACGACGTGCCGATCGGAGCCGTCGTCGTCCGCGGCGGGGAGGTCATCGCCACCGGACACAACGAACGCGAGCTGCGGGCCGACCCGACCGCCCATGCCGAGCTGCTCGCGCTGCGGGAGGCCGCCCGGGTGCTCGGCAGCTGGCGCGTGCTCGACAGCGTCCTCTACGTGACGCTCGAGCCGTGCGCCATGTGCGCGGGTGCGATCGTGCTCGCGCGGGTGCCGCGGGTCGTGTTCGCCGCCCGCGACCCCAAGGCGGGGGCGGCGGGGAGCGTGCTCGACGTGCTCGACCAGCCCCAGCTCAACCACCGCCCGCAGGTTCAGTCCGGGCTGCTGGCCGAGGAGGCGGCGTCGCTGCTGCGGGCGTTCTTTGCCTCGCGGCGGTAGGGGGCGCGCGCCCGCACCTGCGCGGAGGCTCGAGCCTCAGCCCCAGCCTGCGCCCGGTGCGCGGACGGCGGGCGCATCCTTGCCGCCTCAGGCGTGGGACTTCTCTACTGTAAGAAGGCACCGGAGAGGTGGCAGAGCGGTTGAATGCGCCGGTCTCGAAAACCGGTATGGGCTTTCAGTCCATCGGGGGTTCGAATCCCCCCCTCTCCGTTTCGATACCGGTGGGTGGGGCACCTCCGCTGGGCGCTCCGGGCGGGCGGCTCACTCGGCTACGACCTGGTAGCGCGGTCAGATTGCCGGACCTGGAGATCGATGAAACCGTCTACGTCGTCGGCGAGGTGTGCGCGTGCGGAAGGCGGCAATCAGTCGTGGCGCTCCGTTCTCGTTGATGCGCAGGGAGGCAGGGAGACGTACATCGGGGCGTGAAAGGTCGCACGGAACCGTCAAGGCGTGAGCGTCGCCGCCACTTCCACGAGCTCGCCCGCGAGTAGCTCGGCGCCCAGCCGGTTGGCCAGAGCAGCAGAGGCCCCCGCGCCGCCGAGCCCGACTCGCGCCTTCGCCGCGAGCGCGGTCAGCTCTTTGGAGCTGTCGAGGAACCGGTCCGGGGTCACGGCGGCGAGCACGACGATCGCGGGGGCGAGCTCATCCAGCGCCCCGCTGATGTCACCCAGCGGAGTGTCAGCGCCCAGGTAGGTGATCCGCCAGCCGCGCTCGCGGAGGGCGAGACCGAAGGCCAGTAGTCCGAGCTCGTGCAGCTCTCCGGGTGGACAGGCCAGGATGGCGCGTGGCCCGACGCCCTTTTCCCAGCCCCGAGCCAGCCCGCGGAGGCGGCCGCCGATGATGTTGCTCGCGAAGTGTTCCTGAACCACACTCGCCTGCGCGGCGGCCCAGCGCACCCCGAGCCGACGCAGGAAAGGCAAGATCACCTCCGCGAGGGCGTCTCGGATTACAAAGGCGCCAAGGAGACGATCGAGCGTCGCCTGTGCCGCGGCCTCATCGAGGTCGTCGAAGCTCCGCTCGAGTGCCGCTTCGATGTCGGCGAGGGTCGCCGATGCCGCTTCGGGATGTGGCTCGTCAGCGAACTTTGCCAAGCGCGCTGCCTCAGAGGCGGAGAGCCCGGCGTCGATGTGCTCGCGCATCGCCCGGACGCGGCGTTCGTCTTGCGCGGAGTACAGGCGAAGCCCGCCCGGCGTCCGCTCAGGTGCCACCAGGCCGTAGCGGGTTTCCCACGCGCGTAGGAGCTCCGGGCTCTCCCCGACCCGCCTACTGAGCTCGCCGATCCGCAGTCGTCCAGTCTCGGCCATTGCAAGAGGCTAGCTGATCTAGGCAGATCCTTGACAGACTCTAGACAGAATCTCTACAGTGATCGCAGCACATGACCAAGTCACAGCTCACCGAACTCGAAGACCACGACCTTGTACTCCGGATCGCCGAGGGCGACGTTCGGGCCTTCGAAGCGCTCTATGACCGGCACAGCGCTCAAGCCTTCGGACTTGCCATGCGGGTCACCGGTCGCCGCGGAGCGGCCGAAGAGGCCACTCAAGACGCGTTCCTCGGCCTATGGCGAGCCGCAGGAAGCTACGAAAGGAACCGAGGAACCCTCAAAACGTGGCTGCTGTCGATGGTGCGAAACCGAAGCATCGACTGCCTGCGCCGCGAAGCCCGACACAGCCGCGATCTCGAGATCGACGACGCGCTCGTCACACAGCTCGAAGCCGCAGAGCGTACGGAGCAACGGGTGGCGGACCTCGAGGAATCGCGCCACGCCCGCCAGCTGTTGGTCAGCCTTCCGGACGACCAACGCCGGGTCATTGAGCTGGCCTATTTCAAAGGGCTGACCCAAACCGAAATCGCCGAAAAAGTGGGGGCTCCGCTTGGGACGGTCAAAGGTAGGCAACGCCTCGCACTCAAAAAGATGCACCGAAATCTCACCAGCAGTCCTGAGACACCGACGCGAGCGGGCCACCCAGCTCAGCCCATGCTCTCCCCGGTGCTGTAGCTGGCGCTGGCGGCGCACCGAGGGTCGGGGCAGCCAAGAGCCTGGGCAGCTGCTCGGGTAGTTCATCCCGGGCGGGGCGTCGTAAGGGTCCGGAAGAGGCCCCGCGAAGGGCCCCGTGCGCACACCCGGCAGCCGCAACGAGCCGGTCACCCGCATCTGCATTCATCGCACGACGAACATTTCGTCGCCGTCGACGGGCCGCCCCATTTGCGCGGAAAGGAGGGCAGGACGCGCCGCACCGGGCGATCCGCTGCCCCCGGCCGATGCGTGAGCAGCGGCCGGTCGGATCACCGAGCAGCCGTCACGCGAACCCGTGATCGCTATCGCGTGATAGGAGGCGTCCCAGTTGACGTTGGTCTCCGAACGCCAGTCGCGCGGGTTGGCCAGCGGCGCGTTACTTGGGCAGCTGTCCGCCGCGCTTGGCTTCGAGCTTGCGGCGCTCTCGTCGCGCGCCGTGGATTTGGCCGGCCGCGTACCCGCCGCCAAGCGCGATGATCGCCGGGACGAACGCGAGCACGAGCGCGCTGACCGCGGCGATGACCTTCAGCACGAAGATGACGGCGATGACGGCAACGACAACGGCAAGAACTGCTCTCATAGCGCTGACTATAGGACTGCGCCTCGCGCAAGGCGCGTCTTTTGTGACCGGGCCGCAGATGCTCGCCGAGGACTGAAAGTAAGACTGGCCTGATCTGCTGGGGGCGGAGAGCGGCAGTGCCCTCCCGTCAGTTCGCGACGCCTAGAGGTCTGCGCCGTGGCGGTCGAGATGCGAGCCTGAGGCTGCGGGGCTTGCTGAGACTCCGTTCAGCAGTCCTCGCAGTGTCGTGGCGTAGATCTCGAGGGCGTGGCGCCCGTCGTGGGTCAGCGCGACCGAGGTCCGGGAGGCGGGTCCGCTGCCGGTTTTGCTGGTCGCGAGGTAGCCGGCCTCTTCGAGCTTGCGTAGATGTGTGATCAGGTTGCCCGGCGTGAGCTCGATCATGTCCTGGAGGCGTTTGAACGACAGCTGGTCGCCGTCGGGCAGGGTGGCCAGCGCCGCCATGATCTGGAGTCGCGCGGGGACGTGGATCAGCGGGTCGAGCGCCTCGGCGGTCATGCGCCCGTCCGCAGCGTGTGTGTCCGAGTTCCGCGCCGCTGCCACGTGCCGATCGCTGCGTTGGCCAGCAGCAGCACGCAGAGCCCCACACCGTTGACGAGCCACATGCCACGAGGGCCGGCAGCTGCGGCGAGGGCAGCGATCAGCGCGACCGGAACGGTGAGCGCGACGTCGTGCCAGCGCTTGTGGATCGCGCAGCGCCCGGCCCAGACGGCGGCAAGCGCGATCAGGGTTCCGTTCAGGAAGAGCGACCAGTAGAAGCCGGCACCGTGTGAGCCGCTGTTCGCGATCCCGATCAGCGCCAGATAGCAGACAAGCAGGACCCCGCTCATCACAACGGCCTCGTCGCGCTGCACCTTCACGGAGTGGCCGCTGATGCCGGTCCGCGCTCGGGCGTAGGCGTAGATGACGGTGGCGATCCGGAGTGCGATCAGCGCGTAGAAGAGCACCAGCGACGCGGGGCTTGGTCCGGTGAAGGGGTGCTGATTGCGGACGTTGATCCACACGATCCCGAAGCCGGTCAGCGCCACCACGGCCGCCACCAGCGACACCCACGCCGCGCGGAAGTCCAGCGAGCGCCGCACGTCGGCCTGGGTCTGCGCCAGCACGCGCGCCGCCTCGCGGGGTTCCATCCTGCTCTCCTCGGGGGTTCCGGATGACGGTCCGATGTGTGTAGTCATGGTCCTGCCTCCACCTAGAGTTTGTGACGCAAACCCTAGTGGACTTTGTGGGGCAAAGTCAAGGGCCTGTTCGAGCACCAGCGCGCAGAGGGCTCCCACGCCGGCGAGAGGTCGGCGAAGGTGCCTGGTTCAAGGGCGAATGGACCACGATGCACGTCTGCGCCATGGTCGGACGCGAGCGCTGGGCTGCTTGCGGGCAAGATCAGCGTCGATGAAGCAGGCTTGTCGCCAGGCTCAATCGTTGACGACGTGTGGCCATCCAGCACGTCATAGGCGGCCGTTTGTCCGCTGAGCGTGCAGCGGGCCTACGCTGATCGAATGTCTGTGCTGGGCACCAAGCTTCACCTGCCGTCGCCGCGTCGCCGGCTGGTGTCGCGCGCCCGGCTCACCGATCAACTGCATGTGGGCAGAGGCGCGGGGCCGAGGCTGGTGCTGGTCGCGGCACCGGCTGGGTTCGGGAAGACCACGCTTTTGGCGCAGTGGCTGGCGGCGGCGGCGGACACGTCGCAGTGCGGGGTGGCGTGGTTGGCCCTCGACCCAGGCGACGCAGATCCCCGAGTGTTCCTGACCCACCTCGTGGCCGCGATTCAAACCGCCGAACCCGTGGCTGGTGTCGATGCGCTCGCCTTGCTGGAGGCCGGCGCCACCACGCCAACGGAGGCCGTCCTGGTCAGCTTGATCAACGATCTCGACGTGCTGACCGGTCCGATGGTGGTGGCGCTCGACGACTACCACGTGATTGATGGGGCCGCGGTGCATGAGGCGGTGACCTTCCTCCTGGAGAACCTGCCTCCGCAGGTCACGCTGGCGATGAGTACGCGGGCCGACCCGCCGCTCCCGCTGTCCCGTCTGCGTGCGCGTGGCGAGCTCGTGGAGGTTCGGGCGGCGGACCTCAGGTTCACCACCGATGAAGCGGAGGTGTTCCTGAACGAGGTGATGGGGCTTCGGCTGGAGCCCGCACTCGTGGCCGCGCTGGAGGCGCGCACAGAGGGGTGGGCGGCCGGGCTGCAGCTGGCGGCGCTCTCAGCCCGGACCCATGCGGGCGCCGCCGACGGGTCCCGAGACGTCGCTAGGTTTGTCGAGGCCTTCTCTGGAAGCCATCGGTTCGTCCTCGACTACCTCGTTGAGGAGGTTCTGAGCCGGCAGCCGGACGAGGTGCGCGCCTTCCTGCTCGACACCTCCGTGCTCGAGCAGCTGACCCGCGGGCTTTGCGACGCTCTGACCGGGCGCTCCGACGGTCAGCTGATGCTGGAGACCCTCGAACGCGAGAACCTGTTCGTCGTCCCGCTCGACGATGAGCGCCGGTGGTACCGCTACCACCACCTGTTCGCCGACGCATTGCGTGCCCGTCTGGCTGCCCGGCACGCCGACCGGGTCGGCGAACTGCACGGCCTGGCCAGCCGATGGCTCGCCAACAACGGGCTGCTCGGAGATGCCGTACGGCATGCGATCGCCAGCGGCGACCACGAACACACCGCCGACCTTGTCGAGCTGAGCCTGGCCGATATGCGCCGACGCCGTCAGGACCGAACCTTTCGTGACTGGCTGGTCACGCTGCCTGACGACGTCGTACGGCGCCGACCGCTGCTCGCCACCTACATGGGGTGGAGCCGGCTCTCCGAGGGCGACATCGACGGGGTCGAGGCGTGGCTCAACGCCGGCGAGTTCGGTCTCGATACGACGCCAGCATTGTCGGTCACGACCGCGGGCTCGCTGGCGGAGGCCGCCCGGGACCGAGAGGAGGAGCTCCGCTGCCTCCCTGCCATGATCGCGGTGTACCGCGCCTCGGTCGCCCAGGCCAGGGGCGACGTCGACGGCACGGTCGCGCACGCACGCCGTGCACTCGCGCTGGCCGGGCCGGAGGACCACTTCCCGCGCGGTGCCGCGTCCGGCTTCGTCGGCCTGGCGGCGTGGGCGGCCGGCGACCTGGGTACCGCCGTGGACACGTTCACTGAAGCGGTCGGCAGCCTGCACGCGGCCGGCATGGTCGCCGACGAGCTGGGAGCGACCATCGTGCTGGCGAACATGTGGCTCGCTCGCGGACGCCCGCTGCAGGCGCGCCGGCTCTACGAGCGCGCGCTAGCCACGGCCGAGAGCCACCCCGGCCCGGTGCTGTCCAGCACCGGCGACCTGCACGTCGGCCTCGCGGACGTCCTGCGCGAGCAGGGCAACCTCGATGCGGCCACGGAGCACCTCGAGGTCGCCCGCGAGCTCGGCGACCGCGCGTCGCTCCTGGAGAACCGGCACCGCTGGTACGCCGCGTCGGCCGCACTGATTCAGGCCAAGGGCGACCTCGACGGCGCGATCGCGATGCTCGACCGCGCCGAGCCGCTGTTCCTGCCCGGCTACTTCCCGGACGTGCGGCCGATCGCCGCAACCAGGGCGCGAGTGTGGATCGTCCAGGGCCGGCTCGATGACGCGCGGGCCTGGGCGCGTGAGCGCGGGGTCGCGCCGACAGATCCCCCGAGCTACCTGGCCGAGTACGACCAGCTCACCCTCGCCCGGCTGCTCGTTGCCGAGGGTGACGCGCGCGAGGCGCTCGACCTACTTGACCGCGTTCTTGACGTCGGGAAGGCGGCAGGCCACGACGGCACCCTGATCGAAGCGGGCATGCTGCGAGCGCTCGCCCACAACGCCAACGACGACGCGGACGCGGCCGCCGCCGACCTCGCTGCGGCGCTGATCGCCGGCGTGCCGGCCGGCTACTGCCGGCTCTTCCTCGACGAGGGACAGCCGATGACGGAGCTGCTCGGGCAAGTCGCCCGCTCCGCGCCGCACGACAGCCGAGTGCACGCCGAGCACCTGCTCGCCGCCGCACGGAGACCGCTGGCGACGCCCACCGCGCGCGTAAGAGACGCCGCCGCGGAAGAGCTCAGCGAGCGTGAGCGTGAGGTGCTGCGCCTGCTGGCGACCGAGCTCAGCGGGCCGGAGATCGCAGGACACCTGTACATCTCGGTGAACACGCTGCGGACCCACACCAAGCACATCTTCTCCAAGCTCGACGTGAGCACCCGTCGCGCTGCGGTACGCAGAGCCGCGGACCTTGGCCTGCTCTGATCGCTCCGCGGCCGAATCACCACCCTCAATCACATCATCGTGTGATGTGCGCT
Organism: uncultured Solirubrobacterales bacterium; assembly: GCA_963848745.1. Classification (GTDB taxonomy): domain Bacteria; phylum Actinomycetota; class Thermoleophilia; order Solirubrobacterales; family Solirubrobacteraceae; genus Palsa-465. The sequence continues at coordinate 317,618 of CAWKEO010000009.1, read as the reverse complement.
CACCACATCGATTCCTAAGTTGTCGACGTCGCCGGACATCCGCCCGGCACCCAGACCAAAGGAGTCCGACGTGAGCACGAGCAGCACCACCAACCGCCGCACCGCGACCGCAGGCCTCTGCGCCGCGACCGCCGGCGCGATCTTCATCGGTGTCCAGATCGGCCACCCGTCGGCGACCGTGGCGCACCTTCTCACCACCGAGATGACGCTCCGCGAGACCGCAAAGATCTTGATGGCCGTCCTGGCGCTGGTCGGCTTCACCGGCATGTTCCTCCGCCACCGCGGCCAGCTCGGGCGCCTCGGGCGCGCCGGATACGGGCTGCTGAGCGCCGGCTACCTGGCGATGTTCGCCGCCGAGTGCATCATCGGCTACTACCTCCCGACGGTGGCGCACTCGAACCCCGGCTATGTCCAGCACGTCATCAACGCAGCCATGGGTCACGGCCCGAGCGGCGGCATCGGCCCAATGCGCGAGCTGTTCATCGTCATGGGCATCGGTTACTCCCTCGGCGGTCTGCTGTTCGGCATCGCACTGTTCCGCGCCGGCGTCCTGGCCCGCTGGGCCTCCCTGCTGCTCGCCTACGGCACCGCCTCCGCCCTCGCGCTGTCGGTGCTGCCGGCGTCCTTCAGCCGCCCGTTCGCGGTGCCCACCGGCGTCGCCCTGATCGGCCTCGGCTTCTCGCTGTGGCGTGAGGGGCGGCCGCAGGCCAACACCATCGAGGCGCCCGCGACGGTACGGGTTGCGGAGGCGGCCGCCCAGTGAGCAGCCCGGTTCCGCTCGCGCCGTCCCGGCACCTGGCCTGGCACCGCCGTGCCGGGCCCGGTGTCGGCCATGGTTGACGGCTCTGCCGCCATAGCTCGCCGCCTTGCAATACCACACGTCCTCAGCGCACTGGAGCGCTCTCATGAACACCACCCCCACCACATATGCAATCCGCGTCAACAGCCATCTCGACGACCTCTGGTCGACCTGGCTCGGCGAGCTCGACATGACCCGCGACGAGGACGGCACCACGACCCTTACCGTCTCGACCGCCGACCAAGCCCAACTCCACGGCGTGCTTGCCGGCCTGCGCGACATCGGCGCCGTCATCACCGAGCTTCGCGCCACTGACTCGCCGGCCGCAACCTCCCGGTCAGTGCTCAAGCGCCCGTTGCACACCGACCGCCTCACCCTACGTCCCGCTACCGCCGAGCACGCCGACACCACCTGGAAGTACCGCCAGCTCGAGTCGGTCAACGAGTGGCTCACCGGCGGCCCCGCCGACCTCGACGGCTACCGCAACCTGTTCGCAGACCCAGCCCGACTCGCGACCACGATCATCGTCACGCTCGGCCACGACGCCGCAGCCCCAATCATCGGCGACTTCATGCTCCGCCGCGAGAACGCCTCGGCCCAACTCACGCTCGCCCATCACGCCCCCGACACCCGAGCAGAGCTTGGCTGGGTCCTCGACCCGGACCACACCGGTCACGGCTACGCCACCGAAGCCGTACGTGAGCTCCTCCACTACTGCTTCCAGGACCTCGGCCTGCGGCGGATCACCGCGACCTGCTTCATCGACAACGACACCTCGTTGAACCTCATGGAGCGCGTCGGCATGCGCCGTGAACTGCACGCAGTCCGCGATTCACTACACCGGTCCGGCCAATGGCTAGACACAGTCGGCTACGCCATCCTCAAAGACGATTGGTCGACGACCTGATCAACCCCGGGCTCTATTGCGCGACAGCAGCACGGTACGTCTCTCCCATCGGTGCCCCGGCTCCTTCGGCACGCACCCGGCAGCCGTAGGTCCGTACCCGCGGAGACAACAACGCAGGTCTCGAACTTGGCCAATCGAGAGTCGCGCTTGTCGCCACGAGCGCGACGGGCGGCGGCTCAGCGGCCGACCGACCCGGGAGCCAGCCGCTGTCCGCGCAACTCCGCACGGAGCCTGTGATGTCGCAACTGTCCTGTCGTATCGCCAAGGCCGGGTTGACGAGGTTGCGGCCCGCCCTCCAGGGCACGACCCAGCTCTCCTATTCGGGCAGGGTGGCGGTCGAGTGCTCGCTGGTGGCGCCGTCAGCCGGCTGCTGAGGTTGCGTGTGGCCGTCGCCGTCTATGGCGCGAGGCGGGCGGGCACGGGCCCTGCTCGTAACCGCCACGTCGGCGGCGGCTGGGAGGCCGATGCCGTAGCGCAGGCCGGTCATGCGCATCAGGAAGCAGGCGCCGGCGCCAACGATTGGGAACGTGACCGTGTGATCACCGGCGTGGTAGGCGAGGACCACGATCCCGGCTCCGACCAGGGCTGGGATCGCGTAGAGGCCCCCGCGCAAGACGGTGGGGATTTCGCGGACGAGGATGTCGCGTAGCATGCCTCCGCCGATCCCGGTGATTGCGCCAAGGATCACGCAGTCGACGACACCGAGGCGGTGGGCCAGTGCGGTCGCCGCTCCGGTGACGCAGAACAGCGCCAGACCGGCTGCGTCGAGCACGTCGATTGGACGCTGGAGCCGGTTGAGAGCAGGGTGTGCGAGGGTCGTCAGCAGCCCGGCGCCGCCGGCCACGGCGAGATAGCGCCAGTCACGGAATGTTTGCGGCGGGATGCCGATGAGCAAGTCGCGGATGGTGCCGCCGGCGATTGCCACCACGACCGCCAGCACGACCGCCCCGAACACATCGAGCTGCCTGCGCACGCCCGCCATGCCGCCGCTGAGGCCGAAGACGAACGTTCCGGCCAGGTTGAGGACGAGCAGCAGGGTCGGATCGAATCCGGGCAGCAGCGACGGGGACGCCATCGGCGTATGCGCGAGCTAGGGGGCGAGCCAGGCGCAGCTGGCCGCGACGAGCGTTTCCACGCCGGTCTCGAGCGTCGGGTGGATGACCGGAGCGAACGTCGGGTTGTGGTTGGTGGGTAGCTCGCTCAGCCGGCCCTCGCGCTCGGCTTGTGCGTAGGTGTCGGGGTCCACCCCGCCGATAAACCAGAACACCGAGGGGACGTGCCACCCGACTCCGAAGGAGCCGAAGTCCTCGCTGGCGGACGCCGGACCGATATGTGTCACCCGGTTATCGCCGAAGTGGGACCGGAGCGCGTCACGCACCCGGTCGGTGGCCTGATCGTCGTTGCGCACGAGGTCGTAGCGATCGAGCGGAGTGATCTCGGGTGGCCGGGGCGCACCGGAGGCCTCTGACTCGGCATTGACGATTCGCTTGATTGCATCGAGGACGTGCCTGCGGACGTTCTCGTCGAAGGTGCGCACGTTGAGCTTGATCACGGCCTCGTCGGGAATCACATTCTCCTTCGTGCCGGCCTGAAGCGCTCCGACCGTGACGACGGCCGCCTCTGAGGGCCCGACCTCGCGTGAGACGATCGTCTGCAACCGCAGGACGGTCGAGGCAGCCATCACCACCGGATCGATGCTGGCCTGCGGCATCGAGCCATGCGCGCCGCGGCCGAACAACCGGATCTCGAAGCTGTCGCCGGCGGAGGTCACGACGCCGGATTTGCTGGCGATGTTCCCGGCGGACATCGGCATCACGTGCTGGCCGAGGATCACGTCAGGCTTGGGAAAGCGCTCGAAGAGGCCATCGTCGATCATCGCCTGGGCGCCCGCCGCGACCTCCTCGGCGGGCTGAAAGACCGCCATCAGTGTCCCGTGCCAGGCATCCTTGGCTGCGGCGAGCAGTCCGGTCGCCCCGGCCAGCCAGGTCACGTGCATGTCATGGCCGCAGGCATGCATCACAGGGGTCTCATTGCCGTCGGCGTCGATCGCAGTCACCTGGCTGGCATAGGGCAGTCCGGTGGCCTCCTTGACCGGCAGCGCGTCCATATCCGCACGCAACATCACCGTCGGACCATCGCCGTTCTTCAGCAGCCCGACCACTCCAGTCCCGCCGACGCCCTCGGTCACCTCGAAGCCGGCTGCCTTGAGCCGCTCAGCCACCAGACTCGCGGTGCGCTTCTCCTGCAACGAGAGCTCCGGGTGGCTGTGGATGTCCTTGTACAGCTCCTCCAGATCGTCCAGCACGTCGCCGAGCGCCCCGAGAACCGAGTCGGTCGCCGTCGCAATGCTCATGACCACTCCCTCGTGTAGAAAAGCCCGCAGGGCGCGAGCGGACCGAGCTCGCCGCGCTTTCCGACGCTACCACCGCCGCTGTCGCGACGGAAGATCGGCCCGAGCTAGAACCGGGGGCACAGCCGCACCGGCCGAAGGACCGGGGCGTCCGCGTGCACAAGCCGCTTTTGGGGAGAAGTCGGTACCTCGTCGGACGGCTCTTTGACGGCCGAATCAAGCGGAGTGAGGAGCCGGGGTGCCGATCGTGCGCCAGCGCGTGCGGAGCCGTCGCCAAACCCAACCCATGCCTATCATCGCCGTATGAGCGCCGACGTGCTCCCAGGCGGGGTCGTGCATGAGCTGCCCGCGGATCTGCGCGCGGCGCTGAGCGCCAACGCAACGGCACTGGCCGCCTGGCGGGACATCACGCCGCTGGCCCGCAACGAGTTCATCTGCTGGGTCGAAGACGCCAAGCAGGCGCCGACGCGCGAACGGCGCATCCGCCGCACACAGGAGGAGCTCGAGGACGGTATGCGCCGCCCCTGCTGCTGGCCGGGGTGCAAGCACCGCGAGCGGACCGGGAGACCGTGACCCGGGAGGAGCTGGCCAAGCTGGCCTATCTGCGCCGCGCCCGCGACCTCATGGACCGCGAGTACGCCCGCCGGCTCGACGTCGCCGGGCTCGCCCGGGAGGCACTCATGTCGCCGGCGCACTTCTCCCGCCAGTTCCGCGCTGCCTACGGGGAGACTCCGTACTCGTATCTCATGACGCGCCGGATCGAGCGCGCGAAGCTGCTTCTGCGCCGCGGGGATCTGTCGGTCACCGAGGTCTGCTTCGAGGTCGGGTGCGCCTCGCTGGGCTCGTTCAGCGCCCGGTTCACCGAGATCGTGGGTGAGACGCCGAGCGCCTACCGGGCCCGGGACCACAGCGCGCTGGCCACGGTGTCCGGGTGCGTGGCCAAGGAGGTCACCCGCCCGAGCCGGCGGCCCAGCGCGGAGCGGCCTCGCGTGCCCGGCCCCTAGCACGGGGCTGAACCAGGGCGCTCGGCTTCCGACCCCGCGTCACCGGTCGGTCCTCATCCGCCGCGTCCCGGCCGCCGTCGCCGGCAGCGGCTGACCGCTCGTCAGGCCTCGGCCGGCGCGTTCAGCGCCTGGGCCGCGTCGGTCGCCCAGGCGATCGCCGCCAGGTAGGTGCCGGCGGCCCCGGGCACGAGCGCCTCGGCGGCGGCCGGCTGACCCGCCTCGAGGTGGGCCAGGCACTGCAGCAGCGCTCCGAGCACGCCCGCGCGCTCGAGCAGGGCCAGACGCAGGGACTCGGTGAACGGCACCCCGGCCAGGATCTCGGCCAGCGGCATGTCGAGCAGCGCGTCGATGACCGAGAACAGCCCGAGCGTGAACAGTTCCGAGGCCTCGGCGCCGGGAAGCTTCGAGCCGGCCAGCTCGCAGAACCGGGCGCGCAGGAGGGCGGTGACGGTCAGCTCCTGGGGCTTGGCGTCGATCCCGGCGAACAGGCTGAGCGTGGCCCAGCGGCGGAGGTTCTCCAGGCCGATGAGGACGAGCGCCTGACCGATCGAGCTGACCTGCTGACGTAGACCGAAGAAGGCGGAGTTGACATAGCAGAGCAAGCGGTAGCTGAGCGTGACGTCGCACGAGAGCATGCGCTCGATCTCGGCGAACTCGACCGCCGGGTCATGCAGCGCGGAGACGAACTGCAGCAGGGCGACGCGACCGGGGGCGGCTCGGCGCGCGCGGATGATCTCCGGCCGGCAGAAGAAGTAGCCCTGGAACAGCTCGCAGCCGGCCTCGGCGCAGAACGCGTGCTCCTCGGGCGTCTCCACCTTCTCGGCCACGAGTACGACGCCGCGGGGCGCCAGCAGCCGCGCCTGCTCGCCGACGCCCTCCCGGCCGAGTGCGAGCACGTCCAGCTTGACGATGTCGGCCAGCTCGATCAGCGGCTCGGCCTTCGGGGTGTAGACGAAGTCGTCGAGCGCGATCCGGTAGCCGCGCCGGCGCAGATCGCGCACCACCTCGAGCAGATCGTCGTCGATGAGCTGATCCTCGAGGATCTCGAGCACCGTGCGCTCCGGCGGGAGGGTGCCGGCCAGGCCGTCGAGCAGGAAGGTGCGCCCGACATTGATCCAGGCGCGGCGGGGGCCGACGAGGCGGTCGAGGCCGAGCTCGGTCAGCGAGCCGGCCACCACGGTCGCGGTCGCGCGACGCTCATCCGGGAGTCCGGCATCGTCCGCCCCCTCGGAGCGGAACAGCAGCTCGTAGCCCACCACCTCGCGCGTCGTGTCGAAGATGGGCTGGCGGCCCACGAGCACGTCGAGCTTCCCCTCACCGCCGGCCATTCCCATGTTCGTCGGCCGCCGCACGCTCCGGCTTGAGCCCGAGGGTCGCCGACCCGACCGCTCGACGACGCCTCCGGCTCTCGCCTGAGATTTCGTCCCCACCCCCGCGGGTACGCCAAACGGAGAGACTTCGACGCTCGACCCAATCTTCAAGGAGGCCGTGATGGCCACTCCGCTTCAGCAGCTGGCCGAGCACGGCCAGAGTCCCTGGATCGACTACATCTCCCGGTCGTTCGTGCACGAGGGTGACATGGACGGGCTCGTCCGCGAGGGCATCCTCGGGATGACGTCGAATCCGACGATCTTCCAGTCGGCCATCGCCGACGGCAACGCCTACGACGATCAGCTCCGCGAGCTGCTCGAGCACGAGTCCGATCCCAAGGAGATCTTCCTCGCCCTGGCCCGGCGCGATATTCAGGACGCCTGCGACAAGCTGGCCCCGGTGTTCGAGGCCGGCGAGAGCACCCGTGACGGCTGGGTCTCGCTCGAGGTCGACCCGACGCTCGCCCACGACGCCGCCGGCACGGCGCGGGAGGCCAAGCGGCTGCACGCGATGATCGAGCGCCCCAACCTGTTCGTGAAGATCCCCGGCACGGTCGAGGGACTGCAGGCGATCGAGGACACGGTCGCCGCCGGGATCCCGGTCAATGTGACGCTGCTGTTCTCGCTCGAGCGCCACCGCGCCGCCGCCGAGGCCTACCTGCGCGGGCTGCGCCGCCTGCACGCCGACGGCGGCGATCTGGGCTCGGTCGCCTCGGTGGCCTCGTTCTTCGTCTCCCGCGTCGATACCGAGGCCGATCGCCGTCTCGAGGAAGCGGGGGCGCCCGAGGAGCTCAGAGGCCGGCTCGCCATCGCCAACGCCAAGCTCGCCTATCAGAGCTACCAGGAGATCTTCTCCGGCTCTGAGTGGCAGGAGCTCGAGGCCCATGGAGCCTCGCCCCAGCGCTGCCTGTGGGCCTCCACCTCGACGAAGAACCCGGCCTACCGCGATGTCGTCTACGTCGAGGAGCTGATCGGCCCGCACACCGTGAACACGATGCCGCGCGAGACCGTCGAGGCCTTCCAGGACCACGGCCAGGTCGCGAACACGCTCGAGCGGGACGTCGATGAGGCCAAGCAGGCCTTCGAGAGCATCGAGGCGGCCGGCGTGTCCTACGACGACGTCGTGGCGGTCCTCGAGCGCGAGGGCGTGCAGAAGTTCGCCGACTCGTTCAAGCAGCTGCTTGACGGTGTGGCCGCCAAGCGCGAGGAGCTCATCGCGGCGTGAGCCGGGCGCGCAGCGCGTCCTTGAGCTCGGGCTCGCAGAATGCGGCGTCGATCGCCGTCTCGGTGATCGCGAGCAGCTCATCCTCGCCGAGCCCGAACTCCTCCGCGCACACCGCGTACTCGCCGCCGATCGTGGCGCCGAAGTAGGGCGGGTCATCGGAGCCGAGCGTGACCCGGACACCGGCGGCAAGCAGCCCCGGCAGCGGATGGTGCTCGAAGTCGGGGTAGACGCCGAGCACGACGTTGCTCGTCGGGCAGGTGTTGAGCACGATCTTCCGCGCGGCGATCTCGGCCACGAGCGCGGGCTCCTCGACCGCCCGCACGCCGTGGTCGATGCGGGTGACCGGCAGGGCGAGGGCCTGGCGCACGCTCTCCGGGCCGGCCCACTCGCCGGCGTGGACCGTGCAGCCGAGCCCGGCCTCCGCCGCGACCGCGTACGCCTGAGCGAAGTCGCGGATCGGGCAGTTCGCCTCGTCGCCGGCCATCGAGAAGCCGACCACATATGGATGCGGACGCTCGGCGGCGTGGTGGGCCACCCGCAGCGCCCGCTCGACGCCGAAGTTGCGCACCGCCGAGATGAGGATGCGCCCCTCGATCCCGTGGTCGCGCCGGGCGTCGTCGATGCCCCGGGCGATCCCCTCCAGGTGCTCCTCGTCGGTCAGGCCGACGAGTGCGGCGTGATCAGGGGAGGCGGTCAGCTCGACGTAGACGGCGCCCTCGCGCGCGCAGCCGCACAGGTAGTCATACGTGATGTCGCGATAGTCCTCACCGGTCCGGATGACGCTGGCGGCCAGGTCGTAGGTGCGCAGGAAGTCGAGAAAGTCGCTGTAGTGAAACCGGCCCGCCTCGTTCAGCAGCCGCTCGGGCAGCGCCAGGCCGTTGCGCTCGGCCAGCCGGCGCACGAGCGCGGGGGGCGCGGTGCCCTCGAGATGGACGTGGAGCTCGGCCTTCGGAACACTCTTCATATGCGCATTCTCCTGACTGGCAGCTCCGGACACCTCGGGGAGGCGCTCTCTCGCGTGCTCGCGCAGGAGGGCCACCACCTCACCGGGCTGGACATCCTCGCCGGCCCGACCACCGGGGTGGTCGGCTCGGTGGCCGACCGCGAGCTCGTGCGCCGGGCGATCGCGGGCGCCGACGCGGTGCTCCACACGGCCACCCTGCACAAGCCCCATGTCTCGTCGCATCGGCGAGCGGAGTTCGTGGAGACGAACATCACCGGAACGCTGACGCTGCTCGAGGAGGCGGTGGCGGCCGGTGTGCGCGCGTTCGTGTTCACGAGCACGACGAGCACGTTCGGCCGGGCCATGCAGCCGGCTGCCGGCCAGCCGGCGGCCTGGATCACCGAGGACGTGCGGCCACTGCCGCGCAACATCTACGGCGTCACGAAGACGGCCGCCGAGGACATGTGCGAGCTCGTGTGGCGCGACCACGGCCTGCCCTGCCTGATCCTGCGCACCTCGCGCTTCTTTCCCGAGGGTGATGACTCCGACGAGCTGCGCAGCGCCTATCCGGAGCTGAACCTGAAGGTCAACGAGCTCCTGCACCGGCGCGTCGACCTCGCCGACGTGGTGAGCGCACATCAGTGCGCGCTCGAGCGCGCGCCGGCGATCGGCTTCGGTCGCTACGTGGTCAGCGCCACCACACCGCTTCAGCGCGACGATCTGGCCGATGTTCGCCAGGACCTGCCCGCGGTGCTGCGCCGCCTGTACCCGGAGTACGAGGAGCTCTACGCGCAGCGGGGGTGGCGGATGTTCGACTCGATCGACCGCGTGTACGTCAACGACCGGGCCCGGGCCGAGCTCGGCTGGTCGCCCCGCTACGACTTCGCCGCCGCGCTCGTGGCGCTGCGCGCGGGGGAGGATCCGCGCAGCCCGCTCGCCCGCGCGATCGGCGCCAAGGGCTACCACGAGGTCTCGACGGGCGTCTACACGACGCGCTGATCAGCCAAGCGACTCGATGACCACCGGACGGGCCTCGGCGGACGCCTCGCCGATCCGGTAGGCCGCCCGCAGCGCCGCCGCCGCGCGCTCGGCCTCGGCATCGGTGCGCGCGTGGACCACGGCGAGCGGGCGCTCGCCCGGGGCGACGTCCTCCCCGATGCCCGCCACATCGGTGAAGCCGACCGCCGGGTCGATGGCGTCGCTCTCCCGCGCGCGCCCGCCGCCCAGGGCGACCACCGCGATGCCGACCGCGCGCACGTCGACCCCGGCGACCACGCCGGTGGCCTCGGGGGGACCTCGCGCACGACCGGGGCGCGCGGCGAGATGGCGCTCGGGGTGCTCGAGCAGGTCGGCCGGGCCGCCGAGCTCGGCCACCATGGCGGCGAAGCGCTCAGCCGCGGCGCCGCCGTCGAGCGCGCGGGCGGCCGCCGCCTGACCGGCCGCGGCATCCGGCGCCAGGCCGCCGAGCGCGAGCAGCTCCCCGCTCAGCGCCAGCGTCACCTCGCGCAACCGGCGATCGCTGCGCGCTCCGGTCAGATGGTCGATCGACTCCTGCACCTCGACCGCGTTGCCGGCGCTGCGCCCGAGCACCGCGTCCATATCGGTCAGCAGCGCCCGGGTCGGCAGCCCGCTGGCGCCCGCGACGGCGACGATGGCCCGCGCCAGCTCGCGTCCGCGCTGAAGCGTGGGCAGCATCGCCCCCGAGCCGACCTTGACGTCCATGACGAGTCCCCCGAGCCCGGCGGCGAGCTTCTTGGACAGGATCGAGGCGACGATGAGCGGGATCGACTCGACCGTGCCGGTGGCGTCGCGGATCGCGTACAGGCGCCGGTCGGCCGGGGCCAGCCGAGCCGTCTGGCCGACGATGGCGCAGCCGACCCGGGCCACCGCGGCGCGCAGGCGATCGGGGTCGGGGGCCACGTCGTAGCCGGGGATGGCCTCGAGCTTGTCGAGCGTGCCGCCGGTGTGGCCGAGGCCGCGACCGGAGATCATCGGTACCGCACCGCCGCAGGCGGCCACGATCGGAGCGAGCAGGAGGCTGACCTTGTCGCCCACGCCACCGGTCGAGTGCTTGTCGAGCACCGGTCCGGGCAGGTCGGTGCCCGACCAGTCGAGCACGTCGCCCGAGCGCGTCATCGCGCCGGTCAGGGCGACCCGCTCCTGCGAGCTCATGCCCCGCCACACGATCGCCATGGCCAGCGCGCCGACCTGGGCGTCGCTCACGCTGCCATCGGCGATGCCGCGCACGAGCGCCTCGATCTCCTCGGGCGTGAGCTCGGTGCCGTCGCGCTTTCGCCGGATGAGCTCAGCGACGAGCATCGCCGTCCAGCGCCTCGAGGAAGCCGAGCAGCAGCCGGGCCAGATCGCCGGCGGCGCGCGCGGCGTCGCGCAGCGTCTGCTCGTGGCTGAGCGGCTCGGCGCTCAGCCCCTCGGCCAGGTTGGTGATGGCCGAGACGGCGAGCACGCGCAGACCGCAGTGACGGGCGACGATCGTCTCGTGCACGGTGGACATCCCGACCGCGTCGGCGCCGAGGCGGGCGAAGGCGCGGATCTCGGCCGGCGTCTCGAAGCTCGGGCCGCTGACGGCCAGGTACACACCCTCGGCCAGCCCGATCCCGAGCTCGGCTGCCGTCGCCGACAGCCGCCGGCGCAGGTCCGGATCGTACGCATCGCGCAGGGACGGGAACCGCGGACCGATTGCCTCGTCGTTAGGCCCGGCGAGGATGTTGACCCCGGTCAGGTTGATGTGGTCGGTGATCGCCATCAGCCGGCCCGGGCCGACCTCGGGGCGCAGCGACCCGGCGGCGTTCGTGAGCACGAGGATCTCGGCCCCGGCGGCGCGCAGGGCCCGCACGGGCACGCGCAGGGCCTCGAGGTCGCCGCCCTCGTACACATGGGCCCGGCCCTCGAGCACGGCCACCGGGACCCCGGCGATCTGGCCGAGCACCGCCCGCCCCGCGTGGCCGGCCACGGTGGGGAGGGGGAAGCCCGGCAGCTCGCTGTAGGGAACGGTGACGGCGTCAGCGACCGCATCGGCGACGGCCCCGAGTCCGGATCCGAGCACGACGCCGACCCGGGGCGGCGCGGGTGCCCGCGCGATGAGGACGCCGGCGGCGGCGCTCACCCAGCCAGGTCCCCGGCTCCGAAGGACAGCGGCAGCAGCTCGGCCAGGGTGACCGTGCGGGGATCGGCGCCCGGGCGGCCGAGGTAGACGGGGGTGTCGGGGGCGCCGAACTCAGCCAGCCGCTGACGGCAGCCGCCGCAGGGCGGGCAGTGCTCCACGCGCTCGGCCACCACGGCGACGGCGGCGATCACCCGCTCGCCCGCGGTCACGAGCGCCCCGATGGCCGAGGCCTCGGCGCACTGGCCCTGGGGGAAGGCGGCGTTCTCGACGTTGGCCCCCGTGTAGATCGCCCCGCTGGCGCCGCGCAGCGCGGCGCCGACCGGGAACTGCGAGTAGGGCGCGTGCGCGTTCAGCATGGCCGTCTGGGCGGCGGCCAGGAGCAGCTGCGGCCCGTCGAGCAGGAGGTCGCTGTAGCCGCCGGCCACGAGCGCGCTGTCGTCGATGGCCAGCTCGCGTCGCAGGCGGGCGACCTTCTCCTGCGCCTCGGCAAGCGTGTTCAGGCCCGGGCCGACGAGGGCCTCGAACTCGATGAACCGACCCAGTCCCTCGACGTCGTCGAGGTGGATGCGGACGTCCTCCCACAGCAGGAGCCGCCGCCGCTTGGCCACCACGACGCGCGTGCCGAGGGCGCCGTCGAGGGCCTCGCGCAGCGGCTCGGTCTCCTCGACGGCCGCGAGCACGTACATGCTCGGCTCGGGCTCGATGGCGTCCTGGCGCGAGTAGTGGATGAGCTCGCCGCCCGAGCCGCCGTGCTCGCGCAGCTTCAGCCGTCCACGGGCGGAGGCGAAGTAGGTGTCCCGCTGGGCGAGCAGGCCGCGATCCTGGGCGCCGAGAGCGAGGCAGCGCTCGAGCGTCGTCTGGGGGTCCGCGTCGCGCGCCTTCAGCTCCAGGTTGACTCGCTCCATCGGTCGGTCGAGCCTACCGTTAGGATCGCGGCCGTGTCTGGAGTCCTGACCGTGGTGGAGCACGCCGTGCTGGCCGATCGCCTCAGCGTCCTGCGCGACCGGAGCACGTCACACGGCGAGTTTCGCCAGGCCCTGTTCGAGGCGGCGGCGATCATGGCCGTCGAGGTGGCCCGCGAGCTGCCGGTGCGGGAGATCGACATCGAGACGCCGCTGGAGAGGACCCGGGGGCGGCGGCTGCGCGACGAGGTGGCGGTGGTTCCGGTACTACGCGCCGGGCTCGGCATGGTCGAGGGCTTCCTGCGCCTGCTGCCCGACGCTCGCGTCGGGCACATCGGCCTCTACCGCGACGAGGAGGCGCACGAGCCGATCGACTACTACGAGCGCCTGCCGCCCCGGCTGCCCGAGGCGCGGGTGTACCTCCTCGACCCGATGCTCGCCACCGGCGGCAGCGCCGTGCGCGCGCTCGCCCACCTCAAGCGGGCCGGCGCCCGCTCGCTCGAGCTCGTCTGCCTGGTCGCCGCTCCGGCCGGCGTGGAGGCGGTGCGGGCCGAGCACCCGGACGTGCGGGTGTGGACCGCCGCGCTGGACCGCGAGCTCGACGAGAACGCCTACATCCGGCCCGGCCTCGGTGACGCCGGCGATCGGGTGTTCGGGACCTAAGGCTCGACGGGGCCGCGGTCGATCCACTTCGACCGCACGGCCGGCCGGTGCTCGGCCAGGCGGTCGAGCAGGAGCTCGGGCTCGGACTCGACGAGCAGCGTCTCGCGATGCTCGGCGCGCAGGAAGCGCTCGGACACCGCGTGGTCGAGGAAGGCGAGCAGCGGCTGCCAGTAGCCGGCCACGTCGAGCAGCCCGATCGGCATCGCGTGCAGCCCGAGCTGGCTCCACGTGAACAGCTCGAACAGCTCGTCGAGCGTGCCGGTGCCGCCGGGGAGCGCGATCACGGCGTCGGCCAGCTCGGCCATCAGCGCCTTGCGCTCGTGCATCGTGCCCACCACGCGCAGGTCGACCAGGCCGGCGTGGGCGACCTCGGCCCGGACCAGGGCCTGGGGAATGACCCCGATCACCTCGCCACCGGCGCTCAGCGCGCTGTCGGCGACGGCGCCCATGAGCCCGACGCTCGCACCGCCGTACACGAGGCCGAGTCCGCGGGCGGCCAGCCGCCGGCCGAGCTCGCGCGCCGTCTCGGCGTACTCGGGCCGGGCTCCCGGGCTCGAGCCGCAGAAGACGAGAACGCGCTCCACGCCCTGGAGGGTCTCACACGAATGGCGTGCCCGGGAGCCCGGGCGCCTCGCGACCGGCCAGCCAGCGCAGCACGCTGGCGCCGACGTCGGCCAGGGGTCCGTCGTGGCGGCGGCCGCCGTGACCGGGGAAGTGGGCGAGCAGCGGCGCGTACTCCCGGGTGTGGTCGGTGTGGTCGGTGGCCGGATCGACGCCGTGGTCGGCCGTGAGCACGAGCAGGTCGTCGGGCCGGAGCAGCGTGAGCCACTCGGCCACCGCCGCGTCGATGGCCTGAAGTGCGGTGTGGAAGCCCGCCACGTCGTGACGGTGGCCGTAGACCTGGTCGGTCTCGACCAGGTTGACGAACACGAGCCCGGCGTCGAGATCGCGCAGCAGGCCCGTCGTGGCCGCGATCCCGGCCGCGTTCGTGGCGCCAGGGTGCTTGACGTCGATTCCGATGCCTGCGAACAGGTCGTGGATCTTGCCCACGCCGTGGACGGTCACGCCGGCGTCCTGGAGCTCCTGGAGGTAGGAGCGGCCGGGCGGATGCAGCGCGAAGTCACGCCGGCCCTCGCGCCGGTGCCAGTGACCCGGCTCGCCGTCGAACGGGCGGGCGATGACGCGGCCGACCGCGTGCTCGCCGCGCATGAGCGCGCGGGCGGCGCCGCAGGCGGCGTACAGCTCGGGCTCGCCCAGACGCTCGACGTGCGCGGCCAGCTGCATGACCGAGTCGGCGGAGGTGTAGAGGATGACCTCGCCGGTGCGCAGGTGATGCTCGCCGTAGTCCTCGAGCACGTCCGTCCCGCTGTACGGGCGGTTGACGCAGAAACGCAGCCCGGTGGCCTGCTCGAGCGCGGCCAGGACGTCCGGTGGAAAGCCGTTCGGATAGGTCGGCATCGGGTGGTGGGGCACGACGCCCATCAGCTCCCAGTGGCCGGTGGTCGACTCCTTGCCGGGCCGAGCGGGTGCAGGCGGCCGTGCAGGACCGGCTCGGCGGCCGGCGCGACGCCACGCAGGGGGAGGATCGAGCCGAGCCCGAGCGCCTGCAGCGCCGGGAGCTCGAGCCCGCCGGCCAGCTCGGCGAGATGGCCGAGCGTGTTCGTGCCCGCGTCGCCGTAGTCGGCGGCGTCGGGCAGCGCTCCGACCCCACAGGCGTCCAGGACGATGACGGCGGCTCGGGGCACTAGGCGCCGGCATCCGGGCCGCGGGCCGGGATGACCGCCTGGGTCCGGTGCGCATTCGGCATACGCGCATCATTTCAGCGATCCCGTCGCCTGCCCGCGAACTGTGGCGAATAACGACGGCCATAGACACGTAAATCGCCAAAGTTCGCCCAGCGCGCCCGCGCGCACCCGCCGGCCCCGCCGCCCCCGCCCGCGCACTACGCTGCACCATGACCCGGCGCCTGCCCCATGTCGACCGCGTCGGGGTGCAGGAGCGCGCCGCGGCGCTCGGCAAGCGCTCGATCAAGACGACGGCCAAGCAGCAGGGCATCCGCCTCGCCGTCTCGATGCTCGATCTGACCACGTTGGAAGGCGCCGACACGGCGGGCAAGGTCCGTCAGCTGTGCGCGAAGGCGGTCTGCCCGGCGCCCAGCCTGCCCGAGATCCCCAGCGTGGCGGCCGTGTGCGTGTACCCCGCGCTTGTCGCCACCGCGCGGGAGGCCCTGCAGGGCACCGGCGTGCGCACCGCCTCGGTGGCCACCGGGTTTCCCGCCGGCCAGGTGTCGCTCCAGGCCAAGCTCCGCGATACCGAGGACGCCGTCGCCGCGGGTGCGGACGAGATCGACATGGTGATCTCGCGTGAGGCGTTCCTGGCCGGCGACGACGCTCGCGTGCAGAGCGAGATCGCCGCGGTGAAGGAGGCGTGCGGGGACGCCCATCTGAAGGTCATCCTGGAGACGGCCGAGCTCGGCTCCTACGACCACGTCCGCCACGCCTCGATGCTGGCCATGGAGGCGGGCGCCGACTTCATCAAGACTTCCACCGGCAAGGCGAGCAGCGGCGCCACGCCGGAGGTGTGCCTGGTCATGCTCGAGGCGATCCGCGACTACGCCGGACGCACGGGCCGCATCGTCGGCTTCAAGGCGGCCGGCGGGGTCTCGAGCAGCAAGGCCGCCCTGCACCGCCTCGTGCTGGTCAAGGAGACGCTGGGCGACGAGTGGCTCCACCCGGAGCGGCTGCGGATCGGCGCCTCCTCGCTGCTCAACGACCTGCTCATGCAGTACGCCAAAACAGACAGCGGCCGCTACGGCCGGGCGGAGGACTTCTCGCGCGAATGAGCCTCGATACCCGCACCCGCATCGTCTGGGACTACGCGCCCGCGCCCGAGTCGACCGACCACATCCGCCTGCGTGAGCGCTTCGGGCTGTTCATCGACGGCGCGT
This sequence comes from uncultured Solirubrobacterales bacterium, assembly GCA_963848745.1. Taxonomy (GTDB): domain Bacteria; phylum Actinomycetota; class Thermoleophilia; order Solirubrobacterales; family Solirubrobacteraceae; genus Palsa-465. The sequence continues at coordinate 301,384 of CAWKEO010000009.1, read as the reverse complement.
TCACCGAGCCGAGCGGCGCCGGGCATTATGAGCCGACGCTCAACCCGGCCACGGAGGAGACGCTGGCCGAGGTGGCCTGGGCCGGACCGGCCGACGTCGAGCGGGCGATCGCCAGCGCCCGCAACGCGCAGCCCCAGTGGGCCGCCCTCCCGGCGCGGGAGCGGGCCAAGTACCTGTTCCGAATCGCCCGCCTCATCCAGGAGCGAGCTCGCGAGCTCGCGGTCGTCGAGACCCTCGACGGCGGCAAGCCGCTGCGCGAGTCGCGCGACGTCGACATCCCGCTCGCCGCCGCGCACTTCTTCCACTACGCCGGCTGGGCGGACAAGCTGCGCTACGGCGTGAACGCGCGCGAGGTGGCGCCGCTGGGCGTTGTCGGGCAGATCGTGCCGTGGAACTTCCCGCTGCTGATGGCGGCCTGGAAGCTCGCCCCGGCGCTCGCCTGCGGCAACACGGCGATCCTCAAGCCGGCGGAGACGACGCCGCTGACGGCGCTGCTCCTGGCCGAGATCTGCCAGGAGGCCGAGCTCCCGCCCGGCGTCGTGGCCGTCCTGCCCGGCGACGGCGATACCGGCGCCACGCTCGTGCGCGCGCCCGGGATCGACAAGCTCGCGTTCACCGGCTCGACTGCCGTCGGGCGCGACATCCAGGCCGCGCTGGCCGGCCGCCCGGTCGGGCTGACCCTCGAGCTCGGCGGCAAGTCGGCCAACATCGTGTTCGAGGACGCCGCGCTCGACCAGGCGGTCGAGGGGATCGTCAACGGGATCTTCTTCAACCAGGGCCACGTGTGCTGCGCCGGCTCGCGGCTGCTCGTCCAGGAGAGCGTGCTCGAGGACGTGGTGGCGCGGCTGTGGCGGCGCATGGGCCTCCTGCGCGTGGGCGACCCGCTCGACAAGAACACCGATGTCGGCGCGATCAACTCGGCCGCCCAGCTGCAGCGCATCGAGGCGCTGGTGGCCGCGGGCGAGCAGGAGGGGGCCCAGCGGCGGACGATCGGCTGCGCGCTGCCCGAGCGCGGCTACTGGTTCGCGCCCACCCTGTTCACCGAGGTCGCCCCCGCGCACCGCGTCGCCACCGAGGAGATCTTCGGTCCGGTTGTCTCGGTGCTCAGCTTCCGCACCCAAGCCGAGGCGATCGAGAAGGCGAACAATTCGGCCTACGGGCTGGCGGCCGGGATCTGGACCGACAAGGGCGCGAAGGCGTTCGAGGTGGCGAACGCGCTGCGTGCCGGGGTGGTGTGGCAGAACACCTACAACCACTTCGACCCCACGGCGGCGTTCGGCGGCTACAAGGAGTCGGGCTTCGGCCGCGAGGGCGGCCCGGCCGGGCTGCGCCCCTACCTGCGGATCGTGCGATGAGCCGCTTGACCGTCCGCAAGACCTACAAGCTGTGGATCGGCGGCGCGTTCGTGCGCTCGGAGTCCGGCCGCTACGACCGTGTCGAGCGCGACGAGGGCCACGTGAACATCCCGCGGGCCTCGCGCAAGGACGTTCGCGACGCCGTCAAGGCCGCCCGCGCGGCCGCCGTCTCCTGGGCCGGGCGCACCGCCTACAACCGCGGTCAGATCCTCTACCGCGCGGCCGAAGCGCTTGAGTCGCGGGCCGGCCAGCTCGCGCCCCACACCGGCCCGGAGGAGATCGCGCAGGCCGTCGACGTGCTCGTGCACTACGCCGGCTGGACGGACAAGTTCCAGCCCGTGCTCGGGGGGATCAACCCGGTGGCGGCGCCGTTTCTGTCCTTCTCGGTGCCCGAGCCGACGGGTGTGGTCGGCATCGTCGCCCCCGACGCTCCGGCGCTGCTCGGCCTGGTGGCCGAGCTCGCGCCCGCGCTCGCCGCCGGCAACACGACCGTCGCCGTGCTGTCCTCCGACGCTCCGCTGGCCGGTCTCGACCTCGCCGAGGTGCTCGGCGTCTCCGACATCCCGGCCGGCGTCGTCAACCTGCTCTGCGGCCGGCGGCGCGAGCTCGCCACCGCGCTGGCCGGCCACCGTGACCTGAACGCGATCGCCGATGCCTCAGGCGATCCCGAGCTCGGCGCCGAGCTCGACCGCTTGGCCGCCGAGACGATCAAGCGGGCGCGCCACCGCCCGGCCGCGGTCGACTACGACGCCGCGGTGAGCGACGCGCTCGAGCGCATTGAGGCGCTTACCGAGCTGAAGACGGCGTGGCACCCCGTCGGCGCGTAACCCCGTCCTCGTCCGGGAGCGCGCTCTCGAGCCGCAGGATCCGCCGCAGGATGGCCAGCGAGGAGGCATAGGTCGAATCCATGCCGTAGTAGCTCAGCCCCCGCGCGCCGAGCGTGCGGGCCTGGGTGTACGGCGTGTCAGAGGCGTAGTGGATGATGCCGAGGTCGATCGGGAGCTTGGAGAAGTTGACCGCCTCCCCGACCGGGTGGCGGTCGGCATCGGCGATCTCGTACACCGCGTTGCAGAACGGTCCGGCCTCCATCTCGACCACCGTGTAGGCCTCGCGGTAGTAGAAGTCGAGGTAGGAGCGGTTCTGCAGGAACGTGCTCTTGACCGTGACCGCGCGCTGGTTGTCCAGGCCGGTCCCGAACCGCAGATCGCCGGCCAGATCGGCCACGCTGAACGCGTTGTCGAGCCAGTAGGTCGAGGTCGAGTGCTCGTCGTGGACGACGCTCGAGATCATCACGTCGCCGACGTCGGCGTTCAGTGTCGCCGCCTTGCCGAGGATGTAGACGCCGCGCAGGGCCGCGCGGTCGACCGCCACCTCGCGCAGGATGTTGTACGCGGCCACACCGAGGGGATAGTCGACGTTGACGATCACCGCGTCGCTGCCGGCCAACGCCTCGGCGTCGACCGCGCCGAGGCGGGGGTCCAGCGCGTCGTGGCGCAGGCCGGCGAGCGGGATGATCTGGGCCGGCACGCGCAGCGCCGTCTGGCTGCGCAGGTGGGTGATTCCGCTCGCCCGCTCGGCCGCTCGGCGCTCGGCCGATCCCTCGGCCCCCCGGGCGTCGAAGTACAGGCGGGCGACGAAATAGAGGAAGTTCTCCCACGAGCCCTCGGTGCGGCCGGCGCGGAAGGCGTCGAGCTCCTGGCGCAGGATGTCGTCGGGCGCCATCGTCTCCACGAACGCGACCAGCTCGTCCTCGCGCTCGCGGGCGGCGTCGGTGAGGATGTTGACCAGGCTGTGCGTGTTCGAGCTGACGAAGTACAGCGGGCGTTCAGCCAGCCCCTCGTCGGCCAGTTCGGCGCTCACCGGCGCCCACCAGCGCCTGGTCATGCGGGCATAGCCGGTGTGCGTGCCGCCGAGCATGCGCAGGCGCAGCGCCATGCGGTGCTCGGCCACGAGCATCATGCGCTGCGCGAAGCGCTCACCCCAGGCCGTCCGCAGCCGCTCCCAGTCCTCGGGGCTGCCCCCGAGGCGCTCGGCGCACTCGGCGGCGTCCACCGCCTCGGGCGTCCTCTGCAGCCACCCGGCCGCCCGTTCGCGCACGCGGATCTTGTTCCACTCGATCTGGAAGGCGACGAGCGTGGGCACGAGGTCATCCACGTCGGAGGCGCTGGCCAGCAGCACCGCGAGCGTGCCGTCGCCCTTGTCGTACCAGCGCCGGCGCCGGGCCGGAGCCTCGGCCTCCTTCCACGTCTCGACGTTCAGGCCACTCGCCGTCAGCGCCTGGACGTCCTGGCCCATGATGACGAGCGAGGCGCCGACGATCCCGTCCGGAAGCCGCTGCACCGCGTACAGAAACGCGCCCAGATCGATCTCATCGCTTGCCGCCAGGGGGTGCAGGCTCGAGCGCATGGCGCGGTGGGAGGGCTCGAGCACCCGCAGCTGCGTCTCCCCGCTGGAGCGGAGCATCGTCGTATAGGTGCGCTGATAGAGCTCGACCTCGTCGCTCAGGCGCTCGGGCGCCTCGCTCGAACTGGTCAGGGCAAGCCGGGCTACCGCCATGTTCGCGTTACTCCTTCACGTAGGGAATGCCAGATGCGGCAGGCCCCCGCGAGCGCCCGATGATGCCCGCCACCGCGATGAGCGTGAGCACATAGGGGAGGGCCTGAAACAGAGTCGCCGCCGACTGGGAGAACGTCGGCAGCCGGTCGGCCAGCGCGCTCGAGAACCCGAACAGCAGGGTGGCGATCAGCGCGCCGACCGGTCGCCACTTGCCGAAGATGACCGCGGCCAGGGCGATGAAGCCGCGGCCCTCGGTCATGTTCTGGTTGAACGAGCCGACGAAGGCGACCGACAGATAGGCGCCGCCGACGGCGGCAAACATGCCCGAGGCGACGACGGCGACGTAGCGGACGCGCCGGACCGATACCCCGACCGTGTCCGCCGCGCGCGGCTTCTCGCCCACGGCGCGCAGGCGCAGCCCCCAACTGGTGCGGAACAGGAAGAAGGTGAGCGTCGGCACGAGCAGCAGGGCGATCCAGGTGAGCAGGTTGGTGCGCCCGATCGCGGTGCCGAAGAAGGCCAGGTTCTTGATCCCGGGCAGCACGACGTTGGGGACGCTCGAGATGTTGCTCGGAGTGCCGTTGGCGCCGTAGTGGGCGATGAAGAAGTAGCCCGTGATGCCGAGGGCGAGGAAGTTGACCGCGGTGCCGCTCACCACCTGATCGGCCCGCAGGTGGATGGAGAACACGGCGTGTACGAACGCGAGCAGGCCCCCTGCCGCCATGGCCACGAGCAGGCCGAGCACCCAGGAGTGCAGGACGTCGGCGCCCCAGATGCCGAAGAACGCACCCATGAGCATCATGCCCTCGAGGCCGATGTTGATGACGCCGCTGCGCTCGGAGATGATCCCCCCGAGGGCGGCGAACAGCAGGGGCGTGGCGTAGCGGAGCATCGCCGCCACGAGCGCCGACCAGGTGAACACGACGCGTAGATGGCCGACGCCTGAGTGCGTGTCGGCGATCGCGCCGAGCACGGCCAGCGACCCCGAGCGCGGCGGCGCCGAAGCCGATCCGCCGCTCGGCGCCCGTCCAGGCCATGACCCCGGCGGCGATGGCGAGCGCGCCGAGGACGATCGAGGGCACCGGGGTGCGCACGAGCGCGGGCGGGAGCGTGAGCACCCAGGCGAGCAGCGCGAACGCGAGCCCGGCGGCCGCCGAGGCGCTTCGGCGAGCCGACCCGGATGGGCGCGGCGGCGAGCGCGCTCACCGCCCGCCCTCCGCCGGGCCGCCGTCCGCCGTCACAGGGGCCTCGGACGCACCATCCGCGCCGGGGGCCGCAGCGCTCGCACCCTCAGCGGCTGCGCCATCCGCGCCGTCCGCGCTCGCGCGCGCCCGGCCGGCGCGGCCGCCGGGTCTCAGCACCACCCGGCCGCCGCGCAGGATGCGCAGCGCGATCACGTCGGTGGAGACGAGCAGCACGATCAGGCCCTGGATCATCAGCGTGAGGTTCGATGCCAGCTGGGGGTCGAACACGCTCGGGTCGAGGTTGCGGTCCGACGTGCCGGTGAGCAGCGCGCCGAACAGCAGCGCACCGGCCACGGTGCCGATCGCCGTGTTGCGCCCGAGCAGGGCGACGGCGATGCCGAGGAAGCCGATCTGCGAGAACTGGAGGTCGTTGGTGGCGATGTGGAACTGCCAGCCGAGCACGTCCATGCTCGCCGCCACCCCGGCGAACATCCCGCACATGGCCATCACGCGGATGTAGTTGCGCGCCACGTTCATGCCCGCGTAGCTCGCCGCGTCGGGATTGAGCCCGACCGCCCGCACCTCGTAGCCGAGTCGCGAGCGGTTGAGCACGAACCAGAACACGACGACGAGCCCGAGCGCGATGAAGATGCCGATGTGGAGCCCCTGCAGCGCCGGGTTGCCCCAGAACACCGGCAGCTTGGCCGAGTTCGCCACCGTGTTCGACACCGGCAGCGAGGACTGGGTCGAGTTCTGCAGCGGGCCCCCGAGGCCGAACAGGTAGACGCCTCCCCAGATGGCGATCCAGTTGAGCATGATCGTCGAGATCACCTCGTTGGCCCCCACCGTCGCCTTCAGCACGCCGGCGATGCCCGCCCACGCCGCCCCGGCCAGGCCGGCGAGGACGATCGCCAGCGTGATGTGGAGGACCGCCGGCATCCCCGAGAACGAGGAGCCCACCCACACGGCGATGATGGCGCCGACCGTGTACTGGCCCTGGCCGCCGATGTTGAACAGGCCGGCTCGGAACGCGAACGCGACGGCCAGGCCGACGAGGATCAGCGGCGTGGTGACGATCAGCGTCTGCTGCAGCGAGTAGGCCGCCGAGGTGCGCGCGGCGCCGCTGACCCACGGGAAGATCCACTGCAGGCCGGTGCCGTTGAAGATCGCCTTGTAGGTGGCCAGCGGGTTGTGGCCGGTGACGAGCACGACCACGCCGGCCACCACGAACGCGATCAGCACGGTGAGCAGCGGCACGACCGGACCGCCGCGGCGCAGGTAGGCGGCGATCCGCCCGGCCAGGCTGAGATCGGTCGGCGCCTCGTCCTGGCCGGCGATCAGCCGAGACTCGGGTGCCTGCTTGACCGTGCTCACGATGCCACCGCGTCCTCGACCCGGCCGCCGGTCATGGCGATGCCGAGCTCCTCCTCGCTCGCCGTGGGCGGGAACTCGCCGGCGATCGTGCCGTTGAAGATGACCAGAATGCGGTCGGCGAGGGCCCGCACCTCCTCGAACTCGAGCGAGATGAGCAGCACGCCTCGGCCCCGGTCACGCTCGGCGATCAGCCGCCGGTGCACGAACTCGATCGCCCCCACGTCGAGTCCGCGCGTCGGCTGGTGGGCGACGAGCACCGACGGGTCCGAGGCCACCTCGCGCGCGATGCAGACCTTCTGCTGGTTGCCGCCCGAGAGCGCGGCCGCGTAGGTGTCGGGACCGCCGCCGCGCACGTCGAACTCGCGCAGGAGCCGGGCCGCTCGCTGGCGCATGGAGCCGATCCGCATCCAGCCGCGACGGCTGAGCTCGGGCCGGCGGTATTCGCGCAGGGCGAGGTTCTCGGCCAGGGTGAACCGGAGCACCAGGCCCCGCCGCTGCCGGTCCTCGGCGATGTGAGCGATGCCGGCCTCGGTGGCCGTCCGCACGCCCTGACCGGTGATGTCCTTCCCGCCGACCTCGATCCGGCCGGCCGTGGGGGCGCGCAGTCCGGTGATCGCCTCCACGAGCTCGTGCTGGCCGTTGCCGTCCACGCCGGCCAGGGCGACGATCTCGCCCGCCCGCACCGACAGCGACAGGCCGGTCACCGCCTCGAGGTCACGGTCGTCGCGCACGTGGAGGTCCTCGATCACGAGCAGCGGTCCTTCGGGGCGGCCCTCGGACTTGTCGACCTGGAGCAGGACGTCGCGGCCGACCACGAGCCGGGCCAGGCTCTGCCGGGTGGCGCCGGCCCGGGGCACGGTGTCGATCCGCTTGCCGCGGCGCAGCACGGTGATGCGGTCGGCCACCTCCAGCACCTCGTCGAGCTTGTGGCTGATGAACACGATGCCGGTGCCGTCGGCTTTCAGGCGCTGGAGCACGCCGATCAGCTCCCGGACCTCCTGGGCGGTGAGCACCGCCGTCGGCTCGTCGAGCACGAGGATGCGGGCCCCGCCGTAGAGCGCGCGGAGGATCTCCACCCGCTGCTGGGTCCCGACGGTGACGTCCTCGATCCGGGCATCCGGATCGACGGCGAGCCCGTAGCGGTCCGACAGCTCGCGGACGCGCGCGCGGGCGGCGCGGAAATCGAGCACGCCGCCGGCGTGCCGTGGTTCGTGACCGAGCACGATGTTCTCGGTCACGGTCATCACCGGCACGAGCATGAAGTGCTGGTGGACCATGCCGATGCCGAGGTCGAGGGCCTCGGCGGGCGAGTCGATCGACACTGGGCGGCCGTCGACCCGGATCTCGCCCTCCGTGGGCCGGTAGAGCCCGTACAGGACCGACATCAGCGTCGACTTGCCGGCCCCGTTCTCGCCCAGGAGGGCGTGGACCTCTCCGGCCCGGAGGTCGAAGTCGACCCGGTCGTTGGCGACGACCGGGCCGAACTTCTTCGTGATGCCCCGCAGCTCGAGCAGCGGGGCCGCGGTGTCTACTGACTCGGACGTCGCCTACGGAACCGTGTTCGGGATGTTCGCGATCTGGCCGGACTTGATCTGGCTGAAGATCTGCGCGATCTGGCTCGACCACTGCATGCCCGCCGGACCGATCTGGCCGTAGCCGATGCCGCCGTTGGCGATGTTGTTGATGACGTTGCCGCCCGGCGTGAACTGTCCGTTCATGGCCGCCTTGATGGCGTTGAACACGGCGTTGTCCACCCGCTTCTCGGCCGAGGTGAGGATGTAGCTGCCGAGGTAGGACTGGTCGGCGTCGACGCCGATGCCCTGCACGCCCTTGCTCTTGGCCGCCGTGAGCGCGCCGAGGCCGCAGCCGCCGGCCACCTGGAAGACGACCTTCGAGCCCTGGGCGATCTGGTTGAGCGCGATGTTCGCGCACTTGTCCTGGGCGGTGAAGTCCTGCGAGTAGCCGTTCAGCGTCGTGATCCCGGGGTCGGCCTTCTTGGCACCCGCCTGGTAGCCGGCGATGTAGTGGTCGACCGGCGGGATCTTCTGGCCGCCGACGCTCGAGATGACCTTGTAGCCGTGAGCCTTGGCGTACAGCCCGGCCAGGTACCCGGCCAGATAGCCCGCCTGCTGCTCCTGGAACAGGAGGCCCTCGATGTTCTTCGGATCGCCGGCCTCCGCCGTGGCGTCGGAGTCGACCATCGCAAAGTGCGCGTGCGGGAACTGCTTGGCCACCGCGTCGGTGGCGTCGGCCATCAGGAAGCCGACCGGGATGATCAGGTTGTAGCCCTGCTCGGCCAGCGTGGTCAGGTTCGGCGTGTAATCCGAGTTCGAGTTGGACGGCAGCACGCGGCCGGTGATCCCGAGCTGCTGCTCGGCCCGGGTCAGGCCCAGGTAGGCCAGGTGGTTGAACCCGTGGTCGTTGAGGCCACCGATGTCGGTGACCAGCCCGACCTTCAGCTTCTTGCCCAGGGCGGGCATGCTGCCGGCGGTGCTGGCACCGCCGCTGCTGGTGGTGCTGCTGGCGCTGCTGCTCGCCGAGCTGCTCGACGAACCCGAGCCGCTACTCGAGCTCGAGCTGCTCTTGCTGCTGCCGCAGGCCGCCAACCCCAGAACGAGCACGGCCGCGGCCAGCGCGGCCAGGCCGGAACTCCTCAGTCTCCCCTTCACGACGACTCCTCTCGGACGACGGGGGCAACCATAGACCGTGCCGGTCCGCCGGTCACCCATGTTCTGAGGCGCCATTCAATACCGTTTTGCGCCGCGCCGGGTGGCCGATAAGGTCGCGTTTTGGCACCTTTTACTCTGCGGCGGCCAACTCGGGCGTGCCAGACCTGACAGATCGACCGTGAACCCGCCGCCGGGCGGCCGGTTTGCTGACCGGATCGCCCGGATTACGTTCGCATTAAGGGTGCGGCGCCGGGCGCGATGGCTCGGACCCTGACGCGCCCGCCCGGGCGGCCAGCCACTCCTGCTTGTGCGCGCGCTTGGCCGCCTGGTAGTCGGCCAGGGCCTGGGCGGAGTCGACGTCCCCGAGCGTCGGGTGCCAGGGCACGAGGCCCTCGGCCGCGGCCACGCCGAAGCGCTTGGCCAGCACCGACCCGAGCGCCTTCACCTTCATCTCGCCGAAGCCGGGCAGCGCCGCCAGGTTCGCCCGCAGCGCGTCGCCGTCCGCGGCGTCGCTCCACACGCGCTCCGCCTGCCCGCCGTAGTGGTCGCGGATGTGCACGGCGAGGTCGTGCACGCGGATCGCCATGGAGCCGGGGAAGCGGTGGACGGCCGGCCGCACGCGGAACGCGGCGTCGAGGTCGGCCTCGGCGAGCGCAGCCGCGTCGAGTGACCCCACCCGTTCGCGGATGACCAGCGGTCCCATGAACGCCTTCTGCACCGCCACCTGCTGGTCGAGCGCGAAGCCGATGAGCAGCGCCATCGGGTCCGTGGCGATGAGCGCGTTGGCCTCATCGGATCCGGTGAAGTGAAGGCGATCGGGCACGAGGCGGAGCCTACCGCCGCTCGAGCCGCCAGCGCTCGTGCTGGGCGCTGGCCGCGTCCCACAGGCGGTGCAGCCGCCCCTGCCCGAGCCGGCCGGGGTCGATCCCGAAGCGTTCCCGCAGCACGGCGGTGAAGCCGGACACGTCGTCGATGAGCTGGCTCGTCCCCGCGCTCGGCCCGGCCTCGCTGAGCGTGCGAGCACGCAGGCTGGTCAAGCACCCCGGTCGTGGCCGCTGCACGACGAGCGTCTGGACGAAGCTCGACTGCGGCGAGGTGGAGAGCCGGAGGTGATGGGGCGCGAACTCCTCCAGTCCGGAGCGCGCGTCGGCGAACCACATGCCGGCAAACGAGCCGTGGGGGTCGTGGGTCAGCCACCAGCCCTCCCCGGCGCGCTCGAGCGCGAAGGCAAAGCCGCCGCTGCGCACCGGACCAGGGCGCAGGGGCAGCGGATCGAGCGGACCCTCGCCCAGCCCGGCGTCGGCCAGCCAGAGGCTCCCTTCGGCCGCGGCCACGACGAGCGCCATGTGATTGGTGAGCGCGCCGCTCGTGCGGGCCTCGCGCTCGCCGACGATGCCCTGCCGGCGCTCGACCGTGAAGCCGAGCGCGCGCAGGAGCGCGCACAGCACCGTGTTCATCTCGAAGCAGTAGCCACCCCGGCCGCCCTCGAGCACCCGGGCGGTGAGCGCCTCGGGGTGCAGCGGGCCGGCCTCCCCGAGCTGCACGCCGAGGTTCTCGTAGGCGATCCGGGTGACGAACGCCCGCACGACACGGCCCAGCCCGTCGGGGTCGGCGGTCGGCCGGGCGCCCAGGCCGATGTGGCGCAGCAGGGCATCCGAACGGCTGCGATCCACCCGACCCGACGCCGCCCTCAGATCGGATACTCGCGCGGCTGCTCCTGGATGGTGATCCAGCGCAGCTCGGTGAACTCCTCGAGCGCGGCCCGGCCGCCGAAGCGACCCCAGCCGCTCGCCTTCACCCCGCCGAACGGCATCTGCGGCTCGTCGTGCACGGTGGTGTCGTTGATGTGGCAGATCCCGCTCTGGATCCGCTGGGCGAGCTCGAGCGCGGCGGGGACGTTCTGGCTGAACACGGCGGCGGACAGGCCGTAGTCGGTGTCGTTGGCCACCGCGATCGCCTCCTCCGGTCCGTCGACCTCGATCACCGACAGGAGCGGGCCGAAGGACTCCTCGGCGTAGATCCGCATCTGCGGCGTCACCCCGGCGAGCACGGTCGGCGGGAAGCAGGCGCCGTCGGCGGCGCCGCCGCTGAGCACGCGTGCCCCGGCCGCCCGCGCGTCGGCCACCAGCTCGCCGACCCGCTGCACGGCGGCCGCGTTGATGAGCGGACCGATCACCGTGCCCGGGTCGCGCGGATCGCCCACCGGCAGTGCTCGCGCCCGCTCGGCCAGCTTCTCGGCCAGCGGCTCGGCCACCGCCCGGTCGACGACGATCCGCTCGGTCGACATGCAGATCTGGCCCTGGTGGAAGAAGGCGCCGAAGCTCGCCGCCGCGGCGGCGCGGTCGAGGTCGGCGTCCGGGAGCACGATCATCGGCGCCTTGCCACCGAGCTCGAGCAGCACCCGCTTGAGATGGCGGCCCGCCTTCTCGGCGATGATGCGCCCGACCTTGGTCGAGCCGGTGAAGTTGATCCGCCGGGTGGCCGGGTGGGCGATCAGCTCCTCGACCACGTCGGCGGCGTCGCCGGGATCGTTGGTGAGGAAGTTGATCACCCCGTCGGGCAGGCCGGCGTCGACGAGCGCCTGTGCGACCGCGGCGTGGGTGCGCGGGCAGAGCTCCGAGGCCTTCAGCACGACGGTGTTCGCGTAGGCCAGCGGAGTGGCCACGGCCCGGGTGGCCAGGATGACCGGAGCGTTCCACGGCGCGATGGCGGCGACCACGCCGGCGGGCGCGCGCACGGCCATGGCGAGCTTGCCCGGCACGTCGGAGGGGATGACCTCGCCGGTCATCCAGTAGGCCTGAGCGGCTGCCTCGCGCAGCATGCCGGCGGCGAGCTGGACGTTGAACATCCCCCAGCCGAAGACGCCCCCGGTCTCCTCGGTGAGCGTTGCCGCGACCGACTCGGCCCGGCTCTGGCAGGATGTCGGCCGCGCGCAGCAGGATCTCGCGCCGCTGGGCGGGGGCGCTGCGCGACCACGTCGGGAACGCCGCCTGCGCGGCGCGCACGGCTGCGCTGGCGTCCTCGCGCCCGGCCGCCGCCGCCTCGCCGACGGCCTCACCGGTGAACGGGAACGTCTGCGTGTAGGTGCGACCGGACTGGGCGCCCCGCCACTCGCCACCGATCAACAGCTTCTGCACATCGGCCATGGTGCTCTCCTCTCGGTGCCAGGGGCGGCCACCCGCCGCCGACGGCGGCGGGGGCGGCGAGGCTACCTCCGGTGCGCAGCGCGGTCAAGGCGTTCGTATGGCGAACACGGACTCGGCGACTGCTGACCGACTGTCTACACTGTTCGCACAGTGGTCGCCCGTACGGAGAGCGCACAGAATGGCTGACGTGGTCTCCCTCTCCGAGGCGGTCGCCACGCTCGTCCGCGACGGCGACAGCCTCGCCATCGAGGGATTCACGCATCTGATCCCGTTCGCCGCCGGGCACGAGCTCCTGCGTCAGGGCCGCCGCGAGCTCGAGCTCATCCGCATGACCCCCGACGTCCTCTACGACCAGATGATCGGCGTGGGCGCGGCGCGCCGGCTCGTGTTCTCCTACGGCGGCAACCCGGGTGTCGGCTCGCTGCACCGCTTCCGCGACGCCATCGAGCACGGCTGGCCGCGAGCCGCTCGAGATCGAGGAGCACAGCCACGCCGGCATGGCCAACCGCTACGTCGCCGGGGCCTCGCGCCTGCCCTTCGCGGTCATGCGCGGCTACGCCGGCACCGACCTGGTGGCGCACACGGCGGTCGCGCGAGATCGAGTGCCCGTTCACCGGCGAGACGGCTCGTCGCCGTGCCGGCGCTCAACCCCGATGTGGCCATCGTCCACGCCCAGGAGGCCGACCGGGCCGGGAACGTGCAGCTGTGGGGAATCCCCGGCGTGCAGAAGGAGGCTGTGCTGGCCGCGGCAGCGCTCACTCGTCACCGTCGAGCGGATCGTCGACGAGCTCGAGCCGCGTCCGGGCGGCGTCCTCATCCCGGCCTGGGTGATCGATGCCGTCGCGCTGGCCCCCGGGGGCTCGCAGCCCTCCTACAGCCTCGGGGTGACCGAGCGCGACAACGACTTCTACCGGGAGTGGGACGCGATCAGCCGCGACCGCGACGCGTTCACGGCCTGGATGGAGCGAGCACGTGCTCGCCACGGACGGGAGCCGGGCGTGACGCGCTCGCCGCCGCGGCCACCCCGGCTGAGATCCAGACCGTCGTCGCCGCCCGGCGGCTGTCGGGCGCCCGCAGCGTGTTCATCGGCGTCGGGCGGCCGAGCACAGCCGCGATCCTCGCCCGCACCGTCCACAACCCCGACCTCGTGCTCGTCTACGAGTCGGGCACGATCGGCGCCAAGCCGTACCACATCCCCCTGTCGATCGGCGATGGCGAGCTGGCCGAGACCGCCGATGCGATCGTCTCCGTGCCGGAGATGTTCAACTACTGGATCGGACCGGGGCGGATCGACGTCGCCTTCCTCGGCGCCGCCCAGGTCGACCGCTACGGCAACCTCAACTCGACCGTGATCGGTGACTACGAGCATCCCCGCACGCGCCTGCCCGGCGCCGGCGGCGCGCCCGAGATCGCCGCCAGCTGCGGCGAGGTGATCATCATCGCCCCGCACAGCCCGCGCACCTTCGTCGAGCGCCTCGACTTCCGCACCACGGTCGGCCACGGCGACGGGCCCGGCGATCGCGACCGGCTGGACTTCCGGGGCGCCGGACCGACCGCGGTCATCACCGAGCTCGGCGTGCTCGAGCCTGAGCCGGAGACCAAGGAGCTCGAGCTGACCGAGCTGCACCCTGGAGTCGAGCTCGAGCAGGTGCGCGAGGCGACCGGCTGGCCGCTGCGGATCCGCGAGAATCCGGCCCCCACCCCGCCCCCGACCGAGGAGGAGCTCGCCGCGCTGCGGGAGCTCTTGAGTCGCTGATGCCCACCGCCTACGTCCTCGACGCCATCCGCACCCCGTTCGGCCGCTACGGCGGCGGCCTGTCCGGCGTGCGCCCCGACGATCTGGCCGCGCACGTCGTGCGCGAGCTCCTCGCCCGCTCGCCCGGCCTCGATCCCGCCCGGATCGACGACGTCCTGTTCGGCGACGCCAACGGCGCCGGCGAGGACAACCGCAACGTCGCCCGCATGGCCGCGCTGCTGGCCGGACTTGCCCACCAGCGTGACCGGCTCCACGATCAACCGCCTGTGCGGCTCGAGCCTCGACGCCGCGATGCAGGCGAGCCGCATGATCGAGTGCGGCGACGCCGGGATCGTGCTCGTCGGCGGTGTCGAGTCGATGAGCCGCGCGCCCTGGGTGCTGCTGAAGCCCGAGCGCGCGTTTCCCGCGCGGGCACGAGCAGCTCCACTCGACCACGCTCGGCTGGCGCATGGTCAACCCGGAGATGCCCTCGCAGTGGACGATCTCGCTCGGGGAGAGCGCCGAGAAGCTGGCCGGCATCCATGGCGATCTCGCGCGAGGACCAGGACGCCTTCGCCCTGCGCAGCCACCAGCGCGCGGTAGGCGCGTGGGAGAACGGCTTCTACGGGCAGTGGGTGCTGCCCGTCCCCGGCACCGAGCTCGAGCGCGACGAGACGATGCGCGCCGACACCTCGATCGAGAAGCTGGCCAAGCTGAAGCCCGCGTTCGTCAAGGACGGCACGGTCACCGCGGGCAACTCCTCGCCCATGAACGACGGCGCGAGCGCGGTGCTGCTCGCCGACGAGCGCGGCGCCGAGGCCATCGGGCGCGAGCCGCTGGCCCGGGTCGTGTCCCGCGGGGCGGCCGGCGCCGACCCCGACGTGTTCGGCATCGCGCCGGTGGCGGCGGCCGAGCAGGCGCTGCAGCGCGCCGGCATCACCTGGGAGGACGTGGCCGTGGTCGAGCTCAACGAGGCCTTCGCCTCCCAGTGCCTGGCCGACATCGGCCAGTGGACGGGACTCGATCCCGACAAGGTCAACCCCAACGGCGGGGCCATCGCCCTCGGGCACCCGCTCGGCGCCTCGGGCGGCCGCGTGCTCGGCGGCCTGGCCCACGAGCTGCACCGGCGCGGCGGCGGCTACGGCGTGGCCGCGCTGTGCATCGGCGTCGGCCAGGGCCTCGCCGTCGTGCTGGAAGGACAGTGACATGGCGAACACGCGTGACGTCCCCACCCCGGAGGTCGAGAGCGAGGTGTTCGAGCACCACGCGATCTACGACCCGCTCACCGACACGCCGACGAGCTACCTGCGCGAGGGCCCGGACGCCCACCCGCCGCTCGACTTCCCCGGCTACAAGTCGACCGCGCTGCGCCACCCCCGGCAGCCCCTCATCTACCTGCCCCAGACCGTCACCGAGATCACCGGGCCGCGCGCTGGGATCGATCCGCGTCGAGGACGGGGATAACGATCTCACCCGCCAGCACGCCGGGGCGCCGATCGGCGAGCGCATCATCGTCTCCGGCTGCGTCTACGACACCGAGGGCAAACCGCTGCGCGACACGCTCGTGGAGGTGTGGCAGGCCAACGCGGCCGGCCGCTATCGCCATCGCTGGGACCGCTGGCCCGCGCCTCTGGATCCGAACTTCACCGGCGCCGGGCGCTGCCTGACCGACCGCGAGGGCCGCTACAGCTTCACGACGATCAAGCCCGGCCCGTACCCGTGGGGCAACCATCACAACGCCTGGCGCCCCGCCCACATCCACTTCTCGCTGCTCGGCCGGGCGTTCACCCAGCGGCTGGTCACCCAGATGTACTTCCCCGGCGATCCGTTCTTCCCGTATGACCCGATCTTCAACTCGGTCCGCGATCGAGGCGGCGCGCGAGCGGATGATCTCCCGGTTCTCGATCCACGGCACGGTCGCCGACTGGGCGGCCGCCTACGAGTTCGACATCTACCTGCGCGGGCCCGGGACAGACGCCGTTCGAGGAGGTGCACGGATGACCGTGTTCGCCACCACCCCGTCGCAGACGGTCGGCCCCTACTTCGCCATCGGCCTGCCCTGGCCCGAGGGGCCGCACGCGGTGGCGCCGGGGACCCCCGGGACGATCACGATCTCCGGGCAGGTGTTCGATGGCGCCGGTCAGCTGGTGCCTGACGCGCTCATCGAGACCTGGCAGGCCGATCCCGACGGGAACTTCGCCGACCTGCACGACCACGGTGGCCCGTCGCGCCTCGCCGGCTTTCGCGGGTTCGCGCGTCACGGCGAGGAAGCGGGCGAGGGCGGGTTCGAGATCGTGACCGTCAAGCCGGGCCGCGTGCCCGCGCTCGGCGGCGGGCTGCAGGCGCCCCACATCGCCGTGTCGGTGTTCGCGCGTGGGATGCTCCATCGCTGCGTGACCCGGATCTACTTCGCCGACGAGGAGCAGGCCAACGCCGAGGATCCGGTACTCGGGCGCGTGCCGGAGCAGCGGCGCGGGACATTGCTGGCCACGCCGGTCGCCGGTGGGTATAAGTTCGACATTCGTCTGCAGGGACCGGGAGAGACTGTCTTCTTCGCCATCTGATCCGTCTGCGTCCTCCCCGGCCGGGGAGACCACTGTGGCCGTGCCCTCTGGGTCCGAGCGCCACTTCGTCCAGTCGCTCGACCGCGGTCTGGCGGTCATCCGCGCGCTCAGCGTGCCCGGCCCGGGCCTGACGCTGTCCGAGGTGGCACGGCGGACCGGGCTGGCCCGGGCGGCGGCGCGCCGCTTCCTGCTCACGCTCGCCGACCTCGGCTACGTGCGCGCCGACGACCGCCGCTTCTCGCTGACCCCGCGGGTGCTCGACCTCGGCTACTCGTATCTGTCGAGCCTCAGCCTGCCCGAACTCGCCCAGCCGCATCTGCGCGACCTCGTCGGGCAGGTGCACGAGTCCTCCTCGGTCGTCGGTGCTCGACGGCACCGACGTCGTCTACGTGGCTCGCGAACCGACGCGGCGGATCATGACCGTGACGATCTCGGTCGGCACCCGCTTCCCGGCCTACGCGACGTCGATGGGGCGCGTGCTGCTGGCCGGCCTGTCGGCCGAGGCGCTTGACGCCTTCCTTGACCGGGCCCGGCTCGAGCCGCTCACCGAGCGCACGATCACCGACCCCGCGGCCCTGCGCGAGGAGCTCTCCCGCGTGCGCGAGCGCGGGTGGGCGATGGTCGACCAGGAGCTCGAGGCCGGCCTGCGGTCGATCGCCGTGCCCGTCCGCGACCCCCACGGCGCGGTCGTCGCCGCGGTGAACCTGTCCGCCCACGCCAGCCGCACCACCCTCGAGGCGCTGCGGGCCCGGCTGCTGCCGCCCCTCCGTGGCACGGCGGCGGCGATCGAGCGGGATCTCGCGGTCGGTCAGCGGTAAGCAGCGACTAGACATCCCTGCACAGAGCCGGTAAAGATTGTCCAGGGCTGCCGTGGCCGACCACGACCACCTCTACCTCGCCAACCTCCTCGGCGTGCGCGATGAACGCCTGTTCTTCAAGGACCTCGAGAGTCGCTTCCTGGTGGTCAGCGACGGCTGGATTCAGGCCATCGCGCCCGGGCGGGCGCTGACCGACGTCGTCGGCAAGACCGACTTCGACTTCTTCACCCGTCCCCACGCGGCCGCGGCCTACGAGGACGAGCAGCGGATCATCGCCACCGGGATTCCGGTCGTCGGCCGCATCGAGCGCGAGACGTTCGCCGACCGTGCCGACGCCTGGGTGGCCACGAGCCGCTGGCCGCTGCGCGATGCGGGAGGCCGGACGATCGGCACGTTCGGCGTCTCGCGCAACATCACCGCGCAGATGCAGGATCCGGCCACCGGGCTGGCGAACCGCCTGGCCCTGATTGACCGCCTGCGCCAGGCGCTCGTGGGGCTCGAGCGCCAGCCGGGCTGCGTCGGCGTGCTGTTCCTCGACATCGACGGCTTCAAGCAGGTCAACGACACCTGGGGGCACCGCGCCGGCGATCAAGTCCTGGCCGCGGTGGCCGAGCGGCTGCTGCGCGTCTCGCGCCGCTTCGACACCGTCGCCCGCTACGGCGGCGACGAGTTCGTCCTGCTGCTGACGGCGCTGCACGGCGAGGACGAGCTGGTGGCGATCGGCGACCGCGTGCGGGAGGCCCTCGCCAAGCCGCTGGTGGCCGGGGACCTCGGGCTGCCGCTGACCAGCAGCATCGGCGGCACTCTGTGCTCGACGCCGGCCTACGAGCCCGAACAGCTCGTCGATCAGGCGGACACGGCGATGTACCAGGCCAAGCGCGAGGGCGGCGGCCGCCTCGTGCTGTTCGACGCCGAGGTGCATCGGCGCCTCGGGCCGGCGGGCGAGGCCTGAACGGCACCGCTCACACCACCGAGGGCGCGATCCCCCAACGGGCGGTGAATTGCTCTCCCGGCCCCAGGACGCGCACGCCCTCCCCGCTGGCGAACGCGTCGGGCGGGCAGGTCATCGGCTCGGCCGCCAGGCCCTGACGGCGGCGCGCGGGCGGGAGCGTGTCGCCGGTGAACAGCATCAGGTGGGTGTAGCTCGCGTCCTGCCACAGGGTCACGCCCGTGCGCCCGTCCGGGGCGATCAGCTGGGTCCGGGCCAGCCCGTCGGCGTCGCGCTCGAGCTCGGTGTACGCCGTGTCGAGCCGGGCCTCGCCGATCTCCCGGGGAGCGCGAAAGTCAAACGCGGTGTCGGTGACCGCTTCTGAGCCGGTCGGGAGCGAGCGCTCGTCGACGAGCAGCCGCCGCGCGCCGGGGGCCTTCAGCGTGCAGCCGTCGATGCGCTGCACCCCGGCGGTCAGGTAGGGGTGGGCTCCCGCGCCGAACGGGCACGGCGCGCTGCCGGCGTTCGTGGCCTCTGTGGTCACGGTGAGGCCGTCGTCATCGAGCGTGTACTCGATGGCCAGGGCAAGCGTGAACGGGTAGCCGGTCTGCGGGTGCAGCACGTGCTCCATCCGCACGCGTGCGGGCTCGCGCTCGGTGGGGATCCAATTCGCCCAGCGCACGAGTCCGTGGATGGCGTTGTGCGTCTCGGGCTCGCTCAGTGCCAGCTGCAGTGAGCGGCCTGCGAACTCGTAGCGGCCGTCGCGCAGGCGGTTCGGCCACGGCATGAGCGCCTGGCCGCGCCCGCCGCTGGCCATCTCGTCGAGGCCGTAGCCGTCGAGTACGTCACGCTCGCCGTCCCGGTAGGTGCGCAGACCGCCACCGACCTCGACGACGACGGCGCGGTGGCTGCGGTGGCGGAGTTCGAACTGCTCGCCGGAGGGAGGCAGCGGGGACACGGCGGGCATTCTCGCTCATCTCCTCATGGCGCGGTGACGCCGTGGAGGATTCGGACTCCGGCGTGACGCGCCCCCACGTCACGCCGGAGTGAGTCCGATCCCACCCCCGTTGCCCCCCATGCAGGCCTCCGATCGCCCCCGATTGGAGGGCCAGCGGCAACGTAATAGGAACAGTACCCAGATTTAAGGGGCTTCGCACTAGGGGGGCACCCTAGGGTTTTGCCCGCGGGGACGGCCG
The DNA here is from genome assembly GCA_963848745.1 of uncultured Solirubrobacterales bacterium. Lineage (GTDB taxonomy): Bacteria > Actinomycetota > Thermoleophilia > Solirubrobacterales > Solirubrobacteraceae > Palsa-465. Next base: position 281,859 of record CAWKEO010000009.1, on the reverse strand, counting down.
CCGTCGGGCGCCGTCAGCTCCCGGCGGTCTCCCACTGGGTCCGCAGGGCGCCGAGCCGCGGCGCGGAGGCGGCGTGGTACCGCCGGAAACCTGGTGCGGCGATGATTGCCGCCCCGCCGAGCGGTCTATGCACCACACCCGACCACAGAGGACACCATGGGAGCAATTCACGTTCATGAGTTCATGACCCTCGACGGCGTCATCGACGCGCCGACCTGGACCATGGATTTCGGCTTCGACCCGCGCATGGGGGAGGCGATCGGCGCCATGACCCAGGGCGCTCGCGCCATCCTGCTCGGCCGCACCACCTACGAGATGTTCGAGCCGGCCTGGTCGCAGCGCACGGCGCAGGACGACCCGGGCGCGCCGTTCTTCAACGACACCACCAAGTACGTCGTCTCGAGCACCCTCAGCGAGCTCACCTGGCGCCACTCCCGGCCGCTCGGTCCCTACGACCCAGAGGCGATCCGCCGCCTGAAGGCCGAGGTCGAGGGCGACATCTACGTGAGCGGCAGTGGCACGCTCGTGCGGGCGCTGCTCGCCGACGGTCTCGTCGATGCGCTGCACCTGTTCGTCTATCCGCTCACCCGCGGAGGGGGTCCGCGGCTGTTCGCCGACGGCGCCGCGCCCGGCCGCTTCGAGCTCGCGACCTGCGAGCGCTACGACAACGCGGTCGTCTACCTGGACTACCGCACCCAGGGCTGATCCGCCCCCGGCGCTTCACGGATTGAGCGCGCCTCGTCGGCGAGGTCCCCGCGGAGGCGGCCCCGGGGCTCTACCCTGCGCCCGTGGCCCACGGCACCCACGACTTCGACGACGACCCCCGCAACGCGGGCATCCTCGTGTGGGTGAACGGCGCACTCGTCCCGCGCGAGCAGGCGGTCGTGTCGGTGTTCGACTCCGGCTTCGTGCTCGGCGACGGCGTGTGGGAGGGGCTGCGCGTGCGCTCCGGGCACCCGGCCTTCCTGGAGCGCCACCTCGACCGGCTCTTCGAGGGGGCCCAGGCGATCATGATGGACATCGGCCGCAGCCGGGCCGAGCTGACCGAGGCGATCTACGCCACGCTGCGGGCCAACGAGATGACCGACGGCGTGCACGTGCGGCTGATGGTGACCCGCGGCATCAAACGCACCCCCTACCAGGACCCCCGGGTGACGATCGGACCGGCGACAGTGGTGATCATCGCCGAGCACAAGGAGCCGCTCCCGGCCACCGTGCACGAGGGCATCACGCTGTTCACCACCCACGTGCGGCGGGCCGCGCCGGACACCCTTGACCCGAAGCTGAACGCGCACTCGAAGCTGAACGACATCACCGCCTGCATCCAGGCCTACACGGCCGGGGCGGACGAGGCGCTGATGCTCGACCCGCACGGCTTCGTGGCCACCTGCAACTCGACCCACTTCTTCATCGTCACCGGCGCGGGCGAGGTCCTCACCTCGGACGGCCGCTACTGCCTGGCCGGCATCACCCGCTCGGGCGTGCTCGAGATCTGCCGCGGACACGGCATTCCCGCCCGGGAGACGACGTTCAGCCTCACCGACGTCTACTCGGCCGCGGAGGCATTCGTCACCGGCACCTTCGCCGGGGTCGTGCCCGTGCGCTCGGTCGACGGCCGCACGATCGGCAGCGGGCGCCGCGGTCCCGTGGTCGAGCGCCTGCAGGCCCTCTACCGCGCCCACGTCGACGCCGACGTGGGCGGCCGGACCGCGCCGTGAGCGAGCCCGTGCGCGTGGCCATGTGGTCGGGCCCGCGCAACATCTCCACGGCGATGATGCGCGCGTTCGAGAACCGGCCGGACACCGTCGTGGTCGACGAGCCGCTCTACGCCGCCTACCTGGCCCGCACGGGGATCGAGCATCCGGTGCGCGAGGAGGTGATGGCCTCCCAGCCCACCGATCTCGGCCGGGCCATTGCGGAGCTGTCAGCCCCGCTGCCGGCCGGCTGCCGCGTGCACTACGCCAAGCACATGGCCCACCACGTCTCGCGCGAGATGGACCTGCGCTGGACGCTGGCGTTTCGCAACGTGCTGCTCATCCGCGACCCTGTCGAGGTCGTCGCCTCCTATGTGCGGGCGCGCGAGAGCTGCGAGCCCGACGACATCGGCCTGCCCCAGCAGGGCTGGCTGATCGAGCTGTGGGACGCCCACCGACCTCGAGGTCCCGATCATCGACGCGGGCGAGTTCCTGCGCGCGCCTGAGGCTCATCTGCGCTGGCTGTGCGACTGGCTCGAGGTGCCGTTCACCGAGCGCATGCTCTCCTGGCCGCCCGGGCCGCGCGACAGCGACGGGGTGTGGGCGCCCCACTGGTACGCCGCCGTGTGGGCCTCGACCGGATTCGCGCCCTGGCGCCCGCGCGAGGCGACGCTGTCGCACCACGACTCCGCGGTGGCCGAGGCGTGCCGGCCGGTCTACGACGCGCTGTTCGCCCGCCGGATCCAGATCTAGTCCGACCGGGTGCGCAGCCAGTCGAGCGTCGAGGTCAGGCCCTCGGCGTAGCCGATCCGTGGCTCCCAGCCGAGCGTCCGCAGACGCGCGTGGCTGAACCGTTGGTGGCGGCCGAGCACGTGGACGGCCTGGCGCGAGAGCAGGGGGCGCAGGTGCAGGCCGGTTGCCCGGCGGGCGAGGCGGTAGCCCTCCTCGAGCCCGACCGCCAGCCCGTGCGCGACCCCGAACGGGATGCTCCAGCGGGCCCGCGGGTGGCCGAGCCCGTGCGCGAGGTCGTCCGTGAACTGCCGCCAGGTGACCTCGAGGCCGTCGGTCACGTTCAGCACCTGGCCGCTCGCGCCCGGGTGCCGGGCGGCGAGCACGGCGGAGTCGACCACGTTCTCGACGTGGACGAGCCCGGCCACGGGCCGCCCGCCGTCGATGAGCAGCATGCTGCGGCTCGCCAGGGCGTGCGCGATCTCGCCCACCACCTCGCGCGAGCGCGGACCGTAGACGGTGGCCGGGCGCAGGATGACCGTCTCGATGGCGCCGGACGAACGCGCGCGGAGCACCGCCCGCTCGGCCGCGAGCTTCGTCTCCGCGTACCAGCTGCAGAACCGACGAGGGACATAGGACTCGTCGATCGCCTCGGTGCCGCGGTGTCCGTACACGTCGGTGCTGCTCACGTGGATGATCCGCGGGACGGAGGCGGCGATGGCCGCCGCGAGCACATTCTCGGTGCCGGTCACGTTCACCTGGGTGATCTCGGCCACGGTGGCCCAGTCCGACACGAGGGCGGCGCAGTGGAAGACGACCTGGCAGCCGTTGGCCGCCCGGCGCACCGACCCCGGGTCTCCGAGCTCACCGGTCGCGAGCTCCGCACCGAGCGACACGAGGTGCGACGTGTCGCTCGTCGGTCGGACCAGGCAGCGCACGTCCCAGCCGCTGCCGGCCAGCCGTGCGGCCAACGCTCCGCCGATGAACCCGCTCGCGCCGGTGATCAGGCAGGTGCTCACCGCAGGCGCGAGGCGGCGCGGCGGCGCACGGTGGCCGCGGCGATGTCCCCGACCAGCGCCCAGTTCTTGCCCGCGGCGTGCTGGCAGTCGCCGAGCACGACGTCGAGGGCCTCCAGGAACTGCGCCACCTCGATCTCAGACAGCGTGAGCGGGGGCAGGAGCTTGATCACGTCGTTCTTCCCCGCCGCCATCGTGATCACGCGGTGGTCGCGGTAGAGCGGGATGACGACGAGCTGGGGGAAGAGGCCCTCGCTGGCGGCGTGGATGAGGCGCCAGTTGAGCCGACCCAGGCGCGAGCGCGGCGCGCGCAGCTCGATCCCGATCATCAGGCCGCTGCCCCGCACCTCGCCGATCAGCTCATGGCGCTCTTGCAGCTCGCGCAGGCCGGTCACGAGCCTGGCTCCGATGCGGGCCGCGTGATCGACCAGCCCGTCGCGCTCGATGATGCGCAGCGTGGCCAGGCCGGCGGCCATCGACAGCCGGTTGCGCCCGAACGTCGACTGGTGGATGTAGCTGCGCTCGAGGGTGCCGATCGCCCGGCGGTGGATGTCGCGGTGGGTGATCATCGCCGCGACCGGCATGTAGCCGCCGCTCAGTGCCTTCCCCACGAGCACGAAGTCCGGCACGACGTCGTGGGGCTCGAAGGCGAACATCGTGCCCGTGCGCCCGAGGCCGGTCTGGATCTCGTCGAGCACGAGCAACGTGCCGTAGCGGCGGCACAGCTCCTTGGCACCCGCCAGGTAGCCCTCCGGCGCCGGCCGCACCGCCCGGCCCTGCACGGGCTCGACGATGAACGCCGCCACGTCGCGGCCGCGCAGCGCCTGCTCGAGCGCGTCGAGGTCCCCGAACGGAACGAGTCCGCAGCCGGGCAGCAGCGGACCGAACCCGTCCTGGAAGAAGTCGTCGCCCACCAGCGAGAGGGGCCCCAGCGTGACGCCGTGAAACGAGCTCTCGCAGGACAGGAAGCCGGGGCGCCCGGTGGCCGCCCGGGCGAACTTCATCGCCGAGTCGACCGCCTCGGCGCCGCTGTTGGTGAAGAACACCGAGTCGAGGCCCTCGGGCAGCCGGGCCGACAGGGCCTCGGCGAGCATCCCGGCCAGGGCCGAGTAGTGGATCTGCACCCCGTCGACGAGGTCGCTGGCCAGGGCGGCCTGGAGGACGTCCTGCACGTCGGGGTGGTTGTGCCCAAGGCTGGCGAAGCCCTCCCCGGTGTGAAAGTCGAGGTACGCGTGCCCACTCGCGTCGTACAGGTAGGAGCCTTGGGCGGTGACGTGGTGGACGTCGAAGCCGATGATGCGCAGCACATCGACGAACGCCGGGTCGATGTGGCGCGCGGCCAGGGCGAGCGTCTCGTCCGCGCGGGCGAGCGCGTCGCCGATCACGTCGAGCGAGTCAGTGGGGCGCGCTGGATCTGCGTCGTCCGTGACCATCTGGCCGCGGAACCTTATGGCATGGCGCCGATCTGAGCCACGCACCGCGCGGCCGCCTGCATGGCGGGATCGGGCCCGCCGACCAGGTACCCGGCGGCGAGCGCGTCTCCGGCCCCGGTGGTGTCGATCACCTCGACCGCCGGGGCGGGCCGCTCTCCCTCGGGGAACAGGGCGCCGTGGCGCCCGCGCTTGATGACCCAGCCGGCCTCGATCTCACCCACCGCGGCGCGCTCGGCCTCGGTGGCGAACACCAGCGCCGGGCCCAGCGCGCGCAGGCGCTCAGCGAACCGGGCCGCGCCGAGCCGCTCGATGTCGGGCGCCGAGGCGAGGTCGACGCTCACCCGCCGTGCGTACCGGGCGGCCTCGACGGCGGCCTGGGCCATCGGTTCGCGCAGCAGGCAGTAGCCGGAGACGTGAAGCACGGCGGCATCACGGATCCAGCTCGGGTCGATGTCGGCGGGGCGGAGCTCTGCGGCGACACCCCGGTCGGAGGCCATCGTCCGCTCGCCCTCCGCGCCGCGCATCGAGACGACGACGCCCCCGGAGCCCGCGAGCACAGGGCCGCAGAGCTCGACCCCGCGACGCGCCAGCTCGTCTGCCGCCAGCGCGCTCGGCGCATCGTTCCCGCGGGCGCAGATGAGCCGGCTCGGCGTGCCGAGCGCCCGCGCCCAAGCCGCGACGTTCGCCGCCTGCCCACCCGGGGTGAGCCGGATGGTGGCCGGCGTGTCGCCATCGGGAGCGAGCGGTGCCGCGGGGAGCACGATGACGTCGAGGATGAGGTCGCCAAGCGTGCAGATGACCGGTGCCACCGCGCCATCATCGCCGCCGGGGCGGATCTCGAGTCGCGTGGTGAGTTCGCCACCGCCGGCGTGGGGAGGTGCCCACGCGCCCGCTAGGGTTGCCGGCCGTGCCCCGCGCGACCCCCGGCATCGTCGTCTCCGACCCGGTCGCCCGGGCGCTGCGCGACGGCGCGCCCGTCGTCGCGCTCGAGTCGACGATCATCACCCACGGGCTGCCGCGGCCCGACAACGTGCACGCCGCGCGCGAGTTCGAGGCGGTCGTGGCCGAGCGCGGGGCGGTGCCGGCCACGATCGCGGTCATCGACGGGGTGCCCCACATCGGGCTCGAGGCGCCGGAGCTCGAGCGGCTGGCCGCCGCGCCGGAGGCGCTCAAGCTGAGCGCGCGCGACCTGCCGGTCGCCATGGCGCGCGGCGCGAGCGGCGGGACGACTGTCGCGGCCACCTCGTGGTTGGCCGCCCGGGCGGGCATTCGGGTGTTCGCGACCGGCGGCATCGGTGGCGTGCACCGCGGCGCCGCCACGAGCTTCGACGAGTCGGCCGACCTGGGCATCCTCGCCCGCTGCCCGATCACCGTCGTCTCGGGTGGCGTGAAGTCGATCCTCGACATCGGGGCCACGCTCGAGCGCCTGGAGACGCTCGGGGTCACCGTGCTCGTCTACGGCACCGAGCGCTTCCCGGCCTTCTACCTCACCGACAGCGGCCACACGGTCGACTTCGCGGTCTCGAGCGCGCAGGAGATCGCTCGGGCCATGCGCGCCGCCGAGGGCATCGGCCTGGCCGGGGGGATGCTCGTCGCCAACCCGTTGCCCGAGGCCGCCCAGCTCGACCCGGAGCTGCACGACCGCCTGCTCGCGCAGGCACTCGCGGCCGCCGAGGCGGCGCCGGTGCACGGCAAGGCGATCACCCCGTTCCTGCTCGAGTACATGCACGAGCACACCGGCCGGGCCAGCGTTGGGGTCAACCTCGAGATCGTGCGTGGGAACTGCCGCCTCGGGGCCGACATCGCGCGCGCCTGGTCGGCGCTCTGAGCCCCGGCCAGATGTAGCGGTTTGGACCTCAGCGGTCCAAGCGGTTACCTCGGGTCCTTGGCCGCGCGCCGGTCGTAGGCCTCGCGCGCCCCGGTGATCTGGGGGACGTTCGCCTCCGCCCAGCCGGCGATGGCCCGGATCGGCTCCTCGAGCGAGCGCCCGAGCGGGGTCAGCTCGTATTCGACCCGGGGCGGGATCTCCGCACTTGGTAACCAAAAGGTACTGTCGAACCTCTCCCTGCGCAAGCGAACCCCAGGAGGCACTCCGTGAACATCGTCGTCTTCGGTCCCACCGGAATGATCGGCAGCCGCATCGTCGCCGAGCTCGAGCGCCGTGGTCACACGGTGCGTGGCGCCAGCCGCTCGACCGGCTCCGACATCACCGACGCGGCATCGATCGCCGAGACGGTGGCCGGCGCTGAGGCCGTCGTGTCCGCCGTCTCGGCCCGGGGGGTCGACTACACCTACTCCGACATCGCCCGTGCCCTCATCGAGGGCCTCCGGCGGGCGGGTGTCAGCCGCCTGATCGTGGTCGGCGGCGCCGGCTCGCTCGAGGTGAGCCCGGGCGTCCGCCTTCTCGACACACCCGACTTCCCGGAGCAGTGGAAGGCCGAGGCGACGGGCACCGCCGACTCGCTGGCGGTCTACCGCACCGTCGAGGACCTCGACTGGACCTACGTCAGCCCGGCCGCGTTCATCCATCCCGGCGAGCGCACGGGGTCCTACCGGCTCGGCGCTGATCAGCTGCTCGTCGACGCCCAGGGCACGAGCGAGATCAGCGCCGAGGACTACGCGATCGCGATCGCCGATCTGCTCGAGCAGGGCACCCACGCACGCGAGCGTGTCGGCGCCGCCTGGTGACGCATCACCTCCCGCGTGACGGCTCGACCGTCATCGCGCTGCCGCCGAACAGCCGTACCGGCTCGGCCACCGGTTCCATGCGACCACCGGGCAGGACCTGGAGGGCCGTCGCATCGCCGGGGTAGTAGTCGAGCGGGACGATCGGTCCCGTGGCCAGGCTGAACTTCTCGCCGTAGCGCTGGGTCAGCTCCTTGGCCAGCTGGCTGTTGTAGAACGCCGGCTCGGCCTCGGAGGTCGACGAGTTGCGCTGGCTGACTCGCGGCGCGGCGAGGGCCTCCGGCATCGACATGCCGAAGTCGACGTGGTTGATGAGGATCTGCACGACGGTGGTGATGATCGTCGAGCCGCCTGCGGCGCCGATGCTGAACATCGGCTTGCCATCCCGCAGCGCGATGACCGGGCCCATGCTCGACCGCGGCTGCTTGCCGCCTGCGGGCAGGTTGGGGTCATACGCGCCCGGGGTCGGGGGCGCGAAGTCGAAGTCGGTCATCTCGTCGTTGAGCAGGAAGCCGTAGCCGGGCACGACCTCGCCGCTGCCGCCGAAGAAGTTGATCGTGTTCGTGTAGGCGACGATGTCGCCCTCCTTGTCCATCGTCACGATGTTGTTCGTGTGATGGGCCTCCGGCGAGCCGGAGGCGCCGCTCGGACCGGCGCCGTTGCACGGATGGAAGGGACCGAACGGATTCCCGGCGGGTACCGGCGAGGTGCTCGCGGTCGATCCGATCAGGCAGCGGCGGGTGGCCGCGAACTCCGGGTTGAGCAGGCCGCTCAACGGGACGTTCACGTACTTCGGGTCCCCGACGTAGGCGTTGCGGTCGGCGTAGGCGAGCCGCGAGGCTTCGAGGTAGTGGAACAGGGCGGTGACCCGCGGCTCCTGACCCAGGTTGTAGCCGCTGAGGATGTTCAGGATCTCGCCCTCGGTGGAGCCGCCGCTCGAGGGCGGCGCCATCCCGTACACGTCAAGACCGCGGTAGCGCACGTGCGTGGGCGCCGGGGTCCTGACCGTGTACGAACGTAGGTCGTTCATGGTCAGGATCCCGAGCTTCGTGATCCCGCCAGTGCCCGGATACAGCACGGGGTGATCGTCGGCCTGCACGGTCGCCTGGCCGATCGGTCCGTCGTAGAACGCGCCCGCGCCGTCCTTGGCCAGCAGCTCATAGGTGTGGGCGAGGTCGGGGTTCTTGAGCACGTAGCCGAGCGGGAGCGGCTCGCCCTGGGGCGTCAGGAGCAGCTCCCGGCTGGCGGTGTACGCCCGCAGCGTGGAGATGCCCGACTGGGTGAGCTGGCGGAAGTCGCGGTTGATCCGGAACCCGTGGCGGGCGAGTGCAATCGCCGGGCGCAGGTCAGCGGCCAGGCTCTGGCTGCCGTAGAGCGCCAGCGCCTTGTCCCACAGCGCCACCATCGACGGCACGCCGGTCGAGAACGGCTGATCGGAGGCGAAGTAGTAATCGAGCGGCTGGCCGGTCGACGGGTCGACGAACATCGTCGGCGTGCACGCGGCCGGGCAGTTCTCGCGTCCGTCGAGCGTGACGATCTGGTGCGTCTTGGCCAGGTAGATGACCATGAACCCACCGCCGCCGGGTCCGGCCACGAACGGCACGCTCACCCCCATGGCGCTGCCGGTCGCCACGGCGGCATCGATCGCGTTGCCGCCATGCCTGAGCACGTCGATGCCGGCTTGGGTGGCGTAGCGGTCCATCGAGGCGACCGCACCCCCGGTGCCGATCGACACGGCCGGCCCGTCGGCCAGCGCGGGAGCGGCTGCCACCATCACAGCGGCGAGCGTCACGACGAGAACGAACCCTTTGCGGAGCATGCGCGCCTCCCTCGGACCGGGCACGGTGGACGGACACCGTCCCGATACCCCGGGCGCTCGGATCGCAACCGGAAATGCGATAAGCCAAACTTTGCGGATCTGGGGACCCATGGCGTCCCCGAATCGCCAGCGTTCACCCGCGCCGCCCCGCGCCGCACGCGCCGCGAGCGCCGACGCGCAAAGATCTGAACATCGAGGCGGGCGAGCTCAGAAGGTCCTGGTGGCGTTCGGTCCTCGGATTGGCCGCGTTCCCGGGATCGGGGCGCTGGGCGGCGGCGTCGCTGATCGACGCGGTGGGCAGCGGCCTGCTCATCCCGCTCACCGTCCTCTTCTTCACCCAGCACGTCGGGCTCTCGCCCAGCTCGGTCGGCGCCGGGCTGACGATCGGCGGGCTCATCGCCCTCGGCTTCGTCCCCCTGGCCGGCCTGGTCATCGACGGGCTCGGTCCCCGACGGGCACTGATCGCCTACTGGACGCTCGCGGCAGGCGCCTATGCGGCCTATGGGGTCCTCAGCACCTGGGCCGAGTTCGTCGTCGCGGTGACCTTCGCCGAGATCGCATCCACCGCCGCGAGCACGGCGTCGAAGGCGCTGCTGGCGGAGCTGGCCACCGGCGACGCGCGGGTCACCCTGATGGCGTCGCGGCGCTCGCTGCGCAACCTCGGCTACGGAGCCGGCAGCCTGCTGGCCGCGCTCGCGCTGGCCATCGGCGGGAGCGCCTTCCTGGCCGTCGTCTACACCGACGCGGCGAGCTATCTCGTGGCCATCGGGCTGATCGCCGGGCTGCACGTCCCGGCGCGCCGGGCCGGGGCGGCGGCGGTCCGGGCGACCGACGGCCTGCGGCGGGTGCTCCGCGACCGGCGCTACCTCGCCCTCACCGGGCTCGACCTGCTCGTCGACTTCAACGCCACGGCGCTCGAGGTGGCTGTGCCCCTTTGGGTCGTGCTCCATACCCACGCGCCCCGAGCGATCGCGGGCATCCTCTTCACTCTCAACACGGCCATGGTCGTGCTCGCGCAGGTGCGGCTGACCGCCGGCGTGCGCGGCTTGGCCGATGCGCCACGGGCCTATCGCCGCGCCGCGATCACGATGGCGGTCTCGGCCGCCGCGTATCTCGCCGCCCGCTCTGTCGGCGAGATTCCGGCCATCGGGCTGCTCATCGTTGGCGTCGTGGCGCACACGAGCGCCGAGATGTTCGCCTCGGCCGGGCAGTGGACCGTGAGTATCGACCTCGCCGAGGAGCGCCACCGGGGCCAGTACCTGGCGGTGTTCTCGCTCGGGGCCGCGCTCGAGGGCGCGATCGGTCCCGTTGTCGTGACCTCGCTCCTGCGCCTGGGCGCCGTCTGGCTCTGGCCCGCATTGGCGGCGTTGATCGCCACCGGCGCGCTGCTCACCGCCACGCTCGCGCGCCGCGCCGCGAGCGGACAGCCATCAACGGTCGAGGTGTAACGGATGGGGCCCTTGCCCGGACTCACCGGCATCGACCCCCATCTGAGGAGACACCCATGCAGTTCGTGAGACGGTTCGGCGTCACGGCGGTCACGATCGCCGCGACGCTGGCGGCGACCGCGGGCAGCGCCGCCGCCCACGGCGCCCGGAGCGCCGTATTCGTGCAGACTGACAACCTGGGCGGCAATCAGGTCGTGGCCTATGACCGCGCCGCCGACGGCACGCTGACCCAGGCCGGCAGCTACGCCACCGGTGGATTGGGCGGGCAGCTCACCGGCTCGGTTGTCGACCACCTTGCCTCGCAGGGCTCGCTCGTGCTCGACCACGCGGCCGGCCTCCTTTACGCCGTCAATGCCGGCAGCAACTCGATCTCGGTGTTCGCGGTTGACGGCGACCGGCTGGCGCTACGCCAGGTCATCGGCTCGGGTGGCCGGTTCCCGGTCAGCATCGCCGTGCACGGTCCGCTTGTGTACGTGCTGAATGCGAAGCTCGGCGGCCGGCTGAGCGGGTTCGTGCGCGTCGGCCAGCGGCTCGTCCCGCTGCCCGAGTCGGGCCGTCCGCTCGGTCTCGACGGCGACGCCACCCCGCAGTTCGTCACCACGCCCGGCCAGGTCGCGTTCGCCGGTGACGGCAGCCAGCTCGTCGTGACGACGAAGGCGAACACGAGTGCGATCGACGTATTCGCCGTGCAGACGTCGGGCCTGCTGTCGAGCACCCCCACCGTCAATCCGCTCCCCGGCACGGTGCCGTTCGCCATCACCCTCGATCGGGCCGGCCATCTCGTCGTCGCCGAGGCGGGAACGAACGCCGTGGCCAGCTTCGCTCTGGCCGCCGGCGGGACGATCTCGCCGCTGGGCTCGGTGGCCACGGGGCAGCAGGCGACATGCTGGGTCGTCCGCGTGGGTGATCGCTTCTACCTCTCCAACGCGGGCAGCGGCACGCTCAGCACGGTCCAGAGCACAAACGGCGCGCGCACGCTCACGCTGCTCGGCCAGACGGCCACCGATGCCGGCACGGTTGACGCCGCGGCCAGCCGTGACGGCCGCGACCTCTACGTCCAGACCGGTGGGGCGGGGATCGTCGACGAGTTCGCAATCGGCGCGGGTGGCGCGCTGACACCGATCGGCTCGGTCACGGTGCCCGGTGCGATCGGCGGCGAGGGGATTGTTGTCTCCTGACCCACGCGGCCGGAGATAGGTTGAGCGCCGTGGAGGATGAGCGCGCGCTTGTGACCCGTCTGCGGGCGGGCGAGGAGGCGGCCTTCGCCGCCTTGCTCGCCCGCTACGACGGGGCTCTGCGCGCCACGGCCCGGACATTCGTGCCCACGCCGGCCTCGGTCGATGACGTCGTGCAGGAGACCTGGCTGGCTGTCATCCGCGGCGTCGACCGATTCGAGGGCCGCTCCGCCCTGAGCACGTGGATCTTCAGCATCCTCATCAATCGCGCGCGCAGCCGGGCCGCCGGTGACGCGCGCCAGGTGCCGTTCTCGGCTCTGGCCGGTGCCGACGCCCCGGCGGTCGACCCCGACGCCTTCGGGCCGGACGGCCGCTGGCGAAGCGCTCCGCTGCGTCTCGGCTCCGACCCCGAGGCGAGCGCTCTGAGCGCCGAGCTGCGCGATGAGCTGCTCGGAGCCGTCGACCAGCTCTCCGAGGCTCAGCGCACCGTGATCACGCTGCGGGACATCGCCGGGCTCGACGCCCGGGCGGTGTGCGACGCGCTCGAGATCAGCGAGGCCAATCAGCGTGTGCTGCTCCATCGCGCCCGAGCCCACTTGCGGATCGCGCTGGCGCCGCTGCGGGAGGTGAGCTCGTGATGCGCTGGTGGCGCCGAAATCGCGGGCCGGACCCGCTGGTCTGCCAGGAGTTCGTCGAGCTGGTCACCGACTACCTGGAGGGCGCGCTGCCCGAGCCCGAGCGGGCGCGGTTCGAGGCCCATGTCGCCGAGTGCGACGGCTGTCACGGGTACTTCGACGACATGCGCCGGATGATCGGCGCGCTCGGAGAGCTGCCCCCGCCGCCGAGCGACCCCCACACCCACGCGGTGCTCCTGCAGGCGTTCCGGGATCTGCGCGGCTGACGCCGTCTCAGCCGACCGCACGCCGGAGCGCCCTCCGCAGCGTGGGCGTCAGCCGGGCAGGGGTGGGAGGCGAGCCGTGGCCACGGCGGCGATGCTCAGCACGGCCGCCGGCAGCATCACGATGCCTTCGATGGTGAGCCCGACCAGGCAGAGGAGACCGCTCAGGACCGCCAGCGACCAGGCGATCCGAGCGGTCAGATGGCTGCGGTGTGTCGTCTGGTGGCGCAGCAGCGCCACCAGGATCAGGCTGATCACGAGGGGCGCCCCGACGAACCCGAGCACGCCGGGACCGATCCGGTGCACGAGCGTGTAGGAGTGGAACACGCAGCCCGGGTCGCTTGGCTCGCACCGGTTGTGGACGGTGAGCGCGAACACGACGCTCCCGGCCCCGCAGATGATGGAGAGACCGATGAACCACACCCAGGCCGGCCGACGTCTCACCAATCCGCGAGGCCGGTCTGGAGCAGGTCATAGGCGGCGTCGGCGGCGGCGATCACGCCGGCCACCACCGCCTCGGGCGCTTCACCGCCGCAGAGCCGGTCCAGGCCGGCCATCAGCATGCCGCTGTTGACCGCGCACAGCGCTCTGGCGACGGCGTGGCAGGTCAGATCGCCGGGCGGGAGGTCGCGCTCGGCGGCGAGCTGGTCGCCGATGGCCGTCGCATGCCGGGCGAAGCGCGCCTCCGCGTGATCGCGCAGCGGCGGGTGGGCGCGGACGATGTCCCAGAACCCGTGGGGGAGGGGACCGTCGTCGAGCACCTCCTCGAGCCGGGTCCAGAAGTCTCGCGTGTGTGCGCGGAAGGCATCGACCAGGGAGCCGCCAGGGGCGCGACCAGAGACGGCGGACAGCAGCGCGGCCGCGACCTCGCCGTCGCGGTCGAACAGCATGTCCTCCTTGGTCGGGAAGTAGTTGAACACCGTCTGACGGGAGACGCCGGCGCGACGCCCGATCTCGTCGACGGAAACGGCGTCGAAGCCGTGGGCGCTGAACAGGTCGGCGGCGGCGCGGGCGATCGTCTCGCGCGTCTGCCGCTTCTTGCTCTCCCGGAGTCCGCTCATCTGAACAAAATGTATATTGAGTCGAAGTTTGGACTCAATTCATGTTACTCTGCACGCCATGGGTGAGGGGATCGAGATCACGGGGCTGCAGAAGTCCTACCAGGGGCCGCAGGGCCCGATCCGCGCGGTGCGCGGAATCGACGTGTCGATCGGCGCGGGTGAGACGGTGGCCCTGCTCGGCCCCAACGGCGCCGGCAAGTCGACGACGATCGACGTCCTGCTCGGCCTGAACGAACCGGATGCCGGCACGGTGTCGGTGTTCGGTCGCACCCCGCGTGAGGCGGTGAATGCCGGTCTCGTCTCGGGCATGCTGCAGTCGGGCGCGCTCATCCGCGACCTGTCGGTGCGGGAGCTGATCACAGTGGTCGCCTCGCTCTACCCAAATCCGCTCGACGTCGACGAGGCCCTGGCGCTGGCCGGGCTGAGCGCGGCGGCCGGCCAGCGCACGCAGAAGCTGTCCGGCGGGCAGACCCAGCGGGCGCGCTTCGCCATGGCGCTGGTGAGCAATCCGTCGCTGCTCGTGCTCGACGAGCCCACCGTGGCCATGGATGTCGAGGGGCGCCGCGACTTCTGGACGACGATTCGCGAGCACGCCGGAAGTGGGACCACCGTGCTGTTCGCCACGCACTACCTCGAGGAGGCCGACGCCAATGCCGACCGGGTGGTGCTCATGGCCCACGGTCGCATCGTGGCCGACGGCGCGCCGACCGAGATCAAAACCCGGATCGGCCGGCGGACGATGCGGATGACGCTGCCCGAGGTTCCGGTGGCCGAGCTCGAGCAGCTGCCCGGTGTGAGCAGCGGCGAGCGCCACGGCGAGGCGGTGCTGCTGCGCTGCACGGACTCCGATCAGGCGATCCGGGCGCTGCTGCCCACATATGCGGCGGCCCGGGATTTCGAGATCTCCGGTGCCGGGCTCGAGGATGCCTTCATCGAGCTGACCGGCGGGCCGGACGAGGCCGAGCCTGACGGCGCTCCAGGATCAGCGCGCGCGGCCGCGGAGGTCGGACGATGAACGGCCTCGTCTACATGCGGTTCGAGCTTCGGCGGGCGTTTCGCAACCGCCGCTTCTTCATGTTCTCGTTCGGCTTCCCGCTCGTCCTCTACTTCGTCATCGCCGGGCCGCAGCAGAGCACCCGCAACCTGGCCGGCACCGGGATCTCGGCGCCCCTCTACTACATGGCCGGCCTGGCCTCGTTCGGGACGATGATGTCGATGATCTCCACTGGCGCCCGCATCGCGGGGGAGCGCCAGGCCGGGTGGACGCGCCAGCTCCGGATCACGCCGCTGTCGCCGCGCGGCTACTTCCGCGCCAAGGTCCTCACCGCCTACGCCCTGGCGATCGTCAGCATGCTGCTGCTCTACATCTCCGGCGCCAGCCTCGGGGTCAGCCTGCCGGCGAGCCGGTGGCTGGAGATGACCGGCCTCATCCTGGTCGGCCTGATGCCGTTCGCGGCCCTCGGGATCACGCTCGGGCATCTGCTCAACGTCGACGCGATCGGCCCAGCCACGGGCGGCACGGTGTCGCTGCTCGCGCTGGTCAGCGGCACCTGGTTCCCGGTCACCCACGGGTTCCTGTATGACCTCGGTCGGTGCCTGCCCTCATACTGGCTCGTGCGCGCGGGCCATGTGGCGATCGGCGGTGGCGCCTGGGGGACGACGGGCTGGCTCGTGGTGGCGGCGTGGACGCTCGGACTCACCGCCACCGCTCGGTACGCCTACCGCCGGGACACCAGCCGGGTGTGAGTCCCGACGGCCGGCTGATGCAGGTCACCGTCGTCGACGCCTGCCTGCGCGATGGTCACGGTGGAAGTCCCACCGCTGTGGTACCGGACGGGCCGCTGAGCGACGCCGAGCGGCGCGCCATACCGCGCCTCGTCGGCACCTCGCACGTGGCGTTCATCTCGGCCGAGCCCGACCACGACGGCGCGCCGCGGGCGGCGCTGCGATTCTTCACCGCCACCGGGGAGCTGCCGGGCTGCGGGCATGGCACGGTGGCCGCGCTCGCTGTCCTCGCTCAGCGTTCCGGCGACGGTGAATTCCGGGGTTCAGTGTCCGCCGGCGGTCGCTCGTTTGCCGGGCAGGCCAGGCGTGACGGGGCGGACCAACTCGCGGCGTTCGACCCCGGGCCGGTCGAGCTGCGCGAGGCGACGACCGACGAGCGGGAGCTCGTTCTCGACGCGCTCGGTCATGACTCCGGCATCCTCGCGGCAGAGGTCTGCGTCGCCTCGGTCGGCCGGCCGCGGCTGCTCGTCCCGGTCATCGGCAAGGAGACCCTCGCCGGGCTGCGCCCCGACCACGACCGCCTGCGCAGCGGCTGTGATCGCCTCGGTCTGCTCGGCGCCTACGTCTACTCCGCGCCGGACTCAGGCGGACGTCTGAGCGCGCGCATGTTCGCTCCCTCGATCGGGGTGCCCGAGGACATCGCCAATGCGAACAGCACGGGGTGCCTGGCCGCCCATCTGCTCGGGCAGGGGATCAACGAGCTGAGCGTCGACATGGGCGACGCACTCGGTCGGCCGGCGACGGTCCTCGCCACCGCACGCGAGACCGGGGCCGGCATCGAGATCCGTGCGGGCGGCGCCGCGCGCGTGGCGCGCACGCTCGCGCTCGACCGTCGGGACCTCGCGCGCGCATCAGCCCCTCCTTCGATCCCCTGGCAACCTCGCGAAACGATAGAGGGACGATCAGAGCGCAAACGCGGGTAGGCTGCACCGCGTGCAGGAGGTCATCCCCGGAATCCTCCATTGGCAGGCCCGCCACCCGCGGCTCGGGTTCGATGTGAGCTCGTACCTGCTGCTCGACAGCGGGACCGTGCTCGACCCCATCCTCCCCGAGGGCGCCGGCCCCGACTGGATCGGCCACCCGGTGCAGCGCGTCGTGCTCACCGTGCGCCACCATCTGCGCAGCGCGCCGGAGTTCGGCGTGCCCACTTTCGTCCACCATTCTGGTCTGCACGAATTCGAACGCACCGGGGTGTCGGTGACGGCGTACCTGCCCGGCGACGAGGTCGCCCCCGGTGTGACCGTGCTCCCGTTCGGCCGGGTCTGCCCCGACGACGCTGTCCTGAAGATCGACACCGGGCCCGGCGTCCTCGCCTTCGGCGACGGCCTCGTCAATCACGGCGACGCGCTCGGTCATCCGCCGGATCAGTACCTCGGCGATGACCCGCAGGCGATCAAGGCCGACATCGTGGAGGGCCTGCTCCCTCTCCTCGACGAGGACTTCGACACCATGCTGTTCGCGCACGGCACGCCGGTGGCCAGTGGTGGCCGGGCCATGCTGCGGGCGTTCGTGGCGTCCCGGCGCTAAGCGTTCGCGGCCGCCTCGACGAGGTGGGCGACCCAGTCGCCGGTCATCTGCCGGGTGGCCGCGTTGAGGCGGTTGAACGCGTTGATGCCGGCGATCGCCACCACCAGCGCCGCGAGCTCGAGCTCGGTGTAGTGGCGGGCGGCCTCCGCCCAGAGCGCGTCCGGCACCGGGTCGGCCTGGTCGGCCAGGCGCGTGGTCGCCTCGGTGAGGGCGAGCGCCGCCCGTTCGGCGTCGCTGAAGTAGGGCGCCTCGCGCCACGCGGCCACCAGGTGGACGCGCTGGGCCGACTCGCCCATGTGCTCGAGCTCGCGCGTGTGGATGTCGACGCAGACGCTGCAGCCGTTGATCTGGCTGGCCCGCAGGGTCACCATCGCCAGCGTCGCCTCGGGCACGCCGCATCGGCGGGCCGAGTTGCCGAGCTGCTGCAGGGCCTCGAGCGCGCCCGGAACGACGAGGGCGGGATTCTGGATTCTGGCCTGGGTCATGATCTGCCTCCTGGCTGGTGGGGGTCCTCTGGGGTGTCCCGCGCAGCCCGCAGCACGTCGACCATCGATGCGAAGTCGGCCACTGTCCCCAGGTGCGCGAGCTTGTCGGGATTGACGATCGAGCTGAGGCTGCGGATCTGGCCGTCGGCGATCTCGAGCGACCACACGCTGATCAGCCGGCCCTCGCCGTCGAGGGCCATCACCCCGGCGCCACCGTTCACCTCAGTGGGGCGCAGGGTGAAGCCGGGGAGCCGTGCGCCCACCCGCATCCAGGTGAGCATCGTGCGAGCGACGCGACTGCGCCCGTGCAGCGAGCGGGCCAGCGCCGGCACCTTGCCACCGCCGTCACCCGTGAGGACGACGTCGTGCGCGAGCAGGGCCTCGAGCCCGGACAGGTCCCCCTGCTGGGCGGCGGCGAGGAACCTGTGCGTGAGCTCCTGGCGCTGCTCTGGCGAGGTGTGGAACCGCGGGCGGCCCTCGCTGACGTGTCGCCGGGCCCGGCTGGCGAGCTGGCGGACGTTGTCCTCGCTCTTGCCGATGATCTCGGCGATCTCGGGATAGCCGTAGTCGAACACGTCGTGCAGGAGTAGGGCGGCACGCTGCTCGGGGGAGAGGCTCTCGAGCAGCACGAGCATGGCCAGCGACAGCGAGTCGGCCATCTCGGCGTGCTGGGCCGGATCGTCGACGCCCTCGGTGAGGATCGGCTCGGGTAGCCACTCGCCCACGTACTGCTCCCGCCGGGCCCGGGCCGAGCGCAGCTCGTTGATGGCCAGTCGCGTGGTGACGGTGGCGATGTAGGCCCGCGGGGAGACGATCTGCTCGCCCCCGTCAATGGCCTGATGGACGCGGAGCAACGCCTCCTGGACGACGTCCTCGGCTTCGCAGACGCTACCGAGCATCCGGTAGGCGATCGCGAACGACGTCGGTCGCAGCTGCTCGAGCTCGTGGTCTTCAGTGGTCATGGCGGGCGGCTCCTTCGTGATCGGGCCTTCGACCGGTATGACAGATCGGCGCATCGGTTTGTGACAGACCGAACGGCGCGCTCCGCTGCCGAGTCACTCATCGCCGCCGCGCTCGGCTCCGGTAGGGTCACGGCGTGAGCGCGCTCCGACTCGAGTTCCGGCTCCGGTGAGCACCACCCCGCGCGCCGCGGTCTCCGTGTGCGCCACCTGCGGAGTCGAGCACGCCGAGACGACCGGGGTGTGCGCGATCTGTGCTGATGAGCGCCAGTGGGTCCCGGCCGAGGGTCAGCGGTGGACGACGCTCGGCGAACTCGACGCCGCCGGCCATCGCACGCAGGTTCGCGAGCTCGAGCCCGGGTTGTTCGGGATCACCGTCGAACCGAAGGTGGGCATCGGGCAGCAGACGTATCTGGTCACCACGCCGCAGGGGAGCCTGCTCTGGGACCCCGTCGGCTATCTCGACGACGCCGCGGTGCAGAGCATCGGCCGCCACGGTGACCTGCTGGCGATCGCGTCCAGCCACCCGCACATGTTCGGCGTCCAGGTGGAGTGGAGTCGCGCGCTGGGCGGCGCTCCGGTTCTCGTCAGCGAGCCGCAGCTCACGTGGGTGGCTCGCCGTGACGACGCGATCGAGACCTGGCGAGGCCGGCGCGAGATCGCGCCCGGTCTCGCGCTCGTCGAGCTCGGCGGCCACTTCGCCGGCAGCGCGGTCGTCCACTGGGCGGCGGGGGCCGGGGGACGGGGTGTGCTCCTCAGCTCGGACACGATTCACGCCAACCCCGACCGGGCGACGACGACTTTCCTGCGCAGCTATCCGAACCGCATTCCCCTGTCGGCCGCGGTCGTGCAGCGGATCGCCCGCCACGCCGGAGAGCTCAGTTTCGCCCGGCTCTACGACAACTTCGGCCGCGGGATCGACGGCGACGCCGACGCCGCCGTGCGCCGCTCCGCGGAGCGCTACGTCGCCTGGGTGAGCGGCGAGTTCGACGATCTGACATGAGCCCGGTGGCGATCGAGCTGTTCACGGACCCGGCGTGCCCGTTCGCGTTCTCGGCCGAGCCTGTGCGCCAGCGGTTGTGCTGGCACTACGGCGATGGGTTGAGCTGGACGCCGCGGATGATCGTGCTCACGCTCGAGGAGGGGGAGGCCGGGAAGCTGGCCCAGGGGGCGCCCGCCCTCCAGCGCCGCTACGGGATGCCGATCAACCCGGATCCCTATCCGCGCGAGGCGTCCTCCGAGCCGGCCTGCCGGGCGGTGGTGGCGGCCCGGCTGAACGCGCCCGATCGGGCCCAGGCGCTGCTGCGCCAGCTGCGGGTGCGCACGATGGCGGGCGGCCTGCTCGACGATCCCGAGCTCATCGCCGGAGCTGCTCGCGATGCCGGTCTTGACCCGGCCGAGCTGTCGGAGTGGACCGGCTCGGCCGAGGTCGCGGCCGAGCTCGAGCGCGATGTGGCAGGCCGCGCGCGATCCGTCGCCGTCCGCACGGGCACTCGACCACAAGCTGAGCGGACCTGCGCGCGAGCGGCGATACAGCGCGCCGAGCTACGACATCGGCGGAGTCGTCATTCCCGGCTTCAACCCGGTCGAGGCCTATGAGGTCGCGATCGCGCACGTGGCACCGGAGCTGCCGCGGCGCCCCCGGCCGTCGTCGGTACACGAGGTCCTCAGCTGGGCGGATGAGCCGCTGGCCACTGCGGAGGTGGCGATGATCATGCAGACCAGCATCGAGCGGGCCCGTGCTGCGCTGCGCGAGGCCGGGCGGTTCGCGCCCGCGGGCGCTGACGGCTACTGGACCCTGTAGGCCTCGGGCGGCTCGGCCATGGCGGTCAGTCGCGCCCGCAGCAGCGCCCGGTCGGCGCTCCGGGCCAGGTCGCCGGCCGCGGCGGCCGCGAGAGTGCGGATCACCGCCTCGGAGGGCACCGGCCGTCCGCCTTCCCGGCCCCCCAGGCCCCAGAGCGCTGCCGGTGTCCCGTCGGCGTTCTCGAGTGGGACCGACACCCACCACGTCAGGTCCAGATGTTCCCCGGTCCCACCCGGTGAGCGCGGAACGGAGGGATCGTGGACGACCAGCTGGGCACCGCCCCCGCGCAGCGCCGCCCAGGTCGCCGTCCCCGGCTTGGCCGGGGGAACCGCGGTGCGCAGCCACGCCGTGAGGTCCTTGTCCTGCGCCACTTCCGCGGCGATGCGGCGAAGCACCCCCTCGGACACAAGATCGACGCACGAGACCTCAGCGACGGTCTCGATGGCCAGCGCGCACAGCGCCTCCAATCCAGGCGGGGCGTCGGTCGGTCGAGCGGCGCCGAACGCCATCGTGACTGCGGTGCCGCGCCCGCTCGGACCGGGCCCCACGGCGAGTGTCTGGGCCAGCGCGCCGACCATCGCCAGTCCGTGGCCGATGCCCGGAGAATCGCGGCGCGGCGCGATCCCGCCGCCCTCGTCGACCACCTCGACGATGATCCGCTCCCCGTCGACGCGGCAGCGGACGCGGACCTCGCCGGCTTCGCCGTCGTAGGCGTGGAGGATCGCGTTGGTGACCGTCTCGGACACGGCCAGCGAGATCGCCTCCGTCACCTCGTCCGAGGTGCCGGCCTCGGCGGCGAATCCGGCGGCCCGGTGGCGCAGCTGGCTGACCGCGGACGGCCCGGCGGGTAAGACCCACTCAGCCCTTGGCCCACCTGTGGCGCCCACGCATGAAATGTACCTGCGCGGGCGACGTCGGCCCGGAATCCTGGGCTTACGCGGCGCGCCTGTGCCAGGCCTCGAGGGCGGCGCGTTCCCGGTCACGGTCGAGTCCGGGCGGGTCGCGATCCGCGCGCCGGGGCAGCGGGCCGTCGAGCGTGGAGAGCCAGTCCCAGGTGTCCCTCACCGTGTCCTCGACGGGACGGCAGTGGAGGCCCGCCGCATGCGCGCGCTCGACGTTCGCCGCGTGCATCCCGGCGAACTCGCTGTCCGGCGGCAGCCAGATCGGAAGCTCGGTCCATGGCTCGATGCCCGCCGCGATGATCGTCGCCGGATCCACCCAGGTGAGCCGGGCGTCGGGCGCGCCGGCGACCGCTCGGCAGGTCTCGAGCAGCACGCCCATGGTCGTATGCCCTGGCCGGCTGACGACGTTGAACGGGCCGCTGTGCCCGGCCAGCGACGCGTCGAGGACGAAGCCGGCGAGGTCTCGCGCATCGATGAGCTGCAGCGGGAGATCGAGCGGGCCCGGAGCCAGGATCTCTCCGCCGCCGGCCATCCGCATCAGCCACCACGGCAGGCGCCCGACATCCTCATGCGGGCCGAGGATCAGGCCCGGCCGGGCGAGCAGAGCCCGGTCCCCGAATGCCTGCACGACCGCCAGCTCGGCACCTCGCTTGACCTCCGAGTAGTCGCCGTGCTCGGCGTCGGGCGAGGCCTCGACGGTGGGGGCGGACTCATCGACGCCGATCGGCGGCGGCGGCGCGTAGACGGACCCGCTCGAGATGTAGACGTAGCGGCCGGCGTGACCGAGCAGGGCAGCGGCACTGTCGCGGGCGGCGCGCGGAGCTCCTGACCACGTGTCGACCACGAGATCCCAGTCGCCGCTGCGCAGCGGCCCGAGCGTGGCGGGATCGAGCCGATCACCGATGATCCGCGAGGCACCGGCGACGGCGGCACCATGCCCGCGGTTGAACGCGGTCACCTCCCAGCCACGGCGGCAGCCTTCGGTGACGACGGCGCGCCCGACGAACCCAGTTCCGCCGAGCACGAGCAAAGAGAGCGGCATGGGATCAGCTTATCGCAACCAAAACGTTGCGCGTTGTGGCCCGCGCCCGCTCGGCTCGAAGAACTAGGCTTCGTCCGATGGCGGTGGGAGCGGCGCTCGCACGTTTGGACGGCTATCCGTTCGAGGTGCGCTACAGCGACGGATCGCTCGTGCGGGCGCGAGCCGCCGCCGAGCTCGCCGCCGACGCCTACGGCTACTTCGGGCGCCTGTTCCCGGATGCACAGGCCGACCTCGCCGTCATCGTGGCTGACGAGACCGACTGGGCGGGCATTGAACTGCCCTATGGGCTGCCGTTCTTCCGCGACGAGCCCGGCGAGATCCGCCCCGGCATCGTGGTGATGCCCGCGGGAGGCGGGGACTTCTGGACCGCTATCACCCAGGATCTCCGCGACGCCTCCCCCCGCGGATACGCGATGTTGCAGGCCGCCTATCCCGGCGGCGCCGGCGGCGTGGATCTCCAGCCGTTCTTCGACCTGATCACGATCCACGAGCTCGCCCACGCGTTCGAGACGCTGGGAGATCTGCGGTTGCCGACCGCGTGGCTCAGCGAGATCTTCGTCAACCTGGCCCTGCATGCGTTCGTCGCCACCCAGCGGCCGGAGCGGCTGGAGACGCTCGAGGTGCTCCCGAGCGTCGGAGCGCGAAGCCGGCGGCTCGCCACCCGGATGCGAACGGAGGCGTACAGCACGCTCGAGGAGCTCGAAGCGCACTATCCCGGGCGCGATGTGCCGATGAGCCCGCTGAACTACGTCTGGTTCCAATACCGGTGGATGCGGCTCGCGGCCAGGGTGTGGGGCACCGACGGCGAGCCGGCGCTGGTTCGTTTCTGGGAGTGCTTTCACGCCCGGGATCGCGCCGCATCGAGCGCCACGGCGGCGTCGCTCGCGCCGCTTCTGGGCAGCGAGGTCAGCCGGACGCTCGGACGTGCCGTGCGGGAGTGGCGCTAGTCGCTGGGCACGGTTGCCGGACGGCGAGAAACCACACTTTCGTGGGCGACGGACGACCCGTCGTGCGGTTTCTCGTGGCCACGCGGAGAAAACGCACTCTCGTCGCCGCCGCCCGGTCCGAAGTGTCGTTTCTCCTCGCGCTTGTCCCGGCCCCGGCGGCCGCGGCGGCTACTGCGAGGTCGCGGCGAGCTTGATGCCGAGCGCGACGAATGAGGCAGCGAACACTCGGCGGATGCGCTGGACGATCAGCGGGCGGTCGATGACATCATCACAATCCACCGGGCCTCTTTGAGTCGCCCCAAGCAGTGCGGCTAACTCAACGTACTCGCTTTCGCGGGGGGCGGTCGAGAAATCCGGGCCCATGACGATCCTAGACGCCGCGATCGGGCGGATCGCGGCGACCGGCGAGCGACCCGACACGATCATGGCCACTGCGTGCCGGCGGCTGGTGCCGATGTTGACACGCGGTCCCGGTCTTCACGCAAAACACCGCAACGCGACCAGCGGCGGGAGACGGGGCCTTGAAGTCCTCGGCCAGGCCAACTTAACACCCTAAAGGCGGGCGCTTCCGTCAGACCGGTACTCAGGATCGGCAGTCGTAACGCTGGCGTCGATAAAGGGCCACGCTCGGGCCGCCGCGAGCAGCCGGGCCGTAAGCTCCTCGAGCTGGCCACCCAGGTGAACGTCTTCGACAAGGTCGTGATGGAGTCGCGACGCCGCCTCACCGGGCCACGCCGAACGTAAGAGCAGACGGTGCCTGGTTGCTGCGGCAGACGCGTGTCACCTCTGTTCGCGAAATCCCGGCGACTCACGGGGCCGCGTTGGGCTCGGCGCAAATAGCTTGGTGCAGTTCGTTGGTCAGTCGTGCGATCTGCTCGGTGAGCTGGGTGTTCTGCGCGAGCAGCTGCAGGTGCTGTTCACCCATCGCTCGCTCGCTCGCGAGCACCTCTGTTTGGCGTGTCTCGAAATCCTGCTGACGTTGGGTTTCCGCATCGTGGTGTGCTTGCAGGGCGCTGTCGCGGATCTTGTCGCGGTCGGCTTGGCGGGTGGCGGCGAGCAGGATCAGCGGGGCGGCGTAGGCGGCCTGCGTGGAGAAGGCGAGGTTGAGCAGGATGAATGGGTAGGGATCCCATTGAAAGGTGAACGCCGCGGAGTTCGCGGCGATCCACAGCACGACCAGGACGGTCTGGCCGATGATGAACCGCGGAGTGCCAAAAAAGCGCGCGAAGCGTTCAGCAGCGACGCCGAAGCGGTCGCTGCCGAACGCCCCGTGGTGGACGAAGCGGTGGGGTGGATTTGGCGCCACGGCGCCTCCTTTCAGGCAGGCTCACCTCCGTAGAGGTTCGCCCTCGTGCGGGCGGACGTGGTGCGCATCCTTGCTCGACAGGAACGCGAGACAGGCCCGCGGTCCGCGCCACACGGGGTGGCCAACGGCAGGACCGGAGGCGGTCGCGCGGAGGCGGAGCGCTTGCACGTGGGTGTCGAGCGGGGCGGTGGTCAGTTGAGCGTGCCCGGGGGAAGCACGAAGCGCATCGGGGGTCGGGACGCCGGGTGGCTGCCGTCGTTGATGCGCGAGCCGTGAAGTCCGCGACTCCGACCCGTCGTGGGAGTGGTCTCGGGCGTGCCGGAGTGGGCGATGATCCAGCTCATGATTGCCGGGTACTCGGCGCCGGCGGCGAGGATCGCGGCGCGCTCGATGACGGTTCCGCCGGAGGGGTGTGGACGGGACAGTCTTGTGACGAGTGTTGTGATTTCGGAATCGTTCATTTCTCAGCCCTTGCTGGTGTCGTTGGCGGTCGCTGGTCGGGAGCTCGCCGGGAAGCCCGCGGACCTGGCAGGCGGATCTGAATCCGGTGGTCTTTGCGCGGTGTGACGCCCCACGCTCGAGGCCGAGAACTTCGATGGCGCCACTCGGGCGCCAGGCGGATGAGCACGGACTGCGAGACCGTGTCGTGTACGTAGTTGACGGGACGGATCATGGGGTGGTTCCACTCTGTGAGGCTGACACGCGATCCGCGCGACCCAGCCGTGGTAAGCGTCGCAGCCAGTCGTCTCGGTGGAGGGTGAGCATTTCGGTCTCGGGACGGGCCGACCGTTCGGAGCCGGCGGCGCGGACGAGGGTGCCGTTCGACTACGCACCGCCACGGCAGGGCGGACAACATTCGGCGGACGGTTCGGTGAAAGGACGGATGGCTTGGCCCCCTGACGCGTGCGTTCGCATGTGACCAAACGATCGACATGCCCACACCGGCCAAGGCGCTGAAGCCGGAACCGTCGCCGCCGGAGGTTGAGGCGAACGACGACTCGAATCATACACCGGCTGACGCGAACATCAACCGGAACGGCCTATGACGACGTTCCCCTAAATCGAAGCTCGCCGGTTGCGATCCCGCCAAGCGGTGGAGCACTGTCTTGCGCTCGCCCTGCTGGTCGCCTTGGGCCCTGCGGACCGGCGCCCGCCCCGGCGCGTGAGCTCACGATTTGGCTCTCGCGGCGTCGGGGTCCGTGAGAGAACGAGTCGGTGGCCGTCGACCACGGCCGCGGCGAGATCGATCAGTTTGCGGTTATCGATGCGGGAGTGTTCGCGAAGCATCTCAAACGCGCTCCTCTCGTCGATGGAGTGGCGTTCCATGAGGATGCCTTTGGCTCGTTCGGTCAGTGCGCGGCGACCGAAGGCGCCCTCGAGCTCGTGGTATTCCGCGAACCGGCGCAGCACGATGTCGATAGAGCTCTGCCAGTCCTCAACGCCATCGTCTGAGATATGCGCGAAAACGCCGCGTTTGGAGGCTTCCCTGACAAACGCGGGATCGGGAGCGTGCAGCAGCGCGATCACCGGGCACGCGGCTTCGCGGACGATCTTGTCGATCAGCTCGAGCGCGTGGTCTGAGCTCGCGCCCAGGCCAACCAGCGCGACATCGGGCCGCTCCCGGGCGGCGCTGTGCTGTTGCCGCGGGCGCCCGTCGCCAAGGACGTTCGGTTCTCGAGCAGCGGTGAGAGCGATGAGCACGCACGACGAATTGGAGTCGCGAGTTCACCGTCGCCTTGGCGAACTTGGGGATGCAGCCCACGCCTGTCGGCGATCGGAGTAGTGTTGAGCACTGTGCTGGCCCTGCGGCCAGAATCTCAGCCTAAGCTCGAATGCCACCAACGGTGCGATTTGCGCCACGAGGCGGGAGGCCGGGGCTACTGGTTTTGACTGCGGGGCCGGGGCAGCATCTTTGAGGGCGTTAGTCCACCGCTTTGATGGCGTGTCCCTATTGCGTGGTCGCGTGGGTTTAGTCGCCTGCTGTGGTGCGGTGCAATGAGGAGACACGGCGGCGTTGGTGCGCTGGCGCGGACGAACGCAGCAGCGGGACATCGCTTGCTCCGAGCCGTTGCCACCAGGCTATAGTGCGAGAGAGCCTCGCTTGAATCGTGGCGGGGTAGCCCTTGCGGCTCCCACTCCTGGCCGGCCTTTGGCATGTCGACCCTCAGCGGTCCGTGCCCTTTCATACGAAGGAGCCAGCCATGACGCTTTCTGCATCTCCGGAGCAGCTGCTCCGCGCGCCGCTGGGTCGAGCCGGACACCCGCCGTCGAGGAGGATCGCGCGGATCGCGGGCATCTTCATGGTCATCACTTTCATCTCCATCCCGGCGCTTCTGCTGTATGACCAGGTGCTCCATCACGCGAACTTCGTCCTCGGCGTAGGCGGTGGTGACGCGCGCGTGTACGTGGGGGCGCTGTTCGAGATCCTCACTCTCATCGCCGGCATTGGTATGGCGGTCACGCTGTACCCCGTCCTCAGGCGCCAGAGCGAAGGCCTCGCGTTGGGCTATGTGACCGTCCGCGTCGTCGAGTCCTGCCTGATCGCGGTGGGCATCGTCAGTCTGCTCGCGGTCGTGACGCTGCGCCGGGACCTCGCGAGCACCGCCGGGACTGACCACGCATCGCTGATCCTCAGCGGCCGGTCGTTGGTCGCTGTCCATGACGCAACGTTTCTGCTCGGTCCGGCATTTTGCGCGGCGATCGGGAACGGGCTCATTCTCGGCTACCTGATGTTGCGCTCCGGGCTGGTGCCGCGGCGCTTCGCCCAGTTCGGAGTTGCCGGCGGTTCACTGGCCCTGGTCACGGCACTGCTCGTATTGTTCGGCGCCTACAAGCAGAGCGCTGGAGCCTCGTTCATCCTGACCCTGCCGGAGGGGGTCTGGGAGCTGTCGCTCGGCGTCTACTTGATCGTCAAGGGCTTCAAGCCGTCACATGTCCTCTACGACGACGGGCGCCACACCGGCGTGGACGGCCCGCTGATCCCAACCCTCCCGGCGCCAGAGCCAGCCATAGCGGTGACGCCCATCGTCGCGGGTCCGGGAAGCTGGGCAGGGCCAGGGACGTCGGTCAACTCGCTGTAGCAGTCCTGGCTCCGGATGCAATGGCCCGGAGCCCGTCCGCAACTACCGGTGTCAACGAAAGAGGAACCCGTGAGCGTCACCACCACGAAGGTCGTCGGACCTAACGACGGGAAGGCAGGCTTCCTGGGAAGCATCGGAGCGCGCTTCATGATCGGTGGCGCCGAGGCCGGTGATCGCTTCTCCCTCATCGAGCATTCCATGTCGGCGCGGGCGCTCGCCGCTCCCCTCCACCGCCACCAAAACGAGGACGAGTACAGCTTCGTCGTGGAAGGGCGCATGGGCGCCCTGGTGGGTGACGAGCACGTGGAGGCAGGCCCAGGGCATCTCGTTCACAAGCCGCGCGGACAGTGGCATACCTTCTGGAACGCCGGCGATGAGCCCTGCCGAATCCTCGAAATCATCTCGCCCGCAGGATTCGAAGGCTTCTTCGCCGAGCTCATCGATCTCGGTGGCGTCGCCATGGCCGACCCCGACCAGCTCCGAGAACTCTGCCTTCGATACGCCCTTGAGATGGACCCTGACAGCGTCCCAGATCTCAAAGAACGCTTCGGAGTCCGCTTTCCAGCGGAGCCACTCGTCCAATAGGTCGGGGGCCGGGTGGAGTCCGTCAGTCCGACCCGGGTGGCCGGACGCGAGGCTTGACCTGCAAAGACCGCGGCCTCGCCCTCTCTCGAGGGGGCAACCAAACGCGGCAACGAGGCGCAAAAGGAGAAGACACCATGTACATGGCCATCAGAAGCTATTCCGGAGAAGGCGCATCAGAACTGTTCGACACCCTCGCCGAGCGGGAGGACGACGTGAAGGCCCTCATCAGCACCGTTCCGGGTTTTGCCAGCTATGAAGCCGTCCGCAACAACGGCGGTGGACAGACCGTGACGGTCTGTCAAGACAAAACTGGCACGGACGAGTCCTCGCGGCGGGCCGCCGAGTGGGTCAAAGAGAACATCGGGGTGACAGTAGATCCGCCGAAGGTCACCGAGGGCGGCACCGTCCTCCACTTCTAGAAGCCACGGCGGTGGCCGCGGCGACCGGCCAGACACTGACCAAATACCGAGTGACTCGGGATGTGCGTTGGGCCTGAGTACCGCGTCACGACAAGAGCAGGTGCCTCGCCAGCGTTCGGGAGGCACCCGCTCCTCGCCAGAGCGATTGCGCGGGGTAGCGGCCGTACCGCGAGCTAGCAGAGCGGGTCTCTGTCCGGCTCGGGCTAGGCGTCCGCGGACACCTCATCCCCCAACGCGCCCGCGCCCCTCCCCACCCTGCCTCGACCGTCTAGCGATGAACGAGACCCCCGTTGAGAGCCGCATCGGGATAGGTACGGAGTAGGTTTCAAGTTGGTGGTCCGAAGGTCAAAGATCTCGAGGGTGGCGGGAGCAGTCCTGATCTGCAGCCTGCTGCTCGCAGCTTGCGGCGGCGCCAGCAAGAAGTTGGCGGTGAGCGCCGGGTGCAAGACGATCGCCGGGACTTCGAGTCGCGCGCTCCCGCTCCCGGGATCATGGCCGGATCCGAACGCGGACCTCGCGAACACGCGGGTCGCTCCGGGCTCGTCGATCTCGTCGGCGAACGTCTCCAAGCTGGCGTCGGCTTGGAGCTTCAAGATCGCCGGGATCGCTGCGGCAGGCGTCGGCTCATCGGGGTCGCTGGCCGCGAACCCGATCGTTCAGGGCGGCGTCGTCTACGTCCAGGACCTCGATGCGAACGTGTACGCGCTGTCGCTGGCGTCCGGGCGTCTCGAGTGGGAGTACGAATGCAACGCTCCGGAGAAGACCGGTCCAGGCCCGAACGGGGTTGCCGTGGTCGGCGGCAGGGTGTACGGGGCGACGAACACGGCCGTCTTCGCGCTCAACGCCGCGACCGGCAAGCCGGACTGGGTGAACTCGGGCGTCCTCGCCAAGGGCCAGGGGACGTTCGGGATCCAGCCGCAGGTGTCTGATGGCCGCGTGTATCTCGCAAGCCAGTATGCGATCGGTCCGGGCGGAGGGGTGCTGGTCGCGCTGAACGCGTCGACGGGCACGGTGCTATGGAAGTTCAACACCGTGACAGGCGCCGACCCGGGCGTGGAGTCGCTCGGCCTCGGGTCGGGCGGCGCTTGGGAGACCCCGCTCGTCGGCACCGACGGATCGGTGACCTACGGGATCGGCAACCCGTACCGGTCGATGGAGTCGGCGATTGCGCACCCAGCGCCCCAGCTGTACACCGACAGCGACGTGAAACTGGACGCGGCGACGGGCAAGCTGCGCTGGTACTTCCAGGGCGTCCCGAACGACTTCAAGGACTACGACATGCAGGCCTCGCCGATTTCCGCGATCGCCGGGGGGGTGCCGGTCGTGATCGGCTCGGGCAAGATGGGCTACGTCTATGAGATGAACGCCGCCAGCGGCAAGCTGATCTGGCAGACGCCGGTCGGCGAGCAGAACGGCACCGAGGGCGATTCGCTGAAGCTGCTCGAGCATCGCATCGCGCTGAAGGTGCCGTACGCCATCGCTCCGGGATCACTGGGCGGCGTGCTCACCGACCTGGCGCTTGCGGACGGCACCGTCTACGCAGCCACGCTCAACGTGCCACTTGCCTACACGAGCCTGAGTCAGCCCTCGGCGGTGAAGCCCGTCAGCCGGGACGAGGACGGCGGGGAGGTGGAGGCGCTGAGCGTCGCGACCGGCAAGGTCGTGTGGGCCACGAAGCTCAAGTCCGTGCCCCTCGGCGCCGTGACCGTCTCGAATGACCTCGTGTTCACGACGATCTACAACGCTCTGGTCGCGCTGAACCGTCGCACCGGTGCGATCGTCTACGAGCGAAAGCTACCGACGACGACGAATTCGCCTATCGCGATCGCCGGCCGAATGATCATCGTGCCGGCGGGCGGGATCACCGGCAAGCGCTTCGGAGTCAGCCTCAACCCGCAGGTCGTCGCCTATCGGGTTCCCGGCAGCTGAACGAGTGACACCCTCGGCCCGCACCGCCGGACCAAAGCGCCAGTCTGGAGACTTGCTAGGTGAGGCGGCGGCCGCCCAGGACGCTACGTGGCCGTCAGACTGCCGCCGGAACGGGGACGACCTCAGCGAACTTCACCGTGTCGATGAACTGCCGGAAACGCGCAAGCTTGCCGTCACGGATATCCCAGATGTGGACGACAGGCAGGTCCAGAGCCCTTCCCAGTCGCCGTGCCGGTCCCTTGATAGCGAACGACCGCGGCGACGGTTTCACCGGATCCAATGAACTGCTCGCGCGTAGCGGGGTCGGACGGCTGCTGTACGTTCGCGGAGAGGGCAGTCTCGTCGGCGAGCAGCACCCCGGCCGCAGACGCCGAGGTGATGACCCAAGCCTCCCTCTGGCGACGTCCTTCGGACTGCACCGATCAAGGATCTTGACCTGCAGCGCAACGCACAGCTTGAGAAAGCGTTCTCGCTGGACGACGGCGCCGACCACCTGGCTCGCTCCGCGAGACGCCACTTGTGTCCGACCGGTCTCTTCGCGTTAGCTGCCGGCGCCGAGTCTGGCGATGAGGTCGAGTATCGAGTCGAGTGCGGCCTCGAGCGGTTTGGTGTCGCGTTGGATCTGAGTGAGGAGCAGGCCGCCTTGCAACGCGGCGAGCAGCGCGAGCGCGAGCGTGTCGGGATCGGTGTCCGGAGTGAGCCGGCCGCGATGGTGCATCTCTCGAAGGCCGCTCTGGATTGCCGCTTCCCACCGCTTGAAAGCTCGGGCGACCTGGGCTCTTGCTTCGGGATCGGTCGCGGCGAGCTCGCTTCCGAGCGACCCGATTGGGCAGCCGCCGGTGCAGTTGAGCTCTCGCTGGTGCTCGATCACCCAGTCACGCCAGGCGCGCAAGCCATCCAAGCTGCTCAGATCAAACGCCTCCTGGCCATCGACGATCGTGTCGGCCTGGTGGTCGATCACGGCCCGGACCAAGGCCGGCTTGTCGTCGAAGTAGTGGTAGAGCTGCGAGCTTGAGATATCCGCGGCCGCGCGCACATCCTCGATAGTCGTGTGGGCGACGCCCTGTTCGAAGATCAGACCGGCCGCCGCGTCGAGGATCCGCCGGCGGGTCTCCTGGCCCTTGCGCGTCAACCGACGCGGGGAGGGAGCGGCGGAAGTGCTCATGGTCTGAGTCTACCAACAGAGTGGAGCGGGCAATCCATTATCTGCTAGAGTGGAACACACGATCCAGTTCGCCTTGGTTCGTGACCGCGACCCGACAGGAGCACACAGAGACATGGCACTTCATGGCAAGACCGCCCTCATTACCGGCGGCACATCAGGTATCGGCCGAGCAGTCGCAGAGCGCCTGGCAAGCGACGGCGCTGAGGTGATCATCAGTGGCCGCGATGAGAAGCGCGGTCGCGAGGTCGTAGAGGCGGTCGAGGCGGCTGGGGGCAAAGCACGATTCATCGCCGCTGACCTCGCCAGCTTCGAGGATGTCAAACGGCTCGCCGAGACGACAGGCGACGTTGACGTGCTGGTCAACAATGCCGGCGTCTTTCCCGGCGGCCCCAGCGAGCAGACAACAGAACGGGCGTTCGACGTCACGTTCGATGTCAACGTCAAAGCGCCATTCTTCCTGACCGCGGCGATCGCACCCCGCATGGCCGCCAAGGGCGGCGGCTCGATCATCAACATCTCGTCCATGGCCGCCACCATCGGCATGAACGGCTTGGCGACCTACGGCGCGTCCAAGGCCGCTGTCGAGTCGCTGACCAAGGCCTGGACCGCGGAGTACGCCGCCCAGGGCGTCCGGGTCAACACCGTCGCACCAGGGCCAACCCGCACCCCCGCGAGTGCTGCGATGGGCGAAATGTTCGATGCCTTGGCTTCAAGCACACCGGCCGGGCACGGCGCAACCCCCGACGAGATTGCCGGCGCCGTCAGTTTCCTCGCGTCGGACGACGCAAGTTTCATCTACGGGGCGATCCTGCCCGCCGACGGCGGCCGCGTCGCCGTCTGAGTTCCCCACGAATACCGTGCGATCGCCACCCGAATAACGCCGAACCACAGAAGCAGGACTCCCGGTCGCGAACGCCGACGCACGGTTCGGGGCCATCGTGGATCGCTAGTCCTTGGATGTAGAGCCCCCTCATCTCCTCTCATGCCGGTTTATCTCGGCGCCCGCAACATTTGGTACGGCCCTTAGCCGACGTGCGATCCGCGAGAGGTCCGGCGCAGACTGCGGGAAGCATGCCGCCGCAAGTCCCGCTTTCCGCGCTGAGCAGGGAAGTGGGCATCGCGATCGAGATGCTCCTACCGAAGGCAGAGCAGGTGTCTTTTCGCATGGGCGATTGGCAGCGAACGTGCACGACCACGCAAGCGTGCTTGTCGCGCGCAGGCGGTAGCGCGGGGCTAACGCAGTCTTCGCTTGGCTCTTGGTCGCTAAGCATCGGCGGGCGTTTCCGCAGTTCGAGTCGGTCCGCGCCGCCGGAGCTGAATCCTGTCGCCATTCTGCGAACCAGATGCTCAGTGGCTGCCGCCCGCGGCGCATTCCGGCAGAGAAGCTCACGTCTCTGCCGGGGCGCGCTTAGAGGCCCTTTCAGCCTTTGATCACGTTGTGCACGCGGGTCGCCATCGGCTCGCCGGGATCGGCGCCAAGCTCGGTCATCATCGGAACGAGCGTCGCCCCGAACGCCTCAAATGCCTCCTGCGAGTCCCAGACGTCGAAAACCTGGATCTCGCCGTTCGTCTCAAGGGCAACGTGGTAGGAGCGTCCTTCGGGCGCGCCCGCACCGGCAGCCTGGAGCTTGCTGATCAATTCGTCGTACTTCTCCTGCGTGAACCCGCTGGGCGTGAAGTAAAACCCAAGTGCCATTCGGCCCCGATCCTTTCCGCGCGTCTCACGCGGTCGCATGTGAAGAGCTGCGGGGCGAGCCTACCGCGTTACGGCGGACCTCATTCGAAACCGCGTCTCTTCGTCTGAGTCCCGTTCACGTATGCGCCCGTCGGGGAAATAAGCCGCCTCGTGGGTCTCGCGCTGCCAGCGCGAGACGAGCGGACGCGGTGTTCACGGAGACTGCCCTCATTCACGTCGACCCGCGTGTGGGCCTGCATCCAGCCGCTTCTCTAATCGAGCAGCAAGCGTCCATGAGGAAGGCGCAGATAGTCCGCGGGAGCTCGCCCGCTGTCGGACACAGGCAGCCACGCGCGCCGCCCAGCACGAGGCCCACGCGAAAGCAAAGGCAGGGCTCGGCCCCCGCGGTCACCTCCGCCCCTCTCGTCGCCAGCCGCAGGTACGGCCGGCGGGTCGGTCGTGGGTGCCGGCCGACCCGCTGGCTTGTTGGTCTACCGCCGGATCTGCAGTCCGGCGGTGGCGGAGATCGTCGGTGATGGCCGTCCGTGGACGGTGCTGATGATCTCTGAGCTGTCGATGCCCTGCAGGTAGATGCTGGTGATCCCGAGGTTTGCGTGCCCGAGCTGTCGCTGGATCACCACGAGCGGAACGCCCTCATGCGCCATCTCGACGGCGTGCGCGTGCCGTAGCTGGTGCGGCGCGAACCGCCGCCGTACGCCGGCTCCAGCGGCCGCGTGATGCAGCTGCTTGCGCGCGGCCGAGGCCTCCCACCGTCGGCCGGCGGTCGGCCCGTGGATTACGCACAGCAGCGCTCCGATCGGGAGCTCGCGGCGGATCTCCAGCCACGGGCCGAGCTGTTCCCATGCCCAGCGGTCCATCCCAACCTCGCGGCGCTTGCCGCCTTTCCCTCGCCGAACGAGCACAGCACCACGGCCCCGGTCAAGATCGCTCTCCTGGAGCGCGAGCGCTTCACTGATGCGCAGCCCGGCGCGCCAGAGCAGGACGATTAGCGCGCGAAGCCGGTGAGCGGCGGGACGGCCACCGACCGCTCGCATGACGGCGATGATCTCCTCAACCGTCGGCGGATCGGCCGGGTACTCCTCGCCCTTGTTGCGCGGTGGGCGGCCTCGGTGGTAGCCGGGCATCGTCGCTGGCGAGCGGCGATGCCCAGCGGCGTCCAGCAGCACGGATTCCATGAATCCTCCCTTGGGATGGGTTGACGTGTGCTGCTATATGAGCCGAACGGCCGCTAACGCGGAAGTGCTCGCAGCTACCCAGGCACGCCCTCGTGTCCGCGCGCAGGAGGAAAGTCCGCGTCGCGACCGAGATACTCCTGACGAAGGCAGAGCAGGTATCGGGACGACCGAGCGTGCACCGCCGGATTACGCCTCAAGCGGTCACAGCGGTATTGCTGCTCCATCTCGAATCGCCGGGGAAGCGCGAGCCGCGACCCTGGGAGAGCGCCGTGTTCATGCGTCAGCACAGCGCTGGCCGCGGCTGGAGGCCCCAAAAAAGAAAACTCTTGCTCGACCTGGCTCGGTATAGGGTAGGTGCGCCCGTCGCAGCGGTGCGTCACGTCCAGCTCGCACGAATAATGCCGCTGTGGTTCGCGACGAGCTGGGCAGCTTACAACCCAACGGTTCAGGTCTCTACGAGGAGGATCACAATGCCCGTCCTGATTCGACACCGTTCCGCGATGAGCGCTGGGCAGTACGACGAGTCCGCGCCGCCGCTAATCGAGCAGCTAAAGAAGCAGCCGGGCTTCCTGCTCCAAGTTACTTATCAAGACGCCGAAGGCTTTGTCGTTGCAGAGGTGTGGGAGACGCAGGAGCAGCACGACACCTGGTTCGACGCAAACGTGAAGCCAAACATTCCGGTCGAGATCACGCAAGAAGTAATCGACCTTCACAGCGTTCACTCCCCATAGACCGCTCGGGGGCGGAGGGGGTGATGGCCAGCCGCCGGCTCCGGCCCGGATCGGCTCAAGCAGGGCCGTGCCAATTCGTGGCCGGTTCGGATGCCGCGCTGGCATGTGGTCAGTCAGGGCACGGCGAAGGAACTACGCCGCCGCCGGTGGGCCGCGACACGCGCTGCACGTTGCACGGATAGGTGCAACTCGCCACGGATTCACCAGACGTCTGCGTTGGGCTAGAGGCAGGCAGAGTTCGCCAAGCGTGAGTCCACCTCCGAGACTGCTGCTCCCGGACACCAGCCACGGCAGCACGCTCGTGATACCCGTGCCGAGGTGAAAGCGAGTCTGCGCCCGCGCGTCGCCGCGCACCTCCCAATTCGCCAAGGGCGAGCCTGGCGCTCCGGTGCCGTAGCGGCAGCGCCACGAAAGCTCGACCGGCCGCGTTGTAGCCGCGGTGGGACGCACGAGGCAGCACATCCTGTTCGCCGATCGAGAGTGCGTGGTCCCAGATCGGCCGCGGATGTGTTCGTTTGACGGATCCCCATCTGAGACAGCGGCCATCGCACTTCTGAACGCCCGCTGGAAGCGCCGGCGCCAGTAGCGCTTTCCGCGCGAGGGGGGCATGGCGGCCGCGCGGAGAGATCTCCGCGCCGGACAGGAAGCAGGTCGATGGCGGCCGCGAGCACGCAGTGAGCACGAATCGAGAAGCGGAGCGGCGTTGTGCGCCTTAGCCTCACTGGTATGGACATCGCAATCGCTTCGCTCACCCTTGAAGTGTCTGATCCGGCGGCTTCGCAATCCTTCTATGAGACCGCTCTTGGGGTCGGCTCACAGGTCCGGGCGCGCACAGCTGACACGCCAGCCACCGGCTTTCGCGGCTTCACGATCTCACTTGTCGTCGGCCAACCATCGACTGTCGATTCGCTGCTGGAGACGGCGCTGACCGGCGGCGCCAAAGCGCTGAAGCCCGCGGAGAAAGGTCTGTGGGGGTACGGCGCCGTGGTGCAGGATGCCGACGGCGTCATCTGGAAGCTCGCCACGAGCGCCAAGAAGGACAAGGGCCCCGCCACGCGCAAGATCGACGATCTGGTGCTGCTCATCGGCGCCGCGGACCTGCGCGCGAGCAAGCGCTTCTACGTCGAACACGGCCTACCTGTGAAACGCAGCTTCCCGGGCCGCTACGTGGAGTTCCACGCCCCGCCGGGCGCCATCAAACTGGCGCTCTACCCGGGACGGTCCGGACTTGCCAAGGACGCCGGCGTCTCCCCGGCCGGCGACGGGCCGCACGGCATCGCGGTGAATAGCAGCGCAGGCCAATTCAGCGACCCTGACGGGTTCAGCTGGGAGGCGGCCTAGTTTTCCCCGAGGCCCCGTCGTTACGAGGCAATCGGGATACGCCGCCCGCACGGAGCGGGCGACTGTCCACATACCTTCGCCGTACGCGGGCAGAAGGGGTGGGAGGGAAGCCACGTCAGGGGGCACAAGGGCGTCATCGCTTCGGACCGGTTAGGTGCGTGCAGTAGGTCGGAGTAAACCCTTATTGAAGGGATTGGGACGATGCGTATCTGCAGACGCATTTTTGGCGGGGCGGTACGGAGGAGCAGTATCAGGCGATGCTCGCAGCGGTGCATCCGTCGAAGGGGCTTCCGGATGGGCAGAGCTCGCACGTGGCGGGACCGACCGACGGCGGGTATCTGATTTCCGTCGTCTGGGGCTCCAAGGAGCAGAGCGAGCGGTTCATGAACGACACGCTTCTGCCGGCGTTGCCAGTCGATGGTGGATTCGCGGGCGCGCCCGAGGAACGTGCGGCAGAAGTCGCGCACCTCGTGACTCACTAGGCACCCTCGCGACACCCGTGGGCCCGTCCAGCGGAGGGCCACGTTCGCAACGAGCAAGCAGATTCACAACCAGGCGATGATCCGGCCGGGTCGATCGCACATTCATCCGCACAGCGCGCTGTGCGAGAGACGAGAGATGATGGCAACTCATGTTGTATTTCACGAGGTCGACGACGTCGAGCATTGGCTGGCGTCATCGACTCGAGAAGAAGTCTTCGGCCCGCTCGGAATCTCGATGCGCACCTTTCGGGATCCGGCGGGTTCTCGCCGAGTGGGACTGATCGCGGAGATCCCCGACATGGCTGCCTTTCAGGCATTCATGCAGACCGATGCGGCCGC
The DNA here is from genome assembly GCA_963848745.1 of uncultured Solirubrobacterales bacterium. Classification (GTDB taxonomy): domain Bacteria; phylum Actinomycetota; class Thermoleophilia; order Solirubrobacterales; family Solirubrobacteraceae; genus Palsa-465. The sequence continues at coordinate 244,202 of CAWKEO010000009.1, read as the reverse complement.
CGCTGCCATGAAGGCCGACGGCGTGCGTCCGGAGTCGCTCCTAGTCCTCGACTAGGGGTAACGCCCTGACTGCAGCTGCCAACGTAAAACGAGAAGTGCCTCCGATGACCCGGCAGAACGAACTCCTTTTGACATAGGAGCGGCTCAGTGAGAGCTAGGGACTGGGCGCGGAGCCGGCGTGGTGGCCGCCGCCGGATGTCGTCCCGGGGAGCGGCCATGGGCGAGGAACGACACTTTCGGTCGCGCGGTCGGGAGGAGAGTGCACTTCCTCGCGCTGGGAGCAAGTAAGTGCACTCTCGATCGCTCGTCAACCGTGAGAGTGTCGTTCTCGTCGGTCGATCAAACCGTGCCAGCGTCACGCACGGGTCGCCGCTGACACGATTCGCCCGCATCACACGGGCAAACCGTGTCACCCCCGCGCGGCCGGGCGCCCTGACACGGAAATCGGCGGCCGGATCGCGACAGCGATTCCTCTCTCCGCCTCGATCGACGAGGAACAAGGCCCTGGTGGGAGACCAGAGCGGGCTGCACCACCACGCCGTCGCGATCGTCCTCGGCGCGCGTTCGAGGGGATTAGCGGTGGCTGTGGAAGGCGATGTCTGCCGGTCAGCGGCGTGGCCATCAGCGTTGAGCACATCTGTGGGCTACGGTGCCGCGGGAGCTGCCAGAGCGATGCGCCAAGAGTTCCCGATCGCGCGTGCATCGACCCTCTCAAAGGCTCGGCGTTTCATCACTGCTCACCGCCTTGACAGGCTCGTGCCTCGCTCTTACTATCGCTGCGTTGGCTGGGACGACTACGGCGGTGGGGGTGCGCATGGGGCTTGTCAGGTGGCGGTGGATCGCGGTCTTGCTCGCGGCAGTTGTGCTGGCAGCGGGAGGCGCGCGTGTCAGCGCAGTGCGCGCCGCCGGCTCCGGCTCCGCGCCGATCGTCATGAGAGCGACGCTCACCGTCTCAGGGGCGGTGAACCGCACGTACTCCGATCAGGAAACGGAGGCGCAAGTAGAGCAGTATCACGGCTGCGAGTTGATGCATGACCCTGGCCAGCGTGGCGACCCCTATGTAGTGTCCGTCGGCTTTTCCGGTCTCGTCGGGTTCAGCCTCACGGGATTTCACGGCCAGACCACGCGTCTGCCCAATGGCATCATCGCGCAGGGGTTCGTCAATCTGCGCCGCCGCCCCCTCCGCGCTTGGTCCGTTGGCATGGAGCTCTACAACGGGCCCCATAACGCAAACCGGTATAAGCGTGTTGGTTCTGGGACGGAGTCATTCGCCCCGAACGGCCAGTCGGGCTCCTTTAAGTTCACCTCGCGCGGGTACGTCCTTCCCAACGGGCACATTAGAAACCTCGGCCTCGTTCATGTGAGGGGAAGCTGGAGTTGTCCGACTGTCCCGGTTGAGTTGCCGTAGAGACCGTGCACTCGCGTCGGAGCGTCGACCCCCGGACGCTGATCGGACAAGAGCGAAACCGTTGAAGGCGAGCGATGTTCGTCAGGGCGAAGGGCGTCCTGAGGTGCGTGGGTGCACGGTTGACTGAGCGTGATGAGGCGCTGGTAGCGCGCTAGGCCGCGCCATGTCGATCTCCCCGCCGTGCTGGTCCCAGGAGGGGAGACGGTCACAGGGGCGGCGCATCATCTATCAAACCGTCGCCCGCGAGCGCTGTGGAGCGCGACCATCGGCCAGTACCTCCTCATCAGCGCTCGCAGACTCTCGGAACCGGGTTCTGGAGCGTGCCGCCGGCGCCTGGTGGTAGCTCGGTACGCCCCCACGCCCGCGAGCTGGATCCTCGCCACCGCACCAGCCCGTTCGACTGACCGACGGAACCAACCTCCACGCGGACCTCGAACGCCAAACCCCCGTCACAAGCGAACCCGCTACCAAAGGCCGCCACCGCAAGCGCGGCCAGCACGTTCCCTAGGTGATTGCTCCCGAGGCGAAGCAGGAACCTCGCCGCACGACCCCAGCGCGGCGCCCCAGCACCTCGCGGCCGCAATCGTGCCAAACCGGCAGCCGATGTCGCAGGCGGGCTGGCCAGGGGCGGCTGCTGCGAGGAGGCGACGGCGCTCGTCGCGCGCGGAGCACGGCCGAGCCTCTTCTGGATCTGCCGGCCGTCCGGGAGGCGGTATTTCGCGTACCAGACCGGCCCGCGCGTCCGTTCGACGCGGAAGACGTGCCCGCTCGGAGGCCTCATCGCACCGCTCATCGCCCGCGAATGCTACGGGGTCATCGGGACATATTCGGGACACATTTGAGCCGGCACCCGCGTTAAGACAAAGAAAAAGCCCCGCCATGAGCGGGGCTTTCCGAGCGCGCCCGGAGAGATTCGAACTCCCGACCTTCGGTTCCGTAGACCGACGCTCTATCCAGCTGAGCTACGGGCGCGTCAGGGCGATTCTAGCCCGGACACGCCCGAGTAGCGGGCCACGGTGAAGCCGATCAGCATCGGCACGTGGACCGCGAACACGGCCAGCGAGAGTGTGAGCACGACGAGCGGACCTCCCGCGAGGTGGTTCTGGAGGAAGGCGTACTCGATGAGCGCGGCGATGACCGTGTAGGCGAGCAGCGACCAGCGGCCGACCTCGAAGAAGCGGGTCCAGTCGAAGTCGCCGACCCGGGTGAGCAGAACCAGGTTGGTCACCAGCACGGCGAACGAGGCGGCGAGCAGGGCCACCGCGGGGCCGATCGGGACGTGGTTGGGCAGGTGGGACGAGAGGTAGATTCCGCCGGCCACGATGAGGGCCAGCGAGGCCATGCCGAGCTCGGTGACCGGGGGCAGGCGGCGCTCGGTCATGAGCTCGCCAGCTTGGTCATGATCACCAGGGTGGCGATCTGCATGGCGCCGAGGATCCCGGCGCAGTAGATGAAGCGCTTCATCAGGCGCTCGATCACCTGCGGATTCGGGCGGGGCTTCTTCAGCTCGATGAGCACGGCGATGTTCGCCGGCTCGAGCAGCCCGAGAGCGAGTACGGCCATCACGCCGACGACGATGAAGCTCGCCACCACCCACGCGTGGTGCGGGGAGGAGCTGAGGACCGTGCCCTCGTGGATGCCGAGCTGCCAGCCCGCGGCCAGCGTCGTCGCGACGACGATCGGCATGATGATGACCATCTTCGGCATGAGCTTGGTCGTCATCTCGATGCGGGCCGGGATCGACAGCGAACCGAGGATCGGGCCGAGCACGAAACCGAGGAACAGGTCGACGATCGTCCACGACGCGCCCCCGGCCACATGCAGGAACATCAGCGGCCACAGCTTGTTGGCGGCGATGGCCACGACGATCAGCACGAGGGCGACACCGGCCGCGATGAGGCCGCCGCGCGGGACGATCGTGAACGGCGGGACGACCGGTGGGCCGCCCGGCGCGTGTGGTGCCCCCGGGCCGGGGCGGCGCCCGGACTCGACGGCGCGTCAGCGACCGGCGGACCGAGCGGAGTGTCGGGAAACGTGATCTCGCTCATTGAACGCGATCCTACGTCTCACCGCCCCGGAATTGTGAGGAAAAACGTCACACCCCGGGTGTCGGCCCCTATGGGGACGTGAAGCCCGGCACCCTCGCGCTGTGTCCGTCCAGGCCGAGCGTGCCGTGCGCGGTGTGCACCGTCAGCTCGAGCGACTCGCGCCCGGAGGCGATGAAGCCGGTACCGGCGACCGTCCCGGTGACCGTCACGCGACCTAGCGGCGACAGCCGCCCGTGCCCGTCCACGCGGAACTGCCGGCCGACGTCCGGCATGTGGCTCGGCACGGCAGCGATGGTGCCCCGGAGCGACCCCGTGAGCGCCACGCAGCCGTGCTCACCATGGCAGCGGTCACCCTTGAATACGAGGCGCAGCGCGCGCACGGACGTTCCCGCGCCCGTGCGCAGGAGCACGGTGGCGCTCCCCGCGCCGGCCCGCCAGCCGGCCGCTGCTCGTGGCCACGGCGACTCCGAAGCGATCCTGGGCCGGGGCTGGCGCGCTCCCAGGGGCCACCGCTCCAGCCGCCACCGAAACGGCGGCCAAGGGCACGCACAGCGCGGCCGCGAGGATTCCGAGTCTCCGGCGATGGGTCATCTGCTCCTCCGTTGCGAGACCGCTCTGCTCATCCACGCGGGCGTTGCGCGCGAGTTGCGGAGCGGAGGGGGCGGGATTCGAACCCGCGGTCCGCTTGCACGGACTCTGGTTTTCAAGACCAGCGCATTCGACCGCTCTGCCACCCCTCCGGCGCAGCCGGATCCTACCCGGGCCAGCCTCTACACTGCCTGGACTCCCGGAGAGGTGGCCGAGTGGCTGAAGGCACTCGCCTGCTAAGCGAGTAAGGGGGGAAACCTCCTTCGCGGGTTCGAATCCCGCCCTCTCCGCTTCCTGGCGCTCTGGTGTGTGGGGCGAGCGGGGCGCACAGCCCAGAAATCTGCGCGCGCCCGCGCCCGCCGCCGGCTCGACGCCGGCGGCCGGCTACCTCGAGTAGCGCTCGACAAGCGCGCGCTGGCGACTGGCGTCGAAGAAGTAGCCGACAGCGGTGCAGGCGAGCTCGGCGGTGCACGAGACGCCGTTGAAGAGGGCGTTCGGCCCCTGCATCGCCGCGTGGTTCGAGCCCGGGCACCTCGGCTGCTGCGCGTTCCAGGCGACCGCTCCGTTCCAGCCCATCGCCACGGGGCAGACGTCGCTGTTGACGTCCTGATCGACGAACGAGCCGACGGATTCGCAACTGTGGGGACCGCTGCAGGAGGTGCCGCTCAGCACGTTCGGGACGATGCTGCCGAACGATCCGGTCTGGTTTGGCGTGCTCTGAACCGTCCACGCCGAGCCGGTGAGGCGCTCGGCGAGGGTCATCTGGTCACTGGAGTCGAAGTAGTTGCCGACCGCGGTGCACGCACCCGTGGCCGTGCACGACACCGAGGAGAATCCGGCGTCCGGCCCCATCATCTGCGCCGGGTTGGTGCCGGGGCACTGCGGCGTCTGCTCCTGCCACGTGCTCCCGTCCCACACGAGCGCGGCGGGACAGGTGTCGGCGTTGACGTCATCGTCGGTCCACTGGCCGACGGCGATGCACGAGCTCGAGGACACGCACGAGATACCGGACAGGCTGTTGGGCGTGATCGACCCGGAGAGCGAGCTCAGGTTGTTCGGCGTCGCCTGGAGCGACCAGCTCGTCCCGTCCCAGGCCTCGGCGAGCGTCTGCGGGGTCGGTCCGGAGGAGCCGACGGCGGTGCAGGCGTCGGCGGCCGTGCAGGACACGCCGTTCAACGCGGAGCGGGCAGTGGGGTTGACGGTCGTCTGGATCGTCCAGCTGGCCCCGTTCCAGGCCTCGGCGAGCGTGAACGTCGAACCCGAGTTCACGTAGCTCCCGACGGCGATGCACGCGCCGGCCGACGTGCATGACACGCTGTTCAGCACGCTCGATGTGGCTCCGGCCGGATTCGGCGTTGCCTCGAGGGTCCAGCTCGTCCCGTTCCAGGCCTCGGCGAGAGTCACCGTGGAGCCCGGACGCATGTAGCTGCCGACGGCCGTGCAGGTCCGCGGCCCGCTGCAGGAAACACCGTTCAGGACGAGCGAGGTCGCCCCGCCCGCCGGGAGCGGCGTCGGCTGCAGGCGCCACCCGCTCGCCATCGCGGAACCCTCGCCAAAGACTGCCAACGCGACGACGAACAGCGCGACGATCCAAGCCCCACGGCGCATACGCCCCACCCCCACAGATCGATGGTGAGCGTCAGCATACGCGCCGCCCATCCCGCAGGGTGGAAATTGCCAGGGCATCAGTCCCCATCCCACGCGGGTACGGAACACCGTCCGTGGGAACTACGGAGCTGCGATCCCGTAGCGCACCGATAACAGAGGACATGGACCGAACCGCCGAGTCCATCGACGGCGACCGGCAACCACTTCTCCTGCTCGCTGAGCGCGGTGCTGCTCGCGCGCGTCCACGCCTTCGGCGGCGTCGAGGCGGTCGGTGAGCTCCTGCGCCGGGCGGGCAGCAAGCGCACGCCGGGTTACCTGACCGACACCTCCAACTGGATCTCCTATGACGAGGCGATCGCCCTGTGGGTGTCCGGCACCGAGGTCACCCACCACCCGCAGTTCGCCCGCGCGGTGGGCGAGGAGGCCGCCAAGCGCCTGAACGCCTCCCCGGTGGCCGCGCTGCTGCGCTCGCTCGGTTCGCCCGAGAGCGTCTACCGCCAGATCGCCCTGACGGCATCGAAGTTCTCGATCGCCACCACACTCGAGGCCATCGATGTCGGTCCCGGCTTTGCCGAGATCGAGGCCCGCGCGGGGGCCGGCTTTCCGCGCAGCGCGCACCACTGCGCCTGGACGGCCGGTTTACTGACCCAGACGACCGTGCTGTTCGGCTTCCCGCCCGCCACGGTCAGGCACGAGCGCTGCCAGGCCTACGGCGCCGACTGCTGTCGGTACTCGATCAGCTGGGATGCCGAGGCGGCCGCGGAGCACGGCGGCGACTCCGCTGTCTCGGCGCTGCGCGAGCAGCTGGAGGCGATGCGCGAGCGCCTGCACAGCATGTTCGCCACCGCCTCGGACCTGATCGCCGCCGACGAGATCGGCGACGTCCTCGCCCGCATCACCGACCGCGCCGCCGTCGAGGTGCGCGCGCCCCGCTACCTCCTCGCGGTGCGCACCGGCACCGGCCAGGAGCTGCACTGCCACCACAAGGGCTTCAACGCCGAGGAGGCCCGGCGCACCGCCGAGCGCATCCTCGCGCAGCACCCAGCGTCGGTCCCGGAGAACTGGCTCGTCGTCCCGGTTCGCTCCCGGCGCTGCGACTACGGGCGCCTCCTGGCCATGTATGAATCGGGCTCGGCCTTCTTCCCCCAGGAGCGCGAGCTGTTCGGGGTCTACGCGCAGTACGCCGCCAGCGCGCTCGACAGCGCCACGGCCCTGCTCGAGGCCAAGCAGCGCTACGCCCAGTCGAGCGCCCTGCTCGACCTCGCCCGCGCGCTGGCCGCCGCCGGCACGAGCGACGAGGTGGCCCAGCGTCTGGCCGACGCGGTGCCCGCCGTCGTCGACTGCGATCACGCGGGGGTCTACCTCTGGGATGCGGCCTCCGGATCGTTGCAGCTGCGCACTCAGGCCGGCACGATGACGCGCGACTGCGAGCAGTGGACATTCCGGCCCACCCCCGGCAGCGTGCTCGACACCTGGCTCAAGCGCCCCAGTCCGGAACCGGTCTTCATCGATCCCCACACCGGTCCGAAGACGCTGCGCGAGCTCGCCGAGCGCGCCGGTGCGGCGGCGACGATCGCCGTGCCGCTGGCCACCGCCGACGCGCTGCTCGGCCTGCTCAGCGTCATGGTCATCACCGGCCCCGAGCGGCTCGAGCCCACACCGGATCTGCTCGACCGCCTGTCGGGCGTCGCCGCCCAGGCGATCAGCGCGCTGCAGAGCGGGCGCCTGATCGACCAGATCACCCACCAGGCACTGCACGACCAGCTCACCGGCCTGGCCAACCGCCTGCAGTTCACCGACAAGCTGCGCTCGGCGATCGTTCGGGCGCGCAGCGCGGGCACGCCGCTGCGCCTCTTCTACATCGATCTCGACGGCTTCAAGCCGGTCAACGACGAGTTCGGCCACGAGGTCGGCGACCACCTGCTCGTCGCCGTCGGCGAGCGCCTGACCACGTGCATCCGGACGAGCGACACCGTGGCCCGGCTCGGTGGTGATGAGTTCGCCGTGCTCGTCGACGCCGGCCACGCCCCGCTCGACCCCGACGTCGTCCTGCGCCGCTTCGCCGCTGCCATCGCCGCGCCGTTCGACGTCGACGGGCAGCGGCTGAGCATCGGGGCCAGCATCGGGCTGGCCGTGTTCCCCCAGGACGGGGCCGACGCGGAGGCGCTGCTGCGTCACGCCGATGGCGAGATGTTCGAGGTCAAGCGCGCTCACCACGCGCTGAGCGGCGAGACCCTGCGCCGCCGCTAGCGACGGCTCGGCTCAGCAGCGACGGCAGACGGCGGATCGGCCGCCGGAGCCTGAACGCGCGCCCGCAGGTTCAGCTGGGTGCCGAACAGCCGGTCCCAGAACGGCGCGCTCACCCCATAGCCGCGCTCGTGATCCTGGAAGTGATGGCGCATGTGCAGCTCGCGCATGCGCCTGCCCAGCGCGGTCTTCGGCCGGTGATGGTGCACGTGGTAGTGCAGCATGTCGTAGAACAGGTACCCGCTCAGGAAGCCGGCGGCGAAGGGGAGGAAGCCGGGCGAGCCGAGCACCGCGGCGAAGCCGAACACGAACAGGACGGCGAGCGGGACGCTGAGCGACGGCGGCATGACGAGCCGCATGGGGTCGTTCGGGTGATCGTGGTGGACGCCGTGGATGATCCAGTGCAGGCGCGCGCCGATCCCGTGGTCGGGCTCGAAGTGGAAGACGATCCGGTGCAGCCAGTACTCGGTCAGCGTCCAGAACACGTACCCACCGAGGATCCACAGCGGCGTCGCCCAGCCCGAGCCGTGAATCAGGCCGAGCACGAACAGCGCGGTGATCGCCGGTCCGAACAGGATCGGCGGGACAGCCGGGTGCACGCGCGAGACCCGCTCGAGCAGTGGATTCTCGAACATGCGCGGCGAGGCGCGCAGGTATTCCGCGCGGCTCAGGCCCTCGAGGTCTTCGGCGGGACGGACAGCCATCTCACCTAACGATACCTCCGGCCCCGGCTTCGGTAACAGGCGCCGGGCCGTTGCCCGACCGCCGGAGGAGTGCTCAGGCGGCGGCGATGTGTGCCACTGCGGTCTCGTCGGGCATGACGAGCACGACGTGCGCGAGCGACAGAGCCAGGAACGGGAGGCGCTCGACGGCGGGCGGCCCGTCCAGCGAGGTGACCTCGACCTCGGTGAGGGCGAGGAACGACCGCTCGGAGGCGTTCAGGTAGTCGGTCAGGCGGCTGCGGTACCCGTCGCGCGGGAGGTGCAGGATTCCGCGGATCCGGTAGCGGTCGGTTTCGACCGTGATGCGCTCGTCGCGATGCTCCATAGCCGCCTTATCGGCGCCAGCGGCGCCGCACCTGAGCCCTCGGGCCCGGCGCGCGTGCGATTCTGGACAGATGACGGGCGCGCTCGGCCCCGCGCGCTGGTGGGAGATCCGCCGCGCGCACAATCTCAAGCCGGTGAGCTACCGCTGCCCGCTGTGCGGCGGGCGCCTTCCCGCGCTGAGCGAGCACATGCTCATGTTCCCCGAGGGCCGCGCCGAGGGCCGCCGCCACGCGCACTCCGCATGCGTGCTCGCCGCCCGGCGGGCCGGACGGCTGCCCACGCGGGCCGAGTGGCGGGCCACTCAGTCCCCGGAGCGGCGCGCGGGCCCGGCCGCGGTCGGGCGCCGGCTGTGGGCGCGACTGCGGGCGCGCTCGCCCGAGTAGGGTGCCCGGCCATGGCACGCGAACTGCGACTCGGTCTCAACCTCGGCTACTGGGCCGGCGGCCCGCCCCCCGGCGCCGCCGAGGCCGTCCGGGAGGCCGACCGCCTCGGCTTTCACTCGATGTGGGCGGCGGAGGCCTATGGGTCCGATGCCCTCACACCGCTGGCCTGGTGGGGGGCGAGCACCGAGCGCATCCAGCTCGGTACCGCGATCGCCCAGATCTCGGCCCGCACCCCGGCGGCCACCGCGATGGCGGCGATGACGCTCGACCACCTCTCGGGCGGGCGCTTCATCCTCGGGCTCGGCGTGTCCGGGCCGCAGGTCGTCGAGGGCTGGTACGGGCAGCCGTTCGCCCGCCCGCTGGCTCGGATGCGCGAGTACATCGAGATCCTGCGGGCGATCTGGGCCCGCCAGGGGCCGGTCGTGCACGAAGGCCGTCACTATCCGCTGCCCCTCCCGGACGGAACCGGCCTGGCCAAGGCGCTGAAGTCGAGCCTGCGCCCGCTGCGCGAGGACATCCCGATCTATCTGGCCGCCGAAGGCCCGAAGAACATCGCCCTGGGCGCCGAGTGCTGCGACGGCTGGCTGGCCCTCTTCTACTCACCCCGCCACGAGGACTTCTATCGCGAGGCCCTGGCCGAGGGCTTTGACCGGCCCGGGGCACGCCGCTCGCGCCGATACCTTCGATGTCGCCGCCACCGTGCCGTTCATCGTCACCGACGACGTCGACGGGGCGCTTGACGCCGTGCGCCCGATGTACGCCCTGTACTTCGGGGGCATGGGTGCCCGGGACACGAACTTCCACGCCAACGTCGCCATCCGCATGGGCTACGGCGACGACGTGCGCAAGATCCAGGACCTCTACCTGGCCGGCCACAAGGATCAGGCGGCGGCTGCGGTGCCGCGCGAGCTGATCGAGCAGATGACCCTGATCGGGCCGCCGGACAAGCTCCGCCACGACCTCGAGCCCTGGCGGGAGTCCCTCGTCACCACGCTGCTGATCGCGGGCGACGCGGCCACGCTGCGCACGGCGGCGGAGATCGTGCACGGCTGAGCGCCGGCGGGTGGGGCGGCGCGCCGCCGGTGCGCCGCCGCCCGGCCGAGGCGAAGTTTGCGGATCTGCCTGCCATTTCTGGGGGGTAGATCCGCAAACTTCAGGATCGCGCAACGCCGGCGCTCCCGGTGCTCGCTGCGTAAACGACGAACGGGGCGGCGCTCCCGGCGAGCGCCGCCCCGTCGTCCAGAGCCGATCTCCCGTTCGGACTCAGACCGTCGTGGTCGCCTTGTCCGGCTCCCGCGCCAACTCGGGAACCATGCCGGCGTAGCCAAGCGAGGGCACGTCGGAGGGGTAGACCTCGTGGCCGTGCTCGGCCACGTCGCCGATCTCCATGTTCGCCTCCGACATCCGGAGCGGGATGAAGAATCCGACGAGCTTCAGCAGCACGAATGTGGCCACCGCCGACCAGGCGATCACGAACGCGCCCGCGATGGCCTGCCATTTCAGCAGCGTCCAGTTGCCGTGGATGAGCCCGGTCGCCGTCCCGGCGGCGGTCAGCTTGCCGTGACCGTTACCGGTGTAGCTGAGCGCCATCTGCGGGTCGGCGAACACGCCGGTGAGCAGGCCGCCGGCCAAGCCGGCGAAGCCGTGTGTGTAGATCACGCCCAGCGTGTCGTCGACGTTTCGGAACGGCCGCGCCCGGCTCAGGTAGTTCAGGGCGAAGTACACGAGCGTCGAGGCGATGACCGCGAGCGCGATCGCGCCGTACCCGTTCACGTATCCGGCCGCCGGTGTGATCGCCACCAGCCCGGTGATCATGCCGTTGACGCCACCGAGCAGGCTCGGCTTGCGCCCGGTCAGGTAGTCCCAGCCCACCCAGACGAGGAAGGCCACGGCCGTGCACAGGTTGGTGTTGAGGATGGCCGCCGAGGCCGACATGTTGGCCGCGTAGGGATCGCCGCCGTTGAAGCCGTTCCAGCCCAGCCAGAGCAGGCCGGCGCCGACCGCCACCATGGCGACGTTGTTCGGGGCGTCGATCTCGCGGTCGCGCTGGAGGCGCGGGCCGATGACCGCCGCGGCCACGAAGCCCGACACGCCGGCCGACAGGTGGATGACGTAGCCACCCGAGTAGTCGACCGCGCCGTGGTGGGCGAAGAAGCCGCCGCCCCAGATCAGGAACGCGTCAACCGTGTAGACGACCGTGGTCCACAGCGCCACGAACGGGATCCACGCCTTGAAGTTGACGCGCCCGAGCACCGAGCCGAGCATGAGGATCGGCGTGATGCCGGCGAACACGAACTGGAAGTAGACGAGCGAGGACTCCGGGAACGACAGTGACCCGATGAGCGGGATGTTCGCCTGCCCCTGGAGCGACTTGTGGCCGAGCACGGTCCCCGGCTTGCCCAGGAAGGTGGCGAAGAAGCCGTGACCGGAGCCGATCGGCGATCCGAAGCCCATGTGGAAGGCCCACAGGACCCAGACGATGAGCACCGTGGCGAAGGCGCCGAAGGTCAGCATCATGCTGTTGACCGACCAGCGCTTCTGCATCACGCCGCCGTAGAGGACGACCAGGCCGGGAATGCTCATCAAGCCGACGAGCGTGGCAGCGGTCATCTGCCACGCGTTGTCTCCCGAGCTCAGCCATGTTGGCGCTTCGAATGGCATGTATCTCCTTGTGCTCCAGGCGCCTTCCAACGCCGCCGCCCCGCAGCGACCGGATCGGCACCGCCGATTGACCTGCGGGATGGTCGCGTCGCGTCGCGGCGGCGGACATGGCCGGTCGTCCAGCGTTCCCGAGGGCCGCTTGGACATTGGGATAAAGCTCGGCCGGGAGGCCGCAAAGAGGTCGCCGATCAGGCGCCCACGCGCAACCCGGCCTTCCGGCACTCTGAGGCGATCGTCCGCGCCGCCTCCCCGGTGTAGCCGCTCGCGGCCAGTCCAGCGCACAGCGCCCGCGCGCCGGCCCCGCAGCCGTCGACCCGCTCGGCGCCCACCGGACCGGGGAACACCGCGTGCACGCACCCGTTCTTCGAGCTGGGGCCGGTGGAGGCGATCGCGACGACGACTGCCACGACGAGGGCGAGGGCCACGCCGGCGACGGCCCGCACGAGGCGGCGCTCGCGCCGGGTCAGCGGACGGCCCGCGGACGCAGCCCGCTGGTGGTCGGGCGGCAGGATGAGCACGAGAGCGGCGAGTCTAGAACTCGAGTCGCCGGCCCGCCGGCAGCACCAGGACCGAGCCGCGCACGGTGTTGAGCGACCCCCGCGCCGCGCCGCCGAGCGCGATGCGTCCGGCGGGGGCGCCGGGCTGCGAGCCGACGACGACGAGATCGGCCGGCTCGCCGGCCGCCACGAGCGTGGCATCGAGGGCGCGGGCCAGCGAGCGCGCGGTCTCGGCGGCCGCGTCGTCCTGCCCGGCCGCTGCGGGGGCGATGCGGCGCAGCGTCGCGGCTGGATCGGCCCGCAGGCCGGCGGCAGCCACGGCCACGGCGACCGGACCCCCCTCGAGCAGCGTCTGGGCCGAGGTCCCGGGCTCGGCCCGGCCGGGCGAGGTCCGGTACTCGGAGCCGAACACGATGACGTCCGCCTGCTCCTGGTGGGCCAGCTGCTCGAGCCCGTGCGGGGTCGATGGGTCGACGACGACGTGGCAGGCGACGTCGGGATCGGCAAGGGTGAGCGCCCCGAGCTCGAGCAGATGCTCGGCGTCGTGCTGGGAGATCGCCTCCCGGCTGGCATCCCACTGCCGAGCATGGCGGACGTAGGCGAGCGCGAGCGTCGCGCCGGTCGCGGCCAGCAGCCCAGCCAGCGCGAGCGCGTCCTCATCGTTGGCGGTCCCGTCGTAGGACACGATCAGATGGGCGCTCATGCAGGCGCCATGGTGGCGTGCGCGGCCGGTGCCTGCATTGTCCACACGGCGAAACATCGGTCCGGGGACCTATCCAGTTGGCGGCCACCTGACGCGGAGCCGACAGGGGCCTGTGCCAGCATCGGGGACATGGTGAGGGTGGTCGCGGGGCTGAGTCAGGGGGCGGTGCTCGCCCTGCTGCACATCCACATCCACATCCACCTCCACCACCCCTTCCACGGCCCGGCGATCGACTACCTCGGCTTGGCCGCTGCCTGCTTTGCCAGCTGGTCGTTCTTCTACGGGCCGGGCGAGCCGGTGCTCATCGCGGAGGCCATCTTCGCCGCCAAGCACGACCTCTCCATCGTCTCGGTCGTCGCGGTGGCATGGGTCGCAGCCGCCGCGGGCGGCATCGTTGGGTGGCTCGTCGGCCGCTCGCTCGGGCGCGCGGTCGTCGTCGCGCCGGGACCGCTGCGCCGCTTCCGGGTGCGGGTGGTCGAGCAGAACGAGGCGATCTTTCGCCGGCGCCCGATCCTGGCCATCTACCTGGCGCCCTCCTGGGTGGCGGGCGTCGCCCGGGTCCGCACGTCCCTCTACCTGGCCGTCAACGCGGTCACCGCGATCCTCTGGGCGGGGGCCATCGGGGCCGGGGCCTACTACGCCGGGCCGCCGATCGTCGACCTGGTCAGCGACATGGGGCTCGTGACCGCGGTCGGGCTCGGGGTGCTCGTCCTCGGCACGATGTCCGCCGAGTACCTGCGCCGCCGGGGGCGCCGGCGCCGCGCCGAAGCGAACTAGAGCTGGGTCTGCGACCAGTCGACGGTCTGGAACGCCGGGTCCGGCGTCCCGACATCGAGCTGGATGACGGTGTGCGGCTGCAGGGGGATGTCGCGCGGACTCGCCTTCCACGGCTTGCCGTTGACGATCGCGTGCACCGGACCGTGTACGAGCCCGACCTGGGTGCCGCTGAGCGGCTGGTGCCACTCGTCGAAGAACTGACCCAGCGTGTAGATCCGCTGGGTGGGCGACTCGATGTGGATGACGCCGTCGGGAGCGTGCGTGTGCAGCCAGTAGATGCACTGGCCACCCTCGGCGACCGGCCCCTGCTGGGTGGCGACGACCTGGGAGCCGGGAATCCCGATGCCGCCGGGCAGCGCCCGCGGCGCGCCGTTGTCGTAGACGAGCAGGTGGGCGTGGATGTGGTAGGCGAGCTGCTCGGTCGGGCCGCAGCTGATGCCGTCGACCGGGCCTGTCTGAGTGCTCGAGGCGGGGGCGATCTCGGTGCCGGGCTCGATCGGCACGTTCTCGAAGCCCATCGTCGGCGTGCTCGCCGCGGGCGTACTCGAAGCACTCGAGGCGCTCGACGTGCTCGAGGCACTCGACGTGCCCGACGAGCTCGAGCTACTTCCCCCGCCCCCGCACCCGGCGAGAACGACGGCGACAAACAGGCCGGCGAGCGTGATCGCCGCCCGGGGGCCGCGGCTGCAGGGCGGGCGGGCAGTGGCGAGCATGGCGAGAACGGTACCGGGCCTCAGCGTGGGAACCGGGCGTGCCCCCGCAGCCCGGTTCCATGCCCCCTCATGCTGCCCCGACGGTCGCGGCGAGCTCCGGAGCGCCCTCGTCCCCCGCGCTCCGGAGCCCGACCGTTTCCTTCCGTCCTTGTTACCCCAGCCCTGCTCCCCCGAGGCTGCGAGCCCCCCGGCTCGCGTAGCGCCTGTCCCCGATCGCAGGACGCCGCCAGGCGTGACGAGCTCGTGCCCCCACGAGCGCCGCGCCGGTCTTCTGAAGTGGCCGCATCCTGCTCATGGCGAGACCATAGTCCGGGCACCGGGACTCCGGTTGCGACATTTCTCACATTGGCGCTCAGCTTGAGAGAATGGGAGGGTGATGCACCCCGGAGCCCGCGCCGGAGTGAGCCGCGCGTGAGCGCGACCGACACGCCGTTCCTGCGCCAGCTCTCGCGCGAGGATGCCGATGCGCTGCTCGCGACGGTGAAGCGGCGCCGGATCGAGCGTGGGGCTTCCCTGCTGCGCGCCGGCTCCGCTGGAGACGACATCGGCGTCCTGCTCGAGGGCCGGGTCAAGCTCGTCGCCTTCGGAGCCGACCGCCGCGAGGTGGTGCTGGCGATCCGCGGGCCGGGCGAGCTGGTCGGCGACATGGCCGCGCTCGGGGGCCAGCGCCGGATCGCCACCGCGGTGGCGATCGACGAGGGCGAGATCGGGATGATCACCGCCGAGGCCTTCCGCGGCTACCTGGCCGTTCACCCGGACGCCGCGCTCATCCTCATCCGCATGCTCGTGCACCGGCTGACCGAGTCCACGCGCGAGGTCGTCGACCTGGCCACCCAGGACAGCGTCGGGCGCGTGGCCAAGCGGCTGCTCGAGCTCGCCGCCGACCACGGCATCGCCGACGGGGCGGGCACGCGCATCGAGCTCTCGCTCACCCAGGACGAGCTGGCCAGCTGGACCGGTGCCACCCGCGAGACGGTGTCGCGGGCGCTGAAGCTCATGCGCCGGCTGGGCTGGATCACCACCGATCACCGCTCGATCAGGGTGCTCGATCCGGCCGCGATGCGCGAGCGCTGCGGCTACGATGCCGCGGCTTTGTGAGGATCCGCGCATGGGCGCCCCGGAAATCGGGTAACTGCGCCAGGGCGGTCGGGATGGGACACCACGAAGGAGGATCCGTGAAAGCAAAGCTTCGGCTGCTCGCCGTGCCGCTGCTGGCGGCAGTGATCGCGGCCTGCGGTCTGATCGGCGCCTCGACAGCGAGCGCGTGCACGCCGCCCACCTGTCCAGGCCCGAAGACGCCGATCGTCACGACGTCGCCGGCGAGCAACGTGACGACGACGAGCGCGACGCTGTCGGGTACCGTCAATCCGAACGGAACGAGCGCGACGTGCGCGTTCGCCTACGAGCTGCAGGGCGCGACGGCGAGCGATCAGCAGACGACGCCGCAGACTGTCAACCTCGTCCACGGGCAGAGCACGACCCAGACGGTGACCGCGACGCTCACCGGCCTCGCGCCCGGAACGACGTTCGTGGACCAGCTCAAATGTACGAACGGCAGCGGCTCCGGGAGCGGGAGCGCGCTCCCCTTCACGACCCAGCCCTCGGGCACGCCGCCCGGCGGCGGCGGCCAGCCGTCGCTGACCAAGCTCGTCGGCAGCGGCGCGTTCGTCTCCAGCGGCGGCGTCGTCGAGGTGTTCCTCGGCTGCTACGGCACCCAGACCTGCACCGGCACGCTCAGCCTGATGCGCTCTGGGAAGTCGCTCGCGAAGCGGGCGAGCTACTCGCTGGGCGCCGACACCGGCGCGGTCGTCCGGCTGCATCTCGGCCGCGCGGCGCTGAAGGCGCTGCGCCGGCACGGGCACCTGACGGCACGGCTGAAGGCGAGCGCCAAGAAGGGGACGTTCAAGCTCCCGGCGGCCGGCGCCCGGATCACGCTGCAGCTGTTCTGAGCGGTTCACCTCCCGGGCGGTCGCCCAGCCGGCCGCCCGGGACGGCATCGCTTTGCACTGTTTTTGGTGCGATTTTCTTGACAGCGCACCGCCGGGCGGAGAAGAATGGCCCTCAGCGTTCGCCAGGAGACCAACCGTTCACTCTCCGACCACTACCTCGCCGTCCGCGCTCGTCACCCTCGTGTACGAGCTGCTCGACGCTCACGCGGACACCGCGTCGCTCGTCCGCGCGCCGACCGGGCCGGAGCAGTGGGAGAACCATCTCGAGTACCTCGGCCGCCTGCAGCGCTGCGGTCGTGAGGTGCTCGCCGGCGCCTCCCGCGCGCCGGATTCGTCCTAGGCCTCGAGTAGGTCCGGCACCGCCGGAGCGGGCAGCTCGGCGATCGGCCGCGGCGGCACGCGCTCGATCCAGGCGCGCATCTGCGCGTACACGGCGGGGTGGTTCAGCAGCGCGAAGTGGTTCAGGCCGGCGAGCTCGTGGCCGTTGTCGACCTCGAATGGGATCCGCCGTCCCCGGCCGTTCCCGCGCCCCGAGGCACTCGGCATGCGCACGAGCAGGTCGCCGATGAGGCGCCCGAGCGGCGGCGCCAGCTCGGTCCCGATGAAGTAGTAGTGGGCCTCGGGCAGGAACGGGACCTCCCCGCAGCGATCGCGCAGGAACTCCTCCGGATCGCTGCCGGACCAGTCCTCCTCCACGCAGGCGCCGTAGCGCAGATCCTTGATGCCGACGCTGCGCGTGTCGAGCGCGGTCCCCAGGGCGCGCGTCTCGGGCAGGCGGCGCAGCGCCCAGGCGAGCGCGTGGGCGCCCTTCTCGAGGTCGGCCCCCAGATGCGGGGTACCGAGACAGAACACGTGGCGCACGGCGCCGGTGAACGGACGGTGCTCGCGCTGGCCGTAGTGGCAGGCGCTGCGAGCGACCAGGCCGCCCATCGAGTGCCCGACGAGCACGATCTCGCGCAGCGGGACCGGCCAGGCCGCGTGCAGCGCATCGAGCAGCCGGGCCAGCCCGCGGCCGTTGTCGGAGATGTGCAGCCCGGTGTTGTAGGAAAGGTAGACCGGCGTGTAGCCGAGGTCGGCCTGGAGGCGCTCGCCATAGCTGCGCCGGTCCCTGCGCTCGCTGCCGCCGATCCTCAGCGACCAGGCCGTGTCGGTCTCGCACAGGCCGTGGACGAACACGACCAGACGCGGAGTGGCGTCGGGGAAGGCAGCGCGGACGGACTCGGCACCGGGGACGATCGCGGTGCCGTGGCGGCGGAGCTCCATGTCGATCGCGAGCCCGGGCTCGCGCTGCGCCAGGGCGTCACCCCACACGCCGTTCAGAGCGCCGAGCGCGAGCGCGGCGCGCCGGTCGCTCCGCAGCGAGGCGCCGCTCGTCGTGCGGAGTGCCGCCATCTCGGCGCCGGCGCGGACGCCGACCCGCAGTCCGCCCCGCACCCCCGCGTAGACGGCGCGGGCGATCGCGTCGTGGAGGGCCCGGGCCGGCGCGGCGGCTGGAGCGTGGCCGAACGCCCGCTCGGCGATCCCTTCGTGTGCGTCCTGGAGGAAGGTGCCTCCGGCCGCCACAGCGTCGGCGGCCAGGCGGCCAAGGGCTCGAATCTCGCTGCGCTGCACGGGCGTCCTTCCGTCGGGGGCCTTCGCGGCGCACCCTACCCAGGGCGCGGACGTCTTGCCTCCCCCCTGAGACACCGATACGTTGTCTGTCTCATCCGTGCACCCAGAGGAGGGCATCCCCATGTCGACGGGCGCGATCGCCGACCAGATCTCCTACGCCGACCTGTACAGCCGGTGGGAGCGCGGGAACTGGCGAGCCACCGAAGTCGACTTCAGCGGCGACCGGGCCGACTGGCTGCAGCGGCTGACCGCGACCCAGCGCCGCAGCGCGTTGTGGACCTACTCGCTGTTCCTGCACGGCGAGGACTCGGTGGCCGACAACCTCTCGCCCTACATCGATGCCGCCCCGCTGGAGGAGCAGAAGTACTTTCTGGCCACGCAGCAGGCCGACGAGGCCCGGCACGCGGTGTTCTTCGCCCGCTTCCTGCGCGAGGTCGTCGGCATCGGGGGCAACGACGTGAGCGCCGCGCTGGCCAGCACCGCGCCCGAGCTGACCTGGGGCTTTCGCAACCTGTTCGCGCTGCTCGACCGCACGGCGAACGAGCTGCGAGCCGACCGCTCGAAGCCGAAGCTGGCCGCCGCGATCGCGCTCTACCACCTCGTCGTCGAGGCCACCGTGGCCCAGACCGGCCAGCACTTCATCTCCGACTATCTGGAGCGCGACTCGCTCATGGCCGGCTTCCGGGCCGGTATGGCGAACGTCGCGAGCGATGAGCAGCGCCATATCGCCTTCGGCGTCAAGCTCCTCGCCGATCTGGTGGCCGCCGACCCGGAGTGCCAGGATGCGGTGGCCGAGTTGTTGCGCGAGGCGCTGCGCTACACGGTGGCGCTGTTCATTCCGCCCGAACTGGGACCTGGCGCTCATCGAGTGCTTCGGCTCGACCCTCGAGGAGCTGTTCGAGCGCGGCCTGACCCAGCTCCAGACGCGGCTGCGGGCCGCCGGCCTGCCGCTTGAGGAGCTCCCGGGCGTGCTCCCGATGCCCAGCGAGATCAGCGTCCGCGAGCAGGCCGAGCGCTCGATCCGCTTGGCGCGCGCCGGCGTGCTCGGAGAGAAGGTCGGCCCTCCGGCCAGCGATCCCGAGACGATGGCGCTCGTCTTCGATGCCATGCGCCGTTCGATCGACCAGCGCCGCACCCCGCGCGAAGCGGTGACGATCCAGTGGGACTTCACCGATGCCCCGCCGTGGCGGCTGCGCATCGCGGGCGGCTCGACCAGCGTGGCCGCCGAGCGTGACCCCCATCCGGACCTCACCTTCCACTGCCGCTGGGAAGACTGGGTCGATCTGGCCATGGGCCGCCGCGACCCCCGTCGGCTGCTGCTCACCCAGCGCGTGCGCCCGCGGGGGAGCCTGCGCCTGATGCTGCAGGCGCCGGCGATCTTCGGTCTCTCCTGATGGCCGCCCCGGGGCGCCCGCCCACGGCGACCCGAGCCCGCATCCTGCTCGCCGCCCGCGCCCACTGCGAGGCGGTGGGCCTGCGCGCGCTGACCATGGAGGACGTGGCCCGCCGGGCCGGGATCGGCCGGGCGACGCTCTACCGCCAGTTCTCGAGCAAACGGGCCCTCGTGCAGGCCGTCGTCGCGGCCGAGACCGAGGCGTTCTTCGCCGCGCTCGACGCCGCCGTGGCCGATTGCGGCAGCGAAGCGGAGCGCCTCACCGAGGGCTTCGCGTTCGCGGTTGACTATGTCAGGCGGCTGCGGCTACTGGAGCGCCTGCGGCGCAGCGAGCCGGAGGCGCTCCTGCCCGCGCTGATCGGTGACGGGCGGCTCATCGAGCAGGCGACGGCGGCCGTGGCCGCGCGCACCCACGGAGCCCCGGACGACGCTCACGGACGCGTCTGCGCCGAGCTGCTCGTGCGCCTCGTGCTCTCGCTCGCGCTCACGCCCGGCTCGAGCCTCGGCGTGGACACGCGCGCCGGTGCACTCGCGCTCGCGCGGGCGCACCTCGTGCCGATGGCGGCTCAGCGGCGCCCGACGACGCTCGCCGGCGCGTAGGCGTAGGGGTGGTGGAAGACGTCGAGGGAGCTCGTGTTGTCCGGCACGTCGACCGAGAAGCTCTGGCCGGTGCGGGTGTCGTTGACGGCCACCGAGACGCGCCCGTCGGCCTGGCACCACAGCAGCTGCACCTCGATGCCGTCGTTCACACGGCTGTCGAGCTCGCGCAGTGAGGTCTGGTTGGAATGGCCTGTCTCCATCGTCAGCTCCCTTCGGGGGTGGGCCTCCACGCTGGCCCCTTGTGCCGTATGTCGGCCCGGTGGGGACCGCCTTGACCGTAGTGACTACCCAACCGCGGCAATCTCATCGCTACTGTGCCCGGCGACGGATGCACTTCGAGCTCGACGACGACACCCGCCTGCTCCAGCGCACGGTGCGCGAGTTCGCCGTCGCCGAGATCGCCCCGGTGGCCGGTGAGCTCGATCGCGAGAAGCGCTTCCCGTACGAGATCGTCGAGAAGATGGCCGGTCTGGGCTGGATGGGCATCCCGTTCCCGGAGTCGGTCGGGGGCGCCGGCGGCACCTCGCTGCAGTACGCGATCGCGGTCGAGGAGCTCACCCGCGTGGACTCGAGCGTCGCCATCACGCTGTGCGCGCACACCTCGCTCGGCACCCAGCCGATCTACCTGTACGGCTCGGCGGAGCAGAAGGAGCGCTACCTGCCCGACCTGTGCGGCGGCCGGCGGCTCGGCGCCTTCGGTCTGACCGAGCCCGAGGCGGGCAGCGACGCCGGCAACACGCGCACGCGCGCGAGGCTCGAGGACGGCGAGTGGGTGATCAACGGCGCCAAGCAGTTCATCACCAACGCGGGCACGCGCATCTCCGGTCACGTCGCCATCACCGCGCGCACCGGCGAGGGCGAGATCTCGAACCTGATCGTCGAGACCGGGACGCCGGGCTACGACGTCGGCGAGCCGTACCGCAAGATGGGCTGGAACGCCTCGGACACGCGCCCGCTGTCCTTCTCGGACTGCCGGGTCCCGGAGGAGAACCTGCTCGGGCCGCGCGGAGGCGGGTTCAAGCAGTTCCTCCAGGTGCTCGACATCGGCCGCATCGGCGTGGCTGCGATGGGGGTCGGGCTGGCCCAGGGCGCGCTCGACGAGGCGCTGGCCTACGCGCGCGAGCGCCGGGCCTTCGGCCAGCCGATCTCG
Source organism: uncultured Solirubrobacterales bacterium (assembly GCA_963848745.1). Classification (GTDB taxonomy): domain Bacteria; phylum Actinomycetota; class Thermoleophilia; order Solirubrobacterales; family Solirubrobacteraceae; genus Palsa-465. The sequence goes on along the minus strand of CAWKEO010000009.1, from coordinate 222,820 downwards.
AAGTTCCAGGCCATCCAGATGAAGCTGGCCGACCTGGCCACCGAGATCGAGGCCGCGCGGCTGCTCACCTACAAGGCGGCCTGGTGCAAGGACCAGGGGCGGCCGTTTCGCCTCACCGCCGCCCAGGCGAAGCTGAAGACCGGCCGGCTGGCGGTGCGGGCCACCGAGGAGGCGGTGCAGATCCACGGTGGCTACGGCTACATCGAGGAGTATCCGGTGTGCCGGTTCTACCGGGACGCCAAGATCCTCACGATCGGCGAGGGCACCGACGAGGTGCAGCAACTCGTCATCGCCCGGGCGCTTGGCGCGTGAGCGAAAGCGGCGGCGGGAGCTTGCGGGTGCACTATGCTCGCGCGGCCCGGCACACCGGCCGGCCGCCCGCTCGATGCACACGTGACCGACAAGGGAGCACTCCGGCTGTATGTGACCGGCTCGACGCTGCTCTCCACGCGCGCGATTCAGAACGTCGAGTGGCTGATGAGCGAGGAGCTGGCCGGTATCTACGACTACGAGGTGATCGACGTGCTCGAGCGGCCCGATCTGGCTGAGACGGACGGGATCTTCGCCACCCCCACGCTCGTGCGCCTGGCGCCCGGACCGGTGCGCAAGCTGATCGGCGACCTGAGCGATCGCGACCTCGTCCTGGCCAGCCTGCGCATGGGTGGGCCGTTCGCGCATCCGGGCGGCGCCGGGACCGGACGGTGAGCACGGGAACGCCCGGACCGGGCATCGAGCGGCTCGAGACCGGCATTCCTGGCCTCGACGTCGTCGCCGCCGGCGGCCTGCCGGCCGCGCGCAGCACGCTCATCGCCGGCACCGCCGGCAGCGGCAAGACCCTGTTCGGGGTGCAGTACCTGGTCAGCGGGATCGAGCGCTACGGGCAGGGCGGAGTGCTCGTCACCTTCGACGAGCCGGTGCAGGAGATCGTGCGCAACGTCGCCAGCCTCGGCTGGGACCTCGAGCGCTACTGCGCCGAGGGCAAGCTGGCCATGGTCGACGTGGCCGCCGTGGCCGGGGAGGAGGTCCTCGAGGCCGGCCAGTTCGACTTCCAGGGCCTGCTCGCCCGGCTCAGGCGTGCGATCGCCTCCGTGTCGGCCGCCCGGATGGTGTTCGATTCGCTCACCGGCCTGTTTCCGCAGTTCGCCGATCGCAACCTCGTGCGTCGCGAGCTGCACCTGGTCACCGCCCAGCTGCGCGAGCTCGGGGTGACGACGGTCATGACTGCGGAGCGCTCGGAGGAGTACGGCCCGGTGGGCCGCTACGGGGTGGAGGAGTTCGTCACCGACAACGTCATCATCCTGCGCCATCCGCTCCACCGCGAGCGCCGCCGGCGCACGATCGAGATCCTGAAGTTCCGCGGCGCGCGCCACCACAAGGGCGAGTATCCGTTCTCGATCGACGGGCGCAGCGGGATCACGGTCATCCCGCTGGCCGAGACGGGCCTGAAGACGCGGGCGCTCACCGAGCGCACGTCGATCGGCAAGCCGGCGGTGGATGAGATGTGCGGGGGCGGGATCTTCCGCGACTCGATCGTGCTCGTGAGCGGGGCCACCGGCACCGGCAAGACGATGATGGTGACCGAGTTCCTCGCCGCCGGCATACGGGCCGGGCAGCGCGGCCTGTTCTACTCCTTCGAGGAGAGCCGGCCCCAGATCCTGCGCAACGCCGCCTCCTGGGGCGTCGACTTGGGCGACGCCCAGCGTGAGGGGATGCTGCGCATCGAGTCCCGCTACCCCGAGCGCATGGGCCTCGAGGACCTGCTGGTCGAGTTGCGCCACCAGGTCGAGGAGTTCAAGCCCGACCGTCTGGCCCTCGACAGCCTGTCGGTGCTCGATCGCGTGTCCTCGGGCGCCGCATTTCGTGAGTTCGTCGTCGGTCTGACCAGCCTGATCAAGGAGTTCGAGCTCATCGCCCTGTGCACGAACACGACGGGAGTGGGGGGCGGGACCCACAGCGCCGGCCTCACTCACGTCTCCACGATCACCGACGCGATCATCCTGCTGCGCTATGTCGAGCTCGAGTCCCGCGTGCGTCGCTGCCTGACCATCCTGAAGATGCGCGGCTCCGACCACGACAAGACGATCCGCGAGTACGAGATCGACAGCGAGGGCATGCAGCTCGGCGGCCCGCTGGGCGCGGCGAGCGGGATCCTCAGCGGTGAGAGCGGCGCAGACGCGGTGGGGGATTGACGAGCACAGCGGTCTCGTCCGGGGGACCGGGCGACGAGCCGCTCCCAAGCGCGGCGACGCTGCTCTCCCACCAGCCCGTCGGCACCCTCGTCGTCGACCCCGGCACCGTCGTGCGCTACGCCAATGCCGCCGCCTCGCTGCTCCTCGACGTTCCGATCGAACGGCTGGTCGGGGAAGTCTTCGGCGTTCCGCTCGTGCACACCGGGGTGACCGACATCAACGTCCCGGGCCCGGGCGGGAGCGTGCGCACGCTGGCCATGCGCGTGCGCGAGCTCCCGGCCGGGGACGGGTATCTGGTCAGCCTGTTCGACGTGAGCGGCCGGGCGCGCCGCTACGAGTACGAGCACCGGCTCGTGGAAGCGCTCCAGCGCAGTCTGCTCATCGACAAGATGCCCGAACTGCCGGCGCTGCGGTTGGCCGCGCGCTATCGGCCGGGTGAGGGCGCCGTGCAGGTCGGGGGAGACTGGTATGACGCGATCCGGCTGTCGGGTGGGCGCCTCGGCCTGGCCATCGGCGACGTGGCCGGGCACGGCATCGAGTCGGCGGCGCTCATGAGCCAGCTGCGCAATGCCCTGCGCGCGTACGCGCTCTCCCACGACGAGCCCGCGGCCGTCGTCGACCGGCTCGACCGGATGCTGCACCACTTCGAGCCCACCGGGATGGCGACGATGATCTATCTCGTGCTCGATCCGCAGACGGGCGGGCTGCGCTTCTGCGCCGCCGGGCACCCCTACCCGTTGGTGCTGGCCGCGGACGGGACGCCCACCTTCCTCACCGAGGGCCGCTCGCTGCCGCTGGGCACCGGCATCGCCCAGGAGCGCGAATGCGGCGAGACGTCGATGCCCGCCGGATCGACCCTCGTGCTCTACACCGACGGGCTCATCGAGCGCCGCACGCGGGCGATCGACGAGGGGTTCGACGCCCTGGCCGCGAGCGCCCAGACGGCGCTGGCCGCCACCGGCGACGATGCCGACGCACTGTGCGACGCCCTGCTGGAGGAGGCGTTCGCCGACGCTGTGCCGGCCGACGATGTGGCTGTGCTCGTCGTGCGCACCGGCGTCGGCGCCTGACTCGCACGGGGGCGGTTCGCCCGGCGGGTGACCGGGTACGGTGGGGCGGCATGCCTGTGAGAACCGACTTCCCCCGGCTGGGGGCACACCCGCGGGGGGACGGCCAGACCGACTTCTGCGTGTGGGCCCCGGACGCCCGCACCCTCGCCGTGGCGACGGGCGGCAGCGAGCACCCGCTGGCCGAGGACCGCGAGGGGACCTTCACGGGCACCCTGCCCGTCGCCGCCGGCAGTGACTACGTCTACGTGATCGACGGTGACCGGCGCCTGCCCGACCCGAACTCGCGCGAGCAGCCCGAGGGGCTGCGCGGCCCCTCGCGCGTCGTCCATCACCCGGCTCCCGGTCCCGGCCGCTCGGGCGGTCCGCTGACGCTCGAGGACCTCGTCATCTACGAGCTGCACGTGGGCACGTTCTCCGCCGCCGGGACATTCGACGCGGCCATCCCGCGGCTGGCCGAGCTGCGCGAGCTCGGCGTGACGGCGATCGAGGTGATGCCGATCGCCACCTTCGCCGGCCACCACGGCTGGGGCTACGACGGGGTCTACACGTCGGCGCCGCACCCCGCCTACGGCGGCCCGGAGGGCTTCCGGCGGTTCATCACCGCCGCGCACGAGCACGGGCTGGGAGTGATTCTCGACGTCGTCTACAACCACATGGGCGCCGGCTCGGATGCCGTCACGGCGTTCGGGCCCTACCTGACCGACCGTCAGGAGACGTTCTGGGGCGAGGCCATCGACTACGCCCAGCCGGCGGTGCGCGAGTGGGCGATCCAGAACGCCGAGATGTGGGTGCGCGATTACGGCGTCGACGGCCTGCGCCTGGATGCCGTGCACGCGATCTTCGATGACACGCCGCGGCATGTGATGGCCGAGCTGGCCGAGCGGGTGAAGGCGATCAACCCCGACGCGCTGCTCATCTCCGAGATGGAGATCGGCGACCTGCGCCCGATCGAGGAGTGGGGCCACGACGCCCAGTGGGAGGACGCCCTGCACCACGCTGTCCACGTGCTGCTGACCGGCGAGCACGAGGGCTACTACTCGGACTACGGCCGCGTGGCCGACCTGGCCCGCGAGCTCACCCGGCCGCAGCGGCGCCACTTCATCGTCTGTGCCCAGAACCACGACCAGGTGGGCAACCGGGCGTTGGGTGACCGCCTGCGGGGCCGGGAACTGCGCCTGGCCGCGTTCTGCGCGATCCTGTCCCCGGGCACCCCGATGCTCTTCGAAGGCGAGGAGTACGACGAGGCCCACCCGTTCCAGTACTTCACCGACCACATCGACCCGAAGATCGCCGAGCTCACCCGTGACGGGCGCCGTCGCGAGTTCTCCGCCTTCTCGGACTTCGAGGCCTCCGACATTCCCGATCCCCAGGACACCGCAACGTTCGAGCGCTCGAAGCTCGACCCCGCCGCCGGCGATCCGGCCCACCTTGCCTACTACCGCGAGCTGCTCGCGCTGCGGCGTGAGCTCGGCGACGCCCCCTGCGAAGTGCTGAGCGTCGACGAGGATGCGAAGCTGCTGCGCATCCGCCGCGGCCCGGTGGAGCTGATCGCGAACTTCTCCGAGAGCGAGCAGGCCGGGGTGCCCGCCCGCAGCGGCGAGGTCCGGCGATGAGCGTTCAGGTGCCGCGCCGCTCCGGCCTGCGCCGCGGTCCCGCCCGGACCGATGTCCTGCCGGGCCGGCCGTTTCCTCAGGGTGCGAGCTGGGACGGCCTGGGCACGAACTTCTCGCTCTGGTCGGAGTGCGCCGAGCGGGTCGAGCTGTGCCTGTTCGACGAGGACGACAACGAGCGGCGCATCGACGTGCTCGATCAGACGGCGTTTCAGTGGCATGTCTACCTGCCCGGCGTCGGCCCCGGCCAGCGCTACGGCTACCGCGTGCACGGTCCCTACGACCCCGCCCGGGGACTGCGCTTCAACCCGGCCAAGCTGCTCATCGACCCATACGCCAAGGCGATCGACGGGCCGGTCGACTACAACGCCGCCAGCACGCTGCCCTACGTGCCCGACGGTTCCGAGGACGCCGACCTGGCCATCGACGACAGCGACGACGCCGCCGCGATTCCCAAGAGCGTGGTCGTGGACCCGAGCTTCCCCTGGGGCGAGGACCGCCGGATCGGCCGGCGCTGGTCGAGCACGGTCATCTACGAGACCCATGTGAAGGGTTTCACCATGCGCCATCCCGACGTCCCCGATGAGCTGCGTGGGACCTACGCGGGCCTGGCCTCGGAGCCGGCCATCGAGCACCTGCGCTCGCTCGGCGTGACCGCCGTCGAGTTGCTGCCCATTCACCACATCGCCGACGAGAGCTTCCTCATCGATCGCGGCCTGTCCAACTACTGGGGCTACAGCTCGATCGGCTATTTCGCCCCCCACTCCGAGTACGCGGCCACCGGGCGACGCGGCGAGCAGCTGCGGGAGTTCAAGGCCATGGTCAAGGCCCTGCACGCGGCCGACATCGAGGTCATCCTCGACGTCGTGTTCAACCACACGGCCGAGGGGAACCACCTCGGTCCGATGCTGTCGTTCAAGGGCGTCGACAACACCGGCTACTACCGGCTCATGCCCGATGACCCGCGTTACTACATGGACTTCACGGGCACGGGCAACTCGCTGAACACGGTCAATCCCGCCGTGCTGCGGCTGATCATGGACTCGCTGCGCTACTTCGTGCTCGACTGCCACGTCGACGGCTTCCGCTTCGACCTCGCCGCCGCCCTGGCCCGCGAGCTCTACGACGTCGATCGGCTGTCGGCGTTCTTCGACGTCATCCACCAGGATCCCGTGCTCTCGCAGGTGAAGCTGATCGCCGAGCCGTGGGACGTCGGCCCGGGCGGCTACCAGGTGGGCAACTTCCCCATCCTGTGGACCGAATGGAACGGCGAGTACCGCGACTCCATTCGCGACTTCTGGCGCGGCGACACCGCGGTGGCCGAGTTCGCCCAGCGCTTCACCGGCTCGGCCGATCTCTATCAGGCCGATGGCCGGCGGCCCGTGGCCTCGATCAACTTCATCACCGCGCACGACGGCTTCACCCTGGCCGACCTGGTCGCCTACAACGAGAAGCACAACGAGGCCAACGGCGAGGACAACCGCGACGGCACAGACGACAACCGCTCGTGGAACTGCGGTGCCGAGGGTCCGACCGACGACGCCGACATCCTCGCTCTGCGCGCCCGCCAGCAGCGCAACTTCATCGTCACCCTGATGCTCTCCCAGGGCGTCCCGATGCTGCTCGGCGGCGACGAGTTCGGACGCTCCCAGGACGGCAACAACAACGCCTGGTGCCAGGACAACGAGCTGTCCTGGTTTGACTGGGAGACCGCCGACCGCGACCTGCAGCGCTTCGCCGAGCGGGTCATCGAGCTCCGACAGACCGAGCCGGTGTTCCGCCGCCAGGACTTCTTCGTCGGCGACGAGGTCGTCGGCTCGGGGCTGCCGGACGTGGTCTGGCTGCGTCCCGACTCCGGCGAGATGCAGGACGAGGACTGGGAACGCGGCGATGCTCACGCGCTCGGCGTGTTCCTGAACGGGCGCGAGATCCCCACCCACGACCGTGAGGGCCGCCCGATCCGCGGCTCCTCGTTCCTGGTGCTCTTCAACGCCCACTGGGAGCCGATCACGTTCACCATCCCCCGCGATCTGGCCAAGCGCTGGGCGGTCGAGATCGACACCGGGCGGGGCGACGAGGCCGAGGGCGAGTACGCCGCCGGCGAGTCGGTCGAGGTGCTTGACCGCTCGCTGGTCGTGCTGCGCTGGCTCCCGAGCGACTAGCCGAGCTCGTCGATGAGGTCCGCGATCGAGTCGACGATCCGCGAGGCCCGGTACGGGTAGCGCTCGGCGTCCGCGGTCGTGGTCACCCCGGTGAGCACGAGCACCGTCTCCAGCCCCGCCTCCATCCCGCACACGACGTCGGTGTCCATGCGGTCGCCGACCATCGCCGTCGTTTCTGAATGGGCGTCGATGGCGTTGAGCGCCGAGCGCATCATGAGCGGGTTGGGCTTGCCGACGAAGTAGGGCTCCTGGCCGGTGGCCCGGCTGATGAGCGCCGCCACCGAGCCGGTGGCGGGCAGCGGGCCGTCGACGCTCGGGCCGGTGGCGTCCGGGTTGGTGGCGATGAACCGGGCCCCGTTCTCGATCAGCCGGATGGCCCGGGTGATCCGCTCGAAGCTGTAGGTGCGGGTCTCGCCGAGCACGACGTAGTCGGGGTCGTGGTCGGTCAGCGTGTACCCGCCCTGATGCAGCGCGGTGGTCAGGCCGGCCTCACCGATCACGAACGCCGAGCCGCCCGGCCGCTGGTCCTCGAGAAAGCGCGCGGTGGCCAGAGCCGAGGTCCAGATCCGGTCCTCCGGCACCTCGAGCCCGCTCTGGCGCAGACGGGCGGCGAGATCGCGGCGGGTGTAGATCGAGTTGTTCGTCAGCACCAGGAACGGCCGCTCGAGCTCGCCCAGCCGGGCCAGGAAGCGGTCGGCGCCCGGGATCGCGTGCTCCTCGTGCACGAGCACGCCGTCCATGTCCATCAGCCAGGATGCGATCGTCCGCCGCGTCATGCGCGGCACACCTTACGCGAGCCGCCCGCCGGCGCGGGCCCGCGGGCGGCTGTGGCCCCGCCACCCGGCGGGGATGGCTACCGGGTCATGAACTCGGCGATCTTGCCCCGCAGCGACTCCCGCATGAAGTGCGGCGCCGCCGGGTCGCCCTTCATGATCGCGTGCGTCATCTCCTTGGCCTGCTCGAAGCGGATATGCGGCGGCAGCGGCGGGACCTCGGGATCGGTGACGAACTCGATGAGTGCCGGCTTGCCGGCCGCCAGCGCCGCGTCCCAGGCGCCACCGATGTCCTCCGGGCGCTCGACCCGAACGCCGTGCAGCCCGAGCAGCCGCGCGTAGCCGGCGTAGTCGAAGTTCGGCAGCACCTGCGAGGCGTCGAGCTTCGGATCGCCGGACATCACCCGCTGCTCCCAGGTCACCTGGTTGAGGTCGCCGTTGTGGAGAACGGCGACGACGAGCCGCTGGTCAGACCAGCGCGGGGCGTAGTGGGCGATGTCGAGCAGCGCATTCATTCCGAGCATCTGGAACGCGCCGTCGCCGATGGCGGCGATGACGGGCTTGTCGGGGTGGGCGAACTTGGCCGCCAGCGCGTAGGGGATGGCCGGGCACATGGTGGCCAGCGTGCCCGATAGCGCGGCTTGCATCCCGTCGCGCACGCGCAGGTGGCGCGCCCACCAGTCAGTGGCTGAGCCCGAGTCGGAGGTGAGCAGCACGCCGTCGGGCAGGCGGGACGAGAGCTCGTGGAAGACGAGCTGGGGGTTGATCGGGTTGGCCGGGATCTGGGCCTGCTCGTCGAGGATGCGCCACCAGCGGTCCACCCAGTCCTCGATCTGCTCACGCCAGCTGCGGTCTTCCTTGCGGCGCAGCAGGGGGATGAGCGCCTCCAAGGTGTCGCGGGCGTCGCCGACCAGGTTGATCTCCATCGGATAGCGGTTGCCGATCAATCGGGCATCGATGTCGATCTGCACCCCGCGCGCCTTCCCGGGCTCGGGCAGCCACTCCGAGTAGGGGAAGTTCGAGCCGATCATGAGCAGCGTGTCGCAGCCCTCCATCAGGTCGTATGACGGCTTGGTGCCGAGCAGCCCGATCGAGCCCGTGACCCACGGGCGGTCGTCGGGCAGCACGGCGCGGCCGTTCAGCGCCCGAGCGGCGCCGGCGCCGAGCAGCTCGGCCACCTGCTCGATCTCCACCAGGGCGCCCTTCGCCCCCTGACCGACCAGGAGGGCCACGCGCTCGCCGGCGTTCAGCACCTCGGCCGCCTGCTGGAGCGCGACGTCGTCGGGCACCACGCGGGGCTTGCGGATCGCGGCGCTGGAGGAGGGCACGGCGCCATGAGCGCGCGGCGGGGCGCTGTACTCGGCCTCCTGGACGTCGTTGGGGATGATGATGCAGGTGGGCGATCGTGTCGCCTTGGCGATGCGCATCGCCCGATCGATCAGGTGCTGGGCCTGCTCGGGGACCATGCACATCTGCACGAACTCCGAGGCCACGTCCTTGTAGAGCGTGATCAGGTCGACCTCCTGCTGGTACTCCGACCCGAGCGCCATCCGCGCCTGCTGGCCGATGATGGCCACCACCGGCTGGTGGTCGAGCTTGGCGTCGTAGAGGCCGTTGAGCAAGTGGATGGCGCCGGGGCCCGAGGTGGCCATGCACACGCCCACCTCACCGGTGAACTTGGCGTGCGCACAGGCGGCGAAGGACGCGATCTCCTCGTGGCGGCACTGGATGAACTCGAGCCGGTCGCCGACCTCGTGAAAGCCTCCGATCAGCCCGTTGATGCCGTCGCCCGGGTACCCGTACACACGCTTGATGCCCCAGGCATCGGCCAGGCGCTCCAGCACGAACTGTCCCGTCGTCTGTGCCATCCCATCTCCTTCGCTTCCGGCGTCGCTGTCCTTTCTCCCTGGGCATACCCCGGGCGGGCGGAGGTGACGCCAGGCGGCGGTCCGCGCGCGAACGGGCGCCGGCACGCGCTCGCCGGGTTTTCCGGCCCGCGAGGATGGGCACAGGCACTGCAGGCCCGGATCCGACGTGAGGAGGCAACGTGAGCAGCAGCCGGACCCGACACCAGGAACCCGACAGCAGCACCCGCACGCGCGAGGGAGAAGCCAGGCGCACCGAGACGCGCGAGGTCCGCTCCGCCGATCCGAGCCTTTCGCCCGAGGTCAACGCCGAGCTCACCCACGAGCTGCGTGAGGTCGTCGGCGCGGACCGCGTCGAGGTGCCGGTCGATCGCCCGCGGGCGACCCACGGTGAGCTTCCCGATAAGCAGAGCCTGAGCGAGTACCTGGGCCAGAACCGCTTCAACCTCATCCGCGCCACGGCGATCATGCTCACGTTCGGGCTGATCGTCTCGCTGGCCAGTGGCGACTGGTGGCTGCTCCCGATCGCTGCCGGCGTGCACGCGATCGGCACCATGGTGGTGGTGCTGACGGTGGTGCGCATGACCACGATCGTTGAGCACCCCTCGCCCTCCGTGGCGGCCGGGATGGCGGCTGATGGGGTCGCCAGCCCGGACGAGCGCTTCAGCCAGATGGTGGAGGAGTTCAGCCCGGTCGAGCAGGCCGGAGCGGGCGAGGTCCTCTCGGCCGGCCACAACGAGCGCTCGGTCCCGGCCGGGGCCGACCCCGTCCGCGCCGCCGCCGAGCAGAGCTCGGCCATGACCCCGACCGAGGATCCGTCAGAGCCGGCGGGCGAGAGCGCCGCACCGGACTACGTCATCTGGACGACGGCGATCGCCCTGCTCGTCCTCAGCATCGTTCTCCCGCCCTTCACCGGCGGCGGCTGGATGTGGCTGCTGACCGCGATCATGGTCCCGCTCATCGCCGGCTGGATCGCCGTTCAGTGGCTCATGATCGCGCGCCCGGAGCAGGCGTCACTGCGCGGGAGCGGGCGGCTCACCGGGGTGGCGATCGGCGTGGCGGTCGCGGTGAGCATCGGGATCGCCGGTCTGTGCGCCGTGGTGGCGCTCGCCTTCCACCACTAGATGGCTGACCGCGCGGGCGCGCACTCAACCATCTAGCTCGTCGGCACGGGAGCGGGGCGCCGCCGCGGCCGGGGCCGCCGCTCCGGCGGCTGGCGGAGATCGTCGAGCGCCGCCGCCACGCCATCGGCGAGCTGGTCGAGGTCGCCCATATGGTCGTAGTCGGCCAGCAGCCCGTAGCTGAGCTGGCCGGCGTAGGAGAACACGGCGATCGACAGGCGGTGGCGAGCGGGCAGGAAGGCCACCGGCGCGATGCTGCACAGTCGCCGGCCGAGCAGGTAGAGCGACTCCTGGGGGCCGGGCACGTTCGTGATGAGCAGGTTGAACAGCCGGGTGGAGAAGTTCATCCGCGAGGCCTGGGCCAGGATCGTCGGGGGTGCGAACTGGCTGAGCCCGATGATCGTGCGGGCGGCCATCAGCTGGTGCGAGCGCTTGGTCTCGCGCATGGCGTCCCGGACCAGGCGCAGGCGCAGCTCGGGGTCGGCGATGTCGACCGGAAGCGTGGCGCGCACGAGCGCGACGCGGTTGCCGAGCAGCCCGCGGTCGCGCCGGGTGCGCAGGTTGACGGGCACGAGCGCGCGCAGCGCCAGCCCGTCGACCTCGACCGCGCGGCCGAGCAGCCATTCACGCAGGGCGCTCGTGGCCAGCGTGAGCACGACGTCGTTGACCGTGGCGCCGCAGCGCTCGCGGACCTCGCGCGCCTGCTCGAGGCTCAGGTGGCGAAAGGCGAAGCGCCGGTGGGGGCCGATCGGACCGTTCAGGGGTACGAGCGGAGCCGGGTCGAGTAGCTGGCTGCCCGTCGTGGCCACGGTCGCCCCGAGCCGGCGCAGGCTCCGGTTCAGCCGGCGGGGGTACATGACCGCTCCGGCGGTGTAGCCGGCGGCGGCGGCCGGAGCGGCGGCCGCCTTCAGCGCGCCCCGAGCGAGCAGCTCGACCGAGCTCGGCGGCGCGTGTCGCTCGACCGGCGCCATCTCGAGCGGCGGCTCGCCGGCGTCGGGATCGGGGTCGAGGATGACGCTGGCCAGGTCGACTCCCGAGATGCCGTCCACGAGCGCGTGATGGACCTTGGTGATGAGCGCGAAGCCGCCGTCCCGGCGGCCCTCGACCAGGTACATCTCCCACAGCGGCTTGGTCCGATCGAGCCGCTCGGAGAAGATCCGCCCCACGAGCGCCTCGAGCTCGGGGTCATCTCCGGGGGCGGGCAGGGCCAGGTGGCGGACGTGGTAGTCGAGGTTGAAATCGGGGTCCTCGACCCACCACGGGCGGGTGATGCCCAGTGCGGCGGACGCCGAGCCGCTGGCGAAAGCGCGGGACCTCGGCCAGGCGAGCGGCGATGTGGGCCCGGAAGGTGTCGCGGTCGGGCACCGGACCCTCGAACAGGGCCACACCACCGATGTGGAAGTGGGCGCCATGGTGCTCCTGGAGCAGGAACGAGGCGTCGGTCGGGGTCAGCTGGACCGGCGGAACGGACGGGGTGGGCACCCTCCCTGTGTAGGTGCCCGGGCGGCGGCTGTCAAGCCCGGTTCATCCGCCCGTCACCGTCGTCGCGTAGATCTCCGAGTTGTTCTCCGTGGCCGCGGTGGCGCTGCCCCAGCCGAGCGAGAGCCGGTCCGGAGCGAGCGGCGAGATGCCGAACGTGTCGCCCGGCCACACGCTCGTCTCGCCGAACACGTCGCCGATCCGGGTGGGCGGGCCCAGCCAGCCGCGGGCGATCGAGAACGGGCGCAGGTAGAGCGCGTAGCCGCGCGGGTCGCTCGGGGAGAGCCAGGCCACATCGGCGCCTCCGGCGTGCGTGCCCGCCACCTCGATGATGTGGGGAACGTTCAGATCGTCCGGGGGGCCTTGGATCGGGGCCGACCAGTTGCGCCCGCCATCGGTCGAATACGAGAGCCAGCCGGTGTCGGCCGGGGTCTGGTGGTGAGCGTCCGAGCGCTGGGTGTCCCAGGTGGCGTACAGGTTGCCGGCGGCGTCGCGGCTGAGGTCGCCGTCGATCCACCACTCGCTCGTGTTCATCGTCCCGGCCTGGGGGCCGACGGCGACCGGGGCCGTCCAGGTGTGTCCGCCGTCGCTCGAGCTGACGAAGTAGCTGAGCGCGGTACCGAGCGTGAGCGTGGCCAGGTCCGTGTACGAGTAGCCCTGGTAGAGGACGTCGATGCGGCCGTCCGGCTCGACGAGGATCGGTCCGCTGTCGCCGCCGCTGGCCGGGAACCCCGGGCTGATCGGGGTGATCGGCCCGAACGTCCGGCCGCCGTCGGTCGAGGTCTGGAACACCTCGTTCAGATCGCCGGTGGAGAACGAGCAACTACCGTTGGGGGCGCAGATGTACGTCATCTCGGCGGCACTGGGCCCGTAGTCCCAGGTCACGTCGACGTTCCCGTTCGGCGCCACGGCGATGAAGTCGCGATCGCCCCAGTTGTTGCGCTCGGGCGCGCCCAGCACGGTCTCCTGGGGGAAGCTGGCGCCGTGATCGAAGCTGGCATCGACGACCGGCGAGGTGCGATCGGCGATCGAGGTCATGAAGGCCGCGTACACGGTGCCGTTGGGCCCCACCGCGAGTGCGGGATCCCAGGTGCCGCCGCGCTGGCCGACCGAGCCGGGCAGCACGACCGGCGGGCCCCACGTCCGTCCGCCGTCGGTCGAGCGGGCAAAAGCGATGGCACCGCTACAGCCCATCCACTCCTCGTAGACATCGCCGCGCGCCGGGTCGACCGCTGACTCCACCTCGGCGTTCTGGCCCGGGCAGGAGCGGCTGATGTCCGTGACCGGGCCGATGTGCAGGGCCGGCCGGGCAAGCGCCGACGCCGGCGCCGATCCGAGCACCGTGGCCATCGTCACTGCCGCCGCCATCCGCCAACCGCGCATCCTCGTCCCTCCCGTCGTTGTCTGGCCCGATTCTTGTCGGCGGGCGGGTGGCGGTCAAGTGTTCGGGTGCGCGCGCAGGCCGCCCGGGCGGCCGGGACGCCCGCGAGCGCCGTCAGTCGATCAACTCGTACGCCACCAGCGTGAGGAACGCGGGAAAGTCGTCCCCCAGCGCGACCGCCTCGAACACCCGCTTCGTGTCCTCGGGGCGCCCGCGCTCCCACACCTCGTCACCGACGGACGCGTGGATGCGGTCCATCTCCTCGGCCAGCAGTTCGCGCACGCGCTCGCGGGTGACCTTGCCGTGGCGGATCCACTGCCAGATCTGAGCCCGGGCGATCTCGGCCGTGGCGGCGTCCTCCATCAGGTTGTTGATCCCGGCGGCGCCGCGGCCGCCGAGCCAGAACGAGAGGTACTGGAAGCCGACGCTGATGTTGCTGCGCAGCCCGGCCTCGGTGATCTCGCCCGGGGTGGCCGCTGCGTCGAGCAGCTCGGAAGCGCTCACCGACACCTCGTCGCGCCGGCGCGAGATCTGATTCGCCGAGGAGCCGAGCACGGCGTCGAACTCCTCCATGGCCGCGCCGACGACGTCCGGATGGGCGACCCAGGTGCCGTCGAACCCGGCCCCCGCCTCGCGGCGCTTGTCCGCCCGCACGGCGTCGATCGCCCGCTGATTGGCCTCGGCGTCGCGCCGGGACGGGATGAGCGCCGCCATCCCGCCCATGGCGAACGTGTCGCGCCCGTGGCAGGTGCGCACGAGCAGCTCGGTGTAGGCCCGCATGAACGGCACCGTCATCGTCACGTCGCTGCGGTCGGGCAGCACGAATGCGGGATCCTCCCGGTAGCACTTGATCATCGAGAAGATGTAGTCCCAGCGTCCGGCGTTCAGCCCGTAGGAGTGCTCGCGCAGCTCGTAGAGGATCTCCTCCATCTGGAAGGCCGCCGGCAGCGTCTCGATGAGCACAGTGGCCCGAATCGTCCCCCGCGGCAATCCGAGCTCGTCCTCGGCGAAGCCGAGCACGTCGTTCCACAGCCGTGCCTCGAGGTGGTGCTCGAGCTTGGGCAGGTAGAGGTAGACGCCGCGACCGCGGGCGTGCAGGCGCGGGCCGCAGTGGAAGGCGAACAGCCCGAAGTCGACCAGCCCGCCGCCGACCGGCTCACCGTCGACGGTCAGGTGCTTCTCGGGCAAATGCCAGCCTCGCGGGCGCACGAGCAGCGTGGCCGGATCGGGGCCGAGCTCGTAGTGGCGCCCATCGGTGCCCTCGTGCTCGATCGTGCCCTCGACGGCGTCGATGAGGTTGACATGGCCCTCGACCTGGTTGCGCCAGGTGGGTGAGTTCGCGTCCTCGAAGTCGGCCATGAATCCGCGGGCGCCCGAGTTCAGCGCGTTGATGACGAGCTTGCGGTCCGTCGGCCCGGTGATCTCGACCCGGCGGTCGGCGTAGTCGTCTCTGATCGGCGCGCACCGCCACTCAGCGTCCTCGCGCACGTGGCGCGTCTGGTCCAGGAACTCGCGCGGCGCCCCCCGCCGTGAGCGTTCCGAGAGCAGCTCGAGCCGGCGCGCCCCGAACCGGGTGTGCAGCGCCTCGACGAACTGCAGGGCATCGCGGGAGAGGATCTCCTCGGTGCGCTCGGCGGGCGGCGGGGCGCTCTTCAGGCTCATGGTCGGGTCCCTCGGATCGAGTGGTCGAGCAGGGTCATCGGGTGGAAGATCGGGCGGTCGAGGTAGGCGGCGATCTGGATCGCACAGCCTGGGTTGGCGGCGATCACCGCCTCGGCCCCGGTGGCCCGCAGATTCTCGGCCTTGCGGGTGCCGAGGGTGGCCGCGGCGGCCGGCTGGGTCAGGTTGTAGATGCCGGCCGAGCCGCAGCACAACTCCCACTCCAGGGGCTCGAGCAGCTCGAGGCCGGGAATCGCCCGCAGCAGCCTCCGGGGGGCCTCGCGAATGCCTTGGGCGTGAGCGAGGTGACAGGCGTCGTGGTAGGCCGCGCGCATCGGCACCGGGTGCCGCGGGACCCGCGGCTGCACCTCGGCCAGGAACTCGGTCACGTCGCGCACCCGCTCGGAGAACGCCACCAGCGCGGGCTCGTCCTCGAACAGGTGGCCGTAGTCCTTCATCGCCGAGCCGCAGCCGGCGACGTTCGTGAGCACGACGTCATATCCGCCGTAGGCCCGAGCCGTGGCTCGCGCGAGCTCTCGGGCCGGCTCCTCGACGCCGGCGTGGAACTGCAGCGCCCCACAGCAGCGCGGGGCCCGTGGTGCGTGGACCTCGAAGCCCTCGGCGGCGAGCACGCGCACGGTGGCCGCGTTCACGTCATCGAACAGCACGCGCTGCACGCAGCCCTGCATGAACGCCACCGTGCCCCGCCGCGAACCCACCGCCGGCGTCACCTCGGGCAGCCGGGCGAGCGCCGAGCGCAGCCGCGCCCGTGGGCTGAGACGCAGCAAGGGGACGCGCTCGCGCAAACCGACCCGGTCGGAGATGGCCATGAGCGGCACGAGTGCCCGCATCCGCCCGGGATGGGTGAACACGGCGAAGATGGCGTCCCGCAGAACCCGCTCGCGAGCCGAGCGACGCCCGTGGCGCTCGATCTGGGGACGGGCGCGCTCGATCAGCCGGTCGTAGCGGACCCCGGACGGGCAAGCGGTCACGCAGGCCATGCAGCCCAGGCAACGGTCCAGATGGGTCGTCATCGGGGTCGAGACCTCCTCGCCCTCCTCGTGGCCGACGCGCATGAGCAGGATCCGGCCGCGCGGGGAGTCCATCTCATCTTCGAAGACTGCGTAGCTCGGACATGTGGGCAGGCAGAAGCCGCAGTGCACGCAGTCACGGATGACCTCGAGCTCCGGCGGGCGGACCGAATCCCACGCCCCGGACATCAGAGACCCCCCACGAAGCGTCCGGGCGCGAACACGCGCGCTGGGTCAAAGCGAGCCTTGATCCGTTCCATGACCGCGAGTGCCCCCGGATCGGGCGACGGCCACGGGTCGCCGGCCGCCGGCGCGCCGTCGAGCACGGTCAGGCTCGCCCCCGGCGCCTGCTCGCCCAGCGCGATCAGGCAGTCGGCCAGCTGGTCGGGCTCGGGCACTGCGACCCAGGCCAGTCCGAGCGCCGCCCGGGCGACCACGCCGGCTCCGGTGCTCCGGGCCGCCGCGAGCACACCGCCCAGATCCCCGATGACCCCGGCGACCTTCACCACAGCACCATCCGGCGCCCGCTGCGCGGCGCGCTGCGCCGCCCACAGCGCCTCGTCGTCCTCGACCACGTCGGCCTCGAGCCCGAGCTCGGCCAGCCGCCCGGCGCCCGCCTGCGCGCGCTCGCGTGCGGTCGAACCACCGAAGCGCACGAGAACGGCGCCCTCGTCGCCCGACCAGCGCACGTCGAGGCACTCGGCTTCCAGCGGCAGCGCGGCCAGCCGGCCGGCCGCCACGGCCAGCGTCGCCGGGTCGGCTCCGAGCGCCCGCACGCTGACCCAGGCCGACGGCCGCGGATGCAGCCGCACAGCCACCGTGGCGATCAGCCCGAGGGTGCCGAACGACCCCGTGAACAGCTTGCCGAGGTCGTAGCCGGCCACGTTCTTGATCACCCGGCCACCGGCCCGGGCGACCGTGCCGTCGGACAGGACGACCGTGATTCCGAGCACGAGGTCGCGCGCGCCGCCGTAGCGGTGGCGCAGCGGCCCCGAGTCGGCGGTGGCCATCACGCCCCCGAGCGTGGCCTCGGGCGGCCCATCATCCGCCGCCAGCGGCGGATCGAGCGCGAGCATCTGCCCGGCGGCGGCGAACTGCTCCTGGGCGAGGTGCAGGGGGACGCCGGCCTCGAGCACGGCGGTGAAGTCGCCGGCGTTGTGCTCGAGCATTCGATCGAGACCACCCGTCTGCACCTCGACCGCGGGCGGGACACCGGCGGCGCCCCAGCCGAGCTTCGTCCCCCCTCCGCGGACGCGCAGGGGCCGGCCCGAGGCCCCGAGCTCGCGCAGCAGCTCGCCCGCCTCCTCGATCGTCCCCGGTCGCACGCGCGACAGCGCCCCGGTGCTCACTAGAACCGCTCCGCCAGCCCGGCGGCCTCGAGCGGGTGCTGGCGATAGGGCCCGGGCACCTCGCCGCACAGCCGGGGAGTGGGCATGACCTTGGTCGGGTTGGCCAGCCCGGCCGGGTCGAACGCACAGCGCAGCCGCTGGAAGCACTCGAGGTCGGCCTCGGCGAACATCTTCGGCATGTGCTTGCGCTTGTCGACCCCGACGCCATGCTCGCCGGTGATCGAGCCGCCGGCGTCCAGGCAGGCGTCGAGGATTCGCCCCGACAGCTCCTCGGCTGCCTGCGCCTGCCCCTCGACGGCGGCGTCGAAGCACACGAGCGGGTGCAGGTTGCCGTCGCCGGCGTGGAACACGTTGGCCACGATCAGCCCGTACTCGCGGCCGAGTGCCTCGATCTGCTCGAGCACGTCGGGCAGCTTGGTGCGCGGGATCACGCCGTCCTGGACGAAGTAGTTCGGGCTGATGCGCCCCATGGCCGGAAAGGCGGCCTTACGCGCCTTCCAGAACCGCGCCCGCTCGGCCTCGTCGCCGGCCACCCGCACGTCGTCGGAGCCTCGTCGCCGGCACACCGCCGCCACCTCGTCGAAGCGGGCCGCGCACTCCCGCTCGGCGCCGTCGAGCTCGACCAGCAGTGCCGCCCCGCGCCCGACCGGAAAGCCGGCCCCGGCCATCGCCTCGGCGGCCTCGATCGCCTTCTCGTCCATCATCTCGATCGCGCCCGGGACGATGCCCGACTGCACGATCTCCGACACCGCCTCACCCGCTGCACGGGTATGGTCGAAGAACGCCACCAGCGTGCGCACGGTCTCCGGCGCCGGAACGATCCGCAGCCACACCTTCGTCGCCACCCCGAGCGTGCCCTCGGAGCCGACGAACGCGCCGAGCAGGTCGTAGCCGGGCGCGTCGAGAGCCTTGCCGCCCACCTGCACGAGCGATCCGTCCGCCAGCACGAGCTCGAGCCCGGTCACGTAGTTGGTCGTGAACCCGTACTTGAAGCAGTGCGCGCCACCCGAGTTCTCGGCCACGTTGCCGCCGATCGAGCACACGATCTGGCTCGAGGGATCCGGCGGGTAGAAGAAGCCGGGTGCGACGGCGGCCGTCACCGAGGCGTTCGTCACCCCTGGCTCGACGCACACCCGCAGGTTCTCCAGGTCGATCTCGAGGATCCGCTTCAGGCGCGAGAGCACGATGAGGATGCCGTCGGCGACTGGGAGAGCCCCGCCGGAGAGCCCCGATCCGGCGCCCCGGGCCACCCACGGAACTCCGGCCCGGGCGCACGCGCCGACGACCTGCGCCACCTCCTCCGCGCTCCCGGGCAGCACCGCGGCGGCCGGGATGGCTCGGTACTGGAGCAGCCCGTCGGACTCGTAGGTGCGCAGCTCGTGCTCATGGGTGTACACCCAGCCCGTGCCGGCGATCGCCTGAAGCTCGCCGACGAGCGCCCGCAGATCACGAGCCGTGGGAGCCGCGGCCGCTATGGAACCATCCACGAGAGCACGCTCGTCGACTGCAGGTAGACCAGCACCGCCATGGCCAGCACCAAGCCTACGCTCCAGCCCACCACCTTGCGGAAGATGTCGCCCTCCCGGCCGCCCAGGCCCACCGCGGCGGCCCCGATGGCCAGGTTCTGAGGCGAGATCATCTTGGCCAACACGCCGCCCGAGCTGTTGGCGCTGGCCAGCAGCACGGGGGAGAGCTTGGCGTGATGGGCGGCGGCGACCTGCAGGGCGCCGAACAGGGAGTTCGTCGAGGTGTCCGAGCCGGTCACCGCGGTACCGAACCAGCCGATGATCGGCGACAGGAAGGCGAAGAACCCACCCGCCCCGGCCGCCCAGGTGCCGAGCGTGATCGTCTGGCCGGACAGGTTCATGACGTAGGCGAGCGCGAGCACCGCGCCGACGGTGACGATCGGCCAGGCCAGGTTGCGCAGCGTGCTGCCGTAGACGGCCAGCGCGCGCTGTGGACGCACCCGGAGCACGACGGCGCTGATCAGCCCGGCGACGAGCAGCTGCGTGCCCGCGGCGGTGAGCCAGTTGAGCTTGAACGTCTCGCTCGAGGGCGCCTTGCCCGTGCCCGAGAGCACGTGCAGGCCCGGCCACAGGAACTTCGTCGTCTCCTTGTCGAGCTGGGTCGCGACCGCCGTGAGGCTGCACGCGCCGAGCACGACGATGATGATGATGTAGGGAGCGAAGGCCCGCCACACCTCGCGGCGCGGGATCGGCCGCCCCTCGTCGGCCAGCGTGCGCAGCTCGAGCGATGGGTCCGCCGTGGCGGCGCCGGCGATGGCCGGGCGCCGAGCGGGCGGGGCGGCCTCGGTGTCGGCTTCCGGGACGCTGGGAGACCAGATCTGCATGAGCGAGACGAGCGCGGCCGCGGAGACGAGCGAGGCGACGATGTCGGTGAGCTCGGGCGAGACGTAGTTCGAGATCGCGAACTGGACGACGGCGAACGACAGGCCGGCGGTCAGCGAGGCCGGCCAGACCGCCCGGACCCCCCGGCGCCCGGAGACCATGAGCACGAGCAGCGTCGGCAGCACGAAGGAGAGGAACGGGCACTGGCGGCCGACCATCTGGCTGAGCAGGTGCTTGGACACCCCGGAGGTCTGGGCAAGCGTGGTGATCGGGATGGCGATCGCCCCATAGGCGACCGGCGCGGTGTCGGCGAGCAGACACACGGCGGCCGCCTTGACCGGTCGTAGCCCGAGCGCGACGAGCATGACGCCGCAGATCGCCGCCGGGGTGCCGAACCCGGCCAGCGCCTCGAGTAGGGCGCCGAAGCAGAAGGCGATCATGATCACCTGGACCCGGATGTCACTCGAGACCTGGCTGAACGCCCGGCGCAGGACGGCGAAGTGCCCGGTCTCGACGGTCAGGTTGTAGATCCACAGGGCGTTGATGACGATCCACATGATCGGGAAGAAGCCGAACGCGGCCCCTTCGGCGGCGGAATCGAAGCCCTGGCCGACCGGCATCTTGTAGACCGCCAGGGCGACGACGATCGCCACCCCGAGCGCGATCAGTGAGGCCCACTGGGCCTTCATGCGCACGACGCCGAGCAGGACGAAGAGGGTGAGCAGCGGCAGCAGGGCGAAGATCGAACTCAGGCCGAGCGAGTGGCCCACCGGGTCGAGAACCTGCTTATACATCCCCTCAACCTCCCGAATGGGTGGATCTTGTGCGCTATCGCGCGTGTGTCTCCTACCCACCCAGACCGAATCCCTCTCGTCGGCGACGGGTGACGCCGTGTGACCGGGGTAATCTTGCCTCGCCATGAGCGAGCCCCACGCCACGCCAGAACTCGGCACCGGCCAGGTCGCGCTCGTGCTGTCCCAGGCCGCCTCGGCCGCCCCGCATCAGGTGCGCGATCTCATCCGCCTGAGCGATCCGGCGCTCTCCGAGCTCGGCTTCGACGCCCTGCTCAACGAGCTGCTCATTCGCGTGCGCGATCTGCTCGGGGTCGACACCGCGGCGATCCTGCTCATCGACGAGGAGCGCAACCAGCTCGTCGCGCGGGCGGCCAAGGGGATCGAGGAGGAGGTCGAGCAGGGGGTGCGGATCCCGATCGGCCGGGGGTTCGCCGGGCGGATCGCCAAGGAGCGGGTGGCGATCTTCATCGCTGACGTCGACCACGCCGACGTGGTGAACCCGATCCTGCGCGAAAAGGGCATCTGCTCGCTGCTCGGCATTCCGCTGATCGTCGAGGGCGACCTGATCGGCGTGCTCCACGTCGGTTCACTGACCACGCGGCTCTTCGACGAGCGTGACCTCGCGGTCCTGCAGCTCGCCGCCGCTCGGGCCGCGCCGGCCATCGAGCGGGCCCGGCTGCTCGGCCAGCTCGCCCGCGAGCATCGCATCGCCGTCACCCTCCAGCGGAGCCTGCTGCCGCGGAACCTGGGCTCGCTCGCGGGCGTGACGGTGGCCGCCCGCTACCTGCCCGCCCGCGACGAGGTGGGAGGCGACTGGTACGACCTCGTTGAGGTCGGCCCGGGGCGGATCGGCGTCGTCATCGGCGACGTCGTCGGTCACGGCTTTCGGGCCGCCACGCTCATGGGCCAGCTGAGGGCGGCTCTGCACGCCTACGCGACCGAGGGCCACGCCCCGGGGCGCACGCTCGAGCTCGTCGACCGTTTCGCGGGCGGCCTGCGCCAGAGCGTGATGGCCACAGCGGCGTATGCGCTGCTCGACGGCGACACCGGGATCGTGCGGCTCGCCGCCGCCGGGCACCTCCCGCCGATCGTCGTCGGCGCCGACGGCCGGGCGCGTGTGATCGAGCTCGAGCCCCACCCTCCGGTGGGGGCGTTCGCGCACCGTCGCTGCCCGGAGACCGAGTTTCCCCTCGGCGAGGGGGAGACGCTGATCATGTACACGGATGGGCTCATCGAGCGCCCGCGGGTCCCCCTGCGGCGGAGCATCGCGGAGCTGATGGAGGCGGTGGCCGGCGGCCGGTCGGCCGAGGAGGTGTGCCTGCTCGCGATGGACCGCATGGTCCCGGCCCGCGGCCCGCGCGACGACATTGCGGTCATCGCGCTCGAGCGCAGCGTCGTTCCCGACGAGATGCGCCTCGAAATCGCGGCCGAGCCCCGCGAGCTCGGACCCGCCCGGGCCATGGTGCGCCGCTGGCTGCGCAAGCAGCAGATCGGTGACGAGGCGGCGACGGAGATTCTGCTCGCCGTTGGCGAGGCGTGCGCGAACGCGGTCGAGCACGCGTACGGCCCCGACCGCGGCCGGTTTGCCGTCACGCTCGCCCACGAGGACGGCTGGGTGCGCGTGAGCGTGCGCGACCAGGGCCACTGGCGCGCCCCTCGGGGTGTCAATCGCGGCCGCGGTCTGACCATCATGCAGGCGGCCATGGACGAGTTCGATGTCAACACCGACGAGCGCGGCACCGAGATCGTCATGCGGCGCCGAGCGGCGGCGTGATGAGCCTGGCCAGCCTCGAGCACGAGTGGCGAGGCGAGCTGCTGTTCGCGCGCCTGCAGGGCGAGATCGACATGTCGAATGCCGAGGACCTGCGCGACGCGCTCACCCGGTTGACGCCGAACTCGGCCATCGCGCTCGTGCTCGACCTGAGCGCTGTCGAGTACCTCGACAGCGCGGGCATCCACCTCATCTACCGCCTGCGCGAGGGCCTCGGGCGCCGGGGTCAGGAGCTGCGGCTGGTGATCCCCGAGCGCTCGCCGGTCAACGACACGCTGCGCCTGGCCGGGATCGGCCGTGACGCAGCCACGTTCGCCTCGGTGGAAGCGGCCTGCGGTGGCGACCCTAGCGGGCCGTCCACCCCTGGTCCATCGGCAGCGCCACTCCGGTGAACGGCCGCCCGGCCCGGCCGGCCAGGAACGCGACCAGCTCGGCCACCTCGGCGGGCTCGATCAGCTCTTTGACGGCATGGGGGGCGAGGATGACGTCCTCGAGCACCCGCTCGGGCTCCATGCCGTGGGCGCGAGCCTGGTCGGCGACCTGGTCCTCGACGAGCGGCGTGCGCACGTAGCCGGGGCAGACGGCGACGGCCCGGATCCCGTCGCCGGCGCCCTCGAGCGCCAGGGTCTTGACCAACCCGAGGACGCCGTGCTTGGCCGAGACGTAGGCCGCCTTGTAGGGCGATGCGACGAGCCCGTGGACGGAGGCGATGGCGATGAACCGCCCGTCCCCGCAGTCCCGCAGGGCGCCCCAGGCGTGCTTGGCGAGCAGGAACGGGCTCGTCAGCATGAGCGCCAGGATCGTCTGCCAGCGCTCGAGCGGGAACTCCTCCACCGGGGCGACGTGCTGCACGCCGGCGTTGGCGACCACGACGTCGAGCCGCCCGAAGCGCTCCAGTGCGGCGACCACCGCCTGCTCGTTCGCCTCCGGTTCGGTCAGATCGGCCCGGTGCGCGATGCCGGGCCCATGTGGATCGGGCTCGAGATCGACGGCGAGCACCTCCATGCCGGCGGCGCTCAGCCGCTCGGTCACGGCCCGGCCGATGCCGCTCGCCGCACCGGTGACCAGCGCGGCGCGTCCGGTGAGCTCGCTTGGTGAGTGCATGCGCTCACATTAGAGCTGGCTGCCTATCCCGGCACGCCGCTCACCCCTGGACGGCGCTGATCAGCGCCACCCCGGCAAGCACGGTCCCGACACCCACCACCTGGTGGCGAGCCAACCGCTCGCCGAACAGGGCGTAGCCGGCCAGCGCGGCCAGCGCGCCGACCTGGGAGGCAAGCACGGCGGCGATGGCGATCCCGTGCCGCGACCCGGCCGTGAAGGCGAAGAACCCGAGCACCTCGCACACGCCCGAGGCGAGCACGAGCGGCAGCGCTCGCCGGGGCAGCCGCAGCCGGTCGGTGGCCAGCCGCACCGGGACGAGCGCCGTCGTGCCGATCGCCCGGGCCGCGAGCACCACCCAAGCGGCCGGGAGCTGGCCGCCGGCCCGGGCGGTCGCGTACAGGCTGGCCCCGAACAGAAGGGAGGCGCCGAGCGCCAGCGCCACCGCGGCCGGCCGCCAGGCCACCCGGCCCTCGCTGTGCGCAGGCGGCGGTGCGGCGGCCAGGCAGAGGCCGGCGACGGCGAGCGCAAGCCCGATCCCGGTCCCCGCGCGCAGGCGCTCGCCGTTGGCCAGCGCGAGTCCGGCTGCCACCGCTCCCTCGGTGGCCACGATCGGTGCCAGCAGTGCCACCTGACCGATCCGCAGCGCGGCGTACAGGATGATGAGGCCGGCGACGTTGCCGACGCCCGACAAAGCAAGCCAGGCCACCGCGCCTGCCCGCACGTGCGCCGGGGCGCCGGCCAGTGCGGCCAGTGGCACGCAGATGATCGCGCCGACGAGCATCACCCACGCCACGACGCCGACCGGCGCCATCAGCCGGCTCGAGCGCGAGGAGCAGAGCGTCGAGATCGACCAGGCGCACGCGGCACCCAGGCCGCCGAGGATGGCGATCACCCCCGCCACTCTACGCAGGCGCGTTTTTGGGTACTGGGGAGGAGAACGCGATACCAGGAGGTGCCCCCAGTGGCCAAGGACCATGGACCGAGCGTCAAGAACGACAAGCAGTACGAGGGCCTGCGCGAGAAGGGCATGAGCAAGTCGCGCGCGGCCGCGATCGCGAACTCGCCCGGCGCCTCGAGCCGGGGCGGCAAGAGCAGCGGTTCGAGCCAGAGCCGCCAGAGCTCGGGCCCCGGCAGCGGCGGCAACAAGGCGCAGAAGGCGGCGGCCGGGCGCAAGGGCGGCAAGGCCTCGCACTCGTGATGCGACGGATCGGCGTGCCCGACCCGCGGTAACCTCGCCGCGTGGAGAGTGGTGCGCCGATCCGGGAGTCGCCCGTGCGTCACGGGCCCTCACTGCCCCTCACCGATCGCGAGGAGGTGCTCGAGCATGCCGCCTCGCTCATCCTCGGCGCCTGGAAGAGCTTCGATCACGCCCGGCCGGGCCAGCCCGAGCCGGGGGAGCGCCACCTCGAGCTGCTGAGCCGCGGGCTGCCGCTCGCGCCCGCCGATCCGCGGGCGATGCTCGACGCGGCGGCCGACGTGCTCGACGTCTCACTCGCCCAGTCCCGGCCGCGCTACTTCGCCTACATCGGTTCCTCCGGGCTGGAGATCGGCGTGCTCGGCGATGCGCTGATGGCCTCCCACGACGTGAACGTGGCGGTCAGCGCCGGGGCCGCCGACCTGCTCGAGGCCCAGACGATCCGCTGGGTGGGCGAGTTCGTCGGCTTCTCGCCCACCGCTCAGGGCCTGCTCGCCGCCGGCGGCACGATCTCCAACCTGACCGCGCTCACCGCCGCCCGCGAGCGCGCGCTGCCCGGTCTGCGCCGGACCGGCGCGGCCGGCCACCGCATGGCCCTGTACTGCTCCGAGGAGGCTCACTACTCGGTGCGACGGGCCGCCGAGGTCCTCGGGATCGGCGGCGACAACGTGCGCCGCGTCCGGCTCGACGAGCACCGGCGCATGGACCTCAGCGCCTGCGCGGAGGCGATCGACTCAGACCGCCGGGCCGGGGTCGTGCCGGTGGCCGTGGTGGCCACCGGCGGCACGACGCTGACCGGCGCCGTCGATGACCTCGCCGGCCTGGCCGACGTGTGCGGCGAGCGCGATGTCTGGCTGCACGTCGACGGGGCCTATGGCCTGCCCGCGGCGGGCACCGCGCGTGCCGGCGGGTTGTTCCGGGGCCTGTCCCGGGCCGACTCGGCCACCGTCGACGCGCACAAGTGGCTGTACGTGCCGAAGTCGTGCAGCGTGTTGCTCGTCCACGACGCGGCCGCGCTCGAGCGCGCCTTCTCCCACCACGAGAACTACATGCTCCACGGCGCGGCGGACGTGCACTCGGTCGACCGCACGCTCGAGTACTCGCGCCCGCTCAGCGCGCTGAAGCTATGGCTCGCCTTCCGGGTGCACGGAGCGAACGCGATCCGGGCCGCGATCGAACGCAACCTCGAAGAGGCGGGGCTGCTCGCCGAGCTGCTGCGCGCGGACGAGCGCTTCGAGCTGCTCGGCGAGCCGCCGCTGTCGGTCGTGCTGTTCCGCCGCCGCCACGGGTCGCCCGCCGAGCGTGACGCCCACACGGCGGCGCTCGCCCGCGCGTTGCTGGCGGACGGTCGCCTGCTCATCGCGCCGGCCGAGGCGGACGGCGGCCAGTGGCTGCGCGCCTGTCTGGTCAACCACCGCACGAGCGACGACGACGTGCGCGCGATCCCCGCGGTGGTGGGCGAGGTCTCCGACGCGCTGCTTGCCGGGGCGCCTCTCTCTGACCGGAAGCCCGGGCTCTAGGCGGTCTCCGCCGGCGTGTAGTCGAGCCGTTCATCGAGCGGTGGCACCCCGCGGTGCTGCTTCGCATGCCGGGCTGCTCCCGCCACCCGATCGGGCCGCGTCAGCCGCACGATGAGGAACCACACGAGCGCGATCCCGGCGGCAATGCCGGCGAAGATGATCCCGCGGTCGTTCGGGAAGGTCGGGAACGGATGCAGCGAGCCGTAGTAGGCGAACACGGGCGTGGCCAGTCCGGCCGCCACGACGGGCAGCCGCCACCACCGCCCCGGGCCGCCGCTCGTCCATACGATCCGCACCGCGGCCAGCGCGAGCACCGCGTACACGGCCTCGATGAGGAACGAGCCGGCGGTGGCGCTGATCGAGAAGGCCTCGATGTTGTCGGGCAGCTTGACCGCGGCGCCGTAGTGGGTGAGGCCGCCGAACAGCAGCGCCGCGACGCCGGCGGCGAGGATGACCAGGCTGCCGCCGAGCGGGGTCTCGCGCCGGGTGGTCGAGGCGAGCGGGCGGGGGAGGAGCCCGTCGCGGGCCAGGGCGAAGAACACGCGCGAGCCGGCGACGACGAAGGCGATGGCCACCGAGAGCGAGTCGAGCATGACCACGAGGTCGATGATGTCGGCCAGGCCCTTACCGACGTACTGTTGGCCCAGCGAACCCATCGGCGAGGCGGCGGCGACCCACGTCGTGCCGGCCCCCTTCACGCCGAAGCCGATCGCCGCGGCATAGGTGACGATCAGGTAGAAGACGCCGGCCAGGGCGACGCTGCCGATGAGGGCGATCGGGATCGACCGGTGCGGGTCGCGCGCCTCCTCGCCGATCGAGGCCGCGGCCTCGAAGCCGATGAACAGCGTGACCGCGAACAGGATTCCGTTGAACACGCCGTGCCAGTGCGCGGCCCCGGTGCCGAACGCCGACAGCGTGTTGCCGCCGTCGCCGCCCTTGGCGATGATCGCGATGGCCAGGATGAGGAACGGGATGACCGACACGCAGGCCAGCGCGAGCACGCCGCGGATGGCCAGGCGCACGCCGAACAGGTTCAGTCCCACGGCGATGCACAGGGCGATCGCGCCCCAGATCCACCAGGTGATGTGCAGGTGGATGTCGCCGCCGAAGAACTGGTCGGCCAGGAAGCCGTTGGCGATGAACACACCACCGCCGCCCAGGAACAGCACCCCGAGCGCGTACAGCCCGGCGCACAGCACGCCGACGTTCGCGTGAGCGCCGTGGACGAGGTACTCGTAGACCGCCCCGGCGCCGCTGTAGCGGCGCGCGAACAGTGAGATCACGTAGGCCAGACAGAGCACGCCGATGGCGCCGAGCAGCACCGACAGCGGCGAGTTGAACCCGGCCGCGCCGGCGACGAGGCCCGTGAGCAGGCCGGCCGAGAACATCGGCCCGATGGCCAGCGACTGTCCGATGGCATGAATCGAAGTGAGCCTTCGCTCACCCAGGTGTCCGGCGCTCTGCGACATCTCCCTCTCTCTCCTTGTCCTGCGGGTTGTCCTGCGGGTCGCTTGCCTGCGGGGTCTGCCTACGTTGCGTTCCCGGCGGTCCCCGCCCAGTCGACGATGAACCGCGCGAGCACCTCGGCGCATGCATGCATGGACGACACCGACACGCGCTCGTCGATGCCGTGGATGGCCTGCGCCCGGGCGCCGAAGCACACGGTCGGAATGCCGTTGCGCACGTAGTGGCGCGCGTCGGTGGTCGCGGTGGTCGGGCGCAGCTCGGGCGCGGCGCCGTGCAGCGCCGCGTAGGCGCTGCTGAGCGCGCGCACGAGCGGCTCATCGACCGCGACCTGGCAGCCCTCGCAGCGAAAGCCGTCGTAGCGAACCCGCGGCGGGTGCTCGCGCAGGAAGGGATGGCGCCCGGCCGCAGCGGCGATCACGTCCTCCACGCGGCGGGCGACCACGTGCGGATCCTCGCCCGGGTACATGGCCAGCCGGCACGACAGCGTGCACGTCGCCGGCACCGTCGAGGCCCAGTCGCCTCCGGCGATCACCCCGGGATTGAGGTTGATCGGGTGCTCGACGGTGTCAAACGGTGCCGGCGGGGCGGCGTTGCACTCGACCTCGAGCTCGCGCAGCGCTGCCAGGACGAACTGGGCCGCCTCGATCGCGTTGTGGCCGGTGCCCGCGTAGGCGGCGTGGACCGGCGCGCCCGCCACCTCGACGTGGAACCACAGGACCCCGACCTGCGCGATCGTCAGGTGATCGGGGTGGGGCTCGGTGATGACACAGGCGTCGGCGCGCACGCCGTCGATCAGGCACTGCAGCGCGCCGTTGCCCGTGCACTCCTCCTCCACCACCGATTGCAGGTGGACGTCGCCGGCCAGCGACACGCCGGCTGAGCGCAGCGCGCGCACGGCACCCACCACCGCCACGAGTCCCGCCTTCATGTCCCCGGCGCCGCGCCCGTACAGCCAGTCGCCCTCGCGGCGGGGCTCGAACGGATCCCCCGTCCACAGCCCGGCCGCCGCCGGCGGCACGACGTCGACATGGCCGCCGAGGATGAGCGAGCGGCCGCCCGCGCCGGCGGCCGGCCAGTGGGCGACGACGTTGCGCTTGCCCGCCACCTCCCAGGAGAACGGCGAGGCGTTCGGGTGCGCCCGCAGCGCCTCGGCGTCGAGCCACACGTCCCGCGGCTCGAGCCCGCAGTCGGCGAATGCGCGGGCCATGATCACCTGGCCCGGTCTCCTCCTGGCCGAGCACCGTGGGGGCCCGCACGAGCTCGCTCCAGCAGCTCCTCCATCCACTCCCGCTGCGCCGCCACGGCGCCGGCGATGTCGAGGGTGCCGGCGCTCACGACACGGTTCCGTCCAGGATCTGCAGCGTCTTCAGATCGGAGTAGAAGTCGAGCGCGTAGTTGCCGCCCTCGCGCCCGATGCCGGAGATCCCGGCCCCGCCGAACGGCGCCGTGAGGTCGCGCACGAGGAACGTGTTCACCCACACGATGCCCGGCCCGCACGGCCCGGCCGACCCGGTCAGCGCGGCCCATCGAGCTCGTGTAAATGAGTCCGCTCAGGCCGTAGCGCGTGGAGTTGGCCAGCGCGATCGCCTCGGCCTCGTCGGTGAAGGTCTGGAACGTGAGGACGGGGCCGAACACCTCGCGCTGCACGATCTCGGCGTCGTTGGACACCGGCTCGAACAGCGTCGGCTCGTAGAACAGGCCCTCGAGGCGGTGCCCGCCGCGCACGAGGCGGTGGCCGTCGGCTTTCGCGCGCTGCACGAACCCGTCGACGCGTTCGAGGTGCTCGGGGTGGATGAGCGGCGCGATCGTGGTGGCGTCCTCGCGCGGGTCGCCGAGCACCTGCGCGTCCACAGCGGCGTGGAAGCGCTCCAGGAACGCCTCGCGGATCGTGTCCTGCACGAGCAGGCGGGTCCCGGCCAGGCACACCTGCCCGGCGTCGTCGTACTGGCCGGCCGCCTTGGTCGCGGCGGCGTCGAGGTCGGCGTCCTCGAACACGATCAGCGGCCCCTTGCCGCCGAGCTCGCCGGTGAACGGCACCAGGTTGCCCGCGGCGGAGACCCGATGTGCCGGGCCGCCTCCGGCGAGCCGGTGAACGACACCCGGCGCAAGCAATGGGTGCGCGACGAGCGCCGCCCCGGCCTCCTCGCCGATCCCCTGCAGCACGTTGAACACGCCGGGCGGAAAGCCGGCCTGCACGGTCAGGTCGGCCAGCAGCGAGCACGACAGCGGCGACCACTCGGCCGGCTTCAAGACCACGGTGCACCCGGCGGCCAGGGCCGGGGCGGTCTTCCAGGTCGAGAGCATGAACGGCGCGTTCCACGGCGTGATCACCGCCGCCGGGCCGGCTGGCATCCGCTGCACACGGTTCCAGGTCCCGTTCGAGTGCCAGTCGCGCTCCTCGTAGGCGGCGGCCAGATCGGCGTAGGCGCGGAAGTTCCGCGCGCCGCGGGCGATCACCCGCGCGCGCAGCGAGCGCAGCAGCATCGCCATGTCGGCGCACTCGACCGCGGCCAGGCGGTCGATGTTGGCCTCGATCAGATCGGCCAGGCGGTGCAGGTAGGGCGCGCGTCCGGCGGGGCCGAGCGCGGCCCAGGCCGGAAACGCGTCGTGCGCGGCGCGCACGGCCCGCTCGGCGTCGGTGGCCTCACCGCGGGAGACCTCGGCGAGCACCGACTGATCGATGGGCGAGATCGTCTGAAATCGCTGCGCGCTCGCCACCCGCTCGCCGCCGATGAAGTGATCGGGGCTCACCTCGACGCCCGCCACCTCGACCAGCTCCGCCGCCACGCTCATGTCAGGTCCTTCACCGTCTCGAGGTCATCGACCGTGTAGGCGAACGTAAAGCGGAAGCCGCGGCCGACCTGCACCGGGGACAGCAGTGTGTGCTCCTCGCCCGGGGCGGCGAACAGCTCGAGCGCGGCCGGCCCCTCCCACACGTCCGAGACCGAGCGCTCGCGGCTGCGCGAGCGCACGAGCTCGTGCACGGCCGGGTCCTCGTGACGGCCGGCGGCCAGCCGGGGGAAGTGGCGCACGTTGACGATCGGCGGGGCCGTGTGCACGCGAGCCGACCTCGCTGATGCCCTCGAGCATGACCGTGGCCCGCGAGATCGCCCGCCCCCGGGCCGAGCAGGTGGCGCCGAAGCGCGACCCGGCCTGCACGCCCGGGGCGGCCCGGCACTGGAGCGCGTAGGTGCGCGTCATCCATACCTCGCCCTGCTTCTTGGGGAAGCCCTGGATCCACCCGCGCGCGAGCGCAAAGTCCTGATCGACCCAGATGAACGGGCAGGTCGTGACCTCCTCGCCGTCGAGCAGTGCGCTCACCACGATGTAGAACTCGCGGTAGTGCGAGCGCACGGGGTCGACGAGCTCGTCGCCCATCTCCGAGCACGACTGCCAGTCGGCGAACACGGCGGCGCACCGCCCGGCGTCCGGATGGGGCTCGAGACCCTCGGGCAGCAGCGAGACCGCCGTGTCCTCGTCGGCCCAGAAGTCGACCACGAGGAAGTCGCCCACGTAGTGCCAGGGCGGCGGCGGCACCAGGCTGGCCTGGCCGCTCGGGGTGCGCGGGACGGTGTAGCCCTGCAGGCTCATGACACGACCTCCTCGTGGGTGCCGGCAGCCCCGGAGTCCGCCGAGCGGGCTTGCGAGGGATCGGGCGCCAGCCGGATCCCCTGCATCTCCAGGCTCTCGGCCTCGGACTCGATGGCCGCCGGATCGAAGCGGAAGTACGAGCGGGGCGGCAGCGGGCCCCACGTGTTCGACGAGTAGCGGTCGTCCGGCCAGCGACGCGGTTGATGGTCGGCCTGCAGCTGCTCCATATCGCAGTACAGCTCGACGAAGCACGCCTCCTCGACGATGCGCACGTAGGCGGCGATGTTGCCGCCCACGCCGTGGCGCACCGGCCCCCAGCCGAGCCAGCGGCCGTGACGGCCGAGATGGTCGAGGCTGTCGCGCAGCTGGCCGATGTCGACGAGCTCGAAGGCGAGGTGGTGGAAGTGCGGCGCGCCTTTGTCGATCAGCGCCATCACGTGGTGGTCGGTCCCGATGTGCAGCCACACCCCACCCTCACCGAGCCAGTCGGTGATCCGCATCCCGAGCACCTCGGTGTAGAAGCGCAGCTGCTCCTCGAGCGCGCCGGTGAGGAAGTTGACGTGGCCGAGCTTGCGCGGGTGGCCGACCGGAGCGCCCGAGCCCGGGCGCGCGTGCGGCACGAGCCGCGAAGCCGGCTCGCGGGACTCGACCAGGCAGATGCCGTTGCCGTCGGGGTCCTGGCAGCACACAGCGCCCGGCGCGTCCTGGCAGCGCACGCCGTGTGACTCGAGGTGCGCGCGGGCGTCGGCCAGCGTGCATCCCGGCGCGAGCCGGTAGGCGACGTGATCGAGGCCCGCGGGCGCCCCGGCGATGAGCTCGAGGCAGTACGGCTCGTCGTCGCAGGCCAGACGCACGCGGTCCTCGCGCCGCTGGCGCTCGTGCAGGCCGAACTGCAGGCTCCACCGGGCGGCCGCCTCGTCGAGGTCGGCGACTCGCAGCGCCACGTGGTCGAGGGAGCGCAGCGCCAGCATCACCTCACCCGCACCGGCATCCGCTTGACCCCGTTGAAGAAGTTCGATCGCAGCCGCTCGGGCTTGGCCGTCAGCTCGATCTGCACCCCGCGGCGCAGGAGCTCCTCGAACGTGATCCGGATCTCCATCTTGGCCAGGTGCGCGCCCAGGCAGTGGTGCACGCCGCCCGGCCCGAACGTCATGTGCGGGTTCG
The DNA here is from genome assembly GCA_963848745.1 of uncultured Solirubrobacterales bacterium. Taxonomy (GTDB): domain Bacteria; phylum Actinomycetota; class Thermoleophilia; order Solirubrobacterales; family Solirubrobacteraceae; genus Palsa-465. The sequence continues at coordinate 190,177 of CAWKEO010000009.1, read as the reverse complement.
GCGAGCGGGTGATGTCGAAGCGCTCGGGGGCGTCGAAGATGGCCTCGTCGCGGTTGCCGGACACGAACCAGGTGGTGATCTTGTCGCCGGCGGCGATCGGCGTGCCGGCCAGCTCGGTGTCGAGGGCCGCGGTGCGGCGGAAGTGATGCACCGGCGTGGCCCAGCGGAGCATCTCCTCGGTCGCCGTCGGGCCGAGAGAGGGGTCCTCGCGCAGCCGCTCCATCTGGTCGGGGTGCTCGAGCAGCGCGATCAGCCCGTGACTGATCGTGTGGCGCGTCGTCTCGTTGCCGGCCGTGGCCAGCAGCACGAAGTACACGTCCATCTCGCGCTGGCTCAGCCCGGCCTGGACGAGCTGGGTCATGATGTCGTCGCGCGGCTCGGAGCGCCGCTCCTGGGCCAGTCGGCGCCCGAAGGCGAACATGTCGAGCGCCGCCGGGCTCGAGAACGGCAGATGGCGGTGGGCATCGTCGTCCCCGTCGTGCGCGTACTCGGGGTCGGCGTTACCGAGCAGGCGGTCGCCGATCTCGATGATCTCCCGGCGCTCGGACTGGGGCACGCCGAGGATCTCGGCGAACACCTGCATGGGGATCTCCGAGGAGATCTCGTGCACGAAGTCGAACTCGCCCTTGGGCAGCGCCGTGTCGAGCACCTGGCGGGCGACCGTGCGCACCTGGTCCTCCCACACCCTGACCGCGCGCGGCGTGAAGCGCCGGTTGACGATCGCGCGCAGCTCGTCGTGCCCGGGCGGATCCATGTCGATCATCGACTTGCGCGCCTCGATGTGCTCGGGCTCGAGGTCCTCGAGCGAGGTGCCGCCGATCTCGGAGGAGAACAGGTCCGGGTTGCGATGCACGAACCGGATGTCCTCGTAGCGCGTGACGGCCCAGAAGCCGCGACCGTCGCGCTCGGGGTTCCAGTGCACGGGGTCCTGATCGCGCAGCAGCGCGAACCAGTCGTGCGGCACGGCGTCGAGGAAGGCGTCGTGGTCGGAGAGATCGATCGATTCGATGGTCGTCGTCATCGCGCGGTCCGCCTAGAGGTGGTGGATGTATTCGGCCACGTCCCAGTCCGACACCCAAGCGCGATGGCGCTCGAGCTCGAACCCCTTCATGGCCAGGAAGGTGGACACGATCTCCTCGCCCAGGCCTTCGCGCAGGAGCGTGTCGGCCTGCAGCGCGGCCAGCGCCTCCTCGAGCGACTTCGGCAGCGGCGCGCCGATGACCGCCTCATCGGCCCGGTAGGCGTCGCCGCTCAGGGGCTCGGGCGGTGTCAGGCCATCGCGGATCCCCTGGGCGCCGGCGAGCAGCACGGCGGCGATGGCCAGGTAGGGATTCGCCGACCCGTCGCCGACCCGGATCTCCAGACGCGTGGCTGCTGCCGCGCTCGGGCGGAATGCGGACGAACGTCGAGCGGTTGTCGAAGCCCCAGTTCACGTGCGTGGGCGCGAGCGAGTCGGGCTGGATGCGCCGGTAGGCGTTCACGGTCGGGTTGAGGAACGCCATCAGCGCCGGCGCGTGGGCGAGCACGCCGGCCGTGAACGCGGTCAGCTCATCGGCCACTCCGTTCTCGCGTTCGGGGGTGTCGAACGCGTTGCGTCCGTCGCGTCCCAGCGAGATGTGCAGGTGGGTGCCCGAGCCGCCCTGGTCGTTGAACGGCTTGCCCATGAACGTGGCCAGCAGGCCGTGCTGGGCGGCGATGTCCTTGACCGCGCTCTTCAGGCGGAAGGCCCGGTCGGCCGCGTCGAGCGCCTCGCCGTGGCGCAGGTTGATCTCGTACTGGCTGTTCATGTACTCGTGGTTGACCGCGAACACGTCCAGACCGACCGCGGCCAGGTCCTCGGTCATCTTGCGCACGATTCCCCCCGGGTCCGCCTGGGGGCCGACGGTGTAGACCATGCTCAGGTTGTCCACGTGGCGGCGCACGCCGCCCGGCGCGGCCGGATCGCGCACGACGAGGAAGAACTCGAGCTCGGGCCCGACGATCGGCTCGAAGCCGAGCTCGCGGACCACCTCGACCGCCCGCCGGAGCGCGCCACGCGGGTCGCACAGCGCCGATCCGCCCTCGGCCGGCTCCAGATCGGCCAGGCAGCAGGCGACGCCGGGCTCCCAGGGCAGCGTGACCATCGTGGCCAGGTCCGGCTTGGCGACGAGGTCCGGATAGCCGGCCTCCCCGCCCACCACCGGCGTGTGGCGCAGGTCCATCCCCATGACCGCGGCGCAGAAGCACAGCCCCTTCTCGACCACGTGGTCGAACTCGGCCGCCGGCACGTCCTTGCCTCGGGCCACGCCATGCAGGTCGGAGTAGAGCAGGCGCACCGAGGTGATCGGCGTGCCGTCAGCCGCGGGGGGAACGCCGTGGGGGGCATCGGTCACCGACGTCGTGGTGCTCACGTGAGGGTCTCCTCTCTGCTCGCTTGCGCCCGGCGCCAGAAGGCGTCGAACAGCCGGAAGGCCGCGGCCCGGGCGCCGGCGGCGTGCTCGCGGCCCGCCTCCACGAGTGCCTCGCCGTCCTCGATGCCGAGGGCGGTCAGGCGCTCGCCGTCCAGGCGGGCCCACTCCTGCACGATCTCGATCGTGCTCTCGGGATGGAACTGGACCCCCAGGTGGGGGCCGTGGGTGAATGCCTGCAGTCCGGCGGCCGAGCGTGCGATGGCGCGCGCCCCGGGTGGCAGCGTGAAGCGGTGGTAGTGCCACTGCAGCCACGGGCCGGGCGGCACGAGCGCCGGGTCGTCGGTCTGCACGGAGTGCCAGCCGAGCTCGGGGGCGGGCACGTCCTCGATCGTCGCCCCGAGCGTGCGCGCGAGCACCTGGCCGCCGTAGCAGAGGCCGAGTACCGGGATCCCCGCGTCGATGACCCGCTCGACGTATTCGAGCTCGGTGGCCACGTCGGGCACCCCGATGTCGGCCGGGCTGTACTTGGAGCCGAGCGAGGCGACGAACGCCTGGCCGTCGGGGGCCGGGAGCGGCTCGCCGAGGTCGACGCGGCGGACGTCGAGCGCGATGCCCTGGGCGTCGGCCCACTCGCCGAGCAGCGCGGGCGGCCCCCACTCACCGTGCTGGAGGATGAGCGCCGACGTCATCGGCGCTCACCCGTCGGGATGTTCCGCGCCGCAGAGCTCCCAATGAAACCGGCGGCAGCCGGTTCCACCGCCTCCCGGAGCGCTTCGAGCGTCGGCGGCTCGGCCAGTGATCGCCGGTACCAGGCCACCCGCTTGGCCGAGTTGAAACCAACCGCCCCGACCAACCGCCCGTCCCGGGCGCCCACGGCGACCAGCCGCTGCCCGTCGTCCGCCTGCTCGAGGATCTCGAGCCCGTCGGCCAGGCCGGGGAAGCCGACGGCCTGGATCTTCGTGTCGTACTGGTCAGACCAGAAGTAGGGCGGGGCGACGTGCGGGCGGCGGTCGCACCGGCTCGAGCAGCGCGTTGCGGCCGGCCAGCTGGCCGTGCTCGGCCGCCACCGTCCAGTGCTCGACCCGTACCCGCTCGCCGCCGGCCAGGGGGTGCGGCCAGGACACGATGTCGCCGGCGGCCAGGACGTCGGGGTCCCCGAGCGCGGTCAGGGTGGCGTCGCATGCCACCCCCGGATCGAGCACGAGGCCGCTGTCGGCCAGCCACTCGGCGTTCGGGAGGGCGCCCAGCGCCATGAGCACGGCGTCGACCTCAAGGCGGGTGCCGTCGCTCAGCGCGGCCTCGCGCACTCGCCCGGCACCATCATCCCCGAGCGCGCTCAGCCCGGTGGACAGCCGCAGATCGACGCCGCGCTCGGCGTGCAGTCGCCCGCACCGCGCCCCCAGCTCGGGGCCGAGCGGGAGCATGGGCTGAGGTGCCACGTCGATGAGCGTCACCTCGGCGCCCTGGGCCCGCGCGCTGGCCGCCACCTCGCAGCCGATGAAGCCGGCGCCGACGATGAGCAGCCGCCGCCCCGGGCGCAGGACGGCCCGCAGCGCGAGCGCGTCGTCGAGGCTGCGCAGGGTGAGGACGCCGTCGAGCTCGCCCTCCGGCCCGGGCCAGGGCCGGGCCCGGCAGCCGGTGGCCAGGATGACGCGGTCGTAGTCGATCTCGGCGCCGTCGGCGAGCACGATCCGCTTGGCGGTGCGGTCGAGCGCCGCGGCCGGCGTGCCGAGCCGCCAGCTCACCTCGAGAGTGGCGGCCTGGGGCAGCAGGCACTGCTCGGGCGTGTGCTCGCCCTTCAGCAGCTCCTTGGACAGCGGCGGTCGCGTGTAGGGGCGGTGCGCCTCATCGCCGACCACCACAAGCTCGCCTCCGAAGCCGGCCGCCCGCGCCGCCTGGGCGGCGCGCAGACCCGCCAGTGAGGCGCCCACGACGACGAGCCGGTCCATCGGTCTCGGCGCTCAGTCCTCGATCGAGATGGCCATCATCGGGCAGGCGTTCACGGCTTCCTCCATGTCGGCCCGGCGCTCCTCGGACACCTCCTCCTGCCAGACCAGGACGTCGTCGTCGCCGAGCTGGAAGATGTCCGGGGCGACCGCCTCGCACTCGCCGTGGCTCTGGCACAGGTTCATGTCGACGTGGACCTTCATCAGGGAGTGCTCCTCTCGACCATGCGCTCGGCCTCGTCCTCGGGGACCGCCAGCGCGACGTGCAGGGTGTTGGCCGACGTGGCCGGCTGCTCGCCGGCCGCGCTCAGGTCGACGTCCCAGTCGACGATCGTGCTCTGCACCCGTCCGAGGCCGCTGATCTCGACCTCGACGACGTCCCCGGGCTCCATCGGGCGCGAGTTGGCGGGGGTGCCGGTGAGTACGACGTCGCCCGGCTCGAGCGTGATCAGCCGGCACAGATCGGCCAGCTGGTAGGCCACGCCCCAGATCAGGTCATCGGCCCCCGCCTCCTGGACGACCGTGCCGTTCAGGTAGGTACGCAGCGTGAAGTCAGTGGGGTCGAACTCCGAGGCCGGGGTGAGCTCGGGGCCGATGGGCAGAAAGCCGTCCTGGCCCTTCACGCGGAGCATCGAGCCGCGGTCGGCGTGGCGGAAGTCGTGCAGGCCGACGTCGTTGGCGGGCGCGTAGCCGGCGACGTAGTCGAGCGCCTCGTCGATCGCCACTCCGTGCATGCGCCGGCCGATGACGACGGCCAGCTCGCCCTCGTAGTTGAGGAAGCGCGTCCCGCGGGGCCGGCGGACGATGCCGCGATGGCCGTTCAGCGTCGTCGGCGGCTTCATGAAGAACGACGGCGCTCCGGGCACGCGGGCGGCGTACTCCTCGATCCGGCTCCGGTAGGTCAGGTGGACGGCGAGGATCTTCGAGGGCTGGACCGGGGCCAGATAGCGCGCCTGCGCCTCGGCCACCCGCCGCCCGTCCTCGAGCACGATCTCCTCGCCCTCGCGGTGGCCCCACCCGGGCACGCCATCGATCTCGACGCGAACTCTCCTCTCGCTCACCCGGCGCATGATCGCGCTCCGCCGCGCCGGTTGACAACAGCAACGCCCGCACGATTATGCGCGACACGCGATAATTCATCTCCCGCGTGGACCTCCGCCAGCTCCGCTACTTCGTCGCCGTCGCCGAAGAACTCCACTTCTCGCGTGCGGCGGCCCGCCTGCACCTTGCCCAATCAGCACTGTCGGCCCAGATCCGCGCGCTCGAGGCCGAGATCGGCGGCCCGCTGCTCGTGCGGACGACCCGGCGCGTCACCCTCACGCCCGCCGGCGAGGCGCTCTTCCAGGACGCCCGCGGCCTGATCAGCGCCGCCGACGGCGCGATCGCGCGAGCTCGCGCCCTGGCCCGCGGCGAGGAGAGCTCGCTTGTCATCGGGTCGCTCGGTCCTGCCCCGGGGGACCTGCTCTCGCCGCTCCTGGCCCGTTTCTGGGTCCGGCACCCCCACGTGCGGGTCGAGATCCGCGCGTTCGACTTCAACGACACCGTGGCCGGCCTGCGCAACCACCGGGCCGACCTGGCGTTCACCTACGCGCCGATCGACGAGCCCGACCTCGTCGTCACCCCGCTGCTGTCCGAGCAGCGCGTCGTCGTGCTCCCGCGCGCTCACCGCCTGGCCGTGCGCGCGGAGCTCCGCCCGGCCGACCTGGCCGGCGAGGTGTTCGTCACCCAGCCTGCATCGACCCCCCAGCCGTGGCGCGACTTCTGGATGCTCGTCGAGGAGCTCGGGTTCCGTCCCCCGGCCAGCCCTTACATCGGGGAGAACGTCGAGGAGTGGCTGACCCTGATCGGTCGCGGCGAGGGCATCGACACCGCCCCGGCGATCATCTCCCGCTATTACGCCTGGCCGGAGGTGGTGTTCGTCCCGCTCGCCGAGGCGCCGCCCTCGACGCTCGTGCTCGCTCGCCACCGCGACGCGCTCAGCCCGGTGCTCGACGACTTCATCGCCATCGCGGCCGACCTGGCCGGGAGCGACCCCGGACCCGGCCGCGCGCCCCTCAGCGGTCGCGAATGAGCTCGAGCGCGTCGATCCAGGTGATGAGGACGCTCGTGCGGTCGGCGTCACTCGGCGCCGCCGGCTCGCCGTCGCCGCGCAGCGCGGCTGCCGCCCAGGCGACGCCCTCGCTGAGCGCCTGCGGTCCACGGCCGCCCGCGGCCCGAAAGCCGGCCAGCAGCGCTCCGGAGGTATCGAGATCGGCGCCCGTGCCCGACACCGGAAGGCTTTCGGCGTGGTAGGCCCCGCCGTCCTCGACGAGCACCGCGCTCGTGCATCCGAGCCGCACGAGCACCGTGCTCGCGCCCGCGTCGAGCAGCCGCGCCACTGCGCCCACGGCATCGGTCGGCTCGAGCACCACGCCGCCGCTGGCGAGCGCGAGCTCGGCACTGGTCAAAACCACCGGATCGGCCGGCGGGGATGCCGCGATAAAACTCGACTGCATCGACTCTCTCCTGGGACTTACTTCGTTACTGAAGAATATGGAGAGGCCGTGCGCGACTGTCAAGGGAACAATTCGTGAACGAGCCTTTTCCGACGCGAGAGTGCGATGCCTGACCGCCTGACCCGAGCCGATGCCCGTGCGCGTGTGATCGCCACGCTCGCCCACACCGGTGCGCTCTCGCGCACCGACTTGGCCCGCCGGGCCGGCCTGGCCCCCTCGACGGTCTCCGCCGCCGTCGGCGACCTGGTCTCCGAGGGGCTCGTGCACGAGCCCCCGGACGCCCCCGGCCCGCCCGAGCGCCCGTCTGTCGGCCGCCCGCCAGTGCTCGTGGCCCTCCATCGCCGGGCCGGGCTGGCGCTCGGGATCGACCTCGGCCGCCGGCACGTCCGGGTTGCCCTGGCCGACCTCTCGCACGCCGTGCTGGCCGAGCGCACGCGGGTCCTCGAGGGCGAGCTCGGTCCGCCCGAGACGGCTGCGCTGGTGGCCGAGTTCGCCGGCGAGGTGCGGGCCGAGGCCGGGGCCTCGGAGGCGGAGATCGTCGGGATCGGCATGGGTGTGCCGGCGCCGCTGCACCTCCCCGGAGAGATGCTCGGGGATGGCGCCCTGCTGCCCGGCCTGGTACGAGGTCGACTTCGCCGCCGTCATGAGCGACGCGCTCGGGCGCCCGGTCGCGGTCGACAACGACGCCAACCTGGGGGCGCTCAGCGAGTCGATGTGGGGGGCCGGGCGGGGTGTCGATCACCTCGCCTACCTGAAGGTGGCCACCGGCATCGGGGCCGGCCTGGTCATGGACGGGCGGCCGTTTCGAGGCGCGGGCGGCACCGCGGGGGAGATCGGCCACGTCGTCGTCGACCCCGGCGGGCCGCTCTGCCGGTGCGGCAATCGCGGCTGCCTGGAGACGGTGGCCGGGTCGGCGGCCATGCTCGAGCGTCTGCGGGAGGAGCTCGGCGAGCCCCTGGCGCTCGAGGAGGCGATCGAGCGCGCGCAGGCGGGTGAGCGCGTGTGCCGGGAGGCCATCGCCCGAGCCGGCCGCGCGCTCGGAGCCGCCGTGGCCACGCTGGCGAACCTGCTCAACCCGCAGCTCGTCATCGTCGGAGGCGACTTCGTGCCCGCCGGCGATCTGCTGCTCGGGCCCGTGCGCGAGGAGGTCGCGCGGGTGGCCATCGACTCCGCGGCCGAGGATCTGCGTGTCGCGGTCAGCGCGCTCGGCCCGCGCGCCCACGTGCTCGGCGCCGTCGCGCTCGTGCTGCGCAGCGCGGCTTGGCGCGTCGGGCGCGGCTAGGGCTTCGCGGCCGCGGTCGCTCGGGGGCCGACGGCGTCGAAGATCTCGGTCACGCGGCCGAGGATCCGGGCCGCGGCCTCGAGCTCGGCGTCGCTGAACTCGGCCAGCCCGTCCTCCCAGCGGGCCTGCCAGGCGGCGAGCTTGCGCTCGGCCACCTCCTGCCCCTCCTCGGTCAGAGCGACGTGGCAGACGCGCCGGTCCTCGGTGGAGCGTCGGCGCAGCACGAGGCCGGCTCGCTCGAGGTGGTCGACCAACGCGGTGACGCTGGCCGGGTTGAGGTCGACGGCGCGGGCGATCTCGCCCGCCGTCATCTCGCCCGTCTGGTGGAGCACCGAGATCGTCCGGATCTGACCGTAGCCGAGCTCGTCGCCGCCGGCGTTCATATGCCCGCGCAGGCGCCGCTGGGCGGCGAACGCCTGTCCGACGGCGTGGCGCACGCTCTCGGTGGCCTCCCGCGCCTCGGTGCTCATGCCGCCGCCTCGGCGAGCGTCGTCTGAGGCCCCGCGGCCACGGCCACCTGCCCGAGCCTGGCCCGCCGCTCGATCACCGCCAGCAGCAGGGCCGGCAGCAGCGCGACCGCCGTGACGCCCATCACCCACCAGTAGGTGTGGGCGAAGCCGGCCGCCGCGGCCGCCGGCGTGCGGGCGCCGGTCAGCTGGCCCTGGAGCACGACGGCGATGATCGCGGTGCCGAGCGAGCCGCCGACGCGCTGGAGCACGGTCAGCTGGGGCGAGGCGTCGTTGACCTGCTCCTTGCTCAGCACCGAGAAGGCGGCGGTCATGGCCGGCATGATGGCCAGGCCGACCCCGATCCCACGCAGGACCATCGCCGCCCCGAGGACGACGAACGACGTGTGTGCGTTGACCAGGACGAAGGGGATCGTGGCCGCGGCCAGGATCGTGCCGCCGAGCAGCGAGGTGCGCCCCGCGCCGAGGCGGTCGGTCATGCGCCCGGACAGGGCCATCCCGAGCCCGCCGCCGACGCCCTGCGGGATGAGCAGCAGGCCGGTGGAGATGGCGTTCTCGCCCCGGATGGTCTGGAAGTACAGGGGCAGCAGGATCATCGCCCCGAACAGCGCCGCGCCGAGGCAGAAGGTGACGATGGCGGCGGCGCGGAACGCCGGGTTGGCGAACAGGCTCAGGTCGAGCAGCGGACGCTCGACGCGCCGGGAGCGCGCCACGAACAGGCCGAGCAGCGCGAGTCCGCCGAGCGCCGGGATGAGCACGCTGCCGGCGGTCAGGCTGCCGGCGCTCTCGCTCTGCGACAGGCCGTAGGTGACGCCGACCACGCCCGTGGCGGCCAGCGCGAGGCCGATGACGTCGAGACGGCCGGCGTGCTCGGAGCTCGCCTCGTCGCGGGGGAGCAGACGCAGGCCGAGGACCAGCGCGAGCGCGCCGACCGGAGCGTTGATGAGGAAGATCCACTGCCAGCCGACGCCCTGCAGGAGCAGGCCGCCGAGCGTGGGCCCGAACACCGGCGCGAGGACGATCGGGACGCCGATCAGGCTCATGACCTTGGCCAGGTTCTTGGGGCCGGCCGCCTTGACGAGGATCATCTGCCCGATCGGGGTGAGCATGCCGCCGCCCACGCCCTGGATGACGCGGAAGGCGATCAGCTCGCCGCTCGTGCTGGCCAGCGCGCACAGGGCCGAGCCGAGGGTGAACACGACGAGCGCGATGAGGTAGAGGCGGCGGGCGCTGTAGCGCCGCACGGCCCAGCCGGTGACCGGAATGACCGCGGCGAGTGAGAGCAGGTAGCCGGTGATGACCCACTGGATCGAGCTCAGCGAGGCGTGCAGGTCGCCCGAGAGGTCGTGCAGGGCGACGTTGACGATCGTCGTGTCGAGCACGGACATGATCGACCCGAGGATCACGACGATGGCGACGCGCCGGACGTGCGGCTCGATGCGGGGAGTGGAGGGAGAAGCGGTGACGGAGTTCATTTGGTCTCTAAATCTTAGCGAACAAACCTTTCGAGATCAAATTATCGGCTGTTCCGGCGGAGGACTTGAGGCGGGCGGTTAGAGTGCCGCCATCGTCACGGAGGTGAATCGGATGTCGGGCGGCGAAGTCAAATGGGTGTACGACTTCTCCGAGGGGTCTCGCGACATGCGGGAGCTGCTCGGCGGCAAGGGTGCCGGGGTGGCCGAGATGACCCGCGTGCTTGGGCCTGACCGGGTGCCGGCCGGGTTCACGGTCACCACCGAGGCGTGCGTCGAGTACATGCACTCGGACCGGCAGGAGCCGGACGGGATGGCCGAGCAGGTGGCCGACGCCCTCACCCGCCTCGAGGAGCACACGGGCAAGCGCCTTGGTGACGACGGCGATCCGCTGCTCGTCTCGGTGCGCTCGGGGGCGCGGGAGTCGATGCCGGGGATGCTCGACACCGTGCTCAACCTGGGACTGAACGACCGCTCGGTCGAGGGCCTGGCTCGGAGCACGGACAACGACCGCTTCGCCTGGGACTCCTACCGCCGGTTCGTGCAGATGTTCGGGAACGTCTCCCGGGGGATCCCGGGCGAGCGCTTCGAGGACGCGATCGCCGCCTGCAAGCGTGAGCGCGGGGTGCGCGAGGACACCGAGCTCTCGACCGAGGACCTGCGCGAACTGACGGCGCAGTTTCGTGACATCTACCGCGAGCACACCGGCGAGGACTTCCCCCAAGATCCGCGTGAGCAGCTGCGCCTGGCCATCCGGGCCGTCTTCGACTCCTGGACGAACGAGCGCGCGGTCAGCTATCGGCGCATGAACCACATCCCCGATGACTGGGGCACGGCGGTCAACGTCCAGCAGATGGTGTTCGGCAACCGGGGTGAGAGCTCGGGTTCCGGCGTCGCGTTCTCGCGCGACGAGGTGACCGGCGCACCCGACCCGAGCGGCGACTTCCTGCCCAACGCGCAGGGCGAGGACGTCGTCTCCGGCGCCCGGACGCCCCGGGACATCCGCGAGCTGCGCGAGTGGCTGCCGGACGTCCACGCCCAGCTGATGGACATCCTGCGCACGCTCGAGCGCCACTACAAGAACATGCAGGACACCGAGTTCACCGTCGAAGAGGGCCGGCTGTTCATGCTGCAGACGCGCAACGCCAAGCGGCCGGCCCAAGCGGCGGTGCGCTTCGCGGTCGACGCCGTGCAGGAGGGCCTGCTGACCCGGGAGGAGGCCATCGCCACCATCGACGCCGGCGCGCTCGACCAGCTCCTGCACCCGACGTTCGACCCCCAGGCCGAGTTCGAGGTCCTGGCCTCGGGGGTCGCGGCCTCGCCCGGGGCGGCCAAGGGCGAGATCGTCTTCACCGCCGCCGGGGCGGTCGCCGCCGCGCGCGACGGGCGCGAGGTCATCCTCGTCCGGCCGTTCACCGACGCCGATGACGTGGCCGGCTTTCACGCCGCTCAGGGGATCCTCACCTCCGAAGGCGGCAAGGCCTCGCACGCCGCGCTCGTGGCCCGCGGGATGGGGCGGCCGGCCGTCGTCGGCGTCGAGGCGCTGACGGTCGACCTGGTCGCCGGCGTGGCCCGGGTGAACGGAACCGAGTTCTCCGAGGGCGACCGGATCGCCATCGATGGCACGCGCGGCTGCGTGACCGCCGATGACGTGCCGCTCGTCGAGGCCGGGGTGAACGAGAACTTCGAGACCGTGCTCGAGTGGGCGGACGCGATCCGCCGGCTCGGCGTGCGCGCCAACGCGGACACCCCCGAGGACGCCCGGCGGGCCCGGGAGCTCGGTGCCGAGGGCATCGGGCTGTGCCGGACCGAGCACATGTTCATGGCCGAGGACCGCCAGCCGAAGATGCGGGCGATGATCATGGCCGACACCGAGGAGGACCGGCGCGCCGCCCTGGCCGAGCTGCTGCCGCTCCAGCAGGAGGACTTCGAAGGGCTGTTCGAGGCCATGGCCGGTCTGCCGGTGACCATCCGCCTGCTCGACCCGCCGCTGCACGAGTTCCTGCCCAACCTGGCCGACCTCTCGGCCCAGGTCGAGCACGCGCGCATGGACGACTCCGACGAGCTGCCCGCGCTCGAGCGGCTGCTGGGCGGGCGAACGAGATCCACGAGGAGAACCCGATGCTCGGCACCCGCGGCTGCCGGCTCGGGATCCTCTACCCGGAGATCTACGAGATGCAGGTCCAGGCCATCTTCCGGGCCGCGCGCGCCGCCGCCGAGCCGCCGCACCTGGAGATCATGATCCCGCTGGTCAACTACGAGCAGGAACTGGCGCTCATGCGCGAGCTCGTCGTGAAGGCCGGGACCGAGGCGGGGCTGCGCGAGGGCAGCGACTACACCGTCGGCACAATGATCGAGCTCCCGCGGGCCTGCTTCGTGGCCAACCGCATCGCCGAGCAGGCGGATTTCTTCTCCTTCGGCACCAACGACCTCACCCAGACCGCGCTCGGCTTCTCGCGCGACGACGTCGAATCGAAGTTCGTGCCCACCTACCTCGAGCGGCGCATCATCGACCGCAGCCCGTTCGAGACGATCGACTCTCCCGGGGTCGGCTGGCTCGTCCGCCTCGCCGCGTGGGTCGGGCGCGAGGCCCGCCCGAGTCTGAAGCTCGGGGTGTGCGGCGAGCACGGCGGCGACCCCGAGAGCATCACGTTCTTCGATCGCGCCGGCCTCGACTACGTCTCCTGCTCGCCCTTCCGCGTGCCCATCGCCCGCATCGCCGCCGCTCAGGCCGCGCTCACCCGCGAGGCCGCTCGCGGCGACGCGCTGTGGATGTGGCCCACGAGCGCCTCTTAGTCGAATCTTCTCCGAGGACCGCATTTCGCCACCTCGATGCGGGAACATGTGGCCCTGATGCCCGGCGCGCCCCCACCCGCCGACACCCGGCGGCCGCGTACCCGGGTGCTGCTCATGGTGCTCGCCGGCGTCGCCTCGCTCGGCCTGCTGCTGTGGATCGCCCCGCCCGGCCAGGTCGTCCAACGGATCAGCGACATGCAGCTGGACTGGGTGCTCGCCGCGGTCGGCTTCGAGCTCGCCTCCTGCCTGAGCTACGTCGTCATCTTCCGCCGCTTCTTCCCCGAGCCGCCCCGCCCGGTCAGCCGCCGGGTGGCGTGGACGGCGATGGGGGCGGGCGCGATCCTGCCCGGCGGCAACATCTCCTCCGCCGCCGCCACCGGCTGGCTGCTGCGTCGCCACGGCGTGAGCACCCGGCACCTGCTCGAGCGCTGCGGCGCGCTGCTCTGCCTCCTCACCGGCTTCGGGTTCGCCGTCAATGGCGCCGCCGGGATCTTCCTGCTCCTCGGCCTCCCCGGTGGCCCCCACGACCTCGCCCACACCTGCGGACCGATCCTCGTCTCCGTCGCGGTGCTCGGCGGCGCCGCCGGACTCATGCGGCTGGCTCGGCGGCTCGGCGATCGCGCGCCGGTTGCCCTGCGCGCCCTGGCCGCCGGTCTCGAGGGCGCCTGGCGCGAGGCCCGGCGCCCGAACTGGCGCCTGCTCGGCGGCGCCGGCTTCCTCTGCCTGGACATGGCCGCGTTGTGGGCGGCGTGCGCGGCCACCGGGCACCCGCTCGGCGTCCCGGCGCTCATCCTCGGCTACTGCATCGGCTACCTGGCCACGATGATCCCCATGCCCGCGGGCCTCGGCGTGCTCGACTCCGGGCTGGCCGGCGCGCTCGTGCTCTACGGCCTCTCCCCGGCCGCAGCGGTTGGGGCGGTGCTCGTCTACCACGCGATCTCGGTCTGGATTCCGGGCACCGGCGGTCTGCTTGCCTGGTTGCGCGTGCGCCGCCTCGCCCGTTCCCGGCCAGCCATGCGCCTGCCCGAGCTGGCGCCGTTGCGGCTGGCCGGGGAAGCCGAGGCGTAGTCCGTCCTAGGCGGTCGCGCGGATGCGCCTACTTCCGCCGGGGGCTCGACCGGCTGGTCACCGGGCTGCGGGGTCTCGTGCGAGCAGCTGATCCGGCGAGCTCAGGCCAGCTCGGCGAGCTCTGAGCTCCTGGCCTCGGCCGGCACCGAGCGCCGGGCCAGCGCCCAGTACACGCCGGCGCCGAACAGCGCGCCCATGAACACGCTGAAGTCGGCTCCGCCGGTGTGCGAGGAGAGCGGCGCGTCCGGGTACGTCCAGCGCAAGCGCCGGTGGGCGAGTTCGGCACCTCTGCGGCAGCGACTTCGCCGCGTGCGGGGTCCGGTGCCGCGCCGGCCCCGGGCCGCGCGGGGGATGGTGGTGTTCATACCTGTGGCCACTGGTCGCCATGCGCGGCGCCCCGCAGACTGGCAGGTGCACGGGTTTTCGCTATGTCTGGAGGTGGGTTGTGAGTCTGATCAAGGTGACGTCGGAGGATCTGCATTCGCTCTCGACGAATGTGATGACGGGGTCGGGCAGCATTCAGGATCAGTTGTCGCGGATGCAGGGTGAGGTGTTGGGTGTGGTGGGTGGGGATTGGCAGGGGGCGGCGTCGGGTCAGTTTCATGCGTTGTGGGATGAGTGGCAGCGTTCGGCGGCGGGGTTGAAGGACGCGTTGGATGGGATCTCGCGGCTGCTCGGCAACGCGGCGCTGCAGTACCAGCAGACCGAGGACGCGATCCGCTCCTCCATGGCCTGAGGCCGCGCAGGACGGGATGAGCGCCGAGCCCGGCGAGGTCTCGGCGCTCGGAGGCGCTGGCTGAACGCGCCGTCGCGCAAGCTGCGCCCGGCTCGCCCCGTTGTGTGGGTGGGCCCTCGATGACCACCCAGACCCTCACCCGTCCGCTCCCGACCGAGCGGCACCCCCGGCGAGCGCGTATCGGGCGCCGGATCGCGCTCCTCGTCGCCGGGGCCGGCCTCGCTGTGGTGCTCGCACTCATCGCGCTGGCCTGGCGCGCGTCCGACGCGCTCATGGACTTCCCGCCCGCGCACTACGCCTGGGGGCTGCAGAGCTATCCCGCCCTGGCCCGCGTGGCCGAGCCCCTCACCGTGCACAGCCGCACCGGCGTCGTGCTGACCGGGCGCTTCTTCCCGGGCCGCTCCGAGGCCACGATCGTCCTCTCCCACGGCTACGGCGGCGACGAGGACGAGATGCTGCCGGTGGCGAACATGCTGCATGCGGCCGGCTTCACGGTCGTGACCTACAACGAGCGCGGCCGCGACGGCAGCGGCGGCCACGGCACCTGGGGCGCGCTCGAGACGACCGATCTGCGCTCGGTGATCGACGCCGTCGTCCGCCACCCCGGGGTCGACCCAGGCGCCATCGGGGAGCTCGGCTTCTCGATCGGCTCCGATGTCTCGATCCTCGAAGCGGCCCGGGACCGGCGCGTCAAGGCGGTCGTGGCGGTGGCGAGCTGGCCGAGCCTCAGCGGTTACATGCACTCGGAGCTCAGCGGACATCCTGCTGAAGCCGACGGCGATGTTCTCCCCGCTGTCGCTCGAGCTCCTGCAGCTGCGCACCGGCGCGGACCTCGGCGCGGTGACACCGGGCAAAGTCATCGGCGAGATCAGCCCCCGGCCGATCCTGCTCATCCAGGGCCTCGCCGACACCGACGTCCGCCCGCAGCTCGGCCGGGCGAACTTCTCACTCGCCCGGGCGCCGAAGCAGCTGTGGCTGGTCCCGGGCCAGGGCCACGAAGGGACCGTGGATCCAGGCGGGGCGGCGACGAGCCCCCGGGTGGCGGCGTTCTTCGCCCGCGCGCTGCTGCACCGCGCGGGATAACGTCCGCTCTCATCGGCCCGGCACCCGCACGCACCCGCCTCGTCCGCGAGACGACCGACCACGGTCGCTGGGTCCGGGCCGTGCGTGCCGCCGATCCGAGGCTGCGCGCAGTACTTGACCGTGACCTGATCGGATTCGAGCAGGAGCGGGCGGAGTTCTCGAGCTGGCTCGAGCCGCCCCGGCCGGCTCTCACCCTGATGGTCGACTTCGAGGGCGAGCTCGCCCTCGACGGGACGCCGCTCCCGCACGACTGGATCGCCGGGCTCAGCGACCGGTATGCGGTGGTCGGGTTCGGCCCGCGCTACGCCTCGCTCGACCTCAAGTTCACGCCGCTGGGGGCATGGTCGGTGCTCGGCATGCCGCTCGGCGACCTCGAAGGCCAGACGATCCAGCTCGAGGACGCGTTCGGGCGGGCGGGACGTGGGCTCGTGGATGAACTCCGCGCCGCTCTCGACTGGGATGCCCGCTTCGACATCGTGGAGGCGTTCCTGCTCAGCCGCCTCGGCGCCGGCCGGCGCCCAGAGCCGGCCGTGGTCTGGGCACTGGGGCGACTGCAGGAGAGCGAGGGGCGCGAGCGCGTGGAGTCGCTCGCCGCCCAGCTCGGATGCAGCCGTCGCTACCTGCACACCCGGTTTCGTGAGCAGGTCGGGCTGGCGCCGAAGTCGGTCGCGCGCCTCATCCGCTTCGACGCCGTCCGGCGCCACATCGAGCGCTCGCCGGGCCGCTGGGCCGACGTGGCCCATGCCTGCGGGTACGCCGACCAGTCACACCTGAACCGCGACTTCCGCCAGCTGGCCGGGACCACCCCGAGGGACTTCGTCGCCCGGCTGCTGCCGGACTCCGGCGGGGTCGTGGGTGACGGGGTCCCATTTCTCCAAGACGGAGCCGGCTCGGCCCCGTAGGGTGGCGCTCATGCGACCGAACATCTTTCCCGCGCTGCACCCGCGGGACCCCGAGGCCGCGCTGGAGTGGCTGAAGCGTGCGTTCGCCTTCGAGGAGAAGGCTGTCTACCGCTCCGACGACGGACGCATCCAGCACGCCGAGCTGCGGCTGGGCGATGGGCTCGTCATGTTCGGCGGTGTCCCAACCGATCAGCCGGCACCGGAGGGCGCGCAGCCACCGGTCACCATCTACGCGGTGGTCACGGATCCCGACGGCCATCACGCGCGGGCCTGTGCCGCCGGCGCCGAGATCGTGCGCCCGCTCGCCGACATGCCCTACGGCTCGCGCGAGTACAGCGCCCGCGACCTCGACGGCAACCTGTGGTCGTTCGGGACCTACGACCCGCACGCGGCGGACGGGTGAACCGCTGGCCGACGGCGAGATTCTGCGCCGGTTCGCCCTCGCCCTGCCGGAGGCGATCGAGCAGGACCACCACGGCCGCCCCTCGTTCCGGGTGGCTGGGAAGATCTTCGCCACGCTCTGGGATCCCAACCATGCGAACGTGATGCTCGACGAGTCCGGCATCCTCAGCGCCGCCGCAGGCGCATCCCGACGCGTGCACCGCGTTTCACTGGGGCCGGCGGCTCGCCGCCGTCCACGTCGACCTGCCGGCGGCGAGCCCCGAGCTGCTCGCCGAACTGCTCGGTGACGCCTGGGAACGGAAGGCACCGCGACGGTTGCTCACCCAGCGCAGCGCCGAGCAGCCCTAAGAGCGGGAACCTCAGACAGCCCGAAGCCTCAGCCCATCCGCCGACCGCCGACGGCGGCGAGGATCCGCTCCGCGCGGTCCTCGGAGGCGGCGATCATCGCCGGCAGTCGCTCGTGGAGCGTCCCGTGTAGGTGCCACTCGTCCCCGTGTCCGTCGACCAGGCCGGCCTGGGCCAGACGGGCCAGCGCGTGGGAGACCGATGGCCGCTCGGCGGCGATCAGCTGGCCGAGCAGCTGGTGGGTGAGCGGAACGGGCAGACGAATGCCGCCGGGCTCGACCCGCCCCCAGCGTCCCGCCAGGTGCCAGAAGAGCAGCGCCAGACGCACCTCGAGCCGCGGCTGCGCGGCGATCGCCCGCTGCACGTTGAGGTTGACCGCCCGTCGCCCCGCGCGCCGCAGGAGCGCGTGGGTCAGCGGCGGCCAGAAGCGCACGCGGCGGGCGAAGCCCGCGTCCAGGATCGCGAAGCGCATCGGGGTCAGGGCACGCCACCTGACGGTGCAGGCGAGCAGCTGGGTGGGCTCGGCCCAGAGCGGCTGGAGGAGATCGCCGGCGCCCGCGAGCTCGGCGCTCAGGCGATCGCCCACACGGACCTCCAGGGCGAGCACCCCCTGGAGGATGAGCACCCCGGGTCCCTGGCCGGCACGCTCGAGCCACTCGATCATGGCCAGCGGGCCCGCCTCGGCGTCGATCACCGTCGCCGTGGCTGCCGCCCGCGCGACACGGCGCGGCTCGGGCCCGAGCTCCTCGGCGAGGTCGACGTCCAGATCGAGGACGCAGCGCGCGGAAATCCTCACCACCCCCGATACGGGCGGCAGCTCACCATGCACCAGACCACCATCCTCGGCCTTTCCACCGGCGTCACTTGGATGGATCGGCACGTAGACGGCTCCTCGCTCGGCGTGTCCCCTCCGGGTGAGTCTCGCAGCGCCGCAGGCTCGGATCAACCCCAGTCCGGCTCTGACGATGGCTGCGTAATCAGCATTACGTGCTCTGGGTTACTCACCACGCGACAGCCACCAGGCCCGCTGATATCTCTGCTGGCGCGCTCGACCGGAGGGAGAGAAGTCGGTGTGCTTGGCAATACCTGGGCAGGTACTCGAGATCGTCGATCCGGCGAATCAGATCGCGAAGGTCAACGTTGCCGGTGTCCGGCGCAACGTCAACATCGGCCTGCTGGTGGACGAGCCAGACGGAGTGCGCATCGGCGATTGGGTGCTCATCCACGTTGGCTTCGCCATCTCCCGGATCGACGAGCAGGAGGCCCGCGAGACGCGGGAGCTGCTCGAGGCGATGGGTCACGAGTTCGAGCTCGAGCTCGAGGAGCTGAAGGCGAGCGTGATCGAGTGAGCGCGGAACCAGTCCCCGCCGCCGCCTGCGTCGCCCACTCCGACGAGCATCCCACCCACTGCATCACCTGCGGCGACGACGGCGTCGAGATGCGGGTGCTGCGGATCGACCCCGCCCGCGCCTTGGCGCTGTGCCTCGACGCGGAGGGAGCTCGCAGCACGGTGGAGACGGCGCTCGTGGACGAGGTCGCGCCCGGCGCCCGCCTGCTCGTTCACGCGGGCACGGCGATCGCCCGCCTCCCCGACGACGCGCCGGAAGGGGCCCGATGAAGTTCGTCGAGGAGTTCCGCGATCCCGAGCTCGGCCGCGCCGTGGCCGCCGAGATCCTCTCGAGCGTTGAGCCGGGCCGCCACTACAAGCTGATGGAGGTGTGCGGCGGGCACACCCATTCGATCTACAAGTACGGGATCGACGACCTGCTCCCGGCCAACGTCGAGCTCGTTCATGGGCCGGGCTGTCCGGTGTGCGTCATCCCCATGGGCCGGGTCGACGACGGGATCGCGCTGGCGCGCCATGCGAACGTGATCCTGACCTGCTTCGGCGACATGCTGCGCGTCCCCGGCTCGGAGGGGACGCTGCTGGAAGCCAAGGCGGGCGGGGCCGACGTGCGCATGGTCTACTCGCCGCTCGATGCGCTGCGCATCGCCAAGCAGAACCCCGGCCGCGAGGTGGTCTTCTTCGCCATCGGCTTCGAGACGACCGCCCCCTCGACTGCGCTGACGCTCAGGCGTGCGCGGCTCGAGGGCGTGAGCAACTTCTCGTGCCTGTGCAACCACGTGACGATCGTGCCGCCGCTGCGGGCGCTGCTCGAGTCCCCCGACCTCCGGCTCGACGGCTTCATCGGCCCGGGCCACGTCTCGACGATCGTCGGCGCCCGCCCGTTCGAGTTCATCCCGGCCGACTACGGCAAGCCGGTCGTCATCGCCGGCTTCGAGCCACTCGACATCCTCCAGGCCGTCGCCATGATCCTGCGCCAGCTCGAGGCGGGGCGCTGCCAGGTCGAGAATCAGTACACGCGGGTCGTGCCCTACGACGGGAACCTGCGGGCGCTGGAGGTGCTGGCCGAAGTGTTCGAGCTGCGCCCCCACTTCGAGTGGCGGGGGCTCGGGTTCATCTCCCACAGCGGGCTGCGGCTCTCCGATGCCTACGCCGAGCTCGACGCCGAGCGGCGCTTCGACATCCCCGGCGTACGCGTGGCCGACCCCAAAGCCTGCCAGTGCGGTGAGGTGCTCAAGGGCGTGATCAAGCCGTGGGAGTGCAAGGTGTTCGGCACCGCCTGCACCCCCGAGCGGCCGATCGGCACCTGCATGGTGTCCTCCGAGGGAGCCTGCGCCGCGTACTACAACTTCGGCCGGTTTGCTCGCGAACGGGAGGTCGTGTGATGGCCGAGCCGGCCATGCTCTCCGGGCGCGAGCAGCGGATCCTCGGGATCATCGAGACCACCCGGGCCAAGCGGCCCAAGCTCCGCGACCAGCACATCACGATGGCCCACGGCGCGGGCGGAAAGGCCACCCAGACGCTGATCGAGGGCCTGCTCGTCCCGGCCCTGACCACCCCGCGGCCCGCGCTGCCCGTGGGTGCGCGCGAGGGGCCCGCGCCGGCCACGGAGCCGGGCGCGGCGCTGGCCGAGCTGGCCGATGCCGCCGCGCTCGAGCTCGGCGGCATCCCGCTGGCCTTCACCACCGACGCCTACGTGGTCAAGCCGCTGCGCTTCCCCGGTGGCTCGATCGGTGAGCTGGCCGTCAACGGCACCGTCAACGACCTCGCCGTCGCGGGGGCCCGGCCGCAGTGGCTGAGCCTGTCACTGATCCTCGAAGAGGGGCTGGCCACCGATGAGCTGCGCGCCGAGGTGGAGGCGATCGCCGCCGCCGCCGCGGCGGCGGGCGTCGAGGTGGTCACCGGAGACACGAAGGTCGTCGAGCGCGGCCACGCCGACGGCATGTACATCTGCACCGCCGGCATCGGGCGTCGCGATCCCCGCGCCCGCCTCTCACCGAGATTCCTGCGCCCCGGCGACCGCATTCTCCTCTCGGGCCAGATCGGCGACCACGGCACCGCGATCATGCTGGCCCGCGGCGAGTTCGAGCTCGACGCCGACGTGGAGTCAGACACCTGCTCGCTGTGGCCCGCGGTCGAGGCTCTGCTCGAGGCCGCCGGAGACGACCTGCACTGCCTGCGCGACGCCACGCGGGGCGGCGTGGCTTCCGTGCTCAACGAGCTCGCCCGCGCCTCCTCGGTGGCGATGACGATCAACGAGGGCGCGGTTCCCGTCCGTCCGGAGGTCGCCGGGGCCGCGGAGATCCTCGGCATCGACCCCATGTACGTGGCCAACGAGGGCAAGCTGGTCGCCTTCGTGGCCGCCGAGGCGGCGGATCGCGCCCTGGCGGCGCTGCGCGAGGTGCCCGGGTGCGCGGCGGCGGCCGAGATCGGCGAGGTCCGCACCGAGCCGCCGGGGATGGTGCTCGTGCGCACCAGCTTCGGCGGGCGCCGGGTGATGGACCAGCTCGTCGGCGACCCCTTGCCGAGGATCTGTTAGCCATGCACGAGCTCTCGATCGCCGAGGCCGTGGTGGGCATCGTCGAGCGCCATGCCGCCGGCCGCGCCGTGACCCGGGTCGAGCTCAGCGTCGGCCACCTGCGCCAGGTCGTGCCCGCGGCGCTCGAGTTCGCCTTCATGCTGCTGACCGACGGGACGGCCCTCGCAGGGCGCTGAGCTCGTGATCGAGGAGATCCCGGCCCGCGGGCGCTGCCAGGCCTGCGCGCGGGTGAGCACGATGACCCAGTTCCCGCTGCAGTGTGCGAGCTGTGGCGGATTGGATCTGGAGATCCTGGCCGGCGAGGAGCTGCTCGTCGAGTCGCTCGAGCTCGAGGAAGAGATGACAACCGAAGGGATGGCCCATGGCTGTTGAACAGAAGGCGGCGGGCGTCGAGGAGGTGCACATCCTGTGGATCTCCGAGGGCATGAGCTGCGACGGAGACTCGGTGTCGATCACGGCGGCCGGACAGCCGGGGATCGAGGACGTGCTGCTGGGGGCGATCCCCGGCCTGCCCAAGGTCAACCTCCACAACAAGGTCCTCTCCCCGACCCTGGGCGGCGAGGAGTTCCTGCGCCCGTTCCGCGCCGCCGCACGCGGTGAGCTCGACGCGCCGTTCGTCCTCGTGATCGAGGGCTCGATCCCCAACGAGACGATCAACGGCGATGGCTACTGGACCTCGTTCGGCAACGACGAGGCCACCGGCGAGCCCCTGACCCTCAACTGGTGGCTCGACCAGCTGGCCCCGAAGGCCTGGGGAGTGGTGGCAATCGGAACCTGCGCCACCTACGGCGGCATCCATGCCATGGCCGGCAACCCGACGGGCTGCATGGGCCTGGCCGACTACCTGGGCTGGGACTTCCGCTCGGCCGGCGGGCTGCCGATCGTCAACGTCCCCGGCTGCCCGGTGCAGCCGGAGAACTTCATGGAGACGCTCGTCTGGTTGCTCTACCAGGCGGCCGGACTCGCGCCCACGATTCCGCTGGATGAGGCCCTGCGGCCGCAGTGGATCTTCGGCAAGACGGTGCACGAAGGCTGTGACCGGGCCGGTTACTACGAGCAGGGCGACTTCGCCAAGGACTACAACTCGCCCAAGTGCCAGGTCAAGATCGGCTGCTGGGGCCCGGTGGTCAACTGCAACGTGCCCAAGCGCGGCTGGATGGCCGGCATCGGCGGCTGTCCGAACGTCGGCGGCATCTGCATCGGGTGCACGATGCCCGGCTTCCCGGACAAGTTCATGCCGTTCATGGACGCACCTCCCGGCGGCGGTCTCTCCTCGGCGCTGACGGGCGCCTATGGCCCGATGATCCGCAAGCTCCGCGGCATCACCAACAAGACCATGAACAAGGAAACCAAGTGGCGCCACAACCGACCCGAGCTGACCACCGGCTACCGGCCCCGCTGGGGCAACTGAGTGCGGATGTCAGAGCAGTCGAGCTCGATCGATAGGAGATAGCAATGGCAGTCAGGGAGAGGATTCAGCCCGAGGCCGGCAAGCTCGTGGACATGGCGTGGGACCCGATCACGCGGATCGTGGGCAACCTCGGCATCTACACCAAGATCGACTTCGACAACCGCGAGGTCGTTTCGTGCAAGGCCACCTCCTCGCTGTTCCGCGGTTACAGCGTGTTCATGAAGGGCAAGGACCCGCGGGACGCGCACTTCATCACCAGCCGCATCTGCGGCATCTGCGGTGACAACCACGCCGTGTGCTCGTGCTACGCGCAGCAGATGGCCTACGGGGTCAAGCCGCCGCCGCTGGGCGAATGGATCGTCAATCTCGGTGAGGCCGCCGAGTACATCTTCGATCACATCATCTTCCAGGACAACCTGGTTTTCGTCGACTTCTGCGAGCAGATGGTCAAGGAGACCAATCCCAGCGTGTGGAGCAAAGCGCAGAGCACGGAGGCCCGCCACGCCGAGCTGCACGGTTACCGCACGGTGGGCGACATCATGAGCTCGTACAACCCGTTCACGGGCGCGACCTACAAGGAAGCGCTGCTGATGAGCCGGATCGGGCGGGAGATGATCTGCCTGATGGAGGGGCGCCACGTTCACCCCTCGACCATCTATCCGGGCGGCGTGGGCACGGTCCCGACGCCCACCCTGTTCACCGACTATCTGAGCCGGCTCCTGCGTTGCCTTGACTTCATCAAGTCGGCGGTGGCCATGAACGACGACGTCTTCGACTTCTTCTACGAAGCGCTGCCGGGCTATGAGGAGGTCGGGCGCCGGCGCATCCTGCTCGGCTGCTGGGGCGCCTTCAACAACCC
The DNA here is from genome assembly GCA_963848745.1 of uncultured Solirubrobacterales bacterium. Lineage (GTDB taxonomy): Bacteria > Actinomycetota > Thermoleophilia > Solirubrobacterales > Solirubrobacteraceae > Palsa-465. Next base: position 166,639 of record CAWKEO010000009.1, on the reverse strand, counting down.
CGACTACGTCGACTACACCTACAAGAACATGAACGACTGGGGCAACGAGATGTTCGTCACCCCCGGCGTCGTGGTCGACGGTGAGCTCGTCACCACCGATCTGGTCGAGATCAACCTCGGCATCCGCATCATGCTCGGCTCCTCCTACTACGAGGACTGGACGAGCGAGGAGACCTTCGTCCCCACCGACCCGCTGGGTAACCCGGTGGACAAGCGCCACCCCTGGAACCAGACGACGATCCCCAAGCCGCAGAAGCGCGACCTGGAAGGCGGCAACTACTCCTGGGTGATGAGCCCGCGCTGGTTCGACAAGCGCACGGGGGATAACCTCGCCCTCGACACGGGCGGGGGCGCACTGGCCCGGTTGTGGGCCACCGCGCTGGCGGGCAAGGTCGACACGCCGTTCGTCAAGGCGACCGGGCACAGCGTTCTCATCAACCTGCCCAAGACGCCGAACACGGCCGAGCAGACGCTCGAGTGGAAGATCCCCCAGTGGTCCAACGCGATCGAGCGCGACCGCGCCCGGATCTACTTCGTCGCCTACTCGGCGGCGATGGCCCTGCACTTCGTCGACCGGGCGATGAACGAACTGCGCGCCGGCCGGACCAAGGTCTTCGAGGACTTCGACGTCCCCGAGGAGGCCATCGGCTGCGGCTTCCACGAGGCGGTGCGCGGCGTGCTCTCCCACCACCTGGTCATCCGCGAGGGCAAGATCGCCAACTACCACCCGTATCCGCCGACGCCCTGGAACGGGAGCCCGACCGACTCCTACGGCACCCCCGGGCCCTACGAGGACGCCGTGATGGGGCAGCCGATCTTCGAGGAGAACGGCCAGGAGGACTTCCGCGGGATCGACATCATGCGCGCGGTGCGCTCGTTCGACCCGTGCCTGCCCTGCGGCGTGCACATGTACCTCGGGCGGGGCAAGACCCTGCGCAGGGTCCACCAGCCGATGTTCGGTGAGCACAGCTGATGGCGCTTGCCGCGCAGACCCCGGTAGCGGCGGAGCTGGTCGCGGAGATCGAGCGCATGCTCGAGGCGCTCGAGACGATCCCCGACGAGGGAGCGCGCGAGCTGGCCACGGCGCTGGTGCAGGCGATCGTCGAGCTCTACGGAGCCGGACTCGAGCGGATCGTCGAGGAAGTCGCGGCCGAGGACGACGACGGCGCGCTGGCCAGGCGTCTGGCCGGCGACGAGCTGGTCGCCCACCTGCTGCTGATGCACGGATTGCATCCGGTGGCGATGGCCGATCGGGTCGCGGAGGCACTGGCCGAGGTACGTCCCTATCTCGAGTCTCACGGCGGCGACGTCGAGCTGCTCGGCGTGGAGGGATCGGTGCTCCGCGTACGCCTACAGGGCAGCTGCAGCGGCTGCCCCTCCTCGACGATGACGCTCAAGCTGGCCATCGAGAACGCGGTGCACAAGCACGCACCCGAGATCGAGAGCGTGGTCGCCGAGGCGCCGCCCGAGCCGCCGGCGCTGCTGCAGATCGAGCTGACCCCACCGGCTCGGGAGCCCGCGGGCGTCTGGGCGATGGCCGGCGCGCTGCCCGATCTGGCCGGCGGCCAGCCGGTGCTCAGGCGCGTGAGCGGCGAGCCGATCGTGTTCGCGGCCGTGGGCACGAGCACCTACGCCTACCAGGACGGATGCCCGGCCTGCGCGGGCTCGCTGTCCGGCGCCCGGTGTGAAGGCGTGGCGCTCGCCTGCCCGGGGTGCGGTAACCGCTACGACCTGATCCGGGCCGGGCGCTGCCTGGACTCTCCGGCCCTGCACCTCGAGCCCGTGCCGCTGCTCGTCGGCCCGGACGGCCTGGTCAAGGTGGCGCTGCGGGTGAGCGCCTAGAGGGCCGTCCGGCGATGCCCGCCCGCACCCCCTCGCTCGCTTCTCCCCGGCTGCTCCGGCTCGCGCAAGGCTCGCCCGCCGGCACGAGCGGGCGCTCGGGGACGGGGCAGCGGCCAGGGACCGGTGAGGGCCGCGGGGCGAGCGCGACGCTCACGGAGCCGGAGCGCTGCGAGCTCTGCAACGCGCCCCTACCCGCCGGGCACCGGCACCTGCTCGACCTCCGCTCGCGCGACCTGCTCTGCGCCTGCCAGGCCTGCTCGCTGCTCTTCGACCGGGACGCGGCGGGCGGCGCGCATTACCGGCTCGTGCCCACCCGGCGCTGGCGCCTGGAGCACTTCGAGCTCAGCGACGTGCTCTGGGAGCAGCTGCGGATCCCGGTCGACATGGCCTTCTTCTTCTTCAGCTCCGCCCACGAGCGGGTCGTCGCCTTCTACCCCAGCCCAATGGGGCCGACCGAGTCGCGCCTCGAGCTGCCGGCGTGGCGCGAGCTCGAGGCTGCCAACCCGTTGCTCGGAGCGCTCGTGCCCGACGTCGAGGCGCTGCTGGTCAACCGCGCTCGGGGCGCGCGCCGCCACTGGCTGGTCCCGATCGAGGACTGCTACCGCCTGGTCGGCGTGATCCGCACCCGCTGGCGCGGCTTCACCGGCGGCAAGGAGGTGTGGGCCGAGATCGAGGCCTTCTTCGCCGAGCTCGACGCCAGCGCCCGGCCACCCCGCCCGGGCCCCACCCACCAGACCGCACTCGCACAAAGGAGCTGAGATGGCCAAGATCAACCTGGGCAAGGCGGATGTGCCCGCCGACATCAGCGCTCACACTCCCGGCATCCAGCAGGGCAACGCCAAGGGGAGCTACGAGAAGATGCCCGGGCACAACCCGGATGGGACCTCGAGCGCCGCCCGCTCGACCGGCATCAACCCGAAGGCCCACGAGCCGATCGATCCCAGCATGCCGAACCTGTCGCCGGCGTGACGATCGATGGCCGGAGCTGGCGTGGCGGCCGAGCGGGCGAGGATCCCGCCGCTTGACTTCGCCGTGCTCGGCGCCTCGAGCGTTGATTTCGCCGCGGTCCCCACGCTGAGCTTCGAGCTTCAGATCACGACCGCGCCGGACCAGCCGATCCGCTCGATCCTGCTCGCGGTCCAGCTGCAGATCGCCGCCCGTCAGCGGGCCTATTCAGACGCGGTCCAGCCGCGCCTGCTCGAGCTCTTCGGCACGCCCGAGCGCTGGGGGACCACGCTGCGCACGCTGCCCTGGACCACCGCGACGCTCGTCGTCCCACCGTTCCGCGGTCAGACGACCGTCGAGCTGCCGGTGCCGTGCACCTACGACCTCGAGGTCACCGCGGCACGCTACTTCGCCGCGCTCGACGACGGTGAGATCCCCGTCGAGCTCCTGTTCAGCGGCTCGCTCTTCTTCCAGGCGGAGTCCGGGGCGCTGCAGACCACCCGGATCGCCTGGGACCGGGAGGCGGCCTACCGCTTGCCGCTCGCGGTCTGGAAGCGGGCCATGGCCCGCCACTTCCCCGACAGCGCGTGGCTGCGGCTGGGCAGCGCCAGCTTCGGGCGACTGTGCGCCTACAAGGCCCGCCACGCCTTCGCCAGCTTCGATGCCGCGCTCGACGCGCTGCTGGCCTCAGAGGTCGCGCCGTGAGCAGCGACCAGGTCCGGGCCATCGCCGACGCCGTGCTCTACGAGGGCTACATCCTCTGGCCCTACCGCCGGTCGGCGATGAAGAACCAGCAGCGCTTCACCTTCGGCGGCGTGTATCCGCCCGCCCACGCGCACCGTCACCCCGACGATCCCTCGCTCATGCAGAGCGAGGTCCTGCTGCGCGGCAGCCAGCGGACGCAGCTCGAGGTCTCGGTGCGCTTCCTGCACGTGGTCAGGCGCATGGTGACCCGCCGGACCACGCAGGGATTCGAGCCGGTCGATGAGCTCACGCTGGACGGCGAGCGGCACCTGAGCTGGGAGGAGGCCGCCGAGCGCGAGCTGACCGTCTGCGCCCGGCCCCTGAGCGAGCTCGTCAAGCACGAGCACACGATGCCCGTCCGGATCGCCGCCGGCTCCTCGCGCGAGCCGCTGCGCACGGCCTCGGGCGCCGAGGCCGGAGCGCTCGTGCGCAGCTGGCAGCGGCTCGACGCCACGATCGCGGTGTCGCTCACGCCGGTCGCCGCCGACTTGTTCCGCCTGTGCGTGCGCATTCGCAACCACACCACGCTCGAGGGCACCGAGCGCGGCGCGGCCCTGGCCCAGACGCTGTGCTCGACGCACGCCCTCCTGAGCGCCACCGCGGGCGAGTTCGTCTCCCTGACCGACCCGCCGCCCGGACTTGCCCGGACCGTCGCCGCCTGTCAGAACCGCGGCTGCTGGCCGGTGCTCGTCGGCGAGCCGGGTCAGAGCGGGCAGATGCTCTGCGCCCCGATCATCCTCGAGGACTATCCGCGGATCGCGCCCGAGAGCCCCGGAGATCTGTTCGACGGCGGCGAGATCGACCAGCTGCTCGTCCTCAACATCCTCGCGCTGACCGACGAGGAGAAGGCCGAAATGGCGGCCTCTGACCCGCGCGCGCGAGAGATCCTCGAACGCACCCAGGCGCTCACCCCAGACCAGCTGATGCGCCTGCACGGAGTCGTGCGCGAGTTCGGGATGGTCCGCTGATGGCCTCGGGCAGCGGGAAGCGTCCGGCGGCGCCGCCGGTGTGGGAGGAGCTCGGAGGGGCCGGCTGGGAGCACCTGCAGCGGCCGAGCGTCACATCGGTGACCGTGGACGGTGTCGAGCTGCGGCCGGGCAGCCGCGTGCGGCTGGCGCCCCGGGCCGGCGGCGACGTGATGGACCTCGCGCTGGCCGGGCGCTCGGCCGTGGTGGAGTCGATCGAGCAGGAGGTCGAGGGCGAGGTCAGGCTGGCCGTGGTGATCGAGGATGACCCGGGCCGCGAGCTTGGCTTCGCGCGCCAGCCCGGTCACCGTTTCTTCTTCGCGCTCGGCGAGGTCGAGCCGCTACCTGCGGAGGCGACGGCGGGGGTGGCGCGGCGGGTGCTCGTGGCCGGCATCGGCAACGTCTTCTTGGGCGATGACGGCTTCGGCGTGGCCGTGGCCGAGCGGCTGGCCCGCCGCCAGCTGCCGGCGGGAGTCGAGGTGGGCGACTTCGGCATCCGCGGCATGGATCTCGCCTTCGCGATGTCCGACTACGACGCCGTGGTGATGCTCGATGCCACTCCCCGCGGCGACCGGCCGGGCACGCTCTACGTGATCGAGCCCGACGGCCAGGAGGGCGAGCCGGCGCTCGACGGCCACGGCATGGATCCGATCAAGGTGCTCGCCCTGGTGCGCGCATTCGGGGGAGCCCCGCCGCGCACGCTGGTGATCGGCTGTGAGCCTCTGACTCGGATGGACGCCGAGGATCCCGATCTGCTCGCCGAGCTCTCCGAGCCGGTCAAGGCCGCACTGGACGGGGCCGTGGCACTCACGGAGTCGGTGCTCGATGAGCTGCTCAACGAACCCCAAGCCCAGGAGGTAATCCCACGATGAGCGATATCCGCATCTCCCCGCTGGCCCAGGTCGTGATGCTGCTCGTCCTGGTCGGCCTGATCGGCGGCGCGGTGGCGGCGCAGCTGCCCGAGATCCAGCGCTACCTGAAGATCCGGTCGATGGACTAGGACATGCACCGGACCAAGGTCAGAGTCGTCGAGGACGCGCTCGACGCCAACAACACGATCGCTCAGGCCAACCGAGCCGACTTCGATCGCCACGGCGTGACCGTGGTCAACCTGATGAGCGCTCCAGGCGCGGGTAAGACGACACTGCTGGAGCGCGCGCTGGCCGGTCTCGAGGGCGTGCGCGTGGCCGTGCTCGAGGGCGACGTGCAGGGCTCGCTCGACGCCGATCGCCTGGCCGCCCTGCACGTTCCCGTCGTGCAGCTGAACACCGGCGCCGGGTTCGGGGGCGAATGCCATCTCGACGCCAACATGGTCCGTTCGGCGCTGCCCGCGCTGCCGCTCGAGGAGATCGACCTGCTGGTGATCGAGAACGTCGGCAATCTCGTCTGCCCGGCCGAGTTTCGCGTCGGGGAGGACGTGCGGATCATGGTCTCCTCGGTCACCGAGGGCGAGGACAAGCCGCTCAAGTACCCGCTCATGTTCCGCGCCTGCGAGCTCGTCCTGATCAACAAGCTCGATCTGCTCGGGCACCTCGACTACGACCTGGACAAGTTCCTCTATTACCTCGAGCAGGTCCATCCCGGCGTCGAGCACATGCTCGTGAGCGCGCGAACCGGCGACGGCATCGAGGCGTGGCGGGAGTGGCTCGTGGGCATGGCGGCGCGGAGCCGGGCACTGGCGTGAGCACGGCGGTTCAGGCGAGCGCCCGTACCGAGGCCGGTCTGGCCTTCTTCCACGCGGAGGCCGGTCGCCTGGCCCGCCTGTGCCACGTGATGGCCGAGCGCTTCGCCGCCGGGGGACGTCTGGTCGCCGTCGCCGAGGGCGCGGCGGCGGTCTCCGACTCCCGGCACGTGGCCGTGGAGTTCGTGCACCCGGTGATCGTCGGTAAACGCGCCCTGCCCGCGCTGGCCCTCACCGGGGAGAGACTGGCCGAGCGCACGGCGCTGCTCGCCCGCCCCGAGGACATCGTGATCGGCTTCGGCGCCGACCCCGGTTGCGCCGGGGACGCGGTGGGTTGCGCGCTGGCCCGAGCGCGCGAGCGCGGATGCCTGACCGTCGGCTTCGGGGCGCCCGGCGCCGAGTTTGGCTTCGACCCGCAGGTGGCCGACCCGTTCATCCGCCAGGAGATCGTCGAGACGAGCTACCACGTGCTGTGGGAGCTCGTGCACGTGTTCTTCGAGCACCGGGGGCTGCTCGGAGGTCGGGCCCCCCGGCGCCACCACGATGCAGGGGCCTCGAGCTTCCTCTATCCGTTCCTCGACGAGGCCGAGAGCGATCTCGAGTCCGTGCTCGAGGACGTGGCGCGCTCGGCGCTCATGAAGGCGCGGGAGATCGCCGCACTGCGCGAGCAGACGCTGGGCGAGAACGCGGATGTGCTGGCGGCGGCGGCCTCGGGACTGCGGGCTCGCTTCGCGGCGGGGGGCACACTGCTGGCGCTCGGCAACGGCGGCTCGGCCACCGACGCGATGGACGTCGTGGCCGACTTCGTCTCCGGCGTGGGCGAGTGGCGCCCGCGCGCGGCGCTCGACCTGACCGCGGACACGGGCATCCTCACCGCAATCGCGAACGACATCGGCGTGGAGGCGATCTTCGCCCGCCAGGTCATCGCCTATGGCCGCGCCGGCGACACGCTGCTGGCGCTCTCCACCTCGGGGAACTCGGGCAACGTGATCGCGGCCCTCGCGCAGGCCCGCCGCCAGCAGCTCGCCACGATCGCCATGGTCGGCTACGACGGCGGCCGCGTGGCCGCCGAGGGCCTGGCCGACCACGTCGTCGTCACCCGCTCGGAGCACATCCCGCGCATCCAGGAGGCGCAGGCCAGCGCCTACCACGTGCTCCGGGAGCTCGTCGGGTGAGCGTCGCGGATCTCCCCCGGCGGGCTGCGCGCGTGCGCGTGCGGGTCGAGGGCACGGTTCAGGGCGTGGGGTTCCGGCCCTACATCTACCGCCTGGCCACCGAGCTCGGTCTCCACGGGCACGTGCTCAACGATGCGCACGGCGTGCTGCTCGAGCTCGAGGGTCTGGAGTCGGCCCTGGAGGAGCTGCTGGCGCGGCTCGAGCCCGAAGCGCCGCCGCTCGCCGTGGTGGAGCGGGTCACCCGCGAACGCGTGCCGGTCCGCGGTGGCGAATGCGGGTTTCGCATCCTCCCGAGTCCGCGCGACGAGCCCTCCGACGCGCCGGTCACCGCCGACAGCGCCACCTGCTCCGACTGCCTGGCCGAGCTGGCTGACCCGGGGGACCGTCGCTTCCGCTACCCGTTCATCAACTGCACCAACTGCGGCCCACGCTTCACGATCGTGCGCGGCGTCCCCTATGACCGCCCGTTCACCACGATGGCGGCCTTCACCATGTGCGCGGCCTGCCGGCAGGAGTACGAGGACCCGGCCGACCGTCGCTTCCACGCCCAGCCCAACGCGTGCCCGGATTGCGGTCCCGCCGTGCGCTTGTGCACCGCCGAGGGCCGGGACGTGTCGCCGGAGCCCGGCCTGGACGTGATGGACACCGCGGCGCGGGCGCTGCGCGCCGGCATGATCCTGGCCGTGAAGGGCATTGGCGGCTTTCATCTGGCCTGCCGCGCCGATCCCGACGCCGAGCCCACGGTGGCCCGGCTGCGGGCAGGCAAGCACCGCGAGGAGAAGCCGTTCGCGCTCATGGTCGCCGACGTCGCCGGCGCCGCCGCGCTCGTGGAGCTGGACACGGGCGCCCGTGCGCTGCTCGCCTCCCCCGCCCGACCGATCGTGGTCGCGCCGCGCCGCAGTGGCGCCGCGGTGGCCGCGTCGGTGGCCCCACGCTGCTCGGAGCTCGGCGTGATGCTCCCCTACAGCCCGCTGCATCACCTGCTCCTGGCCGAGATGGACGGGGCGCTCGTGCTGACCAGTGGCAACCGTGCCGAGGAGCCGATCGCCTTCCGCGACGAGGATGCGCTGGCCCAGCTGGGCGCGATCGCCGATCTCTTCCTGCTTCACGACCGGCCGATCGAGACCCGGACCGACGACTCGGTGATGCGCGCGCCGGCCGACGGGCGGGCGCGGGCGGTCTTCCTGCGCCGCTCACGCGGACACGTGCCGGCGAGCCTGCCGCTCGGCGGCGACGGGGCGACGCGACCGCTGCTGGCCTGCGGCGCCGAGCTCAAGAGCACCTTCACGGTGGGCAAGGGCACGCGTGCCTGGGTCTCCCATCACATCGGCGATCTCGAGAACTACGAGACGCTGCGCTCCTTCACCGAAGGCATCGAGCACTTCTGCCGGCTCTTCGACGTGGCGCCTGAGCTCGTGGCCCACGACCTGCATCCCGAGTACCTCTCGACCAAATACGCGCAGGGCCTGGACGGCGTCGAGCTGCTGGGCGTCCAGCACCACCATGCCCACCTGGCGGCCTGCCTGGCCGAGCACGGCGAAACGGGTCCGGCGGTGGGGGCGATCTTCGACGGCAGCGGCCACGGGGGCGACGGCACCGTGTGGGGCGGTGAGCTGCTGCTCGGGGATCTGCGCTCGTTCGAGCGCGTGGGCGCGCTCGAGGCGGTGCGCCTGCCCGGGGGCGCGGCGGCGATCCGCGAGCCGTGGCGAATGGCCGCGGCGTGGCTCCACGCCGCCGGCGAGCTCGCCGACGGCGAGCTGGGAGACGGCGCGCACGGGGCCTGGAGCGACGGCGTGCGCCCGGAGCTCGCCCGCGCCGTGAGCAGGATGCTCGAAACGGGAACGGCCTCCCCGTGGACGACCAGTGTGGGGCGCTTGTTCGACGCGGTGGCCGCGCTCGGCGGGCTGCGCCGGCGCGTGAGCTACGAGGGCCAGGCCGCGATCGAGCTCGAGGCGGCCTGTGACCCGCTCGAGCGCGGGTGCTACCCGTTCGAGATCGCCCGCCGCGACGGGCTGCTCCGTCTCGATCCGCGCGAGATGATCCGCGCCGTGCGCGCCGACGCTCGGGCCGGCGTGGGCAGCGGGCGCATCGCCGCCCGCTTCCACCGCGGCCTCGCGGACGCCACGGTGCGCGCGTGCGTGCAGGCGGCCGGCGAGCACGGCACAGAGCTCGTCGTGCTGGGCGGCGGCGTGTTCGCCAACGCCCGGCTGCTCGACGCCGTGGCCGCCGGGCTGGGCGCGGCCGGGCTGCGTGTACTCGTGCCCGAGCGCCTGCCGCCCGGTGACGGCGGGATCTCCTACGGGCAGGCGGCGATCGCCGCCTCACGATCGTGACCCGCCGGAGGGCTCCCGACCGGCGCCGCGGGCATCGCACACGCGTCTCGCCTGCGACGGCTGCGTGGCTCCCTGGACCGCGGGCAGTGGCGCACCGTCGCCTTGATGAGCGCCGTGGTGCTCGGGCTGCACGCGGTCGGCTTCTTCCTGCTCCTGGCGATCGTGGCGCCGCACCACCACGGGCCGGCCGGGGCGTCGGCCTTCGCGGTCGGAACCGGGCTCACCGCCTACACGCTGGGGATGCGCCACGCCTTCGACGCCGACCACATCGCCGCCATCGACAACACCACGCGCAAGCTGATGACCGAAGGCAAGCGACCGCTGAGCGTCGGCTTCTTCTTCTCCCTCGGGCACTCCTCGATCGTCTTCGCGCTGGCCTTCCTGTTCGCGATCGGGGTGCGGGGGCTGGGCGGCCAGATCACGCACGGCGGCTCGACGCTGCACGGAGTCGCCGGCTGGGTGGGCACCGGGGTGTCCGGCACCTTCCTGTATGTGATCGCGGCGGTGAACCTGGTCATCCTCTGGGGCATCGTCGGGGTGCTTCGGGAGATGCGCTCGGGCGCCTACGACGAGCGCCGCCTCGAGGCCCAACTGGCTTCGCGCGGGCTCATGAACCGGGCGCTCGGACGCTTCGCCGGGCTCGTGCGCGAGCCGCGTCACATGTATCCGGTCGGCCTGCTGTTCGGGCTCGGCTTCGACACCGCCTCGGAGGTCGCCTTCCTGTTCCTGGCCGCCGGTGCGGCCGGGGCCGGACTGCCTCTCGCAGCCATTCTGTGCCTGCCCATCCTGTTCGCCGCCGGCATGTCCCTGCTCGACACGATCGATGGCTCGTTCATGAACTTCGCCTACGACTGGGCCTTCTCAAAGCCGGTGCGTAAGGTCTTCTACAACCTGACCATCACCGGCCTGTCGGTGGCCGTGGCCTTGCTGATCGGCACGATCGAGATCTCCGGCCTGCTCGGCCAGAAGCTCGGGGCTCACGGCGCGGTCTGGGCCTGGCTCGAGAACATCGACATGAACACGCTCGGGCTGATCATCGTCGGCATGTTCGCGCTGACCTGGATCGGTGCTCTGGCGCTATGGCGCCTGGGGCACATCGAGGAGCGCTGGGCGCCCGCGGACGGTGACCCCTCGGGCCGGATGAGCCCCCCCGAGAGGCGCCACCGGTGAGACGCGATCGACCAGCGAAGGTCCGGACTTTTCGCGCCGCTGGCACGCGGTCGGCGCCATGCCCAGGCCAATGAGCCCGCGGACCGAGCTCGATCACCCAACGACCCGGCTGTAGGCAGCCTGACGCGTGCTGGGGTCATGCAGCGCGGAGTTAGCCCGCGGCCTCGCGGCTAAGATCGCGCGCGAGGATCCGATTTACTAGGGGGCGCATATGAGCTGGCGCAGTAGGGCAGCAGGGTTAGGTCGCGGCACTCGAGAGCTCGGCCTCGCCGGTTTCCGGGCGTCGCTGGCGCGAGCCGGGTACCGGCTGCCTGGTCGCGCCCAATACCACCTCAACGCCAGCTATGACTACCTCAGGGTCGGCGCTTGGATGCGGGCGCACGAGCTCGCCGCTCGACATTACAACGATCGGGACGCCCTCTTTGACGGGCTCGCTAAGCCGATCTCGCACGAACGAGTCCTGTATCTCGAGTTCGGCGTCGCCGAAGGTGCGTCTATGCGCTCATGGTCACGTCTCCTTCGCAACCCCGAAACGCAGCTACATGGGTTTGACAGCTTCGAAGGCTTGCCGACAGATTGGATCCTCAACAGGCCCGCCGGCCACTTCGATCAGGGCGGCACAGCGCCGGTCATCGACGACCCCCGGGTCCAGTTTCATAAGGGCTGGTTCTCAGACAGCTTTGCCCGCTTTGAGTGGCCGAGCGGCTGGGACCGGCTGGTCGCGAACTTCGATGCCGATCTCTACGTCTCAACAGAAGAAGCGCTTCGCTTTGTCGAACCCCATCTGCAGCCCGGTTCGATTCTGTACTTCGACGAGTTCAATCACCACGAGCACGAGCTCCGCGCCTTCGACGAATTCCTGCAAAGAACCGGCGTCAAGATTCGGGCGTTGGGCGAGACCCGCGCGATGAGCAAGATCGGGTTTCAGACTCTCTAGGCAAGCGGCGCGGCCAGCGCATCACGGCAGCTTGACGCTGTCGCCGCTCGGCAAGTCGCATCGCCGCACGCACGCTCTCAACCGTGTAGCGCAGCCCTCTGATCGTCGGCTGCCCGGGGCAGACGGCCGGATCGCTCGTGATGCGCTCGCGCCGGGTCACGCCTCACGGTGGCGCCGCGGCACGACGCGTGGGTGAAGCTGGATCGACAGCCACCATCAGGATTTGGGGCGGCGTCTCGTCCATTCTGCGAGAAGTCTCACGAAACGACGAGGACCCCAATGTCGACGGGTCCCCGGGGGTTGATGTTCCTGCAAATCGCGAGGTTAAGGCGGCGAACTGAAGGACCCCGCCACAGCGGCGACGACGTCTCGCCGCGGGGATCCGATCGACGTCGAGACGGCGTCCGCGCGCTACGGTCCGGAACACCACACGCGGCGGACATGGCTCAATTAGAATGGGCCCGGGGCCGGGCTAGCGCAAGAAACAGGGTAGGTGGGGTAGATGCGGATAGGAGCGGGCCCTGTGCATCACGGCTGCTCGGTAGCTGAGTTGGTCGAGCGATCGGTCGCCGCCCGAGGGCGAGCCACGGCGGTGAGGGCACCGGATGGGGTATTGATCTACGCCGAGCTGGCCGAGCGAGCTGACCGGTTGGCCCGCAGGCTGAGCCGGATCGGCGTGAGGCCGGGAGACCTCGTCGGTTTATGCCTCGAGCGGTCGGCCGCGCTCGTGGTGGGCGCACTGGCGACGTTCAAGGCCGGCGCGGCCTACCTCGCCATCGATCCGGAGTACCCGCCCGAGCGCGTGCGGTGGATGCTCGCGGACGCCGGCGTGAACGTGGTGATCACTGATGCGGCCTCCGCGCCCCGGCTTGGCGCCGCCCGAGGGCCGCTCACTCGTCTTGCTCGGTCCAGCTGGGTCGCTGCCCGGGGGGCAGACCGACGGCGCTCCCGGCGCCCTGCCGAGTCGCCCGGCGCCAGCCGACCTCGCTTACGTGGTCTACACATCTGGATCGAGCGGACGCCCGAAGGGCGTGATGATCGAGCACGCGGGGCTGTTCAACCTGGTGCAGTGGCACCGCAATGCGTTCTCTCTCACGAGACGGATCGAACCACTCAGATCGCGAGCCCGGGGTTTGATGCCGCGGTCTGGGAGATCTGGCCGAGCCTTGCGGTTGGAGCAGCCATTCACGTGGTCCCCGGTTCTGTGCGCACCGACCCGGCCGCGCTGCGCGATTGGCTCATCGCGCAAGGCATCACCGTGAGCTTCATACCCACCGCCGTTGCCGAGCACCTCATCAGGCTCGATTGGCCGGCGGATCCTGCTCTCCGTTACCTGCTCACAGGTGGTGATGCGCTGACGCGAAGGCCACCGGCCGGGCTCGGTTTCGCCGTCATCAACAACTATGGGCTGAGCGAGACGACCGTTATGGCCACCTCTGGGGAAGTCACTCCCGATGACGTGGGTGCGCCGTCGATCGGTCGTCCGATCACCGGCGTCGAGGTGGAAGTCGTCGACGAGTCGCTCCAGCCCGTGCCGGTCGGCGCCGAGGGTGAGCTGATGATCGGCGGGGTTGCCCTGGCTCGCGGGTATCTCAGACGCCCCGAGCTCTCCGCGCAACGGTTTCTCGACCTCGATCAGGGTCGGCGCTATCGGACCGGTGATCGCGTTCGGCAGCGACCGAATGGCGAGATTGAGTTCCTCGGTCGCATCGATGACCAGGTCAGCGTCAGAGGTTTTCGAGTCGAGCCCGGGGAGGTGGTCGCGAGTTTGAACGCGCACCCGGGAATATCCGCCAGTGTCGTGCTGGGGACAGGAGACTCGGCCGCCGACCGACGGCTCATCGCCTACCTGGTCGCCTCGGGCGGCAATCCACCCGACGACGAGACACTGATCGGCTTCCTGAGCCGATCGCTGCCCGCCTACATGGTGCCGTCGAAATACGTCTGGGTTGAGGCGATTCCGCTCACTGCGCACGGCAAGGTCGATCGCAGCGCCCTGACCGCCGCGGAAGCTGGGCCGGGGACGCCGGTTCGATCTCCCTCCCCCGCCACGGATACCGGATCAGCGACCGCAGCGCTGATTGCTGAGCTGCTGCACGTTGACGCTGTCGAGATGCAGGACAACTTCTTTCTCCTTGGAGGTCACTCTCTCCTGGGGGCGCAGCTCATTGCTCGACTCGAGGACGAGTTCGGCGTTGAGATCAGCCTGAGGTATCTGTTCGATCACCCGACGGCAGCCGAGATCGGCGCCGAGGTGGAGCGGCAGATGGCCACCGATCGGGCGGGCGTCCTGGTGAGCCGGTGAGCGGCAGTCACACGGTGGAGGAGGGCACCGCCGCTGAGCTTGTACCACCTGCTGGATCCGGACGTTCTGGCCAACCCGTATCCGCTATACCGCCGCTTGCGCGAGGAGGATCCCGTGCACTGGGACCCCTACCTGCACGCGTGGGTGGTCACCCGTTATGAGGACGCGGTGCACGTGCTTCACCATTTCCGGGCGTCCCGAACGCCGTCACCGGAGCGATTGAGCGCACTCGGGATGAGCGAACTCACCCCGATCGGCGAACTCATGGTCAGACAGATGCTGTTCCTCGATCCCCCCGAGCACCGTCGCGTCCGCCGACTCGCGTCAGCCGCTTTCACGCCTCGTCGCGTCGCCGGCCTGCGAGACCATATTCGCCAGGTTGCTGTCAGCCTCGTCGAGCAGCTCGAGGGCCACTCGCGCTTCGAGGTGATGGCGGCCTTGGCCAATCCGCTGCCGGCGATCGTGACAGCCGAGATGCTGGGAGTCCCCACTGCAGATCATGAGCTGCTCAAGACGTGGTCTCAGGACTTCGCGGAGATGCTGGGCAACTTCCAGCACAACCCCGGCCGGGCCCGCAAGACACTCCACAGCGTCGAGCAGATGGTGGCGTACTTCCGCGATGCGATCCGTCAGGAGGCCGTGCGACCGACCAACGGTTTGGTCAACGCTCTCGCCACCGCCGAGGTCGACGGCGACCGTCTCAGCGAAGACGAGGTCGTGGCTAACGTCATCGTCACGATGGTGGGGGGGCAGGAGACGACCACCAACTTGATCGGCAACGGGCTGCTCACGCTGTTGCGCCACCCCGAGCAACTCGGGCGCCTGCGCCGAGACCCCGCGCTCATGCCGAGCGCGATCGAAGAGCTCCTGCGCTATGAGAGCCCGAGCCAGCACACCGCGCGCCTTGCGCCCGCCGGGGCCGTCCTCGGCGTGCGGGAGATCCCGGAGAACGCTGCCGTGATCGCCGTGATGGGCGCGGCAAATCGTGATCCTGATCGCTTCGTCGAGCCCGACCGCCTCGACCTGTCTCGCAGCGACAACCGGCATCTCGCGTTCGGCTGGGCGGGCCATTTCTGCTTCGGCGCGCCGCTGGCCCGTATCGAGGGCCAGATCGCCTTCGAGACCCTGCTGGCGAAATTCCCCCGCTTGTCACTGGCGCCTGATGCGCCCATTCAATGGCGTCCCAATCTCGGCTTGCGAGGTCTGACCGAGCTGCATCTCCAGGCCGCGTGACGCCCCACCCGACAACGTCGGCGCCGCTGTCGGTCGCTCAGGAGGGGCTGTGGTATCTGCACCGCCTGACGCCCAACCGGCTCGATTACAACGAGCTGATCTCGATCGACAAGGACGGGCCCCTGGACGCGGACGCGCTGCGCCGCGCGTTCACAGACCTGCTGCGTCGACACGAGGCGTGGCGAACCACCTTCCCAACGGTCGATGGCCAGCCGGTGCAGAGCGTTCAACCCGTCCCGCGGATCGTGCTGCCAGTGATGGACCTCAGCGACCTGACGCCTGAGCAGGCTGAGCTCCAGGCGGTTAGGCACGCATCGAACGTCGCCCGAGTGCCGTATGACCTCGCCCGTGGGCCGCTCGTCCGGCCTCGGCTGTTCAAGCTTGCCCGGGAGCGGCATCGACTCGCACTCGCCATGCACCACATCGTCTTCGACGGGGGATCGCGTCAGTCGCGTCGTGCTTCCGGAACTGGTCGAGCTCTACGACGCCCATCGCTCCGGCCGTCCGCCGCGGCTGCTCGAGCCGCCGGCCCGCTACGCCGACTACGCCCGCTGGGAGCGGGAATGGATCGAGGGACCGATCGCATCGCGGCGCCTCGAGCACTGGCGCCGACGGCTTTCGGGCACACCGTCACATTCGCTGCCTCTCGATCGCTCGCGGCCGGCCCAGCGGCGATTTCACGGCGGAGTGGTTGCGCTGACGGTACCCGCGGTCACGGTACGACGCCTGCGAGAAGTCGGCAACGCGGTGGGTGCAACGCTGTTCCAGGTCATGGCCGCCGCCTGGGCGATCTTGCTCGGTCGCTACTCGGGCGAGAACGACGGTTGTCTTCGCGACGGCGGCCGACCTGCGCCAGCGCCGTCAGTTCGAGACGGTAGTGGGATATTGCGTCACTCCCCTGGTCCTGCGAGTCGACTTGGGGGGTGACCCGAGCGCCGCGGAGTTGATCGTTCGGCTACGCAACGAGCTCCTCGACGGTCTGGACAACCTTGTGCCGTTCGAGCGTCTGCTGCGTAGCCTTCGGCAGGGCAGGGTGCAGAACGGCAATCCGATCTATCAGACGATGATCGTCGTGGAGCCCGAATGCGTGCCTTCGGATCCGTCGTGGTCCATGCGCCGGCTGAAAAGCGAGGCCGAGGCAGTCGCCGGGGGGGCAAAGCTCGACCTCGAGCTCCAACTCGAGGAGCGCCCGGACGGCCCCATCGAGGGCCGCCTGATCTATGACTCGTGACCTCTATGAGCACGCGACCGCCCAGCGGATGGCCAGCCACTGGTTACGCGTGATCGAAGCGGTGATCGCCGACCCGACCGCCCCCATCTCGACGTTGCCGATTCTGACGGCCCACGACCACCACCAACAGATCGTCGAATGGAACGCGACGCGGTCGCTGACGCCGCCACGGACCCTGCATGATCTCGTGCGGGAGACGTGCAGCGAGCACGGCGAGTGGCCGGCGGTGGTTGATGAGGAGACGATGAGCTACGCAGGGCTGCTCGAACGCGCCGAGGCGATCACGGCTCGCCTGAGCCGGGCCGCAATCCGGTCAGGCGATCCCGTGGCGCTGCTTGGCGAACCTTCTGCGGGGCTCGTTGCCGCCGTGCTCGGGGTCGCGGCAGCAGGCGGTGCGTACCTACTGCTGGACCCTCAGCTCGAGCCAGCTCTCCTCGAGCAGATCATCCGAGACGCCGGCATCCGAACGGTACTCGCCGAACCGTCGGCGGCCGCACGCCTGGACATCCAGGCGACCGTCATTCCGCTGAATGCGGCTGGGCGACACGATGACCACGCGTCTGGTCCGGCAGGGCCGGGCTGCGACCCACCAGGTCCGACCTTCTGCCTCCAGACCAGCCAGGCCGCCTCCGGGCAGCCCGCGATTGTGGCGATTCGCCAGACCTCCGCGGCCAACGTGGCCTGCGCGATTGCTGCCGAAGTGGGTCTTGGACCGGCGGACACCGTGCTGGTATTGCCAACCGGGTTCTGGGACGCGTCGATCATCGATCTCTGGACACCTCTCAGCGTCGGCGCACGGATCGTCGTGGCACCCGCTGCGGCGGCCCGCGACGGCGCAGCGGTCAGCGGGCTGATCAAGAAGCACGGTGTGAGCTTTCTGCGCACGACGCCGGCGGTGTGGCAGACCCTGGTCGACACCGGACTACGGCCCGCACGCGGCCTGCGGGCGATGACGGGCGGCCAGCCCCTGGGAGCGCGACTCGCGGATGAGCTTCTGCGCCCGGTGCCAGGTGGTGTGGAATACCCACGGCTCGGCCGAAACCACCTTCTGTGCCACGGTCGCCCATGTCACGAGCACGGCGCCGGTCAGCATTGGGCGCCCGATCTCCAACACCCGCGTCTACGTCCTTGACCGCCACGACGCGCCGGTCCCAGTCGGGGTGCTCGGGGAGCTGGTGGTGGCCGGCGAGGCGGTCGCGGCGTCCTACGTCGGCCAGCCGGAGCTCACGTCACAGGCTTTCATCGACGGATCCGTATGGAGACGGGACCGCCTACCGTACCGGGGAGCGGGCTCGCTGGTTGCCCGACGGGACGCTAGCCCTCCAGGGAGGCTGATCGATGGATGCAGTGGATCTGGATATCCGCGCCGTCCTGCGCGACTACGCCCGCCTGGACGTTGACATCGACATGCTCGATGCGGACGCCGATCTGTTCGCCGCCGGCATGACCTCGTTCGCGAGCGTCAACGTGATGTTCGCCCTCGAGGGGGCCTTTGACATCGAGTTCCCCGACTCGATGCTCAACCGCGGCGTGTTCGTGAGCATCGCGTCCATCCGCGCGGCCGTGCTCGAGCTCCGGTCAACGTGGCGAGCGTCTGGATGATCGCCAACGAGGTCTGAGGTGCACACCGGCCCTCCCCATGTCAGCGACGACCAGGCGGACTTTCTCAGCCAGCTACTCGACCGCGGGCTGCTGGTGGCCTGCGGCGTGCCTGGGATCTATGGCCACAGCGCTGAGTTCGAGGACGTCCGCGCGGCGCTGGAGGCATTACTGACCCGCGAGGCGGTCGTCCGCGGCGCTGAGCGCCTGCGGTTTCCGCCCCTCTTGCCGCGCCACCAACTGGAGTCCAGCGGCTACCTCGCTTCGTTCCCGCATCTTGCCGGCACCGTGTACGCCTTCGAGGGCGACGAGGCCGCTGCACGGGAACAGGACGAGCGGGCCAGCCGCCACGAACCATGGAACGAGTTTCAGCGCATGACCGACGTCGCCCTCATGCCGGCGGCCTGTTATCCCGTCTATCCGGCCATCGCCGCCCGGACGCCGCTGCCGACGGAAGGCGTATTCGTGGAGGCAGGCGGGGCGTGGGTGTTTCGCCACGAGCCCTCGATGGACCCGGCCCGGCGCCAGATGTTCCGCCAGCACGAGCTCGTGCGGATCGGTGCGCCCGACGACGTGAGGCAGTGGCGTGAGGAATGGGCGGCGCACGGGCTGGCGCTCCTGCGCGGCCTCGGCCTGGCTGCTGAGCTCGACACGGCCACCGATCCCTTCTTCGGGCGCCGCGGCCGGCTGCTGGCCCGCAGCCAGCGCGACCAAGCGCTCAAGCTCGAGATCGTCGCCCCGATCGCCGGGCCAGCGCCCACTGCGCTGGCCTCGTTCAACGCCCATCACGACCATTTCACGGCGATCTACGCGATCACGCTCCAAGGCGGGGGCCCGGCTCACAGCGCCTGCCTGGGATTCGGTCACGAACGTATCGTGTTGGCCCTGCTGCGCACGCACGGCCTTGCCCCGGCGCAGTGGCCGGCGGACGTGCGCGAGAGGTTAACGCTGCCATAAGCGTGGCTGCCCGCCTCGCGGGTACCTATGTGTCAAGACCGGGGCCAGCTATGACGACGTCGTCGATCGACCCAGCACAGACGTTCTGGATCGGCAGAAGGCCACCGCACGGTCTTTCTCCGGCTGCATCCTGCGCCGGGCCGCGACCACGCGGTGCTGTTCTGCCCGCCCTTCGGCTTCGCTGAGGCGAGCGCCTACCGCATCTTGCGCACGGGGGCGGCGACGCTCGCCGAGGCCGGCTTTCCTGCCGCCCGCCTGTCGCTACCCGGCACGGGCAACAGCGGCGGGTTGCCCGGCGACAGCGGATTGCTTGAGACGTGGCTCGACGCGGTGACCGACTCTGCGTCATGGCTGCGCGAGACGACCGGGGCGCATCGCGTCGTGGCACTCGGCGTCGGCCTGGGCGGATTCCTCGCCGCCCTCGCGGCGCAACGAGCCGCCGAGATCGATGACCTGATCCTCTGGAGGGTTCCGTCCCGCGGCCGCGCGCTGGTCCGCCAGGAACGGGCCTACGCCGGCCTCGTGGCCAACCCCGGGGCTCACCAGGGCACCGGGGCGGCGATCGACGCGGGCTTGCAGCTGGGCGGCTACCTGCTGACGGACGAGACCGCGCAGGCGTTGTCGGAGGTCCAGCTCGACCCGCCGTCGCTGCCGGACCCTCTCGGGCGGCGCGTGCTGCTCCTCGGCCGCGACGGCCTGGCCGTCGACACTGTCCTACGGGACGGTTACCGCGCCGCGGGTGCGCACGTCGACGTTCACGATTGGTCGGAGTGGCTGGACCTCATCGGGAAGGCCGAGCAGACGGTCGAGCCCGCGCGGACCTTCGAACGCGTCGCCGCCTGGCTGCGCGCTGGGGGCGCTCCTTCGCCCGCGCCGCGTTCGAGTCGGACCGTCGTTCGCGCCCGCACCGAGGCCATCGTCGACGAGGCTGGGACGGTGCGCGAGCGTGCGCTGCACTTCGGCGGCGAGGCCACTGGCCTCTATGGGGTGCTCAGCGAGCCCGTCGGGATCGAATCGCCGGGAGTGGTGGGCGTCTGGGTCGGCCCACTCCGGAGGTTTGTCGAGATCGGCCGGCGCTGGGCGGCTCGAGGCGTGCCCACCGTACGCGTCGACCTGATGGGCTGCGGCGAGTCCGAGGGGCACGACGCAGACCCGCTGGTCGATAGCTCGATGTATTCGTCTGACCGTGAGCCGCACCTGCCCGCCGTGCTCGACCAGCTGGTCGCCTCGGGAGTCGGCACGGACTTCATCGTCGGCGGCTACTGCGCCGGCGCCTACTGGGCGCTGCAGGCTGCGCTGTCTGACCCGCGGGTCATCTCAGCAATGCTGATCAACCTCTACGCGATCCGCTTCAGCCCCGCGCTTGCCGTCGAGCGCGACGTCGCGTCGACTCTGGAGCGCGTGCGTTCCCGCGCGTGGCGGCGCCTGTCTCACCGGGAGTTGACTCCGACACGCGTGCGCCGAGGCGTGCGCAAGTTGTACGCCGGCTATGTGCGCGGCGCCGCCGCCCGGCCGTTGGAGGAGACGCAGGCGATGGAATGGGCGCGCGCCCTCGCCGATCTTCGCGAGCGGGAGGTCGATCTGCTTTTGCTGCTCGGGCGCAACGAGCCGCTTCTGGAGGAGTTCCGGCGCCAAGGTCTCCTCGATGACCTGGAGCGGTGGCCGAACCTGACCGTCGAGCAGATGCCAGGCAGCGACCACGTGCTCTGGCGGCCGGAGTCGCAGCACCAGCTTCATCACGCCGTCGACGAGGCGCTGGAGCGCACGCTGGCGGCGCAACGGCGGCGCCTCGGAGCGTTGAACCCGTAAGAACGGACGTAGGCTTGGCGGAGACGACGGCGGCTCCCGCAAGGTCCCCGCGGACCCGGAGCGCCGCACCCGTCAGCCGCCGTCAAATGGACCCGCCGGAGCGGGCGGCGGTGGTAGGGTCGGCCGATGAGCGACGAGTCTCGTGGCGCGGGGGAGCGCGACGATGCGGTCCGGTTCGGTCGGCGTGGCTTCATCGAAGCTGGAGTGCTTGGCGGTGCGGCGCTCATGACTACGACAGGCGGTGCCGAGGCGGCGGCGCGACCGACGACGGCGCGGCACGGCGCCCGCCCGACGCGCGCTCGGGGGCCGGCCCGGGAGGCCGCTACAGCTGGGCTTCCGGCGACCCCGGTCGGGCAGATGCCGCTGCACCTGGCCTACCCCCACCTCCCGGCCATCCCGGTGGACCCGCCGGGGGCCGTGGACACCCTGCAGAGGTTGCTGCTGCGCACCGAGCAGATGAGTCAGGCCCTCCAGAGCCTGACCAGCACCTACACGATTCACGGCGTGACCGATGTCGGCTACCGGTTTCTGTACGTGCGGCCGCCTCGCTCGCTCGAACGCCCGGAGCAGTTCTCCATCGCCTGGCCGACGCTGCCGAACATCTCCGCCTCCGGTCGCCCGTTCATCCCCGACTTCGCGTCGCTGTTGACCGATGCCGATCGCGCCACCGAGCGCTTCTGGCCGATGGTCGCCAACCACGGCTTCCCGTTCAACCTCATCATCCCCGAGCGGGTCACCACGGCCAGTGTGCACAAAGTGCGACAGCGACTGGCGGGTGCATGGCATCCTCAGCTCGCCCGCGCGTATGCCGCCGGTCACCTCTATGTCATCGACATGAGCCGGTTCGAGGCCCTACCCGCGCGCCGGGTGCACGGCGCTCCCCGGTTCACCCCGGGCACGATCACGGCTCTGACCTACGATCCGGCCACGCAGACGCTGACGCCGGTGGCCATCTCCGTCTCGAGCTACCGCGGCAGGGTCCGGCGCCTCTATGTCCGCCGGACGGCCACCGACAGCGCCTGGCTCTATGCGTTACAGGCGGCAAAGGCCTCGATCACCGTCTTCGGTGTCTGGTTGGGCCACATCTACCAGTGGCACATCGTCACGGCGGCGATGCTCATGGCGATGCTCAATACGTTGAGCCCCCAGCATCCGGTGTATCAGATGCTGGCGCCGCAGTCGCAGTTTCTGATCGCGTTTGACGACGTGCTCATGCAGGAGTGGGCGAACATCGTGCCTCCCACATCACTGGCCTCAGCGGCGGACTTTCTGAGCCTCGCCAATCGGTTCGCGGCCGGCCGATCTTTCTTTGACGACGATCCGAGGGCAACCCTGAGCCGTCTCGGCCTCGTGCCGGACCACTTCAGCTCGGAGGGGCCGTGGGACCTCTATCCCGTCGTGCAACGCCAGCTGGCCGTGTGGGATCTCGTCGCCGGCTACGTCCGATCGTGTGTCGACGCCACGTACCTCCACGACGCGTCGGTCGCGAACGATGCGGAACTACAGCTGTGGATGACCAACGCATCGGCGCCCACCGGGGCGAACCTCCGCGGGTTGGGAACATTGCGAACGAAGGCCGCGCTGGAGAAGGTCCTGACGAGCATCCTCTACCGGATCACCATCCATGGCGTCGGGCGCCTCAACGCTGGCGTGAACCCGGTCGTCTCGTTCATCTCAAACTTCCCGCACTGCCTCCAGCGCACCGACATCCCACACCCAAGCGCTCGGCTGAGCACCCAGGCGCTGCTCAGCTATCTGCCCAACACAGGCACCATCGGAACAGCGCTCAACTTCTATTTCATCTTCGCCTTCTCGCCGCCCTACCAGCCCTTCATACCGCTGGCGGGCGATGACACGGACCTCTTCTATTCCGGTGGCGTCGGCAGTCGCCGCAATCAGGCCCTCATCCGGCTGCGCAAGGGGCTCGCGGCGTTCATCGCCGACTTCGAACCAGATGGCCCGCAGCTGTTCCAGTGGCCACGCAACATCGAGACCTGATGGGCACGGGTGGTTTCGAACCACCGACCTCTCGCGTGTGAAGCGAGCGCTCTCCCACTGAGCTACGCGCCCTTCGGCGCTCATTGTAGGGGGAGGCTCAGGGCTTGCGAGGGACGGCGATCGCGGCCAGGATGAGCTCCTCGGTGATGAGGAACCGCCCGGGAAGCTGCTCGAGCCGGCGCCCGTCGACCTGTGGCGGCTCGACGAGGAGCGTGGCCCGGAAGGCGCCGCGCCGCACCTCGCCCAGGGCGACGAGCTCGGCCGCTCCGGCTCGGGGGAGAACTCGATCCGCGCCCCCTCGAACTCGAGCCAGCGGTGGGTGAGCGGGAACCAGCACTTGAACACGGTTTCCTTGGCGCAGAACAGCAGCCGGTCCCAGTGCACGCCGTCACCGGCCCGGGCACCGATCCAGGTCGCTTCCTCGGGGAGCGAGATCCGTCCGAGGATCCCCTCCGGCAGCTGGTCGTGGACCTCGGCATCGATGCCGAGGGCGGTGATCTGGCCGGCTCGGGCCGCCACCGCGGCGCAGTAGCCGTCGGTGTGGGTGATGCTCCCGACCACGCCGGCGGGCCAGAGCGGCTCGCGGTCCTCGCCCCGGAGCAGCAGCCAGTCGCCGTGCCCGATGGCGCCCAGCGCGCGCCGGGCGCACGTGCGCCCGGCGGCGAACTCGGCCACCCGCCGGGGCACCGCCTCGGCAACGATCGCCGCCTCGGCCGGGCGCAGCTGATCCGGGTCGCCCGGATCCCGGGTCTCGGCGCTCGTCACCTCGGGCGGGAGGAGCGTCTCGATCACTCAAGCTCCTCGAGTGGATGCTGTGAGCCGGCCATCGTCGGTGACATGCAACCACGGTCACGGGCGGAAGGACGCCTGCCCGCGATTGATGCCATTTGACGTGGAGGGTCCGGTAAGGTTGCCCAGCGGTAGGCAGAGTTCGCCCGACAGGCAAACCGGGTACCAACCAGCAGAGATGTAGAAGTCCCAAGGATGATCGGAGGCGGGAGCGTGGTCGCGTATCCCACGCGCGCACGCTTGGCGAGGACGGCACGATGTCGCTCTCGCCAGGGGGAACTGAAGCGGTGATTCGGGTCACGGTGAACGACGACCGAAAGTTGATCGGTGAGGCGCTCGCTGCCCTCATCGATGGGCTCGAAGGGTTCGCCGCCTGTGCCGTCGCCGATCCACTCGGCGATCCATGCAGCCTGAGCGGGCCGACGCCCGACCTGGTGCTCCTCGTCGCCGCGGGCGGCGTTGGGACGCTCGCCGGCCGGCTGCGGGCGCTGCGCGCGCACAGCCCGGGCGCCGGCATCGTCATCCTCGCCGACGAGCTCGACGCCGACCTCGTCTCGCTGGTGCTCGAGCAGCGTCTGAGCGGGCTGCTGCTCAGCGACGCCGCCGGGAGCGATCTGGCCGTGAGCCTGCGCCAGGTTGCCGGGGGCCATGCCGTGCTCCCCGCCGGGTGGCAGCACGCGATGGCCGGCGAGCGCCCACTGGCCGCGCTCAGCGAGCGCCAGCGTGAGGTGCTGCGACTGCTCGCCGAGGGCCTCTCCTACGAGGAGATCGGCGCGCAGCTCTTCATCAGCGCCAATACGGTCAAGTTCCACGTGCGCTCGATCTTCCTCCGTCTCGGGGTGCGCAATCGTCTGGCCGCCGCCCGGATGTACGAGCAGATGCGCAGCGGCCGGGGCAGCGGCCGGGGCAGCGAGACGCCCCAGCAGCGACTCGTCTACTAGTCCTCGCCGGTAACTCCACGAGCCGGTCCCGTCACTCCCCCTGAAGAGTGAGCCGGGCCTATCCCGACGGGCAGGTACGGACCGTACGCGCGGCTGTTGTCCGGGGTTGTATTCGTCTCATACAGTCACCACACGGCAATCCGGTCCGATGTCTTTCGAGGCAGATCCGGGGTGTCAGCGTCCGGCGTGGTGGGCCCGGGGGTCGCAGATCCTCCCCCTGATGCAGCGCGCCGGACGCTCATTATCAACGTTACGGAGGTAAGGCAACAGGGGCGATCACACGGGGCGCCGGCCGGAGGGCTGGGCCGGCAGACACTGCTGGTCTTCGTTACACGCAGGATCAAACACAGGGGGAAGTATGCGTACCTGGCGAGCCAGGGCGGCCATCGTCGGCTGTCTTCTGGCGGCATGCCTTCTGTCCAGCGCGCCCGCCGCGCTGGCCAGGACCAAGGCGACAACCAACACGGGGTACATGGAGATCTGCAAGTACTCCGATGCCACCAATCCCGTGACTGGGACGTTCAACTTCATGGTTGACGGCACCATCCCGGAGACCGTTCAGGTCGGAACCTGTACGGCGCCGTTCCCGGTCCCGGCGGGAACCAACACGGTGGTCGAGCAGTCCGTGCCGTATGCGATGGTCACGGACATCAACACGATCCCGGCCTACAACCTGATCAGCTCTGATCTGACCAGCGGCACCGCGACGGTCAACGTGGCCGCCGGAGACACCTCCACCACGACGACGGTCAACTACACGAACGCTGCCGTCAGCGGATACGTGGAAGTGTGCAAGCAGGCCGCCATGGGCTCGGGCCTGACCGGCAGCTTCCAGTTCGAGATCACCGGTGCGATGGGCTACGCGAGCAGCGTTACCGTGCCGGTCGGCGCCTGCAGCAACTCGATTCAGGTTCCGGCGGGGCAGGTCAACGTGCAGGAGGTCGGTAGCCCGGCCACCTACGTGACCGCGATCACGGCGATTCCGTCGAGCGCGCTGCTGAGCAGCGATCTCACCAACGCGCTGGCCACCGTGGCAATCGCCGCGGGGCCGGATCCCTCGAACGAGTCGATCGTGACGTTCACCAACAACACCTCGCGGCTGAAGATCTGCAAGGTGGCAGGTGATCCGACTCTGCTCGGGCAGATGTTCACGTTCACGACCAGCGACGGTCAGTCGATGAGCGTGCCGGCCGGGCCGCCGCCCGGCGGCACCTGCGTGATGGACCCCGTCCCCTACACGGCGGGCACGCAGCTGACGATCACCGAGGGCGTTGCCCCCGGTACCCAGGTCTCCGCCATCGACGTCGCCCCGGCCAACCGGGTCGTCGGCAATCCGGACCTGGTCAACCGGGCCGTGACCGTGATCCTCGGCTCGGGAGAGACCGACGTCACGTACACCAACATCCCGGCACCGCCCGGCCTGCTGAAGATCTGCAAGATCGCCGGCGCGGGCGTGACCCCTGGTTCCCTGTGGACGTTCACGGTGTCCGGCACGTCCGGCTCCACCGTGGTGCCGGCCGGATCGTGCGCGATCGTCGGTACGTTCCCGTTCATGTCGACCCAGACGGTCACCGAGGCGCCGGTGAGCGGGTTCGCGGTGACTTCGATCGCCGCCAGCCCGTCCGATCGGCTCGTCGGCACTCCCGATCTGGCCGGGCAGGACGCCCAGTTCCTGATCGGGACCGGCGTGACCCAGGCGCTGTTCACCAATGCCGCGGTCGCTCCGGCGGCCGGTGGTGGCGGTGGCGGCGGTGGCGGCACCGGCCCGAGCACCGGGCCTAGCACCGGCCCCTCCAACCCGGGCCCCGGCGCGCCGAGCAGCCACAGCGGCGGCAGCACCGGCAGCACGCCGGCGACGACGCCGAGCCACACGAAGCAGCAGGTCGTGACTCGCGTCCTCGGCTACCGGCTGGTTCGCCTGCACGGTCGCGAGTACCTGGTCGTCCGCATCCGCTCGAGCCACCATCGCGTTCACGTGCGTGTGCTCGAGCTGGGACGCAACGGCAAGGTGCTGAAGCGCCTGCTCATGTGGGTCCAGACCGGCGGGCGCGAGACGCTCGCCGTGCCCGCGCACAGCGGGCTGGCGCACCTCCGGGTGGTGCTCCTGTCCTAACCCGACCTCGCTCGCATGCCCCGAGCGATCCGGAGGCCCGCCTCGTGCGGGCCTCCGGCCTGTTCGCGCCGTCCGGCCCGCCGCCCGGAGAGCGAAGCGGCGGGCCGGAACGTTGGGCCTCAGCAGCTGCTCTTGTAGATGTAGCTGCTCATCGAGCCGAGGTTGCTCTGGGTGAGCGTGACCACGCTGGTCAGGATCGACTGCGTCGGCTTCCCGGTCAGGGCGTTGACCGCCTGATCGACGCCGTCGACGCCCTCCTGGAACGGCTCCTGAGCGATGAGCGCCTGGACGATGCCGGCCTTGAGGTCGGCGACCTGGGTCGGGTCGGCGTCATAGCCGACGATCTTCACCTTGCTCGTCGCGTGGGCGTTCTTGAGGCCGGTGTCGACGCCCTGGGCGACGAGCACGTTGGTGGCGAAGACCCCACCGAGGTCGGGGTGGGCCGCGTACAGCGAGCTGATCGCCTGGGCGGCCTTCGACGGGCTGTCACCCACGAACTGAGTGCTCAGCTGGTGGATGCCCGGGTACTTCTTGATCTCCTGGGTGAACCCCGAGATCCGGGCCTCGGTGGTCGACACCCCGGCCTGCTCGTTCATGACCACCACCGAGCCCTTGCCGCCCATCACCTTGGCCAGGTAGTCGGCCGCCTTGGCGCCGCCCTGCGCGTTGTCGGAGGAGATCGAGGCCGAGGCGATGCTCGTGTCCGACACCGTCGTGTCCACCTGGATGACCTTGATCCCCGCCCCCTTCATCTGCTGCATGGGGGCGATCAGGGCCTGCGAGTCGGTGGGGGCGATGAGCACCGCGGACGGGTGCTGGGCCGTGACCGACTGGACGATCGGGATCTGCTCCGGGGCCGAGAAGTCCGCCGGGCCCTGGACGTTCATCGAGTAGCCGAGCTTGCTCGCCTCCGACTTGGCGCCGCAGGCCATCGTCACGTAGAAGTTGTCGGACTTCGTGCCCTGAATGAGCACGAGCGACTTGCCGGCAGAGCCGGAGCTCGTGCTGGTCGTGCTCGCGCTCGATGACGTCGAGCTCGACGAGCCGCCCGCCGGCGCGGCGGAGCTCGAGCTCTTGCTCGATCCGCACCCGGCGACGGCCAGCGCGGCGAGCGCCGCCAGCCATGTACCGGCAGTGAACTTTCGAGACATCGCACCTCCTGGGTTGATCATGCGCGGGAGCGGGCTCGCCGCCGCAACTGGTCGAAGTAGACGGCGATCACGAGGATCGCCCCGATCACCACCTGCTGCCAGAACGACTGCACGCCGACGATCACCAGGCCCGAGGCGAGCACGACGGGGATGAACACCCCGACGACGGTGCCGAACATCGTGCCGCTGCCCCCGAACAGGCTCGTGCCGCCGATGACCACGGCCGAGATCGCGGTCAGGTTGTCGGTCACGTGACCGGAGATCGTCGTGGTGGTGAAGTAGGCCAGGCTGAGGACGCCGCCGAGGCCGGACAGCAGCCCCGAGAGCGCGTACACCTTGATCAGATGGCGGCTCACCGAGATGCCGGCCCGGCGGGCCGCCTCGGCGTTGGAGCCGATCGCGTACGTGTAGCGCCCGAACCGGGTCAGATGCAGCACGAGGCCGAACAGCAGCGGTGCACGACCACGGCGATGATCACCAGCCAGGGAAACGGTCCGAGCTGGCCGTTGCCGATCGTGGTCCCGAACCGCGAGGGGATGCCGGTCACGTCCGTTCCGCCCGTGACCACGTCGGAGAGTCCGAGCGCCATCCCGAAGGTGCCGAGGGTGACGATCAACGGCGGGATCCCGAGGAGCGCGGTCAGCCCGCCGTTGATCACCCCCCACCCGACGCCGGTGGCCAGGCCAGCCAGGCATCCGACGAGGATCGCTCCCCAGCCGGCGCCCTCGGCGTGGCCGGCGCCGCCGCCGACGGCGATCATCACCTTGGCGGCGATCACCCCCGAGAAGACGAGCACCGAGCCGACGGAGAGGTCGATGCCGGCGGTGATGATCACGAAGGTCATCCCCACCGAGAGCATGAGCGCCACCGAGGCGTTGATGAAGATCGACTTGATGTCGTAGCTGCCCAGGAACTGCGACGGGCGCATGACCGCGAACACGGCCACGATCACCATCAGGGCGAGGAAGATCCACACCGGGCTGGCCGAGGAGAAGATGCTTCCGCAGTCAGCGTCGCGGCCGCGGCGGCTGCGGCGTCCTCGGAGCGCGCTCGCCGGTGCCGGGGCGCGGGTGTCCGGCAGCGAGCTCATGCGCCCTGGCCCTCCAGTGCGCCCGGTCATGGCGCCGACCAGGTTCTCCAGCGTCGCCTCGGCGCGCGTGAACCTCGCCACCCGCCGCCCGAGCCGCAGCACCTCGATGCGGTCGGCCACCGCGAGCACGTCGGGCATGTTGTGGCTGACCAGGATGACCGCCAGACCGCGGTCGCGCACCTGGCGGATGGCGTCGAGCACCCGCGCGCTCTGAACGACGCCGAGCGCGGCCGTCGGCTCGTCCATGATCACCACCTTGCTCGCCCACGAGGCGGCGCGGGCGACGGCGACCCCCTGCCGCTGGCCGCCGGACAGCGTGGCCACCGCGGCGGCTGGGTCGCGGATGGCGACGCCGAGCTCGGCGAACGACTGCGCCGCCCCGTCGTGCATCGCGCGCTTGTCGAGCACGCCGAGCCGGCCGAGCAGGCCGGGTCGCATGCGCTCGCGGCCGAGGAAGATGTTCGCCGCCCCGTCCAGGTCGGGCGCGAGCGCGAGGTCCTGGTAGACGGTCTCGATGCCGAGCCGCTGCGCGGCCAGGGGAGAGGCGATCTCGATCGGCCGGCCCTCGAATCGCAGCTCGCCGCCGTCGGGCTGCTCGACGCCCGAGAGCAGCTTGATGAGCGTGCTCTTTCCGGCGCCGTTGTCGCCGATCAGCGCCACGATCTCGCCCGCGTGGGCGGTGAAATCGGCCCCGCGCAGGGCCTGTACGTGGCCGTAGGTCTTCACGAGGTCCCGGGCTTCCAGGATGGGCTGCTCGTCGATCGGCACTGTGCTCTCCTCGGTCCCGACGCGCTCGCGCCAGAGCGGCCTGGCCGGGTTCCCGGCACCGGCGCGTGGGGCCGCGGCACACGATATTTGACAACGTTGTCGGCTGTCAAGACCGGGCTTGGCAACGTTGTCTTCCCCCGCTCGCCCGGGTATGCTGCCGCGCCACCGCCATGGCTCCGGCACCCAACGACGGATGGCGCTCCCGCGCGACGATGATCGACGTGGCCCGCGCGGCCGGGGTGAGCCTGAAGACGGTCTCGCGGGTCATCAACCGCGAGGCGGGCGTGCGGCCGGACACCCTCGAGCGGGTGCTCGCCGCCGCGGCCGAGCTGCGCTACGAGCGCAACGACCTGGCCGCCAGCCTGCGCCACGGGCGCAGCTCGTCGACCATCGGCCTGGTCATCGAGGACGTGACGAACCCGTTCTACTCGGCCATCGCCCAGGCCGTCGAGGACGTGGCCCGGGAGCGCGAGACCTTGCTCATCACCGCGTCGGCCCGCGAGGACCCCGAGCGCGAGCGCGAGCTCGTCGGCGCGCTCCTGCGCCGGCGGGTCGATGCCCTGCTCGTGGTACCCGCGGGGGGTGATCACCGCTACATCGCCGAGGCTGGCTTCATCGCCAAGACGGTCTTCCTGGACCGCCCGCCCGGCGGGCGAAGGCCGACGCGGTCCTGATCGAGAACGCCGCCGGCGCCCGGCGCGCGGTCGAGCACCTGATCACCTCCGGCCACGAGCGCATCGCCTTCGTCGGCGATGCCATCGGCCTGCACACGGCACGCGAGCGCCTGGCCGGCTACCGGCGCGCGCTGGCGGCCGCCGGCCTGCCCGTCGAGGAGGCGCTCGTGAGCACCGGCAACAGCACCTCGCAGGCGGCCGCCACGTCGGTGCGGGCGCTCGTGCGCCGGCGCCGGGCGGAGCGCCCGACGGCCATCTTCGCCGGCAACAACCGCTGCACGGTCGGGGCCCTCACCGCTCTCGGGGCGCACGCGCGTGGGGTGACGATCGTCGGCTTCGACGACTTCGAGCTTGCCGACGTGCTCGAGATCACCACCGTGCGCACCGACCCCTACCGGATCGGGCAGCTCGCCACCGAGCTCGCCTTCGGACGCATCGACGGCGATGACCGCGGACCTCAGCGGGTCGTCGTGCCGGCCGAGCTCATCGTGCGCGGATAGCGCGTCCGGGATCGTCCGGGGCGCAGCCGGGTGCACATGAGCACCAGCCCGACCAGGTACGTCCCGGGCCGCTTGACAACCTTGTCATCGAGGTCTATAAGCCCCGTTGACAACGTTATCGGGCAGGTGATGGGAGGTCGCGCCTCCCGCCTCGGCGAGCAGTCGAGGCGGTGGAGCGAGGCACCCCGATGTCAGACCCAGCGAGGAGGGTCCCGTGAGCGCAATCCTGATGACTCGGCGTGCGCGCCT
Source organism: uncultured Solirubrobacterales bacterium (assembly GCA_963848745.1). Taxonomy (GTDB): domain Bacteria; phylum Actinomycetota; class Thermoleophilia; order Solirubrobacterales; family Solirubrobacteraceae; genus Palsa-465. The sequence goes on along the minus strand of CAWKEO010000009.1, from coordinate 135,440 downwards.
GTGCGCGCTCGGACTCGTCCTGACCGGCGCCGTCGCCGCTGGCGGGGCTGGCGCCTCGGCGAGCGCCGGCGTGGCGCCCGCCTCGCGGGCGCCACGCCCGGCCAGCTGCCTGCGCACCGATGCCGGCCCGCTGCGCGACTGCCGTGAGCAGGTGCCGACCAGCCGTGAGCCGGCCGCGAACCCGCGACCATCGGCGCCTGAGCACCGCGCCTGCCCCGAGCTCGCTCGCCCAGCTCGTCGACACCCGCACCTGGACGACCGGCGGCGGCAACACGTTCCCCGGCGCCGAGGTCCCGTTCGGCATGGTCCAGTGGAGCCCCGACACGATGCCGAGCGACAACGCCGGCGGCGGCTACTCCTACACCGACACCAGCCTGTGGGGCTACAGCCTCACCCACGTTTCGGGCCCCGGCTGCGGCGCGGCCGGCGACGTCCCCATGCTGCCGTACACGGGCGAGCTGCCCGCCGGTGACCCCAACCAGGTCACCACCGAGTTCAGCCACAGCGGCGAGGTCGCCCAGGCCGGCTACTACTCCGCCCAGTCCAACGCGCCGAGCACGATCACCTCGGAGTTCACCGCCACCCCGCACAGTTCACTCGGCCGCTTCACCTATCCCGCCACCGCGCGCGCCGGCTTCCTGATCAAGCTGATGGCCAGCCAGACTGGTGACAGCGCCGACACGGCGGCGGTGATCGGGCACGACGAGGTGGCTGGCTCGGACACCACGGGCGGCTTCTGCGGCGAATCGGTCAACGACCAGCAGCCGCAGGTGTACACGCGTCCACTTCGACATCGTCTTCAACCATCCGTTCACCGCCGCGCAGGTGATCACGAACTCCGGCCAGACCAACCCGGCCGCCGTCGCGCTCACCTTCGATACGACCAAGAACCAGGTCATCGAGGCGAAGGTCGGGATCTCCTACGTGAGCGTCGAGAACGCCGCGCTCAGGACCGGCAGGCCGAGGACCCCGGCTGGGACTTCGACGCCGCCCGGCACTGCCGCCCAGCGGCGCTGGGACGACCTGCTCGGCCGCATCGAGGTCTCAGGCGGCAGCGAGGCCCAGACGCAGGAGTTCTACAGCCTGCTCTACAAGGACTTCCTGCAGCCGAACGTCACCAGCGACGTCAATGGCCAGTTCATGGGCGCCGACTTCAAGGTGCACACGCTCGCCCCTGGCCAGCACGACCAGTACGGCATGTACTCGGGCTGGGACATCTACCACTCGCTCTCCCAGCTGCAGGCCATGCTCGACCCCGCTCCCACCGGCGACATGGTGCAGTCACAGCTGAACTACTACAGCGAGGACGGCGTGCTGCAGCAGTGGGGCTACCTGCAGGACAACAACTACGTGATGGTCGGCGACCCGATGCAGGCGATCATCGCCGACATCTACGCCTTCGGCGGGCGCAACTTCAACACCGCCGCAGGCCCTGCACGACATGGTCAGGCAGGCCACCACGGTCAATCAGGTGCGCCCGGGTGAGGCGCTCGAGCAGCAGTACGGCTACCTGCCCGAGGACGGCACCTACCGCTGCTGCAACCCGCACGGCTTCGTGCCCACGCTGCTCGAGTACGACACCGAGGACCTCGCGCTGGCCCAGTTCGCCGGCGAGCTCGGTGACGGCGCCGCCGCGACGATGCTGCAGCGGCGGGCGAACAACTGGGAGAACGTGTTCGACCCCGCCACCGATTTGCTCACGCCCACGCTTCCTGAACGGGCAGTTCGAGACCGGGGTGACGCCCACCGACACCGGTCCCTACGTCGAGGGCGACGCCTACGAGTACCTGTGGAACGTGCCCAACGACTACCCGGCCCTGTTCGCCCTGCTCGGCGGCCCGGCGGTCGTGCGCCCGCTGCTCGAGCACTACCTCTCGCAGCCCAACGGCTTCGGCATGTACGCCCAGATCACCAACGAGTTCGACATGGGCGAGCAGTTCGCCCCCGACTACGCCCAGGACCCAGCCGGCACCCAGAGCGCACCGTCGACACGCATCCGCAACTCGATCTACCTGCCCGGCCCGAGCGGCCTGGCCAACAACGACGATCTCGGCGCCGAGAGCTCGCAGTTCATCTGGGAGATGCTCGGGCTGTATCCCGAGAACCCCGGCAAGGGGACGCTCGTGTTCGCCACCCCCGGGCTTCCCGCACGCGGCGGTGCACCTGCCGGGCGGCCACGCGATCACGATCAACGCGCCCGGGCGCCTCGCCGAGCACCTTCTACGCCCAGTCGCTGCGCCTGAACGGGCAGCCCTACAGCCGCCTGTCCACCGACTACACCACGCTCTCGCGCGGCGCCACCCTCGACTGGACCCTCGGCCAGCATCCGAGCACCTGGGGCACCGCGCCCCAGGACGCTCCGCCGTCCTACCCGGCCGGCCTGCGCCCGGCCGTCGGCTACCTCTCCGACCAGCAGGTCATCGTCGCCCCAGGCGGCCAGGCCACGATCCAGGTCGGGGCCCAGAACGCCACCGGCACGCCGCAGACCGTCACCGCCGACCGCCATCGGTCCCGGCGAGCACGGGCCTGAGCGTCAGCCCGGGGGTGGGCACGCTGCAACTGCCCGCCGCGACGGCCGGGCCACGACAGCGCTGACGATCAGCGCCAGCCCCACTGCGCCGCCCCGACCTACCGCTGGGTGATCGTCCACCTGACGATGGCGGGCGGCGCCACCCAGACTCTGAGGCTGAGCGTGCTCGTCGCCCGCAGCGGCAGCCTGCTGGCCGCCTTCGACAACGCCGGCATCTCCAACGACTCCGACGTCAGCGTCGGCAGTTTCGATGGCGGCGGGGCGAGCTACTCGGCGCAGGCTCTCGCGGCCACCGGGCTCACTCCCGGGAAGACGGTGACCGTGAACGGGATCCCGTTCACCTGGCCGCCCTCGAGCCGGGCCGGCCGGACAACGTCGTGGCCGCCGGGCAGCAGATCTCCGTGTCGCGCCAGCCGGCACGCAGACGCTCGCGTTCCTCGGCGCGGCCACGAATGGTCCGAGCCAGGGCGTGCTCACCGAGCACTACTCCGACGGCACGAGCGCGCAGTACTGGCTCGGCCTGTCCGACTGGACGCTGAACGCGGGCAGCTCGAAGCCCTCCTACGGCAACGTGACGGCGGCGAGCATGAGCTACCGCAACTGCTCGTACTGCATCCCGCCGCAGCAGCAGGTCGGCGTCTACGTGTTCGAGACCGGACTGCCGGTCGATCCGACCAAGACCCTGACCGGGGTCACGCTCCCCACCGGCGCGACCCAGGGCCAGCTGCACGTGTTCGCGATCGGCACCTCGACGCAGGCGCCGCCGCCCCCGGCCGCGCTCAGCGCTTCGCCGGCCACCGCGGCTCCCGCGCCAGCAGGTGACGATCACCGGCGCGGGCTTCGGGGCCACCCAGGGCAGCGGGTACGTCGCAGCTGACCGAGAACGGCCAGAGCTGGGGCGGGTCCGGGGCAGAGCGCGCTCACGGTCGACTCCTGGAGCGACAGCCAGATCACGGTCACGCTGCCGAGCAGCGGGCTCTATCCGGGCGAGGCGGCGGCGCTGACCGTCGTCACCGCCGGCGGGCAGAGCTCCGACAGCCCGGCGATCGAGATCGCGCCGAGCTCGAACCTCGCCGCCTACGACGACAACACTGGCATCTCGCCGGACTCCGGCACGGCCTGCGCCAACCTCGACGGGGTCGGCTACAGCCTGTCCGCGAACGCGCTGGCGGCGGCCGGTGTGACGCCGGGGGCGACGGTGAGCGCCGACGGGCTGTCGTTCACCTGGCAGAACGTGGCCGCCTGCACGCCGGACAACATCCTCGCCGCCGGGCAGACGATCCTCCTCAGCGGACCGGCCGGGGCGACCAAGCTCGGGCTGCTCGAGAACTCGACCGACGGCGGGACGCACCGGGACGGTGACGATCAACTACACCGACGGGACCGAGCTCGACGGCCTCGATCAGCTCGAGCGACTGGGCGGCCGGTCCGGGTCCGGGTGAGGTGGCGGCGGCGACGATGCCCTACCGCAACATGGTCTCCGGCGGCTCACAGCAGCTGACCGTGTACGTCTATGCCACCACGGTGCCGGTCAACCCGGCCAAGACCGTCGCCTCGGTCACCCTGCCGACCGTGAGTGACAGCGTGAGCGGCGGCACCACGGCGATGCACGTCTACGCGCTCAGTCTTGGGAGCTAGAGACGCACGAGGTTCGCGACCTCGGCGCCCCGGGTGACGCCGCGGAGGTCGACGAACAGGCTGCTGCGGGCGGCCAGCTCGCGGTAGTCGAGCCCGGGGTGGGCGGTGACGAGCACGACGGCGTCCGCCTCGGGCAGCGCCGACTCGAGCTCGACGCTCTCCAGCCCGAGCTCGGGCAGGGCGGGGACGAACGGATCGTGGTAGGAGAGCTCGCCCCCGCGCTCGGTGAGCATCTGCATGATCCGCAGGGCCGGTGACTCGCGGATGTCGCCCACCCCGCCCTTGTAGCTGGCGCCGAGGATGAGGATGCGCGAGCCGTTGACCGGCTTGCGGACGTCGTTGAGCGCCTGCTCGATCCGCTCCACGCAGTGGTGGGGCATCTGCTGGTTGATCTTGCCCGCCAGCTCGATGAACTCGGTCGACATGTGGAACTCGCGCGCCCGCCAGGTCAGGTAGAAGGGGTCGACAGGCAGGCAGTGGCCGCCCATGCCCGGACCCGGCTCGAAGCGCATGAAGCCGTAGGGCTTGGTGGCGGCGGCATCCACGACCTCCCAGATGTCGATGCCCATCCGGTCGGCGAGTATGGCGAGCTCGTTGACGAGCGCGATGTTGACCGAGCGGAAGATGTTCTCCAGCAGCTTGGTCATCTCGGCCGCCTCCGGGGTGGAGACACGCTCGATGTGGTCGCACACGCGGCCATAGAGCTCGGCTGCCCGGTCGGTGCACGCCTCGGTCATGCCGCCGATCACCTTCGGCGTGTTGCGCAGTGTGTAGTCGGTCCGGCCCGGATCGACCCGCTCGGGCGAGAAGGCGACGTTCAGCTGCTCGCCCACGCGCAGGCCGGACTCCTCGAGCAGGGGCACGAGCCGCTCGCGGGTGGTGCCCGGATAGGTCGTGGACTCGAGCACGACGAGCTGACCGGGCTGGAGCACCTGGGCGAGCGCCCGGGCCGAGGAGTTGAGCGGGCCGAGGTCCGGCTCACGGTTGGCGGTCAGTGGCGTGGGGACGCAGATGAGGATCGCCTCAGCCTGGGCGAGGTCGGCATAGCGGGTGCTCGCGTGGATGCGCTCGCCGACCGCCTGCAGCTCGCTCGACGGGACGTCCTCGATGTAGGACTGGCCGGCCGCGATCGCCGCCACCTTGTGCGGATCGACGTCGACCCCGATCACCCGCTCCCCGGCCTGGGCGAAGGCGACGGCCAGGGGCAGACCCACATAACCGAGACCGATCACACCGACTGTCATCGCCTGCTGACGATACCGCGGGCACCGGAGGCCGTCCGGGCGCTACGATTGCCGCGGACCGTGCTAGGCGGGGTGCTAGCGGTGCCCTGTACCCGCAATCCGCTCTAGCGGGGCTGAATCCCCTCCCGAGGGGCTCAGGCCCCGGGGTCAGCGCCTCGATTGCGGTGTTGATGGTTCGGTCCCGTTGCGATGGAGGCTCGTGAACCAGGTCAGGTCCGGAAGGAAGCAGCCTTAAGCGAAGCCCTCCAGGCGCGACGGGAGCGCCGGCCGGAGCCGTGGATCGATGGCAGCGCCCCGGGAACCGGCTTCGACGGGGGGTGCACGGTCCGCTTTTCAGCCTGCGCTGAGCGAGAAGATGGGCGGCAGCCGGGCGACCAGGCTCCGCCAGCTCGCGCCGGCGTCGGCGGAGCCGAACACCTCGCCGGTCGTGGTGCCGAAGTACAGCTCGAGCCCGTCCGCTCCGGCGTGCCGGTCCAACGCGAGCCGGAGCACGGTGAGATAGGCGCCGGACTGGGGGAGGCCTCTGTCGCGGACCTGCCACGAGGCTCCGGCGTCGCGCGACTCGTAGACACGCGCGTGCCCGTCCGGCGTGACACGATCGACGTCGGCCTTGAGCGGGATCACGTAGGCGCTGTCGGGGTCGCCCGGATCGGTTGTGAGCGCGAAGCCGAAGTCCGAGATGAGTCCCCGGCCGATCTCCTCCCAGCTCTCCCCGGCATCGTCGGAGCGGTACACGCCCCCGTGGAACTGCATGAACAGGCGCTCGGGCCGCGCGGGCGCGCGCTCGACGTGGTGCACGCACAGCGCCATCGACTCGCTGCGGGCCTCCTCGGGCAGGTAGCCGGGGTTGAGGCCCTGGTTGCCCCGCCGCCACGAGCGCCCACCGTCGTCGGTCAGCCAGACCCCGGCGGCCGAGATGGCGATGAGCAGGCGTTCGGGCTCGCCCGGCCAGGGCACGATCGAGTGTGTGCACAGGCCGCCGCCCCCGGGCTGCCAACCGGGCCGGCTCGGGTGCGTCCACAGCGCCTGGTTGAGCTCCCAGCTCGCTCCCCCGTCGTGACTCTCGAACAGCACGCCGGGATCCCCACCGGCGTACAGCCGCCCATCGGACTCCCCCGGCACCACCACCCAGATGCGCTCGAGCGCCGCATCGCCGCCGGGTGGCAGGGTGATCCCCTCGGCCTGCGTCCACTCGCCCTCCGGGTCCTCGGCAAAGAACAGCTTGGGCCCGTAGAACGGGGACGTGACGCCGGCAAATAGGCGCCCGGTGCGCGGATCGCGGGTCGCGTAATCGACCGGCTCGCCCGCGAACGCCCGGGCTCGGATCGCGAAGGCGCCGCCCGGTTCGCCCTCGAGCACGAACAGCCCCTTCTTGGTTCCCAGCACGAGCTCGGTCATCTCATCCTCCGGAGATCGCGGGCAGGACCTCGACGCGGTCGCGCTCGGAGACCCGGCTGTCTCCGCCGCTCGGCTCGCCGTTGACGAACACGTTGATGTGGCGGCGGATCCGGCCCCGCTCGTCGCGGACCCACCCGCACAACGCCGGTCGCTCGGCCTCCAGTGCCTCGAGCACCGCCGTCACGGTCTCACCCGGGAGGACGTGCTCGGACCGGTTGCCGGCCAGTCGCTTGAGCGGGCCGTGCAGGCAGACGACAGCCACGGGGCGATCCTATGCCGGGACGGGTCGCACGGTGGGTTTCGGGGGCGCCATCGAGGGATAGACGGCGCAGGCGCCACAAACTCATCGCGCGGGCCGGGCCCATCTCTAGACTCGGTCATCCCGTGTCGTCCGGACCCTCGCTCTACCGCCGTCACCGCCCGCGGACCTTCGCCGACGTGGTCGGGCAGGAGCACGTCGTGCGTACGCTGCGCAACGCCGTGCAGCGCGGCCAGGTTCACCACGCCTACCTGTTCGTGGGCTCCCGCGGCACGGGCAAGACGAGCATGGCCAAGATCCTCGCCGCCTGCCTGAACTGCGAGCAGGGGCCGACGGTGCAGCCGTGCGGGCAGTGCGAGTCCTGCCGGGCCATCGCGTCCGCCACCTCGCTCGATGTGATCGAGATGGACGCCGCCTCCAACAACTCGGTCGACGACATTCGCGACCTGCGCGAGCGGGTGGCCTACGCGCCGGTGTCGGGGCGCCACAAGGTGTACATCCTCGACGAGGCCCACATGCTCTCCCCGCAGGCCTGGAACGCCTTCCTGAAGACGCTCGAGGAGCCGCCACCGCGCACGATCTTCGTGCTCGCCACGACCGAGGCGCAGAAGGTGCTGCCGACGGTCGTCGACCGCTGTCACCGGTTCGACTTCGGCCGCCCGACGGCCGAGCAGATCGCCCGGGTGCTCACCCGCGTGGCCGAGCAGGAGCAGATCGTCGCCGAGCCGGGCGCGCTCGCGCTCGTGGCCCGCCACGCCACCGGCAGCTTCCGCGATGCGCTCGGCACGCTCGAGCAGCTGCTCACCTATGCCGGCGAGCGCATGATCGCGCCCGACGACGTACTCGCGGTCCTCGGCGTGGCCGACGCCGAGATGCTGTTCGGGGCCGTCGACGCGATTGTCGGCCGCGATCCCGCCGGCGCTCTGCGCCAGGCCGGCCGCCTGTCGGAGTCCGGCCGCGACCCCGGTCAGGTCCTGCGCGACCTCGAGATCCACGGGCGCGAGCTCCTGACCGTCCAGATCCTCGGCGACGTGCCCCCCGAGCTCCGGGTGACCGCCGAGCGCGATCGCCGCCTGCTCGAGCAGGCGCACGCGCTCGCCCGCACCGACGCCGTCCGTCTGCTCGATCTCGTGGCCGCGGCGCTGCAGGCGACCGCCAATGGCGCCCAGGCCCGGATCCAGCTCGAGCTCGTGCTGGCCAAGGCGGCCGCACCGGAGATCGATCCTTCGGTGGCGGCCCTCCTGGCTCGGGTCGAGCGCCTGGAGGCCGGCGGCCCGACGGCCGTCGCTCCGCCGGCAGCCGCTCCGCCGGCAACGGCTCCGCCGGCGACCGCCCCACCGGCCCGTCCGAGCGCCGGCGACGATCTGCCCGGCGTCGTGCCGCCCGCCCCAGAGCCCGCTCCACCACCCCCGGCCATTCCCGGGCCCCCGGAGCCCGGCCCGCCCGACCCGCCGGAGCCCGCGCCCGACCCCGCGCCCCCGGCCCCGCCGGCCCCGGGCCCCGACCCTGGCCCCCCGCCCGCCCCGGCGCTCGCCGCCGCGGCGGCGTCCCGCCCGGCCGGCGAGCTCACGCTCGAGGGCGCCGCCACCGCCTGGCGCGCCGTGGTCGATCTGGTGCGCACCGACAACGCGCTCGTCGGCGCGGCGCTCGAGGGCACCCACCCGGTGGGCGTCTCCGCGCAGGAGCTGACCGTCGCGTTCCCCGAGGGCGCGGACTTCGTGAAGCGGATCGCCGAGCAGGAGGGCCACCGCCGCTCGGTGACCGAGGCGCTGCGCACGACGACCGGCCAGCGCCTCGGTGTGCGCTACGAGATGCGGTCCGAGCCGGCGCCGGCCGTCGAACCGCAGACGCCGGTGCTCTCCGGCGAGGAGCTCGTGCGTCGCTTCCTGGAGGAGTTCGACGCCGAGGAGATTCTCGAGGACGAACCCCACGAGGCGGAGGCGAAATGACCTTCGCAAGGAGCCACTGATGCCCCAGCCGAACATCCAGCAGTTGATGAAGCAGGCCCAGAAGATGCAGCAGGAGATGCTGGCCGCCCAGGAGTCGCTCAAGGACGAGGTGGTCGAGACCTCGGCCGGGGGCGGCATGGTGACCGTGAAGGTGAGCGGTGACCTCGAGCTGAAGTCGGTCACGATCGACCCCCAAGCGGTCGATCCCGAGGACGTCGAGCTGCTCCAGGACATGGTGCTGGCGGCCGTCAACGAGGGCCTGCGCTCCGCGCAGGAGCTCGCGAGCTCCCGCATGGGCGGCATCGCCGGCGGTCTGGGCAACCTGGGTCTGCCGGGCTTCTAAGCCGTGAGCGTCTACGCCCCGCCGGTCCAGCGGCTCATCACCGAGCTCTCCCGGCTGCCCGGCGTGGGCGGGCGTACCGCCCAGCGGCTCGCCTTCCATCTGCTGCGGGTCTCCGAGCAGGAGGCGCTCGGGCTCGCCGAGGCGATCCGCGAGGTCAAGGAGCGGATCGGTCTGTGCGAGGTGTGCTTCAACCTCGCTGACGCTCCGCGGTGCCGGATCTGCCTCGACGAGCGGCGGGATGCCGAGCTCATCTGCGTGGTCGAGGAGCCCTCAGACGTCATCTCGATCGAGCGCACGCACGAGTTCCGCGGCCGCTACCACGTCCTCGGCGGGGCGCTGTCGCCGATCGACGGCGTCGATCCCGAGGACCTGAAGCTCGCCGAGCTGTTCGCGCGCGTCGAGGGCGGCACCGTGCGCGAGGTCGTCGTGGCCACGAACCCGACGACGACGGGTGAGGCGACCGCGCTCCACATCGCCGAGGAGCTCCGCCACCGCGCGCCCTCGGTGACCGTCACACGGCTGGCCAGCGGCCTCCCGGTCGGCGCCGATCTCGAGTATGCCGACGAGCTGACGCTCGGGCGCGCGCTGGCCGGCCGGCGCGCCGTCTAGACGACGGCGCAGGCCGGCCGCGTACCCTGTCGAGCATGGCCGTCACCAGCCCGGAAACCGTCGTGATGAAGTTCGGCGGCACCTCGGTCGCCGACGCCGAGCGGATCAAGCGCGCCGCCCGCCGGATCGTGGCCCGCCGGGAAGCGGGCAAGCGCGTGGTGGCGGTGCTGTCGGCGCGCGGCAAGACCACCGACGAGCTGATCGCCATGGCCGAGGAGGTCTCCCCGGCGCCCGACCCGCGCGAGATGGACATGCTCCTGTCAACCGGGGAGCGGATCTCCTGCGCGTTGTGCGCGATGGCCATCAACGATCTCGGTCACCGGGCGATCTCGCTCACCGGCTCGCAGGCCGGGATCGTCACCGACACCTCGCATACGAAGGCGAAGATCATCGACGTGCGCGCCGACCGCATCCGCGAGGCGCTGAGCGAGGACCTGATCGTGCTCGTGGCCGGCTTCCAGGGCGTGTCGAGAACACGCGACGTGACGACGCTCGGCCGCGGCGGGTCAGACACCACGGCGGTGGCGCTGGCCGCCGCCATCGGCGCCGAGATCTGTGAGATCTACACCGACGTGGCCGGGGTGTTCACCGCCGACCCGCGGATCGTTCCCGACGCCCGCAAGCTCGCGCAGGTCAGCTTCGAGGAGATGCTCGAGATGGCCGCCTCGGGAGCCAAGGTCCTCCAGCTGCGCTCCGTCGAGTACGCCCGCACCCACGGAGTGCGCATCCACTGCCGGTCGAGCTTCCAGGACGGCCCCGGTACCGTTGTCGTCGGAGAGGACGAGACCATGGAGCAACCCCTAGTCACCGCCGTCACCCACTCGACCGAGGAGGCGCGGATCACCCTCCTCGGCGTCCCCGACCGGCCCGGTGCGGCAGCGGCGATCTTCGAGGCGCTCGCCGCGGCCAACTGCAACATCGACACGATCATCCAGAACGAGCCGCTCAGCGCGGGGCGGGCGGCCGAGGTCTCCTTCACCGTGGCCGCCGAGGACGTGCGCGCCGCCCAGGCGGCACTCGAGCCGGTGGCTCGCGACCTCGGGGTCGAGCGTGTCGACACCGACCGCGAGATCGGCAAGGTGTCGATCGTCGGCGCGGGGATGCGCTCGCACCCGGGCGTGGCGGCCAAGGTGTTCAAGACCCTGGCCGACGAGGAGATCAACATCGAGATGATCAGCACCTCGCCGATCAAGATCTCCTGCGTGATCCGGGCCGAGGCCGTCGCGCAGGCCGTGCGCGGCCTGCACGAGGCGTTCGGGCTGAGCGCCGCCGAGGTGCGGGCCGAACCGTTCAACCAGGAGGCACGATGAGCATCCGCGTCGCCGTCGTCGGCGCCACCGGCGTCGTCGGCACCACCATGCTCGAGCTGCTGCGCGAGCGCGGCTTCCCGGCCGGTGAGATCGTCCCGTTCGCCTCCCCCCGCTCGGCCGGTCGCCAGCTGCCCGGCGGGCTCACCGTGCGCGCGCTCGAGCCCGGTGCTGACATCGAGGGCTTCGACGTCGCGCTGTTCTCGGCCGGCGCCGGGGTCTCTCGCGAGTGGGCGCCCCGGTTCGCCGACGCGGGGGCGACGGTCGTCGACAACTCCTCTGCCTTCCGCCGCGATCCGGACATCCCGCTCGTCGTCTCGGAGGTCAACCCGCACGCACTCGAGGGTCACCGCGGCGTGATCGCCAACCCGAACTGCTCGACCATGCAGCTGATGGTGGCGCTGGCGCCGATCCACCGCGCCGTGGGGATCGAGCGTCTCGTGGTGGCCACCTATCAGTCGGTGTCGGGGACCGGCCAGAAGGCGATCGACGAGCTCGAGCAGCTGACCGCGGGGGCGCTGCGGGGGGAGACCGGGACGCCGAGCGTGTATCCCGAGCCAATCGCATTCAACGTGATCGGAGCGGCGGGCAACTTCGTCGAGGGCACGGACGACACCGACGAGGAGATCAAGATGATGTTCGAGACGCGGAAGATCCTCGAGGACGAGCGGATCGGCGTCGCCGTGACCTGCGTGCGGGTTCCCGTGCGCGTCTCGCACTCGGAGGCGGTCAACGTGCAGACCCGCGAGCCGATCTCGGTCTCCGAGGTGCGCGAGCTCCTCGCTGCAGCGCCGGGGGTCGCACTGGAGCGGGTGCCCACGCCGGTCCGCGCGGCCGGCCGCGATGAGGTGTTCGTCGGGCGCCTGCGCGACGACCCCTCGCACCCGCGGGCGTTCGGCATGTGGGTGGTGAGCGACAACCTGCGCAAGGGCGCGGCCACCAACGCGGTGCAGATCGCTGAGGTGCTCGTGCAGCGCGGGCTGCTACGCGCCGGCGCTACCCGCTGAGCGGCGCGCTCGGTCAGCCGCGCGCCCGCAGCTCGCGGCGCGTGCGCACTCCGAGCTTGCGGTAGATCCGCCGGGCGTGACTGCGCACGGTCTCGATGCTCACGTGGAGCATGTGGGCGATCTCGGCGTTCGAGCGCCCGCTCTGCAGGAGCTCGAGCACCTCGGCCTCGCGCGGGGTGAGCAGGTCGGGACCGGGGGCATCCTCGCCGTCGATCCCCACCGGCGGCAGCACGTGCAGGCCTCGGGAGGCGAGATGGATGGCGTGCAGCACGTCACGCGCCTCGGTGCTCTTGGCCAGGCAGGCGGTGGCGCCGAAGGCGAGCATCTGGCGGCACTCGGAGGGCGTCGGCCGGTTGGCGAGCACGACGAGACGGATGTCCGGGTGGCGGCGGTGCAGCTCGCGGAGCTCCGAGGCGCTGTTCAGCGAGCCGAAGTTGAGAATGGCGACGTCGGGTGCGGCGCGGCCGAGCTCTGACTCGAGCGTGTCGGTGGTCGAGACCGTCGGCGACCAGCTCGAGGCTCTCGTCGTCGGTGATGAGGGCCCGTAGCCCGTGGGCCACGATGTCCTCGAAGCGAGTGACGGCGACGCGGACGGCGGGGCGGGAAGTCATAGGGGGGAGCAAACGGGTGTCACCCGGGTGAGGCAACGGGTGAGAGAGTACTCCAAGAAACGGGTTAAGAAAAACGGTGGACCGGGTATCCCCCGATTCGCGTCCGCCCGTCCCCCGAAGTTCCCCCGTGTGAGGGGATGACGCAGGAGACAAAAAAAGGCACTATTGCAGCGCGTTCCCCGGGGATTGCGGGATCCTCGAGAAGACTTCCAGCGGGACGAACAGGGGTATGACGAGCGAGCGAGGCGTTCCACGCCTCGCTCTTCGTCGTTCACGGGTGTCAGGACTCGAACGTCGGCGGGGTCCAACGCCGCTGAATCCGCCCACCACCGGCGGGCTTGTCGGCGGCGGTACGCTGACGGCGTGATCCCCGCCGCCGCTCGGCCCGGCCGCCGCGCGTTCCTGCTCAGCGCGCTGGCGCTGCTCTGGAGCGTCGGGCTCCTCGTCGCGGCCGTCGCCGTGCCGACCGGCGGGTCGACGTTCGTGCAGGACCAGGGCACCGGCGTGCTGTGGGCCCTGGCGCTGCCGGCGATCCTCAGCCTGATGGTTGGGATCGCGCTGTGGCGGAAGTGCTCGAGCGGCAGCCGCGTCGGCGGCTACGTGGCGTGGGTCGGCGTGTGGCTGCTGTGCGGCTTCTGTGTCCTGGCCATCCTCAGCATCGGCATCTTCGTGCTGCCGGTCGTGCTGCTGCTCGCGTTCTCCGCCTCGCTGACGCCCTCGGGCGCCCGCACCGAGCACTGACCTCGATCCGGCCACCCTCGGTGCGAACATGCGTTCGTGCCCGATGCGGCCACCATCCTTCACGCCGACCTCGATGCCTTCTACGCCTCGGTCGAGCAGCGCGACGACCCGGGCCTGCGCGGGCGGCCGGTCATCGTCGGCGCCGGGGTGGTGCTCGCGGCCAGCTACGAGGCCCGTGCCCGCGGCGTGCGCACGGCGATGGGTGGCCGCGAGGCGCTGCGCCTGTGTCCCGATGCCCGCGTCGTCTCTCCCCGCATGAGCGCCTACTCGGAGGCCAGCCGGGAGGTGTTCGAGATCTTCCACGACATGGCGCCGACGGTCGAGGCGCTGTCGATCGACGAGGCCTTTCTCGACGTCCGCGGCCTCGGGCACATCGCCGGGCCGCCGGTGCTCATCGCCCGGCGCCTGCGCCGAGCGGTGCGAGCGGAGGTCGGCCTGCCCATCACGGTCGGCATCGCCCGGACGAAGTTCCTGGCCAAGGTGGCGAGCGCGGCGGCCAAACCGGACGGTCTGCTGCTCGTCGAGCCCGACAGCGAGCTCGAGTTCCTGCATCCGCTGGCCGTCGAGCGTGTGTGGGGGGTGGGGGCGAAGACCGCCGCCAAGCTCCATGCTCGCGGTATCCACACCGTCGGCCAGCTGGCCGCGCGCGAGGAGGCGGAGCTGTGCGCGTTGCTCGGTCCGCATGCCGGCCGACACCTGCACGCGCTCGCCTGGGCCCGCGACCCCCGGCGGGTGCGACCGCGCGTCCGCCGGCGCTCGATCGGCGCCCAGCGCGCGCTCGGCCGCCGCCCGCGGCCGCCCGCGGAGCTCGCGGCCACGCTCACGGCCCTGGTCGAGCGGGTGACCGGTCGCCTGCGCAAGGCGGGCCGGGGCTGCCGGACCGTCGTGCTGCGCCTGCGCTTCGCCGACTACACCCGGGCCACGCGCTCGAGCACCCTGCCCGACCCGACCACCCGTACCGATGTCATCCTCGAGCGCGCGCGCGAGCTGCTCGAGCGCGCGGGCCCGCTCATCGACGCACGCGGACTCACGCTGGTCGGGATCGCGCTCACCAACCTCACCGACGCCCGGGCGGCGCAGCTGTCACTGCTCGATCAGGCGGTGGCACTCGACGCCGCCATCGACACCATCCACGACCGCTTCGGGAGCGCCGCCATCACCCGCGGGGTGCTCGTGGGCCGCGATCCCGGGCCGTGGGTGCCGCTGCTGCCCGATTGAGGGGTGTCCCGACGCCGCGCGGGAGAATCGCCCACGCGCTCCGACCGCAGCCCGCCCTACACCGGGGAGCCGGCGACCACGGAGGTTGACCAGTCGATGACCTTGGTCGGGCGCACGACGTGCTTGTTCATCCCGAGCTCCTTGGGCGAGAGCCCGAGCGCCAGCCCGACGAGCTGGGGCAGGTGCAGCA
Source organism: uncultured Solirubrobacterales bacterium (assembly GCA_963848745.1). Taxonomy (GTDB): domain Bacteria; phylum Actinomycetota; class Thermoleophilia; order Solirubrobacterales; family Solirubrobacteraceae; genus Palsa-465. The sequence goes on along the minus strand of CAWKEO010000009.1, from coordinate 120,396 downwards.
CCGGCAGGCCGAGGTCGCGCCCCACCTGCTTGGCCGCCAGCGGCTGCTGGAGGTCGAGGTTGAGGTGGCACAGAGGGCAGGGCACGACCAGGCAGTCGGCGTCGGCGTCGATCGCGTCGCCGACGTGGCGGCCGGCCTGGGCGAGCGAGGCCTCCTTGTTCATCGTGATGATCGGGAAGCCGCAGCACTTGTACACCCCGGCGTAGTCGATCACGGTCCCGCCGAGGGCCTCGATGACCCAGTGCAGGTAGCGGTCGCGCGGGTGCTCCTCATCAACGCCGAGGCGGTTGACCGGCCGCACGATGTAACAGCCGTAGAACGGGCCCACGCGCAGGTCCTTGAGCGGGCGCGTGACCTTCGAGCGCAGCGTGTCGAGCCCGATCTCCTCCACGAGCAGCCAGAGGAAGTTCTTGTTCGAGATGCCCTTCTCGTACCGAAGGCCCTCCTCGGAGAGGGTCTGGTTGACCTGCTCGCGGTACTCGGTGTTCGCGTCCAGGCGCTCCTGGCACTCGCTCTGCGCACCCTGGCAGGTCGAGCAGATGTTCATCATCAGCTCGCCGTCGGTCTTCTGGGCCAGCGCGAACGTGCGCGCGTTCAGCGTGTCGGCGAGCTCCTGGTTGTGCTCGGCGAGCACCCCGGCGCCGCAGCAGGCGGCCCGGTCGAGCTCGATCAGCTCGATGTCGAGCAGCGGGGCGACCTTGGCCATCGATCCGTGCAGCTCCGGCGTGAACCCGCGGCTCACGCACCCGGGCCAGTAGGCGACCTTCATGCGTTCTCGCTTTCGCTCGTGGAGTCGGAATCGGAGTCGGCCTCGCCGGCGACGTCGGCGTTCGCCGTCTCGCTGGCCGGTGCCCGCTCGCCGGCGCCCACGGCCTCCGGCTGGCCCTGCGTGCGCTCGGCGCCCGCCGTCTCCTTCCCACCCTCCTCGGGGTCATCCTCGTACCCGGTCACATACAGGTTGAGCTCGACGCGCTCGTCGCGTCCCTCGACCACCTTGTAGATCCGCTTGACCGACTTCAGCGCATCGGAGGGGATCTTGTGCCCGAGCATCGCCGTCTTCGGGCTCACCTTGCCGCGCGCCACCGCTTTGGTGATCACGCCGAGCGAGGAGACGAGCTCCTGGCCCGCGGCCGGGTGGAACTTGCCGAACCACGAGTCGCCGCCGTAGCTGCGCGGCAGCAGCTCGGCCTCGTGCAGGAGGCCGTAGTCGCGCACGAGCGAGGTGAACGCCTGCTCGTGCCGATGGCCGTTGTTGCGATCGACGATGTGGTGGTCGGAGCCGGCCGTACGGCGCAGGCGCATGATCTGGCTCATCGGATCGACGCCCTTCGGGCAGGCGTCGATGCAGTTGAAGCAGTGCGTGCAGTCGTAGATCCCGTGCGGATCCTCGGACAGGTCGCGCAACCGCTCCTCGTGCTGGGCGTCGCGCGGGTCCCCGACGAACCGGTAGGCCTTGGCCGAGGCGGCCGGGCCGACGAACAGCGGGTCGACCTCCATGGCCAGGCAGTCCGACACGCAGGCGCCGCACTGGATGCAGGCCATGCGTCTGGGTGACGTCGACCATGTTCTCGTGCGGGACGATGTACTCGCGCTCGGGCACCGGCTGCTTGTTGAGCAACCAGGGCGTGACGCGCTGGATCTTCTTCCAGTGCACCGCGTCCATGTCGACGATCAGATCGCGGATGACCGGCATGTTGCCCATCGGCTCGATCTCGATGATGCCGGCCGGCTTGGTCAGTTCGGTCTCCTCGCCCGGCGACGGGTTCCACCCGGTTCCGTGCCCGCGCCTGGCCGCCTCCTCGAGGTGTGTGTTGCAGGCCAGCCCCGGCTTGCCGTTCATGCGCACGCCGCACGAACCGCAGATCGCCTGCTGGCAGGAGCAGCGGATGCCGATCGAGCCGTCCGCATCGGCCTTGACCTTGAGGATGGCGTCGAGGACGGATTTCGTCTCGGGCAGGTCGACCGTGTGCTCGTCCCAGTGCGCACCCTGATTGGAGGCGGGATCGAAGCGACGGATCCTGAGCGTGTATTCCGGCATCAGTACCTTCTTTCCTCAGGCTCCCAGCGGGTCATCGTCACCGGGGAGTAGCTGATCTCCGGCTCGCCGTCGGCGGCCCGGGAGATGTTGATGTGCTTGAGCCACTCCTCGTCGTTGCGCTCCGGGAAGTCAGTGCGTGACTGCGCCCCCCGGGACTCCTTGCGCACCTCGGCTCCGAGGACGATGGCCTCGGCGCAGTCGAGCATGTACCCGAGCTCGATCGCGGCGATCACATCCTGGTTGAACACCGATCCCTTGTCGTCGATCCCGGCGTTCGGCGCCTCCTCCTTGAGACGGCGGACGATCTCGTGGGCCTTGGCCAGGCCCTCGGCGTCGCGGAACACGGCGCAGTACTGGTTCATGGTCTCGCCGAGCTCATCCTTGAGCGCGGCCAGGCGGCGGCCGCTCCCCTCGCGGTTGATGATCGCGGCGATCTCCCGCTCGGCGTCGGCCACCCGGGCCGACGGCGTGCTCGGCATCGGCATGTGCAGCGCGCGGGAGGTCGCATGCTCACCCGAGCGGCGCCCGAAGATGAGCGTGTCGAGCAGCGAGTTGGCGCCCAGGCGGTTGCCGCCGTGGACGGACACGCAGGCCACCTCGCCGGCCGCGTACAGGCCGGGGACGGTCGTCTGGCCGTCGACGTCGGTGCGCACGCCGCCCATGATGTAGTGCTGGCCCGGCCGGATGTGGATCGGCTCACGGGTGATGTCGACGCCGGCGAAGTCGCGGCCGATGTTGACGATCTCGCGCAGCGCCTCGAGCGTGCGCCGGCGCGGCACCTTGGTGATGTCGAGCGCGACGCCACCGTCGGGAAAGCCACGGCCCTCGTTGATCTCGATCTGCTCGGCCCGCGAGACGACGTCGCGGGAGGCGAGCTCGAGCTTGTTCGGCGCGTACTTCTCCATGAATCGCTCGCCCTGGGCGTTGAACAGCTGGGCGCCCTCGCCGCGGGCGCCCTCGGTGATGAGCAGCCCGTTGCCCACCAGCGTGGTGGGGTGGTACTGGATCATCTCCATGTCCATGAGCTTGGCGCCGATGCGGTAGGCCTGGGCGATCCCGTCGCCGGTGACGATCAGGCCATTGGTGGTCGGCTTGAACGCCTGGCCGGCGCCGCCGCTGGCCAGGATGACCGCCTTGGCGTTGAACACCTCGATGTGGCCGTCGCGCAGGTTGCGGCAGATCGCTCCCACGCAGCGCCCGGCCTCGTCCTGGAGCAGGTCGGTGGTGAACCACTCTTCGTAGCGGTCGACCGTGGTGGAGTGCTTCATCAGCTGCTCGTAGAGCACGTGCAGGATGGCGTGGCCGGTGATGTCGGCCACGTAGTAGGTGCGGGCGGCCGAGGCGCCGCCGAAGGCCCGGGTTCCGAGGTTGCCGCGCTCGTTGCGGTGGAAGGTCACCCCGGCGTGCTCGAGCCAGAGGATCTCGTCCGGGGCCTCCCGGCACATGACCTCGATGGCGTCCTGGTCCCCCAGGTAGTCGGACCCCTTGACGGTGTCGAAGGCGTGGGACTCCCAGCTGTCCTCGGGGTTGAGCGCCGCGTTGATACCGCCGGCCGCGGCCACCGAGTGAGAGCGCACGGGGTGGACCTTGGAGATGATCGCGACCGTGGCGCCTGCCTGGGCGGCGGCCAGGGCGGCTCGTTGTCCCGCGAGCCCGGCGCCGATGATCAGCACGTCGTGAGAAGGCACGCTCCGATTCTAAGGAAGGCCCCCTCGCGCCTGCGTTGCGGTGGCCGGGTCAGGTCGCGCGGGTGACCCGGCGCCGCCGCGGCTACGCGCCCCCGGCGGCCTGCAGGCGCTGCACCTGAGCCAGCTGCAGGTTCCAGCGATCAAGCTGGGCCCGCTGGCAGCTCGAGCATGTCCCCACGTGGCCGGGATGGCCACACGCCTTGCCGGCGCTGGGGCAGGTGTTCTGGGCGGTGATGAGGTGCTCTGGCATCGGCTGTTCCTTCCTCTCACCCGGGTTATCGCCCGCATCTGGGCGGGACCATCTCGTAGGGCTCACCATGGCGGGTCCGCAGTTAACCCGGATCCGCGGATGGGTGGCGGCCGGCCCGAGCGCGCTGCCCCCGCGGGCCGGGTTCCTCGGGCTCAGCCGCCCGGGAGACCGAACACCGACTGCAGCGCCCGCCGCAGCTGCCCGGAGGTGATGACGCCCCGCAGCATGCCCTCGCCGTCGACGGCCACGAGCGCGCCCAGGCGCACCATGGCCTCGGAGGCGAGCACGGCGGTGATCGGCATCTCCGCCCGCACCTGCCAGGTGCCCGCTCCGTCGTCCTCGAGTGCGGAGCCCACGGTCACCCACTCCTCACCGTTGGCGCGCAGCGCGTCCACGCGCTCGCGCCGGACGATGCCGAGAAAGCGCCCCGCCTCGTCGACGACGGGGAACCAGCCCCAGCCGTAGCGCAGGAAGAAGTCCTCCTCGGCCTCGCGCACCGGGGTCTGCGCGGTGATCGCCACCGGGTGGTCATCCATGATGTCCGCCACCCGTACCCCCTCGATTCGCTCCGACAGCACGGTCTGGACGAGCGCCCCCCGGGCCGCCTGACCGAGCATGAAGGCGACGCCGACGAGCCACAGGCCGGTGAGCGCACCGTAGGCGAGCATCAGCCACACCCCGAGCGCGCCGAGGATGACGGCGAAGCCCTGTCCCGAGCGGGCGGCCAGCCGGGTGCCGCGCTGCTTGCTCGCCGTCACCCGCCACACGAGCGAGCGGGCAATCCGGCCTCCGTCGAGGGGGAAGGCAGGGACGAGGTTGAACGCGAGCAGGGCGACGTTCCACACCAGCAGCCAGCTGAGCACGAGGAGCGCGGGCGTGATCCGCAACCCGGTGTCGAACTCGACCGCCTTGAGCAGGCGGTTCGGCCCGACGACGAGCAGGTCGAGCACGAGGCAGATGACGACGAAGCCGAGCGTGGCCAGCGGCCCGGCGGCGGCGATCCGGAAGTCCTCGCCCGGGGTGGCGGCGTCCCGGCTCATCTGGGTGATCCCGCCGAACAGCAGCAGGTCGATGCGCCGGACCTCGATCCCCTCGCGCCGGGCCACGAGCGCGTGCCCGAGCTCGTGGACGATGAGCGAGGCGAACAGCGCGAGCGCCGTGATCACGGCGGTCAGATAGGCGACCTGATCGGAGGAGTGCAGCTGGGTGTGGAAGTCCCCCGACAACCAGAAGATCATCAGGAACAGGATCACGAACCAGCTGAGGTCGACGCCGATGCGGAAGCCGAACAGGTCCATCAGCTTGATCGAGCCGCCTCGACGAACCATCCGGCAATCCTCGCACACCCGGTGCGCAGACCTGTCGGGCTCCGAGGTGCAACGATGCGGGGAATGAGTGCGCTCGAGCAGTTACGCCAGAGGCTCGCCGAGCTGATTGACCTGCGCCACGCCGGTCACGTGCTCGGCTGGGATCAGCAGACGATGATGCCCGTGCAGGGCGGGGGGGCGCGCGCGGACGCGCTCGGGACCCTGGAGCGGATCAGCCACGAGCGATTCGTAGCCGCGGAGACCGGCCGGCTGCTCGAGGCGGCGGCGGGCGAGTGCAACGGCCACGACCCGGACTCCGATGAGGCCCGCCTGATCGCCGTGGTGCGCCGGCGCTATGAGAAGGCTCGGCGCATCCCGGTCGAGCTGGCGGCGGAGATGGCGCGCGCCGCCTCGCTCGGTCACGAGGCCTGGGTGGCCGCCCGGGCGGCGTCGGACTTCGACGCCTTCGCCCCCTATCTGGCCCGCAACGTCGAGCTCGCGCGCCGCTACGTCGAGTGCCTGCCCGAGTTCGACCTCGCCTACGACGCGCTGCTCGACGACTACGAGCCCGGGATGCGCACGGCCGAGGTGAGTCGCATCTTCGGCGAGCTGAAGGGTGAGCTCGTGCCGCTCATCGCGCGCGTGCGCGAGGCCGGCGAGGTCGACGTCGAGTGCCTGCACCGCGAATTCCCGGTGCCGCGCCAGCGTCTCCTGGTCGACGCCGTGCTCGCCCGCATGGGCTTCGACCGGGCCGGATGGCGCCTCGACGAGGCCGCGCACCCGTTCGCCACCAGCTTCGGACCCGGCGACGTGCGGCTGACCACGCGCTGGGACGAGCGCTACTTCCCCGGCGCCCTGTACGGCGCCATGCACGAGTGCGGCCACGGGCTCTACGAGGCGGGCATCGCGCCCGCGCTGCAGCGCACACCGCTCGGGCACGCCGAGTCGCTCGGCCTGCATGAATCGCAGAGCCGGATGTGGGAGAACATGGTCGGGCGCAGCCGGGCGTTCTGCACGGTGCTCGCCCCGCTGGTGAGCGAGCACTCCGGGCACTCCGTCGATGCCGACACCCTGTTCCGAGCCGTCAACCGGGTCGCCCCGTCCTTCATCCGGGTCGAGTCCGACGAGGCGACCTACGGACTGCACATCGTGTTGCGTTTCGAGCTCGAGCAGGAGCTCATCGATGGACGCCTCACCGTCGCCGAGCTGCCCGAGGCCTGGAACGCGCGCTTTGCCGAGTACCTCGGTCTTCAGGTGACCGATCCGGCCGACGGCGTGCTGCAGGACGTGCACTGGGCCGGCGGCTCGATCGGCTATTTCCCCACCTACGCGCTGGGGAACCTGATCGCCGGGCAGTTGTGGCAGCGCATCAACGCCGACCTGCCCGACCTTGACGAGCGCTTGGCCGCGGGCGAGCTGAGCGGCCTACGCGAGTGGCTGCGCGAGCACGTCCACCGGCACGGCGCCAAGTTCGCCATGCCCGAGCTGCTCGAGCGCGTCGTCGGCGGCCCGTTGACTGTCGGCCCCTTCGTCACCTACCTGAAGGCCAAGCTCGCGAATGTGTACGAGCTTGATCTGTCGGGCACGCAGTAGTGCAAACAACCAGGAGATCTGAAAAGTGAGTCAGACACCCGTACGCGTCGCCGTGACCGGTGCCGCCGGCCAGATCGGCTACGCCCTGCTGTTCCGGATCGCCAGCGGCCACCTGCTCGGGGAGGACACCCCCGTGCATCTCTCGCTGCTCGAGATCCCGCAGGCGGTCAAGGCCGCCGAGGGCACCGCGATGGAGCTCGATGACTGCGCCTTCCCGCTGCTGTCCGGGATCGACATCTACGACGACCCGAACCAGGCGTTCAACGGTGTCAACATCGCGCTGCTCGTCGGCGCTCGCCCGCGCACCAAGGGGATGGAGCGCAGCGACCTGCTCGAGGCCAACGGCGGGATCTTCAAGCCCCAGGGCCAGGCGCTGAACGCGCACGCCGCCGATGACGTCAAGGTGCTCGTGGTCGGCAACCCGGCTAACACAAACTGCCTGATCGCCCAGAGCCACGCCGGCGACATTCCGGCCGAGCGGTTCACTGCCATGACCCGTCTCGATCACAACCGGGCCAAGGCTCAGCTGGCCGCCAAGGCGGGTGCCACGGTCAAGGACATCACCAACATGACGATCTGGGGCAACCATTCGGCCACCCAGTACCCCGACATCTTCCACGCCAAGGTGAAGGGACGCAGCGCCGCCGAGGTCGTCTCTGACCAGACCTGGCTGGAGAACGATTTCATTCCCACGGTGCAGAAGCGTGGCGCAGCGATCATCGAGGCCCGGGGCGCCTCCAGCGCCGCTTCGGCCGCCAACGCCGCCATCGATCACGTGCACGACTGGGTGCTCGGCACCCCGGACGGTGACTGGGTGTCGATGGCGATCCCGTCCGACGGCTCCTACGGGGTCGCCGAGGGCATCATCTCGAGCTTCCCGGTCACCACCTCGGGCGGCTCGTACTCCATCGTGCCGGGCCTCGAGATCGACGAGTTCTCACGCTCGCGGATCGACGCCACCGCCAACGAGCTGCTCGAGGAGCGCGAGGCGGTCAAGCAGCTCGGCCTGATCTAACCGCCTGATCCATCCGGGCCGGTTGAGCCGGTGGGGCTCAGCCGGCCGGATGCCAACCCTGCCCGTCGCGCCGCACCTCGCCGTCCTTGACCAGTCGCGGCATGACGCGGTACAGGTAGTTGGGTTCGATGCCCATCGAGCCGGCGATCTCGGGAATCGTGATACCCGGACGCTCGCGCACGAGGTCAAGTGCCTGGCGCGCGCGGGTGTTGCCACCGCCACGCCCGCTGCGCCGGCGCGAACCTCCGCGCGTGGACGAAGTCCGGCTCCCGGCGCTCCGCCTACTGGTGCGGCGACCACCGCCGCCGCCGCTACCGAGCAGGGCGGCTCGAGCGGTCTGAAGCTTGCCCAGCTCCGCCCGCAGCTCCTCCATCCGGGCGTCGATGTCCTTCACCGTGCTGTCAACGAAGCCGGCCACTGTCACACACTCCCTCGGTTGGAACGCTCAGCCAACGCACACGATAGCGATCGCCCCGTCGCGTCCTTTCACGCCCGTTCCAGGAGTTCCTTCAGCCGCCTGAGCGAGAGGTTGGCCTCCCGCTCGGACGCCGCACCGACAATGACACGACTAGCGACCGCTCCGAGGTGCCCACCCGGTGCAGTGAACTCATTCGCGTAGGAGAATTCGGTCGGGTTTCCGTCCTCACCACCGCTCAGGCGGTAGAAGATGACCGCGCGCGAACCCGCCGGTCCGCGGCCTTGCCAATCGGCTCTCTGGGGCGGCCGGACGTCGGCGAGCTTCCACTTGACGTGGAAGGACACCCCGTGCATGCGCAGCGTCTGCTGCATGGTCGAGCCGGTGCGCAACGGTCGAGCCGACACTGCCTCGACCGAGCGATGAATGGTCACCCAGTCACTCAGGTGATCGGGATCCATCACCGTCTCCCACACCCGTTCAATCGGGGCGTTGATGGCGATCGTGGCGTGAACGCGGCTCATCGTCGCCTCAGACCCTAACGCGCGGCGAGGGGCTCGGTCAGCTCCCATTCGCGCAGCGCCCGCTCGATGGCCGCATCGAGCGTGTGCAGTCGGACCCCGAGGCGCCGGGCGGCCCGGTCATCGCGGGGGAGCAGATCCTCACCCAGGCTCTCCATCAGGGGGCCGATCAGCTCGTGCTCCTCGCCCGCGACGACAGCGGCGATGCGGCTGGCGATCGGAGTGACGGTGAGCCGCCGCAGGGAGATCGTCGGGCGCCCGACGAGCATGTGGTCACGGATGCGGTTGATCAGCTCGCCGTAGGTGACGACGTCCGGCCCGCCCACATCGAGGTTCTCACCGGCCAGTCCGTCGGCCTCGGCCGCGCGCGCGAGCATCTCGATGATGTCCCGCTCGTCGATCGGTCTCGTGCGGTGCGAGTGCCAGGCCGGAAGGGCGAGCACCGGGAGGCGCTCGATCAGGCGCACGAGGAAACGGAACGAGCGCGAGTGCGCGCCGATCACGATCGAGGCCCGGAAGGTCACCGTGTCGGGGACGCCGGCCCGCAGAATCTCCTCGACGGCGAGCCGGCTGGCCAGGTGCGGTGAGGCCGGACCGCCGGCCGGGAGCAGGCCGCCGAGATAGATCACGCGCCGCACGCCTGCCTGCGCGGCGGCGGCCGCGAACCGCTCGGCCGCCGCGCGCTCCCGGTCGCTGAACGCGCCGTCCGCGGCCGGCTCCATCGAGTGGATGAGGAAGTAGGCCACCTCGATACCGTCAAGCGCCGCCCCGAGCCCGGCGCCGCTGACTGCGTCGCCGCGGATCATCTCCACCCCCGAGGGCCCGTCCGGGCGGCGGCTGAACCCGCGCAGCTCGTGCCCGTCGCGCTGAAGACGGCCGATCAGACGGGAGCCGACGTAGCCGCTGACGCCGGTGATGAGGATGCGCATCGAGGCCGGGCCTACCCGCGGGCTCGGGAAAGCTCGCCAATTTGCGGGCGCTTCGTGCCCGACGTGCAAAAAATGCCGCATTTTCCAGGGAGAACGGTCCTCATCGAAGTTCCTGCGTTTTCCGGAAATCGACGTTGCGGTGGGGGGGAGAAACCGCTTTGATGGACCCCGGTCACAAGCTCTTGACAACTTTCGGCGCAGAAGGCAACGGTATGACAGACGGACGGACGAGTACGGCACAGGCGAGCTGCGAGGGCTGCTTCTTCGGCGCCAATCTGCTCTGCGCAGTGACCCGCACCGGCCCGTGCGTCACCTACCGGCCGAACCGGCCTGAGGGGCTGCGGCCGCCGAGCCAGATGCGCTTCGTGTTCCGTCAGGAGCGGCGCATGCAGGTGGCCTGGGCGTTCCCGAGCGCGCACGAGCAGGTCGCGCTGCACGCCTGAGGAGCCCGCCCCCGACGGCCGCCGGCTGCGGTAAGGTTCGCGGCGTGTACTGGCCGCTCATCGGCGCCTTCATCGCCTTCGTCCTCTTCGCCGTCCTGATGGGGTGGATCATGGACGCTCCGAACCGCGCCCGCGGCCCGCGTCGCCGCTAGGCTCCGCGGAGCGCGCCGCCCTCTGGTGACGCGCGGCCAGACGGAGTCACCGACCCGGAGGTGTGGCGTGCGGATCACCGTGCTCGGGAAATCGCCTTCCTGGCCGGACGCGGGTGGGGCGTGCAGCGGCTACCTCGTGCAGGCCGGCGAGTTCACGCTCCTGCTCGACTGCGGCAGCGGCGTGTTCGGACAACTCCGCCTCGCCGTCCCCTACCGCTCCGTCGATGCCGTCCTCATCACCCATCTGCACTCCGATCACTTCTTCGATCTCGTGCCGTTCAGCTACGCGCTCACGCTCGGCCCCGGCGCCGCTGAGGGGAGGCGGCCCGCCCTGTTCGTGCCGCCGGGTGCCGGCGAGGTGCTGCGGGCCACGCTCGGTGCCTGGGGGACCCCCGAGCTGATCGAGCAGGCCTTCGCACTGCAGGAGTACGCGCCGGCGCGCGAGCTGGCGATCGGGCCGCTTCGAGCCCGCCTGTGCGAGGTCCCGCACTTCACCCGCACCTTCGCGGTCGAGCTGCGCGAGGGGGAGCGGCGCTTCACGTTCGGCGCCGATTGCGGTCCCAACCCGGAGCTCGTCGCGTTCGCCCGCGGCACCGACCTGCTCATGCTCGAGGCCACCCAGAGCGAGGCCGGCACGGCCGAGCAGCGCGGCCATCTGACCCCGGCTGAGGCCGGTGAGCATGCTCGCGCCGCCCAGGCGCGCCGGCTCGTGCTCACGCACTTCTCCGACGAGGCTGACCGCAGCCAGATTCAGACCGATGCCGCGGCCGGCTTCGGCGGCCCGGTGGAGCTGGCGCAAGCGGGCGCGCACTACGTCGTCGGGTGATCCTGGCGGACCCGCCCGGTGGGCGGGTCCGCCGGATCACACGATCGGCGTCAGTGGGGCTTGCGCGCGTGGACCTCGGGAGTCTTCGGAACACGATGCTTGATCGTGTCGAAGTCGTAGAACTTGCCCGGGCCCTTGCCCTTGGCACCAAAGCCGAAGCCGGCGCCCTCGAGCAGCGTGACCGCCTGCGTGATCTGGGTGAAGTAGGCCGTCGGCCCGGAGGCGAAGGCCTGATCGTTGCCCGGCCGTCCGAGCGACTGCAGAGCGAGCGCACGGTGCACCGACTCGACGCCCATGATCTCTGCCGCGTAGCGGGAGTACGTTCCCTTGCCGGCGTCGCCGAAGGCGGTGATGCCGATCTGGTAGGCGTTGACGAAGATGCCGTCGCCCACGACCAGCGTCTCGAGCAGGTCCTTCTTGCTCGAGAACACCGCGTCCGGGATCCAGATCTTCTTGGTCGCCGGCACGGCGCCGAGCGCCTGCGTGAGCACGTCGTAGTGGATGAGCTCCTCGGTCGCCGCGTCGCGGATGTTGCGCCGCGTCACCGGGTCCAGCGAGACCTTCTCCGGACCGACAGTGTTGACGATGGTGGCCAAGACCTCAGCCGTTGCGGCGATGTTCAGGATCGTCTGCGGGTCGTTGGCCTTGCCAATCCGGGCCAAGGCTGATGCGGGAAGGCCGAGCAGGCCGACGCTGCCCAGGGCGCCCGCAGCGCCGAGGACGAACTTGCGCCGCGTGGCGGCAGATTCACCGCTGACGACGCGGTCAAACGCCGCGTGCGCCTCGGTGTGCAGTTCAGACACGAACTACCTCCATGGATGATGTGTTTTCCGGCCGATACGGGCAATACGCACGGGCGCTCGGCGCGGATCAATCGACGCTCGCGCGGATACCCTGTGCGGACCCGATGTCCGAACGTGACCTCTTCGCCAACTTCGACCGCATGCGCCGTGAGATGGACGCGCTGTTCGGCGACGTGTTCGAGGGCCGCCTGGCCCGCCGGCGCACCGGCTTCTCGCCGGCGGTCGATGTCGTGTACACCTCGGACCCGCCTCGTGCGATCGTCACCGCCGAGCTCGCCGGCGTCGCGCCCGAGGAGGTCGAGCTCGAGATCCAGGGCCGGCAGCTGATCCTGTCCGGGACGCGAGGGCCGGCCCCCGTCGAGGCCGACCTGCATCAGCAGATCGAGATCGAGCGCGGCCCCTTCCGGCGGATCGTCGAACTCGGCGCCGAGGTCGTGGCCGCGCAGGCGACCGCTCGCTACGAAGACGGGATGCTCCGCGTCGAACTGCCGCTGGCTCCGGGCATAGCGCGCGCGAGGTCGGTCCCGATCGAGACGATCGAGCGGCCGTGATCGAGGTCGACGCCCCCGTTGGCGGTCCCCGCGAGGTGAGCGTCGAGGCTCCGGCCGGGCTGCCCGAGCGCGTCGGGGTGCTGCCGCTGCGCGACACGGTCACGTTCCCGGACATGCTCATCCCGCTCAACGTGGGCCAGCCCCGCAGCATCGAGCTCGTGGGCGACGTTCTGCGGGGCGACCGCTCGCTCGTCATGGTGGCCAGCCGCGAGCCCGAGCTCGAGCTGCCGGGTCCCGACGAGCTCTACGGGGTGGGGGTGCTCGGCGTGGTCGCGCGCATGATCCGCCTGCCCGACGGCACGCTGCGTCTGCTCATTCAGGGCGGTCAGCGGGTGCGCATCGAGCAGTGGGTTCAGACCGAGCCCTACCTGGCCGCCGCGGTGGCGGAGGCGCCCGACGTCGTCGAGGCCACCCCCGAGCTGACCGCGCTGATGCGCAACGTCCAGCAGACGTTCTCGGGCATCGTCGAGCAGGTGCCCTACCTGCCCGAGGAGCTGCAGGTCATGGTGGCCAACGTCGAGGACCCGAGCACCCTTTCGCACCTGATCGCGAGCTCGCTGCGCCTGAAGACCGAGGAGAAGCAGGCGCTGCTCGAGGAGGTCGACGTGGCCCGGCGGCTGCGCCACCTGTCCGAGGTCCTGGCCCGCGAGCTCGAGCTGGTGGCGATCGGGTCGAAGATCCAGTCCCAGGTCCAGTCCGAGCTCGACAAGGGCCAGCGCGAGTACTTCCTGCGTCAGCAGCTGAAGGCCATCCAGGAGGAGCTCGGAGAGGTCGACGAGGTGCAGGCCGAGGTGGCCGAGCTGCGCCGGCAGCTCGACGCGCTCACCTTGCCCGAGGAGGTGCGCCGGCAGGTCGATCGCGAGCTGTCGCGGCTCGAGCGCCTGCAGCCGGCGATGGCCGAGTACGGCGTCGTGCGCGGCTACCTCGAGTGGATCGCCGCGCTGCCGTGGGGGATCACCACCGAGGACAACCTCGATCTCGCCCACGCCCGGGCCACTCTCGACGCCGACCACTACGGCATCGAGGCGGTGAAGGACCGGATCCTCGAGTTCCTGGCCGTCCGCCGGCTGCGTCCGGACGCGCGGGGGTCGATCCTCTGCTTCGTCGGCCCGCCCGGGGTGGGCAAGACCTCGCTGGGCCGCTCGGTCGCCCGCGCGCTCGGGCGCCGCTTCGAGCGCATCAGCGTGGGGGGCATGCGCGACGAGGCGGAGATCCGCGGCCACCGGCGCACGTACATCGGCGCCATGCCGGGCGTGATCATCCGCGCCATGCGCGACGCAGGCGCCAGCAACCCGCTGTTGATGATCGACGAGATCGACAAGATGGGGGCCGACTTCCGGGGCGATCCCTCGAGCGCGATGCTCGAGGTGCTCGACCCCGAGCAGAACGACAGCTTCCGCGACCACTATCTCGATCTGCAGTTCGACCTCTCGCGCGTCATGTTCCTCACCACGGCGAACACGCTCGACACGATTCCCGGCCCGCTGCGCGACCGCATGGAGATCATCCAGCTGGCCGGCTACTCCGCGCACGAGAAGCTCGAGATCGCCCGCCGGTACCTGGTTCCGCGCCAGATCGAGCGGGCCGGCCTCACGCGCAGCCGGATCGCCTTCAGCGACGCCGCCCTGCGCGCGATCATCGCCGGCTACACCCGGGAGTCGGGGGTGCGCCAGCTCGAGCGCGAGATCGGTGGGGTGTGCCGCAAGGTGGCGCGCCAGGTCGCCGAGGGCTCGGCGGCTCGCCGCACGGCGATCACCGAGCCGCGGGTGCGTGAGCTGCTCGGCCGCCAGCGCTTCCACTCCGAGGCGCGCCGGCGCACGAGTCGCCCGGGCGTGGCCACCGGGCTCGCCTGGACGCCGGTCGGCGGCGAGGTGCTGTTCGTCGAGGCGACGGCGATGAGCGGGAAGGGGCATCTGACGCTGACCGGCCAGCTCGGCGAGGTCATGCGGGAATCCGCTCAGGCCGCGCTCTCCTATGTGCGCTCGAGCGCGAGCGAGCTCCTGCCCGAGCTCGATGCCGACTGGTTCGCCCACCACGACCTCCACCTGCACGTCCCCGCCGGGGCCACCCCCAAGGATGGGCCGAGCGCGGGCGTGACGATGGTCACCGCGCTCGCCTCGCTGCTGTCCGGGCACCCGGTGCGCAGCGACGTGGCGATGACGGGAGAGATCACCCTGAGCGGACAGGTGCTCCCGATCGGCGGGCTCAAGGAGAAGGCGCTGGCCGCTCAGCGCGGCGGCATCCGGCTCGTCATCGCGCCCGAGCTCAACCGCGCCGACGCCGATGAGTTCCCCGAGCATCTGCGGCGCTCGCTGTCGCTCGAGTTCGTCTCGGAGATCGGGCAGGTGCTCGAGCTCGCGCTGCAGCGACGACGGGCTTCAACCCCTCACTGAGCGGGCAGAAGACCAAAACCGTCCCCCGAGGATCCCTTATCCTGCAATCTCGACCCACGTTCTGAGGGAGTTCCATGCCAAAACGAAGCAAGGCCGCCAAGGCGATGCCGTTCGATCCTGCGGACGTGGCCAACATCGCCAAGGCCAACCCGTACATCCAGCGCCTGATCAACGACGCGACACTGCGTGAGAACGTCCGCGTCGCGATCGACTCGGGCAAGAGCGCCTACACGCGGCTCAGCAACGGCAAGGCGCCGGCGAAGGCCGTGCTCGAGGACAAGAAGCTTCAGCGCGATCTGCGCACCGCCTTCGAGGCCGCGCGCGATGCCGTGCAGGGCATCCAGGACGCACCGAAGCGCCAGCGCGCCCGCAAGGGCCGTTCGCTGGGCACGAAGCTGCTCGTCGTCCTGGTCGGCGGAGCCGCCGCGCTGGCCGGCAGCGAGAAGCTCCGCTCCAAGGTGCTCGACACGCTGTTCGGTGCCGAGGAGGAGTTCCAGTACACGCCGCCGGCGACGACCACCGACGCCGGCGCGCCGTCGGGCACCCCGGTCAGCGCGGCCTGACCGAGGCCCCATCCGCTGCACAGCGAAGGCGCCGCTCCGGCGCCTTCGCTGTTTAAGCGGTCGGTCAGCCGCCCGGAGTGGTCAGCGCCGGGATCGACGCTGTGCTGCTGGCCAGCTGGCAGAACAGGTTGCCGAGCGCGCCGGCCCCGTTCGTCGCCGTGATCGTCAGGTGGACCTGGTTGAGGTTGACCACCAGGCCGAGCAGCTGAAGGTTCAGCGGCCCGACGATGAGGTCGAGCACCTGGCAGGTCTGCCCGGCCGCCGTGGCCGTCGCCTTCGGGGCGATCGACGCCCGCAGCCGCACGACGTGGGCCCCGCCCCGGCTCAGGTGGGCGTTCAGCGCACGCGCCGCCGAGGCTCGGGCGCTCGCCACCTTGGCCGTGGCCAGCTTGCAGAACAGCGACCCGAGCACGCCGCCGTGCGGCTGCCCGGTGATGTCGAGGACCACCTTGTCGAGATGCACGGTGAGCCCGAGCAGGACGAGGTTGAGCTGGTTCAGATACAGGTGCAGGACCTTGCAGCTCGAGCCGGTCGACGCGATGACGGCGACCTTGTCGTGGATGACCTGCGTGGAGCCGTTCGAGGTCAGCTTGGCCGTGACCAGGCCGGTGGCGGTGCGCTGGCGCCCGCCTGCGTTGAAATGCAGAACCTCGACCCCGACGCTCAGGCGTGAGGGGTGAGCGGCCGGCGCGGACGCCGGCGTGGGCGCCGCCCCGCGGCGGCGGAGACGGCGAGAGCGCTGGCGACGCCGGCCAGCGCCAGCGCGAGCGACAGGGTGATGCGACGTGCGTGACGCACGAAACCCTCCTCCTAGGGTTGTGTGATGGGTGCGCGCCTCCTACCCCCTCGCACTCCGCCCGCAAACGGATCTAGAATCGGGATCATGGAGGCGGCATCCGCCCGCGTGACCCCGTCCTCGGACGGACCGGCCGAGCTGGCCACCGACAAGGCCGCTCGCATCGTCGAGGCGATGCGGACGAGCGTCGCCGCGCGGGGGATCGCCGGGTCGACGTTCGACCGCGTCGCGCGTGAGGCGGGCGTCTCCCGTGGGCTGCTCCACTACTACTTCGGGACCAAGGAGCGCCTGCTCGTCGAGGTCGTCCGGCGCGAGTGCGAGGTGCGCGAGCGTCGGCTCGAGGACGCCATCGCCGCCGCCCGCAGCGGCCCGGAGGTGCTGGGCGCGCTCGTGCGCAGCTTCGAGGAGATCCTCGGCGAGGGCCCGACGGGCCCCCTCACCTACTTCGAGCTGCTCGCGCTCGCGCAGCGCCACGACGAGATCGCGGCGGAGCTGACCCAGCTCGGCCGCCGCACCCGCGAGGCGTTCGCGGCGGCGCTGCGGGCCAAGAGCGACGCCGGTGAGCTCGAGTTGCGGGCGGCGCCGGAGGACGTTGCGACGTTCCTGTTCGCGCTCGCGGACGGCATCGTCGTCCGTCGCCTCAGCGAGCCCTCGCTCGACATCGGGCCGCTCATGGCGCACGGCGTGAGCGCCGCGCGGGCCCTGCTCGGCTGACGTCGTCCGGACCGGACCCCGTCGTGCCCGCCGCCTCCTCGGAGCGTTTCTCGGCGCAGTTCGCGCACCTGCTGCGCCGTCCCGGCTACCCCGGCTTCCTGATCACGGTCGGGCTCTCGCGCGTGAGCGCGGGCATGTTCACCGCCGCCGGGGTCCTGTTCGTGCTCGCGCGCACCGGCAGCCCCGTCCTGGCCGGGGCGACGTCGGCCGCGGCCACGTTCCCAGCCGCGCTGACCGGGCCGCTGCTCGGCGCCTGGATCGATGTGGCGCGCAGCCGCCGCGTGCTCATCGTCGTCGACCAGCTCGCCAGCGTCGTCGCGCTCGTCGGGCTCCTGCTGCTCGCCGGACACGCCCCGGATTGGACGATTCCCGTGGTGGCCGTGCTGTACAGCGTCACCCGCCCGCTCAGCACCGGCAGCTATTTCAGCGCCCTGGCCGAGATCGCCGGGCCGGAGCTGCTCGATCCCGCCGGGACGATCGAGTCGGCCAGCCTCAACCTCTCGCTCGTGCTCGGGCCGGCACTGGCCGGCGTGCTCGCCGGCGTGACGAGCGCGGCCACCGCGCTCGCCGTCCAGGCCGGCGCGACGCTCGTCGTCGCCGCGCTCATCGCCGCTAACCCGGTCTTCGAGGCCCGGCCGGCCGACCTCGCCTCGAGCACGCGCCGGGCCGTGGCCGCCGGGCTGTCGGCGCTCTGGCGCGAGCGCGCGCTCCGCGTGGCGAGCCTGGCCAGCCTGCTGGCCGCGTTCGGCTGGGGGATGATGAACGTCGGCTTCCCGCTCTACGCCCGCCAGCTCCTGCACGCGGCCGCACACACGAGTGGCTACATGTGGGCGGCGGTCGCCGGTGGCTCGCTGATCGGGACCTTCGCGCTCGCCGGCGGGGCCACGCTGCGACGGATCAGCCGCTCGTATCTCGCCCTCGGCGTCTCCGCGCTCCTGTGGCCGCTTGCGCATGTGCTCGTTCTCGGTGTCGCCCTGATCGGGCTCACCGGCTTCCTCGAGGGGCCCGCCTACTCGGGGACCATGGTGCTGCGCCAGCGCCACGCGCCCCCGGCGGTGCGGGGGCAGGTGAGCACGACCCTGACCTCGCTGAACCTGGCCGCGGTCTCGGCCGGGGCCGGGCTGGCCGGCGCGGTCGGCCACGCCACCCCGCTCATCTTCGTGTTCGTCGGCCTGAACCTGGTCGCGGCGCTCATCGCCGGGCGGGCCTGATCGCGCCCGCGGCTCAGGCGGCGAGCGCGGTGCGGCCGGCCGCGTACTCCGGGACCGGAAGCACCGGCGGGTGCCCGCAGCGCGAGCACGGACCGTGCACGGCGTGCTCGGCGAACTGCGTCCCGAACACGCGGAGCGCGCTGGCCAGGAAGCGCACCGCGCCGTCGGGGTGCTGGCAGGCGCCGCGGCCGCGCAGATCGTCGGTCCAGCGTTCGAGCTGGCGGATGTCGGCACGGGAGCCGTGCCCGCCGGCGATCGCCGCCACCGTGTCACGGATCGCGCCCAGACCGTTCAGGCACGGGCCGCACTGACCGGCCGACTCGGCGTGGAAGAACGCGCACACCCGGGCGGTCTCGGCCACCGGGCAGGCGCTCTTGGGCAGGACGGCGATCACCCCGGCGCCCAGGGCGGCGCCCTGGTGGGCGAGCGCGGCACCATCGAGGCGGGCGGCGTCGAGCTCCTCGGGGGCCAGCCAGCTGCCGAAGTAGCCGCCGACGAGCACGCCCGCCGGCGGGCCGGCGCCGACCCAGCGCAGGAGCTCGCCCATCGCCATGCCGTGCTCGATCTCGTAGACGCCGGGGCGCTGCACGCCGCCGGAGACCGTCAGCAGGGCCGAGCCGGGGTGCTCGGGCGTGCCCAGGCCGCGGAACCAGGCCGGTCCGTGGCGGGCGATCAGCGCGAGGTGGGCGAGCGTCTCCACGTTCTGGACGAGCGTCGGGCGCCCGCGCACGCCGCGCTGGAACGGACGCGGTCCGAAGCTCGGCACGCCGGGGCCGCCGTTCAGCAGGTTGACCAGGGCGCTCTCCTGGCCGGTGAGGAAGCGGTCCGGGGTGGGCACGATCTGCCAGTCCGGCTCGCCGGGGCGCCGGCCGCGCTCGCTCACCGCCGTCTCGATCGCGTGGCGGCCGCGGTGGTCGAGCTCGCCGATGGCGATGATCGCCGTGCGGGTCCCGATCGCCCGGGCGGCGGCGGCCGCGCCGTCGAGCACGAGGTGGGGAGCGCTGCGCAGGAGCACGCGGTCCTTCTTGCTTGCGGGCTCCCCCTCGGTGCCGTTGGCCACCAGCACCTTGGCGCCCCGGCGGCCGGCCACCGCGCGGAGCTTGACCGCGGCCGGGAAGGCGGCTCCGCCGTGGCCGCGCAGGCCCGCCTGCTCGACGGCGGCCAGCAGCACGGCCGGGTCGAGATCGGGCATCGGGCCGTGGACGGCCAGGTGGCCGCGGAGGGTGTGCACCGGCTGCTCGCCGACGCCCCTGAGCAACCGAGGAAGCGAGCCGCTCATCGCCGGCTCCCGGTCAGTGCGGCTCCGGGGCGCGGGCGAGAGCCATGGTCACGCGACCGGGGCGGTCGCGGCCGGCGCGGGGCGCCTGCCGGGGGATCGTCGGCCAGCCGCAGGCGCAGGACGAGCGCGCCGAGCACGACCCCGATGCAGGCGAGCGCGATCGCGAGCATCCAGGTGGTCCCGGCGTCGGTGCCCATCCCGAGCGAGTGCGCGAGGGCGAGCGGCCACGACCCGTAGGCGAGCCAGTGGGTGGCGCGCCAGGTGCGGTGGCCGAGGCGCCGGCGCACCAGGCTGGTGATGACGACGGCGGCCATCAGGTCGAGCGACAGGGCGCCCAGACCGACCCAGAACGAGCGGTAGGCCGAGCCGAACGGGATGACGGCGTCGAGCCAGCGGATGGGGACGTAGCCGTCGAGCACGGTGGTGACGACGTGGACGACCAGGAAGGCGACCGACAGCAGGGCGGCGTTGCGGTGCACGGCGTCGAACACGAAGCGCTGGACGCCGCGCAGGCTCATCCGGCGTACGTTCGCCACGCCGAGAGCGACGGTGACGGTGAGGAGGACGAGGGTGGTGATCCCGGTGGCCCGGGTCAGGAACCACATCGCCGTGCCGCCCGAGGCGGCCGCGGTGAGCGCCACCTCAGGAGCCCCCGGAGACGGTCCCGCCGCCCCCGCCGGATGGGCTGGCGGAGGACGGAGCCTGGCTCGGGGCCTGCAGAGCGCCCGGGCCGCTGTTCCCGCTGGGCGCGCCCGTGCCCGTGTTGCCGCTGGGCGCGCCCGTGCCCGTGTTGCCGCTGTCCGGCGCGGGAGTGCTCGGCGCGGCCGAGGACGCTCCGCTCGAGCTCGGCGACGGCGCCGAGCTGCCGGTCGGGCTCGTGCTGTGGCTGTGGCCGTGGTAGGCGTCGGCGGTGTGGACGGCGATCAGCCCGGTGACCCCGACGGCGCCGGCCGCCAGCCACCGGTTGATCCGGCGGGTGAGCCACAGGCCACGGTCGCGTTCGCTGGGGGTTGTGCGCCTCATCGTTCACTGAGTGTCGGCGCAGGGTCGAAGAGCGCCGTAAAACGCGCGTGAGACCAGCCTTAGAGCTGCGCGTGCGGCTCAGCCGCCGAGCTTCGGCGAGCGCCAGGGCAGGCGCAGGCGGCGCTCGAACTCCTCGCCGAGCGCGTCGATCGGCAGGCGCTCCTGGCGCAGCGAGTCGCGATCGCGGACCGTCACCGTGCGGTCCTCGAGCGACTGGTGGTCGATCGTCACCGCCCACGGGGTGCCGATCTCGTCCTGACGGCGGTAGCGGCGGCCGATCGCTCCGCCCTCGTCGTACTCGGTCTGCACGCGCTCGCGCAGGGCCCGGTAGATCTCGCCCGCCAGCTCGGGCTGTCCGTCCTTGCGCACGAGCGGCAGGACGGCCACCTTCACCGGGGCGAGCTGCGGGTGCAGGCGCAGCACGGTGCGGCGCTCGCCCTCGATCTCGTCCTCGTCGTAGGCGTCGGACAGGAACGCGAGGACGGCCCGGTCGACGCCGGCGGCGGGCTCGATCACGTGCGGCACGTAGCGCTCGCCGCTGCCGCCGTCGACGTACTCGAGCTTCTGCCCGGAGCCCGCGGCGTGGGCGCGCAGGTCGAAGTCGCCGCGGTTGGCGATTCCCTCGAGCTCCGAGAAGCCGATCGGAAAGTCGTACTCGATGTCGCTCGTGGCGCTCGAGTAGTGCGAGAGCTCGTCCGCCTCGTGCGGGCGCAGGCGCAGGTGATCGGGCCGGAGCCCCAGCTCGGTCCACCAGTTCATGCGCTGCTCGAGCCAGTGCTCGTGCCAGCGCGGGGCCTCGGGCGGCGGCACGAAGAACTCCATCTCCATCTGCTCGAACTCGCGCATCCGGAAGATGAAGTTGCCGGTCGTGATCTCGTTGCGGAAGCTCTTGCCGATCTGGGCGATCCCGAACGGCGGCTTCTTGCGCGAGAACTGGAGGTAGTGCTTGAAGTTGAGAAAGATGCCCTGCGCGGTCTCCGGGCGCAGGTAGACCGTCGAGCCCTCCTCCTTGACCGGCCCGATCGCGGTCTCGAACATCAGGTTGAAGTCGCGCGCCTCGGTGAGATCGCACTCGTCGGTCTCTCCGGGCCGGCGCGAGGGCTTGCGCCCGCACTGCGTCTCCTCGAGCTTGTCGGCCCGGAAGCGGTGCTTGCAGGTCCGGCAGTCGATGAGCGGGTCGGTGAACCCGGCCAGGTGGCCGCTCGAGCGCCAGGTGGCCGGGTGCTGGATGATCGCCGAGTCGAGGGCCACGACATCGTCGCGCTCCTGCAGCAGCGCCCGCCACCACTGGGCCTTGACGTTGTTCTTCAACAGCACGCCGTAGTGGCCGTAGTCGTAGCTCGACCCCAGCCCCCCGTAGATCTCGCTGGAGAGGAACACGAAGCCGCGCCGCTTGCACAGCGACACGAGCTTGTCCATGGTCACGACGTCGTCAGACATCCGGCGCCTGATGCTATCCCGGGCGCGGTCGGGGTAGGTGCCGACGATGCCACGCCACCGCCGCGCCCTCGCGCTCCTCGCCGTCCTCGCCGTCTGCCTCGCTCTGGCCGCCTGCGGCTCATCGAGTTCCAGCTCGACCGCCAGTCCGGGCAGCGCGAGCACGACCTCCGGCCAGGTCCACTTCGCCAAGACGAAGTTCGTGCTCCACGCCGGGCTCGCCTTCGGTGCCTTTCACCGCTACATCTACAAGCCCTGGAGGGCGGGGGACCTCCGGCACCCGTTCTCGCACAAGCTCACCCTGATCAAGGCCGGTCTGGCCGGCGCGTTCGTCTACCACGAGCTGAAGCTGGCGCTGCACGACGCCCAGTCGAGCCCGACGCTGTCGAAGCTCGTCGCCCCGATCACCGCGCTCGACAACCGCCTGCATGGGCTGAGCGGACACGTGAACAGCGCCAGCGCCGGGCAGCTCGGCAGCCGATGCCGGCCAGGTCTCGCAGATCGAGCAGGGCTCGTCGCAGGCGGGGCAGCCGATCCAGGAGCAGACGCCGGCCGGTCTGTAGGGGCGAGATACTCCAACGATTTGGCACTCGACACTTGAGAGTGCCAACGATTGCGGGCTACACTTTCAGGCGCGATGCCGATCTACGAATACCGCTGTGAGAACGGGCACACCTTCGAGGTGCTGCAGCGCATGACCGATGATCCGGTGGCGACGTGCGAGGTCTGCGCCGCGCCCGTCCAGCGGGTCTTCCATCCTGTCGCCGTTCACTTCAAGGGCTCGGGCTTCTACAACACCGATTACGGCACTCGCAAGCGCGCCCGGGAGAAGAGCAGCGAGAGCAGCTCCTCCTCCTCGGACGGCGCCTCGAGCGGCTCCGACTCGGGCAAGCTCCGACTCGGGCAAGGGCTCCGACTCGGGCAAGAGCTCCGACTCGAGCAAGGGCTCCGAGTCGAGTTCGAGCTCCACGAGCTCGAAGTCGGACGCGAGTACGACGAAGAAGAACGCGGCCTGACGCCGGCGCGCCGCCGTCGGCGCCTCAGCCGTTCAGCAGCTGGGTGACCGCCGCGTGGACGGCCGAGCGCGGCACCACGAGCGCGTCGCCGTAGCCAGGCAGGCTGACCCCGCCCGTCGGCTTCAGCACCGTCGGCGGCGCCGAGCCGCCCAGCTCGGAGGCGATGAAGAGCGACAGCAGCGTCGGCCCGCCCATGTCGGTGCGGAGCACCTTCGGCGCCTGCCAGGACGCCCAGGGCAGGTGGAAGAACGCCCCCACGCTGAGCAGCTTCGCCTTGATCGCGTTGAGGATCTGCTGCTGGTGCAGGACGCGGGTCAGGTCGCTGTCCTTCGGGTTGCAGGGGTTCTCGCGCGTGCGCGCGTAGACGAGCGCCTGCAGGCCGTTCAGGTGATGCGTGCCGGGGGCCAGATCGAGCGTGAATCCCCCGTTTGCCGTGCCGCCGCTGATGTTCGAGCACACGCGCCCGGTGGTCACGTCGACACCGCCGATCGCGTCGACGAACGGCGGGAAAGCGGCCAGGTTGACGATGATCACGTGGTTGATCGGGATCCCGGTGAAGTTCTCGATCGTCTTGACGGCGAGGGCCGGGCCGCCGATCGCGTAGCCGGCGTTGATCTTGGCCAGGCCGTGGCCGGGGATCTCGGCCTCGGTGTCGCGCGGAATCGACAACCGCCGCGAGACGCCGCCGCCGATCCGCCACAGCATGATCGTGTCCGAGTTGGCGCCGGCGTCGCTGTAGTTCGAGCCAGGCTCCTTGGAACCGGGGCCGGTCTTCGGGCGCTGGTCGGTGCCGAGGATGAGCACCGTGTCCGTGCCCGTGACCATGTTGGAGCCCGAGGCGAGCTCAGCCGTGGCGTCGCTCGGGATCGAGCTGTCGGGGCTTCCCGAGCTGATCATGAACAGCACGAGTGACAGCAGCAGCCAGAACACGATCAGGCCGACGAGTCCCGCCAGCACGCGCAGCGGGCGCACCCGCCGCGGGAGCCGGAAGCGCCGGCCGCCGCCGTAGCGGTTGAAGTCCCGGTCTTCGCCTCCGGGCAGGAGCAGATCGTCCTCGCCGCGCAGGCGCCCGCGCAGACCGCGCGGGCCGGAGCGGTAGAGCTTGTACGGGCGTTCTTCCAGGTCGCTCGACATCAGTGCACCAGGCGGCTGTGCATATAGTGGGCGCCATGCCAGGACGGCGCATCATCGGCGTCGACATGGGCGGCACCCGGCTGCTCGCGGGCGCAATCGACACCGAACTGTCCGTCCACCGCCGGCTCCAGCGTAGCGTGAGCGGCCTCGACCAGGCGGCGCTGCTCGACGCGGTGGCCGCCGCGGTGCGCGAGGTGCGCGACCGGGCCGGGGGAGAGGTCGAGGCGATCGGCCTCGGCATTCCGAGCCTGATGGATCGCCGCCGCGGCCGCTCGGTCATCTCGGTCCACCTGCCCCTCGACGACCTCCCGGTGGCCGACGTGATGGCCGAGCGGCTCGGCCTGCCGGTGTTCGTCGACAACAACGCCAACCTGGCCACGCTGGCCGAGCACCGCGCGGGCGCCGCGCAGGCCGCCGCCCACGTGCTCATGCTGACGCTCGGCAGCGGGATCGGCGGCGGGCTGATCCTCGACGGCGAGCTGTACCGCGGGGCGGTCGGCGCCGCCGGCGAGCTCGGCCACGTCACCGTCGACCCGGCCGGGCCCCCCTGCCATGGCAAGTGCCCGAACCGGGGGTGCCTGGAGAGCCTGTGCTCGGGCACGGCGCTCGCCCGCGAGGCGGCCTATCTGGCCCGCGAGCATCCCGACTCCGGTCTCGGCCGCGCGCTGGCGGAGGGACGGCCGCTGGTCGGGCAGCTCGTCACCGAGCTCGCCCACGACGGCGACCAGGTGGCCGGCATCGCCATCGAGCGCGTCGGTCGCTGGCTGGGCATCGGGCTGGCCAGCCTGGTCAACATCTTCAACCCCGAGGTCGTGGTCATCGGGGGCGGTGTGATCGGCGCCGGCGAGCTGCTGCTCGCCCCGGCGCGGGCCGAGCTGGCCCGCCGCGCGCTGCCTCCCTCCCGCGACGAGGTGCGGGTGGTCGGGGCGCATTTCGGCATCGAGGCAGGCATGATCGGGGCCGCCATGTACGCGCTCGAGTCCCTCGCCGCCACCGGAGCCCCCTCGTGAGCGGGCGCCTGATCATCTGCCCCACCCCGATCGGCAACCTCGAGGACGTGACCCTGCGGGTGCTCGCCGCGCTGCGCGAGGCCGATCTCGTGGCCTGCGAGGACACCCGCCGCACGCGCGTGCTGCTCGACCGCTACTCGGTCAGCGGCCAGCTGGTCAGCTACCACGAGCACAACGAGGCGCAGCGCTCGGCCGAGCTCGTCGCGCCGCATGCGCGATGGGGCGGTCGTCGCCCTGGTCTCCGACGCCGGCATGCCGCTCGTCTCCGATCCCGGCTTCGAGCTCGTGCGCGCCTGCGTCGCCGCCGGACTGGCCGTCGAGGTGCTCCCCGGGCCCTCGGCCGCCCTGGCCGCGCTCGTGGCCAGCGCCCTGCCGGCCGACCGCTGGCGCTTCGTCGGCTTCCTGCCCCGCAAGCGGGGCGAGCTCGAGGCGGTGCTCGGCTCGACCGAGACGCTCGTCGCCTTCGAGTCCCCGCGCCGCGTGGCGGCGACCCTCGCCGTGCTCGCCGAGCTCGACGGCGATCGGCCCCTGGCCGTGTGCCGGGAGCTGACGAAGGCCCACGAGGAGGTCGTGCGCGGCTCCGCGTCCGAGCTGGCGGCGCGCTACGCCGACGCCGCCCCGCGGGGGGAGGTCGCCCTGGTCATCGGCGCCGCACCGGCCGGACCGCCCGAGCTCGGTCCCGCGCTCGACGCGCTGCGCCGCCTCGTCGATGCCGGCGCCCGGGCGCGGCCGGCGGCCACGGTGGTCGCCGAGCTCACCGGCGCGAGCGCGAATGCGCTCTACCGGGCTTTGACCGGAACCAGCTAGCGCTCGGCGCCTCCCGCGGGGGCACCTCGAAAAAACGACGGCACAGATGCGGTGCGGGCCGCGAGGCCGTCGTTTTGTCTCTCCACGCGACACAACGACGGCCGATCGCACACGAGACGCGGCGTGCTGCGGTTTTTTCGACGGGGCTCCGACCGCTCTCGGCGAGGCCGACGGCGAGGAACGACACTCTCGTCCGCGAGGCGCTGCTCCGCGTGCACTTCCTCGTTCCCACGGCGAGGAAGTGCACTCTCGCGCATCGGCCACCTGGTCTGCGTGCGTTTTCTCGGGCTGCAGCGGTGATCGACGCCCGTACGTGTCGAGCACCGCGGCCGACCCCCCGCGGGCGTCGACTCACTTCCGCGCCCGCCGGATAGCCTTCGACACCCCCGTGTCCTTCTACATCACCACCCCGATCTACTACGTCAACGCGCAGCCGCATCTCGGCCACGCGTACACGACGATCGCCGCCGACGTGCTCGCGCGCCACATGCGCCAGCGCGGGGAGGACGTGTTCTTCCTCACCGGCACCGACGAGCACGGCGAGCCGGTGGCGGATGCCGCCCGGGCGCAGGGCCTCGAGCCCAAGGAGCTGGCCGATCGCAACGCCGAGCGCTTCAAGGCGCTGATGCCGGAGCTCGGGGCCTCCAACGACTTCTTCATCCGCACCACCGACCCCGAGCACAAGCGCCTGGTGCAGGAGGTCCTGCAGCGCGTGCACGACAACGGGCACGTCTACAAGGGGCTCTACGAGGGCTGGTACTGCCCGCGCTGCGCCGACTTCAAGGTCGAGAACGAGATCCTCGACGGCAACCGCTGCCCGATTCACGAGATCGAGCTCACGCGCGAGCAGGAGGAGAACTGGTTCTTCCGCCTGTCGAGCTTCCAGGAGCCGCTCGAGCGGCTGTACGCCGAGCAGCCCGACTTCGTCATGCCCGCCCGCCACTTCAACGAGGCGCGCGCGTTCATCGGCCAGGGCCTCCAGGACGTCTCGCTCTCGCGCGGGCGCCTCACCTGGGGGGTGACCGTTCCCTGGGATCCGAGCCACGTGTTCTACGTGTGGTTCGACGCCCTGCTCAACTACTACACGGCTCTGCACTACGCCCGGCCGGGCGAGGACCTGACCGACCGCTTCTGGCCGGCCACCTTTCACATCATCGGCAAGGACATCCTCAAGTTCCACACCGTGTTCTGGCCCGCGCTGCTCCTGGCCGCCGAGCTGCCGCTGCCCCGTCACGTGTTCGTGCACGGCTTCCTGCTCGGCGCCGACGGGCGCAAGATGAGCAAGTCGCTGGGCAACGTGCTCGACCCCTTCGAGGTCATGGAGTCCTACGGGCGGGACGCGCTGCGCTTCTACCTCATGCGCGATGTCCCGTTCGGCGCCGACGGCGCGGTGGGGATGGACGCCGTGCGCGCGCGCTACGAGTCCGAGCTGGCCAACGAGTACGGCAACCTGGCCAGCCGCACGGTGGCCATGATCCGCCGCTACCGCGACGGGCAGCTGCCCGCGTGCGCCACCGACCCGGTCCTGCGGGCCGAGTTCGACGGACTGGCCGCCGGCGTGGCCGCGCTCATGGACCGGGCCGAGCCGACCCAGGCGCTCGAGCTCATCTGGCAGCGGGTGCGCCGCTGCAACCGCTTCGTCGAGGAGCGGGCGCCCTGGCAGCTGGCCAAGGACCCCGCCGCCGCCGAGGAGCTCGACCGCACGCTCGCCGCGCTGGCCGAGGCCGTCCGCGCGCTGAGCGTGCTCCTGCACCCGTACATGCCCGCCAGCACCGTCCGGCTGCTGGACGCCCTGGGCGCGCAGGCCGGCGACTACGCGACCGCCGAGTTCGGTGCCGTCGGATCCGTCAGAGACGTCGCTGAGCTGGCTCCGCTGTTCCCGAAGCGGTGATCGACGCCCACACCCATCTCGACTCCTGCGCGCCGCCCGACGCCGAGCTCGTCCAGACCGCCACCGAGGCCGGAGTGAACCGGATCGTCACCGTCGGCACGACGAGCCTCACCTGCCGGGCCGCGCTCGCCGCCGCGGAGGCGTTTCCCCAGGTATACGCGGCGATCGGCCGCCACCCGAACGAGGCCACCGGCTTCGACGACGCCGACCGCGCCGAGCTGGCCGCGCTGGCCGCCCACCCGCGCTGCGTGGCCATTGGCGAGACGGGCCTCGACTACTACCGCGACGGCGCCCCGCGCGAGGACCAGTTGCGCGCGTTCACCGCCCACATCGAGCTCGCCCGCGAGCTCGGCAAGCCGCTGGTCATCCACACCCGGGCGGCCGACGACGACACGCTCGCCGTGCTGTCCGACCAGGCCGGCGGCCTCACCGTCCAGCTCCACTGCTTCTCGATGGCCGAGCGCGTCGCAGGAGTGCCTCGAGCACCCGAACTGGTGGTTCTCGTTCGCCGGCAACGTCACCTTCCCCAAGGCGGCCGATCTGCGCATGGCCATGCTGCGCGTGCCGTTCGAGCGGCTGCTGGTCGAGACCGACGCCCCGTACCTGGCCCCGCAGCCTCGGCGGGGCAAGCCCAACCAGCCGGCCAATGTCGTCCACACCGCCCAGGCGATCGCGCTCGAGCGCCGCGTGTCCTACGCCGAGCTGGAGGCGGCAGTGGAGCGCAACGCGGCCGAGGTGTTCGGCTGGTGAGCCCTCGCCGGGGCAGCGCGCGCATCCGCGAGCTCGGCCAGAACTTCCTCGTCGACCGCAACATCATCGAGGTCATCGAGCGCCTGGCCGAGCTCTCGCCGGACGACGTCGTGCTCGAGGTCGGCGGCGGGCCGGGCATCCTGTCCGAGCGCCTCGCCGCGCGCGTGGGCCACCTCCACGTGGTCGAGATCGATCGCCACCTCGAGGTGCACCTGCGCGCTGCGGTGGAGCCGTTTCAGAACGTGACCGTCCACATGGCCGATGCCACCGCGCTCGAGCTCGCCGCCCTGGTTCCGGCGCCCGGCAAGATGGTGGCGAACCTGCCCTACGGCATCGCCGCCACGGTCATCCTGCGCACGATCGTCGAGCTGCCGAGCCTCGCCACGTGGGTGGTGATGGTCCAGCGCGAGGTGGGCGAACGGCTGGCCGCCGCGCCGGGCAGCGCCGCCTACGGCGTCCCGTCGGTGCTCGCCCAGCTCGCCTGCGAGGTGCGGGTCCTGCGGCCCGTCTCCCGCACGGTGTTCCGGCCGGTCCCGAACGTCGACTCCGCGCTCGTCGGTCTGCGCCGCCACGGGCCGGCGCCCGATCCGGCGCTGCGCAGGCTCGTCCACGATGCGTTCGCGCACCGGCGCAAGGCGCTCGCCGGCTCGCTGGCGCTCGCTTCCGGCGCCCCGTCCGGTATCCGCGAGCGCGCCCGCACCGCGCTGCAGGAGCTCGGCCATCCGCCCGACGAGCGGGCTGAGCGGCTCGCCCCGCCCGAGTTCCGGGCGCTGGAGGCGAGGCTGAGCGCATGATCTGGCGCGCGCTCGCCCCGGGGAAGGTCAACCTGTGCCTGTTCCTGGGTGAGACCCGGGCCGACGGCCGCCACGAGCTGGTGACGCTGTTCGAGTCGGTGTCGCTGGCCGACGAGCTCACCCTGCGCGTGCGCGAGGGCGGAGCCGACGAGGTGGTGTGTCGGGGCGTCGAGGGGCCGAACCTCGCCGCCGCCGCCCTGGCCGGCCTGCGTGCCCGGGGCTGGGCCGGCCCCCCGGTCGCCATCGAGATCGTCAAGTGGGTGCCGGTGGCCGCCGGCATGGGGGGCGGGTCCGCCGATGCCGCGGCGGCCATCCGCCTGGCCGACGCGGTCGCGGCCGTTGACCCGGTGCTGGCCGGCGCGCTGGCGGCCGAACTGGGCGCCGACGTGCCCAGCCAGCTCAGCCCGGGCGTCAGCGTGGGCACCGGCGCCGGGGAGATCGTCGAGCGGGTGGCGCCGCTCGCCGACCACGCGTTCGTCATCGTCCCGCTCCCGGCCGAACTCTCCACGCCGGCGGTGTACCGCGAGGCCGACCGTCTCGGCCTGCCCCGGGGTGGCGAGGAGCTCCGCGAGCGGCTTGGCGCCCTGCGCGCGGCTCTCGGCTCCGGCGGCCAGCTCGCTCCCGACTCTGATCGTCAACGACCTCGAGCCGGCGGCGCGGTCGCTGTGCCCGGCCATCGAGCCCGCGCTGGACGCCGTGCGCGAGGCCGGCGCCGACCACGCGCTCGTGTGCGGATCGGGACCGACCGTGGCCGGCCTGTATCTGGGCGCCGAAGGGCGCGAGCGGGCGGCTCGAGCTGAAGCCGCGCTCGCGGGCCGGTACCCTGAGGCCTACGCGGCCGATCCGGTGGGCGAGGCGTTCGCGGCCCCGCAGCCGGTGTGACCGTCGTCTGCCCGCGCGACAATCTGCCCTGTCCTGAGCAACCAAGCGATCACATACCTGGTCGGCGCCGGTCTCGGCGTCCTCGGTCTCGGGCGTGTTCGGCGCGCTCGTCATCGTCCCGGCGGTGGCCAGCTACCGGCGCCTGCACGAGCGCATGGCCGCGGTGCTGCTCTCGCTCTACGTCCTCGCGGCGCTCGTGGCCGTGGGCGTCGTGTTGGGCGGGCTCGTGGTGGTCGAGTGGCCGCGCGTGTTCTGAGGGGGCGGCGTGGCTGACAGTGCCGTCGGCCGCACGCCCGACTTCGCCGCGCTCGGAGCGATCACGGACGCCGTCGAGGCGGGTGCCGGTCTGCCCGAGATCCTCCGCGCCGCCGCCCGGGCGCTCGATGCCAGCCTCATCCTCATCGATCGCTCCTCGGCCGTGCTGGCCGTGGCCGCGCGCTCGCCGGCCGACGAGCGCTCGCTCATGCGCGGGGGCGAGGACGTATCGACGATCGAGCTGAAGGTGGCCGAGGCCCCGGTCGGGCGGCTGCGCCTGCGGGCGCGCGAGCGTACGCCCGACGGCACGCTCCTGCGGCTCGTGACCACGCTCATCGCCTCCGAGGTCGAGCGGGTGCGGGCGCCCGAGCGGGCCTCCGAGGAGGCCGCCGATGCTTTCCTGCGTGCCGTGCTCCGCGGCGAGGTCGCCGATCGCGCGGACCTCGTCGCCCGGGGCAAGGAGCTCGGTATCGACCTGGACGGCGGGGGCAGCGTCGTCATCGCCCGCGCCCACCCACGCGTCCCGGTCGAGGACGACTGGCGCCGGAGACTGCTCGCCCTGGCCGGCCGAAGCGCTCGCTCGATTGCGCCGGCGTCGATCTCGGCCGCTACCGCTCCGGACGCCGGGGAGGTCGTCGTGCTCGTCCCCGATGGCGACGGCGAGGCCGGCCGGCGGGTGTGCGGCGCGCTCCTGCGCGAGCTCGAGTCCGGGCTGCCCGGCTTCGCGTTCGCGGTCGGGCGCAGCCGGCACGCCGGCGATCCGCTCGAGCTCCCCCGGGCGCGCAATGAGGCGCTCCTGGCTGCGAACGTCGTCGAGGGCGATCCCGAGCGCTCCGAGCTCGGCTTCGAGCAGACGGGCACCTACCAGCTGCTCCTGCCCTACATGCACGATCCCGCCGAGCTGCGGCGCTTCTACGCCGAGACGGTGCGCCCGCTCGTCATCTACGACGAGCAGTACGAGACCGACCTGCTCGGCACCCTGGCCACGTTCCTCGAGTGCGACGCCAACGTCAACGCGACCGCGGCTCGCCTGATCACCCACCGGCACACGATCCGCTACCGCTTCGAGCGCGTGCGCGAGCTGACCGGGCTCGACGTCGGCTCGACCGACGGGCGCGAGAAGCTCTCGCTGGGGCTGAAGGCGATGCGCGTGCTCGGCATCGCGCCGCCGCGCGGCCCGGCCACCGAGCCGGGGGCCGAGGGCGGGCGGGTTCCCCGCTAGACGCCCAGAGCGGCCTCGACCTCCCGGGCGGCCATGTCGCCCGCCCGGTGCAGCGGCTCGGGACTGCGCAGCGTGCGCGCGAACACGAAGGCGCCCTCGAGCGCGCACAGCATGGCGATGGTCATCTGGCGGGCGCGCTCGCTGTCGAGGCCCCCGGCGCGGAAGCGCTCACTGCCGGCGGCGATCCACCGCTCGAACACCTCGGCGCAGGCCGCCCGCAGCGGTGCGCTCGCGCTCGCCACCTCGAGGGCGATGGTGGCGATCGGGCAGGCATCCGCGTAGTCGGTCTCCACGAGATGGGCGGCCGCGCCGGCGAAGAACGCCCGGACGCCGCTGGGCAGATCGGGCGCGGGGTCGAACACGGCCGGGATGAGCTGCTCGTAGAGGGCGCCCGAGAGGGTGATCGCCTCGCCGGCGAGCTGCTCCTTCCCGCCGGGGAAGAAGTGATAGAGCGAGCCGAACGGGGCTTGGGCCTCGGTGACGATCTGCTTGACCCCGGTGGCCCCGTAACCCTGGCGGCCGAACAGCTCGGCGCTGGTGGAGAGGATGCGCTCGCGCGTGGTTGACACCGTCCGTAGCCTACCAATAGAGCGATCTATCTAGAGGAGGCGACGATGATCTCATGGCTCTCGAAGCGGCTGGCCGACTACCTGATGGCCCAGACCCGGGCGGGCAACATCGGGCCCACGGTGATGCTCGATGCGCCGGACATCCGGTTCACCTTCCCGGGCGACAACTCTTGGTCGGGCCAGTTCGACGGCAAGCCCGCCCACCGGGCCTGGCTCGAGCGTCTGGTCCGGGTCGGGGTGAAGACGGAGCCCGATGAGGTGTCGGTGAGCGGCTGGCCCTGGAAGACGACGATGTGCATCCGCGGGCGCTCCTGGTACGACACCAGCGCGGGCGAGCGGATCTACGACAACCGCTTCGTCATCTGGGCTCACCTGCGCTGGGGACGGATGCACGACTACGAGGTGTATGAAGACACGGTGAAGGCGGCCGCCCTCGACGCGTACCTGGCCACGATCGGCGAGCCGGAGGCCGTGCGCGCCCGCGAGCCGGTTGGATAAAGATGGCGCGGAAGCATTAGGATCGCCCCGACATGGCGGTCGGGGTGATCACCGGGTCGGGCACCCATGCCCTGCCGGGCTTCGAGGACGCCGAGCCGGTGGAGGTGGGGACCCCCTATGGACCGGCCACGGTGACCCGCGGCCGCTTCGCCGGCCTCGACACGCTGCATGTCTCGCGCCACGGCGACGGCCACGTGCGCCTGTCCAACCACGTCACCCACCGGGCGAACATCTGGGCGCTGGCCGAGCTGGGCGCGCACGCGGTCGTCGGCTGCACGGCGTGCGGGGCCGTCGACCCCGAGCTGGCGCTCGGCTCCCTCGTCGTCTTCGACGACCTCCACTTCCTGGCCAACCGGCTGCCGGACGGCTCGCTGTGCACGTTCTTCACCGAGCCTGGCGACCCCGAGCGGGCCCACTGGATCCTCCACGGCAGCCCGTACTCCGAGCCCGTGCGGGCGGCGCTGCTGAGCGCCGCGGCCACCTCCGGCCACACTGCCCATGACGGCGGCGCCTACGGCCACGTCGACGGCCCGCGCTTCAACACCCCGGCCGAGATCGCCCAGCTCCGGGCCTGCGGCGTCGTGGCGGTCAGCCAGACCGGCGGCCCGGAGACCGTCCTGTGCGGCGAGCTGGCGCTGCCCTACGCCCTGATCGGCTTCCTCACCGACTATGCGAACGAGGTTCGTCCCGGAGAGCCCACGCCGGTGAGCACGCTGCTCGAGCTCATGGGGCGCAGCACGCAGATCTTCGCCGACGTGCTCGCCGGAGCTCTGCCCGAGCTGGCCGGCGCGCTCGTCGAGCCACCGGGCACCGTCTACCGGTTCGGGGGGCACTGACCGTGCCGGCGCCCGCCGTCGTCCTGATGGCGCGGGCGCCGCGCCGCGGCATCGTCCATCAGGCGCTCGAGCCGCTGCTCGGCGCCGACGGCTGCGTCGCCTTGCAGGTCGCGCTGCTGCGCCGGGCCGTCGCCTGGGGCCGCGAGATCGCGGGGGATCGCGTGTACGTCGCCTACGAGCCGGCGGACGCCCGAGCCGAGATGACCGCGCTGCTCGGGCTCGGGGCAACGTTCCTGCCCCAGAGCGGTGACGGGATCGCCAGCCGCACGGCGGCGGCCTGCGCCCACGTGTTCGGCAGCGGCGAGCGCCCCGTGCTGATCCTGTGGCCCGACCTGCCCCGCCTCCGCGAGGTTCACGGGGTGGCCGCGGTGGGCGACCTGCACAGTGGCTGCGACCTCGTGGTCGGCCCGGTGCTCGACGGCGGGCTCTACCTGATCGGCGTCGCCCGGCCGACACCGGCTCTGTTCGGGCTGCCTGAGACGGCCTGGCGCAGCCGGGACGTGGCGAGCATCCTGCTGAACACCGCGCACGGGGCCGGCCTCGAGATCGGCCTGCTCCCCGCCGAGCGGGCACTGCACCGCCCGGCCGACGCCCGCGCGGCGCTGGCCGACCCCCTGCTCGCTCCCGAGCTCGCCCGCATCCTCGAGCGCGTCCGCTAGGCCCTCCGACGGCTTGAGCGCGCACGCCGCGCCGTCGGTCAAACGTCCAGTCCAAGGCGCGGCCGGCTGCTGCTGATCGATCGCGCGGCCGATAACCGGGTTGCCGGCCGGCTCGGCTCGCCCCCCGCGGGACCGCCGGCACCGCCTCATGATCGATCACGCACAGCCGACCACCACCCGCCCCGGCGACTCGCGCCGGCCCTCCGCGCGCGCCCAGGCGGGCTTCACGCTCATCGAGGTGGTGGTCAGCGCTCTGATCGTCATCATCCTGGCCGCCGGCCTCTCCCAGGCTCTCATCTCCACCGCGCACTTCAGCGCCGCTCAGCAGCACCGCTCGCAGGGGCAGGAGATCGCCGAGCAGGATCAGGAGCGCCTGCGTGGG
This sequence comes from uncultured Solirubrobacterales bacterium, assembly GCA_963848745.1. Lineage (GTDB taxonomy): Bacteria > Actinomycetota > Thermoleophilia > Solirubrobacterales > Solirubrobacteraceae > Palsa-465. The sequence continues at coordinate 85,744 of CAWKEO010000009.1, read as the reverse complement.
CTCTCAGCCAAGCAGCTCTCGAGCCTGGCCACGGCCCAGAGCTATGCGGTGGCGCTCGGGGGGACGACCTACACCGTCTCCTCCTCGGCCAGCCTGCTCAGCACCTCGGGGAGCACGAGTTGCACGACCTCGGGAAGCGGCGCCGTCGCGTACTACCACACGGTCTCGCAGGTCCAGTGGCATGACGTCAACGGCACCCAGTCGCTGACCGAGGACAGCGACATCACGCCGCCGATCAGCGGCGCGCTCCTCACCCCGGTGGTCGACCAGACGGGCGCCGGGCTCTCGGGCGTCACCGTGTCAGCGGTCGGTCAGACCTCCGGCGGCGACCAGGAGTCGGGCATCACGGACTCGGGTGGCTGCGTGATCTTCACCGGGCTGAACGCGGACACCTACAACCTGACCTTTACCGACACCGGATACGTCGACGTCAACGGCAACGCGCCGGTCACGGATACCGCCACCGTCACCGATGCCGGGACGTCGCGTCCGACGAACAACACCGAGATGATGGGCCAGGCGGGGACGCTCACGGCAAGCTTCGCGACCTCGGCCGTCGCCGGCGCCCAGCAGGCGACCGACCTCGGTTACTACGGCACCGGTACCAGCACGTCGATGAGCGCGTCGAACTCGGTCACGTCCTCGGCGACCTACGGCAGCACCTCGATCCCGGCTCCCAGTCTCTTCCCGTTCGCGTTCACCGGGCCGAGCTACACGAACAACTACGCGGTGTGGGCGGGCGCCTGCCGGGCGGAGGAGCCGCCGACGGCCAACCTGACGTACGCGACGATCAGTCCCGGCGCCACGCCGGCGCTGACCGTGATGGAGCCGGCGCTCAAGCTCGCGGTCACCTACAACGGGGTCTCCCAGGTGCCGAGCCACGTGAAGCTGGCCTACAGCACGACGGCTCTGAACAGCAGCAATCAGCCGGTGTGCAGCGACACCTGGAACGAGCAGGTCACGTCCTCGGGCACCATGGGTGTCCTGGCCTTCCCGGCCGTGCCCTTTGCCTCCACCGCCACGACCGGCTCGACGGCGAGCGCCTCCGGACAGGCCGGCACGCTCACCGCCTGCGCCGACTACAACGGCTATCGCGCCTATTCCTCGGCCTTCACGACGAGCTACAGCGCCACGACGGCGGCGACGGTGGCGATCACGAGCTCGAGCTCGAACCGAGGCACGTGCTGATGCCCGCGCGCTCGCTGCTTCGCCGCGTGCGCGGTGACGAGGGAGGGTTCACGCTCGTCGAGCTGCTCGTCGTCATCGCTGCAGGCGGCGTGATCATGGCGGCGATCTTCACCATGCTCCAGGTCACCGTGCGCGAGACCGAGCGCACGACCAGCATGGTGTCGGCCACGCAGGACGGCCGGATCGCCACGGCAAAGATCGAGAACGAGCTCCACTCGGCCTGCTTCGGCTCGAGCGTCACGCCGGTCCAGACCGGCAGCGACGGAAACGACCTCATCTTCATGACGCTGGCAGGTTCCAGCTCGAGCTCGAACCCGGCCGACGGTGCCACCCCGACCCCGGTGGAACACAAGGTCAGCTACTCGGGCGGCCAGCTGACCGACAGCACCTACGCGGCCGTGAGCTCCAGCGGGTCGACCTGGACGTTCAGCTCCAGCCCGAGCTCCACCGCGATCCTGATGAGCGGCATCAGCGCGTCGGGCTCGACTCCGATCTTCCAGTACTTCGACTACAGCGAGCCGATGAACGGATCGGCTCCCTACACCGATTCCGCCGGCAACACCTACGAGATGATCCAGGACGGAATCAACTACCTGCCCGGGTCGACGACCGTGAAGCCGGCCGCGCAGCCGCTCGATTCGGGAAGCTCGCTGACCGCGAACGACGCCGCCGCCACCGTCGAGGTGCTGGTCACCTTCTCGGTCGCCCCGGCCAAGAGCAGCGTGACCGAGACCGGGATCTCGGGGGCCAGCTCGACCGTCCAGGACCAGATCGACCTGCGCCTCACCCCGCCCGCCAACCACGCCGGTAACGGCGCCACCTTCGCCCCTTGCCAGTGACCATGACCGCTCTCGCCTCACTCCTGCGCCGGACGCGCGCCCGTCTGGCCGACCAGGCAGGCTTCACCATGATCCTCGCCATGGGCGTGCTGCTCATGACCACGCTGCTGGTCGGTGCGCCACCTACGTCGCCCTCGACGGCGACGCGCACCTCTGCCAGACCGATCAGGACGCCAAGACCGCCTACTACGCGGCGCGGGCGGGGATGCAGGTGTACCTGTACGACCTCAACCAGAACTCGAGCTACTGGCAGACCTGCTCGAACGACTCGACCACCGGCTGGGTCAGCGTGCCCGGGTCGACGAGTGGCGCGCAGTACCAGTACGCGCCCGTCCCGGCCAATGGCTACACCTCGTGCAGCTCGAGCAACGTGCTCTCGAGCATGATCGACACGAACTCGGGCGAGCTGACGATGAAGTTCTACGGCAAGGCGGGAACCGCCACGCGCGGCATCGTGGTCAGCTTCCGCCGGGCCAGCCCGCTCGACTACCTGTACTACACGGTGTACGAGGCGCTCGACTCGAGCGTGAACGGCTACAGCAACTGCGCGGTCTGGTACCGCAACGGCCGCAACTCGATCAACTCGAACTGCAACATCTGGTGGTTCACCGGCGACGCGGTGAACGGGCCGCTGTACACCCAGGACCAGCTCCTGATCGAACCCGGGAACAGCCCGACGTTCGGGCGCAACTCCAAGGACACGATCGCCACCTTGGCCACCGGCAGCGTCTGCTCGGCCGGTTGCCAGAACGCCACCTTCAAGGGAACCGTTCGAGACGGGGGTCAGCGACCCGGCGCCGTCGAGCAACTCGGCGCTGGCCACCGATGCCGCGAACTACGGAAACGTGTTCTACGGCACGACGACCCTCACCTTGAACGGCAACACGGTGACGGCGGTGAACTGCCCGACCTCGAGCACGTGCACGACGACGACGCTCAACCCGGCGCCGCCGATCATCTACGTGGCCAACTCGAGTGGCTGCTCGCCGTACTCGCTACAGCCCGTTCAACGTCACCTACCCGACCTACGGCTGCGCCGGTGACGTGTACGTGAGCGGCAACTACACCAGCTCGATGACGATCGCCGCCGCGAACAACATCATTGTCTCGGGCAACATCACGACCACGAGCTCGGGCGGGACCCTGACCGGCAGCGCCGCGCTGGGCCTGATCGCCAACCAGTTCGTGCGCGTCGAGCACCAGATCCCGACCCGCCCGTCGCCCAGCACGAGGGCTCCTGCCCCGCGGGCAACGACACCGTCGACCTGAAGAACCTCACCATCGACGCGGCGATCCTCGCCCTGCAGCACTCGTTCATCGTCGACAACTTCGACTGCGACATGCCGCAGAGCGTCAGCGCGGCGCTGGGCACGCTGTCGGTCAACGGTTCGATCGTCCAGAAGTTCCGTGGACCGGTGGGAACCGGCGGCACCTACGCGACCGGCTACCAGAAGTCCTACACCTACGACGACCGGCTCGGAGTTCTGGCGCCGCCCTACCTCTTCGACCTACTCTCGGCAGCCTGGCATGCGGCGCGGGAGACGACCTGCGTGCCGAACGGGTCATCGTCGGCGACGGCGTGCTGACGGGCATCCGGTAACGTGCTGGCCTGAGCATCGCGCCGGTGCTCTGGGGAGCTGGGGTAAGGCAGCACCGGGGCCTTGAACCCCGACTATCCTGGACCAAAACCAGGCGTCCTACCGATTAGTCGACCCCCCATCCGGCGGCTGAGCGGCGGCCGAGCGGCCAATCTACCAGCGTTTCCGTCCGTGGCGTATGCGAACATATGTTCGTGCCCCGCTACACCGAAACCGAGGCGCGAGAGGCCGTCTCGCAGTCTCTTTGCTACACGGATGTCCTGCGCGTCCTCGGGCTCCGAGCCGGCTGGCGGCAACCACCGCGTCCTGCGTCACTGGCCCGAGGTCTGGCAGATCACCGTGGACCACTTCGACCCGACGCGGCGCGGTTGGCCAAGCGGTCGCGCTCGTCGCGCGATCCCACTGGAGGAGGTGCTGGTCGAACACTCGACCTACTGCCGCTCGAGCTGAAGGCGCGCCTCTACAAGGCCGGCTCAAGCAGCCGCGCTGTGAGATGTGTGGCCAGGACGAGATCGTGGCGCGGGGCGCGAATGGCGCTCGTCCTGGATCACATCAACGGTGTCGGCGACGACAACCGGATTGAGAACCTCCGCATCGTCTGCCCGAACTGCGCGGCGACGCTCGCCACCCACTGCGGCCGGAACAATCCGCGACGAGCGAGCCCCGCAAGCCCGTGCGCGGGCTGTTCGCGCCGCAGCTCGTCCGGCACGTACTGCTCGGAGCCATGTTCGCTACTGCTGGCGCGCAGAGTTGCGGCACGCGCCCCAAAATCGGCTTCGCGCAAGGTCGAGCGCCCGACCTACGCCCAGCTCCAGGCCGACCAGGCCACCATGAGCATGCTCGCCATCGGCCGCAAGTACGGCGTCTCTGACAATGCCGTGCGCAAGTGGCTGCGGGCCTACGAGCGCGAACAGGCCGGGGAGGGAGGGGCGATGTCCTGACCCCCGGCGTCCAGGGGGCGCCCGGACCACGACCGCGTCTGGCCTCTAGGATCAGGCCCGTGGCGGATCCCGTGGTGGTGATCATGGCGGCCGGAGAGGGCACGCGGATGCGCTCCTCGATGCCGAAGCTCCTGCACCCGCTCTGCGGGCGGCCGATGATCGGCTGGCCGGTGGCGGCGGCGCGCCAGGCCGGCGCGGCGGCGATCGTCGTGGTCGACGGGCCGGGCCGGCGGCTCGCGCCCGCGCTCGATGACGACATCGCGGTGGCGATCCAACACGAGCCGCGCGGCACCGCCGACGCGGTGCGCTCGGCGCTCGAGCACTTCGAGCGCGCCGAGACGGTGATCGTGCTCAACGGCGACGTGCCCCTGCTGCGGGCGCAGACGATCCATGATCTGGCCGCTGCGCACGCCGAGGCCGGCGCGGCGGCGACGATCGTGACCGTGACCCTCGACGACGCGACCGGCTACGGGCGGGTGATCCGAGCGGCGGACGGGAGCGTCGACCGTGTCGTCGAGACGAAGGCGCCCGGCGACGCGACGGCGGACGAGCTCGCCGTGCGCGAGGTCAACACCGGGATCTACGCCTTCGACGGCGCGCGGCTGGTCGCGGCGCTGGCCGAGGTCCGGGCCGACAACGCCCAGGGCGAGTACTACCTGCCCGACGTGGTGCCGATCCTGCGCGCCGCGGGGGGGACGGTGGCCGCGCACGAGATCGCCGACCAGTTCGAGCTCGCCGGGATCAACGATCGGGTGGCGCTGGCCCAGCTGACCGCGGTCGCCCAGCGCCAGATCCACGAGCGCCACCAGCGGGCCGGGGTGACGATCGTCGATCCCGCCTCGACGGTGATCGACATCGACGTCGAGATCGGCCAGGACGCGGTCATCGCGCCGTTCACGAGCCTCCACGGCTCCACCCGCGTCGGCGGGCAGGCGACGGTGGGCCCGCTCAGCACGCTGATCGACACCGTGGTGGGCGCGCAGGCGCGGGTCGTGCACTCCTACGCTCAGGGCGCCCAGATCGGCGAGCGCGTGAGCGTCGGCCCGTTCGCCTATCTGCGGCCCGGAGCGGTGCTCGAGGCGGGCGCCAAGGCGGGCACGTTCGTCGAGATCAAGAATTCCACCGTCGGCGCCGGGGCGAAGGTGCCGCACCTGTCGTACATCGGCGACACCGACATCGGCCCGGGAACGAACATCGGGGCCGGCACGATCACCGCCAACTACGACGGCACCACGAAGAACCGCACGACGATCGGCGCCGGGGCGTTCGTCAGCGTCGACACGATGCTGGTGGCGCCGGTGAGCATCGGCGACGGCGCCTACACCGCCGCCGGTTCGGTCATCACCCGTGACGTGCCGCCGGGCGCCCTCGGGGTCGCCCGGGCCCGGCAGCACAATGTCGAGGACTACGCCGAGCGCCGGCGCGCCCGCACCGAGGAACCCGCCGCCGACGCGCCCGGCTCCGGGACAGCCGCCGCGCCTCCCGCCCCGGCTCAGGACCCCCCCGCGCCTCGCCGCCCCGGCTCAGGACCCCCCCGCGGGCGAGTCGCCGGCCTGAGCGGGGCGAAAAACCCGCGCCACACGCGGCTTTTTCGCCCCACTCCGCCTCCCAGCGGACCACATGCCGTCAGGCCGGCCGCGTACACTGCCCCGTGCGATGAGCCTGCTCGAGACGGCCACCGACGTCCGACTCCCGAGCGATATGGAGCTGAACTACAGCAAGCGCCTGATGCTCGTCTCCGGACGGGCCAACCCGGCTCTGGCAGCCCGGATCGGGGCCAAGCTCGGCGTCGAGGTGAGCGGGACGACGCTCAAGACGTTCTCCAACGGCGAGGTCTACTGCCGCTACGAGGAGTCCGTGCGCGGCGCCGACGTGTTCATCGTCCAGCCCACGTGCGGCAACGCCGACTACGGGCTGAGCGCCAACGACGCCCTCGTGGAGCTCCTCCAGATGGTCGACGCCGCGGTCGGCGGCTCGGCCCACCGCGTCATCGCGGTCACCCCCTGGTACGGCTACTCGCGCCAGGACAAGAAGTCGGCCCCACGAGAGCCGATCAGCGCCCGGCTGGTCGCCCGGATGCTCGAGTCGGCCGGCATCGACCGGATGCTCACCATGGACCTGCACTCCGGGCAGATCCAGGGCTTCTTCCAGAAGCCGTGCGATCACATGACGGCGCTGTTCATGCTCACCCAGTACTTCGCCGACCTCCAGCTCGAGGATCTGGTGGTCGTGGCCCCGGACGCCGGGCGGGTGAAGCTCAACGAGAAGTTCGCCAACAAGATCGGCGCCGATCTGGCCATCCTGAACAAGGACCGCCCAGCGCAGCAGATGGCCGAGATCCACTACGTCATCGGCGACGTGGCCGGCAAGACCGCGGTCATCGTCGACGACATCATCGACACCGCCGGCACGCTGAAGGCGGCCGCCCACGCCGTCCGCGACGCCGGCGCGCGGCGCGTCTACGCCGCCGCCACCCACGGCGTGTTCTCCGGCAACGCGTGGGAGAACCTGGCCGCCGCCGGCTTCGAGCAGATCGTGGTCACCGACACGATCCCCCTGCCCCCGGCCGCCCTCGACAACGTCCGCGTCCTCTCGTGCGCCGACCTGCTGACCAACTCGATCCGTCAGATCTTCACCGACGGCTCGGTCAGCGACGTGTTCGGCGGCGAGAACCAGCTCTTCTAGGGCTGCGCATGCCCCCGGGTACGGACGAGCCGGCCGAGCGCCAGCTCCAGAGCGCCCGCGCGCTGCGGCTCATGGACCTGCTCGGCCTGACCGAGGACGAGCTGTGCACGGTCCTGGCCGTCGATCCGCTCACGCTGCTCTCGGGCCAGATCGAGCATCGCGCCGAGCTCGGCATCCTGCTGGCGCTGCTCGCCGAGCCGGCTGAGCAGGCCGGCCCCGCCCTGCTGGCGCGCTGGGTGCGCGCGCAGGGACCGGCGGGGCGCCCGATCGACGCGCTGCTGCGCCGCGACTTCGCCGGCTTCGAGGATGCGGTGCAGACGCTCAGCGAGCGGGGCTTCGTGCTGCGCGCGAATCGGGGCACCCCGGGTGGCTGAAGCGCTCAGCCAGCCTCTGCGCGTCCGCTACGCGGAGTGCGACGCCCAGGGGGTCGCGTTCAACGCCCACTATCTGGCCTGGTTTGACATGAACATGACCGAGCTGTGGCGGGCGGCGTTCGGCAGCTACCAGGCGGCCATCGACCGGGGCGCTGACATCGTCGTCGCCGAGGCGCAGCTGCGCTACCGCGGCTCCGCTCGCTTCGACGAGGAGCTCACGCTGACCGTCGCCGTCGCCCACCTCGGCACCACCAGCGTCGTGACGCGCCACGAAGTCCTCCGCGGGTCCGCCCTGCTCGTCGAAGGGACGCTACGCCACGTCGTGGTCGATCCGCGGACCCTGAGCAAGACGGCGATCCCGGACTGGATGCGCGGCGGCCTGGCGCCGTGGACGCTCCTCGAGACGGACGAGGCCGCTGCCGCAGGCCGGGCAGCAGGCTAGGTTGCGCACCGCCTCGTAGCTCCAGCGCTCCTCACAGGCCGGGCACACGTACAGCGGCCGGGCGAGCGTCCTCATGGCCGGTCCTCGCCGAGCAGGCCACGCGCCGCCGCCCAGTGGGCGACCTCGTGGCGCGAGCTGAGCTGGAGCTTGCGCAGCACGGCGCTCACATGGGTCTCCACGGTGCGGGCGCTGATCCCGAGCTTGACCGCGATCCGCTTGTACGCGTAGCCGCGGGCGAGGTGATGCAGGACCTCGCGTTCCCGTGGCGTCAGGGTCTGCAGCTCGTCCTCGGGCGGCGGGGCGCTGGGCGGGGCGCTGAACGCCTGGAGCACGAAGGCGGCCAGGCGCGGGCTGAAGTACGGCTCGCGCTGGGCGACCTGGGCGATCGCTCCCGCGAGCTCGTCGGTGGCGATCGTCTTCGTCACGTAACCGAGCGCGCCGGCCCGGATCATCGGCACGACGTCCTCGGCGGCGTCGGATACCGACAGCGCGAGCACGGCCGGCGGGGGCTCTGCCCCGGCGAGGGCGTGCAGCACGGCGACGCCGCCGCCGTCGGGCAGGTGGACGTCGAGCAGCACGACGTCGGGTCGGGACGTGGTGATCACCGCCACGGCCTCGGCCGGCGTGGCCGCCTCCCCGACCACGTCGCACAGCCCGTCGAGCTCGGCCCGCACCCCGGCCCGAAACAGACCGTGGTCGTCGACCACCACGATCCGCAGCCGCGCGGGCGCCGGGGCGATCCGGGCGCTCACCGGCCCGCCCCCGGTGCGCCGATGCGCAGCGCCACCTCGGTCCCCTCACCCGGGGCGGACTCGACCACCGCCCGCCCGCCCGCGGCCTCCATGCGGCCGATGATCGCGTCGCGCACCCCCCGCCGCTCGACCGCCACCGTCGCGAGCTCGAAGCCCGGCCCCTCGTCGCGGACGAACACCTCGGCCCCTCCCGGCCACACCTCGGCGAACATGAACACCGGCGCCGCCGGGGCGTGGCGGGCGGCGTTGCGCAGCGCCTCCCGCGCCGCCGCCACGAGTGCCTCGCCGCCGCGATCGAGCGGGCGGTCGCCGATCGCCGTGAACTCGATCGTCAGCTCGTGCTCGTCCTCGACGGTGGCGGCGGCATCGCGCAGAGACGCCACCAGCGTCTCGCTCAGCAGCTCGCTCTCCCCGGCCATCCAGGCGCGGAGCGCGTGCTCCTGGCGGCGGGCCAGCCGCACGACGGCGCCGGGATCGTGGGCCTGGCGCTGCACGAGCGCGAGCGTCTGCAGGACCGAGTCGTGGAGGTGCGCGGCCAGGCGCTGGCGCTCGCGGTCGCGCTCCCCCACCACGTGCTCGCGGTGCAGGCGCATGCGCATGCCGACGAGCACCGGCACGCCGATCACCATGGCCACCACGGCCAAGATGGCCGCCAGCGCGAACGACTGGCGGGCCGGGTCCCCGGCCGCCAGCGTGTCCGCCGTCGGGATGGCCAGGGCCGCCGCCAGCGCCAGCAGGAGCAGCGCGACGACCACCCGGGAGCTCACGTCCACCGGCCGCTCAGCCACCGAGGTGAGCTGGCGCCAGGGGACGGGCTGGTGGGGCAGGAAGCCGAGACGCACCCGGACGGCATCGGAGATCAGCACGAGCGCGAGCATGCAGGTGAGTAGCGCGCCCGCGAATGCGGGCACGGACATCGACCCCAGTCGCCACGGCCAGCCTCCGACGCCGGCAATGCTGTACCCGTAGAACAGCTGCGTCGTCCCGATGCCAGGCGAAAAGGGCAGGAGCGGCGCGCTCAGCCGGTCGGCGGCAGCGGCGATCCACCCGACCGCGAGCACGCCGGCGGCGACGGCGAGCCACAGCTCGCGCCGGCGTCGCAGGACGCGCAGCGCCCGGGGGACGAGCACGGCCAGCCCGACCACGACGCCGGCGCCGGCCAGCAGCGGCGCAGCCCAGCCGGGGGCGTGGGTGCCGAGGACGATGGTCTGAGCGACGAGCTGCAACACCCCGGCGGCCAGCGTCAGCCGCCACGTCGTCCCGGTGAGGCGGGCGTCGCGGGCGGGATCGATGGCCGCGCTCGTGGCGGTGAGCGAACCGGTGCCCGCGGTCATCGCGCCACCCCGCAGGGTCCCGGCGTCAGCGCCGACACGTCGCGCTCCTGCATCTGCTCCCGCGTCCGCCGCGCCCGCCAGCTGCTGAGCACGAGTTTCGCCTCGCGCCGGTTCATCCCGTGCGTGTCGGGCCGGGGCTCGACCGCCACCGGCCAACCCGGCCAGTCGGGAATGATGCCCGGCTGAACGCTGGTCGGGTAGTCGCGCACGTACAGGCTCCCGCCCTGTGAGCGGAACTCGATCCGCAGCGTCGGCCCGGCGCCGGGGGCGCTGGCGTTGGAGGCCGTCATGCGGCCGCCCATCTGCGCCACGCCGAATACCACCAGGGCGGAGAACGGCCGGCCCGAGCGCCCGCTGAGCACGGCGGCGAGCCGGCCCAGGTAGGGCGTGACGTGCGCGTCGACGACGACGTGGACACAGCGATCGTGGGGCAGCGCGACGATGGTGCGCCGCACGCCGGCGTCGATCCGCATCGTCACCGTCCCGCTCGCCGGCAGCTGCGCACGGCGCAGATCGACCATCAGCGTGTCGAGGCCGCTCGCGTACGAGCCGCCGGTGAAGCTGCCCGGCGCGACGATGCTCGCCCCGGCCCGGGGCGCGAGGCGCACCCCGGCGCTCGCCACCGCCAGCGAGGGCAGCGTGAGCGCGGCCACCGGGAGCAGCGCCCAGGCGGGGTTGCGCCGGGGCCACAGGACGAGGAGCCCGGCGAGGGTGGCGGCGGCCAGGGCGAGGACGATCCAGCCGAAACCGAACACCGTCGCGCCGGCGGCCAGGAGCGCCAGGGCGCCGAGCCCGAGAGCGGCGGCGCACGTCTGGGCGATCGCCACCAGCCCGCCGCGCGCCGGGGCGGCGGCCTCCGGCTCGGCGTCGAGCGGAAGGATCAGCCAGCAGGCGCAGTAGGCGACGATGCCGAGGCCGCCGAGCAGGCTCGCGGCCACGAACGCGAGCCGGACCCAGCCGATCTTCAGCGCCCGGGGCGGGGCGAGGCCGGCGCACACGCCCCCGAGCCAGCGGCCGTGCGCGACCCGGATCAGCGCCGGCGCCGCGGGCACGCCTCGGCCAACCTCCGCGGGCCGCTCCGATGGTGGGTCCAGCGCCGTCATGCGGCGATTCTCCGCCACGCGGGCGGGCCGCGCCAGACGTGATCGTCCGGAGATCCCCTCAGGGATGTCCCGGAGGCAGCGCTCCGACGCGCTACTCGGTCTTCGGCTCGGGATCCTGGCCCGGCCAGGCGCCGGTCAGGTGGTGGAAGAACGACGCCGCCGCCCGATCGGCCGCCGCGCCGACGCCAGCCATCGTCGCCGCCTCGAGCACCTTGGCTCCGACCGCCTTCGGATAGGAGGCGTGCGGCGCCGTCGGCTCGGGTGGCTCGGCATCGTCGATCCGCCCCCACAGCGAGGTGAAGATCGCCTTGCCGATCCGCGCGGCGATGAACGCGGCGATGAGCCCGAATGGCTTGTAGAGAAGCTTCATGACGGTGGCAGCCTACCCGGCCTGAGGAGGGCTACGCCGCCTGCCGCGCCGATGCGTGACAGAGGCGCCGGCCATACGTAGTGTTCGCATCGTGGCGCTCCTGCTCGGCATCCGGCGGCGCGCGCGCCTGGCGGCGGCGGTGGGCGTGATCGCCGTCGCCCTCATCGCCTGGTTTGCCAGCCAGCAGGGCACGGCGGCGGCCACGCTGGCCGGCACGGCGGGGGGATACCGGGATCCCGCCGGCTGGAGCCTCCGCTACCCGGGCGGGATGTCGATCGAGAGCTCGACGAATGGACCCGGCATGGTCACGTTCTACGAGGTGACCGTGGCCAACTTCCGGCAGATGGACGCGATCCGCAGCGGCCGGACCGCGGATGGCGCCTACGTGCAGACCGACGCGCCCCTCGATTCGGCCGGCCGGTACCCAGCCGATGGCGTCGCCTTCCGCATGGAATCGATCGACGGTGGTCCCGGCCAGCTCGGAGACGCCCCCGACGCCCGCTTCCCGATCACCCCGGCGACGTTCGTGCGCGACCCTGGCCCAGTGGACGTCAGCCACGGCGTGCCCCGCTCGGAGAGCCGTCAGGTGCTCGCCGACGGTCAGCAGTGGACGGCGACGGTCTGGGCCGGCTCGCAGGCGACGCCGCGCAGCCGCCTGCTGCTCGCTCGCGTGATCGCCTCGCTCCGCTTCCCGCACCTGCATCCGGGCGAGCGCGCGGGCGACTTCGTCGTGCTCGGCCGGGCCTCGGAGGACCCCGTCGGCTCGTTCACGCTCGTCCACGCGCCGGGAGCGGTCTGCCCCGGCTCGGTCAACGGCTGCCACCGCAGCCGGCAGCCGTTCTACCTCATTCACGCACCCGGGCGGCTGCCGGCATCGATGCAGGAACCGGACATGTGCCCGACCGCGAGGTCGTGCTCGCCGGTGGGCGCCTTCTACCCGGTGAGCTGGACCTGGGAATACATCCTCGGTGGCTATATCTCCCGCTGCGACCTGCGTCTTGACCGGTCCACGGACGAGTTCTGGTGCACGAACCTGGCCGCCCGCTGGGACCGCCTCGGCCGCCCCATCCTCGTCCCGCCGCACGTGCGGTTCCCCGAGAGCCTCCAGGTCGCCTTCGCCAAGGTGAGCTGGGATGGCTACGTGATGCTGCTTCCCGGGTTGGGCGCCAACCCGCCCAACCGCTCCGGCGCCCGCCAGCTCTGGCCAGGCTGGCCGGGCGCGGCTCAGTAGCCGGCCACGTCCGTCTGCGCGATGACCCGCTCGGGCCGCAGGCGCACGAGCAGCTCCCCGGGACCCCCGTTGCGGGCGCCGAACTCCTGCGCGCGGTCGGCGCCCATGTAACGGCTGCCGATGGCGGTGGCAAAGCGCAGCAGCTCGCCGCGATCCTCGCTCAGCTCCACGTGCCCGCGGATGTGCACGAACGCGTACGGCGGCACCTCCTCGTCAACCACGAGCGCCGCCCGCAGGCTCCGGCACAGGTTGCGGCCCTTGACCGAATTGGCGGCGGTGTTGAACACGATCTCCTCGCCGTCGAGCACGAACCACACCGGCATCACGTGCGGGCTGCCGTCGGCCGACGTGGTGGCGAGCTTGGCCGTGCGCGTGCCGTGCTCGAGGAAGTCGCGGATCTCGTCCGGGGTCATTCGGCGGGCCATGGCTGCCGTTATAGCTTGAACAGCCGGACCGGCTCCCCGAACCGGCCGACGAAGTCCGCCACCGCTCGCAGCCCGAGCGCCTGCGCCACGCGGACCGAGGCGGTGTTCGCCGGCTGGATGCGGGCGAGCACGGTCGGCGCGCCGAGGCGCTCGAGCGCCTCGTCGCGCACCGCCCGGGCCCCCTCGCTGGCCAGCCCGCGACCCCAGGCCGCCGGATCCAGCCACCAGCCGATCTCGTGGTCCTCGTCCGCCAGGCCGATCACGCCGTCCCCCCGGTTGAGCGCGATCAGGCCGACCGCGGTTCCGGTCGCCCGCTCGACGGCGACCCGCCAGCCGAAGCCGTGCTGCTCCCAGTGCCCGAGCGTGCGCTCGTGGACGGCGGCCGCCCGCTCCGGCGACCACGGCAGGCCGTCGCCGACATAGCGCACGACCGCGGGCGTCGAGCTGAGCCGGGCCAGCAGCCCAAGGTCGTCCGGATGCCAGCGCCGCAGCGTCAGGCGGTGGCTCAGAAGCGCATCGTGGTCTGATGTCGAACGCATCGCGGAGCGCCTATCGGCTCAAAACAGCCGCCCCATTGGGTAAACATCTGGAGAAATCAGCCGATTGATCAGAGGCACAGCCCATGCTCAACGAGGATCATCCCTCTCGCGAGGACGCAGCGGAGGAACTGCTCCGCCGGGCGCTGCTGGACGAAACGTCCTCAGTCGCCGTTTCGTTGCGCGTCGGCGGGCTTCCGCTGAGCGAGGCGGTGACCGTCATCTTCCACGGCCGCCGCGATCTCGGCACGCTGCAGACCTACGTGGCGTGTGGAAGCCGGGGAGCCGGGGCGACCGTGTCGGCCCGCGACCTGCTCCGCGTCCCGTGCGATCTTGACCTCGCCGAGGCCGAGGATCGCGTCGCCGCCGAGCGCCTCTACCTCGAGCAGGCGACCACCCTGCGCGACGCGCTGATCGGCGCCGACATCGTGCTCGACGTGTGGCGCGAGTCGCTGCGCGCGCTGATCGGCAACCAGGTCATGGTCGACCACTCGGTTGAGCTGTCGGTCCGCCTCCCGGCCCCGCGCCTGCTCCCCACCGCGCTCGTCGCCCCGGAGGCACACCTCGTCATCGCCCCGGTGTGCAGCGCCCGCACGCTGGCCGAGGGCAAGCCGCCGATGGGCATCGTCTGCGCGCAGCAGGACGTCGCCCGCGTGTACCCGCTCGCCGATGATCCCGACCGCTGCATGGAGGACTTCCTCGGCCTGGCCGCCGATCACGCGCGGGTCCTGGCCCAGCGGCTCGAGCATCAGGAGGCCTCGGTCGAGCGCTTCCTCGAACTGAGCGGCGACGACTTCCCGACCGCGGGCTGACCGCCGTAACCTCCGGGGCGTGACGCGCCCCCGCTCGCGCTTTCGCCGCCTGCTCCCGGTGCTCATCCCCGGGGTCATCGTCTTCCTGTTCATCAGCGCGCTCCTCGCCCGGGCGCTCAGCGTCGACGGCGCCGAACGCGCGGCGCTCACCGCGGTCGTGGTGGGCGAGGCCCACGGGGACCCCGGCGCCGTCCTCGCGCGCCTGACCGACTGCACGGCGGATCCCCACTGCCGATCGCGTGTGGCCGCCGACGTCGCCGCGCTCCATCACCCGGGCGCCGTGTCGATCATCCAGATCCAGGTCTCGGCCGGCTTCTCGCTCACGAGCACCCAGGGCACGGCGCGGGTGGCCTGGGCGGTCGGTGGATCGCTGCCGCGGGTGCAGTGCGTGCGCGTGCGCCGGGCCGGCGACGTGCTGAGCGGCCTGCGCGTCGAACTGCTCGCGCTCAGCCCGCGAATCGCCAGCACATCCGGCTGCCCGGCGCGCTTCTAGAGCTTCAGTGGCCGGCCGGCGTGCGCGCGGGCGCGCGCTCCGGCTCCCGGGCGGGGCGGCGCTCGCGCCGCGGCGCCAGTTCGCCCAGCCGCGCCGGTTCGCGCAGGCGCACGCGTGCGGGAACCGCATCGGGGAGCGGGAGGCCGCCGCGCGGCGCCGAGGGCGGAGCCTGGGGCGGGGGTTCGGGCCCCCGGCCCCCGCCGTCGTCGCCGTCACTGCCCTGCGGGCCGGTGGACGGATTCCAGCCTTCGCGCAGGGCGGGAAGGATGAGGACAGCCACCGCGCCGAAGCCGAACAGGTGGACGCCCGCGATCACCAATAACAACTGGGCGGAGCCCGACATGACGAAAGCCTAGCTCGTCTCGGCGGCCGCGTCGAGTCCCCAGGCCGCCGAACCCTGGTCACTCGCTACCATCGACCGCTGCTATGGCCACCGCCACCGAAACTTCCTCTCTTCAGGTCCAGCCCCGCGAGGTCGAGGGCTCGCGCGCGGCCCGTCGCCTGCGCCGCGCCGGGAACGTCCCCGGGGTCCTCTACGGGGGCACGACCGACCCTGTCGCGTTCGCCATCGACGCCCGGACGCTGCGCAACACGCTCGCGCACTCCCACGCCGTGCTCGATCTCTCCATCGAGGGCGGTGAGTCGACGCCGGTCGTGATCAAGGAGATCGTGCGCCACCCCGTCTCGGGCGAGATCGTCCACCTCGACCTGCTGCGGGTTCGCATGGACGTCAAGATCCAAGCGACGGTGCTCGTCGACCTCGTCGGGGTCGAGCTCGCTCCCGGCGTGCGCGAGGGCGGCGTGCTCGAGCAGGTGACCCGCGAGGTCACCATCGAGGCGCTGCCGGGCGACATCCCGGACTCGATCCAGCACGATGCCTCGGCGCTCGAGGTCGGTGCGACGCTGTACGTGTCCGAGCTCACGGCGCCAGACGGCGTGACCCTCATCGACGACCCCGAGAGCGTCGTGGCCTCGATCACGGCACCCCGCCTGCAGATCGAGGACGAGAACGAGATCGAGCGGGAGACCGAGGTGATCGGCGAGGGCGCCGTGGAGGGCGCGGAGGCCGAGGAGGCCGCCGCCACCGGCGAGGCCCCCACCGACCCGGTCGACGAAGCTCCCGGCGAGTAAGGGCAGACTCTGCCCACACCCGTCGACTGGCTCGTCGTCGGTCTCGGCAACCCCGGCAGCGAGTACGCCGGCTCCCCCCACAACGTCGGCTTCGCCGTCGCCGAGACGCTGCTCGCCCGCTGGTCGCTCCCGAAGCCGGGGCGCGGCTTCCAGGGCCTGCTGAGCGAGGGCCGCACCGGGCCGGGCGGCCCGCGCGTGGCTGTGCTCATGCCCCAGACCTACATGAACGAGGCCGGCCGCTCGGTCGGCCCGGCCCGCGGCGCCTACCGCACGCCGCTCGAGCGTGTGCTCGTCCTGCACGACGAAATCGACCTCCCGTTCGGGGACATTCGCACCCGGGTGGGCGGAGGCCTCGCCGGTCACAACGGTCTGAAGTCCGTGAAGGCCGCGCTCGGCTCCCCGGACTTCGCCCGCGTGCGCATCGGCGTCGGCCGGCCTCCGAGCACCGACCCCGATCGCGTGGCCGCCTACGTGCTCGGGCGCTTCCGCCAGCCCCGCGAGGAGGTGGCGCTGCTCGTCGAGTCGGCCGCGGATGCGGCCGAGCAGCTCATCGCGACCATCTAGACGACTGCGCTCGCGGCCGGCGGCGACCAGCCGCGGACCGACTCGCGCTCGGCCAGCGCGGCCGCGGTCTCGAAGTCGAGCGGCGGCGCGATCAGGAAGCCCTGGATGTATTGGCAGGACAGCGCCCGCACGCGCTCGAACTGGGCCTCCGTCTCGACCCCCTCGGCCACCACGGCCGCGCCCAGCTGCCCGGCGATCTGGACCGTGGCGGCGATGATCGCCTCATCGACAGCGTCGGCTCCGGCCACGAACGTGCGGTCGAGCTTGACCACCCGCGGCATCACGCGCTTGAGCATCGACAGCGAGGCGAAGCCGGTGCCGAAATCGTCGAGGATGAGCCACACGCCGAGGTCGCGCAGGCGGGTGAGCGTCGCCACCGTGGTGGGCGACTCGCGCAGCAGCGCCGACTCGGTCAGCTCCAGGCTGAGCTGATCGGCGGCGATCCCGGTGCGCTCGAGCTGTGCCTCCACGAAGTCGGCCAGATCGGAGGCGGCGATCTCATGGGAGGACAGGTTGACCGACACGGCCAGGCGCTGGTCCCCCCGGCGGGCGTTCCAGTGCGCGACCGCATCGCAGGCACTCGCCAGCACGTGCCGCCCGAGCGGTCGGATGAGGTCGGTCTCCTCGGCCAAGGGGATGAACCGGGCGGGCGGCACGAGCTCCACCGTGCCCTGCGGGCCCCGCCGGGGCCAACGCGCCAGCGCCTCGAACGCGACCACCTGCTCGAGCTCGGCTCGGATGATCGGCTGAAAGTGCAGGGTGATCGTGCCGTCGGCGATGGCGTGGCGGAGATCGGCTTCGAGGCGCAGCCGCTCCACCGCCTCCAGGCGCATGGAGCGGTCGAACAGCTCGACGCCGCCTCCCTCGCCGCGGGCCGACCGAGCGGCCACGACGGCGTCGCGCACCAGCCCACTCGCCTCCGGGCCGGCGCCGTCGACGACGCCGACGGCCGTGCTGAGCACGATCTCGTGGCCGTCGAGGGCGGCGGGAGCGGCGAGCACGTTCTGCACCGCCGCCGCTCGGGCGAGCGCTCGCCGGCGCCCGAGCCGCGGATACGCGAGCACGAGCACCTCGGGTGAGAAGCGTCCGATCGTTGCCCGGGGCGATGCGGTGCGCAACCGCACCGCCGCCTCGCTGACGATCTGCTCGGCGCCATCGTGCCCCAGGCTGATCACGAGCCCACGGATGTCGAACTCGACCGCCAGCACCGTGGCGCCGTCCCGGGTGGCGAGCAGGCGCTCGATCCCCTGCACCAGCCCCTCGCGGCTGCGCAGGGCGGTTGCGGGCCCGAGGTCCGAGCCGAGGCTGTCGTGCACGAACACCGTGTAGTGGCGCTCCGGTCCGGGCTCGCCACTGACGACGGCCATGCACTCGACCCGCCAGGCTCGCGCGCCCGGCCGGCGGATCAGGCAGCTCCCGCGGGCCCGGCCCAGCCTGTGGGTGCGGCGCAGCACGGCGGCCAGGGCGGGGCCGCCCTGCTCGCCGTCCTCCAGGAACGGATACGGCGGCACGAGACCGCGCAGCGCCGCCTCGGGGAGCCCGACGAGTTCGGCCAGCTCCGGCGTGACGTCGAGGATCCGGCCCCCGGCGTCGAGCAGCATGGCCCCGTCCGCGGCGGCACCGAGCAGGCGGCGAAGCTCCGCGACGTTCTCCCAGGCCCCGAGGTCCTGGCCCATGACTCCAACGATAGGTGGGTTCGCGCTTCGCTGCCACTGCCACGGTTCGCCCGCGCTGGCTCCCTATCCTCGAAGACGAACACCACCATGCTGCGCACGCTGCTCCATCACGCCGACGAGGACACCCAGACCGGGAGGCTCCTGCGCGACGGGGGCCAGGCGTTCGTCTCCCAGTCGCTGCGCCCGTACCTGATCGCCGCGCTGCTCGATCGCGACCCGGGCGCCCCGGCGATCGTCGTCGCCGGCGATGACCGCGCCGCCCGCGAGCTGGCGGCAGGTCTGCGCGCCTGGCTCGAGCCCCGCACCGTCCGCTACTACCCCAGCCGCGGCGTCACCTACGAGTCGCACCTGGCCCCGCCGCCGCACCTCGTCGGCCTGCGCATCGCCGCGCTCGACGCGCTGCTCGAGCGGGCAGAGGACGATGCGCCGATCGTCGTCGTGAGCGCCGTCGCGCTGTCGGAGAAGGTGCCCGACCCGACCCTTCGCCCGCACGGCTTCGTGCTGCGCACGGGCGAGCTCATCGACCTCGACGAGACCGCCCGGGACCTCGTCACCGCCGGCTACGAGCGCGTCGACCAGGTCGAGGACCGCGGCCAGTTCGCCATCCGGGGCGGGCTGCTCGACCTCTACCCGGCCACCGAGGACCGGGCCGTCCGCGTCGACCTGTTCGGCGACGAGATCGAATCGCTGCGCTGGTTCTCCACCTTCACCCAGCGCTCGCTCGGGGATGCCGAGTGCGTCGAGGTCGCCCCGGCGGCCGAGCTCGCGCAGGAGTACCGCGAGCTGGCCGAGATCGCCGCGCTCGAGGAGGCGGCCGACCGGCCCGACATCGCCGAGCTTCTCCCGGTGGAGGATTTCCACTCGTTCCTCGAACTCGCCCCGGACACGGCCACGGTGATCGTGGCCGCCGAGGAGGATGTCGAGCCCTCGCTGGCCGACCACTGGCAGGACGTGTGCGCCGCCTTCCACGACCAGGACGCCCACCATCTGTACGTCGCCCCGGGTCCGATCCGCGACGAGCTCGCCCGCCGCGCGCGCATCCGCCTGTCGAGCATCGACTCCGACCAGCAGTTCGCCTTCCGTGGCCAGGCGGCGGACGTCGCCGCGCGCGGGGTCAAGGACGCCGAGCCCGAGCTCGAGAAGCTGACCCGCTCGGGCTACCGGACGATCGTCGCCTTCGCCCGCCGGGGCGAGGGCGAGCGGGCGGCCTACAACCTGGGCCGCCTGAAGGTGCGCTGGCTCGAGGAGTCGGGCGCCGCCGCCAGCGACGGCCGCGGCCAGCTCACCTTCGCCAACGCTCGCCTGCAGCACGGGTTCATCGCCCCTCAGTTCCACCTGGCCGTCATCCCCGAGCACCGGCTGTTCCGCCGCCGCCGGGCGCCGGACCGTCCCGACCGCGCCCACCGCCGGGGGGTCCTGCGCAGCTTCGCCGACCTGCGCACGGGCGACATCGTCGTCCACGAGGACCACGGCATCGCCCGCTTCGCCGGCTTCGACACCAAGACGGTCGCCGGGGTCACGCGCGACTACCTGTATCTCGAGTACGCCGGGTCGGATCGCGTGTTCGTGCCCGTCGACCAGCTGGCCAAGATCAGCCGCTACGTCGGCGCCGGTGGCGCCCACCCGCCGCTGTCGAAGCTCGGCGGCAGCCGCTGGGACACGATGAAGGCGCGCGCCCGCCGGGCGGCCCAGGAGCTGGCCGGCGAGCTGCTCAACCTGTACGCCGAGCGCAAGCGCCGCGAGGGCCACCCGTTCGCCCCCGACAGCGAATGGCAGCGCGAGTTCGAGGACGCCTTCCCGTACACCGAGACCCCCGACCAGCGCGACGCCATCGACTTCGTCAAGGCCGATATGGAGGCCCCTCGCCCGATGGACCGGCTGATCTGCGGCGACGTCGGCTACGGCAAGACCGAGGTGGCGCTGCGGGCCGCGTTCAAGGCCGTCCAGGACGACAAGCAGGTCATGCTGCTCGTGCCCACCACGATCCTCGCCCAGCAGCACTACGGCACCTTTGCCGAGCGGCTGAAGGACTACCCGGTCACCATCGAGCACGTCTCCCGCTTCCGCCCGCCGGCCGAGCAGCGCGAGGCGATCGCCCGCTTCGGCAAGGGGGAGGTCGACATCCTCGTCGGCACCCATCGGCTGCTCTCGCGCGATGTCCGGGCCAAGGAGCTCGGGCTGCTGATCGTCGACGAGGAGCAGCGCTTCGGGGTCAAGCAGAAGGAGCTCCTGCGCCAGCTGAAGCTCCGCGTCGACGTGATCGCCATGAGCGCCACACCGATCCCCCGCACGCTGCAGATGTCGCTGGCCGGCGTGCGCGACATCAGCGTCATCGAGACCCCGCCCGAGGGCCGCCGGCCGGTCAAGACCTACGTCGGCGAGTACGACGAGGAGCTGGTCAAGCAGGCGCTCGAGCGCGAGAAGGGGCGCGGTGGGCAGGCCTTCTTCCTCCACAACCGGGTGGAGACGATCGACGAGACCGCCGTGCGCCTGCGCGGGCTGTGCCCGGGGATACGGTTCGAGGTCGCTCACGGCCAGCTGGACGAGAGCCAGCTGGAGAAGAAGATGCTCGCCTTCCTGCGCGGCGATGCCGACGTGCTCGTGTGCACGAGCATCATCGAGTCGGGGATCGACATCCCCCAGGCCAACACGCTGATCGTCGAGCGGGCGGACCAGTTCGGCCTCTCGCAGCTCTACCAGATCCGCGGGCGGGTCGGGCGCAGCCGCGAGCGCGCCTACGCGTACCTGCTCTATCCGAGCGCTGCCGCCCTCACCCATGAGGCGGCCCAGCGGCTGAGCGCGCTGTCGGACTACACCGAGCTCGGCGCCGGGTTCAAGATCGCCATGCGCGACCTCGAGCTGCGCGGGGCCGGCAATCTGCTCGGCGACGAGCAGTCCGGCCACGTGGCTGCGCTCGGCTTCGAGCTCT
Organism: uncultured Solirubrobacterales bacterium; assembly: GCA_963848745.1. Lineage (GTDB taxonomy): Bacteria > Actinomycetota > Thermoleophilia > Solirubrobacterales > Solirubrobacteraceae > Palsa-465. The sequence continues at coordinate 64,321 of CAWKEO010000009.1, read as the reverse complement.
ACATGCAGATGCTCGACGAGGCGGTGAACGCGGCCTCGGCGGACGGCGCCGCCTCCGATGACGATTGGGAGCCGGTGCGCCTCGACGTCAACGTCGACGCCTACGTGCCCGCCGACTACATCCCCTACGAGCAGGCCAAGGTCGACGTCCACCGTCGTATCGCCGCCGCGCGCGAGGTCGCCGACCTGGCGTTGCTGCACGACGAGCTCGAGGATCGCTTCGGGGATCTGCCCGAGCCGCTCGAGAACCTGATCGCGCTGCAGCAGGCGCGGATCAAGCTCGGACAGGCGGGCGCCCGCGCGGTCACCTTCCGCGGTGGCCGGCTGGCCGTCACCCCGGTCGAGCTCGACTCGGTGCGGGCCAAGCGGATCCGCCAGGAGATCCCGGAGGCCCTGTACGAGTCGGGCAAGTCACAGCTGTCGCTGCGCGTGCCCGATGACCCGGTCAAGCGCTTCCCGGCCGTCGTCAGGGCGGCCGATGTGCTGCTCGCGGTCACCCGCGAGGCTGCCTGAGCTCCGGCGGCACTTCGAGAACTCTTCACGGCGGCGGGGCGGGCGGCTCGCTACCATCAGCCGCCGTTGTGAAGGCGAAGCGGTACATCACGGCGCTGGGCGCCTTTTTTGTGTTGGCCATCGGCGTGGCCGCCTGCGGCTCGGGCGTCCCGGGCGACTCTGTGGCCAACGTGGCCGGCAACCCGGTCACGCTGCAGGCGTTCAACCACTGGATGTTCGTGGCCGCGAAGAGCCAGGCGGCCCAGAACCCCGGTTCGCCGGTGGTCGTGCCGAACGACCCGCCGGACTTCAACCAGTGCATCTCGAATGTCCGCAAGCAGATCCCCAGCCTGGCCAAGACCGCGGCCAAGACGCTGCGCAGCGACTGCAAGAACCTCTTCACCTCGCTCTCCAGCCAGGTCATGGACTTCCTGATCAAGGCGTACTGGTACCAGGCGCTCGCCACCCGTGATCACATCTCGGTCTCCGACACCCAGGTGCAGAAGGCGTTCGCCGTGGCCAAGAAGCAGCAGTTCACGACCGCGTCCCAATACCAGAGCTTCCTCAGCCAGACCGGCCAGACCGAGGCGGACATCATCTTCCGCTTCCGCATCAACCAGATCTACACCAAGCTCCTGGCCAAGCACACGCGTCCGGTCACCTCGGCCCAGATCGCCGCCTACTACAGCGCGCACCAGTCCCAGTTCGGCACTCCCGAGACGCGCGACATGCGGATCGTGCTCGCGAAGACGCTCGCCGATGCGAACGCCGCCAAGGCGGCACTGCAGCACGGCCAGAGCTGGAGCGTGGTGGCGAAGAAGTACTCGACCGACACCTCGACCAAGAGCACCGGCGGTCTGCTCACCGGCGTGGTGAAGGGCGAGGAGGACGCCGCGCTCGACAGCGCCGCCTTCTCCGCGCCGCTGAACAAGCTGGAGGGTCCGGTCCAGGGCCAGTACGGCTACTACGTCTTCGTGGTGACGAAGATCACGGCGGCCACCCAGCAGTCGCTGGCCAAGGCGACCTCGTCGATCCGATCCACGCTCACCAGCCAGCAGCAGCAGGCCGCTCAGACGGCGGTCGACAACGCCGCCAAGAAGGCCTGGCAGTCGCAGACGAGCTGCCGCAGCGACTACGCGATGGCCGACTGCAAGGGCTACAAGGCGCCCAAGAGCTCCTCGTCGTCGAGCGCCACCGCCACCACGGGGTGAGCCCGGACGCCGACGAGGGCGTCCGCGCGCTGGCGCGGCTGGATGCGATCACGCGGCGCCTGCGGGTGGAGTGCCCGTGGGACCGCGAGCAGGACGAGCGCACGATCGTGCCCCACACGGTCGAGGAGGCCTACGAGCTGGCCGACGCCGCTCAGCGGCGCGATGACGCCAAGCTGCTCGACGAGCTCGGGGACGTCCTCTTCCAGGTCCACTTCCTCGCCCTGCTGCTCGAGGAGCGCGGCGCGGGCAGCCTGGCCGAGGTGGCCGAGCACGCGACCGAGAAGCTGATCCGCCGCCACCCCCACGTGTTCGGCGAGGTGGAGGCGGAGACGGCCGGCCAGGTGCTGGCCAACTGGGACCGGATCAAGGCCGGTGAGGCCGGTCGCGAGCCGGGCATCTTCGGCGAGGTGCCCGAGAACCTCCCCGGCCCCCTGTACGCCCGCAAGGTCCAGCGCCGGGCCGCGACGAGCGGCTTCGACTTCCCCGGTGTCGAGGGCCCGCTGCAGTCGATCCGCGACGAGCTCGTCGAGCTCGAGGCGGCGGCCGATGCCGACGGGCGCTTCCACGAGATCGGCGATGTGCTGTTCGCCGCGGTCAACCTGGCGCGCAAGATGAAGGTCGATCCCGAGCTGGCGTTGCGCGCGGCCGCCGACCGCTTCCGCGGGCGGGTGCAGGCGGGCGAGCAGCTCGCGGCATCGCAGGGGCGAACCTGGAACGATCTCTCGCCCGACGAGCAGCTTCTCTTCTACGCCCAAGCGCGCCTGACCCAAGGAGACCGACCGCAGTGAGCCAGATCGAGCACGTGCACGCCCGGCAGATCCTCGACAGCCGGGGGAACCCGACCGTCGAGGTCGAGCTCAGCCTGCGCTCCGGCGCCTGGGGCCGCGCCGCCGTGCCCTCGGGCGCCTCGACGGGCGAGTTCGAGGCCACCGAGCTGCGCGACGGGGGAGAGTTCTGGCTCGGCAAGGGCGTCACCAAGGCGGTGCAGAACGTCAACGGCGAGATCGCCGGCGCGCTGAAGGGCCAGGACGCCACCAACCAGGCCGCGCTCGACCGCATGCTCATCGGCCTCGACGGGACGCCGAACAAGTCGCGCCTGGGCGCGAACGCGATCCTCGCCGTCTCGCTGGCCGCCGCGCATGCCGCCGCGGCCGAGGAGCGGCTGCCGCTGTGGCGCTACCTGGGCGGCGAGACCGCCCACGTGCTGCCGGTGCCGATGATGAACGTGCTCAACGGCGGCGCGCACGCCGACAACCGGGTCGACTTCCAGGAGTTCATGATCGTGCCGGTCGGCGCCCCGTCGTTTCGCGAGGCCCTGCGCATGGGCGTCGAGGTGTTCCACAACCTCAAGGCCACCCTGCGCAAGAAGGGCATGTCGACGGCGGTGGGCGACGAGGGCGGCTTCGCGCCCGACCTGAGCTCCAACGAGCAGGCGCTGCAGGTGCTCGTCGAGGCGATCCAGACCGCCGGCTACCGGCCCGGCGAGAGCATCGCCATCGCACTCGATCCGGCGGTGTCCGAGCTCGAGCGCGACGGCGCCTACGTCCTGCAGCACGAGGGCCGCACGCTGAGCGCGGACGAGATGGCGACCTACTGGTCAGAGCTCGTCGACCGCTATCCGATCGTCTCGATCGAGGACGGCATGGCCGAGGAGGACTGGGACGGCTGGCGCGCGCTCACCGAGCGCATCGGCGAGCGCGTGCAGCTCGTCGGCGACGACCTGTTCGTCACCAACACCGAGCGCCTGCGCCGGGGGATCGACAGCGGCGTGGCGAACTCGATCCTGATCAAGGTCAACCAGATCGGCACTCTGACCGAGACGCTCGCCGCGGTGCGGCTGGCCCGCGAGAGCGGGTACACGGCGGTCATGTCCCACCGCTCGGGCGAGACCGAGGACGTGACGATCGCCGACCTCGCCGTGGCCACCGGCTGCGGGCAGATCAAGACCGGGGCGCCCTCGCGCACCGATCGGGTGGCCAAGTACAACCAGCTGCTGCGCATCGAGGAGGCGCTCGGCGACGAGGCCACCTACCCCGGCCGCTCGGTCTTCCGCTCGTGAGCGCAGTCGCCTGCGGACGGCGCGTGCAGGAAACAGTCCGGGGGCGACGAAACAATGGCGGAGGCGATGCCGCCAGCCCGTTCCGCCACCGCCCGTTCCCGCACCACCGCCTCACGTCCCGCCAATCCGCGGCGGGTGGTGCGCCGGCCTGCGCACACGCGGGTGCGCTGGGACCGGGTCGGCCGGGTGGCGCTGCTGGCCATGCTCGGGGTGGTCGCCTTCCTGTACGTGCAGCACACGCTCGCCTACATGTCGACCCGCAGCCAGTTCGAGCGTCAGGGCGCGATCGTCCGCAACCTCGAGCGCCAGAACGCCCAGCTCGAGTCCCAGCAGCGGGCCCTGAAGGACCCGGCCACGATCGTCCAGCTGGCCCGCGGACTCGGCATGGTGCGCCCGGGCGAGCGCGCCTACGCGCTGCCCAGCCTGACCGGGCAGTAGGTCGCGGGTCGCTCCGCCCCGGCGGGGGCGGCTGACCGTGTCGTTCGGCGACATCAACACCCTGTGGCGCGAGGGCGAGCGGCGGCTCGCCCAGACCGAGGGCCGCGAGCGCAGCGCGCTCGAGCGGGTCGTCGACGCGATCGTCGACGAGCTCCGCCGCCGCCTCGGCGGAGCGTTCACCACCGACGAGCTGGCCCGCCTCTACCTGCGCGAGGGCACCGACTGGTGCTTTGACCTGGCCGTCCGCGCCGCGCCGGCCGACCCGGCGGCCTGGGATCTGACCACCGTGGCCGGGGCCGCCTTCGCGCGCTACGTGCGCCAGGCGAGCGACTTCGGCGGCGGGCGCCAGCTGGCCAGCGACGACTAGGCCCTCGGTCCCACGGCGGCCGCCCGGGCGTTCGTCGCCGCGTCGGACGGGCCGACCGTCCGGGTAACCGCATCAGCGCTCGCGCTCCGGCGTCCCCGACGCGCTTTCTCGGCTGTGGGCCGAGGAACTGCATCACGGTCCGGGCCGTGGCGGCGGTGACGCAGTTGTTCGGCAGTCCGGGCAGGAGCACACGACCGCCGACGCCTCGTCATCCGCAACGGCCCCGGCGGCCGCGACGGAGCGCTACTCCGACTCCGCCACGTCGCCCTCGGCGGCCGCCCGCCGGATCACGATCTGATCCTCCTCGAGCGTGACCTCGACGGCGCGGTGGCCGGCCCAGTACTCGGCGTAGACCGGGTTGTCCTGCACGGCGGGGTCGAGCCACAGCCCGTACCCCTCCTCGCCGTGGTCGAAAGTCGCCTCGAGCGTGGTGGGGACCTTCTTGCGCGACCGGGTCGTGCGCCCACCGCGGCGGCCGCGGCGGCGCTTGGCCTTGCCGTCGTCCTCCTCGTCCTCGGCTTCCTCCTCGCTCTCGGCTGCGCGCAGCGCCTCGGCGGCGGCGTCCAGCTCGGCGGCGATGAGGGCATCGTCCTCGGCGCGCAGGTCGATCTCGTCGTCGAAGTCGACCGCCGTCGCGGCGGTCTCGGCCTCGTCGCCGGGCTCCAATCCCTGTTCGCGCTTGAAGCTCTGAATCTGTTGGACGGTGACCTCGAGCTGGTGCGCGATCCAGGCGTCGGTGCGGCCCTGGCGGACCCAGGCGCGGATGCGGTTGAGCTCAGGTCGAAGTGATCGTCTTGCCATGGCCGTCCGGAGACTATTACAGCGGTCGGCCGGAGCGCCTGGCCCCCCGTGTGATCGCCCTCGAAGCACGTTTGCGCGCAGCTTTCGTACGAAAAGTGCAGGGTTGTCCGGGCGGCCGAGCAACCGGTATGCTGGCCTCGGCGGGCCGGGATGCTTCGCTCGGAGGCAACCGGCCCTGCTTGAGCCACTGACTGAGCGAGCAGGGAGGCACGAACCATGCTGGTACTCACCCGAAAGTCGAATCAAAGCATCATGATCGGAGACGACATCGAGGTGTCCGTGCTCGCGATCATGGGTGAGAAGGTTCGGATCGGCATCCAGGCTCCCCGTGACGTGCCCGTCTTCCGCAAGGAGGTCTACCTCGAGATCCAGCAGGAGCGGGTCTCCTCGGGCAACGCGGCCCGTCAGGACGTCGACGCCGCTCTGCGCGGCATGGGCGAGGGCGAAGGCGAGCAGTAGCCACCCGCCGGCGGGGGCGGCGCGCCCCTAGGCGAGCAGCGCGTTCAGCGCGGCGAACATCCCGACGGTCACCACGACCGCGGTCAGGATGAGCGAGAGCACGAGCATCCAGAACCGCATCGAGCTGCGCTTCCGGCGGCGCACCCGCGTGCGCTGACGCGACCGGGCCACGGCCTGCTTGCGCAGGTGCTCGGCCCGGTGGCGATCCAGGGCCATCTCCTCACGGAACTCCTCCTCGAGCTCCGCCAGGGACTGGCGCATCTTCAGCGCCATCAGTGCACCTCTTGACCCGCGTACACCTGGACGAAGTGCAGGTAGTTGTCGGCGATCTGGCTGGCGGCGGCCTCGCGCTCGAGGTCGCCCCCGAGGAAGCCCTTCAGCGCGTCCCACCAGATCGAGCGACCGATCGCGAAACCGACGAAGCCCTCGACGGTGTGGGCCTGGCGCAGCCAATGCTCGACCTTGTCGGTCGAGGCGCCGCGGCCGAGCAGCACGCACTTGACGTTCCCGCGCCCCTCGCCGCGGCGGGCCTGCTCGGCCAGCATCTCGGCGTCGGAGCGCTCATCCACGCCCTCGATCTTCCACACGTCGACCTCGATGCCGGCGTTCTGGCACTCCTCGATGGCCCGGCGCATGAGCTCCGGCCGCAGCTCGGCGTCGTAGCGATCGCTGTCGCCGTCGACCGAGGCGAGCTGCTCGTCGGTGGCCGGGACGAGCAGCTCGAACAGGAACTTCCGCTCGCGCCTGCCACCCGCTCGGCCTCCGGCCTCGCCTGATTGGGCGGCGCGCGAGTCGTCCGGCTGCGCGTGCAGCCAGTCGGCCAGGCGCTTCAGCCGCTCTGACTGGCGCTGGTTCATCTCCGGGTCGGCGTCCGGGTTGTAGCGGACGAGCACCTTGGCGAAGTCGGGGTCGTAGCGCTCGATGTGCTCGCCGAACTCCTCGCCGTACTGGAAGTCGAACTCGTCCTGACCGGACTTCTCGACCGGCATCGAGAGCGAGAGCCCGCGCTCGCGCGCCAGCTCGGGGATGCGGGAGCCGAACTGCTCGTCGACCAGCACGCCCGTGGCTCCCGCCTCGGCGCCCCGGCTCACCGCCTCGAGCATCCCCTCGAAGATGAGCCGCTTGGCGTCCGCGATCGTCTCCGTCTGCTCCGGGGTGGGATCGCCCTGGATCCCGAACATCTTCTTCTGGAAGGAGCCGCGGTGGTCAAACGCGAGGATGTACAGCTTGCCGTCGTATCCCAGGGGCATGTCGTCGTCCTTTGTGTCCCGTTCGTTCTCTCTCGCAGTCAAGTCTAGGCTCTGATCGCGGGGCGTGGGCGTCCCGTCGCCGGCGGCGCCATCCCGGGAGACGCGCCGTTAGCCTGCCCGGGGTGCAGCACGCGTTCACCGGCCCCGCGTTCACGCTCGGCATCGAGGAGGAGCTGATGATCCTCGACGCCGAGACCCTCGAGCTCGTCAACGCGATCGAGGGCCTGCTCGAGCCGGTCCCCGTGGGGGCGATCAAGCCCGAGCTGATGGAGTCGGTGCTCGAGATCTCGACCGACCCCTGCGCGTCGATCGCCGAGGCGGACACGCAGCTGCGCGCCCTGCGACGCCAGGTCAGCCAGAGCGCCGGCGAGCGCAACCTGGCCATCGGCTCGGCCGGCACGCACCCGTTCGCGATGTGGGAGGACCAGCGGATCGTCGCCCGCCCGCGCTACCGCGAGCTCATCACCGCTCTGCGCTTCGTGGCTCGCCAGGAGCTCATCTTCGGCATGCACGTCCACGTCGGGCTCGACGACCCCGACAAGGCCATCCACGTCGCCAATGGGATGCGCATCCACGTGCCCGTCCTGCTCGGGCTGTCGGCCAACTCCCCGTTCTGGCGCGCCGATTCGACCGGCCTGGCCTCGACGCGCATCCCCATCTTCCGCGCCTTTCCCCGCACCGGGCTGCCGCCGACCTATCGCTCCTGGGAGGACTACGACCGGCGCATCCAGTTCATGGTCGACGCCGGGGTGATCGAGGACTACACGTTTCTCTGGCACGACGTCCGGCCCCATCCGAAGCTCGGCACGGTCGAGATCCGGGTCATGGACTCCCAGACCCACATCGAGCACACGCTCGGCCTGAGCGCGCTCGTCCAGGCGCTCGTGCGCGAGCTGGCCGAGCACTTCGACGCCGGCCAGGAGCTCTCGGACTACCCGTTCGAGATGCTCGACGAGAACAAGTGGCTGGCCGCCCGCCACGGCCTCGACGGCGAGCTGGTCGACCTGCCGAGCTCCGATCGGGTCTCGACCCGGAGCCTGGCCGAGCGGCTGTTGCACCGCGTGCGCGAGCACGCGCAGGACCTCGGCTCGGCCGATGCGCTCGAGGCGGTCGAGGATCTCCTGCGCCGCGGCAACGGTGCCGCCCGCCAGATGGTCGTCTACGACGCCAACCACGATCTGCGCGAGGTGATGGCGGAGATCGTCGCCGCGACAGCGGTCTGACCCCTGCCCCGGGCCGGACCCCCGGCCTACAATCGAGGGGTGAGCACGGGCGGCCCCGACCTCTTCGTCGTTTGCAAGAACTGCCGGTCGGAGGTGAGCCCGTACATCACGGAGTGTCCGTACTGCGGCAGCCGCCTGCGCAAGCGCGCCCCCAAGCTCGACCGCGAGGGCCGGGTCAAGGAGAAGAGCCGCCGCCGCGCGCCGACGCCCGCCCTGCCACGCCTGCGCCGGGGGGAGATCCCGGGAATCCGGGGTGAACTGCGTCCGGCCGCCACCGTCGTGCTCGTCCTGCTCGGCCTCGCCGGCTGCCTGCTCTGGCGCACCGGGGCGGTCACCCTCGATCAGGTGGCGGTGATCGGCAAACCCGGCAGCCACTGGTGGCACCTGTTCACGGCACCGTTCACCTACACGAACACGGGCTACGCGTTCGTCTCACTGGGGGCGATCGCGCTCTACGGCTGGCTGCTCGAGCGCCGCCATGGCCCGCTGGCCGTGATCGCCCTGTTCGCGCTCGGCGGGATCGGCGGCACGCTCGCCGCCACCGCGCTCTACCCGCTGCCGGTCGTGCTCGGGGCGAGCGGGGCGGCCCTGGCCATGATCGTCGCCTGGGCGCTCCCGGACGTGCTCGAGCTGCGCAGCGGTGGTGAGATCGACGGCGATCTGCTCGGCACGCTCGTGTTCGGGATCGTCGTCGCGCTCATGCCGCTGGCCAGCGCCGGGGCGACCTTCCCCTCGGACATGGTGGGCGCCACCTGGCCGGCCGACATCGTTGGCGTGCTGGCCGGGCTGGCCATCGGGATGCCGCTGCGGGTCGCCGGCGAGCGCTGACGCGCCCGAGCCGCGGCGGGGTCGGTGGATTTCGCCCCACACAATTGACCTCAAAGCCGACTTGGGGCCAAACCCCCCGCAGAGCTGGATCCGGGCCCACGTGCCCGGAAGGACTGGCGGCGTTGGGGCCAGAACCGTCCGACTACCTCACGCGGATCGTCCCGGCCGGCCCGGGCACCAGCCGGCCGATGACCGCGCCCGGCAGCTCGGACGCGCGCTCGGCGCTCAGCGCGGCGAGCAGCCCGCCCGAGGTCATGGCGTCCGCGGCCAGCCACCGCCGGGCCTCGGGCACGCCGTCCTCGAACACCGTGAACGTCTCCGCGTGGGCGCGGTTGCGCCGGGTCCCGCCGGCCACCGCGCGCTCGTCCTCGCGCCCCAGCAGCTCCAGCACTCCCTCGATGGCCGGCACGGCGGCGGCGTCGAGCTCAGCGGCCAGGCCGGAGGCGAGCGCGAGCTCGTGCAGGTGGCCGAGGAGCCCGAAGCCGGTGACGTCGGTGAGTGCGTGGGCGCCGGCGGCGCGGGCGGCCAGCGCGCCGTCGCGGTTGAGCGTCGTCATCACCTCGACGGCGCGGGCGAGCGGCGCGTCGAGGCCGCGCTTGAGGGCGGTCGACACCGCGCCCCCGCCGACGGGCTTCGTGAGCACGAGCGCGTCGCCGGGCAGCCCACCGGCGTTGCGCAGGATCTCGTCCGGGTGGACGGTTCCCGTGACAGCGAGCCCGAACTTCGGCTCGCGATCCTCGATCGAGTGGCCGCCCAGGATGGCCACGCCGGCCTGCGCGGCCACCACGGAGGCTCCGCGCAGGATCTCGAGCAGGATCGCCCCGCCGAGCTCGGCCAGGGAGAACGCGACCAGGTTCAGTGCGCTGACCGGCACCCCGCCCATCGCGTACACGTCCGAGAGCGCGTTCGTCGCCGCGATGCGCCCGAAGTCGAACGGATCGTCGACGATCGGGGTGAAGAAGTCGACCGTCTGCACGATGGCCAGGTCCTCGCGCAACCGGTAGACGCCGGCGTCGTCGCTGGTCTCGAAGCCGACGAGCACGTTGCCGTCCCGGGGTGCCTGCAGCCCGGCCAGCAGCGGGCCGATCTCGGCCGCCGGCAGCTTGCAGCCGCAGCCCGCGCCGTGGGAGAGCGATGTCAGGGCGACGGGCACGTCCCTATCATCCCATTGCAGGTGGCCGCCCCTGTCCATACGCTCGCATTCGAGTCGTCTCTGGTGGCGCTGCCGCGGGCCGGCGGCCCGCTCGGCATCCGGCCTCGCCGGATCAGGCCGGCCTCGCGGCGCGACCGTACGAACGGGGGCGAGGACTAGGTGCCCGACCGCTCATACACCGATGCCGAGCTGGACGCGGCCTTCGCCGCCCTCGCCGACCCCGGCCGCCTGCGCGAGGCGCAGGAGCTCGTCGCTCGCACCGCCCCGTCCCTGCAGCGCGTTCTGAACGCGGCGCTGGCCGACGGAGGCTGGTTCGATGCCGGCCACGAACAGGCGGTGCGCGAGGCCGCCGGCCACGACGACGCGTCTCTGCGCGCCCAGGCGGTGCGCACGCTGGTCGCCGAGGAGACGCGGCTGGGCATGCTCGTCGGCGTCGCCGTCGGGTACGAGCTCGCTCACGAGCTCACGCGCGCCAACCATGACGACAAGGAGACCGACTGACGATGGACGTTCAATTTCTCGGCCACGCGTGCTTCGAGCTCTCGGAAGGGGACACGCGCGTGCTCATCGACCCGTTCCTGACCGGCAACCCCAAGGCGGCGATCGCCGCCGAGGATGCGCAGGCGACGACGATCCTGCTCACCCACGGCCACGCCGACCACATCGGTGACACGGTCGCCATCGCCAAGCGCGCGAGCGCCCCGGTGGTGGCGATCGTCGAGCTCGCCAACGAGATCGGCCAGGAGGGTGTCGACGTGTTCGATCCCAACCTGGGCGGCACGGTCCGCTTCGACTGGGGCTGGGTGAAGCTCGTCCCGGCCTGGCACACCTCGACGACGCCGAAGGGCACGGTCAACACCCCGGCCGGGCTCCTGGTCAACATCGGCGACTCGATCGTCTACCACCTGGGCGACACCTGCCTGTTCTCCGACCTGCAGCTGGTCGGCCGCCGCACGCCGATCGACGTGGCGCTCATGTGCATCGGCGGCCACTACACGATGGACCGCACCGACGCGGTCGAGGCGGCCGCGCTCGTGGGCGCCAAGACGGTCGTTCCCTGCCACTACAACACCTTTCCCCCGATCGAGACCGACGCCGACGCGTTCAAGTCCGACGTCGAGTCGGCCACGAGCTCGAAGGTCGCGGTCCTCGACCCGGGCGAGAGCCTGAGCGTGTGACCCACGCGATCGTCCTCATCCAGGCCGACCGGGGCGCGCTCGGCACGCTCGGCGGCGAGCTGGCCGATCTCGAGGGGGTGGCCGAGGCCTACTCGGTCACCGGAGAGTGGGACTTCGTGGCCATCCTGCGCCTGCGCGATCCCGCACAGCTCGCCCAGGTGGTGGCCGGGCGGGTGGCTCAGGTGCCCGGCGTCATGCGCACGCACACGATGGTCGCCTTCGAGACCTTCTCGCAAGCACGACCTCGAGGCGCTGTTCTCGATCGGTAACTAGGGCACCCGGGCGCGGGCGATGGCGAGCGCGCGGCTGAACGCCGCTGCCATCGCCTCGTACTCGTAGGGCGCCACGGCGGCATGGGCGGCGGTTCCGAGCCGGGCTCGCAGCGCGCCATCTGAGAGCAGCGTGTCGATCGCGCCGGCCAGGGCGCCGGGGTCGCCGGGCTGCACCACCCAGCCGGTCTCGCCGTGGCGCACGAGCCCTCCGGCGACGGCCCCGACCGCGGTGGTGGCGAGCACCGGGCAGCCCTGGTGCATGGCCTCGTTGCACACGAGCCCCCACGGCTCGCGAAAGCGTGCCGTGGGGACCGAGGCGAGCACGGTGAGGGCGCCGGCGGCGTAGGCGGTGGGGAGCTCGGAGCGGGGGAGGGGGCCGAGCAGGCGGGCGCCCGCAGTCGCGCCCGCCACCGGGGCGAGCGGGCCGTCGCCGATCAGGACGACCGTGGCCGCCGTGCGCAGCCGCCTCCTCGCCGCCAGCAGGACATCGACGCCCTTCTCGGCCACCAGGCGTCCCACGTAGAGCACGAGCGGGCCCTGGCCGAGATCGTGGCGGGCCCGGAAGGCCGCGACCTCGGCGGCGTCGACCGGGCGGCCGAACTCCGGCTCGACCGACTGGGGCGCCACGATCACGTCGTCGTCGCGGCCCCGGATCGCGCTCACGAACTGCCGCACGTGCTCGCCGTAGGCGATGACGGCGTCGGCATGGCGGTAGATGTGGCGGACCATCGGCAGGGCGAGCGCATGGGTGACCGAGCGTGGCTGGCTCCATACCGAGGCCCAGAGCACGAACGGGCGGCGGTGGCGGCGGGCCCCCAGGTAGGCGGCGGGCAGGACCGCCCCGCCGGCGAACGGAGCGATGACGAGCTCAAAGGTGCGGCCGATGTCGAGCGCCTCGGAGGTGCCGCGCAGCCGCCGGGCCGGGAACGGAGCCTCGGCGAGCTGGCGGTCGAGATCGGTGAACCATGGCGGGGCGTAGCGCGCGCCGCCGCCGTAGCAGAGCACCTCGATCCCCTCGCGCTGGGCCAGCCGCTCGTACAACGGGACGCGGTAGGGCGAGAGATAGGTGGTCAGCAGCGCGCCGGGCACGGCGCAGACGTTGCCAGAACGCCGTCAGGGCTGGGTGCCGAAGCCCCGCTCGAACCAGATCGTGCGGTCCTTCCAATCGTGCACGATCATCACTCCGCCCGCGGCCAGGACGATGACGGCCGGCCTCCGGGCGTGCGGTTCGCCGAGCAGGCCCAGGCAGGCGGCCGCCGCCATCACGACGCCGGTGGCGCCGTGGTGGCAACGCTGCCCGAAGATCCACAGACGCCGGCGGGCGGCGTCGTAGAACACGGGTCGGGACGGCAGTGCAGGACCTGGGTGCACACCTCGGTATTCGGATGCCCGCCGGACAGCTTGAGACGGCCTCCGCCCCGCCCTCAGGCGATGCGGGCGCCCGGGACGGCATCCCGGTCGGGGCGCAGCAGGATGACCCCCTCGGCGTCATCGAGCGCGCCGAGCACGAGCACCTCGGAGGAGAACGGGCCGATCCGGCGCGGCGGGAAGTTGACCACGGCGACGACGAGCGTGCCCTCGAGCTCCACGCGCGTGTAGTTCGTGACCCGGGCCGAGGAGCGCTTGACGCCGATCTCGGGTCCGAAGTCGATTGTCAGCTTCCAGGCCGGAATCCGCGCCTCGGGGAAGTCCTCGACCGCGGTGACGCGGCCGACGCGCATGTCGACCGCTGTGAAGTGGTCGATGTCGATCGTCGGCTCGACGCTCAAGGCGTGGGGCTGGGGCCGGAGACCGACCCGCCCGAGCCGCCGGATCCGTCCGGGCCGCCGGATCCGTCCGAGCCGCCGGATCCGTTCGGGCCGCCGGTGCTGCCCGGGCCGCCGGTCCCGTCGGAGCCGCCGGTGCTGCCCGGGCCGGTGCCGGTCGATGAGCCGGTCCCGGTGCCGGTGCTGTCCCCGGTGCTGCCGCCATCGCCGGCCGGCCCGGTCGTGCCCTGGCCCGTGCCGGTGCCCGCGTCGCCGGGCGTGCTGCTCGTCGGCTGCGTCGTCATCGTCGGGGTGCTGGTGGTGGTGGTGGTCGTCGGCGCGGCTGTGCTGCTCGTCGTGCTCGTCGGCGCGGCGGAGGTCGGCTCGAGCACGGTGGTGACCGACTGGCTGTCCGTTGTCCCGGGCGCAGTGGCCGGCTTTGTCGTCTTGCTCTTCTTGGTGCTCAGCGCCGCGCTCACCGGCTTCGGTGTCACGGTCAGCTTGACCGCAACCGTCTTGGGCTTCGTGCTCTTGTGCAGGACGGCGGGATGGCCGGCCGCATGATCACGGGCGTGGTGCGTGGCCACCGGCACGATGTCGTGATGGATCAGCGGACGCACGACGATGGCGGTGCTCGCCGGGGCGGAGGACGAGGGGGCGGGCGTCGCCGCGGCGCTCGAGGCGGAGGCGAGCGGGTGGGGGTGGCTCGGACGGGCGCTGTGCGTCACCTCGACCGCGCCGGCCGTGAACAGCGCCGCGGCGGCGAGCCCGGCGGCGGCCTTCGTGGCCAGCGCGCCGATGCCGAACGGGATCGCGGTGCCCGCGCCCGCGCCGACGAGCGCGCCGCCGGCCGCGGCTCCGGAGCCGATGGCCGCGCCGGTTCCGGCTGCGCCGCCGGCCGAGGCGCCCGCCCCAGTGCCGGCCGACTGGCCGAGATGCGCGAACACGAGCTGCTTGAGCAGGGCGACCGGGCCGAGCGGCAGGAGCGCGGCGAGAGCCTTGGTGGTGCGCTTGAGCTCGCTCTGGAAGGCGCCGCAGCGCTGGCAGGTGCGCAGGTGCCGGCGCACCGGCGCGCTCGGCTTGGCCAGCAGGCCCTCGGCGACTTCGGCCAGCTCGATGCGGACCTCCGAGCAGGACAGCAGCCGCGCCTCGGCCGCCTCGGCCAGGGACAGACGCGCGCGCACGAGCAGCGACTTCACGCTCGGCACGGTGGTCTCCATCGCCTCGGCGATCTGCTCGTAGGAGAGCGCGTCCATCTCGCGCAGCACGAGCGCGGTGCGCTGGGTCTCGGGCAGCGACTGGATGTCGCCCACGAGCATCCGGAACTCCTCCGCCATGTGGACCTTGTCGGCCGTGCTCGCGCCGTGGTCGGAGAAGTGGATGTCCATCGAGTCCACGCCGACCGCTTGCGCGCGGCGCAGGTGGTTCAGGCAGCGGTTGCGAGCGATCCGGTAGAGCCAGGGACGGACGTTGATCGGCCGCTCGTCGGCGATCATCGCGTTGTAGGCGGCCGCCATGACCTCCTGCAGGACGTCCTCGGCGTCCTCCTTGGAGCCGAGCAGGTGGCGGCAGAAGGAGAGCAGCCGGGACTGGTAGCGGGCCACGAGGACCTCGAACGCGGTCGCGTTGCCGCGACGGACGAGGGTGATCAGGCGCTCATCCGACTGCAGGCGCAGCAGCGGAGTGCGGGCATGAAGCCCGACACCTCCGGAATATCTGAACGATGAGACTTCCATTGAGCACAGGCCCGGTCCCCCGGGTTCCGCCAGCTTCGACACCGTAGCAGCGCGATAGTTGCGCAGCCTCAGCGCAAATCGGCTGTCTCACACGCGCGCACGCGAGGCGGCAATCGACGGGCCCGAGAGAAATCGCCCCCGGCGATTTCTCTTAAGCGAATTGGGCTCCGCCCAATTCGCCATGCCCGGGGAGGGACTCGAACCCTCATGCCTTACGGCAATCGTTCTTAAGACGATCGTGTCTGACCAGTTCCACCACCCGGGCCGCGGCCTCAATGTAGTCGGTTCCTCCGGCCCGGATCCAGGGGAACTGGCGCGCGTCCGCGGGGCCGTGCCGTATCGTCCCCGGACGCGCCGGCGACCCGTCGAGACAGGGGATTCGGCGCCTGGGTTCGAAATTGACAGTGCAACAAACGCCTTGCTAGCGTCGCCGCCCAACGGCGATCGCTGGTGCCGCAAGCTGGAGGAGAGCTAGAGCGCGTGCGCAACTCAACTGTGATCGGCCGTGCCGCCGCTGTCGCGGCGGTCGTGATCGCGGTCATCGCTGTTGCCGTCATCGTGCTCTCCGGCGGCTCGAGCTATCAGGTCAACGCGGTCTTCCAGAACGCGAGCCAGCTCGTCAACGGCGACCAGGTGCAGGTGGCCGGCAACGCCATCGGCTCGGTCTCGAACGTCCGTCTGACCCCCGACGGCCTGGCCGAGCTCACCCTGGCGATCAACGACTCGCACTACAACCCGCTGCACGAGGGCACGACGGCCACCGTCCGCCTGACCTCGCTGTCGGGCATCGCCAACCGCTACGTGCAGCTCGAGCTCGGACCGGGCACGAACCCGAGGATCCCGTCAGGCGGAACGATCCAGTCGCAGAACACGACAAGCGCGGTCGACCTCGACGAGCTGTTCAACACGCTGAACGGGCCGACCCGGAAGGGCCTGCAGAACGTCATCCAGGGCTCGGCTTCCCAGTACAAGGGCGAGGCGGGGAAGCTCCAGGCCGCGCTCGCCTACCTGAATCCGGCCGTGGACGCCTCGAGCGTGCTGTTCAGCCAGCTCGACCACGACACGAACAAGTTCACCAACTTCATCGTCCAGACCTCGCAGCTGGTCACCACCCTGGCCGCGCGCAGCGGGGCGCTGAGCACGCTGGTCCAGAACCTGGCCACGACGACCGAGGCGCTGGCCTCCCAGCGGGTGGCGCTCGGCTCGAGCCTGCAGCAGCTGCCCGGATTCATGCGCCTGGCCAACACGACGTTCGTCAACCTGCGCACGGCCCTCACCGACCTCACGCCGCTGGTCAACGTCTCCAAGCCGGTGGCCCCGAAGCTCCAGGCCTTCCTCCAGCAGCTGCGCCCGCTCGCCCAGCAGGCGGTGCCGACGGTGCAGGATCTGGCCACCACGATCTGCTCGAAGGCGTCCGGATGCACGGTCCGCTCGCCCGGCGCCAATGACCTGATCCAGCTCACCGAGCTGCAGCCGGGACTCGCCGGGGCGACCGTGCAGTCGCTGTTCGCCAACGGCAAGACGCGGCCGGGAGCGTTCTCGGTGTCGACGACGGCACTGAACGACTCGACGCCCGAGCTGGCCGTCGCCCGGCCCTACGCCCCCGACCTCACCGGCTGGTTCGAGGGCTTCTCGCATCCAGGCCAGCAGGACGCCAACGGGAACACGAGCCGGGTGGCGTCGGTCGGGCTGAGCGCGACCGGCGCGCCCCTCCCGGCGGCGGTCAACAACCTGCTCAACGTCGTCCTGCCGAAGCTGCCCCTCGGCCAGGAGCTGACGACGTTCGTGCA
The DNA here is from genome assembly GCA_963848745.1 of uncultured Solirubrobacterales bacterium. GTDB lineage: Bacteria > Actinomycetota > Thermoleophilia > Solirubrobacterales > Solirubrobacteraceae > Palsa-465. The sequence goes on along the minus strand of CAWKEO010000009.1, from coordinate 47,320 downwards.
GAGCCTGTCGACCCTGGGGATCACCGCCTACCAGGGCGACCGGTGCCCCGGCTCGGTGGAGCGCGGGGCGCTCTACTACCCGGAGACCGGCTTCCCGTGTAACCCGAACGAGGTGCCCACCGGGTCATGAGGCGGGTCCTGGCCAGCGCCATCGTGCTCGCCGCCGTGGTGGGCTTCATGGTCATCGCGCTCGGCAACGGATCGGGGTCCTCGTACCCGACCTACCGGATCGAGCTCGACAACGCGTTCGGGCTCATCAACGGTGCCCAGTTCAAGGTCGCCGGCGTGCCGGCGGGCGCGATCTCGAACGTCCAGGTGTGCGGAGTGGTCAAGCACTCCGGCTGCCAGAACCCCCTGCACGCGCTCGTCACCGTCCAGATCACCCAGAGCGGCTTCGGGACCTTCCACAGCGACGCCACGTGCTCCTCCCGGCCCCAGTCGCTGATCGGCGAGTACTTCCTGGAGTGCCAACCGGGCGGTAGGGGACAGGCTCTGAAGTCGGGCAGCACGATCACGGTCAGCCACACCTCGTCGACGATCCCGGCCGACTTCCTCAACGACGTCATGCGCCTGCCCTACCGCGAGCGCCTGACGCTGATCATCAACGAGCTCGGCGCCGCGGTGGCCGGACGCTCGGGCGATCTCGCGGCGGCGCTGCGCCGGGCGGTGCCGGCGCTCGATGAGACCGACAACCTGCTCAACCTGCTCGCCTCGGACTCGACGACGATCAACGCGCTGACCGCCAACTCGGACACGGTGCTCACCGACCTGGCCAACAACAGCCGCACGGTCCAGCACTTCATCGACGAGGCCAACAACGCCTCCACCGCTTCCGCCACCCAGCAGGCGAACATCTCGGCCACCTGGAAGGAGCTGCCCGGGTTCCTCGAGCAGCTGCGGCCCGCCATGGCCCAGCTCGGGGCCGCGAGCGACGCCAACCTGCCGGTGCTCCAGAACCTGAACACGGCCTCCGGCGAGCTGAACCGGCTGTTCACCGACCTGCCCGGCTTCTCGCACGCCTCCCTGCCGGCGCTGAAGGCGCTCGGCAAGGCGTCGGTGGTAGGTCGCACCGCGGTGATCGCCGCGCGCTCGACGGTCAAGCACCTGCAGCAGTTCACCGGACCGGCGAACTGCCGGTATCAGAAGCGCAACGGATGCCTGCCCGAGCTGGCCGGCAACCTCAACATCGTCCTGCACGACCTCGACAACCGCAGCCGCGCCGTCGAGGCGGACAACCGCAGCCCGGGCGGCAAGGGCTTCACCGGCCTCGAGGCGCTCCTGCAGTACGTGTTCAACCAGGCGGTGGCGATCAACACCTTCGGCCCCCTCGGCCACGTGCTTGCCGTGGACGGCTTCGTCGACCCGCTCTGCAGCCCCTACGCGAACAACCAGACCCTGGCCAACAATCTCAATCAGCCCGGCGGATCGATCGCCCGGCGCTGCTACGCCTGGCTCGGTCCCAACCAGCCCGGCGTCAACGAACCGGACCCGTCAAACCCCTCGGCGTGCGTGCCCGACCCGGGTGGCGCCCCGACCCCGGCCACGAGCTCGCTCTACGGGCTCCGGGGTCCGAAGAGCACCGCCTGCCGGCTCACCGCCTCGAGCGCCGCCTCCGCGCTCGACGTGGCCTCGTCGTCCTCGTCCTCCTCGGCGCCGAGCGGCCAGACAGCCACCACAGCCACCGCCAACTCCTCTCAGCAATCGAGCGCGCCATCCGGGTCGGCGAGCAGCACGTCGAGTCCTCGGTCCGGGTCGGGCACGAGCACTCCGTCGTCGAGCCCGAACGTCGGCGGGGTCCTCGGCGGCCTGGTGTCGAAGATCGACGGGATCACGGTCAGCACGAGCCCGGGCAGCGCCTCGACATCTGAGAGCGCGGCGGCGACCAGCGCCAGCAGCACCGGCTCGCAGGCCGCGCAGCTCCTCAACTACCTCCTCGCCCCATGAGACGCTCGAGCCAATCCGCCTTCGCCAACCCGGTCCTGATCGGTGCGGTCACCGTGCTCGTCGTGCTCATCGCGGTGTTCCTGGCCTACAACGCCAACCAGGGCCTGCCGTTCGTCCCCACCCAGGAACTCAAGGTCGACATCGCCGACGGCTCGAACCTGGTCGTCGGCAACGACGTGCGCGAAGGCGGCTTCCGCGTCGGCCTGGTGTCGGACATGAAGCCGATCCGGCTGCCCTCCGGCCTCGTCGGCGCCCAACTGACGCTGCAGCTCAGCAAGTCGCACGCCAACGTGCCGGTCGACTCGCGGGTGACGATCGACCAGCTGTCGGTGCTCGGCCTGAAGTACGTGAACATCGTCCAGGGCCGCTCGCACCAGTACTTCCAGCAGGGAGCGACGCTGCCGCTCCAGCACACGACGGTGCCGGTCCAGCTCGACGATGTGCTCAGCACATTCAACCCGCCGACCCGCAAGGCCATGCAGCAGAGCCTCGTCGGCTATGGCGACGCGCTGGCCGGGCGCGGCGGTGACCTCAACGACACCATCGCCGCGCTGCCGCGGCTGCTCACCAACCTGACCCCGGTCGCGCGCTACCTGTCGGATCCGTCGACCGAGCTGACCCGGTTCATCGGCGCTCTGAACTCGTTCATGGGCGCCGTGGCGCCCGTGTCGAAGACGAACGTGCAGCTGTTCGCCAACCTGGCCACGACGTTCGACGCGCTGGCCGGCAACGCCCAGCGGGCGAGCAACCTCGAGCAGACGATCAGCGAGGCGCCATCGACGCTGTCGGTCGGCACCGACTCGCTGAAGGCTCAGCAGCCCTTCCTGGTCGACTTCACCACCGTTGGCAAGGCTCTCCAGCCGGCCACCTCGGCGCTCGTCGGCTCCCTGCCCCAGATCAATCCGGCCATCGAGCAGGGCACGCGCGTGCTCGGGCGCACGCCGCCGCTGGACCGGGAGCTTCAGCAGGTGATGGTGGCGCTGCAGAACCTCGCCCAGGCCCCGGGCACGAACATCGCCATCAACGCTCTCACCTCCACGGTCACCACGCTCAACCCGATGATCCGCTACCTCGGCCCCTACCAGACCGTCTGCGACGACTGGAACTACTGGTGGACGTTCCTGGCCGACGATGTCTCGGCGGTGACCAACTACGGCTTCGCGCAGCGCGCGCTCATCGACCTCGGTGGCCTCCCGCTGGCGGGCAACTCGGTCGGCCATCAGGGCGCGACCGCGCCAGCCGACAGCGCCACCGCCGCGAGCGAGCAGCCGGGCGCCAGCAACGCGCCCGGAAACCTCCTGGGCGGCATCGAGGCCGCCCACGGCCAGGCGTACGGCGCCGCGATCGACAACCAGGGCAATGCCGACTGCGAGACCGGTCAGCGCGGCTACGTGATGAAGCTCAACCACTTCGATCCCCAGGGCCGCAACCTGGCCACCGACCCGCACACCCCCGGCGACCAGGGCCCGACCTTCATGGGCCGCGCGCGCGTCCCGGCCGGTGAGACCTACAGCCGCAACCCCGCCACGGGGTCGCAGCTGGCCAGCAACCCCGCCAACCCATGAGCCGACGCAGAAAGGGCATCTCGAGATTCACCGCCGGCGTCATCGGCTTGGCGGTCATCATCGTGTTCACCTACCTCGGGTTCACGAAGTTCGCCAACCCGTTCAGCAGCTCGTACACGATCCATGCCATCTTCGCCAACGCGAACGAGCTGACCCCGGCGTCGCTCGTGCGCATCGCCGGGGTGAACGTCGGCAAGGTGCAGAGCATCAGCCCGGTATCGAGCTGCCGGGGCGAGAACCCGTGCTCGGCCGCTGACGTGACGATGACGATCGATGGATCCGGGCTCCCGATCCACCGGGACGCCACGTTCGCGATCCGGCCGCGCATCTTCCTCGAGGGCAACTTCTTCGTCGACATCCATCCCGGGAGCCCGTCCGCGCCCGCGGCTCCGTCCGGGTTCACGTTCCCGATCCAGCAGGGCGTCGAGCCGGTCCAGTTCGACCAGGTGCTCAGCTCGCTGCAGTCCAACACGCGCCAGAACCTGCAGATCCTGCTCGAGCAGTACGGCACCGCGGTCAAGCAGGGCGGCCCGGCCTACAACGCCTCGATCCAGTACTGGCTGCCGGCCTACAAGTACACGGCGATCGTCGCCCACGACTTCCTCGGCTACCAGCCCGACGACCTGTCGACCTGGATCGCCGAGGGCGGCACGGTGGCGCAGGCGCTCGACACCCACCCGCAGACGCTGGAGAACCTGGTCAGCGACTTCAATACCACGGCCGGTGCGTTCGCGCGCGAGAACGTCGCGCTCGAGCAGGCGGTGGCCCAGCTGCCCAAGACGCTGTCCGCCGCGATCCCGGCATTCAACGCTCTGAACGCCGCCTTCCCGCCCACGGAGCGGCTCGCGACCGCTCTCATCCCCGGCGTGAAGTCGACCGGCCCGATGGTCGACGCGAGCCTTCCCTTCTTCAGCCAGCTCCGCCAGCTCGTGCAGCCCTCCGAGCTCCAGGGCCTGGCCAAGGACCTGAAGCCGACCATCCCGGCGCTTGACACGCTGACCAAGCAGACGATCCCGTTCATGAAGAACGAGGTCCGTCCGGCCTCGAGCTGCGTGGCGAACGTGATCTATCCGTGGTCGCAGCTGACCGTGCCCGATCCTCACTTCAACGCGTCGAACGGCTTCCCGCCCCACAAGGTGTACGTCGAGGCCGTCGACTACCTGCCCGGGCTCAACGGCGAGTCGCGCAACTTCGACGCCAACGGTCCGTTCATCCGGGTCGGACTCACGGGCCAGGGCACGTTCGTCTACACGCTCTCCAACGGCGTCCTCGGAGATTCGGTGGCGCCGCTCGTGGCCGCTCAGCCGCCGAAGCCGGCCGGGGGCAAGCGTCCGCCGCTCGCGGGCGCTGACGCCCCGAACGCTCCGTGCGAGACCCAGCCGGCGATCACCGACCTGTCGGCGCCGACCACGAGCCAGTTCACGCCGATCACGGTCGGGGGGCAGAACCCGGTCGGCGGTCTGCTGCAGAACCTCCAGAACCTCCTGATGCCGTGACGCGCGCGATCCGCACCCACATCGGTGACTTCGCGGCCATCGTCGCCCTGCTCGTGCTCTCGCTCGTCGTCGCCGGCTACATCGTCACCAAGGAGCGGCTGCGGCTGCCGTTCGTGTCCTCGAGCCAGTACACGCTCAACGCCGACTTCACCACCGCCAAGGCGGTCACGCCCGGCCAGGGTCAGAGCGTCAACATCTCCGGCGTCCAGGTGGGTGAGATCGCCGGCGTGACGCTCAAGAACGGCATCGCCGTCGTCAAGCTCTCCATCGACCAGAAGTACCGGAACCTCATCCACCAGAACGCGACCGCCTTCCTGCGTCCGCGCACCGGCCTCGAGGACATGTTCGTCGAGCTCGATCCTGGGACGGGCCCGGCGCCGGTGGCGAAGTCGGGCTTCACGATCCCGCTGGGGAACACGATGCCCACCGTCGAGGCCGACGAGGTTCTCTCCTCGCTCGATGCCGACACGCGCGAGTACCTCGACCTGCTGGTCAACGGCGCCGGCCAGGGCCTCAAGAACAATGGCGGCAACCAGCTGGCGCAGGTCTTCGAGCGCTTCGAGCCCACCCACCAGGACCTCGCCCGGCTCAACGGCGCCGTGGCCACGCGCGGCCGGGACCTGCAGCAGCTGATCAACTCGCTCGCCCGCCTGAACACCGCGGTGGCGCAGAAGCAGACCCAGCTCATCTCGCTGGTCGACGCCTCCGAGAAGGTCTTCCACGCCTTCGCGGTGGAGAACGGCAACGTCAGCCGCGCCGTCCACGACCTGCCGGGCACGCTCCAGCAGACGACGATGACGCTGCAGAAGGTCACCGCGCTCGCCCAGGCGCTCGGTCCGGCGGCCAAGAACCTGCTTCCGGCAGCGGCGGCTCTGCCGAGTGCCAATGCCGCCGTCACCGCGCTCGCCAAGCCGAGTGCGCCGATCGTCCAGAACCAGATCCGCCCGTTTGTCGTCGCCGCTCGTCCGGTCATCCGCAGCCTGCGTCCGGCGGCGCTCAATCTGGCCGCCGCCACGCCGGATCTGAGCGGCACGTTCTCGGTGCTCAATCACCTGTTCAACATGCTCGGCTACTACCCGACGACGAGCGGCACGCACGGCTACCTGTGGTGGCTGGCCTGGCTTGATCACAACGTGCGCACGCTCTTCTCGGTGCAGGACGCCAACGGGCCGTTCCGACCGATCTTCCTCCAGTTCAGCTGCCAGCAGCTTGGGCTCATCACGCAGGGCGCGGCGCAGACCGTGAACCTCGCCCTCGACCTCACGCAGGCCGACACGGACTGCCAGAACCTCGGCCTCGGCGGACAGGCGAACAACAGCGGGGGCCTGTCGCTCCCCGGCCTGCCCCTGCCCGGGCTGCCCCTGGGCCTGTCCAAGGACAAGCACGGAACCCGGGCGGGCTCCACGAGCCGGCAGCCGTCGGGCAGCGGCGACCCACAAGGCGACCGGCTGATGGAAACTCGCTCTCCATCCATGGGCCGGGTCCTCACGATGGTGCTGTTCACGCTGTCGTGCGTCGGCCTCCTGCTGTTCCTGTGGCTGTCGTTCGGCGGCTCGCTCCCGTTCAACCCGCAGGGCTACCGGATTCGCGTCGCCTTCCCGTATGCCCAGGAGCTGGCCACCCAGGCCGACGTGCGCATCGCCGGCGTGAACGTCGGCAAGGTGGTGGCGAAGTCGCTCGATCCCCAGGGCAACCGCACGGTGGCCACGCTCGAGATCGACCCGCAGTACGCGCCCATCCGCCAGAGCGCCCAGGCGATCCTGCGCGAGAAGACGATCCTCGGCGAGACCTACGTCCAGCTGACGCCGGGCTCACGCTCCTCCAAGCCGATCCCCGACGGCGGCCTGCTCGCCCGATCGAACGTGCAGCCGGCCGTCCAGCTCAGCCAGATCTTCGACGCCTTCGATCCGACCACCCGGTCCGCCTTCCAGAGCTGGCAGGAGTCGCTGGCCACCGCCATCCAGGGCAACGACCAGAACCTGTCGGCCGTGTTCGGCAACCTGCCCACGTTCGCCGCCGACGCGAGCGACATCCTCGCCGTCCTCGATGCCGAGCACACCGCCGTGGTCAACCTGGTGCGCAACGGCGGGACGGTGTTCTCAGCGCTCGGTTCCAACCAGGCCGCGCTGCGCAACCTGATCACGAGCGGTGAGGCGACCTTCGCCACCACGGCGGCAAACGAGAGCGCTCTGGCCGACGCCTTCCACGTCTTCCCGACGTTCGAGACCGAGAGCAAGCTCACGCTGGCGGCGATGAAGACGTTCGCGCTGAACACCGATCCGCTGATGAAGGAGCTCGTCCCGGTGGCTCAGAATCTGGGTCCGACGCTGCAGTCGGTCCAGACGCTGTCCCCCTATCTGCGCCGGCTGTTCGACAGCCTCGATCCGCTCATCACCGTCTCGAAGACAGGCCTGCCTGCCACCGCCTCGGTCCTGACCGGTGCCCAGCCGCTGCTGAACTCGCTCGGTCCGTTCCTCGAGCAGCTGAACCCGATCCTCACCTGGCTCTCGCTGCACCAGCAGCTGACCTCGGACTTCATCTCCCAGGGTGGCTCGGCCCTGGCCGCTCAGACGCCGCTCTACGGCGGCGGACAGTCCTGCGGCGGCCAGGCGTGCGGCCATTACCTGGCCCAGTTCGCCCCCCTGGGCACCGAGGAGGCCGGCTACCAGAGCACGCGGGATCCCAACAGCCGCGGCAACGCCTACCCGCCCCCGCTCTGGCTCGCCGATCCGCTCAACTTCAGCGCCGGCGGCCAGTTCCCGGGCGCCACCGACTTCCCGGCCTGGGACTGCACGCCGACCGGCGGTCCGACGGCCGGCAACTCGACCACTCAGCCGTGCTGGGTGGCGCCGCCGATCGGGAAGCTGCTCGGCGAGGCGACGAGGTTCGCCCAGGTCAGGCAGGCGACGTACTCGAGCAAGTAGCCCCCGGAGCACCGGCCGGCCACGCGCCGACGCCCTCCATGGCGCCGGGGGTACGGTGACGGCGCCGGGCCCTTATGCCGCGGCGGCGTTGCGCGCCTGCCCGGCCTGCCCGGTGGCGCTCGCGCTCAGCCCGTCGAGCACGCGGGCGAGCAGGGCGCCGTCGCCGCTGATCTCCAGACCGCTCCGATCCTGGGCGGGCGAGAAGGCGGCGACCCAGGCGGCGACACTCCCGCGCGCGTGCGCGTCGGCGCTGGCGCCGCCCCGCTCGCTCAGCGTCGCCCCGCCGCGCGTGAGCGTGACGGTGTAGACGGTGCCGGTGTCGGTGACTTCGAGATCGATTCGCTGCTCGGAGTCGGAGCCCTCGAGCAGGCCCGCGGCGAGCAGGCCCGGGGCGAGCCGGAAGATGGCTCCGATGTCGACCGCCTCGGCGGTCCGGGGCTCACTCCACGCCCATTCGTAGCCCCAGCGAGCCAGGGCCCCGAGCACGGGCATGAGGTCGTGGGCGCGCTCGGTCAGCTCGTAGTCGACGCGCGGCGGTACCTCGCGGTAGCGCTTTCGGGTGAGCATGCCGTCGGCGACCATGCGGTTCAGCCGCGAGCGCAGCTGCTCGGTCGAGATCCCGGGCAGCACGCGCTGCAGTTCGACGAACCGCCGCGGGCCACTGGCCAGGTCTCGGATGATCAGCAGCGTCCACTTGTCGCCCACGAGATCGAGGGCGCGAGTGTCCGGTGACCACTGGTCGTACGGGTGGCGCTTCGGTGCTGGGACGTGAGGGATATGGACTCCCCTCGAAATGGACGGTCTTCCTACCGAAGACGAGTCTAACCCAGATCCGGCCATTTGACTCGGCATTTGGACGAGTTGGCGACAGTTTTGCCGCGGGCTGTCGTTTGTAGCGGTCATGGGAGATCTCATCGTCCTCTCCGAACGCAGAGCCGACCGCTCGCGGGCCCGCAGCGGGTCGGCGTTCTTCTTCGATCTCGCCAACCCGTTCTCCTATCTGGCCGCCGAGCGGGTCGAGCGCATGCTCGGCGCCATCGATTGGGTCCCCGTGTTCGGACGCGGCGGGGTGTGCGTGCTCCGCGCCGAGGCCGAGCGCCAGGCACGGGCCGGGCGGCTCCCCCTCGTGTGGCCCGACCCCCTCCCGGCCGCCTTCCCGCTCGCCACGCGCGCCGCTGCCTTCGCCGCCCAGGAGGGTCGCGCGGCCGAGTTCGCGCTCGCCGCCGGCCGGCTCGCCTTCTGCGGTGGCTTCGACCTCGATGAACCCGAGATCCTCGCCGACGCCGCCGCGGCGGCTGGGCTCTCACCCAGCGACTGCCTCGACGCCGCGCACGACCCGAGCTGGGAGGCGGAGCCACGCGCGACCGCCGCCGGGCTCATCCGCCATCACGTGCACGAGACGCCCGCCATCCGCCTGCGCAGCCATTGGCGCGCCGGCCCGTACGCCGTCGCCGAGGCCGCCGCCCTCGTGCGTGCGGCAACGCTCGCCTCCTCGCAGTAGTCAGTACGGGCTGACGAGCCCGCCGAGGATCTGATCGTCGAGCAGCTCCTCGTGGCGGTCAGGCTCGGCCGTGTTCTCGGCTGGACGCGCGGCCACCGAGGGCAGGTTCTCGAACTCGTCGATCTCGGCGCACAGGGCGTCGAACTGACGGTGCTCGTGCGCGGGCTCGGCTGGCGTGGGCATCGATCGACCTCCGGGTCGTGCGGACGGGCTCATCCTACGCCCTCCGTGTTAGCGTCCGGAATCGATGGCCGACACCGCCGAGGAGACGCTCACCGCCCACGGTGGTCGCCTGCTCGCCCGTCGCCTGCGCGCCCACGGCGTGAGCGTCCTGTTCACGCTGTCGGGCGGCCACCTGTTCTCGGTCTACGACGGCTGCCGGGCCGAGGGGATTCAGATCGTCGACGTCCGGCACGAGCAGTCGGCCGCCTTCGCCGCCGAGGGCTGGGCGAAGGTGACGCGAACGCCGGGGGTGTGCGCCCTCACCGCCGGCCCCGGGGTCACCAACGGCATGAGCGCGATCGCCTCGGCGAGCCAGAACGGCTCGCCGGTCCTCGTGCTCGGCGGCCGGGCGCAGGCGCTGCGCTGGGGCCAGGGCTCGCTCCAGGAGATCGACCACATCCCGTTCGTGCGCCCGCTGACCACGTTCGCCGCCACCGCGGAGGCCACGGCCGAGATCCCCGAGCTCATCGACGAGGCGCTGCGCAGCACCATCGGCCCGCCGTCGGGGCCGGCGTTCGTCGACCTGCCCCTCGACATCGTGTTCAGCGAGGCGCCCGAGCCGGCGCCACCCACCCCTCTGGCCGATCCGAGTCTCGGGGCGGGCGTGCGCGGCCACGCGCTCGAGCGCGCGGTGGCCCTGCTCTCCGAGGCCGAGCGGCCGGTGATCATGGCCGGGACGAACCTGTACTGGGGGCGTGGCGAGGCGGCGCTTCACGCGCTGGCCGAGGAGCTCCGGATCCCCGTGTTCCTCAACGGCCTGGCCCGCGGCTGCCTGCCCGCCGACCACGAGTGTGCCTTCTCGCGCGCCCGCAGCGAGGCTCTGCGCGGGGCCGACGTCGCGCTCGTCATCGGAGTGCCGCTCGACTTCCGGCTCGGTTTCGGAGCCGCGTTCGGAGACGACACGGAGATCGTGATCATCGATGTCGGCGAGCCGGCTCGCGAGCATCCGCGGCCGGTGGCGGCCGAGCTGTACGGCGCGCTTCCGGCCACCCTCGATGCGCTGCGTCGCGGTGCCCGCGCCGTGCCGAGCGAGCGCGCGCAGTGGCTGGCCTCGCTGCGCGAGAGCGAGCAGGCCAAGCGGGCGGGGGAGCGGGCCGACCTCGAGGACGCCCGCGCGCCGCTGCACCCGATGCGCATCTACGGCGAGCTCGCCCAGCGGCTCGACCGAGACGCGATCGTCGTCGGCGACGGGGGCGACTTCGTCTCCTTCGCCGGGCGGGTCGTCGACTCCTACCGCCCGGGATGCTGGCTTGACCCGGGCCCGTTCGGCTGCCTGGGCTCCGGGCCCGGCTACGCGCTGGCCGCCAAGCTTGCCCACCCCGACCGCCAGGTCGTGCTGCTCCTCGGCGACGGCGCCTTCGGCTTCTCCGGCCTCGAGTTCGACACCCTGGCCCGCCACGGCATCCCGGTCGTCGGCGTGATGGGCAACAACGGCATCTGGGCGCTCGAGAAGCACCCGATGGAGCTCCTCTACGGCTACTCGGTGGCCGCCGAGCTGCGACCCGAGACGCGCTACGACCAGGTCGTCGAGGCGCTGGGCTGCCACGGCGAGCTCGTGCGCACGCCGGACGAGCTCGGCCCGGCGCTCGAGCGCGCGTTCGCCTCCGGCCGGCCGGCGCTCGTCAACGTGCTCACCGACCCGTCGATCGCGTATCCGCGGCGGGCGAACCTGGCCTGAAACGAAAACCGCCCGCATATCTCAGCGGGCGGCTTCCGATCCAGGTATGGCCCAATCGGGACGGGCAGGGGTACGTGCCTGAAAGGGCCGTTGGTTGGCTCAGGCGGCGGGAGGCGCCGATGTCTGCGGCTTCGCCCGAGCCTATGTTGAGACGGGCTAGGCCCGATCTCGCTCGCAATGATCCTTGCTGGTCAGCCAAGCGACAATCGTACATTCGTCCAGGGACCGCTACCCATGGGTAGCGGATGCGTTGTACGCCCTACTCGCGGGTATATATGAGCGCCGCGCCACGCAGGATGTCGTGCTCGGAGACCTCGACCGCGCCGAGTCCGAACAGGTCGAGCACCTCGAGCAGGATGAGCACCCCGGCCACGATCGTGGGTGCTCGGTCCGGGTGCAGGCCGCGGACCTGGCGCCGCTCCTGGAGCGGGATCGCGGCCAGCTCGGCCAGGATCTCCTCGCACCGCGGACGCTCGAGGACGTAGCCGTGCGTGCGCGTGGGGTCGTAGGGATCGAGCTCTTGAGCGATGGCCGCCAGCGAGGTGGGCGTGCCCGCCACGCCGATGGCCTGTTTGACCGCGCGGCGCAGATGGGAGGGGATGCGCTCGGCGAGGATCCCCCGCACGTCGCTGGCCAGCGCCGCCAGCTCGGAGGTCGCGGGCGGATCGCTGTGGATGTGGCGCTCGGTCTGGCGCACCACGCCGGCCTGGTGGGAGGCGTGGAAGTCCGGGTCGCGGCCGGCGGCGCCGATCACCGTCTCGGTCGAGCCGCCACCGATGTCGATCACGAGCGTCGGCGTCGTGTCGCCCGGGTCGCGTTCGGAGGTGGCGCCGAGGAAGGTCATCTTCGCCTCCTCGTCGCCGCTCAGCACGTGGGGCTCGAGCCCGAACCGCTCGCGGACCCGGCCGGCGAACTCGGCGCCGTTGGCGGCGTCGCGCACCGCACTCGTGAGCACGGCATGCGCGCTCCCGCCGCCGTGGGCGTCGATCAGCTCGCGGTACTCGGCCAGCGTGTCGAGACACCCGGTCCATGCCCTCCTGGCTGAGCCGGCCGCCGGCATCGACCCCGCGGCCGAGCCGGGTGACCACGCTGCGGCGCTCGAGCTCGTCGCTGACCCGCCCGTCCTCCATCTCCGCCACGAGCAGGCGGGTCGAGTTGGTGCCGATGTCGACGATCGAGATGGGCATGGGGTCAGGGGGCCACCGGGTGCGGCATCGGCTCTCCGGCCAGTGCGGCCAGGAGGTTGTCGACTGCCATGTCGGCCATCCGTTCTCTGGCCGCCCGGGTGGCCGAGCCGATGTGGGGGGTGATGAGAAGGTTCGGCGCCTGCAGCAGCGGATCGTCCGGGGCCAGCGGCTCGGGATCGGTGACGTCGAGCGCCGCACCGGCGATCACGCCGTCGGTGAGCGCGCGGCCGAGTGCGGCCTGATCGACGATCGGGCCGCGGGCGGTGTTGACGAGGATCGCCGTGGGGCGCATCCGGGCGAGCGCGTCGCCGTCGATGAGGTGAACGGTCTCCGGGGTGAGCGGGCAGTGCAGGGAGACGAAGTCCGAGCGCTCGAGCAGCTCCTCGAGCGGGGTGCCGTCGTGGCGGCCGGTGTGCAGCACCTCCATCTCGAAGCCGCTCGCCCGCCGCGCCACCGCCCGGCCGATCCGGCCCATGCCGATGATCCCGAGCGTCGCCCCGGCCACCGAGGCCCCGAGCCAGCCGGCCGGCTCCCAGGTCAGCCAGCGCCCGGCGCGCGCGTCGGCCTCTGCCTCCGTCAGCCGGCGGGCTGCTGCCATGAGCAGCGCGAAGGCCAGGTCGGCCGTCGCGTCGGTGAGCACGTCGGGGGTGTTGCCGACCGCGATCCCGCGCTCGGAGGCGGCCCTCAGGTCGATGTTGTCGAAGCCGACCGCGCAGTTGGCGATCGCCCGCAGATCCGGACACGCGTCGATGAGCTCGGCGTCGATGCGGTCGGCGAGCATGGACAGCAGTCCCTCCACGCCGGCCGCCCGCGTGCGCAGTTCCGTTGCCGGCAGCGGCTCGCGCTCCCCCCACACCGACACCTCGTGGACGGCGGCCAGCCGCTCGAGCGCACTCCCGGGGACCCGGCGGGTGACGAAGCAGCGCGCCATCGCCGCCATTCTGGCGGCTCGATCACCCCGGCGCCGGGCCGGTCCGAATAGGCTCTGCTCGATGCTCGTCGGCGAGGCTCGCATCGAGCTGGTCGGGCGGCTGCTCGCCGCCTACGACGCCACCGTGTCCGAACGCACGCCGCGCCTGTGGCTCTTGAGCGCCCCCTCGGGGTGGGGGAAGACGCGGCTCGTCCAGGAGCTCTACGTCCGGCTGGCCGCCGAGCGCCAGGGCGACGTCTACTGGCCGGCGGCGATCGTCGATCGCCGACCGCGGCCCGGTGATCGCGGCGCGCAAGCAGATCGTGCCGTCCCTGCCCGAAGCCGCGCCCGGTCGCGCGCACCTGGCCTACATGTGGTGGGGAGTCGAGTGCTTCCGCCTCGACGACGGCGCTCCCGGCCGAGCGCTGCAGGAGGGTGCCGACCAGATCCACATCCACGCCGAGGCCCTCATCTCGACCGAGCGCAGCGTGTTCGGGGCGGCGGGCGACGTATTCGACGCCGCGTCGGCGACGATCGGCCTGCTCGCCCTGTTCGTCGGAGTGCTCGCCGCCCCGGTCCTCGCCGCCCCGCTCGCCGTCGTCGGCGGCGTCCGGGAGGCGCTCTCCCTGTCCGGCCGCCTACGTGCGCTCGTGCGCCGCCGCGAGCAGCGGGGTGACAGCGCCGGGCAACTCGCCGCCCGCTACGCCGAGGGCCTGGCCGCCCAGCTGGCCGAGCAGATCCAGCGCCTCGCCGGCGCGCTGCCGATCGTGCTCGTCCTCGACGATGTCCACGACGCCGACGCCACGACCGTCGAGGTCCTCGACCGCCTGCTCGGGATGGCGGATCTGCCCCTGCTCGTCGTCGCGCTCGGGTGGCCGGGAGAGCTCGACGACGCCGGCTCGGGCGCGCCGCTGGCCGGCTGGCTGCAGAAGCCCCACCCGCGGGTGACGCGCGTCGATCTCGATCCCCTGAGCGCGGACGAGCTGGGCCAGGTCGTGCAGGCGGCTGCCCCGGGCACCTCCGCCGAGGTCGCGGCCGCGTTCGCCGAGCGCTACGACAACCCGCTCGCGCTGCGCGCCGCCCTTGCCCTGCCGCGCGTGCAGCGCCACGCGCAAGCCGGGCGCGATCGCCATGGACCCGGCGGCCATCGCCGGATCTGCCGGCCTCGGTCGAGGCCGTGTTCGACGAGAGCTGGGAGGCCCTCCCCGAGGGCGTGCGCACGGCACTCGCGCTCGCGGCGCCGTTCGGGCCCCGCTACGTCCCCGACATCGTGGCCGCGGCGGCGCCCGCGGTCGACGTCACGGTGGCGCGCGGTGACTTCGATCGCGCCGTCTCGCCGCACCGGTGGGCGCGGCGGATCGACCGCTCGCTGGATGGCTTCGTCGACCACGTCTTCCAGCGCGTGGCGAGCGGGCGGCTCGGCGAGCTGCTCGGCGAGGACGAGGTCGCGGAGCTGCGGGCGGCCCACGCGCGGCTGGCCGCCGACCCGGAGGCGATCCGCATGCTCTCCCGCCGGACGGTGATGGAGCTGCAGCGCGGACGACTGGCCGCCACTCGGGCGGGCGAGCTCCCGGCCGATCACGACGCGGTCATGGCGGCGCTCGGGCTCGGAGTCGCCCAGAGCCTCGACGGTGACATCGCTGGGGCGGAGGCGATGCTCGCCCTCGCCGACAGCTGGGCGGCGTCCCCGGCGGATCGTCTGTCGGTGGCCAACCAGCGCGCCTGGCTGCTCGGGCTCCAGGGCGACCGCACGGGCGCGATGGCCCTGTTGCGCGACGCGATCGCCGCGGCCCAAGCCGCCCCGGCTGATCGCGCTGTGCTCCGGGCCGAGAACGATCTTGCCTTCTGGTTCGCCCAGACCGGCGAGCGCCAAGCCGCGGCGGCGCTGTTCGAGCAGCTCCTTCCCCGCGTCCGTGAGGCGCTCGGTGAGGACGACGGCCTGACGCTCACGGTCGAGCGCAATCGCGCCCACGAGCTCGGGATGGCCGGTCATGTCGCCGAGGCGCGCCGCCTGTCCGAGGAGCTCATCCCGCGCCTCACCCGCCTCTATGGAGCGTCATCGTCCGAGGTACTCATCGAACGCAGCTACCTCGCCAGCTGGATCGAGCGGCTCGACGGCCCGGCGGCCGCCATACCGATGCTCGAGGCGCTCGTCCCCGAGATGATCGAGGAGCTCGGGCCGATCATCGGCCCCACCGCTGACGGCTCGGAAGAACCTCGCCATGGCTCTGCTCCGAGCCAGCCGCGACGCGCTGATGCCGCGCGGCGTGCTCCGGGCGATCATCGCCGAGCTCGACGCGCAGTTGCCCTGCCCCCTCACAGGACGAGGATCGCATGCGCGGCTCGGGCTGGCCCATCTCGCCTTCCAGGCCGGACGCGCTGGCCGAATCCGAGGCCATGCAGCGCCGCGCGCTGGAGCGTCTCTCTACGCCGCTCGACGCCCCCGAAGCGCTCCAGCTGCGGCCAATCTCGCCTTCGCGATCTGGAATCAGGACCGCGCTTGACGACGCCCGCGGGCTCTACGAGGCGCTGCTCGCCGACGCCCGCCGGGTGCTCGGCGAGGACGCGCCGCTCACCACGCAGGTGGTGGCGAACCTGGCCGCGCTCGGCCTCCTCGTCGAAATAACCGCAGCCTCGCCGCTCGCGTCTGCGATGCGCTGCGGTTGTGTCGCTCTGAGCGCCAAAAGCGCAGCCCAACGGCGCCTGGTCCACGAGGCTGCTCTTTTTTCGAGGACCAGGGGGGTGGATCTCGCGCTCTGGCGGCTCTTAAGCCACATGGCCTCCCCAACATCAGCTGTGGCTTGGCTGGCCGCTCGCCAGCACGGCGTCATCACGGCCGCCCAACTACTCGATTGCGGGCTCAGCCGGGCGCAGATCGCCACGAAGCTGCGCCGCTGCGAGCTACATCGCCTGCACCACGGAGTGTTCGCGGTCGGCCATACGGCCCTGCCCGAGTTCGGCCTCGAGCACGCCGCCGTCCTCGCCTGCGGCGAAGGCACGGTGCTCAGCCACGCCTCGGCGGCCTGGATGTGGCGTCTGATTCGCCGGCCGGGCGGCCCGGTTCACGTCACCGTCCTCGGACGGACGCTGCGATGCCGTCCGGGCCTGCGCATCCACCGCAGCGACACGCTCCCCCCAGCCGACATCCGCACCCGCGAGGCCATGCCGCTCACCTCCCCGGCCCGCACGCTCATCGATCTGGCCGCCGGCCGCACCCAGGACGCATTCGAGGCCGCTCTGAGCGAGGCCCGCTTCCTGCGCCTCATCCGCGACGGCGAGCTCGAACGCGCGCTTGAGCGCAGCCGATCCCGCCCCGGCACCAAGGCCGTTCGCGCCCACCTGAACCGCGAGGCCGGCCCCCAGATCACCCAGTCCCAGGCCGAGCGGCTCTTCCTCAGGCTCGTCCGTCAAGCCGGACTGCCGCCCCCGCGCACGCAGCAGCGAATCGAGGGGTTCCGGGTCGACGCCGTCTGGCCCGCCGAGCGGCTGGTCGTCGAGCTCGACGGGATCCAGGGCCACGGCCACCGCTCGGCCTTCGAGCGCGACCGCCGCCGGGACGCCATCCTGATCGCCCACGGCTGGCGGGTCATCCACTTCACCTGGCCCCAGCTCGACGGCCAGCCTCTCTACGTGATCGCCACGCTCAGCGCGGCGCTGACCACACGCTAAGCCTCGACGGCCACAGCCCGGCCGGCCATCGCCTCGCGCCGCACCCGCGGCAGAGCGACGATCGCGAGCGCAGCGCCGATCGCCGACACCGCGGCGGTGATCCCGAACGCCAGGTCGAAGCCGCTGGTCAGCGCGCCGGCCATGCTCGCATGTGCGGCGAGCTGGTGGTTGGTATGGGCGGTGGCCAGGGCGGCGAGCACGGCCAGCCCGAGCGCCCCGCCGAACAGGCGTGAGGTGTTCACGAGCCCGGACGCCAGACCGGCCTCATGCGACGCCACGCCGGCCACCGCGGCGATCGTCACCGGCACGAACGACAGCCCGATGCCGATGGCGACGAGCAGCGAGGGCGCCAGCACCGAACCGACGTAGCTCGAGTGGGAATTCAACCCGGCGAACAGCGCCAGGCCGATCGCCTGGGCGAGCATCCCGGTCACGAGCAGCGGCTTGGTCCCCACGCGGGTGACCGCCCGCGAGGCGAACGTCGAGCCGAGGATGATGCAGGCGGTCATGGGCAGGAAGGCCAGGCCGGTGTCGATGGCCGAGTAGCCGCGCACCTGCTGGAGGTAGAGCGACATGAAGAACCACATCGAGAACGTCGCCGCGCCGATCAGCAGCACCACCAGATTGGACACGCTGAGCGTGCGCGAGCGGTAGATGCGCAGCGGCATGAGCGGCTGGCTGGCGAAGCGCGCCTCGATGGCCACGAACGCGCCGAGCAGGGCCACCCCGGCGGCGATGAGACCGAGCGCCTGGGCGGAGCCCCAGCCGGTGGCGTCCGTGCGCACGATCCCGAGCACGAGCAGGGACAGGCCGAACGTCGCCGCCAGCGCGCCGAGCAGATCGAAGCTCCGCGCCCGGGTCCGGTCCCGTCCCTCGGCGAGCAGCCGGGCCGAGGCCACAGCGGCAAGCACGCCGACCGGGACGTTGATGAACAGGATCCAGCGCCAGCCCAGGTACTGCGTGAGGATGCCGCCGAGCAGCGCGCCCGCGGCCCCGCCGGCGCCACCCATGGCGCCCCAGATGCCGACCGCGCGGTTGCGCGCGGCGCCCTCGCTGAAGGTGGTGGTGAGGATCGACAGCGACGCCGGCGCGATGACCGCGCCGCCGAGGCCCTGGATCGCCCGCGCGGCGATGAGCTCGACCTGGCTCTGGGCCAGGCCGCCGGCCAGGGAGGCGAGGCCGAACAGCGCCAGGCCGGCCACGAACACGCGACGGCGTCCCGAGCAGGTCAGCGGCGCGGCCGCCGAGCAACAGGAAGCCGGCGAAGGTCACCGTGTAGGCGTTGACGACCCACTGGAGATCCTGCTCGGAGAAGTGCAGGGCGCCGTGGATCGAGGGGAGGGCGACGTTGACCACCGACACGTCGAGCACGACCATGAACTGGGCCAGGCAGGACAGGAACAGGGTGGCCCGCGGATGCGGGCGGGTCTCGGTGGTGTGGCTCATCGGCTTCTCCTCACGGTTCGGCGGGTCCTCCCTGGAGACGAACAGGGCCCGGTCCGTGGGACAGAGGAAACCGGGGCCACAAGTCCGAATTTGACGGTACGATGATCGTCGTACACTCTAGCAGTAGTTCGATTATCGTCGTACTAAGGGAGAGTCCATGGGGATCACCACTGCGGTGTCGGAGCAGGGCGAGGAGAGCAGGCCACCTGAGGCGCTGCACCATCCGGCCGCGGAGGAGATCGAGCTCCCGGCCGTGCTGCACGCGCTCAGCGATCCGATGCGCCTGCGGATCGTGCAGATCCTCGCCGGGGGCGGCGAGCACACGTGCAAGAGCATCAACCTCCCGATCACCAAGTCGACCTGCACCCACCACTTCCGCGTCCTGCGCGAGGCCGGCGTCATGCGCCAGCGCACCGAGGGCACGACGCGCATGAACGGCCTGCGCCGCGCCGAGCTCGACGCCCGCTTTCCCGGGCTGCTCGACAGCGTGTTAGGCGCGGCCGGCAAGCCCTAGCCACGACCACGCCGTCCGGCCGCGTAAGCTCGGGCGGGTGTCTGTCTCCGGGACCGAGACCTCACCCGAGCCTGGCGCCAACGCCGGCGCCGCCGCCGACCCGGTCATCCAGGTCCGCGACCTGCACAAGGCCTACGGGGACGTGCAGGCGCTGGCCGGCGTCGACCTCGACGTCACCGCCGGCACCGTGTTCGGGCTGCTCGGCCCCAACGGCGCCGGCAAGACGACGATCGTCCGCATCCTCACCACGCTGCTGAAGCCCGACCGGGGCGAGGTGCGCGTGGCCGGCCATGACGCGGTGCACGATGCGGCCGCGCTGCGGCACAGCATCGGCCTGGCCGGCCAGTACGCCGCCGTGGACGAGAACTTGACCGGCCGGGAGAACCTGACCATGGTCGGCCGCCTGTACGGCGCCTCGCGCAGGCAGGCCAACCGGCGCAGCGACGAGCTGCTCGAGCGCTTCGACCTCGTCGACGCGGGCCGGCGCCCGGTGAAGACGTACTCCGGCGGCATGCGCCGGCGCCTCGACCTGGCCGCCGCGCTCGTGGCCGAGCCGCCGATCCTGTTCCTCGACGAGCCGACCACCGGCCTCGATCCCCGCAGCCGTCTCGCGCTCTGGGACGTCATCGAGAGCCTGGTGCAGGGCGGCACGACCGTGCTCCTGAGCACGCAGTACCTCGACGAGGCCGACCGCTTGGCCGATCGGATCGCGGTCATCGACCACGGGCGAGTCATCGCCGCCGGCACCTCGGACGAGCTGAAGGACCGCCTGGGCGGGGAGCGCCTCGAGGTCCACCTCGACGACGGCGCCGATGTCCAGGCGGCCGCGCGGGCGCTCGCACCGATGTCCGACGAGGAGCCGGTGCTCGAGGGCCAGATGGTCAGCCTGCGCGTGCGCGCCCGCTCGGGCGCGATCGTGGCCGCGGTCAACCGTCTCAGGCGACGCCGGCGTCGGGGTGGAGGACCTGGCCATGCGCCGCCCCACCCTCGACGACGTGTTCCTTGCCCTCACCGGCCGCGTGCCCGAGGAGGCCGAAACGCAGGACGAGAGCTGATGCGGCGGCTGCTCACCGACACGCTCATCATCGCCGAGCGCAACCTCGTCCGCCTGCCCCGGGCGCCCGAGCTGCTGCTCGCGTTCACGGTGCAGCCGATCATGTTCGTGCTGCTGTTCCGCTACGTGTTCGGCGGGGCGATCCGGGTGCCGCGCGGCTCCTACGTCGACTTCCTGATCCCGGGCATCATCGTCCAGAACATCGCCTTCGGCGGGTTCGTCACCGCGCTCGGCCTCAACGAGGATCTGCACAAGGGCCTGATCGACCGCTTCCGCTCGCTGCCCATGGCCCGCCCGGCCGTGCTCGCCGGGCGCACCTTCGCCGACATCGTCACCAACGCGCTGTCACTGGTCATCCTGCTCGTCACCGGCGTGATCATCGGCTTCTCGTTTCACAACGGAGTCGGGCAGGTCGTGCTCGGGATCGTCCTGCTGCTGCTGTTCGGCTACGCGTTCTCGTGGTTCTTCGCCTTCGTCGGGCTGCTCGTCTCCTCGCCCGAGGCGGCGAACTCGGCCGGCTTCATCGCCGTGTTCCCGATCACGTTCATCTCCTCGGCCTTCGTCCCCACGGCCTCGATGCCCTCGGCGCTGCGCGCGTTCGCCAACGTCAACCCGTTCACGATCGTCGTCAACGCCATGCGCGCGCTGTGGACCGGCTACCCGGCCCACAACTACGTGTGGGGCGCGTTCGTCTGGTGCGCGGTGATCATCGTCGTGTTCGCGCCCATCGCCGTGGCGCGCTACCGGCGGGCGGTCGGGTGACGCTGCACGATCTGCTCGAGGCCGAGCGCGACCGTTTCGCCGCTGAGCATCCGCGCTCGGCCGCCGCCTACGCGCGCGCGGGCGAGCACCTGTTCGGGGGCGTGCCGATGACGTGGATGAACAAGGCGGCCGGGCGCTTCCCGCTCTACCTCGAGCGCGCGCACGGCGCCCGGGTCGTCGACCTCGATGGCATCGAGTACGTCGACTTCGCGCTCGGCGACACCGGCGCCATGGCCGGCCACTCGCCCGCGCCGGTGCGCGCGGCGCTCGCGCGCCGGGAGGGCATCACGGCGATGATGCCGACCGAGAACGCCGCCTGGGTGGCGGCCGAGCTGCACCGCCGCTTCGGCCTGCCCCAGTGGTCGTTCACGCTCACCGCCACCGACGCCAACCGGTGGGCGATTCGCCTCGCCCGCGCGGTCACCGGGCGGCCGAAGATCCTCGTCAACGCCTGGTGCTACCACGGCTCGGTCGACGAGACCTTCGCGCTGGCCGGCCCGGATGGCGAGGCCGTGGCCCGCCCCGGCAACGTCGGTCCGCCCGTGCCGCTGGCGCAGACCACCCGGGTGGTCGAGTTCAACCAGATCGACGCCCTCGAGCGGGCGCTCGCCCACGAGGACGTGGCCGCGGTGCTCATGGAGCCGGCGCTGACGAACATCGGCATCGTCCTGCCCGAGGCCGCCTACCTCGAGAACGTCCGCGCGCTCACCCGCGCGCACGGCACGCTGCTCATCAACGACGAGACCCACTGCTTCTCGGCCGGGCCGGGCGGCGCGACGGCCGCCTGGGGGCTCGAGCCCGATCTGCTGACGATCGGCAAGTCGATCGCCGGCGGCATCCCGGCCGGCGCCTACGGGCTGTCGGCCGAGCTCGCCGCGCGGGTGGCCGCGCTGGCCGACGCCGACCTCATCGACACCGGCGGGGTCGGCGGCACGCTGGCGGGCAATGCGCTGTCGGTCGACGCCATGCGGGCCACGCTCGAGCACGTGCTCACCGAGGACGCCTTCGCGGGCATGACCGAGCGCGCGACCCGGTTCACCGCCGGGGTGCAGGCGACGATCGATCGCCACGCGCTGCCCTGGTCGGTCGTCCAGCTCGGGGCCCGCACCGAGTACCGCTTCGCCGCCCCGGCGCCCCGCACCGGCACCGCCTCGGCCGCCGCCGCCGACCCCGAGCTCGAGGACTACCTGCACGTGTACATGGCCAACCGCGGCGTGCTCATGACGCCGTTTCACAACATGGCCCTCATGTGCCCGGAGACGACCGACGCCGACGTCGATCGCCACACCGAGCTGTTCGCCTCGGCGGTCGCCGCCCTAAACAGCGCTCTAAACACTCCCGGTCAAGACTGGGCATTCGGCCAATAGGCGCGGGTCAATCGCCGCGTCAGACTGCGGCGGACCACGACCGAGAGGGACCGAAGATGCCGCACCTGACCACCACCCGCGCCCGGCTCGCCGGCGCGCTCACCGTCGGCGCCTGCCTGCTGGCGCCGGCCTCAGCGAGCGCCGCCGTCACCGGAACGACATCGTTTACGACGCCCGGCCAGTATTCGTTCACGGTGCCCGCGGGCGTGAGCAGCCTGACCGTGGACGCGGTGGGAGCCGGCGGAGGCGGATGCTTCACCGCCGGTGGCGAAGGAGCTGCGGTGAGTGGCACGCTGCCGGTCGCCCCCGGAGAGACCCTCGAGGTCGGGGTCGGCGGTGCCGGGAGCGCCTGCAGCGACGCCGGCGGCACGGGAGTCGGGGGGGTTGGCGGGGGCGGCGCCGGCGGCGTCGCGCCGCCGGGGTTCAACGGCACCGGGGCCGGTGGGGGTGGCGCCTCCGAGGTCGGGCTGCCCGCGCTCTCCTCGAGCTTCCTCACCCCGCTCGTCGTGGCTGCCGGCGGCGGCGGAAACGGGGCGTTGGGAGGTGGCGAACTCGGGCAGGGGGGAGATGCCGGCAGCCCCGGTGAGGGTGGCGCCACCTCGACCGGCGGGGGCGCCGGAACTGCCACGGGCGGCGGTGCCGGTGGGCAGGACTTCGACGGCGGCCAGAGCGGGGCGCCGGGCACCTTCGGCGCCGGTGGGGCCGGTGCGGGAGGCTCGATCCCGGCCGGCGGGGGCGGAGGGGGCGGTGGCCTATATGGCGGAGGTGGTGGGGCGGCCACGCTCCAGCCGCCGGCCAGCGGTGGCGGCGGCGGCGCGAGCTACCTCGATCCGACAGTGACGAACACGTCCGAGACCGTGACCGGCGCCGCCGCGATGGTGAGCCTCACCTACGGCGAGCCGACGGCCGACCTGCGCTCCACGGCGCTCGCCTTCCCCATCCAGGCGCAGGGCACGATCGGCGCCGCGCAGCTCGTGACCGTGACCAACAACGGCGCCGCTGCGCTCATCGTGTCCGGCGCCCAGACGAGCGGCGCCGACCCGGCCGACTACCTGCTCAGCGACGGCTGCAGCGCACCGGTCGCCCCGGGCGCGAGCTGCCAGATCGCCGTGCGGTTCGCGCCGCAGGGGCTGGGCGCGAGCAGCGCGACGCTGACGCTGCTCACCAACGCGGCCACGGCCCCATCACCGGTGGCGCTCTCGGGCACCGGGGGCCCAGCGCCGAGCGGTTCGCCGGGACCGCAGGGTCCGCAGGGCCCTCAGGGCCCTCAGGGCCCGCGGGGTCCGGCCGGCCAGGTCGTGTGCCAGAACACGCAGCTCGCGATGGCGCTGTGCACGATCGAGTTCGCGCCCGGCAGCTTCCGGGTCGGCAAGCCGGCCACAGCCGCGCGCTTTCTGATCCGCCAGGCCGGACGGATCATCGAGCACGGAACCCTCTCCGGCCCGCGTGTGCTCATCCGCCACCGGGTTCGGCTGCGCCGGGGTCGCTACACGCTCGTCGTCACGGACACCCACGGCCGGGTGCTCGACCGGTTCACCTTCCGGGTGCGCTGAGGTAGAGGACCGCGTTGCGATCGGCGGGCGCCCCGGCAAAGCCGCCCGGGCGCCCGCCCTGCGCGTCGAGGTAGGCGAGCTGGCGCGAGATGCCGGCCAGCTCGCCGCCGGTGTGGTCGAGCATCCAGGTCCGCAGCGCCACCCCGCCCCCGCTCGTGGCCACCACCTGCAGGGCCCGGCACTGCTGCGGGTGATCGATCAGGGAGGAGGTCTCGATCAGCCAGTAGTGCGCCCGGGGGCGATGCGGTTGTGGTGGGTGTGGCCGGCGAGCGCGGCGAGCACGCCCGGGGCGCGGTCGAGCTCGGCCAGGAGCGCCTCGCCGCCGGCCGAGTCGGCCAGGGGCTGGTGGGAGACCGCGATCACCCACCGCCTGGCGCTCGCCGCCGACCGTAGCTGGCTGGCCAGCCAGCCAGGCTGGTCGGGGCGGACGAGACCGCCCGAGCCGCCGCCCCGGCGGGCCAGGTCGAGCACGATCACGCGCACGTGAGCGCCGACGTCGGCGGCGTAGTCGAGGGTCGCCGCGCCGGGACGCAGGGCTCTCACCACGGCCGCCGCCTCGAGCTCTCGTCGCGAGGCGCGCGCCGGCACGCTGACCGTCGGACCGGCCAGCGCCTGGGCGATGAGCGAGCGCACCGCGCCGGGCAGCGGCGGCCCGTCCGGGGAGCCGCCCGAGGTCAGCGGCGTGCCCGGAGCCACGCTCAGCCCGGGCGGCAGCTCCCACAGGGCCCGGCCGCCGGTGGCCAGTGCCCGGGTGGTCGGGTCGGGCGGGAGCTCGCCCTGCACGAGGATGTCGTGGTCGCCGAGCACGGGCAGCCAGCGGGCGCCGAGACCCGGGCTGCGCAGCGGCCGGGAGGCCGCGCGGAGCAGACCGGGGTGGCGCGGGGCGTCGAGGTCGGGCCGGTAGTAGAACGGATCGGCGTTGCCGGGCAGCTGCACGCCGGCGTACGGCTCCGGCCTGACCCACCCGCCGCGCAGGGCAGCCAGCGCCCAGCTCAGCTCGTTGGCCTGGTCGTTGTCGATCAGATCCCCGCCCTGGATGACGACATCGGGGCGCAGGACGCGCACCGAGCGGACGGCGCCCGCCAGGACCGCCAGCGTGAGCGCCTCCTGGGGCCGGAACGTCGACTGAAACGGCGGACCCAGGCGGTCCAGGAACGGCACCCGGGCCGGCGAGGAGGCATCGAGGACGTGCGCATCGGTCAGGTGGGCGAGCGTGGCCAGCACGCGCTCCACCGGCCGGGCGCGACCGAGCTCGGTGCGAGGCACCAGCGGCTCACCGCCTCCGCGGGTGAGCACCCCGGTGCCGGCCGGGTCGACCCAGGCGGCCCGCGAGCGTCGAGCCATCGGGAGCGGGGGCGGCGCGCCCGCAGCCGGCCAGGCCGGCGAGCGCGAGCGCGCCGGCGGCGAGGGCTTCCCGGCGGGTCGCCCTCACGTCGCTCCCAGGCCGGAGAGCACCGACTCGCGCGTGGCCTGCCGGGCCACCCAGACGACGGCGAACACGGCGCAGGCGCCCAGGCCGGCGAGCACGGTGGCGATCTGGACCGGGCCGGCGCCGAGCGAGAGGGTGGCGTAGGAGGCGGCCAGGTGGGCGAGCAGCGGGCCGAGCACGAAGCGCTCGAGCGCGATGCCGAGCGCGGCGGCCGGGAGCACGAGCGCGGCCAGAGAGCCGGCGAGCAGACGGCGCACCGCCGCCGCCTCGGCGCCGAGCGCCCGCAGCACCGCCACGCTCCGGCGCCGCTCGAGCACGGTGAGCGCGCACGTCTGGACGAGCGCGTACAGGCACACGAGCGCGTCCACGACGGCGATCGCGCGCAGGATCTCGCGCAGCACGTCGACGAGCGGCACCCCGCGCTCCGTCGCCCCGGCGGCCGGCGCGGCGCTCTGTCCGAGCGCCGCCTGCACGCGCGAGGGGTTCGCGCCCGCGGTGAGCCGCACGGCGAGTGTCTCCCCGGCGTCCGGGTCGGCGGCGAGCAGCGCGCCGGCGGGCACGTAGGCCACCCGGCCGTCATGGGTGAGCGAGCCGACGACGCCGCTCACCCGTAGCCGCAGCTCCCGGCCCGAGGGCAGCTGGAGCGCGAGCGTGGCCCCGGGGGAGAGGCCGAGCGCATCCGCCAGCCCGGCGCCCACCTCCGCCTCGTGCTCGCCGCGCAGGCGCCGGCCGGCGGTCAGCGGCGGGGCTTCGAACTGGGTGTGGTCGCCCGGGAAGGCGATGACGTCGATCGTCTCGTGCAGCGAGAACGAGTCGAGCGCCTGGACCTCGTAGCGCGCCGCGGCCGCCGCCACCCCGGGGACCCGGCGCACCTGGGCGACCGCGCTCGCGGGCAGGTCGGCCACGAGCTGGTAGCGCTTGCCGAGTGCGCCCGGGTCGGTCTCGAGCGCGCTCAGCGCGCTGGCCAGCGCGAGCATGAGCAGCACGAACGCGCACGAGCCGCCGAGCGCGGCCACCCCGGCGGCCAGCCGCGCCCGCCGGGCGCCGGCGAGCCGGGCCCCGAGCGCGGTCAGCCCGGTCCGGTGCCGAGCGCCCGGCGCGGCCACGGCTCGGTGCCAGCTCGGCCCCGGTGAGCAGCGCGACGGGTGAGCGGCCGGCCGCCCGCCAGGCCGGCCAGGCGGCCGACAGCGCCGGGATGGCGACGGCGGCCAGCCAGGCGGCGGCGAGCGGCGCGATCAGGCCGGTGCCCGGCGGCGGCTGGTTGAGCAGCGCGAGCAGGCGCGCGGTCGGGCCGGCGGTGGCGAGCGTGCCGGCGAGCAGCCCGAGCGTGGCCGCGGGCGCGGCGACGAGCACCGCCTCGAGTGCCTGCACGGTGGCCAGGTGCCCGCGCCCGGCCCCGAGCGCGCGGCGCACCCCGAGCGCGCGCAGCCGGCGCTGGACCTCGGCCCGGGCCGAGGCGGCGAGCATCACGGCGGCGGTCAGCAGGGCGATCGCCGACAGCGCGACGAGCAGGTCGATGACGATGCCGGCCGCCTGGTCGAGCAGGACCCGCACGCCCGAGCGGGTGATGATGCGCAGGCCGCTCAGGCCGTAGCTCGTGCCGCGAGCCTGGACGAGCACGGCGTCGATGAGCCGCGGGTCGCGCAGCCAGATCTCGGCCAGGTTCACCTGCGGCCCGAGTTGCCCCTCCATGTACACGCGCGCGTCGGCGAGCGGATAGGCGACGTTGTCCGGGCTCTGCGAGAGGCCGACGATGTGCTCCTCGCCGACACCTGGGATGGCGAGCGTGCCGCCCACGTGCAGGTGCCAGGCGTCGGCCAGGCCCTGCTCGACCACCACCTGGCCGGGTGTGCCGGTGAGGTCGCGCCCGGCCACGATCGCGTAGCCCCGCCGGCCGGGAGCGACGATCTCGAGGTCGGCGTGGCTCGTCGCCTGGCCGTTCGCGCTCACCGGCACGCCGGTGAACTCCTGGCGCAGCGCGAAGCCGGCGATGTCGGGCAGGGCGGCGATCCGCCGGGCCACCGTCCCCGTCCCGGCGGGGTCGAAGCGGATGATGATGTCGGGCAGGTCGGCGGCCCGCGCGGCGCGGTCGAACCCGAGCCCGAGGCCGTCGGCGACCACGAGCGCGGCGCACAGCATGGCCGCGGCGAGGGCGATCCCGAGCGCGGTGAGCAGCGAGCGCCTCCGGCGCAGCCGCAGCCCGCGCCGCGCCTCGGCCAGGGCGGCCATCATGGCTTCACCGGTTCGCCGGCCGCGTGGAGGAGGCCGTCGCTGAGCGTGAGCACCCGGTCCGCGATTCCCGCTGCCTCCGACTCGTGGGTGACCAGGACGACGGCGCGGTCCTCCAGCCTGCGCAGCAGATCGAGCACCCGGGCGCCGTTCTCGGCGTCGAGGTTGCCCGTCGGCTCGTCGGCCAGCACGAGCTCGGGGTCGCCGACGAGCGCCCGGGCGATCGCGAAGCGCTGCTGCTCGCCGCCGGAGAGCTCGTGCGGGCGGCGGTCGGCGATCGCGCTCAGCCCGAGCTCGCGGATGAGACGCCGGCCGCGCTGCACGCCGTCCCGCTTGGCCCCGGGCAGCCGGGCGGCCAGGAGCACGTTCTCCTCCCCGCTCAGCTCCTCGATGAGCTGGAAGGACTGGAACACGAAACCGATGTGGTGCAGGCGCGTGCGGGCGAGCGCGCGCGGCCGCTGGCGGGTGAGGTGGCGGCCGGCCACGGTGATCTCACCGGCGTCGGGACGGTCCAGGCCGCCGAGCAGGTGCAGGAGCGTCGACTTGCCGCTGCCCGAGCGCCCGAGGACGGCCACGACCTCTCCCGCTTGCACTGAGAGGTCCACCCCGGCAAGAATCGGCCTCGCAGCCCGACCGGAGCCGACCGCCTTGCTGACTGCGCGCGCCTCGAGCACCGGCACGCGAATGACGGTAGCGATCGCGCTTGGACGGGCAGAGACCGGACAAGACTTACCGAAACCGGACAGAGATTCCTGTACTGAATGCACATGTCGAGCCCGTCCTCTGAGGATTCATCGATCGACGCCGGGGCGCACGAGCGCCTGGTCGAGCTGCTGGCGGCCGCCCGGGCGTCGGTCGAAAGCGGAGACCACGCCGGCGGGCGCGACCAGGCCTGCGCCGCGGTCGACCTGGCCGACGAGATCGGCGATCCCGAGCTCAAGCGACGGGCCTACAACCTCCTGGCCACCCACGAGTTCCGGCTCGGCGAGTACGAGCCGGCCCTGGCCGCCCGCCATCGCGAGCTCGCCGCGAGCACCCAGCTCGGCGACCTGCGCGGGATCTCGCAGGCACTGAACGGCATGGTGCTCGCCTACCACGAGCTCGGTCTGCAGGAGGAGGCGCTCGAGCACGCCCGGCGCAGCCTCGAGGCGGCCAAGCAGAGCGGCGATCCGCTCACGCTCGCCTGGGCCTACAACCGGGCCGGACTCGGCCACGCGGCGGTCGGCAACATCGCCGAGGGCATCGTCTCGATGGAGTTCGCGCTCAGCCTGGCCCGCGAGATCGGCGACCAGGAGGCGGTGTTCGCCGCGCTGAACAACCTCATCGAGGATCTGGCTGCGCTGGCCCGCGACCTGCTCGAGCAGGGCGCCGAGGCCGAGGCGCGCGAGCGCATCGTCCGGGCGCTCGAGCTCGCGCGCGAGGCCATGGAGGCCGCGCAGCGGTTCGAGAACCCCTACGAAGAGGCGATCATCCTCCTCACCTACGGCCAGACGCTCGGCCTGGCCGGCGAGCACGTCGAGGCCATGGCCACCCTCGACCGGGCCCGCGAGCTGGCCGAGGCGGGTGGCTACCGGGCGATCGCGCTCGGGGCCCAGTACGAGCGGGCGCGGCTCGAGCTCGACCGGGGCGAGCTGCGCCAGGCGATCGCCCACTACACGGCGATCATCGACGGCGGCATCGAGGCCCGCGACGCCCGCGTGTTGCGCGACGTGCACCTGGCGCTGTGGCGGGCGCACAAGCAGCTGGGCGAGTTCGAGGCCGCGCTCGAGCACCACGAGCGCTTCCACGAGCTCGAGCGCGACCAGCAGTCCGAGATGGCAAAGACCCGCGCCCGGGTGCTCAGCACCCACCTCGATCTCGACCGCGCCCAGCTCGAGGCCCGCCGGGCCACCCACCAGGCCGAGATCGAGCGCAACCGCACGCGCGAGCTCGAGGAGCAGGCGAGCGCCCTGCGGGCCGAGCACGAGCTGCTCTCCCAGCGCGCCGACCAGGACGGCCTGACCGGGCTGTGGAACCGCCGCTACGTCGAGCACGAGCTGCCGCGCATGATCCGCGAGGCGGCGGTGCGCGGGGAGCCGGTGAGCGTGGCGTTCGTCGACGCCGATCACTTCAAGTCGGTCAACGACCGCTTCGGCCACCTGGTCGGCGACGACGTCCTGCGCCGGCTGGCCGAGCTCCTGCGCTCCAACGTGCGCCCGACCGACACCGTGGCCCGGATCGGCGGCGAGGAGTTCGTCGTGCTGCTGCCGGGCGCCGGGACCGAGTCCGCGGTCGTGCTCGGGCAGCGGCTGTGCGAGGCGGTGCGCGAGGCGAGCTGGGAGGACCTCATGCCGGCCGAGTCGCTCACGGTCAGCGTCGGCGTGGCCTCACGCACACCGCGGCTGGTCACCCAGCGGGACATCGAGCGCGACGTGGCCGAGTTGCTCGGCTGTGCCGACGGCGCGCTGTATGACGCCAAGCGGCAGGGGCGCGATCGGGTCGTGCTGGCGGAGTAGCGTGAACTTTGCCGATCCGCTGACGCATACGGGAAGGTATCCCGCAATGTTCGTGGCGCCGTGACCGGGCTGCTCGTCCTGAGCCACGATGACGTGCGCGCCGCGCTGGCCCCGACGCCTGCGCGGATGCGATGCGCGAAGCACTCGCCGCCCACGCCCGGGGCGAGTCGTTCATGCCGCTGCGCTCGGTCGTGCGCCCGCCCGGCGCGGCCGGGCTGATCGGCCTGATGCCGGCCTGGCGGGGCGGCCCGGACGCGGCGTTCGCGGTCAAGACGCTCGTGATCGTGCCCGGCAATCCGGCCCGCGGGCTCGACGCCCACCAGGGGACGGTGACGCTGTTCGACGGCGAGACCGGGCGGCCCGAGGCGATCCTCGACGCCTCGGCGCTGACCGAGATTCGCACCGCCGCGGTGAGCGCGGTGGCCACGGCCGCGCTCGCGCGCCCCGGCGCGCGGGTGCTCGCCGTGCTCGGCGCCGGGGTGCAGGCCCGCGCGCACCTCGCGGCGCTGTCGGGCGGCATGTCCGAGATCCGGGTGTTCGCGCCCACCCGCGCCCACGCCGAGGCGCTCGGTGCGGATGTCGTCGTGTGCGACAGCGCCGAGCAGGCGGTGCGGGGCGCCGACGTCGTCGTGCTGGCCACGAGCGCCCGCACGCCCGTGCTGCGGTTCGAGTGGCTCTCGCCGGGCGCGCACGTGAACGCGATCGGCGCCAGCACGCCCGACGCCCGCGAGCTCGACACCGCGACCGTGGCCGGCTCGGCCCTGTTCGTGGACAGTCGCGAGTCGCTGCGGGCCGAGGCGGGGGAGTGGATCGAGGCGGTGCGGACCGGCGCGGTGACGGGCGAGGAGCACGTCCGCGCGACGCTCGGCGAGGTCCTGGCCGGGCTGGCGCCCGGGCGCCGGGATGAGCGAGAGATCACGGTGTTCCGCTCGCTCGGGCTGGCGGTCGAGGACCTGGCCGCAGCGGCGCTGGCCGTGCGGGCGGCGCGCGAGGCCGGGATCGGGACCGAGCTCGCGTTCTAGGATCCGGCCATGGTCACCGATCGTGATGACGCCGCCCGGCTCGACCGCGAGGACCCGCTGGCGGGCTTTCGCGAGCGGTTCATCGTCGATCCCGACGTCATCTACCTCGACGGCAACTCGCTCGGCTGCCTGCCCGTGGCCACGGCCGAGCGCCTGTCGCAGGTCGTGAGCGAGCAGTGGGGGCGGCGGGGGATTCGCGGCTGGACCGAGGGCTGGCTCGAGCTGCCGGTGCAGGTGGGCGACGCGCTCGGGTCCGTCGCTGCTCGGCGCCGCGCCCGGCCAGGTGGTGATCGGCGACTCGACCACGGTGTGCCTGTACAAGCTGTTCTCGGCCGCGCTCGACGCCCGGCCGGGGCGGGGCGAGATCCTCACCGACCGCCACAACTTCCCCACCGACCGCTACGTGCTCGAGGGCCTGGCGGCGGCGCGCGGTCTGCGTATCCGCTGGCTCGACCCGCCCGGTGACGGTGGCGTCGAGCCGGCCGACGTGGCCGCCGCGGTCGGCGAGGACACCGCGCTCGTCACCTTCTCGCACGTCTCCTACCGCTCGGCCCACATCGCCGACATGGCGGCGATCAACGACATCGTCCACGACGCCGGCGCGCTCATGATGTGGGACCTCTGCCACAGCGCCGGCTCGGTGCCGGTCGAGCTCGACGCCACCGGGGCCGACCTGGCCGCCGGGTGCACGTACAAGTACCTGAACGCGGGGCCGGGCGCGCCGGCGTTCATGTACATGCGCCGCGAGCTCCAGGACGAGCTGCGCCAGCCGATCTGGGGTTGGCTGGGCCGCCGCGACCCGTTCGAGATGGCGCACGGCTACGAACCCGCCGCCGGTGCGGGCGCGCTGCTGTCCGGCACCCCGCCGGTGCTCGCCCTCACCGGCGTGCAGGAGGGCGTGCGCATCGTCGCCGAGGCCGGGATCGACGCGATCCGGGCCAAGGGCATCGCGCTCACCGAGCTGGCCATCGCGTTGATCGACGAGTGGCTCGGCCCGCACGGCGCCCGCGTCGCCTCCCCGCGCGACTCCGCCCGCCGGGGCGCTCACGTCGCCCTCTCCCATCCCGACGCCGAGGCGCTGAGCGCCCGGCTGCTCGAGCGCGGGGTGATCATCGACTTCCGCCGGCCCGACGTCATCCGGCTCGGGCTCTCGCCGCTCACCACGCGGTTCGTCGACGTGTGGGATGGGCTGGCGGTCGTGCGGGAGTTGCTGGCGTAGCGGTCCGGCGGGGCGGGGGCGGCGTGCGCGCGTGGGGCGTTTGCCACGTCCAGCGTGGCGAACTCGCCACCCGACGCTCGCCTGCGAAGGTCGAATAACAGCGACGGCACGCGCGGGACCGCGTTCGTGCCGTCATTTTGTCGATCCAGTGCGGATAACGACGACAGAGTCGAGCGCCCGGCATGAGGTCGTCGTTTTTTCGACTGCGCGACCGCGCGAGGGCCGGCGGGCGCACCGCGACCGAGGAGCAGTTCGCCACGTCCAGCGTGGCGAACTCACCACCCGAGCGCTCGCCCGCGCGCCCGGCCCGCCCCGCGGTCAGGTCAACCTCCTCTGACCCCCGTCGATCACAAGTGCCTGCCCGTTGATCGACCGGGCAGCCTCCGAGGCCAGGTAGACGACCGCGCTCGCCACCTCCTCGGGCTCGAGCAGCACCCCGCCGGTGAGCGCCTCGAGCGCCTCCTCCATCGTCCGGCCGGTGCGCTCCATGATCCGCTGCAGCGATCGCGCGACCAGGTCCGTGCGCACGAAGCTCGGGCACACGGCGTTGACCCGGATGCCGGTGCCGGAGAGCTCGGCCGCCGCGGCCCGGGTCAGCCCGATCAGCGCGTGCTTGGACGCCGTGTAGGCGGCGGTGTACGGCGTGCCGGTCAGCCCGGCCGTCGAGGCGACGTTGACGATCACCCCGCGGCCGCGCTCGCGCATGCCCGGCAGCGCGGCGCGCGTGCACAGGAACGCGCCGGTGGCGTTGACGTCCATGTGGCGGCGCCAGTCCTCGAGCGTCGTGCGGTGCAGCGGCTCGCTCTCGGCGATGCCGGCGTTGTTGACGAGCACGTCGACCGGTCCGATGGCGTCGAAGATGCGCTGCACCGAGTCCTCGTCGGTGACGTCGCAGGCCGCCCCGCGGGCCGCCTTGGCCGCGGTGGCGTCGCGGCCGAGCGGCAGCACCTCGTCGCCGATCGAGCGGAACGCCCCGGCGATGGCCTGACCGATGCCGCGCGTCCCGCCGGTGACGACGACGAGTCCGGCTCACCGCTCGATGACCGCGATGCCCATGAGCTCGACCCGGGCGGCCGGATCGGCGAGCGCGGTGACCCCGAACAGCCCCATGGCCGGATAGTGGCGGCCGAGCTGGCGGCCCCACACCGGTCCGAGCGCGCCGGTCGAGCGCCGGTACTCGTCCATGTCGGTGACGAACACCTGCAGCCAGGCCAGGTCCTCCGCTGCGCCGCCGGCCGCGCGCAGGGTGACCATCAGGTTGCGCAGCGCGGCCCCGAACTGCTCGACCAGCGTCTCCCCCTGGACGACGCCGTCGCGATCGTGCGCGGTGTGGCCGCCCAGGTACACCGCGCCGCCGGCCAGCGCGGCGTAGGCGAAGCCGCGGGGCTCCATCAGCTCGGGCGGATTGACGATCCTCACCGCCCGCTCCAGTCCGGCCGACGGCCCTCGCTCCAGGCGGCGTAGAACTCGTGCCAGTCGTTCGTGTGCATGAGCAGCGCCTGGGTGATGGCCTCGAACTCGATCGCGCCGGCCAGGTCCATGTCGAGCTCGCGGGTCAGCGCGAGCTTCGTCGCCGCGTACGCGGTGGCCGGCCCGGACGCCAGTCGCGCCGCCAGCTCGGCCGCCCGCGCACTCAGGGCGTCATCGTCGACGACCGAGGTGGCCAGCCCGATCGCCTCCGCGCGCACGGCATCGACCTTCTCGCCCAGCAGCAAGCAGCTCGCTCGCCCGCCCGAGCCCGACCACGCGCGGGAGCAGGTAGGCCGCGCCCATGTCCGCGCCGGCCAGCCCGACGCGCGTGAACAGGAACGCGAACGAGGCCGAGCGGGCGAGCAGGCGCAGGTCGCTGGCCAGCGCGAGCACGGCGCCGGCGCCGGCGGCGATCCCGTTGACCGCCGCGATGACGGGCAGCGGGCAGTCGCGCAGCGCCCGCACGACCGAGCCGGTCATGCGCGTGAACTCGAGCAGCGCCGCCGCGTCGAGCTCCTGCAGCGCGCCGATGATCTCCTCGACGTCGCCCCCGGAGCAGAAGCCGCGCCCCTGACCGGCGAGCACGAGCACCCGCGCATCGCCCCGCAGCGGCAGTTCGGCCACCAGGTCGCGCAGGTCGGCGTACACGTCGAAGGTGAGCGCGTTCAGCTTGTCCGGCCGGGTGAATGTGACCGTGGCGACGCCGTCGGCGACCGCGAGGTCGAAGTGCTCCCAGTCCTCGGTGAAGCGCGCGCTCGCGCGGTGGGGCGTCACGGCCGCGACGATAATTGACATAGAACTCCGGTGCAATGTCGAGTATCTTCCGCGCTGAGGAGAGCGGTGAGCGGCGAGAGCCCGTACTGGAACCCGAAGACCGAGACGCTCGCACGCGAGGAGCTCGAGGCGCTGCAGCTGGCCAAGCTGCGCGTGCAGCTGCGCTGGGCGATGGAGCGCAGCCCCTGGTACCGGCGCGCGCTCGCCGGCGTCGACCCCGACCAGGATGCGGTTCGCTGGCCGATCTG
This sequence comes from uncultured Solirubrobacterales bacterium, assembly GCA_963848745.1. GTDB lineage: Bacteria > Actinomycetota > Thermoleophilia > Solirubrobacterales > Solirubrobacteraceae > Palsa-465. The sequence goes on along the minus strand of CAWKEO010000009.1, from coordinate 12,642 downwards.
CGGCGGCTGCCGCTGCTCACCCGCGACGAGTGGATGGCCTCCCAGGACGCCGTGCCGCCCTACGGCGAGCTCCCGGCGATCGCCGCTGAGGGCGCGATCCGCATCCACACCACCTCCGGGACCACCGGCCGCGGCCCGCTGCGCGCGCTCGACTCGCGCAAGGATTGGGCGTGGATCGCCGAGATGTGGTGCTACGGGATCTGGGGCGCCGGCATCCGCCCGGCCGACACCGCCTACATCGCGTTCGGCTACGGCTCGTTCATCGGCTTCTGGGGGCTGCACTACGGGATGGAGAAGATGGGCGTGCTGAACGTCCCCGGCGGGGCGCAGAGCACCGAGGCGCGCGTGATGCAGATCCGCGACTTCGGCGCCACGGTCGCTCGCCTCCACTCCGACCTACGCGCTGCGCCTGGCCCAGGAGGCGCACACGCAGGGCATCGACCTGCGGGCGCTGCCCGTCACGCGGCTCATCCTGTCCGGCGAGCCGGCCGGCTCGATCCCGCAGACGAAGGCGCTCATCGAGGAGCAGTGGGGCGCCAAGGCGTTCGACACCGCCGGCATGACCGAGATCGGCACGATCATGATCTTCGAGTGCGAGCACCAGCCGGGCGGCACGCACATCATCGAGGACCACGTGCTCGAGGAGGTCATCGACCCCGACACGCTGGCGCCCGTGCCCTACGGCGAGCGGGGCGAGCGCGTCGTCACCTCGTTCGGCCGCGGCGCCATCCCGCTCATCCGCTACCGCACCGGCGACCTCGTCTGCCGGGTGCCCGCCTCGACGTGCGCGTGCGGGCGCGGCTTCGACATCTACGAGGGCGGCATCCTCGGCCGCGTCGACGACATGAAGCTCGTGCGGGGGACGAACGTCTACCCGCGGGCGATCGAGGCGATCGTGCGCGAGCACGGCGAGGTGGACGAGTTCCAGACCGTGATCACGCGCGAGGGCATCCGCGACGAGATCACGCTCCGGGTCGAGCTCGCCCGGGGCACGCCGGAGGATCGTTGGGCGGGGCTGCGCGAGGAGCTCCACCGCCGCCTCGCCCACGCGCACGAGGGACTCAACTTTCGCGTGGAGCGCGCCGGCGAGGGCACACTGCCCCGGTTCGAGCTGAAGGCCAAGCGCACCCTCGATCTTCGGGAGGGGAATGGGGCTGCAGGCGGCTCGGCGGGTTCGGGACCGCCCGCCGGCGCCCCGCCGATCGAGGTCACGCCGCCACTGGTGGTGCGGCGATGAGCACCGACCTGCTCGACCGCCCGCTGAGCGCTGACGAGGAGCGGCTCCTCGCCGTCTACGAGGAGCTGAAGGCGCTGTGCGCGGTCGACCTGCCGCCGAACGCCGCCGCCAACGTCCGCGCCGCGCTCGCGCTCATGCACAACGCGGTGAACGGGCTGGCGCTCCGCTACGAGCACCTGAGCGACCTGGGGGTCTGATGCGGATCGCCGTCGTCGGCGGGGGGCCGGCCGGCCTGTACTTCGCCATCCTCGCCCGCAAGGTCCGCCCGGACTGGGAGGTGACGGTCTACGAACGGAACGCGCCCACCGACGCGTTCGGCTTCGGCGTCGTGTTCTCCGACGAGACGCTGACCGTGTTCGAGCACGCCGACCCGGAGAGCTACGCGGCGATCGCCGCGTCGTTCGTGCGCTGGACCGACATCGACATCCACCACCGGGGCACGGTCACCCGCTCGGGCGGCCACGGCTTCGCCGCCTTCGGCCGGCGCGAGCTCCTGCGCGTGCTCCAGGAGCGAGCGAGCGAGCTCGGCGCGAGCCTCGTGTTCGGCCACGAGGTCGACGAGCTGCCGGCGGCGGATCTCGTCGTCGCCGCCGACGGGGCACGCTCGGGCGTGCGGGGCGCCCTCGCGGCCGAGTTCGGGCCGACGCTCGACGAGCGCGACTGCCGCTACATGTGGCTGGGGACCGACCGCGAATTCGAGGCGTTCACGTTCGCCATCGCCGAGACCGAGCACGGCGTGTTCCAAGCTCACGCCTATCCGTACGCGCCCGGGCGGAGCACGTTCATCGTCGAGACGCCGTCGCGGACCTGGCGGGCGGCCGGGCTCGACGGCGCCGGATCCCTGGCCCCCGGCGAGAGCGATGCCCGCGGCGTCGCCTTCTGCTCGGAGCTGTTCGCCGACGTCCTGGGCGGGAGCTCTCTGCTGGCGAACAATTCAAAGTGGATCCACTTTGTCACCGTGCGCAACGCCCGCTGGTCGGCCGGGAACGTCGTGCTGCTCGGCGACGCCGCCCACACCGCGCACTTCTCGATCGGCTCGGGCACGAAGCTGGCCATGGAGGACGCCGCCGCCCTCGCCTGGGCGCTGCGCGAGCACGGCGAGGACGTGAGCGCCGCGCTCGCCGCCTACGAGGCCGAGCGCCGTGCCGTGGTCGAGAGCACCCAGCGCGCCGCCCAGGCCTCGCTCGACTGGTTCGAGTCCGTCGAGCGGTGGGTGCAGCAGCCGCGGCGGCAGTTCGCGTTCAACCTGCTCACGCGCTCGCGGCGCATCACCTACGACAACCTGCGCGTGCGCGATCCGGGGTTCGTGGCCGCGGTCGACGCCGAGGTCGGGATGCCCGACCGCCCGCCGATGTTCATGCCCCTGCGCCTGCGCGAGCTCGAGCTGCGCAACCGCGTCGTCGTCTCGCCGATGGACATGTACTCCGCCGTCGACGGGACCCCGGGCGACTTCCACCTCGTCCACCTCGGCGCGCGGGCGCTCGGGGGCGCCGGGCTCGTCATGACCGAGATGATCTGCGTCTCGGCCACGGGCCGGATCACGCCCGGGTGCGGCGGGATGTACCGGCCCGAACACGTCGAGGCCTGGAAGCGGATCGTCGACTTCGCCCATCGCTATGGCGGCGCGCCGATCGGCTGCCAGCTCGGCCACTCGGGCCGCAAGGGCTCGACCAAGCTCATGTGGGAGGGGATCGACGAGCCGCTGCCCGACGGCAACTGGGAGCTGATCGCCCCCTCGCCGATCGCCTACTCGCCCCGCAACCAGGTGCCGCGGGAGATGACGCGGGCCGACATGGACGCCGTGCGGGCGGAGTTCGTGACCGCGACGCGCGGCGCCCTCGCCGCCGGCTTCGATCTGCTCGAGCTCCACATGGCCCACGGCTACCTGCTGTCCTCGTTCCTGTCGCCGCTGACCAACCTGCGCGCCGACGGCTATGGCGGCTCCCTGGAGGCTCGAGCCCGCTTCCCGCTCGAGGTCTTCGACGCCTGCCGGGCGCTCTGGCCGGTGCCGCGCCCGATGAGCGTGCGCATCTCGGCCACCGACTGGGTGCCCGGCGGCTTCACCGGCGAGGACGCGGTCGAGTTCGCCCGCATGCTGCGCGAGCACGGCTGCGATCTCGTCGACGTGTCGACCGGCCAGGTCTCACCCGAGGAGCGGCCGGCCTACGGGCGGAGCTTCCAGACGCCGTTCGCCGACCGCATCCGCAACGAGGTGGGGATTCCGGTCGTGGCCGTGGGGGCGATCTCGTCCTACGACGACGTGAACACGATCGTGCTCGCCGGCCGGGCCGATCTGTGCGCGCTCGCCCGCCCGCACCTGTACGACCCCCACTGGACGCTCCACGCCGCCGCCGAGCAGGACGTCGCCGTCGACTGGATCCCCCAGTACCGGCCCGGATCGCGCAAGCCGCCGGCCGGCCGCGACCGGGTGGCCCCCGAGCTGACGCGCACGTTCACGCCCGCGGTCGAGCCCGCGCGCGTGTGAGTCCCCAGGATCTCGTCGTCACCCTGCTCGGGCTCTACGTCCGGACTGATCAGCCGGTGTGGTCGGGCGGGATGGTCGCCCTCCTGGGCGAGTTCGGGTTCTCCGACGGCGCGGCCCGGGTGGCGCTTCACCGCCTCGTGCGCCGCGGCTTCCTCGAGCGCTCGCGCTCGGGCCGGCTCGTCTTCTACGCGCTGACCGATCGCGCCCGGCATGTGCTCGAGGAGGGCGACCGGCGCATCTTCTCCCTCGGGCATCCCCGCGCGCCCGGGGACGGGTGGACGATCGTCTGGCACCAGCTGCCGGAGAGCCGGCGGCTCGAGCACTCCCGCTTGGCCCGCCGGCTGCGCTTCCTTGGCTTCGGCCCGATCCAGGATGGCGTGTGGGTCTCGCCCCACGACCACGTGTCCGAGGTGGCGGCGCTCCTGCGCGAGCTCGGCGTGTCCGAGTGCGCGAGCGTGTTCATCGCCGCCCCAGGCTCGGAGGTGACCGCGCTGGTCGGCCGGGCCTGGGACCTGAGCGGCCTGGCCGAGCGCTACGAGGCGTTCTGCGCCGAGTTCGGGCCGTCCGCGCGGCGCCGGATGGGTGACTTCGAGGCGTTCATGACGCGCACGCGCGCCGTGCATGCCTGGCGCGGTTTCCCCGCCCTCGATCCGGAGCTGCCCGAGGAGCTGGCGCCCATCGGCCGGGTTCGCTCGGACGCGCTGGCGGTGTTCGAGGCGCTGCATGACGGCCTGCGGGAGCCGGCACAGCGGTATTTCGATGTCGTGGCGGGGACCCCCGTGCCCGCTTAGGAATACCGCTCGGCCACCGGCAGAGGTTGGGCGGTGCCCCCGGTCCCGACCGCCGTGCAGTCACCCGCGGCCGAGCACCAGATCCCGGTCAGGCTGGGGAAGTTCCCGGCCAGCGGCTGGACGGTCCACGTGTTCCCGTCCCACCGCGCGCTCATGCCGTCGTCGACGGCCAGGCAGGACGTGGCGGTGGAGCAGGCGACCGCATTCAGCTCGAACAGCGACTCGGGCAGTGACTGCTGGGTCCAGGCGGTGCCGTCCCAGCGATCCGCGAACGCGCCGGCTCCGGTCAGCCCGAACCAGGAGCCGACCGCCGTACAGGCGTCGGCCGCCGTGCAGGACACCGGACTGGTCAGGCTGAAGCTGGCGTGCTGCGGCGCCGGGATGGCCTCGAGCTGCCACGCCGTTCCCGTCCCCAGCTCCGACAGCGGCCCGGAGCTGTCCGAGGTGTTGCCGTTCCAGTCGCCGACGGCCATGCAGGTGCTGCCGGTGCAGGAGACGCCGTACAGGGCGCTGCTCGTGTTGCCGGGCTGGCTGATGCTCGGCTCGATCGTCCAGGACGAGCCGTTCCAGAACTCGGCGAGCGTCTTCAGCGTGCCGTTCTCGTTGTTGAGCAGCGCGCCAACGGCGGTGCAGGCCCCGGCGGCCGGGCAGGAGACGCTGCCCAGCGCGGTTCCGAGCCGGCCGTCTGCCGGGGTGCTCTCGAGCATCCAGCTCGTGCCATCCCACTGCTCGGAGAACGCCATCTCGCTCGTGAGCGTGAATGCCTCGCCAACCGCCGTGCAGGCGTTCGCCGCCGCGCACGAGACGTCGAACAGGCGCGCTCCGAGCACGCCCGTCGGATCGGGGACGGGCTGGATGCTCCAGCTCGTGCCATCCCAGTGCTCGAGCAGTGGCAGCTCGGCCCCGCTCGAGTCAAACCAGGAGCCCGTGGCGAAGCAGTCACTCGAGGACGCGCAGGAGACCCCGAACGTCTGGCTGGCCGCCGCTCCGGTGATCGCGGGCGTGGGCGTGAGCGTCCAGTCGGTGCCGTTCCAGCGCTCGGCGAGGGTCAGCGACGTGGGGCTGACCGATGCGCGGTGGGCCCGGCGGCCGGAGCGCAGGCGTGCGGCCAGCTGCCGGAGCCCGGCCGGGCGCCGGTACATCGACGCCGAGCGCTTCAGCGGCCGGTTGGCCGCGAACCGCCACGTCCCGTGATGCGTGGGCGCCGGGGCGCCGGCGAGCAGGCCGGGGCGCGGGATGGTGTCGCGGCTCGGCCGCGCCAGTGCGGCCGAGGTACCGGTCCCCGGGGTCCCGACGGCGACGCAGGAGGCCGGGCCCGAGCACGAGACCGCGTTCAGGAAGCCGCCCGGCTGCGGCGGGGTCGGCTGGTCGGTCCAGGTGGAGCCGTTCCAGCGCGCCGCCACCGGTCCGGCGGCTCCGGTGACGAACGAGGTCGCGCCACCGACCGCGATGCAGCTGCTCGCCGATGGGCACGACACCCCGGCGAGGCTCTCCACCGGCTCACCGCTCGGCGCCGGCACGCCCTGCGGCGACCATGTCGTCCCGTTGAACCGCTCGGCCAGCCCGAGCTGTCCGTCCTGGGTGAGGTACGTGCCGACCGCGGTGCAGGCATTCCGCGCTGAGCACGAGACCGCGTTCAGCAGGGTGACCTCCGAGGTGACGGGGGCGGTGACCGTCTCGAGCGTCCACGCCGAGCCCATGCGTGACTCGGCCAGCGGCAGCTCGTAGGCCGGTGACGCCGTAGTCGGAGCCGACCGCCGTGCAGTCAGCGCTCGACGGGCACGACACGCCCGCCAGCGCGCCGGCGAACGCGCCGGGGGGCAGGGACGAGGGCTGCGTGCTCCAGCTGCCTCCGTTCCACGCCTCGATGAGCGGCAGCTCCTGGCCGGTGAAGTTCGTGAGCTCATAGCCGACGGCGGTGCACGCGGTGGCGGTCCCGCACGACACGCTGTTGAGGATCCCGAACGCGTCCTTCGGGATCGGGGATGAGCTGGAGCGTCCAGGCGTGGCCGTTCCAGCGCTCGGCCACCATGCCGCTGCTGGTGTTGGTCGAGTAGGAGCCGACGGCCAGGCAGGCCTCCGAACTGGTGCAGGACACGCTGCTCAGCGAGGTGACCGGGCCATCGACGCTCGGGATGCTCTGCCGGGTCCAGCTCGTGCCGTTCCAATGTTCCGCCAGCGCTTTCGTGTTCCCGCGCGCGTCGACGGTCTGTCCCACAGCCTCGCAGGCGTTCGGCGCGCCGCAGGAGACGGAGAACAGCTGCCCCTGGGCGACTTGCGGGATGGCCATGTTCTCGGCCGTCCACGTCTTCGCCGACGCCGCCGGGGCGGCCACCAGCATCAGGAACACCACCGCACAGCTCAGCCGGCGCCCGGTCATCGTCCCCTCCTCGTTCGAGAGTGCCCTCCGCGACGAACCTACCAGCGGGCGATCACGAGAATCAACCCTGTCCCCAGTTACGACTCTACCTGAGTAAGAGGTCCCTCATGAGGGACGGATTCGTTGCCCATAATCGCTCGCCGATGAGCGGCGACGTGTTGGAGTTCCACCAGATCGACGGAGATCGGGCGGCGGAGTGTGGCGGCAAGGGTGCCAACCTCGGAGCGCTGTCGCGGATCGAGGGTGTGTCGGTGCCGCCCGGCTTCTGCGTGACGACGAGCGCCTTCCGGCGGGTCGTGCTGCCGGCTCTCTCGCGGTTTCGCGCCTGAGGACTCGGAGGCGATCCGCGCCGCCGTCGAGGCGATCGCCATCCCGGAGGACCTTTCGGCGGCGGTCGGGCGCCTGGTCGGCGAGACCGGTCGCTGGGCGGTGCGGTCAAGCGCGACGGCGGAGGACTCCCCGGTGACCTCGTTCGCGGGCCAGCACGACTCGTACCTGAACGTGTCCGGCGGGGACGCGGTCCTCGCGGCGATCCGCCGCTGCTGGGCCTCGCTGTTCACCGAGCGGGCGGTGGAATATCGCCGGCGCCACGGGATTGACCACCGGGCGGTGGAGATGGCCGTCGTGGTGCAGCAGATGGTGGACGCGGAGGCCGCCGGGGTGATGTTCACCGCCGACCCGGTGAGCGGCAATCGCAGGGTGGTCTCGGTGGAGGCGGTGGCCGGCCTCGGCGAGGCGTTCGTGGCGGGCGCGGCGAAGGCCGAGATCTACACGGTCCGCGACGGCGCGGTGCTCGACGCGCCGAGCGAGCCGTTGCTCACCCGTTCGCAGATCGTGCGGCTCGCGGAGATCGGCCGGCGGATCGAAGCCCGTTCGGTTGCCCGCAGGACATCGAGTGGTGCCTGGCCGAGGGCGACTTCGCGATCGTCCAGGCCCGGCCGATCACCACGCTGTTCCCGATCCCCGAGGCGGCGGACGGGGAGAACCACGTGTACCTCTCAGTCGGTCACCAGCAGATGATGACCGACGCCATCCGGCCGCTCGGGCTGTCGTTCTGGCAGATGACGACACCGCGCCCGATGGCCGAGGCCGGGAGCCGGCTGTTCGTCGACGTCACCCCGATCCTCGCCTCGCCGCCGGCCCGGGCCGGCTTCCTCACCATGATCGGTCGAACCGATCCGCTCATCGCCGATGCCCTGCAGACGGGTCCTCGATCGGGGTGACTTCGTGCCCGAGCGCCCTGACTCGCCGCCCCCGGCGGGTGGCGTCCCCCGGGTCCCGGTCGAGGTCGAGGCCGCTGAGGTGCCCGAGCTGATCGCGCTGACCGAGGCCTCCGTCGCCCGGGCCGCGCGCGCGATCCGCGGTCTGGCCGGGCCGGCGCTGATCGATTTCATCCGCGCCGATGTCGAGGAGCTGCGGGAGGTCCTGTTCGAGCCCCGCAGCCTGGCCGCGATCATGGCCGGGATGCAGGCCACCTGGTGGCTGAACGAGCGGCTGCACGAGTGGCTGGGGGAGACGAACGCCGCCGACGTGCTCACCCAGTTCGTGCCCGGCGACGTCACCGCGGCGATGGGGCTCGCGCTGCTCGACCTCGCCGACGTGATCCGTCCCTATCCGGAGGTGGTGGCCGTCCTGGAGCGGGGCGGCTCCCTGGACGAGCTGGCGCACTGTTGACGGGGGCGCCCAGGCGCGCGCCGCCATCGACGCCTACCTCGAGCGCTACGGGATGCGCTGCGCCGGCGAGATCGACATCACCCGGCCGCGCTGGAGCGAGCGTCCTGAGCTGCTCATGCCCTCCTTGCTCGCCGCTGTGCGCAGCGCGGAGCCGGGCGCGGCGGCGCGGCGGGTCGCGGACGGGCGCCGCGCCGCTCGCGAGCGGGAGGTCGAGCTGCTCGCGCGCCTGCGCGCCCTGCCGGACGGGGAGGCCAAGGCGGCGGAGACGCAGCGGATGATCGCCCGCCTGCGCGACTTCACCGGGTACCGCGAGTACCCGAAGTACGGCTTCATCTGCCGCTACTTCATCTACAAGCGCGCGCTGCTCGAGGAGGCGTCGCGGCTGGTCCAGGCCGGGGTGCTCGAGGAGTCGGAGGACATCTTCTTCTTGCGGTTCGACGAGCTCGAGGAGGTGGTGCGGACCCAGCGGGCGGATGCGGGTTTGATCTGGCGTCGCCGGCAGGCGTTCCGGGCCGACCAGGCTTTGACGCCGCCGCGGGTGCTCACCTCCGATGGGCGAGGCGATCACCGGCAGCTACGGACGGGATGACGTGCCGGCCGGGGCCCTGGTCGGCCTGGCGGTGTCCGCCGGGACGGTGGAGGGCCGGGCCCGCGTCGTGGATGACATCGGGCAGGCCGAGCTCGAGGCCGGCGACATCCTGGTCACCACCCACACCGACCCGAGCTGGACGCCCGCGTTCGTGACCGTCTCGGGCCTCGTCACCGAGGTCGGCGGCCTGATGACCCACGGCGCCGTGGTGGCCCGCGAGTACGGCCTGCCCGCCGTCGTGAGCGTTCCCGACGCGACCCGGCTGATCCAGGATGGCCAGCGGATCCGGGTGAACGGGACCGACGGGTACGTGGAGATCGTTCAGCCGGCGGGGACGAGCGCGTAGACCCGGCTCGGGCTGCCGGTCCCGCCGACGAGCTTCAGCGGCGCGACGACGAGCAGCGCGCCGGTGAGCGGCAGGCGGTCGAGGTTGGCCAGCTGGGTGAGGCCGAGCCGGCCGGCACCGAGGAGGAAGTTGTGCAGCGGGAACGGCGGGTCGAAGCCGCCGGCGGCGCCGGCGTCGATGCCGACCGTCTCGACTCCGAAGCCGGCGATGTCGCGGTGGTTGGCCAGCCATCGGGACGCGTCTGGGTCGGGCCCGGGCGTTTCGGGGCCGTTCGGGCCCACGTTGAGGAATGCCTGTTCGTCCTGGGCCCGGGCGCCCCAGCCGGTGCGCAGGAGCACCCAGGCGCCGTTCGGGATGCGACCGTGCTCGTCCTCCCAGGCCTCGAGATCGCTGGTCGTGAGCAGATAGCCCGGGTTGCTGTTCGTCTCGTTCGTCTTGTCGATCACACACGCGGGGCCGATGAGCCGGTGCGCCTCGATGCTCGCCACGTCATCGCCGTCCTGGCCGGTCACCCAGTGGATCGGCGCGTCGAGATGGGTGCCGGTGTGCTCGCCGAGGGTCAGCGTGTACCAGGCCCAGGCCGGGCCTTTGTCGTCGTAGTGCGAGATCGGTTTCGCGGCTGAGGGCGGGGGTGTTGGCAAACGGCGGCGGGAGCTGGATGACCGGGGTCGATTCGGACAGCGGCTGGGTGAGATCGACGATCTCGACCGCTCCGCTGCTCAGCGCGTCGATGAGGCTTTGCACCTGGGTCATGTGTCTCCTCTCCTTGGGGGTCAGCCGCCGCGAAACGCCTCGGCGAGCCAGTCGGCGCAGATGTCGGGGTTGACCTTGGCGTCGAGCACGAGGGGGCCGTGGGGGTTGACCAGCCACTCCTGGACGACGTCGAGGTCCTCGGTCTTGCGCACCGTGGCCGCCTTCGCGCCGGCGGCCCGCGCGATCGCGGCCAGGTCGGCGTCGGGGAAGCGCACGCGCGAGACGTCGTGGCCCATGGGCGCGAAGTGGTGGACCTCGGCCCCGTAGGCGCGGTCGTCGTAGATGACGACGAGCAGCTCGAGCTTCAGGCGGACGGCGGTCTCGAGCTCTTGGAGAGCCATGAAGGCGCCGCCGTCGCCGATGGCGGCGATCGTGGGGCGGCCGGGGCGGGCGATGCTTGCTCCGAGAGCGGCGCCGAGGCCGAGCCCGACGGCCTGGAAGCCGTTGACGAACACCCACGAGCGGGCGTCGGGGACGCCGAGCAGCATCGACGGGTAGCCCATGAAGTGGCCGGAGTCGACGACGACGGCCCGGTCGCGTGGGAGCAGTTCGTTGAGGGCGGTCGTGAGCGTGCGGGGGTCGATGTTGTCGTCGGTGCCCGCGTCCTCGTAGGGCTCCTCGGGCCAGTGCCGTGGGCGTGACCGCGCCCCAGCCGTGCGCTGGCGTCGCGTGTGCGACCAGCGCTTCCGCCGCTTCTCGCGCGTCGGCGAGGATCGCGATGTCGGCGGGGCGGCTGCGGCCGATCGCCTGCTGTTCGACGTCGATCTGGATGATGGTCGCGTCGGGGTGCAGGAGCTTGCCGTGGCGGGTCGTCCACTGGTTGACCGAGGCGCCGGCGACGATCACCAGGTCGGCCTGGCCGATGAGCTCCTGGGCGTGCGGGCTGGCGAAGCCGCCGCAGATCCCGAGCGCCCGGGGGTGGCCGGCGAACAGGCCGTGGGCGGGGGCGGATGTGGTCAGGAGCGCGCCGATGCGCTCGGCCAGGGCGGCGAGCGCCGGGCCGGCATCGGCGAGGACGGCGCCGCGGCCGGCCAGGATGAGCGGTCGCTGCGCGGCGTCGATCGCTGCTGTCGCTTGTGCGATGGCGTCGGGCGTCGGGGCGGGCGGTTCCGGCGGCGCCGCGTCTCTCCGGCTCGGCGCGGGCTGGACGGGCGGCTCGGCCTGGATGTCGATCGGCAGCATGAGCACGACCGGCCGGCGCTCGGTTTGGGCGCGCTCGTAGGCGCGCAGGGCGTCGTCGGCGGCGGTGTCCGGGCCGTGCAGCCGCTCGGCGATCGCGTCCACGGACTCGACCAGGCCGGCCTGATCGATGCGGAAGTTGCTCGTCAGCGCGGCGCGCGGGCGCCTCGCCGGCGAGCACGACGAGCGGCGTGCGGCTCTTCGCCGCTTCGCTCAGCGCGGTCATCGCGTTCGTCAGGCCGGGGCCCTGGTGGACGGTGGCGATGCCGGTGCGGCCGGAGACGCGGGCGTAGCCGTCGGCGGCGCCGACCGCGGCCGACTCGTGGCGGGTGGCGTGAAACAGGGCGCCCTGCGTGGTGAGGGCGTTGGCGACGATCAGGTTGCCCGAGCCGAGGACGCCGAAGACATCGTGGATGCCCTGGGCGGCGAGCGTCTCGCCGACGACGTCGGCCACGGTGCGCTGCGGCATGCCGGCGTCAGGCGTGATGGGCGCTCTCCTCAGCCACGGCAACCTCCGCGATCGCGGTTCTCCCTGCCCCCGCATCCACCCCGGACCGGCGAGGAGCGCAAGCGGCCGCAACGTATCACCAGGAGGATCGGAATTCGAGCCTCCGGCACCGGTGCGGGAGAGGGGCATGCGCTGGGGCGTCCGGGGTGGATGAGGGTGGGGGAGAGAGTTCTGGCGCGGGCGTGACGGCGGCGAGCTACCGGGCCCTACGCCGCCTCGCGCGGGTCTGCGAGATCGGGCTGATCGTCCGGATCGAACTCGTCGCTCGGCGGCGCGTCGATGTCGACGACGACGCAGACCTTGCTGTCGTGCCACAGCCCACGGATGCACGTGTGGCCGTACTCGACCTCGTCCGGGGGCGGGAGCTCGTTGTCGGCGAGCAGGTCGCGAAGGCGCTGCTCGGCCTGGATCTTCTGGGTGAGGGTTGCCATGCCCGGCACTCTTGCGCGCCGGCCTGCAACAGATCTAGACCGAATTGCAACTTTTCTGTGCCAACTCTGCTTCAGATCTGCTTCAGTGCGGATTTCGGGGGCGCGGCGGGCCGGCGGGGTTCGTCTCGCGGGGTCGACTCGCTGGGTATCGAGGCGAGTTTGATCCGCCGCTCGAGGGTCGCTACAATGGACAGTCCGCCGCGGGGTGGAGCAGTCTGGTAGCTCGTCGGGCTCATAACCCGAAGGTCGCAGGTTCGAATCCTGCCCCC
>CAWKEO010000008.1:0-202383 GCA_963848745.1 uncultured Solirubrobacterales bacterium | reverse complement strand
CCCGGATCAGCCCCGCGCAACGGACGCCGAGCGCCGCCGCGACGCCCGGGTGCCGCGGTCGAGCAGGCCCGCCACCCGACGCGCCACATCCGCCGGCTGGGCGAACGCGGTGCCGCTCGTTCGGTAGGTGGCGGTCTGGGTGTGGAGCGCGGCCAACCGGGCCTGCACCGCCCGGCTCAATCCCTGGAGGTTGCTCATTAACAAATATTTACCCAACCGCGAATCGGGCGACGCGAAGCGGATGGTCAGCTTGCTGACATGTCCCTGGGCGCCCCGGCGATCTGGCCGCCCGCGCACCCGGACGCCGCCACCCGGCGCTCCGGGTTGCGCACGAGCAGACCGCCCACCCCGCCGGCCAGTGCCAGCAGAACGGCGGCGGCCGCGAGCGCAGTGTGAAAGCTCGAGACCCCGAGGCGCCCGGCCACGAGCGGACCGAGCGCGGAGACGCCGAGTAGGCCGGCAACCCGGGCCACGGCGTTGTTGACCGCCGACGCGATGCCGGCCTGGCTGTCCGGCACGCCGCCGAGCACGGTCGCGGTCAGCGGCGCCACCGTCATCGCCAGGCCGAGCGCGAACACGATCAACCCCGGCAGCAGCGCGCCGAGCACGGCGACATGTCGCTCGAGGCGCATGAGCAGGAGCAGGCCGGCCGCACACACGAGCGGTCCCGCGCCCATGAAGAAGCGCGGGCCGAAACGATCGGCGAGGGCCCCGAAGCGCCGCGAGAGCACGAACATGACCACCGTCAACGGCAGTGTGGCCAGCCCCGCGTGCACCGGGCTCCAGCGGCCCACCTCCTGCAGGTAGAGCGAGAGCAGGAAGGTGAGCACCGACATCCCGCAGTACATGGCCAGCGTCTCGAGGTTGCCGACGGTGAAGTTGTGCCGGGCGAACAGGCTGAGCGGGAGCATCGGATCGCGCGCCCGTCGCTCACGCCACACGAAGCCGGCGAGCAGCGCCAACCCGCCCACCAGCGCGCCGACGACGCTCGGGCTCCCCCACCCCAGCCGCGGCTGCTCGATGAGCGCGAACACCGGACCGGCCAGCCCAAGGGCGGCCAGCGCCGCCCCTGGCAGATCGAGGTGGCGGCCGCCCGCGGCCCGACCAGGTGGCACGAACCGCGTGATGAGCGTGAGCGTCAGTGCGGCCAGCGGCAGGTTGACCAGGAAGATGAAGCGCCAGCTTCCGGCCGCCAGGAGCCCGCCGCCGGCCAGCGGGCCGGCCACGGCCGCGACCGCCCCGAACGCGGTCCATGTACCGATCGCCGCACCGCGCTCGGCGACCGGGAACGTGGCGATGATGACCGCGAGCGCCGCCGGGGTCAGCAACGCGCCGGCCACCCCCTGCACAGCCCGGGCGCCGATCAGCACCGGCGCGCTCGGCGCCAGCGCGCACACGGCCGAGGTGAGCGCGAAGCCGGCCACCCCGATCGCGAAGATCCGCCGCTCGCCGTACACGTCGCCGAGCGAGCCGCCGACCAGCAGCAGCGCGCCGAGCAGCAGCGCGTAGGCGTCGACCACCCACTGCTGGGTCACGAAACCGCCGCCGAAGTCGCGCTCGATCGTCGGCAGGGCCACGTTGACGATCGTCGCGTCGAGCATCGCGATGCTCGACCCGAGGATGCAGGCGACGAGCGTGAAGCGCTTGATCCGGTCGCTGGTCGGCGAGGCCACGGCCGCTGGAACCTACCGCGCGAGCGCGAGCCTGTCTCAGGCCGGCAGCGCGAGCTCCTCCATGAGCTCCTCGAGCGGGACCGGCAGGCCCGTGTGGTCGCCCTGGGCGAGGTCGACGCCCTCGGCGCGGAAGAGCTCGCGCATGGCTGCGTTCTCGACGTAGCTGGCCATCGTCAGGCGGCCCCGGCCGCGGGTGATCCCGGCCAGCGCCGCGATGATGAGCCGCTCGGTGACGTTCTCGACCGCCTGGCGGGCTCGCGTTCTCCATCAGCGTGGCCGGGTCGAAGCCGTTGTCGGCGGCGATCCCATCGCGCAGCGAGGGCTCGGCCGCCGCTGCCACACCCCAGAGTTGCTCTGCCGCCTCGTTGTGTGGACGATCCACGTTCCCACGTGCGGCCTGCCCGGCCTCCCGGCGCCGCTCCGGCCTCTGAAGGCCGGCGTCTAACCGGATCGCGGGCGAAACCTGCCGATGGGAGAGAGCCGCCGCACGCGCTGGTCTGTGAGCGCCGCCCGCGCCGCGGCGTGACCGGGCACACCGTGCACCGCGCCACCCGGGAAGGCGGCCGCGCTGCCCAGGTACAGGCCGCCCACGGGCGTGCGATAGGGCGAGACGCGGATGACGGGACGGAAGATGACCTGATCGAGCGTGTAGCTGCCGCCGCCGACGTCGCCGCCGACCAGATTGGCGTTGCGACGCTCGAGGTCCGCCGGGCCGAGCACGTGGCGGGCGAGGATGAGATCCCGGAACCCGGGCGCGAAGCGCTCGACCTGCGCCTCCATGCGCTCGACGTGCCGCTCCTGCTCGGCCGGCCAGTCGACCGTGTGCGGGCCGTGGGTGTAGGCCCAGGCCGTGTGCTGGCCGGCCGGCGCGCGGGTCGGATCGGCCAGCGACTGCTGACCCAGAAGCAGGAACGGATGCTCGTGCAGGTGCGCACTCACGGCCGTCGCCGAAAGCACGTCGGGCTCATCCCCGCCGACGTGCACGGTCCCGGCGCGCCGGGCCTCGGGCGCAGCCCAGGGGATCGGTCCGGACAGCGCCCAGTCGACCTTGAGCGTGGCCGGCCCGGGCCGGTAGCGCCGCATCACGCCCGCGTAGCGACCCGACAGCGCCGATCCCGCCAGGCGCACGAGCGCTCCCGGCATGACATCGGCGATCACGATCTCGCCGTCCACCCCCTCGCCGCCGGCCAGCCGCACGCCCCGGACCCGCCCGCGCGCGACTGCGATCTCGCTCACCTCGGCACCACAGCGCACCTGGCCGCCGAGGCTCTCCAGGTAGCTGACCAGGGCGCCGCTCAGCCGGCCGGCGCCGCCCACCGGGCTCGGCCACCCGACCGCGTGGCCGAGGAAGTTCAGATAGGCGGCGGCGATCGCGCTGCCCGCGCCCGCCCGGAGGCACGTCGCCGTGGGTGGCCGAGCCGTACAGCCAGGCCCGGGCCCCGGAGTCCGAGAACAGCTCGGTGGCCAGCGCCTCCGCCGGCATGAGGACCAGCCGCAGGAACTCGGCCAGGCCCCGCGGTCCGAGCCCGGCGGTCAGGCGCGCCGGGCCGCGGACAGGGGGAAAGCCGCTCAGCATGGTGGCCCGCAGCGCATCGAAATGGGCCATGAACGGAGCGGCGAACGTGGCCCAGCGCTCGCCGTGACCGGGCGCCAGCGCATCGAGGCTCTCGGCGGTGCGATCGAGCTCGCGGTAGAGCGCCGCCCCCCGGCCCTCGGGCAACGGGTGGGCGTAACACGCCTCCGGGTGCACCCACCGCAGCCCGTGATCGGCGAGCGGCATGGCGCCGAACACCGGCGAAGCCGCACCGGCCGGATAGACAGCTGAGAACGTGTCGTGGTGAAAGCCGGGGAGGGTCAGCTCCTCGGTCAGCACCGCGCCGCCGGGCGACGGCGCCGCCTCGAGCACGGTGACGGGATGGCCGGCCCGGGCGAGCGTGATCGCCGCCGCGAGACCGTTGGGACCCGACCCGATGACGAGCGCACGGGCGCTCATGCCACAGCGAGCGCCAGCTGATGCAACATGCTCTGGCGCGCCATCCCGTACTCGCCCCAGAAGGCGTGCTGGGCCTGACGGCCGGCCAGGCGGTAGATCTGCTCGAGATGCCAGGGCATCGGATCCCAGGTCCCGGCCGCGCGCACCCACACCCTGCCGTCGTGGCGGTAGAGGACGAGCCGGTTGTGGCCGGCGCCCATGAAGTGGCCCTCGTGCGTCGTGAGGTCGAACCCGGCGATCGGCTCGCCGCCCTGCGGCACCGCCCTCGACTCGCCGTTGCCGTAGCGCGCCAGGCCGTCCTCGAGCGCGGCGAAGTACGCGGCGAGGGCCTCGGGATCGTCCGGGGTCACAAGCGCGGTGATCGTCACGTAGCCGCGCTGGAACATCGGCCGGCCGCCCTCGATACCGGCGGCGACATCGATCTCGAAGATCTGGCCGAGCAGGCCGGAGCGGCGCAGCGGCGTGAAGCGGCCGATCTCGCTCGCATAGTCGGGCCAGGTCTCCGTGTGGGTGAGCGCCTCGAGCACGCCGTCGAGCGAGGGCACCTCGACCGGCGGATAGGTGTGCCAGGTCTGCTGCTCCGCCGGGGCTCGCTCGGGCGTCAGCGCCCCCACCCGGGCCAGGCGCAGTCGGCGCTCCGGCTCATAGGCATCCTTCTCCTGCGCGGTCGGGAAGGCGATCCCCCAGCCGCGGCGGCCCGGATCGGCATAGGCCTCGGGGAACCAATCGCCGAGCAGCCGCGCCGCGCCCTCGAGCAGCTGGGCGCGCGAGAGCGTCCCCCGGGCCGAGTGCGAGCCGTCGAGGAACCGGTCGCGGCCGAACGCGCGATGGAAGGCGAGCACGTCGCGGCCTCCCAGGCGGCCCTGGGCGTGGCGCAGCCAGTAGGTGGTGATGATCGCGTGGGCCAGCCGCAGGTCGTCGACCTCGCGCTCGCTCGGGGCCCGCCGGTAGTAGGCGCTGTTCAGGAAGTCCGTCACCCAGCCGGCGGCGCCCGGAGTGGCGATCGAGGAGCCGGCCAGGCGCGCGAACTGCATGCGCTCGCGATTGATGAGCGAACCCGCGGCCAGGCCGGCGGCGAAGGTGGTGGCACCGCGAAGGCGGCGGAGACTCGTCTGGGGCATAGGGTCGTTGACGTGTCCTTTCCCGTGTGAAGCGCGCTGACACCTAGGCGAGCCCACGACCTCGAAGTCGTCTTCGGCCTCGCGGGGTTCTACCGCCGGGCTCTGCGGGATTTCCGCGACCTGTGGAAAGCTTCCTCACCGTGACCGCCCGCCGGATCCTCGCCCTCGCCGTCTCCCTGCTCGGACTGACCGGGCCCGCCGCCCAGGCCACCGGCGTACCTTCGCGCGCGCTCGCCCGAAGCGCCGGCGCAGCCGCCTTCCTGTACGGCCTCGCCCCGCTCGACGAGCAGCGGACGGTCGGGCGCTTTCCGGCCAACGAGCTGATCAGCATCACCCGCCTGTCGACCCCGGCCGAGCAGCTCGTCCCGCTGCCGAACGTCGACACCTTGTACACGACGGCCCGGCTCGACCTGCGAGCCGGCCCGCTCGTCCTGCACGTGCCGGCCGAGCCCGGCCGCTACTACGTGATGCAGTTCCTCGACGCCTACACGAACTCGTTCGCCTACGTGGGCACGAGGACGACGGGCACCCGGGCGGGAACGTTCGTCGTCACCGGACCCGGCTGGCACGGGGTGCTCCCGCACGGGCTGCGCCGCATCGCCGCCCCCACCCCCACGGTGTGGCTGCTCGGGCGCACGCTCGTGCGCGGCCCGAGCGACCTCGCCCGGACGAACCAGATCCAGACCGAGTACACACTGAGCCGGCTGGGCGGGCCGCCGCTGCCCACGCTCGCGCTCCCCTTCTCGCCGCTGGGCCCGCAGCCCCTGCCCTCGGGCCTCGCCTTCTATGACGCGCTCGACACGCTCCTGGCCGCCGATCCACCGCCGGTCGCCGACCGCCCCCTCCTGCACCGGCTCGCGGCCGTCGGCCTCGGGCCCGGACGGATGGTCAGCCAGGAGGCGTTGCCCGCGGCCGTCCGAGCCGGCCTGCTCGCCGGCCTGGCGCTCGGCGCGCACCAGCTCGCGAGCTACAGCGCGAAGCTGAAGCGGGCCTCTGAGCGCAGCCACCGGGGCTGGCTCGTCTCCCCGGCGGCAACGGGCGATTTCGGATCGGACTTTCGGCTGCGCGCCTACATCGCCCAGACCGCGCTGGGCGCCAACGTCCCCGCCGAGGCCGAGTATCCGGTCGCGTTCGTCGACAGCCGCCTGCGGACGCTGAGCGGCACCCACCGCTACGTCGTCCACTTCTTGGCCGGCGCGCGACCGCCTGTGCGGGCGTTCTGGTCGCTGACCATGTACGGCTCGGACCTGTTCCTGGTCACCAATCCGCTCGGGCGTTATGCGATCGGCGACCGCACGCCGGGGCTGCGCTTCGGCCGAGGCGGATCGCTCGACATCCTGCTCAGCGCCACCCCTCCGCGCGGCTCGCGCTCCAACTGGCTGCCGGCGCCGCGCGGACGGTTCGTGATCGTGCTGCGGCTCTACGAGCCGCGGCCGGTGGTGCTGAGCGGTCGCTGGCCGCTGCCGAGCATCACGCGGGTCGGCTGATCAATCTCCGTCGAGCGGCGTGCCACTCCCGGCCCGCCAATCCTCGGCCAGGATCGCCCACCGCTCGTGGTCGCGCCAGCGCCCGCCGATCTTCAGGTAGCGCGGCGAGAAGCCCTCGCGCCGGAAGCCGGCGCCGCTGGCCAGCGCGATCGAGGCCTTGTTGCCGGGCTGGATATTGGCCTCGATGCGATGCAGGCGCAGGGTCAGGAAGGCGTGGCGCAGCACGAGCCGGATACCCGCCCGCATGTAGCCCTGGCCGGAGTACGGCTTGCCCACCGCGTAGCCCAGGTAGGCGCTCTGGAGCGACCCCCGCGTGATCTGCGACAGGTTGAAGAAGCCGACGATCGCCATGTCGGAATGGCGGCAGAGCAGCATGGCCTCGAAGTCGGGCCGCCGGGAATCGGCCACGTAGCCGTAGAAGCGGTCGTCGTCAGTGGGGGCGCTCGCCCACGGCCGGTGGAAGGTCCGGCTCGCACGCATGAGCGCCACGAACTCGTCGCGGTCGGCGGCCACGGGAGCGCGGAGGAACACCTCCTGCTCCTGCCTCACCGACCGAGTAGACGCTCCAAGCGATAGGCGAGGGCCTCGCATGCGAGCTCCTCCGAGACGTTCAGGGCAAAGCGCAGGCGGGTCTCCTCGACGAGCTCGACCGCCTCGCGCAGCCGGGCCGGCGGCTGGCCGGCGTCAGGGGTCAGGGCGTCGAGGCGGTCGACGTTGCGCACGAGGTCTCCGGCCCCCCAGGCCAGCGCGGCCAGATCGCCGTACCACAGCGACACCAGCCCCAGACCGCGGTCGAGCGTCTCGGTCTCGGCGCGGCGGCGCCGGCGGCGGATACGCTCGCTCCACTCGGTCTCCACCCGCTTGCGCTCCTTGCGCGGGTACAGCTCGAGATCGGCGTCCCTCTCGGCCTCGAGCTCTCCCACCACCTCCTCCCCGCGGGCCCGGACGGCGCTCAGCAGCGCGCTCCAGGGGCGCTGGGCGGTGGCGCCCTGCAGCGGGGCCCGGGCGAAGGTCTCGGCGCTCGCCCGCAGCGCCCGGCCGGTCGGCGAGGCGAGCTCGAGCGCGTAGGTCGCGTCTCCCAGGCACAGCCGCGCGCAGGCCCGCGCGGTGTCGGGGCCGGCGCCGGCGGCCTGCACCGTGGCGGCCACCTCGTCGCTCTCCGGGGCATCGAAGCGCACGAGCTGGCAGCGCGAGCGGATCGTCGGCAGCACCTCGGGCAGGCGGTCGGTGAGCAGGATGATGTGGACGAAGCCGGCCGGCTCCTCGAGCGTTTTCAGCATCCGGTTGGCCGCCTCGTCGCCCAGCTCGTCGACGCGCTCGATCACGAACACTCGACTGGCCGCCTCGAACGGCGTCCGGCTGGCGGCGGCGATCACCGGCTCCTCGATGTCGCTGACCAGCATCTCGTGGGCACCGCTCGGGCGCACCCAGGTGAGGTCAGGGTGCGCACCCGACCGGATCCGAGCCCGCGCGTTCTCCGGGTCCGGCGCGCCGCGCGCCAGCAGCTCGGCCGCCACCGCCCGGGCGGCTGCCCGCTTGCCGGCTCCGCCGGGCCCGTGGAACAGGTAGGCGTGCGAGGCGGCGGCGCCGGGGGCGAGCGCGGGTGCGAGCACGGCCCGCGCGTGCGGATGGCGGTCGAGCTCGGCGAGCATGGACGGATCGTAGTGGTCGGGTACCGTGGCGCCCGTGTCGCGCGGACGGCTGATCACGATCGAGGGCATCGACGGCGCCGGCAAGTCGACGCTCGCCGCCGCGCTGGTGCCGGCGCTGGCCGCCGGGGGCCGGGAGGTCGAGCTGCTCCGCGAGCCCGGCGGGGTCCGTGCCGCCGAGCGGGTGCGCGACCTGGTCAAGGACCCGGCGATGACGATCGGCGCTCGGGCCGAGGCGCTGCTCTACGCGGCCGCCCGCGCGCAGCTGGTCGAGGAGGCGCTGGCCCCCGCGCTGGCCGCCGGGCGCTGGGTACTGCTCGATCGCTTCGTCGATTCCTCGCTCGCCTACCAGGGGGCGGGTCGCGAGCTTGGGATCGAGCCGGTGCGGGCGATCAACGCATTCGGGACCGGCGGGCTGGCGCCCGACCGCACGCTGTGGCTGGCGCTCGACCCGGCCGTGGGGCGGATCCGCGCCGGCGCGCGCGGCGAGCCCGTCGACCGGCTCGAGGGCGAGCAGGCCGACTTCTTCGAGCGCATCGAGGCCGCCTATGCCTCCTTGGCCGCGGCCGAGCCCGAACGTGTGCGCCGCCTCGACGCCACCCAGCCGCCCGAGCGGGTGCTGGCGGCGGCGCTCGACGCGCTCTCAGACCTGATCTGAGCCGCTCTCGTAACCGCCGGGATGGGCCTGGGCGAACGCCCAGGCGTCGGCGACCATCTGCTCGAGCTCGGGCTTGCGCGGCGTCCACCCGAGCGCCTCGCGGATGCGCTCGCTCGCCGCCACGAGCTCGGGCGGATCGCCGGGGCGGCGATCGGCTTCGACGACCGGGATCGCGCGCCCGGTCACCGCCTCCGCGGCCTTGATCACCTCGCGCACCGAGAAGCCGTTGCCGTTTCCGAGGTTGTAGACCTGGTGCTCGCCGCTGCGCGCGGCCTCGAGCGCGAGCACGTGCGCATCGGCCAGGTCCTCGATGTGGATGTAGTCGCGCACCGCCGTGCCGTCGCGGGTCGGGTAATCGGTGCCGAACACGCTCACGTGCGGGACGGCGCCGAGCGCGGCCCGCAGCACGTTGGGGATCAGGTGCGTCTCCGGCTGGTGATCCTCGCCGAGGTGCCCGCTCGCACCGGCCACGTTGAAGTAGCGCAGGCTGACCGCCCCGAGCCCGTGCGCGGTGCAGAAGTCACGGATCATCCAGTCCACGGCGAGCTTCGAGGCGCCGTACGAGGTCCCCGGGCTGGTCGGCTCGTCCTCGGAGATCGGGACCGTTTCGGGCACCCCGTACACGGCGCAGGTGGAAGAGAACACCAGGCGCCCGACTCCATGCGCCCGCAGCGCCTCGAGCAGGTTGAGCGTGCCGCCCACGTTGACCGCGTAGTAGCGCTCGGGGTGGCTGACCGACTCGGGCACGAGCGCGAGCGCGGCGAAGTGCAGGGCGCCGTCGAACGCGTGCGTCTGCACCGCGCCGGCGATCGCGTCGGCGTCGCGCAGATCGCCGACGATCAGCTCGGCGCCGGCCGGAACGGCCTCGCGGTGACCGCGCTCCAGGCTGTCGAACACGATCACGTCGTGGCCGTCGCCGATCAGCCGCTGGGCGACGATCGAGCCGATGTAGCCGGCGCCGCCGGTGACGAGCAGCTTCATGTCTGCGCACTCCTCTGGGTCATAGGGCTCCAGTGATAACAGAGCCGACCCGCGGCCGGGGCGACGTTTGCGCGCACCTCGGCGCACGTTCTGGGAGGAGCCAGCAAACCGGCGCAGCGACTCGTCGACGGTCGAGTCAGCTCGCCCCCGGCGTCCGAAGGTCGGTGCGCCGCTCCGCGCGCGCGAACCGGGCCTTCGACGGGGCGGGCGCCCGGATCACCGGGCAAAACCGCCGCAAACAGCGGCGATCCTCGAGGCGGGTAGCGAGCGCGAGCGCAGTAAAATGGAGGAAGCGCAACCGGCCACCCGCACGATCCCTCCCGGGGGTCTTTCCGTCCGGGGCGTCCGCCAGGATTCACCGCCCTCGCTCGGCCGCACCGGCAACCGGGCGAGAGCTGAATTCAGCGGCAATCGAGAGGAGCAGGTCGGTATGGAGTACAGCCCCAATACCCCTTCTAACGCCAGTCTTCTGACCGGCGACGGTCTCTCAGTCCGCCGCTTCTTCACGACTTCCGGCACCCATCCGTTCGACACCGTCGAATGGCAGCTGCGCGACGCGCGGATCGCCCACGGCGACCGGGTCTCCTTCGAGCAGCGCGACGTCGAGTTCCCGGCCTCCTGGTCGCAGAACGCGACGAACATCGTCGCCCAGAAGTACTTCCGCGGCCAGCTCGGCTCTCCCGCGCGCGAGCGCTCGGTCAAGCAGATGATCACCCGCGTGGCGGGCACGATCGCCGGCTGGGGTCGTGAGCGTGGCTATTTCGCCACCAACGAGGACGTCGAGACCTTCGAGGCCGAGCTCACCTACATCCTTCTGCACCAGCTGGCGGCGTTCAACTCGCCGGTGTGGTTCAACGTCGGCTGGCACCCGGTCGGCGATCCCAAGATGCAGGCCAGCGCCTGCTTCATCCTGTCCGTCGAGGACTCGATGGAGTCGATCCTCGACTGGAACACCCGCGAGGGCATGATCTTCCGCGGCGGCTCGGGCTCGGGCATCAACCTGTCGCGGATCCGCGGCTCGAACGAGCCCCTATCCCGCGGCGGCACCGCGTCGGGTCCGGTGTCGTTCATGCGCGGCGCCGACGCCTGGGCGGGCTCGATCAAGTCGGGCGGCGGGACGCGCCGGGCGGCCAAGATGGTCGTGCTCGACGTCGACCATCCCGACATCCGCGAGTTCATCTGGTGCAAGGCCAAGGAGGAGGACAAGGCCGCGGCCCTGCGCGACGCCGGTTTCGACATGTCGATCGACGGCGACGGCTTCCACTCGATCCAGTACCAGAACGCCAACAACTCGGTCCGGGTCACCGACGAGTTCATGCGCGCGGTCGAGAACGACGAGGACTGGCACCTGATCGGGCGCGTGAGCGGCGAGCCGGTCGGCGAACCGATCCCGGCCCGGGAGCTGATGCGCGAGATCGCCGAGGCGGCCTGGCGCTGCGCCGATCCGGGCGTCCAGTACGACACGACGATCAACGAGTGGCACACGTGCCCGAACTCCGGGCGCATCAACGCGTCCAACCCGTGCTCGGAGTACATGCACGTCGACGATTCGGCCTGCAACCTGGCCTCGCTGAACCTGATGAAGTTCCGCCGCGCCGACGGCAGCTTCGACGTCGAGTCGTTCACGCATGCGGTCGACATCGTGTTCCTGGCCCAGGAGATCATCGTCTCGCCGTCGAGCTATCCAACCGAGCAGATCGCCCGCAACGCGCGCGCGTTCCGCCAGCTCGGCCTCGGCTACGCCAACCTCGGCGCCTTCCTGATGGCCAACGGAGTGCCCTACGACTCCGACGCCGGCCGGGCCACGGCGGCCGGCATCACCGCCCTCATGACCGCGCGCGGCTACCTGGGCTCGGCCCGGATCGCCGCCGCCATGGGGTCATACGAGCGCTACGCCGAGAACCGCGACGCCCACAACGCCGTCATGCGCATGCACCGGGATGCGAGCTACGCGATCCCCGAGGCCGTGAGCACGGACACGGAGCTCCTCACCGCCGCCCGCGCGACGTGGGAGGAGGCGGTCAGCGCGGGTGAGAAGCACGGGTACCGCAACGCCCAGGCGACAGTGCTCGCGCCGACAGGGACGATCTCGTTCCTGATGGACTGCGACACGACTGGGGTCGAGCCCGACTTCTCGCTCGTCAAGTACAAGGAGCTGGTCGGCGGCGGTCAGATGACGATCGTCAACCGGACGGTGCCGCTCGCGCTCGAGACGCTCGGCTACTCCCAGGAGCAGATCGACCAGATCCTCGCCTACGTCAACGAGCGCGGGACGATCGTCGACGCCCCCGGCCTGGCTGCCGAGCACCTGCCGGTGTTCGACGTGGCGGTCGGGCAGCGGGCGATCTCGCACATGGGCCACCTGAAGATGATGGGTGCGGTCCAGCCGTTCATCAGCGGCGCGATCTCCAAGACGGTCAACCTGCCGCAGACGGCGACGGTCGAGGACATCGCCGACGCCTACCTACAGGCCTGGCAGCTCGGCGTCAAGGCGCTGGCCATCTACCGCGACGGCTCCAAGACCGCGCAGGCGCTGCGCACCGACGCGCAGAACACGGCGCCGGCCGAGGTGAATGAGGACGCCATCGCCAAGGCGGTGGCCGACGCGCTTGCCCAGCAGCCGCCCAAGCGCCGCCGGATGCCGCGCGAGCGCCAGTCGATCACGCACAAGTTCTCGATCGGCGGCCACGAGGGCTACATCACCGCGGGCATGTACGACGACGGCTCGGTGGGCGAGATCTTCCTGACCGACATCGGCAAGGAGGGGTCGACCCTGCGCGGGATGATGAACTCGTTCGCCACCGCGATCTCGATCTCGCTCCAGTACGGCGTGCCCCTGGAGACGCTGGTGCGCAAGTTCAGCTACATGCGCTTCGAGCCGGAGGGCATGACCTCCAACCCGGAGATCCCGTTCGCGAAGTCGATGCCCGACTACATCATGCGCTGGCTCGCCTCGCGGTTCCTCGACGTCGACCTCCAGGAGGAGCTCGGCATCCTGACCAAGGACGTGCGGGCGCGCAAGGCGGCGCAGGAGGCGTACAGCTCTCGGGTGAGCGACACCGCGGGTCCGGCCCGGCCGGCCGGCGGCGAGGGTGCGAGTGCCGGGAACGGGAAGGGGGCGACCAACGGAAGGAGCGCTCCGGCGAACGGCAACGGCAACGGCGGTGCGGTCACGCCGGCACGGGCCGGCACGGGTCAGGTGAGCGCTGCGGCCGCGGCTGCTCCGCCCACGGCGGCCGGGGCGGTCCCGGCGGCGGCGGCGTTCACCGACGAGCCTCCGGTCATCCCGGCCATGCGCCAGGGCCTCGACCTCGGGCCGGCCTGCCAGCAGTGCGGCGGCATGATGCAGCGCACCGGCAGCTGCTACACGTGCTCGAGCTGCGGGTTCAACACGGGCTGCGGATAGTCAGCGCGCCCGGGACGGCTGGCGGTCGCGATCGCCGACCGCCGCCGGGCCAGCCGGGCGCCGCCCGCCTCCGCTCCTAGCGAGTTTCGAAGCCCCGCTCCGGCGGGGCTTCGTCGTGTGTGGGCGCGGCCGCGGGGGCGGAGAGGGCGGTCGCGGGGCCAGCGCCGGGGGGAGCCGGGCGGCCGCGGGGCCGGGGGAGCGCCGGGGGGAGCCGGGCGGCCGCGGGGGCGGCGCCGGGGGGAGCGCCGGGGCGGCGCCGGAGCCGGCGCCGGAGCCGGAGCCGGAGCCGGAGCCGGGCGATTAATGACTCGTTTCCCTCGTATATGCGGGCTTAATCGACATCGATCGCCGACACCCGTGCCGCTCGCGCCAGCGCCTGCCCCGGCGTCAGCGTTTCTGATCGTCGATGTAGGTCTGCGGATCCTTGTCGACCGGCTCCACCCCGGTGACATGCTCAGCCTCGAAGGCGGCGAAGCGGAGCCCGAGGTCGTGGCGGATCTCGAGCGAGATGTGCTGGCGGAAATCGGTCAGCCCCTCCCGCTCCTCCTCGGCCATGTGATCCCCGTTGGCCTTGTTGCACGCGGCGACCGCCTCGTACCAGGCGTCGCTACCAACGGACTGCTGCTCGACCTTGGCCGCAGTGTCGCGGATCTCGTTGTGGTCGTCGATCGCGTCCTCGGTCTCCTCGTCGGGCGAGCTGCCGCCCCCGCCCTTGCCGAGACGCACGAGCGTCGGGTAGAAGTGGCGCTCCTCCGCCTCGGCATGGAGGTCGAGCAACGCCCGCAGCCGCTTCCAGACGGCGGTGAGCTTGTCGGTGTCCTGGCGCGGGATCTCCTCCAGAATCGCGAAGAGCCGGCGCTGCTCCTGATGGTCGTCAAGGATGAGTTGGGTGATGTCCACGGCGCGGTACCTACCCCGGTGGGCGCCGGCCATCACCCGGGCGCTTCGGCAGCGGTCAGGCGATCCGGGGCGAAAACTTTGAATCGCACCGCCCCCGCCGTCCTGCGTTGTCCTCGTATGGGAACCGCTCGCGCTGGACGCCACCGCTACGCTCCTCGTCACAGCCGGGTCCGGAGCCTGACTCGATCGGAAGCGAGCCGCAACTTCGGGTATTCGGGAGGCGTCTTATATGACGACACACCCCCGGCTCTCTCCCGCACTGATGCTCAGCCCCACCCCGCTCCGCCACGTCCTCGCCATCCTGGCCGCACTCGTCCTCCTGGGGGCGAGCCCGAGCGCGAGCACCGCGGCCGCCCCGGCCCGGCACCGGGGACCTGCCACCCACGCACCGGTGCACAAGCGCCCGGCGAAGAAGAAGGCGAAGAAGGCGCGCGCCGCTCCCCTCCCCGTCCCGGCCGGCTTCGTGGGCATGAACCTCAACGGGCCCCTGTTCCGCACCGGCGACGGCATCAGCCTGGCCGACCAGATGGCGAACATGGTGCGCGCGGGCGTGCAGACGATCCGGGTCACGTTCAGCTGGCAGGACGCGCAGCCGTATCGAACCCGTCCGAGGTCCCGAGCGACCAGATGAGCCAGTTCGTCGACGTCGGCGGCGTTCCCACCGACTTCGCCGAGACCGATGAGGTGGTGAGCCTGGCCGCGCTGTATGGCCTGAAGATCCTCCCGATCGTCATCTACGCCCCGAGTTGGGACTCCGCCCCCAACCCGAGCGGCATTCCGATCCCGGCCCAGGACGCCCCGTACACGAACTACCTCACCGGGCTGATCCACCGCTACGGCCCGAACGGCACCTACTGGCAGAGCATCAGCCCCGCCCTGCCGATCCGCCAGTGGCAGATCTGGAACGAGCCGAACCTCGGCTACTACTGGACCCAACCGTCGCTGCCCGGCTACGCCCAGCTTCTCCAAGCCTCCCACCGGGCCATCCTGGCCGCCGACCCGGGCGCGAAGACCGTCCTCGGCGCCATCACGAACCTGTCCTGGCAGTACCTGGGTCAGCTCCTGCGCGTCCCCGGCGCCCGCGGCTCGTTCGACGTCGCCGCCGTCAACGCGTTCAGCTCCACCGCCGCCCACGTGATCGAGATCCTCGGTTTCGATCGCCGCGCGCTCAATGCCGGCGGCGCCCGTCACACCCCGCTTCTGGTCACCGAGACGAGCTGGACCTCGGCCATCCACGGCGAAGACTGGGACACCACTCCGGTCGGGCAGGCTCATCGCATCGCCGCGCTGCTGCCGCTGCTCGGGGCCGACCGCCGCGCGCTCGGCCTGAGCGGCTTCGACTACTACACGTGGATCGGGGACGAGGCGGGCTCGAGCAGCGACTGGGACTACGCCGGGCTGCTGAAGGATGTCGGCGGCCAGGCGGTGGCCAAGCCCGCCCTGGCCGCGTTCACCCGTGCCGCGCTGACGCTCGAGGGCTGCACCCTGCCCCGGCACCGCCCCGCCGGCTGCCCGGCGCCTTAACGCACGGCGAGCGGGCCTACAGCGCGAGCGGGAGCGGCGAGGACGGCTTCAGCTCCTCGAGCCTCAGCAGCGTGGTGATCCGCCCCGCCCCACCGCGGGTGGACAGCCGCACGAGCACGCGCTGAAGCTCAGCCACCTGGCGGGCGACGACGAGCAGCATGGCGTCGGTCTCTCCGGTCACCCAGTCGGCGCCGATCACCTCCGGCATCGCCCGCACGGCGTTCGAGAACCGGCGGTGGCTCGCCTCGTCGTGGCTCTGAAGCGTCACCGCGACATACACCTGCAGCGGGAAGCCGGCCTGGGCCGAATCGAGGCGGGCGCTGATCCCCCGCACGATTCCCGACTCCTTGAGCCGGCGCACGCGGTTGAGCGTGGCGGCGGGCGAGAGCCCGACCAGGCGGGCCAGCTCGACGTTGGGCCGGGCGGCATCCCGCTGCAGCTCATCCAGAAGACGCAGGTCAATTAAATCCAGTTCATCGGGCATAGCGCGAAATTATATTCCGTCATATGCCCTACAGACGCGATGCGGGCTTGAGAAACCGAACGGTTCGACGATCCTCGTACATGTGAAGACGCGCCCGAACACCGCCATCGCCGCCGTTGCCCTGGCCGGCGCCCTGTGGGGACTGAGCGTGCCGCTGTCAAAGCTTGCGCTCGGCTGGCTCGACCCTGCCTGGCTGGCCGCCGCCCGATTCCTGGCCGCCGCCCCGGTGCTCGCGCTGGTCAGCCGCCGGCGCCTGCGCGAGGCGGTCAATCTGCGCGTGCTCGCCGCCGGCGCGGTCGGCTTCGGTGCCGTCGTCCTGCTCCAGAACGCCGGTCTGCAGCGCACGAGCGTCAGCCATGCCTCGGTGCTCGTCGGCACCGTGCCCGTGCTCGTGGCCCTCATCAGCGCCGCGTACCGGCGCACGCTCGGCCGCCCGCTCGCCTGGGCCGGGTACGTCCTGGCCCTCGGAGGCATCGGCTTGGTGGCCGGCAGTGCGGGCAGCGGCGCCAGCGTGAGCGGCGATCTTCTCGTGCTCGCCTCGGCCGGCCTGTCGGCGGCGATGATCGTCGTGCAGCCCCGCCTGCTGGCCGGGCGCGACCCGGCCGCGGTGACCGCGGTGCAGTTCGCCGGCGGCGCGCTCCTGGCCATCCCGATCGCGCTGCTGAGCGGGCACGCGCCCGGCCCGGCCGCGGGCCCCGGACCGCTGCTCGCCTTTGGCGCCCTCGCGCTGGCCGGCACGCTCCTCCCGTTCTGGCTGTTCGCCCTCGGCCAGGGTGACCTGCCCGCCCACGTGGCCGGCGCGTTCGTCAACCTCGAGCCGGTCGTGGGCGCCGCCGTCGGCTGGCTCGCCTTCGGCAACCCGGCCACGCCGCTGCAGCTGGCCGGCGCCGCGGCGGTGCTCGTGGGGGTCGGACTCAGCAGCGTGCCCGAGCGCGAGCGCGCCGGTAAGCCGGCGTCCGCCGCGTCCGCCGCGCCGCCCCGGCCGCAGCGGGGCACGAACGCCTCCGGCGAGCTCCGAGTCCCTCCCACGGCGGGCGCATCCACCGGCCGGAGTCCCGGCGCCCGGTCGATCGCCGCCGCCGCGCACCGCACCCCGAGACGCACATCAAGGTGGCGAGCGCGCAGCTGCGCTGAGCGCGTCTGGCGGGCAGCGGGCGGGAGTGCGAGGATGGGTCCATGGGCCACCTGGCCGTCTCCGATCTCGCCTATGCCCACCCCGGTGGCGAGCTGCTGTTCGGCGAGATCTCCTTCCGCCTGGCCGCGGGCCAGCACGTCGGTCTGGTCGGCTCCAACGGCGTCGGCAAGAGCACGCTGCTGCGGATCCTGGCCGGCGAGCTCGAGCCCGACGGCGGCGAGTACGCGCTCGGGACGGCCGCCGCCTACATGCCCCAGGACATCGGGACCGAGAGCACCGATCGCACCGTGCGCGAGTTGCTCGTCCGCCTGGCCCCGCCGGGGTTGCGGACGGCGGGCGAGGAGATGGCGCGCCAGGAGCGCGCGCTGGCCGCCGGGGATGACGCGGCCGGGCTGACGCTGGGCAGCGCCATCGCCGACTGGTCGGCGCTCGGCGGCTACGAGCTCGAGGGCCGTTGGGACGCCGCCTGCCGGAGGATCGTGCGGGCCGGGTTCGACGAGCTGGCCGATCGCCCGGCCATCACGCTCTCCGGCGGCGAGCGCAAGCAGCTCGTGCTCGAGGTGCTGCTGCGCTCCGAGGCCGGCATCCTGCTCCTCGACGAGCCGGACAACTTCCTCGACGTCCCGGCCAAGCTCGAGCTCGAGCGCCAGATCCGGGCCACGCGCAAGACCGTGCTGATGATCAGCCACGACCGCGAGGTCCTGTCCGGCGCGCTCGACGTGATCGTCACCCTGGAGGCGGGTGGGGCCTGGGTCCACCACGGGCCGTATGCCACCTACGCCGCCGCCCGGACCGAGCGCCAGCGCCGGCTCGGGGACGCGGTCCGGCAGTGGCAGGAGGAGGAGCGCCGCCTGTTCCGGCTGATGAAGACGTTCAAGGAGCGCGCCCGGTACTCGAGCGATTGGGCCAAGAAGGCGAACGCCGCCGAGACGCGCTGGCGGCGCTTCAGTGCCGGCGGACCGCCACCGCCTCCCGTGGCCGAGACGCCGATCCGCATGCGGATCCGCGGCGGCGACTCCGCCCGGCGCGTGCTCGACCTGCGGCGCGTCGGCCTCGACGGCCTCGTCGAACCGTTCTCCGACGAGGTCCACTACGGCGAGCGCGTCGGCCTGATCGGCCCCAACGGGTCGGGCAAGACCCAGCTCATGCGGGTACTGGCCGGCCGCACGGTGCCCGACCGGGGCGAGCTCGTGCTCGGCCCCCGCGTGTCCACCGGCTACTTCACCCAGCTGCAGCAGCGCGCTGACTTCGCCGGGCACACCACGCTCGAGATCGCGCTCGAGCGGGTCAGTGGGGGCGGCGTGCAGGCGGCGATGAGCGCGCTTGCCCGCTACGGCCTGGCCGCCGCGGCGCGCCGCCCCTACGACGTCCTGAGCGGGGGCGAGAAGGCGCGGGTGCAGATCCTCGGGCTCGAGCTCGAGGGCCACAACCTGCTGCTGCTCGACGAGCCGACCGACAATCTCGACGTCGATTCCAGCCAGGCGCTCGAGCAGGCGCTCGAGGGGTTCGCCGGGACGGTGGTGACGGTCTCGCACGATCGCGCCTTCCTGCGCACGCTCGACCGCTTCCTCATGGTCCTCCACGACGGCGCCGTGCTCGCCCTGCCCTCCTACGACACCGCGCTCGAGGCCCTGCTCGCCCCCGGCCAGGCGGCGGGACTGCGGCTGGCCAAGGCGCTGTGATCGAGCTGCGCCGACCCCGAGCGGACGAGCTGCCGGCCGTGCTCGCAGCCCTCGAGGCGCGCGACGTCGCCGACGCCCGCGACCCCGACATCCTGCGCGAGTACATGCACGAGCAGTGGCATGCCGCGCGCTGGCCGGACAGCGACGATGCCGTCGTGGCGCCCCACGGTGAGCAGGTGGCCGGTTTCGCCGTCGCCCTGCGCTTCGGCGGTCACGTCTGCGTGGACCCCAGCTTCGAGGGCCGCGGGATCGGATCGGCCCTGCTGCAGTGGCTGCTCGAGCGCGAGCGGGCGCTCGGCCGCACCTGTCACCGCCAACGCACCGCGCACGGCAACGAGCGAGCCGCCGCACTGCTCACGGCGGCGGGCTACCGGATGGCGCGCATCAACTGGCAGATGGTCCACGACCTCCGCGGCCTCCCGGCCGGCCTGCCAGCGCCGCCGGCCGGCATCACGCTGCATCCGCTGCACCCCGACCGCGACGCCGTCGCCCTGCACGCGGCGGACGAGAGCGCGTTCGCCGAGAACACCGACTACGTGCCGGAGACGCTCGAGGAGTTCCGCGCCGAGCACCTGCGCGTGCGCAACCTCGACCGGGAGGCGAGCGTGGTCGCCCGCAGCGGCGAGGTGATCGCCGGCTACGCGGTGTGCGAGCACCTGCCCGGCGGGATCGGCTACGTCGATCTGCTCGCCGTTGTGCCCGGGCAGCGCCGCCGGGGTCTCGGTCGGCTGCTCATCCTGCACGCACTGGGCAGCTTCGCCCGGGCCGGGCGCCGCGACGGGCGTCTCGAGGTCGCCTCGGACAACCCGGTGGCCATGCGCCTGTACGAACACGCCGGCATGCGCGCGCACTCGGGAGCGACGATCTGGGAGAAACCGGCGTCAGTGCGAGATGAGATGGCGCAGCCGGCGTGAGATGACGCCGACGCGTCCGTGGGTGCGGCCGGTCAGCCCGGTCACCCCGAGCGTGATCACGAACACACCGACGGCGAGCGCGACGATCGCGGCGATCACCGGCCAGCGCTGGCTCATCCACCGGCGCACCCGGGTGAGCAGCTCGACCGCGCCCTCCCCCGCCACCGTCAGCGCGACGGTGATCCCGAGCAGGGGGGCGATGAAGGCGAGGTTGTAGAGGGCCACGAGCACGATCTGGCGCGGGAGGCCGAGCCCCGAGCCGACGATTGCCGCGATGGCGGCGAAGTACGGGAATGCCGTCGGGAGCTCGACGATGGCGATGCCGGCTCCCATGAGCAGCGGCGAGCGCTGGCTGGGCTCGCGTTCGGGCTCTCCGGGGCGCCGGCCGAGCCGGCGCCGGCGCACCCACAGGACGGCCGAGGCCACGAGCATGGCCACGCCGGCCGCCGTCTCGAGGATGTAGCGGGCGGTGGCGTGCGGGTGCGGGACGAGCGCCAGGATCGCCCGTCCCGGCCCGAGGGTGAGGAGGAGTCCGCCGAGCGTGAAGACGCCGAATGTTCCGGCGGTGAACTCGAGCACGCTGCGCCGGGGCGAGTGGCCCGAGGCCAGGTAGAGCGCGGGGCCGATCGTGCTCGGGTTGAGCGAGTCGGCGAAGCCGATCGAGAGCACGAGGCCGAGCAGGCGAAGCATGCCGGCGTCCTACCCCGGCGGCCCTCACCCGATCCGCAGCAGCGGCGGGCTGTGGCGCGGACCCTCCTCGGTCCACGAGCTCCATTCGCCGCGTGGGGCATCTGTCATGCGACCGAGCACCGCGATCAGCGGCTCGTAGCGGGCGCGCAGACGGCGAAAGTCCCGCCACGCTTCCTCGCCGTCCGCGTGCAGGGGGACGTCGAGCTCGCCGAGCCGGCGGCGCGCGTCGTCGAACTGCTCGCGGGTGAGCGTGATCTCGGTCTCGTCGTCGGGTGGCCGGTGCGGGATGCCGAGGAAGTCGGCGATCTCGCCCAGCGCGTTGACGCCGGCCTCCAGGCACAGCTCGGCGCGCGACTGCCGGGGCACATCGCAGGCGGTGATGAGCAGTCCGGCGCCGTCGAGGACGGTCTCGGCCGCGAGCACCCAGTGGTTGTCCGGATGCGGCGAGCGGAAGAAGCCCAGCTGCGGGAAGGTGGTGTGCGTCTCGCCGAGATCGACGAACCAGGTCTCCCACGCGTTCCACACCTCCTCGAGCTGCTCGAACCGTCCGAGCGTCCAACTGCGGGCGAGCAGCGCCGGGCCCGAGGGCAGGCGCCCGGTGCGCACGACGAGCTTGGTGATGAGCGCCTCCCGGCGGGAGAACGCGCCGTACAGGCTCGGGAGGTAGGTGATCACGAGGGCCAGCAGGGTGAGCCCGACGGCCGCGGCGGCGAAGGCGACCAGATGCGACGGAAGCCCGGGCGGCCGGTCGAAGCCGAGCGTCGTCATCGACGAGCCGGAGCGCTCGAGCGCGGTGGCCACCGTATGCCCGTCGAGCGGGCCGCCGGCCACGGCCCAGAACACGACGGCGAAGTACAGCCACAGCAGCGAGGTCCAGGTGAGCAGCTGCGCGAACAGGCCAAGCGGCGCCTGCAGCGCGAATACGTGATCTCGGCTGCGGTAGTCGCCCGAGTGGCGAAGCCGCAGTCGCGTGAGCAGGATGACGCGCACGGCGAGAAACGCGAAGCGGGCCAGCCGCGCCGGGACGCCGCGCGGCAGCACGACGGTGCGGATGACCGATGCGAGCACGAGGACGGCCCCGGCGACGGCGAGCAACCCGGCAATCACTCGGACGGCGATCATCGAGCGGGACCGTACCTGGTGCGCGCTACGGTAGATCCATGGCCACCGAGCGAGAGACAGACACCGAGCGCAGCGTCAACCTGAGCGACGAGGAGTGGCGCGCCCGCCTCGAGCCCGACCAGTACGAGGTGCTGCGCCACCAGGCGACCGAGGCGCCGTTCACCGGGCGCTACGTCCACGTCAAGGACGACGGGACCTACCGCTGCGCCGGCTGCGGCGCCGAGCTGTTCGACGCGACCACGAAGTTCGAGTCCGGCAGCGGCTGGCCGAGCTTCTACGAGCCGGCGGTGGCGCGCAACGTCGAACTGCGCGACCGATCGCAGCCACGGGATGACCCGCACCGAGGTCATCTGCCGGGCCTGCGGCGGTCACCTCGGCCACGTGTTCAACGACGGGCCGCAGCCGACCGGCCTGCGCTACTGCATCAACTCCTGCGCGATCGACCTCGAGCCGCGGGGCTAGACGACCGGGGCCTGCCGCGCGCGCTCGCTCAGCTCGCCGGGCCGCGCGCGCGCGGCGGCACGCAGCTGCGCCCGGGCGGCCTGGCGGTAGCGCCGCAGGCGACGCGTGAACGCCTTCGGCCGCTCGGCGTAGGCGCGGGCGCCGAGCGCGCGGGCCTCCGCCTGCAGCTCCGCCCGCCGGTGCTCGAGCAGCGCCAGCACCGGGCCGGCGTCGACGGACAGCGCGGCGGCGATCTCGACCAGGCGCCCGTGGAGCACGGCGAGGTCGTGGTCGTCTCCGAGCCGGTCCGACAGCTCGTGGGCCGCCTTGACGTGGCCCTCCAGAGTGAGCGGCGCCGTGGGAGCGAGCAGCCGCAGGTGGTACCAGTGGTCCTTCACTCGCTTGCGCCACTCGTGGAGGTTCTCGTCGGTCGGATCGGACTGGGCGCGGCGCATGGCGGCGCGACCGCGCACGTAGCCGCGGCGCAGGCCCGGCTCGAGCGCCGTCCAGCCGCCGCGCCGCGAGCGCGTGGCCACCGGCTCGGCGGCCAGGCCACGCAGCCGTTCGGCGACCGCGGTGATCGCCCCTGAGGTCTCGAGCGCCTCGCGAGAGCGGTCGCGCTCGGCCACCAGGTGCTCGCGCAGGGCGTCGAAGGTCGTGGCCGGCACCTGGCCGGCGTAGCGCTCGGACAGGCCATCGAGCGCCTCGATGAGGACATCGGCGTCGCGGGCGCCCGAGAGCTGCCGGGCGGCGTCGCGAACGGCGCCGTTGCGCCGGCGGCGGGCGCTGCGCGGGAGGGCGCCGCGACCGAGGCGCAGCAGCGAGCGCTCCATCTTCAGGGCCTTCCGCGCTTCGTGGACGGCCTCGATCGGGTCGACCTTCACGCCGTCGGTGAGCTCCCCGACCGCCCGGCCAAGCTGCTCCTGCTCGCAGCGCCGCAGCGCGTCGCTCACCGACTCTTCGACTTCGAATTCGTAGGCCACGGGGACCTCCTCGACGTGGACAGGTACCGAAAGCCCTACCCGAGCACCCGAGCAGGCAAGCGGTCAGCCGCGCTGATCGTCGGCGATGATCCGGGGGCTGTCGAGGAGGATGCCCCGCCGGCGCAGTCCGGTGAGCTGCGACTCCTGGCCGGGGAAGGCGATCACCGTGGCCGCGTCGGGCAGGTAGCGGACGCGGATCCCACCGGGGGCCTCGCCGGCCAGCCGGCCGTCGAGCTCGAGGCGCGCCCCGCCGTGACCGGCGTCGATCTCGAGATCGAGCTGCGAACCGGCTCCGATGACCAGTGGCGGGCTGTAGCCCGCCATGCGCGGGCAGGTGGGTCAACACGAACGCGTCGAGATCCCCGGCCAGCAACGGGCCGCCGGCCGCCACCGTGTAGGCGCTCGAGCCGCTCGGGGTGCTCACGAGGACACCGTCGCCGGCCAGGCGCGTGTACAGGACGCCGTCGAGGGAGCTGGCCACCCGGATCTGGCCTTCTCCACGGCGGATGACCGTCATGTCGTTGTAGGCGATGAGCTCGCGCTCGTCGTCGGCCGTCAGCACCAGCGCGGATACCCGGCGTGCGAGCCAGTCGCCGGCGCTGAAGCGCCCGAGCGCATCTTCGAGCTCGTCGGCCGCCACCGTGGTCAGCGCACCCAGGCTGCCGCAGGCGACGCCGAGGACCGGCCGTCCGGCCGCCGCGGCCAGGCGGATGGCGGCCAGCGTGGTCCCGTCGCCACCGATCGCCACCACGAGGTCGCAGTCGGCCGCCTCGCCCTCGGGCGCCACCCGGCGCCCGGAGTCGGTGAACGAGAGCTGGACGAGATCGATGTCCTCGCCCGCCCAGCCCCGCAGCGCCCCGAGCGCGCGCTCCACGGGGCGCGACGGATGCACGGCCAGACCCACGCGGGTGATCGCGCGGGAGTGGATGAGTGTGGCGTCGGCGTCGGGCATCGGTCCTCACATTCCAGCATGCTGGCTACCGTGGTGCCGGTGAGCCGGCTCGAGGACCTGATCGAGCGCGACGGCCCGGCCTGCGTGTGGTGCGGGCGGGAGATGTGGCGCCGCGACCTCACCTTGGAGCACATCCTGCCGCGCTCGCGCGGCGGCCACACGGTGCCGGAGAACCTCGTCGTCGCCTGCCGGTCCTGCAACCGAGCCCGCGGTAGCCGGCCGGTGATCGTGTACGTGCGCGCGCTACACGACGCCGGTGCCTCGCCACGCACCACGGTGCTCGCCCGGGCGCTCGAGCGGCTGGCCGGCTCGGCGCGGCTCGCGCACGCCCGCTACGGCGAGCGCCAGGGTGAGCTGCTCGCCCGGGCGCTCAGTCCCGGCGCCGGCGCTCACGCAGACGGGGCCCGAGCAGGATGACCACGGCCGCGACGATGACGATGGCCGCGCCGGCGATGCCGATCTTCGAGAGCACCCCGGCGGCGGCCTTGCCGCCGAAGTAGCCGACGAGGCCGTAGGCGATCCCCCAGGTCGCCGCCCCGGAGGCGTTCCACACGAAGAACTGCAGAAACGGCATCTCGTTGATGCCGGCCAGCCAGGCGGTGGCGAAGCGGATGAGCGCGATCCAGCGGCCGATGAACACGGTCTTCGGCCCGTGGCGCTTGAAGTAGCGGTCTCCGGCGTCGAGCGCCCGCTCGCGGTGGCCGCGCAGAGGTCCCCTGACGAGGAACACCTCGCGCCCGACCCGGCGACCGAGCCAGTAGCCGATGTTGTCGCCGATGATCGCCGAGGCGACGCCGATCACGATGACCAGCCAGATCATCAGCTTGCCCTGGCTGGCCAGCACCGCCGCGGCGACGAGCGCGGTCTCTCCGGGCGAGGGCACGCCCATCGACTCGAGGCCGATGATCGCCGGCAGCAGGTATCCGAGACTGTTCGAGACGCCGAGGATCGCCGCGAGCGCGAGGCTCACGGGTCCGACGGCTTGCGGAGTACGCCGAGCAGGGAGAGGCCGAACGGCAGCGTGCGCCCGCGGGCGACCACACTGGCCTCCCAGCGCAGCGGCTGCTCGAGCACCGAGTTCAGCCAGCTCGGCCCGATCGTCAGGTCGGAGCCCTCCCGGGCCGGCGGGCGGCGGCGCTGCAGGAGGCGAACCGCGGCCGCCGGGGCGAGCAGAACGCTGTTGAACGACGTCATACGCTCGACCTGCCAGCCGGCGTCGGTGGCCGCCGAGCGGAGCATCCGCCGGCTGTAGCGACGGAAGTGATGGTTGAGCTCGTCGTGCTGGGACCACAGGGCCTGGTAGGCGGGCACGGTCACGATCAGCACGCCACCGGGCCGGGTGACCCGGCCCAGCTCCCGCAGCGTCACGCGGTCATCGGGCGTGTGCTCGATGACGTCGAGGCAGGTGATGAGATCGAAGCGCCCATCGGGCCAGGGGAGCTCCTCCAGGCGGCCCTCCTCCACCTCGCCCCGGCCCCGCGCGCGGGCCACCGCGGCGGCCGCCGGGTCAAGCTCGATCCCGTGGACAGTGCCGTAGTCGACGAGCTCGTCGAGAGTGCGTCCCGAGCCGCACCCAGCGTCGAGGATCTCGGCCTGCGGGGGCAGCAGGAGGCGCTCGAGCTCCGCGCGGATCACCCGTCGCCGGCCGCGATACCACCAGTGGTGCTCGTCGACCTCGAGCATCGTCGCCATCAAGCGTTCGTCCATCGGGATCGATGCTGCCACGTTGGCCGAGCGGACGCCGTGCGGAGCGCGCGGGCGCGTTCGACGCTCAGGCGAGCGCGAGCGGGTCGCGGTCGGGCGCGGCGGAGACCGGCAGGCCGAGGGTGAACCTGGCCCCCGGCCCCTCGGAGGACTCGAGCGTGAGGCCGCCGCCCATCCGCTCGGCCAGCTCGCGCCCGATGGCCAGGCCGAGACCGAAGCCGGCCTGGCCACTCGTATCCGGGCCGCGGTGAAAGCGGGCGAAGATCTGCTCGCGCTCAGTCTCGGGAACGCCCGGCCCCTCGTCGCACACGCTGAGCATCGCCCGCCCGCCCTCGCGGCCCAGCGTCACGACGATCCGCGACCCCACCGGGGCCACGCGCAGTGCGTTGTCGAGCAGGATGCGCAGGATCCGGGCCACGCTGCCGGGATCGCCGAGCGCCCACAGTGGACCGCCGGCCTCCTGCAGCTCGGCGCTTACGCCGCGCGCGGTGGTGCCGAGGTCGAACTCGGCCAGCACCGCCCGGCTCAGCTCGCCGAGCTCGACCGGTTCCGAGCGCAGCGCGACCTGGGCGTCGATCCGGCTCAGATCGAGGAGGTCGGCGGCGAGGCGCCCGAGTCGATGGGACTGCACGCGGGCGCGGGCCACGAGCCCCCGGGCGTCCTCGAGGTCGGGCTGGCGGTCGCCCAGCCCGTCCTCGAGCAGCTCGAGCATGCCCTCGAGCGAGGTCAGCGGCGTGCGCAGCTCGTGCGAGGCGGTGGCCACGAAGGCGCGGCGGGCCTCCTCCTGGCTCAGGAGCTGCTCCTGCATGAGGGCGAAGGTGCGGGCCAGGTCGCCCACCTCGTCCCGGGCTCGGTCGGCGGGAATCCGCACCCCACCGGGGCCATGACGGGCGACCTCGCGGGCGGCCTCGCGCAGGCGGCGCAGGCGGCGCACGAGCGTGAACGACAGCGGGATGGCGAAGATGAGCGTGAGGGCGAGCGCGGCCAGGGCGGCGTCGAAGAACGCAACGCGCACGGTGTGGACGGCCTCGACGACCTCCCCGAACGGCGCCCGGATGGCAAGCACGAAGTGGCTTGGGCCACCGGTGCCGGTGGCGGCGTCGAATGGAATCGCGGCGCGCGCGTACGCCGAGCCGTCCAGATTGATCGTCGAGTAGAGCGGCTTACGCCGGTTACCGACGAGCATCACGTCGGCGTCGGCGAGACCGTCGGAGCTCGTTGATCGAGGCGGCGCTCGGGAACCGGGCGATGACGTGGGGCTGCCCGCCCACCTCGTCGAGGACCGCCACTTCGCTGGCTCCGATCGGGGATAACAGATCCGCCTCCTTGCGCAGCAGCTCGCTGTGCTCCTCGGCGGCGGAGACCTGCAGGGCGAGTTCGTCGCGATAGGCCCGCTGCTCCTGGGGGGAGGAGTGGCTGCCCACGGGCAGGACCGTCACGGGATACTCGGCGGCGAGGCCGATGTCGAGGCCGGTGAACGGCCTGGCGACCGATGCCGGCACCTCGCGCTTGAAGGTGATGAACTCGGCCGAGCGCAGCTTGGTCTCCAGCGGCCCGAGCAGCGCCACCGCGGCCACGACCAGGGTCACCACCGTGGTAATGAGGACTGCGCCGACGATGCGCCCGCGCAGGCCGAACGGGCCGCGCCAGATCTGCATCGCTCCGCCTACGGACCGCGCAGCCGGTAGCCCGCCCCGCGGACGGTGAGGATGTACTTCGGCTTGTCGGGCTCGGGCTCGAGCTTCTCGCGCAGATGGCGAATGTGGACGTCGATCGCGCGCGGGTCGCGGTAGGCGCTGTCGCCCCAGATCGCGCGCAGAAGCTCCTGGCGGTTGAGCAGCCGCCCGGGATCGGCCATCAGCGCGTCCAGCAGCTCGAACTCCGAGAAGGTGAGCCGCACCGCCCGGCCGTCCATCGTCACCTCGCGCTGGGCCCGGTCGAGCGCGATCGGGCCCACCACGAGCACCTCGTCGCCGATCGCCCGGGTGCCCGCCCGGCGCAGGACGGCGCGGATGCGGCTGCGCAGCTCGGCCAGCCCGAACGGCTTGGTCACGTAGTCGTCGGCGCCGGCCTCGAGCCCGAGCACCGCGTCGGCCTCGGAATCGAGCGCCGTGAGCATGATGATCGGGACCACGTTGCGGCGCCCGCGCAGGGTCCGGCACACCTCGTAGCCGTCCGGCCCCGCCCCCAGGGCGACGTCGAGCAGCACGATGTCGAAGTGCTCGGTGCTCGCCCGGTCCACGGCGGCGCGGCCGTCGGGCACGGCGGTGACGCGGTGGCCCTCGCGCGTGAACGAGCGCGTGAGCATCTCGCGCAGGTCGGACTCGTCATCGACGACCAGGATGCTCAGCGAGGCGTCCGGAGCTCGCAGCGGAGTCGGCTGGGAGGAGGACGTTCGCTCAGCGGCCATCGCGGTCATCGTAGTGAAGCGACCACTCGCTCAGGGCAACAGGGTAAAGGCCGGACAGTGCGACGGCCGCACAGTGGAGAAATGGCGCCGGTCGAGGGTGATCACGGTTTTAGCGTCATACCGCTCGGCCATCGCTATGACGCTGGCATCCGTCCCGCCGAGCGGGAAGTCCCCGTACTCATCGGCAAGATCCGCCATGCGTTCGAGATCTTCGGGCGAGGGCCCTTCGATGTGGACATCGCGGAGGCCACGCAGAAATGCTGCCTCGGCCGGAGCCCCCAGACGCCGACCGACGAAGTAGGTGGCCTCGGCGATGACGAGCGCCGGGATGATGAGGCTCAGATCGCCGTCCGCCAGCGCAGCGATACACGCGGCGTGGTCGGCGTCGTCGGTGTCGGCGGCCGCGTAGAGCGGGCCGGCATCAACGATCGCCAGCATCAGCGGGCCACTCCTGCTCGATCAGCTGCTCCATGTCTCGCGCCGTCGAGCCCTTGCCCGCTCCGCCCACAGCGGCGAAGGGCAACGGACGTCGCTGACCAGAGCCGACGCGCAGATGTTCGATCAGGGCCTGGCGGGCGATCGCCGAGACGGGAACCGCGCGTCGTCGAGCCTCGCGCTCAAGCGCATCGGCGACCTCGTCAGGAAGCGAAATGGTTGTGCGGCGCATACGCGCATACTAGATGCGCGCCGGCGACCCGGCTACCCGACCGGCTCGAGTTCCCGCCCCGGCGTGGCCACCTCTCCAGTACGCACGGTCACCTCACGCGGCACGAGCCGGCCCTGGACGGCCACCGCCCACAGGACGGCCAGCCACGTCATGGTGGCCAGCGTCACGTGCACCCAGACCATCTCGGCCGGCAGCTTGAGCTCGTACTGGACGCTGCCCACGAGCCCCTGGGCGGCGACGAGCACGCCCAGCACGGTCACCGGCTCGATGGCCTGCTCGCTTATGCCGCGGCGCCGGAGCAGCAGCCACACGCCGATGACGAGCACGCCGAAGATGGCCGCGATGGTGGCGTGCTGGTGGACCGTCCAGGTCAGGGTGTCGGCCCCCTTGAAGTGGAGGCGGTGGACGACCTGGCCAGTGAACCCGCCTCCGTGCGGGCCGGCCGCGGTCGCCACCGAGCCCGCGAAGATGGTCAGAGCGGCGAAGGGCACGAGCGCCCGGACCGACCAGGTGGCGACCCGATCGGTCGACCGCGGCCGCACCCCAGGTTCGAACCGGCTCCGCCAGGCCAGCGCGACGGAAGCGATGATGATGACGAGCGAAAGGCTGAAGTGGGCCATGACGAAGCCCGGCGCCAGGTGGTTGAGCACCGTCAGCCCACCCAGGATGGCCTGCGCGACCACGCCGAGCGGGAGCAGCACGGCCAGCCAGAGCAGGTCGCGCCGGAACGGCCGCCGCGTGAAGGCTCCGACCACGA
Organism: uncultured Solirubrobacterales bacterium; assembly: GCA_963848745.1. Taxonomy (GTDB): domain Bacteria; phylum Actinomycetota; class Thermoleophilia; order Solirubrobacterales; family Solirubrobacteraceae; genus Palsa-465. The sequence goes on along the minus strand of CAWKEO010000008.1, from coordinate 173,050 downwards.
CGCCGAGCGTGATCACGCCGACCACGAACCCGACCACGCGGTTGCCGAATTCGATGAGCGCGTGGGAGCTGAGCGGCGGAAGCGGTGTGCCCCCGCACTTCGGCCAGTTCGAGCACCCGAGCCCCGAGTCGGTCAGCCGCACGCCCGCGCCGGTCAGCACCACCGCGCTGAGCGCACCCAGCGCGATGTACGCGAGGATCTGGAACTGGCGTGGCGTGACGGCAAGGCGGGAACGCATGCAGGCAATGCTAATGGCGCGAGAGACCCGCTGAGAGTGCGCGGCTTTGAGTTCTCCGGCGCCGGGTATCGCTCCCGACATGGAGCGCCTTCGCCGGCGGCCCGAGCTCGCGCTCGCCCTCGCGGTGGCCATCGCGCTGATCACCGCGCTGGTGATCGCCGCCGCCGAGGGGCTGACTACCTTCGCCCGCGCCTGGTCGCACCTGCACCCGGGGTGGCTGCTGCTCGTCGCGGCCGGGGAGGTCCTGGCCATCCCCGCCTACGCCCTGGCCTACGAGACGCTGGCCACGTTCGAGAACGGGCCCGAGCTCGCACGCCCGCTCATCCTGCGGGTGGTCATGGCCGGGTTCGGGCCCCACGCGGTGCGCGGCGGGCTTCGAGCTCGATCGCCGCACGCTTCATGGCCGTGGAAGGCGACCGTGACAGCGCCACCGTGCGGGTGATCGGGCTGGGAGCCCTCGAGTGGGCCCTGCTCGCGCCCGTGGCCTGCCTGAGCGCCATCGTGCTGCTCCTGACGGCCGACCACCGGGCGATGCGATCTGTCCTCTGGCCGTGGATCATCGCCGTCCCGCTCGGCTTCGGCGTGGGATTGCTACTCGCCGCCCCGTCGCGGCGCGAGCGCCTGTGCGGCACGGGCCGGGGCTGGCGCCGGCGCCTGAACACGACCCTCCGCGGGGTGGGCACGCTCCACATCCTGGCCCGCGATCCGCGGGCGACCTGGCGCGCTTGGATCGGAATGCTCGCCTACTGGGTGCTCGACATCGCCGCCTTCGCCGGCGCCGTGCGTGTCGTCGGGCTGCACCCCAACCTCGGCGAGACGATCCTCGCCTACGCCACCGGCTACGCGCTCACCCGGCGCTCGATGCCGCTCGGCGGCGCGGCGGTGACCGAGGCGCTGATGACGTTCTCGCTGCACTGGATGGGCCAGCCGGTCGCCCCCGCGCTCGCTGCCGTCCTCGTCTACCGGACGTTCAACTTCCTGCTCCCCGGCGGGTTCGCGCTGGCCGCCCGCCCCCGTCTGCAGCCGCTGCTGAACGCCGCCGAGGAGGGTCGCCAGCCGGGACGCCGCGAACAGCGCGCCGCCGCAGCACCGCTGGCCTGGCTGCGGGCGGGCCGCGGCACGGGGTAGGCCGGGCTCAGACGGCCGCGTACACGAACGGCAGCGAGTCGGCGATCTCACTCAGCCGTGGCGCGGCCGCGTCCTTGGCTGACGGGATGAGCTCGAGGCCGGCCGGCCATTCGATCCCCACCTCGGGGTCGCTGAACAGGAAGCCACCCTCGGTCTCCGGGTCCCAGTACGCCGTGCACCCATAGGTGACGTCGGCCACGTCGCTGAGCACGCAGAACCCGTGGCCGAACCCGTCCGGGCAGTAGACCTGGCGGTGGTTCTCGTCGGAGAGCTCGAACGCCTCCCACTGCCCGAACTGGGGCGAGCCGCGGCGGATGTCGACCACGACGTCGACGATCCGCCCGCGCACACAGCGCACGAGCTTGCCCATCCCCGGCTGGTAGTGCATCCCGCGCACGATTCCCCGCCGCGAGCGCGAATGGTTGTCCTGGACGAGCTCCTGGTCGACCCCGAGCTCGGCGAACGCGCTGCGGCGGTAGCTCTCGAGGAAGAAGCCGCGCTCGTCGCCGTAGGCGGTGGCCTCGAGCAGGATCGGGCCGTCGAGGCGGGTGGGGAGTCGGTTCATGAGGCGCGCAGGGTACCGGGGACCGGCTTGCGGCGTCAGCGGGGCACGGCGAGGAGCTTCACGCCCCCGATGCCAAGCGAGCTGAGGGGCAGATGCGCCAGCTCGCGGGGGATGTGGACGGTGTCCGAGACGAGCTCGAGCTTCGTCACCACCAGGCCGGCGCTCAACATTGCGCGCTGCAGATCGTCGAGCGTGACCCGGTTGAGGCTGTCGTACTCCTCCACCGCGTCGCCGCGCGTGGCGTCGGTGGCGCGCCGGCCCTTGACATGCCCGCGGACCTCCTCGTCGGCGTGAAGGAGATGCGGGAAGGGCTCCTCGTAGTGAGGCCACAGGTGGCCGCCGTGCTCGGAGAAGTAGAACGGCCAGAGCTGCAGGAAGAGGACGCCCTCGGGCTTCAGGACCCGGTGGATCTCGTGGAACATCTGTTCCGGCGCGCTCACGTGCTCGAACACCGACCAGGTGACCGCAAAGTCGAACATGTCGTCCTCGGCCGGGATGTGGGTCGGCTCGGAGACCATGAACGACAGCTCCGGCGGGAGCTCGTCGGCCACCCCGGCGGCCTGGGCGGCCCGCGCGAGGGCATCGACGTCGGTCGCCCTCAGGTCATAGCCCACGAGCTTCGCCGGCCGGCCGTGCATGACCAGTCCGAGGTCGATGATCCCGTCACCGGAGCCAATATCGGCCACCGTCATTCCTTCGAGGCTCCGCCCGGCGTCGCCGAGGAACTGCAGCACCTGGCCGGCGGCGCCATCGAAGTGCTCGCGGAACCAGATCGACGGGTGCTCGTCGCCGCGCGAGATCGTCTCGTCAGTCATCGGCCTCCTCCTGGGGACGGTTCGAGGGCTCGCGCCGGAGCGCGTGGGCCGCTCGGTACAGCGCGAGCGCCGTGTTGCGTAGCGGCGGGCGGGTGGCGATTGCCAGCACGGGGCGGCGCAGCTCGGGTGCGAGCACGGCGTAGCGCCCGGCCAAGCCGCGGTTGAGCGGGTCGTCGTAGATCTCGCCCACCAGCTCTCGCAGCTGCGTGATCTCGGCCCAGAGTCGTTCAACCTCTTCCGCGGGGTGCGCCGCCCGGGCCGGTCGCTCGACTGCGCGCTCGTAGGTCCGCATGAGCGCCGCAGCCACCGAGCGGTTCGTGAACCGCGCGCCGGCCAGACGCAGCGTGCTCACGAGCTCATCCCGGGCCTGCCCGGCGACAAGCACCGGCGCGACGCGGCGGGCACTCTCGTCGGCGTCCCAGGGCACGAGCAGCGCCGCCTCGCGGGGCAGGATCTCGGCCAGCGAGGTATGGGCGGCGAACAGGCACGGCGTGCCGGCCTCCCCGGCCTCGAACGGCATCAGTCCGAAGCCCTCGTAGGTCGTCGGGTAGAGCACGGCCGCAGCCTGTTCGAGCAGCCAGCGCTTGCCGGGCTCGTCGACGGCGCCGAAGTCGATCACGCGCGCGGCGGCGTCCGGATGGGCCATCAGCCAGGCCGACTCCTCGCCGGCAGAGGACCCCGAGGCGACGGTGGGGCCAGCCAGAGCGAGCATCCCGTCGAAGCTGCCCTGGGCGCGCAGCGCCTCGAGGAGCCGGAATGCGAAGACTCGGTTCTTGTGGCGGAAGTCGGTGCCGAGCAGCAGCAGAAACGGCCGTTCCCCGAGACGGTGCGCGCCGGCCGGCGGCGACGCCTCGCTAACCAGCCCGAGCACGTCCTGTTCGGTAGCCGGAGGCACGAGGTTCACGCGCTCGGGATCGACGAGCCCCAGCTCGAGCGCGTCGCCGGCGCCGTGGCGGCTGATGAACACGACCTGATCGGCGACGGCCAGCGCCGTCTCAGCCAGCTCGCGGTAGCTCCGCCAGTCGCGGTAGCTGTCGAAGTAGCCCGGATTGCGCAGCGCGATGTTGTCGAGCTGGCTGATGACCACCCGGTCCCCCAGCCGTCGAAGCACCTGGAGGTCCTCCGGTGCGGTGACCTGGTAGGGCCGGTGGGCGACATCCGCGGGCTCGAGACCGGCTTCGAGCTCGCCCGGGCGGACGACCCGGATCGACGGGCGGCCGCCCAGGAAGTCCGAGGCGAACGGACCGAGGTCGTCGGGCACGAGGATCCTGACCTGGGCGCTCGTGTAGGTGTCCAGCGCGGCGGCCACGCCGAGGACGGTCAGCTGGGTGCCGGTCACAGTCGGCCCCAGGCAGCGACCGTCGACGGCCACCTGCAGGCCCCGCAGCGCGATCTCCGCGATCGTGAGCGCGTGCGCCAGCGGACTTCGCCGGTCCTGGGAGACCTCCTCGATCCAGGCGTCGTAATACGGGTAGCGCTGCTGGATGATCGCGTGGTGGCGAGCCCGGCGCCCGGTCACTGCCTCCCCGTCGCCGAAGGATCCGGCGTGGCGGTGGAAGACGAATACGTCATCCGCGACGACGTGACGGAGGCCGCGCAGGATGCACCGCTGGGAGAAGTCCACCTCCTCCTCATATCCGGGGGAAAAGGCGGTGTCGAACTCACCCACGAGGTCGATTGCGCTTCGGCGGATGTAGGCGCAATGGCCGATGCAGGTGGGGATGTCCGGGCGCAGGCGCAGCGAGGCGCGTCGGACGTCCGCAGCCGCGCGCTCCGCGGTGAGGTGCTCGGGCAGCCGACGCACCGGCCGGTTGCGGTGCGGCACCGGACGATCGTGCCCGCGTTGGTCAGGGCGGTCACGGTGGCGATCCGCGACTCACTGTAGGCGGCCTCGCACATGCCCTCGAACCAGCCCTCCGCGACGATGCAGTCGCTGTTCAGGATCACGAGATCCCCCGGGGCCACCGCCCGCATCGCCGTGTTCACGTTGACGACGAAGCCGACGTTCTCGGGCTGGCGCAGGTAGGCGACCTGGCGCTCGGATGCGTCCGCCGCGGCGCTCTCGCGCACCAGCGCCTCGAATCGCGGGTCGGCGTTGCCGTCGTCGCAGACCAGGACGGGCACCTCCGCAGGGGTGTGTTCGAGCACGCTGCGCAGGCACTGCGCGAACAGGTCGTAGGCCCCGTAGACCGGGATGCAGACCGCCGCCGCCCCGCGGCGCAGGTCGAGATTGTCGGCGGGGCTCAGCTCGAGGACGGGCACGGGGCGATGACGCGGGGGCACGCTAGCAGTAGCAGCGCCGGCAGGCTTTCCGCTCGCGTCACCCCGCTGGCGGTGGCTCGGAACCGGTACGGCTCGCCTGGCACCGAGCCGGATCCTGCGCACGGTTGTTCAGCGAGTACGCGCTGCCCTCAGCTGGCTGTGTATCGCGTGACCCGGACTCCCGCCAGGCAAACACGACTGAAGGGCTGCAGATCAACCCGAGCACGGATAAGTCTGCCGGGGGCGAGCGTGATCCGCAGGATGCGGTCCGCCAGGGCAATACCCAGAACCTGAGAGGGTCCGGCCGGATACCCGGTGCCGCCATCGAGATAGACGTACAGCCGCCCTTCCCCACCACCGGGCGCGAGCCGCAACTCCAGTACCGTGGCATCCGCGTTCACTCGCGGGCCCAGCCTGAGCGTGATCAGGACGGGGTCGTAACCCGCGACGGCGCATAGGGCGCCCCCACGCAGCGCGGCGTTGCCCGGAGCAACGCTCACCAGGTGTCGCTGCATCAGCTGGAGCCCGCTCCAGCTCGCCTGCACCGTCGCAGTGGCCAGCCGGATGGTTCCATCGGGCGCGATCACCGAGGGTGGATCGCGCCCACTCTGATCGTCCACCACGATGCCCTCGCCAAACATCGGCAACACGGTGCTCAGGCGGCTGTACTGACCCTCGTTCTGCGGCTCGACCGTCACCGGGACGGTGCTATCGAGGATCGAGGGCTGTATCCCACGAGCGCGGAGCGCGGTCAGCGAGGATCGGACGTGTCCCGCCCAGGCACCCGCCTGCCGCGCCGGCCAGGCATTCGCGAGGCGCGCGTAAGAGAGCCCCGTGGAGGCGGCAAGCCCAGCGGCGATCAGAACGCAGAGCGGCGGCAGCACGCGGGCCGGGACGAGCCGCGACGGCGACCAGGCGCCGGTCGCAGGCACGCCGGCGAACGCGAGCACGAGCGTCAGCGGCAGCGCGAAGGTCATCTCGGCGTTGTAACGCGGGTCGTACGCCATAGACGGGCCGTAGATCCCCAGGCGGCCGTTGCCGACGATGAAGGCCGCCGTGAGCCAGACGAGGATGTAGAACGCCCAGGCCCGCCAGGCTCGCCGCGTACGCGCCAGCGAACCAATCACTGCGAACGCGAGGACGAGTTGCGCTCCCGCCGCGACTCCCGGACTGATCCCCCCGGTGTTTGGGACGGCGCTCTGACCGATCAGCCAGGGACTGAATCCCTGCAGCCAATCGGTGCGGAAGTACGCACCGACGTCGCAGCCCCGGCCCGCTTGGGAACGGTCAGATAGCTCCCGGCTTCGACCGCCCCCACGTAAGCGATAGTCACGATGATCAGCGCCGCGACTAGCGGGAGGTCCTCGCGCAGACGGCGAAGGCTCACGCTCCGCGAGGCCCGCGACGGAACGAGGTAGGCGAGCCCGACTACGAACAGCGGAGTCAGGACCGCCTCCGCGTAAAAGAGCAGCGACGCGAAGTACGAGGCGACGGCCAACGCGAGCCACCGTGTCTGGCGACGCGCCAACCACCGCATCGAGGCGAAGAGGCAGAGCACGGAGAGGGCGATCCAGGGAATTTCGTGTTCGGCATTCGCCCACCACTGCATGATCCGCACGAACGCGGGCGCACGCAAACAGGGCAGTGCCGGCCACGATCGCGCCTCGACGGTCAGTGAGTTCGGAGAGCAGGCGCTCGAACGCGATGACAGCCACGGCCCAGAAGCCGAGCATGATGGCCATGGCCCAACCCCAGCGCAGACCGATGTGAACGCCCATCAACCAGTCGAGGAAGCGGTGACCGGGTTCGAGTTCCCCGAATACCGACCACTTCAGCAGGGTCAGGCCGAGCCCGTTTGCGCGCGCCAGCCCCATGTTCAGGTAGTCGTCCGCGTAGAAGAGCTCGTCCGGCAGGGCCAGGATCGCTCGACGAGGGTGGCGAGCAAGGCCAGCGCAAGCCCTGCCGCGAGCATCATCCGAGAGGGTCGGGTTGACGCGCCTGGAGCGGCCGGTCGTCCTGCCACGGCCGGTCCTGAGGACAGCATGTCGCCGCATCCTAACCCAGGTTCGAGCGGTCCTCAACCGGGGGGCGCGGCCGGCTCCGGGCTCTGGTGCGGCCGGGCCAGGCCCGGTTCATGCTTCACTCTCTTGCCATGCCAACCGCCATCGTCACGGGGTCCGGCGGGCTGATCGGGTCGGAGTCGGTCGAGCATTTCGTCCGGGCCGGCTTTGACGTGATCGGCCTGGAGAACGACATGCGGGCGCAGTTCTTCGGGCCCGTCCGCCTCCACCTCGCACACGACCGAGCGGCTGAAGGCGCGAGCTCGGCGACTCGTTCCGCTCGCTGGAGGTCGACATCCGCGACGCCGACGGCGTCGACCGCGTGTTCGCCGAGCGCCGCCGGCGGCTCGAGCTCGTGATCCACACCGCGGCTCAGCCCTCCCACGACTGGGCGGCCTCGGACCCGCAGACCGACTTCGGGGTCAACGCCAACGGCACGCTCAACCTGCTGGAGGCCACGCGCCGGCATGCGCCGGCGGCCACGTTCATCTTCTGCTCCACCAACAAGGTCTACGGCGACCTGCCCAACCACTGCCGCTGGTGGAGCCGACACACGCCTGGAGCTGCCCGACGGAACACCGCTACCACCCCGGGATCGACACGACGATGTCGATCGATGCCTCCACGCACTCGCTGTTCGGGGTGTCCAAGGCCGCGGCCGACCTGCTCGTGCAGGAGTACGGGCGCTACTTCGGGATGCCGACGGTGGGCTTCCGCGGCGGGCTGCCTGACCGGCCCCAACCACGCCGGCGCGCAGCTGCACGGCTTCCTCTCCTACCTGATGCGCTGCACGATCACCGGCGACCCGTACACCGTGTTCGGCTACGGCGGCAAGCAGGTGCGGGACAACATCCACTCCGCCGACCTCGTCGCCGCCTTCGAGGCCTTTCACCGCGCGCCGAGCCCGGCCGCGGTCTACAACATCGGCGGCGGACGCGAGAGCAACTGCTCGATGCTCGAGGCCATCGCCCTGTGCGAGCAGATCGCCGGCCGCGCGCTGACCTGGAGCTCTCCGACCAGAACAGGATCGGCGATCACCGCTGGTGGATCTCCGACCTCGACCGTTCCAGTGCCGACTATCCCGGACTGGAGGATCACCTACGACATCGAGGCGGTCCTGCGGGAGATCCACGACCACAACGTGGAGCAGTGGCTGGCCGCGCGATGAAGCTCTCGGTCGTGATCCCGGCGCACAACGAGGTCGAGTCGATCAGCGAGACCGTGACACGGCCACGGCGCGAGCTCGGGCCGCGGGATCGACTACGAGATCATCGTCGTCGACGATGCCTCGGGCGACGGGACCGCCGACGCCGTCCCGCGATCGCCGCCGGGACCCGGGGGTGCGCTGCGTGCGCTCGCCCCTGCCGCCCGGCTTCGGCCATGCGGTGCGGGCCGGGCTGCAGGTCTTCACCGGCGACGCGGTGGCGATCATGATGGCCGACCTGTCGGACTCGCCGCGGGACCTCGTCCTCTACTACCGCATTCTCGAGCAGGGCTACGACTGCGCGTTCGGGACCCGGTTCGGCAACGGCGGCCGCACGGTCGACTACCCGCGCTTCAAGCTGTTCCTCAACCGGATCGTCAACAGCGGCATCCGCCTCCTGTTCCAGCACGGCTACAACGACACCACCAACGCCTTCAAGGCCTACCGGCGCCACGTCATCGAGCAGCTCCAACCGCTGCTCTCCAACCACTTCAACCTCACGGTGGAGATGCCGCTGAAGGCCGTCACCCGCGGGTTCAACTTCGCCGTCGTGCCGGTTTCGCTGGACCAACCGCCAGCACGGCGCGTCGAAGCTCAGCTCAACGAGATGGGCAGCCGCTATGCCTTCATCGTGCTCTACGTCTGGCTCGAGTACCACCTCAGCCGCGGCGACTACCGGCGCACCGACGTCATCGGTCTACCAGCCGCCGGGCGCCGGCCCCTCAGCGCCCGCGACAACTCGAGAGGCTCCCGCGCGAGCCCGCCACGCTCCCCTTAGGCCGCCCTTGTCTCCCACAGCGCTCCCCCCCTGCGCCGCTCGCCGCCCGCTCCTTCCCGAGAGAGCTCGACGACGCCCGCATAGGGCGACGACGGCGGTCGCGCTCAGCCTGCTGGCCGCCGAGGCTCCTGCTGCTCTACGCGGGACGCCATCTCACGTTCTTCTACGACGAGTGGAACTTCATCCTGCAACGCCGAGGTGGCGGGATCGGGACCTACCTCGACCCTCACAACGGCCATCTGTCCCTCTTCCCGGTGCTCGTCTACAAGGCGCTGTTCGCGACCGTCGGGCTCCGCAGCTACCTGCCCTATCGCATGGTCGAGATTTCTGCTGCACCTCGGGTGCGGGGCCCTGCTCTACGTCATCGCCCGCAGGCGCATCGGCCCGCTCCTGGCCCTCGCCCCCACAGCGCTGCTCCTGGTCCTCGGCAGCGCCTGGGAGGACCTGCTGTGGCCGTTCCAGATCGGATACTTTGGGTCGGTGCTCGGAGGGCTTGGCGCGCTTGACGCTGCTCGACGGCGCGAACCGCCATCGGGGCGTGGGCTGCGGCCCAGTCTCACGCTCCTCGTCGTCCAGCTCGGGCGTGGGGGTCCCGTTCCTGATCGCCGCGGCGGCGCTGCTGGCGGTGCAGCGGGCCTCGTGGCGCGCCTACTGGGTCATCGCCGTGCCTCTTCGTGATCTACCTAGCGTGGTATGCCGGCTGGGGCGGCGGCGACCAGACGACCTCCAGCGCCATTCTGGGAGCTCCGCAATACATCGCTGACGCAGGGGCCGGCGCGGCCGCAGGGCTCGCCGGACTGACCAATGACACGGGGTGGGGCCCGGCGCTGGCGGTCGCGCTCGTGATCGCCGTGATCACCGCCTGGCCGCACCGTGCCGGACGGCCCGCGATGCTCGTCGCCGGCTGCGCCGGGGCGCTCGTGTTCTGGATCCTCACGGCCGTCGTCCGCTCGGGCCCCGCCGAGCCGGCGGCGAGCCGGTACATCTACATCGGTGCCGTGTTCATCCTGCTCGTCCTCGTCGACGCCCCGGTGGGAGCACGCCCGCGCGGCCCGTGGCTCGCACTCGGCGCCCTACTGCTGGTCGGGGCGCTGGTGGCCAACATCGGCGACCTGCGAAGCGGCGTGCGGGGTCTGCGCGCCCCCGACGATTCGGTGCGCGCGTCCCTGGCCGCCGTGCAGATCGCAGCTCCGGTGGTCCCTTCGGCCTTCCAGCCAGATCGCGTCAACGGCCCGCAGATCACCGCCGGCCCCTACTTGGCCGCGGAGCGCGCGCTCGGGTCTCCCGCACCCAGCCCGGGAGCGCTGGCCGGTGAGTCGGAGAGCTTTCGCACGCGTGTCGACGCCGTGCTCGCTTCCGCCGAGACGACGGGCCCACAGGGCAGGCTGCCAGCCGCCCCGCTCACCATAGAAGCCCTCTACGGCGCGCGGAGCACCCGCAGCGGCGGCTGCGTGATCGTCGCCCCGACGAGTGCGCCCGCCTCTATCGATCTGGCCCTTCCGGCCGCGCACTCGCTGCGCGTCGCCGCGCCGGCCTCCGGAAGCGCCGCCGTCTACATGCGGCGGTTCGCCACCACTTTCACGATGCCCGCCTTTGCCACCGTGGCGGCGGGGGCTACCCAGAGCTTCGGGTTTCCCCGGGACCTGCTGCCGTCACTCACCTGGGACATCCAGGTGGTGGCATCGAGCCGGTTCACCGTGTGTGGCGCCTAACCCTCGGCCGTCCGCTGCGACGTCTCGACGCCGAGACGATCAGCCCGCCTCCATGAGCAGCACCATCTTCGTCCAGGCCATGAACGTCCGGCGCTGGCGCCAATTCCTGACCGGTGCGCCGTGAAACAGGTAGATCGCGGTGGCACGAGCGTGGAAGGGCGCTCCTCGCAGATCGAGTGGCCGCCATTCTCCGAGCGGGATGTCGAGGTTGACCCGGTGCTCCAGAGGCTGGCTGGGCTCGACGTCATTGGTGATGAGCGCGTAGCGGTAGCGGGGGACCGCCCGATCGAGGAACTCGCTGATCATCGCGTTGGGGTGGTGTTGGAGGACGTCCTTGACGATCACGAGATCAGCGGACGGCAGATCGGCCGCGTCTGGCGGCGCCAGCCAACTCGATGCCGGGGCGGGCGTAGGTTGCGCGCAGGCGATCGACGAGGGGCGCGACGACGTCGAGGCCGAGGTAGCTGGCCCGACCCCAGTCGATCTCCTTGGCCAGATTCCAGTCCCCGCACCCGTAATCGACCACCGAGCGGATGCCGTTCTGGGCCACGAAATCCTCGATCAACCGGCGGTATCCAGCTGTCTCCTTCAGGCGCGAGCCGTGACCGGAGCCAAAGCCCCACACGTTCGACTCGTAGATCCGCGTGAAAATCTGCCCGATCTCGTCGGTCGCCACGGCCGAGCAGCCTAGCCGAGCCGGGCAACATCTCCCGGCCTCCTAGTACCGTCAAACGGAATCGAGCTCGATCACCCGACCCGTCGTCGACGTCCCCGCCTCAGCGCGGCGCCGGTGTCCCTACACCGGCGGTGACGCTTCGGGACCTGAGCAAGACTTCCGCTTCCCGCACGAGCGCTACCACACGTTGAAGGAGCGCGCCCTGCATGTTCCGCTCCGGCCGCCACGAGATCTTCGAGGTGGTCGACGACGTCTATGTCGAGATTGCCGCAGGGGAGTTCTTCGGCATCGTCGGCCGCAACGGCAGCGGCAAGAGCACGCTGCTGAAATTTTTGGCCGGCATCTACCGGATCGACGCGGCCACGTGATGTCAACGGTCGTGTCCCGTTCATCGAGCTGGGGGTCGGCTTCAACCCGGAGCTGACCGGGCGTGACAACGTGATTATCAACGCGATCTGCTCGGCCTCTCCCGCAAGCAGGCTCGCAGCGCTTCGACGACGATCGTCGCCTTCGCCGAACTGGAGGAGTTCATGGACCTGAAGCTCAAGAACTATTCCTCCGGCATGCAGGTGCGCCTGGCTTTCTCCGTGGCCATCCAGGTCGAGGCCGACATCCTGCTGATCGACGAAGTCTGGCCGTCGGCGACGCCGCCTTTCAGCAGAAGTGCTTACGACGAGTTCACCGCCTGAAGGCGAGGGACGCACGATCGTGTTCGTGACCCACGACATGGGGGCCGTCGAGCGCTTCTGCGACCGCGCGATGCTGATGGAGCGCGGCCACGTGGTGGAATCGGCGAGCCGCGCGATCGCGCGCAGTACAACGAGATCAACTTCCGGCGCATGCGCCGGGAGGCGGCGGAGCCGGGAGGGCCCGACACCCTCACCGGTCCCGGTGGCCGAGCTGCTGCGCGCCGGCTTCGAGGACGGTGAGGGAACCCGGCTTCGAGCTCAGGCAGGGGGAGCCGGCACCGTCCGCATCGAGGTCCGCTTCCACGCCGAGCCACGGATCCGATCTTCGCCATGGCGCTGCGCAACGACGCGGCAGCCCGCGTTCGCTGCAGCACCCAGCTCACCCACGGCGCCACGGGCATTCGCCGCCGGCACGACGCCATCGTCAGGATCCGTTTCGACAACTGGCTCGGCCCCGGGCGCTACCGGCTGCTCGCCTCGGTGGCTCGGGCGGGCGCGATGTCGACCCCTACGATGCGCGGCAGGACATCGGCTCGGTGATCGTCTACGCGCGCAGTCGGGCGGCGGTGCCGTCGACCTGCCTCACACGTTCGAGATCGAGCGCGCGTAGGCGTACAGCGGGCGGGCAGCGCGATCAGCTTGATTCCGCCATCGCTAGGTCGCCCATGAGTAACGGCCGAGCTCGGGCGTGAGATGCACCGGCGTGGTCAGTAGCTCGAGCCAGCGGACGTCGAACCCGGCGGCGAGCACTGCCCGCTGATCTCCTCGACCGTGACTCGGTTCAGCCGCTCGAACTCGCGAGCCATGTAGCGCGTCCACTCCCCGGGTGCCGGTCCTGTCGATCGTCGCGACGATGTCGCGCTCGTGTGCGCAGGTGGTGGAAGTCCTCGTCGAACCATTCCCACAGGTGCGATCCCTCGGCCGAGAAGAAGAACGGCCACAGCTGCAGGAAGAAGTGGCCCTCGGGACGGAGAATCCGCCGGATCTCGCGGAGCACCGGCACCGGGTCGGCTATATGCTCGAACGCCGACCAGGAGTAGACGAAGTCGAACTCATTGTCCGCTGCGGGGATCCAGTGGCGAGGAGGTCCGGAACTCGAGCTCCGCCGGATTCGTCGGCAACCCCTTCGCTGGGCGCGTTACCCGAGAGCAGGTCGCGATCGGTGGCTACGAGGTCGAAGCCGACGAGCCGTTGGGACCAACCGGTGGAATACGCCCAGGGCCATGACCCGTCGCCGCAGCCGACGTCTGCGATCTCGGCCCCGTAGCTCGAGCCCGCCCTCGCGCAGAAAGCAACGATCTCGACCGGCGCGCGATAGTGGTCCGAGAACCACGCTCGTCCGGATCGGCGACGCGGTCTCGCGGCCGCTGCGTTGGCGCTGAAGACTCGCCCGAGCTTGCTCCCGCGCCTAGCTTCCGAATCTCGCGCCGACGCGCCGCCGCCCTCCCGCGCCGCCGAGCGCCGCGTAGCGAGGCCCGGTAGCCGAGCTTGATCGCCCGAACATCGGGCGCCGATCTGCGGATGGGTCGCCAGCGCGAGCAGCGGGCGCTCGACGTCCGCGGGCAGGGCCCCGCCCGGCCCGACCAGCCGCATCGCGTCCTCGCTGAGGCCACCGTCATCGCGCCGTAGCGGCGCTCGAGCGCTCGGCCGGCGCGGCCGGGCGCATCGCAGGTGCGCCGTAGATGTCGATCAGCGCCGCCGCGGTCGCGTCCCAGGTGAACCGTGCGCGGCGGCGGCGCGATCGCCGCAGGTTGCTCCCCGCGGGCCGCTCGTCGCGCCAGCAGCGCGAGCAGGCGCGCTCGGCGCTCGCCCGCGCGTCCCACGGCACGATCGCGGCCGCGCGCGTCGGGCAGCACCTCGACAGCGAGGTCCCGGCGCCCACAGGCAGGGCACGCCGTGCTCGGCGGCCTCGAACGGGATCAGGCCGAAGCCCTCGTGCACGGTCGGGTAGAGGACCAGCCGCCGCCCGGCGCGTACAGCCACGCCTTCTCGGCCTCGCTGACCGCGCCGAGGTCGAGCACGGCGCCGGCCAGCCGCGGGCGGGCGCCAGCCAGCGCCTCGCTCGCGCGGCCGGGAGGAGCCGTCGCGCGACCTGCGGCCCGGCGAACACGAGCCGCCCGTGCCAGCCGTGCCGGCTCCGGAGCTCGCTCGAGCAACCGCAGCGCGAACACGCGGTTCTTGTGCGCGAAGTCGGTGCCCAGACAGAGGATCACCGGCGCGCCGTCGGGCAGGCGCGTCCGCGCCCGGCGGCGGCGACCGGCTCGGCAGCGGGCACGGAGCCGGTGGTCGACGCCGATGTGGACGACGCTCGCGCGCTCGGGCTCGACGCAGATCCTCGCCCAGCGCGCTCGTCGCGGGCGTGCGCGGAGAAGAACACGACGTGGTCGGCGACGGCCAGCGCCGTGCGGGTCAGGCGCCGGTACCCCTGCCACGCGTCGCAGTCGCTGAAGTACGACGGGTTGTGGTAGCCGATCAGGTCCTGGTGGGTGACGATCAGGCGCTCGCCGCAGCCGGCCAGGAAGCGCCAGATCCTCCTCGTCGTGACCTGGAACGGCCGGTGGACGACGTCGGCGCGCCGGTCGCGCCGCGCCTCGCGCTGCGCCGCGGGTCAGCAGCTTGACGCCGTCGAGGCGAGCGAGCGCCCGCGCGGCGTCCGGCGCCGGGCGCTCGGGCACGATCGCCGTCACGCGCGCCTGGCCGGTCCGGGCGAGCGCCGCGATCAGCTCCAGCACGTGCAGCTGCGTCCCGGTCATCGGCCCGGCGAGGATGCGCGCATCGATCACCACCGACAGCCCGCCCAGCGCGCGGCGGGCGCACCCCGAGCGCCCGGGCCAGCGGACCGACGACCGTCGCGCTCGAGCCGTCCGGACCGCGTCGTGGTAGTACGGGTAGCGCGCGGCCAGCATCCGCTCGTGCTGCTCCTGCACCGGGCTGAGCGCTCGCCGTCGGCGCGAAGCTCCGCCGCCGTGGTGGAGGACGAACACGTCGTCGGCGAGCACGTGGGACAGCCCGCGCGCAGGCAGCGCTGCGAGAAGTCGACCTCCTCGCCGTAGCCGGGCGAGAACGCGAGGTCGAAGTCGCCGACCAGCTCGAGCGCCGCTGCGGCGGATGTAGCACGCAGTGGCCGATCGCGGTCGGCAGCCGCGGGCGCAGCCGCAGCGAGCGCGCGCGCACCGCCGCGGCGGCCGCGTCGAGGCTCCAGCCCTGCGGGCAGCTCCGGCGCGGGCCCGCGCTCGGGCACCGAGACGACGTGCCGTGGTTGGTGAGCGCGGTCACGGTGGCCACGCGGCTGTCGCGAGAGCGGCGGCGTCGCGCAGCCCCTCGAGCCAGCCCGTCGGCGACCACGCAGTCGGAGTTGAGCGATCACGACGTCGGCGGGCGCGGCGACGGCGAACGCGCCGTTGACGTTGGCGGGAAAGCCGAGGTTCCGCTCGCGGCGCAGGTAGAAGGCGCTCGGCGCCTGCAGGGCTCGCCGCGAGCTCGGCGCACGAGCTCCAGCGAGCGCCGGTCCGGGCTGGCGTCGTCGCAGATCAGGATCGGCACCTCCGGCGGGGTGTGCGCGAGCACGCTGCGCAGGCAGCGACGAACTGCTCGTGGCCGCCGTAGACCGGGATGCAGACGACGACCTCGCCGCGCGCGCGCCGAGGCGTCGCGCCGGGCTCGATCCACCGGACGTCACGCGGCCGATTATCGCCGCAGCGCTCGGCCGTCGCGTCCGCTCACCGCCGCTGCTAGCTTGCTCGCGCCGTGACCGCTCACGCGGCCCGCGCCCATGGCCCGTCCGCCCTGGGCGGCGAGCTCCGCCGCTTCGTCGAGCTGACGGTGACGCTCGCCCGCACCGAGTTCAAGCTCCGCTACTTCGGCTCGGTGCTCGGCTACTTCTGGTCGCTGGTGCGCCCGCTGCTGTTCTTCGGCGTGATCTACGTGTTCTTCACCAAGATCCTCGACATCGGCAAGGGCATCCCCGCACTACGGCGTCTACCTGCTCACCGGGATCGTGCTCTGGACCTACTTCGGCGAGGCGACCGGCAACTGCGTGAACTGCCTGGTCGCCCGCGAGGCGCTGCTGCGCAAGGTCCGCTTCCCCCGGATGGTCGATCCCGCTGTCGGTGTCGCTGACGGCGATGTTCAACCTGGCCATGAACTTCATCGCGGTGATCGTGTTCGCGCTGGCCAACGGGGTCACGCCCGACGCTCCGCTGGATCGAGCTGATCCCGATCGTCGCTCGGCTTCGTCGTCCTCGGCGACCGGCATCGGGATGCTCCTGTCCGCCCTGTACGTGCGCTTCCGCGACGTGCAGCCGATCTGGGACGTCTCGCTCCAGGCCTGGTTCTACGCCTCGCCGATCATGTACACGGCGGCGCCTCGCCTCGGGCGCGCGCTTTCATCGGCTCCAAGAGCCTCGAGCACGCCGCGCTCATCAACCCGATCGCCGCGCTGCTGACCCAGATGGGCCACGCCCTCATCGATCGCGGCCGACGTATCCCGCCGGCCGCCTCGCCGGCCGGCTTCGCGTCGGCCGGGATCGCGCTCGCGCTCATCCCGGCGTCATGTTCGCGCTCGGCTGGCTGGGTGTTCACCCGCGAGGCCCCGCGCGTGGCCGAGAACCTCTAGCGCGGCTACAGCCGACAGGATCCGCCGCAGCCCGCCGCGCAGCTCCTACTCGGGCTCCCAGCCCAGCTCCTCGCGGGCCCGCCTGACGTCGAGACAGCTGCGGCGCACCTCGCCGGGGCGCTCAGGCTCGAAGCGCGGGTCGGGGAGGTGGTGGCCGTCGCCGACCTCGCTGCAGGGCGTCGAGGAGGTCGAGCACCGAGGTCTCCCGGCCGTGGCCGATGTTGACCGGGCCGGTGACCGCGCTGTCCGCCGCGAGCAGGTTCGCCCGCACGACATCGCCGACCTCGACCCAGTCGCGGGTCTGACGCCCGTCCCCGAAGACGGTCGGGGCGCGGCCATCGATCAGGTGCCCGCAGAAGATCGCCACCACGCCGGCCTCACCGTGCACGTCCTGGCGGGGGCCGTACACGTTGCCGTAGCGCAGGGACACCGTGGACAGGCCGTGCAGACGGGTGTACAGCGCGCAGTATCCCTCGGCGGCGAGCTTGCTCTGCCCATAGGGGGCCAGCGGACGGATCGGGTGGCCCTCCGGCGTGGGGAGCACGTCGGCGTCCCCGTACAGCCCCCCGCCGGTCGAGGTGTTGACGATCCGCCGGGCCCCGTGCGCCAGCGCCGCCTCGAGCACGGCGATCGTGCCCAGCACGTTGACCGTGGCATCTCGCGCCGGTTGCTCGACCGATACCCGCACATCGATCTGCGCCGCGAGATGGAACACCACCTCGGGCCGGAACTGCGCGAACACCTCGTCCACGCGCGGCGGGTTCGCGTGACGCTCAGCTCGTGCAGCCGCGCGCCGGCCCCGAGCGCGCCGGCCAGGTTCTCCCGCTTCCCGCTGGACAGATCGTCGATCACCGCCACGGTGTCGCCGCGAGCCAGCAGCGCATCGACGAGGTTCGACCCGATGAAGCCGGCACCGCCGGTGACCAATGCACGCATGGGAGGTGAGAGTAGGGGCCGGGCCCGTGCCGCGCAGCTGTGGCGCGACACGGGCCCGGCAAAGGACGACCCTGGTAGGGCTGGGGGTCGTCCGGGTCCGCGAGTAAGGGGGCGATGCTCGCGGACCGCAGTGACGTCCTTGTCGCGGCGCAGCATACCGCGGGGCGGTGACCGAGAGCAACGGACCCGCCGAATCCCGTCCAAAAGCGCAACCATCAGGCGGTCGTCTCGTTGCTGTGCATAAGGTTAGGTGTCAGCTCACCCTCTCTCGGCAAGGCTTAGACGACTTCCAATGCTCCCCGAAGGCTCCCTCGCCGCCAGTCCGGCCCCGGTTCCCGCACCCGAAACCGAGACCGTGCTCGGGGTGCCGCTGTCGCTGACCAACTACGACGAGACGCTCGACTGGATCAGATGCCATGGTGGCCGCAGGCCAGCAGGGGTACGTCTGCGTGTGCAACGTCCACACGGTCATGGCCTCCCACGAGGACCCCAAGCTGCGCGCCGCGCTCGCCGGCTCCGATCTCAACGTCCCCGATGGGCAGCCGCTCGTGTGGGCGCTGAACGCGCTCGGGCACCGGCTCGAGCAGCGGGTGTACGGGCCTGAGCTGATGGCCCGGGCGTGCGCGCGCTCGGCCAGCACCGGACAGCGGTTCTACCTCTACGGCGGCCGCAACCAGGGCGCTCTGTTCCAGCTCGCGCTCAACCTGCGCCAGCGCTACCCCGGGGTCAAGATCGTCGGCGGCTACTCGCCCCCGCACCGGCCTCTGACCCCGGAAGAGCGCGCGGCGGTGGTGGACGAGATCAATCACGCGCGGCCCGACGTCGTGTGGGTGGGGATCGGGGTGCCCAAGCAGGAGAAGTGGATGGCGTCGATGCGCTCCGAGCTCGATGCGCCGGTGCTGATCGGCGTCGGCGCCGCATTCGACTTCCATGCCGGGCTCGTGCGCCAGGCACCGAGCTTCATCCAGGACGCCGGACTGGAATGGGCGTTCCGGCTGGCCAACGAGCCGCGCCGGCTGTGGCGGCGCTACACGCGCTACAACCCCCGCTTCCTGGCCGCGTTCGCGCGGCAGCTGGGCCAGCACCGCCGCCGGCACCGCCAGGGCTAAAGCACTCGCGTGGCGGTGGCCGGTCCCAGCGCGTCGATCGTCGTGCCCACACGGGCGCGGCCCGGCTACCTCGACGTGACGCTCGCCTCCGTCGTGCCGCAGGCCCGCGCGGCCGGCGCCGAGGTGATCGTGGCCCGCGACGGTCTCGATCCGGCCACGGCGGTGGTGGCCGAGCGCCACGGAGCGCAGCTGGTCTCGCTCGAGCGCCCGACGAGCGCGAACGCGGCCCGCAATGCCGGCATCGCGGCCGCGCACGAGCGAGCTCATCGTGCTGATCGACGACGACATCGACGCGCCCGCCGGCTGGCTGGACGCGCTCCTGTCCGGAGCGGCTCAGAGCCCCGGCCACGACGTGTTCGGGGGACCGATCCGCGCGCGCCTGGAAGGCGGCGGGCCTCGGGCCTGCGGGCGCGAGCCACCGCCGATCACCACCCTCGACCTCGGGCCCGAGCGACCGGGACGTCGATCGGGTCTGGGGGGCGAACATGGCCATCCGGCGCCGGGCGCTCGAGCGCGTGGGCGGCTTCGACGAGGCCCTGCACGGCCACGGCGACGAGGAGGAGTGGGAGCACCGCTACGTGGCCGGCGGCGGCCGGATCCGCTACCTGGCCGCCGCGGGACTCGAGCACCGGCGCACGCGCGCGGACGCCACGCTGGGTGCGCTGGCGCGGGCCGCCTACCACCAGGGCCGAGCCCGCGCGGCGCCTCGACGTCCGGGTCGGCACCTCACGCTCGATGCTCCGCGAACTGCGCATCATGGCCGGCTGCGGCTGGCACCTGGTGCGCCGTCGCTGCCTGTACGCAGTCGTCATGGGCGCCCGCGCGGCGGGCGCGATCCGGCAGGCCGCTCACCGACGCCATCGACCCGCCCCGGCCGGCGAGCGGCGAGGACTTCCTGTCGGGCACGAGCGGCCAGGTGTACGGGATCCGGGCCACGACCCGGGCGCTGGCCCTCGATGCCGCGGCTGACCTCGTCGACCGTGGCCACCGCGCAGCGGCCACGGACCGCCCGCCTGGCCCACCGCCTCCCCCGCCGGCGCGTGCTCGTGCTGGCGGTCGAGCGCGAGGAGGGCCCGACGCTGCTCGAGACCGCCACCCGCGAGCTCGAGCGCTCTCGCCACCAGGTCGAGATCGTGACCGCGCCGGTTGGCGGCCGGGGGAAGTTCGAAAACCTGAACCGCCTGCTGAGCGCGCATCCGGCCGCCGGTCACGACTGGCTGCTGCTGCTCGACGACGATGTGGCGCTGCCGGCCGGCTTCCTCGACCGCTTCCTCGCCCTGGCCGAGGCGGCGCAGCTCAGCCTGGCCCAGCCCGCCCACCGGCAGCGTTCGCACGCCGCCTGGTCAGTGACCCGCCGGCAGGCCGGGAGCCTCGTGCGCGAGACCGGCTTCGTCGAGATCGGCCCGGTCGCCGGCCTTGCATGCCCGGACCTTCGAGACGCTGCTGCCGTTCCCGCCGCTGCGCTTCGGATGGGGCCTCGATGCCCACTGGGCGGCGCTGGCGCGCTCCCGCGGCTGGCGGATCGGGGTCGTCGACGCCACCCCGATCCGGCACGGGCTGCGCCGGATCGCCGCCGCGTATGACCGCGCCGAGGCCGTGGCCGAGGCGCGGCGTTTCCTCGCCGATCGCCCGTACCTGCCCGCCGCCGAGGCCGGGCGCACGCTGGCCGTCCACCGCCGCCTGCCATGAAGGTGCTCGTGGTGGCCGAGTACTACCCCCGGGCCGGGGCGCCGGCGCTCGGCATCTGGGCGCACCGCCAGGCCCGCGCCGCGCTCGCCGCGGGGGCCGAACTGCGCGTGCTCGTGCTGCACCGCCCGATCCCACCGCTGTCGGCGCTACGGGCCGGCGACGCGCGCCGCGCGCTGGCGCCGCTGCGCCAGCCCGGCCAGGCGGTGCTCGACGGTCTGCCGGTGCGCTACGTGCGCTACCTCTCGCCCCCCCGCGGCCTGAGCTACGGCGCCTGGGGCGCGTGGGCGGCGCCGGCGCTGCGCCGCGCCATGCGCGCGCTGCGCCCCGAATTCCCGTTCGCGGTCGTCCACGCCCACTACGCGGTGCCGGCCGCCGACGCCGTGCGCCGGGTCGATCCGGACGTGCCACTCGTGGTGTCCGTCCACGGTCACGACGTCCAGGGCGCGGGTGCCGGCGGACCGGCGGTGCGGCGGGCGCTCGCGCATGCCCGGCTCGTGCTCGCCAACAGCGCCGGCACGGCGACCCGCTGCCGTGCGCTCGCCTCCACGCCGGCTCGTGTCGTCCACCTCGGCACTGACCTGCCAGCCGCCCCGGCACCGCCGCCCGAGCGCCCCACGCTCGTCACCGTGGCCGACCTCGTGCCGCGCAAGCGCCACGCCGACGTGGTGGGCGCGCTGGCCAGGCTGCGCGCCGCGCACCCCGAGCTGCGCTGGGTGGTCGTGGGCGACGGGCCCGAGCGGGAGCCGCTGCGCGCCCTCGCCCGTTCGCTCGGCGTGCTCGACATGATCGAGCTGCGCGGCGCACTCCCGCACGCCGGGGCAATGGCCGCCGCCCGCGAGGCCACGCTGTTCGTGCTGCCGAGCATCGAGGAGGCGTTCGGGGTGGCCTACATCGAGGCCATGGGGGCGGGGGTTCCGGCGCTCGGATGCGCCGGCGAGGACGGACCAGAGGAGATCGCCGCTGCCGGGGGCGGCATCGCGCTCGTGCCGCCCGGCGACCCGGAGGCGCTGGCCGATCAAATCGGCCGTCTCCTCGACGGACAGCGCCGCCCGCGGTGCCCTCGCCGCGCAGGCTCGCGACACCGTCGCCCGGGAGTTCACCTGGGAGCGCTGTGGGACGCAGACGCTCGCCGCCTACGAGGCCGCCGCCGGGTTCGCCGGGGCGCCGTTGCCATAATCGCCCGCCGTGCGCGTCCTCATCACAGGCGGAGCCGGGTTCATCGGCGCGCAATGTGGCCGTCGAGCTCGCTGGCCGCCACCCCGACTGGGAGATCCTCTGCGTCGACAACCTCCGCCGCCGCGGCGGCGGAACTGAACCTGCCCCGGCTGCGCGAGGCCGGGGTGCAGTTTCAGCACGCCGACGTGCGCGTGCTCGACGACCTGCTCACGCTCGGTGAGCTCGATGCCGTCCTCGAGTGCTCGGCCGAGCCCTCCGCGCTGGCCGGCATCGACGGCAGCCCCGACTACCTCATCCAGTCGAACCTCATCGGCGCCTATCACTGCCTCGAGCTGGCTCGGCGCCGGAACGCCTACATGCTCTTCCTGTCCACCAGCCGCGTGTATCCGATCGAGCCGCTGAGCGCGCCTGGCCTTTCGGGAGACCGACACCCGGCTCGAGCTCGAGGCTGAGCAACCGGTGCCCGGCGCTTCCGCGGCCGGGATCGCCGAGGACTTCCCGCTCGACGGCGCGCGGACGCTCTACGGGTCGACCAAGCTGGCCGCCGAGCTGCTGATCGCCGAGTACCGGGCCGCCTACGGCCTGCGGGCGGTGGTCAATCGCTGCGGCGTGATCGCCGGTCCGTGGCAGATGGGCAAGGTCGACCAGGGAGTGTTCACCTTCTGGATGCTCGCCCACCACTTCGGCCGCCCGCTCTCCTACATCGGTTTCGGCGGCACGGGCAGGCAGGTGCGCGACCTCCTCCACGTGCTCGACCTGGTCGACCTGCTCGACGAGCAGCTGGCCGCCCCCGAGCACTGGGACGGGGTGATCGCGAACGTCGGCGGAGGCCGCTCGTGCAGCCTCTCGCTGGCCGAGACGACCGCCCTGTGTGCCGAGATCACCGGCAACACCGTGGAGGTCGGCGCGGTGCTCGAGGACCGGCCAGGTGACGTCCCGAGCTACATCTCGGACTGCCGGAAGCTGTTCGGGCTCACCGGCTGGCGGCCGCGGCGCGACGCCCGCGTCATCCTGCAGGACATTCACGCCTGGATCGCCGAGCACGAGGCCGACCTGGCGCGGCTCCTGTGAGCCGGCCGGCCGCGCCGGTGGCGGTCGGCTCGGAGCCCTACGAGCCCGACAACCTGCTCGACCGCCTGAGCCGGCGCGGCACGCTCGAGGAGCACTACCGCCACCTCGAGACCCGCGAGCGCGCCATCCTCGACCGGCGCCTGCCGCTGCCCGCCGGCGAGGTGCTGTCGGTCGGCGCCGGCTGGCACCCGGGCCGTCACCTCTTCCCCGCGCCGGCGTTCCGGCTCGTGGCCGTCGACGCCGACCCCGACCGGGTGGCCGGGGTGCGCGAGACCGGCCGGGCGGACACGGCCCTCGTCGGCCGTGCCGGGGAGCTGCCGTTCGCCCCCGGGAGCTTCGACGTCGTGCTCTACCGGCTCGTCCTCCACCACCTCGCCTTCCAGGGGCCGCTCGACGGCGTGTTCGCCGAGGCGGCGGCGCTGCTGCGCCCCGGCGGAGCGCTGATCGCCGTCGAGCCCGGGCTCTGGCACCCGGTCGGGCTCGGGCTGGCGCTGGCCAACCGCACCGGGGTGGCCACCGCCGTGCATGGCACCCCGGACGACATCCCGCTCTCCCCCGGCGCGCTGCTCGCGCAGGCGCGTGCCGCGGGCCTGGCCGGCGAGCTCCATGCGGTCACGTACACGTGGCGGCGCCTGGCCCCGTCGGTGCAGCGCGGCCTGCGCAGGCTCGACGCGCTCGGGTCGCGGCCGCGAGCGGCCCGGCTCGGCCACACCCTGATGCTGATCGCCCGCAAGGGTTCGCCGTGAAGGCCCGCCTCAGTGGCGACCCGCTGCTCGGGCTCGGGTTGGCAGCCGGATTCGTCCTGCTCGCGTTCACGACCAGCGGCGAGCAGCTCCAGCCCGACGCCGCTGACACAGTGGCCCAGATCCTGCTCGTCCTGCTGGCCGCCGGGCTCGGCATCGCCGTGCTCGTCGGCCGCGCTCGCGGTCGCCGCGGGCGCGCGGGCGCGGCGGCGCTCGGCTGGTTCCTCGCCCTCACCCTGCTCACGTTCGCCTCGATCGCCTGGTCGGTCCAGCCCGCCTACTCGTGGCTGGAGGCCAACGTCACGCTCTCCTACCTGGCCGCGTTCGCCGCCGCCATCGTCCTGGCCCGCTGGCATCCGGGCAGCTGGCGGGCGCTGCTCATCGGGGTGGCGCTCGGCGCGGTCCTCGTGTGCGGCTACGCGCTGCTGAGCAAGGTCTTCCCGGGCAGCCTCGACGCCGGGGACCAGTTCGGGCGCCTGCGCACGCCGTTCGGCTACTACAACGCGACCGGGCTGGCCGCCGCGACTCGGCCTCCCCGCCTGGCTGTGGCTGGCGGGCGCGCGTGGACCGCGGCAGCCGCCGGCCGCGGCGCGCTCACCGTCGTCGGCATCCCCGCGCTGGCCACGCTCGTGTGCGCGCTCGTGCTCTCCTACAGCCGCGGTGCGCTGCTCGCCGCGGTGATCGGGGTGGCGGTGTGGTTCGCGCTCTCCCCCGCGCGCCTGCGCGGCGTGCTCCTGCTCGGCGCCGGCATCGCCGGCGGCGCCGCGGTCAGCGTATGGGCGGGTGCCCAGCCGGCGCTCATGCGCGACTACCAGACGGCAGCGGCCCGCGCGACGCGACGGCCATCACTTCGGGGTCGTGCTCGTGATCGCGCTCGTCGTCCTGCTCGGCGCTGGGTTGGCGGTCGCCTGGCTCCTGCGGCGGGTCACGCTGTCGGCGAGGACGACCGCGCAGGATCGAGAAGACGCTGCTCGCCGGTCTGGCGCTCGTTCCGGTGGCTGGTGCTCGTCGGCCTCGCCGCCTCCTCCCGGGGCTTCACCGGCGAGATCTCGCACCTGTGGTCACAGCTCACGAACCCGCGGGGCGGGGCGGGCGACCAGGCCGGCCGGCTCGCCGAGCTCGGCTCGAGCCGCCCGCGCTACTGGCGCGACGGCCTGCGCGTCGGCGCCCACGCCCCGCTGGGCGGCACGGGGGCGTTCGGGTTCTGGATCGCCCACAAGCGCTACTCGCCCGATCACGTGCTCGAGGCCCACAGCTACGTCGTGCAGACGTTCGCCGACCTCGGCGCGCTCGGGCTGGCGGCGAGCCTCGGCCTGCTCATCGCCTGGGCGCTGGCGGTGCGCCGGACGCTCGGGGGCTGGCGGGCGCGGGGAACGGCGCCGGACGAGCGGTCCGGCCTGGCTGCGCTGCTCGCCATCGCCGTGTGCTTCGGCGTGCACTCGGCGATCGACTGGACGTGGTTCCTGCCCGGCGTGGCCGTCCCGGCGCTGGCCTGTGCCGGATGGCTGGCCGGTCGGGGAACGGCTTCGGCTCCGTCCGCCAGGCTCGCCGGGTCGGGTGAGCGCAGGCGCGCATCGCTGCCGCCGCGGCGGTCGGGCTGGCCGGGCTGGTGGCCGCCTACATGGTCTGGCAGCCCCTGCGCTCCTTCGACGCCGACTCGGCCGCCCTGAACGCGCTGGCCGCGGGGGATGCCGGCGCCGCGCTGACCGACGCGCGGACCGCGGCCAACGCCGAACCCGCTCGACTACGTTCCGCTGCAGACGCAGGCGGCGATCGAAGCGCGCCATCGGCGACCTGGCCGCGGCCCGCCGCGCCGACCTCGCCGCCACCGCGCTGGCGCCCGAGGACCCCGAGACCTGGTATGCCCTGGCGCAGTTCGATCGCGCCCACGGCCGGACCGCCGCAGCCGCTCGCGAGCTCGCCCGCGCCCGCCAGCTCGATCCCTTCGTGACCACGGCCGAGTAGCTCAGCGCCGGGCGCGGGCCAGGAGCAGCCGGCGCAGCAGCGGCGGGCCGCCGGCGGTGCGAACGCTGATCTCACCGAAGCCGAACTCGGCCAGCGTGCTCGCCAGCGAGCGGCGCGTGTACAGGTGCAGGTGGTCGCCGAGCGGCTCCGAGTAGCGCTCGATGCCGTGGAGGGCCAGGCGCAGCCGCCCGTGCGACGGGGTGGTGATCAGCAGGACGCCACCCGGGACGAGGACGCGCCGGAGCTCGGAGAGCCAGCGCGCCGTGTCGGCGACGTGCTCGATCACCTCGCTCGCCCACACCAGCTCGAAGCTCGTGTCCTCGAACGGCAGGGCACCGTCGAGCTCGACCCGGATGAACGCCAGCCCGGGGTGGCGGCGGCGGGCGCGCTCGAGCGCCGCCTCGGCCACGTCGGCGCCCGTGACCTGCCCGCCGGCGCCGGCGATCTGCGCGGTGAAGCGCGCCGTCGCCGCAGCCGATGTCGAGCACACGCATCCCCGGGCGGAGCTCGGCGGCCAGGAACCCGCGGCGTAGCGCGAGCTCGGGCGGGTGCAGCTCCTCGGGCAGCTCGCGCCACAGCTCCTCGTAGTAGTCGCGCACGCGTGGACCGTACCGGCCACCCGGGGCGGGGCCCTGCCCTCGGGGGGCGGCGTGGTTGCACTTGGTCCCTCTATGGGCGCCTGATTGCAACCACGCGCCGCGGATCAGCCCGCCGGCGGAGAGTCCCCGGCCGGCTCGCGCACCTCAATCCGCGCCCGCCCCACGGCGAGATCACGGCCCACGACCTCCGCCGGCCGGTCCCACACATACAGGCCGACGGCCTCCCCGAGCGCCTCGCGCAGCTCGCTCAGAGTTCGGGCGGAGGCAAAGCATCCCGGGAGCTCGGCGACCTCGGACCAGTACCCCGTGGGCTCGGTGCGGATCGTGACGGTGAGCTCCATCCTCCATCCTCCTTGTCGATGCCGGCCTGGCGCAGGATCGCTTGGGTCAGGCCGCGGCTGTAGGGCCGGCCGTGGTGGTGCGGCAACGTGACCGGCCGCGCGCCCGGCTTGACCATCTTGACCACGTGCTTGCCGCCGGTGCTGCGCTCCCACCCGTCTCGCTGAGCAGCGCGATCGCTCGCTTCTGGCTGAGCAGCTGTGACACGCCGCCCACCGTATGAGCCCGCAGGCTCCACGAGCCGGTTTGAAGCTGGATCTGGAACAGCGTTGGCGCGTGGCGAGGACGTCTGGGCAACACGGCTCGACCCAAGTCAGCCGGCCGCTCCCGGCGCCGGCGGGCTCTCGAGCACCAGCGTCACCGGGCCGTCGTTGACGAGCTCGACCGCCATCATCGCCCCGAACACCCCGCGCCGCGCGTCCAGGCGGGCACACACCCGCTCGTACAGCGGCTCGGCCAGCTCCGGCGCCGCCGCGGCCACGAAGCTCGGCCGGTTGCCCCGCCGGGCATCGCCGTAGAGCGTGAACTGGCTCACGCACAGCACCTCGCGCCCGCCGAGCGGCTCGTTCATGCGACCGGCGGCGTCGGGGAAGATCCGCAGAGCGCGGATCTTGTCGGCCAGCCAGTCGGCCTCCCGCTCGCCGTCGCCGTGGGTCACCCCGAGCAGGACGAGCAACCCGGGGCCGATGGAGCCGACGACCGCGCCCTCGACGGACACCGACGCCCGGCTGACCCGCTGGACGACCGCCCTCACGCGCTCGCGCAGCTCGGCCGCCGCGCGCTCGGGCGCCACCGGGTTGAGGTTGACGCCCGCCCCGAGCTCGAGCCCGCCGATCCGGGTCAGGCGGGGCAGGATGTCGATGCGCCAGCAGAAGTACTCGGCGCCCTGCGGGGCGGTGCGCACCCACAGGGTCAGCGGGGGTGAGGCGCCGAAGTGGCGGGCCAGCCGTCCGAGCGCGTCCCACAGCATGTGCGGCGCCCGCCGGCCCGTCGTCCTCGAAGCGGGGGCGGGGCCGCCGAGGGGCGATCAGCAACTGGTAGGGCGCGCGGGACCCGAACGGGGCCATGAGCACGCACTCCTCGTCGATGGCCACGATCCGCTCGCGCCGGCGCACCTCCTCCTGGACGAGATCGGCGAGCAGGTTGCCGCCCATCGTGCGAGTGGCGTGGGCGCCGAAGCGCTCGCGCTCACGGGCCACCGCCGCGGGGACGAAGCCGAGCGCATAGAGCTGGGCGTGCGAGTGCACGGGCGACGGCGCCGCCTCGATCCGCTCATCGACGGTCAGGTGCAGGTACGCGGCGTCCGGGTGGGCGCGCATCCGCTCGCGCCACACCTCGACCGCCGCCGCCACCTGCTCGGCACTCAGCTCGCCGAGCGAGGCCACCGGCTCGGGCGCGTTGACGATCAGCTCGTGGGCGCCGACGGCCGGGCCGGACCAGAACAGGTCGCGGTTGGCCTCGGGCGCGGTCGGCGCCGCGTCCTCGCGCAGGGCCGGCTCCGGACTCGGCACGACGCGCACGCGCCACCCCGGGCCGTCAGCCGGGGCACCGCCGGGACGGACGGCCGCCAGCTCGGGCGGCGTGTCCCGCTCGTGGCCTTCGGCGAACGGATCCTGCTCGGGCGCAACCGGCGCCGGCGGGCCCGTCCACGCCGCGCCGCCCAGGGCGCCGTCGTCACCGATGATCGCGCGCAGGCCGGTGAGAGGATCGATCCGGACCTCAGGCACCGGCGCCCCGGTCCGGCGCCCTCACAGCGCCTTCTCCATGGCCACGTGCTCGATGCCCGCCTCCCAGAACAGCCGGCCGTGGGCCCGGTAGCCGGCGTTCTCGTACAGCGGCCGGGCGTAGGTCTGCGCGTGGAGCACGATGCGGCGCCCGCCCGCGGCCCGGGTCTCGATGTCGGCGGCCTCGAGCAGGGCGGTGGCGATGCCCTGCCGCCGGGCCGTCGCCCGCACCGCCAGCCGGCTGAACTGGGCCGTGCTGCCGACCATCACGATCCGGCAGGTGGCGATCACCTCGTCGCGCGAGACCGCGACCAGGTGCAGGCCCTGGTGGTCGCGGCCGTCGAGCTCCTCGCTCGCCGGCACCCCCTGCTCCACGCAGAACACCTCATGCCGCAGGGCCACCGCGGCCTCGAGCTCGCGGGCGGTACGGATGCGGCGGATCTCCACCTCGGGAGTGGGCGATGGAAACGAGTTGCGGGTCGAGGCGCCGGTCATGTGGCCACGCAGACACAGGTTGCCACATGGGTCCCGGCGCGCTTCACGAGTGCTGTCCGGGTATCTGCTTAAGTACGGTTATCCTCTGAGTACCAGGGTGCGGCGAGGGGCGATTCTTTCCTGGAAAGGATCCTGGCCGTACGGGCTCTCTGAGACTGGCTTGAGCCGCTGACCTATTGCCGCGGCTCGATCACTGCGACCTTTCGACCTTCATGGGTGACTCCACCCCTTTTCCCAGCCCTGCCGCGATCGCGCGCGCCGAGATGTTCACGCGCGAACGCTTCGTCTACGAAGGTGAGACGCTCGAAGACGCGCTCTCGCCCGGTTCGGCGCGCCGCCGCGCGCTCGATGCCGCGCTGAGCGAGCTCGACGAGGGTGCGCGCCAGCCGTCGATCGCCTGGCGCCGGGAGTTCTCGCTGCTGCTCGGTCTCGAGCGCCTGCTCTCCGACGAGGAGCCGACCCTGGTCGACGGCACCGTGCTCTCGGCCCACCAGGTCGACGCGCTGTCGGGCACGCTGACCGCCCTGCTCGCCGAGGCCCAGCGAGGCGGGAACGGCAATGGCAACGGGAACGGCGCCGCCGCGGCCGCCGAGGCGCCGCCGCGGCCCGGCGCCGAAGGCCGCCGCGACGTCCGATGGCGACGAGGTCGACGACGAGGACGAGGACGCCGACTTCGACGAGACCGAGGAACCGCTGGACTGGCAGGACGAGGCCGACGCCGACCAGCTCCCCGAGCAGCCCGACGACCCGAACGCCGCCCGCCGCTTCTGGTTCGAGCACGCGACCGGCGCCGGCAAGACGGTGGCCGCGCTCGGCTTCGTCGAGGCCTCGCGCACCGGCGGCGTGCTCATCCTCACCCACCGCCGCAACCTCGTCGACCAGTTCCACGGCGAGCTGCGCGACCGCGGCTATCGCGACCGCATCCACGCGCCGCTGCTCGGCGACCAGGATGCGGCCAACGGACCGGTCACGGTCGAGACCTACCAGTGGTTCGTACGCAACGTCGGCCGCATCTCCGACGCGTACACGATCGTCATCTGCGACGAGGCCCACACGGCGCTGGGCGAGAAGACCTCGGCGTCGATCCGCGGCTGGGCCGGTCCGGTGTTCATCGGCATGACGGCGACCGGCGCGCTCATCGCCCGCCACGTCACCGACCTCTTCCCCACCCAGACCTCGCGCTTTGACCTCGCCCAGGCCGCCCGCCGGGGCGTGATCGCCCCGCTGCGCTGCATCCGCATCCCGCCGGGCCCCGGCGTGCGCACGATCGCCAAGGTGCCGCTGCGCCGAGGCGAGGTGGACACCGAGTTCGACCAGGAGCTGCTGGCCGAACTGCTCGACCAGCTCCCGTTCAACCTGGCCATCGCCGACCTCTACAAGACACGCTTCAACGGCGTGCCCGGGGTCGTCTACGCCGCCGGCGTCCGCCACGCCTACAACGTCGCCTCGGCCTTCCGCGATCTCGGCATGAAGGCGCAGGCGGTCTCCGGCGAGACGCCCAAGCGCCAGCTGGCCAAGGTGCTGGCCGACTACGAGTCGGGCAAGATCGACGTGCTCGTCAACGCGCAGCTGCTGGCCGAGGGCTGGAACAGCCCCCGCGCGACCGTGTGCATGCATCTGGCCCCGACGGCGTCCAAGCGCATCTACCAGCAGCGCGTCGGCCGCGTCACCCGCCGCCACCCGGGCAAGGAGGCGGGCCTCGTCATCGACTTCGTCCACCCGGCGACCACCCACGACGACCCGGTTGTCACCCTGCACTCGCTGCTTGACCGCGACGTCTACCGGGGCGGCGCGATCGTCGTCGGACCGGTGCGCCGGGGCCGCGGGCGCCGGGTCCGGGTCGAGCGCCGCGTGCTCCCCGTCACCCCGGATCCCGAGCGCCGCGCCGGCGTGTTCGAGCGCGAGCTGTGGCGGATCGCGGTCGAGAACCTCGACTACGGCGAGCAGCACGTGTGGGCGGCCCTGGCCGGAGCCCGCGTGGCGCCGAACGGCTGGCGGCGGGCCAAGGCGATGCTCCACTTCGACCGCGGGGGCGAGCTCAAGCGCCGCTTCCTGCTCACCGCCGTGCAGCGCAACCGCAACGCCCAGCTGCGCCTGCGCGCTCTGCAGGAGATCGCCGCCTCGCGCGACGCCGAGGCGTTCGACACCTCGATCGACATCATGGCCGGGTGGCCGCGCGAGGAGCGGCGCGAGGGCGTGAAGATCATGCTCCAGGCGCTGGCCGAGCGCCGGATCGGCCGCCGCGACCAGGCCAACGCCTGGATCTGGCGCCTGGCCGAGTACACCCGCGAGGTGCACGAGGAGTACGCGGTCCAGCGCTGGCCCGAGACCAAGCGGCTGCTCGGACTGCTGGTCAACTCGAGCGGCGCCGCCCACGCGCGCAACGCCCGCCGGCTCGTGCACGCCTCGCGCAAGGAGGACCGCCGCCTGTCCGCCGCCCTGCTCGCGGCCGCCCTCGCCCACACGCCGGAGGCCGAGGAGGCGCTGCGCGGCGCCCGCACGCGCATGGCGCGCAAGCCGGCTGCCCTGGCCCGCGAGCTTCTGCGCAACTTCCCCAAGGGCCGCCGGGGGAAGAGCCGGCGGCGGCGCAAGGGCGCCGGCACGGGAGAGCCGACCGCCCCCGGGACCGAGGAGGCGCTGATCACGACAGCGATCGACGCCGAGGACGGCTTCGACGATGACGACGACGATCTCGACGAGGAGCTCGAGGACACGCCGGGCCTCGATGACGACGACGATGACGAGCCCGAGTCGGAATCGGAGTCCGAAGAGCCAGACCCCGAGCCTGAGCCGGAACCGGCCCGCAAACCGCCGACCGCACGGCGCCGTTCGCGCCGGCGGAGCTCGACCACCAAGTCAAGACCGAGCCTGAACGGCGCCGGCGAGGCGTCCGCTGAGCCGGAGCCGGTCGCCGCACCGGAGGCCGACGCGCCGGCCCCCGAGACCGACGAGCCGGCACCGGCGCCCAAGCCGCGCCGGGCACCGCGCCGCCGCCGGGTCAGCGCCGAGGCCGCCGAGACGCCCGAGACAGGCAGCGGCGCCGAAGCCGCCGACTGATCAGCCGGCCGCGAGCAGGGCGAGCGTCCGCTCGTCCGGCCGCCCGCCGAAGTAGCGTTCGAGCACCTGCGTAAACGGCGCCCCGTCGCTCGCGGCCTGAGCGAACAGCGTCATGCTCGAGCGGAGCTTCATCGCGTCGAGCGCGCCGAACACCGCCTCGGGATCGGCGCCGGGGAGCTCGAGCAGCGTCTGTGCGCACTCCCGCAGGCGAGGCCCGAGCACCGGGTGGTTCAGATAGTCCTGCGCCTGCGCCAGCGACGCGATCGCGTAGTGCTGGGCGGTCGGGCTGCGCCCGAGGCCTGCCAGTTGGGGAAACACGAACCACATCCAGTGGCTGCGCTTGGCCCCGGCTCGCAGCTCGGCCAGCGCGGTGTCGTAGGCCCCGCCCGAGTCCTGGGCGTCCACGTAGCGGTCGAGGCTCACGCTGGCGAGCGTAATACCTGCAGCTGCTCGCAGGCCGCCGAAGCCAGCCAGGTGCGGCGCCGCCGTAACGCCGGCACCGGTCTCACGAGCAGCGCTGTCGGAGTCGACACCGGCCTCACAGCTCGGGAGCCAGAACAGGTGCCGCGGCGGGAGCCGCAACCTGTCGCGGCCGGCGAAGCAGCAGGGCGCCGGCCAGCCCGGCGGCCAGAGCGACCGCGGCCACCACGAGCGTCGCCCGCGCGTAGGCGTCGCGCACGGCCAGCGGCGAGTGCGGCGACCCGAGCAGGGCGATGAGCGCGGCGATGCCGATCGCCATCCCAATCTGACGCAGCATGTTGATGACCGCCGAACCGGTGGCGAACGCGGGCGCGGGCAGCGCCGCCGCGCCACTGGCCATGAACGTCGGTAGCGTCAGGCCCACACCGATCCCGGTCAGCACCATGCCGCCGAGCATCTCGCCCACGTAATCCGGACGCAGGCCGATGGCGAGCGCCCACCAGGCCGCGCCGGCCGCGAACACCACGCAGCCCGCGGCGATGACCGCTCCGGCGCCGTAGCGGGCGATCAGCCGGCCGGCCACACCGAACGAGAACAGCGGGACCATGAGCGGACCCGGCGCGATGGCCAGCCCGGTGTCGAGCGCCGACCAGTGCCAGACGTCCTGGGCCCACAGAACACGCGAGAGCAGCATGGCCCCGAAGGCGGCTGAGAACAGGACGGCGACCGCGGCGGCGCCGGTGAACGGGCGCAGGGCGAACAGCGCCCGGTCGATGAGCGGCCGCGGGTGGCGCGCGGTGTAGCGCGCGAACGCGACCAGGGCGAGCGTCCCGGCGGCGAGCATCGCCACCGTGCGGGCGCTCCCCCAGCCCCAGCTGTTGCCCTCCACGAGACCGACCGTGACGGCTCCGATCCCGCCCGTGATGAGCGCGGCGCCGGTGAGGTCGGGCCGCGGGACGGGCTGCCCCGGCGTGGCCGGCAGCCAGCGGGCGCCGGCGAGCAGGGCGAGGCCGCCGATGGGCAGGTTGACGAAGAACACCGTGCGCCAGCTGACCGCGACCAGGACGCCGCCGACGACGGGGCCGAGCGCAGCGGCCAGGCCGCCGGCAGCCGTCCACGCCCGCACCGCTCCGTGGCGGCGATCGGGCGGGAAGTGCGTCAGGACGAGGCCGAGCGAGGTCGGAATGAGCAGGGCCGCCCCGGCCGCCTGCACGACGCGGAAGGCGATGAGCATGGCGATGCTGCTGGCCAGGCCGCAGCCCGCCGAGGCGCCCACGAACGTCGCCACGCCGACGAGGAAGGCGCGGTCGCGCCGGTAGCGCTCGGCCAGGCGACCGAACAGGACGAGCAGGGCGGCGAACACGATCGCATACGCGTTGAGCACCCAGGAGAGCGTGGCGAGCGCGTGCGGCCCCGTGTGGAGGTCGCGTCCGATCTGCGGCAGGGCGACGTTGACGATGAACAGGTCGAGGCTGGCGAGCACGGCCGCGGTGCACACGATCACGAGCACGACAGTCGGCGAGGTGCGGGGCTGGCTTTCGCTACTCATAGCCAGCACCCTACACCATCTGACTTCTGTCAACCAGAGTCAGGTAGTGAGGAGATGAACTTCTCCAGCGTCGAGCGCAACGGGCGCTCCATCGGGCCGGGCGACCAGCAGCCGGCCGGCGGCGTCGATTCCCATTCCGGTGCCGGTGCCACCGGTCCAGCGAATCGGCTCTCCGCGTAGGGCGTCGCGCGCCCGCACCGCGGCCAGCACCGCCTCCTCGGGCGCGCTCAGCCAGCGCGAGAGCGCGTCGAGCACCTCCGCCAGCACCGACTCGACCGCGGCCGGCTCGCGCCCGAGCGTGCCGGCGCGATCGCGCAGCTCGAGCGGCAGCTCGTCCGGCTCCAGAGCCACGTTGACCCCGATCCCCAGCACGGCCCAGCTCTCCTGCGGCCGCCCCTCGACCAGGATGCCGGCCACCTTGCGGGCGTCGAGCAGGACGTCGTTCGGCCACTTGATGCGCGCCCCGGGCCCGGCCACCTCGGCGACGGCGACGCCGGCGGCGAGCGAGAGCAGCGGCCCGGGCCCCCGGATGACGAGCGAGCACAGGAGCGCCCGCCCGGGCGCTGCCACCCAGGTGCGGCCCTGGCGACCGCGCCCGGCGGACTGCGCCGTGGCGGTGACGAGTGTTCCGTGCGGCGCCCCGGCCGCGGCAAGGGTGCGAGCGCGATCGTTGGTGGAGCCGAGCGCGCGGTGGTGGACCCGCGGGCGTCCGAGCGCGGAGGTGCTCACGGCTGCGGGACGATCACGAGCTCGTCCCCGGCCGCCAGCTCGAGGCGCTCCGCCGCCGAGCCGCCGTTGACCGCGACGGCCAGCCGGCGCTCGGCATCCTCGTAGACGAGCAGCTCGCTCTCGCCGGCCTCGGCGAACGTGCGCAGCACGCGCACCGGCTCGCTGCGCGCGCCGGTGAGCTCGAGGAGCGCGCCGTGGCCGAGCCGGAGCGCCGAGCCGTCGAGGTCGGCGTGAGAGACGTTCAGCTGAGCGTTGCCGTAGCCGTCCACGTAGACGACGTGCGCCCGGATCGCCCCCGAGGAGTCGACCACCGCCGCCGGCAGCTCGACCCGGATGAGCTCGGCCGGATCGAGCGGGGTGCCGATCTCGCCGAACGGCACGCCGGCGGCCAGGTGAGCGGCCACCGGGGCGAAGATGTCCCGGCCGTGGAAGGTGGCCGACACCGGCTGGAGGCGGTGCCGGGAGTGGGCGATGTCAGCCGCCTGCACGACGCCGCCGGCGGCCTCGGCGGCGAGCATGAGCAGCCCGTTGTCGGGCCCGACGGCGAGCCGCCCGTCGGCGAGCTCGAGCGCCACGGCCCGACGGCTGGCGCCCACGTCGGGATCGACGACCGCCAGGTGCACCCCGGCCGGCAGGTAGGGCAAGGCGCCGGCCAGCGCGAGCGCGCCCGCGCGCACGTCCTGGCGGGGAATGCCGTGGGTGATGTCGATCACCCGGGCCTGCGGGCAGATCCCGGCGATGACCCCGTGGCAGACGCCGACGAACACGTCCCGCAGGCCGTAGTCGGACAGGAAGGTGACGACGGGCGGGCTCACCGACGCTCCGCCACATCCGCGATCAGGGCCTCGATCACCCCGTCGATGTCGTGGCGCGTGGCCTCCACGTGGGGCTCGAGCCCGTGATCGCGGAGGGTCTGGCTGGTCACCGGCCCGATGCTGAGCAGGCGGGCCCCCTCGGGCGCACCGCCGACCGCGGCCAGGAAGAACTCGACCGTGGAGGACGAGGTGAAGGTCACGTAGTCGGCCTGCGCGATCGCGGCGCGCTCGCCGGCCGTGAGCTCCTCGGCCACCGTCTCGTACAGGGCCACCACATCGACCTCGGCGCCGCGCTCGCGCAGCGCATCGGGGAGCACGTCGCGGGCGGTGGCCGCCCGGGCGATGAGCGCCCGGTTCACCGGGAGCCCGGCGAGCGCCTCGACGAGCCCCTCGGCCACGAAACGCTCGGGCACGACATCGGCCCGGATTCCGTGCGCCTCGAGCTCGCGGGCGGTCCCGGGGCCGATCGCCGCCACCCGTGCTCCGGCCAGCGCCCGAGCGTCGCGGCCGGACTCGGCCAGGCGCTCGAACAGGAGCCGCACCCCGTTCGGGCTGGTCAGGCAGACGAGGTCGTAGCGGCCGAGGTCCGGCACTTCGACCGCCAGCGGGGCGATCCGGATGGCCGGCGCCTCGAGCGCCCGCGCGCCCAGCTCGCGCAGACGCCCGGCCAAGCCGCTGGCCTGGGCCCGGGCCCGCGTCACCGCGACGCTCACGCCGGCCAGCGGGCGCTGCTCGAACCACTGCAGGCGCTCGCGCAGAGCGGCCACCGGCCCGAACACGGTGATGGCAGGAGCGCGGATGCCGGCCGCCTGGGCCGCCTGGGCGATCGTGGCCAGCGTGGCCACGACGGCCCGCTGGCCGGGCAGAGTGCCCCGCTGGATGATGGCCGCCGGCTCCTCGGCCGGCCGCCCCCCGGCGCGCAGACGCTCGACGATCGCGGGCAGCTGGCGCACGCCCATGTAGACGACGAGCGTGCCCGGGAACGCGGCCAGAGCATCCCAGCGCAGAGCCGACTCGGGCTTCTCGGGATCCTCGTGACCGGTCACGAAGGCGACCGCGCTCGCGGACTCGCGGTGGGTGACCGGGATGCCGGCGTAGGCGCTCGCGGCCACCCCGGCGCTGACGCCAGGCACGACCTCGAACGGGATCCCGGCCGCCTGAAGCGCCTCCGCCTCCTCGCCGCCGCGACCGAACACGAATGGGTCGCCGCCCTTCAGCCGCACGACACTCCGTCCCCGGGCGCCGTGCTCGAGCAGCAGGCGCTCGATCTCGGTCTGGGGCATCGACGGGCCGCCGCCCTCCTTGCCGACATAGTGGAGCTCGGCGTCGGGCCGGGCACCCGCCAGCGCCGTCTCGGGGATGAGGCGGTCGTGGACGATGACGTCGGCCCGCGCGATCAGCTCCAGCGCCCGGGCGGTCATCAGGCCCGGATCGCCCGGACCGGCACCGACGAGGTAGACGGTCACGCCGCGGCCTCCGCCGCGGCCAGGAGATCGCCCGCGCCGGCGGCGAGCATCCGCCGGGCCACCTCGGCCCCGAGACCATCGGCCGGACCGGTCAGCTCATCGGCCACCCAGGCCGACCCGTCGGGCAGGCCGGCCCAGGCGGTCAGGCGCAGGAGGCCCTCGCCCGCTGGCACCGCATACGCGCCCACCGGCGTGTTGCAGGAGGCGCCCAGTCCGCGCACGAGCGCCCGCTCGGCCTCGACGCAGGCCGTCGTGTCCGGGTCGCGCAGCCGGACGAGCGCGGCGTCCGGGACGTGGCCCGGCACCGCCTCGACCGCGAGCGCGCCCTGGGCGGCGGCCGGCACGAGCTCGTCAAGGACAGCGTCCGCGTCGTGCGCGCGGTCCAGCCGCTCCAGGCCGGCCAGGGCGAGCACGAGCGCGTCCGCCTCGCCGGCGGCCAGCTTGCGCAACCGGGTGTCGACGTTGCCGCGGATTTCGACGATCTCGAGGTCCTCGCGGCGAGCGCGCAGCTGCGCGGCCCGGCGCAGGCTGCTCGTGCCCACACGTGCCCCGAGCTGGGAGGGCGGCGAGCGACGGAGCGCCGCACAGCGCGTCGCGGGGGTCGGCGCGGGCCGGAAAGGCGACGAGTTCGAGCCCGTCGGGCAGCTCGGTCGGAACGTCCTTGGCCGAGTGAACGGCGAGGTCGATCTCCCCGTCGAGCAGCGCGCGTTCGAGCTCGGACACCCAGCGCGCCTTGTCGCCGATCGCCTGCCCCCGGTCGCCGGTCGTCGTCACGGTGACGATTTCGGCCTCCCCCTCGAGGCGCTCGGCCACCCAGCGGGCCTGCACGAGCGCGAGCGCGCTGCCGCGCGTGCCGATTCGCATCAGCTGGGGCGGCGCGCGGTCCGCGCGGGCGCCGGGCGCAGCTCGCGCACATCGGCGAGTGCCTCGTCCTCGGGCGCGGCGAGACCGAACAGGTCGCGCACGAGGGCCATGCGGGCGTGGACGCGATCGTCCTGGAGCTCCTTCATCCGCGCCGTCGGCTGGTGCAGGAGGCGGTTGACGATGGCGCGGGCGAGCGCATCGATCCGCTCGAGGTCACGGGGTGAGGCGGACTCCCACTTGCCCTCGTTCTCGCGCAGCAGCTGCTCGGCGATCGCCGTCCCGTGCGCGCGCAGCGCGCTCAGCGTCGGGCGCACCTCGAGGCCGCCGAGCCAGGTGGCGAAATGCTGGATCTCCTCCTCGACGATGCCCTCGGCCTTGCGCGCCTCCGTCCGGCGCACCTGCCGGTTGCGCACCACCACCGCCTCGAGATCGTCGATGTCGAA
This sequence comes from uncultured Solirubrobacterales bacterium, assembly GCA_963848745.1. Classification (GTDB taxonomy): domain Bacteria; phylum Actinomycetota; class Thermoleophilia; order Solirubrobacterales; family Solirubrobacteraceae; genus Palsa-465. The sequence goes on along the minus strand of CAWKEO010000008.1, from coordinate 135,119 downwards.
CAGCGACACGCCATCGAGCTCAGCGCACGCGGCGTCGATGTCGCGGGGGACGGCGAGGTCGATGAGCATCAGCGGCCGGCCGGAGCGCTCGCGCATCACCTCAGAGAGCTCGCGCGCCTCGAGCAGCAGGTGGGGCGAGGCGGTGGCGGCGAGGACGATGTCGGCCCGGACGAGCGCCTGCGGGAGCTCGTCGAAGCTCGCGCTCTCGCCCCCGTAGCGGGTGGCCAGAGCGATGGCCCGGTCCCGCCGGCGGCTGGCCACGAACAGGGTGCTGGCACCGCTGTCGGCCAGCGCCCGAGCGGTCAGCTCGCTCGTCTCGCCGGTGCCGACGATGACCACCTGGCGGCCAACCAGCGCGCCCAGGCGCTCCTTGGCCAGGGCCACGGCGACGGAGGGCAGGCTGAGCTGGCGCTCACCGATTGCCGTGTCCGTGCGCACCCGCTTCCCGGTGGCCAGAGCACCCCGGAACAGGTGGCTGGTCAGCGGGCCGGCGGTCTCGCGATCGAGCGCCATCTCGTAGCTGCGCTTGACCTGACCCTGGATCTCGGCCTCGCCGATGATCATCGACTCGAGGCCGGAGGTGACGCGGTACAGGTGCCGCGCCGCATCGCAGTTGCGGTGGGTGTAGATCGAGCCGGCCAGCTGCGTGGGCCGGATCCCAGCCTGGGTGGCCAGCATCGCCAGCACCCGGCTCTCGGCCTCCACCGGGTCACCGACGACGAGATAGAGCTCGGTCCGGTTGCAGGTCGAGACGGCAATCGCCTCGTGGATGTCGCCGGCCCCGCGCACCTCGCGCAGGAAATCGGCCGCGCGGGCGTCGGGCAGCGCGAGGCGCTCGCGCACCTCGACCGGGGCGGTCTTGAACGAGACGCCGAGGGCGAGCAGCTCGCTCACGGGTGTCCGACCCCCGGGAGTTCCGCGTCAGCGGAACTCCCAACGGAATTCGCGTCAGCGAATTCCGCGATCTCCGGCTGCTCCTCGGCCTGCGCCCGCCGAAGCTCGAGCTCGCGGCGCAGGTCGACGAGGTCCCGTTCGGTGTGGCGCAGCCGCGTGGCCATGATGGCCACGTACACGAGCACGATGGCCAGAAACACCAGGTAGGCGCCGGCCACGTACTTGACCGCGGTGTGCAGCGGGATCGCCGGGCCGGTGGCGGCGAGCGTGAGCACGGCGCTCATGATGGCGCGGCGCTCCGGCGCAGGGGCGGGACGGACTCGTCGCCGAGGGTCAGGCGGCGCAACGCGCGGACCTGACCACGGGCGTTCTTGGCCGTCATCTCGTACGTCCACAACGTCGCGTAGAGCAGCGCGATACCGAGCAGGGAGACGTAGAACGCCAGCGCCATCGAGGCAGGCAGGCTCCCGCCCCCCAGGTTGAGCACGCGCGGGTGGACGTACTGCTGGGCCAACCGCACGACGATGAAGTTGAGCGGCACGAAGGCCGCGGCCACGATCGCGAACACGCTCGCGTAGCGGGCCTGGCGCTCGGGATCCTCGATGGCGAAGCGCATCGGCTGGTAGGTGGCGAACAGCAGGATCACGATCAGGAACGAGACGAGCACCGGCTCGTTCCACACCCACCAGTGCCCCCACGAGGCCTTGGCCCAGATCGACCCGCTGATGAGCGCGGCCATCGAGAAGATGAGCGCCATGTGGATGGCCACGTAGGAGCGCATGTCCCAGCGGCGGTCGCCCGTGCGCAGGTAGCCCGCGGCCATGATCCCGCCGAAGATGTACCCGCACAGGGACACGATGGCGAGCGGCACGTGGATGTAGAAGATCTTCTGCACGTAGCCCTGATCGGCGTCCTCGGGCGCGTAGAAGAACGCGAGGGCGAGCCCCAGGGTGATCGTGGCGACGGTGGCGAAGGAAAGGCCGCGTAAGCGTCGGCCGTAGGTCATTGACGGCTAGTCCTCGAGCAGGAAGTCGAACAGCGCGTAGGCGAGGAGCCCGAACACCAGATCATAGAGAGCCAGGATCGCCATCCATTTCGCCGGCGGGACGCCGGTACTGCCCCTGACGAGCAGCGGGCCGGTGGCGCGGGCGGTGGCGATGAGGGCCGGGATGAGCAGCGGCAGGCCGAGCAGGGGACCGATCAGGTCGCGAGCTCGGCTCTGCACAGCGATCGCCGACACCAGCGTGCCGATGACGGCCAGAGCGACGTCGGCGAGGGCGAGCACGCCGATCAGGCCGAGCAACGGCGGTCCGAGCGGCACGCCGAGGAGCAGGATGGCGAACGCCGGCACGGCGAACAGCTCGAGCACGGCCAGGTAGGTGAACAGCGCGGCCGCCTTGGCCAGGAGCATCGCGGTGCGGTCGACCGGGGCAAGCAGGAAGCCGTCGAAGCCGCCCTGTTCGCGCTCGGCCACGAACAGTCGGTTGATCCCGAGCATGGCCGCGAACAGCACGCTGACCGTGAGCACTCCGGCGGCCTCCTGCCCCTGGATCTGCGACTGGTTTGAAGTGGACAGCGCGAAATGGAAGATCACGAAGGTGGCGAGCGCGAACAGGACCATGGCCGGCAGCGTCTCCAGGGAGCGCAGCTCGAGGCGCAGGTCCTTGCGCAGGACGATGAGCGCCGTCCTCATGCGTAGAGCTCGCGCAGGACGGCGGGGTCGAGCTCGGCCACCGGTCCGGCGAAGCGGGGGCGGCCTTCGCGCAGGCCGAGCACGAGGTCAGCCTCGGCCAGCGCGGCCTGCGGGTCGTGGCTGGTCAGGACGCGGGTGGCCCCGCTCGAGCGCCCGATCAGCGGCTCCACGAGCGCGCCGGCGCCCGGGTCGAGGTTGGCCCGCGGCTCGTCGAGCAGCAGCACCTCCGGTGCGTGGAGGACGGTGCGGGCCACGGCCAGCCGCTGCACCATGCCGCGCGAGAGTGCGCGCACGGGCTCGTCGGCGCGGCGATCCATGCCGACGGCGGCGAGCACCTGCTCGACGCGCTCAAGTCCCGTCTTGTGCAGCCGGGCGTGGTAGGTGAGGTTCTCCCGCCCGGTGAGGTCGCGGTAGAGGAGCGGCTCGTGGCCGAGGAAGCCGATCCGCCCGCGCACCGCCCAGCCTCGCTTTGGGAGGGGTTCGCCGAGCACGCTGACCGTGCCCTCGTGCGGGCGCAGCAGGGCGGCCAGGATGCGCAGCAGCGTCGACTTGCCGGCCCCGTTGTGGCCGAGGACGGCGAGGGTGGCCCCGGCCGGCACGCGGATCGACACGCGCCCGAGCGCGACCCGCTCGCCGAAGTGGCGAACCAGGTCGCGGCATTCAATGGCCGGCGCGGCGTCCACCCTCGCGCCCGAGCGTGGCCACGGCGTGTACGAGCGTCGGGGCGATGAGGGGGAACAGCTCGCCGATCGCCTTCGGGCTGCCGGGGAAGTTGATGATGAGCGTGCGGCCCGCCGTGCCCGCCACGCCACGGCTGAGCATGCCCATCGGGGTGTGCCGGATCGACTCGGCCCGCATCGCCTCCGCGAACCCGGGTGCGTCGCGCTCGATGACCGCGCGCGTCGCCTCGGGGGTGACGTCGTCGGGGGTCAGCCCGGTGCCGCCGGTGGTCAGGATCAGCTCGACCCCGGCGGCAATGTGCCGTCTCAGCGCGGCCACGATCGCGGCCTCGTCGTCGCTGACAGTCTCCTGAGCGGCGATCTGCGCCCCGGCCTTGCGGGCCGCGGCGGCCAGCGCGGGGCCGGACTGGTCCTCGGACTCGCCCGCCGCCACCGAGGTGGAGATCGTCAGCACCGCGGTCTTCATTGCGGCGCGAGGTTAACGCGTCGGCGGTCGAGAACTGTGGCTGGAGCTCGACGCGGGAGTGCAGGGAGCGGCGGTGCCGGCGCCTGTCAAGCGCCGCGCTGCCAGAGGCCCGATTTCCCGCCCGCCTTCTCGAGCAGGTGCACGGAGGCGATCTCGGCTCCGCGCTCGATCCCCTTGACCATGTCGTAGACGGTCAGCGCCGCCACGGAGGCGGCGGTCAGGGCTTCCATCTCGACCCCGGTGGGGCCGGTCGTGCGGGCCTCGGCGGTGAGCTCGATCGTGCCGTTCTCGGCATCGATCGCGCCCTCCACGTTCACGAACGAGAGGGCGAGGGGGTGGCAGAGCGGGATGAGCTCCGAGGTCCGCTTGGCCGCCTGGATGCCGGCGATCCGTGCGACGCCCAGCACATCGCCCTTGGGCGCGTTGCCTGCGGCCACCGTTCGCGCGGTCTCCGGCGTGACCCGGACGACTGCCCGGGCGAGTGCCCGCCGCTCGGTGGAGGGCTTGGCACCGACATCGACCATGCGGGCCTGCCCGGTGGCATCGAGGTGGGTGAGCCGGTCGGTCATCGAGCGGGAATTTGTCGGAAAACCCTGCCAATAAGAGGGAAACTCGACATCTTTCGCCTGACGGCCGCTCAGGCGGGCACGTACGCCCGCTGCGCCGCCGCGATCAACGCCCGCACGTCGTCGGCACGACCATCGCGCAGGAGCTCGATCGGGTCGGGCTCGCCGTTGACGATGCCCTCGAAGAACGCCTTGCGGTCCTGGTAGGTGGGCAGGTTGCCCTTGGCCCAGCCGCGGACCTCGTTCAGCAGCACCGCGAGCTCGGCATAGGAGCCGCCGAACTGCTCGGCGATCTCGCGCTTCATCCGCTTGGCCAGCGCCGGCGAGGCGCCGGCTGTCGAGATGGCGACGGCCAGCGGGCCGCTGCGCACGATCGCGGGCAGGATGAAGTTGCACAGCGGTGGCACGTCGACGACGTTGACGAGCATCGCCCGCGCCTCGGCGTCGTCGAACACGTGGATGTTCACGTCGGTGTCGTTCGTGGCCGCGATGGCGATCAGCGCGCCCTCGAGGTCGCCGGTGCGGTACTCGCGCCGCTCCCAGGCGATCGAGCCCTCGGCGGCCAGGCGCCCGAGCTCGGGATGGGCATCCGGGGCGACCAGCGTGACCGAGGCGTCGCAGGCGAGCAGGCCCTCGACCTTCTCCAGGCCGACGTCACCGCCTCCCACGACCACGCAGCGGCGGCCCGTCAGCCGCAGGCAGGCGATGTAGAACGGGGTGTCGAGCATCCCCTGCACGCAGGACTGGTCGCAGATCCCCTTGCGGAGCTGGCAGACGCATTCCTTGCCGGCATAGGCCTGAGCAGGCATGAAGCCAAGGGTACTCGTCACAAAACCGCGGCCTTCCGGAATACAGTCGCGATGAGCCGGGTGCGTCAGGCGACCGATACCGATGAGGATCTGCTCGCCCGCAGCGGGCGGGATCCGCGGGCGTTCGCCGCCTTCTATGACCGCTTCGAGGGCGAGCTGCTCGGCTTCCTGTACCGGGCCACGCGTCGAGCCGACCTGGCCGCCGACCTGGCCGGTGAGGTGTTCGCCTCCGCGCTGGCCGGGGCGGGGCGATTCGATCCCCAGCGCGGGAACGCCCGCGCCTGGCTGTATGGCATCGCCCGCCACGAGCTCGCCGACCTGTGGGAGCGGGGCCGGGTCGAGGACAGCGCCCGCCGGCGGCTGGGGATGGAGCCGGTGGCGCTGAGCGATGAGAGCCTCGAGCGGATCGAGCAGCTCGAGCGCTCGGGCGACGGCGCGGCCCTCGCGCTCCTGGCCGAGCTGCCGGAGGACCAGCGCGCCGCCGTGCAGGGGCGGGTGCTCGAGGAGCGCGACTACGCCGAGCTGGCCCAGCGGCTGCAGTGCTCGGAGAGCGTCGTGCGCCAGCGGGTGAGCCGGGGACTGCGCAGTCTGCGAGCACGAATGGAGCGGGCGGGATGAGTCAGGTACCGGAGCTACGGGCAGCGCTCGTGCGGGCGGCCGAGCGCCAGGCGGCGGCGGCGCGGCCACGTGCACCCTGGCGGGGCCATCTCGGCGGGCTGGGGATCGCGCTCGCCGGCGCCGTGGCGATCGCCGTCGTGGCCGTCGTCATCGCCGTCGGCGGCAGCGGACCGGGCACCCCCAGCGGCGTGCCCGCGAGCTCGGCGAACCTGCTGCCGCGTGCCCGACAGGCTGCTCAGGTCATCCTCAGGCAGTCGCGGATCCTCGGCGCCGAGGAGCGGCTCACCAACCCGAGTGTCGGCGTGAGCCTCGGTGCTCTCGGGGCGACGCAGGACGGGCTTCAGGCCGACCACCTCGTCGACATGCACACCTTCTACGTCGTCCATGTGGGGCTCCAGCGAGCGACCGACATGTTCAGCCGCAGCATCGAGCGGCCGACCGGCACAGCCGAATCGGGTTCCGCCTGGGTTGAGGGCGCTGGCTCCAGCACCTCAGGAGGCTCGGGGGGCCGGAAGCGGAGCCTGAGTGTCGAGTGGCGGACGACCACCTTCAACCTGCCGCCGAGCGGGCCGATCCTTCGCGCGCTCGTAGTGCAGGTGGCTGCTGCGCGCGGTGGCGGCACGGCCGTTCGGATCGATGCCGAAGCAGGCTGGGACAGTCCACGCCCGGCGTGGTCCCGGATCGCGCCGGGGGTACAGCGCATCGATGCGTGGCTGAGCGGACCGCCCGGCCGAAGCGCGCCCGGGTACCGTCGAACCATTCGTGGAAGCCAGGCCCGCAGCGTCGTCGCCTGGTTGAACGGGCTGGGCCAATCGCCGGCCAGCGGTATCAACGGCTGCTCGCCGCGCGCCGGCAACTACGCCGAGCTCTCGATCGAGGGCACCCACGGCAGCCTCGGCCATGCCACCGTCTCCCTGGCCTGCGGATCCGTCTCGTTGGCCGTGGCCGGAAGGCCCTCGATTGGCCTGCTGTGGACGGCCTCTCGATTGTCTGACCTGCGGAGGACCGCGCAGCTCCTCGAGATCATCAGCGGCTACTCCTATCTACAGGTCGGGCCTCAGACAAGCGGCCAGTCCTCCGGCTCCGCCACGAGCTCGACCGCCAGTGCGTCGATCAGGAGCGGGTGACCGGACGCCGTGCCCTTGCCCGCGTGCATGCGCTGCTCGCCCTCATCACCCTGGCCGTCGGGCTGGGTCTGAGCGCGCTCGCCGCCGCCCCCGCCGGCGCCGTCATCGCCAAGCTCCCCGGAGGCCGCTTCGCCAACCTGGCACCGATGAGCGGCGCGTCGACACCGACGCCCGGCCCCGCCCGCCAGTTCGACAGCTACTTCAGCAACCTCGATTACAACGGCGGCCCGGTGATGGCGAGCAACACGAACTACACCGTGGCCTGGGAGCCGTCCAACGACACAGGCTCGCCTTTTCCGACCGGCTACGTCAGCGGCGTCGATCGCTTCTTCGCCGACCTCCAGGCCGCCAGTGGATCGAGCGACGGAAGCGACGCCGTGTCGGCGCAGTACTACGACGCCGCGGGCGATCACGCGGCCTGGAACTCGACCGATGGCGGGGTGCTCGTCGACACCGATCCGCTGCCCAGCTCCGGCTGCCCGGCGAGCGGCGGCTACTGCCTGACCGACAGCCAGCTGACCAGCGAGCTCGACAGCTTCCTGAGCGCCCACGGCGAACCGGCTGACCTCGCGCACGAGTACTTCCTCCTCACCCCGCCGAACGTGGCCAGCTGCATCGACAGCGCCGGCGACGAGTGCTCGGCCAATGCGGCTCAGAACCAGTACTTCTGCGCCTACCACAGCGAGACCGGCGGTGGCCACGTGTGGGCGAACATCCCCGACCTCGTGGGGACCGACGGCTGTGACCCGTTCGTGACCATGTGCCCGTACGGCCAGACCTGCCACTACAACAATGGGCCCGCCGACGGGGTGCTGAGCGCGATCGCGCATGAGCACAACGAGTCGCTGACCGACCCGGAGCCGGACACCGGCTGGAACGACTTCCAGTCGGGATGCACGAACACCAGCCCGATGACCTGCGGGGGCGAGATCGGTGACAAGTGCAATCTGGACGCGTTCGATGACCCGAACCTGCAGCTGCAGAACAGCGGCTCGACCGACACGCCGTACAACGAGACGATCAACGGCGACCACTACCTCATCCAGATGATGTGGAGCAACTCCGGCCACCGGTGCGCGGATGCGTTCGCTCCCACCACCACGGCCGTCGGCGCCGCCTTCACCGACCATCCGGACTCGGGCGACACGGTCGACTTCGACGCCTCGGCGTCGACCGCCACGGGCGGCGTGGGCGAGTACGTGTGGCAATTCAACGACGGCGCCTACGGCCAGAACTACACGGTCGAGACGACGAGCCCGCAGATCTCCCACGCGTTCCCTTCGACCGGCTACTACACCGTCGCGCTGACGGCGATGGCGCCCGACGGGACGAGCGCGACCTCGACCGCCATGCTCGAGGTGGGCGCCGCATCTTCGCCCGCGGCCCGCATCAACGCGTCCGCCGGCAGCTCGGTCACCACGCCCGTGAGCTTCAGCGCCACCACCTCGACGGACCCGAACGCGGGCGCGGCGCTACAGACCTACAGCTGGAATTTCGGCGACGGCGCGACGGCCACCGGCGCCACGCCCGCTCCACACACCTACGGCGCCGCCCGCAACTACACGGTCACGCTGACCGTGACCGACTCCGACGGGCTGAGCGACTCGGTCTCCCACATCGTCTCCCTCACCGGCGGCGCCCCCGTGGCCGCGTTCGGGTTCGGGCCGGCGACGCCGAGCACGGGCGCGTCGGTCAGCTTCGACGCCACCGCGAGCAACGAGCCCGAGGGCACGATCTCAAGCTACGCCTGGAGCTTCGGCGATGGGACATCGGGCGCTGGTGCCACCCCCACTCACGTCTACAACAGCGCGGGCAGCTTCCCGGTCACGCTGACCGTCACCGCGGCAGATGGCCAGACGGCGCAGATCTCGCATACCGTCGTGGTTGCCGGCGCTCCGGTGGCCGTGTTCACGGCGCCCTCCGGCGCGGCCGGCCAGCAGCTGACGTTCGACGGATCGGCCTCCGTGGCGCCGGGCGGCACGATCGCCGCCTACGCCTGGAGCTTTGGCGACGGGACGACTGCCGACGGGGCGCGCGCCACGCACGCCTTCAGCGCGCCCGGGACCTACTCGGTGCGACTGACCGTGTGGTCGGCCTCCGGCGCCACCTCCCAGGCCACCGGCAGCGTGGTCATCGGACCGGCCCAGCCGAGCGTCACCTTCACCACCCCCGGCGGCCTCGCCGGCAGCGCCATCCCGTTCACGGCCTCCGCCACCGATCCGGGGGCCACGATCGTCGCCTACAGGTGGACATTCGGCGACGGGGGCACCGGCTCCGGGCCCCATCCCGAGCACGTGTACGCGCGCGCCGGCCGGTACACGGTCATGGTCATGGTCACCGACAGCGCCGGTCAGACAGCCGGATACATCCAGCTGATCGTCGTCGGCAGCCCCGCCTGCGTGGTCCCGCGCCTGACCGGGCACGGCCCGAGCACAGCCGAGCGCGCCCTGGCCGCCGCCCACTGCCGGGCCGGCCGGATCACCAAGCCGCGCTCGCGGCCCCACCGCCGCTTGCGGACCGGCCAGCGGTGGACCGTTGTCGTCGTCAGCGCCTCCATCCCCACCGGGACCCGTCGCGCGGCGGGGACGGCGGTCGCGCTGCGGCTCGGGTACATCGCCGCCCGCGGCTGACCGCGGCCCCTTGAGTCAGACATCTGACTCAGATCTTTGGAAGTTTGTGAAGAGCTTGAATACGTTTGTGGCCTGAAACGGCGGCGCCGGGGCAGATATGGCGCCGCCTCGATAGGGGGTCACTTCGTGCAAGGTCAGGTTCAGTCGGCGCGCGCCTGCGTGCGGATCGCTTTCGTCTTCGTCGCAGCGCTTCTCGCGCTGGCGGTGTTCACCGCGTCGGCATCGGCCATCCTGGTCAAGCTGCCGCATGGCGGCTATGCCAACTACGACTCGATGACGGGCAAGAAAGAGCCGCGGGCGGCGCGGATCTTCGATCAGCAGTTCACCAACCTCGATTACAGCGGCGGGCCGGTCATGCCGTCCAACCGGAACTACACGATCGTGTGGCAGCCGTCCAACTACGGTGCCCACACGCCGTTTCAGACCGGCTACACGACGGGCGTGAACACGTTCTTCACCGACATGGCGGCCGACAGCGGCAAGCACACGAACAGCGACTCGGTCTCCACGCAGTACAACGACGTGAACGGCAACGTCGCGGCCTACCAGTCGAGCAATGGCGGGATGTACACCGACACCGACCCGCTGCCCGCCAACGGCTGCCCGGCCAACCCCGGTGACATCTGCATCACCGACACCCAGATCCAGACCGAGCTCGACAGCTTCCTGGCCAGCAAGGGCCTGGCGCACGACATGGCGCACGAGTACTTCCTGCTCACCCCGCCCGACGTGGCGAGCTGCTTCGACAGCACCGGCAGTCAGGGCTGCTCGGGCAACGCCGACACCAACCCGCCGTACTGCGCCTACCACAGCTCGAGCGTCGCCGGCTACATCTACGCGAACATCGCCGACCTCGCCGGCCTCGACGGATGCGATCCGTTCGTGACAGATCCGTACTACTGCGCCGAACTTCGTCTGCGACTACAACAACGGCCCGGCCGATGGCGTGCTGAGTGCGATCTCGCACGAGCACAACGAGTCGATCACCGACCCGCAGCCGAACAACGCCTGGACCGACTGGGGCAGCAGCGTCGGCGGCGAGATCGGCGACAAGTGCAACAACGACGGCATGGATGACCCGAACCTGCAATTCGGAGGGCCGAACGGCAACTCGCCCTACAACGAGACCGTCAACGGCGACGACTACCTCCTCCAGACCGAGTGGAGCAACCAGACCACCCAGTGCATGGACAGCTTCACCGCCAGCGGAACCGCCGCGCCACGCGAGCTTCACCTCGAGCCCGGGCTCCGGGAACACGGTCAACTTCAACGCCAGCCGCTCGAGCGCGACGGGCGGCGTGAAGTACTACGTCTGGCAGTTCAACGACGGCCCGGGGCAGACTGGCACGGTCGAGACGACCTCGCCGTCGATCTCGCACACGTTCTCCTCGCCCGGGTCCGCATACGTCGCGCTCACCGTGATGGCGAGCGACGGGACGAGCAACGGCACCGCCCAGAACGTGCAGGTCGGCAGCGGGGGAACTCCCGCGGCGGCGTTCACGATCACGCCGGGCGCGGCCGTGGAGGGCACCGCATTCGCGTTCAACGGATCGAGCTCGACGGACCCGGGCGGCACCATCGGCTCCTACGCCTGGAACTTCGGTGACGGGCAGGCGGGCTCGGGCAGCTCACCGACCCATAGCTACGCCCATTACGGAACCTACGCCGTGACCCTGACCGTGACCGACTCCGGGAACGCCAGGCAGAGCACGACCTCCCACACCGTAACGGTCACCGACGAGGCCCCGAGCGCGGCGTTCTCGGTCAGCCCGAGCTCGCCGACCGCGGGATCGCCGGCGCTGTTTATCGGCACCGCATCCAATGACCCCGACGGCTCGGTCACCGGATACAGCTGGAGCTTCGGCGACGGTACGGGCGGGACCGGGGCCATGCCGGCGCACACCTACGCGGCCAGCGGCTTCTACACAGTCAACCTGACCGTCACCGACAGCGACGGCCAGACGGCGAGCGTCCAGCACGGCATCTTCGTCGCCTCGCCGCCGGCCCCGATCGCCGCCTTCTCGTTCTCGCCCGCCACCCCGGATACGAACACGACGGTGAGCTTCAACGGCTCGTCGTCGAGCCAGCCCGGAGGTTCGATCTCCAGCTATCGGTGGAGCTTCGGCGACGGCGCCATCGGAAGCGGCGCGACCGTCACGCACAAATATGCGGCAGCCGGGACCTACACGGTGATGCTGACCGTGACTGGCACCAGCGGGCGTACCGCGTCCGCATCCCAGCGGATCACCGTCAGTCCCGGCGGGCACGGCCCACGCGGCGCGTGCACCGTGCCCAAGCTGAAGGGGAAGACGCTCAGCCTGGCCCGCAAGGCCCTGAGCGCCGGACACTGCAGCCTGGGCAAGGTGTCGAAGCCCGCCCACGCGCCGAAGAGGTCGGCCGGCCACGGCAAGAAGTGGGAGCTTGTCGTCTCCAGCCAGTCACCCGCGGCCGGGCACTCGCTGGCTAAGGGCGCGCGCGTCGGCGTGAAGCTCGCCTACAAGGCGGTCAAGAGCCACTGAGGGAAGGGTGCGTGTCGCCGGCCGGTCGCTCAGGCGGCCGGCCGGCGGCCCGAGAGGACCTGAGCGCGCCCAACGAGCGCGCCCGCGAGCAGCGCACCAGTCCCCGGGGCCGCGTCCTCGTCGCTGAGGAGCAGATCGGGCGCCGTGGCGCCGTCGAGATCGATGGCGCCGACACCAACGAGGCGCTCGCTGCCGTCGATGAGCGAGGCGGCGCAGATCACGACGCGCCGGCGGGGATCGAATCGGGTCAAACGCGCCGCCTCGAGCCCGCCCGGGTCGAGGCCGCGCCTGGCCATGAGCGCGCGCAGCCGGGGTGCGTCGCTCGCCGCGGCCAGGCGCAGACGCACCCGCCTTCCCCGGGGGAGGCGGTAGCCGGCACCGAGCATTGCGCCGGGATCAAAGCCCTCGATGGCCACGTCTCGAGGCTAGCTCAACGTCGTCAGTCTGAGCGACCGCGGCCGCGGCGGATGGCCGCGAGCCGCTCGGCCAAGTCCCGCTCGGCCGCGTCCGGGGCGTAGAAGCTGGCCCCGACGGCGGGATCGGGCAGGAGCTCCTGCGGCGAGAGGTGGTCCGGGTGGCGGTGGGGATTGTCGTAGTTGCCGTCCTTGCGCGTGGACGAGCGCAGGTGCTCGGGCGGCGGCGCCGCGCCGTGCTCCCGGATGTACCCGCGGGCGGCGCCGATGGCGCGCTTGGCGGCGTCCGATTTCGGCGCCAGTGACAGGTAGACCGCCGCCTGGGCAAGCGCGAACTGGCACTCGGGCAGGCCGACGTGCTCGACCGCGGCGGCCGCCGCGGTGGCGACGGTGAGGGCCTGCGGATCGGCGTTGCCGATGTCCTCGGAGGCGAGCACGACCATCCGCCGCACGATGAAGCGCGGGTCCTCCCCGCCCTCGAGCATCACGGCCAGGTAGTAGAGGGAGGCGTCGGGGTCAGACCCGCGGGTGGCCTTGATCCAGGCCGAGATCGTGTCGTAGTGGCGATCGGCTTGGCGGTCGTAGAGCAGCGCCTTGCGCTGGAGGGCGTCCTGCGCGTGCGCCAGGGTCACCGCGCCGTCGGCGCCTGCCGCCTCGCAGGCCAGCTCGAGGCCGTTGAGCGCCGTGCGGGCGTCGCCGGCCGAGCGCTCGGCCAGGAAGGCGATCGCCGCCTCCTGCACACGGCCGGGCGCCCCGCACTCGCCGCGCGCCACCGCGCGCTCGAGGAGCTCGCGGATGTCGGTGGCCGTCAGGGCCTCGAGCTCGTACACGCGGGCACGGGAGAGCAGCGCTGAGTTGACCTCGAAGTAGGGGTTCTCGGTCGTCGCGCCGATCAGCGTGAGCAGCCCTTCCTCCACCGAGGGCAGCAGGGCGTCCTGCTGGGCCTTGTTGAAGCGATGGATCTCATCGAGGAAGAACACCGTCGGCGGACCCCCGGCCCGCAGCCGGCTGCGGGCGCGCTCGATCACCGCCCGCACCTCGGCCCGCCCGGCCTCGACCGCACTCTCCTCCTCGAGTGCGGCACCGGAGGCCTGGGCGACGAGTCGAGCGAGCGTCGTCTTGCCCGCGCCCGGGGGGCCATGCAGGATCATCGAGTGGGGCCGACCCTCCTCGATGGCGCGACGCAGCGCCGAGCCGGGGGCGAGCAGCCGGCGCTGACCCACGAACTCCTCCAGGTTCCCGGGGCGCATGCGCGTGGCCAGCGGCACGTGCGCGGGCGGCGGCGTCCCGGCCGTCGGGGTCTGCGGCGGGGGGGTGTCCTCTTCGCCGAACAGGCGCTCCATGGTCAGAGTATGCGCAGCGGGCAGGCGGCTAACGTGCGCGATCCGCGAATGCCGACCGCTCCGCTTGCGCTCATCCGCCGCCTGGAGGCCCACGCCTTGACGGCCTGGCCGGCCACGATCAGCGAGCCCACCCCGAACGGCTGGGTGCTCCGGGCCACCCCTGGCCTGGACCGCGGGCGCAACAACAACGCGCTCACGCCGGCGCGATCGCTCGACGCCACAGAGATCGCCCCGGCCCTCGCCGAGGTCGAGCGGTTCGCGGACGCGCACGGGATCCGGCCCGGCATCCAGGTCAGCCCCGAGCACCTGCACGGCCCACTGCTCACCGAGCTCGATGCCCGCGGCTGGCGGACCCAGTGGCCGACGCTCGTCATGACCGGGCCTCCGGACAGCGCGCCGCCGGGCGGGCTCACGGTCGAGGACGAGGCAAGCACGGACTGGCTGGCTGCCTGGGCGCGCTGCGAGGGCCGCGCCGACGTCGAGGCCCACGCCCGGACGGTGTTCGCGCGGGCTGCGCGGCCGGGCCCGGTTCGCCCGCCTCACCGACGATGCCGTGGCCATCGCCGTGCCCGGCGACGGGCTGCTCGGGCTGTTCTGCATCGCGGTGGCGCCCGAGCGCCGGCGCGCCGGGCTGGCGAGCGCACTCGTGCGGGCACTCATCGCGGATGAGCCGGGGGCGAGACCCTATCTTCAGGTCGAGGCGCGCAACGCCGGTGCGATCGCGCTGTATGAGCGGCTCGGCTTCTCCGAGGCCTACCGCTACGTGCATCGCACCGCGAGATGACCGCCTGCCCGACGATGGCGCACCCAACTTCGCCGGCCGCCAGCGCCCTCAGCCCAGCAAGCGTGCGATGGCGAAGATCCCGACCGCCACGATGAGCAACCGCAGCGCCCACGGCGGCAGCAGCCGCCCGCCGCGTGCGCCGAGCACGCCGCCGACGATCGAGCCGCCGGCGATCAGCCCGGCCGGGGCCCAGGCGACGTGGGCGGCGAACACGAACAGCACACCGGCGACGAAGTTGACCAGCCCGGCGAGTACGACCTTCAAAGCGTTCAGGCGCTGGAGCTCGTCGTCGATCCCCAGGGCGAGGATCGAGATGAGCAGGATGCCCTGGGCGGCACCGAAGTAGCCCCCGTAGACCCCGGCCGCGCACACCGCCGCGTACGTCGCCGGCCCCGGCCGCTCGCGCCGGTGGCCGGGCTCGCGCCGGGCGGCCAGGGCACGGGAGATCCGGGGCTGACACAGGATGAGCACGAGCGCGATGACGATGAACACGGGCACGATCGCCTTGAACGCCGAGGCGGGCAGCACGAGCAGCGCCACGCCACCGGCGATCCCGCCGGTCACCGACGCGATGCCGAGCCGCAGCGTGCGGCCGCGCTGGCCGGCCAGCTCGCGCCGGTAGCCGACCGCACCCGCCGCCGAGCCGGGCACGAGCCCGACCGTGTTCGACACGTTGGCCACTACGGGGGCGTAGCCGAACGCGAGCAGCACCGGGAAGGTGAACAGGGTCCCGCTGCCGACCACGGCGTTGATCGCCCCGGCGACGATGCCGGCGCCGAAGATGGCCAGCGCGTGAAGAACCGGCACGGCTCAGCGCCGGCCGACGTGCGCGAGCGCCGCGTCGTGCAGGTGACCGTTGGTGGCCAAGGCGTCCCCGCCCGCGGCCGTGCGCTCCCCGGCCAGGTCGGTGAAGCGGCCGCCCGCCTCCTCGACGATCAGCTGCGGCGCGGCGAGATCCCACAGCGAGACGCCCGGCGAGTCGACGGCCACGTCGACCGCGCCCTCGGCCACGAGCATGTGGGCCCAGAAGTCGCCGAACCCACGGGTGCGCCAGCTCCCCGCGGCGAGCTGCGCCATCTGCCGGCCCCGCTCCCCGGAAAGCCACGCCTCTCCCGCGAACGACACCTGCGCGTCGGCCAGCGAGGCGACCGCTGAGACGCGCAGTGGCCCGGTCTGGCCGGTCAGCGAATCCGCCCCGAACGCGCCCTCGCCCCGGGCCGCCCACCAGCGTCGGCCGAGCGCCGGGCCCGACACCACGGCGACCTGGGCCTCGCCGTCGTCGTGCAGCGCGATGAGCGTCGCCCACACCGGGATGCCGCGCACGTAGTTCGCCGTCCCGTCGATCGGGTCGATGATCCAGCGCCGACCCCCGGATGCGTCATCGCCTCCGAACTCCTCGCCCATGACCGCGTCGCCGGCCCGCGCCTGCGCCAGGTGCTCCCGGATCGCCCGCTCGGCCGCGGTGTCCGCCTCGGTCACCGGCGTCATGTCGGGCTTGGCCTCCACGGCCAGGTCCGCCGCCCGGAAGCGCCCGAGCGTGATCGCGTCGGCGCGGTCGGCCAGCGCCAGCGCGAGCGCGAGATCGTCGGCGAGATCCGGCATCCGGGGCATCGTAGTGGCCGCCCTCGCCCCGCCAGTAGGCTGCCCACTCATGACCGATGAGCGCCTGCAGTCCGAGAGCGTCGAGGTGCTGCAGCACCTCGTGCGCTTCAACACGGTCAATCCGCCCGGCAACGAGCGCGCGGCCATCGAGTACCTGGCCGGCTACCTGCGGGAGGCCGGCTTCGAGGTCCGCCTGCTCGCCGCCGTCGACGAGCGGCCGAACCTCGTGGCCGACCTGCACGGAGCCGACGATGGCCCGACTCTGTGCTACCTCGGTCACGTCGACACCGTGCTCGCCGACCCGGAGGACTGGGAGCGCGACCCGTGGTCGGGAGACCTCGCCGATGGCTTTCTGTGGGGGCGCGGGGCGCTGGATATGAAGTCCCAGGTCGCCGCCGAGGCGGTGGCCGCGGTCAGCCTGGCCCGCCGCGGGTGGCGGCCCGCCCGCGGGCACCTGAAGCTCGTGTTCGTCGCCGACGAGGAGACCGGCGGGGACGTCGGCGCCCGCTGGCTGACCGAGCAGCACCCGGACGTCGTCCGCTGCGACTACCTCCTCAACGAGGGCGGTGGGGAGAGCTTCGAGTACGGCGGGCGCCGGCGCTACGGAGTGTGTTGCGCCGAGAAGGGGATCTTCCGCTTCCGCCTCACCGCCCGCGGAGTGGCCGGTCACGCCTCGCTGCCGAAGATGGGCGACAACGCGCTGCTGAAGCTCGGACCGGTGCTCGAGCGGATCGCCGCCGCGACGCCGTCGTTCGCGCTCACCGAGGCGCCCGCCGCCCTGTTGCGCGAGCTCGGCACCGACCCGGCCGACCCGGCGGGTGCGCTGGCCACACTGCACGCCGAGGCACCCGCGCTGACCCGCTTCCTCGAGCCGATGCTCGGCGTCACGCTCACCCCGACGATGGTCCACGCCTCGGACAAGATCAACGTGATCCCGTCGCGGGCGTGGATCAAGGTCGACTGCCGGGTGCCGCCCGGGCTGGGCGAGGACGCGGCCCGGGCCCGGATCGACGAGGTGATCGGCAACCCCGGCCCCGACTTCGAGATCGAGTTCACCGAACGCACCGTCGGCAACAGCTCACCGGTGCAGTCGGAGCTCATGGACCTGATCACCGGCTGGCTGCGCGAGCACGACCCCGAGGCCGCGGCCGTGCCGGTCATCCTGCCCGGCTTCTCGGACTCGCGCTGGTTCCGCGAGGCATTCCCGGACTGCGTCGCCTACGGGTTCTTCCCTCAGCGCCACCAGGGCCTGCTCGAGGGCAGCCCGCTGATCCACAGCGCGAACGAGCGCATCGACATTCGCGACCTCGCCTTCGCCACCCGGGCCTACATCGACATCGCCATCGGGTTGCTCGGCTCCTCCACTGGGTCCGGGTAGCCGAGCTCGCGCGTCTCCCGCGGCAGCAGGCCGATTCCAAGGAGCACGATCCCGAGCAGGCAGCCGACGCCGAGCACGACCCGGGCGCCGAGCGCGTCGGCCAGCGGCCCGGCGAGCAGGTAGCCGACCGGCAGCAGCGCCAGCGAGCCCATCCAGTCCCAGGCGCTCACGCGCGAGAGCGCGCGCGGCGGGATGTGCTGGGCCAGCGCCGTCTCCCACCAGATCCCCAGAAGGCCCCACGCTGCGCCCATGGCCACCGAGGTGACGGCGACGGCGACGACCGGCGCACCGAGCGCGAACAGCCCGTCGTTGATCGGCCAGAGCACGATGAGCGCCAGGCCCGTGAACACCGGATGGCGCGGACGCCAGAGGATGGCCAGGATCGCCCCGAGCAGGGCGCCGACCCCGCCCAGGCCCTCGAGCAGGCCGAACACCGCCGCGCTGCCGTACACGTGCCGGGCGATGAGCGGCGCGAGCGCGTACCACTGCGCGAACACGCAGATGACCAAGCCGGTGAACACGACGATCGTCACCCACACCCAGCGACGGGCGCGCACCTCGCGCCAGCCGCCGCGCAGGCCGGCGAGCACGCTCTCGGTCGGTTGGCTCACCCCGCGCGGGCGCGGCCGCACGCGCAGGAGCAGGACGGCGCTGAGCACGAAGCTGGCCGCGTCGAGGGCGAACGCCTCACCGGCGCCGAGTCCGAGCACGAGCGCCGCAGCGATCGCCGGCCCGATCACGAACGCCAGGTTGGCCATTGTCTCGGTGGCCGCCCGGGCCTCGGGGATGAGCCGTTCCGGCACGGTCTGGGGGATGAGCCCGGTATAGGCGGGCTGGAAGAACGCCTGGGCGCCGCCGAACAGCGCCTCGATAACGGCGATCTCCCATACCGCCGGCGATCCCGTGAGGATGAGCACGGCGAGCGTCCCGTGCAGGACGGCGCGGAGCGCGTCGGTGCCCACCATGATCCGCTGGCGAGGCAGCCGATCCGCGAGCACGCCACCGAACAGCAGCAGCCCGACGAGTGGCAGCGATTGGGCGAACAGGATGATGCCCAGCGCACTCGCGGACCCGGTGCGCTGGGTCACGTACAGGGCCAGGGCGACCACGACGATGCGATCGCCGATGGCGCTGGCGGCCTGGCCGGCGAACAGATATCGAAAATCTCGGTGGCGCAGAACGCGCAGATACGACTTCACGGCTCACTCTCGGCGGACGAAGGGACGACGACGCGGAGGCCGGGCTCACAGGGCGATCGCGAACGGGCGATCGCCGGCCGGGCGGTTCAGTAGCGAGGTCGTGCGAGAGAGAGCATCGCGCCAGCCAGGCTACCGCGCGGGTGCGCGCGTCGTCAAGCGGAACCGGGGCCGGCGAATAGACTCCCCGGGCATGGCGACCGAGGTTTCCCCGCGGACCCGCGTCGATCCCACGGTCTTCCGACTCCCGGTCGAGCGCATCCGTCGCGGCTACTACGCCGATGCCTACTTCGTGTACACGAAGCAGCTGCTGGAGGCGGAGAACCACCACCCGCGCGTGACCATGCAGGTGTTCCAGAAGCAGGAGTCGGTCCTGGGCGGCATCGACGAGGCGATCGCGATCCTGAAGCTGGGCTCCGGCCACGACCTGGACGGCGTGTGGGTGCCCGGCTGGGACGAGCTCGAGGTGCATGCGCTGCACGAGGGGGACCGCGTTACGCCCCGTGAGACGGTGCTGACGATCGAGGGTGACTACAGCCTGTTCGCGCACCTCGAGACCGTCTACCTGGGCAGCCTGGCCCGCCGCTCGCTGATCATGCGCAACGTGCGCGAGGTGGTCGAGGCGGCACGCGGCAAGCAGATCTTCTTCTTCCCCGCCCGCCACGATCACTGGCTCGTGCAGACGGGCGACGGCTACTCCGCCCACGTGGCCGGCGCCATCGGCGTGTCCACGGACGCCCAGGCCTCCTGGTGGGGCGGGCGCGGCATCGGGACCGTTCCCCACGCGCTCATCGCCGCCTATGGCGGTGACACGGTCCGGGCCGCAACCGTGTTCGCCGAGCGCTACCACCGCGAGATGAACATCACCGTGCTGGTCGACTTCGAGAACGACTCGGTACGCACGGCGCTCGAGGTGGCGGCGGCGCTCGGGCCGAAGCTGTGGGGCGTGCGCCTCGACACCTCCGAGGACCTGGTCGACCGCGCTCTGCAGCCGGAGATGGGCGGCTTTCGTCCCACCGGGGTCAACCCGCGGCTCGTGCACAAGGTCCGCGATGCCCTCGACGCCGCCGGCTTCTCCGATGTCCGCATCGTGGCCAGCGGCGGATTCACCGTCCAGCGGATCGAGGAGTTCGAGCGCGAGGAGGTGCCGGTGGACGCCTACGGCGTCGGCTCGTCACTGATCCGAGGCGCCAACGACTTCACCGCCGACATCGTCCGGGTCGACGGCCGGCCGTGCGCCAAGGTCGGCCGGCGCTATTCGCCGAACCCGCGCCTGACCAGAGTTCAGTAAGCCGGGCGGCACTGCCGATGAGGGGGCTGTGCCCCTGATCGCCGCGGTTTCTCACCCTGCCGTCCACCATCTGGTCGTCAAGATGCCGTCGACGTTCCTCGGGTATCCCGACTTCTGGTCGTGGCTGCACGACTGGGCGCCCATCTTCCTGATGGCGGTCCTGGTCTTCGCCGTGCTCGGGCTGATGCGGTTCATGCCGCGCACGAGCCCGCAGCGGATCAAGCCCGACAAGGCGCCCTCGATCTCCTGGAGCGAAATCGCCGGCGCGGATGAGGCCAAGGAGGAGCTGCGCGAGATCGTCGACTACATGCGCGACCCCAAGCGCTTCCGCGAGATCGGCGCCGCCGTGCCCAAGGGCGTGCTGCTGCATGGACCGCCCGGCACCGGCAAGACGCTGCTCGCCAAGGCGGTGGCCCACGAGTCGGGCGCGACGTTCTTCTCCCAGTCGGCCGCCTCGTTCGTCGAGATGTTCGTCGGCGTCGGCGCGGCCCGCATCCGCCGGCTGTTCAAGGAGGCGCGCAAGAAGTCCCCGGCAATCGTGTTCATCGATGAGATCGACGCTGTCGGCGGCCATCGCGGCCACGATGTCTCGGGCGAGCGCGACCAGACTCTCAACCAGCTGCTGGTCGAGATGGACGGCTTCACGAGCCGCAAGGACGTCGTCGTCATCGCCGCCTCGAACCTGCTGGAGAAGCTCGACCCGGCGCTGCTGCGCCCGGGCCGCTTCGACCGCCAGATCTTCGTCTCGCCACCCGACGTCAATGGCCGCGAGCGCATCCTCGGAATCCACTCGCGCAACAAGCCCATGGGCGCCGACGTCGACCTCAAGCTGGTGGCCCGCCAGACCTCAGGCCTGACCGGCGCCGATCTGCAGAACATCTGCAACGAGGCGGCGATCTTCGCCGCCCGCCGGGGCGCCTCCACCGTGCACATGCGCGACTTCGACGCCGCGCTCGAGCGCGTGGTCGCCGGCGTGCAGTCCCGCCGCGCGCTCACCGATCACGAGAAGCGCGTCGTCGCCTACCACGAGGCCGGCCACGCCCTGTGCGGCGAGCTGCTGCCCTCGGTCGACCGCGTACATCGCATCTCGATCGTCCCCCGCGGCAAGGCGCTCGGCTACACGCTGAACCTCCCCGACGAGGATCGCTATCTGAAGACCCGCGAGGAGCTCGTCGACTTCATGACCATGCTGCTCGGCGGCCGCGCAGCGGAACAGCTCGTGTTCGGCCAGGTGACCACCGGCGCCGCCGACGACCTCCGTCGGGTGGCGCAGATCGCCCAGTCGATGGTGCGCGAGTACGCCATGGGCACCGGCATCACCTCGCTGCGCGCGGCCGGTGACGACGCCGCCGAGAGCACCCGCCGGCTGCTCGACCAGGAGGTTCGCGACCTGGCCGACGAGGCCTTCCGGGCCGCCTCGGCGATCCTCGATTCCCACCGGGGACACCTCGACGAGCTCGCCGCGCGCCTGCTGAGCAACGAGGTGCTCGAGCGCTCCGACATCGACGAGATCATGGGTGGCGTGCCCGCCGCCGCCCGGCACCGCACCGGCCAGATGTCGGTCGCGGCGGCGACGGCGTCCAATCCGGCGCGCCGCTGACCCGCTCCGCCGAGCAGGGCGGGCGCGCCGCTGACCCGCTCCGCCGAGCGGGGCGAAAAGCCGCGTCACGCGCGGCTTTTTCGCCCCACTCCCCCGGCCGGCCGCCGTCTCGTATGCTGGCGCGCCGATGCTGACCACGATCGATCACGTCGGGGTGGCCGTCGAGGACCTCGAGGCCGCGATCGCCCGCTACCGCGACCAGCTCGGCCTCGAGCTCGTCCACCGAGAGACGGTGACCGAGCAGGGTGTCGATGCGGTCCTGCTCGACGTCGGCGAGAGCCACGTGGAGCTGCTCTCGCCCCTTGGGCCGGACACGGCCGTGGGCAAGTTCCTGGCCAAGCGCGGCCCCGGCTTGCACCACGTCGCCTATCGCGTGGACGACATCGAGGCAACGCTCGACGAGCTGCGTTCCGCCGGCATGCGGCTCATCGACGAGCGTCCACGCGTCGGCATCCGCGGCTCACGGGTAGCCTTCGTGCACCCCGCCTCCACCGGCGGTGTCCTGACCGAAATCGTGCAGCCGGCCGAGGGAGCGCACTGACATGGCAGATGGCGACAAGCCCCAGAAGATCAACATCGGCTTTGACGGTGGCCAGGTCCTGAGCGCCCGCGTCAAGGCGCCCGAGCTCGCCCGGCTGCGCGAGGCGCTGTCGGGCCAGGGCTGGCACGAGCTGACCTCCGAGGACGGCACGATCGCCCTTTCGGTCAGCAGCGTCGTGTACGTGACCGTCGCCCACGACGATCACCGCGTGGGCTTCGGCATCGGCTCCTAGCCTGGGCTCAGCGCGCGCGGGCGACGGCTCGCTTCAGCTCATCCTTGCCCATCTTCGAGCGGCCCCGGATGTCGAGCTCGCGCGCCTCGCTCTCGAGCTCCTTGCGGGTGGGGGAGTCCCCGCGACGCACGGCCGCGGCCTCCTGGCCGAGCGCGCTGCGCGTGCTGCTGGAGAGGTGCTTGAGCGTCTGCTTCTCGCGGGCGCCCGCCTGGGCCTTCTTGACGTTCTCGCGGGCGGCCTGTCGTTGCTTGGTGGTGGCCATGGGTCTCCACTACCCGCTCGCCGCGGGAGAACTCATCCGCTCGGCCCGCCGCTCGTAGCCGATCCGCATCAGCGCGATCACGTCGCGGACATCCTCGGCCGTGGCGATGTGCCGGGCGGCCGGCCCCACCCGACCCGGGAACACCGGATGCTCGGTGATCCGCCCGGCGGCGCGCAGCTCGTTCCACTGTTCGGGCGTGAAGAAGAAGTGAGCGGCGTGGTCCCCGTGCAGGTGGCCGATCTCGCGGCCGCCGACCTTGAAGGCGAACTCGCCTCGGCGGCCGTAGCCGCTGGTGACACCCGGCCAGCCGATCACCTCCTCGGTGATCTGCTCGCTGGGACGCTGGGTCTCGGACATGTCGGCCTCCGGGTCGAGTGCAGGAGCCGCTCAGGCTATAAGTTGAAGTGAGCTTGAAGTCAAGGCCGGGACGTGATTCCGTTGCTGGCGTGTCCGAGCTGCTCACGATCACCGAGGTGTCCCGGCGCAGCGGAGTGGCGAGCTCAGCGCTGCGCTTCTACGAGGAGCGCGGCCTGATCACCGCGGAGCGCGAGGGCTCCGGGCATCGCCGCTTCGAGCGCCATGTCCTGCGCCGCATCGCCTTCATCGTCTTCGCCCAGCGGGTCGGGCTCTCCCTGGACGAGATCGCCTCCGAGCTCGCCCGGCTGCCGGCTGAGCGGGCGCCCAACCGGCGCGACTGGGCCCGGCTCTCGAGCGGGTGGCGCCGCCGGATCGACGCCCGCATCGCCGAGCTCGAGCGCCTGCGCGAGGGGCTGTCGGAGTGCATCGGCTGCGGCTGCCTGTCGCTCGACCGCTGCCAGCTGGCCAACCCGGGCGACCGCGCCGGCCGCCGCGGGCCGGGTCCCCGGTTCTGGCTCGGCGATCCGCCGGCGCCCCCAGGTGCGTAGATTCCTGCTCGTGTTCGTGACCAGGCTCGACCACGCCCTGCTCCGTGGCGCCCGCACCCGCGGGCACGTCCGCGTGCTCGAGCGCGCGATCGGCGCGTTCAGCCACACGGGTGAGCACGCCGCCGGCTGGCTGGCCCTCGGCCTCACCGGTGCCGTGCGGGCGCAGGACCCGGCCCGCCGGCGTGGCTGGCTGCGCGGAGTCCGCATCGTCCTTGCTGCCTACGGCGTCAACCAGGCGATCAAGTTCGTCGTGCGCCGCCGTCGTCCCGAGCTGCCCGGCCTCCCCCCGCTGACGCCCACCGTCTCGCAGCTCTCGTTCCCGAGCGCCCACGCCACCACGTCGTTCGCGGCCGCCCGCGCCTACGCCGGCCTGCTCCCGGCCGCCCCCCTGTACGCGGCCGCCGGCGCGTTCGCGCTCAGCCGGCCCTACCTCGGCGTCCACTACCCGAGCGATGTCCTCGCCGGCGCCATCCTCGGGAGCGCCATCGCCGGCCGCTGGCCGGAGGTGCGCGCATGAAGGTCGGGATCGTCGGGATGCCGAACGCCGGCAAGTCCTCGCTGTTCAGCGCCCTGACCGGCGTCGCCGCCGAGGCGGCGAACTACCCATTCACGACGATCGAGCCCAACATCGCCGTGGTGCCCGTCCACGACGAGCGCCTCGAGGCCGTGGCCGCCACCGTCAAGGCGTCGAAGATCGTCCCGGACACGATCGCCTTCCACGACATCGCCGGGCTGGTCGCCGGAGCGCACCGCGGCGAGGGACTCGGCAACCAGTTCCTGGCCAACATCCGGGAGACCGACGCAATCGTCCACGTCGTGCGGGCGCACGATGACCCGAACGTCGTGCACCCCGAGGGCCGCGTCGATCCGCTGGCCGACATCGAGACGATCGAGACCGAGCTGATCTTCGCCGACCTCGAGCAGGCCGAGCGGCGGCTCGAGCGCGTGGCCAAGACGGCCAAGGGCGGCGAGCGGCGGGCCATCGCCGAGGCCGAGTGGCTGCGGGCGGTGATCGAGGCACTCCAGGCCGGAAACCCCGCCCGCACCGTCCCGGCGCCCGCGGAGTTCCCCGACGTGGCCAATCTGCTCCAGCCCCTGACGGCCAAGCCGGTGCTGTTCGTGGCCAATGTCGAGGAGGGCGCGACCGAGGTGCCGCCGGCCATCCTCGCCCACGCCGCCTCGCACGGGGCCGCCGCCGTTGCGGTGTCGGCACGCCTGGAGGCCGAGCTGGCCGAGCTCGACGAGGAGGAGGCAGCGGCCATGCGCGCCGACCTCGGGCTCTCGGAATCGGGGCTGCAGACCGTCGTGCGGGGCGCCTTCTCGCTGCTCGAGCTCGTCGCCTTCTTCACCGCCGGGGAGGCCAAGCCGGCGCAGTCCTGGCACCTGCGCCGCGGCCTGTCGGTCTGGCACGCGGCGGGGCAGATCCACAGCGACATCCAGAAGGGGTTCGTCCGCGCCGAGGTGGTCGGGTGGCAGGCGCTCGTCGAGGCCGGCGGCTATGGGGGCGCCCGTGAGCGGGGCACGCTGCGGCTCGAGGGCCGCGACTACGCGGTGGCCGACGGCGACGTCATCACCGTGCGCTTCACGCCGTAGACGGCCGGCGGGGACCGCGGACCGTGGCGCTGGCGCACACGGTCCGCGACTTCCCCTCCGCGTCGGTTTCGTGGCTGGCTTTCAGGTCAGGCGAGCGCTGGAACGGGATTGTGGCCGTTGGTCTTCGGGTCGGCCATCTCGGGGCCGGCGATCGTCTTCGGCTCCTCGGCGCCAGGGGCGCCGACCTTGATCTGGACCTGGCGGGGCTTCTTCTGCGCCGGCTTGGGAATCGTGATCTCGAGCACCCCCCGGTCGAAATGCGCCGCCACCGCGTCGGGCTCGACGCCGTCCGGGAGCGTGAGTGAGCGGGAGAACTGCCCGAACGCGCGCTCGAGGCGGTAGTAGCCCTCCTGCCGGGTCTCGCGCGCAGCCTTGCGCTCACCGGAGATCGTGAGCACGTTGTCCTGAAGGTCGACGTTGACGTCCTCGTCGCTGACGCCCGGAAGATCAGCGCGCAAGACGTAGTGGTCACCGGTCTCGACCAGGTCCATCGCAGGAATCCACCGCCGTCCGGCGGCGGAGCCGTCCCGCCCGGAGGCGGCCGGCTGATCGAAGAACGTGTTGAAGAGCCGGTTCATCTCGGACTGGATGGTGCCCAGCTCAGCGACCGGCTCCCAGCGGATGAGTGCCATGTGAACCTCCCATTACACGAGCGGAGTGCTGTCAATCGGGTTAATAGGTTGTCATCGGCGCCTGTCAAGTCACTCCTCGCGGCGACCGGCGCTGCGGGCGAGCGCAAGCCGCTCCGGCCAGGCGCGGGTGAGCGTCACTCGCCGGCGCCGGCGGCCCGCAGCTTGCCGAGCGCGCGCTGCTCGATCTGGCGCACCCGCTCCGCGCTCAGGCCGATCCGCTCCCCCACATCCCGCAGCGACCGCTCGGGACCCTCGAGCCCGTAGCGCGCCCGCAGGATCATGCGCTCTCGATCATTCAGGCTCCCCAGGAGCGCGCGGACCTGCTCGATCTCCGCGTGATCGAGCAGTTGCTCGTAGGCGTCGCCCGCGAGGGGATCGACGAGCAGCTCGCCGAACACGCCCACCTCCCCGTCCGTCCCGCGGACCGGCTCGTCCACCGAGCGCGGCACCCGCTCGACGGCGATCAGCTCGCCGACCTGGGCCTGCGAGAGGCCGGTCCTGTCGGCGAGCTCCCCGGCGGTCGGCTCCCGACCCTGCTCGGCTATGCACTCGGCGTGGGCGCGCTTGAGCTGGGATAGCTGCCGGAGTGCGCGGTCCGACAGCACCATGGGCCGGGTCAGCTCCGCCACCAGCTGCTGCATCGCCTGGCGGACCCACCATGCCGCGTAGCCCCAGAACGGGACCCCGAGGGCGGGGTCGTAGCGCTGGAGCGCACGCAGCAGCCCGACCACTCCCTCTTGCATCAACTCGAGACGGGTGATCCTCTCCGATCCCCGGTAGACGCGAGCGACACCGGCGATCAGCGGCAGGAACGCTTCAACCAGCTCCTCCCGAGCGCGCGCATCCCCCGCTTGCGCTGCCTCGATCAACCGTTGCTCGACCGCGCGCGGAAGCCGAGCTCGCCCCCCCAACTCGCGCAGATAACCGGCCGAGCTCGTCTCACCCCCGGGCCGCCGCTCACCCAGATCGCCGGCCAGCTCCTGGTCGAGCGCGCGCGCCGCCCGGGACTCTCGAGCGAGCCGCTCGCTCTCGTCTGGCGTGATCTGGTGCGTGCTGCTGGCCATGGCGTCGGGCTGCGCGACCATATCTCGGGCGTCACCGTCGCCGGCCGCCGGGCCAGGGCGCGGCTCGCTCAGATGGCCGGCCGGATCCGGGGCAGCACGATCACATGCCCCGGCACGTTCAGCCCGTGACGGGCCCACCCGATCCGCCAGCGTCGACCAAGCCTCATATGAACGATTCACCTCCTTTCCCACCGCACGTCGCCCGGCGACGAATCAGCAGGGTGTGGAGGCCGGGACCACTGACCGCGCCTTGACTGAAGGCCGTAGGTGCTCACCGGCAAACCTCTCCGCACGGGTCCCGAGCCTCCACCCGTCTGCTGAGCGATCGTCGTATGTCAACCTCACCGTGGCTAATAGGCCGCCCAGGAGCAACGTCAACCCCCGGCCAGGAAAAGATGCCCGGCTAGGTGGCGCCCACCGCCGGCTCCGGCGCGGGCAGGCGCTCGTCATCGAGCAGCTCGTGGGTCAGGCGCTCGACCAGCGCCCGGATCTCGGCGTGGTGATCGGGGTCCCAGCCCCCGAGCAGCTCAGCCAGCCGGTCGGCATGGGCGGCCCGCAGCCGGGCCACCGCGTCATCGCCGGACGGCGTCAGGCGCACGCATTCGCGAGCCAGCTCGCCGCTGCCGTCGGTGGTGACGAGGCCGCCGTCGTCGAGTCGCTCGACGGCGCCGCGGACCCGAGCGGCTCCGAACGACGTCTCGCGACCGAGTCGGGCGGCGTCCCAGTCCGGGTGACGCGCCACGCGCAAGAGCAGCCAGGTTTCGAGCGGCGCCAGCCTGAGCCCGGCCCGCGCGGCCAGGCGGGCGAAGATCTCCCGCCGGTGCTCGCGGCTGGCCAGCACCGCGAGCGCCCGCTCGAGCTCCTGGGCCGACGTGCGCTGCGCGGGGATGGCGAAGGCGTCACCGGGCTCGGCCGCCGCCGCCGTGCCGCGCAGGGCCACCTCGGGCAGCAGCCAGGTCAGCGCGAAGGCGACGGCGCCGATCGGCACCGCGATCAGGAACACGCCCTGCAGCGAGTGGACATAGGCATGGATGTAGTCGCTGCGGGCGCCGGCGGGCAGGCGGGCGAGCGCCGCCGGGCTGACGCTGGCGCCGGACAGGGCGGCGGGCAGGTGCACGCCGGCCAGCGCGCCCTTCAACCGGTTGGCGAAGATGGCCCCGAACACGGCGGTGCCGAACGAGCCCCCCATCGAGCGAAAGAACGTCGCCCCGGAGGTGGCGGCGCCGAGGTCGCGGTAGTCGACGGCGTTCTGGACCGCGATGACCAGCACCTGCATGACCCCGCCGAGCCCAACGCCGAGCACGAACATGTACAGCGAGCTCAGCCCGGTGCCCGTCGTCGCGCTGAGCCGGGAGAGCAGGAACAGGCCGACGGTCATGATCGCCGTGCCCAGCACGGGGAAGATCTTGTAGCGGCCGGTGCGCGAGATGAGCTGGCCGGAGGCGATCGAGGTGGCGAGCAGGCCGGCCATCAGTGGCAGCAACCGCAGACCCGAGACGGTCGGGTCGACCCCCTTGACGATCTGCAGGAACAGGGGCAGGAACGTGATGGCGCCGAACATGGCGAAGCCGACGACGAACCCGACCGCCGCGCTCGCCGCGAACACCCGGTTGGCGAACAGGTGCAGCGGGACCACCGGCTCGGCCGCCCGCCGCTCGGCCAGCGCGAACAGCCCGATGAGCACCACCCCGGCAACGCCGAGGATGACGATCGGCGCCGAGCCCCAGGCGTAGGTCGTGCCGCCCAGGCTGGTCAGCAGCACGAGGCTGGTGGCGGCCAGGGCGACGAGGCCGGCGCCCAGATAGTCGATCACGTGGTGCACGCGACTGAGCGTGCTCGGCAGGGCCGTGGCGGTGATGGCGAGCGCGAGCACTCCGAGGGGCAGATTGATGTAGAAGATCCAGTGCCAGTTCAGGTGATCGACGATCAGTCCGCCGAGCAGCGGGCCGATCACGCTCGTGACGCCGAACACGGCGCCGAACAGGCCCTGATAGCGGCCGCGCTCGCGGGGCGAGACGACGTCGCCGATGATGGTCTGGGCGCCGATCATCAGTCCGCCGCCGCCGATGCCCTGCACGGCCCGGAAGGCGATCAGCTCGGTCATCGAGCCGGCCAGGCCCGACAGTGCCGAGCCGACCAGGAACACGACGATCGCGGCCTGGAAGAACTGCTTACGGCCGTACTGGTCGCCGAGCTTGCCCCATAGCGGTGTCGAGGCGGTCGAGGCGAGCAGGTAGGCGGTGACCACCCAAGACAGGTGTGATGCCCCACCGAGGTCGCCGACGATCGTCGGTAGCGCGGTGGAGACGATCGTCTGGTCGAGCGCGGCCAGGAGCATGCCCGACAGCAGCGCGACGAGGATGAGCGCGAGCCTGCGTCCGGTGACGGCCGGCGGGCGGTCAGCGGGCGCAGCGGTGCTCATACGTGGAGCGTCAGCGGCGCAGCCACTCGAGCACCTCGGCCGCGTGGCTGTCGGGCGGAAACACCGGGTAGAACGCGTGCCGGACCACGCCCCCGTCGATGACCAGGGTCAGCCGCTGGTAGAGCCGGCGCCCCTCGACGGTGAACGTGGGCAGCCCGAGCGCGTCGGCGAGCCGGAGACCGGGATCCGAGAGCATCGCGAACGGGAGCTGCAGGCGTTCAACGGCCTCGCGCTGGTAGGCGGTGTCCTGGCTCGAGAGGCCGTACACGCGCTCGGCTCCGGCCGCGCGCAGCTCGGCGTAGTGGTCGCGGAAGCCGCACGACTCGGGGGTGCACCCACGGGCGCCGGGGATCTCGTCCCAGCCCTCCGGCAGCGCGACGCCGGGTTGGCCGGTCATCGGGTAGATGTAGATGATCGTCCGGCCCACCCCGAGCCGGTCGAGCCCGACCTCGCTTCCGTCGGTGGCCGGCAGCGTCAGCGCGGGCAGCACCCGCCCGGGCAGGTGGGCGGCGGCGCCGTCGTCCTGCGGGACCGGGAGGTCGTCGGGGAGCGTCGTGTAGTCGCTCATGCCCGGCACCGTACCGCGCGGGTCGCGGCTTGCCTACAGGTCGCGGATGCTCTGGGCCGCCTCGAGCCGCTCAGCCAGACGGCGCAGACCGAGGGCGCTCGCGGCCTGGGCTCCCCCTTGCAGGTCGGTCGCCCGGTCGGGCGGGCGGGCGACGGGAGCCGGGCGCAGCGTGGCGATGTCGCGAAAGGCGCGCAGCTGGTCGGCGTTGTCGCTCAGGGCGGCGGCGATCTTCGGCCGCTCGGTGGCGGCGGCTGCGAGCACCCCGTCGAGTGAGCCGTGGCGGCGCAGGAGCTCGGCGGCGGTCTTCGGGCCGATGCCGGGCGCGCCGGGCAGGCTGTCGGACGGGTCGCCCCGAAGGGCGATGAAGTCGGGCACGAGCGCGGGACCGATGCCGTAGCGGCGCTCCACCTCGGGCGGGTCGACCTCCTCGAAGCCGGTCGTGCCGGATTTGAGGAACAGCACGCTCACGCGCTCGCCGGCGCACTGGTACATGTCGCGGTCGCCGGTGACGATGAGCGTCTGCCCGCCGTGCTCGGTCTCGGCCGTGGCCAGTGCACCGAGCAGGTCGTCGGCCTCGAGCGTGTCGGAACCCTGCGTGCTCCAGCCGAAGGACTCGAACAGGCCGGGCGCCTGCTCGAACTGCCAGGCCAGTGCGTCGGGCACGGGTGGGCGGTCGGCGTGGTAGGGCGGAAACAGCTCGACCCGGTAGGCGGCCGCCTCGGCGCCGAAGCAGACGACGATCGCCCGCGGGTCGCGGTCGGCGGCGATCCGCAGCAGGATGTTGACGGCACCGAGCAGCGCGTTGACCGGGCGGTCATCGGCGCCCTTGATCGAGTCCGGCAGGGCGAAGAACGACCGGTAGAGGACGAACGGGGCGTCGACGGCGATCAGGGGGCCGGGCATGTGCGCTCCAGCCTATTGGCGCACGCGGCCGCGCGCTCAGCGCACGCCGACGACCGGACCGTCGAGCCCGGCGATCACGGCCCGGTAGCGCCCCGGGCCGCCCACCTTCAGCGTGAAGGAGCCGCTGGCGCTCACGTGGGCATGCCCGACGGTGCGCCAGGCGCCGTTGACGAGCTCCTGAATGGCGAGGGAACCGCGGTGCGGCGCCGGGTACACGAGCCCATCGACGCCCCGTGGCGCGCCGGCGGCCAGCGCGCGCAGGCCGGCCCGCAGCGTGGCCAGCGCGTCGACGGCGGCGCCGAGTGACGCCCCGCCGCTGTGAGAGTGGTGGTTGGGCACGTGACTGGCGGCCGCCAGGCCGGATTGCATCTCGATCGTGGTGAAGGCGGCGTAAGTGGTGGCCAGGCCGAAGATGCCGGCCAGCTGATCCCCGGTCACGGTCGTGCTCCCGCCGGTGCCCACCACCGCCGCCTCGAGGATGCGCGGCGAGACCCCGTGTCGCAGGACCCGGATGCCGATCAGCTGCCCCTTGACCAGCGAGCCCAGGCGCGTGGCGGCCGCGGCCAGGCTCATCGTCTGGCCCCAGCTGTGGTAGGGGTCGCCGCCGGCGCTGTCGTAGGGATCGGGCACGCCGACGAGCCACGGCTCCGGGGTGGCGCCCGACCACACGTTCTGGACGCTCTCGGTGTAGCCGCCCGAGCTGGCGAAGAAGTAGGTGACGGCCGGCTGGCCGTTGTAGGTGACGACCTGCCCGCTCGTCGCCGCCACAGCGGCGTCGGTGTCCGCCGTCTCGGCCCCCACTCCGCCGTACATCTGCGAGCGGGTATCCGGATAGAGCGAGTAGCCGTCGCCCTGAACGCCGGTGGTGATCGCGTATGTCCGCGCCGCCACCGCCTGTGCCTCGAGCGCCGCCGCCGCCCAGCTCGAGGGCATCTCGTCGGCGACCACGCCGCGCACGTAGTCGTCCAGGCCGACCGCGTTGACCGTCTGCACCCCCGACCCAGCGGGGCGGAACTCGAGCGTGCCGCGATAGCTGCCGAGACCCGGCACGGTGAGCGGTCCGCTGCCGCTGACGACGAGCGGGGCGCCGAAATGCCCGACCGTCTTGCCGTGCGGATCGACGATGGCGAGCTGACCGCCGCTCGCGGGCTTCACCGCGTAGACCCAGGCCGGGTTGAGCTTCGTGTGGCTGGGGGCGGTGCTCGCGCCGCTGAAGCTGGCGGCCCCCGCGGCCAGCCACACTCGCACGACCTGGGTCGGGCTGACCTTCCCGAGCGCGGTCCCCGTGTAGTAGTGGGCGAGGATCGCCTGAAAGGTGGCTCCGTGCTCGGCGTAGCCGAGGGCGCCGTACTGGCTCATGCCGATCCCGTGGCCGTCGCCGCCGCCGCGGATGAAGAACGTCCCGCTCGACAGGTTCCGCCCGTGCAGCCGCGCCGCCTGGGGGCGCAGGCGGGCCGGCGCGCCCGGGTGCACGGCGGTCGCGCCCAGCCCCGGCATCAGGGTCGCGGCACTCGCGCCGGCGGGCAGACAGAGGCCGGCGAGAAGGCAGAGAAAAGCGAAGAGACGTCGCATCCGGAGGCTAAGACACGGCCATGAGCGACGGGTTGCGGTAGAAACCTCGCCTATGGCTGAACGCAAAGCATCGCAGGTGTTCGTGGAGTGCCTGGAGGCCGAGGGCGTCGAGTACGTGTTCGGGATCCCGGGCGAGGAGACGCTCGATCTGAACGAGTCGCTGGCCGACTCCTCGGTCAATTTCATCCCGGTTCGACATGAACAGGGCGGGGCCTACATGGCCGACGCCTACGGGCGGCTGACCGGCCGCGCCGGCGTGTGCCTGGGCACGCTCGGTCCCGGGGCGACGAACCTGGTCACCGCGGTGGCCGATGCCTTCCTCGACCGGGCGCCGCTCGTCGCCCTCACCGGCCAGTCCGATCTCGAGCGGATGCACAAGGAGTCGCATCAGTACATCGATCTCATCGGCATCTTGCGCCCGGTGGTCAAGTGGAACGCCCGCGTCTCCAGTCCGGAGATCATTCCCGAGGTCGTCCGCAAGGCCTTCAAGGTGGCCGAGTCCGAGAAGCCCGGGGCCACTCATCTCGAGCTGCCCGAGGACGTGATGCAGCGCCCGCTCGACGCCTCGCCCCTGCCCCGCCGCGCTCCGGTGCAGCCCGAACCGGGCGTGCGCGAGCTCCAGCGCGCGGCCGAGCTCATCGACGGGGCCGAGAACCCGATCGCCCTGGCGGGCAACGGCGCCATCCGCGGCCACGCGAGCCGGGCGCTGCGCGCGTTCACCCAGACGACCGGGATCCCGGTCGCCGAGACGTTCATGGCCAAGGGCCTGATCGACTACGAGGATCCGCGGGCGCTCGGGACCGTTGGGCTGCAGGCCAACGACTACGAGATGGCGGGGTTCGAGGACGCCGATCTGGTGATCGCGATCGGCTACGACCTGGTCGAGCACGCCCCCGAGCACTGGAACCCGCGCGGCAACAAGCGGATCGTCATGATCGACAGCGTCGCCGCCGAGATCGACGAGTTCTTCATGCCCGAGGTGGAGCTGATCGGCGACATCGCGGCCGTGCTCGCCCGTCTGGCCGCGGTGACCAAGCGCGCCCCGGTCCACGACGACTCGCGCCGGCTGCACGAGCTCGTGCAGGGCGCCCTGCGCGACGCCCGCCACGACGACCACTTCCCCATGCGGCCACCTCGGGTGCTGGCGGACATCCGCCAGGCCCTCGGCCGCCAGGACATGCTCGTCTCCGACGTCGGGCTGCACAAGCTGTGGATCGGGCGCATGTTCCCGGCCCACGAGCCTGGCACCGTCCTGATCGCCAACGGCCTGGCCGGGATGGGATTCGCCCTCCCGACCGGGATCGCGGCCAAGCTCGTCTACCCGGACCGCCGCATCGTCACGGTCAGCGGCGATGGCGGCTTCCTCATGAACTGCCAGGAGCTCGAGACGGCGATGCGCCTGCGCACGCCGATCGTGAACATCGTGTGGGAGAACGGCCAGTTCGGCTCGATCGCCTGGAAGCAGGACAAGAAGTTCGGCCGGCACTTCGACGTCGGCTTCGGCAACCCGGACTTCGTCAAGCTCGCCGACGCCTTCGGCATGCCCGCCTGGCGGTGCGCGAGCGCCGACGAATTCTCGCAGCGGCTGAGCGAGGCGCTCGCGCTCGACGTGCCGTCGCTGATCGTGGTGCCCATCGACTACTCGATCGATGTGGCGATCTCGCGCGAGCTCGGCGCCGAGACCGTCGCCACCTGAGCCGGGCGAGCGAGCACCACAGGGTCGCCGGCTCACCGGTCCAACCCCAGCCCCTCCCCGGCACGGGCGCGCACGTAGGCATCGGAGAGCTGCTTCGGCGCCCGCACGAGCCAGGCCTCGACGACGACCTCCTCGAGCGCCTCGGCGCCGATCCCGTCCAGGCGCACGAGCACGGTCGGGTGGCCATCGAAGTGCGGCGTGGTGAAGAAGACGTCGGGATCGGAGGCGATGAGCGCCTCCTTCGCCACCAGATGCTCTACCCGAGCGCCGAGGATCGGACCGGTCGGAGCGCCCTCGCCGAGCGCGGACAGATCGGACCGGCGCAGCGGGCGCTCCCACACGAACAGCTTGTCCTTGACCCGCCAGGTTCGCCAGCCGCGCATCGGCCGCTCCTCGGTCTCGGGGAGCGCCAGGGCCAGCTCGCGGACGTCGTCGAAGGTGGCCACGAGCGGACCCTACCTGCACCGACCTCCCTCCGGACATCCACACTGTCTCGGACCTGGACTGAGCCCAACACTCGCACCGTCACCCGACGACTGGGTTGCAATCCAGCTCTGCGGGGGGTTTGCCCCGTATCGCCGGCGACGCCGGTGTGATTGGGGTCCAGTCCAGGCGGCTGCCGGTCGTCGCGCAGCGACGGTACGGCGCCCGCTCCTACAGGTTGCCCTGCGCCATCTTGCGCAGGTCCATGGCCTTGTTGTAGGTCTCCTCGTCGACGCCCTTCTCGTAGGCCACCTCGCGCAGCATGCGGCCGGAGCTGGCCGCCTCCTTGACGATCTCGCCCGCCTTGTCGTAGCCGATGTAGGGGTTGAGCGCGGTGGCGGCGGCGAGGGTCGACTCCGCCGAGTTGCGGCAGCCGTCCTCGTTGGCGCGGATGCCCTCGACGCACTTCTCGGCGAAGATCGTCGCCGTGCTCGTGAGCAGCGAGATCGACTGCAGCAGGTTGCGGGCGATGAGCGGCACGCGCACGTTGAGCTCGAACTGGCCCTGCATGCCGCCGATCGTGATCGCCGTGTCGTTGCCGATCACCTGGGCGCTGACCTGGAGCACGACCTCGGGGATGACCGGGTTGACCTTGCCGGGCATGATCGACGAGCCCTTCTGGAGCTCGGGCAGGAAGATCTCGCCGATGCCCGGCGCGGGGACCGGACCCGAGCAGGGCCAGATCGCCGGCGATCTTGGTCAGCGAGACTGCGAGCACCTTCAGAGCGCCGGAGAGCTCGACGAGCGCGTCGCGATTGCCCTGGGCCTCGAACGGGTCCTCGGGGGCCTGGATCTCCAGGCCGCTGCCCTCGCTGAGCAGCGCGCGCACGCGGCCGGCGAACTCCTTGTGGGTGTTCAGCCCGGTGCCGGTGGCGGTGCCGCCGAGCGGGATCTGGGCCACCTGGGGCAGCGCGTTCTGGATCCGGCGGGCACCGAGGCGCACCTGGGCGGCGTAGCCGGAGAACTCCTGGCCCAGCGTCACCGGGACGGCGTCCATGAGGTGCGTACGGCCCGACTTGACGATGTCGTGGAACTCGCTCGCCTTGGCGGCGAACGCCGCCTCGAGGCGCTCGAGCGCGGGCAGCAGGCGGTGCGTGGCCTCATCGAGCGCGGCCAGGTGCACGGCGGAGGGGAAGACGTCGTTGGAGGACTGGCCCATGTTGACGTGGTCGTTGGGGTGGACGGCCTCACCGGCGAGATTGGCGATCACCTCGTTGGCGTTCATGTTCGACGAGGTGCCCGAGCCGGTCTGAAAGACGTCGATCGGGAACTGCTCGTCGAACTCGCCGCCGGCCACCCGGTCCGCCGCCTCGGAGATGCGCCCCGCCAGTCCGGCGTCGAGCAGGCCGAGGTCGGCGTTCACGCGCGCCGCCGCGCCCTTGATCCGCCCGAGCCAGCGCACGACCGGCACGGGCACGCGCTCGCCGGACACGGGGAAGTTGGCGACCGCCTTCGTCGTCTCGCCGCCCCAGAGCTGCTCCTGTGATTGCACGCTCATGTCAGTCCTTTCAACGTCAGTGAAGATCTCCCGACAACGCTACAACTCACCCGCAGAAGGCGATCAGCTCGCGCGCCACCGCCACCGGGTCGTCGTAGGCCATGAAGAAGCCGGTGCCCGGCAGGGTGCGCAGCTGGGCGTCGGGAATGAGGTCGAGCGCCTCCTCGGCCGCCGGCAGCGGATGCGCGACATCCTCGGTCGCCCACAGGAGCAGGACCGGCATGGTCAGCCGCGGGTACTCGTCGAGCAGCTGGCGCTGGGGCTCGTGGGGCCAGCGGCGGGCGAATTTCGCCCACGAGCGCGCCCGGTTGCCGTTGCCGCCCACGTCCGAGAACGCGTGCCGCATCAGGTCGCGCGCACCCGCCGACCCTTGCACGGACAGGCGCTCGGCCACGCTGGGGCGGAAGGCGAGCGTGGCCCCGTAGGAGAGCACCCGGTCAAGCCCGGGCAGGGCGGCCGCCCGGCAGGCCATCCGCCAGGCCGCCCGCTTGGCCGCGAACTCCTCGCGGCGGTGCAGGCGCGAGGACATGACCACGAGCCGGGTGGGTGAGAGCATCCCGCCGGTCGCTGCCCGCAGCGCGAGCTCGGCCCCGATGTCGTGGCCGCCGAGCAGCGTGCGCGGCCCCCCGACCTCGGCGCAGAAGCCGGCCACCACCTCGGTCAGCCACTCCGGCGTGTAGGGGTGGCGGGGGCGGTCCTCGGAATCGCCATGGAGCGGGAGGTCGGGGAGCACGACGCGAAAGCGCGCCGACAGCGGCGCCGACGACGGGCTCCCACTCGCGGTACGAGAGGCCGAGCGAGTGCAGCAGGACGATCGGCGGACCGGTCCCGGCCTCCCGGTAGGCCACCCGCGCCCCGTCCTGGTGGTGGTAGAGGCGCAGGCGCATACCTCCATTGAACCGAGGCTCGCGGCACGGTGACCAGCCCGATGCTGTGCAAAACCTGCAGGTTCCTCCCGAACGCTGCGCTGAGGGCTGAAATGGGGGGACATGCATATCACCCGTAATAGCCCTCTCGGCCTGTCCACGTCTCAGGCAGCCGAGGCGCTCGGGGTCTCGCTCGGCACGATCCGCCGTTGGTCGGACATGGGCCACCTGGCGTCCTACCGGACGCCCGGCGGTCAGCGGCGCTTCAGCGCCGAGCAGATCGAGGAGTTCCTCGACAAGCTGGAGCGTGGAGCGGTCGACACGAACGCCCACCGCGTCGCCAGCTGAGCTCCGGGGCCGGCGCCATGGGACGCCGGCCGCTCAGCCTGCTCGCGCCTCCTTGATGCGCCGCTCCATGTCGAGCTCGGTGTCGAAGTCGGCCGCGTCCGCGTGCCGGTACTCGATGCCCTCGCCCGTCAAGAGGCCGGCCAGCACCTCGACGTAGCGCGCGTCGAGCTGCGAGCCGGCGACCCGGCGCAGCTCACGCAGGGCCTCGAACGAGCTGACCTGCGTGCGGTAGGTGTCCTGTGCGGTCAGTGTGTCGTAGACCTCGGCCACGGCGATGATCTTGGCGATCTCGGGGATCTCCTCGTCGAGCAGGTTGCGGGGATAGCCGAGGCCATCGATGCGCTCGTGGTGGCAGAAGACGATCTCGGCCACCGGGCCGTACATGCCGAGGTCCTTCAGCATGTCGGCGCCCAGCTCGGGATGGCGCTGGATGGCGATCCAGTCCTCGTCGGTGAGGACGCGCCCGCGCTCGTGGACGCGGTCGGACAGGGCGAAGTGGCCGATGTCGTGCAGCAGCCCGGCGGTGTGAGCGAGCTCCTGGTCGCGCTCGCTCATCCCCACCTCGGTCGCCATGTCGCGGGCGAACCGGGCGACCGCGGCGGCGTGGCGGGCGGCGCGCTGGTCTCGTATGTCGAGCGAGCGCATGAGCCCCGCGAGTACGCCCCAGGACAGCGAGACGTACTGCTCGGCGCGCTGGCGCGACTCCGCGAGCAGATGGGCCATGTAGGAGAACGTGAACACCGCCGACAGCGCGAAGGCGATGCCGGCATCGCCGACCTCGACCGTGATGCCCGCGCCGGCGACGACGAGCGCGATGTTGAGCGCGGTGCTCGGGAGGTCGGCCAGGAAGGCGCTGGGGCCGAACTGGTCGAGGTGCGGATAGAAGACGCGCCGCAGCAGCGCGAAGATCACGAAGCTGAGCGTGATCGCGAGCAGCGCCACGAACGCCGGCGCTGCAGATAGAAGCCGGCGCGATTGCCCGGGCGCCCGCGGATGGCTCGGAGCACGAGCGCGCTGACCAGCGCGGGTACGACGCTCGCCGGCAGGTTGATGAACGCGACCGCGCGCGGACTGGGTCCGCCAGCGCAGCGCTGCGGTGAGCTCGGCGAGCGACCGCCGCGACGACCGCCGAGCGCGGACCCAGGAACACGGCGGCCAGCACGAACACGATGAACGAGGCCGAGACGCCGATGCGCTCGTCCTCGAGCCCACCGGCGGCCAGAGCGCCGGCGATGAGTGCCGCGACGCCGAGGACACCCGACAGAGCGTCGACATGATCGCCCGCGGGAAGCGACGAACGCAACCGCGACGCCGCGACCAGCACGAGCGACGTGAGCCGTCAGCGGCGAGCGGGCGTCCGCTTCGCCGCCGACGCCGCCAGGCCGAAAGGCCGACCATGGCGTGGACGGTACCGCGTGAACTGCACGAGCGAAAGGGACTCAACAGGAGCGTCTACGTACTGGCGGTACGCCATGACGCGCTCCTTCCATCTCTCTCACCATGTCCCTCGGGGGCGTGGGACACTGTTGGGGGCGAACTCCGACGAAAACAGCTACCAAAAAATGGAAGTTTGGCGGCCGAACTTGTGCAATCCTAGGTGCGTCGCCTCAAGATCACAATGGTTTGGTCGAAATAGCAGTAGCTAGGCGGCCTTTTCTGCGCATGCGTTACCTGAAGACCAGCGAAGCGGCAACGCTCCTCAACGTGAGCCCCAACACGCTGCGCGCCTGGGAACGGCGGTTCGGCTTTCCCAAGCCGCAGCGATCGCCGGGCCGCCACCGCCTCTACACCTACGGCGAAGTGGCCGCCCTGCGCGACGCGCTGCAGGAGGGCCTGTCGATCTCCTCGGCCGTCTCGCGCGCCCGCGAGGGTCTTGCCGCCGACACGAGCTCACTGGTCGGCGCGCTCGCCTCCTACGACTCCCAGCGGGCCGACACAGCGATCGAGGCGGCGCTGGCACTGCGCTCGGTCGAGCGTTCGGTGACCGAGATCGTGCTGCCCAGCCTGGACGAGGTCGCCCGCCGCCATTCGCTGGAGTCGGCCGCCTGGGCGTTCGCCG
Source organism: uncultured Solirubrobacterales bacterium (assembly GCA_963848745.1). Lineage (GTDB taxonomy): Bacteria > Actinomycetota > Thermoleophilia > Solirubrobacterales > Solirubrobacteraceae > Palsa-465. The sequence goes on along the minus strand of CAWKEO010000008.1, from coordinate 95,866 downwards.
CCCACTGGGGCGCGGACTGGCTGCGCCGTGCCACCCGCCTGGCCCCGCCGCCGGTGCGCGACTTCTCGATCGTCATCGGCGACGCCTCCCGCGACGAGCTCGATCCCGACGCCCCGCATGTGCGCGCGCTCGAGCTGTTCTGCGTCCGCGCCGGCATTCGCGTGCTGGCGCTGTCCGCCCGTGGCGTGGCCGGCATCGCCGATGCGGTGGCGGTGTACCGGCCGCAGATGGTGGTCGTCTCGGGCGGCCATCTCGACGATGACCTGATCGCTCGCTGGGTGTACGCGATCCGGCTGGCCGCCGGCTCCCTGCCGGTCGCCGTGTACCGGCGCGGTCTGCGCACCCGGGCCGCCCGCACCCCGAATCAGCTCGTGCTGCCCAACGGCGCCGCCGAGGCTCAGCGCGAGCTGCTGCGGCTGCTCTCCAATGAGACAGTCCGGCGCACGAGCGCCGCCCGGGAGCGCGCGCACGGCGACGCCTCGCGGGCACGCGCCGCCGGCGCCTAAGAGTCTCTCTCATTTGCAGGATCGCGTGCGGGGCTTGAGAACCGGCGCCGAGATGTCGATAACTCTTGCCGGGATGAGCGGGATTCGTACGAATGCGGCCGCTGGGATGCTCGGCGTCAGCGCGAACACGTTGCGCAGCTGGGAGCGACGCTATGGCTTTCCCCGGCCGCGCCGCTCCACCGGCGGCCACCGCCAGTACTCGCTCACCGAGATCGAGGCACTGCGAATCACCCTGGCCGAGACGCACAACGTCAGCTCGGCCGTCGCGCTCGCGCAGCAGCGCGGCGAGGGCCCGTCGTCCAGTCAGCGGCTCGCCGGCGCCCTGCGGGCGTTCGACGAGGACGCCGCCAACCGCCTGCTCGACGAGAGCCTCGCCCTGCGCTCGATCGAGCGCACGATCGAGGATCTGCTCCTGCACGCGGTGGGCGAGATGTGGGCCGACGGCCCGACTGACGCCGAGTATGAGTTCGCCTGGCGCTTCGCCACCGGCTGGTTGTGCGCGATCAAGCGGCTGTCTCCCCCGGCTCAGCGCGCCGAGGGCGTGCTCGTTCTCGACGGCTCGCTGCCCCTCGATCTCGACGCCATCCACGCTCAGGCGCTCGAGCTCGTGCTCCGGCGTGCCGGGCTGCGCACGCTTTCGCTCTCTCCGGCGACCGACCCCAGCCGGCTCGGCCGGGCGATGCGCGTCCTGCGCCCCCAGGCGATCGTGCTGACGGGCAGCTGGGCCAGCCTCGACGCCATCGGCCGCGTCGTCTACGCCGTGCGGCGCGCCCATCGCGACGCCGCACTGTTCGACTTCCGGGATGCCATTCCCGACACCGGCGCCACCACCGTCACCCGGCTGGGCAACGCTCCCGTCGGCGCGTGCGACCGGCTGCTCGCCCGGCTCGAGGGAACCGTGCCGGAGCGCCGGCGCACGCGCGTGCGCCCACTCGCCTCGCTGGCCTGATCGCCGCGCACGGCGCCACGGGCTGCCGGCAGGGCGCCTCCTAGAATGGGCCGCCTCATGGCTTCGCCGCACCGTCCGGTCGATCCGCGCGCGGATTTCCCCACTCTCGAGCAGAGCGTGCTCGAGCGCTGGCGCGAGCGCGATGTCTTCCGGACCTCGCTCGCCCGCCGGGCCGACGCCCCGCGCTGGGGCTTCTACGAGGGTCCGCCGACCGCCAACGGCGCTCCGGGCTCCCACCACGTGCTCGCCCGCGTGTTCAAGGACATCTTCCCCCGCTTTCGCACGATGCAGGGCTACTACGTCGAGCGCAAGGGTGGCTGGGACTGCCACGGTCTGCCGGTCGAGCTCGCCGTGGAGGCGGAGCTCGGGATGCAGTCCAAGGCCGACATCGAGCGCTTCGGGATCGCCGAGTTCAACGCCCGCTGCCGCCAGAAGGTGCTCAGCCACGTCGAGGACTGGAATCAGCTCACCGAGCGGATCGGGTTCTGGATCGATCTGGACGATGCCTACCGCACGCTCGACACCGACTACGTCGAGTCGGTGTGGTGGGCGCTGAAGCGGATCCACGAACAGGGCCTGCTCTTCGAGAAGCTGAAGGTGGTTCCGTACTGCACGCGCTGCGGGACCGCGCTGTCCAGCCACGAGCTCGGCCAGCCCGACGTCTACCGCGACGTGTTCGACCCGTCCGTGTACGTGCGTCTGCCCGTGGTCGAGGGCAACGGCGCCGTGCACCCGGGCGAGGAGCTCCTGGTCTGGACCACGACGCCCTGGACGCTCGTCTCCAACGCCGCCGTGGCCGTGCACCCGGACCTCATCTACGCCCGCGTGCGCGCCGACGACGGCGTGTTCGTCGTCGCCGAGGCCCTGATCGAGCGGCTGTTCGAGGACGGCGGCGACATCCTGTCCACCTTTCCCGGCTCCGAGCTCGAGGGCGTGCGCTACGAGCCGCCGTTCCCGTTCATCCCCGGTTCCGAATACGGGCCGCTCGGCCACAGCGTGCTGCCGGCCGACTTCGTCACCGCCACCGATGGCACCGGCCTGGTGCACACGGCGATCGCGTTCGGCGAGGACGACTTCCGGCTCGGCGAGCGCTACGGCCTGACGATCGTCAACCCGGTCCGCCTCGACGGCACCTATGACGAGCGCATCGGCCCCTACCAGGGCCGCTGGGTCAAGGACGCCGACGAGGATCTGATCGCCGACCTGCAGGCGCGCGGGAGGCTGCTGCGAGCGGAGCGCTTCGAGCACTCCTATCCCCACTGCTGGCGCTGCCACACGCCGCTCATCTACTACGCCAAGCCGTCCTGGTACATCGCCACGAGCCAGATCAAGGACCGCCTGCTGGCGGCCAACGCCACGATCAACTGGCACCCCGAGCACGTCAAGGACGGGCGCTTCGGCAAGTGGCTGGAGGGCAACGTCGACTGGGCGCTGTCGCGCGAGCGCTACTGGGGCACGCCGCTCCCGGTCTGGCGTTGCGCCGAGAACCACGTGCGGGTGGTCGGCTCACTCGATGAGCTGGCGGAGCTGACCGGTTCCCGTCTCGAGGACCCCCACCGGCCGTTCGTCGACGAGCTGACCTTCCCGTGCGCGCAGTGCGGCGAGCCGGCCCGCCGCGTGGCCGAGGTCATCGACGTGTGGTTCGACTCGGGGTCGATGCCCTTCGCGCAGTTCGGCGCTCCGCACAAGCACGTCGATCATTTCGAGGAGCGCTTCCCGGCCGATTTCATCTGCGAGGCACTCGACCAGACCCGCGGCTGGTTCTACTCGCTGCTCGCCGTCTCGACGCTCCTGTTCGACCGGTCCTCCTACCGCAACGTCGTCTGCCTCGGCCTCATCCTCGATGAGGACGGGCGCAAGATGTCGAAGTCGCTGGGGAACATCGTCGTGCCGTGGGACGTCATCGACCGCTACGGTGCCGACGCCTTCCGCTGGTACTTCTTCACGTCCAAGTTCCCCTGGGACGGCTACCGCTTCTCGCTGGAGACGATCGAGGAGGCGGTGCGGCAGTTCCTGCTGCAGCTCTGGAACACCTACGGCTTCTACGTGCTGTACGCGAACGCGAACGGCGTGGCCCCCGTGGCGGCGGGTGCGGACGCGCCCGTGGGCGAGCTCGATCGCTGGCTGCTCTCGCGCTTGAGCGCGACCGTGGAGACGGTCACCGAGCGACTTGAGGCCTTCGACGCCACCACGGCCGGGCGCGCCGTGCAGGAGTTCGTGGACGAGGTCTCAAACTGGTACGTACGCCGCTCACGCCGGCGCTTCTGGGATGGCGATCCGGCGGCGTTCGCCGTGCTGCGCACGACGCTTGTCACCGTCGCCCAGCTGCTCGCCCCGTTCTGCCCCTTCATCGCCGACGAGATCTACGACAACCTCGACGGCGGCGAGCCAAGCGTCCACCTGTGCGACTGGCCGGCGCCCGGTGCGCGCGACGAGGAGCTCGAGCGGGCGATGGCCGTGGCGCGCGAGACCGTGCGCCTCGGGCTGGCCGCCCGCGGGCAGGCCAAGGTGAACGTGCGCCGGCCGCTGCACGCTGCCGTCGTCGTGGCCACCGGCTTCGAGCGGGAGGCGATCGAGAGCCTGGGCGACATCGTCCGCGAGGAGCTCAACGTGCGCGAGCTGCGGTTCGTCTCCGAGGCCGACGAGCTCGGCGAGGTCGAGCTCAAGCCGAACTACCGCGCGCTCGGTCCCCGCTTCGGCCGCGACATGCCGATGGTGGCGGCGGCCGTGACCGGGCTCGACGCCGCCCGGGCCGCGGCTGCGGTGCGGGCGGGCAAGTCGGTCGTCATCACGATCGGCGGGCAGGATCACGAGCTCGGCGTCGAGGACCTGCTCGTGAGCATGAAGCCGCTCGAGGGCTACCAGGTGGAGCGCGAGGGCTCGCACGCGGTCGCGCTCGAGCTGGCCATCGACGACGACCTGCGCGACGACGGTTGGGCTCGCGAGATCGTGCGCGCCGTGCAGCGCGCACGGCAGGGCGCCGGGCTCGAGGTCACCGACCGCATCGCGCTGACCCTCGACGGCGACACGGAACTGCTCGGCGCCGCCCGGGCCCACCAGGCATACATCGCCGGAGAGACTCTCGCCGTGGCGGTCGCCTACGACTCTCTCGACGGCGGCGTCGACCCGGTGCGGATCGACGGGCGCGAGCTGCGCGTGGCGGTCGCGCTGGCGTGAAACGCCTGGCGCGGCAGACCGCTGGCCTGCCGCGCGCCGTCGATCGGGTCAGGCCAGGGCGGGCTCGAGCTCGGCCTCGAGCTTGCGCTTCGGATAGGCGCCGATCACAGTCTTGGCCGGCTGACCGTTACGGAAGAGGATGAGCGTCGGGATCGACATGATGTTGTACTGCACGGCCGTGTTCTGGTTCTCGTCCGTGTTCATCTTGACGACCTTCAGCTGGCCCGCCCGCTCCTGGGCGATCTCCTCGACCACGGGAGCGACCATCCGGCAGGGCCCGCACCAGGGCGCCCAGAAGTCGACGAGCACCGGCACGTCAGCCTCGAGCACCTCGGCCTGGAAGTTGTTATCGGTTACCTCGGCAACGGCACCTGCCATGGGAGCTCCTTTCGTGTTCTTGCTTCAGAAAGTATAGCGTGGCGACCACACCCCCTGATTCCGACGAGCTGGCCACACCGCCCGGCGCCGACCCCACGAACGGAGAGGTCGCCACCGCGCTCGACGAGCTGGCCGACCTCTCCGAGCTCGACGGCGCGATCATCCACCGGATCGTCGCCTACCGCAATGCCGCCCGCGCGGTGCGCGACGCGCCGGTGTCCGTCGTCGCCCTGGCCCGCGAGGGACGGGCCACCGAGCTGCCCGGGGTGGGCGCGATCATCCAGGAGAAGATCCTCGACCTGGCCGACGATGGCGCGATCCCGGCCCTCGTGCGCCTGCGGTCCCAGTTCCCGCCCGGGCTGATCGCGATGACCCACCTACCGGGGCTCGGGCCCAAGCGAGCCCGCCGGCTGTTCGAGGAGCTCGGCATCGACTCGCTCGAGGCCCTGCGCACGGCGATCGAGAACGAGCAGGTGCGGACGCTGAAGGGCTTCGGGCCCAAGGCCGAGCAGGGCCTGCTCAGCGCACTGCAGGCCGCGGGGGCCGGCGAGCCGCGCGAGCGCGTGGTGCTCGACCGCGCACTCACCATCGGGGAGGCGCTTATCGACGCGCTGCGCCGCCACCCCGCGGCTGATCGGGTCGAGCTCGCCGGTTCGGCCCGGCGGATGACCGACAGCGTCAAGGATCTCGACATCATCGCCACGGCGAGCGACCCGTCCGCGCTCGCCCGGGCCGCGGCCGAGCTCGAGCTCGTCGAGTCGGCCGGGACGCCGGGCGAGAACGCGGTCCGCCTGCGCACCCACACCGGGATCCACGTCGATCTGCGCATCGTCGCGCCGGATCAGTTCGGCAACCTGCTGCAGCACCTCACCGGATCCAAGGCGCACAACATGGCGCTGCGCGAGGCAGCGGTGCGCCGCGGGCTGCACGTGTCCGAGTACGGCGTGCTCGACGACGCCACCGGGCACACGCACCGCTGCGCCACCGAGGCGGAGGTCTACGCGCTGCTCGGCATGAGCTACATCGAGCCCGAGCTGCGCGAGGACCGCGGGGAGCTCGAGGCGGCGGCCGCCGGGCGCCTGCCCGAGCTCGTGCGCGTCGAGGACCTGCGGGGCGATCTGCACTGCCACACGACCGCCTCCGACGGCACGGCGAGCATCGAGGAGATGGCGCAGGCCGCCCGCGCCGCCGGCTACGAGTACCTGGCCATCACCGACCACTCGGCGAGCTTCGGCTTCGGCGACGACCTCTCGCCCGAACGCCTGCGTGCGCACGTCGCCGCCATCCGCGCGACCGAGGTGGAGGGGATCACACTGCTGGCCGGCTCGGAGGTCAACATCCTGCCCGACGGCCGGCTCGACTACGACGACGAGGTCCTGGCCGAGCTCGACTGGGTCGTCGCCTCGGTCCACTCGTCGTTCCGGATGGAGTCCGACGCCATGACCGAGCGGATCATCCGAGCGATCGAGAACCCGCTCGTCGACGTCATCGGTCACCTGTCCGGACGCAAGATCGAGCGCCGCCCGCCGTACGCGTTCGACGCCGAGCGCGTCATCGCGGCCGCGGCGCGCACGGGCACGCTGCTCGAGATCAACGCCAGCCCGGACCGGCGCGACCTCAACGAGGTCAACGCGCGCGCCGCCGCGGCGGCCGGCGTGCCGATCGTCATCAACTGCGACGCTCACCGGACCGGCGGCTTCGAGGTCGCGCGCTACGGCGTGGCCACGGCGCGGCGGGCCTGGCTGAGCGCCGAGCAGGTGGCGAACACCCGGCCGTGGGCGGAGTTGCAGGCGCTGCGGCCGCGCAATCGCGTCACCTGAATCGAAGGGCGGGGGCGAAAAGGAGGGCTACCCTCGCCGGCCGCCGGCCCGCTCCGGCCGCGCCCGCCCGCCCGCGGGGCGCGACCCCTTGCCCGCCGCCGGACTCTGCGCCGGCGCCCGCCGCCCGCCCGCCCGAGGCGGCTCGTCCTTCGAGCCCCACCGCCACGGCGGCCGCCAGTGGCGCTGGATGCCGACGAACCACCACAGGCCGGCCAGCATGATCACGGTGGCGATCCAGAAGTTCAGCCGCATCCCGAGCACGTGGTTGGAGTAGTCGATCCGCAGCGTCTCCTCGAACATGCGAAACGCCGAGTAGCCCGCCACGTACAGGGCGAGCAGTCCGGGCGGGCGGATGCGGCGGTGGTGCCCGAGCCAGACCAGGAAGGCGGCCAGTGAGAGGTTCCAGATGATCTCGTACAGGAAGGTGGGCTGGAACGTGGCGTACTGGGAGAAGCCGGGCGGCCGGTGCTCGGGGGAGATCTTCAGCGCCCACGGGAGCTTCGACGGCTTGCCGAACAGCTCCTGATTGAAGTAGTTGCCGATCCGTCCGATCGCCTGGGCGCACAGGAGCCCGGGCGCCGCGGCGTCCATGAAGCGGCGCACGTCCTCGCGCGAGAGGTGCTTCGTCAAGCGCCACAGGCCGACGAGCACCCCGCCGAAGATGCCGCCCCAGATGCCGAGTCCACCCTCCCAGATGGCGAACGGACCCCACCAGTGGGGCGGGATCTGGCTCGGGGTCGTGATCAGGAAGTAGATCCGCCCGCCGATCAGGCCGGCCGGGAACCCCCACATCGCGATCTCGTAGCAGAGGTCGGGATCGCCGCCCAGCTTGGCCCAGCGCCGGCGGGCGACCACGATCGCCGCGGCCACCGCGAACACGTAGGCGATGCCGTAGGCGTGGATGAACAGCGGCCCGAGGTAGAAGCCGTTGTGCGAAGGGCTGGGGATGAAACCCGGGAGCACGCCGCTCACCCGCCCCATGCTGTCAGCAAACGCGGCAGCACATCGGTTCCTAACCTGCGCGAGACCCCCTCGGGGGCGAAGGGCTCCAGCAGCTCCGCGGCCCTCGCTGCGTAGCCGGGGCGCGGATCGTCGAGGGCGGTGCGGATCGCGCCGGCCAGGTCCTCGCCGACGAGCCGCGGATCGAGCGTGCGGGCCATCTCGAGTGCCGGATAGCCGCCGGGCGCCGGGGTGGTGACGAGCTGGCAGCCGTCGGCCAGGGCCTCGAGCGGCGCGATCCCGTAGTCCTCGCGCGTGGGCGCGGCCACGAACGCCCGCGCCCGCCGGAGCAGGGCGCGATACTCGGCCGCCGGGCGCCGCCCGGCCACCTCGACCCCCGGACGCGCCGCCAGGCCGTCGAGACCGGCCACGACCAGCCGCTCGCCCTCGCGCCGGGCCCGCTCCCAGGCGTCGAGCACGATCTCGAGCCGCTTCTTCTCCGGATTCCCGGCGTAGGTGATGGCGGCGATGTCGCGCGACGCGCCGTCCGGCGCAGGCGCGGAAGCCCGCACCGGCACCGGGATGACGACGGCTCGGGCCGCGAACTCGGGCCGTCCCGCCAGCGCACCCGCGCTCATGGCCAGGACGACCGGCGCCTGGGCCAGACGGCGGCGCTCGACGGGCCGCTGCCACACCCCATGACGGCCGGGCCGGTTCTCGGCTGCCACCGCATCGAGCCAGATCGCGCCCGGGCGCGGCCAGCACAACGCCGCGGTCATCCCGCAGTAGATCAGCGACCGGGCCGGCGACTGCGCCAGCGCCCAGCGGGTGCACCGGGCCGCCGCCTGCGCCTGCACGAGATCGGTGAGCGCGAATGTGCGCACCTCGGGCACTGGACCGGTCGACGCCCGCGCGACCCGCGCACCAGCCCGCTCGAGCGCCGCCACCAGCTCGGAGGCGGCGATGCGCCAGCCGCCCGTGGTGGGCACGCTGACGACGAGCACGTCCGCGAGTGTGCCGCTCACACGCGGGGCTGCACGCCGCGCGTGCGCGCGGCGCCGTTCAGCTCGAGCAGATTGGTCCGGAACCCGGGCGTGCGCACGAGCCGCATCGGCTGCATCGGCGAGGTCCGCTCGATGTAGAAGCGGGCGCCGTCACGGTCCTCGATCGCCGCCACCGCGGCCGACTGGCGCCGCCAGGCCAGTGCCCACACGATCGCGAACCCCGAGGCCACCGCGGGCACCTGGGGCAGCAGGAAGGCGACCGCCCCGGCCACGATCGTGCACACCAGCAGCGGCCAGAGCCGGTTGAGCAGCGTGCGCGGCGGGTCGACCTCGGGCAGGGAGGCCTGGGTGCGCGCCGAGCGCAGAAGCGCCGCGACCGGCGGGGAGGCGTCGGCGCGGCGCCCGGCCCACAGCCCGATGAGCGCGGCCACCAGCCACCACGCGGCGCCGAACAGGCCGACCTGGCTGTTGCCGGTGTTCGCCGCCGCCGCGATCGTGACCACCGCGAGCACGGTGGCCGACGCGGCACTCAGCATGATCGTGGTGCGCAGAAAGTCCGTGAACCGCACCGCTGTTTACTCCGCCAGCAGCGCGGCGAGCAGGTCCTTGACGCCGTCGGTGCCCTCGACGACGACGTCGGCCCGCCCGGTGATCTCCTCCGGGCCCTCCTCCGAGCTGACCCCCACCTTGATCGCATGGCTGAGCGCGCCCTCCGCCGCGAGGGCGTCGAGCGTCTCGAAGGCGTCGAGGTCAGTCACGTCGTCACCGGCATACAGGGCGCTCGCGATGGCCGTGCCCTCGAGGAACGAGCGAATCCCCGCCCCCTTGTCGATCGGAACCGGCGGCCGCACCTCGAGCACCTTACGTCCCCAGTGGGTGGCCAGCCCGTCACCCTGCGCCTGCTCAGCCAGCGCCTGCACCGCCGCGCGGGCGCCGTCCTCGTCGGGGGCGCCCCGCCAGTGGAAGGCGATGATCGGACCCTTGTCCTCGATGCGCACGCGACGGCGGCGGAGCTCCGCGGTGTCGGCCTCGCGCCCGAAGTCGTGGATCCGACGCGCCCATTCGACGAGCCCGGGATCGAGTTTGGCCTCGGTCCAACCCGCGCGCAGGAGCTCGGCGCCGTGGGAACCGAGGTAGGAGATCGACCCGATCGACACCATGGCACGCGCCTGGGAGGCCTGGCGGCCGCTCACGCAGGCGACGAGGCCATAGCGCCGCGACACCTCGATGAGAAGTTGCCGCGTGCCTTCGGGCACGTGCGCATCGGCCGCGTGTTCGACGATCGGCGCGAGCGTCCCGTCGATGTCGAAGAGGACAGCGGCGCGCTGCGGATCGGCGCGAAGCGGCGCAAGCGCCTCGGAGAGGAGCGCTGACCTCACAGCCCTAGTATGGCGTGCCGATGAGCAACCCGCCCGCAGTCGCGGGACCGCTGGTCCCGCCGGTCCTGCTCCTGCACGGTCAGCCGGGTGGGGCGGGCGACTGGGATCGCGTGATCGCCGCCACCGGGGCCCGCGCGAACATGCTCGCCGTCGACCGGCCCGGCTGGCGACCGGGCAGTCTGCCGACCGGCCTGGCCGGGAACGCCGCCGACGCCCTGCGAACGCTCGACGAGAGCGGTCTGGCCCGCGCGACGGTCGTCGGCCATAGCCTGGGCGCCGCCGTGGCGGCCTGGGTGGCCGCTGAACACCCAGACCGGGTGAGCCGGCTGGTGCTCGCCGCCCCGGCCGCCAACACGTCCTCGCTCGTCCCCCTCGACTACTGGCTGGCCTGGCCGCTCGTGGGCGAGCTCGTCGGCGGCACGGTGATGGCAGGCGCGGGCGCCGTGCTCGGCCTCCCCGCCGCCCGGCGACGCCTCGGCGGCTGGCTCGGCCTGGACGATCACTATCTGGCCACGATGGGACGGACGCTGCGCCGGCCGTCCGCCTGGCGGGCTTTCGCGGCCGACCAGCGGGCGATCGTGCGCGACCTGCCCGCCCTCGAGCGCCGCCTGGGGGCGATCACCGCGCCGACGACGATCGTGGCCGGCAGCCGCGACCGCATCGTGCCGATCGCCTCGGCCCGAGCGCTCGCCGACGCCATCCCCGGCGCCGAGCTCGTCGTCCTGCGGGGCGACGATCACATGCTCGTCCAGCGCGATCCCGAGCGCCTGGCCGCGATCATCGCGCCTTAGAGGCCAACCGCCGCGCTCAGCTCTCGTCCGGCCCCGGCTCGGGCACGACCGGCGTGGCCGGCTCCTCCGGGTCGGGGACCCGGGCCGGCTGCTCGGGGTCGGCCGGCGTGCCGGGATCGGGGTCGACCGGGGCGATCGGGGCCTCCGGTACGGCCGGGGTCACCGGCTCGCTCGGCTGAGGAACCTCGGCGACGGCGGCGGAGTGTGTGAGCAGGATGGACATGGCCAGGGCGTACCCGCACCGCGGTCGGTTTCACGCATCGACCGGCGCAGATGCAGTCCCGGCGAACGCCTGCGACTCACGCCGGGCCACCTCCTCGCGCACGACCGGTGCCACGCGGGTACCGAACAGCTCCATGGAGCGCAGGACGTCGCGGTGCGCGACGGCCCCGACGCTCATCTGCGCCAGGTAGCGCTGATGGCCGAACAGCTCGTGCTCGAACAGCAGCTTCTCCGCCACCTGCTCGGGATCGCCCGCCGCTACCGCGCCGCGGGGCGAGCGGAGCGCCTCGTACTGCGCCCGCCCGGACGGCGGCCAGCCGCGCTCGCGGCCGATCCGGTTCATCATGGCCAGATAGGGGGCGGCGAAGGCGCTGTCGGCCTTGGCGCTCGTCGCGCCCACGAACGCGTGGGTGTTGATGGCCACCCGGGCGACCGACGGGTCGTGCCCGCCGACGCGGATGGCCTCGCGGTAGAGCTTGACCAACGGCGCGAAGCGCTCGGGCTCGCCACCGATGATTGCCAGCGTGAGCGGCAGGCCGAGCTCGCCGGCGCGGATCACCGACTCGGGGCTGCCGCCCACCGCGACCCACACCGGCAGCGGCTCCTGCACCGGACGGGGCCACACACCGGCCTCCTTGAGCGCCGGCCGGTGCCGACCCGACCAGCTGACGGAGGTGGACTCGCGCAGCGCGAGCAGCAGGCGCAGCTTCTCGTCGAACAGCTCGTCGTAGTCCTCGAGGTCGTAGCCGAACAGCGGGAAGGACTCGATGAACGAGCCCCGGCCGGCCATGATCTCGGCGCGGCCGCCGGAGATGAGGTCGACCTCGGCAAACTGCTGGAACACCCGGACCGGATCGTCGGAGCTGAGCACCGTCACCGCGCTCGAGAGCCGGATCCGCTCGGTCCTGGCGGCGATGGCGGCCAAGGCGACCGCGGGCGCGGAGACGGCGAAGTCGGGGCGGTGGTGCTCTCCCACGGCGAACACGTCGAGGCCGAGCTGCTCCGCGAGGACGGCCTCCTCGAGCAGGTCGCGCATGCGCTGCTCGGGGCTCACGCCCGAGCTGAGATCGGCAAAGGTGGCGAGTCCGAGTTCCATGCCGACGATCGTAGCAGGTAGTTGACTGCACAATCTTTCTTGGTGCAGCGGCCCCGGGCGTCTAGGCTCGCGCACATGAGAACCCCCCTCCTTCCCCGCGCCGCACTGTCGGCGCTCGCCGCCGCGGCGCTCCTGGTCGCCGGCGTCGCCCCCGCCGCCGCGGCCTCGAGCACCGCGCGCCCGCTTGCCCTCACTCCCGGCTCGGCCTACCTCGCCCTCGGCGATTCGGTCACGTTCGGCTACCAGGAACCGAGCGTCGTCCCGGCGCCCAACTACAAGAACGCGGCCAGCTTCCTCGGCTATCCCGAGCACATCGGGCTCGCCTTCCCCCACGTGGCCATCGTCAACGCCGCCTGCTCGGGGGAGACGGCCGCCAGCTTCATCAAGACCACCGCGGTCAGCAATGGTTGCGAGAACACGGTCGGCAAGCCCGGCGGCTACCGAACGACCTATCCCCTGCACGTCCACTACACGGGCTCTCAGCTCGCGTTCGCCGTGCACTACCTGCGCACGCACCACAACGTCCGCCTGGTGTCGCTGATGATCGGTGCCAACGACGCGTTCGTGTGCCGCGAGACGACCGCTGACGGGTGCACCTCGCTGAACGAGTTGCACGCGACCGTGGTCTCCATCGAGCGCCACGTCCACACGATCCTGCACGCGATCCGGGTCACGGCGGGCTACACGGGCCAGATCGTGATCGTCAACTACTACTCGCTCAGCTACGCCTCGGTGAACATCGAGGCCCAGTCCAACATGCTGAACCAGGCCCAGGACACGGCCGCGCGGCCGTTCGGAGTCGAGATCGCCAACGGGTTCGGCGAGTGGCGGACCGCCACGCGGGAGTTCGAGGGGAACCCCTGCCTGGCCGGCCTCATCACCCAGTGGAACAAGACGAGCTGCGGCATCCACCCGAGCTACGCCGGTCAGGCACTGCTGGCCGAGGCGGTGCTGCGGGCCGTCCGGCACTGAGCTGATCTGCGGGCGAGCGCTTGAGCGGTGCTCGCCCGCGGCCTCAGCCGGCGGAGTCGATCGTGCTGCGCAGGGCGTCGAGCGCGGAGTAGCGCGGTGTCCAGCCGAGTTCGGTGCGTGCCTTGGCCGTGTCCATGATCGCCGGCTGGGCGAGCGCCTCGACCCACTCCAGCGCCGGGGGGGTGATCGACGGGACGGCCACGCGCGACACCGCGCGAGCGCCCAGCCGCAGCAGCGCGCCGGGCACCGGCACCGGTAGCAGACCGAGCTCGCGGGCGACATCGCGGGCGGTGACCACGCCGTCGCCGGCGATGTTGTAGATCCCCGGAGGACCGGCGCCGAGCACGCAGGCGAGCAGTGCCTGCCCGACGTCCTCCTCGTGGATGAGCTGGAGGGGATGGTCGGGGGCGAGAACGGGCAGCGGGACGGGCAGTCGCGCGAGCGCGCCGCGGGCCACGCGACCGGCACCGGCCAGCGGCCCAGGCAGCAGGTTCTTGGCTCCCATGGCGTGAGGCCCGAGCACGATCGGGGGGCGGAGCATGTAGAGGTCGAGGTTGGGGTGGCGCGCGTCCTCGCGGGTCAGCAGCTGCTCGAGCTCGGCCTTCTCCTGGGCGTAGAAGAGGCGCGCGGCCGGCCGCGCCGGCCAGCTCTCGTCCATCCCGACCGGGTTGTCGCGATGAAAGCCGTACGCGGCCACCGAGGAGGCGTAGACGAAGCGCCGGGCGCCCGCCTCGGCCGCCGCGGTGAGCGCGTTCAGGGTGCCGTTGACGTTGATCGCCCGGATCGTCTGGCGGCCGGCCGTGCCCGTGATCATGAACGCGAGGTGCACGACGACGTCGGCGCCGGCAAACGCCCGCGCCAGCGCGTCGGGGTCGCGCACGTCCCCCTGCTGGTAGGTCATCTTCGTCCAGCCGTGGGCGGCCGGATCGAACGGACGCCGGGCCACTCCGATCACCCGGGCGACGCGCGGCTCGCCCTGCAGCAGCGGGACGAGACCGCTGCCGAACGTCCCCGTGGGTCCGGTCACGGCGACCGTCAGGGCAGCGCGGGGGCGTCGGGCGGATGGCACGGAGCGAACTTACCCCGTTCTTCACGGTGGTGCACCGTCGTGGAGTACCGTTGCACGCCTAGATCTCTGCCTTCATCCGCCTTCAAGGAGCAACTGACTCAATGCCCACCTATCAGGATCTCGGATACGCCGCCCCGGCTGTGGTCACCCGGGACCGCACCCGGGCGGTGTTCGGCCAGGTGATGGGCCTGGTTGCGCTGACCGTCGGCTGCGCCGCCCTGGGTGCCTACATCGGCCGCAACCTCACCGGCGGGACCGGGCTGCTGCTGTTCATCGGCGCGTTCGGATGCATGTTCGCAATGCGGCCCGCGCTCGCGCGCGGCCACGAGCAGATCGGCATCGCCCTGCTGTTCGGCCTCGGCCTGCTGCTCGGGATGGCGATCGGCCCGGTCGTGGCCTTCTACGCGAAGACGAACCCGGCCGTCGTCTGGCAGGCCGCGGGTGCCACGGGCGGGTTCACCGCCGCGCTGGGCAGCTACGGCTACGCCACCCGGCGCGACCTCTCGAGCTGGGTCCGCGGCCTGTTCTGGGCCTGGCTCGCCCTGATCGTCAGCGGGATCGTCCTGCTGTTCGTGTCCATCCCCGGCGCCAACGTCGCCTGGTCGGTCCTCGGGCTGGGCGTGTTCGGAGCGTTCACGATCTTCGACTTCAACCGCCTGCGCCGGACCTCGGTCGCCGCGGCGCCGTTGCTCGCGGCGAGCATCTTCCTCGACGTGTTCAACATCTTCCTGTTCATGCTGCGCATCTTCGGCGGCGGCGGCAGGCGCTGAGCCGAGCAGTTTCTGGGCTGGGGTCGGCACCCGGCGGCTGGTTCGCCGCCGGGTGCCGCGCCGTTACGGTCCGGGATCCCGGTGCCTGGCTCGGTGGCCCGCTGCCGGTCGACGGGCTGGCGGTCGGCGCGGTCGCCGGCGTGCTCGACGCGGCGGCCGAGCTCGCCGCGGTCCGCGGCCGGCCGCGCCCGGGGGCGACGGTGTCGGCCGAGCACGTGGCGGCGAGCTTCGGCTCCGAGCGCCACCTGAGCCTCGCCGGCGCGCCGTCCGGACCTGGCTTCGCGCCCCTGTCGCGCGTCGTGCGCTGCGCCGACGGCTGGGCGCGCACGCACGGCAACTATCCCCACCACGCCGCCGCCCTGGCCCGCGGGCTCGGCCTGGGAGCGGACGCCGGGGTCACGGGACTCGAGGCCGCCGCTCTGCGTCTGGCGGCCGAGGAGCTCGAGGCGCGGGTGGTGCACGCAGGCGGGTGCGCAGCCGCCCTGCGTTCGGCCGCCGAGTGGGCCTCGCATCCGGCCGGCGTGGCGGTCGCCGCCGAGCCGCTGGTCGGTTTCGGTCCGGCCGGGGTCGGCGCCTCGCGCGGGCTGGACGCGCTGCCGGCGGGCGCGATGCCGGCCGCGGGCGTGCGCGTGCTCGACCTCACCCGGGTCATCGCCGGGCCGGTGGCTGGACGCACGCTGGCCGCGCTCGGCGCGAGCGTGCTGCGGATCGATCCCCCGGCGCCGGCCGAATTCCCCGGCGCCCACCTCGACACCGGACCGGGCAAGCGCACGGCCACGCTCGATCTGGCCGCCGCACCCGAGGTCCGGGAGCGGCTGCTGGCCGGCGCCGACGTCGTGCTGCTCGGCTACCGGGCAGATGCGCTGGCGCGGCTGGGGCTCGACGAGGCCGGCCTGACCGCCCACCATCCGGCGCTCGTGCAGGTGCGGCTGAGCGCCTGGGGCCACACCGGGCCGTGGGCGGGGCGGCGCGGCTTCGACTCGCTCGTGCAGATGGCCAGCGGCATCGCCGACCGGCTCACCGCTCCGGATGGCCGACCGGGCGCGCTGCCCGTGCAGGCCCTCGATCACGCCACCGGCCACCTGATGGCCGCCGCCGCGCTGCGGGGCCTGGCGGAGCGCGAGCGCGGCTCGCTGCCGGCGCCCGCCCGGCTGTCGCTGGCTCGGACCGCGGCCGAGCTGTTGGCTCTGGCTCCGGCGCCCGCGGTGGCGGCGCCGCGGGCGCTGGACCCCGATCGGTTCCGTGTGCGCTTCGGGGAGCTGTCGCTCATCGGACCGCCGGGCGAGCTCGACGGGCGGCCGCTGTCCTGGGCGTTCGGCCCGCGGCCGCTGGGTGGTGACCCGCCGGCCTGGCGCGAGCACTAGTGCGCGAGGGCCGCACTGAGCGTGGCGATGACGTACAGCGGCTGGCGGTCGAGCTGCGGCCACGTGAAGTGGACGACCCGCCACCCGGCGGCGATCAGGATGGCGTCCCTGCGCCGGTCGCGCTCGAACGCCGAGCGGTGGCCGTGACCTTGGAGGCCGTCGAGCTCGACGATCAGCCGCTGCCGGCGCCACACCGCATCGACCCGGAAGCCCTCGATCTTCTGCTGCGTCTGCGGTTCGGGCAGGGCGGCCTGGCGGACGAGCCTCAGGAACAGGCGCTCGGCCTTCGAGCCGGTGATCTGCGGCCCGCCTTCGCGGTTCAGGTGGGCGCGGACCGCGGCGGTGCCGGGGCGGCCGGCGGCGTGCACGAGCGCACGCTCGAGCTCGCCGTCCCGGATGAGCCGGAGAAAGCGCGCTTCGCTCAGAGCGGCCTCCCAGGCGTCGGCGTCGAGCTGGCGCGGCCAGGTCGAGCAGCGTGCGGGCCGGAGAGGTGAGGGAGAGTCCCTCGCGAATGCGGACGTCCTTCGGGGTCAGCCTGTCGCCGCGGTGCACGCGGATCCCGGGGCGCGAGCGCAAGCGCGCGATCCGGCACCGTCACATCGCACCGGACAGCCCGCAGGCAGCCCGAGGATCTCCCACAGCCGCCGCCGGCGGCATGTGGCTGAGCACGGCGCCTTCGCCCGCAGGCCAGCAGGGCAGCCTGCTCGCGGCCGAGAACTCCGGCAACGCGATGATGACCGACGACGTAGACGCCCTGGTGCAGACGGTGCAACCGCCCTGCGCAAGCCGCGTTTCGACATCTGCCGGCTGAACTCCGAGCGCCCGCAGCTGCGCGCGGCTGACGACGCCGTACTGCCGAGCGGCGAGCCGAGAACAACACGCTCGTCGCGGCCGCGGGATCGATCGCGCATTTTCGTGTCACCTGGACGAGAAAGTGCACCTCCTCGCCGACGACGTGGCTTGCCCGCTGTTTCGCGGGCGAATCGTGCCGGCCGTTCGCGCCCGGGGCACGCTGGGCACGATTCTCGGTCAAGGATGAAGGTTCCATATGGCCTTAAGAGCCGCCAGCGCGCGAAATCCACCCCCCACCCGGCTGCCTGCCATCCTGAGGCCATGAGCATTTCCCACATCGATGTCACCACCCCCGACGGGGCCGCCGACGCGGTCCTCGCCCTCCCCGACAGCGGGGAGGCTCGCCACGGCGTGCTGTTCTTGATGGATGCCTTCGGCATCCGCCCGGTCATCGAGCAGATGGCCCAGCGCATCGCCGACCGCGGCTACGCCGTGCTGGCGCCGAACCTGTACTACCGCTCCGGACGCGCGCCGCTGTTCGAGATGCCGGACATGACCACGGAAGAGGCGCGCACCGCGTTCTTCGGGCAGGTTCGCCCGCTCATGGCCGACCTGACGCCCGAGCGCATGGCCGCCGACGGCGGCGCCTACATCGAGCGCCTGCAGCAGGAGGTCCCGGGCCCGGTGGCCATCACCGGCTACTGCATGGGCGCCCGCCACGGCCTGCGGCTGGCCGCGGCATACCCCGACCAGGTGGCCGCACTCGGCGGCTTCCATGGCGGCGGGCTGGTCACCGAGGACCCGGACAGCCCCCATCACGAGGTCGGCAAGGTCAAGGCGGAGGTGTTCTTCGGACACGCCGACAATGACCAGAGCAACTCGCCCGAGCAGATCGAGGCGCTCGACCGGGCCTTCGAGGAGGCCGGCGTGACGCACCGCTCAGACGTCTACGAAGGCGCGCCGCACGGGTACACGATGAGCGACACCCCGTCCTACCGCGAGGACGCCGCAGAGCGCCACTTCGATGACCTGTTCGCGCTGCTCGACCGCGCCTTCGCCGCTCAGAGCGTGAGCTGACCGTCCGGCTGGGCGGCCAGGACGCGCACCGTCCGCCGCCCGCCCGCGATCGCACACCGCCACGGCCCGCCGCCGATCCGCAGCTCGACCGGCGGCGAGCCGAGCAGCACGCGGATCAGCGCGAGCGCCTGCTCGGCGGGCTGGGGCGGGCTCGCGTAGGCGCCGCCGGTATGCCCGACGAGGCTCGGTTCGCACACGTCGGCGACCTCGACGATGAACAGCTCCTCGGTCACGGCGCCGGCGCCGCTCAGCTCGGCTTGCGCCCGCCCCCGAAGCGGCGCTTGATCCGCTGCCAGAGCACCGAGAAGAACAGCGACAGGCCGTTGACCGGCTTGGCCCCCTGGGTCGCCCCGCTCCGGGGTGGCGTGCTCTGGGCGGTCGGCGCCGTATAGCCGGGCGGCGGGACCGAGCCACTTCGGGGTGCTGGCACCTCGGGCTCGAGCTGCTCCTCGGGCTGAATGGCTGGCGGGAGGAAGTCCGAGTCCGGCGGCGGGGGCACCGGCTCGGGCGCGGGCTCGGGCGCGGTGAGCACGGGCTCAGGTGCCGGTGGGATCGGCTCGCGCGCCGGCTCGAGCGCAGGCTCGGGCCCCACCGGGGCGGCAGCGGGGATCTCGGCCCCGGGCACGGGCGCCTCGGGCACGGCCCCCGGCGCGGGGGCGGCCGGCGCGTCGACGGGGTCGAGCGGCGGCAGCGGCGCGGCGTTGATCCACGAGGAGGAGGCCGCGGGCTCCGGCTCGGGCGACGGCTCAGCGTCCGGCTCCGTGCTCCACCTGAGCCCGGTGTCCTCCGGCGCCGCCGGCACGGGCTCCTCATCGGGCACCTCGGGGATGTCGGGCACCGGCTCTGGCACGCCCGCCTCGGCCTCGGGGTCGGCCACCGGCACTGGGGGCTCCGCCACAGGCTCCGAGAGCTCGGCCACAGGCTCCGGGGGCTCCGCCACAGCCTCCGGCTCCGGCGACCGCACCGTCCCCGGCCGCGAGCTTGCTCTGCAGACAGTCGCTGAAGTCCCGCAACAGCCGGGCCGAGATGTCCTCGATCATCCCGCCGCGCCCGAACCGGGCCAGGCGGCCGGTGATCGAGAAGTCGGTCATCGCCTCCACGCGCGTCACGCCGGGACCGACCTCGCTGAGCGTGTTGACGATCGTCGCCGTCGCGGCGCCCTGCCCGCGCTTGTCGGTCCCGCGGGCGTGCAGGGTCGCCTGATGCGCGGCCTCGTCGGCCTCGCTCGATGGTGATCACGCCGTTGTAGGACGCGGTCGTCGGCCCGAGCTTGACCGTGAACGTTCCCCGGAAGGCGCCGTCGTCGTCGCGGCCGGTCACCTCGGCCCCGGGCAGGCACGGAGCCACGTACTCGACGTCGATGAGCGCCGCCCAGACCCGCTCCAGCGGCGCCTGGACCTCAAACGAATGCTCCAGCTTCATGCAGCCGATCTCCAGTTGCTCGGGGGTATCGATGTCGGTCGCATCGCACAGATGCCCGGCCTCCCAGCTCCGCACGCGCGCGGCCTCCATGAGCAACGCGCGCGCCGACGTCTCCGCTGCAACTCTGCCACGCGCGCGAGCAACGAGCCGCCCGAGGACGACCGGATGTCCAGGCTGCCCGCCGTACAGCGGTCCGGACGGCGTCGATCCCGCGCCGAAAGTGATCGAGCGCACCGGCGATGACCTGGGGCGTGACCACCGGCATGTCGCCCAGCAGGACCACCGCCGCGCCGACACCGCCCGCGAGCGCCGCCACACCCTGCCCGCAGCGAAGCGGCCTCCCCTCGGCCCAGTCGGCCGCCTCCACGACCTCGAACCCCTCGAGGTCCACGACCGCGCGCACGACATCGGCGTGGGCGCCGAGCACGACCACAGCCGGATCGAGCGCCGGCACTCCGCGCACGGCCTCGAGCGCCCAGCTACAGCAGCGGCCGGCCCTGCCAGAGCGCGATCTGCTTGGGACCGCCGAAGCGCCGTCCGGCGCCCGCCGCCAGGACGATGGCGCCGACGCGCTCAGCCGACGTCGTGGATCCTTCCGCTCGCCTCGCGCAGGCGCCCGCCCGAGCGCCCGTGCCGGGCGGCGACGATCTCCCCCATGATCGACAGCGCCGTCTCCTCGGCGCTGATCGCGCCCAGGTCGAGGCCGATCGGAGCCGAGATCCGCTCGAGGGCTTCCTCGCTCACGCCGTGCTCGAGCAGGCGCTCGCGCCGACGCGCCTGCGCGCGTCGCGACCCCATGGCACCGATGTAGCCGGCGTCGGAGTCGAGCGCGGCCAGCAGCGCCGCATCGTCGAGCTTTGGGTCGTGGGTGAGCACGGCGATCGCCGTGGCCCGATCGATGCCGAGACGGGCGAACCCCTCCTGGGGCCAGGCGGCCACCACCTCCTCGGCCTCCGGGAAGCGGCCGGGGTGGGCGAAGAACCCGCGGGGATCGATGACGAACGGACGCCAGCCGATCGCCCGGGCCACGCGGCAGAGCTGGCGGGCGAAGTCGACCGCGCCAACCGCGAGCAGCCGCGGCGCCGGGTGGGTGACGTCGATGAACAGCGACCGCCCGGCCACCTCGCGCCGCTCCGAGCGCTCGCGCCACATGAGCTCCTCGGCCGCCTCCACCGCCTCCGGCGGCGCGTCGGGGGGCGCCGGGCCCGTCGGCGCGCACGAGCCAGCGCTCACCGGTCTCAAGGTCGGTGATGAGCGCGCCGCGCCCGTCGGCGCGGGCCAGCTCGGCGAACCCCGGATGAGGGTCGGCCTGGATCCAGACGGCGATCTCGCCGCCGCAGGGCAGCCCCACGTCCCAGGCTTCCTCGTCCTCGATCCCGTAGCGGACCAGCCGCGGCGGCGCCCCGGCCAGCACCTCCTGCGCCGCCTCGACGACCGCACCCTCCACGCAGCCGCCGGACACCGCGCCGCTCACCTCGCCCCGCGTCGTTGATCGCCATCTTGGCCCCGGGCGGGCGCGGGGCCGAGCGCTTGACGTCGACGACCGTGGCCAGCGCAATGCGCGTGCCCGACCAGCGCGTCGATCTCGGCGACGACGTCCTTCATCGGATCTCCTCCATCAGCTCGGCCAGCGCCCGCAGCGACGCGAGCGAGTTGCCGGCCAGCAAGTGATCGGTATGCGGCAGCGCCGCCTGCATGCCCCGGGTCAGCGGCTCGTAGCGCGGATCGGCGGCGAGCGGATTCAGCCACACGAGGCGGTGCGCCGTGCGGCGCAGGCGCGCCATCTCGGTCCCGAGCAGCGCTCGGGTCGCCGCGGTCCCAGCCGTCGGAGAGCAGCACGACGATCGCGCCCCGGCCGAGCCGCCGGCCGTGCTCGCGGTTGAGCGCGGCCAGCGCCTCGCCGATGCGCGTGCCACCGCCGAGGTCGACCACCGCCGCGGTGGCCCGCTGCAGGGCGCGGTCGGGGTCGCGGCCCTGGCAGCTCGCCGGTGATCCGGGTCAGCCGGGTGCCGAAGGCGAACGCCTCGACCCGCCGGCGCGCCGCCACCGCCGCCTGCACGTACTGCAGGAGCATGCGCGCGTAGGGAGCCATCGAGCCCGACACGTCGATCGACGAGCACCATCGGCCGCGCGCCGGTCGGTGTGGCGCGCGGCAGCGCAGCTCGACCGGCTCGCCGCCGTGGCGCACCGATGCGCGCAGGGTCGCCGCGCACGTCGTGCACCGGCCCCCGCCGCGCCGGACGGGTGCGGCGCGAGCGGCGCATCGGACCGCGGGCGGCGAGGCGCGACGAGCAGCCGCCGGGCAGCGGCCAGCTCGGCCTCGGTGTAGGCGGCGAAGTCCTTGTGCAGGAGGAGCTCCTGAGCGCTCCAGGCGGCCGGCAGCTCGTGCAGCTCGGCGCGGCACCTGGCCGGCCGGGGCGGCCGCCTCCGCGGCCGGCACCGCCGCGCGGGGCAGGGCGGCGGTCGCCGCCTGGCGAGCAGTTCGGCCAGCGCCTCGTCGAGACCGGGCCGCCGGCGGCGAGCTCGGCCCACGCGCGGTCGAAGAGCCGCTGGTCGCGCCGTGACGCGCACAGCGTCAGCCGCAGCGCCTCGCGGGCGGCCTCGGGCGGCACGGCGGCGAGCGCCCGGTGCGCGCTCAGCACCTCGCCGACCCCGACCCGGGCGCCGCCGGCCCGCATCCGCGCGGCCAGCTCGGACACCAGTCGTTCAGGCACCGCTCAGCACCCCGCTCGCCCGGACGCGCTCGACGTCCTCGCTTGACCTTGAGCGCGGCGCCGAGGCGAGGCGTCGAGATCGCCCACGGCGGCGAGCGCGCGCGCCCACGTGATCGTCTCGCCCACGCCCGGCACCTTGTAGAGGTCGGCCTCGCGCAGCCGGGCCACCGCCGCGCACACGCGGCGCGCCGTCTCCTCGGCCACGCCGGGCAGCCGCGCCCGCACGATCTCGATCTCGCGCTCGAGTGACGGGTAGTCGATCCAGTGGTACAGGCAGCGGCGCTTGAGCGCGTCGTGGAGCTCGCGCGTGCGGTTGGAGGTGAGCACGACGAGCGGCCGCCGGGTGGCGGTGATCGTGCCCGAGCTCGGGGATCGAGACCTGGAAGTCGGACAGCAGCTCGAGCAGGAAGGCCTCGAACTCGTCGTCGGCGCGGTCGACCTCGTCGATCAGCAGCACGACCGGCTCGGTCGCCTCGCAGCGCCTGCGAGCAGGGGGCGGCGCAGCAGGAAGCGCTCGGAGTACAGGTCGGCCGGGCGTCGCCGTGCTCGGCCGCCCGGATGGCGAGCAGCTGGCGCTGGTAGTCCCACTCGTAGAGGGCGTGATGGACGTCGATGCCCTCGTGGCACTGCAGGCGGATGAGCCGCGCGCCGGTGGCGGCGGCGAACGCTCGGGCCACCTCGGTCTTGCCCACCCCGGCCTCCCCCTCGAGCAGCAGCGGCTGCTCGAGCGTGGCGGCCAGGAACACCGCGGTGGCGAGCGCCCGGTCGGCCAGGTAACCCTGGCCGCCGAGCGCTCCTGCGACGTCTTCGATCGAGTGAGTGCTCAAGCCGCGGCGGCCTGCTCGAGCGCCCGCCGGCACAGCACCCGGGCCAGGTGGCGCTTGTAGTCGGCCGACGCGTTGAGGTCGGCCGGCGGCGAGGTGCCCTCGGCCGCCTGCTCGGCGGCGCGGGCGATCGTCTCGGCGATGAGCGGCTGGCCGCGGAGCGCCTCCTCGACGGCACGGGCCCGCAGCGGCGTCGAGCGCCATGTGGGTGAGCCCGATCCGCGCACGTCGGCGCACGTGCCGCCCTCCAGGCGCACGAGCGCGCACACGGCGACCATCGCCCAGTCCTCCTGGCGGCGGTTGAACTTCTGATAGCCGAAGGCGAGCGTGTCGAGGCCGGCCGGGAAGCGGATCTCCGTGATCACCTCGTCGGCGCCGAGCGCGGTCTCGAGGTAGTCGCGGAAGAACTCCGCCGCGGCAATCTCCCGCTCCCCGTCCGGCCCGCGGGCGACGATCGTCGCCCTCGGCCGCCAGCACGACCGCGGGCAGGTCGGACGCCGGGTCGCCGTGGGCGAGCGAGCCGCCGATCGTCCCCCGGTGGCGGACCTGGGGATCGGCGATCGTCGCCGCCGCCGCCGACAGCAGCCCGAGCCCCTGCGCCGGCCAGCGCGGCGTGGGTGGTCAGCGCGCCGACGCTCAGCGCGCCGTTGCGGCGCACGCCGGCCAGCCCGTCGACCCGGCGCAGGTCGACGAGCAGCGACGGCGCGGCCAGGCGGAGCTTCATCAGCGGCAGCAGCGAGTGGCCGCCGGCGAGCAGCTTGGCGTCCTCGCCGCCGTCGGACAGCGCCCCGATCGCCTCCTCGAGGCTGGCGGGGGCGACGTAGTCGAACTCGGCCGGGATCATGCTGACGCCCTCCCTGCGCCTCCTGGATCGCCTCCCAGACCCGCATGGGCCCGAGCGGCATGTTGATGAAGCCGACGCCGAGCGGGCGCAGGGCGTCGATGACCGCATTGATGACCGCCGGCGAGCCGGCGATCGTGCCCGCCTCGCCGATGCCCTTGACGCCGAGCGAGTTCGTCGGCGAGGGCGTCTCGGTGCGGTCGGTCTCGTAGCTGGGCAGATCGGCCGCGCTGGGCAGGCAGTAGTCGACGAACGTGCCCGTGACCAGCTGCCCGGCCTCGTCGTAGTGGATGCTGCTCGTACAGCGCCTGGCCGATGGCGTGGGTGATGCCGCCGTGGACCTGGCCCTCGATGAGCAGCGGGTTGATGGCCGGCCCGCAGTCGTCGACGGCGACGTAGCGCACGACGTCGATCTTGCCGGTCTCGGCGTCGACGTCGACGATGCAGGCGTGGGCTCCGAACGGATAGACGAAGTTCTCCGGGTCGTAGAACGTCGTCTCCTCCAGGCCGGGCTCCATCCCCTCGGGCAGGTTCTCGGGGATGTAGGCGGCGGCCGAGACCTCGGCCAGCGTCATCCCCTTGTCGGGCGAGCCGCGCACGGCGAAGCGCTCGACCCGCTGACCTCGATGTCCTCGGGCGCGGCCTCGAGCACGTGGGCGACGATGCGCTTGGCCTTGTCCTGCACCTTGACCGCCGCCCGAGCCACCGCCTCGCCGCCGACCGACAGCGAGCGCGAGCCGTAGGTGCCCATCCCGTAGGGCCCGGTGTTCGTGTCGCCGTGGATGACCTCGACGACGTCGGGGGTGGTGCCGAGACGGTCGGCGGCGATCTGGGCCATGCTCGTGTCGAGGCCCTGGCCGTGCGGCGAGGTGCCGGTGAACACGGTGACCGCGCCGGACGGGTGCACGCGCACGACGGCCGACTCCCAGAAGCCCGGCCTGGATGCCGACACCGCCCGGGCCGACGACCCGCGAGGGAGCCAGCCCGCAGATCTCCATGTAGGTGGAGAAGCCGATGCCGCGGTAGATCCCGCGCTCGCGCAGCTGCTCGCGCTCGCGCTCGAACGCATCGAGGTCGAGCTTGCCCGAGCAGCTTGTCGAGCGTGCCGTGATAGTCGCCCGGAGTCGTAGACGACCCCGACCGCCACCTCGGCCGGGAAGTCCTCCTTGGGGATGAAGTTCTTCCGGCGGATCTCGATCCGGCGAGAGCCCGAGCTCGGCGGCCGCCTGCTCGACCATGATCTCGAGCAGGTGGGTGGCCTCGGGCCGGCCGGCTCCGCGGGTGGCGTCGGTGGGGAACTTGTTCGTGAACACCCCGGTGATGTCCGTGCGCACGCGCGGGATCTTGTAACAGCCACCGGCCACGAACGCGGTGAACGAGGGGATGAACGGCGTCAGGAGCAGGAAGTAGGCGCCGAGGTCGGCGATCACGTTGATGTGGATGCCGGTGATCGTGCCGTCGCGCTTGACGCCCATCTTCACGTAGTCGATCTGGTCGCGGCCGTGGATCGTCGTGGCCATGTGCTCCGAGCGCGTCTCGGTCCACTTGATCGGCCGGCCCGAGCTTGCGCGCGGCCGCGCAGGCGATCGCCTCCTCGGGATAGTGGTTGAGCTTGACGCCGAAGCCGCCGCCCACGTCGGGGGCGACGACGCGGATGCGGTCCTCGCTCATCTCCATCGAGCCGGCCAGGAACGAGCGCGTCGAGGTGCGGGATCTGCGTCGTCGTCCACAGCGTGAGATAGCCGGCCCGGTACTCGGCGATGCAGGCCCGCGGCTCGATCGGGGCGCCGTGCGACGCGGTGGTTGACGATCCGCCGCTCGAGCGACGACGTCGGCCTCCTGCCAGGCGACGTCCATGTCCTCGCGAGCCGAGGCCCCACTCGTGGGTCTTGTTCGTGCCGAACTCCTCGTGCACGAGCGGCGAGCCGTCCTTCAGCGCCGCCTCGGGATCGACGACCACGGGCAGCGGCTCGTACTCGACGAGCACGTCCTCCACGGCGTCGACGACCGCGTACTTGTCCTCGCCGAAGCACGACGGCCACGGCCTGGCCGACGTGCTTGACCTCGCCCCTGGCCAGCGGCCAGTGCTCGGGGGTCTTGATCTCGACCCCGGGCGGCACCCAGGCCATCGGCATGCCGGCGGCCAGGTCGAGGTCCTCGGCGGTCAGCACGGCGTGGATGCCCGGTGCGCCGCCGGGCGGCCTCGGCGTCGATCGAGACGATCCGGGCGTGCGCCTCGGGCGAGCGCACGATGGCCGCGTAGAGCATGCCGGGCAGGACGATGTCGTCGGTGTACTGGCCCTGGCCGGTGATCAGCGGCGGGTCCTCCTTGCGGCGCAGGCGCCGGCCGACGTAGCCGCCGTCCGGAGCGCCGTTGGTGCCGATGTCCTCGGCGATGCTCATGCCCCCACCCCCGTGACCGGAACGGTCGGGTCGCCCGGCGACTCCGGGGTGACGACGTCGCCGGTGTGCGGGGCCTCCGCCGCGGCCAGCACCGCCTTGACGATGTTGTGATAGCCGGTGCAGCGGCACAGGTTGCCGGCCAGCGCGTCGCGGACCTCGGCCTCGCTCGGGTTCGAGTTGCGCTCCAGCAGGTCGGCCGCGGCCATGATCATGCCCGGCGTGCAGTACCCGCACTGGAGCCCGTGGTGCTCCCAGAACGCCTCCTGGAGCGGGTGCAGCTGCTCCGGCGTGCCCAGGCCCTCGATCGTGGTCACGCTGCGACCCGTCGGCCTGGACGGCCAGGACCGTGCACGACTTGACCGCCTCGCCGTTGAGATGCACGGTGCACGCTCCGCAGTTCGAGGTGTCGCAGCCGACGTGGGTGCCGGTCAAACCGAGCTGGTCGCGCAAGAAGTGGACCAGCAACAGCCGCGGCTCGACCTCTCGCTCGTAGCGGGTGCTGTTGACCTCGACCGACACGCTGACGTGGGGCATGGCTCTCTCCCTCCTGTCGTTCGCCGTGAGCCCGACATTACTCCTCGACCAGGGGCGGATTCCAGCGCCGCGACTGCGCGCTTCGCGCGTTACACTCGCCGGCGCGGCCACAGGGGCCGCCAGCGGTTCCGCGGGGCATGGGACGGACCGGGACGGCGGCGTGGGCAAGTCGGAGAGAGGTGAAGGGGAAGATGAGGCGAGGGCTGGTCGCCGGTCTGGTGGTGCTCGCGCTGTGCCTGGTGGCGCCGGCGGTGGCGGCGGCGCAGACGTTGACGTGGACGGATGGCTCCGGCGACGGCACCTGGACGAACAGCGTCGAACTGGGACGTCGGGGCGGCGCCCTCCACCGGCGATGACCTGATCTTCCCGAGCACGTTCCCCAGCTGCACCGTCAACTGCTTCTCGAGCAGTAACGACGAAACCGGCCTGAGCGTCGGAACGCTGACCATCGACGCCGACTCGCCGTACTCGATCGGCGGCAACGGGATCACCCTGACCGGCGGGCTGACCACGACGGCCTCGACGGGGTCTGGCGGCTCGCCAGCTCTCGATCTCCCGATCGACGTCTCCGGTGTCCAGATCCTGGAGCGTGTCGGGAGGTACCCTCACTGTCGGCGGCCAGCTCACCGACACCAGGCACGGTCGCCTGACCGGCACCGGCGCAGCTCACGCTCGCCAACCCGAGCGGCTGACCGACGAGATCGGCGGCTTGACCTCGTCGGCTACCGGCACGTGGCGCTCGGCCAGACCGGTACGGCGACCTCCTTCGATGTCGCCACCGGCGGCCCGCTCAGCATCGGCAGCGGGACGACCCTTGCGGTCGGCTGGTCGGTGACCACCGGACCGCTCGACCTGGCCCCCGGCACCACGCTCGCGCTCGCGCCACCGAGTTCCTGCGCATCGCTCACGCCGGGCACCCAGTTCACTGTGCTGACCGCCTCGAGCCTGAGCGGCCAGTTCAGCAACTCGGTCGCCAGCACCGGTTGCCCTCACCTCGACGCCGAGATCTGTACGCGTCCAACTCGGTGCTCGCCACGGTCGTGAGTCAGACAACGACCGCGCTCTCCGTCCTCGATCTCTGGTGACCGCCGGCCAGCCATCACCAGTGTCCGCCACCGTCGCCGCTCGGACCGCTCGGCGCGCCGACGCCGACGGCATGCTCGTGCAGTTCAGCGACTGACGGCTCGCCGGTGTCCACTGCGCTTGCCAAGCGCTGTCCAACGCCCAGGCCAGCTGCTCGCTGAGCTATCAGCTGACCGGCGCACGCGATCAGCACGCCACTACGCCGGTGACGGGACGCCGAGCATCACGTGACTTCGCCGACATCGATCATGGTCGACGTTCGGTCACCCCGACCAGCGGCGATGTCGCTCAGTCCTCCCAGCCTGCCCAGCACGAACCAGCCCGTGACGCTCACCGCCACCGTGTACCGGGCAGCATCGGCACGCCGACCGGCTCGGTCGACGTTCGTCGACGACCGATGGCACCACCGATCTGCTCGGCTCCGCTGGACGGCGAGCGGTGACGCATCGTGCAGCCCCAGTCCGTCGTTCGGCGCCGCCAATCCCCCGGGCATCGATCACCGCTGACTACACGCCCGCGTTCGGCTCCGGCTTTGTCCCGAGCCAGAGCGCGCCGCAGTCGGTCACTGTCAGCCCAGGGCGGACACCGTCGTGGTGCTCGCGATTTCTGATGCCGGGCCTCCGGCTAACGGCCCGGTCACCTACACCGTCAGCCGTCGGTCCCGACCTGTCCGGGCACGCGCTCCGAGCGGCACCGTCGCCTTCACCGACAACGGCGTGACGGTCATTGCCGGCTGCCGGCAGACGCCGCTCGTGCCCAGCGGAAGCGACGGCACGGCCACGTGCCAGACGACCGCGGGCACGCCCGGCTCTCACACGATCGCGGCGCAGCTATGGCGGTGATGTCAACTTCAGCGGAAGCAGTTCGCGAACACGGTCGGGATCAACCGTGTACCAGAGCGGCTTCATCGACCACGCTCGACTGGAGTCCGCGCAACCCGGTGAGCAATCAGGAAGTGACCATGATCGCCACGGTCGCCGCCAAGACGGCCAACGACACGCCGTCGGGGACGGTCAGCTTCGACGCCAACAGCCAGCCGGTGAGCGGCTGCGGCGCCGTACCCATCGACTCCGCCACCGGGGCGGCCAGCTGCCAGGCGAGTTTTGCCGCCAGTTCGTCGCCGCTCACGCTGAACGCGACGTTCACGCCCGACCAGAGTTCGCAGGCCGCCGGCTCGAGCGCAACCGCTCAGATCGACATCGCGCGCGCAGGCACGACGACGACCCTCAGCAGCTCGAGCCGCACTCCGCACACCAACCAGGCGGTCACCTACGTTGCGACCGTCACGCCCGCCTATTCAGCCGCCACCGAGCCACTCGGCACTGCGTCCTTCTTCGACAACGGCACTGCAATCGCCGGCTGCGCGAGCCAGCCGCTCGCCGCCGGGAAGGCGACGTGCACGGTGGGATATCCGAGCACCGGGACCCACACGCTGACAGTCACGTACTCCGGCGACGGGAACTTCTCCGCCTCGGGCGCGGGCCCGCTGACCATCACCGTCGTCCCCCCCGCGATGCCGACCGTCACGGCCACCACAGTCTCACCGGCCAAGCTCACCACCAAGACGGCCTTGCTGAAGGGCATCGTCAACACTGGCGGCACCGCCGTGACCTGGCAGTTCCAGTACGGACCCAAGCTGCCCTACACGAAGGCCACTCCGGTCCAGAGCATCGGCGCCGGCCACGGCGCAGTGAGCGTGAGCGCGCCGCTGAAGCTGCTCAGCCCGGCTACCCGCTACCACGTCCAGCTTGTCGTGCTAACCGTCGGCGACGGGCAGTCGGCGGCGGCGTTCGGGCGCGATGTCGTGTTCACGACCAAGCCGCTCGGCAAGCTCACGTTCGCCTTCAGCAGCCTGCGCACGGCCACGAACGCAGTGGCCATGCCACTGCGCTGCGCGAAGGCGGCGGCATGCCGCGGGCGGCTGACCCTGACCGCGATCGCGACGCCGAGCGCCCACGGACACCCGGCCCGCGTCCTGAGCTGCGCCCGCACGCAGTACCGCCTCGCGGCCGGACAGGCGCAGACGGTGGTGGCGAAGCTTGCACCGGCCTGCCAGGCGCTCGGGCGCGCGCACCACAAGCGGCTGCGGGTCACCGTGAGCGCGGCGCCGCAGACGCCACAGCTCGCGCTCACCCGGCTGGTGCGCCTCGTGCTGCTCGGCTGAGCGGTCGGCGCGCCGGCGTTTCTCAGTCACGCCCCGGGGTACGGCAACACCATGGGGATCATCGAGTCAGCCCGCGGTGTCCTCTGGGCCCGCCGCCGCCAGCCGGACGAGATCGCGTACGGCATCGCGCTCGCGCATGAGCGCTTTCGCCCCTCGGAGCTGATCGAACAGGCGCGGGCGGCCGAGCAGGCCGGCTTCGACGCCGTGTGCTGCTCCGATCACATCGCCCCGTGGTGGGCGCCCGACGTCGGGCCGCCGGCCGCGTGCGGGAACGCCTGGGTATGGCTCGGCGCCGCCGGGCAGGCGACAAGCCGCGCGTCGATCGGCAGCGCGGTGACCGCACTCGTGCACCGGTACAACCCGGTCGTGGTCGCCCAGCAGCTGGCCACGCTCGAGGAGCTCTGCCCCGGTCGCGCCTTCCTTGGCGTCGGCTCCGGGGAGGCGATGAACGAGGTCCCGGCCGGCATCGACTGGCCGTCGCCCGGCGAGCAGATCGAACGCACCGAGGAGGCGCTGAGCATCATCACGCGCCTGCTCGACGGCGAGACGGTCGACTTCCGCGGGCGCTTCTTCCGGGCCGAGGGCGCCCGGCTGTACCTGCGCACCGAGCGCCGGCCGCCGGTCTACATGTCCGCCTTCGGTCCCCAGGCGGCGGAGGTGGCCGGGCGGCTGGCCGATGGCATCTGGACGCTCGCCGACCCCCAGAAGGCCCCTCCGGTCATCGCCGCCTACCGGCGAGCCGCCGAGACGGCCGGCCGCGAGCCGGGCGAGATCATCCTCCAGGGCCTGGCCTCATGGGCGGCCGACGACGACACCGCGCTCGAGTCCGCGCGCGAGTGGAAGGGGACGCTGGCCGACGAGAGCTACACCGAACCGGTCGCTGACCCGGCCGAAGTCGGGCGGCTGGGCGCCGAGATCTCCGACACCAAGTTCAAGGCCATGGGGCTGATCGGGGCTGACCCCGCGCAGCACATCCGCAAGATCAAAGCCATGCAGCAGCTCGGCGCCACAGCGATCGTGATCATGAACATCTCTGGCGCCGACCCGGTGGGGATGATCCGCACCTACGGCGAGCGCGTGCTCCCGGAGCTGCGCGCCGGCTAGGCGCCAGCCGCCGACCGGCCGCGTACCCTGGCCGCCGTGCCATGGTCCGCGACGCTCGAGCTCCGCGGTGCCGGCGGCGAGCCGGTCGACTTCGCGCGCACCCTCCTCTCCCATGGGGTCGCCGACCTGCTCCCGAACCGGATGGCGCCCGACGGCTCGCAGCTCGTCACCGTGCTGCAGACCGGCGGACACGCCTGGCAGCTCGAGCTGACGAGCCCGACCGCCGGGCGAGCGCGGCTGCGCGCCCTCGGCCCCGAGCCCGGCGCGACCGAACGATCTGAGCTGGTCGCCCAGATCCGCCACATGCTCCGCCTGGACGAGGACCTCACCGGCTTCTATGCGGTCGCCGCGGCCGATCCCGCGCTCGCCTGGGTGGCCGCCGGGGCCGGGCGCATGCTGCGCAGCCCGACGGTCTTCGAGGACGTCGTGAAGACGATCTGCACGACGAACTGCGCTTGGTCGGGGACGGTGCGGATGGTCTCCGCGATCGTCCAGGAGCTCGGGATCCCGGCCGAGGGCGCGCCCGAGTACCGGTCCTTCCCGACTCCCGCCGCCATGGCCGCGGCGGGCGATGACTTCTACCGCGATATCGCGCGGGCCGGCTACCGCGGGGCCTACCTGCGCTCGCTCGCCGTGTCGGTCGTCGAGGGCAGCGTCGACCTCGAGGGGCTCGACGATCCCGAGCTCCCGGACGCCGAGGCGGCCGAGCGCCTGCTCGCCCTGCCCGGAGTGGGGCCCTACGCGGTCGCGCACGTGATGATGCTGCTCGGGCGCTACCGGCGGCTCATCCTCGACTCCTGGACCCGCCCCACCTATCGCCGTCTGAGCGGACGGCCGCGGGTGACCGACAAGGGCATCGAGCGTGCGTTCCGGCGCTACCGCGACTTCGCCGGGCTGGCGTTCTGGCTCACGCTGACCGAGGGATGGGTCGAGAGCTCGACCTAGCTGCCTGCGCTCGCAGCGGACCGGCCGCTGGGTCCGGTTGGGGCGGCGAGCTCACGCGTGCTCGACGGCCAGCCACCAGCCGAGGCCGGCGCCGGGGTGCAGGAACTGCGGCAGCACGGCGGCGTAGAACACGAGCACCTTCGGGTTGCTCACGTTGGAGATGAACCCGTGCGCCAGGCGCTGCGAATGCCCGCAGCGGCGGCCGCCGAGCAGCGTGTTCCTTGTCACCACGGCGAAGTCGGGGCCGGGGATGAGCACGAGCACGGCCGCGAAGATGAGGAACTGTCCGTACACGGCGAGGCTCATAGCGCCCCCACCGTCTCCAGCGCGCCGGGCAGCTCCGCCAGGCTGGTGATTGACCGCACCCCGGCCGGCACTGGGCGGGACGGCACGCCGGACTCGCGGCGCAGCCAGATCGCCTGGAGGCCGGCGGCCCGCGCGCCCGCGATGTCGCGGACAAGGCTGTCGCCGATCATCACAGCGTCCTCGGGACGGCGCCCGAGCGCGTCGAGCGCGCGGTGAAAGGGTCGCGGGTCGGGCTTGGCGCAGCCGAGCTCCCCCGAGACCACGACGGTCTCGAAGAACGTGTCGAGCCCGGCGCCGGCCAGCTTCTCGCGCTGCAGGCAGCCGGCTCCGTTGGTGACCAGCCCGAGCCGGTGGCTCCGGCCCAGCCGCTCCAGCGCCGGGCGGGCGTCGGCGAACGCCTCGTGGCGCGCGCGGCGCGCGGCCATGAACCGCTCGGCCAGCTCGCCGGCCAGCTCCCCGTCCTCCACGCCGTGATCGGCGAGCGCACGGCGCCACGCCTCGCGCCGGTAGACCGGCGCCCACGCGCGCAGTGCGCGGAGCTGCTCGTGCTCACCCTCGTAGCGGCACCACAGGCCCTCCCACGAGCTGATCCCGGTCTGCTGGCAGTACGGGTGCGTGGGCGCCTCGCGCCAGAGCTCGCGGGCTCGGGCTCGCGCGGCCACGCCGAGGCGCGCGGGATCGACCGGGTACCGGCTGGCCGCCATCTCGGCGGCGGTCCGGAAGGAGGCCACGACCGCCGCCTCCTCGACCACGAGCGTCTCGTCGAGGTCGAACAGGAGGACGCGGCCCATCACGACCCCAGCCGGATCCCGGCCAGCTGCGTCGCCTGGGCGACGAGCCGCCCCGCACTGTCCCACACGAAACACACCTCATCGACGCGCTGTCCGTCGATCAGCTGCGCCCGCTGGAGGATCTGGAGCGGTCCCGGGGCGGGCAGCGCCCGCACGTAGGCGGTGAGCTCGAACGTCGGCACCCATCCGGAGAACTCGATGTCGAACGTGGCGGGCGGGAAGGCATCGACGGCGTACAGGAGTGAGATGGAGTCGAACGGCTCCCCGTCGCTGAGCCCAAGCCAGCCGCGCAGCTCACCGCGGCCGGCGGGCGCGCCCGTGGTGAAGCCCGCCGAATCGGGCTCGAGGCGAAGGTCGACCTGCTCCATGATCGCCACCCGGAAGCCGGTCGGACGCGCGATCGGCAGCGCGACGGCGTCCTCGAGGCGGGCCATGTGAGCGGGGCGGCAGGCCGGCCTGCCAGTACGGCGCATCGGTGGCCCGCAGCGTGCCGATGGTGAGCAGGGTGCTCACACAGGCCGCGCCGCCCTGGAGCAGCGTCGCTCGCACCTGGCTGGCCGAGCGGCCGGCACGCAGCAGCTCGGTCTCGATGAGGACCGGACCGGGGTCGGGCGCATGGAGGTAGTGCGCGCTGGCGGCGAGCACGTCGGCGTGCTCGCAGCTGGCGCGGGCGGCCCGGCCGAGCATGGCCAGCAGGTAGCCGCCGTTCGGCTTGCCGCCGATCGTCCACTCCGGGTCGACCGTGGCCGCGAAACTGCCCGGGCCCTGGGCCTCCAAGGCGGTCACGGCGCTGAACGGGCGCGGGGCTGTAGCAGTCATGACCGGGCGAACGCCGACATGAAGCGCTCGAGGTTGGAGTCCCACACCGCCTGCGGGGTGGGTGGCAACACGTCGTCCCAGATCGCGGCGAAGCTGCCGAGCAGCTGGGGCAGGCGCGCGGGGCGGCCCATGAACCACCAGTGCAGGTGCTCGGAGCCATCGCCCCAACGGCAGGTGTGCACCCGCCCGATCTCACCCACCGCGCGGATCGCCGTGTCGACGCGGGCGATCAGCTGACGGGCGGCGAGCTGCCCCTCGAACGGGAAGGTGTCCCATTCATGCACCGGCAGCGAGCGCAGCGCCCCGGCCGCTCGGGCATACAGCTGCTCGGGCGTCTCTGGCATGCGATCGGAGCGTATCGTCCGTCTCGCGCGGAGGTGGCGCGGCCGCGGCGGCCCTCGCCTCCGCTCAGCCGCAGCCGAGAACGGTGTCGGACTGTGCCCGGACGACCATCGTCAGCGGCAGTCCCAGCATCCGGTAGTGCAGCCGCACGCCGGTGACCGTGGCGGTTCCCGCGCACCCCCGGCGCGGGGCCGAGTAGCCGATCCACAGGGTCTGGCCGGCCGGGACGTGCAACGGTGAATGGCGGCTCGTCGGCTCGCCGCCCCCGAGCGCGAGGCCGATGCGCACCGGCCCGACGGCCCGGAGGTTCCGTCCCACCAGGGAGACGCCGGTGACCGTCATCGGCAGCCGCGCCGTGCTCAGGCCGATCTCGGCCGAGCCGGAGCCGTCCCATCCGCTGCCGCTGCCGTCGGCTGCGAACGGGTGCAGGAGCGCGAACGGGCCGACGATCAGCGCGGCCAGACCGATGGCCAGCGCCCGCCGAGGACGCGGCCACCAGGCCGGCGTCGGGCGCGTATATCCGTTGGCGTCGAAGGCGAGGGCGCGCACGAGCAGCGCGGTGAGCAGCGTGGCCAGGCCGACCCGCCCGGCCCCCGTATGGCCGAGCAGCAATCCGGCGTACCCGCCCACCCCGGCACCCAGTGCCGTCCACACGAGGCTCGGGGTGGGGCCGAACCGGTCCGCCAGCGCGTTCCGCACGAACGCCCCGACCACGACCGAGACGACCATCCACCAGCTCGCGGCCGCCACCGCCGACCACGCGCCGGTGATGGTCCAGCCGCGGTACACGCCGAGCCCGCCCCCGGAGAAGCCAACGCGCGCGAGCAGCGAGAGCGGGATCGAGGCGGCGAACAGGATGACGTACACCGCCACCTGAGCCCGGAACACCGAGACCAGGGTGCTCCACACCCCGGGCCGCCCGGCCGGCGGCGCCGCCCCGAGCGGAAATGAGGTGGCACCGAACGTGCTCACCGGGAGATCATCTCCGAGTCCGCGGGCGCTGTCCAGCGCAGGGAGTGCCAGGCGCCACCCAGGGTGCGTGCCCCGAACCTGCGCGCGGCGCGATGCTGAGCGCGGTTGATCGACAGTGCGGTTGGCGATCGCTGACTCCGAACGATGTGAATCCTCTCTCACCCCCCGGGAGAAGATCCACTACGTTGACGACCCGGCCCTCTCGTATGTTCTCCCGGTGCCCCTGCGGGCCCGACGAGCATGACCACGGACGCACTCAGCAACTGGACGGTGCAGCGCGACGGAGCGACGGCGCCGTACGCCCAGATCGAGGCGCGCCTGGCCGCCCTGATCGAGTCCGGCGAACTGCCGCCGGGGGCGCGAGTGCCCTCCGAGCGCGAGCTGGCCGCCGGCGTGGGCGTGAGCCGGGCGACCGCGCGGGCCGCCCTTGCCGGGCTTGCGCAGCGCGGACTGGTCGAGCGGGGAACCGGGCGGCGGGGGACGTGCGTCACCCGCCCGCGACTGCAGTACGACCTGCGCGACTTCGCCGGCTTCACGGAGATGGCCCGCCGGCACGGCCTGGCGGCGCAGGCGCGCACGCTCGTGGCCGAGACGGTCCCGGCGACGCCGGTGGTCGGCGAGGCGCTGGACCTCGCGCCCGGAACCCCCGTGCATCGCATCGAGCGGCTGCGCTCGACCGGCGGGGAGCCGATGGCCCTCGAGCAGACGTGGATCCCGGCCGCCCTCTACCCCGGCCTGCTCGAGCACGACCTCAGCGGCTCGCTGTACGCGGTGATGGACGGCGTCTACGGTCGCGCGCCGGTCAGCGCGACCGAGCGCCTCGAGGCCTGCAACGCCACCGCCGAGCAGGCCGGCACGCTCGGCGTGGCTCCCGGTGCCGCGCTCATGCTCGTCGTCCGTATCGCCCGTACCCAGAACGGCGCCCCGGTCGAGTTCGCCCGGGACCACCACCGCGGCGACCGCGCGCGCTTCGTGGCCGAGCTGACGACGCGGACGTAGCCGGTTCAGCAGGCGCTCCGGGACCTCCGATCACGAGGGCGGCCGTGATCGTGTCCGCGAACCGCACGAAATGAACCCCGGCGGTCCATACCGTGCGCTTGGCCGGAACAACCGAGCGCCTCAGAAGCGCTGATACATGACATGCAGCCCCACCCGCCCAAGCCGGGCGTGATCGAACGCCTCCGGGATCGTCGTCATGATCCGGAACCCGAGTGACTGCCACAGCGCGACGGCAGCGGTGTTCGTCTCCACGACGGCGTTGAACTGCATCCCCAGGTAGCCCTCCGCCCGCGCCCAGCGCAGCACCTCAACCCCGAGCCGGCGCCCGAGCCCCCGCCCCTGGGCCTCGGGCGAGACCATGAAGCTGGCCGTGGCGATGTGCGCGCCGCGCCCGGGCCGGTTCGGCCCCATGATCGCGCTGGCGATCGCCGGCGCCCCCGCCTCGGCGGCGACGATGCAGCGGCCGGGTGGGCCGATCAGCCACAGCGCGGCGATCCCCTCCTCGTCGAGATCCTCCGGATAGGCGTAGGTCTCCCCGGCGGCCACGATGGCGCGAAAGAAGCGGGCGATCGCGGGCAGGTCGTCCCGGGTGGCCTCCCGCAACTGGATCTCGCTCACGCGCGCACCCGCTCCCCGCGCGGGTCGAGCAACGGCTCGGCCGCCACCTCGCCCGGCACCCAGCGTCCGAAGATGTCGACCTCGACCGCCGTGCCCACCCCCGCCTCGGCCGGCAGATAGGCGTAGGCGATCGAGCGGTCGACCGTGTAGCCGTAGCCGCCGCTGGTCACCCGGCCGCTCACCTCGCCGTCGATCCGCACCGGCTCGTTGCCGAGCGCGACCGATCGGGAATCCTCGAGCACCAGGCAGCGTAGGCGCCGAGCCGGCCCCCGCTCTCGTCCGCGCATGACCGCGCCGCGACCGACGAACTCCTTCTCGGGCTTCACGCAGAAGCCGAGACCGGCCTCGTCGGGCGTCTCATCGGGGGTGATGTCCGCCGCCCACACCCGGTAGCCCTTCTCCAGTCGCAGCGAGTCGATCGCCCGGTAGCCCGCGGCCACGAGACCGTAGGGCCGCCCGGCCTCCCAGAGCGTCCGCCACAGCGCGGCACCGTACTCGGTCGGGCAGTAGAGCTCCCAGCCGAGCTCGCCCACGAAGGTCACCCGCAGCGCGCGCAGCGGAACCGCGCCGACGGTCAGCTCGCGCATGGTCATGTACGGGAAGGCCGTCCCGCTCACGTCCTCGGCGCACAGGGGCGCCAGGATCTCCCGCGCCAGCGGCCCCCACAGCGCAAAGCAGGCCCAGCGGGCGGTCACGTCGGAGACGCGCACGGAGCCGTCGCCGGGCAGGCGGCGGCGCAGCCAGGCGGCGTCGTGGGTGCCGAACGCGGTGCCGGTGACGATCTGGAACACCTGCTCCTCGACCCGGGTCACGGTGAAGTCGGACTCGATCCCGCCCCGCCCGTTGAGCATCTGCGTGTAGGTGATCTCGCCGATCCCGCGGGCGACGTGGTTGTCGCACAGCGACTCGAGATAGCTCGCCGCCCCCGGTCCGGACACCTCGAGCTTGGCGAACGAGGACTCGTCGAACAGCCCGGCCCGCTCGCGCGTGCCGGCGTGCTCGGCGCCGATCGCCGGCGACCAGTGCATCCCCGCCCAGCCACGCGGGCGCAGAGACTCGTCCCCGGCGGCGACGTTGGCCTCGTACCAGTTCACCCGCTCCCAGCCCGACTTCTCGCCGAACGCCGCCTCGTGGGCGCGGTGCCAGTCGTAGGCGCTCGAGACGCGCAGCGGGCGTCCGGCCTGGCGCTCGTGGCCGGGATAGCGGATGTCGTAGTAGGTCTCGTACACCTCGCGGGCGCGGCCCAGCGTGTAGCTGGGCGAGCGGTAGTGGGGCCCGAACCGCCGGATATCCATCTCCCACACGTCGAGCGTCGGCTCGCCGGACAGGATCCACTCGGCCATCACCCGGCCGACGCCGCCCGCGCCGGCCAGGCCGTGGGCGCAGAAGCCGGCCGCCACGAAGAACCCGCGCAGGTCGGTCTCGCCCAGGCAGAACTCGTTGTCGGGCGTGAACGCCTCGGGCCCGTTGATGAGCCGGGTGATCGTCACCTCGTCCATGACCGGTACGCGCCGCTTCGAGTTCTCGGCGATCTCGGCGAAGCGGTCCCAGTCCTCCTCCAGGAGGCGGCCGTTGAAGTCGGCCGGGATCCGGTCGCGCAGCTGCGCGTCGAGGAACCACGGCGCGCTCGCGCGCTCGTATCCGCCCATGACCAGCCCCCCGCCCTCCTCGCGGAAGTAGATGAGGTGGTCGGGATCGCGCAGGGTGGGCAGGTGGGCGCCGCCCCGCTCGCGGAACGGCTGCGTGACCAGGTACTCGTGGGCGAACGGCACGATCGGCACCCGGACGCCGGCCAGCCGGCCGATCTCGGCGGCGTACATGCCGCCCGCGTTCACCACCACCTCGGCCTCGATGTCTCCCCACTGCGTGCGCACCCCGCGCACGCGCCCGCCCTCCTGCTCGATGCCGGTCACCCGCGTGTGGGTGTAGAGGCGGGCGCCCCCGCGGCGGGCGCCGTCGGCCAGCGCGTAGGTGAGCTGCGAGGGATCGAGGTAGCCGTCGGTGGGCAGGTAGGAGGCCGCCCGCACGCCGTCGGTGACCATGAGGGGAAAGAGCTCCTGGGCCTCGCGGGCCGAGATGCGCTGCAGCGGGAGACCGAACGTCCGCGCCCAGGCGACCTGGCGGTCGAGCTCCTGCTCGCGCTCGGGCGTGCAGGCGAGCCGCAGCCCGCCGCACTCCACCCATCCGGGATCGGTGTCGGTCTCGGCGCCCAGTCGGCGGTAGAGCGCCACGCTGTCCATCATCATCCGGGTCAGCGTCAGCGATCCCCGCAGCTGCCCGACCAGGCCGGCCGAGTGGAAGGTCGAGCCGCTGGTCAGCTCGGAGCGGTCGAGCAGCACCACGTCGCGCTCACCCAGCTCGGCCAGGTGGTAGGCGATCGAGGTGCCACCCACTCCGCCGCCGATGATCACGACCCGGGCCCGGGTCGGAAGTTCACGCGGCTGCGGCATCGAGCCAGCCCTCCAATCGGGGATCGGCGGCCGCCTCGAGCAGCCGGGTCAGGTGCTCCCGGGCGTACCGGGGATAGTCGAAGTCGAGCTCGGAGACGACCGCCTGGACCATCCCCCACGCCGTCTCGCGGTAGTCGGAGACGATGCGCATGAGGGCGAGCGAGGACTCCCGCGCCGGCGTCGGCGGCTCGCGCCAGTAGAAGGCGAGCAGCCGGCGGGCGTCCCCGTCGTCGAGGCCGTTGTTCGCGGCCAGGTTCCCAAGGTCGAAGTAGCGATCGTTCATCCCGGCGTATTCCCAGTCGACGATCGTCAGCTCGCCGTCGCCACCGACGAGCAGGTTGGCGCAGAGCAGATCGTTGTGGCACGGGACCGCGGCGTGCTCGACTCCGGTCAGCACCCCCTCGATCCGGGCCACGACCGCGCTCGCGGCATCGAACCCCTCCGGCACGCTGCCGCCGCCCCGAAGCGTGGCGGCGCGGTGGACGGCGCCCAGGCGGTAGGGGTCGAAGGCGTGCGAGAGGGCGCCTGCGGCATGGAAGGCGCGCAGTCCCGCGGCCACGCGCTCGAGCAAACCGTCCCGGCGGACCTCGGCCGCCTGCGCCGGATGGCCGGGGACCCAGCGCGTGACCAGGCACTCGTGCTCGGGCAGGAACGCCGCCACCGCGGGGGCCAGCCCGAGCGCGTGTGCGGCGCGCGTCGCCGCCACCTCGGTGGCCCGATCGATCCCGAGCAGCGCCGTCTCCTTGCCGCTCAGCCGGATGACATATTCCACCCCGCCGAGCCGCATGCGCAGGTTACGGTTGGTGATCCCGCCCGCCAGCACGGCCGGGGGACCGGCGGCGGGACCGAGGCGGCGCTCCAGCGCCGCGAGCAGATCATGGGGCAGGGGGTCGAGCATGACACCGGCAGAGAAATGGTCTAGGCCATAACCTACAGTCCGATCTCCGACACGGCAACGCACCCACGCGCGTGAACGTCCTCGCCATCGACCAGGGAACCTCCGCCACCAAGGCGCTCGTGCTGGGCGCCGGCGGCGAGGTGCTCGGTCAGGCCCTCGCCGCCGTGAGTCCCCGGCCCGGCCCCGGCGGTGCGGTCGTCCAGGACCCGCAGGAGCTCCTTCTCTCCGTCCTGCAGGCCGGGCGCGAGGCGCTCGCCGCCGCCCGTGTGCCCGTGCAGGCGGTCGGTCTCGGCAACCAGGGCGAGACCGTGCTGTGCTGGGATCCCGATACGGGCGCACCGCTGGGTGAGGCGATGAGCTGGCAGGACCGCCGCGCGGCCACGATCACGCGCGAGCTGGCCGAGCGGGGCCAGTGGCTGACCGAGCTGACCGGCCTGCCGCTCGACCCGTACTTCGCCGCCCCGAAGATGGCCTGGCTGGCCCGCCAAGCGCCCGGCCACGGTGTCATCACCACGATCGACGCCTGGCTGACCCGGCAGCTGACGGGAGCGTTCGTGACCGATGTGGCCACCGCCTCGCGCACGCTCCTGCTCGACCTGCGCCGAGGGGAATGGTCACCTGAGGCCTGCGCGGCGTTCGGCCTCGACGCCGAGCGCCTGCCGCGCATCGTCGCCAATGCCGAGCCGGTCGGGGAGACGCGCGCCTTCGGACCGGTCCTGCCGCTCACCGGGCTGATCGTCGACCAGCAGGCGGCGCTGCTCGCTCAGGCGTGCCTGGACACCGGCGAGGCGAAGTGCACGTACGGCACCGGCGCGTTCATCCTCGCCAACACGGGCGGGCAGCCGGCTGCCCCGGGCTCCGGGCTGGCCGCGTGCGTGGCCTGGCGCCTCGACGGGGCAACGAGCTTCTGCCTCGACGGCCAGGTCTACACGGCCGGGGCCGCGATCAGCTGGCTGCGCCGTCTCGGCCTCCTGCAGGACCCGCGCGAGCTCGACCACCGCGCCGGAGGGCCGCCGCCCGGCCCGGCGGCGCCGGTGTTCCTCCCCGGGCTGGCCGGTCTCGGGGCACCGTTCTGGGACCCCGAGGCCCGGGGGGCGTTCGCCGGGCTCACGCTGGCCAGTGACCGCGGGGAGCTGGTCGATGCCGTGCTGTGGGGCATCGCCGCCCAGATCGCCCTGCTCGCGCGCACCATGGGTGAGGCGCTCGGACGCCCGCTCGCCCGCCTGCGCGTCGATGGCGGGCTGACCCGCTCGCGGCGCCTCATGCAGGCCCAGGCCGACCTGCTGCAGGCGCCGGTCGAGCTCTACCCGGTGCCCGACGCGACCGCGCGGGGGATCGGCGCTCTCGCGCGTCTGGGCGCCGGCGGGGCGGCCACCGCGGCCGAGGCGATCGGAGCCTGGAAGCCGCAGGCGGTGTTCGAGCCGGCGATGGCCTCGGGTGATGCCGCCGCCCACCTCGAACGCTTCGAACGCCTGGCCCGCGCACTCATGGCATGGCCGCGCTGACCTACGACGTCGCCGTCGTCGGCGCCGGTGACGTCGGCAGCGCGATCGCCCGCGAACTAGCCCGCTTCGAGCTCCGGATCGCCCTCATCGATCGGGGCGACGTCGGGGCGGGCACGAGCAAGGCGAACACGGCGATCCTCCACACCGGATTCGACGCCACGCCGGGCACGCTCGAGGCCCGGCTGGTCGCGCGCGGGCACGGCCTGCTGCGGGACTATGCCGCCGAGGTCGGCATCCCGCTCGAGCGCACCGGCGCTCTGCTCGTCGCCTGGACTGAGTCCGAGCTCGCCCGCCTGCCCGAGATCGCGGCCGCGGCGCGTGCCTGCGGCCACCCGCATCTGCGTCCGGTGAGGTCGAGCGAGCTCTACGCCCTCGAGCCGGCGCTCGGCCCCGGCGCGCTCGGCGCCCTCGAGGTGCCCGATGAGTCGATCGTCTGCCCGTGGACGCCGCCGCTCGCCTTCGCCACCCAGGCCCAGGCCGCGGGGGTCGACGTGCGCCGGTTCGAGGCGGTGCGCGAGGTGCGCCGAACGGCCGCCGAGCCGTGGCAGATCCACACCGCCCGCGGCGCGCTTGAGGCCCGCTGGCTGGTCAACGCAGCCGGACTGCACGCCGACGAGCTGCACGTGATGGCCGGCTTCGACGGCTTCACGATCACACCGCGCCGGGGCGAGCTGATCGTGTTCGACAAGCTGAGCCGCTCGCTCGTCTCCCACATCCTGCTGCCGGTGCCCACGGCGACGAGCAAGGGGATGCTGATCGCCCCCACGGTGTTCGGCAACGTGATGCTCGGACCGACGGCCGAGGACGTGAGCGACAAGCGCGACACGGCGACGAGCGCCGCCGGGCTGGCCCGCCTGCGCGCCACCGGCGAGCGGCTGATGCCGGCCCTGCTCGAGCATGAGGTGACCGCCGCGTATGCCGGCCTGCGGGCGGCCACTGAGCACCGCGACTATCAGCTCCTCGTCGACGGCACGCGAGGCTACGCCTGTGCCGGCGGGATCCGCTCGACCGGACTGACCTCGGCGATGGCGATCGCCGAGTGGATGCGCGACACACTGTCAGACGCCGGCCTGGCGCTGCGGGAGCGGCCGGGGGGATTGCCGCCGGTGCGGATGCCGAACCTCGGCGAGGCGGCGCTGCGGCCCTACGCCGACGGGCCGCGGATCGCCGCCGATCCCGAGTACGGGAGGCTGGTGTGCTTCTGCGAGCGGGTGAGCGCCGGGGAGCTGCGCGACGCGCTCGCCAGCCCGCTCCCGCCCCACGACCTCGACGGGCTGCGCCGGCGCACGCGTGCCCTGATGGGACGCTGCCAGGGCTTCTACTGTGGTGCCCGGGTGGCATCGGCGCTCGGGGAGACGGCCGGTGGACGCTGAGGTTGCCGTCATCGGCGCCGGTCCCGCCGGGCTGAGCGCCGCCCGGGCGCTGTGCGAGGCGGGGGTGGGTTCTGTGCTCGTGCTCGAGCGCGAGCGCAGCGCCGGTGGCATCCCCCGGCATGCCGCGCACACCGGCTTCGGGGTGCGCGACCTGCACCGGCTGCTGAGCGGTCCCGATTACGCCCGCGCGCTCGCGCACGCCGCGACCGAGGCCGGGGCGCAGCTGCGCTGCGAGACCGCGGTCACCGGTGTCGAGCCCGACGGCGCGCTGTCCATCACGTGCCCGGAGGGTCGCTCGACACTCCGCGCCCGAGCCGTCGTCCTGGCCACCGGCTGCCGCGAGCGCCCGCGCAGCGCCCGGCTCG
This sequence comes from uncultured Solirubrobacterales bacterium, assembly GCA_963848745.1. Taxonomy (GTDB): domain Bacteria; phylum Actinomycetota; class Thermoleophilia; order Solirubrobacterales; family Solirubrobacteraceae; genus Palsa-465. Next base: position 52,089 of record CAWKEO010000008.1, on the reverse strand, counting down.
TGCCCGGCGACCGCCCGGCCGGCGTGATGAGTACCGGAACGCTCCAGCAGATGGTCGTGCTCGAGCGCCGCCCCCCCGGGCGCCGCGCGCTCCTCGTCGGGGCCGAGCACGTGTCCTTCTCGGCCCTGGCCACGCTCGCCCACGCCGGCGCGCGAGCGGTGGCCATGGTCACCGAGCAGCCCCGCCATCAGTCGCTGGCCGCCTTCCGGCTCGGGGCGGCGCTCCGCTACCGCGTGCCCCTGTATACGCGTACGCGTCTGCAGGCGATCCGGGGCAGCGAGCGCGTCGAAGCGGTCGAGCTGGCCGATCTCGACACCGGCGCGGTGCGGGTGCTCGCCTGCGACCTCGTCGTGTTCACCGCCGACTGGGTACCCGAGTACGAGCTGCCCGGGCTGGCCGGACTGGCGCTGGACCCGGGGACGCGCGGGCCGCGCGTCGATGGCGCCGGACGGACGGCGCGGGTGGGGTGGTTCGCGGCCGGCAATCTCCTGCATGGCGCCGAAACGGCCGAGGTGGCCGCGCTCGGCGGGCGCGCGGTGGCCGGACCGGTCGCCCACTTCCTGGCCGGCGAGACCTGGCCGGACACCGTCCCGGTGGCTGTCGAGGCGCCGCTGCACTGGGTCGTGCCCAACCTGATCGGCCCCGACCCGCCCGAGGGCCTGCGCCTGCGCGCGCTGTCGGCGCTGCGCGACGCCCGGGTCCGGGTCCTCCAGGGCGAGCGGGAGCTGGCGGCAGTCCGGCTCGTCCGGGTCGGCCCAGGCCGCTCGGCGCGCCTGCCCGGTCAGTGGGCAGGCGCGGTCGATCCGGCCGGAGGCCCGGTCAGCCTGCGGGTCAGCTGAGGGTGACCAGGAAGCTCGTCCGCGTGCGGGCCGCGTCGGTGACGGCGATCCGCAGCCGCAGCGTGCCGAGCCGGCGCCGGGCGATGTGGCGGTGCAGGGTGCCGGACTCGCTCAGCCCGGGCAGTCGCACCACGAACGAGCGCGCCGCCCGTCGCAGCGTGATGATGAGGTGCCCGCCCGAGAGCCGGGCCGATCCGAGCTTGGCCCCGAACAGCTGCACGACGATGGTGCGCCGTCCGTGGACGCGCACGTAGCGGAAGTGCAGCCCGCTGGGCAGCGACACGGTGAGCGTGCGGATGGCCGGCGCCTTGGCGCCCGCGATCACGTGGAAGCGGAGCACGGGGGCGCCCCGGCCGACGAACGCCAGGATGATGCGGCTGAGCCGCGGCTGGCCGTGCCTGCTGGGCGGTGTTCCGCCGTGCAGCGTCGGACCACCGCCCGAGCCGCCCGAGCCGCCGCCCGAGCCCCCCGATCCGCCGGAGCCGCCCGAACCGGGTCCCGAGCCGCCGACCGAACCGCCCGAGCCGGGGCACCCCGAGAGCGTCACCGGTGCGTCCGCCGTCACCGGCGGCTCTCCGCTCCATGGCGTCTCGGTCGCGCTCGCGCTCCCGCTCGTCGTCGCACAGGTGGTCATGAACACGGCGTTCGGGCCGCCGGCCAGCGTCACCTTGAGGTCGGTGAGCGGCAGGTCGGGCACGCCGGTGAACGTCGTCGTGTTCGTGGCGATGTTCACGCTCCCGACCAGCGTGATCGGGAACGGCGCCGGGAACACGAGCTCGATGTGCAGTGCGGTCAGGGAGCCGGTCAGATAGGCCTTGCCCGTGAGCGGTGCCGGATAGAGCGGCGAGACCGAGGTGGCGCTGCCGATCGTCTTGCAGCCGGTGAGCGTCGTGCTCGTGCACAGGATGCCGCCGCTGATCACCGCGGCCGCGTTCGGCAAGAGCAGTCCGGTCGGCAGCGCGAGCGCCACCGTCCTCGGAGTGGCCTGCGCGGGCGCGGCGGGCTGGGTGACGTCGGTGATCACCGTCACGCCGTTGTCGGCGCTGTCCTTGACCGTGGTCACGCTCAGCTTGGGCGTGAACGGCAGTCTCGAGCAGCCGGTCACGCTCAGCGGCGCCGAGCCGGGGCTCCCGTCGTGCCCTGATAGGAGTCGGCCGAGATCGCCACGGGTGCGGCGGCGGGGCAGCTCGTCGGCAGGCGGGTGCCCGAGAGCGTCGTCGACAGCTGGGTGATCGAGATCTGGGCCAGCGCTCAGCACGGGCACGGTGTTCGGGATCCCGGTGAAGCGCGCCTGCACGATCGGCTGGCCACCCGCGCCGCTGACGATCTGCCACCGCGCCCGGAGACCCGAGCTGCCCGACCAGGGGGCTATCGATCATCAGGCCGGCCAGGTCACCGGACGCCGGCGGGGGCACGAGGTAGAGGTTCACCGACAGGGGTCGGGCCGGGCGGGCTGAGCAGCGCGTCGATGTCGTAGCTGATCGTGCCGGTCCCGACCTGGCAGGCGCTGATCGTCGTGATCGTGCTCTTCAGGCAGGCGCCGTGGTTGATGGCCGCGTTCGAGAGGACCCCGGGCGGCAGGGTCAGGGTGAGGTTCTTCACCGAGTCGCTGCTCGAAGAGGGGTGGAAGGTGATGTCGGTCGTCAGGGCGACCGAGGCGCCCGCTTGCGTGCTGCTCTGGCTGACCGTCATCGTGGGCGCGATCGACGCCCATGCGCTCGGGGCGAGAACGCCCATCGCCAGCATGGCGGCCAGCGCCGCGAGAATCCGTACCGCTCGTGTCATCCGTGCTGCTCCTCTGCCAGGTGAGCCGACAATGCTAACCCGGAGCGACGAGCGAGGCGCCGGTGTCGAGCCCCCGCACGGCCGCCCTGCGTCGCGGCTCCTATCCGCGGGCGCTCCCGGTAGACCGACTCGATGTTGTGCCCGTCGGGATCGATGACGTAGGCGGCGTAGTAGCCGCTGCCGTACTGCGGGCGCTCCCCTGGCTCGCCGTTGCTGCGGTACCCGGCCGCCAGCGCGGTGGCGTGGAACGCGTCCACGGTGCGGCGGTTCGGGGCCGGGAAGGCCAGGTGAAGGTTCTCGGTCACCGGCTGCCCGTCAGCCAGAACGGAGAGCTCGCCCCAAGCGCCCCGGAACTGGCGCCGGGTGTCCTGTTCGGTGCCGGTGCGCAGACCCGTGCACCCGGCCAGGGTCTCGTAGAACGCGGCCGAGGCCTCGAGATCGCGTACCCGGATCCACAGATGGTCGACCAGCGCGCCCGGGCGCACGTCGTCGTGGTGCGCGGCTTCGGCGCTGTTGGCGTCGGGGTCGCGTAGGAAGCCGCCGTAGTAGTCCGGTCCGTAGATCGGCCGCGGCCCCGGGGCGCCGTCGTCGGGGTGATCCGGCCGCGCGGCCGGCCGCCCAGAATGCGTCCGCGTCCGCGGGCGAGCGGGCCCCGAAGCCAACATGGACATGGCGCGTGGGCGGATGCGCGTCGTCAGCGGCGATGAGCGCGAAGTCCTCCCAGGCGATGACGTCAGCGCGCTCGTCGGTCGGCTCGTGGCCGAGTGCCCCCAGCACGGTGCGGTAGAAGCGCTCCGACGCGGCGCGGTCGGCCACGCGCAGGCTGACGTGCGCGAGCACTCCTCAGTCGCCCTCGGCGAGCTCGACCCAGCCGCTCCCGTCCTCCTCGCCCGCACAGACGTCGGCGACGAGGACCGAGATGTTGTCGTGCCCGCCGCCGCTCAGCGCGAGCTCGATCAGCCGCGCGGCACAGGCGTCGCGGGAGGGCTCCTGCAGCGTGTGGCGATCTGCTCGTCGCTGACGACATCCGAGAGCCCGTCCGAGCACAGGAGCAGCCGGTCGCCGACCTGGCCCTCCAGGCACCCGAGCGTGATGTGCTCGCGGCGCTCCCCGTCAAGCGCGGACAGCACGACCGAGCGCGCCGGATGTGCCTGCGCCTCGGCCTCGGTGATGGCGCCGTGATCGATGAGCGCCTGCACGAGGCTGTCGTCGCGCGTGAGCCGGCGCAGCGTGCCCTCGCGCAGGAGGTAGGTGCGCGAGTCGCCGATGTTGGCGATCAGGTAGCGACCGTCGTCGGAGAGCGCGACCGCGGTCAGCGTGGTGGCCATCCCGGCCAGATGCGGCCGGGCCGAGCTGGCGAACGCGAGCACCTCGTTGCCGTCGATGATCGCGGCCCGGAACTCCTCCTCCAGCGGTCCGGCCAGACGCCGCTTCTCGAGCGAGGCGAGCGCGTCGATGACGATCCGGCTGGCCACCTCACCGGCCGCGGCGCCGCCGACGCCGTCGGCCACCGCGGCGATCCGGCCGGTACCGAACACCGCGTCCTCGTTGTTGGCCCGCCGGCCGACGTCGCTGCGCACGGTGCACTTCAGGGTCAGTGCTGCCACGCCCGCCACGATATCGCGCAGTTGGAGGCCTTCCCGGCCGGCCGCGCGGCTGGCAAGATGGCGCCCGATGGCGACCGGGGAGATTCTCGAGGGGGTGTGGCGGTACGTCGCCCGGCACCCGGACTGGGCGCCTGGCGAGAGCTGGGACGCCGAGGTGGCCTGGTGGGCGGCGCGGACGAACGCCGGGCTGCTCCTCATCGATCCGCTCGTCGAGGACTGGGAGCTCGCCGACGCGCTCGTCTCCGGAGCCGGCGGGGCGGCTGCGGTGGTGCGTACGTGCCATTGGCACGACCGCTCCTGCCCACAGGCGGCCGCTCGCTACGGCGTGTCGCTGTACGCACGCCCGACGCCGCCCGAGGGCCCGCTGCGGCCGTTCGACCAGCCCCTGGCCCACGGCCAGCGCCTGCCCGGCGGGCCGCTCGCCCTGCACGCCTCCCGCGAGACCGAGCTCACGCTGTGGCTGCCCGAGCCCCGCGCGCTCGTGGTCGGCGACGTGCTGCTGCGCGACGGCGATGGGCGCCTCACCCTGTGCCCCGCTTCGTGGGTGGGCGGCGAGCGCGAGCTGCGCGACCTGCGTGTCGAGCTGCGACGGCTCGTCGCGCTCGAGCCCGAGCACGTCCTCGTCTCGCACGGACCGCTCGTGCTCGGTGACGGCTTGCGGGCGCTCGAGGCGGCGCTGGCGGAGTGACGGTGGCGTTCAAGGACGACGCGGTACGGCCCGACCTGCCCGAGCTCGAGCCGCTGGCGCTGGCCGAGTTGCCGGTCGGCTCGCCGCCGGAGCTCGACGGCGTCCGCGCCGACGGTCGCAACGCCGAGCCGCTCGAGGCTCGCGGCCTGCGGGCGCTCGAGTGCGAGCTTCTCGCAGTCACCCTCGCCGACGGGGATGCGCCCGGGCTCGAGCTCCGCGACGTGATCCTGCGCCGCTGCGATCTGTCGAACGTTGACGCCCGTTCGGGCAGCCTGCACCGGGTCGAGATCCACGAGTCCCGGCTGGTCGGGTTCGGCCTCTCGGGCGGGGAGGCGGCCGACGTGCGGGTGATCGGGAGCTCACTGCGGCTCGCCTCGTTCGCCGGCGCGCGCTTGCGCAGCGTCGTGTTCCGTGGCGTCGATCTCACCGAGGCGACCTTTCTCGACGCCCAGCTCGATGGTGTCGGGTTCCTCGGCTGTCGGCTCGCGGGCTGCGATTTTCGCGGCGCCCGGGTGCGCGCGAGCGCGATCCGAGGGGCGAACCTCGACGGCGTGCTCGGCGTCGAGGCCCTGCGCGGGATCGAGATGCCCTGGACCGACGTCCTCGCCTCGGCGGCGGCGATGGCCGCCGCACTCGGAATCACGATCGTCGACGGCTGAGGTGAGCGCCGCCCCCGCCCACCTGCCCGGGGTGCTCCAGGTCCTCGAGGGGCCACTCGACCAGTACGGCTATCTCGCCGTATCCGGGTTCGTGTTCCTGGAGGACTTCGGCGTGCCCGTGCCCGGCGAGACCATCCTCATCCTCGGCGCCGTGTACGCCGGCACCGGACGGCTGTCGATCGTGCTCGTCGGGCTGCTCGCGTTCCTGGCCGCGGTCCTCGGCGACAACGTGGGCTTCGCCATCGGCCACTTCGGCGGACGCCCGCTCGTCGCGCGCTATGGCCGCTACGTGCTGCTGACCCCCGGGCGCGTGGCCAAGGCGACCCGATTCTTCGAACGCCACGGCGCCAAGGTGGTGGTGATCGCGCGCTTCGTCGAGGGGCTGCGCCAGGCCAACGGCATCATCGCCGGCATCATCCGCATGCCGTGGCGGCGCTTTCTGGCTTTCAACGCCCTCGGGGCCGCCTCGTGGGTCGCGGTGTGGACGTGCGTGGGCTACTTCTCAGGCAGCCACATCGACACGATCTACAACGAGGCCACTCGCTATGACACGTACTTCGCCATCGCCGTCGGGGTGGTGATCGTGGCGCTCATCGCCCGGTGGGTCGCGCGGTCGCGGCGGCCCCCCGCTCAGTAGTGCTCGATCGCCGTGGGGATGCTGACCCACGGATGAGCGCGGGCCTCGTAGACGGAGCGCCCGGGCGCTGGGAATGATGGGTCGGCGAAGGCGCCGACCGGAATCGCCACCACGTCGGGCTCGGACGCCAGCCGGTAGAAGACGGTGGCGCCGCAGGCGGGACAGAAGGAGAAGTGGCGAGCCGCGCCATCGTCGGAGATGCGCACGTACTCCCGCGCCTCCCCATCCGTACGCACCGCGTCGGCGGCGAAGCGGGCCTGAAGGCCGAACGCGCTGCCCGTCCGGCGCTGGCAGGCCAGGCAGTGGCAGGCCGACACGCGCACCGGCTCCCCGCTGACCGTCGCGGTCAGCTGACCACAGCTGCAGGCGGCCTGGCGCTCGGGCATGCGGGAAGCGTACGCCTCCCTGACCGCGACACTTGGCGCCATGCCCCGCCTCCGCGTGCGCCTGACCGTGATCGCCGCGGCGATCACGCTCGCGGTCGCCGTCGCGCATGCCGCCGGCGCCGGTGGCGGGCGACCGGCCGTGGTGGCGAGCATCGGGACGCCTGCCGGCCGGCCCCTTCCCGTCCGGCTTCCTCGGGCTCTCGGTGGAGTACCCGGCGCTGCTGCGCTACTCCGGTCGCGACCCGGCCCTGCTCGCCCAGCTGATGCGCAACCTCTCCCCCGGGCAGCGGCCGGTCCTGCGCATCGGCGGCGACAGCACCGACGACACGTGGTGGCCGGTGCCCGGCATGGCGCGGCCGGCCGGCGTCGTCGACACGCTCGGGCCGGCCTGGCTCGCCGTGGCCCGGGCGGTCGTGCGGGCGAGCGGGGCCCGTCTACTGCTCGGCATCGACCTCGAGGCCGACAGCGTGCCGCTGGCAGCCACCGAGGAGCAGCAGCTCGCGGCCGGCCTGCGCCCCGGTACCGTGCTCGGCTTCGAGCTTGGCAACGAGCCGAGCCTGTACGGGCTGTTCCCCTGGTACCGGACCGCCGCGGGGCGCAACGTGGCGGGACGCAGTCGCCACTACGGCTTCGGCGCCTACCTGGCCGACTTTCACCAGATCGCGGCCGGTCTGCCGCTCGGCCCACTGGCCGGGCCCTCGAGCGGCGGCACGGGCTGGTGGAGCCAGCTCGGGCGGTTCCTGAGCGCCGAGCCCGCGGTGCGCCTGGTCACCATCCACCACTATCCGCTGCAGCTCTGCTACACGCCGCGCGACTCGGCCGACTACCCCACGATCGCCCATCTGCTCAGCCCGGCCGCGACGACGGGCTTCGCGGAGACGTTCGCCGCCCCGGCCGCGGTGGCGCACCGGCGCGGGCTGCCGGCGCGGATCGACGAGCTCGGCACCGTGTCGTGCGGGGCGGATCCCGCCGTCAGCCAGACGTTCGCCAGCGCCCTGTGGGCCGTGCAAACGCTGTTCGCGCTCGACCGGGCTGGGATCGACGGCGTGCAGATGCACACGTTCCCGGGCGCGGGGTACGAGCTCTTCCCGATGTCGATCCGGGGCGGCCGTCAAGTCGCCGCGGTCGCCCCCGAGTACTACGGGCTGCTGCTGTTCGCGGCCGCGGCTCCCGCCGGGAGCCGGCTCGTCCCGATCAGGACGGCCGGGGCGCCCCCCGCCCTGCACGCCTGGGCGACGCTTGCCCCCGACCACCGCCTGCGTGTCGTGCTCGTCAATACCGGATCACGATCGGTCGCCGTCGCGCTGCGCGGCCCGGGCGCCGCGGCGCAACTCGAGCGGCTCACCGCCCCCGGACTCCGCGCCCGCACCGGCGTCTCGCTCGGAGGCGAGAGCTTCGGGACGGCGACGGCGAGCGGGCGGCTGCCCGCCGCGCACCGAACCGCGGTGCTCGCGGGGCGCGGGGGGCGCTACTCGGTGACGGTCACCGGCCCGAGCGCGGCGCTGATCACCTTCCCGGCCGGGTCTGGGCACTGAGATCAAGCCGGTTGGCGGGCGGGCCGATAGCCCCGGGGTGGACGCCTCCGCCTATGCCCTGACACACGGCCTCCAGCGCACCCGCTCGACGCTCGAACTGTGGCGCGCGGCACCCGGACCGGTCCTCCGCGACTGGCTGCTCGGTGGCCTCGCGGTCGCCGGTGTGCTCCTGTGCGCCGTGTGGGCGATTGCGCTGCTGGCCCCGGCGAGTCCCGTTCCCGGCGCGCTTGCGGCCCCGCCGTTCACCGCCGGGCACCTGAGCGATGTCCTGCACGTGCTCGAGCGCAACGCGCTCGTGCTCGCGCTTCACGCCATGGCCTGCGTGGCCGGCTTCATCGCCGGCAGCTCACTACCGCTTCAGGCCGCGCAGCTGACCGGGGTCAACCGGGTCATCCACGAGCGCGGGCGGCCGGTGGCTATCGCGTTCGTCGGCGCCGCCACGCTGTTCTCGCTCAGCATGCAGGCGTACACGATCGGCACCGCAGCCGGGAACGTGGCGGCGACGCTCCACGCTCCGGCGGCGCTCCTGCTGCTCGGTCTGCTCCCCCACGCGCTGCCCGAACTGGTGGCGCTCTTCCTGCCCCTGGCCGCCTGGATCACGGCCAGCCGCCGCGGCGAGTGGGAGCGGCTGCTCGCGGCCACGTTCCTCACCACGGCGATCGCCGTGCCGCTGCTCGTGCTCGCCGCGCTGTGGGAGGTCTACGGCGCCCCGCACCTGCTGCAGGCGCTCCTGCACTACCGCTGAGGCGCTCCTGGAGCGGCGCCCGTGGTGAGCACCATCCGGAAGCGGGCCTGGCCGCCCATCATCTTCTCGAACGCCTCGCCGGCCCGTTCGAGCGGAAGCGTCTCGATCTTCGGCCGCACCCCGCTGAGCACGCTGAACGCCAGCGTGTCCTCGGAGTCGCGGGCGGTGCCCGAGGCGTGGCCGATGATCCCCTTGCCGCCCCCGATGAGCGCGGCGGCCGGCACGGCGATCGGGTCCATCGAGGCGCCGACGACGATCAGCCGCCCGTGCGGGCGCAGGCCGCCGAACACCGCGGCCATGGCGTCCGAGCTCGTCACCGTGGACAGGATGAGATCGACCCCGCCGAGCTCGTTCAGCGCCTGCGCCGGGTCGCCGGCGGTGCTGTCGAGGTAGTGGTGGGCGCCGAGCTCGCGGGCCAGCGACTCCTTCTCGGCTCCGCGGGCGATCGCCACGGTCTCGAATCCGAGCCGGACCGCGAACTGCACGCCGAGGTGGCCCAGCCCGCCAACGCCCAGCACGGCGACCCGGTCGCCGCCACGGGCGCCCGAGCGGCGCAGGGCGTTGAATGTCGTGATGCCGGCGCACAGGAGCGGCGCCGCCTCCTCGGGCGTCAGCTCGTCGGGCATGGCAGCCAGGGCGCTCGCCCGCACGACGACGTAGTCGGCGTAGCCACCGTCACGGGTGATACCGGGGATCTCCATGTTCTCGCAGTCGATGAGCGACCCCCGCCGACACCATTCGCACCAGCCGCAGTTGCCGCCGAACCAGCCCACCCCGACACGCTGACCCTCGCGCCAGCCGTGGACGCCCTCGCCCAGCTTCTCGATCGCGCCGGCGATCTCGTGGCCGGGCACGACGGGATGGCTGACGCCGGGGTAGCCGCCCGCCTTGGCGAACACGTCGCTGTGGCACACCCCGCACGCATGCACCCGGACGAGCACCTCACCCGGGCCCGGGGCGGGCACCTCGCGCTGCACGAGCTCGAAGTCGCCGCCCGGCTCGCTGACCTGTACCGCGCGCATCGTTGCCATCGGGGTTCCTTTCCTCGGGGTCTTCGGCGGCTCCTACCCGGTCAGGCGGTCGAGGGTGCGGCTGGCTTGCGGCCCCCGGAACCGTCAGTGCCGCAGGTACCCACCCGGTAGGCGCTGCGCGCTGCCCACTGCCCAGGCGCTGCGCGCCTGGTAGGTCCGCAGCCCCGAGCCACCCGACGGCGCCTGGTAGCTGACGCCGAAGCCGGCCCCGGCGGCGTTCAGCGCCCCGGCGCTGGCGCCGCCGCCCGAAACCAGTGCGCCATAGGAGGCAAACCGGGCGCTGCCGGGGATGAGCTCGATCGTGGTGTGCGCCCAGCGAGTTGAGGAGATCGTCCCCGAGCCGGTGACGCTGTCCGCCCGGGCGCCTATGAACGCCGCCCGGCCGAAGTCGGCCAAGGGTAGGGTCACGCAGCGGTCGGCATTGCACTCCGACGGCGCCTCGACGATCCACTCCGCCGAGGAGACGTCGGGGCTGCTCACCGTGTAGGTGCGGCTGAAGCTGCGGTGGTTGGTCAGGTCGGCCAGACCGATCCTCACCCGCCGCCCGACCGCCGTGACGGTCGCCCGTATGAGGTTCCCGGAGTGCACGTGCAGTGCGATCGAATGCGACGGGTCCGGCACGAGCTCGAACCAGGCCGAGTACGTGGCCGCCCCGTCAGCGGCGCAATCCTGCTCGGTTCCCGTCTGCTCGAGCGCCGAGGACGAGCCGCCGTCGCCACCGAGGCCGACCCACGTGGCCGAGAACGTCTGCGTGCCGGCTGAGCAGGACACCGCGGGCACCCGCCACTCGCCGACCACGGAGGTGAAGCGAACGCCGGCGCGGTGGGCGACGTAGCCCGACCAGTTCGAGCTGTTTACGGTGTCGGCAACGGCGGCCGGGGCGAGAGCGAGCAGACCCACGAGGGCGAGCCCGGCCGCGGCGAGGCGCTGGCGGAGATTCATGCCGGCAAGCCTGACGCGCAAAACGAAGAGATCTGACAAATCCGCCGATGGACGTCAGCCATCGGACGGTCGGCCCGGGCCCGCGAGTCGTCCCCGCACCCTAGTGCCCGGCGATCGCGTGGGGGACGTAGGGCTCCTCGAGCCGCGCGATCTCCTCCGGGCTGAGCGCCAGCTCCGCCGCTGCGAGCGCGTCCTCGAGGTGGTCGAGCTTCGTCGCGCCGACGATCGGAGCGCTCACGCCCGGCTTGTGGAGCAGCCAGCTCAGCGCCACTTGCGCGGGCGGGTCGCTGCGCTCGGCCGCCACCTCAGCCAGCCGGTCGATGACCGCGAAGTCGAGATCGGGCCGGTAGAGGTTGTCGCCGAAGGCGTCTGTCCGGGCTCGGGTGGTCAGCTTCTCGCCCTCCCGGGTGCGGTTGCCGGCGAGCATGCCGCGGGCCAGCGGGCTCCAGGGGATGACGCCCACCCCCATGTCGACGCACTGGGGGATCATCTCGCGCTCCTCCTCGCGGTACAGGAGGTTGTAGTGGTTCTGCATCGAGACGAACGGCGTGCTGGCCACGCGTTGTGCCTTGGCGAATTGCCAGGCGTACATGCTCGAAGCGCCGATGTAGCGCGCCTTGCCCGCCCTGACCACGTCGTGCAGCGCCGCCATCGTCTCCTCGATCGGGGTGCGCGGATCCCAGCGGTGAATCTGGTAGAGGTCGACGTAGTCGAGCCCGAGCCGTCCCAGCGACGCGTCGATCGAGGCCATGATGTGCTTGCGCGAGAGCCCGCGCCCGTTCTCGCCCGGCATCGTGACGCCATGGACCTTGGTGGCCACGACGTACTCCTCACGCATGCCGAACAGGTCCCGCAGCAGGCGGCCGGTGATCTCCTCGCTCGCCCCGCCGTTGTAGACGTCGGCGGTGTCGAAGAACGTGATCCCGCCCTCGACGGCGCGGCGGACGATCGGCTTCGCCGCCTCCTGATCGAGCGCCCACGGGCGGGTCTCGTGCGGGCCGTAGCTCATCATGCCCAGGCACACGCGCGAGACGCGCAGGCCGGTGGCTCCCAGGTTCACGTAGTCCATGCCCGGGGCCTACCCGATCACAGACCGGTAAACGGCTCCCGCGTCGACTCGACGATGCAACCCCCCGGCCCGCCCGAGGTCATGGCGGCGGAGCCCTCCCAGAAGCTCGGCACGAGCGTCATGGGAATGAAGGACCGCCGGGCCAGGGCGTGGAGAGTGAGCACGATCCCGCCGGCCGGGACCTGCAGCCGCCAGCGCAGCGGGTAGACGGCGCGCGCGCCGGCGGGGCGGATGCCGGGCCCGAGTGGCGTGACGGTGAACCGGCTCAGGTGAATCACCCGCCCACCGGCCAGTCTGAGCGTGCCCGCCTGCACCCCCGAGGGCCGGTTCCGGGCGTCGATGAACTGATAGAGCATGAGGTCGCGCCCGTCGGCGAACTGGCAGGCGAACCAGTTCCAACGGATGGCGGCCTGATCGCCGAGGAAGTTGCCCCACTGGTGGTCGAACCAGCCCAGCCCGCTCACGGTCAGGCGCCGTCCCGCCAGCGTGAGGGTGCCCCGCGCGGCCAGGCGGGGCGCGGAGTAGTAGTCCGAGCGCCCGCTCGGGCCCTGGGCGATGGTTCCGCCGCGGCCGTGGACCAGGTAGGACTGCTCGGGCGTGAGCGTGAGCTGCAGGGCGCCCGCCCCGGGGACGAGCGCCGACACCGTCCACGGGCCGTGACGCCACGCGATCGTCATCCCAGCGACCGCCAGCCGGGTCTGGCCGGCCGCCGGATGCCTCAGGACGAGGTACTGCTTGGCCAGCACCACCCGGTCGCGGGTGACATCGACGACGTTGACCCGAGCCACCATCCCGGGGCCGGCCGACCACACGGTGGCGAAGTAGAAGTAGCTGTCGCCGTGGACCGGCCGCACCGTCCCGGTCGTGTACCACCACTCGACTCCGAACGCCGGGTGGGCACCGTGGTCGCGGGGGAGCCGGACCGGCCGCAGTGTCGGTGGCGCCGCGGCGACCGCGGCACCGGCGAACAGCAGCGCGGCGGACAGAACCACGAGGCGGGTGAGCGCACGCATCAGGCACATCTTCCACAATTCCGGCCGATGTCGCATCCCGTGCTCGAGGCTCTACGGCGGCGCCCTCCCGCCGCCCGCCTGGCGATCGTGATCGAGGGCGGCGGCATGCGCGGGGCGGTGTCCGGCGGGATGGCGCTCGGGCTCGGGGAGCTCGGCCTGGCCGGCGCCTTCGATGATGCCTATGGCGCATCGGCCGGCACGCTCAACGCTCTGTGGCTGATCAGCGGCCGCGTGCGCGAGGGCATCCCGACGTGGACCGATCCGCTGTGGATCCGGGAGCTCATCAGCCGCCGGCGTCTGCTCGCCGGCCGGCCCGTCGTCGACATCACGAACCTGATCGAGGAGCGCTACGAGCGCCACTCGCCCGGATTGTTCGCTGCTGCCCTCGCCGCCCCGACGCGGCTGCACCCGCTCGCCACCGATGTCGACACCGGGGAGCCGGTCGACCTGCATCCTCACATCGCCGACGCCCGCAGCCTGCGGCTGGCGCTGCGCGCCTCGGCCAGTCTGCCGCTGCTCGCCGGCCCGCCGGTCGGCCTGGCCGGGCGCCGGTTCGTCGACGCGGGGCTGAGCGCGGCGATCCCGGTTCGCGCCGCTCTGACCAGCGGCGCCACCCACGTGCTCGTGCTGCGCTCGCGCATGCAGGGGGAGACGGTGCGCCCGGCGCAGGGACTCGGTGCCGCGGTCAGCGCCAGGCTGCTGCGGCGGATCAGCCCGGCCGTAGCGGCTGCCTTCCACACCCGCGCCGCGCACGAGCTCGCCGACGAGGCGCTGCTCGAGCGCCATGGCGCCGATCCCGACCTCACCCCGCACGTGCTGTCGGTGCGCCCGGCGCCGGGCTCCGCGGTGCCGGCGCGGCTCGAGCGTGACGTGGCCGTCGTGCGCGCCGGTCTGGAGGCCGGCCGCCGCGCCGTCCATGCCGCGCTCGGAGTCTGACCAGGCGCGCGATCGTGCGATGCTGTCGGTCCCATGACCGCCAGCTCACCCCCTGCCGCCCCGGCCATCCGGCCCAACGATTTCCTCGCTCTCGACGCGCTGCTCAGCGACGAGGAGCGCGACATCCGCGACACCGTGCGCGCGTTCGTGCGCGACCGGGTGGTGCCGAACGTCGGCGACTGGTTCGAGCAGGCGACGATCCCGCGCGAGCTGGCCACCGAGCTCGGCCGGCTCGGCGTACTCGGCATGCACCTGCAGGGCTACGGCTGCGCGGGCGCGAGCGCGACCGCCTACGGCCTGACCTGTATGGAGCTCGAGGCCGGAGACAGCGGCGTGCGGAGCCTCGTCTCGGTCCAGGGCTCCCTGGCCATGTACGCGATCTGGCGCTGGGGCTCGGAGGAGCACAAGCAGGAGTGGCTGCCCCGCATGGCCGCCGGCGAGGCGATCGGCTGCTTCGGGCTCACCGAGCCCGACGCGGGCTCGGACCCCGGCTCGATGCGCACGCGGGCCCGGCGCGACGGCGCGGACTGGATCCTCAGCGGTCAGAAGATGTGGATCACCAACGGGTCGATCGCCGACGTCGCCGTCGTATGGGCGCGGAGCGATGAGGACCCGCCCGCCGTGCGCGGCTTCCTCGTGCCCCGGGGCACGAAGGGGTTCACCACCCAGGACATCCACAAGAAGCTCTCGCTGCGCGCCTCGGTCACCTCGGAGCTGCTGCTCGACGAGGTCCGCCTGCCCGCCGATGCCGTCCTGCCCGAGGTGAGCTCGCTGAAGGGCCCGCTGTCGTGCCTGAACGAGGCCCGCTACGGGATCGTGTGGGGCGCGGCGGGCGCCGCCCGGGCGTGCCTGGAGGCTGCGGTCCAGTACAGCCAGGAGCGAATCCAGTTCGGACGGCCGATCGCCTCCTTCCAGATCCAGCAGCAGAAGCTCGCCTACATGGCGCTCGAGGTGAATCGGGCCGCCCTGCTCGCCCTGCATCTCGGCCGCATGAAGGACGCTGGCACGCTGCGACCCGAGCACGTGAGCATGGGCAAGCTCGGCAACGTGAACGCCGCGCTCGACGTCGCGCGCACCGCCCGCCAGGTGCTGGGCGCCAACGGCGTGACCCTCGAGTATCCGGTCATCCGGCACATGAACAACCTCGAGTCGGTCGTCACCTACGAGGGCACCGCTGACGTGCACGCGCTGGTGATCGGCCAGGCACTGACGGGCATCCAGGCGTTCAGGTGACGGGGAACCGGCTGCGCCGATTCCATTGGGAGTTCCGCTGGCGCGGAACTCCCGGGAGAGGAGATCGACGTGAGTGAGATCGAGCGCGTCGGCATCGTCGGCGGCGGCATCATGGGCGCGGGCATCGCCGAGGTGTGCGCCCGCTCGGGACTCGGCGTCGTGCTGGTCGAGATCGACGATGCCGCAGCCGGGCGCGCCCATGACCGCATCGAGCGCTCGATCCAGCGCGCGGTACAGCGCGGCAAGCTCGAGGCCGAGCCGGCGCGCGAGGCGCTCGAGCGGCTGGACTGCGTGGCCGACCTGGAGGCACTGGCCGACCGCCAGATCGTCGTCGAGGCGGTCGTCGAGGAGCGCTCGGCCAAGACGGCAGTGTTCGAGCGCCTGGCCGGGATCGTCGAGGATCCGGACGCGATCCTCGCCTCCAACACCTCGGCCATCCCGATCGTCGACCTCGGCGTGGCCGCGGGACAGCGCTCGGACCACGTGCTCGGCCTGCACTTCTTCAACCCGGTCCCGGTCCTCTCACTGGTCGAGATCATCCCCTCGCTACTGACCTCCGAGGCGACGACGACCCGCGCCCGCGCGTTCGCAGTCGAGCAGCTGGCCAAGGATCCGATCACCGCGCCCGACCGCGCCGGGTTCACGGTGAACGCGCTGCTCATCCCCTATCTGCTCGCCGCCATCCGCATGTTCGAGCAGGGTCTGGCCTCCGCCGAGGACATCGACCAGGGCATGGTCAAGGGCTGCGCCCACCCGATGGGGCCGCTCGCGCTCGCCGACCTGATCGGTCTCGACACGGTCATGGGCGTGGCCGAGTCGCTGTATGCCGAGCACCGCGAGCAGCTCTACGCTCCGCCGCCGCTGCTCCAGCGGCTCGTGGCGGCCGGCCTGCTCGGCCGCAAGACCGGCCGCGGCCTGTACAGCTACTGACTACTTCAGCCAGGCCTCGGCGACGGCGGCCCCGCGCAGCTTGGACAGGGGCACCGCCTTCAGGCCGCGGACCCCGTTGGGCCAGGCGTTCGGCCCGGTGAGGCCCTCGGTCACCCAGATCGGCAGATGCTCGTGGCGGCCCCAGCCCAACACCTTGGCGAAGCTCACGCCGTGCGGTCCGGTGTAGGCATGCACTCCGATCACCTGCGCGCCCGGCAGGCCCTTGGCCCAGATGGCACGCAGGAAGCTGAAGCCCCACGGGCTGATCTCGCCGGCCACGCGGATCGCGTGCGGCGCCCGGGCCCGGACGAGCGGCTCGACCGCCTTCCACACGGCCACGTACTGCGAGGCCGACC
This sequence comes from uncultured Solirubrobacterales bacterium, assembly GCA_963848745.1. Classification (GTDB taxonomy): domain Bacteria; phylum Actinomycetota; class Thermoleophilia; order Solirubrobacterales; family Solirubrobacteraceae; genus Palsa-465. Next base: position 35,698 of record CAWKEO010000008.1, on the reverse strand, counting down.
CGCTCCGCAGCCCCTGCCTCAGCTCCTGCTCGTTACCGATCGAGATCGCCCAGGCATAGCGGGCATACTGGCTGAGCACCCCGCGGAAGTAGGCGACGTCCTGCTTGACCGACCACTGGTTGTCGTACGCGATCGCGACGTGCACGCGGTAGCCGCGGGCCCGAGCGGCCTTGAGGCACCCGATCGCCTGGCCGGTCGGAGCCTGAAGGGGTGTGATCACGATCCGCAGCACCTTGGCGTGGTAGGCGCGCAGCGCGCCCAGTCCGGAGCTCGACCCCGACAGGCACCCGGGGAGGTTGCCCACTCCGATCAGCACGGACGGGCCCGACGTGCGGGTGGCGTGGGTGCGGGAGGTGGGTGTGCGTGTGGCGGCCTGCGCGCAGGCGGCGGCTCCGACGAGGAGCACCGCGGCGATCGTCCAGGCACGCAGAATCGTGGCTGCTCGTCCCATGCCTCTAGTTGTAGCGACTCGGGCCGACGTGCGTTCCGGGCGCCTATGATGAGCGGAGTGCGGGGGTCCAGCACGCTCCGAGCCCTCCTTCTGGCGGCGCTCACCCTTCTCGCTGGTGCGGCCATGGCGGCCCGCGCCGGCGCGGCCACGCTGACCGTCGGGCCGCGCAGCGGCAGCTTCTACGCCGCCACGAGCACGACCAGCCCGGGTGGCGGGGCCTATGAGGACATGGCGCTCAGCACGAGTCCCGGCCAGCTCGTGTGCGGCTCGGCCTGGCTGCGCACCGAGTTCCCGGCCACCGGCGCCGCCGGCACGTTCGCCGTGTGGCTGATCGGAGGCGCCTACTCCGACGGGGGCTCCACCCGCTACTCCGGACTGAGCACGCTGACCAACTGGACCCAGGCCCAGACGTGCGTGGAGGCGACCACGTCCCACAGCGCGCTGCGAGTCCAGTTCTACCCCGCCCAGGGATCACCCACGGTCAACATGGACGACATCGACGTGCACGAGTCGCTGGGTGTCAACGGCGGCTTCGAGCAGGGCGGCGCGGGCTGGGGGCCCTACCCGGGCACGAGCTCGAACTTCTCCGTCTACACGGGCAGCGCCCACAGCGGCAGCGCCTACGGGGCGACGAACACGGCCTCGGCCGGTGGCGGGATCTACCAGGACGTCCCGCTGACGACCGATGCGGGCGAGACGATCTGCGCGTCGGCCTGGGTCCGCACGGAGGGAACGTCTCCCGGCGCATCGGGCAGCTTCGCCCTGTGGCTGATGGGGGGCAGCACCGCCAGCGACCACGGGGGCGCGCACTACAGCGGCCTGGGCACCGGCTGGACCCAGCTGCACACCTGCGTGGAGGCGAGCACGAACCGCAACACGCTGCGGCTGCAGTTCTATCCCGACATCGGCTCGCCGACGGTCGAGATCGACGATGTCGAGGCGCACATCTCGCTGGCCGCCAACGGCGGCTTCGAACGCGGCGGCGCGGGCTGGAGCCCCTACCCGGGCACGAGCTCGAACTTCTCCGTCTACACGGGCAGTGCCCACAGCGGCAGCGCCTACGGGGCGACGAACACGGCCTCGGCGGGCGGCGGGATCTACCAGGACGTCCCGTTCAACGCGACGGCCGGCGACACGCTCTGCGGCAGCGTCTGGGTACGGACGGAGGGAACTTCCACCGGCGCCTTTGGCAGCTTCGCCCTGTGGCTGATGGGCGGCGCAGCGGCCAGCGACCACGGCGGCGTGCAGTACAGCGGGCTGCCGAACGGCGTGTGGACTCAGGTCAGCACCTGCGTGGAGGCGACGCGGGCCCGGAGCGCCCTGCGCCTGCAGCTCTATCCGGGGATCGGGTCACCGACGGTGGAGATGGACGACGTCGACGTCGAGCTGTCGCTGGCCGCCAACGGCGGCTTCGAGTACGGCTCGGGGCCGTGGAGCTCCTACCCCAACACCCAGTCGAGCTTCGGCGTCTACCCAGCCAGTCAGGTGACGTTCACGCTGCCTCCACCCCCGGTCGTCACCACCCCCCAGCCGACGACGCTCCCCGTGCCGCGTTCACGCCACGCGCTGCGGGTGCGCGTGGCGCTGAGCTGGACCTGGCGCTACGGGATCACGCGACTGAACCGGGTGCGCTTCGGCCGCCATCCCGGCCGCATCGCCGTCACGATCGTGTGCCACGGCCACGGCTGTCCGCGGCCCCTGCGCCTCATCGCCTCCGGCTCCGCCGGCCTGCGCAAGCTCCTGCGCCGCCTGCACGACCGCCGCTACCGGGCCGGCGACCATCTGCTGATCACGCTGACCGCCCCCGGCTACCTGCCCGAGCGGGCCGAGCTCATCATCCGCTACGGGCGCCTGCCCCTGGCCCGGCTGCTCTCATCCACGCCGCCGCACAAGCACAAGCACAAGCACAAGAAGAAGGGCTGAGGCTCAGGCGGTCTGGGTGAGCGCGCCGGCCAGCCCGAGCCGCTCGATCCCGAGCTCGCGCAGCCGGTACTTCTGGATCTTGCCCGTCACCGTCATTGGGAACTCCTCCACGCACACGACGTAGCGGGGGACCTTGTAGTGGGCGATGCGGCCTGAGCAGAACGCGCGCACGGTCTCGGTGTCGAGCACGGCACCCGCCCGGGGGATCACGAACGCGGCGATCTCCTCCCCATAGCGTGCGTCGGGGACGCCGACCACCTGGACGTCGCGGATGTCGGGGTGCGAGTAGAGGAACTCCTCGATCTCGCGCGGGTACACGTTCTCGCCGCCCCGGATGACCATGTCCTTGGAGCGCCCGACGATGTTCACGTAGCCGTCGGCATCCATCGTGGCCAGGTCGCCCGTGTGCATCCAGCCCGCCCGGTCGATCGCCTCGGCCGTCTGCTCGGGATTGTTCCAGTAGCCCTGCATGACGCTGTAGCCGCGCGTGCACAGCTCGCCCGGCTCGCCGCGGCTCACGCAGGCGCCGCTCGCCGGGTCGACGATCTTGATCTCCACGTGCGGGTGGACCGTCCCGACCGTGGCGGTGCGGTGCTCGAGGTCGTCGTCGGCTCCCGTCTGGGTCGAGACCGGGGAGGTCTCGGTCATGCCGTAGCAGATCGTCACCTCGCTCATGTGCATCCGGTCGATGACCTTGCGCATGACCTCGACCGGACAGGGCGAGCCGGCCATGACCCCGGTGCGCAGCGAGCTGAGGTCGTAGTCGGCGAAGTCGGGCAGGTCGAGCTCGGCGATGAACATGGTCGGCACGCCGTACAGCGAGGTGCAGCGCTCCTCCTGCACCGCGCGCAGCGTCGCCGCCGCCTCGAACGCGGGCGCCGGGATGACGATGCAGGCGCCGTGCGTCGTGCAGGCGAGATTCCCGAGCACCATGCCGAAGCAGTGGTAGAACGGCACCGGGATGCACACCCGGTCGGCGCTCGTGTACCGGCAGCCCTCGCCGATGAAGAAGCCGTTGTTGAGCAGGTTGTGGTGGGTGAGCGTCGCGCCCTTGGGGAAGCCCGTGGTGCCGCTCGTGTACTGGATGTTGATCGGGTCGTCGAACTGCAATCCGGTCGGCAGCGCGACCTCGCCGCCCCCTGCGGCCAGGAGCTCGTCCCAGTCGGGGGAGTCGAGGAAGACGGTCCGCTCGAGCGCGTCGCACCGGGGCGCCACCTCGGCCACCATGGCCGCGTAGTCGGAGCTCTTGAACGCCCGCGCGGCCACGAGCAGCCGGCACCCGGACTGGCGCAGGGCGTACTCGAGCTCGGAGGTCCGGTAGGCCGGGTTGATGTTGACGAGGATCACGCCCGCCCGGGCCGACGCGTACTGGACGAGCACCCACTCGGCGCAGTTCGGGGCCCAGATGCCCATCCGGTCGCCGGGCTCCAGACCGGCGGCCACGAGCGCCCGAGCGAGCTGCTCGACGCGGGTGGCCAGTTCGGCGTAGGTCCAGCGGATGTCCTGATGGACGACGACGAGCGCCTCCCGGTCGCGGTGCTCGGCGCACATGCGATCGAAGTTCTCCGCGATCGTCTCCCCCAGTAGCGGCACCGGTGAGGCTCCATTGGCGTAGGCGAGCATCACTCCTCCTCGGGGCGGGGTCGGCCCTGGCCGCTGTACTCCTCGTTGGGGAGCATGTTCGTGGCCATGGCCATCCGGTTGGTCAGGTTGTACATGGCGGCGATCTCGGCCACGTCCCAGGCCTCCTCGAGGGTCAGGCCGGCCTCGAGCAGGGAGTCCCGATCGGCCTGGGCGATCTTGCGAGGCGCCAGCGTGAGCTTCTCTGCGTAGGCGCAGATGGCGGAGCGCCGGGTATCGAGCCCGGCCCGGCGCCAGTCGTAGGAGATGCGCTCGCCGAGCACCGGGTCCCCGAGCGCCTCCCGCAGCGCCGCGCCGTGGGCGATGAGGCAGTACAAGCAGCCGTTGGCGGCGCTGACCACCACCGCGATCATCTCCCGGTCGGCGGCGCTCAGGTTCTCGGTCGGCTCATGCAGCAGGCGGTAGTGGGCAAACCAGGCGCTCAGCCGCTCGGGCCGGTAGGCGTAGACGCGAAAGACGTTGGGCACGAAGCCGAGCCGTTCGCGCGCCTTGGCGAACAGTCCGCGCAGACCGTCCGGCAGCTCGGACTCCCCGGGCACGGGAAACCACGAGCCGACATCGCCCGGCGAGCGCGTGGTGGGCTCGGCGCCACCCGCCATCAGCACGGCGTCTCGGGGTCGCCGGAGGGCGGAAAAACCCGCCGCACGAGCGTGCGCATCATTCGCCGCTCGATCTCCGGGTCGGCGTCGAGCAGTCCCCGGAAGGCGGTGTCGGCGACCAGGAAGAAGCGCAGCGGCGTGATCGCCGTCACCGTCGCGGTGCGGGTCGTGCGCTCGAGCAGGGCGGTCTCGCCGAAGAAGTCGCCCGCGCCGAGCGTGGCCAGCGTCGTGCCGTCGCGGCTGACCGCCGCCTCGCCCTCGACGATGACGAAGAACTCGTGGCCCTCGGCGCCCTCCTTGCACAGCACCGATCCGGCGGGGACATCGAGGTCGTCGGTCAGCCGGGCGACCTGGGCGAGGTGGCGTTGGGAGAGGCCGGAGAACAGCGGTGAGCGCTTGAGCGCCGACACCTTGGCGTCCTGTCGAAAGCGGGCCATGGGGCGCACCCTACTGTCCGCCCCGCCTCTGGTAAACCGCTCACGTTGTCCGACGTGCTCGAGATCCCCACGCCGCACGGCCCCGCCCGCGCCCACCTGGACCCGGGGTCGGCCGACGCGCCCGCGCTCGTGCTCGGCCACGGCGCCGGCGGCGGCGTACAGGCCCCCGATCTCCTCGCTGCCGCCAGCGCAGCCCGCAGCCGCGGCTGCGCCGTCGTGCGCGTCGAGCAGCCCTACCGGGTGGCCGGCCGCCGCGCCCCGGCGCCCGCCGGCCAGCTCGACACCGCCTGGCTCGCCGTGCTCGCCGCACTGCGCACCGGCCCACTCGCCGATCGGCCGCTTGTGTGCGGCGGGCGCTCGTCCGGAGCTCGGGTGGCCTGCCGGACCGCCGGCGCCGCCGGGGCGGCGGCGGTGCTGTGCCTGGCCTTCCCGCTACACCCCCCGGGGCGGGCCGCCGACCCCTCACGCAGCCGCCTGCCCGAGCTCGACGCGGTCACGGTGCCCGTGCTCGTCATCCAGGGCGAGCACGACCCGTTCGGAATGCCACCGCCGGGACCGGGGCGCCGCGTGGTCACCGTCCCGGGCACGCACAGCCTGCGCGCCAGCACCGCCATTGAGGGCGCCGTGACCGCCTGGCTCGACACGCTTCTTTAACGGCAAACGGCGCGCCCCGACCGGAGCGCGCCGCGCCAAAACGCCGGTCTGCCGCTGAGCTAGTCCACCACGGGCGGCGGGTACACGTCGGCGACGTACTCGTCGACCTTGTGCGGGGGCAACGCGGTCATCACCGCCCACTGGTAGATGATCATGCTGAACAGGCCGGAGGCGATGATGCTCGCCCACAGCGAGATGTCACCTGTGCCGCCCTGGTCGAGCACGTGCTTGAACGGACCGATGCCGCCGATGATCCCGCCGGGGGTGAACGGGCTCAGATAGCAGATCACGCCCATACCGATGATCCAGCCGATGATCCACTGCGCCGCCCGCCAGTCCATCGCCGGCGCCTTCGGGTTGAGCTTGAAGGCGTAGGAGAGGCCGATCAGGGCGTAGCCGAGCAGCAGCGCCGCGACGAGCGTGCTGTAGGTCTGCCAGCCGGAGAACAGGATCACCCAGTTGGCCCCGGCGAAGGCCAGCGGGGCGAGCACTGAGGCAACCGGCAGCCGGTAGGTCCGCGGCAGATCCGGCTTCTGCCTGCGGAGCGCCCCGAGCGCCACCGGGGCGCCGGCGTACATGAACACCGATGCGCTGGTGACGATGCCGACGAGCTTGGCCCAGCTCGGGAACGGCAGCAGGAACAGCACGCCGACGAGCGTGGCGACGATGACGCCGAACACCGGCACCTTCGCCGCGTTGACGGACTCGAAGGCGCTGGGCACGAAGCCGTTCCGGCTCATCCCGAACGACAGGCGAGCCGACGAGGTCTCGTACATGAGCCCGGTGCCGCTCGGGGAGACGACGGCATCGATGCGCAGCACTGTGGCCAGCCACGAGATGCCCGCGATGCTGACCAAGGTGAAGAACGGGCCTGCGTTCAGCTGGCTCACCGTCGGGTTCGTGTTCGACCCGCCCAGGTTCGTCCACCCGTGCTGGGCAACGAGCAGGCTCGGCTTCATCGCGCCGATGAAGGCGATCTGGATGAGGATGTAGATGGCGGCACCGATCAGGATCGACATGATCACCGCCCGCGGCAGGTCACGGCCTGGATTGGCCGACTCGCCGCCCAGCTGCACCGCCTGCTCGAAGCCGAGCAGCGAGAAGATGATGCCGGCCGGGAGTGTCAGGAAGATGTTCTTGATCGCGTCCTTGCTGGTGAAGAAGCCGCCTGCCGCATGCCCGAAGTTCGAGCCGTGGAAATGGCCGATCAGCAGGATGAGGATCGTGACCACCGGGATCGCGACCTTCCAGGTCGTGACCGCGTTGTTGATTCGCGCGAACAGACGGATGCCGACGATGTTGATGATCACGAACATGACCATCAGGATCGCCGCGACCAGGTAGCCCCAGCCGTGCAGCGTCCCGCCGGCGCTCCCGGCGGACGAGGTGGCGTGGAAGAAGTGCCGCGCCCAGTGCGCGGTCGACAGGTACTGGACGGCCGCCAGCACCTCGATCGGCGCCACGCTGGCCGCCTGCAGGTACGAGGCCCACCCGAACGTCGCGCCGGCGAAGCTGCCGAACGCGTAGTGCGGGAAGCGGCTCGTTCCGCCGCTGACCGGGAACAGCCCGCCCAGCTCGGCGTGCACGAGCGCGAGCACGAGGATGATGACCGAGCCGAGGACCCAGCCGAGGATCGCCGACGGGCCGGCGATGACGGCGGCGCCAAGCGCACCGAATAGCCAGCCGGAACCGATGATGGACGTCTCCGACGCCCACAGCAGCCCAAGGAAACCGACGCTCCGATCCAGGCCCTCGGACTCGAGGACCGGTTCGGGAGCAGTGCCCCTCGGGGGAGTGACTACGTTTGCCATTGCCCCTCTCCTAGAAGACCGGCGTTACGAACGGCGCGATGCTACTGCCTGATCCGGCCAATGTGGCACGTCTCGGCGTTTCGGCAAGTCATTTTGGTGAGATTGGACGAATTGGCGGTTCGCTGGACGGCGGGTACAGTCGCCCGGGTGGAGGGCAGACCGGCCTCGGACTCGCGATCGGTGCTCGTGCGCTGGATGGGCGTGCTCGACGCCAACACCGCCGGCAACGTCCACGGCGGCACGATCATGAAGCTCTGTGACGAGGCGGCGGCGCTGGCCGCGATCCGCCACGCCCGCCGACGGGTGGTGACCGCCGCCATGGACCGCATGACGTTCCTGGTTCCGATCCGACTGGGCGAGCTCGTCACGCTGAGCGCCGCCGTCAACGCGGCCTGGCGGACGTCGATGGAGGTCGGCGTCCGGGTCGAGGCCGAGGACCCGCTGACCGGCGAGGTCCGCCACACGAACACGGCCTACCTGACCATGGTCGCCCTCGACGAGGCCGGCCACCCCGCCGAGGTCCCGCCGCTGATCGCCGAGTCCGCGCAGGAGCAGCGCCGGCGCCGTCAGGCCGAGCTGCGCCGCGACAACCGGCTGGCCGAGCGCCGTCAGATCCAGGCCGAGCGCGACGCCGAGGCCTGAGTTCGGACACCTCCGGGCGTGAGAGGCGGCGGGGCGAAATAACCGCGACGGCACGCACACGATGGCATCTGTGTCGCCATTTTGTCGATCCAGTACGGACAACGACGACGGATCCGAGAGCCCCGGCGTGAGGTACGTCGTTTTTTCGACGGCGCGACAACTCGAACCCGTGGTCGCGGGGCATTCGCCACGCTAGACGTGGCAAACCCTCCCCGCGCGGCGACCGCAAACGCCGGTCAGAGGCCGAAGTCGGTGACCACGCAGTTGCGCCCGGCGCGCTTGGCCTCGTAGAGCTTCGTATCGGCGCGGGCCATCGCGCTCGCCTGGGTGTCGCCGAGGCGCGCCGTGGTGGCGCCGATGCTCGCCGTCACCGGGATCCCGGCGGTGAGGCCGAACCAGTCGTGCTCCTCGATCCGCGTGCGGACGGCCTCGAGCAGCCCGATGGCGGCATCGAGCTCGATGTCGGGAAGGGCGACCATGAACTCCTCGCCTCCGGCCCGGGCCGCGAACGCCGCCTCTCCGGCCAGCCCGGTGACGACGTCGCCGATCAGCTCGCCAATCATGGTCAGCACGCGGTCGCCGGCCTCGTGCGAGCGCTGGTCGTTGATGGCCTTGAACAGGTCGAGGTCGAGGAACGCGATGACGAGCGACTGGCGCCGGGTGATCGCGTGCTCGAGCAGCGCGGGCAGCTGCTCGTCCAGGAAGCGCCGGTTCCACAGCCCGGTGAGGGCGTCGCGCCGGGCCTGCTCCCAGAAGCGCTGGGCGGCCTGCCGGGCCTCGACGGTCTCGAACATGGCCTGGCGGGTGTTGGCGGCCGCCTCGCGGGCGGCGGCCTGGCGGGCCATGGCCGTCTCGTGGTAGCTGACGTGCTCCTCGTAGGCCTCGCGGTGGCGGCCGGCCGCGGCGTGGATGGCCGCGCGCTCGCGCTGCACCATGAGCGCGACGCCGCCGAGCTGCTTCTCCTCCACGACCGCCTGCGCCTGCTCGAGCAGCGTCCAGGCCTCGTCCACGTCGCCCATGCGCCGGCGGGTCTCCGCCTGCCCGACGAGGACCGCGGCGGCCAGCTCGGGCGCCGGCTCCCAGCCGGCGTCGATCTCGATCGTGGCCTGGCGCAGAGCTGCCTCGGCCTCCTCGTAGCGACCGTGCTCGAGAAACGCCCGCGCAAGTGTGTCGAGCGCCGCCGGTCCGAGGCGGACGTCGCGCTCGTGTGCCTCGCGGCGCATCTGGAGCGCCACGCGCAGGCACTCGTCCGGCCGGCCGGCCTCGAACTCGGTGTAGGCGATGTTGTTGAGGACGCGCAGGTAGCTCTCCTCGTCGCCGAGTCCGGCGAACAGCTCCGCCGCCTCCTGGTAGCGACGGCGGGCGCCCTCGAAATCCGAGCCGCTGCCCAGCACGTTGGCGAGGCTGATCAGGTGCTCGCCGCGCAGGGCGGCGGATGCGTTCTCGTCCAGCAGCTCGAGTGCGCGGACGGCGTGCTCGAGCGCGGTCGCGTTGTCTCCCAGCGTGTCGAACGTCGTGGACATGATGAGGTGGCTGCGCGCCTCGAGGTCGCGGGGCCCGTGCTCGGTGGCCCACCGGTTGACCTCCACGACCATGCGCGATCCCTCGCCGACCTGGCCCAGGCGCTGCAGGGCGTCGCCCTGCACGAGCCGCGCGCGCATGACCAAGCTGCGGGCGTCGAGCGCCAGCGCCTCGGCCTCGACGCGCCGCGCCGCGGCCAGACGCCGCTCGACCTCGCGGTTGCGGACGGCCTCGAGCTCAGCGAGCTCCTCGGCCAATTCATCGGCCCGGGGACGCAGCGCAAAGCCGCCTGGATGGGAGGAGAACTGCCCGATCACACGGGCTTAATCGTCAGAACCGGCACAGAGCTGTACTCGGAAAAAGTCGCTCTCAGCGGGTTGCCGGTCACATATCGGACCGCCTGAAGCGGCTCGGCCCGCAGCCGCCCGGGCCTGCCGCCGGGCTACCGTAGCCGGGTGTCCGCCGCCCACCGCGCCCGTCACCCGCTGCGCCGAGGAGACCGGCCGTCCAGTTTGCCTGGACGCGTCTCGCCGTTCGTGCTCGCCGGCGTCGCCCTGGTGGCGGCCAACCTCCGCCCGGCCGCGGCGAGCATGGGGCCGGTGCTCGGCCGGATCGAGAAGGACGTCGGCCTGCACTCCGCGGCGGCGGGCGCGCTGGTCACCCTGCCGGTGCTGTGCTTCGGGCTGCTGGGCCCCCTGGGGCCCGTGCTCGCCCGGCGCTTCGGTCTACGCCGCGCCATCGCCGTCGCCATGTGGCTGCTGCTGGCCGGCCTCGGGCTCCGGCTGGTCCCCGGCCTTCCCCTGTTGTTTCTCGGCACCGCCCTGGCTGGGGCGGCGATCTCGATCGGCAACGTGCTCGTCCCCGTGCTCATCCGACGTGACCTGTCCGCCCGGCCCGGCCTGGCCATGGCCGTCTACTCGACCGTGCTGATCGGCTTCGCCGCGCTCGCCGCCGGAGTCACCGTGCCGGTCGCGAATGCGCTTGGCGGAGGCTGGCGACCCGGGCTGGCCGTGTGGGTGATCCCGGCCGCCGCGGCGGCGCTGCTCTGGCTGCCCGCGCTGCGGCGCGCTGACCCGGTGTCCACCTCCACGGCCGGCGAGCCGCGCGCCTCGGTGCTGCGCGAGCTCCTGCGCCATCCGCTGGCCTGGCAGATCACGTTCTTCTTCGCCGTGCAGTCCGGCGGCTTCTACTCCACGCTGGCCTGGCTGCCGAGCATCTTCCGCTCCCACGGCGCCAGCGATGGCCAAGCCGGCCTGCTGCTCAGCCTGACCATGGTCGTCGGCGTGCTCACCGCACTCGTGGTCCCCGGACTGGCCGCTCGGCTGCGCGACCAGCGCCTGCTCGCGACCGGCTGCTGCCTGCTTGCCGGGCTCGGCTGGCTCGGCATCGCGCTCGCCCCGATGTCCGCCCCGGCGCTGTGGGCGGTGCTGCTGGGACTGGGGCAGAACGCCGTGTTCCCGCTGGCGCTCATGCTGTTCGTCCTGCGCAGCGGGAGCGTGCGCGTCACCGAGGGGCTCTCGACGCTGGCACAGTCGGTCGGCTACGCGCTCGCCGCGGCAGCCCCAGTCGCCGTGGGGGCCCTGCACAGCCTCGCCCACTCCTGGACACCGGCCGTGCTGTTGCTACTCGGACTGCTCGTGCCCCAGCTCGTGCTCGGGCTGGCGGCCGGACGCGCGCGCCGGATCCCCGGGTAAGGGGCCGGTCGGACCCGGAGGCAGCGAATTGCCGATGTGCGCTCTCGCGTCTTAGCGCATCGTGGATGTCGTCGATCAACCCCCGAGTCCAAGGAGATCCACATGACGACGTCACTGCAGAGCACGATTCGCCGGGTACGCGAGGTGTGGGCAGAGCTCGACTACGCGCAGCGGCGGCTGGTCGCGATCCGCACCGGCATCGACATCACGGGTCAGGCGCGGCGCGGCCGCCGCGCCGGCCACCCGTTCGGCGCCTGAGCCGGACCCCCCTCTCGGGCCATATATTGGTCCGATGCGCAGCGGGGAATGAGGGGGTTCATGAGCGCCGATCAGAGCCGGGTATTCGCCATCGTCCTCGCCGGCGGTGAGGGCCGCCGGCTGGCTCCGCTCACACTTGACCGGGCCAAGCCGGCCGTCCCGTTCGGGGGCAACTACCGGCTCATCGACTTCGTGCTGTCGAACCTCGTCAACGCCGGCTACCGCCGGATCGTCGTCCTCACCCAGTACAAGAGCCATTCGCTCGACCGTCACATCTCGAGCACATGGCAGCTCTCGCCCATGCTCGGCAACTACGTGGCGCCGGTGCCGGCGCAGATGCGCCGGGGGCCGTATTGGTTCCAGGGATCGGCCGACGCCATCTACCAGAACCTCAACCTGCTCCGCGACGAGCGTCCCGACCACGTGATCGTGTTCGGGGCCGATCACATCTACCGCATGGATCCGGCTCAGATGGTCGCCCAGCACATCGAGTCCGGCGCCGCGGTGACCGTCGCCGCCCTGCGTGTGCCGATCGAGCAGGCCAGCCAGTTCGGCGTGATCGAGACCGCCGCCGACGGGCAGACGATCACCGCGTTTCACGAGAAGCCCACCCAGGCGCAGGGGCTGCCCGACGCGCCCGACCAGGTGTACGCGTCGATGGGCAACTACGTATTCAGCACCGACATGCTCATCGACGTCGTGTGTGCCGACGCCGCCGCCCGGGAGTCCGCGCACGACATGGGCGGCAACATCATCCCGATGCTCGTGGGCTCCGGAGGCGCCCGCGTGTACGACTTCGCGCGCAACGAGGTGCCGGGTGCGACCGACCGCGACCGCGGCTACTGGCGCGACGTGGGGACGCTCGACGCCTTCTACGACGCCCACATGGACCTGATCTCGGTCCATCCGATCTTCAACCTCTACAACATGGAGTGGCCGATCCTCACCCGCACCCAGCCGCTGCCGCCGGCGAAGTTCGTCTTCGCCGACGACGGGCGCACCGGGCAGGCGCTCGACTCGATGGTCTGCTCGGGCGTGATCGTCTCGGGCGGCACCGTGCGTCGCTCGGTGCTGTCACCGAGCGTGCGGGTGGCCGACCATGCCGAGGTGACGGACTCGGTGCTGTTCGAGGGCGTCGAGGTGGGCGCGGGCGCGGTCGTCCGCCGGGCGATCGTCGACAAGCAGGTCCAGATCGAAGCCGGAGCCGAGATCGGTGTCGACCTCGAGCTCGACCGCGAGCGCTTCACCGTGTCGGAGTCCGGCGTGATCGTCGTCCCCAAGGGCGAGCTCGTGCGCGCCGGCGTCCGGGCCTAGTCGCGGCCGCCCGTGCGCGTCGCCCTGCTCACGCGCGAGTATCCGCCCGAGGTCTACGGCGGCGCGGGCGTGCACGTCGAGTATCTGAGCCGCGAGCTCGCGCAGCTCGTCGACCTGCGGGTGCACTGCTGGGGCGCCGATCGCAGCGACCCGGCCGTGCACGCCCATCAACCCTGGGAGGCGCTGGCCGGCTCGGCCCCCGAGCTGGCCGCACTGCAGGCGGTCTCGGTGGACCTGGCGATGGCGGCCGCGACGGCCGGCTCGGAGCTCGTGCACTCCCACACCTGGTACGCCCAGTTCGGCGGTCACCTGGCCGCGCTCATCCATGGGATCCCGCATGTGGCCACCGTCCACTCGCTCGAGCCCCGGCGGCCGTGGAAGGCCGAGCAGCTCGGCGGCGGCTACGCGCTGTCGAGCTTCTGCGAGCGGGTGGCGCTCGAGGGCGCCGATGCCGTCATCGCGGTCTCCGAGGGATCGCGGGTCGACATCCTCGATGCCTACCCGGCCATCGACCCGGACCGGGTCCACGTCGTCTACAACGGCATCGACACCCAGGAGTACCAGCCCGATGACGGGGTCGACGTGCTCGCCCGCCACGGCGTTGACCCCGACCGCCCGTCGGTGGTGTTCGTCGGCCGCATCACCCGGCAGAAGGGGGTGCCGCTGCTCCTGCGCGCGGCGGAACAGTTCTCCCCCGAGACCCAGCTCGTGCTGTGCGCGGGCGCGCCGGACACGCCGGAGATCGCCGCCGAGGTGAGTGCCGGCGTCCAGCGCCTGCAGGAGCGCCGCGATGGGGTGCTGTGGATCGAGCAGATGCTGCGCAAGCGCGAGGTCATCCAGCTGCTCAGCCACGCCACGGTGTTCGCCTGCCCATCGATCTACGAGCCCCTCGGGATCGTCAACCTCGAGGCGATGGCCTGCGAGGCGGCGGTGGTCGCCTCGGCCACGGGTGGGATCGTCGAGGTCGTGCGCGACGGCGAGACGGGCTACCTCGTGCCCCTCGAGCAGGCGCCGGGCTCAATCGACCCGGTCGACCCCGACGCGTTCGCCACCGCCTTCGCCGAGCGCGTGAACGCCCTGGTCGCCGATCCGGCGCGCGCGGCCGAGATGGGCCGGGCCGGGCGCCGGCGCGCGGTCGAACATTTCGCCTGGCCGGCCATCGCGCGGGCGACGGTCGAGATCTACGCCGCGCTCAGAGCCTGAACGCGTCCGTCGGTACCGAGGGCGAAGCCGGGGAGGTCGAAGTCGCGAGCCAGCAGCTCCGGGATCTCGCTGCGGGCCGGGAACGTGCGCGTGCTGCCCGTCGGGCCCTCGCTCGAGAGCACGAGCCGGCCGCTCCAGTCGCTCAGGGCCAGTCGCGTGCCGTTGGGCTGCTGGCGGGAGACGATCAGCCCGCGCACGAACATCGATTGCGGATGCGTGCAGGTGTACCAGTTGCTCACCGCGAGATCGATGTCCGGTACCGGCTCGGGCGCGAACGCGTACACGTCGCACCACTCGCCGTCCGCCTGGCTCTGCAGCACGAGCTCACGATCCTCGGCTACGACCCGAAAGCACACGCCCGCCTGCTCGTAGGGGCCGCCGGGCCCGAACGGGATCGGCTCGCGCAGGGTGCGCGGCCCGAACCCGACGTCGGCCAGCCAGGTGCGCTCGCCGTCGTGCACGCGCAGGACGGCGTGCGTGCGGGTGCGCACGATGCCTTTCGGCGAGTTCCACCGCGGGCGCCCGAGCAGCGTCTCCACGCGCGCCCCGAGCCCCTCGAGCGCCGCCCGCAGCAGCGAGTTCTGCTCGAAGCAGTAGCCGCCCCGGCGCTCGGTGACGAGCTTGCGCTGGAGCGCCGCCGAGTCGAGGGACACCGGCAGGCCACGATGGGGGTCGAGATTCTCGAACGGGATCGTCTCGACGTGCGCGCGGTGGAGCTCGGGCAACCCGGGCCGGCCACGCAGCCCGACCCGGTCGAGGTAGGCATCGAGGTCGATCACGTGCGCAGCTGCGCGGCCACCCGCTCGCTGACCGACGCGCCACCGGTGCCGCGCTCGCCGACCTCCTCCCGAAAGGTCCGCTCGATGTCGGGCGCCGCCGCCCGCAGATCGCGCTCGAACAGCCGCGTGGTCAGGAGCGGGCGCAACGCGTGGGCGATCTGGACGTGGCGCGGGACGCAGATCCGCCGCCGGCGCTGTTCGAATCCGGCCACGATCTCGCTCACGGCGAGCTCCACCGGATACGTGCGCGAGAAGGGCGGTCGCATGGCCGCGCGCATGACCCGGAAGGCGCGCAGCGAGCCCTCGCCCTCGCGCACCATGTCGGTGTCGATCCAGATCGGGTGGATGCTCGCCACGTCGACGCCGTGGTGGGCGACCTCGATGCGCAGCGAGTTGCACATCGCCTCCACCCCGGCCTTCGAGGCTGAGTAGGCCGACATCCCGGGGTTGTGGCCGAACGAGGCGGCCGAGGCGGTGACGGCGACGTATCCCTGGTGGGCGATGACGGGGTCGAGCGCCGCGTGGACGATGTTGTAGGCGCCGACCAGGTTGATCTCCACGGTGCGCCGCCAGGCCTGCGGATCGGTGAGCGCGAGCGGCCCGAACGAGGCGATGCCGGCGTTCGCCCACACGCAATCGATGCGCCCGTGCTCGGCCAGGGCGAGCTCGACCGCGGCGGCGCAGGCCGCCGGATCGGTGACATCGAGCTTGGCCGTCACCGGTGCCGGGGTGATGGCGCCGGCGGTGTCGGCGAGCGCGTCGGTGTCGAGGTCGGCGAGGACGAGACGGGCCCCTCGCCGCGCCAGCTCGCGTGCGGTCGCCGCTCCGATCCCGCGGGCACCGCCGGTGATGAGGAAGACCTTGTCGTGCAGGGACCAGTGCGCCATCGCTGATCAACCCTATCCCGACTGCGTGCGAAATGTCACCCATCGGGGGATCGCGCTCGCCATAGGGTCTGGCGCATGGAGAGGACGCTGTGAGCACGTGGACGAGCCGCCGGCGCATCGACGCGCCGGTGGACGAGGTGATGGAGGCGCTCACGGATCCGGGGGCATGTCGCAGCTGGTCGCCGGTGCCGTTCTCCGTCGATGCGCTCGGGGGCGAGCGCTTGACCAGCGGCGACCGGGTGACGGTGTCGGGGCGGCTCGGCGCCGTGGGCGTGAGCTTCGCCGTCACGGTGCTCGAGGCGGGGGCGGAGCGGCTTGCGCTGACCGCGCTCGGTCCGGTGTCGCTCGAGGTCGAGTACGAGGCGTTCGCGGGTCCGGACGGGGACTGCGAGCTGTGGGCCACGGTCAACCTCCGGGCCGGGGGCGGCCTGACGGGGCGCGTGGTGGCTGCCGGGACCGAGGCGCTGCTGCGCGCGGGGGCGCTCGACCTGGCACTCGAGCGGATCGATGGGTGCGTGGGGGTGCACGCACTCGTCTGATCTGGGCGGCCCGGGGGTCGCGCGAGTGCGTGGGGGTGCACGCCGCTCGTCTGATCTGCGGTGCGCGGGGGCGCGGCGGGGGCGCGGCGGGGCCGGGTGCGACCCGGCCCCGCTCGAGGCCCCCGCGAGGGATGTTCTCGCCCGCACGGCCCGCGCCCGGCCCGCGGTTGCCACACTGGCGGCATGGAGCGCGAGGTGACGATCCGCGGCGAGATGATCCGCCTCGGCCAGCTGCTGAAGCTGGCCGGCGCCGCCGATGACGGCGCGCACGCCAAAGCGCTCATCGCCGCCGGCGATGTCCGGGTCGATGGCGCGGTCGAGTCACGGCGCGGGCGCCAGCTTCGTGACGGGAACCGCGTCGAGGTGGGCGGCGAGACGCTGCGCGTGCGCGCCGGCTGATCAGGCGGCCCAGCGGGTACGACGAGGGGCATGGAGACCTGGGACGCCATCACCTCCCGCCGCAACGTCCGCCAGTTCGCCGAGCGCCCGCTCGATGACACGGTGCTCGACCGGATCCTCGAGGCCGGCCGCCGCGCGCCGTCCTCCCGCAACTGGCAGCCGTGGGACTTCGTCGTGGTCACCGACCGCGCCCAGCTGCAGGAGCTCTCCACGGTGTGGCAGGGCGCCGGCCACGTGGCCGGCTCGGCGGCCACGATCGCGCTCGTGACGGAGGACTTCGACGAGCAGCGCCAGCGCGAGATCGCCCGCTACGACCTCGGCCAGACGACGATGGCGATGATGATCGCCGCCGCCGATCAGGGCGTCGGAGCCGGCCACTCGGCGGTCGGCGACCAGGACCGCGCCCGGGAGATTCTCGGCGTCCCGTCCGACCGGCTCGTCGTCTACCTGCTCGATCTCGGCTACCCGGCCGACCGGCCGCTGGCGCCGATCAAGCGCCCCGACCGCCGCCCGTTCGAGGAG
The DNA here is from genome assembly GCA_963848745.1 of uncultured Solirubrobacterales bacterium. GTDB lineage: Bacteria > Actinomycetota > Thermoleophilia > Solirubrobacterales > Solirubrobacteraceae > Palsa-465. Next base: position 18,424 of record CAWKEO010000008.1, on the reverse strand, counting down.
GTCGTGCACCGGGGCCGCTGGTAGGCGCTGGCTTGGGGTGTGCGGTGCGCCGGGGGCTCCGAGGAACTGCATCACGGTGCGCGCGTCCGCCCCGACGGTGCACTTCCTCGGCCCATAGCCGAGAAACTGCATCACCGAGCGCGCGTCCGCCCCGACGCTGCACTTCCTCGGCCCTCGCGCCGCGGACCGCGCCGCCGCGGACCGCACGCCGCGGCGCTCCCGGACGCAGCGCTCACCCCGACGGCGCCCGCCCCTACGACGCAGTCGGGAAGTGCATCTGCCCACCCGCGGCCGCCGGATCGCCCTGGCCCTCGGGCCAGCGAGCGGTGATCGCCTTCGCGCGCGTGTAGAAGCGGATGCCCTCGGCCCCGTGGATGTGGTGGTCGCCGAACAGCGAGTCCTTCCACCCCCCGAACGAGTAGTAGGCCATGGGCACCGGGATCGGCACGTTGATGCCGATCATGCCGACCTGGACCTCGCGCTGGAAGCGCCGGGCGGCCTGCCCGCTCCCGGTGAAGATCGCCGTGCCGTTGGCGAACGAGCTCGCGTTGATGAGCGCGATCGCGTCCTCGAGCGTGTCGACGCGGACGACGCACAGCACCGGCCCGAAGATCTCGTCCCGGTACACCGACATCTCGGTGCCGACGCGATCGAGCACGGTCGGGCCGACGAAGAACCCGTCGAGCTCGAGCTCGAGCTCGCGGCCGTCGAGGACCGCCACGGCGCCATCGTCGACGCCCTGCCCGATGTAGCCGACGATCCGCTCGCGCGCCTCGGGAGTGACCACCGGTCCCATGTCGGAGGCCGGATCGAGCCCGGAGCCGACGCGCAGCTCGCGCGCCTTCTCCGCCACCCGCGCGACGAGCGGCTCGGCGGCGTCGCCGACCGCCACCGCGACCGAGATGGCCATGCAGCGCTGCCCGGCCGAGCCGAAGCCGGCCGCGATCAGCTGGCCGGCGGCATACTCGAGGTCAGCGTCCGGGAGCACGACCGCGTGGTTCTTGGCCCCACCGAGCGCCTGGACGCGCTTGCCGGCCCGGGTGGCGCGCTCGTGCACGTAGCGGGCGATCGGGGTCGAGCCCACGAACGACACCGCGGCCACCTCGGGGTGGTCAAGCAGCGCGTCGACCGCCACCTTGTCGCCGTGCACGACGTTGAACACACCGTCCGGCAGGCCGGCTCGGGCGTACAGCTCAGCGATCAGGTTCGACGCCGAGGGGTCGCGCTCGGAGGGCTTGAGCACGAACGTGTTGCCGGTGGCGATCGCCACCGGATGCATCCACATCGGGACCATGGCGGGGAAGTTGAACGGCGTGATCCCGGCGCACACGCCGAGCGGCTGGCGCAGCGAGTAGGCATCGACACCGGTCGAGACCTGGTCGGAGAACTCGCCCTTCAGCAGGTGGGGCAGCCCGCACACGAACTCGACCACCTCGAGGCCGCGGACGACCTCGCCGCGCGCGTCCTCGACCACCTTGCCGTGCTCGGAGGCGATCAGCCGCGCCAGCTCGTCGACGTGCTCCTCGACGAGCTGACGGAACGCGAACATGACCCGCGTGCGCTTGGTCAGCGAGGTCTCGCTCCACCCGGCAAACGCGTCCCGCGCCGCCCGGACGGCACGATCGACGTCGCCCGGCTCGGCCAGCAGCACCTCGGCCTGAGCCTCCCCGGTGGCCGGATTCCAGATCACCCCGGTCCGGGTCGACTCGCCCCGGAAGGGACGTCCGGCGATGCGGTGCTCGATGGTTCGGAGTTCGGTCTGAACGGTCACTGTGGCCTCCAGCGGGTTAGTCGCCGATGCGGAGCATCGCGTGCTTGATACGGGTGTAGTCCTCGAGCGCGAACACGGACAGGTCCTTGCCGTAGCCGGACTCCTTGAAGCCGCCGTGCGGCATCTCAGACAGGAAGGGCAGGTGGTCGTTCACCCACACGCAGCCGAAGTCGAGCTGGCGGATCGCCTGCATGGCGCGGTTCACGTCGCGCGTCCACACCGAGGCGGCGAGGCCGTACTCGACGTCGTTGGCCAGGGCGAACGCATCGGCGGCGTCGGCCACGCGCTGGACGGTGACCACCGGCCCGAACACCTCGCGCTGGACGATCTCGTCGCGCTGGTCGACGCCGGCGATCACGGTGGGCTCCACGAAGGAGCCGACGGCCGAACCGGCCTCGCCGCCGCACAGGACCTGCGCCCCGCCCGCTGAGGCCCGCTCGAGGAAGCCGAGCACGCGCTGCTGCTGGCCGGCCGAGATGACCGGGCCCATCTCGATGTCGGGACCGGCAGCCGGGTCGCCGACCCGCAGCGACTGCACGGCGGGCACGAGCGCCTCGAGCAGCGCGTCGTGGATGCGGGGGCCGGCGAGCACGCGGCAGGCCGCGGTGCAGTCCTGGCCGGAGTTGAGGAAGCTGGCCACGCGCAGGCCGGCGGCCACCGCCTCGGCGTCGGCATCGTCGAGCACGACGACGGGCGCCTTGCCGCCCAGCTCGAGGTGGACGCGCTTGAGCGTGTCGGCGGCGGCGCGGGCGATGCGCTTGCCGGTGGCCACGCTGCCGGTCAGCGACACCATGGCGACATCGGGGTGGCGTACGAGCGACTCGCCGACGCTCGGCCCGTCTCCGGTGATGACGTTCAGCACGCCCGGGGGCAGGATCTCGGCCGCCAGCTCGGCGAAGCGCAGGGCCGAGAGAGGCGTCAGCTCCGACGGCTTCAGCACGACGACGTTGCCGGCCGCCAGCGCCGGGGCGAGCTTCCAGATCGCCATCATCAGCGGGTAGTTCCAGGGCGCGATCTGGCCCACGATGCCGACCGGCTCGCGGCGCACGAACGAGGTGTGATCGGGGCTGTACTCGCCGGCTGCGGGCGCGCTCAGCGTGCGCGCGGCACCGGCGAAGAAGCGCAGCTCGTCGGCGCAGATCGGAAGCTCCTCGGCGGCCAGGGCGCGCGGCTTGCCCACATTGGCCGACTCGATCGCGGCCAGCTCATCGCCGTGGCGGTCCACGAGCTCGGCCAGGCCGAGCAGCAGCTCCTGCCGCCGGCCGGGCGTCGTGTCGCGAAACGCGATGCGAGCGGCGCGAGCGGCGGACACGGCGCGCTCGACATCCGCCGGACCACCCTCCGGAACCTCGGCGATGGCCCGTCCGGTGGCCGGGTTCAGAACCGAGCGCGTGGCGCCGTCGACCGACTCGATGAGCTCGCCGCCGACGAGGTTGCGGTACGCGGGCGTGGTCGCGGTCATCAGGCCGGGAGCAGAGCGGCCTGCGCCATCGCCTCGGCCACGGGCGCACACAGGATCTCGCCCTCGCGCACGTTGACGCCCGGAGCCACCCCGGGGTCGCGGGCAATCAGTGCGTCAACGCCGAACTCGGCCAGCGATCGGACGTACGGGAGCGTCGCGTTCGTGAGCGCCATCGTCGAGGTCCGCGGCACCGCACCGGGCATGTTGGCCACGCAGTAGTGCAGGACGCCGTCGACCACGTAGGTCGGCTCGGTGTGGGTGGTCGGGCGCGAGGTGGCGAAGCACCCGCCCTGGTCGATGGCCACGTCGACGAGCAGGCCGCGGCCGGCCAGCGGCGCGATCATCTCCCGGCTGAGCAACTTCGGCGCCGCCGCGCCGGGCACCAGCACCGCGCCGATGATGGCATCCGAGCTGCGGATGGCGTGCTCGATCGCCGCCGTGCTCGACATGAGCACGCGCACGCGGCCGTCGAAGTGGGCCTCGAGCTCGCGGATGCGGGGCAGCGAGCGCTCGAGGATCGTCACCTCGGCGCCCATCCCGTAGGCCACCCGAGCGGCATGGGTGCCGACGACACCTCCGCCGAGCACCGTGATGCGAGCGGGGGCCACCCCCGGTGCGCCGCCGATGAGGATGCCTGGTCCGCCAACCGGCGCCTGCAGGAACGCTGCCGCGGCCTGGGCGGCCAGGCGGCCCGCGATCTCGCTCATCGGAGCGAGCAGGGGCAGGCGACCGTCGGTGTCCTCGATCGTCTCGTAGGCGATGGCCGTCGTGCCCGAGGCGATGAGCGCCTCGGTGAGGGGGCGATCTGCGGCCAGGTGCAGATAGGTGAACAGCACCTGTCCGGCGCGCAGGTGCTCGTACTCGGAGGCGATCGGCTCCTTGACCTTCAGCAGCAGGCCGGCCTGCGCCCACACGCTCGCGGCGTCGGGCGCCAGCTGCGCCCCCGCGCTCGCGTACGCGCTGTCGGGGAAGCCCGACCCCTCGCCGGCGCCGCTCTGCACGAGCACGTCGTGGCCGGCCGCGGTGAGCTCGCGGGCCCCGTCGGGGGTCAGCGCGCAGCGGCGCTCGGCCGCCTTGATCTCGCTCACCACTCCGACGAGCATCAGGCCACCCCTGCCGTGTCGCCGACGCCCATGTGGGCAGCGGCGTCGCTCAGCACGTCGCGGAGCCCGGACACGATCTCGTCGAGCAGGGCCTTGTCGGCGATCAACGGCGGGGCGATCTGCAGGACCGAGTCGCCGCGATCGTCGGCGCGGGCGATCAGTCCGGCCTCGCGCAGTCGCCGGGGCAGGAAGCCACGCAACAGCTGGTCGCGCTCGGCCTGGTCGAAGCGGGTGGCCGCCTCGTCCTTGACCAGCTCGACGGCCCAGAAGAAGCCGTCACCCCGAACGTCACCGACGATCGGCAGCTCGCGCAGCCGGTTCATCGCCGCACCCAGGTACGGCGTGAGCTCGCGCACGTTCTCGAGGATCCCGTCGCGCTCGAAGATCTCGAAGTTCTTCAGCGCGATCGCCGCCGACAGCGGGTGGCCGCCGAACGTGATCCCGTGGCGATAGGTGGCACCGGTCTCGAGCAGCGGCTCGACCACCCGCTCGGCCGCCACCACGGCGCCCATCGGGGCGTAGGCCGAGGTCAGCCCCTTGGCCAGGCTGACCAGGTCCGGAGTGATGCCCTCACGGCCGGTGGCGATCCACTCGCCCAGGCGCCCGCAGCCGCAGATGACCTCATCGGCCATGAGCAGCGCGCCGCAGCGGTCGGCCAGGGCGCGCAGACCGGCCCAGTAGCCGGGCGGGGGGGTCAGGCAGCCGCCGGCGTTCTGCACCGGCTCGGCGATGATGAGCGCGACCTCGTCCGGGCCGGCGGCCAGGATCGCCGCTTCGACCTCCTCGAGCAGACGGGCGCAGAAACGTTCCGGGTCATCGCCGTCGGGCGCCCGGAAGGCGTTCGTGTGCGAGACATGGGTGACGTCGATCGGCGCGCGCCCGAACGGCTCCTTGAACCGCGGCACGCCAGTGAACGACAGCGCGCCGAGGGTGACGCCGTGGTAGGCGATGTCGCGAGCGATGGCCTTCGTGCGCTGCGGCTGGCCGATGGCCAGGAAGTACTCACGCGCCAGCTTCCAGGCCGCCTCGACCGCTTCGGACCCGCCGCTGGTGAAGAACACGCGCTCGAGCCCGGCCGGGGCGACCGATGCGAGCTTCTCGGCCAGCTCGATGGCGGCCGGGTGGGCGGTGCCCCAGTTCGTGTTGAACGCGAGCGTGGTCAGCTGCCGGGCGGCCGCGTCGGCCATCTCCTCGCCGTAGCTGTAGCCGATCTGAGCGCAGAAGAGGCTCGACAGGGCATCGATGTAGCGCTTGCCCTCGGTGTCGAACACGTACGGCCCCTCGCCGCGTTCGAGCACCAGGAGATCATCGAGGGCCGGCTTGGAGAAATGCAGGAGGAGATGCTCCTGCGCCGAGCGCTGAAGCTGGTCGTGCGTCATGACCGAAGGCTCGCGGATACCGGCGTCCGGCGCCAGGGTCGGGCTGTCTGTCATTTGCCGCCGGAGGGCGACACTCTGGCTAGCTGTCGAACCCGAGGCCGAGGCGGTCGAGCAGACCGAGCCACAGCCCCCGGCGCCCCTCGCGGCGGTCGGCGGCGGCCAACCGGTTGCGGGTGAGCTGGATGACCGCGGTACGCAGGGGCTCGGGCGGAAACGGCACCGGCTTGCGGCGCACGTACCGGCTGCGTGTGGCCTCGGTGCTGCGCCCGTCGAGCAGGTCGAGCGCGACGCGGGCGCCGAACCGGGTGGCGGCGACGCCGAGCCCGGTGTAGCCGGTCGCGTAGGCCACCCGTCCTCGGTGCGCGGTGCCGAAGAACACCGAGAAGCGGCTGCAGGTGTCGATCGCACCGCCCCACCGGTGGGTGAAGCCGATCCCCTCGAGCTGGGGGAAGGTGGCAAAGAAGTTCTGGACCAGGCGGGCGAAGCTCGGCGCGTGGTCGTCGAGGGCGTCGCCGACCGGGCCGCCGAAACGGTACACGGCGTCGTAGCCGCCCCACAGGATTCGCTCGTCGGCAGTCAGCCGGTAATAGTGGAACTGGTTGCCCCCGTCGCCCAGGCCCTGGCGCCGATGCCAGCCGATCGAGGCTCGCTGGGCCGCCGACAGCGGCTCGGTGACGAGCGCGTAATCGTAGACCGGCACGACGTAGCGGCGCATGGCCCGCAGGAGCGGCGGGAAGGCGGAGGTGGCCAGCAGTACCCGGTCGGCGCGCAGGCTGCCGTGGGAGCTGGCCACCCGGATCGCGGTGCGATCGTCCTCGAGGCCGTGCGCCGGCGTGTTCTCGTACACGCGCACGCCGGCGCGCCGAGCCGCCTCGAGCAGGCCGGTGGCCAGGCGCGCGGGGTCGAGCACGCCGCCGCTGTCGCGCATCCAGATGCCGCCCCGGTACAGCGGCGAGGCGACCTCCGCCTGCATGGAGGCGGCGTCGGGGAACACCTCGACGTCGTAGCCGTGGCGCTCGGCCAGCGCCCGTTCCTCCTCGAGCCAGGCGTCCTGGTAGGGGGCGAGCACGGCCATCATCTCCCCGGTCAGCTCGAGCGCGCAGTCGATGCCGTGGCGTTCGAGATCCCGGACCAGCCCGTCGAGGTTCTCGCGCCCCAGGCGCTCGAGCAGATCGATCTCGCCGGCGAAGCGCGAGAGCCCGTTCTGCAGGCCGTGGGTGAGTGAGCGGACCAGGAAGCCGCCGTTGCGCCCGCTGGCGCCGGAGCCGATCTCGCGGGCCTCGAGCACGGCGATGTCACGCCTCGGGTCCTCGGCCTTCGCGTGCAGAGCCGCCCACAGCCCGGTGAAGCCGCCGCCGACGATGCACAGGTCGGCCTCGAGGTCACCGTTCAGCGGCGGGCTGGCCTCCCGAGCGGGCAGCGCGTCGAGCCAGAACGGAGCCCGCCGGGCGTCGGCGAAGCTCGCGAGCTCGGCTGCGGTCGGGGGCGTGGTCGGCCACGGGACGGACACGGCGCCGAGGCTAACCCGGCGTCGGCGGCACGGGAACCCACAGGCTGTCGTGGCTGCCCGCCCGCGGGCGGGCATCCTGTCATCAGTTCTCCAGCGTGATCACGAGCGCCGCCAGGACCGGGATCACGAACGTCACCGCGACCACGAACCAGAACACCCAGCGGACGAGCGGATCCTTCGGAAGCATCTTCATCGCCGTCTTCCCTCCCTCCGGGACGGTAGCGCGCCGGAGTGCCCGCCGGGAGCTCGACACGGGACAAGCTGACCGGTAACACCACGGGGCGGCCGTGCAATGAACCCCCCGATGACATCCTCACCCACCCTCCCCGCGCCGGCGGTGTCCAGCGACGCCTCACTGCTCGCCGCCGCGCGCCACGATCCTGACGCGTTCCGGGAACTGTACGAGCGCCACGCGCCGGCGGTGCACGCGTACTTCGTGCGCCGCACCGGCAGTCGGACGACGGCGCTCGACCTGACGGCCGAGACCTTCGCTCAGGCCTGGTTCGTCCGCGCCAGGTTCCGCGATGAGGCGGACGGCTCGGCGGCGCCGTGGGTCTATGGCATTGCCCGCAACGTGCTGTTGATGTCGATCCGCCGGGGCAGGCTCGAGCAACGTGCCACCGAGCGGCTCGGCCTGCAGGAGCGCCTCGACCGCCCGCAGGGCGTCGAGGATCCGGTGCCCGAAAGCCGGTGGGCCGACGGGGCCGACGAGCTGCTCGACGCCTTGCCCGCCCACCAGCGCGAGGCCGTGCGCCTGCGCGTGCTGGAGGACCTGGAGTACTCAGACATCGCGCGCGAGCTCGGGACCACCCCCGGCGCCGCTCGCGTTCGCGTCCACCGCGGGCTGAGTGCCCTCAAACACCATCTCACCCCGTCCAAGGAGAGCCAGTCATGACCCGTCTCGATCTCGATCCCGATCTGGAGCGCCTGGGCGACGCTCTGCGCGCCAGCACGACCATCGACCTGGCGCGCGAGGAGCGTGCCGCAGGCAGCGATCAGCCTGCGTCGCGCCGCGCCCGCATCCTGCGGCGCCCCCGCGTGCTCGCGGGCAGCACGCTCGGGCTGGCCGGCGTCGGCGCCGCGCTCGTGCTCGTCCTGGGCGGCACCGCGGCCACCGCGCCCGCCTATGCCATCACGAGGAGCGGCGATGGCTCGGTGGTGGTGAACATGAAGTTCTTTTCCGCTGAGTCGATCCCGGCCATCAACCGCAAGCTCACCGCGATGGGAGTTGACGAGCAGATCCTCACCACCTGGCAGGCGTTTGGCCCGGCGCGGATCAGCGGCCCGGTCAATTGCACCCCCTGGCGGGGCGCGAAACTGCCGGGACCGCCGGTGAAGGTTCTCCTGGGCGCCAACGGCACGCAGGTCGTCGGGGCGGGCCAGTCGCCTGACAACACCGGCGAAGGTACCTTCCACGTGACCCAGTGCTTCCTCATCAAGACGGGTGCCACCGTCCCGGACAACTCGGGCAACACCGGCAACGGCTGATCCGATGACGGCGCCCGCCCAGCCAGTGCGGGCGCCGCCACGGTTGGCGCTCCGGCCCCCGCATGATCGCGGGGGCCGGACGGCTGCGCGCTGGCCGTGGCTGCTCGTCGCCGCGGCTGTGGGCTGGAATCTCGCCAGCCTGCGCGCGCTCACGCTTCCAGTCACCTACCTGAACGACAGCTCGCTGCACGAGCAGATGGTGCGCTTCGCCACCGCCCAGCTGCGCGCCGGGCACCTGCCGCTCACGAGCTGGTTCCCGTTCCTGGGCGAGGGGTCGCCGCAGTTCCTGCACTACCAGAGCCTGCCGGCGATGCTGACCGGGCTGGCCGGCCTCGTGACCGGTCCGGACGTGGCGTTTCGGTGGTCGCTCTACCTGCTCCTGTCGCTGTGGCCGATCAGCGTCTACCTGGCGGCCCGACGGTTCGGGGCCGGGCGGCCGGCGGCGGGCGCCTCGGCCGCGATGGCCCCGTTCCTGGTCAGCGTCACCGGGGTCGGGTACGAGCAGCACGCCTACGTGTGGAGCGGCTTCGGCGTGTGGACGCAGCTCTGGGCGTCGTGGACGCTACCGCTGGCGTGGGGCTTCAGCTGGCGGGCGCTTCGCGACGGATGCGGCTACCTCGGCGCGGTGCTGTTCACCACACTCACCATCGCGCTGCACTTCGAGACGGGTTACCTCGCGCTCGCGATGCTGCTCGTCTGGCCGCTCGTGGCCGGCCGGCCGCTCGCCGTCCGGCTGCGCCGAGCGGCGGTCCTGCTCGGCGGGTCGCTGCTCGCGGCCGCGTGGGTGATCGTGCCGTTGCTCGCCCAGCGCCAGTGGGCGGCGGTCAACGAGGTGCTCCAGGGCACACCGCTCGTCAACGGCTACGGCGCCGGGCGCGTCCTCGACTGGCTGGTGTCGGGCCAGCTGCTCGACCATGGCCGGCTGCCGGTCGTGACCGTTTTCGCTGGACTCGGGTTCGCATTGGCCTGGCTGGCCTGGTCCTCGGACGCCGACGCCCGGGCCCTGCTCGCCGCACTCGCGGTCTGCCTGCTGCTCGCATTCGGTCGCACGACCTTCGGCTCGCTCGTCGAGCTGATTCCGGGCAGCGCCGACCTGTTCTTCCGCCGCTTCACGATGGGCGTACAGCTCGTCGCGCTGCTGCTCGCGGGCCGGGGCGCAGCCTGGCTGGCGGCCGGATGCGCGCGTCGCCTACCCGCCCGGCCCGGCCTGGCCGCCGCGGCCGCAGTTGCAGTGGGGGTCGCGGTACTCGCGCCCGCCTGGCTCCAGCTGGGGGCCTTCGACCGTCGCGACAACGCCGCGATCGCCGTCCAGCGCCGCGCCGACGGTAGCCAGGGCCCCCAGCTCGATCGTCTCGTCGCGGTGATCGAGCACGACGGCGGCGGCCGGACGTACGCCGGGCTGCCGTCGAATTGGGGTCAGGGCTTCACCGTCGGGTCGGCGCCCGTGTTCAAGTATCTGGAGAGCCGAGACGTCGACGAGGTCGGCTACACGCTGCGCACCGCGTCGCTGATGACCGACCCCGAGTACTACTTCAACGACCGCGACGTCTCCGATTACCAGCTGTTCGGGATCCGCTACCTCATCCTGCCCACCGGCTCCGAGCCGCCGGTCCGCGGCCGGCTGGCCATGCGCTCCGGGCCGTACGCGCTCTGGACGCTGGCCGGCGCCGGTGGCGTCGTGCACGCCGGCAGCATCGTCGGCTCCCTGACCGCGAACCGGACCGACATCGGCACCCGCAGCATCCCCATCCTGAACGGTCGGCTCGCGCAGGCGGGCGACTACCTGGGCGTCGCCTCCGGTCAGCCGGGCGCCCGCGAGCCGCCGCTGCCCGAGCTTCTGCCCGGCACCCCGCCCGGGGCGGTGTCCGCGCAGTCAGACCGGCTGCCGGCGGGACTCACGGCGGCCACCGTGCGGATGCGCCGGGCCGGCGTCGTCGTGCTGAGCGCCTCGTACGATCCCGGCTGGACCGCCACCGTTGACGGGCGCCGGCAGCGCACCGAGATGGTGGCGCCCGCGCTCGTGGCCACGCCCGTCCCCCCGGGCACGCACCGGATCGTCTTCCGCTACCGCGGGTGGCCGGACTATCCAGTGCTGTTCGCGCTCGGGGCAGTCGCGCTGATCGGGCTGGCTTCTGCGGAGCTCAGACGGGCGCGACGCTCAGGAGGCCAGGACCGCCGCGTGATGGCGGTCGAGGCGGCCTGACGCCACGGCGAGGACGAGCCCGACGGCGGCGAACCCCGCGGCGGCGAGGTTCACGGACGCATAGCCGAGCCCGGCCGCGATCACGGCCCCTCCGGCGTAGGCGCCGATCGAGTTGGCGATGTTGAACGCGGCGTGAATGGAGGCAGCGGCGAGGTTCGGGGCGCCGCCGGCGAGCGTCACGATGCGGTTCTGGAGCGCCGGGAGGAGCGCCAGCGAGGTGGCCGGGAAGAGCAGGACGAGCACGGCCGCGGACAGCTGGTGGTGGGCGCCGAAGAAGAACAGGACCGCGATGACGATCTCGCCGGTCATCGCGGCGTAGACGGTGCGCATCAGGATGCGGTCGGCCAGCCGGGCGCCGATCAGGTTCCCGAGCGTCATGCCGACGCCGAACAGGACCAGAAGCGGCGTGATGTCGGACTCGGAGTAGTGGGCGACCCCGGTCATCATCGGTGCGATGTAGCTGAAGGTGCAGAACAGGGCGCCGCCGCCGATCATGGCGATTCCGAGGGCAAGCCAGATCTGCGGTTGCCGGAAGGCACCCATCTCGTCACGCAGGCGAGGCGGGTCCGCCGCCACGTCGCGCTCGTCCCGGCGCACGACCGCGAGCACGGCGAGCGCCGCGAGGACCTCGATCACCGCGACCAGGCCGAACACGAGCCTCCAGCCCGAGTGCTGCCCGATCAGCGTCGTCAGCGGCACCCCGGCCACGTTGGCCGAGGTCAGGCCGGCGAAGACGATCGACATGGCCCGGCTGCGCCGCTCCGGCGAAACCAGCTTCCCGGCCACGACGGAGGCCACCCCGAAGTAGGCGCCGTGGGGGAGCGCGGTCAGGAAGCGGAACCCGAGCAGCCAGCCGAAGCTGGGGGCCACGGCCGAGGCGGCGTTGCCGACCGCCATCAGGAGGACCACCGAGATGAGCAGGCCCTTTCGCGGCCGCGAGACAGTGATCGCGGTGACCAGGGGCGCACCGACCACGACGCCAAGCGCGTAGGCGGAGATCAGATCGCCCGCCTGAGGGATCGTGATGTGAAGGCTGCGCGCGACCTCCGGCAGCAGGCCGAGCATCACGAACTCCCCTGTGCCGATGCCGAAACCGCCGAGGGCGAGCGCGAGCAGAGCGCGCCGCACCTGACTCATCGCCCGGTCGATGCTACTCAGGCGATTCGGTCTGCCCTTCGTGGTTGACGACCTCGATGTTGTGCCCGTCCGGGTCGAGCACGAAGGCGGCGTAGTAGCCCGGGTGGTAGACGGCGCGCTCCCCGGGCGCGCCGTGGTCCTGATAGCCGGCGACCCGCGCGGCAGCGTGGAAGGCGCGCACCGTGGCGTCCTCGGCCGCCCGGAACGCCAGGTGGACGTGCTCGGTGAGTTCTCGCTCGTCGCGAACGAGCGAGAAGCTGTAGTCCGAGCCGGCCAGCTGCACGTGGTCGGGATCCTCGTGCACGAGCCGCAGCCCAGCGTGCGGAGCGATCGTCGTGTAGAAGCGCCGGGACGCCTGCGGGTCGCGGACTCGGATCCAGAGATGGTCGACGCGACCCTCGGGCACGGCATTCTCGCGGTCGTGGTGGACCGCCTCGACGCTGTTGCCGTCGGGGTCGAGCAGGAAGGCGCCGTAGTAGCTCGGGCTGTACTGCGTCCGCGGCCCCGGCGCGCCGTCGTCGCGGTATCCCGCATCGAGCCCGGCCTGCCAGAACGCATCGACCTGCGCGCGGTCGGGGGCCTGGAAGCCGACATGGAGCCCGCGGGTCACCGGATGCTCGCGGTCCGCCGGGCCGATCCACCAGTCGTCCCACCCGACCATGTCGGTGCCCGCGTAGCTCGGCTCGAGGCCGAGGACGCTCAGCACCGTGCGGTAGAAGCGCTCGGAGGCGGCGAGGTCCGCGTTGTGAATCCCGACGTGGTCGAACACCCGGGCGAGGCTACCCGCGCCGTGGTGATCGGTGCCGTTGCCAACAAGGCTTCTCGGAATATCCTTGTTCGGGACCCATCGGGCCGGGCCGAGTAGCTGCTGCCGGTTGAGTTCGTGGCCTTCGCCGACCCAAATCCGGCCGCCGGCGGGCGAAGCCGACGCTGTGGAGGGGTGAGTCATGGTCAGTGCAGCCCGAGCGTTCGACCTGCGAACAGCGTCCGCCGGTGCCGCGCCGAAGGTGGCGGACGCGCTGGCGGACGCGTTCGCGGGCGACCCCGTCTATCGGTGGCTGCACCCGGGCCGCCTGCGGCTGCTGCCACGACTCCGAGCCATCTTCGCGGCTGAGCTGGAGCTGTACGTCCTGCCGCGCGGGGGAACCGTGTGGACGACGTCCGGATATGACGGTGCGGTGATCGCGCTGCCACCCGGCGGCTGGGAGATGCCCACGTCCTTCACGGGACGGGAGGCACTCACGTGGGTGCGGGCGTTCGGGATGCGACTGCCGCGGGCGATGAGCGTGCAGCGCGCGATGGAGGAGCGACACCTACGCGAGCCGCACGTCTACGTTCGTACGGTCGGGGTGCGGACCGCATTGCAGGGACAGGGTGTCGGCACGGCCCTCATGCAGCCGGCGCTCGCGCGAGCCGATTCGGCTGGCCTGCCTGCGTACATTGAGGCCAGCACTCAGCGCAGTGCCGCCCTGTACGCGCGGCTCGGCTTCGTGCACATGGATGTGCTCGATCTGCCAGACGGCGGGCCTCCAGTTTGGCCCATGCGCAGGCCTCCTGAACCTCCCGGCGCTGTGGACGTCTGACCTGCTCGTCAGGCGGCCAGGACGGCGTAGAGAAAGCACTGCGGCGCCAGCGTGCGCACGTGGACGGTCGCGACGTCCGGCTCGCGCAGGAGGCGCGCGATGATCGGCTCCAGCTCGACCTTCTCGGCGACGACGGTGTTGTGCGCGTAGTTCATCGTCGCGTCGCTGCGGTAGGTGCGCAGGACCCGCGGACCCACGGCCAGCTGGCCGGGCAGCTTGCCGGTCGGGGAATACCCCTGGCAAGGCTGAGCGTGGATGTAGACCGGCCCAACCTCCCTCCACACCGACGGGCGCGCAAACGGAGCGTAGGAGATCAGCGCGATCGGCTCGGCCGGCTCGGCGTAGCGAAGGCAACAGCGCAGCGGCTCGCCCTCCCCGGTGGCGGCGAATGGACGAAGCTCGTTGCCGTGACCATCTGCGCCGCTGCGGCGGATGACATCGAGATGGGCAGGATCAATCGCCTGCACGTGGAGGCCGTCTGGTTGATGGGACATGAGGACGAGAACGTGACCACGCGGAAGATTGTGAGATCGATCCCTGACCCATCCGCGGGGCCCCGGTCCGGGTAGATCCTCCCCCATGACTCCCGCCACATCTGACGACGCTCGGCTGCGCGCCGTGATCCTCGAGCTGCTCGACCGTCGCGGACCGGGCAAGACGATCTGTCCTTCGGATGCGGCCCGGGCGGTGGCCGGCGCGAGCTTTCGCCCGCTCATGGACGCCGCCCGCGCCGCCGCCGCCGAGCTCGTCGCCGCTGGTGAGATCGAGGTCACCCAAGGCGGCGAGGTCGTCGACATCGCGCAGGCGCGTGGCCCGATCCGGCTGCGTCGCCCGTGCCCCGACCTCAGGGGTCGTTCGTAAACGCGTAGCGCGCCTCGCTCAGCCGCTCTCCGTGCTCGTGGGAGACGGTCCGAGCAAGCCGACGAGCGCGCCGCCGGAGGCTGCCGCCAGGGTGTCGAGCTCAGGCGCGTTGTTCTGCATGGCAAACACCAACGAGACGATGAACAGCGCCAGTAGCAGCACCACGGCTCGGTTGTTCCAGACGTCGCTTGCGAACGCCGTCATGAACACGATCGCCCGGCTGACGCCGGGCTTGTCCCTTCTGACGTCGTCGGGATCCGTCTTGGTCGGGCTGGGCGCGAGGATGCCGAGCAGACCACCGGCGAGGCCGCTGCCGACCGAGAGATACTGAGTGGGGACAGGATTACCTCCAGCGGCGATGATCGCTGCGCCGATGAGGAAGGCGACGAGGGCCGCGCCGACACCGGCCACCGCGATGCGGTAGCCCCAGACGTCCTCCATCACCGGTAGCACAGGCCGCCGAGCTTTGGTCCTTACCCGCGTCGGATCGTTATTGGGGTCACCCGTCATCTCTTCTGCCCCTTCGTCTTGGTGTTCGGCGGTCATGCACACGCGTCCTTGTTCTCGCCCTGTCGCAGCGGTGTGCCGGGACCGGCGACGAGGATCTGCCCCGACGGATCGTCGGCGTTGCTGGCCGCGACCGTGCCGATCGTCGTGCCGAAGTGCCCGCGCCAACAGCTCCAGCTGACGTGTCCGAGGTCGACGATCCGCGTCGTGGCGCCCGGGAACGTGTAGAGCCCCTGCCCGCACACGACGTAGTCGTCGACCGCGGCAGCGAGCTTCGCGCGCGGATGGGCACCGCAGTCCGGATAGCTCGGGTGTCCGCCGAAAGCCGGGTAGACGATCGGGTGCGTGCCATCGGTCTGCACCTGATCCCAGGGGATCAGGACCCCCTCGCTAGCGTGACGGGCCATCCAGACGTAGACCGGGGTGCCGTTCGGGGCAACAAGCACCGTGACGTGCTCCCAGTCCCCCTCATGGTCGTCGACGTCGGCGGCGTCGGTCTGCAGCGGACGGGAGAGCATCCCGGTCGCGTCGACGGTCATCGGGTAGTAGTTGAACGGGTAGAAGAACCAGTACTCGAGCGCCCGATCCCCGGTCCGCGGACGGCCGTTGAACGTGCAGTGCGTGCCGGCGTCGTAGAAGTAGATCTGGCCCGTTCGCCTGGCCGCTCCGGACAGGTCGACCGGCCACGCGGCGATGCTCGGCCCGGGCACGCCGATGCCACGCAGGAACGCGCGCATCTGGTCAGCCTTGTCCGCGAGCACGGCGGGAAAGTTCAGGTAGGCCGCGCCCGGGTCGGGCGCCTGAAGATCGGCGAGCGTCGGCGCCGTGATCGTGCGGGTACCGGAGACGAGTTGCGTGCGGGCTCCGAGCGGGCTGCGTTCGGCGAGAACGGCGGACACGGACACGGGCCAGAACCGGTCGAGCACGGACATCTTCACCGTCGGCGCGTATGTCCTGGCCAGGGTCGCGATGCGCGGAGAGGTCGTCCCGATGGGTTGCTCTTGGCTCGGCGAACCGACGGGGGTCGGGTGCGTCTCGTCCACGCACGCCGGTCGCGGCGTCCCGCCCAGCGCCACGGCGACAGCGACGGCCACCATCGCCCCGGTGGGCACGAGCACGAGCAGCGCGGGAAGCAGGGCGAGGAACGCTTCGGCCATGCCCATCGCCAGTCGGCGCAGACGGCCGCGTCCCGGGTGATCTGCCTGATCGGTTCCGGCTTTGACCGACCGCCTGCGCGGGCGGCGAGGGCTTGGCATCTCGTCTGGAGTCATGGCGCGCGGCGACGACGGTGCCACCCTAACCCGGTTGCGGTGAGATGTGGAAGCGAGTGGCCTCAGCGACCTGCTGCAGTGCGAACGGCGCTGGCTTGGGTGCGGTCCATCCACAACTCCCAGCGGCCCGAGTCCGACTGACGCTCGTCGAGAAAGCGATACGGACGCCGGCCGCCGAACTCGGTCATGCGCAGATGCCACACTCCCCCGAGGACGCTGGCGATCCGGCGCGGCGACCACCCGAGCGCGACCTCGATCTCGGGGAACGGGCGCGGCCGGTCCGGCAGAGCGGCCAGGGCGTCCAACAGCTCACGCATCAGATCACTGCACCGGTCGTAGAAGCGCACGATCTCGCCAGGATCTTCCATCGCGTTCTGCGCGGCGTGCTGTGCGGCGGTCGGCCGCAGCCGGCGTGACATCCGCGCAGCCTAACCAGCCGCCGGCCCACTCTCGGCTGCTCAACCCGTCGCGGGTACGCTGGCCGGATGCGGGAGCGACTGCGGGCAGATCTCCGAACCGCGATGAAAGCTCGTGATCCGGTTGTGGTCGCCGTCCTCCGAACCACTCTGGCCGCCATCGACAACGCCGAGGCGGTGCAAGCCGGCGCAGCGCCTGTGACCAGCAGCTCGCACATCGCCGGCGCCTCTGCCGGGGTGGGCTCCTCGGACGTGCCGCGTCGGGCGCTCAGCGCCGACGAGATCCGCGCGATCGTCCGCCAGCAGGCCGAGGAGCGCCGTCAGGCCGCAGAGCAGTACGAGGCGCACGGGCGGGTCGACCAGGCGCACGCGTTGCGACGGGAAGCCGCAGTGCTCGACGCGTACTGGCACGACACCCCCTGACGCGCGGCCGGCTGCTACCCGGCGAGCGGAGCGCCCACGCCGGCGAACACCGTCTACGGGCTTGCTGGCGCGCCGCTCGTTGGCACCTCGCCAGCGGCCGGATGCTGGGTCGCGGACTTCGCGTGGAGCGCGTACAGGGGGCGCTCGGCCGGCCCGACGCCGGTCGGGTTCAGCCCATGACGCTTCCGGTTCTCCCAGACGAGCCTCTTGTCCTGGGCGTTGTGGATGAGCGCCTGGACGAACGTCTTGACCGTGTTCGGCGTCGACTTCAGGAAGCTGGGGTCGAGGAAGCCGCCCGCTTTGTCGTCGAAGCCGCCGTGCGCGCCGTGGTCGGTCTCGGCGTCGACGGGCTCGTAGAGGTTGACCGGCCGGTCCGGACTGAGCGTTTGTGAGGTGAGCTGCGCTCCCCAGGCGCCGATCGCCGCGTACTGGTTGCCGAGGCCGGGGACAAGCCTGGCGACCGCGACGAGCATCTTGTTCCAGGACCCGACGATCTTCTCGCGGCGGCCGTCGAGTGCCGCGTCGACGATGAACTTGGCCGGGATCTCCGGCTGGTAGATCGGCGGGACCGGCATCGGGTGGTGGGACATCGCGGTCTCGCACCAGTCGAACTGGGGGGTGTTGACCGCCGGGAGGTGGACCATGCTCATCCGCACGTGGCTCTTCTCGTGGATCAGCTCGGCACGAACCGACTCAAAGAAGCCGCGGCAGGCGAACTTCGATGAGCAGTAGGCCGCCTGCAGCGGTATCCCGATGAAGGCGAGCGCGGAGCCGACGTTGACGATCGAGCCCCGGTCGCGGGGACGCATCCGGGACAGCGCCGCAGTCGTGCCCCAGACCTGACCGAGGAAGGTGACCTCGATCGCGCGCTGGAAATCGGCCGGTTTGACCTCCCAGGACGGCGCGAAGACCGTTGTCATCGCGTCGTTGACCCACACGTCGATCGGGCCGAGCTCCTCCTCGACTCGACTGGCCGCGCGGTCGACCTGCTCGAAGTCGGCGACGTCGGTGGGGATCGCCAGCGCCCGGCGTCCCGTGGCCTGCACCTCGCGGACGGCGGCGTCAAGCCCCGCCTGGCCTCGGGCAAGCAACGCGACATCAAACCCTCGCTCGGCGAAGGCGCGGGCGGTTGCCCGTCCGACACCCGCCGATGCGCCAGTCACCACGGCAACCTGAGCCATTCGTTCTCTCCTTCCGGCAGCCCCCGACAGGCTCTGTGAGGCGACCAATCGTGTCCCGATACTGAGCTTTGCGATCGTCTACCCGGGTGCGTCGCCCGCTACCCGGGACGCCGTCAGCACGGTATCGCC
>CAWKEO010000007.1:0-223611 GCA_963848745.1 uncultured Solirubrobacterales bacterium | reverse complement strand
CGCCACTGCTGCCGAGATGCGGGCGGAAACGGCAGATATGAAGAGAATCCCCTTTTGGTGATGGTTCTCGATCGCCCCGTAGTGCACGAAGTCGCCGGTGAGCGATCGAGCTGCCCACAACTGAGATCTCACGGTCGAAATCGACGAACGCCTCGAGCACTGCTTCGCGTTCGCCAACAGCCTGCCAAGCCGCGTCGAAATCTCTGGCCAGAATAGATCCTGTACTGCCCCTTTCCGTCGTAACCGAAATCCGCAGTCTTGAGAATGGCGGGGAGGCCGAGTTCGGTGGCAGCCGTGGCGAGTTCGGCGCGGCTGCCTACAGGCCGAACGGAGTCAAGGGCAAACCGGCTTTCGATAGAAATGTCTTTTCGCGCAAACGGTGCTGGGTGGTATGAAGAACGTGACCACTCGGACGGACCGGGGCGCAGCGCTCCGCAGCTTCCGCGGTCGCAGCCGGGACATTTTCGAACTCGAACGTTACGGCCGAAACCCCGCTCGCAAACCGGCAGATCGCGTCAAGATCTTCGTACGGCGCGTTCACTTCTACATCGGCCACCTGACCCGTGGGCGTGTCCTCATCCGGTGAAAGCGTATGCACCCGGTAGCCCATGCGGCGCGCGGCAATGGCAAACATGCGTCCGAGTTGGCCGCTGCCGAGCACCCTCTATGGCGCTCCCTGGCAAAATCGGTGCGGTCGCGTTTGTCTGTCTCACGGGGTGCGGTTTTCGAGAACGCTGTCGGTCTGCTTCTTGCGCCATAACTCGAGCCGCTCCCGGATGGCAGGGTATTTAATGCCCAGAATGCTCGCTGCAAGCAGCGCTGCGTTGGTCGCCCCGGCGCTCCCTATAGCAAGCGTGCCGACAGGAATGCCCGCCGGCATCTGCACGATCGACAGTAGCGAATCGACACCATTCAAAATGCTGCTCTTGATCGGAACGCCCAGCACAGGCAATGAGGTGTGCGCCGCGACCATGCCCGGCAGGTGGGCCGCTCCGCCCGCTGCCGCGATGATTACTTCAAGGCCGCGGGACGCTGCTGTCTTTGCGTATTCCGCCATCCAGTCCGGTGTGCGATGCGCTGAGACGATGCGGCACTCGTGCGCTACCCGGAGCGTTTCGAGAGTCTCACTCGCTCTCGCCATCGTCTCCCAGTCCGATTGGCTGCCCATAATCACTCCGACGATCGGCCGTCCGCGCCAGTACCGGATAGTTCGCTCATGCAAGGGCTTTACTCGCCTTCTTTGATGATGTGGAGCGAGGCGGCCACGATCTCCGGACGATACCGTCACCGTGCGCGACAGTGATCGGGACGGGGTTTGATGGGTTGGGGTTCGCTGCCATAGTATTCCAGAGCCATTAAACCAAAGTGAAATCTCTCAAGCACGGTTAGAGCCTATTGGGAGAAGGATTCTTGTTAAACGAGAAGGAGTACACTGACAGTGTTGGTCAGGGTCGCACAAAACGCCGGGATCCGACTCCTTGATTAGACCTTCGGCGCACTCAAGTTCAGTTTAGTGAAAGACTACCTAGAGCTCACGAAACCGCGGATCACGTGGCTCATTGTCATGAGCACCGCGATCGGCTTCTACTTCGGGCATACCGGATCGTGGGCGATTTGGCCGGTTCTTAATACATTACTAGGCACCGCGTTTATTGCGTCTGGGACCGCCGCACTGAACCAATGGTACGAGCGGGATACGGATCGCCATATGCGTCGTACTCAGCTGCGGCCAATACCCGCAGGCCGTTTGAAGCCAAATAGGGCGTTGTGGTTTGGCATTCTGCTGGCTGCGGTTGGAGCGCTGGAATTGGGTTTCGGCGTAAACTGGCTAACTGCTGCTTTGGGAGTCGCCACCCTCACCACTTATCTGCTGATCTACACGCCCTTGAAGCAGAAAACCTGGTGGTCAACCACCATTGGCGCATTCCCGGGCGCGATGCCTCCCCTGATCGGTTTTGCAGGAGCTGCCGGTAAGCTCACCGCCGAAGCCTGGGTTCTAGGCGCAATCCTGTTTCTGTGGCAGTTCCCGCATTTTTACGCAATCGCCTGGATTTACCGCGAAGATTACTCACGCGCCGGTATCCGGATGCTGCCCGTGGTCGAGCCGGACGGCGAATCAACGGCACGACAGATTCTGCTCTATTCCGTCCTGTTGATTCCGATCAGCTTGCTGCCGAAATGGATGGGCATGACCGGAACCATTTACCTGATCGGCGCAATTGGCCTGGGCCTATGGTTTCTCTACTCGGGAATCCAGGTTTCGCTTGACCGGACGAAAGCCAAAGCCCGCAAAGTTCTTCTGACCTCAGTGGTTTATTTGCCAGTGCTCTATGCCTGATGGTGCTTGACCCGGTCCGGCTGTGAAGGTCCGATTCCCACCGGTTCTTATTCCTGTCGTTCTCTGTCAGTATCTTCCTGGCGGCTTGCACGGATCCGGCCTCTAAGCTTCCCGATTACGGGGCCTGTCCCTGGGTTTACGATGTCGACGCTTCCGGTCGGGCCTTTACAGCCAGGAGCTAGCGGGCAAAGTATGGGTTGTGGACTTTATTTACACGAACTGCCCGGCTGAGTGCCCGATGATGACGGCGCGGATGCATTCGGTTGCAAAGCAGGTGCGGGGCCAGGGAAATGTGCGGCTCGTTTCTATTTCGGTAGATCCCGACCGCGATACGCCCCCTGTTCTGAGCGCCTTTGCCCAGCGGTATGGAGGTCCGACCAAGCAATGGATCTTTCTCACCCGCACACCTACCACGGTTAATACCGTCGCCTATAGCACTTTCCATGTTGGCGATGTGATCGGCAAGATGACCCACAGTACGAAGTTTGCCCTGGTAGACAAGCGCGGCCACATAGCGCGGCTATTACTCCACCCTAGACGAAGACGGGATCCCGGTCATGTTGAAGGATTTGGAGGCGCTGTGGCACGCGCGTTCCTAACATGCTCGATTCGGCCAGAACCGTCCCGCCGAGTCCCGAGTGCCCAAAACCGCTCCTGATCATCATCGCGCTCAGTGGCCGATTGTTTTTTTTTGTCTGGTTGATCTACTTCAAAGGACGCGTCGCGGGACCCGTTGGATCGGCTACTTGCCCGGCGCGAACGCGGTTTTCAACTCGCTCAGCGCCATCTGCCTGGTTTTCGGCTACCTCAACATACGTCGAGGAAACCGCCTAGTTCACATGCGATTTATGGTCAGCGCCACCGTATTTTCAGCGCTGTTTCTCCTGAGTTACATTACTTACCATTACTTCCACGGTACACTAAGTTCCCCGGTTACGGCTGGATACGTCCCACTTACTTCTTTATCCTGATTACTCATATCAGCCTGTCAATGTTTGGGCTGCCGCTGGTCTTGGGCGCACTCTGGTACGCCTTACGCAGCCAGTTCCGGTTCCATCGGAAAATCGCGCGCTGGACATTTCCGATCTGGCTTTATGTATCGGTAACGGGCGTGCTTGTTTACTTCATTCTTCACGCCTACACAGCATGAGCGCAAAAAAGCATTGGAATCCCGAGCTTTACGAAGCCCGGCACGCCTTCGTTTGGAATCTCGCCCAAGGCCTTCTGGAACTATTGCATCCGGTCAAAGGAGAGCGGATCCTTGACCTGGGTTGTGGGACCGGCCAACTGACGAACGAGATCGCGCAATCGGGAGCAGAGGTTTTGGGGCTCGATGCCTCGCCCGAGATGATCGGTCAAGCGCGCCAAAATTACCCCGGGCTCCGCTTTGTGCTTCAGGATGCCGGCGATATGCAGTACCAGGGCGAGTTCGACGCAATCTTCTCGAACGCGGCCTTGCACTGGATGCTGGATGCGCCCAGAGTAGCGGCGGCTATGGCATGCGCTTTGAAGCGTGGCGGCCGGCTGGTCGCCGAGATGGGCGGCAAAGGAAACATTGACCAGATTGAGCTGCTCTGCACCAAGTCTTGCCGAAATTCCACGCCGGAAACCTGCCCGCTTCGAAGACCTATTTCCCTTCCATCGGCGAGTACGCAACCATTCTTGAAAATGCGGGGCTGGAAGTGCGAACGGCACAGCTGTTCGAGCGGCCCACGCCACTGCAGGGAGAGCAGGGAATGGCGGATTGGCTGCGGCATTTTCTGTCCTATTACTTTGAAGGCCTTGGCGGCAAGGAGCGCGAACAAGCCGTCGCGGAAGTGGTCGAGTGCCTCCGGGAGAATCTGTACCGTGACGGCCAGTGGTCGGCCGATTACAAACGCCTGCGTGTCACAGCCGCAAAGTCGTAGAGACAAACAAACGTTATCTGCGAAGACGATTACCGCTCTCCTGCATACGACGTGCGTTAGCGGTTTCCTACAAGCTTCTCGCCTTGATCGCGGAAAATGTCCCCTATATGCGGACAGTGTGAGCCCGAACCGAGCGCTTCCGAAAAGAGCTGTTCCGCATCAGTCAGCCATTGCTCGCTTCGGGCTTGCCTCTCTCCGTCTGGTTAGCTCTCAAGCATTGGGCTTTCCGGCGGTAGTGTGTCAGCAGCGTGGCTCGGTTATTCTAACGAAATGGAATTGATCTTCGAGATTCGGGACGCCGACGAGGGCGGCTTTTGCGCGCATGCGCTCGGCTATTCCATCTTCACCGAAGCTGAGACTTGGGACGAACTCCGCAGGAATGTAGTCGAGGCGGTGTTGCTGCATTTCGACGGCTGCGCTGTTTATCCTCGAATCGTTCAGTTGCACTATGTCAAAGATGAGTTGATTCCTGTTAAAGGGGCATGAAGTTGCCGCGTGACGTGTCTGGAGCTCGTCTAATCCGCAGGTTGGAGCAGCTAGGTTATGCCGTAGTTCGGCAGAAAGGCAGTCACGTGCGGCTGCATACCAAGGTCCTCCGGTTCACGGAATTACTCTTCCCCTCCATAATCAACTAAAGACAGGCACGCTTCACGGGATCCTCTCAGAAATTGCGTGAGTCCGTGCCGTGTCAATCGAGTCGATAACGCAATTACTCTGAAGAGCTACTTGAACACAACATGCGGGAAACCCGGCCCTCTATCCAACAACCAATTTTGTACTTGTAAGTTATCGCGAACTGGCCATTGACGCAGCCTGGGGATTGACACTCGATTCCGCAACGGTGGCAACTTTCTATCGGCCGCCACTTCTTCATTCAAGGTTTGTTGTAAAAGGTTAGCGGCCCGAGTCAGCCCAAGCCGATGAGCGAACGTCCGGCCGTTCCGTAACCGGAGATTTCATAATGCTCTACGCGCTGTGCCGCCGCGATCAGCGCAGCGTCTTTCACGTCCGGGTCGCCTTTCGCGCCGATCATCTCTTCACCTTCGGCAATGAGACCCTTCATCGCCTCGCACGTCTCTCGCTTGGGCTCGACATTCAGCTCGCGAAAGTCGTTTCCAGACGCGAAACATGCCCTCTCGTCTCTGTCAAATGCGCTTCGATCGCCTGCTTCAGCTGGCTCGAATTGGCAGCCTCTGCCATCTTTGGAAGAGCCTTCGTCAGCCTGTTCTCGGCGTCATAAAGGTCTTCGATTTGGTTTAAAAAAAGATCGTTCAGCGAATTCACTCAACACTTGAAAACAGTGCCATGAAGTGGACCCCCTCATTTGTAAAGCAAGGCAACGCGGCTCTGCAGCACATTTGTAGGATCCTTGATACTGCGTCATGTTTCACCTCTAAGACGCGGAGCCCAGTTAAATTGCCAGAGCACAATTTGCAAAATACAGAACTTTTTCCTGCCTGCGAATTGAGCTTTGCTCAAGTGCTCAACTGACGTCTCCACCACGCAGTCCTTACGAAGGGGATAGGCGTCGGACAAAGCGCAGAAGTGCATTGCTTTCCATATAATTAACTGGTCGAGTTACTTATACTCATGCTGGCCCTGTAATTGCTTCAGGCCAACCGAAAGGAGAACCAATGGCAAGTAGTTCCAAAACCAGGAAGGATCATGACGAGATACGAAATTGGGCCGAAGAACGTGGCGGGAAACCAGCACATGTCGGGGGTACCGACTCTAAAGAAGACATTGGCATTTTGCGGATCGAGTTTCCAGGAGCCCCCGCCAGTAATGACTCTAAACTCGAAGAGATCTCCTGGGATCAATTCTTCGAAAAATTCGATGACGCGGTCTGGCGCTCCTCTATCAGGAAGAGACCGCAGCCGGAGAGCGAAGCAACTTCAACAAACTGGTGAGCTCCGAAACGGCAGATGAATCCGAAACGAGCCACCACGCCGGTGGGGGCAGATCTGCGCGGGGAGGGTCGGAACACTCGTAAGTCCACCGGGAAAGAAATCCGCAACGGACGCGGCGGCGCAAAGGCTGCAACGAGACCGGGATCCCGCACCGAATCGAAGAGCGCTTCGTCCGGGAAAAAGGCTCCGCCTGCTAAGAAAGGGTCCAGGAGCAAGAGCGTCGCTGGACGCAAGGCTGCACCCGCAAAGAAAAGCGCCGCACCGGCCAAGAAATCCGGAGCGTCCCGAAAAGCTTCAACGGCTGGCAGGTCTGCGGGCGGTAGAGGGCCCAAAGAAAGCGCCAGCAAAGAAGGCAACACCAAAGAAGGTTGCAGCACCGGCTAAGAAGGCTGCAGCTAAGAACAATTCATCGCGACCCTCGAATGCGAAACGGGCGGGTGCCAAAAAGGCAGAAGGTCGACGGCGCCGTTAGCACCAGAGCAGATTTAGCTCTGGCGCCGGTAGAGGCTGTGTTTTAGACTTGCTCTTAGAACATGGCCTTATCGGCTGATTTCAAAAAACTTCCGGTCGTCCCGATTCTCATCGGAGCGCTCGTTGTTTTTCTCCTGGTAGCCGCAGGGTTCTATCTCTCCAGACCGGCGAAACCGGTTGCCGAAAGCGCTGCCTCGGTCGAGGCCAAGGCGTACCTTTCTCACCTCGCTCTCAGCGATGTGTCGATGGAAGCAACCGAGAACTTCATGCGTCAGCAAGTAATCGAGGTGAAGGGGAAAATTTCCGACAACGGTCCTCGCCCTATCCGCTCGGCGGATGTTTATTGCCTTTTCTATGGAATCGACGGAAGAGAGATTCACCGCGAGCGCGTCCCGATCGTGCAACCGAACGCTACGCCCCTCCGGCCAGGAGAGACCCGCGCCTTTCGCTTACCCTTTGACTCCGTTCCCGACGGCTGGAATCAGGCACTACCCAGGATGGTGATTGCCCAGATCACTTTTTCCCGCTAAGCCCAGCGAGCCCCGTCCTGCTATGAACGTTTTGATCGTGGACGACGACCCCGATCAACTCATTGTCCGAAAGATGCTCCTGAGTCAGTTTGGCTTCGATATCACTGTAGCGTCCAATGAGGCTTCTGCCCTACGAGCCGCTAAAACCCACAAGCCTGTCTGCGCGATTGTGGATCTGCGCATGCCGACCGAGGATGTCGGCGTAACGCTTATCCGAAACTTAAAGACGATACATCCCCGGATCCGTATCCTGGTTCTAACGGGCGGCAGGAAAGAATGGTTCGAGAGCATCCCCGAACGCGCCCTGGTCGAAGCGGTAATCGAGAAAGGCTCTCCGGCATCGGACCTGTAAAAAGCTTGAAGAGCGTGCAGAACCCGCAAAGCGGCAGCTTGTTTCAGGCGCTCGAGCGAGATGGTGCGGTGGTCGTCGATCTGAAGGTTACGCCTCGCGCGCCCCGAAGTGAAGTGACCGGCCAGACGCAGGCCGGCGTTCCGAAAGTGAAAGTTGCGGCTCCGCCGGAGAAGGGCAAAGCAAACGAGGAACTGTGCAGGTTGCTTTCCGGCTACTTCGGCGTTCGGCAGTCCGACGTCAAGTTGATATCCGGTGAGACTTCTCGCATTAAACGCGCGAGGATTCAGCGGAGCTAGCTGTAACTGCGGTTCGTCGGCGTGCCTTTGTGAAAACGGCTTTTCGCTCGTGCGGGCGAACAACATATTAAACCGCGGTTGCCACGTTTTTCCGCGATCATCATTCGAGATAGTTGCAGTTTGCCGCACCCCTTCTCGGTGAATCAGTCGCGATCAGCACTGAGACCGCTTCTGCCTGGATCGCCGAATTAAAGGGTCCATTCCGGGCGGAGGCGATGGCAGATCTAGAGGCGTTCTATCTGAAGGTCGAAGACATTGACAGCACACGCATGATCGTCCATATCCGGCATGGCAAGCGGAACCGTGATCGCGATGTGCCGCTCAGTCCGAAACTGCTGGAGACTTTGCGTGAGTACTGGCGCTGGATGCAGCCCAAGACGTATTTGTTTCCGGGTACGAAAAACGGCTGGCGAGCCGATAAACCGATCACGCCCAAAGTGCTCTGGGAGGCTTGCCGGGAAGCGGCGCAAGCCGCGGGCATTACCAAAGACGTTCGTCCCCACTTACTGCGCCATAGCTTTGCGACGCACTTGCTGGAGAACGGAGCGGACTTACCGACAGTGCAGTTGCTGCTCGGGACACTCCGATCTGAAAGCGACCTCCATTTACCTGCATCTTTCGGAACGTCATCTGAAGGCGGCAGGCACGCCCATCGACAAGGCCGAGTTCTCTGAACCGAAGCAAGTGAAGCGCTCCCGCAAACTGCACAAGAGATGAACGCGCCACCCTTCGAGGTGGCCGACATCGTTCGAGCAGCGGGCAAAAACTTTATCGAGAAGAATCGATCCCGATTGACCTGGCAGCATCTTCGTGTGCTGCGGGCGATCGAGCGCTGCCGCACGGCCGCGCTCGGCGGCCATCTGGATCAGTGCTCCCGCTGCGGCCAGCAGACCATCTCTTATAACTCGTGTCGAAACCGCCATTGCGGAAAGTGCCAGACCAACGCTCGTGACCAGTGGCTCGCAGAGCGTGAAAAGGAACTCCTGCATGTTCCCTATGTGCACGTGGTGTTCACGTTGCCGCATCAGCTTTCACAACTCGCACTGGCGAACAAGAGATTCGTCTATGACCTGCTGTTCCGCGCCAGCGCAGCAACACTCTTGGAGATCGCTGCCGATCCCAAGCATCTCGGCGCTGACATCGGTTTTATGAGCGTGCTGCACACGTGGGGTCAGAACGTCCTACACCATCCACATGTCCACTGTGTGATTCCGGCGGGCGGCCTTTCGCTCGATCACCAACGCTGGATTCATCCTCGCTATGCATTCTTCCTTCCCGTGAAAGTGCTCAGCCGTGTTTTCCGCGGCAAGTTCACGGCAGGACTGAAGAAAGCTTTTCGGAAAAAACAGTTGGCTTTTCCAGGCAGTCTCCAACCCCTTGCGCACGAACCGGCCTTTCGTTCTTTCCTTCGTTCGCTATTCCGCCAAGACTGGGTCGTGTACGCCAAGCCGCCGTTCGGCGGCCCGCAGCACGTTCTTCATTACCTGGCCCGCTACACCCATCGCGTCGCCATCTCCAACCACCGGATCGTAAACTTCGCCGATGGTCAGGTGACGTTCCGCTGGAAGGATTACGCCCACCGCAGCAAACAGAAGCTGATGACGGTGACAGCAGAGGAGTTTCTGCGCCGCTTCCTTCTCCATGTGCTTCCCCATGGGTTTGTGCGCATCCGCTTCTTCGGCTTCCTGGCCAATCGCCGCCGCAAATCCCTGTTGCCGCTTTGCCAACAACTGCTGCGAATGCCTATCCCCGCAGCCCTGATTCCGTCCAGCCCAAAACATAGTTCTCGCGCTTATGGCAATGCCCTCGTTGCGGCGCTTCGATGTTACTTGTGCAGCAGCTTCACCGCTGCGGAACTCAACTCGCAATCGGTCGAACGAAGGATTCACTTTGATAGCTCTTAACGGTCACTCGACTTGCGGCGAACACGACCGATGCCTCGCCACCTGCGCTATGCGTGTGTTCGGCTCGCAGCTTTTCACAATGACACCGCAGTTTTCGAGCACGCCATCATCGTGCTGAAGAACCGATTTTCCGATCTCCTGGACGAGTTCCAACCGCTCGGATCCGCACACTGCACTGCTCAAGCCGTCATCCGCAGTTCAGCAATCGTATTGAAATCCCATAGCGGCTGATTGCCAAAGCTGGCCGCGTCCGCCGCAAACGCGCTCGCCTTCCTTCAAACGGCTCAATCTAAACTGATCCGGCGATCCGCCTCCCACTACTCTCCGCTGCTTCTCGCGCCGGATCACTCCAGATTGTCTTGACGGGCCTACGGCCCACGAAACCTCATGAAAATGAATGAGAGGGGATCTCTGGACGTCGCCGCCCAAGTCGTGGTCCACGCGCGGAGCTAACATTGCAGCTGGCCAGAGCGGCGAGATCGAGAACTCAATGGAGAAGTTAACGC
The DNA here is from genome assembly GCA_963848745.1 of uncultured Solirubrobacterales bacterium. Classification (GTDB taxonomy): domain Bacteria; phylum Actinomycetota; class Thermoleophilia; order Solirubrobacterales; family Solirubrobacteraceae; genus Palsa-465. Next base: position 213,397 of record CAWKEO010000007.1, on the reverse strand, counting down.
CGTCAGATTGTCTGATCCGGAGCGTGCGTGTTGAGCGAATAAATGGGCATTGTCTTCCCCCGATGGGAGTGGTCATAGCCCGCGACCTTGGTTAACGTACTTGCGGCACGCTCTCCGCTCCCGCCAGAAGGAAGTGTTATGTCCTACAGAGTAGCCGGGATCGATGTTCATAAAAGAATGTTGGCCGTAGTTGTGGCCGACGTGCACGTCGAAGGCGAGTACCAGTTTGAGCGACGCCATTTTGGTAGCAACCCCGAGCAACTTCGGTTATTGGCGGAATGGCTGCTTGAGCAGATGGTGGAAGAAGCGGTGATGGAATCTACGGCTCAATATTGGAAACCGGTTTGGGGAGCACTGGAGCAGTACTGGAAGCCGAGATGCCAGAAGCGGGAAGGTGCCGAGCCTCTTTCGGGAACCTTGCATCTGGCGCAGGCGCAATCCAATCGCGGGCGGCAGGGACGAAAGAGAGATTTCCCCGATGCCGAACGACTGGTGAAACGGCTGGTAGCCCACGAACTGGTGCTCAGCTTCGTGCCGGATGTCGAGCAGCGCCTTTGGCGCACGGTGATGCGTGGAAAGCACCAGTTGAGGCGCAATCATGTGCGATTGCAAAACCAATTAGAGGCTCTGTTGGAAGAAGCGCATATTAAGTTGTCCAGTCTAGTCTCAGATCTGATGGGAGCCAGCGCTCGGCGCATGCTGCAGGCATTGGCCGACGGGGAAACTGACCCCGCGACTCTGAGCGCGTTGGCCGATACACGCTTGCGTGCTACGCCGGCACAGTTGCGTGACGCGCTTGGCGCGTGCAGCGAGTTGAATCCCGTCTACCGCCGGTTGCTGAAGATGGCGCTAAAGGAACTGCAACTGATCGAGGAGCAGATCGGGCAAATGGACCAGGAAATGGCGCGTCTGCTCAAGCAGCATCAGGACGCAGTACAACGGCTGGCGGAGGTGCCCGGCCTGGGACCGGATTCCGCACAGCAGATCATCGCTGAAGTAGGCGTCACGGCGGCGACTTTCGCTTCGTCCAAGAACCTCTCCTCATGGGTGGGCGTGTGTCCTGGAGACGAAGAGAGCGCGGGGATGAACAAGAGCACCCGCTGCCCCAAGGGTAATCGTCACATGCGACGGATCCTCAACCAGGCGGCTAATGCCGCGGTTAAGCAAAAAGGAAGCATCTTCGAGGTTGTGTACCGTCGGCTGGTACCGCGCCTGGGACATGGGCAAACTATCGGAGCAATTACGCATCGGCTCTGTCGATTGATTTGGATCATTCTGCACCAGAGGGTCAGTTACGAGGAACGCGGCCCGGCCGTAAGTCAGAAATCGAAGCGACGCCGCACGACAAGAATGATTAGGGAACTTCGTAGCTTCGGCTATGAAGTACAGCCGCTGAGTGTTCAAATGGGCACCGCTTGATTGCGACGGCGTGCATTTTCGACCTTGAGTCCTAACGTCACTCGCGGGTAATCCAAGGCATAGTCTTCAAATCTCAAGGCTGCGCGTTTACGTCCAAGTGGCAGCCAGAGAAGGTAAACCCTTCGCGACTACGCGCGTTCAATCGGCCAATCCACTTCTCCGGGTTGGCAACTGTACGTCAACTTGAATCACCAAACCAACCGCCTCTGGGGAGGGTCCATCTCGGGTATGACGCTGAGCTCGCGAATTGCGCTTGATCCTTGCAGATATCCGATCTCGTCACGTTCGCCAAAACTTGCGGGATATAAGAATCAAGACACGGTCGTCGGCTGACTGTTCCCACTGCGTCGGATCTTCTCTGGACCAATCGATGTCTACGTGGTCCAGCGCCTCTTGTTGGGTGACCTCGTGCTTTCGAAATGAAAATAGGTCCGGAAGGAGCGATGTATCTAATCACCGGGAGACCCTCTAACAAGCCTGCTACAACGGCGTCAATCGGCTTCCAAACATGCGGCTCCTGAAGCGGCAGCGGCGGAGACGATTGTATTCACCACTGCCTGGCCTGCAGCCATGCCGCCCGCGCCGACGGCAACGGAACCACCCCCCAGGGCCGCGAGACCACTGGTTGTGGCGGCGGCCCCGGCGGTTCCCGACGCTGCTGCGAGTGACACAGCCGCACTTGCAACGCCCATGCCGGCCGCGATCCCAATTGCAGCACTTCCAGCGACCGTACCTATCTTTCGCGCCATGTTTATCGTCTGATCAGACGCCCCTGCTAGTTTTGCACCCGCTGCGGTTGCCTCGCCTACGAGAGAACCAGATAGCTGCACAATTTTGTTCACACCCGTGCCTGCGACTTGGCCAGCTTTCGTTATTCCGGAATCTACCGTCTGCGCTACGTCGCGAAAAGAACGTCGGATTTCCTCCTTCCTTTTGGCTCGTCCGTGAATTGACTTGCCCCCAAAGCGGCGCCCTGAATGGACCAGTTTGTGACGGTTCCCAGTGCACCCGCACCATTGCGCACAATTCCGCCAAGCTTAGATTGTTCGCAATCCATTTGAATGTTCCTGACATAGTAAACGCCGTTGTCGGAATGGTATCGAAGTTGGTGCTCGTGCTGCATCAACTGAATGGCATTAGTGCGTACCGGCATAGGGCGTAACTCTCCGGTACTGAGCACGTGCGAGAGTATGAAGGCCGCCGGACACGGGCCTCCGCTGTATCTGGCGCAGGTATAAAATCCTCCGAGGTAAGCGAGCAACCACGCCGTGTATCTGGCAGGATAAAGCATGGTTCCTAACGCTTTCGACGTGTCCCGGTACTTTGACGTATAACGGTAGATCTCTATCGAACGCGCCCCGGCGTCGATCTTCTTTTCTCTCTCTCTCTCTCAGCGATATCCGCCGGGGCTCCTCCCGATAGAGATCTAGCGTTACGCGGCAAGTTGCCTCTGTGAAGCTGTACTTCCGGAGGGCGCGTGACTCGGGAGCAATCGGGAACAGGCGCCTTCAATTGTGCGGAAGGACCACAACTGGACAGTGGATCCGCTTCGAGTGGCCGATCCGCGCAGAAACCGTGCCGCAATTCTGCTGTGGCCCGACCATCGCGGTCCAGGCCAACGATTGATGGCGCTATGAACTCTCGGGGTACCCCATCGCGACCGTTTTGTAATGAGGCGCATCGCTTCGCTTGTTTCGTGAACGCGCCTTCCGAGCTGCTTTGAGGAATGGAGCCGGTCAAAACGTAAACTGGCGTTTCAGGTTTTTCGTGCGTGGTCAGTTACACGGCATGGCGCCGCGAAGGTGCCCGGCGATCGGGAATTGTGCGGTATTCCGGCCCGCCGGGCCCAACAGGCTAATTAAGCCTATATACCTTCACTCATAATCGGAAGGTGAAGGCTCGCCTCAACGTCCTCCCTTTACGTGTACGCCTTCTCTCCGCCGACCTGCGAATCCCAATACGTCGTAGGATCGGTGAAGAACTCACCCTGCCTGCAGAGGGGGCGCATCGCTTCTTCATTGACTTTGATGCCCAGGCCTGGCCCCGTCGGAACGGGGATGTGACCCTTAACCACGAGGTCCCCTTTGTCGGTTAAGTCTTTGTGCCAGGCTGGCTGCGGCTGGTGCCATTCCATGGCGAGGAAGTTTTGGCAGGCGGCTATCGCGTGCGCGCCGGCTGCGTAGCCGATCGGGGTAGCGTTGCTGTGGACCATCATCCCCACCGAATATTTGGCCGCCATGTCGGAGGTCTTCTTCAATTCGAGACAGCCGCCGATCACAAGGTGATCCGGGTGGATGTAATCGACTGCACGCGCCTGGCAAAGCGGCTCGAGCGATTCCACCAGGTAGGCGTCTTCGCCGGTCAAGGTGGGCACCCTGATCGAATCGGTGATGAGCTTCCACTCCTCTACCCGGAACCACGGGACCATGTCTTCCAAAGTCGAGGGAGTGACCCTCTCCAGCGCGTTAGCCAGCTTGATGCAACTTTTCGCGGTGAGGTGCCCGAAATGGTCGTGACCCATGGGAATGTTGCCGGCGTCGCCCATCGCCTCCTTGATCGAAGCGACGTAGTCGGCTACGAGTTCACATCCCTTGTCGCTGACCTCCAATCCCTGATAGTAGTTCTCGGGGTCTTCCCCCGGTTCCCCGTTATAGCCTGCCGGAGCATATATCGTGCCCTTCTTGCCTCGGAGGATGGGAGGTACGCGCAGGTCGAATTTGAGCATCGTAAACCCCGCGGCGACTCTCTCCTTATAATCGGCGGCGATGTCTGCGATGGAGTCCGAGCGCGGGTCACCCTCGCTGTACATGCGGACCTTGTCGCGAAATTTCCCGCCAAGCATCTGATAGATCGGCACGCCATAAGCTTGGCCGGCCAGATCCCACAGCGCGTTGTCAATCGCGTTGACGCCGCTCCCCTGACGGTTATACCCGCCATGCATCTTGATCTTGCGGAAGATCTTGTCAACGTTGCAGGGATTCTCGCCGAGCAGTCGGCCCTTATGCATCAGCACGTAGTTCGGCTGGGGGCCGTCCCCAATCGTCTGGCCGTAACCCGAAATTCCCTGATTGGTATCGATTCGGACGATGATCGTGCCGCCCGATGCCGCTCCCGCGCCGGGAGTCGCAGGAGGCAGCGGCGCCCTGGCGCCGCCGCGTCCGCCCATCCGACCCTGGCCTCCCGGCCCTCTCAGAACGGCGATGCGCATGTCCGTGATTTTCAAGTCCGACGGACTTGAACTCCGGTTGACATTCTGGGGATACGCTTCGAGGTCAGCCAAGAGGCCAAGCCCCGCGGCTGCCGCGCCCGTCCTTAGAAACGAACGCCGCCCAATTGCGTTTTCATTTGTAGACATTTACTCTCCTTTTCACCACCAAAACCGACTCGCGTTTGGAAACGGCCCATTCTATCCGAACTTGAATTTCGAAGCAGATGCTCGACCGCCCGGAGGTTCATTCCTAGCACTCAAATTGGGCGGTGAGCGGCTTCGAGCGGCCGCGGCGAGGCACGGACGATCAAGGACGCGCCGCTCGCACGAGAAACGGTGGAACAGGTGGACGACTTCGCCGGCCGGGTCAAGGCGAAGCGCGTGGAACTCAGCCCCCGTGCAAGCTGTCCTCTCTCGCGGAAAGGCTGAACGATGGCCGGCTGCCGGATGGGGAGGTGGTCGCCAACCTGGAGAGCGAGATCCGCAAGCTGTGCGAAGTGGGCGGGCGACGGTTCCGAGTGGCGCTTCTGCCAGCAGAGACTCCTGCCTCGCGGGAACCCGGCCTGCGGCTGAATCCGCAACTGGGCCGGATTTCGGCCAAATTCGATCGGAGCTGACGAGCGCCGAAATTGCGATGAGCGGATCGTATTTCGATGACGTGCTGCGCGATCCGCGGCGCTACGGCATTGAGAACACCACCGACAAAGTGTGCGGGCCGGACGCTGTTCGGCGAAGACGCGACGTCGTGTGGCACGGAGCGCATTGTCAGCTATCCGGAAGCAATCCACATGACCGTGTAGACTTCTGAGTTCGAAAGTCAATCCACTCGAGCCCATCTTTTTCACAGACGCGTCGGCGGCGCCCACACTTTGTACACATATCATTCCGGAAGCCAGGCGCTTAGAGGCGAGTTCCGTTTTTTTAGACTGGCAATGTACTTTGACTCGTCATAGGCAACTCCGTCCTGCCAGCAGCGGAACAGAATCCGTTGCCACTTGAAGGCCAAAGCGCGAAGGGCGGCATGATGGCGTTTGCCGAGATCCCGCAGTTGATCGTAATAGACTCTCGCCCAGCGGCAGCTCTTCATCGAATGCTGCGCCCACTCGTGAAAGGTTTGACGCAGGAACTTCGGACAGGCCCTTCGGAATTGGATAACTCGCGTCCGGCCGCTAGCTGCGGTGACTGGCGCGATGCCGCTAGCGCATTGCAGCTGATGAGCATTCTGATAGCGGTTGCCATTTCCCATCGCTGCTAACAAACGAGGCGCCATGACGGGCCCGGCGCCGGGCAGCGATTGAGCTATCTCCCAGCAGGGATGCTTACGACTGGTTTCAGCGATGACTTTGTCAAACGTTTTGATGCTCGTTTGCATCTGCTTCAGCAACGCTACTAACGCGGTCACTTCCAGGACATAGCAATCCAGCAACACCACATCTTGAACAGCAGGAACAGCTGCGTTTACCTGTCTTGCCCAACCCGCAGCTTCTTCTGCAGTGCGCCGGTGCTGACGAAGAAATGCTTCCAAGGTTCTGCGTTGCGCTTTTTGCAACTGCTCCAGTTTGGGCCACCTGGCCAGCAGATCAAGTACCGGTGCTGCTCCGATATCATCAAACCAGTTCAGCACCTGCGGGAAGTAGACCTTGAGGCGTGCGGAAAGCCGGTTGCCATGTCGCTTTTTCTCTTCCACCCAATGCCGGCGTTGTTCCACCAACATCAGCAGTCGACGAGTCGGTTCGTCATCCTGCTCAAGAGGACGAAGTCGGGTTCGATGATGCACCAGCAAGTCCAGCAGTAATTCCCCATCGGCAGGATCACTCTTACTTCCAGACGGATACAGAGCTTGACGAAACTGCCCGGCAGCTTGGGGATGAATCGGATAGATCTCGACGCATTCGTATTTCAAGAGCATCCAGACGACTGCCCCGTGTTTCTGTTCAATGGCAATCCCGATTCGGCGACCATCTAGGCGGCTCATTAACTGACCGATCCAAACATCCAAAGCTTCTGACGATTGTTCCAAGCGCCCTCGCTCCCGCTCTCCGGTGTCAGTCCATTGCAGTGACCAAACGTGCTCGTGGTCGCCCCAATCGAACCCCACCCAGGCTGCGTAGCACTCATCGCGATCTGCGTTGTCTTGCTGCTTCATGTCCCTTTCGCTCCAGGCTTCTTTTGGCAAGCAGGCTTCGCATCTCCAAAGGACTTATAGATGTCGTGCTGTAGTCCAGCGACAGCTTCTGAGAATTCGTCTTAGCGAAGCACATCCCGCTGCTCAAGGGTCTACACGAAAACATCAAATGTTGGTCGGCAATACTCGTAGCAGCGGGATGCTTGCTCTCTTGCTTATTCCTGATTCTCCGCTTCACTGATGGAGCGGAACGGAATCCGAATACGCGTCAGAGAAACTTTTCCACAACCGCCGCGACCGACGACTGTTATAACCACCCTCTTGAGCCAACTCCTTGGCTCGACTATAAGTCGGCGTTGCTGAGAGTGGACGGTAGCGCGTGAAAAGCCCAGCGCCTCAAAAAACTCAACTACAAAGACCCGTGTCGCCGCATTCCAATGGCCACGCAAATCCACCCTATGGTCAGAAAAACGCAGGACACGGCTAAAGCCGCGAATACCTCCGAGATGCCGCCCAGAAGCATCTGTACATCGAACCCGGGGTGACGGCTCAGCGCGCGGGCGCCGTTCATAACTCCTAATGCGCCCTTGCAGAAAGCCGCGAATATGCCCGCCAAAGTAAGCGGTCGCATGTACGACAACTGGCGTTCACTGGGTCGGATCGCAAACCAAATTCCGGCCAAAGTCGGGGTAAGAGAAATCAGCAGTCCAAGCATAGCCGCATAACTAATGCCGCGAAGTGGATTCATGCAAACCTCCTACACTGAATAACGGCATCGGAGGCCGAGCGTGACATTGTCACGAACGGCCTGGCGCTGCGTTGTTAGTGAGATGGACCGACAGGTCGAGTTGTCGCTGGTCCGCCGTTTGCGCCAAGCCGACACAGGTGCATTTGACCAGATCTACGACACCCTCAACACGCGGCTTTACAATTTCCTGGCGCGATTGTCCGGGAGCCGCGAGGTAGCGGAAGATCTTGTCGAAGAGACTTGGTTGCGATTGGTTTCCGCAAGCGCAACCCTGGACCCAAATACGCACATCGCTCCCTGGCTGTTTACGGTCGCGCGGAACCTTTACGTTAGCTACTGCCGCTCAAGAAGCCGCGAGCAATCGTACACGTCGGACTTTCTCCTTCTTTGGCCGGACCGGCTCTCGCCCTCGCCGTTCGACTGGGCCAGCGCGAACGAGTCCGAGGTTCGCTTAAACGCAGCGCTGGCTGCTCTTCCGGTGAAGTACCGCGAAGCGCTGCTGCTCGTCGGGGTGGAAGGACTCCGGCCTGCCAAGCGGCTGTCGTATGCGGCATCAGCCCGGAAGCCTTTCGCCAGCGGCTCAGCCGTGCGCGCGCCCTCATCTCGGAGCAGTGGTGGCAACACATAAAGGAGGTAACTTCATGACCCCAGACGACTCCCTCTTGGATGCACTGGCCAGTTTGCCGGAATGGTCGCCAAACCGGCACCGGGAACACTCTGTACGGATGCGATGTCACGAGGAACTCAGGCACCGCGCAGAGAGACGAGCCCGGCCGGCGCAGCGAGGGCGGCTCGTAAGCTGGTGCTTCGACGCGAGCGCCGGTTTGGGAGCCTGCGCCTACGCCGCGATCGTACTGCACGCGGCCATACGGCTTGGGCTGGGCGGGTGACGTGAGACGCCGCGCATCTCCCTGCCAAAATGCATACGCCGCCCCGAGCCTTAAAGCATCAGTGAACGGCAAATTGGACGTAAAGTCGGCATCCCGCAGATTGGGGAAAACGCGCCAGCCAAACAGTACCGCGTTTTCTCGTCGAAGTAAGTCTAAGGTCACACAGCCCGTCTACGGGGACCTACTGCGCCTCTTCGAACTCGCTTTCTTCCGGCGCCTCGGTGGGACTCGAGAATTCCATGCGGTAGCCATCAGGATCCGTGAGCGGCACAACCCATAAACCATTTCCCACGGAGGGGCGACTGCGAGGTTGAACACCCCGCGATTTGAAGTCGCGATAAAGGGCGAGTGAGTCTTCGCAGATAAACACGACGGAAGCGCCAGTTCCGACCGGTTCGTTCCGCAGGCGCTGCGGCGGGAACTCTTGGAGCATGATCGCGGCGTTACCAAGCTCAAGCCAGCACCAGCGGATTTTTCCGTCGGAAGGATAATGTTCGTCGCCGTCCGGAATCCACCGGCGCTTGATGGTGAATCCAAGTCCATCGACATAGAACCGCAGCGACGATTCCATATCCGTTACTCCAAAGAACGGTACGGCCTGTTTGACATTTACGCTCATGATGACTGCTCCAAACCCTGAATCCATGATGAACGAAGCATATGCTCTGTTCACTCGGAGCGAAGCAATTCTGAACTGAAAGCATTACTCCCTGTAAGTTGAGTTCGGGCGGTCAGGTTGGTCGAAATCAAGTTGACGCAAACTCGCCTAAGGTGAGAACTGCTCCAAAACGGTGAGCTCCTGAAGATAGCACCGCCCTGGTCGGGCAGCCTAGATCTATACATCGCCGTCAGGGCGGATGTATGCCGACGGTTGTTTGCCAAAGTTGAGGTTGCCCCTCAATCGCTAGAATCGTCGGACACCTCACCTAATCTTTTCGCATGTGCCCTTCGAACGCGACTTGACTGAGAGAATGACGGTCGCTCGGTTTCTCTCTGCTTTGTAGGGCCTCATGCAGCCGGGCTGGGTCTCCCAGACGGCCAATGGCGAATGCCGCTTCTACTACGAAGCCTTTTGGAACAGAGAGCGTCATGCGCGCCCGTTCATGATCGAAGCCAACCATACCATGCGCGTGCCAGCCAAGTTTAAAAGCCTGCAGCACCATAAAGCCACACGCGGCTCCTGTGTCGAAGGAATGTGTGGGCGATGGATGCTCCTCTCCCGTTTTTGGTGATCGGGATGTGGTCTTGGAGACCGCGAAGATCAGAGCAGAAGCCTGCTTCGCCCAATCCTGGTTGAACGGAACCAGCAGACTGAGCAATGGGTCCCAATGCGGCGTATCGCGAAGAGCATAGATAAAGCGCCACGGCTGCGCATTGAAGGACGAAGCTGCCCAGCGCGCCGCTTCGAGCATCGTCAGTAGCGTTTCATGCGGCATCGGTTCTGGCGTGAAAGCTCGTGGCGACCAACGTTCAAGAAACAAGGGATCAATCGGATGCTCGGCAGTTCTACCATTCAGGTTCATAACAGGCTTTCTCACTTCGGTCTTGGGATTCTTCTAGCGCACCAACAAGGCCAAACCCACCGCAACCAAGAGCAGAAGGCATAAGATGTAGCCAAGCACTTGCTGCGGGTCGAGTCCTAACGGATGTGAGACTTCCGCGGCGAACTCGGGATCGTGCCAAGCGGTACCCGGAAACAGTTGTGCGAAGGAGAGCCCCACCCAATACAGGGATGCGGCCGCTGCGCCGGCGAAGAACCACGGCCGCGTAAGCGGATGCACTGCAAAGAGGCAGAAGAGCGAGAGCGTACCTGCAAAGACGCCCATCAGCATAGTTTGGCCGTTATGAAACTTTGCATGCGGCGGCCAGTGCGGATTCTTCATGTGCATGCGCGCCGTAAACGGGACCACGAAGTCGGCAAGCACTCCACCGAATCCGTACACTGCAACGAACGCCACAATCCACTTTGCAATCGCCATATTTGACTCCCACTGGTTCAGATGCGATGGGTTCAGAAGTGAATATCAAGAAATAGCGACGAAACGCGTTCGAAGACTCAGTCCCTCGCGGCGCGTCGCAGAGCCGCAGGCGTAACCCCAACCAAGCGGCGAAATGTACTGATGAAATGCGATGGAGAGAAAAAGCCGACCTGGATCGCAATCTCGTCGACCGTCGCCATGCCCTCGAGCAATATCTCAATCGCCCGTTCAATCCGCTTCTCGATGAGCAGCGCGTGAGGCGTAAGGCCTTCACTCTGACGACAGACCTTGATGAAGTGATGCAGGCTGAGACTTGCCGCATGCGCCAATTCGGGGACCGAGATGCCGTCGGGGAGGCGTTTGTCGAGGAGTTCGAGCACAACGCGTCTTGCTTGCGGAGTAAGACCGCCGGCGCTTGTCTCTTCGTGTCTGTGCTGTTCAACAACGAGCTTCGCGACAGTGGCGACTGTCTGCCGCAGTTGCGTGTCGGTGCCGTCGAGAGAAGTGGCCACCAATGTCTGCACGGTGCTAGCCAGCAGATCTCGTCGGACGACGGGCCAGTCTACTGCGCGGTTTGCCACACGTGCTGCTGACAGTTCGGGGCTGAACAGAAGTTGGAGTGTGTCTGCAGCTCCTACGATACGTATCCGTTCGGGCCGCTCTGTAAACGATGTGATGATGCTTCCGGCTCGCAGCAGTTCGTGCGAGGGTGTACCTTCGTCGCCTTCAGAGCGCAAGACGTCACTGGGTGAAATTTGAAAGATAAGGCGAAACGCGCGAGTTGGCTCGAGATCCACCACTGCCCCGCGGTGTCGAAAGCGAACAACGACTGCCGTAGCTCCGTAAGGTGCCTCTATCCAGCGGAGGAACGCTGGGGGTCCGAGCCGCGCAGTGATTTCGTCAAGAACTTGGATGCGCGACATTAGAAAGCCAGATGGCCTAAGTTTATCTCTGCCAACATGTAGATTTGACTCTCATGTTCGGCAATAGACATGGAAACCGTGCTTGTTTCCGGTCGAGCTCATGAGTCGCCGGGAATCCGGACAAAACCTAAGTCGTGGTAGACAGACTCAGCTGGTCGCCAGGGCTTTAGGATCGCGCATCGGCACAATAACAACCGTTCTTGCGCCCGGACGCCAAACCCGCTTGGCTTCGATTTCCCGATTTATGCCCATGCATCCGCTTCGAAATCGAGCCGCCGAGAAGTCATTCGAATATGCCTATGTTACGGGCGCGTAGTATTTCTTTGTCTTGAATGTCTCTCCCGTAGACGCAAACCAACAGCTTGCTTGATATAGATCGTGAGTGGTCGCGAAGCATTTACGAGTCCCGCGCGCTTGGCCTGCACGTCGACACTGCAATCCAGCAACTCGAGGCTAGAAGGAACATCGCTTGCTTCCGGCTGTGCGCTAACCGCTTCCGCTCCGAGTAGGCTAAAAGAGAGCGAGTACCCGTTTACGCTCTTCCTGGACTCACCATCTTCCGGGGCGTACAATTTGCTACCCTCACTTTTTCGCTCCTGAACTATGCGCTTACTCGCCAGCCTCCTCCTCGCGATCTCCGGAATCTATGCCGCTACACCAGCGCCGCTGCCTTCGCTCGGCGAACCGGCTCTCTCGCCCGATCGGTCCGAAATCGCTTTCGTCTCGGGTGGCGATATCTGGACCGTTCCTGCGAAAGGCGGAGAGGCTCGCCTGCTCGTGTCCCATCCCGCTACTGAATCCCGGCCGCTCTATTCGCCTGATGGCACGCGACTCGCCTTCACCTCCACCCGTACCGGCAACGGTGACATCTACGTCCTGACATTTTCTACCGGTGAACTTACGCGGATCACTTACAGCGACTCGCCTGAACTGATCGATGCCTGGTCACACGACGGCAAGTGGCTTTATTTCACATCGAATGGAAACGACATCGCCGGCGCATCCGACCTTTTTCGCGTCAGCGCCGCTGGAGGCACGCCCCTCGAAGTAGCCCGCGATCGCTACTACAACGAGTTCCGCGGCTCACCCTCGCCTGATGGCACACAGATCGCCTTCGTCGCCAAAGGCATCAGTTCCAATCAGTGGTGGCGTCACGGGCACAGCCACCTCGATGAGTCCGAAATCTGGGTAAAAGGCATCGCCGACAACGCGCCATACAAACGTGTCGTGGAAGAAGATGCCAAACAAGGTTGGCCCGATGTGGTCTGCCGATGGCGAGTCGATCTTCTATATGTCCGATCGCTCCGGCGCCGAAAACATTTACCGCCAACGCATCGGTGCCCGCAACACCGAAGCCAAATCGCTTACAAACTTCAAAGACGGACGCCTCCTTTGGCCGAGCGCCAGCTACGACGCCCGCGAGATCGTCTTCGAACGCAACTTCACCATTTGGAAACTCGAGACAAAGTCGGGCGCGGCTGCCCAGGTCCCCATCACTCTTCGCGGCGCTGTCTCCACGCCCCAGGTCACCCACATTCAGACGAATCAGTTTTCTGACCTTGCTCTATCGCCTGACGGCAAGAAAGTCGCTCTGATTTCCCACGGCGATATCTTCGCCGCCTCCGCTGCCGACGGTGGAGACGCCATTCGCATCACGAAAACGCCTGCCCCCGAAACTGCGATCCAATGGGCTCCGGACAGCAAACATGTCCTTTATCTCTCGGCTCGCAACGGCCACACCCAGATCTTTGAATACGATCTCACTGCCAACAAAGAGGAGCAACTCACGAACGCCGCCGCGGACGACGAGGCCCCGCATTTCTCTCCCGACGGCAAGCGCATCGCCTATGTACGCGGCGAACACGAACTGCATATCCTGACGATCGACAGTAAGAAAGACGCTTCGCTCGCCTCGGGCTTCCTTCAATCCGCCGCTCTCGTCTGGGCTCCGGACGGAAAGTTCATTGCATACACAGTTGTCGGAGCAAAGTCGTTCCGTAACATCAACGTGGTCGCCTCCGATGGCGTCAGCCCCGCGCAGCCCGTCAGCTTTCTCGCGAACGGAGAGACCGCATCGATCATCTCCTGGTCACATAACGGCGAATATCTTCTCTTCGATACCGGGCAGCGCAGTGAGCAATCGCAAATCGCCCGCGTCGATCTTGTTCCCCATCTGCCGAAATTCCGCGAAGATCAATTTCGCGAGTTGTTCCGAAATCGCGAGCCGAATCCCGAACACAGCCCCGCCACCACGCCCGAGAAGCGATCTGACGCGCCCGAAACACCCGACGCCGCGCACGTTGATCGCACCGAACCTGCAAAGAAATCCGAGCCGACCCGCGTCGTGTTCGCCGGCATTCGCGACCGGGTCTCTCCATACCGCTCGGCTTTGATTCCGGCGATCCCATCATTAGTCCCGACGGCAAGACGCTCGTCTTCATCGCCTCCACTGGCAACCAGCGCAACCTCTACTCTTATTCGCTCGACGAACTCTCGGCCACGCCTCCCTCCTCGCACCAGCTCACATCTACCGCCAGCCCAAAAAGTCATTGTTACTTCTCGCCCGACTCCAAGCAGATCTTCTATCTCGACGGCGGGCATGTTACGTCTTTGAACCTGGAGACCCACGCGCCCAAAACCATCAACGTCAATGCCGATTTCGACGTTAACTTCGAAGCCGAAAAATCTGCTGCTTTCGAGCAAGGCTGGTCGCTGCTTAACAAACGTTTCTTTGACCCGGAATTTCACGGCCAGAACTGGAAAGCGCTTCACGATGCCTACGCGCCCTATATTGCAGGCGCGCGGACTCCCGACGAGATGCGCCGAGATATCAACCTTATGATCGGCGAGCTAAGTTCCTCGCATTCCGGTATCAACCCGCCCTTCCGTGGCCCGAATGCGCCGCCGTCCACATCGGCCTTCTCGCCGGCCGCCGCACCTGTTGGACATCTCGGCCTCCGTTTCGAACGCGAGCCCTATGAAGCAGGTAAAGGCTTAATCGTTCGCGAAATTATTCCGCTCGGCCCCGCCGCACTCGAAGGCAGCATCAAAGTGGGTGAAACGGTGCTGGCCGTCGATGGCGAAAACGTCGGGCCCCAGACTAACCTCGATTCACTCCTCGAAAATAAGGTGGATCGCCGTGTAGTTCTCACCATTGGCGCATCAGGCAAGCCGTCGCAAAAACGCGAAGCTGTCGTTCGTCCTGCTTCTTTGACTACCGAAAAAGGCCTGCTCTACCGGGCCTGGGTCGAAGCGAATCGCGCTTACGTCGATCGCATCAGCGGCGGCAAACTCGGTTATGTCCATATCGCCGACATGTCATCGCAATCCCTGACTCAGCTCTATATCGATCTCGATGTTCAGAACCAAACGAAGGAAGGCGTCATTGTCGACATCCGCGATAACAATGGAGGCTTTGTCAATGAATACGCTATTGACGTCTTCACGCGCCGCAACTATCTAACCATGACTCCGCGCGGCGGCAGTCCCGCACCCGCGCGTCCTTACCTGGGCCAGCGCGCACTTGGTCTGCCCACTGTCCTCGTTACAAACCAGGCCTCCCTCTCCGATGCAGAAGATTTCACCGAAGGCTATCGCGACCTGAAACTCGGCAAAGTTGTCGGCGAACCCACTGCCGGTTGGATCATCTACACGTTCAACGCTCCGCTGATCGACGGCTCCGTCATTCGCGTTCCCGGAATACGCGTGCAAGCAGCCGACGGCCAGACCATGGAGATGCATCCGCGCCCAGTCGATGTTTTCGTCGAACGCATGGCCGGCGAATCTCTGGAGGGAAAAGACTGGCAGCTCGACCGCGCAGCCAAAGAATTGCTCGGCCAAATCGCGCATCAATAAAGTATGCGCCTCATTGTCGGCATCACCGGAGCCTCAGGCGCCATCTTCGGAATCCGCACGCTCGAAGCCTTGAAAGCTCTGTCCGTCGAGACTCATCTCGTAATGACACGCTGGGCGCGCACCACCGTCTCGCAGGAAACTGGCTTGAGTCTTCAGGAAGTCGAAGCGCTCGCCTTCGTCGTCCATCACGCCGATAATCAGGCCGCCGCCATTTCGAGCGGATCCTTTCGCACCGACGGAATGATCATCGCCCCCTGCAGCATGAAAACCGTCGCAGCCATCCGTATCGGCTACAGCGACACCCTCGTCTGCCGTGCTGCCGACGTGATCCTCAAAGAGCGTCGTAAGTTAGTGCTGCTAGCTCGCGAAAGCCCGTTCAGCGAAATTCATCTCGAGAACATGCTCGCCCTCACCCGCATGGGCGCGGTTATCTTCCCACCCGTTCCCGCCTTTTACAACCGCCCCCAAGACAATCGAGGATCTCGTCGACCACATCGTCGGCCGCCTGCTCGATCAGTTTCCAGCTCGACATGCCCGGCCTAACTCGCTGGTCCGGGTTCGGCGAAGCGAGATAGCGAACATGATTGCGACTCGTGCCTGCCCTGATAAGGCAGTTAACAGACGGGCACTTGACACTCACGCTGCCCCCGATACCCTGGAAAGATAGGTACAATGGGCGGTCGAAAGGATAAGTTAGATGCGTTTCTTACTTTGCTTCGTGTTTTTCGCCGTGGCAGTCAGTGCCGCAAATATTGGCGTCGACGTAAGCGGTACGTGTGAAGCCGGAAGCTGTCCGGCTGTGCCGCTCGGCTTCAATTCCAGCGCCACTTTGCCCTTGGACTTCACCGTAACCTTATCCGATGGCGATGTGTACCTGATCAACAGATCGTCCGATGGTACTAACAACGGCAACGGAGGGGGCTTTTCAACTAATCATGCCTTTCAGGTGACTTACGAGGGCAACGCTAATGGCGGCCTTTCCGCCGCCGACACTGTGACCGTCCAGGCATACTATGCGTTTCAGACAACAGTTGAAACAGTTACATTCGACCGGAGCCTGATTGGCGCGTTCGGCCCCAGCATCGCCGCCTCTAGTTCGGCTAGCTCATGTGTAAATGGGTCACTGGGCTGCCTTGGGCCTGTAACGCCGCCTGGGGCATTTGGCCCGACAGGTTAGAACCGTCCCGGCGCACGAACACGTGGGCGACCCGTGGCGACCCGGGCACGGACGTGAAGTGGGTGTGGAAGTAGGCGAGCACGACGGGTGTCCACGGGATGCGGCGGTTGGTCGTCGGGTTGCAGCGCGGGTCCCCGGCGGGAGCGCAGGCGATCCACACGTACCCGGCGTGGGCGAAGGCCGACAGCCAGGTCGCCTGGACGGCCGGCGTTCGGCCCGCGCCGCTCACGCCGTTGCGGCCGTTCGAGAGTGCGTAGGCCGTGCCGATCGGGTCGACCATGGCCGAGCACCCTCGCGCGGCGGCGGTGAAGCGGTCGGCCACGAGCGTGAGCGGCGGCAGGTCGGTGAGCACACAGGCGCCGGCCGGGATCTCGCGGTCGGCCTCGGCGGCCGGATTGCCCGCCTTCAGCCGGCCGATCCGCTGCAGCTCGCGCTGCGCCCCCCAGGCCACGGCGGCCACGGCCACCGCGAGCGCGGCGAGCGCGAGCGCCCGCGGCCGGGCCGGCTCGACGGCGCGGCCGATCGGGAGCGCCAGCGCGAGGGCGAGAAAGGGAGCGAAGAACGCGGCGTAGTGGCTGTAGAAATCGGCCGGCCACAGGAATGCGGCCAGGACGACGGCGCCGCACCCGAGCGCGCACCACTCGAGCGCCGGCGGGTGCGCGCGGGTCCGGACGGTGGCGACGGTGAGCGCGAGGAGCACGAGAGCGGCGAGCGCCGCGGCGAGCGCGATGATCGCGGTGTGTGATGGGTGATGGATATCCGAGAGCCCGACCAGGCTGAACAGCCGGGTGCTCAGCGGCACGCGAGCGGCGTCGGTGCGGTTGAGCTGCGCGGTGATGACGTCGCGGAGGAACCCGTGGGGTGCGGCGATGAGGAACGGCAGGACGGGCACGAGGAAGCCGGCGGCCACCCCGCCGAGGTAGGCCGGCCAGGCGCGGCGGCGGCGGCCGGCCACGAGCACGACGAGCACGACCGCCGCCGGCAGCACGGCCCAGATCTTGATCGTGCCGGCGATACCGAGCGCCGCCCCGCCCCAGGCCAGACGCCGGCGCCGGTCGGTGAGCTCGTCGCCGTGAAACACCGCGAGGAGCCCGAGCAGGCAGTAAAGGACGAGCCAGGGCTCGAGCAGGACGGTGTGGGCGGCCCACACGGCATCGGGGAACACCGCCAGCAGTCCGCAGGCCAGCGCGGTGGCGAGCACGCCGCGCCGGCGAACGAGCAGACCGGCGAGCGTTATGCTTGCCGCTCCCGCACAGGCGGTGAGGATGCGGGCGACGGCGAACGCCGTGGACGTGCCGGTCGCGTTCGCCAGCAGGGCCACCGGCGCCAGCAGAAGTGAGATTCCCGGTGGCTGCACGAGGACGAAATCGCGGTAGGGGAGCAGGCCGTGCACCAGCCTGACCGCACTACCGAAGTCGACGGCGTCGTCGTACTCGGTGACCCCGAACAGGTAGCCGGGGCGGGCGAGCTGGATCAGCCGCAGGGCGAGACCGAGCGCGGTCGCCAGGGCGATGACCGCGGCGATCGCCCGCGCCGAGCCGGCCGACGCGCGAGGTGGCGGCGCCACGCGCGGGGTCTGCGACGTCGCGCTCACAGCGCGGCAATCGTATCCGTGCTCGCCGCGGCCGCCGCGGCGGCGCCGGCCGCCCGGGCGGCCGGGCCCGTCTCGGCTCCCCAGGTCCCGCCCGAGCAGGCGCTCACGCGCGACGGCTGGGTGAACCGCTATCTGCTCGACGGCACGTGGCTGTACCGGGCGGATACCACGGACACGGGCGTGGCGGCCGGCTGGTGGCGAAACGTCGCCGACACCACGGGCTGGGGGCCGGTCAGCGTGCCGAACGCGTACAACGCGGGCGACTTCTCGACCGCGAGCATGGACGGCTGGGTGGGCTGGTACCGCAAGGACTTCGTCCTGCCCGCGGGAGCAGCGCGCCAGTGGATCGTCCGCTTCGAGTCGGTCAACTACCGCGCCGAGGTGTGGCTCAACGGACACCTTTTGGGCACTCACGCCGGGGCGTACGTCGCCTTCGAGCTCGACCTGCGCTTCGTGCGCCGGGGCGTCAACCGGCTCATCGTGCGCGTCGACGACCGCCGCTCACCGACCGATATCCCGCCCGGCCCGGGCGGGGGCTGGTGGAACGACGGCGGGATCGTGCGGGAGGTCTATCTCCGCCCCGTCGAGCGGGCCGACCTCTCGCAGGTCATCGTCCGCCCGGAGCTCCCGTGCCCGGCCGGCTGCCCGGCCACGATCCTCGAGCAGGCGCTCGTGCGCAACGTGACCGGGCGCGCTCAGAAGGTCGTTCTGCGGGGCCGCTACGGGAGCCTCCCGGTCGACTTCGGGACGGCGACGATCGCAGCGCACGCCACCTGGTCGGCGCAGGCCACCGTGCGCGTCCCCCACCCCCGCCTGTGGTCGATCGATCAGCCGGCGCTCTACCGGGCCAGCCTCACGCTGAGTGGCGCCGACGGGACCTGGCTCGGCGGCTACGTCACCCTCAGCGGCATCCGCACGATCCGGGTCACCCCCGGCGGCCTCGTCGAGCTCAACGGGCGCGTCCTCCACCTGCGCGGGGCGTTCATCCACGAGCAGGACCTGGCCGCGGGGTCGGCGCTGGACCCCGCCGAGCGTGAGCAGCTGGTGGCCTGGCTGCGCGAGCTCGGCGGCCACCTCATCCGCAGTCACTATCCGCTGGCGCCGGAGATCCTCGAGCTGGCCGACGAGGACGGGATCCTCGTCTGGGACGAGATCCCGGTCAACGCGCAGTCGAGCCCGTACCTCGGCCAGCCGGCCGAGCGCGCCCAGGCCGAGGCGATGCTGCGGGCGAACATCCTCACGAACGAAAACCATCCGTCGGTGATGCTGTGGAGCGTCGGCAACGAGCTCTCCGCTCCGCCCACGCCGGGTGAAGCGGGCTACGTCCGCGCCGCCGCGGCGCTCGTCCGCCGCCTCGATCCGACCCGACCGGTCGGACTGGCCATCTCCGCCTGGCCGGGGCTCGCGTGCCAGCCCGAGTACGGCCCGGTCGACGTGCTCGGGTTCAACGATTACTTCGGCTGGTTCGACGCCGGTGGCGGCACGACCGATGACCGCGACGCGCTCGGCCCCTTCCTCGACACGCTGCGCGCCTGCTACCCGACCAAGGGGCTGTTCGTGACGGAGTTCGGCTTCGACGCCAACCGGGCCGGCCCGGTGGAGGAGCGTGGCACCTACGCCTTCCAAGCCGACGCGGCCGCCTACCACCTGGGCGTGTTCGCCACCAAGCCGTGGCTGGCCGGAGCGGTCTACTTCACGTTGCAGGAGTACGCGGCCGGGCCGGGGTACTCGGGCGGCAACCCGTGGGCGGACTCGCCCTTCAACCAGAAGGGCCTCGTCACGCTCCAGGGCACCCTCAAGCCGGCGTTCGCGACCGTGGCGGCGATCTATCACGCGACCCAGCAGCTCGGGCCACCGCCACCGGCCACCCCGCCGGCGGCCGGAACACGATCGCGCCGCCGATCGTCCGCCCCGCCCACCCGAGCCGGGTGAGGATCGTCGTCCAGGGCGCCGCCAGGCGGATCTGCGGATCGACGACGGCGACGCTGACCCGGTGCGCAATGAGAAACCGCTCCGCGGCGGCCTCGACATGCACCACCGGGCGCCCGAGGCTGAGCATCGGATAGATCGGGTCGCGCTTGTCCGGGTTGGGGCTCTCGGGCGGCGGCAGGTAGCCCCCGGCCATGGAGAAGCGCAGGCCGCTCTGCGCCTGCCAGAGCATGCTGTAGCCCTTCGGCCCCACCGGCACGATCAACGCCACATCGCGGCGCCCGATCACCCGCGCGTACCGGGCGCTGGTGAACAGGGCGGGATCGGGCTTGGCCTCGCGCCAGTACCCGCGACCCACGGCCGGCCACAGGGAGGCGACGGCGAGCAGGCCGAGCGCCCAGGCCGCGAACGTGACGCGGGCGCTGGCCAGCCACTGGGCGGCGAGCACGGCGACGGCCAGCGAGGTGTACACGGCGAACCGTGCCGGGATCATCTGGCCGAGGATCGGCAGGTGGGTGAACGGCCACCACGGCATGGGGATGCTCGTCGCCCGCTGCACGTGCAGGTAGCCGCCGAGCGAGCACACGGCGGTGAGCAGCGCCATCACCCCGGCCACCCGGGTGCCGACCCGGCCCCGGTCGCGTAGGAGCGCGAGCAGCGCCATGGCGATGAGCGGCAGGCCGAGGTAGGCGCCGTCCTCGGCGAAGCCGGCGCTGAAGTACCGGCTGGTGGACAGGAACGCGTGGCCGCCCAGGCGCGCCAGCATCGAGGGCACGACGAAGGCGAGCAGCGCGTTCGAGAAGTGGTCATCGCGCGTCGGCAGCAGGGGCAGGCCGCCGGACCGCAGCGCGTACAGGAGATACGGCGCGGCGATCACGGCGGTGAGGGCGTAGGCCAGCCCGAGCCTGGGCACGAGCGCGCGGATCTCGCCGCGCAGACGCGGGTCGGCGAACCCGTAGGCGACCACGAGCGCGATGGCGCCGAACACGGTCAGGCTGGCGAACGTCTCGGCCGCGAAGGACAGCTGCAGGAGCAGGGCCCCGGCGGTGGCGAGCACGAACCGGCGAGCCGGGATCTCCCCGGCCAGACGGCGCAGGACGAGGTGCACGAGCGCGGGGACGGGGAACACGAGCGCCATGTGCAGGTGCGTGGTCATCTGACCGAGCACGTAGGTGGAGAAGCCGAACAGCCAGCCGCCGAGGAGCGCCGGCCAGAAGCGCCCGACCAGGCGCCGGCAGAGCAGAAAGGCGAAGAACGCGGCCAGCGCCGGGCTGAGAGTGACGGCGAGGTTGAACGCGGCCAGGGGCCCGGCGGTCAGCGTGACCGGTGCGAGCAGCAGCGCCCCGCCGGGGATCACCGTGGCCAGCGCCACGTCGTAGCCGGTGGGCTGGTAGACGAGGTGGCTGTAGAACGGGTTCAGCCCGTGCTCGATGGCGTAGGGAAACCACGCGAAGCCCCAGGTGGGGATGCTCTCGTCGGCGCCGACGCAGATGCACTGGTTGCCGCCGTGCGCCAACGGCCCCCCGAACAGCGCCAACGCCGCCGCGAGGAAGATGACGAGCGCCCACACCGGCTGCCAGGCGCGCCCCATGCGGCGATGCTATACCGGCTGCTTGGCCGGAACACGGGCTGACTCCCGCATCGTCGCCCGGGTCGGCGACCTCGTCGTCGAGCGCGACCGCCACCGGCCATCCGGGCGGCTGCTGCGCCAGGCGGGCATGGACGCGTCGTATGTCGACCTCGCCGATCCGACCCATCTCGAGTTCGAGTACATGCGCTGGCTGCGGATCGTCCTGCGGGCCGCCCGCGCCCGCGCCGTGCTCCACATCGGCGGCGCCGCGTGCGCGCTGGCCCGGGCGCTCGCCGCCGAGGACCCGACCAGCCGCCAGGAGGTGTGCGAGGTGGACGGCGAGGTGCTCGAGCTCGCCCGTGCCCACATGGGCCTGCGCCGGGTCCCGGGGCTGCGGGTGCGCCAGGTGGACGGCCGGGAATGGCTGGCCCGCCAGCCGGCCGGCCACTACGACGCCGTCGTGCTCGACGCGTTCGTGGCCGCGTCGGTGCCCCGCCATCTGATCACCAGCGAGGCGTTGCAGGCGGCCGCCGCCACCGCCCCGCTCGTTCTCATCAACGTGGTCGACAGCCGGTCGGGCCACCAGGTGCGCACGGTGGCTGCCGCAACCGCCGAGGCCTACCCGCGCGTGTGGACGCTCGGCGCCCGCGTCGGCAACACGATTGTGGCCGGTGAACGCGGCCCGCTCGACCTGACGCTCGTGGCGGCCCGCGCCGTGGCAGATCCGGGGTCGCCGCGCCTGACCCGGCCGGCCGAGCTGGCGCGCCAGATCGCCGGCACCGGGCCGCTGCGGGATCCGCTGTCTTAGGTGGCCTGCCAGTTCGCCGGCGGGTTCGACCAGTCGGCGAGCTCGGCCAGGCGCTGCGGCGAGACGGCGCGGGCGGCGAGCACGCAGGTGTGGCCGCCCCGCTGCCAGGTGACCACGGTCAAGCCGGCCACCCGCAGCACCTGCACCCCGGCGGGCGCCCGGGGGGTTGACGCCGCGCCGAGGGGCAGGGTGGGGCCGGAGAGGATCGTGTAGGCGATCCGCTCGCCGCCGCCGGCGTAGTAGACGGTGGTGGCGTCGCGGCCGGACAGCTGGTCGTAGCGGACCGCGGTCCCCGCCAGGCCGAACCGGCCCGACCAGTCCGGGAACGGAAGCCCGGCCGCCTGCACGCCGGGGAGCGCGCCCCCGTGGGCTGACCCGGTGATCGCCGCTTCCGGAGCCCGCAGGGCAAGCCGGGCCGCCTGGGCGACCGACGGCGCGCCGGGGCCGGCGGACAGCACGAAGATGAGCGCCGCCGCGGCCGCAGCGGCGGCGCTGACGAGCGCCGCGCCATACGTCGCGCCGAACCGGCGAGGCCGGTCGGGCGTGGGCTCGGGCAGGCGTGCCCTCAGGGCGGACGGCGCCGTCGCGTGCGCGATCGGCCGCAGAGCGTCAAGCGCCTGGCGCTGGGCGGCCAGTTCGGCCCGCAGCTCGGCCGAGGCGGCCAGCGCACGCTCGACCCGGGCCCGGCGCCGGGGCGCCAGCGACCCGTCGGCGAAGGCGAGCAGGTCGCGCTGCAGACGGCGGTTCATGCCCCGGCCTCCGAAGCGGACAGCGCGCGAGCCAGACGCAGGCGGGCGCGGTGCAGGCGCGTGGTCAGCGTCGCCTCGCGCACCCGCAATGCCCGCGCGGCTTCGCGGTAGGAGAGCCCGACGAGATCGACGGCGATGAGCGCATCCCGGAAGTCCCCGGGCAGGGTGGCGATGTGCGTGTACAGCTCGCGGGCGGCCAGCGCCTCCTCGGGCCCGGCCACCGACGCATCCGGCGGCAGCCGGTCGAGGTCCTCGGGCAGCGGTTCGTAGCGGGGGCGCCGCTGCGCGGTCCGGTGTGCGCCGATGTGCGTGTTGCGCAGGGCGCGGAGCAGGTAGCCGAGGTCGTCGTCGCGGCGCAGCACCCGGGGGCGCTGCAGGACACGGGCATAGGTCTCCTGCACGAGGTCCTCGGCGTCCTCGCGCGAGCCGCACATCCCCCGCGCGGCCCGGTAGAGGCGATCGAGGTGATCGCCGAGCCGCTCGGGGTCAAGCGGGCGAGCGTCGTCGGGCAGCACGGTGGTCCTGAGCGCGGCGGGGGCGACCAGGATGGCCACTCTAGTGCTCACCGACACCGTCGCCCGCCCGCGCGAAGGGGCTGGACGGCGCGCGCGGACGCATCGGGGGCTGGAACTGTGGACATTGACGACACATCTGCGGATAAGGACGCCCCCGCGTGGCGATTCCTTCCCGGGTGTCTTTCTCCTTAGCGATACCGGGTGTGCCGGCCGGTCGGCAACCCGCGCAGGAGCCGCTGGAAGATGCCGGCGAGCGTCTGCTCGCCGTAGGGATGCGAGCCGTCGTGCATGGTCAGTACGGCGATCGCGATCCTCGCGCAGCCGCGGCGCAGGAGGGCCACCTGGTTGTCGATCAGGCCGGTGCCCGACCCCCATCCGCCCTTGAAGTAGAGCGCCCAGCCGCGGGGCGCGACGGCGCCGATCCCCCACCGCTGGGCCGGGATGATGCTGGCGAGCAGGTGCATCGCATAGGCGCGGTGGCGGGGCACGATGTCGCTGTCGATGTGGAGGAAGAAGCGAGTCTGGTCGGCGGGCGTGATCAGCGACTCACCCCAGATCGGATAGGCGGGTACGAACTGGGTCATGCCCACGCGGGCGGCGAGCGCGCTGAGCGCACGCGTGCCGACGATCTCGATGACCGTGTTGGCGGCGTTGTTATCGGACTGGGTGATCATCGGGTCGAGCAGCGCGTCGTCGTTCGAGTTCAGCGGCCGCCCCGCGACGGCTGGCTCGTCGAGGTAGGCGACGAGCAGCATCGCCTTGAGCACGCTGGCCGACCACTCCTGGTGGGTGGGCCGGTAGCCGTAGAAGGCGCTGTCGGTGCGCACCGCGAAGGCGACGTCGCCGGTGCGGCCGTCCTGATAGGCGATCGCCGAGCGCATGCGGGGCTGCCAGACCGCGGCGAGCGGCTTGCCGACGCCGGGAACGAGACAGCGGTGGGTCGTCGCTGCGCCGCGGGCCAGCGCGACGGGCGCCACCACGCCCAGGACCGCGAGCGCGACGGCGAGCAGGCGGCGAAGCGGGAGCGAGATCACGGCGACGACCATCCTACGCAGCTTTTCGGCCCTTCTTACATAGGTTGCCGAGACTGCTCAGCGGCGGGCAGTCCTCCCCCATCCCTCCCGCCTCCAAGTGACGAGGCCCCCGCATCGGACAGCGGGGGCCTCGTTTTTTTCGGGGCGGCGGCCTCGGTTGGGTGCGGCACGCCACCTCCCTCGACCGCCGATTTGGGTTTGCCTTGGGTTGGGCCCCCGGGCGGACCGGCGGTGAGGTCATGTGGCCCAACCTACGAGCTGAGCGGCTGCGTGAGGTCGTAGACCGTCTGGCCGCCGATCGTCACGGCGCGGTAGTGGGCCTTGACCCAGGTGGTGATCGCGCTCGAGCTCTGGCCGCCGCCGGGCCCGCCGGCGAACGCACCGCCTCGCGCCCGGGTCAGACTCCCGGGTGGTCCCCCGCGGCTCCCGTGACCGGGGAGGCCACCGGTCCGGGCCGGCGAGCCGCCGGGCGTGCCGCCAGCGCCGCCACCACCGGTCGAGGCGATGTAGAGGTGGATGTCGCCGGCCTTCACATAGGCCTCGAACTGGGCCAGGGTGAGGTTCCCGCCCTGGCCGTTGAAGCCGCCGATCGCCATCACCGGGTCACCGCCGGTGGCCAGCTCCAGTGCGGCGCTGCTCTGCGAGCCCGAGGTGGCGGCCACCCAGCGGTAGCGCGAGGCGTCCTGCTCGAGCGCGCTCACGAGCGCGCTGCTGGTGGAGCGGCCGCCGCCGGCCCCGCCCCCACCGCCGCCGCCGAACGTCCCCGCGGTGGCCGGACCGGCCGAGGGCACCGAACCGGTGTGAGCGGTGCTGATCGTGGCCGCCGCGAACGCCACCGGTCCGCTCACGGAGGCGATGAGGGCGAGCGTGGCCGCGCTCACCGCGGCGGCGCGGCTCAGCCGGCCGGGCAGGAGCAGGAGCGTGGCGGCCGCGAGAGCGCTGAGCGCGATCAGCGGGCGCAGCCAGCTCTCCCATGAGGACGTGCGCTCGAGCAGCGCGATCGCCCAGCCGCCGCTCACGAGCGCGCCGGCGGCGAGCAGCGCCCGGCCGGAGAAGCGCTCGCGCGAGCGCCAGGCGAGCACGCTGCCGATGGCCACCAGCGCGGCGATGGCCGGGGCGAGGGCCACCGTGTAGTAGGTGTGGATGACGCCCTGCCCGAAGCTGAACACCGCCGCCGTGACCAGCAGCCAGCCGCCCCACAGCAGCAGCGCCGCCCGGGTCCGATCCGTCCGCGGTGCGCGCCGGGTCCACCACAGCCCGGCCACCAGGGCGAGCAGCGCCGCGGGCACCAGCCACGAGGCCTGGCCTCCCATCGCAGCGTTGAACAGGCGCAGCGCCCCCGTCGAGCCGCTGAAGTTGCTCCCGGCGCCCCCACCGCCGCCGGGACCGCTCGCGCCGAAGATGCGCCCGAGGCCGTTGTAGCCGACGATGAGGTTGAGGATGCTGTTGTCAGAGGAGCCGTCGATCATCGGCCGCGAGCCGGCCGGCCACAGGGCGACGATCGCCACCCACCAGCCGGCGCTGACCAGGATCGCCGCGCCCCCGGCGAGCAGCTGGCCCACCCGGCGCCGGAGGGTCGTCGGCGCGGCGATGAGATAGACGAGCGCGAAGGCCGGGAGGACGAGGAACGCCTGCATCATCTTGGCCAGGAAGGCGAAGCCGATGAGTGTTCCGACGGCCAGCATCCAGCGGGTGCCGGCCCGCTCGAGCGCCCGCACGAGGCAGTAGCCGGAGGCGACGAGCAGGCAGACGAGCAGCGCGTCGGGGTTGTTGAAGCGGAACATCAGTGCCGCCACCGGGGTGATGGCGAGCAGCCCGCCGGCCAGGAGGCCGGCGCCGGTCCCAAACCAGCGCTTGACCGCGGCACTCAACAGCCCGACCGCGATCACGCCTTCGAGCACCTGGGGCACGAGCATGCTCGCGCTCGAGAAGCCGAAGATCCGGCCCGACAGGGCCATGACCCAGAGCGAGGCGGGCGGCTTGTCGACGGTGATGAAGCTCGAGGAGTCGATCGAGCCGAAGAAGAACGCCTTCCAGCTCTTCGTGCCCGCCTGGACCGCGGCGGCGTAGAAGCTGTTGGCCTCACCGGAGGCGGTCAGGTTGATCAGGTAGGCGACCGCGGTGGCCAGCAGGAGGCCGATCAGCGCGGGCCGGGCCCAGGCCGGGTCCTCGGCCCGGCCCCGGACGAGGCCGCGCAGCCGGTCCGCGGCGGCGCCCCGGGCGCCGGCGAACGCCGGCCGCGGAAGTGTCGTGGTGCTCATGAGGTCGGGATTCCTTGGTCGTGGTCAGAGAGAGGACGTGAGCGGATCGCCGCCGACGCCGTGGCGGCGCGGCAGCCGGAACACCCAGCTGGCCAGCGCCAGGTATCGGGTGATCGTGGCCACGAGCGTGGCTGCGACGAGCACGCTCACCTCGAGCAGGCGCGGAGCCTGAGGATCGACCCCGCGCAGGACGTCCAACGCGCCGCTGGTCAGCCCGAGCGCGATCACGAACACGATCAAGCCCGCGGCGTGCTGGCGCACGAGGCGCGTGCGGCCCCGGATGCCGAACGTCAGCCGGCGGTTGGCGGCCGTGTTGGCGACCGCGGTCACCGCCAGTCCGAGGGCGCTGGCGGTCGCGGCACCGAGCGTCCCGGCGAGGGCCAGGAACAGGACCGCGTAGGCGAGCGTCGAGGCGACGCCGATGGCGCCGAAGCGGGCGAGCGGGCTCGCAGCGGCCAGCCGCGCAACGCCCTTCAGATCGCCCCACGCAGTGGACACGATGTCGACGCGCGAGTCGGGATCGTCGACCCAGTCGACCGGGATCTCGTGGGTGCGCAGGCCGCGGCGCTGGGCGAGCACGAGCAGCTCGGTGTCGAAGAACCAGCCCTCGTCGCGCACCTCGGGGAGCAGCTGGCGGGCGACGTCGGCGCGCAGCGCCTTGAAGCCGCACTGGGCGTCGCTGAAGCGGGCGCGCAGCGCCGTGCGCAGCAGGTGGTTGTAGGAGCGGGAGATGAATTCGCGCTTGGGGCCGCGCTCCACCCGCGCCCCCGGGGCCAGCCGGGAGCCGATCGCGAGCTCGCTGTGGCCGGAGAGGATCGCGGCGAGCAGCGGCGCCAGCGCGCGCAGGTCGGTGGAGAGGTCGACGTCCATGTAGGCCACGACGCTCGCCCGGCTGCCCAGCCAGGCCGTGCGCAGCGCCCGGCCGCGCCCCTTCTGGACCAGGTGCAGCGCCTCGACCCCGGGAAGCTCGTCCGCCAGGGCCTCAGCGAGCTCGGGAGTGAGGTCCGTGCTCGCGTTGTCGGCGATCGTGATCTGCCAGGTGTAGGTCAGCGTGTGGGAGAGGAACGCGTGCAGCCGGTAGATCGAGCGGGCCAGGATGGCCTCCTCGTTGTAGACCGGGACGACGATCTCGACGTCGATCAGCGCCGGGGGGCTGGCCGGGTCGTCGAGCAGATGGGATGCGGTCGCTGTCATGGGCTCTCAGGTCGTGGTGCGGGACGACCCTGAGTCTCCGCATCAGGAGTGGGAGAGCCGTGAGGGCGCTCTAAGAGATTTGTGCAGGCGCGGGCACGGGCGGCGCGGCCGTGGGTGCTGCAGGCCCGAACCTCACCCGCACGATCGCGCCGCCGTCGGGCACGTTGGCCGCCTCGGCGAGGCCGCCATGGGCCTCGGCGGCCTGCTTGACGATGGCCAGCCCGAGTCCCGAGCCGGGGCGTCGCCGCGCCTCGTCAGAGCGGTAGAAGCGGTCGAACACGCGCGCGAGATCGCCGGCGTTGAAGCCCGGACCGTGGTCGCGCACGGCGAGGACGCCGTCGTGGAGGGTGACCTCGATGCGCCCGTCCGGCGGGCTCCACTTGCGCGCGTTGTCGATCACGTTGCTCACCGCGCGGGCCACGCGATCGGGGGTGTTCTCGATGACCGTGGGCTCGAGGTCGACGTCGAACTGCAGGCCGCTGGCCCGCCGCTGGGCGCGGGCGATCGCCTCCCGCACGATGCTGTCGAGCTCGAGCGGCTCGGTGTGCTCGGTTGGAGCGCTGCCGCGCGCGAGCTCGAGCACATCGGCGACGAGCTGGGTGAGCTCGTCGAGCTCGGCGATGATCGAGTACTGGAGCTCCTCGCGCTCGGAGACCGGCAGCCGATCGGCCTCGAGGAAGATCTGGATGTTGCTGCGCAGCGCCGCCATCGGCGTGCGGAGCTCGTGCGAGGCGTCGGCGATCAGGTGACGCTGGGCCTGGATCGAGCGCTCGAGCGCGTCGAGCGTGGCGTTGAAGCTCTCGGCCAGCCGGCGCAGCTCGGGCGCCCCGGTCTCCTGCAGCCGGCGCGGTCGCGTCAGCTCGGTGGTCACACGCTCGGTGCGGTCGGAGAACTCGTTGATGGGTGCGAGCGCCGCCCGGGCGATGAAGGCGCCGAGCAGGCCGGCCAGGATGATCGCGCCGCCGATCAGGGCGAGCTCGGTGATGAGCGTCGAGTGCAGGACGCTGTCGACCGGTGTGAGGTCCAGTCCGACCTCGATCGCCTCGTGCTGGGCGGGATCGGCCACGGTGTAGATCTCGACCGACTTGCCGCCGACGGTGGCGGTGCGGAAGAAGCTGCCGGCGCCTGAGCGCGCGATGGCGAGCACGCGGGAATCGGCCGGGAGCTCGGGCGTGCCGTTGTCGCCCGCTCGCGCCTGCCCATCCGGCTGGACGAACTCGAAGTAGCCCGGGGCTTGACCGATCCCGGGCGCCCCGGGAGTGTGACCGGGCCCGTAGTGCGGAAAGCCACCTCCCTGATCACCGCCGGGCACGCCGCTGCCGGGCGCTCCGCCGTGCACGATCGGCTGCACCCGCGAGCGCAGCTGCTGCTGGACGTTGCCGATCAGGTTCGAGCGCGTGGTGGCGTAGAACACCACTCCGAGCGCGATGGCCAGGGCGGCCACCGCAAGCGTGGCGGCACTGGTGATGCGCGCACGGAGGCTCACGATTCGCGCAGCACGTAGCCGATGCCGTGGACGGTCTGGATGAGCCGTGGCTCGCCGCCGGCCTCGAGCTTGCGGCGCAGGTACCCGATGTACACGCGCAGCGAGTTGCCGGCCATGCCGAAGTCGTAGCCCCAGATGCGGTCGTAGATGAGCTCGGAGGTGAGCACCCGGCGGGGGTTGAGCATGAGTAACTCGAGCAGCTGGAACTCCGTGCGGGTCAGCTCGACCGCGCGGCCGCCGATCCGGGCGGCGTGGGCATCGCCGTCGAGCTCGAGCTCGCCGAAGCGCAGGTTGCGTCCGTCGGCGCCTTCGACATGGCGACGCATGAGCGCCTTCAGGCGGGCGCGCAACTCGCGCACGTCGTAGGGCTTGACCAGGTAGTCGTCGGCGCCCGCCTCGAGCCCGTCGACGCGATCCTCGATGGCGTCGCGCGCGGTGAGCATGAGGATCGGGGTCCGGTCGCCCCCGGCCCGCAGGCGCCGGCACACCTCCATGCCATCGATGTCAGGCAGACCGAGGTCGAGCACGATCGCGTCGGGCATGGAGCCGGCCTGCTCGATGCCTTCCTGCCCGTTCGCCGCCACCAGCACCTCGTAGCCGTCGAGCAGGAGCGCCCGGCGGACCGCGGAGCGGACCGCGTCGTCGTCGTCGATGACCAGGATCCTCACGGTGTCCTCCCCGAAGCGCGATGTCAGTGGCGGCCGTCGGCCGCCCTGGGGCAGAGTCTCGCGGGTGCTTGCAAACGAGTTGTAAGACAGGCTGTCACGCCCGAGCGGCGATCACGCCGAGGCGCGGACCGGCTCAGGCGGCGAGGATTCGTACTCGACCGCGTAGGCGCGGAAATCAGCCTCGAACTGCGGCCAGTCGATGACCAGGCCGCCGGTCGGCGGCAGCGGCTCGAAGTCGTCGCCGTCACCGGAGCCGCCGCCTCCGCCACCCTCACCGTCATCCTCCTCCTGGGCCGCGGGGCCGCCCTTGCGGCCGAACCCGTACGCGAGGACGACCGAGATGAGCCCGCAGGGCATGAGCACCCCGACGATGACGTCGAGCGCGAGCACGAGGTCGCCGACATGGCCGGTGGTCAGGGCGTCGAGGAAGGTGAACACGGCGGTACCGATCAGCCAGCAGAGGGCGATCTTGGCCAGCAGGAGGCTGTTCCGCGGTCGACGGGTGGCGCCGGGATCGTTCACACCCCCGTTTATCGGCAGCGATACCCGGGACCGTAGGGTCGCCGGGCACCGCTGCGACGCTTCGTGGCCGCCAGCGTGCGCTAACGGGCGCTGCCGGCCACGACAGCCGGGCCGCCGGTGTAGATCTGGCGCTGGGGGTCCTCCATGTTCACCCTGTGCACGGTCTCGACGTCGCCGTGGAAGTCCCCCTCTCCGGTGGGGTCCGACATGGCGAGCGAGGCGAGCTCGAACACCGACAACGCGACGTGGGGCACCCAGTGGCGGCGCCCGTTGCGCCACTGCCCGGTGAGGAACGGGATGGCCCCGAGCGCGAGCGCACCGGCGGCGTCAAGGCCGAGATGGACCTTGTAGGGAATGAGCTTGATCAGGCCGAGCGGGTAATCGGTGAGCGTGCTGTAGCCGGCGTGCACGGCGCCGGCCACGCGGATCTGGGCCGCCGACTCGGTGCCCTCGAGCCCGGCCAGCCGGGGAAAGGCGGTGAGCAGGGTGGTGCCGACGGTGTAGTCGGTGAGCCCGTGGAGGGTGGCGTCGATCGGGCGGGGAAATCGCATCAGCCGGCCTTTCCGGGCTTGAGGACGACCTTCATGCAGTTGTCCTTCTTGTGCTTGAAGGTCTCGAACGCGTCCGATGCATGGTCGAGCGGCAGCCGGTGGGTGACCACGAAACTCGGATCGATGTGGCCCTGGCGAATGTGCTCGTAGAGCGGGCGCAGGTACTTCTGCACGTGACACTGGCCGGCGCGCAGCTGCAGGCCCTTGTTCATGAACGCGCCGCTGGGGAACTTGTCCATGAGTCCTCCGTAGACGCCGACCACCGACACGATGCCGCCCGGTCGGCACGCCAGGATGGCGTCACGGAGGGCGAACGGCCGGTCGGACTCGGCCCGAGTGGCCTGCTTGGCGCGGTCGTAGGCGAACAGCCCGGCGTGGCCGTGGGTGGCTTCCATCCCCACCGAGTCGATGACCGCGTCGGGCCCGCGCCCGCCCGTCAGCTCCTTGAGCTGCTCGACGATGTCCGGATCCTCGGCGAAATTGATCACGTCGGTGGCCCCGGCCCGGTTGCGCGCCATGGCCAGCCGGTACTCGTACTGGTCGATGGCGATGACCCGCTCGGCGCCCATCATGACCGCGCTGGCGATGGCGAACTGGCCGACCGGCCCGGCGCCGAACACGGCGATGACCTCTCCCCCGGTGATGTCGCACATCTCGGCTCCGAACCAACCGGTGGGGAAGATGTCCGACAGGAACAGGACCTGCTCGTCGGGCAGGTCGTCCTCGATCTTGATCGGCCCGACGTCGGCGTAGGGCACGCGGGCATACTCGGCCTGACCTCCGGCGTAGCCGCCGGTCAGGTGCGAGTAGCCGAAGATCCCGGCGGTGCCGTGGCCGAACATCTTCTCCGCCATCCCCCAGTTGGGGTTGCTGTTCTCGCACACCGAGTAGAGCTCGTGGCGGCAGGCCCAGCAGTTGCCGCACGCGATCGGGAACGGGACGACGACGCGGTCGCCGACCGTCAGGTTCTCCACCCCCCGGCCGACCTCGACGACCTCGCCCATGAACTCGTGCCCGAGGATGTCGCCGTGCTTCATCGTCGGGATGTAGCCGTCGTACAGATGGAGGTCCGAGCCGCAGATGGCGGTGGAGGTGATGCGGACGATGGCGTCCCGATCGGCCATGATCTTCGGGTCGGGGACGTTCTCAACCTGAACCGTGTTGCGGCCTGACCACACGTTGGCGCGCATCAGACACCCACCTTCTGGTGCTCCTCGGCGCTCAGCGGCTGGGCCGGGCGCTGGCGGAACTTGCGCTGCACCCGCTCGCCCTCCGGGATCGCCTCCGAACGCGGGACCTCACCCGTCTCCACGCGCTGCTTGAAGCGGCGCAGCTCGTTCTTGACCTGGGCCAGCGCCGGGGCGCCGCGCAGCTTGGCCACCGTCTGCCCGAACGTCCCCGTGGTGCCGAGCTCGAGGTGGATCTCGGTGCCGCGATCACCCGGGGCATCAACGAACCGGGCGCTCGCCTCAGCCCCCTCCGGCAGAGCGGGTCGGTGCTGCGGATCGGCCCACAGGCGCTCGACCTCCTCGCGGGGGCGCAGGATGGTGATGGCAGCTCTTGAATGCATGCCATCCGGTTACCGAGCCGTGGGGGCTCGCAAACCCGCGCCCAGGGCCGGCTGTGCTCAGTCGAGGTATTCGGCCGGGTCCACCACGTGCCGCGGCGGCTTCCCGCGCAGCACCCGCGCTACGTTCTCGGCCGCCAGAGCGGCGGCGGCGGGCAACGTGCCCTCGGTCATGCCCGAGTTGTGCGGGGACCCGATCACGTTGTCGAGCTCGAGGAACGGGCGGCGGGCGTGGAAGCGCTCCTCGCCCCGCGGCTCCTCCCACCAGGTGTCGATCCCGGCCCCGAAGCGGGGGTGCTGCACCAGGTGCTCGTACAGCGCGTCCTCGTCGATGATCGCGGCCCGGGCGACGTTGACGAGCGTGGCGTCCACACGCATGAGGCCGAGCTCGCGGGCTCCGATCAGCCCGCGGGTCGCCCGGGTGAGCGGGAGCGAGACGACGACGATGTCGGCCGTGGCCAGGACATCGTCGAGGGCGTCGACGGGGCTGACACGATCAACCGGTTCGTCGGTCTGGCCGCTGCGGTTCATCGCGTGGACGCGCGCTCCGAGCGCACCGAACAGCCGGGCGCTCGCCTGCCCGATGCCGCCGAAGCCGAGGATCGCCACCGTCGCGCCGCGGATCCCCCGGGTCAGGGACTCCTGGTCGAACTCGCCGCGGGCCATGGCGGCGTGGTTCTGGGGCAGTTGCTTGGCCAGCGCGAGCGCCATCGCAAGCGCGTGCTCGGCGATCGGCTCCGCATACGCGCCGGCGTTTGCGGCCACCGGCACCCCGTCGGGCAGGCGATCGAACGGGACGTGGTCGACCCCGGCGGACAGCATCTGGATGAGCCGGGCCGAGCCCAGCGCGTCGAGCTCGCCCGGACCCGCCAGCTCGCGCGCCGGGTTCCAGCACACGACCGCGTCGGCGCCGGCGATGGCACCGGCGCGCGCGTCCGGGGCGAGCTCGGGCAGGATGGCGATCTCGGCCAGCGGCTCGAGCGGCCCTCGGAGCGCGGCCCCGACGTCGGGATCCGGCGGGGCGAAGGTGATGAGGACGCGGGCCGCGTCCTGCCCGGCCACGTCCTCGGCGCCGAACCCGATCCTCTGCCTGGCATCGGTCACGGCGCCGTACGCTAGCGGCGCTCGATGGGCGACGTCAGTAGGGTCAGGTCGATGAGCGAATGGTTCGAGGAACTGGCCACCTTCCTGCGCATCCCGTCGATCAGCGCCGACCCGGCCCATGCCGGCGATGTGCGGATGGCCGGCGAGTGGGTGCGCGACATCATCGCCGGGGCCGGCGGCGAGGCCGAGCTCGTCGACTGGCATGGCCAGCCGCTCGTGGTCGGCGAGATCCGGGCCAGCACCGGCGGCGCCTCGGCGCCCACCGTGCTCTGCTACGGCCACTTCGACGTGCAGCCGCCCGACCCGCTCGAGCTGTGGGAGTCGCCGCCGTTCGAGCCCGAGATCCGGGGCGAGTACCTGTACGCCCGCGGCGTGGCCGATGACAAGGGCCAGCTCTACCTGCTGCTCGCGGCCGCCCGCGAGCTCGCCCAGGCGGGCCGGCTCCCGGTCAACGTCCGCTTCGCCTGTGACGGCGAGGAGGAGACCGGCGGTCATTCGATCGTCGAGTTCCTGGCCGCCGACGAGCGCGGCGCCGACGCCGCGATCATCTTCGACAGCGAGATGGTGGCCCGGGGCATGCCGGCGTTCAACCTCGCCACCCGCGGGTTGCTCTACTACCACCTCGAGCTGCGCACCGGGCAGCGCGACCTTCACTCCGGTGTGTTCGGCGGGGCGGCGCTGAACGCGGCCCACGCGCTCATCACCACGCTGGGCGCGCTGAGCGCCAGCGACGGCCGGCTGGCCGAGCCGCTGCGGGCCGGCATCACCGCCCCGACCGCCGAGGAACTCGAGAGCTGGCGCGGGCTGCCGGCCGGGGGCGACCAGCTCGCCGACCAGGGGGCGCGACCGGCGGACCCGGCCGCGGCCGAGGAGTTCTATCTGCGCACGTTCGCCGAGCCGGCGCTCGACATCAACGGTGTGCTCAGCGGATCGCCGAACCTGCAGAAGACGGTGCTGCCCGTCCATGCCGCTGCCAACGTGTCGATCCGCCTCGCCCCCGGGCAGGATCCGGACACCATCGCCAAAGCGTTCGAGGCGACAATCCGCGCGGCGGCCCCCGAGGGCGCCGAGCTCGAGATCGAGCTGTGGGGACCGGCTCGGCCCGGCCTGGTCGCGCCCGACGCGCCCGCGGTGCGACTGGCCCAGGACGCGTTCGAGCGCGTCGTCGGCGCCCGGCCACTGCTCATCCGCTCGGGCGGCACGCTGCCGATCGTCCCCGCCCTGGCGGACCGCAGGATCCCGGCCATCATCACCGGCTTCTCGCTTCCCGACGCCAACATCCACTCCCCCAACGAGCGGATGCTGGCCGAGTATGTGCCGCTCGGGATCGCCACCGCGCGAGCCGTCTTCGAGGAGCTGGCCCGGCTGGGTTAGCCGGTCGCGGCGCCGAGGACAACGGCGCCGCCCAGGGCGAGCACGATCCCGGCCAGCTGGAGCCGGTTCGCCCGCTGCTGCCGGAGCAGGCGCCCGAGGGCGATCGTGGACACCGGATACAGCGAGCCGAGCGCCGAGACGATGCTCAGCTCGCCGCCGTGTGAGGCGGCCGTGTAGGCGAGATCGCCGGCCACGCCAGTGAGCGCCACGAGCCCGAGTCCGCGCAGCTGGTGACGATCCAGTGTGAGCGCGCGCAGCGGTCCGCGGTGCGCGAGGCGCGCGGCCAGACCGGCCGACAGCGCCGTGCTCACGTGCTCGGTGGCGGTGGCCCACACCGGATCCGCGCGCCCGGCCGCGTGCAGCTCGACGAGCGCGACACCGACGGCGGCCGCCGCGCCCAGGCAGGTGAGCAGCGCGTCCGCCCCGGCGGGGCGGCGCTCGCCCGCCGACGGGCCGCTCCAGGTGCTGACCGCGCTGCCGGCCAGCGCGCAGGCCAGGCCGACGGCTAGGCCGAGGGTCAGCGGGTCGCCGCCGATCAGCCCAACGGCGACGGCGGCCGCGCTGCCAAGCGCGCCGGTCGGCGCGGTGATGAACGCCTGCCCGCGGCTGAGTGCGCGGTAGATAAGAGCCAGCTCGACGGTGACCGCCAGGCCAGCGGCCACCGCGGGCAGCAGTCGGGTCAGGTCCGGCGCCGGCGTGTCGTGCGCGATCAGGACCGGCGCCATCAGCCCGGCGCCGAGGAGCTCGGCCAGGGCGACGACGACGAGCACGGGCGTGTGCCGGCGCGAGGTGTCGCCACCGAAGTAATCAGCCGCGCCCCAGGCGAGGGCGGCCGTGAGGGCGAGCGCGATGGCGGTCATTGCTGCTGCTCCAGCAAAACACGTTTCATTGGTGGCAAGGTACCCGCTCGCTGCCCCCAGCAAAACAGGTTTTGCTGGTAGACTGGCGGCATGCAAGCACTCCAGGACCTACCGTTCGTGGGCGGTGACCCGGCCCTCGATTTCGTCAACACGGCGGAGCAGCGAGACCATCCCGACGCCGGCGACGTGCTCCTGACCGCAGCCGACCTGCGCCTGTGGGGTCAGCGCTACGGGCTGCTCGGAGGGTCCGTCCGCTCGGACGCAGCCGAGCTCGAGCGCGCCCGCGACGCCCGTGAGCTCATGTACGCGATGTTCCTGGCCCGCGCGGGCGGGCGCCCGGCGGCCCGCGACCAGCTCGACCGGCTGGGCGAGCTGGCCGCGCAGGCGTACGCGGCGGCTGCGCTGCGGACCGCTCCGGATGGCCGCGTGGGCTGGGAGTGGAACCGGAGCGAGCTGGCGAGCGTCCGCCACGTGGCGGTGGCCAGCGCGGTGCGACTGCTCGAGACGCCGCCGAGCGCGCGGCTCAAGCAGTGCCCGGGCGATCACTGCGGCTGGTTCTTCCTGGACCGCACGAAGCGCGGCAACCGGCGCTGGTGCTCGATGAGCGAGTGCGGTCAGGACGCCAAGGACGAGCGCCGGCGCCGCCACCGGGACGCGCCGCACTCATAAGCGCCACGCCCGCACGCCGATACTTGCGTCCGCAACCATCTGCGCTATCCTGGTTGTATGAGCGCCACCCGTCTGCCCACCCGCCCCACCCCGGCCCAGAGCACCGCCGAGGATCTCGCCACCTGGGGACCGGTGCACCTCGATGTGAGCGACCTCGAGCGCTCGCTCGGGTTCTGGCGCGATTTGATCGGACTGCAGGTGCTGGGTGAGCATGGCGGCGCTGCGCACCTCGGTGTCAGCGATGCCGAGCTGCTCGTGCTCCACCCCGGGGCGGTTCGCCCGCCCCTGCGCGGTCACACGGGCCTCTACCACCTGGCCATCCACCTGCCCAGCGAGGCGGAGTTCGCGCGCGTGCTCGCCCGTCTGTTCACCGCCCGCTACCCGCACGCCCCGACCGACCACGTCATGCACTGGGCGACCTACCTCGACGATCCGGACGGGATCGGGCTCGAGCTGAGCTTCGAGACGCTCGACCGCTTCGATCGCTGGGAGACGAACGGTGGCCGCATGGCGGTGATCGACGCCGAGGGCCGCCGGCGCGACGGCGTCGCCCCGCTCGACCTCGACGAGGTATTCGGCCACCTCACTGACCGCGACCTCGCCCGGCCGCTGCCCGCGGGTACCCGGATCGGCCACATCCACCTGCATGTCGCCGCCATCGACCCGGCCCTCGATCTCTACGCCGCGCTCGGCTTCACGCCGGGGATGCGCACGCCGCTCGGCATGGCAGACATGAGCGCCGGCGGGAGTTTCCCCCACCGCCTGGCCGTCAACGTGTGGCAGGGAGCCGGTGCGCCGCCGCCGCCTCCGGGCACCGCCGGCCTGCGCCATGCCGTGCTCGAGTTCCGCGACGGCGACGCGCTCGCGGCCGCGCTCGAGCGAGTCCGGGCGCTCGGCGGGGACATCGATACCGCCCCGGATGGGACCTCCGTACAGGATCCGTCCGGGAACCGCACGCTCCTCAGAACCGGAGGCTGACGCCATGCGCACCGAACCCGCGCTCGTCCCCCGCCAGGCCGCGCCCGATCCGATCGACCCCGGCGTGCGCCTCGGCCACGCCCATCTGCGCACGGCCGACATCGACCGCATCCGCCACTTCTACGTCGACGTGCTCGGCTTCGACGTCATCGCGGAGGCTCGCGATGTGCCCGGCTGGGGGACGACCGGCGACGTCCTGTTCCTGTCCGCGGGCGGTTACCACCACCACTTCGGCTTCAACACCTGGAAATCCCGCGGCGGCGAACCGATGCCCGACGGCTACACCGGCCTGCACCACATCGCCATCGCCTACCCCACCCGGCGGGGACTCGCCGACGCGTACCGGCGTCTGCAGGCGATCGACTGGCCGGTGCGCCAGGCCGAGTCCTACAGCACCCACGACGCGATCTACATCCTCGATCCGGACGGCAACACGCTCGAGCTGATGTGGGACAAGCCGCCCTCGGAGTGGGCGCGCGACGCCGACGGCCATCAGGCCATGGTGTTCGGCGATCCGCTCGACCTCGACGGTCTGCTCGAAGAGCTGGCGCAGGCGTAGGCTGTCGCCGTGCCCTGGCCGCGGTTTCGCAAGCCACCCGCCGTCTCCCGAGAGCCCGCGGTGGTGATCGGCGACCCGCGTCTCGACGGCTGGGAGAGCGTGAGCGCGTTCGAGGAGCAGACGCACCGCCGTGGCCTGGCGTGACCGCCTGCGTGAGCTTGGGATCGACGCCGCCTGCACTGCCGACCATCCCCTCGACCGCTTCGGCCGGGGCGACATCTACCTCGTCGTGCCGGCCGGCCAGTGGTCGCGGGCGAACGAGATCGTGGAGAACCTCGATGACGAACTCTGAGATCGACCCGGCGGCGCCGCCGAGCGGCACCGGGTGTGCGGAGTGCCTGGCCGGGGAGGGCGCCGGCTGGTGGGTGCACCTGCGCCGCTGCGCGGCCTGCGGGCACATCGGCTGCTGCGACAACTCGCCGAGCCGGCATGCCACCGCCCACCACAGCGCGACCGGCCATCCGATCATCCAGAGCTTCGAGCCGGGCGAGGACTGGTTCTTCGACTACCGCACCGAGGGGTACGTGCGCGGCCCCGAATTGGCGCCACCGCACAGCCATCCGCCCGATCAGCCGGTGCCCGGACCCTCCGGCGCCGTGCCGGCGGACTGGCAGCGCCGGCTCAGCTGAGCCGTCC
Organism: uncultured Solirubrobacterales bacterium; assembly: GCA_963848745.1. GTDB lineage: Bacteria > Actinomycetota > Thermoleophilia > Solirubrobacterales > Solirubrobacteraceae > Palsa-465. The sequence continues at coordinate 174,445 of CAWKEO010000007.1, read as the reverse complement.
CCGCCCTGTCGCGCTCCTCAGCGGGTGCGGCTCGCCATCACCTCGCGCGCCGCGAGCCACAGCCAGGTTCGTATTCCAACCCACGGCGCGTCCGCGATCGTTTCGCGGCCTCAGTGGACGGCGAACGGCCGGTTGTCATTGAAGAAGAAGCTCAGGAACGCCCACTCAGGAGAACACATGCCGGAAACGGTCTTGATCACGGGAGGGGCGGGATTCATCGGCTCGCACGTGGCGCGCCATCTCCTCGCCCATGGGCACGCCGTGCGGGCTCTCGACGCCCTCGACGAGCAGGTCCACGACCCCGCGCAGCGACCCGCGTATCTCAGTGACGAGGTCGAACTCGTCGTGGGTGACGTGCGTGATCCGGAGACCGTTCGCTCGGCGCTGCACGGGGTGGACTCCGTGGTGCACCTCGCGGCCCGGGTGGGCGTCGGGCAGTCGATGTACCAGATGGCGAGCTACCAGGCGGTCAACAGCTTCGGCACCGCCGTGCTGCTCGACGCGCTGGCCGAGCGCCCGATCGCAAGCTCGTCGTGGCGTCCTCGATGAGCATCTACGGAGAGGGCCTGTACCGCGAGGCCGGCGGACGGCTCGTCGAAGGCATCGTCAGCGCACGCGCCCTCAGCTGGAGCGCGACATCTGGGAGCCGCAGAGCCCGGACGGCCGGTCGCTCGAGCCCCTGCCCACCCCGGAGTGGAAGCAGCCCTGGCTCTCATCGGTGTACGCGCTGGGCAAGTACGACCAGGAGCGGATGTGCCTGCTGTTCGGAGGCGCCTACGACATCCCCACGGTTGCGCTGCGCTTCTTCAACGTCTACGGCCCGGATCAGGCGCTCTCGAATCCCTACACCGGCGTTCTGGCCATCTTCGCCAACCGCCTGCTCAACCGCCGGGCCTCCGCTCGTGTTCGAGGACGGCGAGCAGCGACGCGACTTCGTGAGCGTGCACGACGTCGCCCGCGCGTGCTGCCTGGCGCTGCACCGCGATGGCGCCGACGGGGAGGCCGTCAACGTCGGCACCGGCCAGAGCGTGACCGTCAACCAGCTGGCGCGCCAGCTCGCCGAGGTGATCGGGACGCCTGAGATCGAGCCCCGCGTGACCAGCCGCTACCGGGTGGGTGACATCCGGCACTGCTTCGCCGACATCGAGCGCGCGCGCGCAGACCCTGGGATTCGAGCCGCGGGTCTCCCTGCCGGATGGCATGGCCGAGCTCGCCGAGTGGCTCGAGGGGCGCTCGAGTGAGGATCGCGTGGAGGCCGCGGCCGCCGAGCTCGAGGCGCGGGGGCTCACGGTATGAGGACCGTTCTCGTCACCGGGGGGGCCGGCTTCGTGGGCACGAACGTCGCCCACCGGCTGCTGTGCGAAGGCCACCGGGTGCGCATCCTCGACAACCTCTCGCGCGCCGGCGTGGAAGCGAACCTCGCACTGGCTTCAGGGGCAGCACCGCGCAGGGCCTCGAGGTCGAGATCGCCGATCGTCAGCACACCTGGACGCGGCGGAGAAAGCGGTGCGCGGGACCGACGCCGTCATCCACCTGGCGGCGCAGGTCGCGGTCACCACGAGCGTCGTGGAGCCCACTGCACGACGCGCGTGTGAACGTGATCGGGACGCTCAACCTCCTCGAGGCGGCGCGCGCTCAGAGCCGTCCGCCGATTTCCTCTTCACCTCCACCAACAAGGTCTACGGCGCGCTCGCCGGACCTCCCGCTGGCCGTGGACGGTGAGCCGTTACCGCCCGACCGACCCGCAGCTCGCGGCGCACGGGGTCGGCGAGCGACGCCCGCTGCGCTTCTGCACGCCCTACGGGTGCTCGAAGGGAGCGGCCGACCAGTACGTCGCTCGACTATGCCGACGATACGGAGTCCCCTCGGTGGTGTTCCGGATGAGTTGCATCTACGGACCCCATCAGCAGGGCACCGAGGACCAGGGTTGGGTGGCGCACTTCCTCATTCGCGCCACCCGGGGGCAGCCGATCACGATCTACGGGGACGGCAAGCAGGTTCGCGACATCCTCTACGTCGACGATCTCATCGACGCCATGCTCCGGGCCTGCGAGCGAGCGGATGAGCTGGCCGGCCGCGCATTCAACATCGGCGGCGGCCCGGCGAATGCGGTCAGCCTGCTCGAGGTGCTCCGGACTGATCGAAGCGCTCGTGCGGCGAGGCCGCCGCGACTCGAGCACCGGCCCGTGGCGGGTCGGCGACCAGCGCTACTACGTCTCCGACACCGGCGCCTTCTCCCGCGCCACCGGCTGGGAGCCGCAACCGTCGCGCCCGCAGACGGCATCGCCGCCCTCCACCGATGGCTGCTCGACGAGCGCACGGCGTCCGGGTCGCTGCCGAGTGAGACGGCGCGTGCGTCCGATGCACGCAGCGCAGTGACGGGCGCGCGGTCCGGTGGAGACGTCGGCGTCGCGCTGCCCGAGCCCGGGCCGGGGCAGGTCCGCGTCGCCCTGGAGGGCAGCGGCGTGTGCGGCTCCGACCTCCCCGTGTGGCAGGGACGGCCGTGGTTCTCCTATCCGCTGCCGGCCGGGAGCGCCGGGGCACGAGGGCTGGGGGCGCGTGGCCGCCGTCGGCCCCGGCGTGGAGGGTCCGGAGCTCGGAGACCCGGGTCACCGGGCTCGAGCTATCACGCCTACGCCGCGTCCGACATCGCCGCAGGCCGAGCACCTGGTCAGCCTGCCGCCGGCACTCGACGGGCGGCCGTTCCCCGGAGAGCCGCTGGGCTGCGCGGTCAACGTGTTCCGCGCGCGGCGCGGATCGCCGCCGGCGAGCGAGTGGCGGTCGTCGGCGTCGGGTTTCTCGGGTGCGCTGGTCATCCAGCTGGCCGCCGCCGCGGGCGCCTCGCGTGATCGGCATCTCGCGCCGCGCATCGCCCGCGACGTCGCGCGCGCGCTGGGCGCCGCAGACCGACCGCGCTCGGCGATGCACGCGCCCCGCGTCGACGAACACCGACGGACGCTCTGCGATGTCGTCATCGAGGCGGCGGGCCGCCAGGCACACGCTCGACCTCGCCTCATCGCTTGTGCGCATGCGCGGGCGCCTGGTCATCGCCGGCTTTCATCAGGACGGCCCCCGGCACGGTCGACCTGCAGCTCGTGGGGCTGGCGGGGCCTCGACGTCATCAACGCCCACGAGCGCGACCCCGCGATCTACGTGCAGGGAATGCGCGCGGCGGTGCAGCTGGCGGTCGCAGGGGCGGCTCGATCCCGACCCGCTCTACACGCACCGCTTCACGCTCGAGCGACCTCAGCGAGGCCCTGGAGACGGCCAGCGCGAGCGACCGGACGGGTTCATGAAGGCGCTGGTGCTGACGTGAGCGTCGCCACACGGCCGTCGCGTCGGTTTCCTGCGGCGTGGGCTGGATCGGCTTCGCGGCGCGGATGGATCGGACGCAGCGGATGCGTCGCTGGCGCCGCAGCTGGTCGAGCCGGTGGCCGTGGCCGATGCCGACGCCGACGCGCGCGGCGAGGTCGGCGGGAGCGCTCGGCGGCCCGCGGTGAGGAGCCTCGACGGGCTGCTGGAGCTGGAGCTCTCGACGGCATCGTGATCGCCACCCCGAGCGCGCTGCACGCCGACCAGGCGATGGCCGCGCTCGAGGCGGGCGTCGCCGTCTTCTGCCAGAAGCCGCTCGCGCGCGACTGCCGCCGAGACCGCACGGCGTGGTCGCGCCGCGCGGCCGCCGACCGCCTGCTCGGCGTCGATCTCTGCTACCGCCACACGCGCGGCCGCGCAGGCGCTGCGCGCTCGTGCCGGCGGCGACATCGGCCGCGTGTACGCGGCTCGAGCTCGTCTTCCACAACGCCTACGGCCCCGACAAGCCGTGGTTCCTCGACCGCGCGCCTCTCCGGCGGCGGCTGCCTGATCGATCTCGGCACCCACCTGATCGACCTGGCGCTGTGGCTGACCGAGCAGCCGCGGCGCGCGCGGTGCGCGCGGCCACTCTGCGCCGGCGGGGCCGCGCCGGCGAGCCGCGACCGACGGTCGAGGACTTCGCCGTCGGCCGAGCTCGAGCTCGACGGCGGGGCGACCGTGCGCGCCTGGCCTGCTCGTGGTTCCTGCCCGCCGGGCGCGACTGCGTGATCGAGTGCACGCTCTACGGCACCGACGGGCGCGGTCGTCGTGCGCAACGTCGACGGCTCGTTCTACGACTTCGAGGCCGAGCGCTGCACGCGGCACGGCGCACGCGAGCGGCTGGTGAGCCCGCCCGACGACTGGGGCGGCCGGGCGCTCGCTGGCCTGGGCGCAGCGCCTCGCCGCGCGCCGCGGCTTCGACCCGCGTCGGCGAGGAGTTCGTGACGGTGGCGGCGTGCTCGACCAGATCTACGCGGCGCCGATGAAGGTGCTGATGACCGCCGACACCCTGGGCGGCGTGTTGACCTACGCCCGTCGACCTGGCCGGGGTGGCCGCTCGGCGTCGAGGTCGTGCTGGCCACCTTCGGGCGCCGGCGCCGACCGCGGAGCAGCGCGCGACCAGGTCGCGTGCGCGGGCGTCGCGCGCTGGCATGAGAGCGATCTGCGCGCTCGAGTGGATGGACGATCCGTGGAGCGACCTCGAGCCGGCCGGCGAGTGGCTGCTGGAGCTGGAGCGCGCGAAGCGGCCCGACGTCGTCCACCTCAACGGCTACGTCCACGCGCGCGCCGGTCTGGCGGGCGCCGGTGGTGGTCGTCGGCCCACTCCTGCGTGCTCTCGTGGTGGCGGGCGGTGCACGGCGTGCGACGCCCCGCCGGCGTGGGACCGCTACCGGCGCGGCGGTGCGCGGCGGGCTCGCACGGCGCCGACGCGGTGGTCGCGCCGACGCGGGCGATGCTGCCGCGCTGCATGCGCTACTACGGCCCGCTGCCGCGCTCGGCGCGGTGATCCACAACGGCAGCGCGGCCGCCGGCGTCCGCCGCGGGGCCGAAGGAGCCGTTCGTGCTCGCCGCCGGGCGGATCTGGGACGAGGCCAAGAACCTGGCACGCTGCTCGCCGAGGCGGCGGCCGGACTGCCGCCGGCGGTCGTGCGCCGTCGCCGGCGCACCGGGCGCCGGCGACGCGGATCGACCGGCGGCTGACGACTGCTCGGGCCGCTGAGCGCGACCGGCTCGCGGCGCGAGCGCGCGGCGGGCCGCGGTGTTCGCCGCGCCCGGCCCGCTACGAGCCGTTCGGGCTCGCGTCCTCGAGGCGGCGCGCGCCGCTGCGCGCTGGTGCTCGGCGACATCCCGTCGCTGCGCGAGCTGTGGGACGGCGCCGCGCGTGTTCGTCGATCCCGACGACCCCGAGGCGCTGCGGCGGCGCTCGAGCGGCTGCTCGACGACCCGGCGGCCGCAGCTCGGCTGCGGCGAGCGCGCGCGCCGAGCGCGCGCTACTACGCCGACCGGCGATGGCCGCGCGCCTACCGGCGCGCTGTACGCGCGCGCCGGCGCTGCCGAGCGCGGGTGGCGGCGATGAAGGTCGTCGATCTTCTGCCACTCGCTGGTCTCGGACTGGAACCACGGCAACGCCCACTTCCTGCGCGGCGTCGCGCGCCGAGCTGCTCGGACCGCGGCCACGAGGTGCGCGGTCTACGAGCCGCGCGACGGCTGGAGCCGGCGCAACCTGCGCGGCCGACGCAGGGCGACGGCGCCGCTCGAGGAGTTCGCCGCGCGTTTCCCGAGCTGCGCAGCACGACGCTACGACCTGGCGACGCTCGACCTCGACGCGGCGCTCGACGGCGCCGACCTCGTGCTCGTGCACGAGTGGAACGACCCGGAGCTCGTCGCGCGCGCTCGGGCGCGCACCGCGCGCGCGGCCGGCGGCTACCGGCTGCTCTTCCACGACACCCACCACCGCGCGGTCGACCGCGCCCGCACGAGATGGCGCGCTTCGACCTCGCCGCCTATGACGGCGTGCTCGCCTTCGGCGAGGTCATCCGCGCAGATCTACCTGCGAGCGCGGCTGGGCGGCAGCGCGCCTGGACCTGGCACGAGGCGGCCGACACCCGCGTCTTCCGCCCGCTGCCCGGACGTCGAGCCGCGCGCAGGACCTGGTCTGGGTCGGCAACTGGGGCGACGGCGAGCGCAGCCAGGAGCTGCGCGAGTTCCTGCTCGGCCCGGCGCGGCGGCTGCGGCCTGACCGGGACCGATCCACGGCGTGCGCTACCCGCGGCGCGGCGCGGCTGCGCGATCCGCCGCGCGGGGCTGCGCTACCGCGGCTGGCTCGCCAACCACCGCGTGCCCGAGCGTCTTCGCCGCGCACCGCGTGACGGTCCACGTGCCCGCGCCGCCCCTACGTCGCAGGCGCTGCCCGGGATCCCGACGATCCGGCCTTTCGAGGCGCTGGCCTGCGGGATCCCGCTGATCAGCGCGCCCTGGGAGGACGCCGAGGGCTGTTCCGCGCCCGGCGAGCGACTACCTGGTCGCGCGCGACGGCGCGGAGATGACGGCGGCGATGCGCGAGCGTGCTGCACGACCCGGCGCTGGCGGCGTCGCTGGCCGAGCACGGGCTGGCGACGATCCTCGCGCGCCACACCTGCGCGCACCGCGTCGACGAGCTGCTCGCGATCCACGCGGCGCTCGGCGTCGCGCCGCGCGGTCGAGCGGCGCGTGAGCGAGCGCTGACAGCTTCGCCTTCTTCGGCTCGAGCCTCGTCTCCGCCTACTGGAACGGCGCCTGCACCTACTACCGCGGCATCGTTCCGGGCCTGCACGACCGCGGCCACCAGGTCACCTTCTACGAGCCGCACGCCTACGACGCCAGGAGCACCGCGACATCGACGATCCCGCCGTAGGCGCGCGTGGTCGTCTACGAGCCCGACCGACGCGGCGGCGGTGCGCGCGGTGGTCGGCGGCGCCGCGGGACTGCGACGTGGTGGTCAAGACCAGCGGCGTCGGGCGTCTTCGACGACGTGCTCGAGGCGGCGGTGCTCGAGCTGCGCGGCGACGCGCTGCGGATCTTCTGGGACGTCGATGCGCCGGCGACGCTCGCCGCGCTGGAGGACGGATGCCGAACGACGCCGCTGCGCGCGCTCGTGCCGGACTACGACCTGGTGCTCACCTACGGCGGCGGCGAGCCGGTGGTCGAGCGCTACCGCGCGCTCGGGCGCCCGCGGCTGCGTGCCGATCTACAACGCGCTCGATCCCGACACGCACCATCCGGTGCGCGCCGCGAGCCGCGCTTCGCGTGCCGACCTCGCGTTCCTCGGCAACCGGCTGCCCGACCGCGAGGAGCGCGTGCGAGGAGTTCTTCTTCGGCGCGGTCGGCGCTGCTGCCGCGACCGGCGCTTCCTGCTCGGCGGCAACGGCTGGGAGGACCGCGCTCGGCGCGCCAACGTGCGCTACCTCGGTCACGTCTCGACCGGCCGAGCACAACGCGCTCAACTGCAGCGCGCTCGCGGTGCTCAACGTCAGCCGGGAGAGCATGGCGCGCAACGGCTTCTCGCCGGCCACGCGCGTGTTCGAGGCCGCCGGCGCGGGCGCCTGCCTGATCACCGACGCCTGGGAGGGGATCGAGGAGTTCCTCGAGCCCGGCGACGAGGTGCTGGTGGCCCGCAGACGGCGCCGAGGTCGCCGCGCTCCTCGGCGAGCTCGACCCGAGCGCGCGCGCCGCGATCGGCGCGGCCGCGCGCGAGCGCGTGCTCGCCGAGCACACCTATGCGCAGCGGGCCGAGCAGGTGGAGGCGAGTCCTCGACGGTCGCGCTGGCGGTGAGCGCCGTGAAGGTCGTCATCGCTCGGGCTGTCGATCACCTCCTCGTGGGGCAACGGCCACGCCACCAACTACCGGGCGCTGGTCGCGCGAGCTCGCGGCGCGCGGCCACGACGTGCTCTTCTGCGAGCGCGACGTGCCCGTGGTATGCCGCGCACCGCGACCTGCCCGCGCCGCCCTGGGGGCGCACTGTGCCTCTACGACGACCTCGACGGAGCTGCGGCGGCGCTTCGGCCGGCGTGGTCGCAGCGCCGACCTCGTGATCGTCGGCTCCTACGTGCCCGAGGGCGTCGCGGTCGGCGAGTGGGTGCTCGCGCCGCGCGCGGCGCTGATCGCCTTCTACGACATCGACACGCCGGTCACGCTGGCGCAAGCTCGACGCGCCGGCGACGCGCGAGTACCTCGCCGCCGAGCTGATCCCGCGCTTCGACCTCTACCTCTCGTTCACCGGCGGCCCGACGCTCGAGCGCCTGCTCGAGCGAGTTCGGCGCGCGCCGCGCCGCTGCCTTCTACTGCCTGGTCGACCCCGAGCTACCGCCCGGTCGACGTCGCGACCGCGCTGGGACCTCGGCTACCTCGGCACCTACAGCGCCGACCGTCAGCCGATCATGTGGAGGCGCTGCTGCTCGAGCCCGCGCGCCGCGCGGCCCGAGCTGGCGCTTCGTCGTGGCCGGGCCGCAGTACCCGCGGCGATCGCCTGGCCGGCCAACGTCGAGCGCATCGAGCACCTGGCCGCCGGCCGAGCACCCCGGCTTCTACTGCGCGCAGCGCTTCACGCTCAACGTCACCCGGGCCGACGATGCGCGAGGCGGGCTGGTCGCCGAGCGTCCGGCTGTTCGAGGCCGCGGCCTGCGGCGTGCCGGTGATCACCGACCGCTGGGCGGGCCTCGAGGAGCTCTTCGTGCCCGGCGAGGAGATCCTGGTCGCGCGACGACGCGCGACGGACGTGCTCGCGGCTGCTGCACGAGGTCGACGAGCGAGCGCCGCGGGCGATCGGCGCGCGAGCGCGCGGAGCGGGTGCTGCCGAGCACACCGCCGCCCAGCGGGTCGAGCTGCTCGAGCGCGAGCTGCGCGCGGCCGACGTGACGGTCGGCGGCATGACCCTGCAGTCGCTGCGGCACGACGCCGCCGACGACGGCGAGCGAGCGATCGACGAGCTCGGCCCCGTGGTTTCACAACCTCCACCTGCCCGACGGCCACCAGACCGCGCCCGACCATCCGCTCGGCGACTTCCCCGCCTTCAAGTGGGCGCAGATCGCCGCCGCATCTGCCGGAGGACCTGAGCGGCGCGCGGGCGCTCGACATCGGCTGCAACGCCGGCTTCTACAGCTTCGGCTGGCCGCGCGCGGCGCGCGAGGTCCTGGCCATCGACCCGACGAGCACTACCTGCGCCAGGCGCGCTGGGCGGCGGCAGCAGCTCGACCCCGAGCGGCGCGTCGAGTTCCGCCGGATGCACGGTCTACGACCTGGCCGGGATCGCCGAAGCGCTTCGACCTGGTCCTGTTCCTCGGCGTCCTCTACCACCTTCGCTATCCGCTGCTCGCGCTCGACCTCATCGCCGAGCGCGGTCGCCGGAACGCTCGTGCTCCAGACGCTGACCATGCCGGGGGCGCCGCCGGTGACCCCGCCCGACGACCTCGGTATCGACGAGCGCGAGCGGCTGACGGCGCCGGGCTGGCCGCGGGCGGCCTTCATCGAGCACGGCTGGCCGGCGATCCGACCAACTGGTGGGCGCCCGACGACGCCTGCGTGCAGGCGATGGTGCGCTCGGCCGGCCTGCGGGTCACGAGCCAGGCCGGGCCACGAGATCTACGTCTGCGAGGCGGACCCCGACGAGGATCAGCTCACCGCGGAGCTGCGTCGCTCCGAGCTGGCCGCCGTGCTGGCTCAGCGCTCACCCTGAGCGGCGGGCAGGCAGCGGAAGTAGACGCCGTAGCGGATGGCGCCGGTGTGGTTGATCGCCACCGGAGTGGGGCAGGTCGGGCTTCATGCACACGGCGTCCCCGGGCTCCAGCTCGAGCGCTTGCGGACCGCTCGTCGCTCTGGACGATGCAGCCCGCCGTTCTCCGCGCGACCAACCACTGAGCGGAACACCGACGATGCGCAGATAGCGACCGCCCCTGCGCCCACTCGGGCTCCTGGTCGACGTGGAAGGTGATCTCCGGCTCCTGCGCGCCGACGTGCGGGAACTGCAGCAGGATCTGCGGCTCGCACGGTTCGCCTTCCTGCCACTAGCGCGGAAGCGCCCGCGCCAGCGCCGTGATCTCGTCGTGAAACCTCAGGTGGGGAAACCAGTGCATGCCCCACAACCATTCGCTGAGCTCCGCGGCGTTGATGCCGCGCTCCATCATGTCGCGGTGAATGAGCCGCAGAGCGTCGTCGATCAGTGGCCGAGGGACGACCTGTCGGGCCACGTCAAAACCTGCCACGGCAGAGATCCTCGCACAGGTCACCGCGCGAGCCGGGCGAGCGCCTCCTCCTGGGTCGGCTGCCCGTCGATCCCGCCCATCCGGCGCGTCGACAGCGCGCCGCACACGCACCCGAGGACGAGCGCGCGCTCGAGCGGCCAGCCCCACAGGCGCCCGGCCAGCAGTCCGGCATCGAAGGCGTCGCCCGCCCCGGTGCTGTCGAGGACCTCGATCCCGGGCGGGGCGGGAACTCGGGTGATCTTCCCGTCCCCCACCGCCAGGGCGCCGTCGGACCCGAGCTTGACCGCCACGAGCGGGCCGTCCGCCGACAGGGCGTGCGCTGCCGCCTCCACGCTCTCGCCCCCAGTCAGTCGCAGCGCCTCCTCGCGGTTGGGCATGAGCAGGTCGAGCTCGGCACCGAGCTCCCGGACGCCGTCCCAGCCGACCGGCCGGATCCCAGTTCGGGTCCAGTGACGTCGTCGCCCCGGCGCGCCGGGCCCGGGCCAGCAGCTCCGGGAGCCCGGACCGCAGGGTGCTCTGGAGGTAGAAGGACGAGACGTGGATGTGGCGCGCGCGCTGCAGCAGGGCGTCCGGCACATCGTCAGCTCCGAGCGCGGTGATCGTCCCCGGCGCGGTGAGGATCGCGCGGTCCTGCGGGCGGGCGAGCACGACCGTCATGCCTGTGGGTTGCCCCGGTTCGACGCGCAGCGCCGACACGTCCACGCCGCGGTCCGTCAGCACGCCGCGCACGTAGCGGCCGAACAGGTCCTCGCCCACGACTCCGGCGAGGGCCGTGCGCAGCCCGAGCCGCGCCGCCGCGCAGGCCGTGATCGCACCCGAGCCGCCGAGGGTCAGATCGGCGGCGCCGACGAGCCGCTCGACCTGCCCGAACGCCGGCTCGATATCCCCGCCGCTGAGCACGAGATCGGGGTTCACATCCCCGAGGACGAGCAGGTCGAACTGCCGCCGGTCGGCCGGCTGCGCCGGCTCAGGCAAGCGCTGCGCCACTGGCGGCGTCGAACAGGTGCACGCGGTCGGGCTCGACGGCCAGCCGGATCTGTGTGTTCTCGGTGGGGCGCAGGCGCGGATCGAGCCGGGCCACCGCGTCGGCGCGCCGCGCGCCGCCGAGCGCCAACGCGTCCTCGACTCCCTCGCCGGCGTGGGCGATCTCGGCGGCCACCGATCCGTAGACGATGACCTCGTCGCCGAGCGTCTCCACGACGTCGACGTGGAGGTCAAGCGCCGGGAGCCCGTCGCGAGACGGCCGCAGGTCCTCGGGCCGCAGGCCGACGAAGACCTCCCCGTCGGGAGCCCCCGGCCGCTCGAACTCGAAGTCACCGGCCCGCACGCACCCGGCCTTGACGCTCCCGCGCAGGAGGTTCATGGGTGGACTGCCGATGAACCCGGCCACGAACACATTCGCCGGATGGTCGTAGACCTCCTGGGGCGTGCCGAGCTGCTGCAGGCGCCCCTCGGAGAACACGGCGATGCGGTGCCCGAGCGTCATCGCCTCGACCTGGTCGTGGGTCACGTAGATCGTGGTGACATTCAGCCGGGCGTGCAGGCGCTTCAGGCCCGCGCGCATCTGCACGCGGAGCTTGGCGTCGAGGTTCGACAGCGGCTCGTCGAGCAGGAACACCTTCGGCTCGCGCACGAGCGCACGGCCCATGGCCACGCGCTGGCGCTGGCCGCCCGACAGCTGGGCCGGTCGGCGTTTCAGCAGCGGCCCGAGCTCGAGCAGATCGGCCACGTCGCGCACCCGGCGCGCGATCTCCGGCCGCGCCACCCGGCGCTGGCGCAGCGCGAAGGCGAGATTGCGCTCCACCGTCATGTGCGGGTAGAGCGCGTAGTTCTGGAACACCATGGCGATGTCGCGATCCCGCGCGGGCACGTCGTTGACCATCCGCTCGCCGATCTGGATCCGGCCGCCAGTCGGCGCCTCCAGCCCCGCGATCATGCGCAGCGCCGTCGTCTTGCCGCATCCGGACGGGCCGACGAAGATCATGAACTCGCCGTCGCGGACGTCGAGGGTGAGCTCGTCGACGGCCACGACGTCGGCGCCGAAGCGCTTGCTCACCTCGTGCAGGCTCACACCGGGCATGACGGCCCCCTCACGCCTTGATCCCGGAGTAGGCGAGCGACTGCACGAACCACCGCTGGGCGAACACGAACGCGGCCAGGATGGGGATCTGGCTCATGAGCGTCCCGGCCATGAGCAGGTTCCACTCGGTCGAGTGTGAGCCCTGCAGCATCGAGAGGCCCACCTGCAGGGGCGCGTGGCTGGCCGTGTTGATGATGATGAGCGGCCAGAGAAAGTCGTTCCACGACCACAGGAACTGGATGATCCCCAGCGTGGCCAGGGCGGGCAGCGACAGCGGCAGGACGATCTTGAACAGGATGCCCAGCCGCGAGGCGCCGTCGATCCGCGCCGCCTCCTCGAGCTCGATCGGCAGCGTGCGGAAGAACTGGCGCAGCATGAAGATGCCGAACGCGTTGCACAGGTTGGGCATGATCAGCCCGCCCACCGAGTCGACCATGCCGAGCTTCTTCACGATGAGGAAGGTCGGGATGATGATGACCTGGACGGGCACCATCAGCGTGGCCAGCAGGAGCACGAACAGCACGCCGCGGCCGGCGAAGCGGATGCGGGCGAACGCGTAGGCGGCCAGCGAGCAGAACAGCAGGTTCCCGGCCACCGTGGCCAGCGAATAGGCGGCGCTGTTGAGGAAGAAGTCGCCGAACGGGACCGCGTTCCAGGCGGTGACGAAGTTGTGCAGGTGCGGACCCGAGGGCAGGACGGCAGGCGGGAACTGTTGCGCCTCGGGGGCGGTCTCGAGCGAGAGGATGACCATCCACACGAGCGGCAGGAGCATGACCGCGGCGACCGGCATGAGCACGAGATGCCAGCCGCTGAACGGCAAGCGGCGCCGCGGCGGACCGGCCTCGGGATCGACCGCGGATCCGAACAGCGATGCAGAGCGCGCGAGCTCGATCGCCATCACGACCTCACGAGGCGTAGTACACGCGTCGGCGACCGATCCACAGCTGCAGCAGGGTGATCGCCAGGATGGCCGCGAACAGCACCATGGCGATGGCGGCGCCGTAGCCGCCGTTGAAGAACTGGAAGGCCTGCTGGTAGAGGTAGTACACGATCACCGTCGTCGAACCGAGGGGGCCGCCGCGGGTGGTGACGTAGATCTCGTCGAACAGCTGCAGGGCGTTGATCGTCGACCACACGACGAGGAACAAGGTGGCCGGGCCGAGCAGCGGCAGCACGATGCTGCGAAACGTTCCCCACCGGCTCGCGCCGTCGATCTCGGCCGCCTCGAGCAGCTCGGGCGAGATGCCCTGCAACGCGGCCAGGTAGATGATCACGTCGAACCCGAGCCAGCCCCACACCGTGATGGCCACGATGCAGGGGAGCGCCTCGTTCGGATCCTGCAGGAAGCGCTGCTGAGGCAACCCGACCAGATGCAGGAAGTAGTTGACCAGCCCGAACGTCGGGTCGAGCAGCCACAGGAACACGATGCCGGTGGCCACCGTCGAGGTGACGACGGGGACGAACACGGCCAGGCGGTAGAACCGGATGCCGCGGATGCGGCGGTTGAGCGCCACCGACAGCGCCAGGGCGCCGGCGATCGAGATCGGCACGAACAGCGCCGTGTACACGAGCGTGTGCCCGACCGCTGACTTGAACTGAGGGTCCTTGACCAGGGCCCGGTAGTTGGCCAGCCCCACGTAGTGGGCCGGGGCGATGAGGTTGTTGGCCTGCAGCGACAGGAGCGCCGACCAGCCGATCGGCAGGAGCGCGAACACGGCGATGAGCAACGTGGCCGGGGCCACGAACGCCCACCCGGCGAAGTGCTCGGAGCGCAGCGCGCGCCGCCACCACGGGGGGCGCTCGGGCGCGGCGACGTGGGCCCCGGTCAGTGCGCTCATCCGCTCAGCTGGGCACGTTCAGCAGTCCGTTGACCGACTGGCTCGCCGTGCTGAGCGCCTGCGACGGCGATGCTTTGCCGAGCAGCACCGACTGCACCGCCTGGCCGATCACGGTCGAGATGCGCGGGTAGATCGCGAGGATGGGACGGGCCTGCGTCGCGTTGGCCAGGTTCTGCACCCACACCGCGATGCCGGGATAGCGCTTGGTGTACTCGGCGTATCCGGACTGGCTGATGACCGAGCGCCGCAGCGGCAGGTCGCCGGTCATCAGGCACCACTGGATGTCGACGGCCGGCGAGGTCAGCCACGTGAGGAACTGCCACGCCGCCTGCACCCGCGCGCTGCCGTTGTTGAAGATCACCCAGTTGTCCGGTCCGGAGATCGTCTGGTGGTTGAGATCCCCGGGCAGGATCTGCACCCCGTACTTCACGCTGCTGGCGGCGATCGTCGACAGGTCCCACGGTCCGGTGAACAGCATGCCGATGTGACCGGCGGTGAACAGGCCGAGGTAATTGTCACTCCCGTTGTCGAGGTAGATCGAGTGATGGCCCGCCAGCGTCTGCAGCATCGACATCGCCTTGATTCCGGCGGGTGAATCAAATGCCGCCTGCTTGCCGTTCGGGCTGAGGATGTGCCCGCCCGCCTGCCAGAGCAGTGCCCAGAACCGCCACACGGTGTCCTCACTGCCGTCGTTGACATAGGCCCACCCGAACTGCTTGGCGGCCACGTTGGTCAGCTTCTCCGCCGCGGTCTCGAAGTCCCCCCACGTCCACTGCGCGGTCGGCGGCGCCAGCCCGGCCTTCGCGAACAGGGTCTTGTTGTAGACCAGCGCCAGATTGTCGACCAGCGCCGGCACGCCGATGATCTTGCCGTTGACCGTGGTCACCGCACGCGCGGAGGGCCAGATGTCGTTCCAGTTCAGGGACGGGTCGCTGGCGATCCGGCCGTTCAGCGTGACCACGCCCGGGCTCGAGGCGATGTTGGCCGCCCACGACCCGTACAGGTAGGCGATGTCGGGCGGCTTGCCGCCCGCGACGGCGGCAGTGACCTTCTGCAGGGTGTAATCGTTGCTGCCGTCGAACTGCGGCGTGACGGTGATCTTCGGATGCGTGGCGTTGAACTCGGCGGCCAGCTTCTTGATCGCGGTCGCCTCCGGTCCCGTGTAACCGTGCCAGATCACGACATTCACGTGGCCGCCCGACCCGGCGCCGGTGCCCTTGCCAGAGCCACCGCAGGCCGCGAGGCCGAGCGCCAGCGCCGCCACGATCAGAGTGAGACGTTTCATCGCTTCCTCCCCGGGGAGATGGGCGTGCACCTCACGGCAGCACCACCGAACGGCTCAGGTGGGTCGGCCGGTCCGCGTCGAGTCCGCGCGCGGCGGCCAGGGTGACGGCCGCGCGCTGGATGAGCACGAGCTCGGCCAGGGGATCACCCCGGCCGTCAATCACGGTGGCTCCGGTGGCGGCGATGTCGGCCACCAGGTCGGGCTGATCGACCGCCGAGCAGCCACACGAGCGTACGCGGCCCCGCCACGCTGATCGGACCGTGGCGAAACTCCTTGGCCGGGTACGCCTCGCTCCAGGCCTGGGCGGCCTCGCGGAACTTCAGCGCCGCCTCGGAGGCCAGGCCGACGCTCGGTCCGGTGCCCAGGAACACGAAATGTTCGAACTGCTCCGGATCGGCCGGCAGCTCGCGGGCCAGCGCCTGTGTCCCCTCGGCGATCAGCGGCTCGAGGTCCTCGCCGAGATGCGCACGCAACAGCGCGAGGGCGGTGGTGGCAAAACGCGTCTGCACGATCGAGTCCTCGTCGGCGAACGGGAGCAGGACGGCCCGCTGCGCCGCCTCGACGGCCGGTAGCCCGGCCACGGTGCTGATGGTCACCCGGCCGGTCGGCGGGTCCAGCTGCTCGAGCGCGCGCACGACCTCGGTCGTCGTCCCCGAGCGGGAGATGGCCAACACGGTGTGGTAGGGCCGGTGGGCGGGGAGCTCGGACGCGGGGAAGGCGTCCGTCTCGCCCTGTCCGGCCCGCTCGCGCAGCGCTGCGAACGCCTGGGCCATGAACAGCGAGGTGCCGCAGCCGATGACGGCGAGGCGCACGCCCGGCTCCGGCAGCTGGTCCGCCACCTCGGGGGCGAGCGCGGCGGCGCGGGCCCACAGCTCAGGTTGGCTGGCGATCTCGATCTCTACGGCGCTCATTTTTGCGCACCCTAAGGCCTAAGTGAGCAGAAATCAACATCATCCGCGCATGAATCTGTTCGAACTCGCCGGAAGCCGAACTACACTGCGCGCGTGCAACAGGCGGAGCGACTGGAGGCAATCCTCGAGCGGCTGTCCAGCGACGGAAGCGTCAGCGTGGTCGACATCGCCGGCGACCTGCAGGTCTCCTCCGCCACCGTGCGGCGCGATCTGCGCCTGCTGGAGGAGCAGCGGCTGCTCGGGCGCACGCACGGCGGCGCGGTACGGCAGGGCGTTCTCTACGAGCTGCCGCTGCGCTACAAGAGCTCGCGCCGCCAGGACGAGAAGCTGCGCATCGCCCGGGAGGCGGCCAGCCGGGTGCCTGACGGCGTTGCCGTCGGCCTGACCGGCGGCACGACGACGACCGAGGTGGGCCGGGCCCTGGTCGACCGCCAGCGCCTGACCGTGGTCACCAACGCGCTCAACATCGCCTCCGAGCTGGCGGTGAGGCCGAACCTGAAGCTCGTGGTCACCGGCGGGGTGGCCCGGCCGGAGACCTACGAGCTCGTGGGGCCCCTGGCCGAAGCGAGCCTGCAGGGCCTCAACCTCGATCTCGTCTTCGTCGGCATCGACGGCATCTCGCCCCGGGCCGGGCTGACCACCCACCACGAGGTGGAGGCGCGGACGAACCGCGCGCTCATCGACCGCGCCCGGTACGTGATGGTCGTGGCCGACAGCTCCAAGCTCGAGCGGGTCGCCTTCGCGCGCGTGTGCGAGCTGGGCGCCGTGCACGAGCTCATCACCGATCGCGGGGCGGACCCCGCGGCGCTGGGCGAGCTCGAGGCCGCCGGCCTGACCGTCACCGTCGTGTAAGCGCGGCGTCGCGGATGCCCTCGGGCAGGAGCTCGCCGTGGGCGGCGATGAGCTCCTCGACGAGCGCCTTCGTCTGGCCGGTGGTCAGCGTGGCCGCCGTGTTGGGGTCGAGCAGGGCCGCCTGGTGGACGAGCGTGCGCGAGCCCTCGAGCGCCGCCCGCACGGTGAGCTCGACCACGCCCAGGAACGTCCGGTTGAGCGCCGCGCACTGGTGCGGCAGCGCCCCGACGCGCATCGGTGAGATCCCGTTCGCGTCGAGCACGCACGGCACCTCCACGCACGCTCCCTCGGGCAGGTTCGTGATCAGGCCGTCGTTGCGGACGTTGCCGTACTCGACGCGCCGGGTGCCCGTGAGCAGCGAGTGGATGTAGCGGGGCGCGAGCTCGCCCTCGCCGCTGATCGGGATGGGCTCGCCGGCGTCGATGCGACGGCGGGTGTCGGCGTACTCGTCCAGGTTCTCCAGCGAGCGCCGGATGTACTCGTCGACCGGGATGCGCAGGCGCTCGAGCTCGCTGTCGTGGCGCATGAACCAGGGCACGTACTCGGCGCCGTGCTCGCTCGACTCGGTGGGGAAGTGGCCGAAGCAGCGGTAGAGCTCCACCCGCACCGTGCGCCCGACGCCGTCGGGGTCGTCCTCGATCACGCGATCGAGGTCGGGGTAGAGCGAGCGCCCGTCGCGCTCGAACCGGAGCACGAAGGCCTGGTGGTTGACGCCCGCGGTGAGGAAGTCGAGCGCCTCGACGGGCTGGCCGGTCAGGCGTGCCAGGTACTCGTGCGTGTTCTGGACCGAGTGGCAGAGCCCGACCGCGCGCCCGGGATGGCCGGACTCCGAGAGCGCCCACATGAGCATGGCCATCGGGTTGGTGTAGTTGAGCAGCACCGCGTCGGGGCAGACCTCGGCCATGTCCCGGGCGATGGCGAGCAGGACGGGGATCGTGCGCAGCGCGCGGAAGATCCCGCCGATGCCGAGCGTGTCGCCGATCGTCTGGCGCACGCCGTAGCGAGCCGGGATCTCGAAGTCGCGCCGGGTGGCCTGCAGGCCGCCGACCTGGATCTCGTTGACCACGAAGTCGGCGCCCTCGAGCGCGGCCCGGCGCTCCGCGTGAGTGGTGACGGCGAAGCGGGCGCCGGTGGCCTCGTTCACGCGCCGCGCGATGTGCGCGGCGGTGTCGAGACGCTCGGCGTCGATGTCGTGCAGCACGATCCGCAGCTCGCGCAGCTCGGGAAACTCAGCCAGGTCGGCCAGGATGATCCGGGTGAACTCGACGCTACCCGCGCCGATGATGGTGATCTGGGCGTCTTGGGGGTTCACAGCTGCTCCTTCGCGTTCCAGCACACGGTGTAGGTGGCGGCGCCGTCGAGGTCGACGCTGAACAGGGCCCCCCAGATGCCGAACCGGCGATCGGCGGGACAGAACCGGGCCGTCGTCTCGCCATCCTGGGCGTACTCGGCGTTCAGCACCGGCTTGTGGGCGGCCAGGTAGCCGTCCCAGTCACCGTTTCGGCCCGCGCACGGGTCGTTGTAGCGGTTGCACTCCTCGGTGATGACGCCGTCGAAGCGCGGCTCATCCGCGCTCGCGTCGGCGGGATCGTTCTTCTGGAACACGGCCAGGCCGTCGGCGTGGACCTGGTGGGCGATCCAGCGCTCGAAGCCCTTGGCGTCGGCCTGGGTCAGCCCCCAGCCGCCGCCGGGCGCGCCGCTCGCGCTCGGGTTCGTGTACCCGTCGAGGTCATCGGGCTCGACCGCATCCTGTCCCTCGAGCGCGCACCACTTGAAGCGTCTCGCCAGTGCCCTGGCGATGTTCCTGGCCGCAGCCGGTGAGGCTGCCCGGGCGGCCGGCGACGTAGTTCCGGAACCCGGCGATGTCGAAGTACCACTCGTTCGGATAGCCCTGCATCTGGTAGCGCCTGGCGGCGTCGCCGTAGTCGGCGGGCGCGAAGTCTGCGTTGTCGGGAAACCCGGTCTGAAAGGCGCCCACCTCGACGTAGCAGATGCTGTAGTGGCCGGCGGCGTGGATGGCCTTGACCACCGGCGAGCGCCCGGTCGGGATGTTGAGCGTTGCGCCGTGGGAAGTGTTCGAATCCTGGAACAGGTCGGTGTCCCAGATGTGCGCGCTTCCCGGAGCCGGGTAGCGCGCGCTCGTCCCGGGCAGGCCGGCCAGGCCGGCGCGGGGTGGGGCGAGCTCCCAGAACCAGGAGTCTCCCGTCGCCGGCGGGCGGCGGTAGTGGGCGTGGCGGGTCGCTGCTGCGGGGGCGTGGCGGGCGGCGCCGAGGGTGGGGGCGGCCGTGGCAAGCAGGAGCACCGCTCCAAGCGCGGCCGATCGGATGAGACGCATCGAACCTCCGTGGCGCGCCCCGCCTCGGGTCCTTGCATCCCTGGCGCAGAGAGGTCCGGACTGGCTACCGGTTAGGCGCGGGCGGAATGGTGGCGGGAGGGCGGAGCGGTGTCAAGCGCTGCGGCCTGCGGAGTCTGATCACGACCTTTGGGTGGACACCGCCACGATGACGTTATAGGTTGCCCCTGGTCCGCGAAGAGCGGGCAACGACACGGGAGGAAGTGGCATGAGCGTGCGTTTGAAGCTCGCGGCGGTCGTCGGCGCGGTGTCCCTGTTTGCCTTGATCCAGGTGCTCTCTGCGTCCGCGTCGTCGGCATCTCATGCGCCCGCTCGGGCGCAGAGCGTGATCGTGGTGTTCAAGAACCAGGATCGCGCCCAGCCCGCCACCCGTTCGGAGCTCGCTGCGCGCCGCCAGACGCTCGCGGGCGTCCAGGCGCAGGTGCTCCATGAACTGTCCTCCGCGCACGCGCTGGGGGTGCACAGCTTCACCACGCTCAACGCCGTATCGGCGACCGTGTCCCCGGCGGAGGTCTCGTCGCTGCGGTCTAATCCGGCCGTGGCCGAGGTCGTTCCCAACGGCATCGTCCACCTCGCGCCGCCGACGACCAATGGGATCGGCAAAGCCTCCGAGCCGGGCACCACACCGCTTCCGGGCGCCTGCGCGCCCCCCGGGCAGGTGCAGCTCGAGCCAGAGGCGCTCCGGACGATGCGGGTCGACTCCCAGGACCCGGGCGTCAAGACGGCCCGGTCGCTCGGGATCACCGGTGCAGGCGTCACCGTAGGTTGGATCGCCGACGCGCTCGACCCCAACAATCCCGATTTCATTCGCCCCAACGGCCAGCACGTGTTCGTCGACTTCAAGGACTTCAGCGGCTTCGGCACGTCGGCGCCGACCAGCGGCGCGGAGGCGTTCGGCGACGCGTCGGCGATCGCCGCGCAGGGCCGCGAGGTCTACGACATCAGCCACTTCAGCGCGCTGCCGCTCAACCGTCCGTGCCTCATCCGCATCGAGGGTGTCGCCCCCGGCGCCAGCCTTGTCGGCCTCGTCGCCTTTGGTCCCTCCAACATCGCCCCGGACTCTTCGATCCTCGAGGCGATCGACTACGCGATCACGACGGCCCACGTCAACGTCCTCAACGAGTCGTTCGGCATCAACAACTATCCCGACGACGGCGGATCGCTCGACCTGATCGCCCAGGCCGACGACCAGGCGGTCGCCGCCGGGATCACGGTCGTCGAGTCGAGCGGCGACGCCGGCGTCACGAACACGACCGGCGAGGCGGCGACCGACCCCAACGTGCTCTCGGTGGGCGCCTCGACCGACAACCAGAACTACATCCAGGACGGCTTCGCCGGGACACGGTTCCCCGAGGTCAAGGGGTGGCGCAACGACCAGATCAGCTCGCTGAGCTCATCCGGCTTCGACCAGCGCGGACGCACAATCGACGTCGTCGCCCCCGGAGAGTCCGACTGGGCGCTGTGCTCCACGAAGGATTTTGAGTTCGCGGGTTGCTTCAGCTTGGCCGGTCAGCCCTCGCCGGTCCAGTCCTTCGGCGGGACAAGCCAGTCCTCGCCCATGACGGCGGGCGTCGCCGCGCTCGTCATCCAGGCCTACGAGAAGACCCATGGCGGCACGGCCCCCACGCCGGCGCAGGTCAAGCAGCTGATCGTCTCCAACACCGACGACATCGGTGCGCCCGCCGACCAGCAGGGCTCCGGTCGCGTCGACGCCTACAAAGCCGTGCTGGCAGCCGAGAACGACAACCAGCCGGCCAGCGGGGGCTCCACTGAGGGTCGCCACGTCGGGGTGCTGACGACGAGCCCCACCCAGCTGAATGCGGTCGACCACCCGGGGACCGTCGAGAACCTCACCGACACCGTCACCAACGAGAGCGCTTCGATGCAGCATCTGACGTTCTCGGGTCGGACACTCGGCGCCTACCAGTCGCTGTTCACCACCCGGTTCACGCTGTCCGGCCAGGATCCGCGAACCCCTGACTATGCGGGCGTGCCGATCAACTACCAGCGGCTGAGGTTCCGGGTGCCCGCAGGCGAGGATCGGCTGAGCGCATCGGCCGCGTTCCCCAGCGCGACGCCGACCGCCTCGCTCAATGCGCGGGTGCGGATCACGCTGATCGATCCCAACGGAATCTTCGTCGGGGACTCGCGGCCGCAGGGTCTCGGCAACTACGGCAACCTGCAGATCGCCCACCCGGCGGCCGGCGAGTGGACGGCGTACGTCTACAGCCGTATCGCAGACGCCGGCGGCTACGTCGGCCCGGTGGTGTTCGGCGTCAGCGTCGCCAAGTACACCTCGTTCGGGACCGTCACGCCCGCCGGCGCGACGCTGGCTCCGGGCCAGTCGGTGGCGGTGCACGTCAGCGACGAGCACGCCGGCAGCGCCCGGCGACGCCAGTGGGGCGATCGTCGTGGCCTCCACTCCCTCCGCGGGCGGTCCGACGACGTCGACCACGGTGCCGGTCACGTTGCGCAGCTTCATCCCGGCCGGGGATCAAACCTTCTCCGGAACGGTGACCGGCGGCAACGGACGCGCGCCGATCAGCGGGCAGGAGTTCTTCTACCAGCTCGACGTGCCCGCCGGAGCGCCGGAGCTCAACGCCACGATCACGGTGCAGGACCCCGGCAACCAGTTCGGTGCCTACCTGATCGATCCCCAGGGCGAGGCCCTCGCCTACGCCACCAACATGGTGCCGGGGGCGACTCCGTCCTCGCCGCCCGACACCCAGGCCGGCGCTCAGCTGCACACGCTCAACCCCGCTGCGGGCCGGTGGAGGCTGCTCGTGGTGTTCGCGCCGGTCGTGTCGGGGAACTCCCTCTCCTCGCCGTTCCAGGTGAACGTCAACCAACAGGCCGTGCCGGCCTCGGGCGCCGGGCTGCCGAACGCCGCCTCCACGCAGCTGACCGCCGGGCAGACCTACGCCTACGACCTCACCGTGAAGAACACGGGGACGGCACCGGAGATGTTCTTCGCCGACCCGCGGCTGCCGGGCAGCACCTCGTTCCCGCTCGGTGCCGTCAGCGGCGCCTCGGACAATCTGCCGATCAACGACAACCTGCCCGTGTACCTGGTGCCGACCAACTCGACTCAGTTCCAGGCCCAGGCGACGACAACCGGGTCAACGCCGCTCCTGTTCGAGTCCCAGTTCGTCGGCGGCGATCCCGATCTGGCCTCAACGGTCGGCACCACGGCATCGCTGTCCTTCGCGGCCAACCCGCTCGCCACGGGCGAGTGGGACATCCTGCCGGTCGAGTACGGGACGTTTGGGACGACCGGCCCGCCGAGCGAGGCGGCCGTGACATCGGCGAGCGTGGTCACGAGCCCGTTCGACCCCGCCGTCAGCTCGCCGACCGGCGATCTGGAGGCAGACAGCGCCAACCCGGCGACGAGCCTCGGCTCGTTCAAGCCGATCACCATCGCTCCGGGCCAGACGGGAACGATTCCGGTCACGATCACCCCAAGCGGAGCGCCGGGCACGCTCGTCACCGGGACGATCTACCTCGACGACACGGCCTACTTCGAGTTCGGCTCGATCCAGAACGCCCTCGTGAACTACCCGCAGGCCGATGAGGTCGCCGCGCTGCCCTACGCGTACACGATCAAGTAGCCCGTCTCGGCGCGGCTTTCGCCAGCTCGTCGGCTCGCGCTGGTGACGAGGTGACCGCCCGCCTCGGGGGGCGCCGGGGCGGGTGATGGATGAGGCGCTGGGATGTTGTGGCGAGTCGAAGATCACGGACCGCTGATCGAGCGGCCCTGGGCAGCTGAGGCTGCCGAGGCGGGTCGCCGCGATGGTGGCCGATGCGGAGGCCTCGGTCAGTGATGGTGGTGGCCGCTGCATCCGCTCGACGATGAGGCGACGGAGACGTATTCACGACGTTGTACCTGGGCGCCGCGGGCATGCTGTGGGCGTTGCATGAGCAACTCGAACTCGATCCGCTCGAGCGAGTGCGGCGGCTCACCCCTCCGGGTGCTCCGGACACCGCAGCGGGGTTGTCCGAGCTTGCCGCCGCGGGCGCGTTAGCACTCGTCATCGGAGAGGTCGGTGGGGCGCTGCATGGCTGGCCGCTGGTACTCGGGTGTCGATCATGGCGGCGCTCTCGGCGTCGCAGACCGCGCTTCTGCGTTCCGCGCAACTCAGAGGGGGTCGCTGCGATCCGCTCACAGGATGCTCGTTATGGAACAGGAGCAGGGTCCGGCTGCGCTGCTGGATGTCGCGAGACGGGGCAGCGCGAATTGCGTTCCCGGCGGCCGCCGACGCTGGCTTTGCTGCCGACGGCCCCGCACGTCGTTGCTCCGACGGTGGCGGGCGAGCTTAGCCGGGCTGGGCGACTAAGACATGGCCCGGAATGCGACCGTCGCTATCCCGGCGATGATCGAGAACCGTTAGTCCGGTGCCGGTGAGCGCGGCCCTAATCTCATCCACTGCTAGCAGCCGAAACCCGTGCGCCGTGAACGCCAGTTCGCTCATTGCTTCGGGATCGCTGATTCCGGGACGACCTTGAGCTTCATCCGAGGGTCACTTATCTCATCGGCGAGAACGGCAGCGGCAAGTCATCGCTTCTTACAGACCTGCTCACGGGGTCCTTCGGTTGGAACAGAGAGGAATCGGTGTCCTAACGCTTGTAGTAGGAGCGGACGTCGGAGGCGTTCTCCAGCGCCGCCGGCGGGATAACCAGGTTCTCCGTCCAGATTGGCGGCGACATGACGTGGACCTTATGGGGGAAGGGCCAGAGCATCATGCGGCTGGAGCGGATTCTTCGGTGCTGACAATCCCGCGCTCTCCGCGCTGGGACGGTCATGTCGTTGTCGACCCAGCGGACTCGAATGGCGAGAGGTTCTGGCTGCATACGGCCCCCTTGGGTGGCAGGGCACCGGTGAGGAAGTAGGCGGTCATGTAGTTGCCGGCGCATGTGCTCGGGTTGGAGAATGTCGTGTGGCCGTAGCCTTTGACGACGAGGAGTCGGGCGTCGGCGAGGTCGTGGGTCATGGCGATGCCTTGTCGGAGCGAAGTGAGTGCGTCGTTGCTGTTGTTGATCACCAGGATGGGTTTCGTGGGGGCGTTCCACGGGCCGTGGTAGGCGTCGACGGCGTGTACCGGCCAGGTGGCGCAAGGCTCGTCTGCCCAGAGACCTTGCAGGCCGACGGGGCCGCCACTTCTGAGCAGGCGCCGCTGCAGGCGTGGGTAGGACCCGGCAGGAGGGCTAGCGGAGTCGGCGCAGAGAATCGCGAGGTTTTGTTCGTCCCCCTCATATCTCTGGGTCCTAATACCGCCTGCCTGCGCGATGGCGGAACGCGCGCTCGCCGGCTGGCTGCTTGCCAGCCATCCTTGCTGGAGGGCCTCAGCCAGCGGGGGCCAGCCGGTCACGTACTCGATCTGATTGCCGCTGACCAGATTGAGGAGGGCAGCGTAGTTGTAGGCGGTGCCGGCGACGACGATCGGCGCTCGCTTGACGCGCGCGAGAAGAGTGTTCCACTTGGCTTTGGTGGCGGTGGGTGTGCCGGCCGAGAAGGCGCAAGCCTGCGTGCTGAGCTGTCCACAAAGACGCAGGAACGAATTGAACTCCGCGGCGGTGGTGGTGGCCAGTCCGAGGCTCAGCGAGTAGGCGAGCGCCTTGGGCGAGACATTTCCGTCGAGCACCATTCTTCCGACCCGGCGCGGGAACAGGTTCGCGTAGGTAGCGCCAAGGAATGTGCCGTACGACACTCCGAGGTAGTCGAGCCTCGGCTGGCCGAGCGCTTGGCGGAGCAGATTGAGATCGCGCGCCGTGTCGGCGGTCGAGATGTGCTTGAGCAGCGCGCCGGCGCGGGCGGCGCACCTCTTTCCGAACTCGCGCCACCTGCCGATGTACGCGCGTTGCTGAGCTTGTCCGATGGGAAAAGAGGCGTACTGGCCGAGGAACGCGTTCTCAGCCGCCAGGCTCGTGAAGCACTGAACCGCGGTACTCGCCCCGACCCCTCTCGGGTCCCAGCTCACGATGTCGTAATCACGGAGCAGTCGCTGCGGAAAGAAGCTGAGCTGTACAGGGATCGCCACCGTGCCGGGGACGCCCGGCCCTCCCGGGTTGACGAAGATCACGCCGTGCAATCGCGGTCCGGTTGCCCTGTGCTCGACGACGGCGAGGTTGATCTTCGCCCCGGACGGATTGCGGTAATCGAGCGGGGCTCTCACCGTCGCGCATAGGAAGCCACCCGCCATGGCAGCCGCGCTTCCCGCAGAACAGCGGTGCCACGCAACGGCTGAGGCCGACCTGGCGGCGGCCTGGCCGGATCCCAGCGCGCTAGCAAGAGCCGTCGCCAGCGTGGCGGCGACGACCGCCGCCATCAATCTTGAACTGCCGTGTTTGCTGCGCATCGTTCTTCCCTTAGTCGTGCCAGAGCGAGAGGCTTAGCGAGCACGATCGGGCTCCCCGATCGGTGGTCATGGTGAAAGCCGGATCATTGGGAGTTGACCTCACCGGCGTGCTCACGTGTCGCGCCGGTTGAGCAGCACGGCTGCGATGGCAATCGACAGCCCGGCATAACCTGCGAAGACGGCGAAGCCGGCCCACGGCGCGAGCGTGTGCGGGCCCGGGTTGATCGTCCACAATGCTCCCGCGGCGTTGCTCGGCAGATACGGATCGATCGAGTTGGTGACGCTCGTGGGGAGCAGGTTGAGGATCGGAGGCAGCACGAACATGATTCCCACCAGCAGCGCGATCCCGCCGGCAGTGTTGCGGACGATCGCGCCCAGGCCGAGACCGAACAGCCCCATCACCGTGAGGGCCAGGGCGGCGCCGAGAAGCGCTCGCGGCACGCCCGGATGTGAGATGCCGATGTTGATGTGTTGTCCGGAAAGGATCGCCTGCCCGACGAAGAACACGATCAGGATCGCCACCAGGCTGGTGGCGAACGCCACCACGGCGAACACGAGCGCCTTGCCCCAGAGGGCCGGAAGACGCTTGGGCACAGCTGAGAACGTCGAGCGGATCATCCCCGTTGAGTACTCGGCGGTCATCACCAGGACCCCCAACACGCCGAGCGACAGGGCGGCGAGGTTCACGCCTCCGAGATTTGAGCTCAGCGGATCGAAGCTTGCGCGGTCACGGGCGCTGAGGTGCGGCCAACGCGACGCGTAAGTCAAGCAGACGATAAGGCCGATTCCGATAATGAGCAGCAGCGTGACCGCCAGCACCCACCGAGTTGAGCGAACCGAGCGGAGCTTGGTCCACTCCGACCGCGCGATGTGGCGCTGGCTGAGCCGCCCGCCTGATGTAGCTACAGCCGGGACGGCGTTCATGCCAGCACCGCCTTCGGCGTCGAGTCCACGTTGTCGGTGTGGAACTCCAGCGAATCGTGGGTGAGTTCCATGAACGCCTCCTCCAACGATGCCCGCTGCACTGTCAGCTCATACAGGACGATCCCGTGCTCGGCGGCGATCGTGCCGACCTGCTCGGAGCTCAGTCCCCGAATCTCGACGGTCGAAGCCTGCACCGGATCGACCCTGACGTCCGGGCCCACGAGCAGCTCGCCCAGCCGCTCCGCCTGCGGCGAGCGAACCCGCACCGAGTGCTTGGACGCGCGTTTCACGAAGGAATCGACACTCGTGTCGGCGATCAGACGACCTCGGCCGATAACGATCAGGTGCTGAGCGGTGAGCGCCATCTCGCTCATCAGGTGCGAGGACACGAATACCGTCCGTCCCTCTTCCGCCAGCTTGGTGAGCAGCTTTCGCACCCACTGGATGCCTTCGGGATCGAGCCCGTTGATCGGCTCGTCGAGCATCACCGTGCGAGGGTCGCCGATCAGCGCGGACGCGATCCCGAGACGCTGCCCCATCCCAAGCGAGAAGCCGCCGGCGCGCTTGTGCGCCACTTCCTTGAGGCCCACGAGGTCGATCAGCTCATCGACCCGCTTACGGCCAAGGCCGTGTGTCTGGGCCATCGCAAGCAAGTGGTTATAGGCCGAGCGTCCGGTATGGACCGAGCGCGCCTCCAACAGCGCGCCCACCTCATGCAACGGAGCGACATGGTCCCGATAGGGCTTTCCGTTGACCACGGTCCGCCCGGAGTTCGGGGAATCAAGGCCGAGAATCAGCCGCATCGTGGTTGACTTGCCCGATCCGTTCGGTCCGAGGAACCCCGTCACGATCCCAGGTTCCACTGTGAACGACAGGTCGCTCACAGCGACCTTATCGCCATATCGCTTCGTGACGTTCGTGACCTCGATCATCCGGCTGCTCCCTTTCCAGGTCTGCCGAAAGCGAGTCCTAGAGCCACGGCAGCTCAACGTCTGGGACGGCGCTGCGTGCGCACCCGCCTAAGACCAGCCGATTCCGCGCTCTGCCGCCACCATGTTTCAACCCGCCCCTTACGGACGACCACCAAGATGCCTCGGACACTAGGCGGTGGCGGCCACCCTGTGAATAGTTCGGGCTGGCCAACTTCGGGCAAGCCCGGGGGTTCGATCTAACTACGAAGCACCTGTTGTCGGGTTGCGGCGTCCGGGTATTGGAGGGTGTGTAGATTCCACGGAGGAGCGGGATCGGGGCGTTCTCATGCAGACTGAGCAGAGCCCCAGAACGGAGTCCGAACGGCCGATTACGGTCGTGCTGGTCGACGATGAGCAACTCATCCGCGGTGCGATCGCGCAAGCGCTATCCAGCAGCGGTCTCAAGCTCGTCGGCGAGACTGATAACGGCGAGAACGCGATCGAGATCGTGGTCGACGTGCACCCAGACGTCGTCCTGATGGATCTGCGGCTTCCCGGGATCTCGGGCGTCGAGGCAATCGAGCAGCTCGGGCTGCTCGCTCCAGCCTCGCGTGTACTGGTGCTCACCCGCTCAGAAGAGAACCGCGTGGTCGAAGCGATCATCGCCGGCGCCACCGGCTACATCCTCAAGACCGCGCCACCCGAGGCGATCATCCGCGCGGTCAAAGCCACCGCCGCTGGGGAATCCGTGCTCTCCCCACAAATCGCGGGGAAGCTGTTGCAGCGAATCCGCGAGCTGGACCTCCCCGTCAAGACGAGCGGCAGCACCGCGAGCGTGATCCGCGCTGCCCTGACCGAGCGAGAGCTCGAGATCTTCACCCAACTCGCCAGCGGCCACAGCAACCACCAGATCGCGCATGACCTCTCGGTCAGCACGAATACCGTGGCCAATCACATCGCCAGCATCCTCGCCAAGCTCCACCTCGAGAACCGCATCCAAGCCGCCGTCCAAGCCGTACGCAGCGGCATCTCCTGACCAGCTACGCGTGACGTCTTCGGCACTGGAGACCTTCACGAACACACCGCGCTCGACCCGGACGCGATACCGGACACGCGTCATCACCAACGCAGGACCCGCCGATCCGCGGCCACCAGACTCGCTCGTCGCCAGGAGCAGGACTCTCAGGGGCACCCGCAGCCTCCTCTCGGGGGCTGCGCACAGCAGCGGAGCAACGCCGCCAAGATCCCAGTGCACCCCTCATGCACCCCGACCCACCACCGGAACCGTCCTCGCCCTGATCCCCCTAGGCGAGAAAGCGATTATTTGCAGCACGCTTCAACAGTGGAGCCAACCGGGATCGAACCGGTGACCTCCTGCTTGCAAAGCAGGCGCTCTCCCAGCTGAGCTATGGCCCCTGGATGGGCTCGAGTCTAGACCGCTGCCGACGCGCGCGCCGACGAGGCTACTCGTCGAAGTCGAAGTCCCGCGGCGGCCGCTGCTCGAACCACAGGCGGTCGTGCTCGGGCGCGTCCTGGAGGAACTCGGGGGTCTCTTCGAGGACGTCGTCCTCCCCGGCCGCGTGCTCCGCGGGCGCCGCGCCGAGCCCGGGGGCCTCGGTGCCGGGGTCGCCGAGGCGGTACTCGACGGTCTCCTCGCCGAGGTGCGACTCCTCCTCGGGCTCATCCAGCAGGGGATCGTGGGCCGGCTCGGGCGCGCGGTGCGGGGCCACGTCGGCGGCGAAGGGGTCGCCCTGCGGATGCGCTTCGTCGTCCTGCGCCGGAACGGCCTCGCCAGCCCAGCCTGCGTGTGCGGGGTCCTCGGGCGCCGCGGACTCCTCGAACTCCTCGTCCGCCCACCGCGTGGGCGGTGGCTCCTCGAGGCCCGGAGACTCCTCGTGCACCGGGCCGGCCTCGTAGCCGAGCTCGTCCCCGGCCAGCGGCTCCTCCTCGAGCACGGCGGGCGCGATCGACTCCGGTTGGCGGCGCACCGGGCCGAGCGCCTCACGCTCGGCGCGCTCGATTTCGACCGGGTCAGCGCCGCGCCGGCGCTTCAGGTCCAGGTGCTCTCGGATCGCGTCGTCGAGTAGGCCCATGGGCCCAAGACTACTCCCCGCGCTCCCGGCGAGGGACTCGCGGGAGGACCCCCGATCACCCCCCGCCGCCCACCTGAGCAGGCCGTCCGGCCGCGCGCACGGTACGGTTCTTGCCCGATCGCTTGGCCTCGTAGAGGGCCCCGTCGGCCCGGGCCACGAGCTGGTCCTTGTCGCCGTCGGTGGCGGCCGCCACACCGACGCTCGCGGTCACCCGCAGCGGCTCCCCGCCGTCGATCCGGCGCACGCTCAGCGCCTCGATCGCCTCCCGAATACGCTCAGCGATGATGTAGGCGCCCTCGAGATCGGTGTGGGGCAGGATGAGCGCCAGCTCCTCCCCGCCGTAGCGGGCCGGCCAGTCGGCGTCACGGGAGTTCTCCCGCAACACATCGCTCACCGCGCGCAGCACGACGTCGCCCTGTTGATGGCCGTAGGTGTCGTTGATCCGCTTGAAGTTGTCGAGGTCGACCATGATCAGCCCGAGCGAGTGGTGGTAGCGGCGCACCTGCTCGGTCTCGGCCCCGAGCAGCTCCTGGAAGCGCCCGTGGTTGGCCAGCCCGGTCAGCTCGTCGGTCACCGCTTGCCGGCTCACCTGCTCGTGCAAGTCGACGTTCTCGAGCGCGAGGGCGGCCTGGGCGGCGAGCGACCGGAGCAGATCCGCCTCGTCGTCGGTGAACGGCAGCCCGCGCCGCGCCACGGTGATGAGGCCGAGGGCCCGACTGCCGCGCCGCCGGGGCCGCAGCCCGGCTGAGAGCACCTCGAGATCGCCCTCGTGGCCGCGGCCGAGCTCCTCGCTGGTCAGCGCGCTGCGCTCGGCCGACATGAAGCTCTCCTCGAGCCCGTCGAGCGCGCCGTGGCGTACCGCCTCGGCCAGCGGCTGATCGGACCCGTCGCGCACGCTGACCCGCCCGCAGGACGCCCGGGTCGCGTCGATCGCCGTGCCGAGTGCGAGCTCGAGCAGCGCCGGCCGGTCGAGGTTGGAGGCGAACGTCTGCCCGATGCGGCGGACCGACTCGCGCAGGCGCCCACGCTCCTGCTCGAGCTCGGCCAGGCGGCTCTCGAGCTGGCGCGACATGCTGTTGAACTCCTCGGCCAGGGCGGCGAAGTCGTCGTGGCCCTCGCTCGGCACCGGAGCCGAGAAGTCCCCGCCCCCGAGACGACGGGCGGCGTGCAGGAAGCGGGTGATCTGGCTCTGCAGGGCGCGCGAGCTGAGCAGTGCGAAGGCGAGCGCGAGCGCCAGGAAGGCGACGATCAGCCCGATGGCCAGGAGCGTGCTCGAGCCCGGCGAGCGGGTGACGGCAAGGTTCGAGAGAACGCTCAGGATCACCGGCGCTCCGGCCCCGCCGGCCACCTCCTGCGTGATCT
Source organism: uncultured Solirubrobacterales bacterium (assembly GCA_963848745.1). GTDB lineage: Bacteria > Actinomycetota > Thermoleophilia > Solirubrobacterales > Solirubrobacteraceae > Palsa-465. The sequence goes on along the minus strand of CAWKEO010000007.1, from coordinate 143,394 downwards.
CGCGGTAACTGACCCCGTCGACCGTCACCGTCCCGCGCCCGGGAGCGAGCGGCGGCACGGCAAAGCTCTCATCGAGCACCCGCGGCCCGGAGCGGACGACGAGCCCCACGTCGGGGGCCTGAAGTTCGCGCACGAACGTGGCCGCCGGGATCGCCCAGCCGGTCACGAGCAGCGGGGGACCGCTCGCGCCGGTGGCGCTGACGGCGGCCTGACCGGACGCGATCGCGGTCGGATCGCCGGCCTCGGCCACCGTGTGCCCGGACTGGGTCAGGACGACCCGGGCGAGCTGGGCGGGCGCCAGCAGAGCCGTGAGCGCGGGGCCACGCGCCTGCAGCAGGGCCGGGTCGTGGGCGAGCAGGACGACGTTGGCCCGGGCCTGGGCGGCCTCGTTCTCATAGAGGGTGGCCGCCTCGCCGACGATCGCGGCCACACGAGCGTTCGCCTTGCCCTGGTCGCTGTCGGAGATGAGCCGCAGCACGAGCGCGCCGGTGATGATCATCGGTACGACGACGATCACGACGAAGAAGCTGATGAGGCGCGTGCGGAAGCTCATAGGCGCGGACCCTGGCCGGGAGCGTATCGGCCGCAAACCGGCGTGTTGCAAGTCGCCGGGCAGCGGGCCCGGCCGTTTCACTCAAGGGCGACAGCCCGGCGGGCGATCACGTGCCTGGTGGCTTTCCCTCCTTCCAACCGTCCCCGCCTGCTCATCGCCGACGACGACCCGGTCGTCCGCTCGACCGAGATGCGCCCGGACGCGGTGCTCGGCTCCGAGCCGGGCGACGAGCCGGCCTGAGTTCCCCGGTCGTGCTCGGCTTCCGGCTCGCGACACACCGCGGCGAGCGCGCCCGACCGCGCAGCCTGCGCGCGACTGCCTTCCGCAGCCTGGCCACCGTCGTCCTCCTCGTCGCCGGCATCTTCGCCTCGCTCGCGCTCGGCATCAGCTCGATGAGCGGCACGGCCAAGCAGGAGCAGGACGCCGCCCGGGGGCTTGCGGCGATCAGCGTCGCCAAGCACTCGGTAGGCGACCTCGAAACCGGGCTGCGCAGCTACCTGCTCACGCGCGAGCGCCGCTTCCTGGCTCCCACCGCCACGGCGCTGGGAGCGCTGCCGGACGAGCTGCACACGCTCCAGAGAGCGCTGCCCGGCCAGCGCGAACGCGCGAGCGCGCTCGCGCGCGCGATCAGTGACTACGACCGCGACTACGCCGCACCGCTGGTGGGCTCGGCGGTCCCCCTGCCCCCCGGCGAGGCCATCGCCCTGGCTATCCGGGGCGAGCAACTCGCGAACGCGCTGCGGGACTCGTTCACCGTCATCTCGAACGCCGAGCAGGCGCTGTCGAGCCACGCCGCCGCCGCCGGCCGGGCGGGCGCCACGCGAGCGATGGTGGTGGCCGGAGCGGGATTCCTGATCCTGCTCGCGGTCATCGCGCTCATCGGCGCCTCGCTGGCCCGCTCCGTCCTAGCGCCGGTGATCCGAGTGGCCGAGGCCGCCCGACGGCGCGGCCAGGGCGAGCGCGATCAGCGCGTGCCGGAGACCAGTCGGGGCGAGGTGGGTGAGCTCGAGCGCTCCTTCAACGCCATGACCGATGCGCTGGGCGAACGCGACGATGCCCTTCGGCGCGTGCGCGACCAGCTGCAGGGCGTGCTCGACAACGCACTGTCGATCATCTACATCAAGGATGTCCGGGGCGCATACCAGGTGGTCAACCGCGCGTTCCTGCGCGCCCGTGACCTGCGCGAGGAGGACGTGATCGGGCGCTCCGAGCGTGAGTTCAGTCCGCCGGAGGCGGCCGCCGTGATCGCCGCCGACGATGAGCGGATCATCCGCACCGGGCAGCCGATCACCGCGGAGTACACGGTCACCACTCCCGAGGGCGAGCGCAGCTATCTGTCGGTCAAGTTCCCCATCCCCGCGCCGCCGGGCGGAGAGGTGACCATCGGCGGGATCAGCAACGACGTGACCGAGCACAAGCGCGCGATGGCGGCGGAGCTCGAGGCCGCCCGGGTCAAATCGGAGTTCCTGGCCAACATGAGCCACGAGCTGCGCACGCCGCTCAACGGTGTGATCGGGATGGCCCAGCTGCTCGCCGGCACCGAGCTCGCGCCGGAGCAGCGCGAGTACGTCGACGCGCTCGCCGCGTCCGGCGAGGCGCTGCTGGCGGTCATCGGCCACGTGCTCGACTTCTCCAAGCTCGATGCCGGCCGGCTCGAGCTCGATCCGACCGACTTCTCGCTGCACCGTCTGGTGCAGGAGAGCTGCCTCATCGTGGCCGAGGGCGCGCGCACCAAAGGCCTCGGCCTGCGCCACACGATCAATCCCGGCGTGCCGGCGGGGGTGCGCGGCGATCGCGCCCGCCTGCGCCAGATCCTGCTCAACCTGCTCGCCAACGCGGTCAAGTTCACCGTCGAGGGCGAGATCGAGGTGACCGTCAGCGCCGAGAGGGACGAGCGCGTGCGCTTCACCGTGGCCGACACCGGCATCGGCGTCACACCGGAGAGCGTCGCGCGACTCTTCACGCCCTTCGCCCAGGCGGACTCCTCGACCACCCGCGAATATGGGGGAACCGGGCTCGGTCTCGCCATCTCGCGCGAGCTGGCCGAGCTGATGGATGGCGAGATCGGCGCCCACCCCGGCGAGGAGGTGGGGAGCGTGTTCTGGTTCACGGCGCGCTTGGCCCCGGCAAGCGGCCCGATCGATCCGGCGGGGGCGTTCCCGGCGCGGCGAGCCGCCGATCTCGTCGCCAGTGAGGCCTCCGGCGACGCGCCGCTCGTGCTCGTGGCCGAGGACAACGAGGTCAACCAGATGGTCGCGGTCACGATGCTCGCCCAGCGCGGCCTGCGCATCGAGCTGGCGGCCAACGGCGTGGAGGCGGTGGCTCGGTCCGCCACCACTCGCTATGCAGCGATCTTCATGGACTGCCAGATGCCGGAGATCGACGGCTACGACGCCACTCGGCGGATCCGGGTCGCCGGAGCGAACACGGCCACGCCGATCATCGCCATGACCGCCCACTCACTGAGCGGTGGCCGCGAGCGCTGCATCGAGGCGGGCATGGACGACTACCTGACCAAGCCGGTGCGCGCGGCCGATCTCGATGCCGTACTCGCGCGCTGGCTGCCCGGGCGCATGCTCGCGGGCTCGGGACTCACATCGGCGCCCGTCGCCGGACCCGACGCGGCGCCGACGGAGCCGACGCTCGACGCCAGCATCCTGGGCAGCATCCGGGACGGCTTCGACGGGGCGGCCCGGGCCGAGCTGCTGGAGCTGTTCGAGCAGTCCTCTCGCGAGGCCCTGGAGTCTTTGCAGGAGGCCGTGGCGGGAGCGGACACGGCCGAGGTGCGCCGTCTCGCGCATCGGCTGAAGGGCAGCGGCGCCAGCCTCGGAGCGCTCGCGCTCAGCCGGGCCTGCGGCGCGCTCGAGCTCCGGGCCGGGGAGAGCGTGGTGACCCCGAACGACCTGGCTGAGCTCGCCGACATCCTCGCGCGCTCGGTCAGCGATCTGCGCAACCAGCTGCTGCCCGGCGTCTGAGCCGCAGGGCTACACTTGGCTCTCCGCGCGGCGTCCTTCGCCGCCGCCCGGGGCTATAGCTCAGTTGGGAGAGCGCCTGGATCGCACCCAGGAGGTCGCCGGTTCGAGCCCGGCTAGCTCCACTTCGAGAACCCTCGCGTTTGCGGGGCCTGCCAGGAGGTCGTCGAACGCCTGGTGCGCCTGCTTGCAGCTGTCATCTGTCCTAGACCCGGTAACGCGTCGGTGAGTTCGCGCCGGAAGCATCGCCCGCGTTGAGGCGAAGCTGTCACCTTTCCGACAGTAACCCGGAGGTTCGATCTAGCATTGAGGTGTGGAGCCGCTCAGGGATGGACCTGAACATCTTCGTGTCCTGATCGCCAACGAGCGCAAGGACCGCCTTGCGCTCGTCGCGCCGATCGTTGCCGCGCTCGGTCACGAGGTGATCGCCCGAGAGATCGAGGTCGGGGACGTCGGCCGGGTGACCGCCCGCGAACGGCCTGATGTGGCGCTCGTCGGACTCGGCGCCAGCTCACAGCACGCGCTTGACCTGATCGGAAAGATCGTCCGCGAAGCTGCGTGTCCGGTGATCGCGCTGCTGCACGCACCCGACCCTGAGTTCGTCAGAGAGGCCTCCAAGCGAGGGGTGTTTGCGCACATCTCTGACGACGACGTCGAGGACTGGCAGAGCTCGATCGACATCGTCCTGCGCCGGTTCGCTGAATTCCATGATCTCCAAGGCGCGTTCGGTCGCCGGGCGCTCACCGAACGCGCCAAGGGAATCCTGATGGAACGCCACTCAATCGACGAGAAGGCCGCGTTCGCGATGCTGCGCGACCGATCCCGCAGCGACAACCGCAAGCTGAGCGACCTCGCCGCCGCCGTCGTCGACGGCCACCGCCTACTCCCTAAGCAACCACACGGCTCTCCCGAGCTCTAGGGGCACCCGGCGGCCGGCCGGATCCCCGTTCGAGCTCAGACGATCCTGTTCTTGACCCCTTGAGCCGTCTATAGTCAAGGGTGCTTCGCTCTCACCCTCGGCGGGCACGATGTGCCGGTTCCAAGTCTCGGCCGGCGGAAGTGTGTTGACCTCTTCGGTTCGCGCACAACAATCGCTGTAGGAAGCTGGCGCTATGGAACGAGTTGCGCAGTACCCCGGCCAGGTTGGAGGGTCGTTTAGGACGGTCATCGTCGGCGTCGATGAGCACCAAGGCGGCCGAGACGCAACGGCCCTGGCCAAGACGCTCCTCGCCGATGACGGTTCCCTGATTCGAGCCCGCGTGGCCACCCTCGATTCGCTGCTGGAGCGTAAACGCAGCCCGGACATCGAACCGGCCGAGTCCCGGGACGGGCGCGAGTCGTGCGCGGCCGCGGCAGACGAAACGCCGGGCGAGGATCAGGTGCGCTGGATCGTTTCGACGTCAGTGGGGCATGGCCTTCACGAGCTCGCCGAGACCGAGCACGCCGACCTGCTCGTCGTCGGCTCGTGCCGGCGAGGCCTGCTCGGTCGCGTCATGATGGGCGACGACACCAGCGACGCGCTGAACGGCGTGGCGTGCGCGATTGCCATCGCACCCTTCGGGTATGCGGAACGCCCGGCGGCCCTTCGCGAGATCGGCGTTGCCCTCAACGGCGCGCCGGAGAGCCAGGAGGCCCTCGCTGTCGCCAGGGTCCTGGCGGCTGAGCACGGTGCGAAACTGTCGGGCTTCCAGGCCGTGTCTGTCCCGTCCTACCTGGCCGTGGCTGGCGCCGGGCCGGTGCTCGACTCGCTGCCCGACCGGGTCGACCAAGCCCGAGCGCGAATCGCGGCGCTGGGCGATATCGAACCGCACGCCGCCTATGGCATAGCGGGCGAAGAGCTGGCCATGTACAGCGCCTCACTGGACCTGCTGGTGGTCGGCTCCCGCGGATATGGCCCGATCGGGCGACTGGTACACGGCAGCACCTCACGCCAGCTTGCCCGCACCGCTCGCTGCCCGCTGCTCGTTCTCACCCGGGAGGCATGCGCCCAACGGCCCACCCACCTCGATCAGGCCGCTCCGGCGTCCACGGTGATGGTCAGCTAGCCGCCATGAGAATCGCCGGCGCGACGCCGGGCCGATTCCAACATCCAAATTTCAGACCCCAGGAGCCTCACCATGTCACGCAGAATATTCGACGTTCTCACCAGTACCGGCGGTGTCATTCTCGTCGTGGTCTTGCTCGCGGCCGGAGGTCTCCTGACCTGGGGACACAGCTTCGTGAACTCAAACGTCCGCGACCAGCTCGCGCGCCAGCAAATCTCCTTCCCCGCCGCGGCGGCGTTCGCCCACGCCAAGCCCGGCAGCGAGATCACTCCTTCGATGATCCCTTCGGTGTCGCAGTACGCCGGCCAGCAGCTCCTCACCGGCCAGCAGGCCGAGGTCTACGCCGACCACTTCATCGCCGTCCACCTCTCCGAGATGCCCTACGGCGGCGTCTACTCCAAGATCAGCGCTGCCGCGATCGCCAGCCCTGCCAACGCCAAGCTCGCAGCGCTGAAGCAGACATCGTTTCAGGGCACCACCCTTCGCGGCCTGCTGCTCGAGGCCTACGCCTTCTCAACGATCGGCCAGGTCATGCTCTGGGGCGCAATCGCAGCATTCCTCTCAGCCGCGATGATGATGCTGCTTGTCGCCCTGGGCTTCCATCACGCCCGCAGCACCGCGCCCGAGAAGCGGATGCTCGCCCCCAAGCCAACCGCGGTGCCGGTCGCCTGACCTGACTCACGACCTCGCCCCGCGGGCTGAAATGGCGTCCCTGCCTGCGGGGCGCAGTCGGACAGTGAGGTTCATCGGCGTCGTTGGCCCTCGGCGTGCGCGAGGCCGAGCGAACCTCTGACCCGACGGTTACGGCTCCTGACGCTGGGTATTCCTGCCACGGGAGCGCTCGCCTTTAGGGTATTAGGTTTGCCCGGCCGGGCACTTCAAGGCGCGGGGAGGTCGGGCGCCGTCAAGCGGCTACCCGACAACCTCGCGCCGACAGCGGCTTCGTCGCTCCGTGCCTGAGAGGCACCCGATGGATCTCTTGAGCGCTTACCGCCAGCGGTGATCGCTTTGACTCACCGGCCGCGGCCACCCGCGCGGCCGAGCGCCCCGGTGCCGATCGGTCAAGCCTCCCGGTCGTCCCGCGGGGCGCTCACCCCCCCGCGGAGAGCGGAACGCCCATGACGAGGGCGCCGCCAGCGCCGACCCGCACACACATTCTGTGGGACCGGAACCCCAGCGAATCGAATAGAGACGACCGATCGGCTGATTGGGATCCTCGCGAAACTCCCTGCACTGCGCATCTTCTGCCCGCAGAAGACAATCCTTCAGACGCGAGAGTTCGATGGTTCGAAACCACCCGTGCCCATTCGAAAAGGGCGTTCCGAGGTCATGCTGTGGGTACAGCTCGCCGAGCGACCCGTTGAGCTGTGGAAGATGTCGCCGCGGCTGGTGCCTCATCGACCGGCCTCGGGTTGAGGTTCGCGTGGACCGGTGTATGATTGGGGCTGTCGTTCGCCTCAGAGATCTGGCGACGACGGTTCCGGCTCCAGCGCCTTGGCCGGTGTGGGCGTGTCGACCGTTCGGTCACACGCGAACGCACGCGTCAGGAGCCGAGCCATCCGTCCTTTCACTGAACCGTCTGCCGAACGTCATGCACCTGCTGCAGTGACGTGTGGCTTGGGTTCGACGCCGCGGGCGGTTGGCGCTGAGCGCGCAGATCCGGCAGGCGGGTCGGGTCAGCGGGCGTGCGTCGGCCGGAGCGGGGGAACAGTCGGAATGCCCGACGCGGTCCCCGATCCGCGTTATCTCAATTGTCCGCGTTGCGGCTTGAGCATTGCTTTGCGGTCGCACTGGCTGGCGATCACGCACTGTCCCAGGTGTGTCACGCGTAACCGGACGGTCGTTGAGCTCTTCGGCTCTCAGCTGTCCGCTCATGTGCTGCACGCCGAGGGTTGGCCGCCACCCGATCTCACCGCAGAACGCCGGGAGGTGTCGTGTCCGTGACCTCACTCAACTCTTCTGAAAAGCCGCTCAACGTTGTGATCGTGGGCGGTGGCGTGGCCGCGCTGGAAGCCGCACTCGCGTTGCGCGAGTTCGGTGGTGAGCGCATCGCGACGACGATGCTCGCGGCCGAACCGTCGTTCGTGTACCGGCCGATGAGCGTGCGCGCGCCGTTCGGCTTCTCCGGAGCGCAGGAGTACCCGCTCGAGGAGATCACGCGGGACATCGGCGTCGAGCTGCGTGCCGATAACTTCAAGTCGCTGAACGCCGCGGATCGGATCGTGCACACCTCTGCGGGGGAGCAGCTGTCCTACGACGCGCTTCTGCTGGCGCCCGGCGCCCGCATGCACCCTCGCTTCAAGCACGCGACCACGATCGACGACAAGCGTCTCGACGAGATCCTGCACGGCCTGATCCAGGACGTCGAGGGAGGCTACGTGCACAGCCTCGCGTTCATCATCCCCGATCGGATCGGTTGGCCTCTGCCGATCTATGAGCTCGCGCTGATGACCGCCGGCCGGGCCTTCGACATGAACATCGAGATGTCCATCACGCTCGTCACCCCTGAGGATGCGCCGCTGGCGATCTTCGGAGCGCGCGCGAGTGATGCGGTTCGCCAGCTGCTCGAGGAGACCGGCATCAAGACGATCACCGCAGCCCACTGCGAGGTCCCCGCGTCTGGCCTCGTCCGCATCAGTCCTGGACCCAAGCAGCTCCATGTTGATCGGATCGTGGCGATGCCGGAGCTCTTCGGGCCCAGTGTGCCCGGAGTGCCCCTGGGCTCCCCCGGCGGCTTTATCCCGATCGACGCCCATTGTCGGGTCCGAGGCCTCGAGGGCGTCTACGCCGCCGGCGACGCGACGGACTTCGCGATCAAGCACGGCGGCATCGCCGCTCAGCAAGCGGATGCCGCAGCCCAGTCAATCGCTGCCCGAGCCGGGCTCGCGTCTGAGCCCGCGCCATTTCACCCGGTCATCCACGGGATGCTGCTGACCGGCGGTGAGCCCCTCTACCTCAGCGCCCAGGTGACCGGTAGCCACGGCTCGAGCTCTGATGTCTCGGCCGAGCCGTCCTGGTCGCCGTCGATGAAGATCGCTGCGAGGTACTTGGCGCCGTATCTCGAGGAGCGCGCCGGCGCGGTCGGACACATGTCATGACTGCCGCGATTTTCAACCTCAATCATGCGGCGCACACGGTGCACTGGCATTTTTTCACGATGTCGGTCTCGAATCTGGTGGTGATCGTATTGATGCTGGTGGTGTTCGGGCTGGCGGTTCTGGTTCGGTTCCCGGGGACGGGCCGGAAGGAGCGCTCGCGGTGAGCGCCCCGCGTCAGCGGTCGTGGACGGGCGCGGCTCGGGAGCGCGCGGTGGCGGCGTTGCCGCCGGAGAAGCTGCTGCCCGACACCCAGCCGGTGTTTATGGCGTCGTGGATTTACGTGTTCGGGGTCCTCACGCTCGTCTCGCTGGTGCTGATCATCGCGTCGGGATCGATCCTGGCTTTGAAGGGACCGGGATGGTGGCATTTCACCAGCGTGGGGCATTTCTTTAACAGCATCCATCTGTGGTCGGTCGAGCTGTTCTTCTTCTTCATGGTCATCCATCTGTGGGGGAAGTACTGGATGGCCGCGTGGCGCGGGGGTCGCGCGCGGGTGTGGATGACCGGCGCGGTCGCGTTCATCGTCGCTGTCCCGTGCGCGCTGACCGGCTATGTCTCTCAGCAGAACTTCGACGCGCAGTGGATCGCCACCCAGGCCAAGGACGGCCTGAACGCGGCCGGGGTGGGCGCGTTCTTTAACGTGACGAACTTCGCTCAGATGTACAGCTACCACGTGCTGCTGCTGCCCGTCGCGGTGCTCGCGCTGGTCACCGCGCACGTGCTGCTGGTCCGCAAGCACGGGATCGTGCCCCCGTTCCAGCTCGCTGTGGTTCCCGCTGTTCAGGCGTCGGTCCCCGTGCCCAGAGCGCAGGTGGCAGCCCTCTCCGCGCCGCCTGCCGGGCGCCGGCCAGAGCCCGTGCCCGCGCCAGCGCTCTCTCCCGCGCTGGTGCCCGGGCACGGGCTCGAACCGGACCCCACCGCGCCCGTGGAGCGGGGGCCATGACACGCGCGAGCCGCCGCCGGGAGGATGAGTCCTACCGCGAGTGGACGGGCGCCTACCGCCCCTACGACATCCTCAGGGAAGCCACGATCGCGCTCGGGGTCGTGCTCGCGCTCGTGATCGTGCTCACGGTCCTGTTCTCCTCCCCGGATGATCCGCCGAGCACGATCCAGTCCTGGGCGCACACCGACCCGGTCGATTTCATCACGACCGCCACCACCGAGCTCGACGGCTCGAGCGCGACCGGTAGCTACGGCCCGCCCTACAACCACAACGGCGACGGGCAGCACATCGCGTTTCTCTACCCAGCGAAGTGGCTCGGCGTGAGCCACCCGATCGACACCGCCCACGACTTTGTCATCGCCCCGCTGCGCTCGATCACCGGCCAGCCGGCGCTGCAAAGCGCGCTCTCGGAGTACCAAGCGGCGCCCGCCCACACCAAAGCCGCCTGGACCACCGCCTACGAGACCGCGCTCAGTAAGGCATCAGCAACCCCGGCCGGTTCGATCTCGGTCCCGGCCGCCCACGACGGCCCGCTGCCCACCATGATGAGCTCGCTGCTCACCTTCGCGCAGAGCGGCGGTCTGGACGGAGCGCTGCTGACCTCCAAACAGTTCTACCAGACCGACTACACCAAGCCGTTGCTATTCATGGCCGACGGCAGCGTCCTCTCCAACCGCGCCCAACAGCAGCACCTGCTCGGTACTCAATGGGGAATGATGAACGAGACCGGCAGCTACCCCGGACAGTCCTGGCTCTGGCTCTACACCTTCTGGTATCAGATCAAACCGTTCTCGACCTCCGCCAACGCGGACGTCCTCGTCATGGGCGTGATGGGCGCCCTCAGCCTCGCGTTCATCCTCATCCCGTTCCTCCCCGGCCTCCGAGACCTCCCCCGCCGCATCCCGATCCACAAACTCATCTGGCGCGAGCACTACCACGCCCAACAGACCTGAGCGCCTCAACGTGAGCAAGACAGCAACCCCGCAACCAAACCGCACCCCCACCCATCCCGCCGACCCCGAACCGGCAACCCATCCCGACACCGAAATGCTCAACCTCGACCGGTCCGACTGCCTGCGACTCCTCGCCACGACCGGGGTCGGGCGAATCGCGATCAGCGTCCCTGAATGGGACCACCCCGTGATCCGACCCGTCAACTACCTGTTCGACACAGCCTCGCAATCGGTGCTCATCCGCACCGCGCCCGGATCAAAGCTGCACGCCACGCTGCGCTCGGCGCGGGCGGCGTTCGAGATCGACGGAATCGACGAGGCTGGGCGCGTCGGGTGGAGCGTGATCATCGTCGGCGTCAGCGAGGAGATCACCAACGCAGTCGAGCTGCGGCGGATCGAGGGCCTCGGACTCGAGCCGTGGGCGCCGGGCCGCAAAGACCACTGGATCCGCATCCGCGCCAACACGGTTTCGGGCCGGCGGATCGCGGCCGTGAACGAGCTCCCTTGACCCCTCCTGCCGCCCAGACGCAAGACCTCTATGTGCGGAACGGCGCCGCGGTCTCGATCAAGCCCGCTACCGCCGATGGCGAAGCAGCCATCCTCGAGTTCCTCGGCGACGTCGCGCTCGCGCCAGGCCGGGCAGTCGTCGGCCGCCGGAACACGCACATGGATCGCATGGAGAACCAACAGATGCTCGCCGTGTTCCGCGCCGGTTTCGCCGACCAAGACCAGGTCGACGTTGAGTTCGCGACCTGGAGCGGGCGCGACGCCGGCGCCCGTTTTCAGCCATGAGCGAACGCCAGGCCCAACCGCCGCGTTCACCTATGGTGCCCAGCGCCCCGAGCCACAACGGGGCGCCAGCGCGTGTTGAGGGCGAGCTGGAACTCCTTGATCGTTATTGGCGCGCGGCGAACTACCTCTCGGTTGGCCAGATCTATCTGCTCGACAACCCGCTGCTGAGCGAACCGCTGACGTTGGAGCACATCAAGCCGCGCTTGCTCGGACATTGGGGCACGACGCCCGGACTGAACTTCATCTACGCCCACATGAACCGGCTGATCAAGGCGAGAGATCTCAGCGTGCTCTATGTGACTGGGCCCGGACATGGCGGTCCCGGTCTGGTGGCCAATACCTATCTCGAGGGCACCTACAGCGAGGTCTATCCGCACATCGGGCGTGACCGCGAGGGTCTGAGGCGGCTGTTTCGCCAGTTCTCCTTCCCGGGCGGGATCCCGAGTCACGTGGCGCCCGAGACACCCGGATCGATTCATGAGGGCGGGGAGCTGGGCTACGCGCTCCTACACGCGTACGGGGCTGCGTTCGACAATCCGAATCTGCTGGTGTGCTGTGTCGTCGGCGATGGCGAGGCCGAGACAGGGGCGTTGGCGGCCAGCTGGCACTCGAACAAGTTCCTCAGCGCCGCCCGGGACGGCGCGGTGCTCCCGATTCTCCACCTCAACGGTTACAAGATCGCGAATCCAACAATCCTGGCGCGGATCCCCGAGCAGGAGCTGCGGGCGCTGCTGGAGGGCTATGGCTACGCGCCACGGTTCGTCGAAGGCTCAGATCCTGCGGCGATGCACGCGCTGATGGCGAGCACACTCGACGAGATCGCGACTGAGATCGCGTCGATTCAACGCGCCGCGCGAACAGGATCGGCGACCGAGCGTCCCCGGTGGCCGATGGTTGTATTGCGCACGCCGAAGGGCTGGACAGGTCCGAAGGAGGTCGACGGGCTGCCGGCCGAGGGCTCCTTTCGCTCGCATCAGGTCCCGCTGGCCAATCTCGCGAGCAACCCGGAGCACGTCGCCCAGCTCGAGGAGTGGATGCGCTCCTACCGGCCCGAGGAGCTGTTCGACGCGGACGGGCGTCTGCGGGAGGAGCTGGCCGAGCTGGCGCCGCGCGGAGAGCGCAGAATGGGCGCCAACCCTCACGCCAACGGCGGCGTGCTGCTTCGCGACCTCGAGCTGCCCGACTTCCGGGCCTACGCAGCCGAGGTGCCCGCGCCGGCGCGCACGTCCAGCGAGCCTACGCGCATGCTGGGCGCGCTCCTGCGGGACGTCGTGCGCCTCAACGCAACGCACGCGAACTTCCGTTTGTTCGGGCCCGATGAAACGGCCTCGAACCGCCTCGGCGCCGTGTTTGAGGCCACCAACCGCGTGTGGGAAGCGCAGGCACTTCCCACCGACGATCACCTCGCCATAGACGGTCGCGTGATGGAGGTCCTCTCAGAGCATCTGTGCGAGGGATGGCTCGAGGGATATCTCCTCACCGGTCGCCACGGGCTGTTCAACTGCTACGAGGCGTTCATCCACATCATCGACTCGATGTTCAACCAGCACGCCAAGTGGCTGAAGGTCACGCGCGAGATCCCGTGGCGGGCGCCGATCGCGTCGCTGAACTACCTGCTGAGCTCGCACGTCTGGCGCCAGGATCACAACGGATTCTCCCATCAGGATCCCGGGTTCATCGACCACGTCGTCAACAAGAAGGCGGAGATCGTTCGCGTCTACCTGCCTCCGGACGCCAACTGCCTGCTCTCCGTTGCCGACCACTGCCTGCGTAGCCGTGGCTACGTCAATGTGATCGTGGCCGGCAAGCAGCCGTCCCTTGACTACCTGACCATGGACGAGGCGATCGCCCATTGCACGCGTGGGCTCGGCATCTGGGACTGGGCCAGCAACGACCAGGGCGAGGACCCCGATGTCGTGATGGCGTGCGCGGGCGACATCCCCACGCTGGAGACGATCTCCGCGGTCGCCCTGTTGCGCGAGCACCTGCCGCAGCTTCGGGTCCGCGTGGTCAACGTCGTTGACCTGATGCGCCTGGAGCCCGACAGCGAGCACCCCCATGGCCTGCCCGACCCCGAGTTCGACGCGCTCTTTACCACCAATACGCCGGTCATTTTCGCCTACCACGGCTATCCGTCCCTGATCCACCGTCTGACCTACCGGCGTCGCAACCATGGCGGAATCCACGTCCGCGGCTACAAGGAAGAGGGAACGACCACCACACCGTTCGACATGCTGATGCTCAACGACATGGACCGGTTCCATCTCGTGATCGATGTGATCGACCGCGTCCCAGGCCTGGGGACACGAGCATCGGGACTCCGGCAGCTGATGGTTGACGAGCGTCTGCGCCACCGAGCCTACACGCGTGCAGTCGGCGACGACCCACCTGACGTGCGTGACTGGACGTGGCCTGGTTCGCCTCCCGCCGCCGCAGCCTGACACCGGGTTAGGCAGTCGCATGACCATGCTTACCGCGGAGCCGCCCAACGCACTGTCTCTAGACCTTGCGGTCGCACCAGCAAGCCGGTGACGAGATCCTCGAACGGCTGGCCAGCTCGGAAGCTGGGCTGACCGAATCGGAAGCCACCGAGCGTCGGACTCGCCGCTGTTCCTGTCGAGGCGTAACCCTGCAGCGGGTTAACTAACGAAGCACGTCCTCGACTTGACGAGCAATCTCGGCATCCTCCCGCGCCTCGATCACGAACACGCGCACCCTCGACGCTGGCGCTCCGACCTCTGTGTCGGGAACGGCGAGGGCGTTCCTGGTCGCATCGAGCGCCACCCCCAGGAAGCCGAGCCCTGCCGCGGTCGCTTCGCGCACCGGAGCTGCCCGCTCGCCGACGCCGCCGGTGAACGCGAGGACGTCCATCCCATTCATGGCGGCAGCCATAGCGGCGATCCCGGCCTTGAGGTGGTGCACGTACACCGCGAGCGCCGCCCGAGCGCGATCGTCGTCGCGGGCCAACAGCACGCGCATGTCCGGCGTCCCGGAAAGCCCGAGCAACCCTGAGTGGTGCTCGAGCCCCGCCTCAAGCTCCTCCGCCGACAGGCCCGCCTGGCGGATCAACCAGAGCAGCAGGCCAGGATCCACGGATCCGGCTCGGGTCGCCATTACAAGCCCCTCGAGCGGGGTGAAGCCCATCGTGGTATCGACAGATCGACCCTGCTCGATCGCGGCAAGCGAAGCGCCGGCGCCAAGATGGCAGGAGACCACCCTCAGGTCCTGGGCTCCAGCCAGCTCGCTAACGCGCCGCGCGACGTAAGCGTGCGAAAGGCCATGGAACCCATACCGGCGCAGACCGTGGCGCTGCACCCACTCCGCAGGAAGCGCGTAGGTTGCCGCAGCGGCCGGAAGATCAGCATGAAAGGCCGTGTCGAAGCATGCGACCGCGGGGAGGGACGGACACGCCATGCGGGCAGCCGCGATACCAGCGAGCGCCCGGACCTGGTGCAACGGCGCCAGTGTCCGCAACTCGCTGATGCGCTCCTCGACTTCGGGATCGAGAACTACCGGACCGAAGAACCACGATCCGCCGTGGACGACGCGGTGGCCGATGGCGTCCGCGGTGGGAAGCCGTGTGATCGCTTTCGCGACGACGTCTAGCTGGACACGCCCGTCGGGCATCTCCAGCTCGTCATCTTCCACGACCGACATCCCGCCGTCGACCACCCGGAGCTTGATCGAGCTCGAGCCTGAATTGACGACGAGGACTCGCACTGTCGCTACCCGGGGATCACGATCACGTCGGTCACGTCCTGATCTACGTCCGCGCGAGCAGTCTGGTCACGCTCTCGGTTGACCGCCTGCGCCCAAGTCGCACCAGCACGTCCTGTGCCAGAGCTCGCATCTCGCCCTCGGCGTGGCGCGAATGCGCCGCGAACGCGAGTTCACCCATCGGGCGCCGCATCGTATGACCCCAGTACAGGACCGCAACCTGGGTCAGGTATCGGCTGTGAAGCAGGGCCAGGTTCCTCGGTAGGCCTCGCAGTCCTTCCGACTCCAGCACCTGAAAACCCTCTGTGATGGCATGGCACATCAGTGTGAGCTCGGACCGGTTGGTAGCAAGCCGAAGCGGGTCGGTACCGCAGTCGTATAGCGCCGCTGCGACGCAGGAAACGAACACCGAGTGAAACGCGAGCCATCCGTCCATGTCCGATACTCGCTGCACTTCCAGACCCTGGCTTTGGAGCGCGGCGCTCACCTCGCCTAACAGAGATTCTTTGGTCTCCTCCAGCGCCGTTGGCTGCGTGGAGATCTTCACGTACTGCGCGACCTCATCGACAAGCGTGCCGCCGACCCCCGGGAAGCCAATGCTGACCCTAGCGTCAAGCTCCACCGGCAGTGCGTCTCTTCCCGCTGGGTTGTTCCCGAGGAACAAGACGAGCGGATCGTCCGCAAGCACGGCCAGCGGCGCCGCTGCAGCGTGAAGATGATCGCGTCGCAGAGCGACGACTACCAGATCGAAGGTTCCATCGCTCGCGGCTCCCACCACCCTGGCCGGCGAGCGCGTGTACGCGCCGTTGGTCACATCGAGAGCGACGAGGCCGCCGTTTGCGATCGATTCAGTGCGGTCGCCATGCGCGAGCACCGACACCGCGTGCCCGGCAGCGCCGAGGTGAGCCCCGTAGACGGTGCCGATGACGCCGGCCCCGATGATCAGGATCTGCATGACCTCCCGCTCGTCGGCTTCATTTCCGTTGATGGTCCATCCGGGCCGATCGGCGAGCCGCCAGCACGATCAATCGGCGCTCGAGCATCCTCGGACCTGGGCCAGCAGAGCAAGATCGTCTGCGCGCCACCGTTCACGGCCTCTCGTGGATACCAGGCATCACGTTGCCTCTCGTGGCTTGGCGTCGGATCGCGACGGCCTGTCGCGGATGGGCGCGGAGGAGGCGGCGTCCACCGTGCGAGGTGGCATCTGAGCTGCGGCGTAGGCGTCTAGCTCATCGAGCGTCTCGTGCTCCAGCAGTGCTTGGGCGAGGGTTTCGAGTCGAGCGCGGTGCTCGATCAGCACGGCGCTCACCTCGCCGTGGGCGGTCTCGATCAGCTGACGTACCTCGTGGTCGAGGACGCGCTGGGTGGCCTCAGAGCTCTCGTTGGCACCACCGAAGAATGCTCCGGCCCCGTCGGCGGGCAGGACCCGGACGAATCCGATCGCATCGTTCATCCCCCAGCGGCCGACCATCTGGCGCGCGATCATGGTGACCTGGTTGATGTCGGATTCAGCTCCCGTGGTGATCGTGCCGTATACGAGCTCCTCGGCTCCCCGGCCGCCAAGCGCGACCTTGATCTTGGCCAGCAGGTCCTCGCGGGTATAGGAGACCTGGTCGTTATCTGGCGTGGACAGCGTGACGCCGAGAGCGGCGCCGCGGGGGATGATCGACACCTTGCGTACCGGATCTGCACCCTCGGTGAGCATTGCGACGAGCGCGTGGCCGGCCTCGTGGTAGGCGGTCCGCTCGCGGTCCGCGGCCGACAGCACGATCCGGCGGGGGGCGCCGAGGAGGATCTTCTCCAGCGAGTCGGTGAAGTCGCCGGTCTGGACGGTGTGGTGGTTGCGGCGGGCGGCGAGGAGCGCCGCCTCGTTGGCGAGGTTGGCGAGGTCCGCGCCGACCATCCCGGGCGTCGTGGCCGCGAGGGCTTCCAGATCGACGCTGGCGGCCAGCGGGATCGAGCGCGTGTGAACCTCTAAAATCTGGCGCCTGCCGAGGCGGTCAGGCGGCTGGACCGCGACGCGACGATCGAAGCGTCCGGGGCGCAGCAACGCCGGGTCGAGGATCTCGGGCCGGTTCGTCGCCGCCAGCACGACGACCGCTTCGATCGACTCGAATCCATCCAGCTCGGTCAGGATTTGGTTGAGCGTCTGCTCGCGCTCGTCGTTGGAACCGGTGAACGCGACGGATCCCTGCCGCGAGCGGCCGATCGCATCGAGTTCGTCGATGAAGATGATCGAGGGCGCGGCCTCTTTGGCCTTGGCGAACAGATCTCGCACCCGCGACGCTCCCACGCCGACGATTGCCTCAATGAACTCCGAAGCCGAGATCGAGAAGAACGCGGCGTGTGCCTCCCCGGCAACCGCCCGTGCAAGCAGCGTCTTGCCTGTACCAGGTGCGCCGGAGAGCAGGACGCCGTGGGGCATCCGCCCACCCAACCGGCCGTAGCGCTCGGGAGTGCGCAGGAAGTCGACGATCTCCGTCAACTCGGACTTCGCCTCGTCGATCCCGGCGACGTCGGCGAAGGTGATCCTGATCGCCGCGGGGTCGATCCGTCGTGCCTTGGAGCGCCCGAAGTTGCCCAGCGCGCCCATGCCCCCGCTCTTGGCCGCGCGACGCGCGAGCAGAATGAACAGCCCGACGATCAGCAGTGTGGGGCCGAAGCCGAGCAGCATGGACACGATCAGCGGCGTGGTCTGCGTCGTCGACTGCGCGTTGACCTGGACTCCCTCGAGCCTGAGCAGGGCCGTCAGCTGGTCGTTGTTCCAGAAGCTCGGGACCTCCGTCGAGAACAGCTCCGTCGGCGTGGCCTTCGTGTCGCCGACTGGGTATCGCACCGGTGACTTGAACGTTCCCTGGATCGAGTCGCCCTTGGACGCGATCCGGGCTACCTGGCCCGACTGCACCTCGGCCAGGAAGAACGGACTGAACGGGACCTTCACCCGCTGTTGGCCGCCGGGCGAGAATACGAACACCGAGGACAGGTTGATCGCCAGCAGCCCGACCGCGAACCACAAAAACCAGCGGGAGCGATGTGGCGCAGGGGGCCGTGGCGGGTCCGGTGCGCCCCGCCCGTCCGGGCCAGGCGCCACCCGCCACCCGCGGTGATCTCGCGGGATCGGCTTGCGGGGGTCCGACGACGCGGGGCTCGCTGCCATCAATCTCACGCTGCGACCGGGACTGGCGGGTCGGTAGCAGCCCTCTCGGGAAGCCGGGGTGGCGGGGTCTCGCCCGCTCGCGCGCGGATGATCCACGGTGCCCCGCAGCGCCAGCAGGCGTTCTCCTGGCGTGCCATCGGGGCCTCGCACGAACGGCACAAACGGGGGAAATGTCGCTCGCGCACGACTCAGCGCTTTCCCGCCATCGAGCTGGCGGAGTTGTCTGGGGGGTGCGCCTCCTCGGGCTGCGCGGCTGCGTATGCGTCGACCATGTTCTTGTCGCCTCGTAGAGCGCTCGCGACCTTGGCGAGGGCAGCTCTCACGACGCCTTTGCGCCGAGGATCCTCGTCCGCGGGCTGGTCTTCAGGCGCCAGCGTGCTGGGAGCATCGCGGACGTGGACCGGCTCGGGGAGGATCCCGGGCGCAGCAGACCGATCAGACTGATCGATCACGGTCATGAGGGCACCAGCTCCCCGTTGATCGATCCGCTCGGGATCGGCTGGCTCGTCCCGGCGGCAGCGGTTTCGCGGGCCATGAACGCGCCGAGCTCGGCGATCGTGCTCATCAGCGGGGCCGGGAACACCACGGTCGAGTTCTTGTCCACCGCGACCTCGACCAGGGTCTGGAGGTTGCGCAGCTGCAACGCCAGGGGGTGGGCCATCATCACATCAGCCGCGCACCGCGAGCTCGCCCGCGGCGAGCGCCTCGCCCTGCGCGGCGATGATCTTCGCGCGCTTCTCGCGCTCGGCCTCGGCCTGGCGGGCCATCGCGCGCTGCATACTCTCGGGCAGCTGAATGTCACGCAGCTCCACCACGGTGACCTTGATCCCCCACTCCTCGGTCTGCACATCGAGGATCTCGCGGATGTTCTGATTGATCGTGTCGGTCTCCGACAGCGTCTCATCAAGCGTGTGACGACCCACCACCGCGCGCAGCGTCGTCTGGGCGATCTGACTGATCGCCGCCTGCACATTCTCGATCGCGATCACCGACCGGACCGGATCCTCAACCCGGTAGTAGGCCACCGCCGACACATCGATACTGACGTTGTCCTTGGTGATGATCCCCTGAGACTGGATCGGCAACGTGACGATCCGCAACGACACCCGATGGATGCGCTGAACCAACGGAGCGATGAAAATCAGCCCCGGCCCCCGCGCCTCGCTATCCACCTTCCCCAACCGAAACACGACCGCCCGCTCATACTGCTTGATCACATAGGAAAAAAGCATGGCTCGGCTCCTGACTCGCAAAGGCTGACCAGGCTGGTCAACCATCCAAGCCGGCCGAGCGCTAGAGCCGGAAGCACCGGCCCGCCGAAGGTTGAGGCGAGCCAGTACCGATTCTACTCTCCTCGCGTGCCCGGCAGGCCTGGCCGACCTTGACCGCGAACTCGAGCGCAGCCGCCGGGCCAGCAGCACGCTCGTCGTCGTCTACCTCGACGCCGTCGGACTGAAAAAGGTCAACTCAGCGAAGGTCACGACACCGGGGACCGACTACTGAAGCGCATCATCGCGCTGACCGGCGAGCACACCGAAGCGGTCGTTGCCGAACGCACCGTGATGAACGGAGCGGCGGGACGAGACGGATGCCGCGGCATCTCCTTGTGTAACGGAATGGATTAGGCGACGACGGCGGTCAACGCGACGGTGACAGCAGCGACGACGATAAGGATCGTCAGCGTGAGCCGGTAGCCACGGAAGTGTCCGATCGTAAGCGCTGCGATGATGGTGAGCGTCCCGGAGGCGATCAGCTGACCGGTGCCGTAGCCGAGCGCGAACGGCAGCGCCGGAAGGATGCTGCCGACCAGGGTCGCGGCGGCCATAACGAGGGCGAGCCGCAGGTTTCGACTTTCGTCAGAGAGATACTCGCCGGCTCCCATGCCGACGGTCGCGGCAACGGCCAGTCCCAGCGCGCCGGCGAGAATCCTCGGCCCAGTGTGGGTGCCGGCCACGATCAGGCCGGCGATCACACCCAGCGCGGATGTGAGGCCGTCAAAGCAGCCGAAGACGGCCTGCTGAAGATCCTCGCGCCTCACGACCCGGCTTCCGCCGCGAGCACGGCGGGCCGCCGTGCAACCGCGAGGAGACTCGCCGACGAGAGGAGCGCGGCGACAAGTGAGCGGCCAGCCATCAGTTCGGCGGCCGCCTCGTCTCTGCGTCAGGCATTCGTTCGGCGTTCGGCGGCGTCGTGGCGGGCGTTCGCCTTCTGCTCCAGCGTCATCGCTCCGGGATGGTCCACCCCGGGCCATGGCGTGAGCAGCAGCAGCAGACGGGCGTCGGAGCGGGCGTGCACGGCGTGACGTTCGTTGGGTGCGAAGGCGACCACAAGACCTGTACTGCCGGTCATGCTCTCTCCACCGCTTGTGGTGATCTCGACCTCGCCGTCGATCACGGTGACCCACGCGCTTTCGTGGACCTGGTGATCGTCGAAGCTCTCACCGGCCGGGATCATCAGGGCGATCGCCCGCGCCTCGTCGGTGGAGGCGAGGATTTCTGGCGAGTGCGGCTTGAGATCGAGGTTCGTGATCATCCAGCTGTTCAAGAGGTCTCCCTCATATCGATTGTCGGTAGCCGAAGAACTCGTGGTCTTCGTTGTATCCACCGTAGCCGCCGCCGATCTCTGAGTAGTGCGCGACGAACTCGATCCCTTTGATCCACTTGACCTGTTTGAACCCGAGCTCGATCTCGTTGCGCAGCCGCAGCGGCGCTCCGTGCCCGAACGGCAGGGGCTGGTCGTTCATGTCGTAGGCGAGCATCGTGAGGTGGTGGCTCATGTGCTCGATCGGGTGCGCGTCGTAGTAGACGCCCTTGTCGGCGCCCTCGCCGAGCGAGTAGAACACGACCCACTTCGCCTCCGGCAAGCGGCTCGACGAGGTCGAGGAGGGTCTGCATCGAGACCCCGCCCCATTTGGCGACGCCGGACCAGCCCTGGATGCAGAAATGCTGGGTGATCTGTTCGTGGTGCGGAAGCGCCCGCAGCTGCGCGAGGTCGAGCTCGACGGGGTTGGCGACCAGTCCGTTGATCCGCAGTCGGTAGTCGGCGAAGTCGCCGTCGAACAGCGCCTTGTACTCGTCGGAGTCGGGGTATTGCCCGTTGTGCCAGAAGTAGGGCGAGATATCGCTCTCGCTGTACTCGCCAGGTTTGGGGTCGACATGCTCGAACAGGTGCTGCACTGGTCCGACGATCGCCTGGCCGACGCGCTGCACGACGCGGGGATGGCGGATCGTGAACGGCGTTGCGGCCACCCAGGCGGCGATCGCGATGGCCGTCGACGCCGCGAACACCCCGAGTCCGATCCAGCTGTCGTCAGTCCGCCCCGCGTAGATGTGGTTGAGGTTGACCAGCAGCCCGGTGGTGAACACGAAGGTCACGTGCAGCACGATGAAGATCAGAAACCAGACCAGTACCAGGAAGTGCACCGACCGTGCCGTCTGGATGCTGAAGACCTTGCTGATCCGTTTGAACCGGGTCGACAGTGCCGGCGACATCCCCAGGCCGGTGATCAGCGCCAGCGGGGCGGCGATGAATACGGTGATGAAGTACGCGATTAGCTGCAGGCCGTTGTAGGCCACCCAGCCACGGTCGGCCGGCCAGTTCAACGACAGATACTGCACCAGCGTCGACAGGGCGTTGGGGAACACGTCCCAACTGGTCGGCACCAGCCGCTGCCACCGGCCGGTCGCGAACAGCAGAACGTAGAACACCACCCCGTTGAGCAACCACAACGCATCGACGCTCAAATGCCACCAACGAGCCAGGCCGATCGAGTGACGCAACCCGGGCAGCCCCACCTGACCGGGCAAGCTGATCGAATCCTGCTTCGCCGTCCACAAGGGATCATCCGGAACGGGCCGTTGGATCCGAAACCAGTCCCGGCCCGGCGTGGAGTGCCGGGTCCAGTACAGCCGCGGATGATCCGACAGAATCTGCACGCCGGCGCGGATGATGAAGATCATGAAAAACAGGTTGAAGAAGTGCTGCAGATCTACCCAGGCCGGAAACCCGACCGTCCCCGCCGGCGGCGACGCCACGTCAGTCCCCGGGTAGCGCCGGATGAAGCGCTGCATAAACGCGTCACCGCGCAGACCCTTGGCGACAGCGACCAAGACGATCAACAAAAGGAAGCCGATCGGCAACAGCCACAGCAGGTTGAACCATCGGCTGCGCCCGATCCGCACGCGAGGCGCGATCCCGTTGACCTGCGGCACCGACCCCGCCCACGTGGCGGTGTCGATCACATCCTCACCCGGCGTCAGCTGATAGCGGTAGCTGCGTACAACGTCCGGAGAGACACCCGACCGCTGATTTGCAGACGGATCCCCAGACGAGTCGTCGGCATCAGATTCCATAGCCCGGCAGCCTACGCCGTCAAGCACCAACGCCAAGGAATTAGACCCGCCGCCCTTGTCTCGCGCTTGCGCGCCATGCCGGCCCTCGGCGGCGTAGCTGCGGCAGGGGCGTCGCTCGCGTAGTTGGGATGCCCTCGCCCGCCGCTCGTTCACCCTCAGATCAGGCCGCTTGCTCCGACAGCCCGTTGACAGCGGGTGCGATCACGCCTCTGAGATGGCGCTGGCGGAGCCGGCCCCTCCGGCATCTCGCCGAAGTGCCGCCCCCGACCGCCTCCCAGAGCCGACTGTGCGGGCAGACGCCGACGGTGCGCCGCGCACTGAAAGCAGGTCCGTAACCGGGCGAGAACTCCGCCCTACTCCTCGCCACGAGCACAACCGACGGTGTCGGCGCGGCCGGTCGAGCTCGACGGGTCCTCCTTGCCGCGCGATGCGGGTTCTCGCCGCCAGGCTCGGGGGGCGATCGGCGTCGGAGCAGGACGAGCTGGCGCGTGCGCGGGAGACGGCGCGCGGGATCGTTTCACCCCAGCACCCCCGCTTTCTCCCGGCGTGCGGTTCGCCGGGTTTGTCCGCTCGGGCCGGCACACGTACTGTTTGAACATGGCCGCCGGCGAGCCAACGGTGCACGACCAGATCGCTCAAGGTCTCAAAGAGCACCCGGCCAAGAAGGGGAGGCGCTTCAACATCGTCGTCACCGCGGTCGAGGTCGGTGGCAGCATCGCGCTGTTCCACCTTGCCCAGCGGATGGGCGCCAGCGACGTGGCCAGCTACCTGATCGGCAGCATCGCCCCAGTCCTTGGCGGCTTCATGGTCTGGGCCAAGGCCCGCAAATTCAGCGGGGCCTCCGCCGCGATCTTCTCGTTCACAGCGCTGTCGGCGGTCATCGCCCTGATCGGAAGTCACGCTCCCAAGGTGCTGCTCTACAAGGACTGCGCGGTCACAGCCCTGATCGGCTTGATCTTCCTGGGCTCGTGCGTCCTGGTCCGCAAGCCGCTCGTTTTCTACATGGCCCAGCGCTATGGGACGGACGGCACCCACGAGGGGATGGCGATCTTCGACAGGATGTGGGACGTCTACCGAGACTTTCGAACCGGCATGTACGTCATCAGCTACCTCTGGGCGGCCTTATTCCTCGTCCAGGCCGCTGGAACCGCCCTGATCATCCGCCAGACCCGCTACTCCACCGCCTACAACTACGACCAGGCTCTGCCCTTGGTCGCGACAGGACTGGGCATCGTCGGCTCGATCGCGATCGGGCGCTCCTTCGCCAGGAAAGGCCAGGCGCGTGGCGCGACAACCAGCGCTCTCCCGCCCGCCGGCTGAGGCAGCTCTCAATCCACGCATAGGGAACCTCATGAGCGCCGGCGTCATCATCGCCTCGAAGCTGGGGTTCATGAGGCGGCGAACGGGGTCAGGCTCTGTCCCCACCGTTCCGGCCAGGACGAGCAACACGCCGGCGGTAATCCGGGGATCGGTCATGTCCGCACCGACGCCGCCGCGGCGCGGGAGCGGCGCCCCGCGCCGAGGACTCCTCACGACCAGAACGACTGAGGCCTCTGGGTGTAACGGCGGCGCCGTCGCGTCAGCGAGGCAACGAACCCGATGATGATGATCCACAGCAGGATGCTGAGCCCGCCGTGGGTGAAGAACAGATGCAGGACGTACAGCCAGATCGCGGTCTTGACGGCGCGGTGCAGCAGGCTCGGCGACCGGCGGCCATAGCCGTACCCATAGCCATAGCGACTGCGCGAGCCGAATCCCAGGCGACTGCGGAAGGCCGCGAAGACCGGCGCCGGGCGGGCGATGCTCGCCGCTGGTGCCAGGCCTCGCGCCGTGGTCGCCGCCACGGCCGTCGTGGCCATTGCGCTCCCGAGCACAACGGTCACGATGGCGATCAGAGCCAGACGCGGCACGTCAGTAGCGCCCATAGCGACGGCGGTGTCCGAACAACCCGCCGAGTGGGAGAAGGAAGAACAGCGGCAGGAAGAGGATGTGGCCGCCGGATATGAGGAAGATGGCTGCTGCGAGCAGCAGCCCGAAGAGCGCGAATCGCATCGGAGACTTTCAACGAGTGGGAGGAGAGCGCTCCGCCTGAGCGCTCGTCGGTACTAGCCGATCCGGCTGTCTCGGAAACGTGTGTTCGCCTCCGAGGGTCAGAATTCCGGTCGGCGCCTGCCGACTCTCGGTCCCGCTGGACGCCGTGACCGAGCGGGGGCTCGTGGCCACGAGCCCCGCCCAGCCACGGCACCTGCTCAGCTCGACAGCCTCACCACGTAGCCGTGGAAGTGGCCGGAGGCCTCCCAGTACTCCCCGGCGGCCTCCGTACCGTCCTCGTTGATCCCGTACAGCGCGCTGCCCAGGTTCGGGCCCCGCGCCTCGAGCGGGTCGTTCAGCGGTGAGAACTGCCCGTCCGAGAGCAGCCAGCCGGAGATCTCGTTCTCGCTGTTGAGGATCCACCCGCTGATCAGGCCGTTGCGGGTGATGCCGTAGGCGATCGTGCCCTGGTTGGCGCCCGTTCCGGTTCCGGGGGCGTCGAAGTAGGACCACGTCCCGTGCGAGTACTCGAAGCCGTGATACACGCCGGCCGGATCGAGGTAGGTGCCCACGATCACGCCCGAGTTGTTGATCGACACGAACACCGAGCCCAGTCCGGACCCGGTCCCGGCGGCCGGGACATCGAGCGTCCTGAACCCCGATCCCCGCTCGTAGATGAAACCGTGCGCGAGGTTGTTGGCGTCCACGTAGAACCCGACGATCGCGCCGTGCTCGTTGATCCCCTCGGGGAACGTGCCGAACCCGGCTCCACTCGCCGCCAGGGGGTCATCGAGCTTCTGGAAGGTGCCATCGTCGGATCGGATCCAGCCGTGGTCGGTCCCCGCTGCGTCTGTGTAGGTGCCGACCGCGACGCCGGGATCGCCCATGCCGTCAAGCGAGGTGACGCCGGTGGTGCCCGGGTAGTCGAAGCGGATCAGCTGGTCACCGGTCTTGATGAACCCGTGGCTCTTGGCCCCGTTGTCGGTGTAATAGTTCCCCCCGACCACGCCCTGGTCGGTGACCCCGGTGGCCTGTGTACCGAACGCGCCGGGCACGTTGATGGTCTGGAAGGTGGCCTGGCCCGACGGCGCACGCCGCGCCGTGTTCGGGCTCGATCCGACCCGCGCCGGCGTCGGGGTCGCCCGGATCAGCGGCGCTAGCGGCCGCAACCGCGGAGCCGCGGTTGCCGGCGCTCCGGCGCCGGCGAGTGCAACGACAGCCACGCCCGCCGCGGCTGCGATCTGGCGGTGAAGAAACATCTGCCTCCCTTCCCGGATGTCCTTGGCGGCGCACCGCGCCGCAGATCCGACGCTACCACCACTCAGAGCTCGCGTCCGCCCGGCGGCCCGGATGCCTCACCCCGCGATGGTGATCATCACCGCACTGCCGGCCCGGAGGCTGAGCCGGTATTGACGGGCCGCCGGGAGGCTCCTCTGGCGCAATGATCCCGTCAGGCTCCCGGTGCTGGCGACCGTCTGCCCGGCCAGCGTGACCCCGGCCGTGGCGGTCGGGCCCGCCGAGGCCAGGAGCTGCTCGGTCGCGGCCGCCGGGCGCGGAGGCCGGACGACCACCGTCTGCCTGCCGGTCGGGTTGGCGTTGATGACGACGATCCGCAGCGTGTGATCAGGCGCGAGCGTGGCCCATGCGCGCACGGCGGACCCTCCCGAGACGGCGGTCCGCAGCAGCCGGGACCCGGGCGGGGCGGCACGTGTGAACGTGAGCAGGCCGTAGTAGTTGGGCCGCACCGAGCCGCTCCACTGGCCGCCGGTCTGCGTGAAGGTGAACAGCTGACCCGAGGGCGCGCCAGGCCACACGTGGACGTTGACCGCGTCGACGCCGACCGCGGCCATCTCAAACAGCGTGTCGAGCACCCACAGCGCGGACGCGGCCGTGTCGCTCACCCCGGCCCGGCCCTGGCAGGTGACCGCGTTCAACTCGTCGACGCGGAAGCTGCGGCGCCGGCGATGAGCGTTCGCCACCGCCGGGGCAAGCTGGCGGATGAGCGTGCGCGAGGACGCACTCGAGAGCAGGTTCGCCACCGTCGGGTACTGCCGCGAGCCCGGGCTGGTCACGCAGTTGCTCAGCGGATATCGGTGCGCCGTCACCTGGGCCACCCTGGCTTCCCGCGTCAGCGAGCGGGTGAGCGCGGCGAGCCAGTGCACGCTGCCGGTCGCCGGCGCCGCCAGCGGCAGCACCGGGAGCACGCGGCGCCAGCGCCTGAGCTCCCTCGTGTACGCGGCCGCGTCGTAGCCCGGCCGGCGACCCGGCACGACCGAGTTACCGGACGTATACCACCGGGTCGAGTAGAACTCGGGCTCGTTGCCGATCTCGAGGGCGGCGATCCGCCGCCGTCCGAGTCCCCCCAGCAGCGCCCTGCCCTCGGCCGCGGCGATCCGCGTGCTCGCCGACTCGAGGTTGATCCCGAGAATCGCGCGCGCGTGCGCGGCATCAAGGAGTGCGCGCACGACCGCGATCCAGTTCGGCGTGATCGCGTAGGCGCTCGGGAACGGCGGCGCCATGCCGGCGACCGGCCACCAGCTCCAGTCGGTGCTGTCACCCCCGATCCGCAGGACGAACCCGCCGCCCGGGTCGAGATTGCCGATCAGCCGCACGAGAACCGGGTTGATCGCCGCCGCGTCGGTGCCCGCGTAGGCATACACGTAGCCGTACTCGAAGGAGAAGCCAATGAAGCCGCGCGGGATCGCCCGGCCGAATTCCACCGGCCGGACCCGCACGTCGACGGTCGATGATGCGCTCCTCGACGAGCCGGCCCACGCGAGAGCCGGGCCGAGGCAGCATCCGATCGCCATCGCCACCACGACGAGACGGCGGCGGCGATGCGCGACAGAACGTATCCAGGCCACGCCCTCATTCTCGAGCAGCGCGGCGGCTCGCGAGCCGCTGAGCACCCAGTCGCCGGGTGAGCAGCGCCCCGGCGAGCAGGACGGCGAGCGAGATCACGAGCGCGATGTGCAGGCCGGCGAAGAACTGGCCGCGCCCGGCGATCAGCGAGCCGAACAGCGCGATCCCGATCAGGCTGCCGGTCTGACGCATCGCGTTCAGGGTGCCGGAGGCGATGCCCGAGCGGGGGCGCTCCACGCTCCCCAGCAGCGAGGCCGTCATCGGCGGCACGAGCAGCCCGAGCCCGCCGCCGAGAAGCACCTGCTGAGCGACGATCTCGGCGTACGGCGTGCCGTGGCGGATCCAGACGAGACCCGCGCACCCGATCCCCATGGCGACCAAGCCGGCGAGGATCGTCTGCCGCGCGCCCACCACCTCGGCGATCCGGCCCGACCCCAGGTTGGCGGCCATGATGGCGGCCGTCATGGGGACGAAGGCCAGGCCGGCAGCCAGCGCCGAATCACCGTGCTGGACCTGGAACAACAGGCTGAACACGAAGATCAGGCCGTAGAAGCAGATGTTGACGAGCAGGCCGATCAGGGCCGGGGCCGCGAACTCGGGCCGGCGAAACAGCGACAGCGGCAGCATCGGGCGGGCGCTGCGGGACTCGGCGGTCAGGAACGTTCCGGCGGCGAGGACGAACACGCCGTAGCCGGCCAGCACCCAGGGATTCGTCAGGCCGTACGGGCCGGCCTCGATCGTCGCCGCCGCGAAGGTCGCCAGCGCGGTGACGGCGGCGAACTGCCCGGCCAGGTCGAGCCCGTGGTGATCGTGCCGGGGCGTCTCCTGCGCGTAGCGGCGTGTCAGCCACAGACCGACCAGGCCGATCGGCAGGTTGATGAAGAAGATGCTCCGCCACCCGAGCGTGGCGATGAGCACGCCGCCGATGACCGGTCCGCCCGATAGCGCGACGCTGGCCCCGGCCGCCCAGCGGCCGACGGCCCGGCCGCGCTCGCGATCGTCCTCGAATGTGTGGCTCAGCAGCGCCAGCGAGCAGGAGCCGAGCAGCGCGGCGCCCACACCCTGGACCGCGCGAGCGCCGATCAGCACGCCGATGGTCGGCGCCAGGCCGCAGGCCATCGAGGCCGCGATGAACACCGCGAACCCGACCGTGAACACGCGCCGGGCGCCGAAGCGGTCACCGAGCGCGCCGCCGGTGAGGATGAGCGCCGCGAACATGAGCGTGTAGGCGCTGATGACCCACTGCAGTGCCGACACCCCGCCGCCGAAGGCGACGCCGATCTGGCGGACAGCCACGTTGACGACGGTGACGTCAAGCTGCACAACAGCGAAGCCGAGGCTGGCGGCGACGAGCGTGGCTGTCCGGACGTGGGAGTCGTGTGGCGGGGGTGCGGTCAGCATGCTCTGAACCTACCGTGGCAATTACTCAACCAGGGTTGAAATGTCTCGGAACTAGGATGGGTGCATGTACGCCGACGCCGATCTCGCCGCGGTGGCCGGGCTCCTCGGGGAGCCGCACCGGGCCCAGTTCATGCTCGCCCTGCTGGCCGGTGATGAGCTCCCCGCGGGCGAGCTTGCCGAGCGCGCCGGCGCCTCCTCCTCGCTGTCCAGCGCCCACCTGAGCAAGCTCCTGCAGGCGGGCCTCGTCGCGGCCCGGAGCCGCGGCCGCCAGCGCTACTACCGGATCGCCGATCCGAAGGTGGCCCAGGCCATCGAGGCGCTGCTGGCGATCGCGCCGGGGCGCCAGGTCACGAGCCTGAAGGAGTCACGCCAGGGTGAGGCCATCCGCGAGGCCCGCACCTGCTACGACCACCTGGCCGGACGGCTCGGGATCGCCCTCATCGACGCGCTTGAGCGCACCGAGACGCTCACCCCGAGCGACGCCGGCTGGGCGCTCACTGCGGGCGGCGAGCGGCGCCTGAGGAGGCTGGGGGTCGATCTGGACGGCCTGCGCGCCGGGCGGCGCGTGCTCATCCGGCCCTGCCTGGACTGGACCGAGCGCCGGCCCCACCTGGCCGGCGCGCTCGGCGCCGCGCTGACGGCACAGCTGCTCGAGCGCCAGTGGATCGAGCGCAGACCCGGCACGCGCGCCGTGCGGGTCACGCCGGCCGGGCGGCGCCGGCTCAAGACGACGTTCGGGGTGCAGGCAGCCGCGTGAGCGCCTGGCCTACCCGAGCTGCTGCAGCTGCCACGAGTTCCCGTCCGGGTCGTGGAAGTAGGCGTGGCGCGCGCCCCACGGCTCGTTGCGGACCTCGCTGATCTCGACGCCGCGGCCGGCGAGCTCCGCGCGGATGGCCTCGATGTCGGAGACGACGAGCAGCAGCCCCTGCAGCGAGCCGGGTTGGCTCGGCGTGATCCCCTGGCCGAACACGATCGAGCAGCCGGACCCGGGCGGGGTGAGCTGGACGAACCGGACCTCGTCCCCGAGCTGGTGGTCGTGGTCGACATTGAACCCGACCCGCTCGCTGTAGAACGCCTTCGCCCGGTCCACGTCCGAGACGGGAACGGGGACCAGCTCGAGCTTCATCTCCATGGTGGCTCCTGACCGTGAGGCTTGCTAGATTGACAGTCTCCTGTCATGTCTGGAACCCTACCTAAACGACAGCCTGCTGTCAAATCTCGGGGACCCGCCGGCGACGCGTTCAGCGCCCTCGTCGTGCAGGTCATGAAGCTGGCCGGGGCGCTCGAGGAGGCCGGCAACGAGCTCGCCCGCCCAGCCGGCCAGAGCTCCGCGCGCTGGCAGGTCCTGGCCGCGATCGAGCACGCGCCGTCCCCGGTGGCCACGATCGCCCGGGCGCTCGCCCACACCCGCCAGAGCGTGCAGCGGATCGCCGATCTGCTGGTGGCCGACGGCCTCGCCCGCTACACACCCAACCCCGCCCACCAGCGCGCCAAGCTGCTCGAGCTCACCCCGCCGGGCGCCGCGGCGCTGCGCACGATCCAGGCGGCGCAGATCGACTGGGCCCGCGGCATCGCCCGCGGCCTCACCCCAGCCGAGCTCGATGCCGCTCGTGGCACCCTGGCGGAGATCGAGCGACGCCTGGCCGGGTGAGGTGCCGGCCCGGCCCGTTGCTAGAACTCGCCGGGTGGCCGTCTCGCCGCTGATCAGCGCCGCCGAGCTCGCGCAGCGCCTGCGCGGGAACCCGCCGCCCGCCGTGCTCGACGTCCGGTGGGACACCTCAGCCGGTCCACAGCCCGATGCCTACGTGCGCGGGCACATTCCGGGCGCCGCCTTCGTCAATCTCGATACCGAGCTGGCGGCTCCGCCCGGGCCACGCGGGCGTCACCCGCTGCCCGCCGACGCCGACTTCGGGGCCGCCATGCGGCGCGCCGGGGTCTCGGGCGAGCGCCCGGTCGTCGTCTATGACGCCGGCGGCGGGCTGTTCGCCGCCCGCGCCTGGTGGCTGCTGCGCTTCCACGGCCACCGGGAGGTCCGGCTGCTCGACGGCGGGCTGGCGGCGTGGGTGGCGGCCGGCGGCGCGCTGGCCACCGATGAGGAGTCGCCGATCCCCGGCGACTTCGTCCCCCGTCCGGGGGCGATGCCGGTGCTCGACGCCGAGCCGGGCGGGTGCGCTCGCGCGTACCGGCGTGCTCATCGACGCCCGGGCGCCCGAGCGCTACCGCGGCGAGGAGGAGCCACTCGATCCGGTCGGCGGTCACATCCCGGGTGCCCGCAACCGCTCCACCCGCGACAACATCACCGCGAGCGGAACGTTTGCCCGCCCCGAGGCTCTGGCCGCAGGCGTTCGCCGCCGTCGGCGCCCGCCCGGACGCCGAGGTCGGCACGTACTGCGGTTCCGGGGTGACCGCCGCCCATCAGGTGCTCGCACTCGAGCTCGCGGGCATCCCGGCGGCGCTCTACCCCGGGTCCTGGAGCGAGTGGGTGGCCGATCCGGCCCGCCCCGTCGCCACCGGATCCGAGCCGTAGCGGGACGAGTCAGGTGGCCGTACTCCTGGCGCTGCTCTCGGCTGTGGCCTACGG
Organism: uncultured Solirubrobacterales bacterium; assembly: GCA_963848745.1. Classification (GTDB taxonomy): domain Bacteria; phylum Actinomycetota; class Thermoleophilia; order Solirubrobacterales; family Solirubrobacteraceae; genus Palsa-465. The sequence continues at coordinate 111,937 of CAWKEO010000007.1, read as the reverse complement.
ACTGTCGGACTTCGCCGCCGGTGTGGCCAGCCGGCGCTCGAGCGCGGCGGCGGTCACCGGCGCGGCCCAGATCCTCGGGCTGCTCACGGCGCTGATCGCCGTGGCCGTCGACGCCGGCGTGGGTCCGCGCGGCCACGCACTGGCCTGGGGCGCGATCAGCGGCCTCGGGAGCGCGCTCGGCACGCTGTCGCTCTACCACGGCCTGGCCGTCGGTCGCATGAGCGTCGTGGCCACCGTCTCCGCGCTGCTCACCGCGGTCATCCCGGTGATCGTCGGCATCGCCCTGGGCAACCGGATCGGGATCGCCGCCGCCGCGGGAATCCTCCTCGCCGTCCCCGCCCTCGTGCTCGTGTCCTGGCAGCCGCGCGGCGACCCGGCGACGGGGGCGAGCCGGAGCCTCCTGTTCGGTGCTCTGTCCGGGGCCGGCTTCGCACTGCTGTTCATCGCCCTGGACCGGGCGGGCACCAGGTCGGGCGCCTGGCCGCTCGTCCCCGGGCAGGTCGTGTCGCTCGTCCCGATCGCGCCGCTCGCCTACCGCGGGCTCCGCGCCCAGGGGCTGCCACCGCGGCGCACGGTCGCGATCGCGATCGGCGCCGGGATCCTCAGCGGCGCAGCGAACCTGCTCTTCCTTGCCGCCACCGGCCACGGCGAACTGGCCATCGTCGCCGTGCTGAGCGCTCTCTATCCCGCCGTCACCGTCGTCCTGGCCCGCGTCCTCCTGGCCGAGCGCTGGACCCGCCGGCAGGCCATCGGGCTCATGGTGGCCGGCGCGGCGATCGTGCTCGTCAGCGTGTAGCGCCGCGCGCCGGCGCCATCGGATCCTGCTCCGGACCCGCCGCTGCCGGGATCTCCGGCGGGGTGTACTTCTCGGCCCGCTTGCTGCCGGGCAGCAGCGTGACGGCGTCGGTGATGGCGAGGTCGAGCTCGGCCTCCCACAGCGGCCGCTCGATCCGGGTGGCCGCTCGGCCGAGCGAGGCGCCGACGCCCTTCCAGGTCAGCCCGGCGCTGGCCAGCAGGCCCGCGATCCCGGCGGCGATGTGGCTCGAATTCGACTTGTCGAGAAGCAGCGCGATCCCGCCGACGAACAGTCCCACGGCGACGACGACGAGCGGGAGGAACGGCACCAGGTAGCGGACGGTGAGGGCGCCGAGGCGCTTGATCATGCCGAAGCCGGCGCTCACGTAGTCCTGCACCTCGAGCAGGTCCGTGCCCTCCTTCTCTCCCGACAGGAGCGCCCGCCAGCGCTGGCCCTGGCGGCGCAGGAGCCCGACCGCTCGCTCGGGATCGTTCGCGCCTGGACTGTCGCGCGTGGCCGCCCAGTCGCGCCAGCGCTCGACCGAGGCGCCGACGCTGTGGCCGGCGTGGGCGGGGAAGGCGCTCGTGAGGTCCGAGATCCAGGCGAGCAGGTTGGCGATGCGGTGGGTCTCGAGCTGCGCGCGCAGGAGGGTGAGGTCTCGGGGCAGCATGCTCGTGTCGGCGAGCGCACGCCCGAGGCCGTAGGCCTTGCCGAGCTTGAAGTCAGCCGCCGTGAGCGCGGACAGGATCAGGATGTGCAGGTCGACGATCTCGAGCCGGAACGTGTCGTCCACTGCGGTCTGCGCGGCCGTGCGCGCCGCTGCCGTGTTGGGCACCGTGAGGCCGACGCAGGTCATGAGGTTGCTCAGGATCGACAGCGCCACGTCGACCTGGTCGAGGCCGAGACCCGCGCGCTGCGCGCGGTCGAGCCCGCTCAGGCCAGGGAGATCCTCGGGAAGATCCGTGAGGGTCGGAGCAGGGACGGTTCGCCACGCGGTGGCGCGGTAGAGCTCGGCCATCTGCCACCCGAGCGCGAACGCCACCGAGACCTTCGGATCGGCACCTGGACCGGTCGGCTCGGGAGGCTTCGTCTCCACGGCCTGAACGAACGCCGTGAGTCCGGCGGTGACGCTGTCGCCGGACCCGTTCCCGACCTCGGCGGAGCCCCCGTCGTGGCCGCCCACCGGAACACCCACGCGCCGGTCGTCGGCGTGCGCGTCGCTCACGGCGTCGATGGGCTGTTGCGGCGCATCAGCGCCTAGCCTGCCACGCACCGCACTGGAAGGCGGTGATTTTTCTCATTCGAGGGATCGCTGGCGCGCGGTCCGCTGGCGGGCGTAGTGGCGGCGCATCTTCTCGCGGCTGCCGCACGCGCTCATCGAGCACCAGCGCCGGCGGCCGCTGGCGTTGATGAACAGCCAGCCGCACCCGCTGCCCGGGCAGCGGGATACGCGCCCGAGCCGGGCCGGGTCGAGCAGCAGCGCGACGGCATCGGCGACGGCGGCGAACCGGATCCGGCGCGGGTCCTCGGGCGGCCACTCGAGCTGCCAGGGCGGCCCGGCCAGCCGCGCGGCCGCGGTCGCCTCGACATAGCTGGCCTCGATCGTCTCGAGGTCCGCCGGCGCCGGGCTGCGTCCGCCGGCGACCGCCGCGAACAGCCGGTAGATCGCGTCGCGCAGCGCGCGGGCGCGCGCGAGCTCGGCCGCGTCGACGGTGCTCACGCGGGAGGCGTCGAGCAGGTCGAGGCGCACGCCCCAGCGCCCGAGGAGCGCCGGGGTCCGGAGCGCGTCTGTGTCCTGCGGATCGACGGGTTCGGCCTCCGGCGACCAGTCGACGCTGTTGGCGAAGTCGAGGCACAGGGTGCCGCCCCACAGGTGGATCGTCTCCGGCGTCGTAGCCATCGCGCAGGCATCATCTTACCAGTTAGCGTTATTAAGCGGTAAGGTAGTGCGAATGACCGCGACACCGTCTCGGCCGTCCGGGACCCGCGCCGGTGCCCGAGCGGCGCTGCCGCTCGTGCTGCCGACCCTGGCGCTCGGCGTGTCGTTCGGGATCGCCGCCCGGCCGGTGCTGGGCAGCCTGGCCGCCATCGCCATGTCGGTCCTCGTCTGCGGGGGCGGAGCCCAATTCGCGGCGCTGAGCGTGCTGAGCGGCGGCGGCGGGATCGCCGCGGCGGCGCTGGCCGGCGTGCTCATGAACACGCGCTGGGTGCCGATGAGCTTCGCGCTCACGCCCTCGCTCCAGGGCAGTCGGCGGCGGCGGATGCTCCACGCCCAGGCCATCATCGACGCGTCATTCGTCATCGCCGGCCGGGGCGACGGGACCTTCGACGGCGATCGCCTGCTCGGCGCCACCCTGCCGCAGGTCAGCGCCTGGATCGCCGGCACCGTGATCGGTGCGCTGACCAGCACGCTCATCCACCACCCCGACCGCTTCGGCATCGACGCGGTGTTCCCCGCCTTCTACCTGTGCCTGCTCGTCGAGGAGCTGCGCGCACACCCGGGCCGGCGCGCGCTCGTGGTCACCGGCCTGGCCTGTGCGATCGCGCTCGTCCTCATGCCGGTGGCGCCCCCCGGGATCCCCGTGATCGCCGCCTCGACCGCGGCGCTGGCCGGACGGGTCGGGAGACGATGAGCGGCGCCTGGGTCCTGATCGCGGTCTTGGCCGCCGCCAACCTGGCGCTGAAGGCGAGCGGGCCTCTGGCGCTCGGCCAGCGCGAGCTGCCCCGGTCGCTCATGGCCGTGATCACCCTGCTGGCGCCCGCCGTGCTCGCCGGGCTCGTCCTCTACGAGACGTTCGGAACGCAGTCGACCGGGATCACCGTCGATGCCCGCGTCGTCGGCCTTGGGACGGCCGGGGTGGCGATCGTGTGCCGCGCCCCGGTGCTCGTCGTGATCGTGCTGGCGGCGGCCGCCACCGCGCTCGTCCGCGCGCTCTAAGACCGCGCCTTCAGCTTGCGCCACCCGCCGGCCCGGTTGTTGGCGATGATCTGACGCAGCATGATGCTCAGCGCCCCGCGGGGGATCGAGTCACCCTCGTAGAAGGCGATCATGCGCGCAGTCGCGTTGTCGTGCCCGCCAGTGATGATCCCCTCGGGGTCGGGGACGATCGCCCCGTCGTAGAGGAACAGATTCACGTGATCCTTGGTGGCGAGCAGCGCGCACACGTTTCCCGCCAGCACAAAGTAGGGCTGCACGGTGCGCTTGATCGTCTCCACCATCTCGGGGTCGGCGCCCAGAACGATCGCGCGCAACTCCCGGCAGAGCTCGGCCTGCCAGCGCGGGAGAGCTTCGATGTAGGCGTCGACTCCGGGGTGGGTGCGAGGCGCGGTGGCGTCGCGATCGCCCACGCGCTCACCGTATCCCGGTCCACCGGGGGCACGCAAGGAAGTTTGACCGGGGCCTGAGAATCTGGCCATGGACGCCCGCCGCGTGCACTATGCCGAGGAGCTTCACGCCGCCGGTCGCGCCCACGACGCCGAGCGCGCCGATCGGCTCGAGCGCTTTCGCAACCTGGAGCCCGAGACCGCCGCCCTGCTCGGCGTGCTCATCCGGGCCACGCGGGCGCGCTCGATCCTCGAGCTCGGGACCTCGAACGGCTACTCGACCCTGTGGCTGGCCGACGCCGCCGAGGCGACCGGCGGGCGGGTGACCAGCGTCGACATCGACCCCGCCCGGACGCGCCAGGCCGCGGAGCACCTGGGCGCCACCGGGCTGTCGGACCGCGTCGAGCTGCGCACCGAGGATGCCGGCGAGACGCTCGCCCGGGCGCCCGCGGAGGCCTACGACTTCATCTTCCTGGACGCCGAACGACCGGCCTATCCGGGCTACCTGCCCGGACTACAGCGCACCCTGTGCTCGGGCGGCCTACTCGCGATCGACAACGTCATCTCCCACGGCGAGGAGCTGATCGCGTTCACGGCCCTGCTCGAGACCGATCCGCGCTTCACGCAGACCGTCGTCGCGGTCGGGGCTGGACTGCGGCTCGCCGTTCGCGCCTAGGCCGAAGCGCTCAGGAACGGGAGCGCGAGATCGAGCACCGGGCCCGGCGCCTCCTCGGGGAGGAAGTGCCCGGCCCGTGGGATGACGCGGACGTCGAGGTTCGGGCTGGGCTGGGGGTTGCCGATCCGCTTCAGCGCGCTGTCGCCGCCCATGAGCAGGAGCGTCGGCACCTGCAGCTGACCGGCGTGGTAGCGCCCGCGGGCATCGGCGAGCAGCTCGCGGGTCAGGAAGGTGCGGTAGCAGGCCGAGCTCGCCCGGGCGCGGGCGGGCTCGCGCAGGACCTCGGCGTAGAGATCGAGATCCGCGCGCGTCCATTTCATGCGGCGACCGGAGGCGAGCCGGATGAGCCGCCGGACGAAGCCGGGCCTGCGCTCGAGCACGGCCGGACCGGCCGGCGAGGCGAGCAGGTACTGATAGGTGAGGAACAGCGGGGCGCCGAGCATGCCGAGGTGGGGACGGCTCGGCCACGGGGGCGTGATGTCGAGCGCGACCATGCGCTCGACGCGCTCGGGATGGTCGAGCACGAGCAGGAAGGCGGTGTAGCCGCCCCAGTCGTGGCCGATCAGCCTCACCCGGTCATACCCCTCGTGATCGAGCAGCGCCACGATGTCGGCGGCGAAGTCGGCCTTGGCGTAGTCGCCGGGGGGCGCCTGCGACCAGCCCCAGCCGCGCAGGTCGGGCGCGATCACGGTGTAGCGCTCGGCCAGCGGGCCGATCATCCGCCGCCACGACCACCAGTGCTGGGGCCAGCCGTGCAGGAGCACGAGCGGCGGGCCGGACCCGGCCTGGGCGACGTGCAGGCGCACGCCGCGAACGGTCACCTCGCGGTGGGTGACACCGGTGAGCTCGGGGATCTCCACGAGTCCGCACCCTACCCGTCGCGCCCCAGCTGACGCGGAGCGCCCAGTCTTCGCACGATCGGATCGCACGGTTTGGACCGTGGCGGTCCATACCGTGACATCGGCCGACCCAGGCGGCCACGCGCGGGTCGGGTCAGGCAGCCAGCGGCGGCCGGTCCACCGCCGCAGCGGCCGGGGGTTCAGCCCCCGTACACCCGCGTCAGCGACTCGGCCACGCAGACCGGCTTCTCGGAGCCCTCGGCCTCGACGGTGAAGCGGGACTTGACCTGAACGCCGCCCGGTACCTCGGTGACCTCGACGATCTCGCCGCTGCCCCGGTAGCGGGCACCGACCTTCAAGGGCGCCGGGAAACGCACCTTGTCGAGTCCGTAGTTGATCCCCATGACGGCGTCGGTCACCTGCATGAGCTGGAGGCTCATGGGGGCGATCAGCGACAGGGTGAGGAAGCCGTGGGCGATCGTGCCGCCGAAGGGCGTCTGCTTGGCCTTCTCGACGTCGACGTGGATGAACTGGAAGTCGTCCGTCGCCTCAGCGAAGGTGTTGACGCGCTCCTGCGTCATCTCCTGCCAATCCGTGTAGCCGAGGTGGGTGCCGGCGGCCTCGCGCAGCTCCGCGACGGTGAACTTCTGGCCGCTCTCCTGGGAAGTGCTCATCGTCCTCACAGTCAGTAATCGGGGCGGCGAACGCTAGCGCACCCTGGTTCGTCGACCGGGTCACCGGGAATGGGAGGGACGTGGCCAGGGCCCAGCTGCCGGACAACTACAAGTGGATCGTCCTGTCGAACACGACGATCGGCATGCTGCTGGCGACGATCAACTCGTCGATCCTGCTCATCGCCCTGCCGGACATCTTCCGCGGCATCCACATCAACCCGCTCGCTCCGGGCAACACGAACTACCTGCTGTGGATGATCATGAGCTTCCTCGTCGTCACCGCGGTGCTCGTGGTCAGCCTGGGCCGGCTGGGCGACATGTTCGGGCGGGTGCGCACGTACAACCTCGGCTTCGCCGTGTTCACGGTGTTCTCGATCCTGCTGTTCCTCACCCCGCTGAGCGGCAGCGCCGGCGCGCTGTGGCTGATCGGAATGCGAGTCGGCCAGGGCATCGGGGGCGCCATGCTGTTCGCCAACTCGAGCGCGATCATCACCGATGCGTTCCCCGAGGATCAGCGCGGCCTGGCGCTCGGCATCAACGGCGTGGCGGCGATCGCCGGCTCGTTCCTCGGGCTCATCCTCGGTGGCCTGCTCTCGCCCCTGGACTGGCGGCTGGTGTTCCTCGTCTCGGTGCCGTTCGGCCTGTTCGGGACCGTGTGGGCCTACCTGAAGCTGCACGACCTGTCCGAGCGCCGGCCGGCCAAGATCGACTGGCTCGGAAACGTCACGTTCGCCGTCGGGCTGATCGCGGTCATGGTCGGGATCACCTACGGGATCCAGCCCTACGGCCACCACACGATGAGCTGGGGCAGCCCGAAGGTCCTGGCCGAGATCATCGGCGGAGCCGCCGTGCTGGCGGTGTTCTCCGTGATCGAGACCCGGGTCGAGCAGCCGATGTTCCACCTCGACCTGTTCCGCATCCGGGCGTTCACGGCCGGCAACCTGGCCAGCCTGCTCTCCTCGATCGGCCGCGGTGGCCTGCAGTTCGTGCTCATCATCTGGCTGCAGGGGATCTGGCTCCCCCAGCACGGCTACAGCTTCAGCCAGACGCCCCTGTGGGCGGGCATCTACATGGTCCCGCTCACCGTCGGCTTCCTCGTCGCCGGACCGCTGTCCGGGCTGCTCTCCGATCGCTACGGCGCCCGGCCGTTCGCCACCGGCGGAATGATCGTGGCGGCGATCTCGTTTCTCCTGCTCGAGCAGCTGCCGGTCAACTTCGACTACGTGTTCTTCGCCCTGCTGCTGTTCCTCAACGGCGTGGGCATGGGGCTGTTCGCCTCCCCCAACCGGGCCGGGATCATGAACAGCCTGCCGCCCCGCCAGCGGGGCGCGGGCGCCGGCATGAGCGCGACGTTCCAGAACTCGGCCATGGTGCTGTCGATCGGCATCTTCTTCTCGTTGCTCATCGTCGGACTGGCCGGCGGGCTGCCGGGCTCGTTGTACGCCGGCCTGCACACCCACGGCGTCCCGGCCGCGGAAGCGAGCAGGATCGCCCACCTGCCGCCGGTGGCCAGCCTGTTCGCCGCCTTCCTCGGCTACAACCCGGTGCAGCAGTTGCTCGGTCCCGCGCTCACACATCTGCCCCATGCCCAGGCGGCGGTGCTCACCGGGCGCTCGTTCTTTCCTCGGCTCATGACCGGTCCGTTCTCGACCGCGCTCAGCACCGCGTTCACGTTCTCGTTCATCGCCTGCCTGATCGCCGCCGCAGCATCCTGGCTGCGGGGCGGCAAGTACCACTACACCGAGCCGCCCGAGCCGGCCGAGCCGGCCCCGGCCACCGAGGCCCCGACCGCCGTGCCGGAGTCGGGCGCCCAGCGCGTGCGCCCGCTGCGCCGGACGCGGAAGGTGCGCCAGTGACGCTGGTCGCCATCTCCGCCTCCTACGGCAGCGCCGGCAGCCGGATCGCGCCCGCCCTGGCGCAGCGGCTCGGGGTGCCGTTCCTCGACCGCGCGCTGCGCCTGCGCGGACCGGACGAGGTCGCGGCGGCGGCGCAGGAGGACGCCGAGCGCGGCGAGCAGGCGGCCAGCGGCTGGCTCGAGCGCATGCTGCGCGGGTTCGTCGGCGCCGAGGCGGCCGTGCCCGGGCCGGTGCCGACCGCCGTCGCCGACGCCGAGGACGTCCGGCGCGAGAGCGAGGCGCTCTTGCTCGAGCAGGCCTCGAGCGGCCGCGGTGTCATCCTCGGGCGCGCCGCGGTGGTCGTGCTGCGCCAGGATCCGCGCGTGCTCCGGGTTCGCCTCGACGGCCCGCCCGAGCGGCGCATCGAGCAGGCGGTGCGCCTGTTCGGAGCCGACCCGCAGGACACGGCGCGCGCGGTGCGCAACCTCGACCGAGCCCACGATGCCTACCTGCGCCGCTTCTACGGCGCCGACATCCGCGACCCGGGCCTGTACCACGTCGTGCTCGACACGACCGCGCTCGGAGTGGAGGCGTGCGTGGAGATCCTCGTCAACGCCGCCCATTCGCTGTGCACGGTGCCCGGTCCGCCGCCGGCCGGCTGAGCGCGCTGCATGAGCCTGGCGGGCGCGGCGGCGCGGGCGCTGGGCAGGAGATCGGGGATCGCCTATCCTTGCCCGCGTCAGCCGGAGGCAGGGGCCGCTGACCACACGAGGGGACCGGCAAGCCACTGAAGACGGGGCGCGTGAATGACAACTGACATGAGCATTCCCGTCTCCGGCGGTCACCTCGACGACACGCCTTCGCCCATGACCGCCAAGGTCATCGTCGTCATGCCGGCCCGCAACGCCGCCAAGACGCTCGAGAACACGGTGTCGGCGATCCCCACCGACGTGGTGGACGAGATCATCCTCGTCGACGACAAGTCGACCGACGGGACCCTCGACGTGGCCCGGCGGCTCCCGCTGCACACCATCTGGCATCCGCACAATGTCGGATACGGGGGCAACCAGAAGACGTGTTACCTCGAGGCGCTCCAGCGCGGAGCCGACGTCGTCGTCATGCTCCACCCCGACGGTCAGTACGAGCCGTCGCTGATCCCGCGCATGGTCGAGCCGATCCTGCGCGGCGAGGCCGACATGGTGCTCGGCTCGCGCCTGGCCGTGCCCGGGGCCTGGAAGCGCTCGGGCATGCCCCGGTACAAGTTCCTGGCCAACCGCGGGCTGACCGTGGTCGAGAACCGGATCATGGGCACGCAGTTCAGCGAGCTCCACACCGGCTACCGCGCGTTCTCCCGCGAACTGCTGCTCACGGTGCCGTTCCTGCGCAACTCGATCGACTTCGTGTTCGACTCGGAGATGATCCTGCAGGCCATCCACTTCGGCTTCCGCATCGCCGAGGTGCCGGCCAAGACCCGCTACCACGCCGACGCCTCCTCGGCCTCGGCCCGCCAGTCGATCGTCTACGGCTTCAAGACCCTGGCCGCAGCCGGGCGCTTCGTGCTGCACCGCCGCCGGATCGTGCGCTCGCGAAAGTTCGTCCCCTAGGGACCGGCCCGTGTCGGCCCTGACGCTCAGGCCCCCCCGGAGCCTCTCGCGCGAACGGGCGGCGGCCTCACAGAGCCGCGCGGCACTGCTCGTCGCCGGTTTGCTCACGCTGGTCGCGCTCGCCCTGCGCGCCAGCCAGATCCGCCAGTCACTGCTCGGCGATGAGATCTTCACCTACAGCGACATCGTCGGTCGCAGCTTCACCGCGGTGCTCAGCACGGTCCACTCGGGGGGCGAGAACTCTCCGCCGCTGTTCTTCCTGTTCGCCTGGGCGACCGCGAAGCTCGGCGATCCGAGCGTGTGGCTGCGCCTCCCATCGATCGTGCTCGGGACCGCGACGGTCCCAGTCGTCTACGCCATCGGAGCGCGGTGGCGGGGCCGACGGGTGGGGCTGGTGGCGGCGGCGATCCTGGCCATCGCGCCGTTCACCGTCTACTACGGGGTCGAGGCGCGTCCCTACGCGTCGATGACCTTCTTCGTCGCGCTCTCGACGCTCGCGCTGCTGCTGGCGGTGGACAGCGGCCGGTCGACCTGGTGGGCGACCTACGTCCTGTCGAGCGCGGCCGCCGCCTACTGTCACTACACGTGCGTGTTCGTCCTCGGGGTGCAGGCGGTGTGGTCGCTCTGGCGGCTGCGGGACCGGATCCGGCTCGCGCTCATCGCCAATGTGCTCATCGGGCTGCTGTACCTCCCGTGGCTGCCCGAGCTGCGCGGCAAGGCCCTGGCCACGATCGGCGCGCTGTACCCGCTGGGCCCCACTCGCGTTCTGACCGACCTCCTGCGGCCGTTTCCCGGACACCCCTCGGCGCCGCTGAACGCGATCCCCACCGTGCCGGGCCTCGTGCTCGTCGGCGCGGCGCTGGCCTGCGGCGCCCTCGCGCTGTGGCAGCGCCGGCCCGGCCGGGCGAGTCCGACCACGGTTCTGATCCTGGCCGGCGCCCTGGCCACGCCGGTCGGGCTGCTCCTGTACAGCCTGGTGGCCACCGACCTGTGGCTGCCCCGGGGCCTGTCGGCGTCGCTGCCCGCGGTTGCGCTCCTCGCCGGCGCGCTGCTCACCGCCCCGCGCGGACGGCTCGCCGGGCTCACCGTCGCCGTCGTCCTCGGTGTGCTCGTGTTCGCCGTCGCTCGCAGCCTCACCCCCGCCTACACACGCGGGCCCTACCGGACGATCTCGGCCGTGCTCGACCGCGCGGCGGCGCCGGCTGATCCGATCCTGCTGGTCACCTATTCGGGCGCGGGCCCGATCCAGGAGGAGATGCGTCACCCCCATCGCGTGCAGGTGGCGTCGGCGCCGCTCGGACGCCTGAGGGCAGGTGAGCACGTGTTCGCGATCGTCGACGATCTGTTGCTGCGGGACCGATACGTGTCGCTCCCCTCATCTCTGCGCCACCTGCGCCTGATCAGCCGCCGGCACTACGCCGCCGGCCTGCTGTCCACCGACGTGCTCGAGTACGCGGCCGCCGGCTGAAGGCAGCGCCGAGAACCCATACCCAGCCGAGCAGGCAAGCGGCCAGCGCGAGCGGCAGTCCGGGGGGCGCGAAGCCGAAGCGGACGCGGTGGCGGCCGGACGGGACGGGGACCGCCTGGTAGAGGCCGTCCCGGCGAACCGCCACCCGGCGACCGTCGACCTGCGCGCTCCAGCCCGGCATCGCCGTCTCGCGGCGGATGAGCGTGCTCGCCCGCCGGCACGACAACGACACCTCGGTGCGACTGGCGCCCAGCACCCGGCAGCCCGGCGCGGACAGATACGGTGCCGCCCCGCCGAGCATGTAGATGCGGGTGCTCGCGGTGACCGCGGCCAGACGGAGCGGACCGGCGGGCACCGGCGGTGCGCCACGAGGGACGAGCACATAGCGGACGGCCGCCTGGCGGTACCCGGCGAGCTGGTGGAGCACCTCGGCCACGGTGGGCACCGAGTACAGAAGCGCCACGGCACCCCGGCGCCCGACCAGCAGGGTCGGCGCCACGAACGGATTGAGCCGCCGCCCGACCTCGCCGGCGAAGTTCGACGAGATCGCCCCGTCGCTGATGTTCAGCTCCGCGAGACCGAAGTAGGCCCCGTAGTTGGGCTGCAGCGGGCCCAGCGTGACGAACCGCGCCGCGCCGAGGTGGCGGGCCAGGAAGCGCACCGGCGCGGTGTCGACGCGCACGCTGCGGGGGGCCGCGAGCTCGGGCACCCCGAACAGGACGAGGGCGTCGAGAACGAGCAGGGCCACGACGGCGCCCGCCAGCCAGCGCCCCCCGCCAGGAGCCGACCGGCCGATCGCGAAGGTGGCCAGTGCGACCGGCGCAAGGCACAGCACGGCCCCCCACCCCACGGCGAGCCAGTAGTCGGGCGAGCCGGTATAGGCGGCCCCCAGGCGTGCGGCCAGCGGGCGGGCGCCGATGGCGGCCGCGGCCACAAGGGCGAGCGCACCCGCGCCGGCGCTCAGCAGGCGGGAGCGCGCGACCCGGCCGGCCAGCACCGCCTCGAGCCCGACCGCGGCGAGGACGATGACCGGCAGGGCGAGCGCGGCGAACACGTAGCGGGAGAACGCCACCGAGCTCATGCCCGGCAGCAGCCCGAGCACGGCGCCCAGGCCGGGCACCCCGTAGGTGCGCGCGAGCGCGAGCCCGAGCCAGGTCACGAGCGCGATCGCCAGGCCGCGGCGGCGGCAGTCGGCGACACCGATCAGCGCGAACGGCAGCAGCGAGGTGGTCAGGTAGCCGCCGATGTTGCCCCAGCTCGGGTCCGAGAACGCGAACAGCGGACCGTAGACATAGGGCAGGAGCAGCTGGGGGAGCCCCGACGCCGGCAGGTGCACGGATCCGAAGTAGCCCGTCGAGTGCAGCGGGATGGTGGCCCGGGTGAAGAAGTCCAGCGTGGGCACGAGCGCCGGGGCGGCGAGCAGGGCGGCCGCGAGCGCGCCGGTCAGGAGCTTGCCCAGCAGCGCCGTCCGCCGCGCTCGCGGCAGCGCGGCGACGCGCCAGATCGCCCAGGCGGCGCCCAGGAGTGCGTCGATATAGGCGACCTCGGGAAACCCGGCATACAACGACAGCGCGCCGGCCAGGGCGAGGAGGCCCCAACCGCCGGGGCGCCCGGTCGCGGCGTCGGCGCTCGCGTGCTCGATCCCGAGCGCCACCAGCGGCAGGCAGGCGATCGGGTTGACCGGCGCATGGCCGAACCAGGCGAACGTGCCGCAGAGCGCAAAGGCACCACCGGCACCGACAGCGACCGAGCGCCGAACCTCCAACCGCAACAGCAGCGCCCAGGTGGCCAGGCCGGCGATCAGCTCGAGCAGCATGTGCTCGTAGAGCTGGCCGCCCGACAGCGCCGTCAGCAGCGTGGGCGGGAACAGGGCCGCCGACTGCGCCTCGCCGGCCAGCGGCTGGCCGGTGGCGGCGAACGGGTCCCACCACGGCGGGCTGAGGTGCAGGAGGTCGAGCGCCGCCCGGTGACCGAGCGCCTGCGAGATGACGCCGTCGTTGGGATCGAGCGTATCGCTGCCCCGGAGCGGGCCGGGCACGACGGTGGTGACGAGCCCGCTGCGGGGGCCGAGCGGATCGGCGTCGAGCCACCCGGAGAGCACGGGCGCGTGGGCGATCAGGACCACGGCCGCGATCAGCAGACCGTCGCGCAGGCTGGCCCGGGACAAGCGGGCGGCGGCCATGTCAGCCGCGGGCGTAGACCGTCACGCAGCCGAAGCGCGCGACGGCACGGGCGAGGGGCGCGATGTCGGAGCCCAGCCCGGCCGGCGCGGTGCAGTCGGCGATGACGAACTGCGCGCGCGAGCGCTCGAGGATGGCGCGCCGGGTGGCCGCGCCGCCGGGTGGGACGGCGCTGAAGAAGACGTTGTCCAGGGCGAGGTTCCCCGGCGGCTCCCACTGCAGGTGGCCCGCGAACACGGGCCGGTCGGTGAACCCGGGCACCGACATCGAGAGCAGCCACGGCGCCAGCACGCCGCCCGGGCGCCGGTCGCGGGCCAGGTAGCGCAGCGCGGCGGCCTCGCCGTCGGTGAGGCGGTACATCGACCGCGACACCGCCCCACTCACCGTCGCCGCCGTGTTGTCCGGTACCGGCTGCAGGTAGTGAACGAGAGCGGGCACGGTGAGCGCGAGCACGGCTGCCGCCGCGGCGAGGCCGCCGGCCCGTCGCGACACGGACACGCGCGCGCTCACCCGCTGCCAGCCGAGGACGGCGAGCACGGCGAGCGGCAGCGTGATGCCGGCCAGGGCGTGGGGCGGGAAGTCGGGCACGGCGAAGTAGACGACGGCGCGCGCGAGCAGCCAGAGCACGAGCATCCACTCGCGATCCCGGCGCGGGCGGCGCAGGCCGAACACGGCGAACAGGCCCAGCGGTCCGAACGAGGCGAGCAGTGCCCACCACGGGGCAGTGCCGGTCGCGGTTGAGGACGTCTCGAAGCTCTGCCACGAGCTGTCGTAGTGGCTGAGTGCGAGCCCGTACAGGAGCGGGACGAGCGTGGCCAGCGTCGGGATGGCCAGGGCGACGTAGCGGCGCCGCGGGGTCCGCAGGAGGACCAGACCGCCTACGACGCCGAGCAGCATGGCGCCCTGCCAGGGGTGCAGCCAGGCGGCGAGAAGCCCGGCCAGCGCCGCCAGCGCGCTCGGCCGCCACGGCGCCGCACGCAGGGGCGCCAGGAGGCCAGGGCCCGCGCTGCGCACGGCCTCGGAACTGAGGATCCGATCGCAGGCGATGAGGAAGACCGGTGCCAGGCCGACGGCGATCGCCGTGTGCTCGAAGCCCCACAGGTTGATGTAGGCGTTCGCGTCGTCAACGGCGAGCAGGAGCTGATAGCCGTGGGCGGGCGAGAGCCAGTGCAGCCATGCGGCCAGGGGCGAGAACGGCGTGGTGTAGAAGAGCGCCAGGGCCAGAGCGGCCGCCCGGGCACCCCGGCCGCCGGGGACGATGTGGGCCACGTAGGCGGCGAAGCCGAGGAACATGACCGCGAGCGCAACCGGCTTCCAGACCAGGTAGGCGAGCTGCAGTCCGAGCCCGATCCGCCACAGGATCGCGGAGACGAGGTACATCGGCTGCAGGTAGTCGTGGGGCGTCGGGGTGGTCACCCACAGGTTCGAGGCCAGCCCGTGCGTAGCGATGTCGCGGATCCAGGCCAGGTACTGGAACTGGTCGAAGTAGTCGCCGCCGTTGACGCCGGTGAGCACGCCCCCGTGGCGGGCGACGTAGAGGGCGATGACGACGAGCGGGGTGAACGTCAGCGCGCTCAGCGCCCCGAACAGCAGCGCGTGCTCGCGCAGCAGGCCGGTCAGGGCTCGACGGGTCTCCGAGGACGCCGGGGCGCTCGGGGCCGGCGCGATCTCGCGGCCCGGTTCAGCGGTCGCAGATGGCGAAGAGGTCGATCGCATCCTCGAGCCGATCGGCGCTCAGCCAGAAGTCCTCGGGACTGATCGCATCGGCGCCGGGTCGGGGTGTGACCCGGTCGCCGGAGAGCCGCCAGTCGTACAGCCACTGGCGCGCTCGGCGGGGGATGAACCGCCGCAGCCGCAGCGGGTCGCGGGCGAGCAGGCGCGTGAGCTCGACGCGCTCGTCGTCGTGGATGGCCCGGTAGCGCGGCGAGGCCTCCAGGCCGGTCACCTCGACGCCCGAGAAGTGGCGCGCGCACAGGGCGTGGAGCTCGGCGGCGTCGTACTCCACGTAGTGGTAGGGGTCGATGATCTCGTCCGGGCGTCCGAACGTCAGGCGGTTGGGGGTGACGAAGATCGCCCGCCCGCCGGGCGCGAGCACGCGCACGACCTCGGCCAGCACGCGCTCAGGGTCGGGGACGTGCTCGATCGACTGGATCGAGACGACGGAGTCGAAGGTCCCGTCGGCGAACGGCAGCGAGCGCATGTCGGCCACATGGGTCTCGCGCCGCTGGTCGGCCAGCGCGGCCGCCGCCACGTCGACGCCGACCGTCTCGCGTGGGGCCAGCTCCTCGTAGGAGTGCCCGACCCCGCAGCCGAGATCGAGCACGCGCCCGGGGCCGAGCAGGCCCGCACACAGCCGGTACTCGGCCCGGTGACGCTGAAAGCTCGGGTTGAAGCCCCCCTGCGCGGTGCTCACGCGCTCCCCAGTGATGACCGGCACGCGCGACAGCGTAGAGCACAACCTGTGGTCGCGGGGCCCGCGATTCAGCTGCGTAGCTGGGCAGGATGCCCACCGGCGGCGGGGCCGCGAAACGGGCGCGGCGGGATCGCCTCGTCGATGGATATCCGGGCCCGGGCGCGCCGCGCCGGGCGCTCGCGCAGAGCGCCGGGAAGCAGTGGGAGCGCGGCGGCCAGCCCGCGCAGGTGAGCGCCCAGCCGCCGCTCCCGCAGCGCATGCCAGCCCCAGCCGAGCTGGCGGTAGGCGACGAGGTGCAGCCACCGGGCCGGGAAGTAGCGGGCGACGATGAGGAGCGTGTTGCGCATGACCAGCGGATGGTGCCCGCCGGTCAGCTGGTGCGAGGAGCCCTCGCCCGCGTGCAGCGCCACCGCGGGTTCATAGCGGCATTCCCACCCGGCCAGGCGCAGGCGCAGGGCGAGCTCGACGTCCTCGAGGTAGGCGAAGAAGCGCTCGTCGAAGCCGCCGAGGGCGAGCACGGCGTCGCGGCGGTAGAGCGCCGCCCCGGCGCAGGCTCCGAACACCTCACCGGCCGCGTCGAAGCGGCCGTCGTCGCGGCCGAAGCGGCCGCGCTGCTCGCACGCGCCGTCGCGGCGCAGGATGTCGCCGGCGTCGTAGACCCGGGTCGGGTCATCCAGCGAGAGCATCTTGCAGGCCACCGCGCCGGCGCCCGGGGCGGCCCGCAGCGCGGCGGACATGCGGAGGATCCAGTCCTCGGCCAGCACGACATCGGTGTTGATGAGCGCGACGAGCTCGGCACCGGCCGCCCGGAGCCCGACATTGGCCGCGTGCGCGAAGCCGGTGTTCGTGGGCAGCGCGAGGACACGGACGCGGGGGTGCTCGGCCCGCAGGTAATCGAGCGAGCCGTCGGTCGAGCCGTTGTCGACCACGATGACCTCCGCCGGCACCTGCACCTGCCCGGCCAGCGCGTCCAGGCAGCCGGGGAGCCAGCGCCGGCCGTTCCAGTTCGGGATGACGACGGCGACGCCCGATTCGCGTGCCGGCGCCGGATCGGGCACCATGTCGGCGTGCGGTTCATCCGGCTGCCCCTGGTCATTCTCGCCCTGGTGGTGTGCGCCTGGTTCGTGCTCGGCATCCGCGAGGCCCACGACGTCAACGCCGCCACCGCGATCGTGGATCAGAACCCGCCGGTGTCCGCGGCCCAGGATCGCCAGGCCGCCTCGGCGCTGCACGATGCCGGCGTGCTCAATCCTGACGGCGAGGTCGACGTCCTGCGTGCGCAGCTCGACGTGCGGGTGGGCCGCTACAGCGCCGCCATGACCGCCGCGCGCCGGGCCACGGCGCACGAGCCCGGCAACGTCCTGGCCTGGCTGACCCTGGCCAGCGCCAGCTACGACGCCGGCCGCCTGGACCAGCACGCTGTCGCGCGGATGATCGAGCTCGACCCCGAGCTCAAGCACACCAAGCTCTGAGCCCGCCGGGCGCCGCTCGAACGGGCGCTCACACGGGCGCCGCTCACACGGGCGCGGCATCGGCGGCCCCCACGGCGGCCAGCATCCGGTCAAGCAGCTCGTCCGGGAACGACCGGGCCCAGTCGGCGCTCCAGTCGACCCGGCTGCCGCGCAGTCGGCGAGGGATGTCGTGCGCACCCGCCGCGGCCTCGCCGAGCGCCTGGGCGACAGCGGCAATCGTCGGCTCCGCGGTGATGATGTTGGGCGAGATGGCGCTCAGCTCGGCCGCCGTCTTGTTCTCGAAGCTGTTCGTCACCGTGAGCAGGCCGGCCGACGCCATCTCGATCGGCACCAGGCTCGGGTGGGGGGTGTACATCAGCGCGAGGCCGACGTCGTGCTCGCGCAGCAGTGCGGCGTAGGCACCCTGCTCGGAGCGAGGCAGCAGCTCGAGGCCCCGCCCG
The DNA here is from genome assembly GCA_963848745.1 of uncultured Solirubrobacterales bacterium. Taxonomy (GTDB): domain Bacteria; phylum Actinomycetota; class Thermoleophilia; order Solirubrobacterales; family Solirubrobacteraceae; genus Palsa-465. The sequence continues at coordinate 94,216 of CAWKEO010000007.1, read as the reverse complement.
GCGCCGAGCGAGATGCGCCGGGCGCCGTGAACGGTGCCGATCCCGTGCAGCTCCCAGCCGTGCTCGAAGGCGCCTTCAGCGAGCGCGCGGGCCAGCGCGAGCAGGGCGAGCTCGTACATGTTGCGCGCGGCGTGGGGCTCGGGGCGCGCGTAGACGAGCAACCGGCGCACGTCGCGGCCCTCGAGCTCGGCTTGGGTGGGCGGCGCCACCGGCGTGATGGCGTTCTGGAACGAGGCGGAGACACGGTCGCCGTCGGCCTCGCCGGCGGCGAACACCCCGATGGCGTGGCGGCGGAAGTACCCGCGCAGGAGCTCGGAGGAGAACAGGGCCGCGTGCGGGAACGTGTACGACTCGGCGGCGAGCGCCGAGAAGCTCCCGAGCGCGAAGGTGAACGGCTCGTACTCCTGGATGAGGTAGAGAAAGCGCTCGCCACCGGTCCGCTGGACCGCGTCATGGGCGATGTGCGCCGTCCACCAGGTGCTGGCCACGAACGTGTCATCGGGGTGCACGGGCACCGCCGCCGACTCGCGCCCGAAGGTCACCTCGATCTCGTCGAGCAGGCCGGCCAGGCCGCTGTAGGACTCGAGCGTGGCCCGCCAACCGGCCGGGAGCGGGCCGACCGGATCGGTGGTGACCACGCGGACCCGCAGGCCGCGCTGGACGAGCCGGCGGGCCAGGTTGAACTTCGTGATGTAGCCGCCGAAGAAGTGCTGCAGGTCGATGGTCGGCACGAGCAGGTTGACCCGGCGCGGCGCCTGGGGGTCGATCTGCCAGCGCAACGGCGTGATCTTGGCCTCGACGCTGCGCGCCGCCTCGTCGAGACCGGTGCGCCCCGGCTGCTGGTAGAGCGTCGGCGGGGGCAGCGAGTCGAGGCGCAGCCGCCCCTGCGGGCGCTCGCGCGCAGTGCGGGCGAGCAGGCGCCGCCACAGCAGCGCGTGAGCGAGCATCCACTCGGCCCCGAGCGTCTCGGGCGTCTCGCGCAGGAGCTCGCGGGCCCCGCGGGCGGCGAGCACGGCGAGCGAGCGCGTCGAGTGGTCGCCGGCCATGAACAGGTTCAGCGCCCGGCGCTGGCGACGGTTCATGAGCGGCTCGCAGCGCTCCTGCAGCACCGCGCCGACCTGGTAGAGCCGGCACACGTCGACGAAGTAGTGCAGCCGCCACATGCGTACCCGCTCGCCCAGAGCCGCCTGCTGGCGCAGCCGGTCGCGCAGCGAGGTCATCTGGTTGGCGGCGGCGTGGCCGAGCGAGGCCGAGCTGTGCTGGACGTAGTCGTAGAGCGGGCGGGGGACGTAGGCGATGCCGCCGCTGGCCAGGGCGACGAGCCCGATCCAGTGGTCATGGAAGTGAGCGAACTGGGCGGGCGGGAAGGGCAGCGCGCGGCCCAGCAGCTCGCGCCGCATGAGCGAGGCCGCGCCGGTGACCGCGTTGGCGACCAGCAGCGCCAGCAGGTCGGTGTGGTTGGGCCGCCGGCGATTCCACCACGTCTCCGAGATGAGCTCCCCCGTCGCGCGAGACGACTCGAGCGTCGCTGTACACGAGCTGGTTCTCGCCCAGCCCGTCGAGCAGCGCCGCGAGCTTGTCGGGGTGCCAACGGTCGTCCTGGTCGGCCATGGCGACGAACTCGGCATCGGCGGGCACGAGCTCGAGCGCGCGCTCGAAGTTGTGGTAGAAGCCGAGCCGCCGCGGGGCCCTCGACACGATGAAGCGAGGGTCCTCGGCCACCTCCTCCAGCAGCGTCCGGTAGCCAGACGCGCTCGAGCAGTCGTCACTGATGACGCACACCCAGTTGCCGTGCGACTGCTCCCGGATCGACTGCAGCTGGGCCCGCAGGAGCTCGCGCGGCGGGTCGTAGGTGGCCATGGCCACGGCGACCCGGGGGCCGGGGCCGCCCGGCCAGTCCACGGTGAGCGGCGCCTCCGGCGCGGCCAGCGTCACCGCGCCGAGCTCGGCGGCCACCTCGCCGCCGTCTGCGAGCTCGGCCCGCAGGGCGACGGGGATCCGCTGCGCCGGGCGCGCCACCACGGATGCGGGCCAGGCCCCAGAAGCCGCTCCGGTAGCTGTGCAGCAGAGGATCCTCGTCGGATTCGGTGTCGCGCTCGATCGTGGCCGCGGCGGCAGGATCGAGGCGTGGATGCAGGGCGCGCAGCGTCTCGAGCCGGGGCATGCCGTGGGCGAGCACGGGCTGGCGCTCGCCGGCCACGACGATCTCGAGCCGCCGGATGGGAGCCTGGGGCGAGAAGCACCAGCCGACCAGGAACAGCGCGCTTGGGGCGCCCGCCCGGATCTCGCCGGGCAGCTCGCTCTCGAGCTGGACGTTCAGGGCGGGTGCGCTCACAGCGGCCACAGGCTATTCGGCGGGCTGGGGACGCGCCCGGCGCCGGCGACCCCAGCGCATGAGCGGCCGTTCGAGCGCGTAGTAGCTCGCGCTCGCCACGGCGACGGTGAGTAAAAAGGACCCGGCGAGCACGAGCGGGTAGCGCGCGCTCCCGGCATGCCGGCCGAACCAGTGATCGAGGCGGTCGATGAGCACCGAGTGGTAGAGGTAGAACGCGTAGGAGATGAGGCCGATGTAGGCGAGTCCGCGCGAGCGCAGGAGCGCGACCACCGGCCGCCGCGATCCGTCGGCGAACACGCCGGGCAGCAGGACGAACAGGGCCACGAGCCCGTAGATGACGTAGGTGACGAGGTCGGCCGACACCCCGTGGGCGTGGCGAATGAGCTCGTACTCGAGCGCCGAGAAGGCCAGGGCAAGCACCCAGGCGAGCTCGGGCGCTGCCGCGAGGCGAAGCCGACGGGCGGCCACGCCGCCGTGGCCGGCCACACTGGCCAGGGCGAGCCCCATGCCAAGGGCGAACCAGGTGAACGTGGCCGGCAAGGTTGAAAGCGCGGCGACGTTGGCGATCCCACCGCTGAAGTGCGCTCGCCAGGCCAGCGAGCCGGCCGCGAGCACGACGAGCGCGGCCGCCTCGACCCGCACCCCGCGCCGGCGCGGGGCCAGCCGGTCGAGAGCGAGCACGAACAGCGGCAGCGCGGCGTAGAAGGTGACCTCGATGCACAGGGTCCAGGCCACGCCGATGCCGCGCCCGATCAGGCTCGAGCTGTAGATCTGCCCGAAGCCGTAGAACACCCACCAGTTGCTCGTGGTGACACCGGACACGAGCCCGGCAAGCAGGCACAGGCTGAGCGCCACCCAGTACGCGGGCACGATGCGCAGCACGCGCCGGCGCGCGTACGCGCTCAGGCCGACTCGCTCCCCGCGCCCCCGCGCGGCCACGAACGGGCGGTACAGGAGGAAGCCCGAGATGAGGAAGAAGATCGCCACACCCTGATAGGCGAGCTGCACGGCGGTGAGGAAGCGGCCGGGATGGGCGCTGAACAGGTACAGGCCGGTGATCGTGTGCCCGAGGAACACCGACAGCGCGGCGATCGCGCGCAGGCCGTCGAACAGCGGGAAGCGTGGATTGCCCGGCGGCGGGCTGAGGTTGGGCGCCTGCTGGTCGGCGAGGTCGCGCTCGCCGGGCACCAGAGGTTCGGTGACCAAAGCCGCCCGCAAGCTAGCACGGGGCCACCGGCGGCCGGTGGGGTTTTCGGTTACCGTGCGCGCGGTGAGCACGAGCACCGGGAACGGCGCCGCCACCGCGGTCGACACCAAGGCGGTGTGGCGGGCCATCCGAGCCCGGCATCCGGGGCTGCGCGAGGCCCTGGCCGCCGACGCCCAGGTGACCGCGCTGTATCGCGGCGAGCGCCACGAGTTCCGCTCGCGGCTCGACCTGACGGTGCAGATCCTGCGCCTGTGCTGGGCCAGCGACGCCTTCCTGGCGCAGGCGCTCTACCGGGTCAAGGCGCGGCTGCAGGCTCTCGGAGTGCCGGTGCTCCCGCGGCTGTGCCACCGCCTGAGCATGATGCTCGCCCAGGTGTCGATCGGCGATCCGGTGGTGATGGCACCGGGCGTCTACATCATCCACGGCCAGTTCGTCGCCGACGGGCTGGTCGAGATCGGCGCCGGGGCGGTCATCGCCCCCTGGGTGACGATCGGCCTGCGGGCCGGGAACGTGCAGGGCGCCACGCTCGAGCCCGGCGTGAGCATCGGGACCGGAGCGAAAGTGATCGGGCCGGTGCGGATCGGCGCCGGGGCGCAGGTGGGCGCCAATGCCGTGGTCATCGACGACGTCCCGGCCGGGGCGACGGTGGTCGGCGCCCCCGCGCGCGAGCCCGCCCGCGCCCGGTAGCCGCGCACGGATTCAGCTGTGAAACCTATGCCGCCGGGCCATGGGCGCGGCCACAGGCCCGTGATAGCTTGCGGCGCATGTTCAACTTCCGGCGCAAGCACGACAGCAGCACCCCGGGCGCAACTGCGGTCGCTGAGCCACCCGCCCAGGCGAGCGAGTCCGAGCTCGAGCAGGAGATCGCCGAGCTCACCACGGCCAACCGCGGCCAGCGCTCCGCGGCGACCGAGCTCCGGCTGCTCGAGTTGCGGCACCGGCTGGGCCTGGCGCGCCTGTCACCCAACGGCGCCCGCCCCGAGCACCCGACGCCCGACGTCGCCGCGTTGCCGGTGGTCGAGACCGGGCTGCCGGAGCTCTCGCGCGATGAGGTCACGCCCGGGCTGCTCCGGGCCGGCATCCTGCGCGACGGGTGCCTGCTCGTGCGCGGACTCATCGACCGCGACAGCGCCCTGCAGTTCGCTGAGCTGATCGACCGCGCGTTCGACGAGCGCGAGCGCCACGACTCCGGCCAGCCTCACGCAGCCGACCTCTACGACGAGTTCACGCCCCAGCCGGGCTCCGGGCAGCCGATCGCCCGCGAGTGGATCAAGATGGGCGGTGGCGTTCTGGCCGCCGACTCCCCCATGCTCGCCGCGGCGATGTTCGAGCTGTTCGAGCAGGCCGGCCTGCCGGCGCTCGTGCGCGGCTACCTGGGCGAGTCCGCGCTCATCTCGGTCGAGAAGACGACGCTGCGCAAGGCGGCCCCGACCGTCCCCGGCGCCTGGCACCAGGACGGCGCCTTCATGGGTGACGTCCGGGCGCTCAACCTGTGGCTGTCGCTCTCGCGCTGCGGCGATGAGTCGCCTGGGCTCGACATCGTGCCCCGCCGCCTCGAGCAGCTGGTCTCGACCGGGACCGACGAGGCGATGCTCAACTACCAGGTGTCCCAGCGCATGGCGGAGGAGGCGGCGGGAGAGAAGCCGATCATCCGGCCCATCTTCGAGCCCGGAGACGCGCTGTTCTTCGATGACCTGTTCCTGCACCAGACCGGCTCGGACCCGTCGATGCCGAAGTCGCGATTCGCGATCGAGAACTGGTTCTTCGGCGCCTCGGCGTTCCCGACCGAGTACTCGCCGATCGCGGTCTGAGCGCAGTGAAGCTGTTCACACGCAAAGGGGTCCCCGAGGCGCCCGCCCCTCCCGCTCCGGTGTCCACCATGGCGCCGGTCGAGGAACCACGTGAGCCGCCGGTCGAGGATCCGCGCGAGTTCGCCGGCGACGACGCCGCGCTGAACGCCGAGATCGAGCGGTTGGTGGACGAGAACCGGGCCGTACGCGACCCCGAGCGCGAGCGGCGCATCCTGTGGCTGCGCCACCTGGCTGGGATCCGCCTCCTCGACGCCACCCGCGGCACGCCCTCCCACCCCGAGCCGGACCTCGCGGCGCTGCCGCCGTTCGCCGGCGGGCTGCCCGAGATCCCCGCCGCCGACTTGACTCCCGAACTGCTGCGGGCGGGCATCCTGCGCGACGGCTGTCTGCTCGTGCGCGGGCTGGTCGACCGCACGGCGGCCCTCGAGATGGCGACCGAGATCGACCGCGGCTTCGAGGAACGCGAGCGCCACGACACCGGCGAGACCCCGGCGGCCGGGTACTACGAGGAGTTCTCGGTCCATTCACGCTTCGACCCCTACCTGGGGCGGCCGTGGATCAAGATGGGCGGCGGCGTCTACGCGGCCGACTCGCCCCGCCTGCACTTCGCCATGGTCGAGATGTTCCGCGCCGGCGGCCTGCCGCAGCTGGTCAGCGCCTACCTGGGTGAGCCGGCGATGATCTCGGTGCACAAGACGACGCTGCGCAAGGCTGAGCCGTCGGTCCCCGGGGCCTGGCACCAGGACGGCAAGTTCATGGGCCCGGTGCGCGCGCTGAACCTGTGGCTGTCGCTGTCGCGCTGCGGCGACGAGGCGCCCGGCCTCGACGTCGTGCCGTGCCGGCTGGAGGACTTCGCCACCACGGCCACCGACGAGGCGACCCTCGACATGCAGGTCTCGAACGCCAAGGCAGCCGAGGCGGCCGGCGATCGAGGCATCCAGCGCCCGATCTTCGAGCCCGGGGACGCCCTGCTCTTCGACGAGATGTTCCTGCATCAGACGGGATCGGATCCCGCCATGCCCAACCCGCGCTTCGCCATCGAGTGCTGGTTCTTCAGCGGGACGGGCTTTCCCGGCGCCTACGCGCCCGTCGCCGTGTGAGCTTCTTTCGCCTGTCCGGGCTGACCGGCCTGCTCGAGCCCGACGACAGCCCGCGCCACCCCCTGGCCTTCACGTTCGGCGACGTGCGGCGGGAGCGGCGCCTGTACTACGCCACCAAGCCGCGCCGCCGGCCCCGCTCGCGGGCGATCGTCACCATCGTCCACAACGAGTCCCTGTTCCTGCCCATCTGGCTGCGCTACTACAGGCGCTTCTTCGCGGCCGAGGACATGTACGTGCTCGACAACGACACCACCGACGGCTCGACCGCGGGCGGTGGCTTTCAGCGCATCCCGGCCGCTCACGAGACCGTCGACGTGAGCTGGATGCGCGACCGCGTCCAGGCGCTCCAGCACGAGTTGCTCGAGCGCTACGAGCTCGTCGTGGTCACCGACGTCGACGAGCTCATCGCGCCGGTCCCCCGGTTCGGCACCCTGGGTGACTATCTGGACCGCTTCGACGAGGACTGGGTGAACTGCCTCGGCTACGAGCTCGTGCACATGCGCGACAGCGAACCCCCGCTCGACCTCAGCCGCCCGATCCTCAGCCAGCGCCACCACTGGTTCTTCAATCCCGGCTACGACAAGGCGGCCATCGCCACCGTGCCGATGGAGTGGAAGGTCGGCTTTCACGGCCGCACCGACAATCAGCTGAGGGCCGACCCCGACCTACGCATGATCCACCTGCACCGGATGGATTACGACCTGTGCCTGGCCCGGCACCAGGAGCGCAGCCAACGCCGCTGGGCCCGGCTCGACGACGTGAACCGTTGGTCGGTGCACAACCAGATCGTCGACGAGGAGGAGTTCGCGCGCTGGTTCTACACCCAGAGTGGCTTCGAGTTCTTTCCCATCACGATCGAGGAGATGCCCCCCGGATGGCACGACGTCTTCTAGGCCTGGCCGACGCTCTCCCTGGCCGCGCCGCGGCTCGCCTGCGCGCCGCCCGTGACCGGGTCCTGTTCCCAGAGGCCCAGACCGGCCCCGAGCAGTGGCAGCGCGTGGTGCTGAACGCCGAGGTCGACGCGCACATTCGCTCGCTCGGACCGGCCGGGCTGAGCGCGGCGGAGATCAGCGGCGCCGGCCGGGCCGGGCACGGCTGGAGGCAGTTCACCAGCCTCGACTATCCCGAGTTCGACCTGTGCGCCCCGCTGGAGGGCCGGGGAACGTATGACGTGGTCATCTGCGAGCAGGTGATCGAGCACGTCGTCGACCCCTGGGCAGCAGTGCGCAACCTGCGCGGTCTGTGCCGACCGGGGGGCCACGTGATCGTCTCGACGCCGTTCCTCATCCGCGTGCACGAGCTGCCCGCCTACGGCATGCCCGACTTCTGGCGCTTCACCCCCCGCGGGCTGCGCACGCTGGTCGAGAGCTCGGGGCTGGTCGTCGACCAGGTCGGACAGTGGGGCAACCGCAGCTGTGTGCTCGGCAACTTCGACACCTGGCCGGCCTACCGGCGCTGGCACTCGCTGCGCAACGAGCCCGATCTGCCCGTGCAGGTCTGGGCGTTCGCACACAATCCGGCCTGAACACCGTGCACGCCGCGCATTCTCCGATCCCGCCCTCCGGGGCTAGAATCCGCGCCTCCCAAGGGGGCTAGGCGCAGAAATGTGGAACGGCAAAGACGTCTCGGTGGTCCTGATGACCTACGCCGAGCGCGACTCGATCCGCGAGGTGATCGATGGCTTCTTCGCCACGGGTTTCGTGGACGAGGTGCTGGTCATCGACAACAATGCCCAGCCGGGCACGCGCGAGGAGGTGGCCCAGACGAGCGCCCGGCTCGTCCACGAGCCGCGGCAGGGCTACGGCTGGGCAACCCGCCGGGGCCTGCTCGAGGCTCGCGGCGAGCTCATCGTGCTGGCCGAGCCCGACGGCACCTTCCTGCCCCAGGACATCCTCAAGCTCCTCGTGTACAGCACGGAGTGCGAGGTGGTGTTCGGAACCCGCACGACGCAGGAGCTGATCTGGGAGGGCGCCAACATGGCCCGCTTCCTGCGCTGGGGCAACTGGGCGGTGGCGAAGATGCTCGAGTTCCTGTTCAACACCACCCACCTGAGCGACGTCGGCTGCACCTACAAGCTGCTGCACCGGGACTTCGCCCGCCGGATCGCCGAGCAGATGACGGTCGGCGGCAGCCACGCCGGGGCCGAGATCATGCTGCTCACCGCGCTCTCGGGGGCCCGGTTCGTCGAGGTCCCGGTCAACTACCTGCCCCGGGTGGGCGTCTCGTCGGTGACCGGACGCCCGGTCGCCGCCATCGGAGTCGGCGTGCAGATGATCCTGCTCGTCCTGCGCTTCCGCCAGGGCAAGTACCGGCGCGTCAAGCGGACGCCGCTGACCATGACGCGGGTGGCGCCGCCGGTGGACGAGCGTGAACGACTGCCACTTTGACGAGATCGCCGGGGTCTACGACGAGTCCCTCCCGGCCCACGTCGTCGAGCACTACCTGCGCAAGCGTGCGGCGTTCATCGCTCGCCACTGCCCGCCGCCGGCCGACGCGCTCGACGTCGGCTGCGGGACCGGCGTACTCGCCCAGCGGTTGAGCCGGCTCGGCTACCGGATGTCGGGCGTCGACCCCTCCGAGGGGATGCTGGCTGTGCTGCGCGCCGACGCCCCCGATGTCCAGGCGCTGCAGGGCTCGGGCACCGCGCTGCCGTTTGCGGACTCGAGCTTTGATCTCGCCTACTGCGTGGCGGTGATGCACCATGTGGCCGACCCGGGCGAGGTCCGCGAGACGCTGCACGAGATGTACCGGGTGATCCGCCCCGGCGGACGGGTGCTCGTCTGGGACCACAACCCCCGCAACCCGTACTGGGGGCGGCTGATGGCCCGCGTCCCCCAGGACACCGGCGAGGAGCGGCTGATCCCCGAGCTCGAGATCACCGGCGCGCTGCGGGAGGCCGGGGCTCGCATCGTGTGTGCGGTGCCGCTGGGGTTCGTGCCCGACTTCGTGCCCGCACCTGCCCTGCCCGTCGCCGCCGCGGCCGAGCGGCTCGCCGAGCGCACCCCGCTCGTGCGCACGGTGGCCGCCCACAACGTCATCCTGGCCGCCAAGGACTGACCGGCCGCGCGCGGCTTTCAGCTCAGGCGGACGAGGATCAACCCTCCGTCTGTGCGGGCCACCGGCCGCAGGGTGAAGCGGCCGGCCAGGCGCTGGAGGATCCACTCGAGCTGAGGGTTGAAGCTCCCGATCGGATGGTGGAGCGGGAGCTCAGGCGAGCGGCCCCGCAGCTGTGCGGCGATGAGCAGTCCAGCGGGGTCGGTGAGCATGAGCGCGCCCGGGCGCAGAGCGGCGAGCTGAGTCCGCAGCTTCCCCGTCCACTCGCTCGGGTCGATGAAGCCATCAGCCTTGGGGTCACCCATGAACAGCGGGCTCGAGCGGTGGCTGCGCATGAGGATCTCGGTGCCCAGGTCGGGGAGGTCGGGCAGCACGACGAGGGCGCGGCGGCCGGGCACGTCGCGCTCGAGCAGGCGCACAGCCGCGGGCGCTCGGGGGTCGATGGCCGGCGGGTGCCACAGGCGCGCCAGGGCCGCCCGCAGGCCGCCGCCGGGGTAGGACCGGACCAGCGCGCTGTCCCGGAACTCGGTGCCCACGGTCGGCCAGGCCACGCCGACCATGAGCGCGGCTCCGATGACGGCCAGGCCGAGCGTGCCGGCCCGGAGAAGGCGGGGCGCCGGCGCCTCGAGCAGCACGGTCAGCCACAGGGCGCCGGCGAGCAGGAGCGGAAGCGCGACGTACGGGAGCAGGTAGGTCGAGGAGCGGTTGTCCGTGTAACTGAACAGCACGACCGCGTACACACTCGTGCCAGCCAGGCCGAGGAAGCGCACCGGCGCGGCCCGGACGAGCCCCGGGGCCCGGCGCATGAGCAGAGCGACCGTGAGGGCGGAGCCGAGGCTGCCGGCGCCCAGCGCCAGCCCGGGCGACCAGGCGGCGAAGCCGTAGCTGATCTGGCCCGCCGCCACGTGGCCGAGCACGAGCGCGTCGACGTAGGTCAGGTACTGGCCCCAATCGGGCAGCTGACCGGTCGCGGCCACGGTCCAGACGACGAGGATCAAGTGCGCGGCCACGCAGGCACCGACGGCAAGGGCGAGCTCGCGAACGAGCCGGCGGCGGCGATCACCGGGGGTGAGCCAGACCCGGAAGAGCACGAGCGCGACGTACGTGATCGACGTGTAGATGAACATCTCGAGCGACCAGATCGCCGCCACGCCGAGGACGATGAGCGCGAGCACCCGCAGGGCGCGGGCAGCGCGGATGAAGCGCAGTGCGGTCGCCTCGGCGAGCACGATCACCATCGGCAGGCCGAAGCGCAGCGGGCCCTGCTGGGGCAGGGAGCCGACCTCGTAATACAGGTGGTAGACGAAGGCCACGACAGCCAGGGCGAGCACCCCGATGGCCAGCGCCCGGCGCGTCCCGGCGATCCGGAGCAGGGCGTACGCGCAGACGTAGAACAGGCCAGTGACGATCCCGTCGAGCAGCCCGTAGGTGCCGTAGCCGATCGGCGCGATGTGAAACCAGGCGCCGAGGAAGTAGATGAACCCGACTCCGTACTGCGAGACGGGCACGCCGACGAGCAGCGCCCCGCCACCGAGCAGCTGATTGGCCGGACCGAGCAGCCAGTCCTGGTGGAACTGGATGATCCCGGGAGGGAAGAACGCGTTGGGGATCCCGCCGGTCCGGAACACGATCACGTTCGTGACGGCGAGCAGCAGCCCGATGACGAGGACTCCGTCAAGCACCCCGAGCGCCCGGCGCAGTGCGCGTGTGGACGCCGTGGCCGCCGGCGTCCGGACGACCGCCAGGGCGAATCCCGCGGCCACCACCGCCCCGATCACCAGGCCGCTCACGGTGACCGCGCCGAGGTTGGTCAGGCAGAGAGCCACCGCCAGGAGCAGCAGGCCGCCCACCGCCGCGCACACCGGCGCGCGAGCGCCCAGGCGCCCGAGCAGGCCGGCGCCCCGGCGCCGGGTGGCCAGGGCGAGCAGAGAGCCGGCCGCCACCCACCACAACGCCACCAGCGCCACCAGCGTGCGGAGCCCGTCGTGGATTCCGACCTGCGGAGCCAGGCGGGTGAGCACGATCGCCGCCCCCAAGGCGAGCCCGAGGCCGCCGGCCACCCCGCTCGCCGCCCGGCGTCCGGCCACGGCGGCCAGGCGGTCGGCCAGCCGCGGCGTGAGCAGCGCGGCGGCGGGCAGGATGACGGCGAACGTGAGCAGGTACGCGTCGGTCTTGGCGCTCTGATTCTGGTCCCCCACGCCGGGGACGACGATGCCGGTCGGATGGCGCAGCAGCACGAGCGCCCCATCGAGCAGCAGGCTCGCGGCCATGGCGAGGACGAGCCCGAGCGCGAGGGTGGCGCCGAGTGGTGCCCGGTCGGACGGCTCGGAGGGCGGCCACGGCGGCGGTGCCATCGGGGAGCTCAGCGTCGAGGTCACGACGAGGCGGCGCCCGGGCGGGCGAACACGGCCACGTACATCCCGTCCCAGCCGCGGACCGTGAGCCGCTGGAAGCCGGCGGCCGACAGGTAGGAGTCCGTGCCGTCGCCGGCCACGACGAAGATCCGCCCCCGGGCCATCCGGGCGGCCTCGGCGCTCGCCTGTGACAGCGAGACGTAGGGGTCGCTGAGCCCGAACGGGTGGCTGCGCTCCTGCGGCGCCAGCGCCCGGACGATGGTGAGCGGGCGATCGACCGCGACGTCGAAGGCGGTGAACGGTCCGGGGCTGAGCTCGCCGGTCTGGTCGATGACGACATCACCGGCGCGGGCATGGGCGTCCACGTAGTCGGCCGCCTGGCCGTAGTGGGGGCGCTGGTGGGAGTCATGGAGCATGCTCGCCCCGGCGAGCCCGAGCCCGACGAGGGCCAGGGCGGCCGCGGCAGGGGCGATCCGCCGGCCGGAGGCCCACACCAGCCAGCCGAACAGGAGCGCGCCCGGCACCCACGAGGAGGCAAGGTTGCGCACGCCGAAGATGTGCGTGTCGACAGCGCTGTACACCGCCTCGCACACCGGGGTGGCGAGCGTGAGCAGCCCGACCAGCAGCACCCGGCGGTCGAGCTCGCGCAGCGCCGGACGCCGCCGCCACCCCGCCAGCGCGACGCCGGCCAGGGCGAGCAGCGTGGCGCCCACCAGCAGCACGACAGCGGGCCGACCGGGGATCTGGGCCAGCGTGGCCAGCTTCGTGTACGGATACCCGAGCGCCCAGTGGGTCAGATCGGTGCGCACGGCGCCGGGACTGAACGGCGACAGGTCCGACAGGATCACCGTGGTCGGCGAGCGGAAGTCGTTCAGCATGCCGGGCACCCAAGCGGCGAGCAGAACCCCCGCCCCGACGTTGGCCAGGATGGCGGCCCGCCGAGCGGATGGGTGGAACACGAGCACCCAGAGCAGCTGAGCGCCGAGCACGAAGGCGCAGGTGTAGTGGCTGAAGAAGGCCCCGGCCGAGCACACGGCGTAGAGCGCCCACCAGCGCCAGCCGCCGCGCTCGAGCGCCAGCAGCAGGCAGAGCGTCGAGGCGGCGGTGAGGAACATCATCACGCCGTACGCCCGGGCCTCGGTCGAGTAGTAGATCTGGAACGGCAGTAGCGCGGTCACCGCCGTACCCAGCACCGCGGCCCACCGTCCCACGGTGCGCAGGCCGAGGGCATAGACGAGCGGCAGGGTGGCGATCCCGGCCACCAGCGAGGGCAGGCGCAAGAGCTCCTGGCTGTGGCCGAGGTGCATGGCCGCCCAGGCGAGCACGAAGTACATCGGCGGGGTGATCTCGGCGTGCTTGATCGCGCCGGTGCCGTACATGAGCGACATGACGCCGCCGAGGCTGTGCGTGGCCGAGATCCAGTAGGTCGAGAGCTCGTCGGCGAACAGGGGCTGGCCGGCCACCACGAGCCGGATCACCGCGCCGGCGAGCGTCAGCACGGCGACCACGAGCAGCGCCGCCCAGCCGTCCCGGGCGGGCACGCGGGTGCGCACCGGCGGATCTGCCGGCGCGGTCACGGACGACTGCGCGAACTCCGACACGCTCACCGTGCCAGCAATGTATCTGCCCCTCTGCGTGGGGGCGAGGGCCGCCGGCAATCCCGTGCGAGACTGTTACTCTGGCCTCGCCGGGGGGGCGCCACGCACATCCGGCGACGATCAGCTCCCAGATGTCCACTGCAACGACTCGGACGACGGATGGGCAGACGCCGCATGGATCGGCGGCGCATACCGCTGGGCGCGGTCCGGTGGTCCTCGAGGCCCGCCACATCTCCAAGACGTTCCGCATCCCCGAGCAGAAGGTGGACACCCTCAAGGAGCGGGCGACGCACCCGTTCGCCAAGAACAGCTACCGCATGCTGCGGGCGCTGAAGGACGTCTCCTTCGACGTCCACCGGGGCGAGTTCTTCGGCATCGTCGGCCGCAACGGCTCGGGCAAGAGCACGCTGCTGAAGATCATGGCCGGGATCTACTCAGCCGACGCCGGCAAGGTGCGCATGGCCGGGCGGATGGCGCCGTTCATCGAGCTCGGGGTCGGGTTCAACCCGGAGCTCTCGGCACGCGAGAACGTCGCGCTGAACGGCGTGCTGATGGGACTCGGGCGCCGCGAGGCCCGGCGCCGGCTCGACTCGGTCATCGACTTCGCCGAGCTCCACGACTTCATCGACCTCAAGGTCAAGAACTACTCCTCGGGCATGATGGTCCGCCTCGCCTTCGCGATCATGATCCAGGCCGATCCCGACATCATGCTCATCGACGAGGTGCTGGCCGTCGGCGACGCCGCCTTCGGTCAGAAGTGCATGGACGTCTTCTACCAGCGCCGGGCGGCGGGCAAGACGATCGTGCTCGTCACCCACGACATGTCGACTGTCGCCTCGCTGTGCCACCGGGCGATGGTCATCCAGGACGGCGAGGTCCAGCACGTCGGCGAGCCGGAGGAGACGGCGATCCGTTACTACCGGCTGAACTTCGCCCAGGAGGTCCCGCGCGTCGGCCAGCTGCACGAGGACGGCAAGCCGGCGGCCGAGCGCGAGGTGACCGTCGACCTGAATGCCCGGCTCGTGCACGCCCGCCTCATCGACGAGGCGGGAAGCTCGCTCACCAACATCGAGCAGGGTCAGCCGCTCGTGCTCGACGTCGTGTTCGAGGCCGCGCGCGAGCTCGTCGACCCGATCTTCGTCCTGCACATCCGGAATGTCGACGGGACTCGTCGTGTTCGAGGTCTCGCGCACGCTGCGGGCAACGGTGGCCAAGGGTCAGCGCATCCGGCTCGGCGGGCAGATCGACAACCGGCTGGTGCCCGGCAGCTACACGCTGCGAGTGCTGGCTCCGGCGCGACCGCGAGATCGGCGACATGGCGCTCCAGGGCATGCGGCTGGCCGAGTTCATCGTGTTCGGGACCGCGCCCCGGCACGGCCTCGTGCTGCTCGACAACGACATCGAAGCCGGCCCTGGAGGAGGCACTGCCGTGGCAGTCGAGCTGACGCGGAGCCCAGGCGGCCTCGAGGAGACCCCGCCGCTCGTGGAGGTGCCGGGGCCCTCGGCGCTCGGGGGCGGGCTGGCGCCGCGCGCTCGAGCTGCTGTGGGTGATCGGGGTCAACGACTTCAAGAAGATGTACTTCAACACGGTGCTCGGGCTACATGTGGTCGCTGGCCCGGCCGCTGATGCTGTTCGCCGTGCTGCTGACCGTGTTCACGAAGATCGCCGGGTTCAACCACGCGGCCGCGCACTATCCCGAGCTGCTGCTGATGAACATCGTGCTGTTCTCCTTCTTCCAGGAGGCGACGGTGACCGCGGTGAGCTCGTGCGTCGGCCAGGAGGCGGTGGTCCGCAAGACGCAGTTCCCGCGCCTGGTCATCCCGCTCGCCGTCGTGCTGACGAGCATCTTCAACCTGCTGCTGAACCTGATCGTCGTGGTCGTGTTCATGCTCGGCGCTCGGGGTCACGCCGACGTGGACATGGCTGCTGTTCCCGGTCGTGCTCGTGCTGCTCGTGCTGCTGACGGTGCCGGTGGCGATGATCGTCTCCTCGCTCTACCCCCGCTTCCGCGACGTGGCGATCATCTGGACGGTCTTCTCGACCGCGCTCTTCTACGCCTCGCCGATCTTCTACACGATGAACTCGACCCAGGTCGTCCACCACACCACGCTCCGGCGCATCCTCGAGGTCAACCCGCTCACTCCGATCCTCGAGCTGGCCCGCAAGTGGATGCTCCACGAGCCCCACGCGCCCGATCCGCTCGTCGGCGTGCTCGGGGTGGCCGGCCCGCTGGCCATCTTCGTCGCCCTCTGGGTCCTGGCGATCTGGATCTTCAACCGCGAGGCCCCTCGAATCGCCGAGCAGCTCTGAGAGCCGAGCCGGAGCCAGCCTGTACACTCGCCGACCACTCTGGAGGGAACCGGGATGACCGACACGCACACTCAGTTCGACGCCTACCTGCACGATCCGCTGCACTGGGGCGCATCGATGGTCCACCACTCCGAGGCGCTGCTCGGCGTCCTCGACGCCGTCGGCGCGCGGTCGGTCGTCGAGGTCGGCGCCTATGCCGGCGATCTGACCCGCGTGCTCGTCGACTGGGCCGGACGCACCGGCGCCACCGTCCAGGCCGTCGACCCCTCGCCGCAGCCGGCGCTCGTCGAGATGGCCGAGCAGAACGCCGGCCTCGAGCTGATCCGGGAGACGAGCCTCGAGGCCCTGCCGAAGATCGAGATGCCCGACGTGGCGATCATCGACGGCGACCACAACTACTGGACCGTGTTCGAGGAGCTGCGCATCATCGGCGAGCGGACCGCCGATTCCGAGCTGCCGCTGCTGCTCTTCCACGACGTGTGCTGGCCCCACGGCCGCCGCGACGACTACTTCGTCGCCCGAGCAGATCCCGGCGGAGTTCCGCCAGCCGCTCATCCCCGAGGGTCAGGGGATCTACCCCGGCGATCCGGGCAGCCGCCGGGGCGGACTGCCCTACCCGCGCTCGGCCGCGCTCGAGGGCGGCCCTCGCAACGGCGTGCTCACCGCCGTGGAGGACTTCGTCGGCGGCCGGGATCGACCTGCGCCTCGTCGTCGTGCCGGCCTTCTTCGGCTTCGGCGCCGTGTGGCACACCCGCGCGCCCTTCTCGGAGGCGGTGGCGGCGGTCCTCGACCCGCTCGACCGCAACCCGCTGCTGGCCCGGCTGGAGGAGAACCGCATCCGCCACATCGCCGAGGAGCACTCGGTGCGCACCGCGGTCTGGGACGCCAACGAGCGCCTGACGCGCCAGCAGAACGTGCTGGCGCGGCTGCTGAACTCGAGCGCGTTCGCGGTGGCCGAGCAGCTCTCCCGGCTGCGCGTGCGGGTCGGCGTGGCCACGGCGCACTCGGTCATCTCCAAGGACGAGATCCGCTCGGCGCTGTCAGAGAACGGCACCGCCGGTCGCTGACCGGCGCCGTCGTACGGGCTCCCGGGGCTACCGGCCCCGGGCCGCCACCGCGTCCTGGCGGCGCTTGTTGAACCGCCGCAGCGGCTCGGTCAGCTTCCATGAGCGCGTCGTGGATGAGCGCGTTGAACTCGGCCTGCAGCGGCTCAAGCCGGGCGTCGTAGCCCAGGCGCTCGAAGTACGACATCGAGCGGGCGGCCTCCCGTTCGGCCTCCATGCGCCGGGCCCGCGTCTTGACGTCGCCCAGCGGGGGCCGGCCGGGGATGCGACCGTGCCACTTGCGCGAGAACTCGACGTGGGCCTCGGTCCACGTCTCCAGGTCGCCGACGATCTTCAGCGGCCGGCGCTGAGAGACCGAGAAATCGACCGTCACCACCTTGTGCCCGGCCGCCCGGGCCTGCAGGCAGTAGTCGACGTCGACCCCGTGGCCGCGGGCCAGCGTCTCGTCGAAGCGGAGGTTCTGCACCGCCCAGGGCGCGAGGATGAGCACGGCGGCGTCGACGGCGTCGACCTCGGCCGGGGCCGGGATCGTCTGCACCCACGGCAGGCCCGGCAGCTCGCCGCCCCCGTGCTCGTGGTAGGCGTAGACGAAGCCGCGCGAGCAGCTGACCGCCTCGCCCTCCCACCAGGCGATCGAGTCGACGCCCCGCGCGCCCACGCAGCCGGCCACCGCGACCGCCGGGTCGGCCAGCGCGGCGCGGATCTTCGGGGCCAACGCCGGGTCGGTGAGCTCGGCGTAGGGGCCGACGAGCACGAGCGCCTCGAGTGCGGGCAGGCGCGCGGCAGCGTCGAGCAGGATGTTGTAGCTCCGGGCCAGGGTGTCGACGGCCGCGAAGGCAAGCACCGCCGAGTCGGCCTCGCGGGCCAGGCGGATGCCGGGCTCGGCGTAGCGGAGGTAGGGCTCGGTCTCGCAGATGGCGCAGCCGAAGGCGATCATGCGGGCACCCCCGCTGTGGTGCCCGGCCGCGGCTCGACGTTCAGGCCGATCCCGCAACCGGCGGCGGAGCTGCCCGCAGCGGCGCGGTCAGCCGCCACGAGATGCTGCCCTTCAGCTCGGCCAGGGCAGCCTCCTGCGCGCGCAGCTCGGCGGTGAACGTCAGGGCGTTGCCGTGGTCGACGAGCCGCGCGGTGTCCCGGGCGGCGTGCGCGCGCCACAGGCGCTCCTCCCAGCTGCCGGCGGGGGCGCAGGTGGGCGCGAGCCGCTCATCCCACTTCTCGGCGATCGCGCACGTGGGCCTCGATCCAGGGCTCGGGATCGGTGAACGGGTGCAGTCCGTGGTGGTGGATGGCCCGGGAGTTGATCGTCAGGACCTTCTTGCCCGCCGCCCGCACCTGGGCGCAGAAGTCCCAGTCGTAGCCGTGGAACTGGCCGAGCGACTCGTCGAAGCGCAGGTTGCGCACCACCCAGGGCGAGAGCACGAGCAGGAACCCGTCGAGCGTGTCGACCTCGCCGAAGCGCACGTAGGGCGGCGCCGTGCTGAGATCCCAGGAGAACGCCGGCAGGTCGCCGCCGCCGCTCTCCTCGTAGCGATGCAGGAAGTTCGCCGTGGCCACCGAGCCCTCCCACCACGCGATCGTGCGCGCCCCCACCGCGCCGACGCACCCGAGCACACCGGCGTTGGGGTCGGCCAGCGCCTCGCGTACCTGCGCGCAGAAGTCCGCGTTGACGATCTCGGTGTCCTGGTGCAGGAGCACGAGCGC
Source organism: uncultured Solirubrobacterales bacterium (assembly GCA_963848745.1). Lineage (GTDB taxonomy): Bacteria > Actinomycetota > Thermoleophilia > Solirubrobacterales > Solirubrobacteraceae > Palsa-465. The sequence goes on along the minus strand of CAWKEO010000007.1, from coordinate 75,681 downwards.
CTCGAGGTTCTCGCACTGCGCCGCCCGCTCGATGACGGCGTTGTAGCTCGCGAAGATGGAGCCGATCGAGGGCAGGTCGAAGACGGCCGAGTCGGGCTCGGCAGCGCGCCGGATGCCCGGCTCGCAGCAGCGCGCGTAGACCTCGCGGCGGGTGATGGCGGAGCCGAAGGCGATCACGGGACGGGCAGGATATTGGCACCACGGCCGACGTGCGGAGCGCCCGGATCGGCCGCCGTGAACGCCGCTCCGGCGTCCTCGGATCGTGCCCGGGACTCGCCGGTCAGGGCAAGCACATAGCCGGCCAGCACGGCGGCGAACAGCGTGAGCGCGGGCAGCTCCCAGTCCCAGTCCAGCGGCGCGTGGGCGAGATAGACGACGAGCGCGGCCGCCGGGCCGGCGACCGCGGCGCGCGAGCGCGCGAGCGCGGCTCGGGTCGACGCCCACAGGCCGCCCAGGAACGCGATCAGGAGCACGGCGCCGACCAGTCCGAGCTCGGCCAGCGTCTGCAGTGGCAGCGAGTGGGCGTCGACGGCGTAGCTCGTGCTGGTGCGCTTCTTGCAGCCACTCCACCGACCAGCCACCGGCACCGATGCCGTTCAGCGGGTGAGAGCCGAACGCCGTCAGCGCGACCCGCCAGTAGTCGTAGCGGTCGCTCTGGAGCGTGGCCAGCCGGGCCGCCCCGCTGCCGGGGAGCGCGGTGCTCTCCTTGGCGCCGAGCACGATGGCCAGCGTCAGCCCGGCGCAGACCAGCCCCAGGGCGATCCAGGCCGTGTGGGTGGGCAGCCGGAGCGCCCCGCCGGCGTCGCGCCGGCGCACTCCACACCGCCGCGCCCGCAGCCAGCGCCATGACGAGCACGGTGACGGTGAGCGAGATCGCCCCCTGGGTCTCGCGGGAGCCGAGCGATCCGGTGAGGGCGGTCATCCCATGCATCGGCGCCGCCACCGCCGCGGCCACCACCGCCGCCGGGATGCCGACGGCCAGGGCCCGGAGCTGGGCGCGGGAGGCGCTGAGCACGACGAGCGCGAGGAGCCCGGCCGCGGCCGCGAACAGCGCCCCGCGCGAGAACGACAGATACAGCCCGAGGCCGAGCGGTGCGCAGGCGGCGCCACCGAGCGCCCGCAGCGCAGGCGAGCGCCGGGGGTCTCCGATCAGGCGCAGCGGCGAGGATGAGCCCGAGGGCGGCGAGCTCGCCCATGCGCGTTCCAGTACGTGAGCGGGTCGTTCAGGCGACCCTCGGCGATCGGCGAGGGAGCGATGTGGATGAGGCCGGGGAGATAGCGGGCGGACAGGCCGTAGCCGATCGCGGCCACGCTGCCGAGCAGCAGAACCGGCTCGACCGCCGCGGCGAGGACGCGCCCGCGCAGCAGCGCCGCGCCGGCGAGGACGGCGCCGAGGTAGACGAAGGCGATCTGGGCGTACCCATAGCCCCGGCCGGCCACCGGCGTCCACAGCACGGACACGAGCGTCCACACGGCGAACAGCGCCAGCGCGCCGGCGGCGAGGCGAGCGGGCCGGGCTCGGGGCAGGGCGCGGCGGTCGAGCGCGACGGCCGCGGCGACGAGCGCCCAGGCGACCGCGCCCGCCCAGTCGCGCGGGCCGTCGGCGTATCCGCCGGAGAAGAAGGCCAGCACAGCAGGCCCGACGAGCAGCGCGAGTCCGAGCGGGATGCGCGCGCGGTCGGGGCTCCGGGGCGCGGCGGCCCGCTGGTGGTCGGACGGTGGCGCCAAGACGGCGCAGTGTACCCGTCGATAGGGTGGGCACGGTGGTGCTGTTTTCGAGCTATTCCAGTGCATTTGGCGGTGCTGAGCGCCTGCTGGTGGAGTTCGCCTCGGGCATCTCGGGGGAGGTGGCCATCGCCTGTCCGCCCGGTCGCCTGCAGGCGGCAGCGCAGGCGGCGAACCTGCGCACGCTGCGCCTCCGCGAACGGGATTTGCGTCTGCGCTCGGGGCCCGGGACGGCGGCGCGCGCCGTCCGCGACCTGGCCGGGCACGCCCGTCGAGCTGCGCACGCTGTGCAGCGCCCTGAGGCCCGAGGTGCTCGTGGCCTGGAGCATGCGCTCGGCGCTCGCGGCTGGCCTGGCGGCGCCGTGCGCCGGCGCGGTCGCCTTCCAGCACAACGACTTCCTGCCCGACCCCCTGCTCGGCGCGCTCGTGCGCGCGGTCGCCGCTCGCTGCGCCCTCGTCACCGCCCCCTCCCGGGCGGTGCTCGCCGAGCTCGATCCGCGCGGCCGTCTCGGCGAGCGCGGGCAGGTGATCGCGCCCGGGGTCGACCTCGAGCGCTTCGCCGCCGCGGCGGCGGCATGCCCCCGGGCGGCCGGGTGAGATCCTCGTGCTCGGTGCGCTGACCGGGTGGAAGCGGCCCGAGCTCGCGCTCGAGGTCGTGGCCCGGGTGCGCGAGTCCCTGCCCGCCGCGCGCCTGCGCTACGCCGGAGGGCCGTTGCCGGGTGCCGGAGACGACGTGGTCGCGTCCTTGCGCGCGAGGGCGGCGGCGCTCGGTATCGCCGATGCGGTCGAGTTCGCCGGCCCGGTCGACGACGTGCCCGGTGCGCTCGCCCGCGCCAGCTGCCTGCTGCACTGCGCCGAGCGGGAGCCGTTCGGGATCGCGATCGCCGAGGCGCTTGCGGCCGGCCGGCCGGCCATCGTCCCCGACGCGGCCGGCCCGGCCGAGATCGTCGACGCCGGGTGCGGTCACCGCTATCCCCCGGGGGACGCCGGGGCGGCCGCCGCCCGGGTGCTCGCCACCTTGGCCGATCCGGCGGTGGCGGCGTCGCTTGGCGCCGCCGGCCGAGCCCGCGCGGCCGAGCGCTTCGAGGCCGGAGCCCAGCGCGCCCGCTACGCCGCTGCGCTCGGCCGGCTTCGCGCCTCGCCCGCCGCGGCGCCGGCGCCCGAGCTCGCCGTGCTCACCGTCACCCACAACTCGGCCGCCGATCTCGCCGCGCTCGTGCGCTCACTGGACCGCCATCTCCCCGGCGTTGAGCTCGTGGTCGCCGACTGCGCCTCCGGGGACTCCAGTCCGATGATCGCCGCCGGTCGGCCGAACACCACCGTGCTCGAGCTCCCCAACGTCGGCTTCGGGCGGGCCTGCAACGCCGGGCTGGCCGCCGTGCGCGCGCCGGTGACCGCGCTGCTCAACCCCGACACCGAGCTGCTGGACGACTCGCTGCGTGCGCTCGCCGCGCAGGCCCTGTCGCCCGGCCCCGCGCGCCTGCTCGCACCGCTGGTGCTCAACCCGGACGGCTCGCGCCAGGACACCGTGCACCCGGCCCCGCTCTCACCGGCCGAGTTGGCCCGCGCGCTCGTGCCCCCAGCCGCCCTGCCCGGGCGGCTCGGGGTGCCGCTGGCCCCGTGGCGGTCGAGGCGCCCGCGACGGGTCGGCTGGGCGGTCGGCTGCGCCGTCCTCGCCCGCACGGCCACGCTGCGCGCGCTGGGGCCGTTCGATCCCCGCATCTTCCTGCTCGGCGAGGACATGGAGCTCGGCCTGCGAGCCGCCCGCCAGGGGGTCGAGACGTGGCTGTGGCCCACCGCTCGGGTGCTCCACCACGGCGGCCACTCGATCGAGGCCGCCCACGGCGGCGAGCCGTTCGAGCTCCGGGCCCGGGCTCGCCACGCCGCGCTCGAACTGGCCCGCGGGCGCGCCACCGCGCTCGCCGACGACGCCGTTCAGGCCCTCACGTTCGCCTCCCGGGCCGCGCTCAAGGGGCTGCTCGGACAGGGTGGCGAGCGTGAGCGCCGCCAGCTGGCCGCCCTGCGCGGGCGCCGGGCGCCGGGCTAAGCCCGCTTGCAGACCGTCGCCACCGCGCCCTTCACCTGGCAGTGCTCGAGCGTCAGCGCCGCGTGGCGGAAGGCTCCGTAGGCCGGCTTGGCGGCGAAGGTGCCGCCCTGCACGTTGAACAGGCCTGAGAAGTCGAACGCCGAGCCATTCGGCACCGCCGTGGTCACCCAGGTGTAGTAGTAGATGGCGATCAGCCCCAGGGCCTGGCGGTTGGCGGCGAGCAGCGGGAGCGCCTGCCCGATGGCCCGCGCCTGACCGGCCTGGGTGGTGGCGAAGTCGTACCCGTTGTCATGCACCGTGTGGCCGATCGAGGAGGGCCAGCTGATCTCGTCGGCCATCATCGGCTTGGCCCCGTCGCCTTCGCGGCGCATCACGTCACGGGCGTAGGTGAGGATCGTGACCACGTCCTGGGGCGTGCGCGTGTACGGGTGCAGCCCGACGATGTCGAACAGCCGGCTCGCGCCCGGGACGCCGTAGATCCCGCGCAGGTAGCGCCAGGAGTAGTTGGCCAGCCCGCCGAGCACGATCTGAGCGTGGTGGTCGGCACCGCGGATCGCCGTCCCGGCGGCCCGCAGGAGGGCGAGGTAACGGTGGATCCCCTTCTGCTGGGGCCAGAACGCCGGCACGTTCGGCTCGTTCCAGATCTGCCAGCGCGTGATGGGCTGTGGATGGGCCACCCCGGCCCAGAACGTCCCGTGCGTGCCGTAGCGGTGCACGAGCACCTTGCAGAACTCGGCATACGGGCCGACCTGCGTGGGCGCGTTCAGCGCCCCATTGGGGAACGCGTGGCCGTCCCAGTTCGGCGCATCCAGGATCGTCGGCATCACGGTCAGGTGGCGGGCGGCGGCGGCCGCGACGAGGCCGTCGAGTGCGGTGAAGTTCGTCGGCACGCTGTCGACGCCATCGGAGCCGAACTGCGAGCGCTCGTCCTGCGGCACCTGGCTCCAGGTCTTGTAGGGCTGGACGAGCGGCCATTCGAACACGACGCGCACGCTCTCCACTCCGCTGGCCACCATACGGTTCAGCTGGCCGTCGAAGCTCGTCTGGTCAGCCTGGTCGGTCTGCCCGCTCTCGTTGGGGAAGAGGGGAGAACCGATGACGGTGCCGACGAAGCCGAACGGGACGCGCTGGGGAGCGCTCGCAGAGGCCGGCGCAGCGCCGAGCGCCATGCAGAGCGCGAGCGCGAGGGGAAGCCAGCGGCGGGGACGGGTGAGTGGACGCACGGGGTCTATAACGCGGGTGGGAGGCAAACGGTGCGCTTCACCGGGGCGGCGATCAGTTCTCAGACAGGGCCGACCGGAGGACGGCGTCGGTCTCCCGGGCCGTCCGGGTCCAGGGGAATCTGGCCGCTCGCTGACGCCCGGCGGAGATCAGCCGGGCGCGCAGCGACTCGTCGCGCGCTGCTGAGAGTACCGCCTCGGCAAACGCGTCGGGCCGGTCGGGATCGGCCAGCAGACCGGCGTCGCCGACCACCTCAGGCAACGCCGCCCGGGCGGCGGCCACGACCGGTACCCCCGCCGCCATCGCCTCCAGGCAGGGCAGGCCGAACCCCTCGTAGCGGGAGGGCATGGCGAGGGCACGGGCCCCCGCATAGAGCGCGGGCAGGTCAGCCTCGGCCACGTAACCGAGCCGGCGCAGGCCCGAGGTGAGGCCCCGCATGTAGCCGCGGTCGGAGCCGGCGAGCACGAGCTCGAGGCCGGCCCCGGCCAACGCGCGAGCGCAGTGCTCGAGCACGTCGAGGCTCTTGCGCTCGGACACCGTGCCGAGCGCGAGCACGTACGGAGCCTCGAGGCCGTGGCGAGCGGCCACGCGGGCGTCGGGCACGGCGGCGAAGAAGTGCTCCTGCACCCCGTTGGGGACTACGGTCACCCGGTTCGGATCGGCGCCGAGCACCTCGACGAGCTCCCCGCGGGAGAACTCCGACACCGTGATCAGCACCCGCGCCCGGCGCGCCAGCGCGGGCAGCATCCGGCGCTGGTAGGCCACGTAGCCGGCCGAGTAGGCATCGGGACGGCGCAGCGCCGCCGCGTCGTGGATGACGAGCGCGTTGGCCGGATGGGCGAGCGGAGCGAGGTTGGCCGGCGAGTAGAGCAGGCGCCCGGCCGCGCGGGCGGGCAGCACCGCCTGCTCCCACACATGGCCGGCCCGGTGTGCGAGCGCGGCGGGCGGGCGCACCACCTCGTAGCGCTCCGGGGCGAGCGCGGGCAGGCGCAGCGCCATCTCCCGGGCCAGCCGCTCAACGCCGCCGATGTGCGCGCGCACAGCCGCCCGGGCGTTGATCAGGATGGGTGCTTCAGCGCTCAGCGACGACCCGGCGCAACACGAAGCCCCCGCCGAGCAGGCCGGATGCGATCAGGAGCGCCGGAGCGAGATCGAGACCGGTGTAGGGCAGCGTCTTCGAGGACTTCGGATCGGACTTCGAGGTGGACGTGCTCGAGGTCGAAGTGCCGGTGGTCGTCGTGCTCGTGTCCGATGCGGTGCCAGACGATGTGCCAGTCGGCGTCGACGTCGTGGCCGGGGTCGATGTCGTGCCGGAGTTGCCGCCGCTCGAGCGACCGCTGCTCGGGTGGTTGTTCGACGGGGTGCCGCCACCCCCACCCCCGCACTGGAGCGGGTCGATGTACTGCTGACCGCCGGCGCCACCGCAGTTCGACGCCATGGCGGACGCGGACCCGAAGGCGCCCAGAACGCCGGTCATCACGCACACGATGAGGAGCTGTCGGACGATTCGCACGGGCGCCAGTATGGCAGGCTGTCTCTAGAGCGCCGGCCTGACGGCTCCGCTCGGGTGCACGAGCCGGCCGGGCAAAATGCGCGCAGCGGGCGCCATTTCCGTCTGGAGATGAGCGTGGCGCGGGCCCCCGTAGCGGGCAAAACTGACCGAGAAGGCGCTGCCGCCGGCGCTCAGAACCGACGGGTCGGCGGTGCCGGGGCCGAACCCGGCCGCCGAGGCGTGGGCACCTCCCGGCACCAGGCGGATCTCCGTCGCCTGCCAGTGGGAATCGGCGATCGTGCCCCAGTGGCCGTCGAGTCCCTGTACCCGTGCGGCGGTGAACGCCGCGCTGCCGAAGTCGGCCAGCGGGAGCGTGAGGCAGCTGGACAGGCAATCCGACGGCGCCTCGACGATCCACTCGGCCGAAGTGATGTCGATGAAGCGCGAGCCGACCGTGGTGGAGAACGTGTGATGCTGGGTCAGGTCGCGCAGCACGAGCGTGGCCCGATGGCCGGTCACGGTCACCACCGCCACCATGTGGTCACCGGCGCCGATGCTCAGCTGAATCGGCACCGACGGAGCCGGCACCATCTCATACCAGGCGCTCAGGCTCGGCCGGCCGCTCGCCCCGCAGTCCGCCTCGGTGCCGATCTGCTCCAGCGCGTTGCCGTTGTAGCCGCCGAGACCCACCCAGTAGGCCGAGTAGCTGTCGTGGCCGGCCACGCACTGGACGGCCGGCTGAACCCACTGGGCGCTGACGCGGTGAAACCGGGCGTCGTGGACCGCGTAGCCGGCCCAATTCGAGCTGTCGCCCACGTCGGCCAGCGCGGCGGGAGCGAACACCGTCGCCACCACCGCGCTCAGCAGGCACACCAGCCACGCACGCACACTCCCGCTTTCGGTCGCTGCCTGCGCGAGCTTGAGCGGTGGGGATCCGATTCGACGTGATCAGGCGCCCGCGATCGCCGCCGCCCGACCCTGGCAGTCGTACAGCGTCGCTCCGGAGCTGGTCGCGCCGGCGCCGGTCCCGAACAGGGATCCCAGCGCGGACGCGCCGGAGCTGCCGCTCGCCGACGTCGCCGAGGTCCCGGGCAGACGGACCGCGCGGCAGACCTGGGCCGCGGCCGCGAACGCGGTCTCCGAGCCCGTGCGGCTGTCGCCCGGCAGTCCCCCGCCGCCGAAGCCGCCGCTGCCGGTGCTCTGCACCAGCACCCAGCGCAGGCGACCCGAGCTCACCTCGGAGGCCAGCCAGCTGACAGTCACCGAGCTCTCCCGTCCGGAGAAGCCGCCCAGGCCGGCGACGTCGCCGTTCTGGTCCAGGATGGCCGAGGCGGCCGTGCTCTGGCTCTCGACGCCGATGGTGCCGCCGCCGTGGCTGCGCGCGTAGGTGATTGCCGACTGCAGCGTGGAGTCCTGGCCGCCGAAGCCGCCGCCACCTCCGCCGGGTCCGGCGAACCCGCCGCCCCCACCCGGGCCGGGAAGGCCGCCCCTGGCGCCGCGGGGCGGGAGGCCGCCGCCACCGAAGCCTCCCGGGAACCCGCGGCCGCCGAAGCCACGACGCGCGAAGCCGCCGCCACCCGGGCCGCCGACACCCGCGCTCGCCGACCCGCCGGCCGGGAATGTCGAGCTCGTGGCGTGCCCGAGCGTCTCGGCCGCCCACGTGGTCGGCGCCGCCATCAGCATCGCCACCGCGATGGCCACGAGCGCGGTGCGCACCCGAGCCGGCACGGCGAGGGCGAGCAGGACAGCGACCACCGCGACGGCGACGAGCAGGCCGCGCGCCCAGCCGAGCTGGCCGCTCAGGCCGCCGAGGACGACGAGCTCGGTGATTGCGCCGCCGGCGAGCGCCAGCGGGCCGAGGATTCGGAGCGCCCGCACGCGGGCGCTCGCCGTCGTCACGGCCGGGGAGCATCATGCCGGTGCCCGCGCCGACCAGGGCGGCCACATAGGGGGCGAAGAAGGACACGTAGTAGGGGTGGAAGATCCCCCGGGCGAAGCTGAACACGACCGCCGAGACGGCGAGCGCGCCGCCGATCGCCATCAGCCAGCCGGTCCGCGGATCGTGGCGGCGCAGCCGCGTCAGCACGACGAGGGCGAGGCCCACCGCGATGGCGAAGCCGAGCAGCCATCCGGCCTGATCGCCGAGGCCCGATTGCAACAGCCGGAAGGGACCGGTGGCGCCACCGAACACACCGCCGGCGAACCCGCCTCCGGGCCCCTCCGCCCGGACCACCGGACTGGCCGGCCACGCGGCCAACACCGTTGTAGCCGAAGATGAGCGACCAGATGCTGTTGTCAGCGGTGCCGGACACCCAGGGGCGGTCGGCCGCCGGGGTGAGCATGACGAGCAGCGGCCAGGCGAGCGCGACCGCGAGACCGGCCGCGGAGGCGACGATCAAGCGGCGCACGCGCGCGCCCACGCCAACCGGCGCGCTCCACAGCCAGGCCAGGACCAGCCCGGGGACGACCATCATGGCCACGAGCATCTTCGTCTCGAAGCCGAGCCCGACGCACACCGCGCTCCACACGAGCCAGCGCGTGCGGCCGGACTCGAGGGCGCGCAGACCGCACCACATCGCAGCCACACAGCACAGGATGAGCAGCTCGTCGGGATTGTTGTGGCGCGAGACGGCGACGATGATCGGCGTGGTGGCGAGTGCGAATCCGGCCACGAGCCCGGCCGCGCGACCGAACCGCCGGGCGGTCAGGTCGTACAGCAGCACCGCGGCCGCGATGCCCATCAGCGGCCTGGGGGACGAGGATGCTCAAGGAGTGCAAGCCGAACACCCGCACCGAGAGCGCCTGGACCCACAGCGCGAGCGGTGGCTTGTCGACCGTCATCAGGCCGCTGCGGTCCATGGCGGCGAACAGGAAGTCATGCCAGCTCGCGGCCATCGAGCGCACGGCGGCGCTGTAGTACGTGTTCGCCCAGCCGTTGATGGACAGGCTCCACAGGTTGAGCACGCCCGCGACGGCCGCGACAAAGAGCGCCTCAGGCCGCGCGAGCGCGCGTCGCGCCGCGGCGCCGGCGATGTCGCCCGGGCGGCGGTAGCGGTGCAGGCGCTCCCGCCGCGGCAGGGAGAGATCGCCGGTGCTCACGGCTGGTCGGGAGCCCGGTGGGCCTCGCTGAGCACGCCGATCGCCCCCAGGGCGAGCAGCGCGGCGGCGGTCAGGCCGGCCATGGACGCGGCAAGAATGCTCATCGTGTTCTCCTGTTCGCGCTTCATCGTCTGATCCGAGCATCGGCGCAGGCTGCAAGCAGGCCTGAAGACCGACCTAAGAGAGATGTAGGACCGCCCCGGAGACAAACCACAACGCGGACGGGCATAAAGTGATGGGAGAGCCCAGAACAGGAGAAACTGACATGTCCGCCAACAGCTTCGATGCCAAGGCCCCCCTGCGGGTCGGCGATCGCTCCTACGACATCTTCCGCCTCGACGCGCTGCAGGCGAAATACGACGTCGCCCGGCTGCCGTTCTCGCTCAAGGTCCTGCTCGAGAACCTGCTCCGCAACGAAGACGGCGAGTCGATCCGCGCCCAGGACGTCGAGGCGCTTGCGCGCTGGAACGCCAAGGAGGAGTCGCGCGACGAGATCGCGTTCACCCCCGCGCGCGTGCTCATGCAGGACTTCACCGGCGTGCCGGCGATCGTCGACCTGGCCGCCATGCGCGACGCGATGGTCGAGATGGGCGGCGACGGGAGCAAGATCAACCCGCTCGTCCCCGCCGAGCTGGTCATCGACCACTCGGTGCAGGTCGACGTGTTCGGCTCCCGGGACGCCTTCCAGCGCAACGCCGAGCTCGAGTTCGAGCGCAACCGCGAGCGCTACGCCTTCCTGCGCTGGGGCCAGGGCGCATTCAAGAACTTCGCCGTCGTGCCGCCGGACACCGGGATCGTGCATCAGGTCAACCTCGAGTACCTGGCCCGGGTTGTGTTCGTCGACGACGAGCGCGGCCTGGCCTACCCGGACACGCTCGTCGGAACCGACTCGCACACGACGATGATCAACGGCCTCGGCGTGCTCGGCTGGGGGGTGGGCGGCATCGAGGCCGAGGCGGCGATGCTCGGCCAGGCGATGTCGATGCTCATCCCCCAGGTCATCGGCTTCAAGCTCACCGGCGAGCTGCCGGAGGGGGCGACGGCCACCGACCTCGTGCTCACGGTGACCGAGATGCTGCGCCGCCACGGCGTGGTGGGCAAGTTCGTCGAGTTCTACGGCGCCGGCCTGGCCGGGCTGCCGCTGGCCGACCGGGCGACCATCGGCAACATGTCGCCCGAGTTCGGCTCCACCTGCGCGATCTTCCCCATCGACGCCGAGACGCTCCGCTACCTCGAGTTCTCCGGCCGGCCCCAGGAGCTCGTCGAGCTCGTCGAGGCCTACGCCAAGGAGCAGGGCCTGTGGCACGACGAGCACAGCGAGGAGCCGACGTACTCCGACACGCTCGAGCTCGACCTCTCCGAGGTGGTGCCGAGCATCGCCGGGCCCAAGCGCCCCCAGGACCGGGTGTCGCTGACCGAGTCGAAGGCGTCCTTCCGCATGGCGCTCGAGGGCTTCCTGCCCGATGACGAGGACGAGGACGAGGGCGTCGAGGAGAGCTTCCCGGCCAGCGACTCGCCCGCCACCAACGGCACGCCGGACCCACGGGGAGGCCCCGATGGGCGGGACCGGTGGCACCCAGGTGGCCGAGCGGCCAAGCGTCGAGACGCCGGTGACGCTCGCCGACGGCACCGACACGACCCTTGACCACGGCCACGTCGTCATCGCCGCCATCACGAGCTGCACCAACACCTCCAACCCATCGGTCATGCTCGGGGCCGGGATCCTCGCCCGCAACGCCGTCCAGCGGGGGCTGAAGGTCAAGCCGTGGGTGAAGACCTCGCTCGCCCCGGGTTCGAAGGTGGTCACCGAGTACCTCGACCGCGCCGGACTGACCGAGTACCTCGAGGACCTCGGCTTCCACCTCGTCGGCTACGGCTGTACGACGTGCATCGGTAACAGCGGGCCGCTGCCCCAGGAGATCTCCGACGTCGTGGGCGAGAACGACCTCGCCGTCGTCTCGGTGCTGTCGGGCAACCGCAACTTCGAGGGCCGGATCAACCCGGACGTGAAGATGAACTACCTCGCCTCCCCGCCGCTGGTGGTCGCCTACGCCCTGGCGGGCACGATGGACATCGACCTCTACGACCAGCCGCTGGGCGAGGACGACCACGGCGAGCCGGTGTACCTCAAGGACATCTGGCCCGAGTCCAGCGAGATCGCCCAGACGATCGAGGAGGCAGTGCAGTCGGACATGTTCCGCCGCAGCTACGGGGAGGTGTTCGACGGAGACGAGCGCTGGAACTCGCTCGAGGTGCCGACAGGCGAGACGTTCGAGTGGGACGAGCGCTCGACCTACGTCCGCAAGCCGCCGTTCTTCGAGGATCTGCCGCGCGAGCCCGTGCCGGTGGAGGACATCGAGAACGCGCGCGTGCTCGCCCGGCTCGGCGACAGCGTCACCACCGACCACATCTCCCCCGCCGGATCGATCAAGGGCAGCTCACCGGCCGCGCAATATCTGGGCGAGAACCACGTCGAGCGGGCCGATTTCAACTCCTACGGCTCACGGCGCGGCAATCACGAGGTGATGATGCGGGGCACGTTCGCCAACATCCGCCTGCGCAACCAGCTGGCGCCGGGCACCGAGGGTGGCGTGACCCGGTACTTCGGCGACGGCGACGGGGAGGGAGACGAGACGACGATCTACGAGGCGGCGATGCGCTACCAGGAGGAGGGCATCCCGCTGATCGTGCTCGCGGGCAAGGAGTACGGCTCCGGCTCCTCGCGCGACTGGGCGGCCAAGGGCACGAAGCTGCTCGGCGTGCACGCGGTCATCGCGGAGTCCTTCGAGCGCATCCACCGCTCGAACCTGGTCGGGATGGGCGTGCTGCCGCTCCAGTTCAAGGACGGCGAGTCGGCGGAGTCGCTCGGGCTGAACGGCCGCGAGCGGTTCACGATCGCCGGTCTGGCCGGCGAGGAGGCCCTGCCGCGCGAGCTGACCGTGAAGGCGGACGAGAAGGAATTCCAGGTCATCGTGCGCATCGACACCCCGAAGGAGCAGCTCTACTACCGCCACGGCGGCATCCTGCCGTTCGTGCTCCGGCAGCTGCTCGCGCGCTGAAGACGCTCTGGTTTTGCGGCGGTCGGGCCGGGTAAGGGCCGGTCATGACCGCCGCGATCCGGCATCTCGCCCGCTGGCTGGCCTTTCAGCTGGGCGGCGAGAGCAGCAGCGAGCCGGAGCGGCCGGCTTGCATCACGATCTTCTCCGGCCCCGACGCGGGCTGAGCTACGCCGCCGTCGAGAGCGCCTCGAGCTCCCGGCTCTGGGCGAGATCGGCGAGTGCCTTGCGCTCGAGCTTGCGCACCTGGTCGCTTGAGAGCCCGAGCCGGCGGCCGGTCTCCGACAGTGGCGCCGGATCGTCGCCGTTGATCCCGTAGCGGATCTGGACGACTTCGCGCTCGCGCTCGGGCAGGCGCGAGACGGCGCGCCGCAGCGCATCGCCGAGCAGGGAGATCTCGACCTCCTCCTCGGGGCCGCGGTCATCGCTGGCCAGCAGGGCGCCAAAGGACGTGTCCTCGCCCTCGCCGATGGGGCGGTCGAGGCTGGTGACCACCCGGGCGGCCTCGCGCGCCTCGATCACCTCTGAGAGCTCGAGCTCGGCCGCGGCGGCGATCTCCTCGTCGGTCGGCTCCCGGCCCAGGCGGGCCGACAGCTCGGATTGGGCGCGGGCGATCTTGCGCTCACGCTGCCCGAGATGGACCGGGATCCGGATCGTCCGGGCCCGGTTGTCGAGCGCCCGCTGGATGGCCTGGCGGATCCAGAACGTCGCGTAGGTGGAAAACTTGAAGCCCTTGCGCCAGTCGAACTTCTCCGAGGCGCGGATCAGGCCGAGGATGCCCTCCTGGATGAGGTCGAGCAGGGGCAGGTCGTGGCCCTGGTACTTGCGGGCGTTGGAGATGACCAGGCGCAGGTTCGAGTTGACCAGGCGCTCTTTGGCCACCAGGTCGCCCTGCTCGATGCGCTTGGCCAGCTCGACCTCCTCCTGGCGGGTCAGCAGCGGGTAGCGCCGGACATCGTGGAGGAACAGTGCCATCGCGTCGGTGGTGCGCGCGGCCAGTTCGTCGTTGAGGTAGACCGCGCGCTCGCTGGCTGCCCGGCCGCAGTCGTCACGCACGTCGAAGCCGCGGGCCTCGAGCAGGTCCGCGAGCATCTGGGCCTCGTCATCGTCGAGCTCCGCGTTCTGAACCGCCTCGGAGAACTCCGACAGATCGACGCAGCTGCCCGGATGCGATTCGCCCACTGTGGTCAGCTGCTCGGCCAGATCGTCGAGCGCGGACCGGGTTGGAGGGGTCGTCGGATCGTCAGCCATCTTTGGATACACCTACCCGGACCGGGCGCGATGAACACCATCCGGTGCATCGCCGACCGGCACCGGGGCGCAGCGAATACTCTTGGGCGATGGACATCCCCCCGCTGCTCGAGGCCCTGCTCGCCTCTCCCGGGCCCTCTGGCCACGAGGCGCTGCCGGCGCGCGTCTGGCGCGAATCCTGCGAGGCCTTTGCCACCGAGGTCGGCGCCGACCACGTCGGCTCCTCGTTCGCCCGCGTGGCCGGGACCGCGGGCGGTCCGAGGCTCGCCGTCGTCGGGCACATCGACGAGATCGGCGTGCACATCACCCACATCGAGGACGACGGCCACCTGCGCTTCGGCCAGGTCGGCGGCTGGGATCCGATCATCCTCATCGGCCAGCGGGTCACCCTGCAGACCCGCGAGGGTGCGATCGCGGGCGTGATCGGGCGCAAGCCGATCCACCTGCTCAAGGACGAGGACCGCAAGAAGGTCCCCGAGCTGCGCGACCTGCACATCGATGTCGGCGCCAAGGACAAGGACGAGGCGAAGAGCCTGGTTCGTATCGGTGACGTCGGCGTGCTCGAGGGCGCACCGATCGTGCTCCGCCACGACCGCGTCGTCTCCCGCTCGCTCGACAACCGCATCGGCTGCTACGTCGCGGCCGAGGCGGCGCGCCTGGTGGCGCAGGATGGCGGCGCACCCGGCGATGTGCTCGCGCTCGCCGTGGCCCAGGAGGAGACGACGTTCGCCGGCTCGCGCACGAGCGCGTTCGCGCTCGAGCCCGACCTCGCCATCGCCGTCGACGTCACGCACGCCACCGACCAGCCCGGTGTGTCGCTGGGCGAGATGACCGCCCATCCGATGGGATCGGGGCCCGTGATCGCCCGGGGCACGACGCTTCACCCGGCGATCAGCGACCTGCTGTTCGACACGGCGGAGGCCGAGGGGATCCCGTACACGACCGAGTCGCTTGGCCGGGGCACGGGCACCGACGCCGACGCCATCCATTCGAGCCGGGGCGGCGTGCCCACCGGGCTCGTCTCGGTGCCCTGTCGCTACATGCACTCGCCGGTCGAGATGGTCGGGCTCGACGACATCGCCGCCGCCGCGCGGCTGATCGCCGCCTTCGCCCGGCGTCTCGAACCCGGGATGTCGTTCACGCGCTGAGCGCGGCCCGCCGTGCTGCTCCTGTTCGACATCGACGGGACGCTGCTCGGCCGGGCCACGCGGGCGCACAGCCAGGCGCTCTACGCGGCGCTGCGCGAAGTCCACGGCGTCGAGCTCGAGCGTCTGTCCGGGGTCGTCTCGCCGGCCGGTCGCACCGACGGCGAGATCGCTCGGCTGCTGCTGCTCGAGGTCGGAGTGTCGGCCCGTCGCATCGACGAGCGTGCGGACGCGGTGCGGGAGGCGTGCTGCCGGGCCTATGCCCGGCTGTGCCCCCCCGACCTGTCGGAGTTCGTCCTGCCCGGGATTCCGGACCTCCTCGGGTGGCTGGCCGGCAAACCGAGCGTGACGCTCAGCCTGCTCACCGGCAACTACGAGCCCGTCGCGCGTCTGAAGCTCGCCCGCGCGGGCGTCGGGCGCTGGTTTGCCTCCGGTCAGGGCGCGTTCGGCTCCGACAGCGAGGACCGCACGATGCTGCCGGCGATCGCCCGCCGGCGAGCTGGGCGGGCGGGACGGCCGTGGCCCCGCGAGGACACGCTGGTCATCGGCGACACCCCACGTGACATCGCCTGCGCCCGGGCCGACGGCGTGCGCTGCGCCGCCGTGGCCACCGGGCCGCATCCGCCCGAGGAGCTCTCCGATGCCGACGTCGTCGTGCCGGACGCCGCCGGCCTGCGCGCGGCCCTCGCCGAGCTGCTCTAGATCCCGCGCTCGAGCGCGAGCACGAGCAGCACGATCGCCACGACGGCGGTGAACACGAGCAGCGTGAGATTGGCCCCGACCACCCAACGCAGGCCTCGCTCCCGGCGAGGGCGCGCGGGCGTCGTCGGTTCGACCGGATCCTCGGCCGGCGCGGTGCTCGCGGCGGTGCCGGCGGCCAGCGTCGTGGTCACGAACTGGTTGAGGCTGACGTTGGCGTCGCGAGCGGAGCGAGCCAGCTGCTCGTGAAGCTCGGCCGGCATGCGCACGAGCACCCGGCCGCTGTAACCGGCCTTCTCGCCGGCCGCCCCGCGCCGCTTGGGGGCCGCGCCCGCGCGGCTGTCCCGCGCTCCATCCACGACAGCGATCGTAGACCGCGCCGCGCCTCTCTGCTGCACTTTCCGACCCGGCGGGCGCCGCGCGGCGGGTGATATCACCCTCGTTGCCGTGATATCACCGTCCAGCGCCCGGCGCATCTTGGCCAGGGCCTGGTTCAGATCGCGGGATACCTGCGCCTGCGAGATCCCGAGCACCGAGGCGATCGCCCGTTCGGTCATGTCGGCGCGGTAGCGCAGGAAGACGACCTGTCGCTCGCGCTCGTCGAGCGCGCCGGTGCACCGCTCGAGCAGCAGGCGCGCTTCGCTGGCCGCGTGCGCGTCCACCGGGGCGACCGCGAGCCGCGCCGCGTCGCTGGCGGACTCGGCCCCGCGACCCGACCCGGCGCGCGCCGACTGAACATCGTGTTCGGAGACTCCGAGGAGCGCCGCAATCTCGCGCGCGCTGGGGGATCGGCCCAGGCGGGTGGTCAGCTCGCCATCGGCTGTCGCGACGGCTCCCTGCAGCCGGCGCAGGCGCCGCGGCAGGCGCACCGGGTCGGCGCGTCCGGCCAGATGGCGGCGGATCTCTCCCTCCACCACGCCGGCGGCGAACGCCGCGAAGGCGACGCCGCGGTCAGGATCGAAGCGCGACCGGGCTCGGATCAATCCGAGCGCGCCGACCTGCATCAGATCGTCGAGGGGCTCCCCGGAGCCCCGGAAGCGGTGCGCAATCGCCCGCGCGAGCCACAGATGCGACTCGATGAGCTCGTCGTGCCCGGACCCTGACTCTCGACGTGAGGGCGCGTCCACCGGACGACCCTACCGCCGGCGAGTGGGCCTGCGGGAACTGATATCGGCGTATCAATCCGGCCGGCCGAACGGGAAAGAGGGGCGTGGGCACTTGGGCGCACTCTGTTCGTGTCGGCGCGGCGGCAACCGCGGCGCTGCTGGCGGCCGCGCCGGCCGCCCACGGTGCCGGGCAGCCCCGGCCAACCGTCCAGGTCGCCCGCGCGCTCGAGGCGGCGGCGGCCGCACTGCCCCGACCCAGCGGAGGAGCCCCGGTGTCCGTCCCGCTGGCGGCGCTGCACCGGATCTCCGGCGGGGCGCCGATCGAGATGCCGTCGGTGGGAACGCTCCCCCGCGTGCCGCCTCCGCCGTCCGTGATCACGCCGGCGCCGGTACCTCGCCCGACCGCGATCAACATCGTCGTGATCATCCGGGTCAACAGCCCGGGCAACGACGGGCCGATCGTCCAGGTCGACGCCCGGCGACTGACCGGGCGCGCCCGCGCGCTCACGGGCCTGCTGCGCGCCATCGGGCGCGCGGACTGCGCCACGGCAGCGCCGGACGCGCCGGCGGCGCTCCGCCGGTGCACTGCGGCGCTCGTCGCGGCCGCCCGCGGCGGCGCCGTCTCGGGCGATCGGCTCCCCCGTGCGGCCCGGGACCGGGCGTTTCAGCGCCCGCTGGCGCAGCGCCGGCAGCCGTGGCACACGCTGGTGACCTGGACGCCTGCTCGCGCCGCCGCGGTGACCCGAGCCGCCCCGCCGGCCGACCCGCCGCGGCGCGCGGCGCTGCATCGCCGCGTGGCCGCAGCGCCGGCGGCGGTGCCAGCGCCGGCTCCGATTCCGCTCATCGACCTTCTGCCGAGCAGCCCCGGTCACAGCACCGTGGCCACGCCCGGCACCTCCGGGCCCGGCGGCGTGGCGATCGGGCTCGTGACCCTTCTCAGCCTGAGCGTGCTCAGGCAGCCGTTGGGACGGCGCAGACGGATCGGCCGTCCCCTGCGAGACGCGCTGCTCGGCACGCGGCTCGAGCACCCGGGCTAGCCGTCGCGAGGTCTCCATCAGAGCGCCGGCGTGCGCCGGCGCAGACCTTTCGATGACAAGGACACACGATGAGATCACGATTGCTGGCGTTGCCGGCGGTCACCTGCGCCCTCGTACTCGGGGCAGGTGCCGCATCGGCCAGCGCTCAGACAACCCAGACCGCGGGTCAAAGCGCGACCAGCGGCCAGTTCGCCCAATCGGTGGCGAGCTCGCTCCAGCGCGGAGCCACGAACAACGCGATGCCGATCCGGATCCTCAGTCCGGGCAGTGGCGGCGCGGTGAGCCAGAGCAACAACTCGTCCGCCGATTCCGAGGCGGTCAACACGAACGCGACCGGCCAGTCGGCGCCCCAGATCCAGACCGCCAGCGGGGGCGCCGGACTCGGCGCGATCCAGGCGGCCGGTCAGGACGCCCTCAACGGGCAGGCCGCGATATCGGGCGCCGGATCCACCCAGACCGACCCGACGAACATCGCCGTGCCGATCCGGATCCTCAGCCCCGGCAACGACGGGGCGCTCAGCCAGAGCAACACCTCGTCCGCCCGCTCGCGGGCGCGGAACGAGAACACCACCACCCAGTCGGCCCCCCAGACCCAGACCGCGGGCGGCGCCGGCGCGCTGGGCGCGGTCCAGACCGCCGGCCAGTCGGCCGACAACCGTCAGGGCGCGGACTCGGTGGCGAGCTCGGTGCAGACCGGGGCGACGAACATCGCCGTGCCGATCCGCATCCTGAGTCCGGGCAGCGGTGGTGCGGTGAGCCAGAGCAACAGCTCCTCCGCTGACTCCGAGGCCACCAACAGGAACGCGACCCGGCAGTCGGCGCCGCAGACGCAGACGGCCACGGACGGCACTGGCCTTGGGGCCATCCAGGCGGTCGGTCAGCAGGCGCTGAACGGCCAGGTCGCCGTGTCGGGAGCCGAGGCGATCCAGACCGACCCGACGAACATCGCCGTGCCGATCCGGATCCTCAGCCCCGGCAACGACGGGGCGCTCAGCCAGAGCAACACCTCGTCCGCCGATTCGCGGGCGCGGAACGAGAACACCACCACCCAGTCGGCCCCCCAGACCCAGGCCGGGACCTCCGGCGGGCTGGTCGACCTCGCCGAGCAGGCCGCGGGTCAGCTGGCACGATCGCTGCAGGGCGGCTCCTCGCAGAGCGTCTCCCAGCAGATCGCGCCGGCCAACCTGGCCGGCGGCGGCGCGGCCACCGAGGGTGCGCTGAGCCAGACCAACGACTCGTCCTCGCGGTCGGGGACGACGAATTACAACGACACCGCGCAGATGCTCGCGCAGCTGCTGCACGTGTGAGCGACCGGAGCCGGTCCGCCCTCGGGTGGGCCGGCTCCGCCGCGACTTGGGTTTCGAGGTTGAACACCCGGTGCCGAGACGGTAAGTTCTCCTCAGGGAAAGGGAGGTAAAGGGGGGAATCTTGCCGACGCGCGAGCGCGTACGGAGATCCGTCTGGACCGCCGCCGCCATCGGCGCGGTCGCCGTGGCCGCCGCAGCGCCGGCTGGCGCCGCCACGCCCAAGCCCGATCGGGCGAATGTGGCCGCGACTCCGGCGGCGCCGGAGCTGGGCGGCCGGGCGCCAACTCCCGATCCCGCGCCCCAGGCGAGCGCACCCGCGCAGCAGGCGCCAGCACCCACCCAGGCCCGCCGGTGGGTGCGAGCACCGTCCGTGACCCCGCTTCGCACGGGGATCGCGGCCTCGACGCCGGCGCGCCGCGCGGTGGCCGCAGCGCCTCGCCGCGCCCGGGCCAAGGCGCCCCCGCAACTCGTCGTGCGCCCCTTGCTCGACCGTCTTGCCGGTCAACTCCACGCGCTGCTGACGCTTCCGCAGGGCTCGGGTAGCCTGCTCGCGCGTCCGCACGACGGCGTCGCGCTGCTCATCGCCGCCGGGGCACTGCTCATCCTGATGGCCACCAGCGCGGCCACGTTGCGGCGGCTGCTCAGGGTCCGGGACCAGACATGAAGCGCATGGTGACGCTCGGTGCGCTGCTCGTCGTCGCCCTCGTCGGCGCTCGACTGCCACCGGCGCTCGCCGGCGCCCAGGACACGTTGAGCGCCCTGTGCACCTCGGGTGGCCAGACGGCACCGTGCCTGTCCTCGCACTGGTACACGAGCGCGGTGAGCGTCTCGTGGGCCTCGAGCCCGGCGCCGATCAGCGCCTGCCCGGCCGTGTCCTACGACGAGAACGTGATGACGACGGTCAGCTGCGAGGCGACCTGGAGCGACGGGGAGAGCCAGCAGGTGAGCCTGCTGCTCGACGTCGAGGTCTCCGCACCGACCGTCCGCGCCACCGTGTCACGCCCTCCCGATCATCGGGGCTGGTACACGCGCCCGGTCACGGTCTCGTTCTCGGGGACGTCCTTCTCGGGCATCGTCGGCTGCACCCCGGTCTCGGAGTACTCCGGGCCGGACGCCGCTCGCGCGACGATCTCCGGGACGTGCACCGACGCGGCGGGCCAGGCGGGCACGACCGCGGTCCTCATCCACTACGACGCGACAGCGCCGCGCCCGGTGCTGCGAGCGGCGGCCGGAGACGGCGTCGTCGCCCTGCGCTGGAGGACAACCGACGTCGCACCGCTCACCCACGCGGTGCTCGTCCGATCCGGGGGCGGGCGCGGGCGGACGCTCATGTCGGGCCGAGGCCGCGCGTTCCGGGACACGACGGTCGCCGACGGAGTGCGCTATCGCTACACGGTGCGGCTCACCGACCAGGCGGGGCAGGTGAGCACCGCGGCGGTGTCGGTGACCCCGGGGCCGCGCCTGCTCGGCCCGGCGCAGGACGCCGTCCTGCGGGCGCCGCCGCTGCTGAGCTGGACGCCGGTGATCGGGGCGACGTACTACAACGTCCAGCTGTTCCGCGGCGGCAAGCTTCTGAGCAGCTGGCCGACGCGCGCGCGGCTCAGGCTCGCCCGCGCGTGGCGATTCGCCGGCCGCCGCCAGCTTCTCGCGCCGGGCCGCTACCGGTGGTACGTGTGGCCGGGCTTCGGCGCTCTGGCGCAGGCGCGCTACGGCCGCCTGATCGGCAGCCGGACGTTCACCATTCGCTAGCGCGGAGTGGGGAACTGGGCGCGCATGGCCAGATCCCACAGGCGATCGGGCAGCCACCGCCGCTGCGCCATGAGCAGGCGCGCGCTCAAGGTCACGGGATAGCGCGCCTTCGGGCGCTTGGCGGCCAGCGCGCCGGCGATCGTGTCCGCCACGGCCTCGGGCGGACCGCCCAACCGGGCCAATGGTCCCCGATAGGCGCGCTCGGTGATCGTGGCCACGCGACGGTTGAACTCCGCGTAGGGACCGCCCGCCTCCACGGACGCCGCCGCCGTCTCGCCGAAGCGGGTGAGGATCAGCCCCGGCTCGACCAGGATCACGTTGATCCCGAAGCCGCGCAGCTCGAAGCGCAGGGCGTCGGACAGGGCCTCGAGCGAATACTTCGTCGCGTGGTAGAGGCCGCCGCCGGGAAAGGTGAGCCGCCCGCCCATCGAGCCGAGGTTGACCACCGTGCCGGATCCCGCCGCCCGCATCCCGGGCAGCACCATCTGGGTCAGGGCGAGCAGGCCGAACACGTTGGTCTCGAACTGGCGCCGGGCCTCGGCGACAGACACCGACTCGACCGCGCCCGACTGGCTGTAGCCGGCATTGTTGATGAGGACCCCCACCGAGCCGTCGGCCGCCGTAACCGTGTCCACGGCGGCGCGCATCGATGCCTCGTTCCTGACGTCGAGGGCGAGCGTGCGGCAGCCGGCCCGCTCGAGCCCGGCGAGCGTCTCGGGCCGGCGGGCGGTCGCGTAGACGGTGTAGCCGTCCCGCTGCAGGCGCAGCGCCGTGGCGTGGCCGATCCCGCTCGAGCAGCCCGTGATGAGGACCGCTCGGCTCCCCATCAGCCCCGCACGAGCTTCTTGTAGGTGATGCGCTTCGGCCGGTCGGCCTCGGCCCCGAGCTCCTCGTGGCGGAAGCTCTCGTAGGCCTCGAAATTGCCCTCGAACCAGCGCACCTGGGAGTCGCCCTCGAACGCGAGGACGTGGGTGGCGATGCGATCGAGGAACCAGCGGTCGTGGGAGACAACGACGGCGCAGCCGGCAAAGGACAGCAGCGCTTCCTCGAGCGCCCGCAGGGTGTCGGTGTCGAGGTCGTTGGTGGGCTCGTCGAGCAGCAGCAGGTTGCCGCCCGAGCGCAGCAGCTTGGCCAGGTGCAGGCGGTTGCGCTCGCCACCCGAGAGCTTGGCCACCTTGGTCTGTTGGTCGGTGCCCTTGAAGTTGAATCCGCTCACGTAGGCGCGGCTGTTCACGGGCCGGTCGCCGAGCAGGATCTGGTCCTGGCCGCCCGAGACCTCCTCCCACACCGACTTCTCGGGGTCGAGCGCGTCGCGGGACTGGTCGACGTAGGCCAGCTGCACGGTGTCGCCCAGGCGAAGCGTGCCGGAGTCGGGCTGCTCCTGACCGGTGATCATGCGCATGAGCGTCGTCTTACCGGCGCCGTTGGGGCCGATCACGCCGACGATCCCGGCCGGCGGGAGCTTGAAGCTCAGGTCATCGATGAGCACGCGGTCGCCGAACGCCTTGCGCAGCCCGTCGGCCTCGACGACCACCTGACCGAGCCGCGGGCCGGCCGGGATGTGAATCTGGACCTGGTCGAGCTTCACGTTGCGGTCCTCGGCCAGCAGCGCCTCGTAGGCGTTCAGCCGGGCCTTGGGCTTGTTGCGGCGGGCGCTCGCGTTCAGGCGCACCCATTCGAGCTCGCGCTCGATCGTCGCCTTGCGCGTGTTCTCCTGCCGGGACTCGGTCTCGAGCCGGGCGCGCTTCTGCTCCAACCAGCCCGAGTAGTTGCCCTGATAGGGAATGCCGCGCCCGCGGTCGAGCTCGAGGATCCAGCCGGCCACGTTGTCGAGGAAGTAGCGATCGTGGGTGACCGCCACCACAGTGCCCTTGTAGTCCTGGAGGTGGCGTTCGAGCCAGGCCACCGATTCCGCGTCGAGGTGGTTGGTCGGCTCGTCGAGCAGCAGCAGGTCGGGCTGTCCAAGCAGCAGCCGGCACAGCGCCACGCGGCGGCGCTCGCCACCGGACAGGGTGCTCACGTCCGCGTCGGGGGGCGGGCAGCGAAGCGCGTCCATGGCGATCTCGACCGTCGTGTCGAGACTCCAGGCGTCGAGCGCGTCGATGCGCTCCTGGACCCGGGCGAACTCGTCCGCGGTCTCATCCGAGTAGTTCATCGACAGCTCGTTGAAGCGGTCGAGCAGGCCGCGCAGCTCGGCCACGCCCTCCTCGATGTTGCCGCGCACATCCTTGGCCGGGTCGAGCGCGGGCTCCTGCTCGAGCAGCCCGACCGTGGCGCCCGCCGCGAGCTGAGCCTGGCCGTCGAACTCGGTGTCGCGCCCGGCCATGATCCGCAGCAGCGTCGACTTGCCGGCGCCGTTGTAGCCGAGCACGCCGATCTTCGCTCCGGGCAGAAACGACAGCGAGATGTCGCTCAGGACCTGGCGGTCCGGTGGGTAGCGACGGGAGAGCTTGTACGTGCTGAAGATGTACTGGGCTGACATACTCTGCCTCAGCATAGGGAGGACCGGCTCGGACGGCGGGCGGGGCAACAACGCACGGAGGACCACTTGCCTGAGCTCAGGACGCGGCTGACCCGCCCATCGCGCCGTCGCGCACGGGCGCTCGAGCCCCGGCTCGTGTGGATCTTCGGCTCCCCGCGCTCGGGCAGCACATGGCTGTTGCATCTGCTCTGCCATCCACTGGCCCCGGCCGACGGCGCCGCCACCGGAGTGGAGCGGCTCGACGCGCCGGCGGCCGACCGGCCGAGGGCGATCCCCCTCAACGAGCCCTACTCCCAGCACCACCTGACGCCGGCAGTGGCGCTCGACATCGACGGAGACGGTCCGCTCGAGCTGGCCACCCTGCACGCGTTCCGGCATGGCGCCCCGAACTACTTCCTATCCGATCGCTACGAGGCCGGCTGGCGCGAGCCGCTGCGGCAGCTCGTGCTCGGGCGGCTGCTCGTCCAGGTCGACGAGATCACCGAGCTCCACGGCGCGGCGGCGGACGGGCCGGTGGTGATCAAGGAGCCCAACGGCTCAGTCGGCGCCGACTTCATCATGTCGCTGCTCCCCCGCTCCCGCATGGTCTTCCTGCTCCGCGACGGCCGCGACGTCGTCGACTCGATGCTCGACGCCCAGCTCCCCGGCGGCTGGCTGGCCGCGTCTGCGGCCGTCGGCGACGGCGAGCTGGGGGCCCGCCGAATGCACATCATCCGCCGCGAGTCGCGGTTGTGGGTCGCGCGGACGCAGGCGGTGCGCCGCGCGTTCGAGGCGCACCCGGAACGGCTGCGCCATCTCGTCCGCTACGAGGACGCCCGGGCGGACACCGACACCGCGCTGCGCCAGCTCGAGAGCTGGCTCGAGCTCGGGCGTAGCCCGGCCGGACGCGCCGACACGCTGCGCTGGAACGACTTCGAGCAGATGCCGGCCGAGGCCAAGGGGCGGGGCAAGCCGCTGCGCGCCGCTCGACCCGGCCTGTGGCGCGAGAACCTGACCCCGGGGGAGCAGGACGCGATGGGGGCGATCATGGGCACCGAGCTGGTCGCGGCCGGCTACGCCTAGATCGCCGGTCGGGCGCGCCGGGCCTCCCGCCGGGCGGCCACCGCCGCGACGAGCACGCTGACCTCGAACAGGAGGTAGAGCGGCAGCGTCTCGAGCAGCATCGTAATCGCGTCGCCGGGCAGGATCGCCGCGATCGCCCCACAGGCGAGCACGGCGTAACGCCGGTTGTGGCGCAGCTGGCGCGGAGTGAGGATTCCGGCCCGGGTGATCGCGATGATGCCCACCGGGATCTGGAACAGCAGACCCATGGCGAGCAGGATCGTGGCCGCGAACTTGTAGTACTGGCTCGCCTGCACGAGCACGTTGAACTGGCCGGAGTTGAAGTTCTGGAAGAAGTGCAGCGAGGCGGGCAGGACGACGAGGTAGCCGAACGTCACCCCGATCGCGAACAGCACCGGGATCGCGGCCACGACCGGCCGCATGTGGCGTCGCATCGACTCATCGAAGGCCGGCATGAGGAAGGCGTAGGCCTGCAGCAGCAGCACCGGCAGCGACAGGATGAGAGCGAAGATGAGCGTCACCGTCAGCGTGGTGGTGAACGGCTCGCCGATGCCCAGCGTCACCGGCCGGTCCCCGGTCGGGGGCGCCGACAGCCGGGTGATGTCGTGGTCGAGCTGCGCCTGGACCTGCTGCAGCGACTGCGCCGCAGCTCTCGAGTGGGTCTGCTCGGTCACGACGCGGGTCACCGTGGCCAGCTGGCGGGCGAGGTCCCGGGCGCTCTGCTGCACCTGGTAGGTCGCCCCCAGAGGGCCGTGACCGGCCCGCACCTGGGCCTGCGTCTGATGGGCCAGGGGCCGGTTGACCAGGCGCAGGATCGCCCCGTTCTGCCAGAAGCAGATGCCGAACGCCAGGCCCACGGCGAGCAGGCTGATGATGAGCCGGGTGCGCAGCTCGTCGAGGTGTCCGACGACGCTGAGCTGCTCGTCGTGGGCGACCGGGCGCCAGCCGACCGGCGCGATGGCGGGGGGCATCTGCATGGCGTCAGTGGGGTCCGTTGGTCAGCGCGCGGCGCTCAGCGCCCGACGCCGACGGCGTCCGAGGTGGGCTCCTCGTGATGGACGGCGACGATCGGCTGGGCAGCCGGGACGACGGCCGGAACGGTCTCACTCAGCGGAGTCCGCTCGGCGGGGACGGCGTCATCACTCGTCAGCGACTCCTTGAAGCCGCGCAGCCCTGAGCCGAGTGAGCGGCCCATCTCGGGCAGTCGCTTGGCGCCGAAGACGAGCAGCAGAAGCACGAGCAGGAAGACGAGATGAATGGGGTTGTCAAGTCCGAGCATGTGAGGTCCTTTCGAGGTGGTGAGTGACTGTGAGCGGCCGGGTCAGGCCTTGATCAACGGGCCGGCCTTGGCCAGCACCTGAGCCTTGCTCAGCGGCTTGTCGAATGCTCCGTTGGGCGTGATCTGGCCATGGGTCAGCAGCGCGATCGCCGCGGCGTGGCGGGCCTCGACCTGGACGATCGAGCCGGCCGCGGCGAGGAGCTGCTTGTTCTGCAATGACGGAGCCGCGCCGTTATACGCGCCCACGCCGGTGTTCTCCAGCACGTAGGCGAGCTGGAGGAAACCGGACTGGTTGGTGACCGGGAAGGCGAACGCCGGCTTCTTGACCGGGGTTCCGCCGGCCCCCTTGATCGCGGAGGTGAGCGCGGTGACGTGCTCGGCCTCCTCGTTGCCGAGCAGCGCGGCCAGTGAGCGGGCCTCGCCCGACAGTCCGACCGACTTGCCCTTGACGAGGTAGAAATCGCTCTCGAGATACTCCAGGGTGAGGGCGAAGTTGAGGATGTCGACATCGCTCGTCGCGCCGGCGGCGAACGCGCTGGAGACGAACGGGGCCACAGCGCCGGCGCCGTAGGCGGCCCCCGCGGCCAGTGCACCGCGCAGGATGAACGTCGCGCGATTGATGCCCGGGACCTCCACGGCGGCCAGCTCGGGGCTGGGGGTGTCGGTGCGTGTCATAGGTGTGTCCTTGTCAGCTCGGGATGGGCAGCGGCGGCGGCACTCAGGCCGCGATGAACGGCTTGACTGCGGCCAGGACCTGCTGCATGGTCATGGGCTTGGCGAAGGCGCCATCCGGGGTCGGGCTCAGCTTCAGCAGCGTGTTCAGCGTCGCCGCGTGCCGGGCCTCGATCGTGTGGATGGACAGCGCGG
The DNA here is from genome assembly GCA_963848745.1 of uncultured Solirubrobacterales bacterium. Lineage (GTDB taxonomy): Bacteria > Actinomycetota > Thermoleophilia > Solirubrobacterales > Solirubrobacteraceae > Palsa-465. The sequence goes on along the minus strand of CAWKEO010000007.1, from coordinate 49,057 downwards.
CGGCGAGGATCTCCTTGCTCTGGATGGCCGCGGCCTGCCCGAGGTAGGCGGAAGCGCCCAGGTTCTCGACCGTGCCGGCCAGCGTGGCCACGGCGGAGGCGGAGGTGATGGGGAACTTGCCGACCGGCGCCTTGACCGGCGTGCCCAGGCCCATCGCCACGGAGTGCAGGGCGGCGACGTGCTCATGCTCGTCCTGGCGGAACGCCTGGAGCACGGCGAGCGTGGGGCCGTGGAACAGCCCGCTGGCGACGACCTTGTCGTAGAACTGCGACTCGAGGTATTCGAGCGTGAGCGCATAGTTGACGATCGCCAGGTCGCCCGACGCCGGCATTGCGCCTGCGCTCGAGGAGGTCGTGGCGGTCGCGGTCGCGTTCGCGTTCGACGCGGACCCGGCGGAGGAGCTCGACGACGAGCTGCCGCAGGCGGCGATGAATGCGGCCAGTCCGGTCGCGGCCGCGCCAGCGCCGATCCGACGGCCGGCCATCTTCAGGAAGCGCTTGCGCTCGAGGTCATCGCGGGCCAGCTGCTCGACGGCGCCGGAGGGATGCTCGCGCTCCACGTTGGGGTGTTCGGACATGCGATCTCCTTGCCGGAGGGATACGGGTCAGGCACGGCTACATCGGCGCCTCTGACCGCTGTCCCCCGCCGCCCCGGGTGAAGAGCCGGGCAGCGCAGCGAAGCCAGAGGCGCCGGTGTGATGTGCTGTCCCTGGTACGCGCCCGGCGTCCCGATCGGATCAGTCCTGGGTACGAAATGTCATCCCGCACACCATCGATGACGGCGAGTGATCCGCTTCCGCGTCGCTCGCGTAGCGCGCTCAGGCTGGCGCGGGCGGCCCGCGCTTCGAACCGAGATCAGGCGCCGAGCGGGATCTCGTAGCTGCGGGCGCCGGCCCTGGGTCGGCGCATCCGGCGCAGGGCGATGAGCCCGGCGAGCGCGCACACGAAGCAGGTGACGGTGCCGAGGCCCAGGCCGGCCCGCGCCCCGCCGACCGCCATGACCCAGCCGACGATCGGGCCGCCGATCGGCGTCGAGCCCTGGAAGGCGACGAACCACAGCGACATCACGCGGCCGCGCATGTCGGGCGCGGCGGTCAGCTGGAGCGTCGAGTTCCCCGTGGACATGAACGTGATGCTCATGGCGCCCGCCAGAGCGAGCGCGGCGAGCTCGAGGGCCAGGCTCGGAGCCAGCGTCGCGAACGCCATCGTCGCGCCGAAGCCCGCCGCTGAGAGCACGAGTGGCCTCAGCCCGGTCTTGCCCCGCGCGGCCAGGAACAGTCCGCCGAACACCGCGCCCACGCCCATGGCCGCGGTCATGAAGCCGAAGCCGGCCGCCCCGGAGTGCAGGCCCTGGCTGGCCATGACCGGCAGCGAGACCTGGAACTCGTAGGTGAGGCAGCCGACGAGCCCCATCATGAGCAGCGGTATGCCGAGCTCGGTGGTCGAGCGCACGTAGCGCAGCCCCTCACGCAGCTGGCCGCGGGCCCGAGGCGTCGGGGTCGAGGGACTGAGCAGCGACCGGTCCATGCGCACGAGCGAGGCAACGACGGCGATGAAGCTGCCGGCGTTGAGCAGGAAGCACACACCATCGCCGACCGAGGCGATGAGCAGGCCGGCCACCGCCGGACCGACCGTGCGAGCGGCGTTGACGAGCACCGAGTTGAGGCTCACGGCGTTGCGCAGGTGCTCGGCCCCGACGAGCTCGAGCATGAACGACTGCCGGGCGGGGTTCTCGAACGCGTTGTTCAGACCCAGCAGCGCGGCGAGGACGCCGATCTCCCACAGGCGCACCGCGCCGGTGACGGTGAGCACGCCGAGCACGAGCGCCTGGACGCCCATCGCACTCTGCAGCGCGATCATGACCCGCCGCTTGTCGACGCGGTCGGCGACCACGCCGCCGTAGGGCCCGAACACCAGGACCGGGAGGGTCTGCAGAGCGATGATCACCCCGAGCGCCGTGCTCGAGTGCGTGAGCGTGTAGACGAGCCACGACTGCGCGGTCATCTGCATCCAGGTGCCGATGAGCGAGATCGCCTGGCCGGAGTAGTAGAGGCGGTAGTTGCGCACCGACAGGGCGGCGAAGGTGACGCGGCCGACCCGCATCACGCGGGTCATGCCCGCCGCTCCCCGAGCGCCTGCGCGAGCGACTCCAGCGCGGGCAGAGCGCGCTCGATCAGCTCGCGCTCGGACTCGGTCAGGGCCTCGAGCGCCCGGTCGACCGCCTCGGTGCGCTCGCGGCGCATCCGCTGCGCCAACCTGCGCCCGGCGGGGGTCGCCTTCACCCAGGCGGCGCGGCGGTCGCGCTCGTCGGACACCCGCTCGAGCAGACCGCTGTCGACGAGCTCCCCGACCACCCGCGAGAGCATCGTCGGGTTGATGCCCTCGGCGAGGGCCACCTCGGACAGCCGCGCCTGTCCCTCGCGCACCGCATGCAGCAGCACGGACACGCGCGTCGGAGTCAGCCCGGCTTCGGCGCCGGCCGCCGTCGGACGCAGCCGCCGTGACAGGCGGCCGATGGCCACCCTCAGCTGGGTGGCGTGGTCGATCGGTGCGGCGGGCGGGGCGGCGGAAGGTGTCGTGAGGATGGTCTCCGGTCGAAGCGAAAGCTTGCTTATCGGCAAGCAATTGTAGCGGGTACATCGGCACCGATCCAGGCGAGCCCGATCCCGCGGGTCAGACGCCTGACGCCTGGCTAACTCTCAGGCTGCCATCCGCTCACCACCCATCTGCCGCCCTGGGCGGCCACCGTGGCCAGCGCCACGTGCCAAGCCGGGGCGAGCCCCCGATAGGCGTCGCTGGCCGTGGCGGTGGTCTGCTCGCGGGTCACCACGACCCACGTGCCGGGCCGGTCGGCGAGCGGCGTCACCGCCTCGACGGTGCCGGCGTTCGCCACCCCACCCCGCTGGAGCTCGTCGTCCTGGGCGGTCTGCGCCGCCGCCAGCTCCATGGCCGAGCGGGCCTGGCCGATGCTGCGCTCGGCGAGCGCGGCCAGGTCGGCGCTGACCGTGGGCGCGCTCCAGTTGATGTAGGCGACGGCGAACGCGCGCACGGCCTGCGCCGGGTTGTCCGCCGCACCGCTCGCGCGCTGGCGGGCCGGCGGCGCGGCCACTCGTGCCGAGCTTGGGCGATCGCCAGCGCAGAGGCCGGCGTGGGCCGCCGCGGGGCGGGGGCAGCCGGGGCTGGGGCAGATGGGGCCGGCGGCGGGGTGAGCGGGGAGCACCCAGCGGCGAGCAGCGCGGCGGCGAGCAGCATGGCGGCGCGCGGCACGGCGCCGCGCAGCACGGTGGCGCGCACGGGAGTGGCGCGCGTCCTCACAGGCCCACCGGATGCCGGACCACGAAGCCCGCTGACTCGCGGATGAGCGGATGCCACCCGATCCCGGCGCTGCCGTCGTCAGGGCCGGCAGCGTTGTGGGTGTCCCAGCGGATTCCGGCCACGTACATGAACACGTGGTCGGCGCTCGCGTAGATCGTCACCCACCGTCCCGGACCGGGCGCGCCGAAGGACTCGAGCGTCCCCGAGGCCGCGTCGTAGCTGACCGGGAGCAGGCCGCCGCCGTACAGGAGGTGCTCGACGCTGCTCGAGCAGTCATACGCCGGAGCCACCTCGGACAGCGGCAGGCCGTGCCCCCCGCCGACCAGGTAGGGCTTGCCGACGATCTGATTACCGGCCGCGATCATGCCCTGGACGGCCGCCGGGGCGCCCGCGGGCGCGGCGGCCAGGCCGCTGGGCAGGATCGTCGCCCGCGGCCCCGGCGTGAGCGGTACCCCGGCCAGCCCGCCGGGCGCGCACGCCGCCGCTGCCACGGCGCCTGGCGGGTCGGAGACGCTCAGCGCACTGGCCGCCGCCGGTACTTGGGCCAGCAGCGCTCCCGCGCCGCTGGCGGGTGCGCGCTCGAGCCGCACCGCGCCGGACCACAGGCCGCTCTCGTACGGGATCCCGAGGGCCTGGGCGAATTCCCACCACAGGTCGATGACCCGGGGCAGCCCGTCGACCGGGCCGCCGCCGAACCCGAAGTCGCGCTTGTAGCCGATGGCCGAGTGGCCGCCCCAGGTGATGCGCAGCGGCGTCATGTAGGGCAGGCCACCGAGCATCGTGGCGGTCTGGAAGCTCAGCCCGCCGAGCTCGGCGTAGGAGTCGGGGTGGGCGAGCAGGTTCTGGCCCGACGCGCCCACCGTGCCGCTGCTCGGGTCCCCGGGACCGCCGTACTCGGTGGCCCCGGCGAGCACGCCCGTCCCGGGTGGCCCGAGGATCAGCGCGCTGCCCGCTGGCGGGGTGGCGCATGGCGCCGGGGCGGAACTGACCTGTACGAGCAGCGCGAGCACGATCGTTCCGAGCCCCGCGCCGGCCATCACGAGCAGTGCCGCCGGGACGAGCGCGAGGGTCGAGCGGCGCCGAGTCGTGGTCACGCCGGCCACCGTAGGCGCGCCGATGGCCGGCGAGTCCGTCTGATGCAGAGTTGGTGCAGTTCCGTTGCCGGATTGGCACAGCTGACCCGGCCAGGGCGCCGCCTGCGCTTGGGTGGCGCCGCTAACGTAATCGAGTCATGGCACGCGTGCTTGATCTCGAACAGGGACTGCTCCTGCTGGAGCTCGAGGCGCCATTCGAGAAGCGCGACGTCCAGATGGCTCGCCGGCGGATGGCCAAGCGCTGGCACCCCGATATCGCCCCGCCCGGTCGCCAGCACGAGCACGAGCGCCACCTCCAGGCCATCAACGAGGCGGCCGACCAGCTCGAGCAGCTGGCCGAGACCTCGCGCGGGGGCCGGGTCACCCGCAATGCGGTCAAGGTGTCGGCTGCCGCCGCCCGCAAGGCCCGCGCCGAGGCGGGCCGGCGCGCATACGAGGAGGAGCAGCGGGCGCGGACCTACGAGGCCGAGCGGGCCCAGCACGACCCCTTCGGCTCCCGGGTGCCCGACCACTCGGTCGTGCACCGCTACGCCCGCTGCCTGTCCTATCCCGAGTGGGGCGTGGGCACCGTGAGCGGGATCTACTTCTCCGGCGAGGAGGAGGACATCCAGCAGTGGGCGCGGGTCATGTTCTCGATCGGGGTGCGCACGGTGCCGGCGGGGTCGCTCCAGTTCGTCGATTTCTCGAAGCCCGACGCCGCCGCCGAGCGCGTGCAGCGCTTCATGACCGCCGCCCAGCACGCCCTGGCCGAGGGCGATGCGCCGCTGGCCGCCCAGCGCCTCGTCTACGCCCGCGACGCCGAGCCGGGCAACCCGGTCGTCCTGCGCCTGCTCACCACCGCCTTCTGGCAGTCAGGCAACCTGAACGCCGCCGCGCGGACGGTGCGCGACTGGGCCCGGGTCGAGACCGACCGCCCCACGCCCGAGCGCTTCGCGGCCCGGATCTACGAGGACATGGGCGCGATCGACCTGGCGGCCGAGGCGGCCCAGCGCGCCGCCGAGCGGGCACCCGCGGATGCCTCCGCGTGGGAGCGCCTGGGCCGGCTGCGGCTGCGGCTGATGGATCGCCCCGGGGCGATCACCGCGCTCGAGCGCGCCCGTGCGGTCGGGCCGACGATGGAGGGGCTGCTCGACCTCGCCCTCGCCTACCACCTGGCCGGCGACGTCGGCGCCGAGGTCTCGGCCGCCGAGGGAGCCACGCTGCTCGGACCCGACTCGGCGATCGCCTGGTCGAGCTTCGCGCACGCGCTCGCGCGCACCGACCGGGTCAGCGAGTGCATCTCCGCCTGCCACCGGGCGCTGTCGCTCGGCGCCGGCGAGGAAGTCGCCGACCTCCTCGCGGAGGTCGAGGCGGCCCAGCCCCGGGCGCTGGGGGAGCGCTCGGCGGCCTGAGCCGCTCCGGGCGCCGCGGTCACCCGCAGGAGCGCGTCCCTGTGCCCGCCAGTCGCCCGCGGCGGATGTGAGTGGGGCGAAAAAACGGCCTCACACGCGGCTTTTTCGCCCCGCTCGCCCGGGTCGCCCCGCTCGCCCGGTCGCCCCGCTCGCCTCGCTCGCCCCGCTCGCCCGCTCCCCGGGGCCCTACGAGGTGGGGATCGAGCCCTCGCGCCCGCACACCGGGCACGTGTCCCCCGGCCCGGGGTGCCCGCCACAGGCGGGGCAGTCCTCGACTCGCTCGAGCACGCCGAGCAGCTCCCCCACCCGGCAGACGAGCAGACGCTCCTCCTCGACCTCGACCCACGCCCCGGCGGCGGCCGGGAACACGACGTGGTCGCCGGGCCTGACCGGCATCATCACGCCGACGTGGTCCCACCAATCGAGGCCGGGCCCGACGGCGAGCACGATGCCGTGCTGGGGCGGCGGCTCGTCGGTGCCCGCGGGGACGAGCAGGCCGGAACGGCGGACCCGGTCGGGATCGAGCTCCTTGATGACCACACGGTCGAAGAGAGGGCGGAGTTGATGGCGCATCGGTCGCTCCCATAATAGGCTCGCCCGCCTGAGTGGCTCGCAGGCCTCTGAGCGCGCGCAGCGGAGCGAGGACTCTCCGGCCCGGCATCCGGCAAGCCCGGCTTGCGCACCGGGTTCCTCCGGCGCCGGTGGTGAGAACCCGTGCGAACGGGGGCGCGAGAGCTCCTCGCGGTCGCCGGCACATGTCCGCCGGCGACCGTAGGCTGCCGACGATGCGCCTGATCGTCGCCCGCTGCGAGGTCCGCTACACCGGCCGCCTGCTCCAGGCGCTGCTGCCCGAGGCTCTGCGGCTGATCATGATCAAGGCCGACGGCTCGGTCATGGTGCACGCGGACGCCGGCGGCTACAAGCCGCTCAACTGGATGACCCCGCCGACCGTGATCGAGGAGTCCCCGGGGGCCATGGTCGTGCGCAAGCGCGCCGGGGCCAGCGAGGACCGGCTCGAGATCACGATCGCCGAGGTGCTCTCCGATGTCGAGCACGACATGGGGCCGCCAGACGAAGACGCCGCGCTGGCCAAGGACGGCGTCGAGGCTCATCTCCAGGAGCTGCTGGCCGATCAGCCGCACCGGTGCGGCGAGGGCTTCCGGCTCGTGCGCCGCGAGTGGCCGACCGACATCGGCCCGGTCGATCTCATGTGCCGCGACGCCGAGGACGGATGGGTGGCGGTCGAGATCAAGCGCGTGGCCGGACTGGAGGCGGTCGAGCAGCTGACCCGCTACCTCGAGCGCATCCGCGTCGATCCGGCGTTCGGCGACTGCCGCGGCGTGCTCGCCGCCCAGGTCATCAAGCGCCAGGCCCGCGTGCTCGCCGAGTCGCGCGGCATCGCCTGCATCGAGGTCGACATCGCCGTGCTGCGCGGCGAGCGCGAGCCCGAGCTGCGACTCTTCGCTGCATGAGCGAGGTCCTCAGCGAGCGGCGCGAGCGCGTCCTGCTCATCACCATCAACCGGCCCGAGCAGCGCAACGCCGTGAACGGCGCCGTCGCCCGCGGAATCGCCGATGCGCTCGATGCGCTCGACGCCGACCCGGAGCTGTCGGTCGGCGTGCTCACCGGGGCGGGCAAGGGCTTCTGCGCCGGCATGGACCTGAAGGGCTTTCAGAGCGGCGACCGCCCGCACGTCGAGGGGCGCGGCTTCGCCGGCATCACCCAGCGCGCGGCGGCCAAGCCGCTCATCGCCGCCGTCGAGGGGTTCGCGGTGGCCGGTGGCCTCGAGGTGGCGCTCGCCTGCGATCTCATCGTCGCCGCCCGGGGTGCCCGGCTCGGCATCCCCGAGGTCAAGCGCTCGCTCGTGGCCGCCGGCGGAGCGCTCCTGCGCCTGCCCCGCATCCTGCCGCGAACGATCGCCATGGAGCTCGCGCTCACCGGCGACCCGATCCTGGCCGAGCGCGCCCACGAGCTCGGGCTGGTGAACCGGCTGGCCGAGCCCGGGGAGGCGGTCGCCACGGCGCTCGAGCTGGCGGCGGCGATCGCCGCCAACGGCCCGCTCGCGCTGGCCGCGACCAAGCGGATCCTGGTCGAGGCCTCCGACTGGCCGGACAGCGAGTTCTTCGCCCGCCAGCGCGAGATCATCGACCCGGTGTTCACCTCCGAGGACGCCCAGGAGGGCGCGCGGGCGTTCACGGAGAAACGCGCGCCGATATGGCGCGGGCGCTGAGGGCTAGGACCCGCCCTCACCCCACAGCGTCGCCACCACCGAGCGCTCCCCGCCCCGATCGCGGTGCTCGCACAGGTAGATCCCCTGCCAGGTCCCGAGCGCGAGGCGCCCGCTGGCCACCGGCAGCGTGAGCGACGGCCCGAGCAGTGCGGCCTTGATGTGGGCGGGCATGTCGTCGGGGCCCTCGATGGTGTGCGTCCAGTAGCCGGCGTCCTCGGGAACGGCCGCATTGAAGAACGTCTCGAAGTCGCGTCGCACGTCGGGCGAGGCGTTTTCGTTCAGGGCCAGCGACGCCGAGGTGTGGCGGATGAGCAGATGCAGCAGCCCGACCGAGACCGAGCGGAGCTCGGGCACGGCACCGAGCACCTCGTCGCTGACGAGGTGAAAGCCGCGCGAGCGGGCACGCAGACGGATCTCGCGCTGGGCCCACATCAGCGCCCGCCCGGTTGACGCGGGTCGAAGAGCGGAAAGCCGAACACGTCCTCGCGCAGTCGCGCCACCGCCATGTCGACGCGCTCACCCCGGAACGGGATCCCCTCGGCCTCCAGCAGCCGACGCTGGCGCGCGCCCTTGGCCAGCGAGCCGTCGGCGTGGACGATCCGGTGCCACGGCACGTCGGGATCCGAGCACTCCGACAGTGCCGCGCCGGCCGCCCGCGGCGCCCCGGGCGAGACGTCGCCGTAGGTGCGCACGAAGCCCTCAGGCGTGGCCTGGACGCGCTGCAAGATTTCGTGCACGCTCACCGCCCGGGAGCATAAGCGAGGATCGAACGCTGGTAAGGTGGCCGGCGCCGAATCCCGCGCCGCGTGCGCGGGAGCGGGGGACCCACGTTCCTCGGGGCGAATCGCCGCCGGATGGTGGCGTAGCGGGGGTCCGCCTCCGCGAGCCCGACAGCTAACCCCGTAGGCGTCATGAGCCGTATGACATCTCGCCGCCGCCGCCTTCTCGCCCTCGCGACCGCCAGCCTGGCGCTCGCCATCCCCGCGCTGCCGATCGCCTCGGCGGCGACGCCGAGCATCGGGCAGCTCAGCTCGGAGCTCGCCCACCAGCGTGCGCGCGAGCAGTCGCTCTCGAGCAGCATCGGCGGCCTGTCGGGGACGATCGCCTCGCTGACGGCGCAGATCGACCTCGTCCGCAACCGCGAGGCGCAGGTGCGCGCCGACCTCGAGCGCGACCGGGCGGCACTCGCCCGGACCTCCCGCTCGCTGCAGCGCGAGCGCGCCCGGCTGGCCCGGCTGCGCAGCGAGCTGAGCTGGTCGCGCACGCTGCTCTCCCGCCAGCTCGTCTCCAGCTACGAGGGCGGCCAGCCCGACCTCGTGACGGTCCTTCTCGAGTCGGGCGGGTTCGCCGACCTGCTCGATCAGATGAGCTACCTGCACGACGCCGAATCCCAGCAGCAGCAGCTGATCTCGATCACCCGGGCGGCCAAGGCGGCGACCACCCGCGAGACCCGGCGGCTGGCCACGCTGCAGGCCGCCGACCGCGAGCTGACCAACGGCGCGACCGTCCGCGTCCGCGCGCTCGCCGGCATGAACGAGCTCCTGGCCAGCCGCCAGGGCGCCCTGGCGAGCGCGCTGGCCGCCCAGCAGTCCGCCCTGAGCGCCAGCCGGGTGCTGAGCGGCTCACTCCAGGGCCGGATCAACTCGATCCGGGCCCAGCAGGCCCGCGCGGCCGCGGCCGCCGCAGCCGCCGCCCGGGCCGCCGCGACGGCCGCCGCGACCTCAAGCGGATCAAGCGGATCAAGCGGATCGAGCACGGGGGCGGCCGTCGGCCCGGCGCTCGGCCCCTCTGGTGGCTGGGCGATCCCGTACGCGATCGTGCTGTGCGAGTCCGGCGGTCAGAATCTCCCGCCCAACAGCGCCGGCGCCTCGGGCTACTACCAGATCATGCCCGCGACCTGGAAGCTGTTCGGAGGCAGCGGCCCGGCGGCCTACCTCGCGTCCAAGAGCGAGCAGGACGCCGTCGCCTCGCGTATCTGGGCCGGCGGCGCCGGGGCGTCAAACTGGGTCTGCGCCGGGATCGTGGGGATCCACTAGCGCCGCCGCTACACGGTGCGCCAGTCGGGCGTGAGCGCCGGACGGCGGTAGCGCGAGGCGATCGAGAGCTGATCGAAGTGGGCCAGCGCCTGGCCCGAGCCGATGGCCACGCAGGTCAGGGGTGACTCGGCCGAGAACACCGGCATCCCGGTCTCCGAGGCCACGAGCTCGCCGAAGCCGCGCACGAGCGTGCCCCCACCGGCGAGCAGGATGCCGTCGCGGGCGATGTCGCTGGCCAGCTCCGGCGGGGTCTCCTCCAGCGTGTCGCGGATCGCCTGCATGATCTCGCGCACCGGCGCCGAGATGGCGGCCCGCACCTCGGCGCTCGAGAGCTGCACGGCGGTGGGCAGGCCGGTGATGAGGTGGCGGCCGCGGACCTCGATCGACCCCTCATCGGGCTGTGGCGTCACCGAGCCGATGGCGATCTTGATCGACTCGGCGGTACGGGAGCCCACGGCGAGCTGGTAGGCCGAGCGCAGGTAGTGGCCGATGGCCTCGTCCATCTCGTAGCCGCCGACCCGGACCGAGCGCGACACGACGATCCCGCCGAGGGAGATCACCGCCATCTCGCTCGTGCCGCCGCCGACGTCGACGACCATGCGCCCGACCGGCTCCTCGATGGCCACGCCCGCGCCGATGGCGGCGGCGATCGGCTCCTCGATCAGGTGCACCCGGCGGGCGCCGGCGGCCAGCGAGGCCTCCTCGACCGCGCGCTTCTCCACCTCGGTCACGCCCGAGGGCGCGCACACGATCAGCCGGGGGTGGGCCATGCGCCGGTCGAGCACCTTGCGGATGAAGTAACGCAGCATCTCCTCGGTGACCTCGAAGTCGGCGATCACGCCGTGGCGCAGCGGGCGGGTGGCGGCGATCGTGGCCGGGGTGCGGCCGATCATCCGCTCGGCATCGGCCCCGACGGCATGGACCTCGCCGGTTCCGGTGTCCGAGGCGACCACCGAGGGCTCGGAGACGACGATCCCGCGTCCGCCCACGTAGACGAGCGTGTTCGCGGTCCCGAGGTCGATCGCCATGTCGTGCACGCCGAAGCTCGGCGCCAGATGGCGCCGCGCGGTGTCCTTCTTGGAGCCGTCTCGTCGAAAGGGGATCGGCACAGGGTGCCACAGTCGGCCGCGCGCCGGACTCCGGCGCGCGGCGCGACCGCCAGGGCTACCCGAGGGTGGCGAGCACCTGGTTGGCCATATTCGTCTCCCCGGCCTGGTTCGGGTGCAGGGGGAAGGCGACCGACGTGGGGATGATCCCGTTCACCCAGGCGTTCGAGCCCGCGCAGGCGTCGTGGCCGATGCTCGAGGTGAACGTGTTCACGTAGCTCGCCCCGCCCGCCGCGGCGTCGGAGGCGAGTACCGAGTTCAGCTGCTCCTCGAGGCCGTTGAAGTACTTGATGTCGCCCGAGGAGAACGGGACCACCGGCCAGCAGCTGCCCCCATTGACCGGGAGACCGTCGGGATAGCCGACGAGCAGCACGCGGGCCTGGGGAGCCCGGGAGTGGATGCCGGCGAGCACGGCCGCCACCTTCGGCCCGGTGGCATTGACGGCCTGCACGTTTGGATCGGACGCCGGATTGCCCGACGGGTCGTAGTGGTTCTTGCAGCTGGTGCCGAACGGCCACAGCGCGTCGAGCTTGGCGCACTCCTCGGCCACTCCGATCAGGCCGGCGTCGTTGCCGCCGATGCCGACGGTGACCAGCGCGTCGGAGGCCGACAGCGCGCTGAACTGGGGCGCGTTCGTGCCCCCGGTGACCGACTGCGACTGCGTCATGTCCACCGTGGTGGCGCTCGAGCAGCTGATATCGGTGAATGAGCTCGGCGCAATCGCCCGGGCGACGTCGGACGGGTAGTTGTGCGTCGAGCGACCGCAGGCGAGCGGGTTCCCGGTCGGCGTCGGCACGAGCGGCGCGGCCGTGTAGGAGTCGCCGAGCGACACGTAGGGGCCGGTGGCGGCCTGGGCGCCCGCGGCGCCCGTCAGGGCGAGCGCGGCGGCCAGCAGCGGAGCGGCGATGAGGGCACGGGCGGGCAAAGCGGGCAAGGCGACCTCCTCCTCGGATCCAAGCACCGACGGTGACCGCCTCCCGCGCGGCCGGGGCTAGCCTAACGCCGCCGTCAAGGGCGCCGGATCAGCGCTCGCCGGGCGACTTGCGCGGGTACTGCGAGACCGGCGCGCTGATATCGAGCGCGGTGGAGACGATGCGGTGCTGCTCGGCCGCGTGGGCGACCGGGTAGCCCTCGCCGGAGGCGGCGCGCTCGGGGCGGCCGATGTAGCCGAACTGGAGGTGGTCGGGAAGGATCTGCAGCAGGCGCGGGGACATGTGCGCCCGCGCGCCCATGTTGCGCGGCTCCTCCTGCACCCAGACGACCTCGGTGAGGTTCGGGTAGGAGCTCATCAGCTCGAGGATCTCGGCCTGCGGGAAGGGATAGAGCAGCTCGACACGGCCGATCGCCACCTCCGGGCGAGCGCTCGGAGCGCCCTGGCCGATGAGGTCGTAGTAGACCTTGCCGCTGCACAGGAGCAGCCGCTTGACCTGCTCGGGATCGGTCCCGGCCTCGCCCAGCACCGGCGAGAAGCGCCCGGTGGCCAGGCTCTCGACGGTGCTCGTGGCCTGGGGCAGGCGGAGCAGGCTCTTCGGGGTCATGACGATCAGCGGCCGCTGCTTGGCGATCCGGGCCTGGCGGCGCAGGAGGTGGAAGTACTGGCCCGGCGTGGTCGGGGCCGACACGCGGATGTTGCCCTCGGAGGCCAGCTGCAGGAAGCGCTCCAGGCGGGCCGAGGAATGCTCGGGCCCCGAGCCCTCGTAGCCGTGCGGGAGCAGCAGGGTCAGGCGGGAGGTCTGGCCCCACTTGGCCAGGCCCGAGACGATGAACTGGTCGATGATGACCTGGGCGCCGTTGACGAAGTCGCCGAACTGGGCCTCCCAGAGCACGAGCGTCTCCGGGCCCTCCTGCGAGTAGCCGTACTCGAACCCGACGCAGGCCACCTCCGACAGCGGCGAGTTGTGCAGCTCCATCGGCGCCAGCGCCCCGGGGAGCTGCTGGATGGCCGAGTGCTCCTGACCGGTCTTCGGGTCGTGCAGGACGAGGTGGCGCTGGCTGAACGTGCCCCGCTCGGTGTCCTGGCCGGTCAGCCGGATCGGGATCCCCTCGGTGAGCAGCGAGGCGAACGCCAGCGCCTCCGCATGCGCCCACAGAATCCCCTGGCCGGACTGGAACACCTCGCGGCGCTGCTCGAGCTGCTTGACCAGCTTCGGATGGACGGTGAAGCCGTCCGGCACCGCGAGCAGCTCCTCGTTGAGCACCTGCAGGCGGTCGGCCGAGACCGCCGTCTTGACCTCGGGCGACGGTGTGCGGTCGAGCTGGTACTCGCCGGTGGAGTGGTCGACCTCGCGGGCGGCGGCGATCCGCGCCTTCAGGCGCTGGTGCTGCTCGGACAGGACCGCCCACACGCTGTCGGTCATCTCGGTCGATTCCTGCTCGGTGACGACCCCCTGCTCGATCAGCGAGCGGGCGAACAGCTCCCGGACCGGCGGGTGCTGCTTGATCACCTGGTACATCTCGGGCTGCGTGTAGGCCGGCTCGTCCGCCTCGTTGTGCCCGAACCGGCGGTAGCCGATCAGGTCGATGAGCACGTCGTGGCCGAACTCCTGGCGGAAGGCGAAGGCCAGACGCACGGCCGACACGCAGGCGGCCACGTCGTCGGCGTTGACGTGGATGATCGGCACGTCGAAGCCCTTGGCCAGGTCCGAGGCCCAGGTGGTCGAGCGGGCGTCGTCCGGGTCGGTGGTGAAGCCGACCTGGTTGTTCTGGATCAGGTGGACCGTGCCGCCGACCGTGTAGCCGTCGATGGCCTGCAGGTTGAGCGTCTCGGCGACCACGCCCTGGCCGGGGAACGCGGCGTCGCCGTGCAGGACGATCGGGATGGCCGCGTTCGTGTCGCGGTGGGCGTGCGGCCCCTGGCGGGTCGTCTGCGCGGCCCGCGTGGCACCGGCGACCACCGGGGCGACGAACTCGAGGTGGGACGGGTTCGATTCCAGGCGCACGATGATCGACTCGCCGCTGGGCAGCTGGTAGGAGCCCTGGGCGCCGTGGTGGTACTTCACGTCGCCGGTCCCGCCCTGGGGGATCGAGGTGATCGGCGAGAGCGTCGAGGTGCCCTCGAACTCGGCGAAGATCGTGTCGTAGGGGCGGCCGAGGTTGTGGGCGAGCACGTTGAGGCGGCCGCGGTGGGCCATGCCGATCACGACCTCGCGGGCTCCGCGCGTGGCCGACAGCTGGATGAGCTCGTCGATCATCGGCACGGTCATGTCGAGCCCCTCGACCGAGAACTGCTTCTGGCCCAGGTACGCCTTGTGCATGAAGCGCTCGAGGGCGTCGACCTCGGTCAGACGGCGCAGCAGCGTCTTCTGCTCGTCGTGGGTGAGCGGCTTGCGGAAGCGACCGGACTCGATCGCCTCGCGCAGCCACAGCCGCTGGCGGTGCGAGGCGATGTGCTCGATCTCGTAGGCGATCGGGCCGCAGTAGGTCTCGCGCAGATGGGGCAGGGCGTCGGCGAGCGTCTCGCCGGGCACGTACATGCGCAGCACCCGGGCCGGGATGCGGGCCATCACCTCGGGGGTGAGCGCGAGCGGCCCGGGCTCGAGCGACGGGTCACCCTCGGGCTCGCGGCCGAGCGGGTCCAGGCGCGCGGCCAGATGGCCGTGCGTGCGGTGCGCCTTCAGCAGCGACATGGCCGCCTGCAGCGCCTGCATCATGTCCTCGCTCAGCGGTGCGGCGGTCGGCTGCGCCGGTGCCGAAGCAGGCACGGCGGGAGCCGGAGCCGGGGCGGCGGGCAGCGGCGGCAGCGCGATGCCGAGCGCATCGAACACCGACTCGTAGAAGCCCTCCTCGCCCTGCAGATACGCCTCGATCCGCTGGAGGAAGCGGCCCGACTCCGCACCCTGGATGATGCGGTGGTCGTAGGTCGAGGTCATCGTCATGACCTTCTCGGCCCCGATCGCCTTGGCGATCCGCTCGAGGCCGACGGGGTAGGCGATCGAGCCCGTGGCGACGATCGTGCCCTGGCCGACCATCAGGCGCGGCACCGAGGCCACGGTCCCGATGCCGCCCGGATTGGTCAGCGAGACGTTGGCGCCCTGAAGGTCGTCGGCACTCAGCGAGTTCGTGCGCGCCTTCTCGACCAGCGCGTTGTAGGCATCGAGGAACTCGGCGAACGTGAGCCGGCCGGCGTCGCGAATGACCGGCACCATGAGCGTGCGGCTCCCGTCGCGCTTCTCCACGTCGACGGCCAGACCGAGGTTGCAGGCGCCGTCGTCGATGCGCTGGGGCTTGCCATCCTGCTCGGCGAAGTGGTGGGTCATGACCGGCATGTCGTCGGTCGCCACCCGGGCGATCGCGTACGCGATGAGGTGGGTGAACGACACCCGCCGGCCCGGCCTCCTTCAGCTGGGCCCGCCGCTGCTCGAGCGCCGTCACGGTGAGGGTCCGCAGCGAGGTCGCCGTGGGGATCTGGCGGCTCTCGTCCATGTAGCGCGCGAGCGCGGCCGCGCCGCCGCGCAGAGGCTGGCTGTGGGCGGCGGCCGGAGCCGGAGTGGTGCTGGCGTGGCCGTTGGCTGCGGCGGCGAGCACGTCGGCCTTGGTGATGCGACCGCCCCGGGCGGTGCCCGCCAGTCCGGTCAGCTCGATGCCCTCGGCGGCGGCGATGCGGCGGGCCACCGGTGAGGCGCCCGAGGCGGCCAGATCGGTGCCGGGGGCCGGGCTCGCGGAGGCCTCGGGCGCGGGCGCATCGGCGGCCGGTGCGGGTGCAGCGGCGCTCGAGGCACTCATGCGCGCGATGACCTGGCCGACCGTGACTGTGGCCCCCTCTTCGGCGAGGATCTCCGTGATCTGGCCGGACGCCGGGGCCGGGAGCTCCATGTCGACCTTGTCGGTCGAGATCTCCACCACGGTGTCGCCGTCCTTCACCACGTCACCGACCTTCACCGCCCACTCGAGGATCGTGCCCTCGGTGACCGACTCACCGCCGGTCGGCGTGACGATGTCGATCGTCTCGCCGCGGGTGGCGGCCTGAGCAGCCTCGGCGGCCGCCTCGGTGCTCGCGGCGGCCAAGGCCTCCTGCGGCGTGGCCGGCGGGGATTCGGCCGACACAGGGGTGGCGGGTGCGGCCGCCGAGCCGCCGACACCGCCCTCGATCGCCGGCACGCCACCGTTGCCGCCGGGCGCGATCTCGGCCAGCACGGCGCCGACCTCGACCGTGTCGCCCTCGCCGGCCAGGATCCTGACCAGGGTTCCGGCGACCGGGGAGGGCACCTCGGCGTCGACCTTGTCGGTCGAGATCTCGACCAGCGTCTCGTCGATCGCGACCTCGTCGCCCTCCTGCTTGTGCCACTCGAGCACTGTCCCCTCGGCAACGGAATCGCCCATGGCGGGCATGACGACGCGGACGGTGCTGGAGTCGACGGCCATGGGTGTCTACTGTAACGACTGCATCGCGGTCTCTCCGCTGCTCACACAGTGATTGCACGCCGCGATTCGCGCCCCCCGGCGGAGCCCGCGCTGGGCCTCAGGGACCGGTGGCGGCGGGGTGCCCAGGCTGGCGGCGCTCGGCCACGATGAACCCGATCGAGCCGGCGAACGGCCCGAGCCCACCGAGCACGGCGACGGTGACAGCGAGCCAGAACGGGATGATGTGCTTGCGGGCGCCCCAGATGCACACGAGCGACATGCCGATCCACAAGAGGCCATGGCTCATCCCGAACACGAACGTCCAGGGCTGCGGGCTGTGCAGGGCGAAGGCGCAGACCAGCAGGGCCAGGTAGATGGCCGAGTGGAAGAACGACACCGCCTCGAGGCGGCGGAAGCGGATCATGGCGTCTCGCGGAGAAGCTCGGCGATGCGGCGCAGCGGGTCGTCGGCATGAGCGGGCCAGCGGTCGACCTCGGGCGGCCACCAGGCGAACTCGTCGTGCTCGGCGTCGGGGGTGACCGCGGCCCCGTCCGGCAGCCAGGCCTGGCCGACGAACAGCACGGCGTCGCTCGGCAGCTGCACGAGCGCCTCGACCCGGAGGCGCTCGGGCGCCACCGACCACTCCTCCTCGAGCTCGCGTCTGAGCGTGTCGGCCGGGTTCTCGTTCACCTCGACCGCGCCGCCGGCCCCGAGCGCCCACCGTCCGGCCCAGGAGGCGAGCCACTGAGCCCGACGGCCGGCCAGCCAGGAGCCGTCGGCGGCGCGCACGACACACAGGGCCGACAGGCTGCCCGCCGCGCGCACCGGATTGAGCCGCAGCGACCAGCGGGCCGGTTGCAGCGACAGCTGGAGCGCGCCGGGGAACGCGACGAAGCCGTCCAGGCGAGCGGCATAGCCGTCGTGGCTGGGCGAGCCGCGCTCGCGCAACGCGTCCAGCGCGACGTCGGCGGCTTCCATGTCGCTCGCCGCGGGCTCGAACGGCTTCGGGTCCCACGACACCTGGACCTGTTCGACCTCCCAGGGGCCGCGGGCGAGGATGTACGACGGCTCGGGCACGCCCGGAACGGTAGTTGCTGCTAGTCGGTGGGAGCTTCGAGCAGGCGCTCGTAGACGCGCCAGCGCTTCACGATGCGGCCGCCCATCGCCTCGAGCGCGCGGTTCATGGAGTGGTTGGACTCGAGGATCCAGCATGCCTCGCCCCAGTTCCTCGGCGTGCGCTCGGCAGCATCGAAGTGCGCCAGATACAGCGACGCGGCCACGCCGGTGTGCTGGAACTCCGGCAGCACGCCCAGGAACCCAACCCGGACCCGGTTCGTGATCCGTCCCCGGTTCAGGTAATGCCACCACCCGAGCGGCAGCAGGCGCCCCTTCATCTTCACGTACACCTGGTTGATGTCAGGGATGGTGATCGCCATGGCGACGGTCTGGCCCTCGTACTCGGCGACCATGAACCAGTCCCGGTCGTAGATCAGCTGCAGGTCGATCGCGTAGGCGTCGAGGTCCTCCTTGGAGTAGGGCACGAAGCCCCAGTTCTGCGACCAGGCCGCGTTGTAGACCTTGGCGAACTCGTCGAGCTCGCGGCGCAGGTGACGCCGGGACATGTGACGAATCGTGATGCCGAACTTGGTGCGGGCGCGCTCGGCCGCCTTGGGCAGGATGGGATGTAGCCGCTCCCGGTCGCCGATCTCGAGCTTCCAGCTGAACAGGTCCTGCGCCTTGCCCAACCCCGCCGCCTCGCAGCGCTGCTGGTAGTAGGGCGGGTGCCAGGGCTGGCGGATGAGGGGCTCGAGCTCGAAGCCCTCGAACAGGATCCCGCCCTCGTCATTGAGGGCGAAGTCGGCCGGGCCGACCATCCGCTCGCAGCCGCGCTCGCGCAGCCAGGTTTCGGCCGCGGCGAGCAGGGCGTCGAGGATGGCCTGGTCGTCCTCGAACTCGAGGAAGCCGAACCAGCCCCAGCGGGAACCGTGAAACTCGTTGAATGCGCGGTCGATGTGGGCGCTGATCCGCCCGACCACGCGACCACCCTGCTCGGCCAGGAAGTACTGGGCCTCGCCGTGGGTGAAGAACGCGTTCAGCTTGCGGGTCAGGAACAGGTAGCGCTCGAGCCGCAGCGGCGGCACCCAGGGCGTCCCGGCGTGCAGCCGATAGGGCAGGGCGACGAACCGGCGAAGGTCGCCGAAGCCGCGGACGGGAACGATCTGCACTGACATGGCGGCGGAACGGTAGCTATCCCCGGGCCGCGATGGCGTCTCGCACCGCCGCGGCCGAGGGTGCGGTGGCCGGGGTCAGGTGCCCGAGCAGGTCCTCCCACCCGGGGTGACGCGCGATCGCGCCCCGCACGCGCTCCACGCCGGTGACCAGATCGCCGGCTTGGGCGGCGCCCAGCCCGGCCCAGAACAGCAGCTCGTGGTTCTCGGGCGCAAGCCCGCTCGCCTGCTCGTACAGGGCCGCCGCCTCGTCGTGGCGCCCCTCGCCGACGAGCGCGTCGGCCTCCGCCGCCCGCGCGTAGGCGTCGTGGAGGCGCAGCAGCCGGCGCAGCTCGGCCAGGGGATCGAGGTCGTCCTCGACGCGCAGCTCGACGCTCGCCTGCCAGCGCTCGCCGCTCGCCGGCACCACGAGCAGCGCGGCCGACTGGCGCCCGCGGGCATCACCGCCGGCGCCCTCGCCGGCCTCCAGGGCGAGCAGGAGCCGCTCGCCCAGCGGGCCGGTCGCCGCCTGGTAGGCGTCGAGCATGGCCGGCCACACCTCGTCGCTGATCATGATGTTCGCCTGGCAGGTGACCGCCTCGCCGGACACGTGTCCGGCCACCGGGATGCAGTCCGAGCCGGTGTGAACCGCGGGCCGGCCGGCGGCGTCGACGACGGCGAGCTGACGACTGGCGGCAGCGGGATCGGCGGCCAGCACGGCCTCGAGCGCCTCGTTCGCGCTCGCGCCCCGGGCGAGGAGGTCGAGCACGTGCGGGCCGTGGGCGATCTCGGCGTTCGCCTGGGTGGCCACGGCGCCGACGCCGGCACGGGCCCACGGCACGACCGCGCCGACGGAGAACCAGTGCGACTGCACGGCCACGCCGAGCTCGCCGGTCACGGGGTCGCGCGCCACGATCGAGTAGGTGCCCTGGCGCGCTCGATCCATGGTGCGGGCAGCGTATTGGAGCGGACGGCGCGGGCGGCGTGCGTATGTCACTCTCGGCGCGGTGCGCATCGCCATCCTCGGCCCCGGCGGCGTGGGCGGCTTTCTCGCCGCAGCGCTCGATCGTGCCGGCGAGGACGTCGTGGTGCTCGCGCGGCCCGCGACGGCGGCGGCGATCGCGGCCGGCGGCCTGCGGGTGCAGAGCGTCCTGCTCGGCGAGTTCGCCGCCCGGCCGGCCGCGGTGTCCGAGCTCAGCGAGCCGGTCGACGCACTGCTCGTGGCCACGAAGGCGACTGGACTGGCCGGCGCGCTCTCGCGCGTGCGGGCGGCGCCCGAGCTCGTCGTGCCGCTTTTGAACGGGCTCGAGCACATGGGCGTGCTGCGGGCGGAGTTCGGAGCCGGGCGAGTGGCGGCGGGGACGATCCGGATCGAGTCCACCCGGGTCTCGCCCGGGCTGATCGTGCAGAGCAGCCCGGGCACCCGGGTCGAGCTGGCGGCCTCGGCGCCCGAGTTGCGGCGCCGGGCTGGCGGCGCTGGCCGAGGTGCTCACGGCCGCGGGGCTGCCGGCGCGGCTGTTCGAGAGCGAGGCCCAGGTGCTGTGGTCAAAGCTCGTGCGCCTGAACGCGCTGGCGCTGACCACGAGCGCGTTCGATGCGCCGCTGGGGGCGATCCGGGATACGGGCGAGGGACGGGCGGCGCTCGAGGGCGCGGTGCGCGAGACCGCCGCCGTGGCGGCGGCCGACGGCGCGGCGGTGGCGCCCGCGGACACGATGGCGGAGCTCGCCGAGGCTCACCCCGGCCTCGGCTCCTCGATGCAGCGCGACATCGCCGATGGGCAGGTGCCCGAGCTCGACGCCATCGCCGGGGCCGTCCTGCGGACGGGCCGCCGGCACGGCGTGCCCTGTCCGACCGTGGCCGAGCTGACCGCTCGGGTGGCGGAGCGGGCCGGAATCGCCATGCCGGTGGTCTGAGCGGCCGAGCTCCGCGCCGGACCGTGGGGAGTTGTGATCCCTGGGCGGTAGTAACTCCCCACGGCTGGCGGCGGCGCGCGCCGCGGCGAGCGGCGCGAGCGGCCCGCGGCGCGCGGCGCGCCGCGCCTCAGAACGGTGGGCGCACCGGCGGCGCCGTGCCGGGCGCGTGCACCGGAATGGCGATCTCCTGCTCGGAGACGGCCTCGATGACCTCTTCCTCCTCCTCGGTCGCGCCGCCGTGCTCGCCATCGCAGAGGATGCGGAACTGGCCGGTCATGCCGCCGTCGGCCTGCAGCACGATGCCGGGCAGGAGCTCCTCGCCCTCATCGAGGCCGAGGCGCTCGATGTCGAAGTGCGCCATGCCGACGCCCCAGGTGTGGTGGCCCGGGTTCTCGCGATCGTGGGACGCGACGCCCTGGGAGACGAGCTTCAGCAGCTGGGCGATCTTCTCCGGGGAGGCCATCTCGCTCGGAGGGTACTAGTGTCCGGGCCATGAGCCGTTACCTGCACACCATGTACCGGATCACCGATCCGGCGAAGAGCCGGGAGTTCTACGAGGCGCTCGGCATGGAGGCGCGGCGCGAGCTACCGATCGTCCGGGGCGGCGAGCTCGAGGCGACGAACTACTTCTTCGCCTTCCCCGGGCAGGAGGAGGAGCTCGAGCTGACCTTCAACCAGGACGGGCGCACCTACGACCAGGGAAGCGCCTACGGGCACATCGCCATCGGCGTCGAGGATCTCGACGGCACGCTGGCCCGCCTGAAGGAGCAGGGGATCGAGCCCGAGCGGCCGCCCTACACGGTCCGGGACGGCGGCAACCGCCTGTGCTTCGTCCGGGATCCGGACGAGTACCGGGTCGAGATCATCGAGCGCGGCTGAGCGAGGCGAGCATGATCATCGAGCGGTCCATGAGCGAGCCCTGGCTCTCGAACACCTACCTGGTCGCCGACGAGCCGGGCGGCCACGGGGTGCTGATCGACGCCGGCGGCCCGGTGGCGCCCCTGCTCGACGTCATCCGCCGCGGCGAGATGACGCTCACCCATGTGCTGCTCACCCACCACCATCACGACCACGTGGCCGAGCTCGGCGCCGTGCTCGAGCGCCATCCGGGCGTCCCCGTGCTCATCCACGAGGGCGAGCGCGAGCTCGTGCCGGAGGCCACCGGCACGCTCGAGCCCGGCACCCCGATCACCAGCGGCACGCTCGAGATCGTTCCCCTGCACACCCCCGGCCACACGGCCGGGATGGTCGCGCTGCTCGTGAACGGCACCGACGTGTTCACCGGCGACACGCTGTTCAAGGGCTCGGTCGGCGGCGTGCGGGCGCCCGGGAGCACGAGCTACGCCGATCTGAAGGCCTCGATCATGGACACACTCCTGCGCCTGGCGCCGGAGACCCGGGTCCACCCGGGGCACACCGACCCCACGACGGTGGCCGACGAGCTCGAGCACAACCGCTTCGTGCGCATCTGGCGCGGAATCGATGCCGAGGGCACGGCGCAGTGCACGGCGCTCGGCGAGCCGGCCACGCTGGTGCTGCTCGGCGATGACTACGACGGCGGGCACAAGGCGTGGGTCCGCTGGCCGGACGGGCGGGACGACATCGTGCCCGGCTCACGCATCGAGCAGCAGTAGTCGGAAAACCGGCGGCTACGATCCAAAGCCGTGGCACAGGACAAGATCCCCACCTCGCGCGTGGGGCGGACAGCCAGGATCGGGGGGCTCGCGGCCGGTCAGGCGCTCCGCCAGGCCGGGACGCGCGCCGCCAACGTGGCTCGCACCAAGGAGGGCCGGCAGGTCGCGCTGGAGCGCCGCCACATCGAGGCGGCCGAGCAGATCGTCGCCGCACTGGGAACGATGAAGGGCGCGGCCATGAAGGTCGGCCAGGTGATGTCGTTCCTCGACGTCGGCCTCGTGCCCGAGGACTACCGCGAGGAGTTCCAGCGCAAGCTGGCCGCGCTGCGTGACGCCGCCCCCACGGTGACCTTCCGCGACATGCGCCAGGTGATCGAGGAGGAGCTGGGCGAGAAGGTCGGCGACATCTTCGAGGACTTCGATGAGGAGCCGGTGGCGGCGGCCTCGATCGGCCAGGTCTACCGAGCGCGGCTGTCCGACGGCCGCGATGTCGCGGTCAAGGTTCAGTACCCGGGCGTCGCCGCCGCCGTGCGGGCGGACATGCAGAACCTCGGGCTCATCCTGCGCCTGGCCAAGCGGATCGCCCCCGGGATGGATCCCAAGGCGATCGGAGCCGAGATCCGCAACCGGATCGAGGAGGAGCTCGACTACGAGCTCGAGGCGCAGAACCAGCGCACCCTGAACCGGATCTTCCGCGACCACCCGTTCATCGTCATCCCGGCCGTCGTGCCCTCGCTCTCACGCGAGCGCGTGCTGGTGAGCGAGTTCGTGTCCGGGCGCAAGTTCGAGGATTTCAAGTCCGACCCCCAGGCCGAGCGCGACCGGATCGGCGAGATGCTCTTCCGGTTCTACTTCGGCTGCCTGTACCGCCACGGCCAGTTCTCCGGCGACCCCCACCCCGGCAACTCCCTGCTGCTCGAGGACGGGCGCATGGCGTTCCTGGACTTCGGCCTGTTCAAGCGCATGCCGCCCGGCGCGGTCGAGCTCGAGCTGGCGGTGGGCCGCGCGATCGTCGAGGGCGACACGGCGACGATCATGCGGCTGGGCGCCGAGACCGGCTTCTTCCCCGAGCCGGAGAAGTTCGACCCCGAGCTCGTGCTCGAGCACTTCCGGGCCGCGACGTCGTGGTACACGGAGGACGAGGAGATCGAGCTCACACCCGAGTACGCCACCCAGGTGCTGATCGATATGAGCGATCCGCGCTCGGAGTACTTCGGCCAGCTGCGCCACGAGTCGGCCCCGCCCGACCACATCTTCGGCCGGCGCATGGAGGTGCTGACGCTCGCCGTCATCGCCCAGCTCCACGCCCACGGCAACTTCCACCGCGTCGCTCGCGAGTGGCTGTACGGCGATCCGCCGGCCACCGAGCTCGGCCGCCTCGAGGCCGAGTTCTACGGGCGCCGGGCCGCCTAGCGCGTCCCCGGCCGCGCGCGTCAGTGCAGGACGACGCGCAGAACGATCAGCAGCCCGCCGAACAGGGCGCCCGCGGCCGTCTGCCCGGCCAGCGCGAGCCCTGAGAGCCCGGCCCGGAGACCGGCGGCGAGCTCGACCGCGGCGATGAAAGCGGCCGCCGTCCACAGCCCGGCGGTGACCGCCGTGTTCAGCGAGGCCGATAGCGCCCAGCACACCGCGAGCGCGACCAGCGGCACGACGGCGCCGGCGAGCAGATACAGCTCGTGGCGCATCGTGTCCCACAGCCCGGCGAGCGAGAGCGGCTCGCCGCGATGCAGGCGGATCTCGAGTCGCCCGGCGTACGCGTGGGCGAGCCAGTAGAGCAGGAGCGCGACCGCCACGGCACCGAGCGTGCGCGGGTAGGTCTCCCGCCTGGGCGCCTCGGCCGCGAGCAGGGCGCCGACCGTGATCGCGCCGTAGACCGCCGCACTCGGGTTCTCGAGCAGCAGCGCCGCGATGCCCTCCGGCTCCGCGGCGGCCGGCTCGGCCATCACACGCGCTGGATCTGGAACAGGCTCGTCGTCCCGGGACGCCCGCTCGGCAGCCCGGCGGTGATGCCGATGCGCGCGCCCGGCTGCACCCAGCCGAGCTCGACGACGCGCCGCGCACAGTCGGCGATGAGCGCCTCGGTGACCTCGTGGCGGCGCATGGACGCGGCCTGCACGCCCCACATCAGCCCGCACCGGCGCACGGTCTCCTTGCCCGGAGACAGGGCGTAGATCGGCACCTGCGGGCGGTGGGCGGAGAGCAGCCGGGCCGAGCGCCCGGACAGGGTCGGCACGACGAGGGCGGCCAGGTTGAGGTCGCGGGCGGCGGCGCAGGCGCTGTAGGCAACCGTGTAGGCGGGGTCGCGGGCGTCGCGGCGCACGCGCGACTCGTTCCACTCGTGGTAGGGCACGGCGCGCTCGGTGCGCACGGCCACCTCGGCCATCATCTTGACCGCCTCGACCGGGTAGGAGCCGACCGCGGTCTCGGCCGAGAGCATGACGGCGTCGGTGCCGTCGAGGATCGCGTTGGCCACGTCGGCCACCTCGGCCCGGGTGGGGCGCGAGGAGTTGACCATCGACTCGAGCATCTGCGTGGCGGTGATCGAGGGGCGGGCCAGGCGGCCGGCCGTGCGCAGCAGCTGCTTCTGCACGATCGGCACGGTCTCGATCGGCAGCTCGATGCCGAGGTCGCCGCGCGCGACCATCACGCAGTCGGCGGCGCGGATGATGTCCTCGGCCGCGTCGACCGCCTGGGGCTTCTCGATCTTGGCGATGAGCGGCAGGCGGGTGTGGCGGCGGACGTGCTCGATGTCCTCGGCCGTGCGCACGAACGACAGGGCCACCATGTCGACGCCGATCGACTCGCCGAAGTGGAGCATCTCGAGGTCGTCGGCGGGCACCGCATCGAGCCCGCGCGTGGATCCGGGCACGTTGAGGCCCTGGCGCGTGGCCACGGTGCCGCCGATCTCGACACTCGTCACCACCTCGCAGTCGGCCACCGACTCGACCCGGAGGCGGATCTTGCCGTCGGCCAGATAGATGACGTCATCGGGATCGACCGCGCCGGCCAGCCCGGCCCAGCTGACCGACAGGCGGCTCTCGTCGCCGAGCTCGTCCGAGCCGCAGAGCAGGAGCAGGCGCTCGCCGGGCTTCAGCTCGGCCACGTCGTCGCGGATCGCGCCGATGCGGAGCTTGGGACCCGGGAGGTCCTGCAGGATCGCCACCTGGCGCCCGGTCCGCGCCTCGGCCTCGCGCACACGCCGGGCGTTCTCGGCGTGCAGCTCGAGATCACCGTGGGAGAAGTTCAGCCGGGCGACATCGAGACCGGCCTCGATCATGCGCACGAGGGTCTCGACATCGCGCGAGGCGGGTCCGATGGTGGCGACGATCTTGGTGCGGCGCATCGCCCCCAACCTACTCCACCGCGCGCGGCGACTCGGTTCCGGGCGGTGAAAGCGCCTCGCCGTCGGCGCTGATCTGCCCGCCCTCACGCAGGTCGCAGATCATGTCCCAGTGCAGCGCGCTCGCGTTGGTGCCCCCCGTCTCGGGATAGGAGCGGCCCAGCGCCAGGTGGACGGTGCCGGCCATCTTCTCGTCGAGCAGGATCATTCCGGTCGCGCGGTCGATGCCCCGGTTGGTGCCGATCCCGAGCTCGCCCAGGTAGCGGGCGCCGGCGTCGGTGGCCAGTGCGGCGCGCAGATACCCGTCGCCGCGCTCGGCGCGTGCCGAGACGACCTCGCCGTCGCGAAAGCGCAACTCGATCCCGCTCACCTCGACGCCGCCCGGACTCGACGGCACGGTGAAGCGGATGGTCCCGTTGGCCGAGCGCTCGTGCGGACCGGTGAACACCTCGCCGCTGGGCATGTTCCGCCGCCCGTCGGAGTTGATCCACGTCCGCCCGCCCACGTCGAGGCGCAGGTCGGTGCCCTCGGCCTCGATGTGGATCTCGTGCGCGCCCGCCAGGCGCTCGACGAGCCGAGCCTGGATCGCGGCTGAGCTCCTGCCACGCGCCCACGGGATCGGCCCGGTCGAGGAACAGCGCTCCGGCGACGAACGCGGCGTGCTCGTGCTCGCCCATCCCCGCCGCCTGGGCGAGCGCCGGCAGTCGGCCACAGCGTCGAGCACCAGCGCCGGGCCAGGCGCGCCTCCTGAACCGGTGCCCGGGCGCGGCCGGCCGCGGCCACGCGTTCGGGTGGGGTGCCGGCCGAGCGACCGCGTGTTGCCCGGCGCGTGGATGCGGACGAACGCGTCGGCGTCGCGCGTCTCGGTGAGCTCGAGCGGCGCAAATCCCGACAGGTGGCGGGGTCGGGCGTGGCGGTAGAAGTCCTCGGCCAGCGCCGGGGGTGTGAGGCGCAGCAGCGGCCACGCGTCCCGGTCGAGGATCGCCCGGTGCAGCGCGAGCGCCGGCGCCTGGGCGAGCGTGGTGCTCGAGATCAGCACCTGCTGGCCGGCGCCCACCTCGAGGCACCAGTCGCACACGAGGGCGGCGAAGCGATCCGGATCGGGTTCGGTCACGGAGCCTGCACGTCGGGGAAGTGCTCGATCACGTGGTCGCGCAGGGCCTCGCGCACGAAGCGCCGCTCGGACGTCGAGGCCATCCGGTAGCGGCCGAGCAGCTCCTTCGCGCGCGTCATCTCCAGGCCGGCAACCGTCCATGACACGGCCAGGCGCTCGAACAGCAGCTCGGTCGCCCGCTGCCAGGCGTCCTCGCGGTTCTGACCGCCGGCGAGCACGCGCGCGTACTCGGCGCGGGCGGCTGGGGTGAGAGAGCCGCGCAGGCGCAGGATCGATCCCTCGGCGTCCCGGTACTCGCTCGCGGGTGCGCTCAGCTTCTCCGGCACGGCGCCGCGACGGCGGGCGCGGCGGCCCATCAGGCCAGGGCTTTCGCGGCGGCAGCCGCGCGCTGGAGCGCTCCGCCCACGTCCCCGCGCACCGGGTCGGCGTGACCGGCCCAGACGGCCGCCGCGTCGAGCTCGGCGAGCTTCATGATCGAAGCGCGGGCCCGCGCGGTGTCCTGGTTGAAGGCCGGATGGGGAACCCGAGCCTCGCCCTTGCGCCCGGTCTGGGGATCGATCGTGTAGATGCAGTCGGAGACGAGCGCCAGGCGATCGCTGTCGCGGAAGAGGCCGATCAGCCCGGGGGCATGTCCGGGCAGCTCGACGACGCGAAAGCCGGCGATCTCATCGCCCTCGGTGACCGTGCCCTCCACCGTGAGGGCGCCGCTGTCCCAGGCCGGGAGCAGACGGGGGTAGAGGGCGCGGGCCGGCGCCGCCAGCCGGCCGAGGTCCCAGTAGTCGCGGAAGGCGGATCCCGACTCGGCCGCTGTCCGCTCGTGCGGGTGGCAGTAGACCGGGGCGTCGAGGCCGCGGGCGGCGCCGCGGTGATCGGCGTCGGCGTGGCCGAGCACGACCCGGCGCGCGCCACCCAACCGCGCCGCGGCGGCGGCCACGGCCCGCGTCATCGCCTCGATGCCGGCGTCGAACACGGTCACCCCGCCCTCGTCGGCGAGCAGGTAGACGTTCATCGTCCGGCTCGGGAAGCCGCCCCGCACCACCCACACCCCATCGGCCACCGGCTCGGGCTCCCCGCCGGCCACCCGCCGCTGCAACCGCGTGCGCGCAGAGCGCCCACCGCCATCTTCCGACGCTGATCCAGAGCGTCTCACTGAAGACGCGGGCTCCCCCGGAGATCAAGAGCCACCGTCCCCCGGCCCCGAGCAGCCGTCACCGCAGCCGGAGCAGCCGTCACCCGAGCTGGTCCCGCCGCTACCCGCTCCGGGCCGCCGTCGCCCGCTCAGGGGCCGCCGGCGCCGGATTAGGCGGCGCGCAGCGGAGCCCGACTGAACTCCGTCATCCCGGCGCGGAAGTCCCCGGTCGCTGTGAATCCGAGCAACTGCCTGGGCGCGCTCGGGTGAAGCGAACACATGGCGCACGTCACCGAGGCGGTACTCGCCCGCTCACCACCGGCTGCAGCGCCCTCGGCCCGGCCGCGTCGGCCAGCACGCGCGCCATCTCCCCCACGCTTCGCGGCGTTCCGCTCGCCACGTTGAAGACGCCCGGCTGCGGCTCGACGCGCGTCAGCGCGATCACGTTGGCGCGGGCGACATCACGCACGTGCACGAAGTCGCGCAGCTGCCCGCCGTCCTCGAATACGCGCGGCGCTGCCCCGGCCGCGAGTGCGCTGGCGAAGATCGCCGCTACCCCGGCGTACGGCGTATCGCGCGGCATCCGCGGCCCGTAGACGTTGTGGTAGCGCAGCGCGGTCACCGGAACTCCCGTCTCACGGGAGAACGCAGGGACAGATGCTCCTGGTGGGCCTTCGTGGCCGCATAGACGTTGCGGGGATCAAGCGGCGACGCCTCCTCGATCGGCAATCGGGTCGAGCTCGCGATCGCACTCCGGACAACGCGGCGTCGAACCGAGCCGCCGCGAGATCCGCGGCGTTCGCGGGCGCGGGGCGCACCCGCCCGTGCCGAGCGCAGCGGTAGGCGCCCTCGCCGTAGACGACCATGCTGCTGGCGAGCACGAGGCGTCCTGCGAACCGCCGCGCGCCAGCGCGCGTAGCAGCACCGCGGTGCCCAGGTCGTTGTGGCGACACGTAGTCCTCGATGTCGAGGATGTCCTGGCCCAGGCCAACCATCGCCGCCTGGTGACAGACGGCGTCGCGCCCCGCAAGCGCCGCGTCGACCGCGGCGGGATCCCGAACGTCGCCCTCGATCAGCCGCGCGCGCGGATCGAGGTACTCCGGGCATCGACATGGGCGGCCGCAGCAGGGAATCCAGAACCGTGACCTCGTGCCCGGCCGAACAGAGCTCGTCGACGATGTGCGATCCGATGAAGCCGGCCCCGCCGGTGACGAGGATCATGCCAGCCGACCCTACGGTCATCGGATGTTCGAGCGCCCCGCCGTGGGCGCGCGTTGTTTCGCATTCTGTAATCACTTCCGGTTGCTGATCGTCCGTGATCGACGTGATCCTCCCGGCGCTCGACGAGGCGGAGGCCCTTCCCGGCGTCCTCGCCGCCATGCCCGGCGGCTTCAGAGCGCTGGTGGTGGACAACGGCTCCACCGACGGGATCCGCAGACCTGGCCGGCTCGCTGCGGTGCCGGGTTGTGCACGAACCACAACGCGGGTTTGGCGCGGCATGTTTCGCCGGCCTCACGGTGGCGCGATCGGAGGTCGTGTGCTTCATGGACTGCGACGGGTCGCTGGATGCCCGCGAGCTGCAGCGGGTGATTGACCCGGTCCCGCCGGCAATTGGATCTCTGCCTCGGGGCGCGGATCGCGGAGCCGGGGCCTGGCCCTTGCATGCCCGCCTCGCCAACCGGCGTTGGCGTTCGAGCTCCGTCGCCGCACCGGCGCCGCCCTCACCGACCTCGGGCCCATGCGGGCCGCCCGCCGCGACGCTCTCCTGGGCTCGCCTTGCGCAATCGCGGCTCGGGCTGGCCCCTTGAGATGGTGCTCCGTGCCGCCGCCGCCGCTGGCGGATCAGCGAGGTCCCCGTGACCTACCGCCCGCGCGCCGGGGGCCGGTCGAAGGTCAGCGGCAGCGTCCGCGGGACCGCTCGGGCGATCCGGGACATGAGCCTCAGCTCATCCAGGGATAGCCGGCGAGTCGTTCGCTCTCGGGGCCTCGCCTGAGGCCTGACCGCAGGATGAGCGAGGACCGCGCCGTTGCGTATCGTCGCCACATGCCAACTGCGGCGGACGAGGCGCTGCTGCGCGCGACGGCGGAGAACCACCGCGCGTGGTTTCGCCGGATCGCGGCGCTCCACCGCAGCCGCATCGTCGACGTCGGCGGCAGCGAGCTGTTTCTCGGCGGCGAGGCGATGACTTTCCCTGAGCGGGAACTGGACCCGGACGCGCTGATGACGGCCGTCCAGGTCCACGGGTGCCGGAGCGTCGGGTGCTGGTCGCTCGGCGCCGACGCCGCACTCGGCACCCGACTGGTGGCGCGCGGGTTCGGCTGGGGGTGGCGCCCGCATTGGATGGGGATCGATCTCGGTGACGCCGGCCGGTGGCCGCCTCCGGGATCGTTTCCGGTGGAGATGGCCGCGCCCCCCTACGCCCGTACGCTCCCCTATGCGCCCGGCGGCCCCGAGCCACCCGGCGGCTTCCGGCTCGGCGTGCGGCTGGGCGGGAAGGTCGTCGGCTCCGTCGTCGTCAACCCGTGCGACGGCGTCGCCGGCATCTACTCGATGGGGGTCGCTCCCCGGGCCCGGAGACGCGGGATCGGGCGAGCACTGACCTCAGCGGCGTGCCGCCTAGCGATCGACCACGGGTGCCGCCATGCGGTGCTCAACGCCACCGACGCGGGGACGCCGCTGTACGCGGGAGCGGGCTTTCGCTCCCTCGGCTGGGGCCAGACGTGGTGGTACTTCCGCCGAAAGCCCTCGACCGCGCGCCAGGTCGCCCTGACCGAGGCGATCGGATTCGGCGATCTGACGGCGCTTGAGCGTCTTCAGGCGACGAAGGCGGAGCTGACCGGGACGCTGCCCGGCGAGGAGACCCCGCTCACCCTGGCGCTCGTCACGGATCAGCCGGCGGTCGCCGCGTATCTGCTGGAGCGGTGCCCCGAGCTGGCCGGGCGGCGATTCCCGCCCCATGGCGCCACGTTGCTCCACCTCGCCGCCGAACACGATCGACCCGCGTTCGTCGCACTCGCCCTTGCCCACGGCTCGGATCCCGACGCCCGTGATGACAGCTTCAAGGCCACCGCGCTCGGCTGGGCCGAGCACCTCGGTCGCGCGGACATCGCGCGGCAGCTTGCAGGGGCCTCGTCTAGGTGACGGCGTCCGACGGGAGCCCGACGAGAGCCGCGCTGCGCTCCCAGAGCTCGGACGCCAGCGCGTCGTCGCGCGCGGCGGCGCTTGGCTGGACGACCTTCTCGTCCACGACGTATTCGCCGGTGAGACGGCCGCCGGCCTCGGACGTGGCGAGCCACACCAGCGACCGGGCGCCGCGTTCCGGCGAGCGGAAGAACGGCGCTCCGAGCGTCGTCAGCACCTTCCAGATGCCGTTGTCGTTCTTGCCGAACCCGGTCCGCACGACGCCTGGGTGAAAGCAGTTGGCGTGGAGCTCGGGGGCGCGCCGGGCGAGCTCGCGCGTGAACAGGATGTTGCAGAGCTTCGAGGTGCCGTACACGCGCATCGCGGCGTAGG
The DNA here is from genome assembly GCA_963848745.1 of uncultured Solirubrobacterales bacterium. Taxonomy (GTDB): domain Bacteria; phylum Actinomycetota; class Thermoleophilia; order Solirubrobacterales; family Solirubrobacteraceae; genus Palsa-465. The sequence goes on along the minus strand of CAWKEO010000007.1, from coordinate 17,694 downwards.
CGTCTCGGACTGCAGGTCATCGAGGTCGAGCATGCCGCCGGTATGGGCATCCGATGCGGTCGTGACGACTCGGCCGCCGTCGAGCCGGTCGAGCAACAGGTTGGTGAGCAGGAACGGCGCCAGGTGATTGAGCGCGAACGTCTGCTCGAAGCCCTCTGAGGTGACCTTGCGCGAGGCAAACAGCGCGCCGGCGTTGTTGGCGAGCACGTCGATCCGCTGGTGACGATCGCGCAGCTCCTCGGCCAGCGACCGGACGTTGGCCATCAGCGCCAGGTCGGCGACGTGGGCGTGGACCGGCACGCCGTCGCCGGCGGCCTCCCGCGCCTCGCGCACCACCGCATCGACGCGGTCGCGCTCCCGTCCGACGACGACCACCTCGGTGCCTGCCCGGCCAGCTGCGACCGCTGCGGCTCGGCCGATCCCGCGCGTAGCTCCGGTGAGCACGACGAGCGTCACGCCGTCGACGTTAGCTCGGGCGCCTCAGGCGTTAGAGCGCCGGCAGCTCTCGGAGTTGATGGCGCTCATGTCCGTCGCCGGCGCGGCCCACCGTCGGTGCGGGTCCTAGCTCTCTCTGATGGCGAAGTCAGCGATGGCTGCGCGTTCGGACGGCCGGCGAAACGTGCGTGGCTGGTCAGGCTGGTTCTCGCGCCGCCAGCTCGGCCGGTGTCAGGCCTCGGTTCGCGCCGCCAGCATCCACTGGTTGCCGAACGGATCGCCGAGGCGGCCGCCGCGCTCGCCGTAGAACTGGTCGGCAAGGGGGTGGATGACCTCGGCGCCGGCGCGCACGGCGCGATCCCACGCGGCGTCGACGTCAGGCCAGTAGGTGCACAGCAGCGCGTTGAACCGCTCGTCCTGGGCGTCCTTGACCATGACGACCGAATCCCCGATCAGCAACTCGGCGTGGACCAGCGTCCCATCGGGCATGTGGTAGCGCTCGCCGAGCTCCTTGGCACCGAAGGCGGCCTTGTAGAAGTCGATTCCGGCCGCGGCGTCGCTGAGCGCGAGCCGCGGCGTGACCGTGTGGAGATGCTCGGGCACGGGGGACGGCGTCCGTTCGCGTTGCGCCAGTCCGGGCTGCTCATAGATACCGATCACGTTGCCGGCCGGGTCCCGCACGTGCCCCACGCGCTCGCCGGGTGCCGCGTCTTCGTCGATGATTTCGCCGCCGGCGGCGCGGACGGCGGCGAGCGCCACCGTGAGGTCGGCGACCATGATGTGGATCATGATCCCGGGCTCGGCTGACGGCGGCCGGCCGGTGATCCACGCACCGCTCACTTCGTTGACCGTGTCGTCGAATGCGATCGCACCGTCGCCGCGGCTGCGCAGCTGCCAGCCGAACGCGTCGCGGTAGAAGCCCGACGAGCGCTGGACGTCGACCGCAGGGATCTCGAGGTAGCAGATCTTGCCGGTTGCGAGTGTGGGGGTTCCGTGGGCCATGCCGATTAATATACACGTAGATCAAATGTCGGCGAGATCGTCCAGAAGGCGCTCGGCGCCCCGCTCCCCCAGCGGGAGAGCCGCCACCGGTCGCCCGGGTCGCCCGCCGACGATCAATCGCGAAGCAGTGCTCGAAGCCGCAATCCGACTGCTCGACGCCGAGGGTGTCCAGGCGCTGACGATGCGCCGGCTCGCGAGCGACCTCGGCGTGTCGGCGATGGCACCCTACCGGCACGTGGGCAGCAAGGACGAGCTGCTGATGGTGCTCCTCGACCGCCTCGCCGCGCGGCTCGTGTACCCGCCGCGCCCACCGGACCCGAAGGGCGCGATGCTGGTGCTGTGGTCGGCGATCTACGACAGCCTCGCCGAGCACTCCTGGATTCCCGAGGTGCTGGCGCGACGACGGCTGATGGCGCCGTCGGTGCTCGACGCGGTCGAGGAGATCCATGCGGCGCTGCGGGCCGCGGGCCTGTCGATCGAGGCAGCGGTGCGCGCCTACCGCCTGATGTGGAACTTCACGCTCGGCTCGCTGCTCGTCCGCGCCGGCGCCGGCTCGCAGGTAGCAAGCCAACAGCGAGAGCTCCGCGGCACCCCCGATCCCGGCGCTATCCGACGCTCGCGGCGGCCGCGGCCGCGTGGACGGCGGCACATGACCGGGACACCTACCGCGATGACCTCGGGGCGCTCATCGACGCGTTGCTGGCGGATGAGCGCCGTCGTGAGCCTGAGCGGGAGGAGATGGCGCGCGCAGACGGCCGTCGGATCCGGCGTCCCGCGCCCCGGGCGAGACGGGTACGAGATCGTAGGTTCTGCCGCCGACTCAGACGGATGACTTCTGGGTCGACCGGCCAGATCGTCGGGCGTGTTGGAGCTTGGTCACCAGGCCTTCGAACATCGGGTACGTGCCGGGACCGTACGCGTGCGCAATCGCGGGGCTCCACATCTCCCACCGCTCGATCAGCGTGCGCCCGAGCAGCAGCTGGATCAGTTCCAGGTCGAAAGCGCCGAGGTTCTCAAGCGCCGCCAGCTGCTCGAAGTAGTCAAGCTCTCGATCGAGCACGTAGGCCTCAGGGGCATCGGCAGCGACGGAGGCGGCAAACGCGTCGCGCAGGTCATCGGGTGACTTGAACCGCCCGACCATCCGCCGCGCCTCCACCAGGGCGTCCTCGTTCCAGCGGCGAAAGAACTCGGCCGCCATCTGCGCCTCGCGCGTCCTGCGCGCTTCTCGGACCTGCTGTGCTCCGAACACCGCAGCAGCGATGGCTCCGAGCAGGCCGAGGGCCAAGATCGAGGTTGCGATCGCGGTGACCTCGCCCCAGTCCACTGCCATGCTCAGCATGCTTTTCTCATCTCCGATCTGTTCCGGGGGGTTCGCTCGCCGGGCACCTTAAACGGCGGGTCGCTCAGGACCCACCTGGACTATCTCTGCGAGCTCGTCGCCCACCGGGCGCGACGCCTCGCCGATCCGTCCGCCGCCGCCGCCGCCACCCGACGACAGCGGGTGTTACCGATGCTCCGCCCGGGGTTGTGCACGAGCTCCGTCGAGGAAGAGGCCGGTGATGCCGGCGGTCATCTCCTGTTTGCGCGGCCGGGGATCGGCCGTCACGGCGCTCACGATCATTGCGATCAGCGACCTGAGCAGCGGGCCGCTGCCGATGTCGTCACGAATCATCCCGTGCATCTGCCCCCGGTCGAGGAGCTCGCGCACCGGTTGCGTGAGCTGACGTTCGAGTCGCCCGAAGTCATACCGATGTCGTTCAGCAGCAGGAAGCCGTCTCCGACGTCGACCAGGGCTCGCACCGCGCGAGCGATCCCTTCTTCCGGCGCCACGTCGTTGATCCTCGCCGATGTGAGCGCAGCGGCGATGTCGCCGACGGCCGTCCGCCTCAGCTCGCCGAGCAACGCCTCCCGTGTTGGGAAGTACCGGTACAGCGTCGCTCGGGCGACACCGGCGGCTTGCGCGACCTCGTTCATGTTCACGTTGCCGCCCTGGCTGGCGAAGAGCGCCGCGGCGCCGTGGAGGATGGCGGCATCACGCCCTGCGGTTGTTTGCTTGTCGGCTCCCGCGCGCATCTACGTCTCAATTATAGATCGTGCGTCCTGGTCTGAGATGCTATTGTCTCATGCATGGGCAGATACGTCCACGGCCGGGCCGAGGAAGATCCAATCCCACGACGAGCAGGAGCTGATCGAGCTGCCAACCAGCATCGGCATCGGGAAGCACGAAGGCGTCACAGATCGCCAATAACAGGTAAAGGAGCCAGAGATGAAGTTTCCCCACAAGAAGAGCCGGATGCAGCGGCTCGCAGGCGCAATCAATCCGCTGGAGCGCTCTCGAAAGAGCAAGTTGGGATTGCCCCACGGCAGCTCGAAGGGGATGTCTCAGGATCAGGCGCTGAAGGCCGGCTTCATCGCAGGAGGAGTGGCCGGCCTGACCGCGGCGAGCGCGGGTCTCTCCTCGCTACGGCGCACTGCTCGCGGCAGAAACGATTCGTGACCGCCGTGACCCGCGAGGTGTCGCAGGAAAGACTCATGAGTCGCGCTCGCCCGATGCAGTGGCTCTCAGGCCGCGTGAGGAGCGGGCTGGCCGAACTGCCCGAGAACGCGTCGTGGCTCGTACAACGGGGACGTGAGGCAGCCGGCAACAGCGGTACGAGCGACGACGTGGTCGAGGAGAACACTCGCGTTCAGACGCGAGTGGTGACCGTGCCGGCAAGCGATCCCGAACCCCCCACCGAGTCGGTCGAGAGCCGGATGAGCCAGGCGCGAGCCGCAGCCGAGGCAGCACAGCGGACCGAGGAAGCAGCGCTCGAGGCCTCGCGCGTCTCCCGGGAGAAGACGGAGCACTCCCGCCAGGTGACCGAGGCTGGTCAGACGAGGCTGGCCGAGAGCAGGCGAGACGCCGATCAAGCGGTCAAGGACCGCGAGGCCGAGGCGCGTCGGGCGGCCGAGGAGGCAGTCCGGCGAGAGGTCGAGGCGGCGCGGGAGCACGCCCATGCACAGGTGCAGGCGGTCGAAGACGAGGTTGAAGGGGAGGCGGACGCTGCACGCCAAGAGGCGCGCCATGCCCAGGAACACGCCCAGGAGCTCGTCGCGGAGGCCGCCCGTCAACTGCATGAGGCCCGACAGCTCGCCCAGGACGCAAAGGAAGCTGCTGTAGCCGCCGCCGAGGAGGCGCACCGAGCCGCTCAACAGCTCCAGGCCGTTGCCGATGAGCAGCTGCGCGAAGCCGAGACCAGAGTGAGTGAAGCGGAGAACGTCCGTGATCAGGCCGGGAAGACGGCGAGGCGGACAGCTCGCGACCTCCAGAGCGACAAGCTCGAGCCCAATCTGGATTCTCAGACCAAGCAGGAGCTACTCGATCTGGCGGCGGCCATGGATATCGAGGGCCGCACGGCGATGAGCAAGGCCGAGCTGGTCAGCGCGATTGCCAAGACGTCGCACACGAGACGGGAAAGGACGCGAGGATGAGCCCGACATTTCTCAGGCACAGGAAGAGCGGGTGGGAGCGGATGCCGGATGTGGTCGGCAACCTTCCGCGAGTCCTGAACTCGAGCCTGGTCGCAGTGGAAGCCGCTCGCACAGCCCTTGACTCGACGATGGACGCCGTCGATGCGGCGAGGGCACGCTCCAACGTCAGCCGTCCGGCCAAGGCGGAGAAGCCAGGCGGCCGCTCACCGATCCGCGGCGGGCTGATCGCCGTTGGTGGCGCCGTCGCGATCGGACTTGGCAGCGCCGCGGTGTCATCCCTGCGACAGCGCCAACCCACCGCCGCCGACGCGCGTGATGACTCACAGCCCGTCGGTCCCGCGGTGCGCCGCCCGTAGCGTCCAGTCGGGATCGGCTACCTCGAATTCAGCGCTGCCTGTGGGACCGGCCGGCCGACGGGCCAGTCGCTGGTCCCGAAGCACGCCTGCGCCGCCTGCCTCCGGAGCCACCCAGAGCCATACACCGAAGCTCTTGCAGCTGCCGATGGTCTCGCTGTGGATGTGGGCGCCCCGCCCTTCGAGCAGTCGGTCGCACGCGATAATCGCGCGGTGCGGATCGCGTTCTCCGGCAGCCACCGGGTGGGAAAGTCGACGCTGCTCGAGCGGGTGGCGCAGGCTCTGCCGCAGTACGCGTGCGTGGAGGAGCCCTACCACCTTCTCGAGGAGGACGGTTACGACTTTGAATGGCCCCCGTCCGCGGAGAACTTCGAGGCGCAGCTCGATCGATCGATCGCCGAGATCCAGCTTGCGGGGAACGACGCGCTCTTTGACCGCTGCCCCGCCGATCTCCTCGCGTACCTGCTCGTCGACGGCCACGCGATCGATCGGGAGATCGAGCGCTCACGCGCCGCCATGCAGCTCCTCGATCTGGTGGTTTTCGTTCCGATCGAGGAGCCCGACCCAATTGCGGTGTCGCCGCACGACGACCGTGAGTGGCGGCAGGCTGTAGATGAGACGCTCGCACAACTGCTCCTCGATGACGAGCTCGCCGAGGACATGCTGACCGTGCATGGCACGGTGACGGCGCGTGCCGCGCAGTTGATGACGCGGGTCGAGGCCGGCGCGCCGGCGCACCCCTCACGAGAAGCCGACTCGCAGGCAAAGACTCAGCGCCCCCGGCAGGACTCGAACCTGCGACCCACGGCTTAGAAGGCCGTGGGTCGGTGACGATCTCATCGTTGCGCGCGCGAGGATTGGGCGTCCACCAAGGATGCTTCGTGATCCTCGGTAGCCTCCTAACCTGTGCGCGACGAGGTCAGCGAAGCTCTCATGATCGGTCCCGCCTCGAGTCTTGAGGAGCGCACGATCGACATCACCACGACCGGCCGGCGCTCAGGAGAGCACCGGCGGATCGAGATCGTCTTCTACCGGTTCGAGGACTCGATCTACTTGAGCGGGATTCCAGCCGACCGCCCGCGCGGCTGGTTGCTGAACCTCGCCGCCGACCCGCACCTCATCTTCCACCTCAAGCACCGCGTCACGGCGGATCTCCCAGCAGTCGCGACGATCATCATCGATCCGGCAGACCGTCGCCGCATCCTCAGCCAGTTCGTTGACGAGTTCAACCGCCGCCGCGACCCCGACAGCCCGTGGCCCAAGCCGTGCTCGACGACTGGGTGGAGCGCAGTCCACTTGCGAAGGTCACTTTCGAAGACCCGGTCTGAGGCCGGGCAAGGCGGCGCCGGCACCGATTCGCCCGCGCAACCGCGGGCGCGCTGACCCTCGGAAAGCCTTCTACGCCGCAGAGAACCCGCGCCAGGCCGGCGCACCCGAGGAGCACCAACCGCGAGCCGCTCCCCGAGCGACTGGGCACAGACGAGCGCCTCGTCTGGACACCCGAGGTGTCCAGACGAGCGCCTCGCCTGGACACCTCGGGCCGGCAACGGCTTGCGCTCCGTCGCCGGAGCAGCCGCAAGTCGCCGCTGCCGCTTGGGCCGGCGGATTGACCGAAGCAGAACCTGGGGCAGGGTGCCGTCTGCGGCGTCGCGAGGTCCGCGGTTCTGGCGACGGTCGGTCCAGATCGGTGGTCGCTTCGGAAGCGTTCGCGCTAGACATCGAGTAGATGGCGTGCGCCGAGTGTTCATCTATCAGGCGCGCGCGGTTGTTCGCCTACCTGGCTGCGGCGCTCGGTGTTTGCTACGCAGCGGTCAGCGCGTACTGGGCGCTCGGCGGTACGGGCCTGCTCGACACGATCGGAGGAAGCCTGGAGCAGACCGCCCGCAAGGGTCTGGCCGTAGCGGTGACGTTGTGGGCGGTCGTGTTGATAAAGCTCATCGCCGTCGCTCCCCCGCTCATCACCACCCGGCCGCGTGAGCGTGTGCGACACCAGCGCGTGATGGTTCGGCTCACGATGTTCGAGGCCGGAATCCTCACGGTCTACGGCCTGGTGCTAACGATCATCGGAGTGCTCGTCCAAGCCGGAGTCATCCATCGCAGCGCCCATGCGGACCAACGGGCCCTGAAGTGGCATGCGTTCCTCTGGGATCCGTGGTTTCTGGTCTGGGGTCTTGCGGTCGGAGCGGCCGTCTTCCTCCTACGCACGACCCGGCCCGGGTCATGCCGGGTGCGGACAGCGACGTAGGCTCAGGGCATGCCCGAGCCGTCGCAGGCGTGCAGACGCGCTGATGCAAAGCAGCCCGCCCCCTTGCCCTTCCTGCGCGAAACGTCCCGGAGCTTGCCGCTGCCAGCGATGGCCGACGCGGATGCCGGAGGGTCTTTTGTCTCCCGCAGCAGCGAGCGTGCGGCGTTAGGTGGTGATTCCGGGTACGTCGAGCGTGGCGACCAGCTCGGGGTTGTTGAACACGTCGATCGTCACGGCGCGGCCGGCGATGATCGTGAACGCAAGCACCGCGAATGGCCGCCGGCCGTCGAACGCGACCGCGCCGGCGGCGCCGTTGACCAGTGCCGGGCGGACGTAGGGCGCATGCCGGCGGGCCGTCATCGCCCCGCGCGCCACCTGCCTAGCACCGTGCAATTCGAGCGTGTCGCCGTTCCGGCGGTGAGCGCGGAGCACGACCTTGGGATCGAGCACCGCGATGAGCGCCTCGAGGTCCCCGTCGCGCGCTGCCGCGAAGTAGGCGTCGACGACGGTCCGCTGGCGGGCCAGGTCGGGGTCCGGCGGCGGTGCCGCGTCATGCACGCGACGGCGAGCGCGGCTGGCGAGCTGCCGGGTCGCCTCCGGCGAGCGGTCGACCATCGTCGCGATCTCGTCAAATGGGACCGCGAACATGTCGTGGAGCACGAACGCGAGGCGCTCGGCCGGGCCGAGCGTGCCGAGCACGACCTGGAGCGCGATGCCGACTGCGTCCGCCAGTAACGCTTCGTGCTCGGGATCGATCCCAATCGCGGGGTTGTCGATGATCGGCTCCGGCTGCACGTCATCCAGTCGCTGCTCGCCGCGGATCTGGCCAGACCGGAGCATGTTGAGGCAGATCCGGGCGACGACTGTCGTCAGCCATGCCTCGAGGTTGTCGATGGCCTCGGCATCGGTCCGGTGCAGGCGCAGCCATGCCTCTTGGACGGCATCGTCGGCGTCGGTCAACGAGCCGAGGATCCGGTAGGCGACCGCTCGCAGCTTCGGCCGCTGACGGTCAAACGCGTCGGCGAGTTCGAGCTCGGTCATCGGTGTCACATCGTCCGCATCTCGTGGGTCATACCGGACAGACCCCCGCACCCCAAACGATGTGACAGGAGATGGCCCAATGGCACGCATCCGCGGAGTATCCAAGCGAACCGCCGGGCCGATGGTCAGGCTCGTCTACAGGTTTGGGCCCAGGATGATGAAGAAGATGACCGGCCGCGAGCCGCAGACCGGCAGCGGCCTCGAGCCGATGGAGATCTGGGCCTATCAGCCGAAGATGATGATGGGGATGGGCAGGTTCAACCAGGCAGTCCGCAAGGGGAGCTCAGTGGAGGAGCGGCTGAAGAACCTCATAGAGCTGAAGGGCGCGCAGATGATCGGATGCGAGTTCTGCGTCGACCTCGGCTCGCAGATCTGTCGCCACTCCGGACTCTCAGACAACGAGCTGCTCGCCGTGCCCCGCTACCGGCAGAGCGACCTTTTCACCGAACGCGAGAAGCTCGCGATCGACTACGCGGTCGCCGTGATGCGGACGCCCGTCGAGGTCACCGATCAGCTGTTCGCCGACCTCAAGGAGCACTTCAGCAACGAGCAACTCGTCGAGATTACCGCGCTGCTCACGGTCGTCAACCTCGACCGCTTCAACGCCGCATTCGGGATCGGCTCGGCCGGATTCAGTGACGGAATGGTCTGCGTAACCCCTGACCGCCCCGCCGCCGACCATGCGGGGCCAGGCGCCGCGTCAACCCCGGCCTGACCCCACATCGAGCAGCCTCGGCACGACAGAGGAGCCGCGTCGGTTCTGCCCCACAAGCCGGAGCGGACGTGAGTCTGTAGAACAAAAGGTGCTACATTGATCCGTCAATGGCTCGGTCGATCCACGTTCGACTCGACGATGCGTCAGCGGCCGCGTTGGACGTGGTTCGGGCCACCGCGATGACCGAGTCAGAGGCGGTGCGGACCGCACTGCGGGAGGCCGCCGCTCGTCGGCGGGTCCGATCGGTGATCCAGGATGAGGTCGCCCAGCTCGCCAAGGACGCCGGCGATCGAGCCGAGATGCAGGCGATCCGCGACCAGATGGCCGCGCTGGCACCAGCAGAGTCTGATTGAGGTGGTCCGCGGCGAGCTCTATCGCCTGCCCGCCCCTCGCCAGGCACGCGGGCACGCGCAACGCGGAGCCCGCTACGCGGTCGTTGTCCAAGCCGACGAGTTCCTCGGGCTCTCGACGGTCATCGTCGCCCCAACCTCCACCGGCGCACGGGCTGCGAGCTTCCGGCCGCCGATCACGATCGCCGGAACCGAGACGCGCGTCCTCGTCGAGCAGGTCACAGTCGTTGACCCGGAGCGACTCGGCGCGGGCGCTGGACGGCTGAGGGCGGCCGAACTACGCACGGTCGATGATGCTCTCGCACTGATTCTCGGGCTCTGAACTCTCTCTCCGAGACTTCCGGTTGACCTGGCGGGCGACGGCGTCGGCGTCGTAGGGCACCCGCTCGATTGATGTGCGCAGCTCCCCGCCGGCGTCGAGCTCGAGGAGCGCGAACGCCGCCCGTGGATCACCGTCCTTGGGTTTGCCCACCGACCCGCAGTTGACAAACCGCACCCCGCCGTAGGTGTGGATCCACGGCTGGTGGGTGTGCCCGAACACCAGCACTCGCGCGCTCTCGGCGCGAGTGAGCCGCCCATACAGGGAGGCCGGCTTGTCCTCAAACAGGTACTCGTTGACCTTCCGCGGCGAGCCGTGCACAAGATGGATCGGCGTCTCTCCGAGCGCGAAGCGCAGGTCAAACGGCAGCTCGCGCATGAAGTCCTTCGCCGCCTGGCTGGTGTGGGCGAGCGTCCACGCCACCGACTGCTGGCCCAGCTCGCGATCGTGCGCGGTGACGTACGCGCAGCCGCAGTCATCGCCGTTGCGAGCGATCGCATAGGCGTAGTTGCCATAGATCGTCGGGATCGCTCGCTCGGCGATCAGCGCGCACACCTCATTCGGGTGCGGGCCGTAGCCGACCAGGTCACCGCCGCAGTAGACGGCGTCCATGCCGATCTGCTCGATCGCGTCGAGGGTGGCCTGAAGCGCCGGTAGGTTGCCGTGAATATCGGTGATCACCGCCACCCGGCGATGCGGCGGTGATTGAGCGACGGACGGCACGACCCCAGCTTATCCATTGACAGGCATCACTTCAATCGGTATTTGTATATCGATGAGTGTTGATCTGGAGCTGACCCCGAAGACCAAACGCCCCGCCGGGGGGCCGTGCTGTGAGCCGGTGGTCTACCCCGACGTCGAGCGCGACCACGCCGCGCGGATGGCGACCATCGCCAAAGCGCTCGGTGATCCCGTGCGCCTGCAACTCGTCGACGTGCTCCGCAAGCACGCCGGCAAAGTGTGCGTCTGCGAGCTCGTGCCGCTGTTTGACCTCGCCCAGCCGACGGTGTCTCATCACCTCAAGGTGCTGCGCCAGGCGGGCATCGTCGGCTCCGAGCGCGAGGGCCTGTGGGCCTACTACTACGTTATTCCCGACGCGCTCCAGGAGCTGTCGGCGTGGCTGGGCGCGGATCGGAGATTCGTGACGAGACGCTCCGACCTGGACTCGGCCCGCGGTGCTGGTGCCCCCGTGGTGGTGGTGGGCGCCGGCCAATCCGGTCTGGCCGCGGCGCGGGCGCTGTATCAGCGGGGCGTGTCGGCGGTGGTACTCGAGGCCGGCGATCGCCCGGTCGGCTGCTGGCCGGACTACTACGACAGCCTGCGCCTGTTCTCCCCCGCGGCGTTTAGCGCGATGCCCGGCATGGACTTCCCCGGCGCGCCGGACCGCTATCCCGCCCGCGACGAGGTGGTCGACTACTTGGAGCGCTACGCCGCCACCATCCCGGTCGAGATCCAGACCGACACGCGGGTGGTGACGGTGCGACAGAAAGAGCACGGGTTCGTGGTCAGCACCGCCGACGGGCGACAAATGCGAGCCGCGGGAATCGTCGCCGCCAGCGGCGCATTCTCCAATCCCCATCGCCCCCGTTTCCCTGGCCAGGACAGCTTCACCGGCCGGCTGGTGCACGTCGCTGAGTACCGCAACCCGATCCCCTACGCGGGCATGCGGATGATCGTCGTCGGCGCGGGCGATTCCGCTGCCCAGGTCGCCAACGAGCTCGCGCCGGTCGCGGAGGTGACCGTCGCGGCGCGCCACCCGCTGCGGTTTATCCCGCAGAGGATCCGCGGTCACGATGTGCACTACTGGCTCGGTGAGACCGGGTTTGACTCGCTGCCCGCGGCGTGGCTGAGCAAGATCGCCGGCGGGAGCCTGATCACCGACAGCGTCGGCTTTCAGCAGACTCTCGCCGCCGGGCAGGTCAACGTCCGGCTCATGTTCAGCGCGCTGGATGGGGATGAGGTGGTGTGGAGCGACAACGAGCGAGAGCGAGTCGACGCGATCATCCTGGCCACCGGCTACCGACCAAACCTCGGCTATCTGGGTGAGCTGGGCGCGCTTGACCGATCCGGCGCGCCCCTTCACGTCGGTGGGATCTCGACCACCCACGGCGGGCTGGTGTATGTCGGCCTCGAGCACCAGCGGTCCTTCGCGTCCAACACGCTGCGCGGGGTGAGCGCCGACGCGGCCGCGGTCGTTGCGCCACTTGAGGCGTGGGTCAACGACGCGCCGGGTGCAGTCGGGATCAGCTCGCCTACGCCCGTTGCCCTGGCGGCCTAGATCACCACCCCACTCGACACTGCAAGGAGCTGTTCGATGGCTGAGCTGACTGACCCGACCGACATCCGCGAGACCGTCCGCGAGCGGTATACCGCGGCCGCCAACGCCGCCGCACACGGTGGTTATGAGCAGGCCCGGGCGCTGGAGTCCGAATCGGGCTGCTGCAGCGCGGGAGCGCTCACCTGCAGTCCAGCGGACGAAGCCGGCGTGTTCGGCGCCACCCTGTATGACGAGGCGAGCCTCAAGGACGTCCCCGCCGGCGCCGTGAGCGCGTCGCTGGGCTGTGGCGTGCCGACCGCGGTCGCCGATCTGCGCGACGGCGAGACCGTCCTCGATCTTGGATCGGGCGCGGGCGCCGACGTGCTCATCTCCGCGCGCCGGGTCGCCCCCACCGGCAAAGCCATCGGGCTCGACATGACCGACGAGATGCTCGACCTCGCCCGCGCCAACGCCGCCCAAGCCGGCGTGGAGAACGTCGAGTTCGTCAAGGGCTATCTCGAGGACATGCCACTCCCCGAGGCCAGCGTCGACGTGGTCATCTCCAACTGCGTGATCAACCTGTCGGGCGACAAGCCCCAGACGATCGCCGAGGCCGCCCGCGTCCTGCGCCCAGGAGGCCGGTTCGCGGTCTCTGACGTGATCGCCGATCCCGACATGGACGATGCCACCCGGGCCGACATGGCCGCCTGGACCGGCTGCGTCGCCGGCGCGCTCACCGAAGCCGAATTCCACACCATCCTGCGCACCGCCGGTTTCGAGGGAATCGAGATCCAGCCGAGCCACCGGGTGCACCAGCACGCCGCCTCGGCGATCATCCGCGCTCATAAGCCCAGCACCTGCTGTACCCCCACCACCCAGGCAACCTGCTGCGAACCGGACGCCAAGACCGACTGCTGCGGTGCTGAGCACGCCGCCGGAACCTGCGGCTGCCAGGCATCTGCCACCACCCCCTAAGCGGCTAGGGGTCGATCACCCCAGACGCAGCGCAACCCTCCCTCACCGGCCGTCTGGGCCACGCTGGTGTCACCGTCAAAGCCCAGCGCAGACGAGCGGGGGCCTCACCAGCGCCTGCCGGTTTCGCTGATCCTCGTCGTGTCGATGACCGCCGCCGGGATCGTGTATCCGGTCACCGACTCGGCGCTGCACCACACGTCGCCGATCATGATCGCGACGCTGCGGGCGCTCGTCGGTGGCGCACTACTGACGGTGCTGTTGCCGCTGATGGGCAGCCGTCTGCCCCGCAGCCGCCGGCTGTGGCTGTGGGCGCTGGCGATCGGGCTGGGCAACACCACCCTGACCCAGGTCGGGATCAGCGTCGGGACCGACCGCGCCGGCGCCGCCGTCGCGTCGGCAATCTCCTACGCTGTGCGCGCTACGCGGGCAGCTGGCCTTGACTTTCATCCCAGGAGGCAACTTGCAGCCGGCGCTGGCGCCGGGAAAAGCGGTGATGGTTCGTCGCGGTGGTGAGCGGCGCCGCTCACCGCAGCGGGTGCTCGGCCTCGACAGCCCTCGCCTCCGCGGAAGGGACGGGCCGCCGCGCTGTCGGGTCGCGGGCTTGCAGGACCACCGCCGTGACCACGATCGCTCCGCCGATCACGGTGGCCACTGCGGGCTGCTCGCCCACCGCCAGCCACACCCATAGCGGCCCGAGCACGACTTCCAGCAGGCTGATCAGAGCAACCTGGGCAGCCGGGATCAGCCGCGCGCCGATCGTCAGCAGGATCAGCCCGACCCCGATCTGCCCCGCGCCGAACAGCGCCAACCACAGCACGTCGGGGACGCCGATGCCGACCCCGTCGATGAGGGCTATCGGCGCCGCGGCCACCAGCAGCATCAGCTGGGCCAGGCCGGTCGCTGGCGCCATTGACACATCGCGGCGGTGGCGGGCAATCACGATCGCGACCGCAAAGCCGAGCGCCATCAGCACCGACAGTCCATCGCCGAGGGCACTGCCGCCACCGGGCGAGCCGACCATCACGCCGACGCCGAGCAGCGCGACGGCCATCGCGACCATGGTTCGCGCGCTCAGCGCTCACCCAGAGCAAGCTTCAACTCAAAGCGGTGCATCCGGACCCGGACGAGCGCTCCGTCGCCGAAGCAGCGTCAGATCACCCCGGAGCCAAATCGTGAAAGCACTCGCGGTCGAGGTGGGACGGGTCCTGTCGTCTTCCAGATTCCCGTGGACGCAACCGGCTAGGGTGCAGTCGGGTGGTGACCGCAGGCTCCTCGTCCAATCATCCTGGCGACGGCTGGGCAGGCGGCGGGCCGGGATGCGGCGTGGCGTGCCGTTCGGGATCGCCGTGTTCGCCATCGCCATCTCGTTCGGTGTGCTGGCCAGGCCGGTAATGGGCCCGATCGCTCCGATTGTTATGTCGGTTGTGGTCTTCTCCGGGGCGGCGCAGTTTGGGGCGCTGGCGGTGCTGAACGCGGGCGGTGGAACGGGCGCGGCGATTGCGGCCGCCCTGCTGCTCAACGCGCGGTACCTGGCCATGGGCGTGGCGCTGGCTCCGTCGCTGCGCGGGCGGGCACTGTCTCGGGCGGCGTTTGCCATGACGACGGTGGACGCTTCGTGGGCGGCCGCCAGCACCGGTGACGGGACCTTCGACCCGTGGTTCATGGTCGGCGCCAGCATCCCGCAGTACGTGGGGTGGATCCTTGGGACTGTCATCGGCGTGGCCATCGGCGGTTCGCTGGGCAATCCCGATGACTACGGCCTGAACGCGTTGTTTCCAGCCTTCTTCATCGCGCTGCTGTTCGAGGAGGTGCACGACCGGCGGCGGGCCGCCGCGGCGCTGGGCGGAGCGGCGATCGCGCTGGTCCTGACCCCGCTGGTGCCGGCCGGGCTACCGATCCTCGCCGCGGTTGCGGCCGCCGTCGCAGTCGCACGGGTTCGAGCGTGACCGGCGTCTGGATCACGATCGGAGCGCTGGCGCTGGGCACGACGGCACTCAAGCTCGCTGGACCACTGCTGCTCGGGGGCCGGCACCTGCCGGCAGGGGTGATGAGCGTGGTCGGGTTGCTCGCCTCCGCCCTGTTAGCCGCGCTGATCATCGTCGAGACGTTCGGACAGGGACGGTCGCTGACGCTCGATGACCGGGCGCTCGGTGCCCTGTTCGCCGTCGTGGCGCTGGCCCGGAAAGCGCCGCTGACGGTCGTGGTCGTCGGTTCGGCCGCCGTGGCCGCGTTGGCCCACGCCATCCTGTACTAGAAGCTCAAAATCTTTGGCGACAAGCCTCGCGAGTTGAAGAGGTCACGATCGAGTTCATGCCGGAGCACCGGTTAGCTTCGACAATTCCTAATCGCCGAAGGAGACGTCCGCCGGTTATCGATCCGACGATCTCGTTCGCGGCAAGGGAGTCACCCGGCGTCGTTGCGCCTCTTGATGCTCTTTCGCCAAGGCGATCGTCAGCTCGGCGGTGTCGCGCCGAGCAAGCACTCGTCGGGGCCGTCGATGCGTCGGACGATCGTGATCACGCGAACTCGCAAGCCCGCCGAGAGTTAGACGGGACGCTAGATGCCTATGCAGCGGGCGGAGATGCCGGCGAGCTGAGAGTGCCCCCGGTTGCGTTAGGCTGTCGCGCAGACCCTCCAGGTCGACGACTTCTTGTACATGCGCTACAAGTTGTTGATTTCTCGCCGAGCCTTTTCGGTCGCGTACGGCTCGCCTCTGCCGTCTCAGGCGCTCCAGGCGAGGTCGCCGGAGAGTGACGTTGTCGCTTTGTATAACCACGTTTCTTTGCGCGACAGGCTCGCGGGAAGCAGCCATCTCGGCAAGTGCTCGGATCGGTGTCACCGAGGAGCAAACTACCCTGAGGCAAGCCGCTCAGGTGGATCGAGGTCGAGTTGGCTGTCCATATCGAGATTGAACTGGCCGTCTGGGTGGACGTGGGTCCAGAAAGAGCGTGAGGTCTCGGCGGTCGCGGGGGGAGAGGCGGTGCCCAAACCGTTCGCTGAGGACGGGTACGACGAACATCGTGTAGATAATCGACGAGCGCTGATCGCAGGAGGTGTCGAGCGACTAGATCAAACCCATTCACTGCAAAGCGGCCGCGCGCGATCGCTCCGCCGCCGTTTCATTGCTTACGGGCTTCTCCGCGGCAAGCGATTTGTTCTTAAGCGTCGAAGTCGTACCTCCTGAACGGCGACCCCTTGAACCCGAGGATCAGATTATCAGCGCCCGCCTCGAAGCTGCCGGTCGCGCCAGAGCTACCGCCGTTGTTGAGGCTGATCTGCCCGATCACCGCGTGCGGGTTTCTTCCGACGAAGAACGAGAGCGGCCGCGGATTGTTGTGCCCACCAGGCGCATTGATATCCGGCGCGGTTGTCGAGAACCAGCGAGCGCCGGCAGCGAAGCCATCCGACTGGAACTGCTCGCTTTCGCCAACCGTGACGTGGTTTACGGAGGGCGTGTAGGTGAGGTTCGCGAACCCGCTCGCGAACCGCGAGTCGTTCGTCAGCCCGGTCACCGTGATGTGGATCGTCGGTGCTTGGTGGCCGTGGAGCGTATTGACGTGCCACATGTAGCTGAGCGCATCGAGGGTGCCCAGCGTTACGTTCGAGAATCCTTTCGCGATCCCGATGCCGCCTTGCGGGGTGTTTGGATCGACCCCTACACCGTGCAACACGAGTTGCCCGCCTGCCAGTCTGGCAGACCCATTGGCGTCAACACCAATCAGGTAGAAGCCCTGATCGCCCGCCTGCCCGGTGTCGGCTCCACCGGCACCGTGCTCGCCGCTCGTGACGGTGGGAACATTCACCACGGCCACGCCGGGATTCGCTCCGTTAGCTCCGTTAGTTCCGTTAGTTCCGTTAGTTCCGTTGGCGCCCGGCGGACCAGCCGGACCCCGCGATCCTGCCGATCCCGTGATCTCCGACGCGAGCTGACGGCTCAGATTGTTCGCCTGCACCGACCCCACACCGATGTTGGCGTGCCATACCGAGTTGTGCGCGAGGCTGCGGTTTGTGACCGCGCCGTTGGCGAGGTTGCTCGCCCGCGCCGACCGAGTGCCGATATTGGCGTGCCACACCGAGTTGCGCGCGAGTTTGGAATTTGTGACCGCACCGCTGGCGAGGTCGCGTGTGGTGATGCG
The DNA here is from genome assembly GCA_963848745.1 of uncultured Solirubrobacterales bacterium. Lineage (GTDB taxonomy): Bacteria > Actinomycetota > Thermoleophilia > Solirubrobacterales > Solirubrobacteraceae > Palsa-465. The sequence goes on along the minus strand of CAWKEO010000007.1, from coordinate 395 downwards.
AACAGCAGCGAACGCACCGCCGGCGAGGGAGGCGATGACCGCGACAATTGCAACCACCATTGCGGGTGACACTCTCATACGAGTCAATCTCTCCTCCTTCTTCGCTCTACCTGCTAATTACAGCGTCAAGTGCACAAAGCCGTGGTCCAGCGCCTGGGTGAACCCACTCCTTCCCGGTCCCGGTTTTTCGGCGCCGCAAGGCCACCGTACCACTGATGGGGCTGACCTCAACCCGGCCACGAGACAAGCGACCATCCAACACAGTGGCCCGTCCGGCTAGCTGAACGCCCTGCCCCCGATCCGCGCGGAGTCGAAATCGGCGAGCACGCCAAGTAACAAGACGTTCCAGAACATCCGCACTCCTCGCTCGGTGCAGATGATTGGGAAGCTACACC
>CAWKEO010000006.1:0-7878 GCA_963848745.1 uncultured Solirubrobacterales bacterium | reverse complement strand
TGGGCGGTGGAGAGGACGCCGATCGAGGTGCCGAGGACGCCGCCGAGCATGCCGACCCCGGCGGCCTCGAGCACGATCAGGCGGGCGACCTCGAAGCGGCCGTAGCCGATCGCCCGACGCAGGCCGATCTCCGAGCGGCGCTGGGCCACCGACATGATCGTGATCGCGGCGATGGACAGGAACCCGATCCCCAGGCCGGCCAGGCTGAGCACGCGCAGCAGCGTGGACAGCGATGCCTGCACCTGCGAGCGCATCGTGACCGGGTTAGGCGGCACCTCGGCGCTGACCAGGCGGGGCTGGTAGGGGTCGAGCTCGACCGGGCCCTGGCGGCCGATGAGCTGCGCCGCGCCGGGCGCGGTGCGGGCGATCACGCGCCGCGGGTCGTGGGCGCCCGCGATCACCTGGGCCACGTAGGGCGGCACGATGACTCCGAGCAGCGCCTGTGACTCCTGCTGCGAGCTCGACACGATCCCGACCACGGTGAGCACGATGCCGCCGACGTTGATCGCCGGGTTGCCCAGCGACGAGCTGACGCCGAGCTGCGACGCCGCCCCGGACCCGAGCAGCGCGACCATCTGATGGTGCAGATCGGCCCCCGTGTCGTAGAAGCGGCCCGAGGACAGGACCGCCCCGATCGCCGTCAGCGCCGAGGGAGACATCGCCGTGATCGACAGCTGCGTCTGGGACGGTCCGCTGGCCACCGGACCGGGCGCGACCGGCAGCGGCTGCTGCTGATCGACGTCCCACACCAGCCCGGCGCTCCTGACACCCCGCAGCCGGGCCAGGCGGGCCACGTCGGCATCCGACAGGCTCGAGGGCCCCTGGAACTCGACCGTCGTCGCGCGCAGCTCGTCGAACGAGGAGGAGACGGCGTTCGAGGCGCTCTGGGTCAGCCCGTTGGTGGTCGTGAACGCGCCCACGGCGACGACGGTGCCGAGAGCGCACAGGAGCGTCCGCACCGGGTGGCGCACGATCGAGGTCACGGCCTCGACGAACGCGGAGCGCAGACCGCTCACGCGGACTCGCCCCGAAGCACCTCGGCGTGCAGGAACTCCCCCGCGCCCTCGGATACCGCCCCGTCGCGGACGCTCAACAGGCGCGGCAGCGTGCGGGCGATGGCGAGGTCGTGGGTGACGATCACCACGGCCACATCCGGAGACTGATGCTCGATCAGCGTCTGCAGCACGTCGCTGCTCGTGCGCTCGTCGAGGTTGCCGGTCGGCTCGTCGCACAGCAGCACCTGAGGCTGTTGCGCCAGCGCCCGCGCGATCGCCACGCGCTGGCACTCACCGCCTGACATCCGGCCGGGGATGAACCGCCGGCGGTGCAGCAGCCCCACCCGCTCGAGCGCGTCGATGGCGCGCTCGCGACGCTCGCGGACGGGCAGCCGCCGGGGCCGCAGCGCGAGCTCCACGTTCTCCTGGGCGCTCAGCCGCGGCAACAGAAAGGACTGCTGGAACACGAATCCGAAGAACCGCGCCCTCAGAGCCGTCTGCTCACGGTCACCGAGCGATCGCACGGGATGACCGCCGACGCGGTAGTCACCGCTGCTCGGAATGTCGAGCAGCCCGAGCACGTTCATCAACGTCGACTTGCCCGAGCCCGAGCGCCCGATGATCCCGACCACCTCGCCGGCCAGGACGGAGAACGTCGCATCGCGCAACGCCTCGACCGGCGGCAAGCCCGGATAGGTCCGCCCCACTCGAGTGAGCGTCAGCAGCTCCTGCGCCACCGGCTCCGGGGCCAGGCTCATCCCGAGCCGCCGAGCCCGACGAGGACCAGATCGCCCGCGCTCAGCCCGCCGGCCAGCGGCCGCACGACCTCCCGCCCCGCGTAGGCGAGCCCGGCATGGACGGGCACCGACACCTGCTCGGTGCCGTGGAGCACGGTGACCGACGAGGCGCCGGAGGCGTTCGTGATGACGGCGGAGACCGGCACCACCCACTGCAGACCGGCGGCCTGACCGGTCGGGATGTGCAGCGCCATGTTCTGTCCGATGAACGGGGCCGCCGCGGCCTCGCTGACCGGCGCGAAGGTCAGATCGACGCCCGGGCCGCCGGTCGGCGAGCTGCCCGGCCGCGTCCCCACCAGCCGGATCGCGATCGACCCGTTGCTGAAGTCCGACGTGGCCCGGCCCATGGCGCCCACCTTCAGCAGGCTGGCCGTGTTCAGATCGGTCGAGGCCTTGAACGACCACTGACCCGAGCCGAGCCGGGCCAGCGGCTTGTCGCTGGTGATTGTCTGACCGACGTGGGCCACCGACACGACGCTCACCGGCAGCGCCGGCGTGAACATCACCTCACCGAGCGGCACCGTCGCGTACTGCTCGGGCGCCGCCGGGTGCTTGGGCTTTGGGTTGGTCGGCGCCGGCCCGGGTGCGGTCACCGCCGAGTAGCCCACCCGCTGGTAGAGCTCGGAGACCGCGGCCGCCGTCCCGGCCCCATAGGTCCCGCTCGTGTCGGAGCCGGTCCCGAGCCCGGCCGCCTCGAGCCCGGCCTGGAGCTCGGTCACCTCGATGCCGGTCGTCCCGTAGCTCATGGTCGAATAAGCCGGGATCTGCCCCTGGAGCACGAATACCGGCCGGCCGGCCACCGCCGCGATGAAGCTCCCGTCGAGCACCTGCGCGCCCGGAGCGGTGCCGAGCGCCGTCACGACCGACAGGTCACCCGAAAGATCGCCCGGCACCCCGACGGTGATCGCCCCGCCGTCACTCAGCGTCCCCCGCAGCACCACCGTCGTGCGGGCGTGGGTCAAGAGCACGGGCGCCGTCAACAGCGACGGCGCCGGCGGCCGAGCCCGGGCCGCCTGGGCGGATGGTGTCGACACGCTCTTGCCGATGAAGAACGCCACCACGGCGACCGCGACCGTCAGCGCGAGCACCGCTGCCACCACCCAGCCTCCGTGGCCGCCGATCGGAGCGCCGCGCTCGCCGCCCCGGTCCGGACGCTCGGGCAGGATGCGTCGGCGCTCGCCGATCATGATCCCACCAGCGCCAGCTTGATCCCGTACTGGCGCCCAAGCGCTTTGACCTGCTCGTTCACCTCGCTCTGAAGCGCCGTGATCGCATTCGCGTTCTGCGCCAGGAAGGTCGCCTGCCGAGCACTGAGCAGAGCCGTCGTCCGGTTGATCACCCGCGTCCAGCACGCCCCCAACACGTCCGCTCCCTTCGCCTGCAGCGCCTGCACCTTCGCGCTGTCCCCGTTGGGGGACGATAACGCCATGACCTGATTCTGCAAGCGCGCGAACAGGCTCATCACCGACGACGCCGGCACTCCATGGGCAGCGCTGCACGTCGCCGCCTTCTTGCTCAGCCTGCGGATCGCGGCGGCGCGGCTGACCTGGTTGACGATGTTGAACCAGCCGAAGTTCAGCCGGGCGAACCGGGCCGACCCGAAGATCGGTGCCTGTCGCGACATCGCGCCGAAGCAGCGGTTCATCCGCGACTCCCACGCCTGGCGCTCGGGTTCGCTCATGCCGCTCTGTGGATCGGCGAACCCGACGTACGCGGGCCCGCCGGTGAACAGGCCGAGCTCGTGCGTGGCCTCGATGACGGGCAGATTCGGGAACTGCGGGTTCCCCAGGTCGCTCGGTGTCCCGCCTCCGGTGGGCAGATCCGGGGTCGGGAAGCCGTCGCTGGTCATGCAGTCGTCGAGCAGCTTCGTCTGCACCGTCTGCGCGAAGCTCCCGAGCTGAGCTCCGATCGCGACGTCGGCACCGTCACGTGGGGCGATGAATGCGATCACCGCGGCGGCGATCGAGGTGCCCGCTCCGGCGGGCGTGCGGGATGGCGCGCCCCCGCAACCCGCGCACGCGAGCACGCAGGCGAGTGCGCAGGCGACCGCCACTCTCCGGCCATCTGACCCCCGCAGCGCACGCCCCGGCATGCCCACGGACGTAACCTATCCCCGTCCGCCGCGTGGGTGGAGAATCTGCCCGGCATTGGGGTGGTCCGCCTCGCGTAAGCGCACCCCGCCTATCGCAGCGCGGCCGGCGCGCGAGCGCCGTGGCGCGCCAGCACCCGCGCCCGCGCGCGCGGATGGATGTTCGCCCGCGTCACCTCACCCTGGAGGTGATCGAGCAGCCGCCGGTCCATGACCCGGCGCCAGAGCGGCGGCACGAGGGCGAGCAGGATCATGCCCGCGTAGCCGGTCGGCAGCTGGGGCGCCTCGTCGAAGTGGCGCAGCGCCTGGTAGCGGCGCATCGGGTTGGCGTGGTGATCGCTGTGGCGCTGCAGGTGGTAGAGCAGCACGTTCGAGGCCACGCTGTTCGAGTTCCATGAGTGCTCGGGGCGAGTGCGCTCGTAGCGCCCGTCCCCCCGCCGCGCCCGCAGCAGCCCGTAGTGCTCGAGGTAGTTGACCGCCTCGAGCAACGGGAAGCCGATGAACATCTGCACGAACAGGAACGGCAGCACGCGCAGGCCGAACACCGCACTCAGCCCGGCGAACAGCACCACCGTCATCGCCCAGGCATTCACCAGGTTGTTGCGGACCGTCCACGGACCGCGCTCGTCCCGGGCCAGGAACTCGCGCTCGAGCTCCCAGGCCGAGCGCACGCTTCCGAGCACCGTCCGGGGCAGGAAGGCCCAGAAGCTCTCGCCGAGGCGCGCCGAGGCAGGATCCTCGGGGGTGGCCACCCGCACGTGGTGGCCGCGGTTGTGCTCGACGAAGAAGTGGCCGTAGCCGCTCGGGGCCAGGGCGATCTTGCTCAGCCAGCGCTCGAGCGCGTCGCGCTTGTGGCCGAGCTCGTGGGCGGTGTTGATCGCGATGCCGCTGACCATCGCCTCCGTGACGGCCAGGCCGATCTTGTCGATCAGGCCGAGACCGCCGTGCGCCCACTGCCAGCAGCAGAACGCGAGGCCGGCGAACTGCATGGGCAGGAACGCGTAGGTGCACCAGCGGTAGTAGCGGTCCTGCTCGAGCCACTTCAACACCGACTCGGGCGGATTGTGGGCGTCCATGCCGACGATCAGGTCAAGCGGCGGGAACACGCCGAAGATGAGCACCGGACCGGCCCACCAGAACGCGCCCGCCCCCGTGAGCTTCACCAGGCCGAAGGCGATGAAGGGCAGCGCCGGCACGATCGTGCCGAGGAGCCAGGCGTAGCGCTTGGCGTCGCGCCACGGGGCGGCCTCGCGGTCCTCGGCAGCCGGCTGGGTCATGCGATATGAGGGTGAGTCGGCGGTCGCCATCGAGCGTCCTCCTGCGTCTCTCGGGTAACGCGACGCCGGAAACTTACCATCATTTGATGGGACGTCAACCTATGGGCCGTATTTCTATGGCGGGTGGATTCGACCCACCCGTGTAGGACACTTGCCAGCGTGAGCGCGACGCCAGAGCCCGCCGAGGACACGCTGCGCATCGAGGAGCTCGCGCGGGTGACCGGACTGTCCGTGCGCAACGTGCGCGCCCACCAGGAGCGGGGCCTCCTGCCCCCGCCGACCGTGCGCGGCCGGGTCGGCTTCTACGGCCAGTCCCACATCGAGCGCATCCAGCTCATCCAGAGCCTCCAGACCGAGGGGCTGAAGCTCGACGGCATCAAGCGGCTGCTCGAGGAGTCTCACAGCGACGGCTCGGGGCTGCTGCGAGTCAAGCACGCCACCGACGCGTTCGCCGAGGAGGAGGCACCCGAGATCGTCGACGCCGCCGAGGTCCTGCAGCGGCTCGCCGTCCCGCCCGAGAAGGCCGACGAGGTCCTCGCGCGCGTGCACAAGCTCGGGCTCGCGCTGCCGATCGGCGCCGGCCGCTACCAGCTGCTCAGCCCGTCACTGCTCGAGGCGGCCGAGCAGGTCGTGCTCGCCGGGCTGGCGTTCGAGAGCGCGCTGCGGCTCGTCGAGGAGGTGGGCCGCCATTCCGAGACGATCGCCAAGCGCTTCGTCAAGGCGTTCCTGGCCGACGTGTGGGAGCCGTTCGTCGCCGCGGGGATGCCCGAGGAGGAGTGGACCCGGATCAGCGAGGCGATCGAGCAGATGCGCCCGGCCGCCGCCCAGGCGCTGCTCGCCGTGTTCCGCCAGAAGCTCGCTCACGAGGCCGAGGAGGCGTTCGCCCAGATCGCGCGGCGGCTCTCGAAGGGCTGAGGCTCACCAGCCCTGAGTCCCCGGCGGGCCCTTGAACGGCCCGACGAGAGCAGGGCTGATCCAGCCGCCGTAGAAGTCGCCCGCCTGCGCCTCCACGCGCTCGCCACCCAGGTATGCCCCGTCGACACGGCCGGGATAGAACGCGATGTGATCGCGCAGCGCCTCGTAGCCCGGTGTGGGCTTCGGATAGGTCCAGCCGACCGCCTCCACCCGCTGCGCGCCGACGCGAGCATCGAGGTAGAGCGTGACGCCCTTGAACTCACACCAGGTCGGGCGCATCGCGCTCGGCGTCAGCAGGCCAACGCGCACGTCCGCCGGCGGGACGTAGATCGTCGGCGGATGGCTCGTCTCGAGCACGCACAGCGCCCGCGTGGAGGCGGCCAGGCACACGCCGGCGAGCTCCACCCGGACCCGCTCGGTGCACGGCACGACTGCGGGCGGCCGCGGATAGTCCCACACGGACGCGCTCATGCCGCCACCGCCAGCTCGGGATCCTCGGCCACCGCCCGGCGCAGCGCCTCGTCGAAGCCGATCGGCTCGATCTCGCCGAACAGCGCCATCCCGCTCGGGTCGCTGACCACCGTGGGAATGGCGAGACCCTCGATGAGCGGGCGCGCGACGCCCGCGTCCACCGGGGTGACCAGGCCGATCCACAGGGAGGACAGCCACGGCGTGATGAGCGGTACGGGCAGGCGGGGCCGCTGCGGCAGCCCGAGCACGCTGGCCATGCGGTCGAGCATCTCGCCGTAGGCGAGCACGTCGGGTCCGCCGATCTGGATCTCGCGCCCGGCCGCGGCCGGGAGCTCGAGCGCGGCCGCGAGGTAGGCGAGGGTGTCGTCGATGGCGATCGGCTGGGTCGCGTTCTGCAGCCAGGCCGGGGCGATCATCGCCGGCAGGCGCTGGACGAGGTAACGCAGGGTCCGGTAGGACTCGCTCTCGGGGCCGACGACCATGCCGGCGCGGAAGTAGGTGAGCGGCGGCCCGTCCTGCGCGAGCGCCTCGGCGGTGGCGTGGCGGGCGCGCAGATGGGCGGAGTGCGGGCGCTCGCCCAGCCCGCCGAGGTAGATGACGCGCTCGATGCCCTCCGTCCGCGCAAAGCGGGCGAAGCTCCGAGCCGCCTGCTCCTCGCGGGCGGCGAAGTCGCGCGGCGCGCCCCGGCCCATCGAGTGGATGAGGTAGTAGGCGGTCTCGACGCCGCGGCCGGCGCCGCGCAGCGTGTCCGGCCGCAGGACGTCCCCGCGATGGAGCTGTGACCGGCCTCGGTCAACTCGCGCGCCCGGGGGCTCTCCGGATCGCGGACCAGGCAGCGGACCTCGTGCCCGGAGGCGGTCAGCCGGGCGGCCAGCCGGCCGCCGATGAAGCCGGTCGCCCCGGTCATGAGGACACGCGCGCTCACGCCGGCAGCCTCAGATCCGGGCGGGCAGCAACACCCGATTGACGACGTGGACGAGGCCGTTGTCGGCCTCGACATCGCTCACCGTCACCGACGCCCCGTCGACGTGGACGCAGTCGTCCCGGGTGATGAAGAGATCCTCGCCCTGCAGGGTCAGCAGGCGCTGGGCCGCGACGGCCTCCTCGGTGCTCACCCGTCCGGGGACGAGGTGGTAGGCGACCACCGCGAGCAGCTGCCCGGGACTGGCCAGCAGCCCGTCGAGCATGTGTGGGGGGAGCGCGGCGAACGCGGCGTCATCGGGGGCGAACACTGTGACCTCGACGCCGACGGCGAGGGCTCGGTCCACACCACAGCGCCTCAGAAGCTCGACGAAGGTCGTGCATGGGCCGGCCGCGCGTGCTCGATCCACCAC
>CAWKEO010000005.1:0-557475 GCA_963848745.1 uncultured Solirubrobacterales bacterium | reverse complement strand
GCATTGGCCAGGCCAGCCAGGCGCTGCGCGGCCCGCGAGCCGGCGGGCGGCAGCAGGCCGAGCTGGCGGGCCACGTCGCCGCTGTCCAGGTAGGCCTCGCCCCGGACGATCCGCTCGTCGGCCACCGTCAGCACGTCGCAGCCTTCGATCTCGACTCGCGCTCCGTTGGGCTCGAAATCCTGAAAGCGCCCGGGTCCGGCGAACGTGGCGGCGGCGCGCCAGCGCACGGCGACCCGCCGGCCCGAGCCGGTCAGCTCGAGCACCTCGAACCTGAAGTCCGGGAAGGCGTCGAACAGGTCGCGGAAGTAGGCCTTGACGCCGTCGGGGGCGACGAGCTGCTGCTGGCCGACGAAGCGGTCGATGCCGCCGGGCGCCCAGCACGCCGCGGCGGTTTCGATATCCCGCTCGGCCAGGGCGGTGAAGTAGCGGCGCGCGACCTCGGAGGCGGACATCGGCGCTGGCCAGTCTACGAGACCGCCGTCCGCACCGGCCCTCCCGGGCAGTTCCGGCCGCGGGCGAATATCGTCCCCGGCATGACGCGGGCGCGCGAGCTCGGACGCGGTGAGCGGGTGCTGCCTGGCCTGTGGCGGCTGCGCCTGCCGCTGCCGTGGGAGGGTGTCCCCCACTGCAACGCGTGGGCGATCGCCGCCGGCGACGGCGTCGTGCTCGTCGACACCGGCATGCACGAGCCCGGCTCGCTCGCCCAGCTCGAACGCGCCATGGGCCAGGTGAATCTCCGCCTCGAGCACGTGCGCCTGATCGTCTGCACCCACGCCCATTCCGACCACTGGGGCCAGGCGGCGAGCATCCGCGAGCAGGCCGGATGCGAGTTCTGGATGCATCCCAACCACGCCCACGCCACGCAGACGGCGAGCGACCGCGAGCTCGCCCTGGCCCGGCGCCTCGAAGTCGGCCGCCAGAGTGGCGTGCCGGAGAGCGCCCTGGCCGCCTACGCCGAGCGGGCCAAGCAGGCGCCCTCGGGGATCGCCGAGGTCATCGAGCCCGATCGTCCGCTGCTGCCCGGGGTCACGATCGACACCGACCTCGGCGCCTGGGAGGTCTTCGAGACGCCGGGCCACGCGCCCTCGCATGTCTGCCTCTACCAGCCCGAGCACCGCCTGCTCATCTCCGGCGACCATCTGCTCGGGCGCATCTCGCTCTACTACGACTACGGCTGGTCGCCCGATCCGGTGGGGGAGTTCCTGCACTCGCTCGATGTCGTCTCCGGTCTCGACGCGCGGCTGTGCCTGTCCGGGCACGGGAAGCCGTTCGTCGATCCGCGCGGCCACATCGAAGCCAACCGGACGCTCGTCGACGAGCGCCTCGCGGCGGTGCTCGAGGCTCTGGCCGGCGGCGCGCGCCAGGTGGTCGAGATCGCACCCCGGGTCCACGGCGGCGAGCTGCGGCCCCAGAACGCGCAGTGGTGGCTCTCCGAGACGCTCTGCTACCTCACCCACCTCCAGCGCGCGGGTCGGGTGGCCCGCGCCGACGGCGATCGCTGGGCGCTGGCCTGAGCGAGCGACAACCTTGACACGTCCTTGTCAAGGTTGTTCAATACCCGGCCATGCGGATCGACGAGCGGCTCACCGAGGGCGGGGAACCCACCTTCTCGTTCGAGTTCTTCCCTCCCAAGTCGGACGAGGGTGAGCGCAACCTGCGCACCACGCTCGAGGACCTGCGCGCGCTCGAGCCCGATTTCGTGTCGGTGACCTACGGCGCCGGCGGGTCGACCCGCGAGCGCACGGTCGAGATCACCAAGTGGCTCAAGCAGAGCCTCGGCATCGAGGCGATGGCCCACCTGACCTGCGTGGGCGCCTCGCAGGACGAGCTCGTCACCGTCCTCGACGAGCTCGCCGAGGCCGGGATCGAGAACGTGCTCGCGCTCCGAGGCGACCCGCCGCGGGGGGAGACCGAATGGCGCCCGCATCCACAGGGGCTCCACTACTCCTCCGAGCTCGTCGGGCTGATCCGCGAGCACTACCCGTTCACGGTGGGAGCGGCCTGCTTCCCCGAGGCGCACATCGCCTCGCCGGACGTCGCCCACGACCTGCCGTTCCTGCGTGACAAGGTCGAACAGGGTGCGTCGTTCCTGATCACCCAGCTGTTCTTCGACAACGAGCTGTACTTCAACTTCGTCGACGAGGCGCGGGCGGCCGGCATCGAGGTTCCGATCATCCCGGGCGTCATGCCGATCACGAACGTGGCGCAGATCAAGACGATCACCGGGCTGTGCGGCGCCACCATTCCCGCCTCGCTGCTGACCGAGCTCGAGGCGCGGGCGCAGGACCAGACCGCGGTGCTCGAGCTGGGGGTCTCCTACGCGACCCTGCAATGCGCGGAGCTGCTGGCCCGAGGAGCGCCTGGGATCCACTTCTGCACGCTCAACCGCTCCCCGGCCACGCGGGCGATCCTGTCCGCGCTGAAGCTGCTCAAGCCGTGGGTCCGCCGCGAAGTGGTGCGGACGGCGGGATGATCTCGAGGGCATGGGCGACCGTCGGGCGCCCGCCCACCTCGTAGCGGACGTCGACCTCGTCGTTGCGCTTGTAGGTCCCGATCCCCCAGAACCCGAGCAGCCAGGCCCAGCGGCTGAGGCGGCCGGCGACGAGCTCGCGCTCGAACAGCAGCTCGCCGCCGGCCACCCGGTAGTCGCTCCCGAGCTCCTGGGGCACGCCGTTGACATAGACCTCGAAAGGCGGTCGCACGCCCGCGGGCAGGGGCACGCGCCACGCGGCCGCCGCTCTCACGCCGGCTCCGGATCCTCGGCCAGCCGGGCCAGCGAGACGACATCGACGCGGCGCGAGCCGCGGCGCAGGTAGCCGTGCAGCGTCCCCTCGGCCTGGAACCCCGCCCGGGCGGCGGTCCCCCGCGCGGCCAGGTTCTCGGGCGCGCACAGGATCTGCAGGCGATGCAGGCCACACGGGCCGAGCAGCCAGCCCGCGGCCAGCCGGAGCGCGCCGGTGCCGACACCGGCCCGCCGGGCCTGCGGCGCCACCCAGATCCACAGGCGAGCACGCTCCTGCTCGGCGTCGAGCTCGCCCACGATCACCTGGCCCAGGCACAGGTCCGAGTCCGGGCCGAGGATCGTCAGCGTCGCCCCGGATCGGGCCGTGCGGGCGGCCGGCTCGGACTCGGCCAGGCGCCCGAGCTCGGCTCCGCTCGGCGGGCGGTCCTGCATCAGCCGCACGTGCAGCTCCGGATCGTCCTCGAAGGCGATGAGGATCTCGGGGATGTCGCGCTCGGCGCCGTCGCGCAGGCGGACACGCTCGTGCTCGAGGGGCTCGGCGAGCAGCGGCAGGCGGACCATGTCAGGAGCGGACCGTACCCTGTCGGAGGATGTCGGGGGATTCCCTTCTGCGCAGCGGCGACGGTGCCGTCGCCTACCGGATCCGGCGCTCCCCGCGGGCCCGCCGGGTGCGCGTGACGGTCGACGCCGAACGCGGGGTCGAGGTCGTGCTCCCGCGCGGGGCCGGCGAGCGGACGGCCGCGGCCGCGGTGCGCGAGCTGCGCCCGTGGATCGACCGGCGCCTGCAAGAGCTGTCCCGGGCGCGGGCCGCCGTGCAGGCCCGGGGCGGCACCGTGCCCTACCTGGGCACGACGCTGTCCCTGCGCGAGGAGCCGGGGCGCATGCGCGTGCACCGCGCCGGCGAGCTGCTGCTCGTGCCTGCCGGCGGGGAGCGGCTGCCGGCGCTCGAGCGCTGGTACCGGCGCGCTGCCCAGGCCGAGGTGGCCGACCGGCTCGACGGCGCCTGCGCCGCGGTCGGGCGCTCGTACACGCGGCTGAGCATCCGCTCCCAGCGCACGCGCTGGGCGAGCTGCTCGCGGACCGGCGCGATGAGCTTCAACTGGCGGCTGCTGCTCGCCCCTGAACCCGTGCTCGACTACGTGGTCTGGCACGAGGTCTGCCACCTCGACGTCATGGACCACTCGCCTCGCTTCTGGTCGCTCCTGGCCGCGCGCTGCCCGGGCTACCGCGAGCAGATGACCTGGCTGCGCCGCCACGGGCCGACGCTCGTGCTCGCGTGAGCGACGGGGCGCGCCTGGCGACGGCGGCCGAGCTCGCCATCGTGGGACAACTGCAGTACGACTTCAACCGCGAGTTCGACGACCCGGTGCCGGCGCCCGGGTGGCTGGCCGCGCGCTTCGCCACCCTGGTGGCGGGCGGCGAGACCGACGTGCTGGTGACCGGCGACCCGCCGATCGGCTTCGCCGTGCTCCGCTACCGGCCCGGACTGTATTCGGAGGCGCTCGAGTGCTACCTGGCCGAGCTGTACATCGCGCCGGCGCAGCGCGGGGCCGGACGGGGCCGGGCGCTCATGGAGGGAGTGCTCGCGCGCGCCCGCGAACGGGGAGCCGGCTCGATCGAGCTCGGGACCGAGGAGACCGACCGCGCGGCCCGGGCACTGTACGAGAGCCTCGGCTTCAGCAACCGCCACGGCGGCCCCGACGGGCCGGTGTCGTACTTCTACGAGCGCGAGCTGTGAGGCTCAGAACGGCGTCGTGGCCGCGAGCGCCAGCGAGCGCGAGAGCGAGAACGGGTCGGCCTGATTGATCAGCCAGGGCCGCCCGATCCACAGATAGGCGTCGACATCGCGCCGGGCGAGGCCGCGAGCGGTTCTCGACAGGCCCCAGTGGGCATCGGCCACGTCGGTGGTCGGCGGGATGCCGAGCGTCGCGCAGCGTCGCGAGCGGATGCTCGCGCAGACCCGGGCATTGTCGAACGTGCCCGGGTCGCCGTACTGCTGGTAGGTGAAGCCGCGGCCGTTGCTCGAGGTGTTGATGACGAAGTGCTTGCCCCGCAGCCCCGCGTGGGTGAGAGCGCTCACGACACGGGCGCCGAATCGAATCTCGTTCTCGGTCGTGTCGTAGTGGGTGGCGTTGAGCGCGAAGCCGCGCACGTAACGCACGCCGGCGTGGCGCAGCAGCCAGCTCGCCTGTCCGACCGTCGGCCAGTCGCCGGCCCCGGCGTCGATGTACACCGTCGTGTGGGGCAGCGCGCTGAACACCCGGGCGCCGTAGGCGACCAGGCCGAGCGCCGTCGCCCCGTGCCCGGGCGCGCAGAGCGCGAAGGGCAGGTCGGGCTGGAGCACGAGGGCGACCCGGGCCGAGCCGATGCCGGCCGCGAAGCCTCGGATCCACGTGCGGTAGCTCGCCTGCTGGGCGCCTGTCGGCAGGGCGTGACAGGCCTCACCCTCCCAGGGGTCGAGGCGGAACACGGCCATCTGGGCCATGACGGCGCCGTCGCCGCCGGTGACATCGGCGATGTACTGCCGGGCGGTCTCCTGCGCCTGGTCGTCCGCATACCAGTCCCCGAACCAGCGCATGCGCGGGCGCAGAGCGATCAGGCCGAGCAATCGCCGCTGAGATCCACTTGCGCCGCGGTAGGCCGGGAAGACCTCGTCGAGCGGCCCGCTGTAGTCGCCCCAGCGCAGCCCGGCCAGCGGGTCGTGACCGCTCGCGCCCGGCAGCCCGGCGTTCACGACGCCGGCCCGGGCGGGCCCAGCGCAGACGGCGACCAGGCTCAGGATCAGCGCGGCCCCCGTCAGGGCGCGAACGGTTCTCAGCAATGGAGATCGGAGCGGGCGCCTCGCGAGCGACTAACGCTCCTCGATGGGCACGTAGTCGACCGTGCGCGCGCCGGTGTAGATCTGGCGCGGCCGGGCGATCTTCTGCTCCTTGTCGTCGATCATCTCGAGCCACTGCGCGATCCATCCGGCCGTGCGGCCGATCGCGAACAGGACCGGGAACATCTCGACCGGCATGCCGAGCGCCTCGTAGATGATCCCCGAGTAGAAGTCGACGTTCGGATAGAGCTTGCGCTCGACGAAGTACTCGTCCTCGAGCGCGATCTTCTCGAGCTCTATGGCGATGTCGAGGAGCGGGTTGGTGCCCGTCACCTCGAACACGTCGTAGGTCGCCTTGCGGATGATCTTGGCCCGCGGGTCGTAGTTCTTGTACACGCGGTGGCCGAAGCCCATCAGCCGCTCGTTGCCCTCCTTCACGCCCTTGATGAAGTCGGGGATGTTCTCCTTGGTCTCGATGCGGCGCAGCATCCGCAGGACCTGCTCGTTGGCGCCGCCGTGCAGCGGCCCGTAGAGCGCCGCGACGCCGGCGGCGACGGCCGAGTAGGGGTCGACCTGGCTCGAGCCGACGCTGCGGACCGCGCTGGTCGAGCAGTTCTGCTCGTGGTCGGCGTGAAGGATGAACAGCACGTCGAGGGCGCGCTCCAGCCGCGGGTCCGGCTCGTACTTCAGCTCGGTCATCTTGTAGATCATTCCGAGGAAGTTGCCCGGGTAGGACAGGTCGTTGTCCGGATAGACGTAGGGCTTGCCCTGGTTGTGGCGGTAGGAGAAGGCGGCCAGCGTCGGCATCTTGGCCAGCAGCCGGATGACCTGGAGGTAGCGGGTCTCCTCGTCCTTGATCGCGTTCGCCTCCGGATAGAACGTCGACAGCGCGCCGACGGAGGCGAGCAGCATCCCCATCGGATGGGCGTCGTAGCGGAAGCCCTGCATGAACTCCTTCACGTTCTCGTGCACGAACGTGTGGATGGTGATCTGGTGGGTCCACTCGTCGAGCTGCGCGCGGTTGGGCAGCGCGCCGTGGATGAGCAGGTAGGCGACCTCGAGGAAGGAGGAGCGCTCGGCCAGCTGCTCGATCGGGTAGCCGCGGTACTCGAGGATCCCCTTGTCGCCATCGATGAAGGTGATCGCCGAGCGGCACGACGCCGTGGCCATGTAGGCCGGGTCGTAGCTCATGAGGCCGAAGTCGTCCTCCTCGACCTTGATCTTGCGCAGCTCGGTGGCCCGGACCGTCCCGTCCTCGATCGGGATCTCGTACGTCTTGCCGGTCCGGTTGTCGGTGACGGTGAGCGAATCGGTCGCCGTGCCGGCGCCGGCACCGTCGCGCTGTGAAGTCTCAGTGGTCATGGCACTCCTCGTCGCGTTGCCAGGTGGTCCATCGGAGGGCATCGGCGGACCGCACTGCACTCTAGTACCCGCAGCTAAGAGGCCAAAGCGGTGACGCGAGGCAGGCAGATCGCGCCGGGCGCAACCTCCTGGGTAGGTCCGCTGGCGCGGATCTCGGGTGCGCGGAGGGCCGGGACTACTTGTCGGTGACGAGGGCCATGGCGATCGCGAACACGACGAGCACGAGGCTGATGAGGATCACGGCGCGCTGGCCGCGGACATCGACCAGGAAGCCCGGCCGGGTGATGCCGACGGCCGAAACGCCGACCGCCCAGCCGGCGAGCAGCAGCCCGGCGATGTAGAACGGGACCTTGGACGGGTCGGCGGCCGCCCACACGAGGACGCTCATCGCCGGGCAGCCTAAACGACGCGGCGGCCGCCGCCAAGTCGGGCGCCGGGTGTCAAAGATGCTTGACACTCACGTGGTGACAAGCTAGCTTGTCACCACGATGGACAACGACGTGCGCGAGCGACGGGCCGCGCGGGAGGTCTCCCAGAAGCAGCTCGCCGTCGCGCTGGGCGTCTCGCGCCAGACGATCAACTCGATCGAGACCGGTCGCTACACGCCCTCGCTCGGACTGGCGATCGCGCTGGCCCGGTACTTCGAGACGACCGTGGAGGAGGTCTTCCATGTCAACGGACGGGCCACATAAGGACGCGGGCTCCGGCCGGCCGCGCTGGCTGACCGCCGTGCTCAGCATCGTCGCCGGACTGGTGCTGCTCGCCATCCGGGCGGCCGGCCACCAACTCGGCCAGGGGATCGCCGCGCTTGGCGTGATGACCGCCTTCGCGATCGTGCTGCTCGCGGGTGGTGAGCGCTCGGAGACGATGCGGGCGCTGCGCGGCGACGGCCGCGACGAGCGCTTCGCCGCCTTCAACCTGCGGGCCCAGGCGTTCACCGGGCGGGTGATCACGCTGGCCCTCGTCGTCCTCAGCCTGATTCAGGTGGCCCGGCACCACAGCGGTGGCCCCTATACATGGCTGACCGCGGGAGCCGGCGGCGCCTACCTGGCCGCGATCGCGTGGCAACGGGCGCGCAGATAGCCAGACCCCGCGCCTACGGAGATGGGGTCCCGCGCGATCTCCCGCCTTCGTAGCGGCTCTCGGTGGCCGCCCGCTGCCCCTGGTAATGACTGCCGAGCTCCGGGCTCCCGTAGGGTCGCGCCGCCGGCCGGTCGAGACCCATGAACGACAGCTGAGCGATGAGCACGCCGGGGTAGAGCTTGATCGGCACCCGGGTGAGGTTGTTCAGCTCGAGCGTCAGCGTCCCCTTCCAGCCCGGATCGCAGAAGCCGGCCGTGGCGTGGACGATCAGGCCGAGGCGGCCGATGCTCGATTTGCCTTCGATTCTCGCCACGATGTCGTCAGGCAGCTCGACCCACTCGAGCGTGCGCCCGAGGCAGAACTCGCCCGGGTGGATGACGAATGACTCGTCCGGGCCGATCACGACCTCCTCGGTCAGACCCGATGGGGGCTCGCGCAGGTCGATGGCCGTGGTGCGGTGGTTGTGGAAGACGCGGAAGGAGTCCCCCAGGCGCAGATCGACGCTCGCGGGCTGGACGAGGCTCGCGTCCCAGGGATCGATCCGGATCCGCTGCGCCCGGACGAGCTCGAGGATCGTCGCGTCGGACAGGACCGCCGCGGCCGGCGAGGCGCCGGACGAGCCGTTGCCGCTGGTGCTCATCGGCGCAAGTCTGCCAGCCGGCCCGGCTGCGCGTCCGGCTGCGCCTGGATCAGTGACCGAGCGAGCGCGCCTTGGCCCGGACGGTACGCACGCGGGCGGGCGGGGCAGGCGGCGCGCCGCCGTGGGGCCCGCGGCGGGGCAGGCGGGGGAACGGCGTCCGCGGGTGCGGGCGTCCAGGCCGGCGGATCCCCCCGTCGTCTCCCGGCTGTGAGTCCTCGGGCTCCTGCTTGATCGCCCACCACACGATGGCGATGAGGCCGATCAGCGGGAGCTTGAGGGCCAGCATGAGCCAGATGAATCCCCAAGTCACGTGCTCGGCATGCTACCCCTCGCTCCCCGCCCTGTCACACGAAATCCGGTTCGCCGGGGCGGTGTTGTCCTCGGACCGACAGACTGACACGATGTGCGCCCCATGACCGAGGAGTCGACGTCCTACGCCGGGGCCAACGAGGCCCTGTTCCGCCAGATCAACGAGGCGATCGAGCGCGGCCAGTGGCCCGGTGAGGAGCTATCCGCGGTCGGCTTCCGCTGCGAGTGCGCCCGCCTGGGCTGCACCGACATCATCAGCCTCTCGGTGGACGACTACCAGCGGGTCCGTGCGAACCCGCGCCGGTTCGTGATCGCCGACGGACACGAGGTGCCGGCGGCGGAGACCGTGGTCGAGCGCCGTTCGGGCTACCTGGTGGTCGAGAAGCGCGACGCGGCGGGCGAGGTGGCCGAGGCCACCGATCCACGGCGCTGATTGCCGGGCGCCCGCGCAGTGCGGCGCGCGCGTAGGCGAAAGTGCAGCCGCAGCTCGGTCCCGCCGCCGGACCGGCGCACGACGGCCATCGAATCGCTCACCGACGTGATGAGCCCGAGGCCCAGACCGAGACCGGGGCTGTCGCGACGGGGCCGCAGACCGCAGCCGTCGTCAGCGATGAGTAGCCACAGTTCGCCGTCGGCGCGGGCGGCGGTCACGTGGACCTCACCGCGCTCACCATCGGGATAGGCATGCATGACCGCATTGCTGATCGCCTCCGAGACGGCCAGTCGCAGGGCATCGACCCGCTCCTCGTCGGCTCCGTGCGCACGCGCGAACTCCGCCAGGGCGGCCCGCGCACGCGGGACCGTCTCCGGGACGGCCGGGTACGAGCGCAAGAAGACTGGTCGGTGCTGGCCCAGGGCACTCATCTGAGGGGAGGATTACCCGATCGGCCACTCGCCAACCCCTCTGGCTTTTATGGCGTGATTCCTATACCTTCACGCGCCGTGGAGCTGAGGGAACTGGAGGAGCAGGTCCGGGCCGGCGCCATCGACACCGTCCTGCTCGCGCTGACCGACATGCAGGGGCGCCTGCAGGGCAAGCGCATGACCGCTCGGCACTTCGTCGAGGAGGTGGCCGGCCACGGCGCCGAGGGCTGCAACTACCTCCTCGCGGTCGACGTCGAGATGAACACCGTCGAGGGCTACGAGATGTCCTCGTGGGAGCGTGGCTACGGCGACTTCGTCATGCGTCCCGACCTCGACAGCCTGCGGCTGGCGCCCTGGCTGCCCGGGACTGCCCTGTGCCTGGCCGACCTGGCCTGGGCGGACGGCCGCGACGTGGCCGCCTCCCCGCGGCAGATCCTCCGGCGCCAGCTCGCCCGGCTGGCCGAGCGCGGCTGGAGCACGAATGCCGCCACCGAGCTCGAGTTCATGGTCTTCCGCGACAGCTACGAGCAGGCCTGGGGCAAGGCCTACCGCGACCTCGAGCCGGCCAACCTCTACAACGTCGATTACTCGCTGCTCGGCACGGCCCGCATCGAGCCGCTCATCCGCCGCATCCGCAACGCCATGGAGGACGCCGGTCTCGCCGTGGAGAACAGCAAGGGCGAGTGCAACTACGGGCAGCACGAGATCAACTTCCGCTACTCCGACGCGCTGCGGTGCGCCGACGACCACGCGATCTACAAGAACGCCGCCAAGGAGATCGCTGCCCAGGAGGGCATGGCGATCAGCTTCATGGCCAAGTTCAACGAGCGCGAGGGCAGCTCGTGCCACATCCACTTCTCGCTGAACGACAGCCAAGGCCCGCTGTTTCACCGCGACCGAGCCACCTTCGAGGCGTTCCTGGGCGGCCAGCTCGCCTGCCTGCGCGAGCTGACCCTGTTCCTGGCCCCGAACGTCAACTCCTACAAGCGCTTCGCGCTCGGGTCCTTCGCCCCGACCACGATCGCTTGGGCGCCCGACAACCGGACCTGCGCGCTGCGCGTGGTCGGCAGCGGAGCGGGACTGCGGTTCGAGAACCGGGCCGGCGGCTCTGACCTCAACCCGTACCTGGCGCTGTCGGCGCTCATCGCCGCCGGCCTGCACGGGGTCGACAACGGCACGGCGCTCGAGCCGCCCTTCGAGGGCAACGCCTACCTGGCCACCGACAAGCCGCGCCTGCCGTCGACGCTGCGTGACGCCCGCGAGCTGTTCGCCGGGAGCCCGGTGGCCCGAGAGGCGTTCGGCGAGGAGGTCGTCCACCACTACACGAACGCGGCCGACGTCGAGCTGGCGGCGTTCGAGGCCGCGGTCACCGACTGGGAGCGCTTCCGCGGGTTCGAGCGTCTGTGAGCGCGACCGACGCGAGCGAGCCGGCGCAGTCCGGGTCCGCCCTGAGCGCCACGGCGACGCTCGATGCCGTCGCCTCACTGGACACCGTGTTCGCCCCCGTGCGCTCCCAGACGGCGTTCGAGGAGGCAGTCGCGCGCCTCGGCACGGCCATCAAGCTCGGGCTGCTGCCCCCTGGCACCCGTCTCCCCCCCGAGCGCCATCTGTGCGAGCGGCTCGGCATCGCTCGATCGACGCTTCGTCAAGCGCTGGTGGCGCTCGGCCAGAGCGGCCATCTGCATGCCGTGCGGGGACGGGGCGGCGGAACCTTCGTGGCCGATCCGCTGCCACCGGCGGCGCCACCGCCGCCCGAGGTCCAGGCGGCCTGGCACGACATCTGCGACCGGCGCTCCGCACTGGAGATCGGGGTGGCCATGCTGGCCGCCGATCGCGTGAGCTCCGAGGAGCTGTCGCTCCTGCGGGAGCTCGTCGACGTGCTCGAGACCCTGCTCGACGACTTCCCCGCCTACCGCCAGGCCGACGTCCGCCTGCACGTCGGACTGGCCGAAGCGACGGGCAGCCCGCGACTCATCGCCGCCATGACCGAGGCCCAGGGCGAGATGACCGGGCTGATCAGCCTGATCGCCCACCCACCCGAGGTACTCGCGTCCGCGAACGCCCAGCATCGCCGGGTGCTCGAGGCCTTGCGGCGCGGGGATGGGCCCCGGGCCGCGCGCGAGATGGCCGAGCACGTGCGCGGCACCGAGCACGTGCTCTCCGGGCTGCTCCCGCACAGCTGAGAAGATCCACCGCTACGGCCCTTGACGCGGTTTGGGCGCCGTCAGTATTCTGCCCGCCCTAAGGACGGACCTTAAAACCTTTAGAGGAGGGGTTGGATGGTGGAGGGTGCGCAGCTGACGCGCGACGAGCAACGGCTCGCCGAGCTCGGCTACAAGCAGGAGCTCAAGCGAGGGTGGAGCGCGTTCTCCAACTTCGCCATCTCGTTCTCGATCATCTCGGTCCTGGCCGGATGCTTCACGAGCTACGGGCAGGCGTTCAACAACGGCGGGCCGGTGGCCATCTCGATCGGCTGGCCGATCATCAGCCTGTTCATCCTCTGCGTGGCCGTCTCGATGTCCGAGCTCGCCTCCGCCTTCCCGACCGCGGGCGGCATCTACTACTGGGCCTACCGGCTCGGAGGCGCCGGCTGGGGCTGGTTCACCGGCTGGTTCAACCTCGTCGGCCTCGTCGCCGTCGTGGCGTCGGTCGACTACGCCGCGGCGAGCTTCCTCCAGTACCTGCTCGGCCTCTACAACGTCGACTTCATCTTCAACTTCGCCTCCGCCAACGTCCACTACGACGCCCACGTGGTGTTCGCCCTGTTCGCGGTCATCCTGCTGGCCCACGGGCTCATCAACGTGTTCTCGAGCCACCTGGTATCGCTGTTCAACGGGATCTCCGTGTGGTGGCACGTCACTCGGAGTGGCGGTCATCGTGATCGTGCTCATCGCGGTGCCCAGTCACCACTCGAGCCTGTCCTACGTGTTCGGCCACCGCTCCTACGGAATCGGCGGCTTCAGCCACGGCATGTACTGGTTCTTCGTGCTGCCGCTCGGCTTCCTGCTCACCATGTACACGATTACCGGCTACGACGCCTCGGCCCACGTCTCGGAGGAGACCCACGGCGCCGATGACTCCGCGCCCAAGGGCGTGTGGCGCTCGGTGTTCTACTCCGCGGTCATCGGCTGGGTCCTCCTCCTGGCCCTGACCTTCGCCGTGCAGCAGAAGGACATCAAGACGATCAGCTCGGCCGGCTTCCCCGCGCTGTCCATCCTGTCCTCCGCGCTCAGCTCCTCGGCGGCCAAGCTCGTGATCCTCATCTCGACGATCGGCCAGCTGTTCTGCGGCATGGCGTGCGTCACCAGCGCCTCGCGAATGACATTCGCCTTCTCGCGCGACGGCGCCATCCCCGGCCACCACCTGTGGCGGCGCCTCTCCGCCAAGCGGACCCCGACCTTCGCGGTGCTGTTCGTCTGCGTGGCCGCGCTCGCGGTCACCGTGCCGGCCTACTTCCCGAACTCGGCCGGCTACCCGGTGGCGTTCTTCGCCGTCACGTCGATCTCGGTGATCGGGCTCTACATCGCCTACACGATTCCGGTGTTCCTGCGCTGGCGGATGGGCGACAAGTTCCAGCCCGGACCGTGGACGCTCGGCCGGCGCTACCGCTGGATCAACCCCATCGCCTGCCTGTGGGTCGCCCTGTGCGTGATCATCTTCTGCCTGCCGACCTCGCAGGCCGGTGTGTTCTTCAAGTCGGGCTTCAGCTGGGGCTCGGTGAACTACGCGCCCCTGGTGACGATCGCGGTGATGGTGGCGGTGACGATCTGGTACCTGGTCTCGGCGCGCCGCTGGTTCACCGGCCCGGTGCGGACGATCGATCTGAGTGACGACCAGCTCGGCCTCGCCGACCCCGAGCCCGAGCTTGCCTGACACCCTGACGGTCATCGAGCCCGCCACCGAGGCGGTGCTCGCCGAGCTGCCGCGCGCCGGCGTCGATGACGTCGACGCCGCCGTGGCTCGGGCCCGGAGCGCTTTCCCGGCCTGGCGTGACCTCGCCCCCGGGGCGCGGGCAGCTGTGCTGCACCGCCTGGCCACGCGCCTGGAGGAGGCTCACGAGGAGCTCTCCCAGCTCGAGGCGCGCAACGCCGGAAAACCGATCGGCGACGCCCGTGGCGAGATGGAGATGGTCGTGGCGACGATCCGCTACTACGCGGCGGCGCCCGAGCGCCTGCTCGGCGACACGATCCCGGTGACCGGCGGGCAGGCGTTCACCGTGCGCGAGCCACTCGGGGTGGTGGGGCTGATCGTG
Organism: uncultured Solirubrobacterales bacterium; assembly: GCA_963848745.1. Lineage (GTDB taxonomy): Bacteria > Actinomycetota > Thermoleophilia > Solirubrobacterales > Solirubrobacteraceae > Palsa-465. The sequence goes on along the minus strand of CAWKEO010000005.1, from coordinate 543,404 downwards.
CCGTGGAACTTCCCGCTCACGATTGCCACGTGGAAGCTCGGCCCCGCGCTCGCGGCCGGCAACACCGTTGTGCTCAAGCCGGCCGAGCTCACCCCGCTGACGGCGCTGCGCTTCGAGGCGCTGGCGCTCGAGGCCGGGGTGCCGGAGGGGGTGGTGAACGTGGTCGCCGGTCCGGGCAGCACGTGCGGCACCCGGCTCGTCGAGCACCCCGACGTGGCGAAGATCGCCTTCACCGGCTCGACGGAGGTGGGGCGGCGGATCGCCGCCGGCGCAGCGGCCACGATCAAGCGGGTCACGCTCGAGCTGGGCGGCAAGTCGCCCAACCTCGTGTTCGCCGATGCCGATCTCGAGGCGGCGGCCGCGGCGGCCCCGGGGGCGGTGTTCGGCAACGCCGGTCAGGACTGCTGCGCGCGCTCGCGCATCCTCGTGCAGCGCTCGGTGCTCGATCGCTTCCTCGAGCTGCTCGAGTCGGAGGTGCGCGCGCTGCGGGTGGGCGATCCGCTCGATGAGAGCACGCAGATGGGCCCGCTCATCTCGGCCGGCCAGCGCGAGAGCGTGAGCTCGTACGTGAACGGCGACGCGCCGGTGGCGTTTCGCGGGCAGGCGCCTGAGGGGCCCGGCTACTGGTTTGCCCCCACGGTCCTGTGCCCGGTGGACCCGGACGCCCGGGCGGCCCGGGAGGAGATCTTCGGGCCGGTCGCCTGCGTCATCCCGTTCGAGGACGACGCCGAGGCGGTCCGCCTGGCCAACGACACCATCTACGGCCTGTCAGGCTCGATCTGGACCCGTGACGGCAGCCGGGCCCTGCGCGTGGCCCGGGCGCTCGAGACCGGAGTGCTGTCGATCAACTCGAATACCTCGGTGCGCGTCGCTACGCCTTTCGGCGGCTTCAAGCAGTCCGGGTATGGGCGCGAGCTGGGGCCTCACGCGCTCGATGCCTACACCGAAGTGAAGTCCATCTTTTTCGCAACGTAATCGGTAGGGAGAAGCCATGAGACTGGAAGGCAAGGTCTGCGTCATCACGGGCGCGGCCGGTGGCATCGGCGCGGCCACGGCCGAGGTGTTCCAGCGGGAGGGCGCGCGGGTGGTCGGTGTCGACCTGCGCGAGCACAGCGTGGGCACGCTGGCGCTCCAGGCCGATGTGACCGACGAGGCGAGCGTGCGCGACGTCTACGCGCGGGCGCGCGAGGAGCTCGGACGCATCGACGTGCTGTTCAACAACGCCGGCATCTCCCCCACCGACGACGCGTCGGTGCTCGACACGACGCTCGAGGCCTGGGAGCGCGTCCAATCGGCCAACCTGCGCAGCGTGTTCCTCTGCTGCAAGCACGGCATCCCCCACCTGCTCGAGAGCGGCGGCGGCTCGGTGATCAACACGGCCTCGTTCGTCGCCGTTCTCGGCGCCGCCACCTCGCAGATCTCCTATACGGCCTCGAAGGGCGGCGTGCTCGCGCTCTCGCGCGAGCTCGGGGTCGAGTTCGCCCGCCGCGGCGTGCGCGTCAACGCGCTGTGCCCAGGCCCGATCGACACCCCCCTGCTGCAGGAGCTGTACGCCAAGGACCCCGAGCAGGCGCAGCGGCGACTCGTGCACGTGCCGATGGGCCGCTTCGGCCGAGCGGAGGAGATCGCGAGCGCGGTGCTGTTCCTGGCCAGCGACGAGTCGAGCTTCGTCACCGCGTCGACATTCCTGGTCGACGGGGGGATCAGCGGGGCGTATACGACGCCGTTGTGAGCCGGCGGCGGGGTGCGGCGCGCCTACGTCGCGGACGCGTAGACCCGACGAGCCACCGGCGCCCGGCCGGCCGCCAGGGCAGCGCCGACCCCGAGCACGGTCCAGGTGACCGGGTCCTCGAGGAAGTCGGCGTACAGGTTCGTGTGCAGCACGAGGGCGAGGAACGCGGCGGCCAGGGCCGCGCGGGCCGGGTCCCCGCGGGCGCCGTGCAGGAGCGCGAGCAGCCCGACGAGCACGAGCGCGATGTAGGCGATCTCGCCGATCAACCCCTGCTCGGCGGCGATCGTCACCGCGATCGTGTGCGAGGCGGCGAGCGTCGTGTCGGTGCCGCGGTGCTCGCGCTGGTACTGGACGACGAACGAGCCCGATCCCCAGCCCCACAGCAGCCGCTGGCCGAACATGTGCGCGCCGCCACCGACCAGGCTGGCGCGGCCGCTCGAGGCCCCGTTGAGGCCCTGGTTGAGCCCGAACGTGCGCGGCGAGATGGCCACCGCGATGACCCCGATCGCCACCACCACGGCACCGAGGATGAGCGCGCGGCCGGGGCGCCACCGCAGCGCGGCCAGCGTGGCGAGCCCGAGCAGCAGCGCACCCAGGCTCGAGCGCGAGAGGGTGAGGACGAGCCCGGCCCACAGGATGGCGAGCACGGCGCTGAGTAGGCAGCTGCTCGCCCCGGCGGCGGGCGTAGAGCAGGGCCGCCACGAGCGCGATCATCACCAGCGCGAGGAAGCGCCCGAAGATGTCGGGGTCGAAGAACACCGAGTTGACCGTGAAGTAGGCGTGCAGGTCGTTCTGCACGACGAGCTTCGGGTTGAGGATGATCGTCTTGGTCGCGTACTCGGCGAACCCGATGGCGGCGAACACGATCGCCTCCGCGGCCGCCACCTGCAGGCAACGGCGCAGCAGCAGCTCGCTCCAGGGCAGGCGGCGCAGGTGCGCGAACACGACCGCGAACGGCGCGTAGAAGAACACCATCTGCTGCAACGCCTTCTCGAAGTCGGGCGAGTAGATCGACTGCGCCGCATAGAGGACGACGGTCAGGGCGAGGAGTCGCTCGAGCCAGAGGACCGGTCGCGGGGCGCTGTGCGCGGGCCGGGAATCGCCAGGGTCGCCTCGGAAGGCGGCCATGCCCTCGGCCAAGGCGGCGACGGCGACGACGGCGTAGAGCGGCACGAGCAGGTTCGAGGTCGTCCCGCCGGCCTGGATCGGAACGCGGAACGGCAGCGCGGCGACGATCACCGGTGCGATCACGGCCGGGTGCCGGCGCACGAACACGGCGGCGCCGAGCAGCAGCGCGACGATCACCGCGGCGCCGACGGCCGCCTCGGCCGGGTGCCGGTGGACGACCGACAGCTGGGGGGAATGCCAGATGTCGGCCAGCAGCAGCACCGGTGCCAGGGCGAGCACCCCGAGCACGGCGCTCGCACGCAGGCGCCGCATCGGCGCGAGCAGGAGAGTGGCCACGAGCAGCGCGAGCGCGATCACGCCCGCCTTGGGCAGCGGGCCGGACAGGGCGGCGATCACGAACACGCGCGTGGGCACGCTCCAATCATCCTCTACCCTCTGGCGCGATGCCCTCCGTGAAGCTGGCCCTGGCCGGCGGACTGGCGGCGGTGGCTCTCGCCGGATGCGGCGCGATCGACGTGAAGCCGTCGAGCGTGCGCGTGGCCGGCGGACCGGTGAGCCGCGGTCGCCTCGACAGCCCGAGCTCGAACAAACCCGACCATGTCGCCTGCCTGCGCGCCCACGGCGTGCCGGTGCACGTGCTGAGCCTGACGAGCCTCGTCGCCGACGGTGCTCAGGTTGTGTTCGAGCCCACGACGGGCACGGCCCAGGGCGATCAGATCGAGAACCGCGAGCAGGGCGCCGAAGTGATCGGCGCCGCGCTGCTGTACCCGGGCAACGCCTCGGACGCCGCCCTGACGACGATCGAGAACTGCCTCACCCAGGGCGTGAAGGGATAGCGCGAGGCCCGTGTCCCTCCCCACCGCAGAGCTGGCCGGCGCCGCCCCGCCCGCACGGATCGCTCCGCGCCGCCAGTCGCTGACCTCCGGGCTGACTGGGGTGCGGTTCTACGTGGCCCTGATCATCGTCGCGCTCGTGCTCGGCGCCGTCTCGCTTCTGATCCCGTCCACGCCGAGCTACGACCCCTGGTCGTGGATCCTGTGGGGCCGGCAGATCATCCACCTCGACCTGCAGACGACCGGCGGGCCGACCTGGAAGCCGCTGCCGATGATCTTCACCACCGTGTTCGCGCTGTTCGGCAAGGCGGCGGCGCCGGACCTGTGGCTGGTGGTCGCACGCGCCGGGGCGCTGATGGCCGCGGTGATGGTGTTCAAGGTGGCGATGACGCTCACTCGGGTACTCGGCACCCGCGCCCCGCTGCTCGCGAGCGAGGCCACGCCGAGCAGCGGTGAGCGCGCGCTCGTGCTCGCGCCGGCGGTCCTGGCCGGGGCGCTGGCGGCGATCTCGTTCGTGCTCTCGGGCGGGTTCGTGTCCGACAACGCGCTCGGCTACTCAGAAGGTCTGATGACCGCGGCGGTGCTCATCGCGGTCGAGCGCCATCTCGACGGCAAGCCTCGGCAGGCGTTCGCGGTCGGGCTCGTGGCCGCGCTCGACCGGCCGGAGATCTGGCTGTTCTGGGGCCCGTACGGACTGTGGCTGTTCTGGCGCGATCCGGGCGCCCGCCGCCTCGTCATCGCGCTGTTCGCGCTCATCCCCATCCTCTGGTTCGGACCGGAGTACTGGGGTTCGGGTCACTTCCTGCGCGGAGTGAGCCGGGCGCAGCACCCGCGCTCGAACAGCTCCGCCTTCGCGTCCTTCCCGTTCATGTCCGAGCTCGTCAACCACGCCTGGCCGTGGATGCTCCTGCGCATCAAGGTGGCGGCGGCGATCGGAGCCGGGGTGGCCGCATACCTGCTCTGGCGCGCGCGCCAGGCCCGCGGGAGCTGGCGCCTGGACACCGTGCGCGAGCATGCGCTGGGCGCCCTGCTCGGCGCCGCCACGCTCGGGCTGGGCTGGTTCGTCATCGTCGCGCTCATGACCCAAGCCGGGTTCTCCGGCAACGACCGTTACCTGGTGCTCGGCGCCAGCCTGGTCGACATCGCCGGGGGGGCGGTGTTCGGATGGGCGGCCGGCGAGCTCGCGGTGGCCATTGTCCGTCGTCGGCGGGCGGCGCGGCGCCGGAGCGGCGGCAGCCGGGCGCCTCGCCCTGGCCGGGACGGTCGCCCTTCTCGCCCTCGTCTACGCGCTGGTTCCCAACTGGGTGGGCAAGAACCTGGTCAGCATCCCGCGCACGCACGGGATCCTCGTCTACCAGGCCCACCTGCGCCAGGACGCCGCGCGCGCGGTCGCGCGGCTGGGAGGTCCGGCGCGCGTGCTGGCCTGCGGGACGGTCATGACCGAGGGCTTCCAGGTGCCGATGGTCGCCTACGACCTGGGCGTGAAGATCCTGCGGGTCGAAGCCGCGCCGCTGACCGGACAGCCCGCCGGGCCGGCTCCGAACGTCGTCTTCCAGGCCCGGGCCAACCGCGGCGCACACCTGCTGCCGCTGCTGCGCCCGTGGCCGCAGGCGCACTTCACGCTGGTCGCCCACGTGCGGACCTTCCGCATCTGGGAGTCCGGATGCGCGGGCGGGGTGAGCAGCTGATGGCCACCGCCGTGAGCACTCCCGCACCGCCGCCGCCCGAGCAGCGCGAGGGCCCGGGACGGCTGGCGCGAGGATGGGCGTGGATCGAAAGCCGTCCGGTGTGGCTGAGCACCGGCGCCGTGCTCGTGGTGTTGCTGGGCATCTCGGCCTTCATGCGCACCCGGTACATCGGCGGCCAGTTCTGGATGGACGAGGCGCTGACGGTCGGCATCTCCTCGCACCCGCTCGGCGCCATCCCCGGCATCCTCCGCCACGACGGCTCCCCGCCGCTGTTCTACCTGCTCCTGCACGGTTGGATGGCGCTGTTCGGCGCTGGGGAGTCGGCCACTCACGCGCTCTCGCTGCTGTTCGCTCTGCTGACCGTCCCGATCGGGATGTGGGCGGGCTGGAGCCTGTTCGGCCGCCGGGCCGGCTACATGGCGGCGATCCTGTTCGCGTTCAGCTCGTTCCTGACCGAGTACGGCCAGGAGACGCGCATGTACGCGCTGATGGGCCTGCTCGGGCTGATCGCCACCGCGGCCTACCTGCACGCGTTCGTGTACCGGCGGCGCAAGTACCTGATCGTGTTCGCCCTCGCCCAGGCGGCGATGCTGTACACGCACGCCTGGGGCATCTTCTACGGCGCCGGCGCGGCGCTCGCGCTCATCCCGATCTGGCGGATCAGCGATGACCGGCGTGGGATCGTGCGCGACGGCCTGATGGCCTTCATCGGCGCCGGCGTGCTGTTCCTGCCCTGGCTGCCGAACTTCCTCTACCAGTCGAGTCACACGGCGGCGCCGTGGGACTCCTCGCCCCGCTTCGGGGCGCCCGTGCAGCTCTCCCGCGACCTGCTCGGCGGCGACCGGGTGACCGTGGCCCTGCTCATCACCGCCGTGATCGGGCTGTGGGACCTCGGGCGGCGCGCGAACCGGCGCTCGAAGGAGGCGACGATGCTGTGGGCGCTCATCGCGCTCCCGGTCATCACGCTGCTGCTCGCCTGGGTGGCGTCGCAGATCACCCCGGCCTGGGTCTCGCGGTACTTCGCCCCCACGCTCGGGCCCTTGCTGCTGCTCGCCGCCTTCGGCGCCTCGCGCGCGCGAGTGGTCGGGATCGTGGCCATCGGCGCCTCGATCATCTTCCTGGCCAACCCGGCGTCGTTCTCGCCGCCCTACAAGAGCGACGTGCGCGACATCGGCGGCGAGATGTCCGCCCTCGTGCACCCCGGGGACCTGGTCATCATGACCCAACCCGAGCAGGTGCCGCTGGCCTGGTACTACCTTCCCAACGGGCTGCGCTACGCGAACACGATCGGCCCTGTCCAGGACCCGCGCTACATGGACTGGGTACGCGCTCAGCATCGCCTCGACAATCCGAACTGGCGCGCGGTCGTGAACGGGCTCCTTGCTAGCCTGCGACCGGGTCAGCGCCTGCTGTTCATCCGCCCCATGACCGAGGGAGCGCAGAGCTGGAAGGCGCCGTGGACGCAGATGATCCGGCGCCGGTCGGCCCAATGGGGCGCTGTGATCGCCTCCGATCCCCATCTGAAACCCCTCGCATGGGCGCCCCACAACTACCGAGGCGCCTGCTGCGTGGCAGACAGCGCGGTTCTCTACGAAAAGGTCTCCTGACAGCGATATGAGTGACTCCCCGACACCCTCCCCGGAAGCTGCCTCCGGTTCCGACATCACCGCAGAGCACCCGGTGGTCGTGCTCGGCGGCGGTCCCGCCGGCCTGACCGCCGGCTACCTGCTGGCCAAGCAGGGCAAGCCGGTGATCGTGCTCGAATCCACCGAGATGGTGGGCGGCATCGCCCGCACCGAGGTGCGGGACGGCTACCGCTTCGACCTCGGCGGCCACCGTTTCTTCACCAAGGTGAAGGAGGTGGACGACCTCTGGCACGAGATCATGAAGGAGGAGTTCCTCAAGCGCCCGCGCCAGTCGCGGATCTACTGGCACGGGAAGTTCCTCGACTATCCGCTGCAGGGCATGGACGTGATCAAGAAGCTGGGCCCGGTCGATCTGACCAAGGCCCTGCTCTCCTACCTGTGGGCGGCGATGAGGCCCAAGGGGCGCGAGGACACGTTCGAGGAGTGGGTGTCGAACCGCTTCGGCCGCTGGCTGTTCAACCAGTTCTTCAAGTCCTACACGGAGAAGGTGTGGGGCGTGCCGACGACCGAGATCCGGGCCGAGTGGGCGGCCCAGCGGATCAAGGGCCTGTCGTTCTTCAGCGCCGCCAAGTCGGCCTTCTTCGGCAACCGCGGCAACAAGATCAAGTCGCTCATCTCCGAGTTCAACTACCCCCGCTACGGCCCGGGCCAGATGTGGGAGCAGATGACGAGCGACATCCGCAATCACGGCGGGGAGGTCCGCCTGAACTCGCCGGTCACCCGGCTGCGCCGCGACGCGAGCGGCCGGGTCACCGAGGTCGTGGCCGGTGGCGAGACGCTCCACCCCTCCTACGTCATCTCCTCACTGCCGCTGCGCTCAACGGTCGGCATCACCGAGCCCGACGCTCCGGGCGAGGTGCGCGATGCCGCGCGCGGCCTGCGCTACCGCGAGTTCCTCACCGTGCTGCTCGTCATCGACGGCGAGGACCTGTTCCCCGACAACTGGATCTACATCCACGAGCCGGGCGTCCAGGTGGGCCGCATCCAGAACTTCAAGTCCTGGAGCCCGTGGATGGTGCCCAACGACAGCGACGCCTCGATCGGCATGGAGTACTTCTGCTTCGAGGGCGACGAGCTGTGGACGATGGACGACGAGAAGCTCATCCAGTTCGCCACCCGCGAGATCCAGCAGCTCGGCCTGGCCAAGGCCGAGAAGGTGAAGTTCGGCTTCGTGGCCCGCGTGCACAAGGCCTACCCGATCTACGACGCCGAGTACGCCGAGCGCGTGGCGGCGATCAAGGGCTGGCTGTCGGGCATCCCGAACCTCATCCAGGTCGGGCGCAACGGCCTGCACCGCTACAACAACTCCGACCACTCGATGCTCACGGCGATGCGCGCCGTGGACAACATCCTGCTCGGATCGGGCCACGACATCTGGGCGGTCAACGCCGAGAGCGTGTACCACGAGGAGCACCAGGAGCCCGAGCAGCCGTACAAGAACCCGCCCGAGACCGAGGGGATGAAGCAGCCGCTCGCCTCCTAGGGCGCGGCTGACTTCGAGGCGTGTCGATGCGGGGGCGCATGATCGGACGGATGAGCGGGCTGGTCCTCGCTCTGGTCTGCGCGCTCGGGCTCGCGGGTCCGCTCGCTCCTCGCCGGCCCGGCGCTGGCCACCGGCCCGACCAACCCGTTCGCGCCCGGGCTGCCGAACTCGACGACCGTCCCCACGACGACCAGCACGCCGCCGGTGAGCATCCAGACCACCTCGGCCAGCGGCAGCAGCAGCCTGAGCACCGGCAGCGCGGTTGGGATCGGGATCGGGGCGATCGTCGTGCTGGTTGGGATCTCGTTCTTCATCTGGCGCGACGCCCGCCGGCGCGCGCCGGCGCGGACGCGGGCCCGGGCGGCCGCGGCGCGCGGGGGTGCCGGGGATGTCGGGCCGGGCGGCAAGGCGGCCGCGCGTCAGCGGCAGGTCAAGGCGCGCAAGCTGAGCCAGGCCGAGCGGCGGCGGCGCAAGCGCGGGCGCGCGCGGTAGTCGCGCGTTTTGGCTCGGCGCGGCGGCGGCGGCGCGGGCGCGCGCGATAGTCGCGCGTTTCGGCTCGGCCGCCTGGCGGTCGAAATAACAGCGACGGCATGCGCGCGACGGCGTTTGTGTCGTCGTTTTGGCGATCCAGTGCGGACAACGGCGACAGATCCGAGAGGCTCGGCATGAGGTCGTCATTTTTTCGAATGCGCGACCATGGGACGGCCGGCATGCGGACGGCCCGTGGACTCAACGGCCGCTCGAGCCAACCCCTCCCGGCGGCTCGCGCCACCGGACCCAGCGTCACCACATGTGGCGGCCGCGGACCGCGCTCGTGGACGATTTGCGACGCTGGGAGGGCGTCGCGCAACCGGTGCGCGCGCGTTCACGGCGGCGTGCCGGCGACGGTTGCCGCATCCGGCGTGCGCGATCGAGGGCTGGGGGTCCCCCGGCGAGCACGGGCCGGATGGAGCTCCCTGCGAGTGCTCCCGGACGGCGGCGGATCGAAATAACAGCGACGGCACGCGCGCGACGGCGTTTGTGTCGTCGTTTTGGCGATCCAGTGCGGACAACGGCGACAGATCCGAGAGGCCCGGCATGAGGTCGTCATTTTTTCGACGTGCGCGTGGGACGATTCGCCACGCTGGACGTGGCGAACTCACCAACCGACCTCAGAAACGCCGGTCGCTGCTCTGGCCGACCACGAACCCGTGCCCACTGCCGTTGCGGCACGTGACCCGGCGCGCACCGGCCGTGCATTGCAGCCCGCCCGAGCTCCAGTGCGTGCCCGCCGGCAGGGTGGTCACGCGCGCCGCCGGTGCGGCGAGCGGCCAGCCGTGCACCGTCCGCGTCCCCGAGTGGCCCTGGGCATCGAGCGCCCACGCGAAGTCGCCCGCATGGACGTGATGGCGCTGATTCACCCCGGGTGAGGCGCTCAGGCAGAGAAGGCCGGTCCCACGGCGCGGCCGTCCGCAGGTCAGCCCCGACACTCCGGGCGTGCGCCATAGCCGGGCGTGCGAGGCGGCGGGCGCGAGCACGGTGAACGCAATCGAGCACTTGCCGCCGGGCTCGGTGGCAAAGGCGTAGCTCGAGCCCGGAGCGGTGGCCAGCGCGGCGCCGTGCCCGCGCGGTCCGCCCGCATAGATGAGCGGGATGCGGAAGAAGCCCTCGAAGGCGGAGGTCTCGATGCGGGTCCGGACCGCCGCCCCGCCGCCCCCGGTGTCGCCCGGCCCGAGAAACGCCACCGGGACGGGGTCGCCGACGGTCTGGCCGCAGGTCAGGTCGCCGCGAATGGTGACGAGTGTCCCGACCGGCCCCGTCGCCGGGCAGATCGTGATCGTGCCCGCGCGGCTGTTGTGGCTGGCGCACGGCGCCGCGGCCCGGCCGGGCTCCGGCTCGGTCACCGCCACCGTGCCGGCGGCGAGCGCAGCGGCGAGCACGCCGAGGCGCCAGGGAGCGCGGAGAGAGACCGCCATGCACGGTGAAACGCCGATCGGGTCGGAGAGTTGCGCCCGATTGCGCCTCACACGGCCGCGGCCGTCGCCCGGCCTCGCAGCGTCCGCCGGCCCCGGAGCAGCTGGCGCTCGGCCGTCCGCGCCGTGCACCCCTCGTGCGTGGCCATCTCGGAGTACTCGAAGCCGAGCCCGGCCAGCCAGAGCAGCCGGCGCTGGCGCACCGGCAGGTCGCGGATCGAGTGCAGCCGCAGCCGCTGCATGATCTGAACGTCGACCGGCGATCCGCTCGGTCCGCCGACGCCTTCCCCGTCCTGCTCGATCAGCTGCTCGAGCGAGAGGGTTCGGCGCTCCCGGTTGACCAGTCGCGCGGCCTCCCGCAGGGCGGTGCGCTCGACCCACTCGAGCGCCCCGGCGGCGTGAACGCGTTCGCGATGACCGACCAGGCGCTCCCACGCCGACTGGCAGGCGTCCTCGACGGTCGCCTCGGGCGCGCGGATCGAGAAGCGAACAGCGCGGCGGAGCTGCGGGGCGTGGTCGCGGTACAGGCCCTCGACCTCGGGAGTAGAAATCACGTTGGGTCCTCCGAGTCCAATTGAGACTGAATTGATGCAAACGAACCTAGCAGCTTCTATTGGATTTCGCTAGCTTATGTCGGCGTCAATTAGTCTCAATTGGAAAGGAGCGGCGTGCCGATGGCGGGTAAATCGGGATGGACGGGCGTGAGCGCTCAGCCGGACCTGAAGGGGCTGCCGGGCAGCAACGTGCTGCAGCAGCTGGTCAACGGAGCGGAGGCCTGGGCCTTGGCGATCGCGCTGCTCGGGGCGTTCATCGGCGCCGCGCTGTGGGCCGTGGCCGCCCACAGCCACAACCATCACTACGCCGCGCGGGGCCGCATGGCGGCGCTCGTCTCCGGCGCCGCGGCGCTCATGGTCGGAGCCTCGCCGGGCCTGGTCAACTTCTTCTCGCACCTCGGGGGCACCGCCAAGTGAGCCGCCCACGCCGATACCTGGCCGGCACGGCGGCCGTGCTCTCGCTGGCCACCCTGGCGACGATCACCGTCCCGCCTGCGCCCGCCAGCGCGCTGTCGAGCTCCACCCTGTGCGGCACGGTCGGGGTGATCAGCGGGCTTGCCGGGAAGGCCTGCACCCTGGCCTCACACACGGGCCGCGTGCTGAAGACCGGCGGCGACCTGCTCAAGGGCCATGTCGGCAGCGCGGTCAGCGACGTGCTCGGTTCGAGCTCAGGCGCCGCCGCGGCGGGCGCTCTCAGCCTCGCCGCCGTCGCCGTGTGGACGACGCACGGCGCGTCGTCGGCCCTGCACGAGACGTCCACGATGCTGTCGGCGACGACGAACCCGCGCGTCGCGGCGCCGTGGTTCTCGGGCGTCTACTGGCGGGTGGCCGGGATCGGCATGCTCCTCACGCTCCCGTTCCTGTTCGCGGCCGCCATCCAGGCGCTGTTGCGCTCCGACCTCGCGCTGCTGCTGCGCAGCGCGTTCGGTTACCTGCCTCTGGCCACGCTCGGCGTCGCGGTGGCCGCCCAGCTGACCGGCCTGCTCCTCACCGCCACCGACGCGATGTGCTCGGTCGTGGCCGGCGCCTCGGGCGACACCGCCACTGCGTTTCTCGCCAAGGCGGCCCACAACGTGGCCACGCTCTCGCTGTTCGGCTCCTCGCCCTTCCTGGCCTGCATGGTCGCGGTCGCCACCGTCCTCGCCGCAATCGTCCTGTGGACCGAGATGCTCATCCGCGAGGCGGCCGTCTACGTCATCCTGGCCATGCTGCCGCTCGCGTTCGCCGCGCTCGTATGGCCGGCGCGGCGGGTCTGGGCGGTGCGGACGGTGGAGCTCCTGGTCGCGCTCATCCTGTCCAAGCTGGCGATCATCACAGTGCTCACGCTCGGGGGCGCGGCCCTGCTCAGCCTCACCGCCACCGGCTTCCTGTCCGGCTTTGTGCTGCTCGTGCTCGCCATCTTCGCTCCCTGGGCGATGATCCGGCTCGTGCCGATGGCCGAGCTCGCGGCGAGTGCTGCCGGCACCGTACGCGGCGAACTGCGCCCGGCGCAGGACGCTGTCACGCGCTCACTCGCCAGCGGCACCGATGCGCACGACTGGGCCCAGCGGGCCGTGGCCGGCATGCCGAGCGACGACACCGCCGGGCCGCCCGCGTACGCGCAGGAATCACCGCTGCGCGAGCTCTCGCGTGGATCCACCGCCGGCGGGGACGTCGAGACGGACGAGGCACTGCGCGAGCCCGACCCTCCGACCCTCGCCGGACAGGGGCTGGCCGTGGCCGAGGGTCCGGAGCAGGATGCATCCACGCATGCGGCCGCGAGCCAACCCGCCGCGGAGGTAGGCGACCGCTCCGCGTCGGTGCATCAGCCCGCCGGCGCGAGCGATCTCGTCGCTGCCGACGGACCGCGGGACGGGCCGCCGGCTGTCCCGCCGGCTGAGCAGTTCTGGGACGAGGAGCCCCACGCCTGGGGATACATCCAGCTGAATCCCCGGATCGGCGAATCGCGTCGTCCGCCCGTCCCCTCCGGCGATGCCGAGCCGCCGCCGTCCGACGCCGGTCCAACACCGGACGATCTCGACGCCGGGCTCCCGCCCGCGCCGCAGTCCGAGGATGGCCCGCTGTGAGCGAGGGCCGGCTCACCTACCGCTTCGGGCCGCTCGAGCGGCGCGGTCTGCTCGGACCGCTCGGCCCCGGGCAGGCCGGTCTGATGGCCGGCGCCGCCCTCGGCGCGATCGCCGCCCTCGATGCCCTGCCGAGCGCCACCGGCGCGCTCATGGCGATCGCACTGTTCACGGCAGGGACGGTGCTCGCGCTCGTCCCGCTCGGCCGGCGCACGAGCGCCGAGTGGCTGCCGGTCGTCCTGCGCTTTGCCTGGCAGCGGGGCAACGGGTCGGCCCGCTTTCGCTCACCCCTGCCAACCGAGGGCCTGCGCGGGCGGGTGGCCGACCGCCCGGCGGCGAGCGCCGGCGCCGGGCGGCTCGAGCCCGCGAGCGTCCGACCGCCGGCCACGCTGCGGGGCCTGCGGATCGACGCGCTCCCCTACCGCGACCGCACGATCGGCGTGCTGAGGGAGCCCAGGGGGCGGCACATGACCGCGGTTCTGGCCTGCCGCGTCGTCGCCTTCGCGCTGCTGGAGCCCGAAGCCCAGGAGCGGCGGCTCGCGCACTGGGGACTCGTCCTCTCCGGCGCCGCGGGGACCCCGATCAGCCGCGTGCAATGGGTCGAGCGCACAGCACCGGCCCAGGGCGACGAGCTGGCGCGCTGGCTGCACAGCGAGCGCGACCCGGCCGTGCCGCCCCGCGGCACGCCGATGGTCGAGTCCTACCTCGAGCTGATCGCCACCACCGCGCGAGTGACCCAGGAGCACGAGATCCTGATCGCGGTGCAAATCGATGCCCGGCGAGTGCGCGATCGCGGTCGCCAGGCAGTTGCCGCCGCCCTGCTCGAGCACACCGAGAGAGTGGCGCAGAGCCTCGAGGCGGCCGAGGTGACCGTGCTCGGGGCGCTCGGTCCCGGACAGCTCGCCCGGGCGCTGCGCACCGCCTTCGATCCCTTCGCGCGGACAGAGCTGGCCGCGCTCGAAGCCGTCGACGAGACCCGCACCGGGCTCGCCGAGGCTCACGCCTGGCCGCTCGGGACCGAGGAGCACTGGGACCACTACCGCACCGACGGCGCCGTGCACGCCACGTTCTGGATCGGCGGCTGGCCCCGCGTCGAGGTCTCGGCGATGTTCATGGACGCTCTGCTCGGACGCTCGAGCGCGGTGCGGGCGGTCGCGGTCACGTTCGAGCCGGTTCCTCCCGAGCGCTCGACGCGAGAGGCCGAGGCGGCGATCACTCGCGATCGGGCCGACCGGGAGCTGCGGCGGCGCTTCGGCCAGTCGGAGACCGCCCGCCAGCGGCAGGCCGAGCAGGCGACGGCCCGGCGCGAGGCTGAGCTCGCCGCCGGGCATGCCGAGGTGCGCCTGGCCGGCTTCATCACCGTGTCCGGCCGCGACCTCGACGATCTCCGCCGCGCCTGCGCCGAGGTGCACGAGCACGCCGCCCGGGCCCGGCTGGAGCTTCATCGCATGTACGGGCAGCAGGCGGCGGCGTTCACGTTCACCCTGCCGATGGGCCGAGGGCTGCGCGCATGAGGGGCGCGCGAGCAGACGGTTCCCGGGCGGCCCATCGTCCCGGACACCGCTGCACGACCCGACATGCGCAGGCCATCTACCCGTTCCTGGCCGCCGGCGGGCTCGGCGGGCGGGGCGTGTTCGTGGGACGTGACGGCGGGGGCAGCGCGTTCTGCTATGACCCGTGGACCCTCTACGGGGACGGCGTGCTCGACGATCCCAACGCGATCGTGCTCGGCAAGCTCGGGCAGGGGAAGTCGGCGCTGGTCAAGACGCTGTTGTGGCGCATGCTCCTGTTCGGCCGGCGGGCGTTCGTGCTCGACGTCAAGCGCGAATACGGGCCGCTCTGCCGGGCCGTCGGGGTGCAGCCGATATCGCTCGTTCCCGGCGGCGGGGTGCGGCTGAACCCGCTCGCCTCCCGCCCCGAGGAGCACGCCCAGCTCGAGTTGCTGCGGGCGGTCACGATCACCGCCCTCGGCGCGCCGCTGACCCAGCTCGAGGCCGCGGCGCTCCGAGAGGCGCTGCGCGTCGTGCGCGCCCGGGCCCGCACCGAGCCGACGCTGCCGGACATCAGCGCGGTCCTGTTCGACCCGGTCATCGACATGGCCGAGCGCCTGCGCACGACCCCGGCGGATCTGGCGACCGGCGCGAGACGAGCCGCACTCGCGCTGCAGGACCTGTGCGAGGGACCGCTGCGCGGGATGTTCGACGGCCCGACGACACCCGGTCTGGAACTCGACGCCCGGCTCGTCGTGCTCGACCTGCACGCCGTACGCGACTCGCCGGCGGTCGGCATCCTCATGGCCTGCGCCAGCGCCTGGATGAGCGCGCTGCTCGCCCGTATGGCCGAGCGCCCCGGACGCGAGCGGCTCATCAACGTGGCCGACGAGTCATGGAAGATCGTCCAGCACACGGGCCTGGGCGAGTGGTTTCAGTCGAACTTCAAGCTCGCCCGCCAGTTCGGCGTGATGAACCTCGTCGTCCTGCACAAGCTCGCCGACCTGCAGGCGGCCGGCGACGCCGGCTCGCGCGCGTCGCGGATCGCCGAAGGGCTGATCGCCGATGCCTCGACGCGGATCGTCTACCACCAGGATGAGAGCCAGGTGCCGCTCACGCGCACCCTGCTCGGCCTGTCCGAGAGCGAGGCGCGGCTGATCTCGCTGCTCTCGCCCGGCCAGGCGCTCTGGCGCGTGGGCAGCCGCTCGTTCGTCGTGCAGCACCATCGCTCGCGCCTCGAGGCTCGGCTGACGAACACCGACACCGGGATGCGGATCTCCGAGCGCGGAGTGCGGCGCGCATGAGTCCGCGCGCCGGAGAGGGGATTCCGGACGGCGTCGTCGTGGGCGCGGTCGCCGTGGCGGGCGCTCTCGGCGTGCTGCTCTGGTTGTGGGGCGCCGCCGCCGGCGTGCTGTTCGGTCACGGAGCGCCCAGTGTCGGGGCCGGCGATCTTCTGGCCATCGTGGTGCGTCTGCCCGGACGGCTCGGGAACCCGGCACTCGCGTGGCCCAACGCGGACCGAGACGGCCTGCCCGGACCGTCCGGCTTCTACCTCGCTCTCCTGCTCGTCCTCGCCGGCGTCGCCGTGGCCAGCGCCCTCGTGCTGCGGGTGGCCGGCCCCTGGCTGGGCCGCGGCTCCGGAGCGCGCTGGGCGCGGCGGGGCGAGCTCGGTGTCCTCACGCGCCGGCAGCGCAGCGGCGGCGGGCGCCCCCAGCCCCGGCTCGCGCTCGGCCGCCACGGCGGCCGGCTGCTCCACGCCGAGGAGCGCCACGCGCTCGTGGCCTTCGGTCCCCCGCAGTCCGGCAAATCGGCCGGACTCGCCGTGCCCGCTCTGCTCGAGTGGGACGGACCGGCGGTCGCGTCCTCGATCAAGACCGACCTCCTGTCGGTCACGTTGCGGCGCCGGCAGGCCCTCGGCCAGGTGTTCGTGTTCGATCCCTTCGGGCTGGCCGGGGGGCCGAGCCACACCTGGTCGCCGCTGGCCGGAGCGCATACGTGGGACGGCGCGCTCGAGACCGCCTGGCGGCTCGCCTGCTCGGGCGAGATC
The DNA here is from genome assembly GCA_963848745.1 of uncultured Solirubrobacterales bacterium. Lineage (GTDB taxonomy): Bacteria > Actinomycetota > Thermoleophilia > Solirubrobacterales > Solirubrobacteraceae > Palsa-465. The sequence continues at coordinate 526,788 of CAWKEO010000005.1, read as the reverse complement.
GACCAGCGCGGCGTCGAAGGCGGCGACTTCTGGGCCGTGGCCGCCGAGCAGCGCCTGGCCCCGCTGCTCCACGCCGCCGCCCGGACGGGCGCCGGCGTCGACACGCTCGTGCGCTGGGTGTACGGGCAGGGCAGCCGCGAGCTCCACCAGGCGCTGGCGCAGATCGCCGGCGAGGCAAGCGACGACCAGGAGCTGAGCGACGCGCACGCGGCCTACGACGCCGTGCGGGCGTTCGAGGCGCAGGCCGACCGGACCCGGACGTCGATCGAGGCGACCGCGCAGGCTCTGCTGCGGGCCTACCGGTTCGCCCGCGTGGCGCGGTCGGCGTCGGGGAGCGAGATCACGGCCGATCGGCTGCTCGACGAGTCGGCGACGCTCTACCTGATCGGGGACGCCAAGGCGTCGAAGCTCCTGCGCCCGCTGTTCCTGGCGCTGCTCTCCGAGATCGTCGACCGAGCCTACGAGCGGGCCACGCGGGCCGGAGGCCGGCTCGAGCGCCCGCTGCTGCTGTGCCTGGACGAGTGCGGCAACGTGGCGCCGCTGCCCAACCTGGCCGAGATCGCCTCCACCGCCCCGAGCCACAACATCCAGCTCGTCTCCATCTTCCACGACCTGCAGCAGGCGCGCTCGCGCTACGGCAAGCAGGCGGAGACCGTCGTCAACAGCCACCGCGCGCGGATGCTCCTGCCCGGTGTGGCGGACCTGGAGACGCTGCGCTACTTCGCCGGCCTGATCGGCGAGGAGGAGGTGCGCGACCTCACTCGCACGACCGGCGCGGGCGGGACGACGCGCTCGGTGGCTCGCCGGCGCCGCCCCCTCAGCGCGCCGGAGGCTCTGCGCCAGCTGCCCGAGCGCCATGCGCTGCTGCTCTACGGCCGGCTCGCACCCGCACGGTTGCGCCTGCGCATGTGGTTCGAGGACCGACGCCTGAAGAAGCTTGGAGGTGACGCATGAGCTGGGATCCGCTGGAGGACGGCTGGGAGGGCGAGGAGGGGTCGGGGCTCGACGGTCCGCGGGGCCCGGACGAGGGACCGGGGACGCCGGGCGGCTTCGGCGAGATCCCGAACGGGCGTCCGCCCGAGGACCTCGGCCCGCCCGGCCTCGGCCCGATGGGCCTCGACGCCTTCGACGACGAGGACGATCCGTGGTCGGGGCGCTGGCCGCTCAGCCCACGCGGCATGTATCCGCGCGAGCAGTGGCTGTGGTTCGAACAGCTGTGGGCGGACGCCTGCATGCTCCACGAGCGCTACCACCTCGCGCTGCGCTCCGGCTGGTGGGAGGACGAGCTCCAGGTCGAGGTGCTCGCTGCCCTGGCCGCCTGGATCCATCGCTACGACTCGGGCGAGTGGGACGACCCTCCGGGCAAGCTGGCCCTCCTGTACGACCTCGAGCGGGCAGCGGCGCTCCTGCGCGATGGCATCGAGCCGTTTCACCCCAGCCGGGATCGGCCGGTGTTCCTGCGTTTCCTGCTCGACGCCGGCTGCCAGCCGCCGCCGAACGCCGCCCCGCTCGGATGAGCTCGGGTTCGCCCATGCCATGCTGTGGCCATGGGCGCCGCGACCGCGTTCCCGCTCGGCGCGTCCGCCCGGCTGAGGGATCTCGAGGACGACCCGCACGGGCTGCTTGCCCGGCTGCGCGAGCGCGAGCCCGTCAGCTACCTCCCGGCGCTCGGTGGCTGGCTGGTCACCCGCTACGACCTCGCTGTCGCGGTCCTGCGCGACCCGGTCACGTTCACCGTGCAGGACGAGCGGTTCAGCACTGGACAGGTCATCGGGCCGAGCATGCTCAGTCTCGACGGGTCCGCGCACGCGCGCCACCGGGCGCCGTTCGCCGCGCCGCTGCGCCCCGGAGTGGTGCGCGAGCGGTTCGCGGCCGCCATCGATGACGAATGTGAGCGACTGCTGGCCGAGCTTGCTCCGGCCGGTACGTGCGAGCTCCGCACGCAGTTCGCGGGGCCGCTGGCGGCTGCCGTGCTCACCCAGGCGCTCGGGCTCCCGGCCGCTGACACCGGCGCGGTGCGGCGCGCCTACGAGGCCATCGTGGCCGCGGTCAACGACATCACGGCGGGTCGTCCGCTGCCGCAGGCGGGAGTGGACGCCTACGCGGAGCTCAGCTCGCGGCTCGGGCCGCTGGCCGCCGCGGACGGACCGGATGGCGCGCTGCTGCGCGACGCCGCACGGGCGGCCGGCCACGACCTGTCCGTGGTCGAGCTGGTCTCCAACGCGGCCGTGCTCCTGTTCGGCGGGATCGAGACGACCGAGGCGATGATCGCCAACGCGATGCTGATGCTGCTCGCCGACCCCGAACTGGCGGCGGCGGCACGCGCGGACGCCGGCGCGCTCGACCGCGTGCTCGAGGAGTCGCTGCGGCTCGAGCCGGCGGCGGCGATCGTCGATCGCTACGCCACCGCCGACACGGAGCTGGGCGGGGCTCCGCTCGCCGCCGGTGAGCTCGTGCGGGTGTCCCTGGCCGGCGCGAATCGTGATCCGGCCGTGTTCAGCGAGCCGGACCGGCTGCGCATCGACCCGCCCCGCCCGCCGCGGCAGCTCGCCTTCGCGCAGGGACCCCACGTGTGCCTCGGGGTGCACCTGGCCCGGCTCGAGGCGCGCACCGCGCTCGCCGCTCTGCTGCGCCGGCTCCCCGGGTTGCGGCTCGCGCCGGGACGGGAGCCGCGGATCCGCGGGCTGGTGTTCCGCAAGCCGGCGGAGCTGTGGGTGGAGTGGGATCGCTCGAGCTGAGCGGTCTCAGCCGCTCGCCGGCGCCGGCCCGGATGACGGCCTGGTCACCGGCTACGGCCGCGGTGCGCTCGCCACCGCGGTGATCGCCGCCGCCGTCGCGGCTGTCGCCTCCGTCGCCATCCCCTCGACGAAGACCACCGACGGCCCGCGGCTCGCGTTGCACTGATACCCGCCCCGAATAAGGTGTGGCCGGACGCGGTAGACATCCCGCGACCCCGACCGCCCCACGCAAAGGACGCCCATGCCCCTGTCCCGGCAGCGCACCCCCCGCCATCCGTCCGCTCCGCTCCCCGATGGCGAGGGCCTGGCCGTGCTGCCCACGGACAAGATTCCCGCCCGCGGCATCGGCGCCGACACGGCCTACGAGCTGATCTCGAGCGAGTTGCTGCTCGACGGCCAGGCCCGCCTCAACCTGGCCACGTTCGTCACCACCTGGATGCCCTCGGTCTCCGCCCGGCTGATGGCCGAGACGGCGGACAAGAACATGATCGACAAGGACGAGTATCCGCAGACGGCGGAGATCGAGGCCCGGTGCGTGAACATGCTCGCCGACCTGTGGTCATCGCCCGAGCACGAGCACGCCACCGGCTGCTCGACCACCGGCTCGAGCGAAGCGGCGATGCTCGCAGGGCTGGCCCTGAAGTGGCGCTGGCGGGAGCGGCGCAAGGCCGCGGGCGAGCCGACCGACCGCCCCAATCTCGTGATGGGCGCGAACGTGCAGGTGTGCTGGGAGAAGTTCTGCCGCTACTGGGATGTCGAGCCGCGGATGGTGCCGATGGAGGGCGAGCGCTTCCACCTCGACGCCGAGCACGCGGTGGCCTGCTGCGACGAGAACACGATCGGGGTGGTGGCGATCCTCGGCTCGACCTTCGACGGCAGCTACGAGCCGGTGGCCGAGATCTGCGCCGCCCTTGACCGCCTGCAGGAGGAGCGGGGGCTCGATGTGCCCGTCCACGTCGACGGCGCCTCGGGCGCGTTCGTTGCCCCCTTCCTGCAGCCGGAGCTCGAATGGGACTTCCGCCTGCCCCGGGTGCAGTCGATCAACGCCTCCGGACACAAGTACGGCCTCGTCTATCCCGGCGTCGGCTGGGCGGTGTGGCGCGACGAGGCGGCGCTGCCGCACGAGCTCGTGTTCAACGTGAACTACCTGGGCGGGAACATGCCGACGTTCGCGCTCAACTTCTCACGCCCGGGCAGCGAGGTCGTGGCCCAGTACCACATGCTCTCGAGCTTCGGCCGGGAGGGTTACCGCCAGATCATGCAGGGCGCGCAGGATGTCGCCACCTACCTGTCCGGCGGGATCGCCAAGCTCGGCCCCTACCACCTCATCTCCGAGGGCCGGGAGCTGCCGGTGTTCGCGTTCGCGCTGTCCGAGCCGAAGAACTACACGGTATTCGACGTCTCCGAGCGACTGCGCACCCGCGGCTGGCTCGTCCCCGCCTACACGTTCCCAGAGAATCGCCAGGACCTGAGCGTCTTGCGGATCGTCGTGCGGGCGGGCATGACCCAGCAGATGGCCGAGCTGCTGCTCGAGCACCTGGAGGAGCAGACGAAGTACCTCGACTCGCTCGACCGGCCGCTGCCCGACGTCGATCCGGACCGCCGGCAGGCCTTCGCCCACAACTGATCGCGGCCCACCCGGACCGGCTCGCGAGCCGGCTCACGCCGGCCGGCTGACGAGCAGGCGCAGCCCGGCGTCGTACTCCGCCAGCGCGCGCAGGGCGCCGTGGCGGCGATCCCATTCGCCGCAATCGAGATCGCGCGCCACCTCGAACACCACCCGGTCCACCACCGTCTCGGGCATGCGGGCGAACCCGGAGGTGGCGGCCCGCGCCTCGGGATCGAGCACGCGCTCGGGGTGGGCCCAGAACGACCCGAGCGTCCAATCGGGGGTGTCACGCGGGATCGGGAGCACGCGCTCCTCGCAACGGCCGCCGAGCCAGCCGGCCAGCTGGGACAGGGACGGGAAGATCTCGCGATCGAGCGCCGCCACCTCGGGCAGGTAGTCGGCCATCAGCCACATCCGGCCGCTCACCGCGGGGTCGTAGGTGAGGATGAGGACGGGGCCGCGGGCCACCCGGCGCAGCTCTCGCACGCCGCGCTCGCGCTCGGCATCCCAATGGTGGACGCTGAGGATGGCCATGGCGGCGTCGACGCTCCCGTCGCGCAGCGGGAGCGCCCCCGCGGTGGCCCGGATCGCCGGTGGCGCCGCGGGGGGCCGCTGGGCGGCCATCACGTCACTGGGCTCGACCGCCAGCACGTAGCGATCGGGCGGCTCGTAGGAGCCGGCACCGGCGCCCACGTTCACCACCGTGCGGGCACCTGCAAGCGCGGCGTCGATGGCGGCGGCGAAACGCGGGTCCTCGCGGCGCAGGCGGCTGTAGCCCTGTCCGATCTGCTCGTAGCGACCGCCCTCAGCCGTCATGCCGAGGAGGGTACCATGACTGCCTCCAAAAGAGAGGCGGCTGCGCGGCTCGGCGCGGCGCGGGCGCGGCGACGCGGGCACGGCGCGTGCACCTGGTTGACAGCTCAGCAGATCTGCCTCTATTATCGAGGCAACCATGATCGACATCCAAGAACTCCTGCGCGTCGCAGACTCGGATCAGACCGCGGCGCGGCTGGCCGAGGACGTCGTCTTCTGCAGCCCGGTGGCCGAATACCGCGGCCGCCAGGACGTCACCCACATGTTCGGGCTCATCTCGAGCGTGCTGAACGACCTCCAACCGGCCAGAACCTGGCGCGGGGACGATGGAGAAAGCGTGCAGGCGTTCACCGCCCACGTGGCCGGACGCGCGCTCGAGGGAATCGTCCGCGAGCAGCAATCCGAGACCGGGCAGATCTCTCGCATCGTGCTGTTTCTGCGCCCGTATCGCGACCTGCGGGCGGCCATCGAGCAGATGGGAGCCCGCCTGGCGGAGTCTCCGCTGCCGAGCACCCGATGATCGACGCCTGGACACAACTCCCCGTGACAGCGGAACAGCTCGTTCCCGACGTGCGCTGAGCCCGATGTCGGCCTCAGCGCGTCCCGGCCAACCCGTCCGCGGATCGCGGACCGGGCGTCCGATCATGGCGCTGTTCGACCTGATCGGGCGGCGCTGGAACCTGCGCATCATCTGGGAGCTCCATCAGGCCCCGCGCCCGTTGAAGTTCCGGGAGCTGCGCGCGGCCTGCGGTGAGGTCTCCTCGAGCGTGCTCACGCGTCGGCTGCACGAGCTGGCCGACGCGCGGATCGCCATCCACAGCGGTGAGGGCTACACCCTGACCGAGACCGGTCAGAACCTCGTGGCGAGCCTGCGTCCGATCCTGCGGTGGGCCGAGGAGTGGAGTCGAGAGCTCGCGGACGCAGACCGGGCGCCTGAGCCGGAGTGAGCTCAAGAGTGCGGGGTCGGCGCCGATCGGCTCGGGTATGCGCACCCGCTCGCTGATCGCGGTCCTGACCGCCGCGCTGCTTCTCGCCGCACCCGCCCTCGCCCGCCGGACCCGGGCGCCGCGTCGGCATGCCCACAGCGCGACGGCCGGCTACGTCAACCCGTTCGCCGGCGGTGGCTGGGAGCCCGCTCGCACCGACATGGGCGTCGACTGGCTCCCCGTCCGGCCGGTGCCGGTCGAGGCGATCGGCGATGCGCTCATCCTGGGCAGCGACTGGAAGGCCCCGTGGCCGGGCGGGCACATCATCTGGTACCAGCTGCTCGACGGCAGCCACGCCGGCGACGTCATCTACGTGGCCGAGCACCTGCGTGACCTCCTGCGGGCCGGGACCCGTGTGCGGGCCGGCGAGCAGATCGCCGTGGCACTTCCCGGCTATCCGTGGACCGAGTGGGGCTGGGCCGATCAGTACGGCAGCCCGCTCGCCTACCCGTGCTACCACGAGGGCGAGCAGACGCGGTCGGGGCAGCGCATGGCCCGCTTCATGGAGGAGCTGGGCGTCCGGACCTACGATGACCCGGGTCCGGGGCCGGACACGCCGCTTGGCGGGCCGCTCTGCTGAGCGACCGACCGGCGGCTCAGTAGCCGCCGTAGATCTTCGGCTTCTTCTTCTTCTTCTTCGGCGTCGAGCCGGAACCCGACGTCGTGCCCGGCGGCTTGGTCTGCGAGGACGTCGTCACCGGAGCCGACTGCATCGGCGTGGTGGCGGCCCGGGTCACGGGAGGCGTGCTCGGGGCCGCGGCCGGCGTGCTCACCGGCGCCGACCCGGACGGAACCGGGAGCGCCGGGCTCGCCGTGGGAGTGACCGGCTTCGGCCTGGCGTGATGGACGACCTTCTTGGCCGCCTTGGACGTGGCGGGCGCCGGGGTCGGAGGAGCCGTCGTCGTGGTGCTCGCCGTCGTGCTGGGCGGCGCCGACGCCTGCGTCGCGCTCGTTGAGGTCCTGGCGGGGCTCGATCCGCCGCACCCCGCGATCGCGGCGGTCGTGACCGCAGCCGCGGCGACTCTGATCATCCGGCTCATAACCTGGCTCCCCTTCGTCTGCGTAGCCGTCCTGACACTACACACATGGGCCACGTCAAGGTTGCGCTTGCCCGTGCCGCGCCGCGAGCCGGTACGATCGCCGCGGCCGGCGAGCGACCCGCGGTCGCAGCCCAATGACCGGACAGCTCACAGCTCGATAAGGGGGCCCGATGCCAGATCGCGACGACGCCCTGGCCGGCTCGCCGGCGGCGGCCGACACCCCGGCCGGCGTGCTCGTCCCCGGGACTGACCCGGTGAGCGGCACGAGCGCGCCGCCCGAGCGTGCGGTGAGCGGCTGGCGGGGACGCCTGCCCCGCAGCGGCCACCCCGGGTGGCTGCTCGGCGTCTGCTGCGTGGCGCAGTTCATGGTCATCCTCGATCTGAGCATCGTCAACGTCGCGCTGCCCTCGATCCAGTCGAGCCTCGGCTTCTCCGCCTCCCAGCTCCAGTGGGTCGTGGATGCCTACGCGATCGCCTTCGCCGGCTTCCTCATGTTCGGCGGCCGCGCCACCGACCAGCTCGGCCACCGCCGCACGTTCACCGCCGCGCTGCTCGTGTTCGGCGCCGCTTCGCTCGTCGGCGGCGCGGCGGGCAGCCGCGAGATGCTGATCATCGCCCGGGCCATCCAGGGCCTCGGCGGGGCGCTGATGGCGGCTTCCTCCCTGGCCATCATCACCTCCTCGTTCCCGGCCGGGCCGGCGCGCCACCGGGCGATCGGCATGTGGGGCGCGATGAACGGGCTGGGCGGCGCCGCCGGCACGTTGTTCGGCGGCCTCATCACCCAGGAGCTGACCTGGCGCTGGGTGCTGCTGATCAACCCGCCGATCGGGATCGTGGCGGCGCTCATCGGCTGGCGGGTGATCGCGGAGCGGCGGCGGACCGACGGCGCGCCCAGCTTCGACCTGGCCGGCGCGATCACGCTCACCGGCGGCCAGATCGTGCTCGTGTACGGGATCGTCGAGGCGAGCGTATTCGGGTGGAGCTCGGCGCACGCGCTCGTGCCGATCCTGGCCGGCGTGGCCGTGCTGGCCCTGTTCGGCGTGATCGAAGCCCGCATCGCCACCGCGCCGCTCGTCCCGTTCCGGGAGCTGACGCGGCCGCTCATGACCGCCAACGGCGTCGTCGTGCTGTTCAGCGCCGCCCTCTTCCCGATGTGGTTCCTCGGCTCGCTCTACCTCCAGCAGGTGCTGGGGCTCTCGCCGCTGCGCACGGGACTCACCTTCCTGCCCATGGCGCTGACGATCATGCTGTGCGCGCGCCGGGCCGGGGCGCTCGTCGGCCGCTTCGGCGTCCGCGCCGTGCTCGGGGGCGGCCTGTCGATGATGGCCGTGGCCATGCTGCTGTTCGCGCGCATCCAGCCGAGCGGTAGTGCGATCGCGTATATGGTCATCCCCGGCCTGCTCATGGCTGCGGGGATCGGCTTCTCCGTCGTCCCCTCGACGATCGCCGCCGTGCAGAGCGCCCGGGAGGGCCAGGCCGGGCTCGCCTCGGGACTCGTCAACACCTCCCGCCAGGTCGGCGGCGGCCTTGGGCTCGCCCTGCTCATCACGCTGGCCACCCAGTACACGACGCACCTGATCGGCAAGAACCGTGAGGTCCCGAGCGCGCTCACCTCAGGTTTCCGCCTCGCCTACCTGATCGGCGCCGGCCTGTGCATCCTCGCCGCGGTGCTCGCGTTCGCGGCGATGAGCCAGCCGGTGCGCCCCGGCCTGCGCCCCCAGCGGCTGCTCGCCGGCATCGCTCTCGCCGTGCTTGCGTTCGCCGGGCTGGACTTCGCGCTCGCCGGCTCGCACGGGGCTCCGATCGGCGCTTACACGGCCGATGGCGCCTACCACTTCGTGTCCGCGCCGGCGCTGCATCCGCCGATCGTTCGCGCCTCGGCGGGTGCGAACGCCACGCTGCCCGGGGACGTCCTGCTGGGCGACTTCTACAACATGGTCAACCACCCGATGATCGGGCAGAGCGGCGCGCTCATCCTCGACGGCCATCTGCAGCCGGTGTGGTTTCACCCGGTGCCGACGAGCGAGGTGGCCTCCAACCTGGCCCCCCAGACCTTCCACGGCCGGCCTGCGCTGTCCTGGTGGCAGGGCGTGATCACGAACACGGGCGCGACCCAGACCGGCGAGGACGTCGTCGTCGACCAGCATTACCGCACCGTGGCCACGCTTGAGGCGACCGGCGGCTGGGTGCTCACCCTGCACTCGCTCGTCATCGCCGGCAACGACGCCTGGGTGACCGCCAACCGCAACCTCCCGATGAACCTCTCGCGCTGGGGCGGGGCCTATAACGGGGCGCTCACCGACTCCGCCATCCAGGAGTACGACCTGCGGACCGGCCGCCTGCTCTACAGCTGGGATGCCCTGCAGCACATTCCGCTCAGCCAGTCCTACGCCTCGCTGCCCTCGAACGGCTTCCCCTGGGACGCCTACCACGTCAACAGCTTTCAGCTCGCCGGCGACGGGACATTCCTCGTCTCGATGCGCAACACGTGGGCGGCCTACCTGGTCGACATCGGCAGCGGGCGGATCGATTGGACGCTCGGGGGCAAGCACTCGACCTTCCAGCTGGGCAGCGGCGCGCACTTCGAGTGGCAGCACGATGTCGAGCTGCACCCGGGTGCGCTCGTCAGCCTGTTCGACGACCACTGCTGTCAGATCACCGGCGGCGGGACGTTCGTGACGCCGACCGGGCTCTCGCGCGCAGTCGAGCTGCGGCTGAACCCGACCGCCCGCACGGTGGCGCTGGTCTCGCAGGACACGCGGGCCGACGAGGCCGACGCCTCCTACATGGGCAACGCACAGCCGCTGGCGGGCGGCGGCGTGTTCGTCGGCTGGGGGTCGGTGCCGTTCTTCTCCGACTACGCACCCGGCGGGCGGGTGCTGCTCGATGCCCGCCTGCCCGGCCCCGATCTCAGCTACCGGGCCTACCTCGTGCACTGGGTGGGGCAGCCGACCCAGCCGCCGGCGGGGGTGGTGCGCACCCAGGGCGGGCGCAGCACGGTGTACGCGAGCTGGAACGGCGCCACCCAGGTGGCGAGCTGGCGCGTGCTGGCCGACCGCGGTGGCACTTGGGCCCCCGTGGCCGCGGCTTCGAAGACCGGCTTCGAGACCGCGATCGCCATCGCGGGCGGCTCGGCCCGCCTCCAGCTGGTGGCGCTCGACGCGCGCGGCCGCGCGCTTGGGCGCTCAGCCGTCTTCGGAGGCTGAGCTCTCCTCGCTGAGCAGCGTGGCCAGATCGCGTCCGGCGTGCTCGAGCTCGGCCGCGGTACCCGCCTCGATGATCTCCTGCAGGTCGAGCACGCGAGCGCCGAAGCTGTCGAGGGCCCGGCTCCCCACCACCGCGTGACACGGCACCCCGGCCTGGCGGGCCCGGGTGGCGATCTCCGAGGTGAGCTTGCCGGCCAGGCTCTGCTCATCGAGGCGGCCCTCGCCCGTGACGACGGCCCGAGCGCCACGCATGCGGGTGTCGAAGTCGACCGCGTCAAGCACGAAGCCGGCCCCGGCCACGAGCTCGGCGCCGAGTGCCGCCCACAGGCCTCCGGCCAGTCCGCCGGCGGCGCCGGTCATCGCCACCCCGCGCGGATCACGGGGCAGGGTGGCCGCGAGCGCATCCAGACGCGCGGTCAGGCGCGTCACCGCGGCGGCGTCCGCGCCCTTCTGGGGGGCAAACACCCGGGCGGCGTCGAGGAACCGGGTGCGCACGTCGCACAGGACGATGAGGCGAGCGCCGCCCAGACCACCGCCGGCCTCGATCGCCTCGAGCGCGCCCGCACCGCCGTCGGTGCTCGCGCTGCCGCCCACCCCGACGTGGATGAGCTCGGCCCCGGCCCGGGCGGCGGCCAGGATCAGCTCTCCGGTCCCGTAGGTATTCGCGGCCTCGGCGTCTCGCTCTGCCTCGGCCACCAGGGCCAGGCCGCTGGCCGACGCGCACTCGAGGACGGCGACCGAGCGGCGGCCGGCCCGGCCGAGGCCGAAGGCGGCAGTGACGGGACGCCCGAGCGGGTCGCGGACGCGCTGCTCCTGCAGCTCGCAGCGAAACTGGTCAGACAGGGCCCGTAGCGTGCCCTCGCCGCCGTCAGCCACCGGGCACAGGTCCACTGGGCGCCCGCCGGCCTCGAGGCCGCGGCCGAGCGCCCGCGCCACCTCGTCGGCGCTCAGCGTGCCCTTGAACGAGTCCGGGGCCACGAGCACGGTCTCGGGGACCGCGGGGGGCACTACCCCATCTGCTCGAGCCGGCACTCGGCCGCCGGCTTGTCCTCGCGCCAGCGCAGGATCTTCGTCCCGTGCCGGATCCGCCCGCCGCTCATGTGGTCGAAGGTCACCTCGACGACGAGCTCGGGACGCAGGGCGATCCACTCGAGCTCCTTCTCGGATTTCCACCGGCTGGGATCGCCCCGACCCCGGGTGCCGGTCTCATACTCGGCCAGGCGCGTGAGGAGGGCGCGCTTCTCGGCCGCGCGCAGGCCGGAGGAATGCCCGACGACGTGTAGCTCTCCGTCGCCGTCGTAGAGGCCGAGGATGAGGGAGCCGACGGTGTCCGCCTCCTTGCCCGGCCGGTAGCCCATGACGACGGCGTCGATCGTGCGCACACGCTTGACCTTGACCATGCCCACCCGCTCGCCGGGCCGGTAGGGCGCGCGGGCGTCCTTGGCCACCACCCCCTCGCCGCTGTCGAGCCACGGCTCGGCCTCATCGGCCGTCCGAGTGAGCGGCGTGAGATCGACGTTCGCGAGCTCGTGCTCGAGCCGCTCGCGGCGCTCGGCGAACGGCCGCTCGAGCAGGCTCTCGTCGCCCCAGGCCAGCAGGTCGAAGGCGACGAAGCGGGCCGGCGTCTGCTCGGCCAGCATCTGGATCCGCGACTGCGCCGGGTGGATGCGCTGCTGCAGGGCTTCGAAGTCCTGCCCGCCGCCCGGATCATCGATGACGATCTCGCCGTCGAGCACGTAGCGGCCGGACGGGAAGCTCAGCTCGGGGAAGTAACGGCCGAGCGGCTTGCCCCCGCGCGACTGGATGAGGAGGGACTCGCCGTCGGCGAACACGATGGCGCGGAAGCCGTCGTACTTCGGCTCATAGCACCAGGTCTCCCCGACCGGCAGCTCGGGGCGCCCGCGCGCGAGCTGCGGCAGCAGAGGGGATGCAAGCGGCAGGGACACGCCGGGCGATCCTACCGGCGCCTGAGCCACGGCGGATCCGGCCCGGGATCAGCGGCTACGATCCAGTCGTGACGCCCGCGCACGCGACGACGGCCGAGGAGGAGTACCTCGAGAGCCTGTTCTGGCTGTTCGAGGCCGGCCTGCCGATGACGGGCGCCAACCTCGCCCGGGCCATGCAGCTCTCGGCCCCCACCGTGCACGAGATGCTCGGCCGGCTCGAGCGCGACGGCTACATCGAGCGCAGCCGCAACCGGACGATCGCGTTCACCGAGTCGGGGCGTGACCACGCCGAGCGGCTGGTCAGCCGCCACCGGATGATCGAGCGCTTCCTCACCGACGTCGTCGGGGTCCCCTGGGACGACGTCCACGAGGAGGCGGAGAAGCTCGAGCATGCGATGACACCGCGGTTCGAGGAGTACGTGCGCACGGCGGTCGGCGACGCTCGCACCTGCCCTCATGGCCACCCCATCCAGGTCGGCCAGCGGATCGACGGCGTGCCCCTGGCCGACTGCGCCATCGGCGCCCAGGTGACGATCCTCCGGCTCGAGAACGAGGCCGAGGACCTCCTGCACTACCTCAAGGACGCCGGGATCGAGCCGGGGCGCCGGGGCGAGCTCGCCGCCAACGACGGCGAGGAGGTGACCGTGCGTTTCGACGAGCAGCCGGCCACGATCACCTGGAGCGTGGCCGAGACCGTGTCGGTGCTCGCCGATCCCTCGCCGCCGGCCCGCATCGCGCTGCCCGAGCAGCTCGTGCTCGGGCGCGAGCGCTACGGGCGCTGAGCGCTGAGCTCCGGGCGCGGGAACAGCCCGAAGAAGGCCTGCGCGGCGGCGCCATCACCGCGCAGCGCGTCCGGGCCGAGATCGGCCACCCGTCGTCCCTCCCACAGGAGCGCGCGCAGGGTCGGGCGGTCGATCGTCAGGGTGGCCTGCGCGGCGGGATCGCGCCCGCGGGCGATGCGCAGCTCGCCGCCCGCGACCTGCGCGGCCAGCCCGTCGTCCTCGATCTCGAGGTTGATGCGCAGGGCGCGCGCGGGCGCCGCGCCGGCGTCGAAGAGCGTCCGCAGCGCCAGCGCGTGCGAGTCGACGCTCATCTCGGCCTCGGGCACGACCGGCGTCGCGCTCCCCCAGCGGCCGAGGGCGAGGATGACCGCCTCGAGCGCGTAGCCCCGTTCGGTCAATTCGTAGACGCGGGCGCTGGCCGGGGGACCGAGCGTGCGCCGGCGCAGTACCCCGCTCTGCTCGAGCTCCCGCAGCCGCTCGGAGAGCACGTTCGGGGTGGCCCGGGGCACGCCGGCGCGGATGTCGGTGTAGCGCTTGGGTCCGAGCAGGAGCTCGCGCACGATGAGCAGCGACCAGCGCTCGCCGACGATGTCAAGCGCACGGGCGACGCCACAGCGGTCGCCGTAGCTGCGCGTGGTGGCCATAGTTGTATTTTACTCCAACTATCTAGTATGTTTTTAGGACTAACTACGAGTGGAGGACGCGATGAGCGACCGCAGCGAGTATCCGGCCGGAGTCCCGTGCTGGGTGGAGAACCTGAGCGCCAATGTCGACCGGGCGCGGAGCTTCTACGCCGAGCTGTTCGGCTGGGAATGGAGCGAGCCCGGTCCCATGGCCGGGGATCCCGCCCAGCCGTACTACGTCGCCCGCCTGGCCGGCCGCGACGTCGCCGGGGTGGCGCCGGCGCCTCCGGGGGTCGCCTCTGCATGGATGACGCATGTGCGGGTCGAGTCGGCGCAGCGCACCGCCCGGGCCGCCGAGCAGGCCGGGGGCACGCTGGTGGCCGGTCCGCTCGACGTCCGTCCCGCGGGGCGGCTGGCCGTCCTCGCCGATCCGACCGGAGCCGTGTTCTGCGCCTTCGAGCCGGCGGTGCGGCGCGGTGCTCAGGCGGTGAACGAAGCCGGCGCCTGGGCGATGAGCCTGCTCCACACCGCCGACCCCGACCGTGCGGCCGGCTTCTACGCCGACCTCTTCGGCTGGCGGACCGAGTCCCTCGGGCCGGTCACGCTGCTGCGCCTGCCCGGGTACGTGGGCGGCGAGCCCGAGCAGCCCGTCGCCCGCGACGTCGTCGCCGCCATCGTGGGAGACGAGACGGGCCCAGATCGCTGGGACGTCGACTTCTGGATCCGGGACGCCGAGGCCGGCGCCGCAGTCGCCGAGCGCCATGGCGGTCGCATCATCGCGCCCGTCCACGACGCGCCGCCGTTTCGCCGGGCGGTCATTGCCGATCCGAGCGGCGCCACCTTGTCGGTGAGCCAGCTCGTCGGGGCGCCGGCCTGAAGCGGCCGGCGGCCGGCGTCAGCCGACCGCGCCCACTCCGGATCGGACCTCCTCGTAGGCCTCGGCCAGGCGGCCAACGCCCTCCTCGATCTGCTCGGTCGTGACGCCGGAGTACGCGAGACGCAGGCAGTTCTCGGAGCCCTCGAGCACGAAGTCGGTGCCCTTGACGAACTGGACACCGCGCTCCTGAGCGGCGGTGAACAGCGCGTCGACATCGGTCCCGCGGGGCAGCTCGACCCACATGAAGTAGCCGCCCTGAGGAGCAACGAAGCGGGCGTCCGGGAGCTTGTCAGCGAGCGCCGCGGCCAGCGTCTGGACCCGCTCGCGCAGGGCGTTCCTCACCGTCTCGATCGAACGGTCGAGCGCTCCGGTCAGGGCGAACTGGTAGACGATCGACTGGGCGACCATGTTCGGCGAGATGTAGGTCCCGGTGGCGAGCTTGGCGATGCGGGCGATCAGCTCCTCGGGCCCGATCAGATAGCCGACGCGGATGCCCGGGCACACGGTCTTGGAGAACGACGACGCGTAGACGACGTTCTCGGAGTCCATGGAGACCATCGTGGCCAGCGGCGAGCCCTCGAAGCGCAGGGAGACGTAGGGGTCGTCCTCGAACACCGTGAACTCGTAGCGGCGGGCGAGCGCGAGCAGCTGCTCGCGCTTCTCAGCCGACAGCGTGTAGCCGGCGGGGTTCTGGAAGTTCGGGATGATGTGCGCGAGCTTGACCTTGGCGCCGGCGGTGAGCACACGCTCGACCGCGCTCACGTCGATCCCGTCGGGCTCGAGCTCGACCATCCGCACGTCGGCACCGCGCCCGCGCAGCGACAGCAGCGTGCGGTCATAGGTCGGGCGCTCGACCACGACGGCCGCGCCGGGGCTGACCAGGGCGTCGAACAGGAAGGCATCGGCCTGCATCGACCCGTTGGTCACGAGCACACGCTCGGGGGCGACCTGGTGGCGCTCGGCGATCCAGGCCCGGAGCGGGACGTAGCCGATCGACGTGCCGTACGCGGTGGCGCCGGCCGGGTCCTCATCGAAGGCCTTGATGGCGGCGGCGCGCAGGCCGTCGACGTCGATGATGTCGAGCGACGGAGCGCCGCGGGCAAAGGAGATCGTGTCGGGCATCCCGGTCAAGACTAACGGGCCGACTCGCGCAGCCGCACCTCGATGATCGCTCGGTCCGGGCCCTCGTACCCGCGCACCGCCGCATCCGCCACCTCGGGCAGTCCGCGCAGCGCACGCTCGAACTCGGCCACGGTGCCGGTGGCTCGAAACGGCCCCGCGCGCAGAGTCACCGCGGGCTCGTCGCCGGCCGGCGGGACGGCGCGGGCGAGTGCCACCTCGTAGCCGGCGAGCAGCTCGCGGGTGGCGGCGAGCAGGCGAGCGCACATCACCTCGAGGGGATCGGGATCCCGCGCCGGCTCGGGGTCGCGGACGGCCGCGGCCGGCGGCTCGGGATCCGGCGCCGGCGGCGGAGCCGGGGCGGCCACGGGCGGGTTCACCGGCTCCGGGGGCGGAAAGATCCGCGGAACCGGGCGACGTCGCCGCGGAGCGGGATCGGCTCGCCGGCCGACATCGGCCTCGAGCTCGGCCTGCAGACGCGCCAGTCGCTCGTCGATCTCGTCGATCCGCCGGGGGAGCTCGTCGCTCTCAGATGCCTCGCCCATGGGAACGCCCGAGCCTACCGGCCGCAGAGGCGGTCGGCCCGGGCGCTCTCCCCTGGCAGGGAGCTCTGGAACGCTTCACGCTCCCGCACGTGAGTGCAGAGCTCCTGAAACTGGAGCGGGACCCATATCACCGGGATGGGCGCTCCAGTGCGGATCCCGGCGGCACGATCCGAGAGGCCGGCGTGACATCGCCATTTTTTCGCACCGCGAGACCGGCCGCGACCGGCGACGGTGGGACGCTTCGACGAAGGTCGCGACTACGAGGCCGAGCCCGCGCCGAGCAGCGAGACGGCCAGCTCGGCCACCTCGGTCGGCGTGCGCCCGACCCGCACCCCGCAGCTCTCGAGCGCCTCGGCCTTCGCCGCGGCGGTGCCACGCGAGCCCGACACGATCGCGCCGGCGTGGCCCATCGTCTTGCCCGGAGGGGCGGTGAAGCCGGCGATGTAGCCGACGACCGGCTTGGTCACGTGCTCGGCGATGTACTCGGCCGCCCGCTCCTCGGCGTCGCCGCCGATCTCGCCGCACATGACGATCAGCTCGGTGTCCGGGTCGTCCTGGAACAGGGAGATGACGTCGATGAAGTCCGTGCCGGGCACGGGGTCGCCGCCGATCCCGACGATCGTCGAGTTGCCGAAGCCCTTCTGGGCCACGACGTTCCCGATCTGGTAGGTCAGGGTGCCCGAGCGCGAGACCACGCCGACGTTGCCCTGCTTGAAGAACGACGCCGGGATGATGCCGACGTTGGCCTGGCCGGGCGAGAGGATGCCGGGGCAGTTGGGGCCGACCAAGCGGGCGCGGCCGTTCTTCTTGATCGTGTTGAACACGCGCAGCTCGTCGTGGGCGGGGATGCCCTCCGTGATGGCGATGATCAGCTCGATACCCGCGTCCTCGGCCTCGAGGATCGAGTCCGCCGCGAACCGCGGCGGCACGAAGATCATGGCCGTATTCGCGCCGGTGTCGGCCACGGCGTCGTGGAAGGTGTTGAACACCGGGATGCCGTCGACGTCCTGGCCGCCCTTGGCCGGGGTGACGCCGGCCACCACCTGGGTGCCGTACTCGCGGTTGCGCAGCGAGTGGAAGGTGCCCTCCCGGCCCGTGATGCCGGAGACGCACAGCTTGGTGTTCTGATCGACGAGGATGCTCATGAGTTCTCCAATGCCGCGACCTTCGGCCGCTAGGCCGAACTCGCCCCCTCGCCGGAGGCGAGGGCGACGACCTTGGCGGCGGCGCCGTCCATGGTCGATTCGGTGTGGACGTTCGGCAGGTTGGCCTCGGCGAGCATGGCGCGGCCCTCGTCGCCGTTGGTGCCGTCGAGGCGGACGACGAACGGGACGCTCGGATTGATCTGGGCGAAGGCCTCGATGAGGCCCTTCGCGACCTCGTCGCAGCGCGTGATGCCACCGAAGATGTTGAACAGCACGGCCTTCACCTTGGTGTCGGACAGGATGACCTCGACGGCGCTGGTGATGGCCTCCGCCTTCGAGCCGCCGCCGGCATCGAGGAAGTTGGCCGGGGTGCCTCCGGCTTCGGCCACCACGTCGAGTGTCGACATCGACAGCCCGGCGCCATTGGCCAGGATGCCGATGTTGCCGTCGAGCTTCACGTAGGTGAGACCGCGTTCCTTGGCCATCCGCTCCTGCGGGTCCTCGGCCGAGACGTCGCGCAGGGCGGCATTCTCGGGATGGCGGTAGAGCGCGTTGTCGTCGAGGGTCACCTTGGCATCGAGCGCCTTCACGTCGCGCTCGGGAGTGACGATCATCGGGTTGACCTCGACGAGGGTCGCGTCCTCGGCGATGAACGCCTGGTAGAGCTTGGCCAGCATCGCGCCGACCGGGCGCACGACATCCGCGTCGACGCCGGCCTCGAAGGCGAGCCGGCGGCCGTGGAAGTCCTGGAAGCCGAGCAGCGGATCGACGTGCAGGCGGGCAATCGCATCCGGGTCCTCGTCGGCCACCTGCTCGATGTCCATGCCGCCCTTGGTCGAGAGCATGACCAGCGGCGCCTTGGCGGAGCGGTCGAACACGACCGAGGCGTAGTACTCGGAGGCGATCTCCGACGCGCCCTCGACCCACACCTCATGGACGGTGAGGCCGCGGATGTCCATGCCGAGGATCGCCTCGGCGTGGGAACGCGCCTCGTGCCCGTCCTTGGCCAGCTTGATTCCGCCGAGCTTGCCGCGCCCGCCGATCTGCACCTGGGCCTTGACCACGCACGGGTAGCCGATGTCGTCGGCGGCGGCGACGGCTTCCTCGACGGTGGTGGCGGCGCGGCCCGCGGGGACGGGGACGCCATGACGGGCGAACAGCTGCTTGCCCTGGTATTCGAGAAGGTCCATAAGCGGCTCGCCACTCTACCGACTCGCCTTAAATGGCATCATCTCGGCTCGATGGCACTTCCCAAGGACGTCCAGTTCGTCACCTTTGACGTCTACGGCACCCTGATCGACTGGGATCTGGGTGCATTCGATGCGTTCAAGCGCGAGGCCGAGCGGGATGGCTTCACGCTCGACCGCGACGTCGTCATCCAGCACTTCCACGACGTCCAGCAACAGATCCAGGCCGGCTCCTACGAGCTCTACGCCGAGGTTCTGCGCCGCACCGCGGTACAGACCGCCAAGGAGATCGACTGGCCGCTCGAGCCCTCCCGATCAGGCTTCCTGCCCGAGTCGGTGCAGCGCTGGCCGCCGTTCAAGGAGACGAATCCGGTCCTGACCAAGGTGGCCAAGAAGTACAAGATCGGCCTGATCTCGAACGTCGACGACAAGCTGCTCGGCCAGACCCGCCGGCACATCCCACTCGACTTCGACCTCGTCGTGACGGCCCAGCAGGTCCGCTCCTACAAGCCCGACCCCGCGCACTTCACCGAGTGCGAGCGCCGCGTCGGCGGCAAGAAGGGATGGGTGCACGTCGCGGCCAGCTACTACCACGACGTCGAGCCCTGTTTGAAGAAGAAGATCCCGGTCATCTGGGTCAACCGCACGGGCCAGGAGCTCGAGTCCGGCCAGAAGAAGCCCGACGCGGAGGTGTCGAACCTTCGCGAGGCCGCCAAGCTCCTCGGTATCGGCTGATTAGGCCGAGCCGGATGCTCGGCCGTGGAACCTGCCGCGCAAGCGAAGCGGTCTCCGGCACTCCAGAAGCGAAGCGCTGCGCGGCCATAGAGCCGGATGCGGTCACGCGGAGCGCGTGCGCGCCCTAGCCCTCCATACCGACGTCATCGTCCTGGTCAGCCGCGTCTGGCAGACGACGTGCACCGCGGTGCGCTCCGGCGAGGAGGGCTTCGTGATCGACTCGCCGGTCTACCCGGACGAGCTCCAGGCGCTGTCGGAGCTGAGCTCGCAGACTGGCTTCCCGGTGTCCGGGCTGCTGGCCACCCACGCCGATTGGGACCACCTGCTCGCCCGACTCGCCTTCGCGGAGGCGCCGATCGGCTGCGCGGAGTCGACCGCCGCCCGGCTGCGCGCCGAGCCCGGAGGCGCCCAGCGGGAGCTGCGGCGCTTCGACGAGGAGCACTACGTCACCGGGCGCTCCCCGCTCGCGCTCGCCGGCGTGCAGGAGCTGCCGGTGCCCGGCAAGCTGTCGATCGGGCCCGAGCACGAGCTCCAGCTGCACCCCACCGGCGGGCACACGGCCGACGGCATGGCGATCCTCGTGCCCTGGGCGCGCGTACTCGTGTGCGGCGACTATCTGTCCCCGGTCGAGATCCCCATGCTCAGCCCGGGCGGCGGGCTGGCCGCCTACCAGTCCACGCTCGCGCACCTCGGCGGCCTGCTCGACAGCGTCGACTGGATCGTCCCCGGCCACGGCGAGCCGATGGATCCCGAGCGGGCCCGGCGGATCCACGCCGAGGACCTCGCCTACATCGGCGCCCTGCAGGCCGGCGAGACGGAGCCGGCGCTTCCGGACGGCCGCCGGACGAGCCGCCAGAAGGCGATCCACGCCGAGAATCTCGCGCAGCTCGGCTGAGCCGACCTGCGGAGCCGCTCACGCCTTCATCGGCGCCGGTCGCTCGGGCGAAAGTGCATCTCATACGTGCCGGGAGGGCCAACGGAGGGCGCTCGACGGACGTGTGGTGGCCAGGGCATGGTGCAGGCGTACCGCGGACCGAAAGCGTCCGCAATCGCTGGAAGCCTGACTGACTCCTTCAGAGACGAGCCACGTCAGGAGCCCTCGATGAACGCCACGGTCGACTTCGTCGCCATCCCCTCGCAGGACAGCGAGCGGGCCCGCACCTTCTATCTCGACACGCTCGGCCTGCGCCCCGATGCGCACGGCCGGTTCGAGTTCTGGGCCGGCGAGACGTGCTTTGGCATCTGGGAGCCGACCAGGCTCGGCATGCCGTTCGCGCCGCAGAAGAATGGCCACATCGCGCTCGGCGTGCCGGACGTGGCGGCGGCCCGGGCGGAACTCGAGGGCAAGGGCGTCACCTTCTTCGGCGACACGCTCGACACCGGCGTCTGCCACATGGCGTTCTTCACCGACCCGGACGGCAACGACCTCATGCTCCACCACCGCTACGCGCCGTACTCCTGACGGCCGGGCACGGCCACACCGGCAAACCCGACCGGCGGCGGCCGGGAACATCGATTGGGCAGGCCGCCGCCGATTTCGGAGGTTGTGTTCGCGCAGTCCGACACCTCCGCGCGTCAGGGCGAAACCTCGAACACGTACGTCCCCCAGTTGTCGTAGGGATCCCAGGACGTCTTCGGCGGGATGTACTCGGTCGCCAACCAGAAGGCCCCGGTCTCCGGGTCGGGACGGCGAACGAGTAATCCCCCCAGCGGGCCTCGTCGTAGGGCGGAGCGTCACTGAAACTGTCGTGCGGCCCGGAGCCCGTGGCCACCACCGAGATGGTGCCGGATCCGAGGATGGCGTACGCGGCGCTCGGATTGAGCGTCGGGCTCGTGATCGTGAACACCACCGCCGCCCGTCCCGCGTCGTTGGCCACCACTGCCGGGTAGAGCACGGGAGGCAGCGGCTGTCGTCGGGGGTGAGCTCCTTCTCGGAGGTGATCACCATGTCGCCGACCTTCCACGTCGACCCGTTCCCGGTGCTCTTGGCCGGCAGCGGGAAGGCGTACGGCTCGCTGGCCAGCACGCGGCCGGAGATGGCCGGCGTGCCCGTGCCGCTCGTCACCGAGGCGTCGCCGGTCAGCGTCCACAGGCCCAAGGAGTGACCGACCGGATTGTTCGCGCCGGAGGCGAGGAAGGGGACAGGTTGCGCGGGGCCGAGGCGAGAACTTCGCCGGCTGCGGGCTTCCCTCCCGGCGGTCCGCCCAGGACGGCCGCCCGCCGGCACTTACTCGGCGACGATGACGGCCAGCGTGTCCCCGCTGGCCACGGCGGCGCCGGCCGAGATCGGCAGCTCCTTGACCGTGCCCGCCTTGTGGGCGGTGATCTCGTTCTCCATCTTCATCGCCTCGATGACGCACACGAGGGTGCCCTCCTCGACGCTCGCCCCCGCCTCGACGGCGACCTTGAGCACGGTGCCCTGAAGCGGCGAGGCGAGCGTGTCGCCGCCACCGCCGCCCCCGCCGCCACCGGTCCGGGCGGCGCGCTTGGGGGCCCGGCGGGCCCCGGCTCCGGTCGACGCGGCGACCGGGGCGCCGCCGTTGGCCACCGGGGCCAGCGGCGGTCCGATGACCTTGACCTCGAAGCGCTTGCCCGAGACCTCGACCGTGTAGCCGTGCTGCACCGTCTCACCCTCCTCCTCGGCCGGAGGGGCCTCGGGGGCGGGCTGGGCGAGCGACTTCAGCCACTGGCGATCCTCGATGAGGTCGCGGCATGTCTCCGCCCGCGCCCACTGCTCGGTCTGCAGGATCGCCTCGTGGAAGGGCAGGAGCGTCCGCACCCCCTCGATCTGGTACTCGCGCAGGGCGCGGACCATGCGGCGGGTGGCCTGCTCGCGGTCGACGTCCCAGACGATCAGCTTGGCCACCATCGGGTCGTACATCGGCGAGATCTCCGAGCCCTCGGTGACCCCGGAGTCGACCCGCACGCCCGGGCCGGCCGGCTCGCGGTAGGCGCCGATCCGTCCCGGCGCGGGGGCGAAGTTCTTCGACGCGTCCTCGGCGTTGATCCGGCACTCGATCGCGTGGCCGCGGAGCTCGAGCTCGTCCTGGGTGATCGACAGCTTCTCGCCGGCGGCGACCCGGATGCCCTCCTTGACGATGTCGATGCCGGTGACCATCTCGGTCACGCAGTGCTCGACCTGCACCCGGGTGTTCATCTCCAGGAAGAAGTACTCGCCCTCCTGAAGCAGGCCCTCGATCGTGCCGGCGCCGGTGTAGCCCACCGCGGCGGCCGCCTCGGTGGCGATCTTGCCGATCTTCGCCCGCAGCTCCTCGTCGACGGCCGGGGCGGGCGCCTCCTCGATCAGCTTCTGGTGGCGGCGCTGCAGGGAGCAGTCGCGCTCGCCGAGATGGATGACGTTTCCGTGCGTGTCGGCCATGACCTGCACCTCGACGTGGCGCGGGTCGGGCAGGTAGCGCTCGAGGTACACGGTTGGGTCGGAGAAGAACTTCTCCCCCTCGCGGGCGGCGCCCTCGAAGGCATCCTTCAGCTTGTCCTCGCTCAGCGCGACCCGGAAGCCCTTGCCACCGCCGCCGCCGGCCGCCTTGACCGCCACCGGGTAGCCGATCGTCTCGGCGATGACCTTCTGGGCGTCCTCGAGCGTGGCCACCGGCTCGGTCGTCCCGGGGACGATCGGCACGCCGGCCTTCGCCATCAGCTCGCGCGCCCGCGTCTTCGATCCCATCGCCTCGATGGCCGAGGCGGGCGGGCCGATGAACGTGATCCCCTCGCGCTCGAGCGCGGCGGCGAAGGCGGCGTTCTCGGCCAGGAAGCCGTAGCCGGGGTGGACGGCCTCGGCGCCGGAGCGCTTGACGGCGTCGATCAGCTTCTCGATCGAGAGGTAGCTCTCGCTCGCCGGACCAGGGCCGAGCAGGTAGGCCTCACCAGCGCGCTTGACATGGGGGGCATCGCGGTCGAGCTCGGAGTACACGGCGACGGTATCGATGCCGAGCTCCTCGCAGGCGCGGATGATGCGCACCGCGATCTCGCCGCGGTTGGCGATCAGGACCTTGGAGAACATGGGCGCGTGACTTTACTGTGAGCGGGCGGAGCGAGCCCGCTCCAGGAGGTAGCCCAACGAGGCCGCCAGGGCGACGGCCGCGAGCCGGACGGGCGGGCCGGCGAGCGGGTCGGCGAGCGGGTCGGCGTGGCTCCGCGTCCCCATGGCGGTGCCGAGCGAGCGACTGGACAGCAGCGACCAGCGCGACTGCCAGGACAGGCCGGATCCGGCCGACAGCCCGCAACCAATCGAGAGGACCGACCCAGCCGAGCCGATGCTGGCGATGGAGGCGACGGAGCCGATGCTTCCGATCGAGAGCACCGACCCGCGGGAGCCGATCGACAGCACGGAATGCGTGGACCAGAGCGACAGGCGCGAGGAGTCGCCGGGACTCACGCCGCGGAGCCGATGATCATCCCCGCGCCGACGGTGTCGTTGGTGGCCTCGTCGATGAGGATGAAGCTTCCCGTCGTGCGGTTGCGGCGGTAGCGATCGACCATGAGCGGCGCGCTGCAGCGCAGCCGGACCCGTCCGATCGCGTTCAGGCCGAGCTCCTGCGCCGGCTCGTGCTCGAGGGTGTTGACGTCGACCCGGCACTCGAGCTCATCCACGATCGCCCGCACGTCGCGTGTGGTGTGCCGCAGCGCGTAGCGGCCGCCGGGACGCAGCGGGGCCTCGCCCATCCAGCACACCATGGCGTCGAGCTCACGGGCCACCGCGGGCTGATCCTCGACACCGACGATCATGTCCCCGCGGGAGACGTCGAGCTCGTCCTCGAGGCGCAGGGTGACCGACATGGTCGGGAAGGCGACGTCGCGCTCGCCCTCGAAGGTGTCGATGGCACGGATCCGGGTGCGGGCACCGCGCGGCGCCACCACGACCTCGTCACCGGGCCGGAGCACACCACCCGCCATCTGGCCGGCGTAGCCGCGGTAGTCGTGGTGCTCCTCGCTCATCGGCCGGATCACGTACTGGATCGGGAAGCGCACGTCGGCCAGGTTGCGGTCGGGTGCGATGACCACGTGCTCGAGGTGGTAGAGCAGCGGCGCGCCGTTGTACCACGGCATCTCGTCCGAGCGCTCGACCACGTTGTCGCCCCGCAGGGCCGAGATGGGGATGAAGCTGATGTCGGGGATGTCGAGCCGGGCCGCCCAGTCGGTCAGCTCATCGGTGATCTGCTCGAACGCGGCCTCGTCGTAGCCGACGAGGTCCATCTTGTTCACACACACGACGAGGTGGGGGATCCGCAGCAGGGCCGAGATGTAGGCGTGGCGGCGCGTCTGCTGGCTGACGCCCTTGCGGGCATCGACGAGCACGATCGACACATCGGCGGTGGAGGCGCCGGTGACCATGTTGCGGGTGTACTGCTCATGGCCCGGGGTGTCGGCGATGATGAACTTGCGCCGCGCGGTCTGGAAGTACCGGTAGGCGACGTCGATGGTGATCCCCTGCTCGCGCTCGGCCCGCAGGCCGTCGGTGAGCAGGGCGAGGTTGAGGTAGCCGTCCCCACGGCGCTCGGACACCTCGGTCACGTGCTCGAGCTGGTCGACCAGGACCTGCTTGGAGTCGTAGAGCAGGCGCCCGATCAGCGTCGACTTCCCGTCGTCGACCGAGCCGGCCGTGGCGATCCGCAGCAGCTCGCTCGTGCGGGCGCGGGTGGCGTGCCCGTTGGTGGCGGCACCCGGCATCAGAAGTACCCCTCGCGCTTGCGGTCCTCCATGGCTGCCTCGGTGACGCGATCGTCGGCCCGGGTCTCTCCCCGCTCGGTGATCCGCGTGGCGGCGATCTCGGCCACCACGGTCTCGAGCGTCCTCGCGTCCGAGCGCACGGCGCCGGTGCAGGTCATGTCGCCCACCGTGCGGTAGCGCACCGAGGCCTGGAACGGCTCCTCGTCGTCGATCAGCTCGACGTGCGGGCCGGTCGCGTAGAGCATCCCGTCGCGCGCGAACACCTGGCGGGTGTGGGCGTAGTAGATCGAGGGCACCTCGAGCTGCTCCTGGTCGATGTACTGCCACACGTCGAGCTCGGTCCAGTTGGAGAGCGGGAACACGCGCACGTGCTCACCCCGCCGGATCCGCCCGTTGTAGAGCGACCACAGCTCGGGCCGCTGGCGCTTGGGGTCCCACTGCCCGAAGTCGTCGCGGAACGAGAACACGCGCTCCTTGGCCCGGGCCCGCTCCTCGTCGCGCCGGGCCCCGCCGAAGGCGGCGTCGAAGCCGTGCTCGGCGATGGCATCGAGCAGGGTCGTCGTCTGCAGCCGGTTGCGCGAGGCCCGCGGTCCGCGCTCCTCGACCACGCGCCCCCGATCGATCGAGTCCTGCACGCTGGCCACGATCAGCCGCTCACCGATCTCGTCGATGAGCCGGTCGCGGAACTCGATGACCTCGGGGAAGTTGTGACCGGTGTCGACGTGCATGACCGGGAAGGGAAAGCGCGCCGGGCGGAACGCCTTCTCGGCCAGGCGCAGCAGCACGATCGAGTCCTTGCCGCCACTGAAGAGGAGCACGGGGCGCTCGAACTGGGCCGCCACCTCCCGGAAGACGTGGATGGCCTCAGCCTCGAGCGCCTCGAGGTGCGAGAGCTCGTAGGCGAACGGGTTCATCCGGCGTCAGGACCGCTGAACGTCACGTGCAGACCGCACTCGGTCTTGTCCTGCCCGGCCCAGCGGCCTTCGCGGCCGCTGCCCGGACGGGTGCACGGCGCGCAGCCGATCGACGCGTAGCCCTGATCGTGGAGCGGGTGGTAGGGCAGGTCGTGCCGGTCGATGTAGCGCCAGAGATCCTTCTCGGTCCAATCGGCGATCGGATTGACCTTCCACATGCCGCGTCGCTCGTCGAACTCGAGCTTGGGCGTCTGCGCCCGGGTCGGGCCCTGCTCGCGCCGGATGCCCGTGATCCAGGCGTCCATCCCTTCGAGCGCCCGTTCGAGCGCCTCGACCTTGGCCTCGCCGCAGCAGCGATCGATCGTCCAGGGCTCTGCGGGGCTGGTGGCATCAGCGACCTCGATGCGGGCGCCGAACCGCTCCTCGAACCGCTTCCAGGTCTCGAGCGTCTCCGGGAACAGCACGCCGGTATCGATGGTGAAGATGCGGGCGTCCGGGCAGGCCTGGGTGAGCATGTGGACGAGCACCGACTCCTCCTTCTGGAAGGAGCAGGCCATGGTCAAGCGCGGGTGAAATCGCGCGACGGCGTAGGCGATGACCTCCTCCGCGCCGGCGCGCTCGAGCTCAGGTGTCGTGATCACGCTCATCAGACCGCGCACTCGCCTTCGCCGCGGATGACTTCGAATGGCGCATTCTTGCTCCAGTCGATGAAGTAATTCATGTTGTCGAGGTTGAACTCGATCGGCATCGTCAGGTCCTTCACCAGTCCCTCGAACTCCGCCGTGCCCACCCGGGCGGCGAAGGCGTTGAATTCCTCGCCCTCGGTCCGTTCGGCCTCGTAGAAGCGAACCCAGCGCTCGACCGCCTCGGGGACGCGCTTGGCCGGGAGGCGAGCCTTCAGCCGTTGACCGTAGCTCACCTCGCCGCCCTCATAGGAGCCGCCGACGTGCGGGATGTAGGCCGGGACGGTGTGCTGGCCGACCTTGATCGAGGCGCCGTAGAACCCGATGTTGGCGATGTGGTGCTGACCGCATCCGTTCGGGCAGCCACTCATCTTGATGTGGATGCGGCGGGTCAGCTCGTCGTCGATCTGCATCTGCACGAGGCGCTCGTGAATGGCGGCATTCAACCCCATCGAGCTGGTAATGCCCAATTTGCAGGAGTCCGTGCCCGGGCAGCTCACCACGTCGGTGATCTCATCGGCGCCGGCATCGCCGAGCCCGAGGGCGCTCAGACCGTTCCACACCTCGTACAGCGCCTCCTCGCGGACCCAGCGCAGGACGAGGTTCTGGTGCACGGTCGTGCGGGCGAAGCCACCGCAGTACTCGCGCATGATCGACGCCAGCCCGCGCAGCTGGTCGACGCTCAGATCGCCGCGGCGGACGTTCACCTCGACCGTGCTGAATCCGGCCTGGCGCTGTGGCGCCACGTTGGTGGAGAGGAAGCGGTCGAACTCGCGCAGGTCGCCGTTCGGGCTCGCGTAGGACTCCTGGCGCGCGGGCGCGCTCGCCTCCTCGTCGATCTCGTACAGACGCGTCTCGAGGCTGAAGTCGCGCTCATTCACCCAGTCGCCCTGGAGCTCCTGGTCGACGAGCTCTCGGAACGCGTCGATGCCGATCTTGTCGACCATGACCTTGATGCGCGCGCGGGCGCGGTTGACCCGCAGCCAGTCCTGTCGATCGAAGATGCGCACGATCGCCTCGGTGACCTTGAGGTAGTCGCCGTTGTCGAGCTCGACGAACTCGTACAGCATGGGGGCCACCCGGGGCATGATCGAGGTGCCGCCGCCGACCAGAACCGCGGCCCCGCGGACGCCGTCGCGCACTGTGGGCAGGAAGGCGATGTCGTGGATCGGGCCGATCGCGTTGTCCCCCGCCGTGGAGGCGAAGGCCGCCTTGAACTTGCGCGGCATCGCCTGCGTGGTGGGATGGCGGACGAAGTAGCGCACGTAGGCGCCAGCGTAGGGCGTGATGTCGAACTCCTCGCCCGGGAGCACGCCGGCCCGCGGATCGCCGGTGACGTTGCGCATCGTGTTGCCGCAGCCCTCGCGGCTCGACAGCCCGGCGTCGGCGAGCTCGCGAATCAGCTTGGCCGCATCGGGCAGCGGCACGTGGTGCATCTGGATGTTCTGGCGCGTGGTGATGTGGCCCTTGCGCAGCGGCACGTACTTCTCGATACCGGCCGCGAAGGCCTCGAGCTGCTCGGAGGTCACGCCACCGAGCGGCAGCTTGACGCGAACCATCTGCACGTTCGGCTGGCGCTGGCCGTAGACGCCCTGCTTGAGCCGGAACCGGATGAATGCGTCCTCTTCGGTGTCACCCTTCAGGAAACGCGTCGACTCGGTGTCGAAGTCGTCGAACTCACGCTCGAGGATCGGAATGACATGGCCGGGCACGTTCTGCAGCACCTCGGGGTTCTCGAGGCTTCCGGTGCGGCTATCGGTCTGGCGGCTGTCGATCGAGGCGGGCTCCACCTGGCAAGTCCTTCCGAGGTCGCGTACGAGCGACCTAATGTACCAAAACCCAATCGGGGTTCACCCTTTTCGGCCTCTCCGGCAGCGATCGTCGCTGGCGGGCGGGCGCCGCCGCGCCGGCGCGACAGAGCTGTTTCTCCGTCCCGTCATCGTCGTGGCGCAGACCTCGGGACTCCAGAACATCACATAGCTGTTCCCGAGTCCCCGCGCCCGGTCGCAACGCTCGTCGGGACTGAAGACCAGCACCGGCGCCGCGACTGAGGAACCGGAGCCGCGATGGCGGGGGCGGCCACCGCGGCTCCGGCGCGCTGTCAGCCTGCGTCCCGCCCGGTGGCGGCGTTCGCGCGGGGGGCGGCGCGGCACCGGCTCTCACGGGCGTCGCGGCGAGCGCGACTTCGGACCCGCGCCAACCGCGCGAGCCCGACAATCAGGCATGGATCCTCCTGTGCCGCGCCCCGGTGCAGCACCCTCGGTCTCCTTCTTCGCTGGTCGCCGAGGCCGTTCGGGCGTCTGCCCGGCGACCCTCGCATACGCCCCAACCGACTGTCAAGAGCGGCGGCGCACAGCGGCTCCAGCGAGCGTTGTGCGCGGAGGCCAGAGGGCTAGGACCAGGGCAGCGGAGGCTCGGGCGCGCGGCGCACGCCCTCCGCCAGCGCCGCCTGGTGCCAGGGCGGCGGGCCGGCCGGAACCGGCGCCGGACAGGGCGCGGTCTCGCGCATGAAGCGCTCGAGCGCGGCCACGACCGCCGCCGCCTCCTCGGGCGAGGCGTCGGGGGCGACGATGGCCAGCTTGGGGCGGCGGTTCACGGCCGCGAGCTTATCCGGATGAGGGCATCGATCCCGTCGAAGATGCGCTCGAGACCCCAACGGAACTCCTCGCCCGCCTCGAATCCCTCCGGGGCGGGACCGATTGCGGCGGCGAAGGCGATCCGATGCAGGCGCGGGAACCTGCGCTCGTCGGCGAGCTCGCGCAGGATCGCCTCGAAGCTCGGCGGGGGTCCGGCGTCTGCCTCGGTAGCGGCGGCGAGCGCCCGTCCGGCGTCGTGCGCCATCCGGGCCTCGCTCAGCGTGTACGAGCTGATCAGCCCGATGGCCCGGAGTTTGTCCGCGTCTCTCGAGGGGTGTCCCGTCGAGGGCGGCGAGCCCCTGCTCGACGAAGTGCAGCGAGTTCGGACCCATCGGCGGCGCGGCCATAGGCATCTGCGTGATCCACGGGTGGCGGTCGATCATGTCCCGCTGGACGAAGGCCCAGTGGCGCAGCCGCTGGCGCCAGCCCTCGCCTTCGAGCACGAGCCGCTCGGCCCCCTGGGCGCTGGCGTTCCACATCAGCTGCAGGAGCTCCTCCTTACCGGCGACGTGGCGGTAGAGGGACATCGGAGTGAATCCGAGCGCCCGGGCCACCCGGGCCATCGACACCGCCTCGAGTCCTTCGGCATCGGCGATGCCCACCGCCGCCGCGACGATGGCGTCGATCGACAGCTCCGGGCGCGGCCCCGTGCGGCCCTTGCTCCGGCGCCCCCACAGGAGGTCGAGCCCGGGCGGCAGCTGTGGCGGGTCCTCGGGAGGCATGACTTGACTCGACTGTATATCGCATATACAGTTTGCGTATGCCATACACAGTTATCTCCCGCGGGATCACGAAATCTTTCGGAGGCCGGCTCGTCCTCGACGGCGTCGATCTCGACATCGAAACCGGATCCGTGCTCGCCCTGCTCGGTCCCAACGGCGCCGGCAAGACGACCCTCGTCCGCATCCTCGCCACGTTGAGCCGGCCCGACGCCGGCTCGGCGACGGTCGCCGGCCATGACCTGCTCGCCGAGCCAACCGCCGTGAAGCGCCAGGTCAGCCTCACGGGGCAGGACACGGCGCTCGACGAGGTGCTGACCGGGCGCGAGAACCTGGAGATGATGGGCCGCCTGCTCCATCTCTCCCGGGCCCGCGCCCGGCGGCGGGCCGCGGAGCTGCTGGCCGAGTTCGAGCTCACTGACGCGGCGGAGCGGCGCGTCGGCACCTACTCGGGGGGCATGAAGCGCCGACTCGATCTGGCCATCGGCATGATCGAGCGACCGCGCCTGCTCTTCCTCGACGAGCCGACCACCGGCCTCGATCCGCGCAGCCGGGAGGGCCTGTGGGCGACGATCGGATTGCTCGTCGAGGAGGGCGTCACCGTCCTGCTGACCACCCAGTACCTGGAGGAGGCCGACCGTCTGGCCGGCGACGTGGCCGTCCTCGACCGCGGCCGGATCGTCGCCCGCGGGACCCCCGACGAGCTGAAGGCCCGGCTCGGGGGCACCGTCCGGATGCGGCTGCAGTACAGCGACCCCAGAGACTACGAGGCGGCGCTCGACGAGCTGGCGCCGGCGGCGAGCGAAGGTTCGTCGCGGACCATCGAGCTCCTGACCGGCGGCAGCAGCGCCGAGGTGCAGGAGCTGCTCAGCCGGCTCGAGCAGGCCGGCGCGCCGGCTCAGCGCGTCGCCATCGAGGGGCCGAGTCTCGACGACGTCTTCTTCTCCCTCACCCAGGAGGTGTCCCGATGAGCCATCGACTGATCGAGGCGCAGGTCATGGTGGTGCGCTGCCTGCGGCGCTCGCTGCGCGACCCCGAGGCTTTCTTCACCGCCCTCACCCTGCCGGTCATCCTGCTGCTGCTGTTCGTCTACGTGTTCGGCGGGGCGATCGCCCACGGCGGCCACTACGCCAACTACGTCGTCCCAGGCCTGATCGTCCTCTGCGCCGGGTTCGGGGCTGGGACGACCGCCGTCGCGGTGGCCACTGACATGACGGGGGGCATCGTCGATCGCTTCCGGTCGATGCCGATCGCCCCGGCCGGCGTCCTCATCGGCCAGGTGGCGGCCAGCCTCGTGCGCAACCTGGCCGCCACTGTGCTCGTGATCGGCGCCGGCCTGGCCGTGGGCTGGCGCCCGAGCGCGACGCCGCTGCAGTGGCTGGGCGCCAGCGGGATGATCGTCGTCCTCATCCTTGGCATGTCGTGGCTGGCGGCGGCGGCCGGCCTGCTCGCTCGCGGGCCCGAAGCGGCCAGCTCGTTCACGATCGTGCTCATGTTCCTGCCCTATGTGAGCACGGCGTTCGTGCCGGCGCGCACGATGCCGGCGGTGCTGCGCGGCTTCGCGTCCCATCAGCCGTTCACCCCGATCATCGAGACGATGCGCGGGCTGTGGATGGGCCACACCTCCACCGGCGCGAGCACTGGCCACGAGGCGGTGATCGCGCTGGCTTGGTCGCTCGGCCTGCTCGCCGTCGGGGTCGGGATCGCGACCTGGCGCTTCGCGCGCGGCGACGCGTCGCGGTGAGGGGCGCGACAGCGGGATGTTCCCATGCCTGGCGAGGCTGCGCCCGGTCTGGCGAGTTCGGCTGGCGCCGAACTCGGGCTCACAGCGGAATGTTTCCGTGCTTTCTCCGCGGACCCGGCTCGCGCTTGCCGAGCAGCGTCTCGAGCGCGTTGATGACCTTCGGACGCGTCTCGTGCGGGATGATCACGTCGTCGATGTAGCCCCGCTCGGCCGCCGCGTAGGGATTGGCGAAGTGGGCCTTGTAGCTGCTGATCAGCTTCGACCGGCGCTCGTCGGGCGTGGGCGAGGCGGCGATGTCGCGCCGGTAGATGATGTTGACCGCGCCCTCGGGGCCCATCACCGCCACCTCGGCGGTCGGCCAGGCGAAGTTGAAGTCGGCCGCCAGGTGCTTTGAGCCCATGACGTCGTAGGCGCCGCCGTACGCCTTGCGTGTGATCACCGTGATCTTGGGCACGGTCGCCTCGGCGTAGGCGTACAGAAGCTTGGCCCCGTGGCGGATGATCCCGCCCCATTCCTGAGCGGTGCCGGGCAGGAAGCCGGGCACGTCGCACAGGGTGAGGATGGGGATGTTGAAGGCGTCGCAGGTGCGCACGAACCGGGCGGCCTTCTCGGAGGAGTCGATGTCGAGCACACCGGCCAGGTGGGCGGGCTGGTTGCCGAAGATCCCCACCGAGTAGCCGTTCAGGCGCGAGAACCCGCACACGATGTTGCGCGCATAGTGCTCGTGGACCTCGAGGAACTCGCCGTCGTCGACGATCAGCCGGATGACGTCGCGCATGTCGTAGGGCTTGTTCGGGTTGTCCGGGACGACCGTGTCGAGCTCGGGGTCCATGCGCAGCGGATCGTCGGTGGGAATGACGCGCGGGGCGGTTTCGAGGTTGTTCTGGGGCAGGAACGAGAACAGGTAGCGGGCGTCCTCGAGGCAGGCGTCCTCGTCCTCGGAGGCGAAGTGAGCCACGCCCGACTTGGCGTTGTGGGCCATCGCGCCGCCCAGGGACTCGAAGTCGACCTCCTCACCCGTCACCGTCCTGATGACGTCAGGACCGGTGATGAACATGTGCGAGGTCTCCTTCACCATGAAGATGAAGTCGGTGATCGCGGGCGAGTAGACGGCACCGCCGGCGCACGGGCCCATGATCAGGCTGATCTGGGGGATGACCCCCGAGCAGCGGACGTTGCGCAGGAAGACGTCGCCGTAGGCGCCGAGCGAGACCACGCCCTCCTGGATGCGCGCGCCGCCGGAGTCGTTGATGCCGATGACCGGGCAACCGACCTTGGCCGCCAGGTCCATGACCTTGCACATCTTCTCGCCCATCACCTCTCCGAGCGAGCCGCCGAACACGGTGAAGTCCTGGCTGAACACGCACACCCGGCGGCCGTCGATCGTGCCGTGGCCGATGATGACGGCATCACCGTAGGGGCGGTTCTTCTGCATCTCGAAGTCGTGCGTGCGGTGGCGCACGAACACATCGATCTCCTGGAAGGAGCCCGGGTCGAGCAGCTTCTCGATCCGCTCCCGGGCCGTGTACTTGCCCCGGTCGTGCTGCTTGGCCACCGCCGCCTCGCTGCCGGCGTGGACGGCCTCCTCACGCAGCTGCTGGAGCTGGTCGAGCTTTTCGGCGTAGGTCTCGGGAGCTTTGTCGCGCATGGTGGCGCGCGAGTTTATGGGCTCGGGCGTGGCCGGGGACCGCGGGCCGACGCGCTCAGCCGCGCGAGTACGGCCGATGGTGTGCCTTGCCCAGGCTCTCGAGCGCGGCGCTCAGCGCGGCCTCGGGGTTCATCGGGTCGGCTGCGGGCTCGGCGAGCTCGAGAGCCGGTTCCGCCACCGGCTCCGCCGCCACCGGGGGCGACACGGGCGACGGAGCCTGGGGCGGGGGCAGGTCGGCGCTCGGGGGCGGGCGCCAGCGGCCGAGCAGGCGGGCGAACAGCCCGGGACGGGACGCCTCGGGTCCCGGTGGCGTCTCGCCGGGCGCTGCGGGCTCGGCCGCAGGGAGTCGGGGTTCCGGCCGGGCGAACTGCTCCACCACGACCTCAGACTCGGCGGTGGGGGCGGGCGTGGCCGTCATCACCACGCGCGTTCCCCATCCCGATGGCTCGAGCCTCACCGTGCCGCTTGCGCGCTCGCCCTCCCAGGCCACGGCGGTTTCAGGCTCGAGGCGTGTGATCCGGATCTCTCCGAAGCCGTCGAGATGACGGGCCAGCGATTCCGCGTCGCTGCACTCGGTCCACAGTTCGGGGTGCGACTTGACCAAGGTCCGGCTCGCTGTCACATCGACCATGGTCCGTGGTTCGCCCGGCCGCCGGGGACTCCTCCCGCTCCGCCCGCCGATGCACGATCGCGCCCAGGGTCAGAGCGGGAACCACCGGGCGCGACCGAGCGCAACACCTGGGGGGCGGATGAGTTCCAACGCTGTAACGCGACCCAAGGAGGGTTTATGCAGACTGCAACAAGGCCACGGGCGGGCCGGGGAGCCACGCGGCTCGCCGCTCTGGCGCTTCTCGTTCTCGGGGTCGCCCCGGCAGCACAGGCGGCCCCAGCGGCCGGCGGCAAGCAGGCCACGCTGGACGTCCCGCTGCCCGTGTCGGCCCAGGCGATGAGCGGAAACGTCCTGCGGGTGTGCTTCGACCAGGCGCTGTCGGGCACCGTCACCGCGGGCAACTTCCAGCTCTACGGCTACGACGTCAACCGCGTATCTGTGGGCACCTCGTCGACCGGCGTCGTCTCCGGCTCGCCGGATTGCGCCGACGTCCAGTTCCCGAATGGAGCCGATGACGCACCGATCACCGAATTCACCCGCGTGACCGTGTTCGGCAGCGCCGTCAAGACGGCCAGCGGGGTGCAGAACATGACCGGCGCCGTCGCTCTGGGCGGGACCACTGAGACCCCGGGCGCGGGCAAGACGGCCGGACCGAACCTGGTCGGGACCCCGACGATCGCGCCCGCGGGCACGACATCGACGATCACCTACACGTTCGACCAAGCGCTCGACTCCACTCCGAGCGTCGTGCCCCCGAAGGTGTACAACAGCCCCACCCACATCGACAACGCATTCGGCTACTACGCCGCAGACGGAACGACGGTCTCGTGCGGGAACCTGGCCACTGCGCCGGCCACCGGCGTGGCGATCAGCGGGAACACCGTGAAGTGCACGCTGCCCAGCGCCACCCTGACCGCCCACCCGCCGGCTCGCTTCTACGTCCTCGGCGACGCGGTGCGCGACCGGCCCACCCCGCAGGCGTGCTGCGACACCAACCCGGCCGCCGGCGTCAATGCGGCCTCGACGTCGACTCTCGCCCGGCCCGTGATCACGGCCGCCAGCCAGAGCGGCCCGACCCAGCTCACCCTCACCTACAGCGCTCCGGTCAGCCTCGTGAATGCGAGCCTGTTCACGCTCTACAGCTCGGATACGAACACGACGGCGCCGACCTCGGCCACCCAGCCGACGCCGACCACCGTCGTGCTGAGCTTCCCCTCCGCGCTGACCAACGCCGCCTACAAGGCGGTCGGCATCGCCGATCCCGGCGCGGCGGGTCCGTCCTCCGGTGCCGTCAAGGCGCTCAGCGGCGGAGCCGCCAGCGCGACCTCGTACGTGGCCATCCGCACCGCGCCGATCCAGGCCGGACGCGTGGACGCGCCCGATCTGGCCGCGGTCAGCCTCGACCCGAGCGCCGGGACCGCCGTGTTCACCTTCGACGGGCTGATCAGCACCGCCAAGGTGCCGGGCTCGTTCCACCTGCTCGACGTCGCTGGGGACACGAGCGCCGGCACGAGCGTCGTCGGGGTGACGAACACCTCGCCGACGGGAACGAATCCGACCAGCCAGGTGACGGTCAAGTTCCCCGCCGCCGCTCTGGCCACCGCCCGGGCAGGGCAGGTCCTCGGCAGCGCGGTGAGCGACTTCGCCGGCAAGCTGAACCTGCGCAACACCGTCGGCCTCGGCCCGATCCTCGGCCCGGCAGTCAGCGGCTTGGCCGTGTTCGGCCACACCGCGTTCGTGGCCCCGACCGGCGAGGCGGGCGTGTTCGTCGGCTGCTTCGCCGTTGATCCGTGCTCCGGCTCGCTGCGGATCACCGTCGGCAGCACGGTGGTGGGGGCCCGCGGCGCGTTCGCGGTCGGCTCGCAGAGCGGTGGCATCGTCCACCTGCGCCTGACCCGCAGTGGCCGGGCGCTGCTCGCCCGGGCACCCGGCCATCAGCTGCTGGTGAACGTGGCCGTCAGCACGCCGCGCGGGAAGCTGACCACCAAGCTCACCCTGGTCGAGTTCGCCGCCGCCGGACCGGCGGTGAGCGAGACCCGATCGGGCAGCTCGGTGCTCAGCTCGTTCGGCCACACGGCGTTCGTCTCGCCGGACGGAGTGGCGGGCGTGTTCCTGGGCTGCTTTGCCGCCACCGACTGCCACGGGAGCCTCGTGCTCACGGCGAACGGCCAGCGCGTCGGCGGCCGCGACAGCTTCGTCGTCGCAGCAGCCAACGGCGGGATCGTCCACCTCCACCTGACGCCGCGGGCCCAGGCCACGCTCGTCCGCAACGGCCACCTGACCGTGCGGCTGACCGTGACCGGACCGGCGCTGGCCACCGGCGGACCGGCCACTCAGGCGAGCGCGACGCTGTCGCTCGTCCGCTTCCGCTAGGCCCCACGAGGTGGGGGCGCTCACTGGGCGGTGTCGCGCGCGAGCGCGGCACCGCCCGGTGCTTAGATGGAAGACATGCTCGACCACCGCCAGCTTGGCCGGACCGGCCCGGAGGTGTCCGCCGTCGGCCTCGGCTGCATGGGCATGTCCGGGATGTACGGGCCGGCGCCCGAAGAGGAGAGCGCCGCCACCATCCACGCCGCGCTCGCCGCCGGCATCGACCTGCTCGACACCGGCGACTTCTACGGGATGGGGCACAACGAGATGCTCGTCGGCCGGGCCATCGCCGGCCGGCCCCGGGGCGAGTTCCGCCTCAGCGTGAAGTTCGGCGCCCAGCGCGGCCCCGATGGGGCGTGGCTGGGCTATGACGCCCGGCCGGCCGCGGTGAAGACCTGGTTGGCCTACACGCTGAACCGGCTCGGCACCGACTACATCGACATCTACCGCCCGGCTCGCCTGGATGCGGCGGTGCCGATCGAGGAGACCGTGGGGGCGATCGCGGAGCTCGTGCAGGCCGGGTACGTGCGCCACATCGGTCTCTCCGAGGTCGGAGCGGACACGATCCGGCGCGCCGCCGCCACCCATCCGATCTGCGACCTGCAGATCGAGTACTCGCTCATCTCCCGCGGGCCCGAGGCCGAGATCCTGCCCACCTGCCGGGAGCTCGGCATCGCCGTCACCGCCTATGGGGTCCTCTCCCGGGGCCTGCTGAGCGGCCACTTCAGCGCCGGGCGCGAACTCGCGCCGGGCGACTTCCGCGCCCGCGCCCCCCGCTTCCAGGGGGAGAACCTGGCCCGCAACCTCGCCCTGGCCGAGCGCCTGCGCGAGGTGGCCGGCGCTCACCGCGCCACGCCGGCCCAGGTCGCCATCGCCTGGGTCCTCCACCGCGGCGGGGACATCGTCCCGCTGATCGGCGCCCGCACGCGCGAGCGTCTCGACGAGGCCCTCGGCGCACTCGAGCTCGAGCTGAGTCAGGCCGATCTGGAGGCCATCGAGGCGGTGGTCCCCGCGGACTCCGCAGCCGGTGCCCGGTATCCCGAGATGCAGATGGCCCACCTGGACAGCGAGCGCTGAACCAATCCCGTACGAGACCATCTCGTATTGTCGCTATCCTAGGGACACGATGTCCGCCACCGCGTCAGGCGCCCACGAGTGTCCGTGCCTGCTCGAGAACCTCGGCTGGTTGCTCGAGCACGCCAGCCATGCGCTGGCCACTGAGATGGCGGTCGCGCTGGCTCCCCTCGGTCTCGGCTCGCGCGGGTTCTGCGTCCTGTCGGCGGCGAGCGGGAACGAGCTGACCCAGAAGGACCTCGTGGCCGCCGTCGGCGTCGACAAGACGACGCTCGTGGTCACGCTGGACGAGCTCGAGCGCCTGGGCTATGCGGAGCGGCGCGTCTCGAGCACGGATCGGCGCGCCCGCGTCGTCTGCGTGACCGACGCCGGCGCGGCGAAGTTGGCCGAGGGGCAGGCGATCGTGGAGGCGGTGCAGAACGACGTTCTGGGCACGCTGCCCAAGGGCGAGCGCGCCGCCTTCCTGTCCGCGCTGCGGCGGCTGGCCGGGGCCCGGCTGGCCGAGCCGGTCGCCTGCACGGCGGCCCCCCGCCGGCGCGAGACGCGCCCCGCCGTCGCGGCGTAGCCGCAGGTAAGGCCCGGCGGGCCGGACGCGGCTCCATTCTCCCGATGTGTCCCGCGCGGGCTTAGTCGATCGTCCGGTTCACGGACGGACCGTCAGCGAGCATTCGGTTCATCGAAGATAGATCCGTATCGGATCATTTGCTACGGTCTCGTCCTGAAGCCAACGAAAGAGGAGACCGTGACCGACTTCGCCCCCGCCGCCCCACCACCCTCGACGGACACCCGCCGCTGGATCGCCCTCGTCGTCCTGTGCGCCGGGATGCTGATGATCATCCTCGACCAGACGATCGTGAACGTCGCGCTGCCCTCGATCCAGCACGACCTCGGCTTCTCCCAGTCGAGCCTGGCCTGGGTCATCAACGCCTACCTGATCGCCTTCGGCGGCCTGCTGCTGCTGGCCGGCCGGCTCGGCGACCTGATCGGCCGCAAGACGATCTTCCTGTCCGGAATCGCCCTGTTCACCGCCGCATCGGCGCTGTGCGGCCTGGCCGACAGCCAGGCGCTGCTCGTCGGCGCCCGCTTCGTGCAGGGCATCGGCGGGGCGATGACCTCCTCGGTCATCCTGGGCATGATCATCACGATGTTCCCCGACCCGCGCGAGCAGGCGAGCGCAATCGGGGTGTTCAGCTTCGTCGCCGCGGCCGGCGGCTCGATCGGCCTGCTGGCCGGCGGTGTGATCACCCAGGCGCTGAACTGGCACTGGATCTTCTTCGTCAACCTGCCCATCGGTGCGCTCACGGCCGCGCTGGCCACGCGCCTGATCGAGCGCGATGCCGGCATCGGCCTGCGCGCCGGCGCCGACGTCCCGGGCGCAGCCCTCATCACCGGCGCGCTGATGCTCGCCGTCTACACGATCGTCGGCACGACCGACCACGGCTGGGGCTCGGCCCGCACGCTCGGGCTCGGCGCCGCCGCGGTCGTGCTCGCCGTCCTGTTCGTGACCCGCGAGCGCCGGGCGGCCACGCCGCTCGTCCCGCTGGGGATCTTCCGCTCGCGGGCCATCACCGGGGCCAACCTCGTGCAGGCGCTCATGGTGTCGGGGATCTTCGGGATGTTCTTCCTCGGCGCGGTGGTGTTCCAGCGCGTGCTCGGCTACCACCCGCTCGAGGTCGGCCTGGCCTTCCTGCCCGTGGCCGTCGGCATCGGGGCGCTGTCGCTCGGCGTGACCCCACGGCTGAACATGCGCTACGGGGCCAAGCAGACGCTGATGCCGGGCCTCGTGCTCGTGACCGCCGGCCTCGTGCTGCTCGCCCTCGCGCCCGTCCACGCGAGCTACCTGGCCGACCTGGGCGGCCCGATGATCCTGCTCGGGGTCGGTGCCGGGCTGGTGTTCCCCTCGCTCATGACGATCGCCATGACCGGCGTGCCACCGAGCCAGTCGGGGCTGGCCTCGGGCCTCGTCAACACCTCGATGCAGGTGGGCGGCGCGCTCGGCCTGGCCGTCCTGGCCACCCTGTCGAGCTCCCGCACGCACCACCTGGTGGCCGGCGGGGTGGCGCCCGGCGAGGCGCTCATGCGGGGCTTTCACCTCTCGCTGGTCGTGGGCTCGGGCCTGCTGGCGGCCTCGATCGTGCTCGCGGCGGTCATCCTCCGCCGCGAGCCGGGGCCAGGCGTGGCGCCCGAGATCGAGGCTGAGGCGATCGCGGCCGAGCTCGCCGACGCGCTCGCGGTCAGCGAGGTCGCCTAGAGGGTCGGCTTGTACTCGCCGAACACGTCCCGCATGGCCGCGCACACCTCGCCGAGCGAGCAGCGGTCCTTCAGCGCCTGGCGGAGCACCGGCAGCATGTTGCCGGTGCTCCCCGCCGCCTCGCGGATCTCCTGTAGGCGGCGGGCCACAAGCTCCTGATCGCGGTTCTCCTTGAACGCCTTCAGGCGGGCCACCTGCTGGCGCTCGGACTCGGGGTCGACGCGCAGGATGTCGGGCACCTCGGGACTGTCGTCGACGAACTTGTTCACCCCGACGACGATGTCCTGCTCGGTGCGGTAGCGCTCGTGATAGCCGAACGCCGACTCCTCGATCTCGTTCTTGATGAAGTCGATGGCCTGCACCGAGCCGCCGAGCTCGTCGACCTTGGCGATGAGCTCGCGGGCGCTCTGCTCGATCTCGTCGGTCAGCGCCTCGACGAAGTAGGAGCCGGCGAACGGATCGACGGTGTCGGCGGCACCCGACTCGTAACCGATGATCTGCTGCGTGCGCAGGGCGATCTTGGCCGCGCGCTCGGTGGGCAGGGCGAGCGCCTCGTCGAAGCCGTTCGTGTGCAGCGACTGGGTGCCGCCGCACACGGCGGCGAAGCCCTGCAGGGCGACCCGGACGATGTTGTTCTCCGGCTGCTGGGCGGTCAGCGTGACGCCCCCGGTCTGGGTGTGGAAGCGCAGCCGCCAGGACCGCTCATCGCGGGCCCCGAAGCGCTCGCGCATGATCTCGGACCACATCCGCCGGGCGGCCCGGAACTTCGCCACCTCCTGGAAGACGTTGTTGTGGCCGTTGAAGAAGAAGGCCAGCCGGGGCGCGAACTCGTCCACCTCGAGCCCGGCGTCGAGCGCCGCCTGCACGTAGGCCATGCCGTTGGCGAGCGTGAACGCCACCTCCTGCACGGCCGAGCAGCCCTTCTCGCGGAAGTGGTAGCCGGAGATCGAGATCGTGTTCCACTTGGGGACGCGCTCACGGCAGTACGCGAACAGGTCGGTGGTCAGCCGGATCGCGCCCTCGGGGGGGTAGATGAAGTTCCCGCGGGCGATGTACTCCTTGAGGATGTCGTTCTGCGTCGTGCCCCGCAGCTGCTCGGAGCGGACGCCCTGCTCCTCACCGACCAGCTCGTAGAGCAGCAGCAGGACGGAGGCCGGCGCATTGATCGTCATCGAGGTCGAGACCTGATCGAGGGGGATGCCGTCGAAGGCGCTCCGCATGTCGTCGATCGTGTCGATGGCCACGCCGGTGCGGCCGACCTCGCCCAGGCAGCGCGGGTCGTCGGAGTCCAGGCCGAGCTGGGTGGGCAGGTCGAAGGCCATCGACAGCCCGGTCGAGCCGTGGGCGAGCAGGTAGTGGTAGCGCTCGTTTGACTCCTTCGCGCTCGCGTAGCCCGCGTACTGGCGCAT
Organism: uncultured Solirubrobacterales bacterium; assembly: GCA_963848745.1. GTDB lineage: Bacteria > Actinomycetota > Thermoleophilia > Solirubrobacterales > Solirubrobacteraceae > Palsa-465. Next base: position 485,691 of record CAWKEO010000005.1, on the reverse strand, counting down.
CGTCCACAGCTGCTTGCGGTACATGTCGCGGTGCACCCCGCGCGTGTACGGGTAGCTGCCCGGCTCGCCGAGGCGCTCCGGCAGCTCGGCGGGCAGGTCCTCCTCGGTGTACAGGGGCTTGATCTCGATCCCCGAGTCGGTGAACCGGCGGGGGTCGTCCGGACCCACGAGGGGGGCGATCGTGCGGTGCTCGTCAGCTGTGGCCATGGTTCGCGGGAGGTTACCCCCGCCCCAGTAGCCTTGGCCCCACCATGCGGGTGACCGTCCGTCTGTTCGCCGGGCTGCGAGAGCGCGCCGGCGCCGGCGCGCTCGAGCTCGAGCTGCCCGAGGGCGCCCGGGTGGCCGATGCCCTGGCCGCGCTGCACGAGCTCACGGACGGCGTGCCGGTGGTGATGGCGGTCAACCGCGAGTACGCCGGCGAGGACCAGGAGCTGGCGGGCGGGGACGAGGTGGCGCTGATCCCGCCGGTGTCGGGCGGGCAGGTGGGCAGCGTCCACGCGCGGCTGACCGACGAGCCGCTCAGCCTCGACCGCGTCGTGGCGGCGGTGGGCGACCCCCGGGCGGGCGCCGTGGTCACGTTCAGCGGCGTCACCCGCGAGGTGCCCGAGCTCGTCTACGAGGCCTACCGGGAGATGGCCGAGCCGGAGATCGCCACCATCGTGGCCGCGGCGGTGGCGCGCCACGGTCTGTGTGCGGCGGCGGCCGAGCACCGCATCGGGACGGTGCCGCTGTCCGAGCCCTCGGTCCTCGTCGCCGCCTCGGCGCCCCACCGGGCGGAGGCGTTCGCCGGGGCGCGGGAGATCATCGACGAGATCAAGGCCCGGGTGCCGATCTGGAAGCGCGAGGAGGGCGAGTGGGTGGCCGGTCAGGTCCCGCGTCCGCGCTCCTGAGAGAGTTGCCCGCCGTCCATGAGCTCGCGGCCGAGCTCGACGCGCCCCGCGCGCTCGCGGTGGCGGCGGCGCGGCGGGCGATCGACGAACGTCGCCAGGCCTTGCTGGCTGGCCAGCCAGGCGAGGGCACGGTGGCCGACCGCGCGCGGGCGCTGCTCGCCGCCCTCGAGGTGGCCTCGCTGCGCCCGGTTCTCAACGCCACCGGGGTGATCGTGCACACGAACCTCGGCCGCGCCCCGCTCGCCCCGAGCGCGCAGGCGGCCGTGTCCCGGATCGCCCGCGGCTACAGCAACCTCGAATTGGACCTCGACAGCGGCGAGCGCGGCAGCCGCCACGATCACGTCGAGCCGCTGCTGTGCGAGCTGACCGGTGCCGAGGCCGCCATGGTGGTCAACAACGGGGCCGCCGCGGTGCTTCTGGCCGCTGCCGCCCTGGCCGGCCCGGGGCGGTCGATCGTCGTCTCGCGCGGGCAGCTGGTCGAGATCGGCGGGGGCTTTCGCATCCCTGAGGTCATCGCCCAGTCGGGTGCCCGGCTGGTCGAGGTGGGCACGACGAACCGGACCCGGCTGGCTGATTACGCCCGCGCGCTGGGCGAGGACGTGGGGGCGATCATGCGCGTGCACCCGTCGAACTTCCGCGCCCTCGGCTTCGTCACCGAGGTTCCGATCGAAGCGCTGTGCCAGCTCGGAGTGCCGGTCATCGACGACGTCGGGTCGGGTGCGCTGGTCGCGGTGGAGGACGAACCTCCGGTGCCGCGCTCGGTGGCCGCGGGGGCGGCGCTCGTGTGCTGCTCGGGAGACAAGCTGCTCGGCGGACCTCAGGCCGGCCTGCTCGTCGGCCGCCCGGAGGCGGTGGCGGCAGCGCGGGCGCACCCTCTCGCCCGCGCGCTGCGGATCGACAAGCTCTCGCTCGCCGCGCTCGAGGCGACACTGCGGTTGTACCGCGACCCGGCCCGGGCCCGAGCCGAGATCCCCGCACTGGCCATGCTCGGCGCCGAGGAGGCGACGCTGGGCAGCCGGGCGGAGCGCCTGGCCGCCGCAATCGGCGCCGGCGCCCGCGTGCGCCGGGCCGAGGGCCGGATGGGCGGCGGAGCGCTTCCGCTCCTCGCCCTCGACGGGCCGGTCGTCGCCCTGACCGGTCCCGCCAGCCGAGCTGCACCGCGCCCTGCGCACGGGCGAGCCGCCGGTGCTCGCGCGCGTGCACGAGGGGGAGCTCCTGCTCGACCCGCGGACGCTGGCCGACGACGAGCTCGATGCCGTCGCCGCCGCCGCCCGATCGGCACTCGAGAGGTGAGTCACCTTCCGCTCACGCGTCGGCACGGCCGGTCACATCGACCACGGCAAGACGACCCTGGTGCGGACCCTGACCGGCACCGACACCGACCGCCTGCCCCAGGAGCGCGACCGGGGCATCTCGATCGAGCTCGGTTACGCGTCGCTCGCGCTGCCCTCGGGCCGGCGGCTGTCGGTCGTCGACGTGCCCGGCCACGAGCGATTCGTGCGCGCGATGGTGGCCGGAGCGACCGGGATCGACCTCTACCTGATGACCGTGGCGGCCGACGACGGCGTCATGCCCCAGACTCGCGAGCACGCCGCCGTGCTGCGGGCATTGGGGATCGAGACCGGGGTCGTGGCGATCACGCGCAGTGACCTGGCCGACCCCGAGCTGGCCGCGCTCGAGGCGCTCGAGCTGCTGCCCGGCGCCGAGGCGGTGGCGGTGAGCGCCCGCACCGGCGCCGGGCTCGATGAGCTGCGCGCGCGCGCTCGAGCGCGCTGCGGACCGGGCCTCGCCGCGCGGGCGCCGGAGCGCTCCCGCCCGGCTGCACATCGATCGGGTGTTCACGATCCGGGGGTCGGGCACGGTCGTGACCGGCACGCTGTGGTCGGGGCGGATCGGCCGCGGTGATGAGCTGCGCGTGCTCCCGGGCGCCCGGAGCGCCCGGGTGCGCGCAGTGCAGGTGCACGACGAGCCGATCGAGTCAGCCGAGGCCGGCCAGCGCGTGGCGGTCAACCTGACCGGGATCTCGACGGACGAGGTCGGGCGCGGGGACGTGCTCGTGGCGGCCGGTGACGACATGGCCGCGACCTACCTCATCGATGCCGAGCTCCGGTTCGAGACAGAGGAGCCCGAGAGCGGTGACCGGGTGACCGTCCACCACGGCACACGGGAGTCCCCGGCCCGCTTGGCCTGGCTCGGCGGCCGGTTCTGGCAGCTGCGCCTCGAGCGTCCGGTCGTGGCGGCGGCGGGCGATCGCCTGGTCATCCGCCGGATCGCGCCGCCCGACACGCTGGGGGGCGGCACCGTGCTCGACCCCCACCCGCGCAAGCACGGCGCCGGGCGCGAGCTGACGGTGCGGCTCGAGCGCCTGGCGCATGGAGAGCCCGCGCAGGCACCGGCCGCGCCCGCCCCGGTGCCCACGGCTGAGCGGGTGAGAAACGAGCCCGAGCCGCTCTCGCCCGGCGCGCTCGCCCTGGCGCAGCGGCTGCGCGGCGCCGGTATCGAGCCACCGCCCGACTCCGAGCTCGACCCGGGCGAGCTGGCCGCCCTGCGCGCGGCCGGCATCGCGGTCCGGGTCTCGCGCACGCTCCACTATCACCGGGACGTGGTCGCCGAGGTGGTGGGTCGAGTGCGCGCGCTGGCCGAGCGCGGAGATGGGACGGTCACGCTGGCCGCTCTGCGCGATGAGCTCGGCACCTCGCGTAAGTTCGCCCAGGCGCTGCTGGAGCATCTCGACGCCAGCCGGGTGACCGTACGCCGCGGCGAGGTGCACGTGCTGCGGCGCCGGTCGCTGTAGATTGGACCCCATGCCAACCAGTCTTGTCACCGGCGGTGCCGGCTTCCTCGGCTCGCATCTGTGCGACGAGCTCCTGCGCCGCGGGCATCGGGTCATCTGCGTCGACAACCTCGAGACGGGCACGCTGGCCAACATCGAGCACATCAGGAGCGACAGCTTCGTCCACCTGAACCTCGACATCATCCAGCCCTACTTCGTCGAGGAGCCGGTCCACTTCGTCTATCACCTCGCCTCGCCGGCCTCGCCGATCGACTATCTGCGGCTGCCGCTGCACACGCTGAAGGTCGGCTCCTACGGGACCCACCACACGCTGGGGCTGGCCAAGAAGCACCGGGCGCGGTTCCTCATCGCCTCCACCAGCGAGGTGTACGGCGACCCCCAGGTCCACCCGCAGCCCGAGACCTACTGGGGGCACGTGAATCCGATCGGTCCGCGCGGGGTCTACGACGAGGCCAAGCGGTACGCCGAGGCGCTGACGATGGCCTATCACCGTCAGCAGGGCGTCGACACGGCGATCGTCCGCATCTTCAACACCTACGGTCCGCGCATGCGCGCCCACGACGGGCGGGCGATCCCGACGTTCCTGCGCCAGGCCCTCCAGGACCGGCCGATCACCGTGTTCGGCGACGGCTCGCAGACCCGCTCCTTCTGTTACGTCGAGGACGAGATCCGCGGCCTGATCGCGCTGGCCGAGTCCGGCCACCACGATCCGGTGAACATCGGCAACCCGGACGAGTTCACTCTGCTCGAGCTGGCCGAGGCGGTCGTCGAGGTGACCGGCTCCAGCTCGGAGATCGTCTTCGAGGCGCTCCCGACCGACGATCCGAAGGTGCGCCGGCCGGACATCACGCTGGCCCGGGAGATCCTGGGCTGGGAGCCGGCGATCTCGCTGCGGGAGGGCCTGCGGCGCACGATCGAGCAGTCGGGCAAGCGGGCCCTCGTCGGCGCCGCCCGCTGAAGCGAAGATCCCCAGTTCAAGCGGAACTTCCCCGGCCAGCTACCGTTAGAGGTCGCAGGGGGCTGTGGTTGTGATACGCGAAATGAGGATCGACGACAGAGAAGCCGCGCCGAGCCCGGCCGGGTACGCCCCGGTGGCGCTGCCCGCGCGTGACGTCCGGCGCAAGCGCCCACCGCTGCTCTCCTTCCTGCTGCGCCGGGAGACCTTCCGCCGGCTCACCCGCGTGCTCTCGCTGCTGGCGATCGACTGGCTCGGCGTGTTCGGGGCCCTGCTCGTCTCGCTCGAGGCCAAGGTGTGGCTGAACGGCAGCGGCGAGTACTCGCTCGCCTGGCACCAGGCGGTCCAGTGGAGCACGTTCGCCTACATGGTCACCGTGCTGCTGTTCGCGCGCGTGGACCTGTATGGCGACCGCAGCCACCGGCCGGGCTTCGCCCAGATCGCCAGCGCGCTCTTCCAGGTGGCGATCGTCTCGCTGATCTTCGCCCTGGCCAGCGGTCAGCACTTCTCGAGCTACTACGTCTTCTACGCCTCGCTGATCGTCGGCACCGCGTTCATCACCGGGCTGCGCGAGATCCACCTGCGGGCGACGGCGTGGCTGCTCGGCCTGGCCGGCTACCGCCGGCGGGCTGTGCTGGTCGGCTCCGGCCAGCATGCCGAGGCGGTCGCCCAGGCGCTGTCGAACCGTTCGCGGACGACCGTCGACATCGTCGGGCGCATGGGCTCGAAGCCGACTGGCGACGCGCGCTCGCTCGGCTCGCTCGAGGCGCTGCCCCAGGTGCTGGCGCGCGAGCGCGTGCAGGAGGTGATCCTGGCCGATCCCGACTTCCCCCAGGACAAGACGGTCGAGCTCGTCGACCTCTGCCACCGGAACGGGGTGACCGTGCACGTGGCGCCGACCACGATGGAGATCCTGATGGAGCGGGCCGAGTTCGTGCCCGGCCAGTCGGTGCCGCTGTTCATGCTCCGCCCGCCGGTGTTCGACGGCCTCGACTTCGTGCTCAAGCGGGCATTCGACCTCGTCATCGCCGGGCTGACGCTGCTGCTCATCTCGCCGGCGCTCGCATTGATCGCGCTGTTCGTCAAGTTGAGCTCGCCGGGCCCGATCATCTACCGCTCGATCCGGCCCGGGATCGGCGGCGAGCCGTTCGCCTGTCTGAAGTTCCGCACCATGCGCGAGGACGCGGACGCGGTCCAGCAGGAGCTCGAGGCGCTCAACGAGAAGACCGGCGCCATCTTCAAGATCCGCGATGACCCTCGCCTGACCCGGATCGGCAGCCTCCTGCGCCGCTTCTCCCTCGACGAGCTGCCCCAGCTGGTGAACGTGGTGCGCGGCGACATGTCGCTCGTCGGGCCCCGGCCGCTGCCCCTGCGCGACTTCGAGCGCCTCGAGGAGTGGCACAAGAAGCGCTACCTGGTGCTCCCGGGCATCACCGGCCTGTGGCAGGTGAGCGGCCGGGCCGAGCTCGACTTCGACGACCTCGTGCGGCTCGACTTCCTCTACCTCGAGCGCTGGTCGGTGCTGCTCGACCTGAGCATCCTGCTGCGCACGATCCCCGCCGTCCTGACGCGGCGGGGGGCGTTCTAGGCTGGGCGCGCGTCGGGCGGTCCGCGGGCCGCCGCGGGCCGCGGGCCGGGCATGGCCGCGGACGCCGCTGCGTTGCGAGAAAGTGCAACCGCGAGCGCGGCCATACCGATGTGCCGTCGTTTTGACGATGTGGTCGCCACAAGGGCGGCCGATCGCGAATGCGCACGCCGGGGCCGTCGTTTTTTCGATCGGCCGCGCGCGACGGGCGGTCCGCCGTCTCTATGCCGCAAAGTTCGTCATTGGGGGCATGTGCACGGGGGAAGGTGAGATTCGCCGCGGACATCCGCCCCCACCTCCCCAGTCGAGCCGCTCCCAACCGCTGCCGACCCCAGTGGCCCCGCCGGAGCGCGCCCCCGCCCGGTAGGCTCTGCCCGCGATGCCCCCCACCGACCGCTTCGTCATCAGCTTCGCCGCCGAGCCGCCCCAGGAGGGCCTGCCCTACGGGCGCTGGGCCGACACGCTGGCCGGCCACTTCATGACCGCCTGCCGGACGGTCGACACAGAGGGCGAGGACCTCGGCGCGCCGGGAGCGATCGCCTGGTTCCCGGACCGTACCTACGGCGGGCGCACCTATGTGCCCGCGGTGGCGCGGACGGCCAACAGCTACGAGCTGTTCGGCTTCGTGTCGTTCAGCGAGGGTCCCAACGGCCCGACCGACTTCGACGCCCGGGCCGACTTCACGGCCGAGCTGGCGGAGGAGAACCCCGACTGGAAGCTCGACCTCAACGACGACGTCATCGGCAGCTGGCGGGGCGATGAGGGCCGCACGGCGGACATGACGCTCGTGTGGGGCATCCCGCTCACGCCCGGCGGAGCTGTCGTCACCGCCGAGCTGGCCAACCTGGCCGTCGATCAGTGCACGGTGCTCGAGGAGCGCTTCACGCTGATCGCACCGGACAACTACCGCGGCGACTACATCGAGGTCAAGCTGTGGTCGCGCACCGGCGAGATGCTCGCCTCGGAGTCGCTCTACGTCGACGACGGCGAGGAGGAGCCGGGCACCGGCGAGGACGCCGGACCGGCTGCGGACGAGGCCGCCGCCGACGAGGAGGCCTGATCCGCGGTCAACGCGAACGGCAGCCGCTCGGCCACCTCCTCACGGCTGAGGGGGAAGTGGCAGGCGGCCAGTGACCCCGAGCCCTTGTCCTCGAGCACCGGCTCGTCCTGAGAGCACACCGCCTGGGCCTTCGGGCAGCGGGTATGGAAGCGGCAGGCCTGAGGCGGATTGGCCGGGCTCGGGACATCGCCGGTGAGCAGCTGGCGGCCGCGGTTGCCACCGTGCGGATCGGGGATCGGGACGGCCGAGAGCAGGGCGCCGGTGTAGGGATGACGCGGAAAGCCGTAGAGCTCCTCGCTCGTGCCGAGCTCGGCGATCTTGCCCAGGTACATGACCGCCACGCGATCGCACATATGCCGCACGACGGACAGGTCGTGGGCGATGAAGATGAGCGTCAGGCCCATGTCCCGCTGGAGGCTGCGCAGCAGGTTGAGCACCTGGGCCTGGATCGAGACATCGAGCGCGGACACCGGCTCGTCGGCCACGAGCAGCTTGGGCTCGAGCGCGATCGCCCGGGCCACCCCGATGCGCTGGCGCTGGCCGCCGGAGAACTCGTGCGGGTAGCGGTTGTAGTGCTCGGGGTTGAGTCCCACCCGGTCCATCAGGTCCTGAACCCGGCGCTTGCGCGACCCCTTCTCGGAGTGCAGGCCGTGGATGGCGAACGGCTCGGCGATGATCGAGCCGACCGTCTTGCGCGGGTTGAGCGAGGAGTAGGGGTCCTGGAAGACCATCTGCATCTCGCGGTGCAGGGCCTTCAGCCCGTCGCCCTTGCGGGTCGAGATGTCCTCACCGTCGTAGAGCACCTGGCCGCCGGTCGGGTCGAGCAGGCGCACGAGCAGGCGCGCCGTCGTGCTCTTGCCACACCCGGTTTCGCCCACGAGGCCGAGCGTCTCGCCGCGCAGGACGTCGAACGACACTCCGTCGACAGCCTTCACGGCGCCGATCTGGCGCTGGAAGATGACGCCCTGCTTGATCGGGAAGTGCTTGACGAGGTCGCGGACCTCGAGCAGCGGCGAGCCGGCGGCGCTCACACGCCCACCTCCGCGTCGGGGGGCACGATCGTGGCGTGGCCTCCGGCCGAGGCGCCGGCGGCGGCGGGCACCGGCGGCTCGTCGAGCAGCTCCGCCCGCAGCTCAGCCGGCTGACGGCCGGCCTGAAGGCCTTGCCAGATGCGCGAGCGCGTGGCCGCCGGAAGCAGGCACGCGACCTCGTGACCGGGATGATCGCCGGCCAGCTCGCGGCGCGGGTCGATCCGCTTGTGATCCTCGAGCACGTACGGGCAGCGGGGGTGGAAGTGACAGCCCGAGGGCCGGTTGATCAGGCTGGGCGGGCGTCCGGAGATCGGCACGAGCTCCTCGTCGCGCGGGCTGTCCAGGCGCGGAATCGACTTCAGCAGACCCCAGGTGTAGGGGTGCTGGGGGGCGGAGAAGATCCGCTCGGTATCCGCGTACTCGACGATCCGCCCCGCGTACATCACGGCGATGTCGTGGGCGATCTGAGCCACGACGCCGAGGTCGTGCGTGATGATGACGATCGCCATGCCGAGCCGCGACTGCAGGTCCTCGAGCAGGGCGAGGATCTGCGCCTGCACGGTCACGTCGAGCGCGGTGGTGGGCTCGTCGGCGATGAGCAGTCTGGGCTCGTTGACGAGCGCCATGGCGATCATCGCCCGCTGGCGCATGCCGCCGGAGAACTCGTGCGGGAACTGGTCGAGCCGGCGCTTGGGGTCGGGGATGCCGACCAGCTCGAGCAGCTCGAGCGCGCGTGCGCGGGCCGCCTTCTTGCCCACGCTGCGGTGGGCCAGCACGGCCTCCGTGAGCTGTTTGCCGACCTTGTAGAAGGGGTGGAGCGCCGAGAGGGGGTCCTGGAAGATCATCGCGATGTCGTTGCCGCGGATCTTGCGCAACTCGTCCTCGTCGAGCGTGAGCAGGTCGCGCCCGCCGAACATCATGCGGCCCTCGACCTTCGCCCCCTGCCGGCGGGTGAGCCCGAGCGTGGTCAGCGAGCTCACGCTCTTCCCCGATCCGGACTCGCCCACGATCCCGAGCGTCCGCCCCTCCCCGACCGAGTAGGAGATGCCGTCCACGGCTTTGACCACACCGTCCTCGGTGTGGAACTGGACCCGCAGGTCCTCCACCTGCAGCAGGGCGTCGCTCATGAGTAGCGCACTCTCGGATCGAGGTACGCATAGCTGATGTCGACCAGGATGTTCGCCACCACGATGAAAATAGCGGCGATCAGCACCGTTCCCTGGACGATCGGGAAGTCGCTGTGGTTGATGGCGTCGAAATTGAGGCGGCCGATGCCCGGGATGTCGAACACGGTCTCGGTGATGACCGCACCGCCGAGCAGCGTGCCGATGTCGAGCCCGAAGATGGTCACCACGGGCGTGATGGCCGAGCGCACGCCGTGGCGGAAGATGACCCGGCGTTCTCGGAGCCCCTTGGCCCGCGCGGTGCGGATGTAGTCCTCGCCCATCACCTCGAGCAGGTTGCCTCTGAGCAATCGCGAGTAGATGGCCGCCGAGGTGGCGGCGAGGGTGATCCAGGGGAGGATCAGCGAGGTGAACCACTTCACCGGGTCATAGGTGAGGCCGACGTAGCTGGAGCCACCCGGGAGGAGCTTGAAGTCGCCGATGTCCTTGGCGAACAGCAGCAGCAGGATGAAGCCGAACCAGAACACCGGCATCGAGACGAACACGAGCGAGATGGCCATCGTGGCCCGGTCGAGCAGGGTGCCCCGCTTGATGGCGGAGATGATCCCCACCGGCAGGCCGGCGAGCATCCACAGGAACGCCGCGCCGACGGTGAGCGAGAGCGTGGCCGGCAGGCGGTCCTTGATCAGGCTGATCACCGAGGCTCCGGTGTAGTAGCTGTAGCCGAAGTTGCCGTGCAGGACGATGCCCTTGATGTAGTCCCAGTACTGGACGTACACGGGCTGGTCGAGGCCGAGCTCGTGGGTGATGTAGTGGATGATCCGCGGGCTGGCGTTGCGGCCAGCGCGCAGCTGGGCCGGGTTGGCCAGGGGGAACACGTCGAAGAAGATGAACGTGACCAGGCTGACGAGCAGCAGCAGGACGATTCCCCAAAGGATGCGGCGGATGATGTATCGGCCCATGGTGGTTCTCGAATCGGGTTTCGGGATGATGTGCCTCAGGCCCCGCCACCACACGGCGACGGGGCCCGCGACACGATCAGGGGTTGGCTACTTCAGCGAGGTGAAGGCCAGGTCCCAGGAGCCGACATTCCAGAGCGCATTGACGCCAGCGACGTCCTTGCTCTCGATGTTCGGCTGGTTGTCGAACTCCTCCGGAGCGGCAACGGCCTTGTCGACCAGCTGCTCGTCAACCTTGGCCCACGCCTGCGCGCGAGCGGTCGGATCGGTCACGAGGGCAGCCTGCACCATCGCCGCATTGATCTGCGGGTCGTTGACCTGGCCCCAGTTGGAGTTGTTGGTCTGGGTGATCGCCGGACCGTAGAACGGCACGTAGAGCACCGTCAGCGGGTCGGCGAAGTCGCGCACCCAGCCAACGGCCGGGCAGGCGTCGATCTCCTGCTTGGGCACGCCGCAGTACTTCGCGTACATGACCGACTGGTCGACCTCGCTCACCTTCACGTGGAAGCCGAGCTCCGTCATGTCGTTCTCCACGATCTGGGTGATCGCGGGATCGTCGCCATTGGAGGTGGAGACGATCTGCACGGTGGCGTTGCCCGTGTACTTGCCGCTCGGGTAGCCGGCGGCCTTCATGTACTTCTCCGCCACCGTCAGATTGCCGTTGACGTTGGCGTTGAAGTCGACCTGTGGGCCGGGGTAGCCGCCTGCCTGCTGGAACCCGGCGACGCCCGGATAGATGAAGTGCGTCGCGGGCTGGGCGACGAGCGGGCCGCCACGGGCCTTCACGATCGCCTCGCGATCGAGGTTCGCCCATACGGCCCGACGCAGGTTGACGTTCTTGAACGGACCCGCGGCGTTGTCGAGCGCCACGTAGTGGTCGCCCGAGCCCTGGGTGAACGTGATCTGCGGCGGATACGACAGGTAGGCCAGCTTCACGATCGACTGGGCCGGGGTATCGAGCTGCACGGCGTGCGAGCCCTGGAGCACCTGACGGCCGATGACGGTCGCGTCGCCACCGATCTTGATGTTGATCTGGTCCAGGTAGGCGGGACGGAAGTCCGTCTTCGCATTCCAGTTCGGGTTGCGGACCAGCGTCAGCGACTTACCGGTCTGGTAGCCGATGCCCTGGAACACACCCTTGTTGTTGGACTGGATCATGTACGGGCCGGTGGCCACGATGGACTGCGAGCCGTACGTCGTCGGGCTGTGCTTGTCCATCGGACCGGCGAACTCCGGCGGCACCGGCGCGGAGATCGGCAGGCTGAGCGCCGAGACCATGAACGAGCCGCTCGGCTTGGTCGTGGTGAACTGGATCGTGTACTTGTTCAGTACCTTGATGCCCGGGATCGGACCGCCCGCGTACTTCGGGTTGTCCGCGCCCACGAGCGGAGCCGGGGCTCCGGCGCCGAAGTAGCCGGCGAAGTACGGATTGGCCACATTCGGGTTGGCGCCGCGCTCGATCGCGTAGGCGACGTCAGCGGCGGTCACCTCGCGGTTGACCGGCGGGCTGAAGTGCACGCCCTGCTTGATGTGCACGGTGACCGTCTTACCGCCGTTGGTGATCCCGCCGTTCGCAGTGGTCGGGACGACCGTGGCCAGGTCCGGGCTCACCTGGTCTTCGGTGTTCGGCAGGTACGAGAACAGCGGGCGCTGCGTCGCCTGGTCGATGATGTAGTCCATCACGAAGTAAGACTCACCCGGGTCGAGGTGCTCGAAGTCCTCGCTCGAGTAGGCGGTGAGAACGCCGCCCTTGGTTTTGCCGAACAGCGTCTGGCCCGCCGGGTTCTCGCCCGGCTTCAACGGCACGCTCTGCGCGCTGCCGCCTCCGCCTCCGCTGCTGCTCTTGCCACCGGAACTGCCGCCCGAGCTGCTCTTGCTGGAGCTCGAACCGCAGGCAGCGAGTGCGACGGCCACGACGACGGCGATCGCGGCTGCGAGCACCGTGCGTGGATTGAACCTCATGAACTGCCTCCTAGTGTGGATTTCACCCGCCGCGTCCCCACGCGGTGGGAGATCTGTCGTACTCACCGATGCCCTCTTGGGTTGAGCGCGTCCAGCAGGCCGTCACCGACCAGGTTGAACGCGAGCACGGTGAGCAGTAGGGCGGCACCGGGAAAGACCATGTACCACCACGCTTGTGGAAATGCATTCTGGGAGGCGTCGGAGATCATCTGGCCCCAGCTGGCAGTAGGGGGCCGGATGCCGACGCCGAGGAAGGAGAGCGCGGCCTCGAGCAGGATGTTCGTGGGGATGAGCAGGCTCGAGTAGACGGTCAGGGGCGCGACGAGGTTGGGCAGGATCTCCCGGTAGACGATCCGTGTGTTCGAGGCCCCGAGCGAGCGGGCCGCCTCGACGAACTCCTTCTCGCGGATCGACAGCACCTGACCGCGCACGATGCGGGCGATGTAGGTGAAGGACGAGATCGCGATGATGAAGATGACCGTGCCGAGCCCCGGCTGGATCAGGCCACCGGCGCAGCCGCGCACGCCGCAGGCGGCGCCGATGCCGAGGCCGAGCACGAGCACGGGGAAGGCGAGGAAGACGTCGACCAGGCGCATCAGCAGCGTGTCGACCCAGCCCCGGTAGAAGCCGGCCAGGAGACCCATCACGGTGCCGATCACGGCCGCGACGGCGGTGCCGAAGATCCCGACCTCGAGCGAGACCCGGGATCCGTAGATCGTGCGCGAGAGGACGTCGCGGCCCAGGGTGTCGACCCCGAAGGGATGCGCGCCGCTGGGCCCGGTCGGCGAGCCGAAGACGTCGAGCGCGTTCGGATTCTGGATGTCCGGGCCCTGCAGGCCGAAAATGCTGATCACCAGCGGGGCGGCGATGGCGATGATGATCAGGGCGATGATGAAGATGGCCGAGACCATGCTCACCCGATCCTGGCGGAAACGGCGCCAGAACAGCTGGGCCGGCGAGCGCGCAGCGATGTCGCCACCGGACGTGACGACCTCTGTGGTCGCCGCGTCGCCCTCGTGCAGCATCTCGGAGGTGCCGATGCTCATGGGCAAGCCTCAGTTCCCCGTTGCAGGGTGGTTCCCTCCTCCACGAATGAGGGGAATATCACACCCGGGGAGTCCCCGTCCAAACTATTAACCGCCTCGCAACCTCCACGCGCGGGCGGTTGTCCTGGCTGGCTACCCTCCCCGGGCCACGCCCGCCCTCGTAGCTCAATGGATAGAGCACGCGCCTCCTAAGCGCGGGATGCAGGTTCGATTCCTGCCGGGGGTACTAACAGGATCCTCATGATTTGGGACCCGCTGCCTTAGGGAGACCGGGTACCTTCGCCGCCGCCAGATGTCCGAAACCGCGCCCGAGATCTCCCAACCTCTCAGTGTCGGCTCCGCGCGCGAGCCCGCCACGCCCCGGCGGGCCACGCTCCTGGCACGCCGGTGGCGATGGTGGTGGGGCGGGGCGGCGGTGCTCGTGCTCGTCGCCATCGGCCTCGTCGCCTGGGCGCGGACCGACCCGAGCTTCGACGCCTTCGGCTGGCTCGTGTGGGGCTTCCAGACCCTGCACGGCACGCTCGATCTCGGCGGCGCTCCCTCCTGGAAGCCGCTGCCGTTCGTGTTCACGGTCCCCTACTCGTTGTTCGGCGCGTCGGCCGAGAAGTGGCTGTGGATGGTGACGGCGGTCGCCGTCTCGCTGGCCGGCAGCGCATTCGCGGGGCGGATCGCCTACCGCCTCACCCTCGCCGGGTCTCCGGCCGCGGACGAGCCCGCCGAGGCGCACCCGCGCGGCCGCGTGGCCGCGGCGTGGGTGGCAGCGCTGTTCGCCGCCGCCATCCTGCTCGGGACCGAGGACTACCTCCATTACATCCTCAGCGTCCAGTCGGACCCGATCATCGTCACCTTCGTGCTGGCGGCCATCGACGCCCATCTGTGCGGCCGCCCCCGGCTGGCGATCACCCTCGGGACGCTGGCCGCGCTGGGGCGTCCGGAGGCCTGGCCGTGGCTCGGCCTCTACGGAGCGTGGTGCTGGTGGCGGGTCCCCCGGAGCCGGGTGCCGGTCGGGCTGGCCGTCGTCGTCATCGTGATGATGTGGTTCGGCGTCCCGTGGATCACCAACGGGCGTCCGTTCGTGTCGGCCCAGCTGGCCTTCAACTCACCCCGGGCACTGCGCCAGAACCAGATCGTGGGGACGATCGGACGCTTCCACGAGCTGCTGTTCTGGCCGGCCTGGGTGGCCGCCGCGATCGGCGCGCTGTGGGCCGCGGCCCGGCGCGACCGAGTGGCGCTCGGTCTGGTCGGCATCGCCATCGGCTGGGTGATCGTCGAGATCGCCTTCGCGCTGCACGGCTGGCCGGCGCTCCCCCGCTACATGTTCGAGGCCGGCGCGCTCGTCGCCGTGCTGGCGGGTGCCGCCGTCGGCTGGACGCTGACCGATCTGCCTCGCCTGCGCCGCGGTGTTCCGGCCTGGGCCGGGGTGGTGCTGGCCGCACTGCTCGCCGTCGCCCTCATTCCCGGCGCGATCACCCGCGCCCGGACCGAGCACCGCGACCTCCGGCACGAGCGCGGACGCGCCACCCAGATCACGCTGATGGCAGGCGCGGTCGCCGCCCTCGGCGGCTGGGAGCACGTCCGCCGCTGCGCCAAGCCGACGGCGGACGTGGAGTGGGTGAGCGCGATGGCCTTCATCACCCACGCCGACGTCGGCGTGCTCGGCCACAAGCCGCATCTCGAAATCCATACCCACCACCCGGTGCTGCTGTTCACGCCGCTGCTGCGGGGCGGCTGGAAGATCGTGCCCTACCACCTGCACCGTCACAACTTCGCCGCCTGCCGGCGGCTGCGCTCCTATTACGTGCTCACCCCGGGCCACCCGGGGGGCCAGCTGTTCCGCTACTGAGTAGCCTCGCGTGCCATGCAGGTGAGCGCGGAGCGCCAGCTCTCGGCCCGGCCGGCCGATCCGCCGTCCCGGCGCGCGGCCCGGCGGCTCCCGAACGCAGGTGCGCTGCTCACCGGCGCCGGGCTGCTCGCGGTCTCCACCGGCATCGTCGTGTGGGCGCGCACGCGCCCGGGCTTCGACCCCTACGGATGGCTCGTGTGGGGACATCAGACCGTGGCCGGTGGGCTGGACACGAACGCCGCTCCATCCTGGAAGCCCCTGCCCTACGTGTTCACCGTCCCGTATGCGCTGTTCGGGCACGATCAGCTGTGGCTGTGGATGATCACGGCGGTGGCGGTGGCGCTCGCCGGCTCGATCTTCGCCGCCCGCATCGCCTATCGGCTGACCGGCGCCCCGTCCGGCCGCCGCTGGGCGGCGCTCATCGCCGGCGCGCTCGCCGGCTTGGCCCTGCTCGAGATCCAGGACTGGGCGCACTACGTCCTCAGCTCGCAGTCTGACCCGATGATCGTCGCACTGTGCCTGGCCGCGATCGACGCCCATCTGAGCGGCCGGCCGCGGCTCGCCTTCGGGCTCGCCGTGCTCGCCGGCCTGGGGCGCCCCGAGGTGTGGCCGTTCCTCGCGCTCGACGCCATCTGGCTGTGGCTGCGGGTGCCGGGCGCCCGCACAGTGGTGGTGGCCGGGACACTGGTCACGCTGGCGCTCTGGTTCGGGATTCCGGCGCTCACCTCGCGCACGCCGTTCGTCGCCGCCAGCAACGCGCTCGGCAGCGGCCGGCGCCTGCGCAGCGACCGTGTGTTCGGCACGATCGGCCGCTTCCTCGACATGCACGAACTGGCGCTGGAGCTGGCGGCGCTTCTGTCCGTCGCCCTCGCCGTGCTCCGGCGCGACCGCGCCACGCTCGCCCTGGCCGCCGGGGTGTGCGGCTGGGTGCTGGTCGAGATCGCCTTCGCGCTGCACGGCTGGCCGGGGCTGACGCGCTACATGTTCGAGGCCGGCGGCGTGATGGTCGTGGTGGCCGCCGTCGGGGTCGGGCGCGTGCTGGCCGACCCGCCGCGGCTGGCTTCGCCGCTCGGACTGGCCGGGATCGTGGTCGCGGTGGCCGTCGTGGCCGGGCTCGTGCCGGGCGCGGTGTCTCGCGTGCGCGCGGAGCGCGCGGACCTGCGCGCCCAGCACGCGCGCACGGCGGAGATCAACCGCCTCGCCACCGCCATCGATCGGGCCGGCGGCCGCGCGCGGGTGCTGTCCTGCGGAGAACCGGTCGTGCTCCTCGAGTACCAGACGGTGCTCGCGTGGACCCTTCACATCAACGTGGCGAAGATCGGCTGGAAGCTCCCGCCGGCGCTCGCGGCCGGGCGCCCGCTCGTCGTCTTCACCCCGCGCCCCGACGGGTGGATCGTGCAGGCGAGGGACCAGCGCACCGCCGCCTGTCGCGGGCTCGTGCTGCGGTCCGCCTAGCGGTCCGAGCGGTCCGGGCGGTCCGGGGTAGACCTCGTCGATCGTGGTCAGAGCGCGGTAGGGGGCCCCGGCGGCTGTCTCGATGGCCTCCGCACCGCCGGAGAGCCGGTCGCACACGACGAGCACTCCGCACACCGCGTGACCTTCGTCGCGCAGCGCCTCGAGCGCCCGGACCGTCGAGCCACCGGTGGTGACGACGTCCTCGACGAGCAGGCAGCGCTCGCCGGGGCCGAGCAGCGGTCCCTCGATGCGGCGCGAGAGCCCGTGCGCCTTCACCTCCTTGCGCACGAAGAACGCCTTCACGTCGGCGCCTCCGGCCAGGGCGGCACAGGCGATCGGGTCGGCGCCCATCGTCATCCCACCGACCGCGGTGGCGCCCCACGCGCGCGCCTGCGCGGCGACCAGCTCGGCCAGCGCGAGAAAGCCGGCCGGACGCAGGAGCGCTCGCTTGGCGTCGACGAGATACTGGGCCGTGCGGCCGCTGGTCAGCGTCACCTCGCCGATGACCAGCGCATGCGCGCGCAGCTCCTCGATCAACCGTCCACGCGCGTCGTCGGTGGTGCTCGGCGGACGATCGATGGTCATCGGCGGCGGCTCATGCTAGCCCCTGCTCCGGTCGATCACGTTGGCGTGGTCCACCGCCTGCTCACGTTCATCTCACTCGCCTGCTGCAGCCTCGTCTGCCTGTCCTTCGTGCTGTTCGCCCACGACCAGCTGGCCGGCGCCTCCAAGCACCAGACGAGCGAGCTCGTGGCCGGATCCACGAGCCCGACGGCGCCGAGCGCTCGGCACAAGGTGGCTCAGCCCCGGCGGTTCATCGACGCCGCCGCGGGCGACCTGACCTCGCCGTTCGAATCGATCGTGCACTCGAACAACGACTGGGTCCGCCGGGGCTTCCCGACCGTGGTCGCCCTGCTCGTGTACGGGCTCGGGCTCGGGATGCTCTCGCGCTACGCGCTCGGGCAGAAGATCTAGCCGTCGAGGAGCGCGTGCGCGGCGCCGCAGGCCAGGCGAGGTCATCCTCGCGGGTTCCCCCGGCGGTCTCGCGGCAGGGCCGGCGGTTTCGCGGCAACCCCGCAATGAGGCCGTCGGGACCGACCGAGCGGGGTGCCTGAGGTTTGTTCTCGATACGAGCACGAACCTCATAGACGCCTATTGCCACCCGACCCCCTGTCCGGCTCGCGCGCGTAGCTGTGGAGCACCGCGGGCGAGCCCGGGCCGGCCCGGAGTCTCCTGCGCCCGCCGGACAGCCTTTGACGCGGACGACGCATGAGAGGGCGCGGGCCAACGGTTCCGGTCCCGCCGCCGCCGCGATTGTGGCGGATCTTCCCCCCAAAAACGGCATCTAGATCCGCGAACTTCGCCTCGTCAGGGCGACCACCAGCATGGGTGCGCCAGCTCTGTGGGCCGGCGGCCGCATGGCCGGTGCGCGCGGGTACTTCGCCACGCCCAGCGTGGCGAACTCTCCACCCGAGTCGACGATCCGCTCCGAATGGACGCAGACGATCGCCCCGGGCGACTCGCGGCGGCGCGGCTCAGTAGTAGGTGTCCACCCCGTCGCCGACCGCGATCCAGTTGTAGATCGAGATCGCATCGACGATCGGCACCCGCATGCAGCCGTGGCTGGCCGGATAGTCCGGCGCCGGGTTGTAGCCGTGGATCGCGTACCCGCCGATGAAGAAGTCCGAGAAGTACATCCCGTCAGGCAGGTAGCCCGGGGTCTTCTGGTAGACCCGGTAGCGACCGAGGATGGTCGGGGTCGAGGGCTTGCCCGAGCTGATCGGATAGATCGCCTGCACCTGACCGTGGTCGATGAGCGCGAGCAGCTGCAGGGTGAGGTTGCCCTCGGCGTGCTTGCCGTCGCCGGGATAGCGGATCGGGAAGCTCCCCCAGCCGTTCAGCAGCCAGGTCACCGTCCGCGAGTCGAGCGTCTGATAGGTGCCCCAGTGCATCAGGCGGTGGTAGGCGTCGAGCGCCAGGCCGGTCCCGGTGTCGTAGACGCCGGTCTGCGGGATGTAGAAGTGCAGGGCGGCCAGCCGCTGCTGGAGGAGCGCCACGAAGGTTCCCGTGGCGCCGACGCCAACGTTGGGGTCCAGCGCGGCGAGGCTCGTCACGGCCCGGAAGCCGCGCAGCACGCTCGTCGCCTTGTGGCCGCCGGTCACTTCGACCGACCCGGCGCCCGGGCTGGTCAGGCTGATCTCGAACCAGCCGTAGCTGCCGCCGGCCGAGCGGTGCAGGGGGACGGTGTGGCTCGCGACCTGGTGGCCGTTCAGATACTCCTGGACCAGGATCTTCTGGCTGGGCGCGTACGGCCGCTCCACACCCCGGACCTGGAACGAGCGGCCCGGCACGGTGACGGTCTGATGCTGGACGGAGAACGCGCCGCGCAGGGCGAGCGCCATCCGGGCTGGGCGCGGCGCCGAAGCGGTGCTCGCGCTGGCCAGCGGGACGAGAAACACGAGGCCCGCCAGCAGCGCCCCGCACGTGACGCCGATGAGCCGGCGCAGCGATACCCCATTCATGTGGTGCAGAAGTAAATCAGGCCGCGGCGCGACCGCCCAGCTCAGCCCGGGCTCCCGGTGCTGACAGGGGGCCGGTGATGGCCGCGATCACGGCCAGGGCGCCGACCATCAGGGCGACGATCTCGCCCGCGTTCCAGTGCAGCTGGTTGACGCCCAGGGCGAGCGCGTTGTTGACGCTGTGCAGCGCCATGCACGGATAGAGCGAGCGGGTGCGCCA
Organism: uncultured Solirubrobacterales bacterium; assembly: GCA_963848745.1. Taxonomy (GTDB): domain Bacteria; phylum Actinomycetota; class Thermoleophilia; order Solirubrobacterales; family Solirubrobacteraceae; genus Palsa-465. The sequence continues at coordinate 466,248 of CAWKEO010000005.1, read as the reverse complement.
GCGCACCAGGCAGAGCACGAACCCGAGCAGCCCGAGCGGGATGAGGTACTGCGAGGACGCCGAGCCGGCGTGCACGAGCCCGAACAGGATTCCGGTCAGGACTGCGGCCAGCCAGCTGCCGAGATCGTGGCCGCCGACCCGGAGCCGGATCCGCCGCAGCGACCCGAAGATGAAGCCGCGGAAGAACAGCTCCTCGGCCATCGGGGCCACCACGCACACGAAGACCGTGGCGCCGACCAGCGCCACCGTGCTCTTGCTCGCTCCGAGCTCGCTGGGCAGCTTGTCCTGCCCGTGCAGCGCGAACAGCGACGCGTAGATGAGGGTGAGGGCGTAGTAGCCGAGGGCGGCGGACAGGAAGGCGCTCACCGCCACGGGCGGCCTGACCCGCCGGTAGCCGAAGTCCGACAGCCGGCCGCGCGCCGACACCAGCCCGAAGTACAGGGCGGCGAGCACGAAGGCGAGGTCGAACACGAAGTCGAGCCCGAGGCTGACCGCCGGGGTCGGGTGGGTCACGCTCGAGCCGCCGGCGTGCGCGATGACGGCGACCACGGCGCTGCCCAGGAGCCACAGGCCAAGCCCGGTGCCCAGGGCCGCCGGGAGCATCCACAGTGACCAGGGCGGGATGTCCTCGCGCGACGAAGGCGCGGCGGATGCGGGCGTCGGCGGCGGGGTCGACATCCTCACGCAGGGTAGGGCTCCGCCGTCCCGAGCTCGGGGAGCTCGTCGAGCCGGCGGATGACCCGGACGCCCGGCGGCCCGGGCGTGCCGTCGCGGCGCACGAGCACGGCGGCGATCCCGGCCGCCCGAGCCCCCGCGAGGTCCTCCGCCACGCTGTCCCCCACGTGCAGGGCGTCCTGCGCCGAGGCGCCGGCGAGCGCGAGCCCGGCGGCGAACACGTCCGGATCGGGCTTGCGCACGCCGACCTCGGCGCAGGTGACGATGCCGTCGAGCCACTGCGCCAGCCCCGCCCGCGCGAGCACGTCGTGCAGCGATACGTCCCAGTTGCTGACCACGACGAGCCGCCGTCCCGCCGCCCGCGCCGCGCGCAGCGCCCCCGGAACCTCGGGAAACGGGTCGAAGTGCAGCGCGGCGAGTAGCGCCCCGGTCAGCTCAGGGTCGCCGACGCGCTCGAGGCCGCGCCCGGCGGGCAGGGCACCGCGCAACTCGCTCGCGCAGCGTTCCCGCAGGGCGGTCAGGGAGACGGCGTCGCCCCCCTCGTGCAAATGGGCGCGGTAGTAGGCGATCTCGGCCGCCAGAGCGCCGGCCGCCTCGGCCTCGCTGACCGCGACGCCGAAGCGCTCGGCCAGCTCGTGGCGCAGGCGGGGTGCCGGCGGGCGCAACGCGAGCAGCGTGCCGAGGGCGTCGAGCAGGATGAGGGCGGGCGCGGGCAGGAGAAGCAAACGTCGGGACCGAAACACGGTGACGGTACACTTGACGTTTCGGTTCCCCGCGCCCGGCAGCCGGACCGTTCGCTGCCGCCGGGAACCTTTGTGCCTTCATGAGCCGACGCGAACGACAGAAGCGCCGTTTCCGCCACCGCGGCCATCCAGCCAAGCGGATCGCGATCATGAGCGTCGGCGTCGGCCTGTGCGCAGCGATCATCGGCGCTCTCGCGGCGGTCGGCTGGGTCGTCGCCGTGGCCGACTCGGCGCCCAACCTGTCGCAGATCACCCCGAGCACGCCCCACCCACCGACCGTCATCTACGCCGCCGACGGCACCCGGCTCGGCTATGTCCATGCGGACACGATCTTCAATCCCCTGACCACCGCCCAGATCCCGCCGCTGATGAAGGAAGCGACGGTCGCCATCGAGGACCGCCGCTTCTACCACCACGGCGCTCTCGACTACCAGGGCATCCTGCGCGCCGGCATCAAGGACGTGTTCGGGGGCTCGGGCTCGCTCCAGGGCGCCTCGACCCTGACCATGCAGCTGGTCGACAACGAGTACATCCCGAAGCTGCGCCAGACGCGCAACCTGAAGTACAAGATCACCCAGGCCAAGCTGGCCATGCAGCTCGAGTCCAAGCACTCGAAGAACTGGATCCTCACCAGCTACCTGAACGACGCCCCCTACGGCACGGTCGGCGGCGAGACCGCGCGCGGCGTGGGCGCGGCGGCCGAGATGTTCTTCAACCGGCCCGTCCAGGACCTCAACCTGGCCCAGACCGCACTCCTGGCCGGCCTGCCCCAGGCGCCGTCGGACTACAACCCGTTCATCGACCATGCGCATGCCGAGGCGGCGCTGCGCCGGCGCCACGAGGTCATCAAGGCGATGATGAAGGCGGGCTACATCACTCGCCATCAGGGCGTCGAGGCCGACCACTCACCGCTGCAGGTCGACTCCAGCAACCCGTACACGGCGGCGCACGTGCAGCCGTACGTGTTCGACTACGTGGTCAAGCAACTCGAGGACCGCTACGGGACCAAAGAGGTGCAGAACGGCGGCCTGACCGTCTACACCACGATCACGCTGAAGTCCCAGGCTCAGGCTCAGAACGCGGTGGACGAGAACCCGCAGTACGCCGACGCCGGCACGGCGGCGGCGCTCGCGTCGGTCGATCCGACCAACGGTCACATCGTCGCCCTGGCCGCCACCGAGGACTACAGCAAGACGAAGTTCTTCTACCCGGTGTACGCGAAGCGCCAGACCGGCTCGGCGGCGAAGGTCTTCGCCCTGATGACCCTCATCCACGACTACGACGGGGATCCCAACCAGACCTACTACCGGTCACAGCCGCTCGCGACCGGGTGGACCTCACTTGACCCCACCTGGTCGGTGCATACCGACAACTACTCCTACGCCGGCTCGATCAGCGTCGCGCACGCCACGACGATCTCCGACAACACGGTGTTCGCCCAGCTCGTGGTCGACGAGACGATGCCGAAGTTTCAGGCGATGGCCGAGGCGATGGGGCTCCCCGCCGACCAGATGATCGACGCCCCGGCCGAGGTCCTCGGTGGCTGGAAGAACGGCATCACGATGCTGACCATGGCCAACGCCGACGCGATCCTCGCCGACGGCGGTGTGTATCACCAGCCGACGATCATCGACCACGTCACCTTCCCCGACGGCCATGTCGACAACTGGACGGACCCCGGCCACCGGGTGTTCACCCCGGGCGAGGCCTACGCCGCGACTCAGGTACTGAAGACCGTCATCACCGAGGGCACGGGGACGAACGCGAACTACGGCTGCCCGGAGGCCGGTAAGACGGGCACGGCGGAGAACCTCGACAACGGCTGGTTCGTCGGCTACACGCCCAAGCTCGCCACCGCCGTCTGGGTCGGCTTCCCGGGCGGCAACGTCCCGATGTCCAACGGCTTCGGCAACACCGTGGCGGCGCCGCTGTGGCGGGCGTTCATGCAGAGCGCCGCCGACGGCTACTGCGGCGACTTCCCCGTCCCGGCCACGCTGTGGACGGGCCAGCCGTTCATCGGCGAACACTCGGACTACAAGTCGCCGGCGTTCAACCCGAACGGCACGAGCAATCCGGCCAACCAGTACGGCAACTCGACGCTGTTCGCCCAGCCCCCGCAGGGCACGACCACGACGACCGGCAAGGCCACGACGCCGGGTACCGGCAAAGGGACGGGCACCGGGACCGGGAATGGGAAGGGCAACGGGACCGGCGCGGGCAAGGGCGGCGGCACCGGGAAGGGCACCGGAACCGGCGGCAGCACCGGCGGGACCGGCGGCGCCGGAGTCCCGGGCGGCCACTGAGTCGCCCGCAGCCGGGAAACGGCTACAGTAGGCCGGGCATGCCCAAGGAAGAGAAACTGGAGCTCGAGGGAGAGGTCGTCGAGGCCCTCCCCAACGCGATGTTCCGGGTCAAGCTCGACAACATGGACCGCACGGTCCTCGGCCACGTGGCCGGCAAGATGCGCCGCTTTCGCATTCGCATCCTGCCCGGCGACCGCGTGCGCGTCGAGCTCTCTCCCTACGACTTCGACCGCGCGCGGATCGTCTACCGCCACCGCTGAGGCGAGGCCCTGCCCTGGGCGAGCTCGCGCTGATCGATCGCCTGCGCGGTGTGTTCGGTGCCGGCGGGCCGCGCGTCCTGAGCGGGATCGGCGATGACGCCGCCGTCGTACGCGCCGGCGCCTACGCGGTCACCTCAGTCGACGCGATGGTCGACGGGGTGCACTTCCGGCGCGGTCAGCTGTCCGCCGGTGAGATCGGGCGCCGGGGCCTCGCCGCCGCGCTGTCGGATCTGGCCGCGATGGCGGCCGAGCCGGGTGAGGCCTACCTCGTGCTCGGCGTCCCGGAGGGGACCGAGGAGGCCGAGCTGCTCGAGCTGGCCGAAGGCGCGGCTGCGGTCGCGGCCGCGCACGGCGTCAGCATCGCCGGCGGCGATCTGACCGTCGCTCCCGCGCTCACCGTCTCGTTCACGGTCGTCGGCTGGGCGGCCGATCCGGGGCATCTCGTCGGACGCACGGGGGCCCGCCCGGGCGACGCCGTGTGCGTCACCGGCGCCCTCGGAGGCGCCGGGGCCGGGCTGGCGCTACTCGAGGGCCGGGTCGCGGAGCAGAGCCTCGCGCCCGAGGTGGCCGCGGAGCTCCACGCCCGGCTGGCCACGCCCGAGCCGCGGTTCCCCGCCGGGCGGGCGCTGGCGGCCCACGGCGCGAGCGCGATGATCGATCTCTCCGACGGGCTGGCCGCCGACGGCGCCCGGCTGGCCGAGCGCAGCGGCGTCCACATCGAGCTGACGCTCGGGGCCCTGCCGCTCGCTCCAGGGGTGGCCGAGGTGGCCGCTGCGCTCGATGTCGCGCCCGGGGTATTCGCCGCCACGGCCGGCGAGGACTTCGAGCTGTGCGCCTGCCTGCCGGCCGGCACCGCACTCGGGCTGGCGGCCGACGCCGGCGCGATCGGCCTACCGCTGACCGTGGTCGGACGCGTACTGCCGGGCGCGGCGGGCGTCACCTACAGCGATCATCCGGGCCCGCTGAGCGGCTACGAGCACCGCTTCTGAGCCCCGGCGCGGGGGCGGCGCCGGCGAGCCGGCGCATGATCGCGTCGGCCACCGCCTTGGGGTCGACCTGGTAGTCGCCACGGGCGATCTGCTCTCTGATCCCTGTCACCGTGCCTGCCTCCGAAGCTGAATCCATGCTCTCAGGGCATGGGTCGGCATCGCCCGCGCGCTCCTCGATGGGGCGAGAACCCCATTCACGCGTCACTGCCGCACGATGCCGGCGGGCGCCATGCTGCCCAGGCGGGCGAACACGACGATGCGCTGCGCGGCGCTGTAGAGGGGGTTGCAGGCCGACAGCACGAGCCGCTCGTAGCCGACCTCGTGGGTGATCCACAGCGCGGTGGGAAGCACGATGCGGTGAAACTGGACGATGTAGGTGAACCGGCCGTAGGGCATCTCGACGATGATCCTGTCGCCCGGCTTCAGCGCGTCGATGTGACGGAACGGGGCCAGATACGTGGTGCGATGGCCGGCGATCGCCACCGTGCGACCCAGACCCGGGAACGACGTGTCCGGGTAATGGCCCGGCCCCTTCTGCAGGCTGAGCTCGTCGGTGCCCTGAACGACGATGAAGCTGGCCCCGATCCTGGGGATCACGATCCGCCCGATCGCCTCACCGGTTTTCACCTGATGGGACTCGCGCCGGGCCAGGAAGGCCACGCGGGCCTTGGGGTCGGGCAGCTTGACGAGCGTGTGGCGCTCGACCGCGGAGAGCGGCGCCGTGCGGTAGCTGAGCAGGTGCTTGTTCACCTGGCTCTCGCGGATGAGGGCCACGACCGCGGTCACGGGCTCCTGCCAGACCAGCGTGACCACAGCGTCGGCCACCAGCAGCACGCCGGCGATGATGAGCACAGAGGAGACGTCGCGGATGAGGCGACGGAGGACGGCGCGCCGGCGGGTGGGGGCGGCCGTGCTCATCGCCGCATCGCCGATTCTGTGCCGCCGAGCGAGCCGGGGCCGGCGTAGGAGACGGGACCCCGCACGGTGATGGGCAGCTTTTCATCGGTGCCGCGCAGCGCGGGCGCGACGGCGAGGGCGAGCACGGCGAGCAGGCAGCCCCCGACCACGCTCCACAGCACGGCACCGAGGATCGTGATCTGCCCGCCGGCCACCATGAGCACACCGTTCCAGGCGACGTCGAGCACCCCCAGATGGAGGCTGAGCGCGTAATAGACGACGGCGGCGGCCGGAAGCAGGAGACCGAGGAGGGCCAGTGGCAGCTTGACCGCGCGGGGCAGCGGCAGTTCGCTGCCGCCCACCCACTGCCACAGGTGGAGCGCGGGGATGAGCGCGATGGCGGCGAACGGGTTGCGCACCCAGATGACGAGCGCGGCGATCGAGAGCACGAGTGGAACGGCCACACCGGCGGCGGGCGTCTCCTCGAGCGGAAGCCGCCAGCTGCGCCGGGCGCCGATCAGCCGGGCCAGCCGCGGGCGCAGCCCGGCGCCGAGCACGAGGGCGAGCGCCACGAGGATGAGCGTGGCCACGCCGCCTCCATGCGGCCTGCCGATGCCCGCCGCCACCGGCCCGCCGGGGGCGCCGCGGAGCAGACCCGCGAGGCGGGCGAGCACGACCACGAGCGTGGCGAGCAGGAAGCCTCCTGCCCCGGCCAGCGCCCAGCCGACCCACGGCAGCAGCGTGTGCCCGCGGCGCCGCGCCCGGGCCAGGCCGTCGATGGCGGCGATCAGGACCGGGAGGATGAACGCGAGCACGACCACCTTTATCGACCAGGCCGGGATGACCTTGCCATCGACGAGCACGTAGGCGCCGGGCGCCGGGACCGGCGAGGCGGCATCGAGGGCCCCCACGGCCTCGGTCACCGCGCTGCCCAGCGTCCCCATCGTCTGCACCGCGGCCGCGGTCTGTATCGCGTCGGCCAGGTTCAGCGGGGCCGGGGCGCGATCTCCGGCGGCGCTCAGCTGCAGCGCCGGCATCCCGGCGCGCAGGAACGGAACCTGGCCCCCGAGGCTCATCGGGTAGCCGAGCTGCAGCAGCTGGCCGACCACGCCGAAGCTGCTCGCCGACGGCCCGCTCTGGGCGCTGAGCGCCCCCTGCACGGTCTTGCGCAGCACGATCGGAGCGAGCGTCCCCGTCCCCGAGAACGGCTGAATGAGCGGCTGGCGCACCGCGGGTCCGGCCATGTCCCCGAGGACGAGCACGGCGTCCACGGGCCCGCCCAGCGAACCGGCCAGGGCGCGGACGCCGGCGCCTCCGAGTCCGTCGCCCGTCGAGGCGAGCACGATCGTGTGGTTCTGAATGCTGCCCGACAGCAGGCGGCCCAGCTGCACGAGCACGGCGCTGGCCGAGAGGCCCGCTGCGCCCGGACCGCGCGGGGCGACGACGACGATGGCGTCGTTCGAGCCTCCGGCCAGCGTGCCGATGACGTTCTGCACCGCGCGGGTGCCCGCGGCCGTGCGGGCGGTGAGCACCGACTGGGCGACCGAGAAACCATCGCGCGACAGGCTGGCGGCCACGCTCTGGGCCACGGCCTCATCGCCCGGGCTGCCGGGGCCGTGATCGGGCTCGCTGCTCTCCCAACCGGTCAGAGTGCCCATCGCCCCGGTCCCGCTGAACGAGCCGCCGCCGGGGCCGCCGGTGTCGCCCCCGGGGGCGTTCTCGAGCGAGAAGGCGAAGACGACGAGGGCGAAGGCGACCATCACCAGCCCGGTCCGGTAGATCCGCGGGTCGAGCATCCCCAGCAGAGGTTAGACGTGCGCATTAACCTGTTATCTGGAACGAGAGCCTTGCCAGACCGGTGCGCGCGCATCCTGCTCGTCGACGACGAGCAACCCATCCAGACCCTGCTGTCCTACCCGTTGCGCAAGGACGGCTACGAGGTCGTGCAGGCAACCGACGGGCAGCAGGCCCTCGACCGCTTCGACGAGCAGCTGTTCGATCTCGTCGTGCTCGATCTGATGCTGCCCAAGGTCGACGGGCTCGAGGTCTGCCGGCGGCTGCGCAGCCGCAGCTCGGTGCCGATCATCATGCTCACCGCCAAGTCGGAGGAGATCGACAAGGTGGTCGGGCTGGAAATCGGGGCGGACGACTACATCACCAAGCCCTTCTCGCTGCGGGAGTTCTCGAGCCGGATCAAGGCGGCGCTGCGCCGGGCTGAGTTGAGCCGACCCGCCCAGACCGCCCCGGACGAGGCCCCTCTGGTGATCGGCGAGCTGCGCATCGACTTCCCCAAGCGCAGCGTGCGGGTACGCGGCGAGGAGGCGCAGCTGACGTTCGTGGAGTTCGAGATCCTGTCCGCGCTGGCCCGGGCCCCGGGGCGCGTGTTCACGCGCGACATGCTGCTCGCCCGCGTGTGGGGCGACGCCGCCTATCGGGATCCGCGCACCGTCGACGTCCACATCCGCCACCTGCGCGAGAAGCTCGAGACGGATGCCAAGGACCCTGAGTACCTGTTCACGGTGCGCGGCGTGGGCTACCGGTTCCGCGACACCGAGCCCTGACGGGCGATCGGGCGCCGATGCGGCTCTCGCTGCGCAACCGGCTGGTGCTGTTCTTCTTCGCCGTCACGCTGCTGGCGATCGGTGCGCTCTACCTGTACGTCGTGCCGGGACTCCAGAGCCGGCTCCTGTCCTCGCGGCTGAACCAGCTGGCCGCGGACGCGCAGCGCGACTCGAGCCGGATCGCCGCCACCGTCGGCACCTCGCTGCCGCTGGCGGCGGTCATCGATCGGGTCGACAGCGCCAGCCTCGCCTCCGGTGACCGCGTCACGCTGCTGCTGGTCACCCGGGCCCGGGGCCGGCCCCAGCTCTCGCCGCTGGCCGACTCGAGCAAGACGGGCGCCACGGCCCTGCTGCGCTTCCCGGGCGCGGGCACCGCGGTCCAGGACGGACGCGCAGCGATGGCGACCGAGGACGGCCCGGCCGGCACTGTGGCCGAGGCGGCGCGGCCGATCTCGATCCACGGCCGCATCGCCGCCGTGATCGTGTTCTCCGCCCCGGTGTCCGACATCGTGCACAGCGTCGGCGACGTCCGCCACCAGGTGCTCGTGGCCGGCGGACTGGCCATCGTGCTGTCCCTGATCGGCGGCTACCTGATCGCCCGCGCCCTGGCCCGGCGGGTGAAGCGCCTCGAGCGGGCCGCCGAGCAGGTGGCGGCGGGCGACTTCCGCCATCCGATCACCATCGATTCGCGGGATGAGCTCGGGCAGCTGGCGGTTGCCTTCAACGCCATGCAGCGCCAGCTCGAGCAGCTCGACCTGGCCCGCAAGAAGTTCATCGCCACCGCTTCGCACGAGCTGCGCACCCCGATCTTCTCGCTCGGCGGCTTCGTCGAGCTGCTCGAGGACGAGGAGCTCGACGCCGAGACCCGACGGCGGTTCCTCGAGCAGGTCAAGCAGCAGGTGGAGCGGCTGGGCAAGCTCTCCGTCGACCTGCTCGACCTCTCGCGCCTGGAGTCCGGCACGCTCGAGCTGCGGCCCGAGCAGGTCGATCTCGGCGAGCTCACCCGCTCGGTGTCGGGCGAGTTCGAGCCCACCCTGGCCCAGCATGACTCCCACCTCGAGCTGCGCCTGGGCCCGCGGCGGATGGAGGCGCACTGCGATCCGGTCCGGGTGGCCCAGATCATCCGCATCCTGATCGACAACGCGCTCACCCACACGAGCGCGGGCACGCGCATCACGGTGACCGCTGCGCGCGCGGACGGCGCGGTCCGGCTGGCCGTGCGCGATGACGGCCAGGGCATCGACCCGCGGTCCATGCCCCGCATCTTCGAGCCGTTCTTCACCGCCGATGACGCGCAGGGCTCGGGCCTCGGCCTGGCTATCGCCAGCGAGCTCGCCGAGCGCATGGATGGCCGGCTGTCGGTCTCCTCGGCACCCGGAGCCACGACGTTCATGCTGGAAATCCCCGCTTCGGCGGCCTAACACCGTAGGAACTACGGATCTCCTGCGCGTTTGCCCGCGCCGATACCTGTCCTGGCACCACGAGTCGGGAGTGCCACCCCCTGTGACCTCGAGCGCCTTCCCCCCGAGCCAGCCCCTGCCCTTCTCCTCACGCGAGGAGGTCGAGCGGCTGTGCATCGAGAACCTGCTCACCGCAGCGGCCGAGCGCGTGTTCTTCAAGGACCTCGAGGGCCGCTACATCATGGTCAGCACGGGCTGGCTGGCCGCCGAGGGCGGCGGCCGCGCGCTCGAGGAGGTGCTCGGCCGCACCGACTTCGAGATCTTCAGCCCCGAGTACGCCGCCGCCGTGGCGGCCGAGGAGCAGCACGTCATCACGAGCGGGCAGGCCATCGTCGGCAAGCTCGAGCACCAGACCTTCCCCAGCCGGCCGTCGGTCTGGGTCTCCACCACGCGGGTCCCGCTGCGCAGCCGCGACGGCGCCGTGATCGGCACCTTCGGCACCACCCGCGACGTGACCGCCGACGTCGAGATCCACGATGCGCTCGCCTACCAGGCCCTGCACGACTCGGTCACCGGACTCCCCAACCGGGTTGCGCTCATGGATCGCATCGATCAGGCCCTGGTCGCGCTCGAGCGCCGACCGGGGTGGGTCGGACTGCTGTTCATCGACCTTGACGGGTTCAAGCTCATCAACGACAGCTTCGGGCACGAGACCGGCGACGACGCCCTCGTGCAGGCGGCCGAGCGGCTGAAGCGCGCCGCCCGGCGCGTCGACACGGTGGCCCGCTTCGGCGGGGACGAGCTGGTCGTGCTGTTCAACGAGCTGCGCAGCGCCGAGTGCCTGGGCACCGTGGCGAACCGGGTTGTGCGCGCGCTGGCCCAGCCGCTCTCCGGCCCGGCTGCCGGCCTGCCGTTCAGCGCCAGCGTGGGCGCCGTGTGCACCGTCGATCACTCGCTGGAGCCGACCGAGCTCCTGCACCGCGCCGACCTGGCCATGTACGCAGCCAAGCGGAGCGGCGGCGGACGCTATGTCATCTACGACCCCGAGCAGCACGGACGGGTCGGGAGCTCGCGGCGTCCCGCCGCACCCCCGGAGCCGCCGGCCGTGCCGGGCATCGCGCTCGGCCAGCGCGACGCAGCCTGAGCCGCCGGAACCGGTAGCTTCTGCGCGGTGAGAGGCACCCCGGGGGCAGCGCACGAGCACCGCGACCTCGTGCTCGACCTGGCCCGACACCTGCGCGAGCGCGTCCTGCCCGAGCTCGGATCGCACAGCGGGCGCGCGCACGCGGGCGACGCCGCGGGCGGCGACGTCACCTTCGCCGTCGATGAGCTGGCCGAGTCGGCCCTGGCCGAGTTCCTGGCCGAGCGCGCCCCCGCGATCGCGTTCTACTCCGAGGACCGCGGACTCGTGGCGGCGCCCGAGGCTCGCGACGTGCTCGTGGTCGACCCGATCGACGGCACCCGCCCGGCCATGGCCGGGCTGGAGTCGGCCTGCGTGGCGGTGGCCCTGGCGCCGCTCGGCGACGGCGAGCCGGTGATGGCCGACGTCGAGCTCGGTTGCGTGATGGAGATCAAGTCCGGCGACTGGTACCTGGCCACGCGTGGCGGGGGGGTCGAGTCCTCGCGGGCGGTCGGGTTGAGCTCCGCTCAGGACCTGACCCGCATGTTCTGGGCCTACGGCTTCCGCGGGCGACCGGTGCGGGCGACCGTGGAGGTGCTGGCGGAGCTGATCGACGGCTCATCGGTCGGCGGCGGCACGTTCGAGCTCGGCTCGCAGGCGTTCGCCATGACCCGCGTTCTCACCGGCCAGCTCGATGCCGTGGTCGAGGTCGGCTCGCGCATGATCGAGGACGTGCCGGGGCTGCTCGAGGAGTTCCGGCGCATCGGCGGCGGTCAGGTGCTGAACAACTCCCCCTACGACCTGGCCGCCCCGTGGCTGTGCCTGATCGAGGCCGGCGGCGTGGTCAGCGACGGGTGGGGGCAGCCGCTCGACCACCATCGCCTGCTCGGCGCCGGCCATGAGTTCCAGATGTCGTCGATCTCAGCCGCCAACCCGGCCCTGCACACCCAGCTCGTCCGGGCCGTCGACGAGGGCGTGGCCCGCCTGCGGTCGCTGTGGGGTCCGTAGCCGGCGACCGGGAGCGGTATGGTCAGGAGTCCCGGGGTATGGAGAAATCATGTCGACCGTCGAGCACCGTTGCCGCCCGCCCATGAGGCGGGCCGAGGGGCGCCGGCACTGATGGCTGACTCCTCGCTGGTCCTGGTCTCCAACCGAGGCCCGGTCACCTTCGGCCCCGACGGCGAGATCAAGCGCGGCACCGGAGGTCTGGTGACCGCGCTCATCGGCCTGGCCTCGCATCGCGAGGTGACCTGGATCGCCTCGGCGATGACCGACGAGGACATCGAGGCGACCGAGCGGGCGAACGGGCGGGCGTTCCCGGTACCCGCCCCCGACGGGGGCGAGTTCAAGGTCAAGCTCGTGGCCTCCGACCCCGAGGCCTACGACCGCTTCTACAACATCATCGCCAACCCGATGTTGTGGTTCATCCAGCACTACCTGTGGGATCTCTCCAACGCGCCGGATATCCGCCGCAACGAGACCGAGGCGTTCGAGTTCGGCTACAACGTGGTCAACGAGGACCTCGCCCGGGCGGTGCTCGAGGAGATCGAGGGCGTCGAGGACCCGGTGGTGATGGTCAACGACTACCACCTCTACACGTTGCCGGCGCTCATCCGGCGCGAGCGCCCGGACGCCTTCCTGCACCACTTCGTCCACATCCCGTGGAGCCAGTCGGACTCCTGGCGGTTGCTGCCCTCGATGATGCGCCAGGAGATCTATGAGGGCATCCTGTCCAACGACATCATCGGGTTCCACACCTCCTCCTACCGGCGCAACTTCCTCCAGTGCTGCCGCGACCTCATGGAGCTCGACGTCGACATGGAGCAGGGGATCGTCCACGTCGGTGAGCGCGAGGTGTGGGTGCGCAACTACCCGCTGCCCATCGACGCCGGGGCGATCCAGGCGGTGGCCCGGCGCGAGAAGGTGCACGAGTTCGAGCAGGAGCTCCTGCGCCGCCGGCGCGATCACCTGATCCTGCGCGTCGACCGGGCCGACCTGTCGAAGAACATCCTGCGCGGCTTCGGCGCCTTCGACACCTTCCTCGACCAGCACCCGGAGTTCCGCGAGCGGGTGACGTTCATCGCCCAGCTCATGCCGTCCCGGACCGATGTGGCCGAGTACGCGGAGTACCTGGAGCGGATCGAGGCCGTGGTCGCCGTGGTCAACCACCGCCACGGCTCGCCGGACTGGATGCCCATCCAGCTGAAGCTGCGCGACGACCTCGAGGAGGCCGTGGCCGCCTACAAGCACTACGACGTGCTCATGGTCAACGCGATGTTCGACGGCATGAACCTGGTGGCCAAGGAGGGTCCGATGGTCAACGAGCGCGCCGGGGTGTCGGTGCTCTCGGAGAACACCGGCGCCCACGAGGAGCTCGGCGAGTACGCGCTGTCGGTCAACCCGTTCGACATCCAGGCCCTGGCCGACTCGATCCACGCCGCACTCACCATGCCCGAGGACGAGCGCCGGCGCCGGCACGAGGGGCTCAAGGCGATCGTCACCGCGCGGGATCCGGGCGACTGGGTCGACGAGCAGCTCGACGACATCCGGCGCAAGGCGGGCGGAGTGGAGGCGGAGCGACGGGACGGTCCGGCCGACCGTCGGCGCGGGCTGGGGGACCGGCGCAGCGCCTGAGCGCTCAGTCCTGCAGCGTCCGGCCCTGACCGAGCAGCTCGACGTACTGGGCGATCCGGCGGGCGCGGGCCTCGGGCGCGCTCACGTTGTGCAGGCGGTAGAGGAAGGCGTAGCGCCGGGAGCCGGTGAGGGTGGCGAAGAAGGCGGCCGCGGGCGGATCGGCGTCCAGCGCTCGCTCGGAGGTCCTCGGGGACGGTGATCTGGCTGGCCGGTGGATAGGCGGCGTCCCAGCGGCCGTCGGCCTTCGCGGCTTCGACGGCGGCCATTCCGGGCTCCCGCATGCGGCCGGCCTCGATGAGCGCCGTGGCCTTCTCGGTGTTGATGAGCGACCACTTGCTGCGGGCCGAGCGCGGGGTGAAGCGCTGGAGCGAGTAGTGCTCGTCGTAGCGGGCGACCTGGCCGTCGATCCAGCCGAAGCACAGGGCGATGTCGAGCGCCTCCGCGTAGGTGATCGTTTTGACGGGCGCGGCCTTCTTGGCGAACTTCAGCCATACCCCGCGGGTGTCGTGGTGGGCCTCGAGCCAGCGCTCCCAGGCCGGCTGGTCGGTGGCCTCGAAGATGGGCAGGCCATCCTTGCCGGTCTCGCTCATGGCGGCAGGGTAAACGGCCCGAGGTGGCCAGGTGGACATGCACCGAGCGCCGCGCGTCGTGCGCAGGGGGCTGCGCGGTTGGTTGCGCACGCCATACATGCACTGGGCGCCACGCGTGCCGGGGAGGGCGATGCGGGGGCGGTTGCGCAGGTCGATCGCGCCCGCCAGCGCTGCGGCAGGCCCCGGCCTGGAACGGGTCCGCTGCTATATTCGGCCGCCGCCCATGGCTGACGGCACACCGACATACGACCTCATGCTCCTGCTCTCCGCCACCGCGGAGGACGAGGAGCGCACGGCCCTGCTCGGTGAGGTCGAGAGCGCGATCACGAACGGCGGCGGGGAGATCCTGCGCCGCGACGACTGGGGCCGCCGGCCGTTGACGTTCAAGATCAACCACACGAGCGAGGCCGACTACCACCTGATGCAGTTCACGGGCCCGAGCAGTGTGCTCGAGACGCTGCAGCACAACCTCCACATCGCCGACGGTGTGCTGCGCTTCCGCATCATCAAGGTCACACCGGGCACGCCCGCCGCGCCCGATTCGCCGCCTCCGGTCATCGGCGCTGTCACCGCGGGTGGTGAGGGGCGCTCCGAGGGACGCTCCTCCTACTCCGAGCGCTCCTCCTACTCCGAGGAGTAGGCACAGCAACTCCCCGCTGCCGCACGAGATGACGCTGCCCTGATTCGTTTGTCCGGCTCGCGGGCATCCCTGTGCTGGTTTCAGCGCAGCACCGGAGAGGGAGGGCTCGATGTTCGGCATCTCGACGCGTACGGCGTGGCTCGGTGGTGGGTCGATGGCGACGCTCATCGCTGCGGGGGCGCTCGCTGTCGCTCCGGCGGCGCAATCGGCCGCGGCCTCGGTGGCGCCGGGCGCCCCGGGGAGTGAGAGCTACTTCGACCTCGCCCGCAAGGACTGCGTCGGCACGGCCCTTGGCACCCGCTCGAAGGTGTGGTTCACCGTGGCCGACGGCGCGCTGTCGGACGTGTACTGGCCGACGGTCGACGCGACCAACGTCCACTCGCTCGAGTACCTGGTCAGCGACGGCAGCACGTTCACGGACGTGCAGGGGCGCGACATGCGCTACGAGTCGAGCACCGACCCGACCGGCATGAGCTGCACGGTGACGGCGAGCAACCCGGCCCGCGGCTACCGCATCACCACCACCTACCTGGCCGACCCGAGCGCCGACGCCGTGCTCATGCGGATCACCTTCGCCGGGCCCGACCGCGATCGCCTGTACGTCCGGCTCGACCCGCTGGCCGGAGGGACCGGCGGCGGCGGGAGCCAGAACGCAGGCGCCAACACCGCTGAGCTCGTATCGAGGAGCGGGCGGACCGTGCCCGTGGCCTCGAACCCGAACACGGTCACCGATGCGGTCAACCGCACCTACGCAGTTCCGACCTTCGAGGCGCTCGAGAGCTCGGGCGGCTTCGGTGCCGAGAGCGTCGGCTACGCCGGCACGGCCAGTGACGGCCAGACGATGCTCGACTCGAGCCACACCCTGACCCGCTACGACAGCGCCCCGGACGGTCATGTGGCGCTGACTGCCGAGCTGGCGCTCGGACGCTCGCACACGACGGTGCTCGCGCTCGGGTTCGGCGAGAGCGCAGGGTCCGCGATGTCGGTGGCCGGGCGGGCCGTCCGGGCCCGGTTCGGACGCGTGCTGACCCGCTACCAGGCGGGCTGGCAGCGCTACGACGCCCGCCTGCGCCGGCCGAATGCCGCGCTCGGCTCGGCCGTGGCGCGCGAGTACTACCGCTCGGTCAACGTCGTGCGGGCGAGCATGGACAAGACGTTCCCCGGCGCGATCGCCGCCGGCCTCGCCTCCCCGTGGGGGCAGGCCGTGCCGGCCGGCAACACGACCAACGGCGAGCCGACCTACTTCGGCTCCTACCGCGAGGTGTTCGCTCGCGACCTCTACGAGGCGTTCACCGGGCTCCTGCTCGCCGGCGACCGCGCGAGCGCCCGGGCGGCCACGCGCTTCCTGTTCGAGCGCCAGCAGCTGCCCACCGGCGCGATGCCGCGCAACTCGCTCGAGAACGGTCTGGCCGCCCCCGACACCGGTGGCGAGCAGCTCGACGAGACCTCGTACCCGATCCTCATGGACTGGGAGTCCGGCCTGGCCGGCGACCGCAGCCTGTACGAGCACCATGTCGTGCCGGCGGCCGACTTCCTGGTCGCGAACGGTCCCGCGCCCGGCGAGCGCCGTCGAGCGCTGGGAGGAGCAGACCGGCTACTCGCCCTCGACGATCGCGGCCGAGATCGCCGGCCTGACCGCGGCGGCGCACATCGCCCGCGTGAACGGCGACAGCACCCACGCCGACCTCTATCAGGCCACCGCCGACGACTTCGCGCGCAACATCAAGGGCTGGACTGTGACCACGACCGGCCCGGACGGGCCGAGCTACTTCATCCGCCTGTCCAAGACCGGGGATCCGAACGCGGCCATCACCTACAACCTCGGCAACGGCAGCGTGACCGTCGATCAGCGCGAGGTCATCGACGCCGGCTTCCTCGAGCTCGTCCGTCTCGGCATCCTGCCCGCGAGCGACCCCACCGTGCAGGCCTCACTGCGGGTGGTCGACGCGACGATCGAGCGCCAGACGCCGAGCGGACCCGGGTTCTACCGCTACGGCACCCGGCGTCCGGGCAGCGAGGACGGCTATGGCGACTGCTGGGAGCCCGATCCGACGACGTGCCACCCGAGCGGAGCGCCGTGGCCGACCACCGACACCGGATCGGGCCACCTGTGGCCGGTTCTGTCCGGCGAGCGCGGCGAGTACGAGGTGGCGGCCGGCCAGACCGGTCAGGCGACCACGCTCCTGAGCGCGATGGCGGCCATGACCTCGGGCGGCTACCTCGAGCCCGAGCAGGCGTGGGAGGACCCGGCGCTGCCCGCCTCGCCGTTCGGAAGCGATCCCACCACGGCGTCGATCGGCTTCGCCCCCGGCCACCCGGCCGGCTCGGCCAGCCCGCTCACCTGGGCCCAGGCCCAGTTCGCGCGGCTCACGCTCGACCTCGGGGCCGGGCGCGAGCTCGATACGCCGGCCATCGTGGCCGCGCGCTACACCCGGCACGGCATGCCGGGCACCGTCCCGCTCGCCGTCACCTCGCCGGCCGCGCGGCGCCACGGTGTCCGGCTCCACGGTCACGGTGACCGGCACGAGCGTCCCCGGCGCGGTCATCGTCGCCCAGGGCGAGCCGCCGTTCGGAGGCAGCGCTCCGGTGGCGCGCACGGTGACCGGATCGAACGGCAAGTGGACGCTCACCCTGCCGGCCGCCTTCGGCACGACGACGATCACGGTGACCGCAACCCATGGCGGTGACACGGCATACAGCCTGCTCACGGTCAGCGACCTCACCCTCCCGGGCACGGTCGTGCTCCAGTCGAGCGACCCGACCGGGGACGACAACGGACCGGGCACGTACGCCTATCCGACGGCGAGCGCATTCCAGCCCGGGGCCTTCGACCTCACCGGCCTCACGGTGACCCAGGACGCCACCAGCGTCTATCATCCAGGTGGGGATCCGCAACCTCGCTCCCACCTTCGGGTCCGCCTTCGGGGCCCAGCTGCTCGACGTCTACGTCCACAACCCGGCCATCACCGCCACCTCGACGGCGCCGGCGTACTCGATCCTCAACTACTCGATCGCCCCGCCCGACGCGTGGAGCGAGCGCGTGGAGGCGCAGGGGTTCGGCCCGGTGGCGTGGGTGAATGCGGCCGGCACCTCGCTGGGATCCGGCTACCTGGTCATCGACCAGACCGGCGGGACGGCGACCGTCGTGCTGCCCAAGCCCGGCTTCGGCACGGTCGGCTCCGGCTGGGCGTTCACCGTCGCGCTCACCGGACAGGGGTCGGGTCAGCCGCCGGTGCGCGGCTTCACCCCCACCCCGGGCCAGTACACGTTCGGTGTCTGCCCGTCGCCGAGCACGTCGAGCCCGATCTGCTCGGTGTCGCCCAGCGCAGTTCCGAACGTCATGGACACGATCCCGCCCCCGGGCGTGGCTCAGTCGACTGAGCTCGATCCGACCCGCGGGCCGGTCGTGCTGCAAGGGCTGACCGTGCCGTAGGGCGCTCAGGCGGCCGGTCGGGCGCTCAGGCCGCGGACAGCAGCCCGAGCGCCTGCGCCCGCTGGGCGGCGTCGACCCGGCGTTTGGCCGACAGCTTGCGCAGGATGTTCGACACGTGCACGCCGGCCGTGCTCGGGCTGATGAACAGCACGGCCGCGATCTCCCGGTTCGTATGCCCGCGGCTGAGCAGTCCGAGAACGGCGAGCTCGCGGGGAGTCAGGATCGGCGGCTCCTCCCCGAGATCCTCGGCCGTGGCGTCCTGAAGCTCCTCGATGGCCCGGTCCGCGAGCACCACCGCCTCCTCCTCGGGCAGCGCCCGCCCCTCGGCTCGGCGGGCCTCCAGGTCCGCGGGCGCGAGCTGGCGGGCGAGACGGGCGAGCAAGAACCGGCGGTCCTCCGCCTCGGCGGCCGGCACCGGGGCGCCGATGCGCTCGCGCAGCGCCGCGGCGGCGCCGAACAGGCGGGCGGCTGTGGGGGCGTCGGCCCGGGCGACGAGGTCGGCGATCTCCTCGAGCACGCTCGCCATCCGCCACCGATCTCCGAGCTGCTCGTGGAGGGTGAGGGAGTCGCGCAGCATGCGAGCAATGGCGGCGGGCCGCCGGCGACGGCGCCGGGCGAGCACCGCGAGCAGGTTGAGCGACCAGGCGATGCCCTCCTGGAAGCCGATCCGGCGCGAGAGCGCAAGGGCCTCCTCGAGCCGGTCCGACGCCGCGTCGGTGTCAGCCCGGTAGAGCGCCGCCGCGCCATAGCTGATCAGGCTGGAGACGATCTCGGTCTCGTTGCGCCGGCGCCGGAAGGTCTCGAGCGCCAGCGAGCACTCGGTCTCGGCTCGGGCGTAGGCCCCGGCCAGCCAGTCGGCAAACCCGAGGTAGGCCCACGAGCCCGCCACGCCCTCCTCGTCACCCAGCGCCTCCCACAGCTCGCGACTCTGCTCGTGCAGCCGCCGCGCCTGCTCGTAGCGCGCCTGCTCGCGGGCGATCGACCCGAGGCGCTGGCGGGCGAGCGCGGCGAACGGGTCCGGCCTCCCATCGGTGAGCGCCAGGACGCGCTCGAGCAGCCCGGCGGCCACCGAGTAGTCGCACTGCAGAAACGCAACTGCGCCGGCCCGGCTGAGGGTTTCGACCCGGAGCGCGGGAGCCAGGGCCTGCTCGTGTTCGAGGGCGCGCGAGAGCCATCCCCGCGCCTCGGCGTAGTACCCGCGCTGGTAGCAGAACGGCCACAGCGCGCAGGCGAGCTCGGCCGCCCGGAGCGGGTCGTGCTCGAGCAGCCAGCGCAGCCCCTCGCGCAGGTTGTCCATGTCGAGCTCGAGGGTCTCGAGCCAGCGCAGGTGCTCGCTCCCGCTCAGACCGTCGCGGGCCGCAGGCCCGAGCTCGTGGTAGTACGCGGCGTGGCGGCGCTGGAGCTCCGGGCGCTCTCCGCTCTCGGCGAGCTTGGCCAGCGCGTACTGGCGCACGGTGGAGAGCATCCGGTAGCGCGGCAGGCTGTGGCCGGCCTGGGCCTGGACGAGCGACTGGTCGACGAGCCGGCTGAGCAGGTCGAGCACGAGCCCGGCCGGCAGGTCCTCCCCCGCGCACACCGCCTCGACCGCCTCGAGCGCGAAGTGCCCCCGGAACGCGCCCAGCCGTCGGAACAGGATCTGCTCGTCAGCGCGCAGCAGGCGGTGGCTCCAGTCGAGCGTGTCCTGGAGGGTGCGCTGGCGCGGCGGCGCCGCGTGACCGGGCCGGCGGAGCAGGCTCATGTCCTCGCGGATGCGCTGGGCGATCTGGCGGGCGCTCAGCACCGAGACCCGGGCGGCGGCCAGCTCAATGGCGAGCGGCTGACCGTCGAGGAAGCGGCAGATGTCGTCCACGGCGACCCGCTCGCGGGCGTCCTGCGCAGCGAAGCGGCTGCTCGCCTCGCGCGCGCGAGCCAGGAAGAGCTGGGTGGCCCCGGCCGCGTCCTCGTCGGCCTGCGCTCCCGCTCCGGACTCCCCCACCGTGAGGCCCCCGACGCGCCACACCTGTTCCCCGGGCAGGCCGAGCGGCTGGCGGCTGGTCACCACGATGCGCAGCGCGGATGCGCGACCGAGCAGATCGGCGGCCAGCCTGGCGCACCCGGCGGTCACCTGCTCGCAGTTATCGAGCACGAGCAGGGACGCCGGGCTCAGATGCCGGGCCAGCGCCGCTCGCGGATCGCCGAGTGGCTCGCCCGGAAGGACGGCGGCGGCCACCGCCTGGGCGACGAGCCCGTCCTCGGCGTGGTCGGCGAGGTCGGCCCACCAGGCTCCGCCGACGAGGTCGTCCGACACGCTGTCGGCCAGAGCCACGGCCAGGCGCGACTTGCCGGCACCCCCGGGGCCGCACAGCGACAGCAGCCGGGTTTGCCACAGCAGCCGGCGCAGCTCGGCCAGGGCCCCGCCGCGCCCGATGATCGGGGTGAGCTGGCCCGGCAGATTGCCGAGCGTCTGCCCCCGGGGCGCGCTGGAGTCGGCTGCCGGATTGCTGTTCACGATGGGGTCGCACGCAGCCGCTCCCCCACGACCACGCTTGCGTGAGCGGGAGTCTAGAGGTGTCTCGCCTGCCACCAACCGACGGCGTACGACGAACGACCGGGGCGCGCTGTGGCGCCCCGGTCGTCGTCCGCTGGTGAGCTTCCAGTGAGGCGGGTGAACTCAGAAGCGCGGGCTGGCCAGGAACCCGTCGACGTTGCCGGCGGAGTCGGTGTAGAAGCCGACCAGCTGGCCGCGGTCGTTCAGCCCGTTGACGGTGGTGGCGCCGACGCCGTTGGGGTCGTTGATGGTCGAGAAGCCGAGCCCCGGAACCCACACGAAGCCATCGGTCTGGGCGCCGCTGCCGGTCCCCACGGTGTAGTCGCCGACGACCTCATCACCGTCGTTCACGCCAAACGCCTGCGTCGAGCTCGAGCCGGGGACGTTCAGGTGGATCGTCTGACCGCCGTGGCGCACCAGGTACGCCTCGGTGTTGCCGGCGCTGTTCGTCGCGATTCCGGCGATGTCGCCGAGGTTGTTGATCGCGCTCGCGGTCACGTTCGTGTCGCCGGAGACGTGCACGGTGCCGTAGCGGTGGTGACGGATGTCGTAGGTGTAGCCGTGGTTGACGGCGTTCTTGTCGGTGTAGAAGCCGACCGCCTCGCCGCTGTCGTTGACGCCGAGCAGCTGGTCGACCTGGGGGCTCGCGCCGTCGGCGGTCGGGAAGTCGGCCTGATGGAAGTGGCCGTGGACCCGGTAGAAGCCGAAGTTGTCGCCCTTGGCGTCGACCCAGAAGCCGACCGTGACCCCGGCGTTGTCGAGGCCGGTCACCTGCGTCTGCTCGGAGCCGGGGAAGTTCTCGTTCTGGTAGTTCCCCTGGCCATAGGGCCGCGCGAGCAGATAGCCCTTGTTCGGGTGGAGCTTGCCGTTGACGGGCTGCCCGGAGCCGAAGTACCCGGCGATCAGGCCCGAGTTGTTGATGCCGAGCAGCTGGTTGAACGTCGGGTCGGCGCTGTTGTCGAGCGTCGTGAACGCATAGCCGCCGCTGGCGTCGGGCGGTGTCGAGCTGTTCGGCGCTGCCGCGGCCGGGCCGGCCAGCGCGCCGGCGGCCAGGGTGGCCCCGGCCAGGATGCCGAGACCGCGCCGGCCCCACGGCCGAGCGGCGATCGCGCTCAGGCTCGGGCGCGTCGCCGGCGCGGCCAGGCGATCGTCGGACCGGCGGGACAGGAGAGTGCTGAGGTGCATGAAATGCCTCCGGTGTGAGTTCTGGCCTCCGTGCCGGTGTCTGTGCCGGTGCCCCCTGGCATCCGGCCTGCCCTACGCCAGTCATCCTGGAGCTAAATCGCGGCCACCACATCGGGCATGTGCATCGTCTTCTCGGCGGGTGCTTAGGCGCGGTGGGGAAGTGTTTAGGCGACCGAGGTGACGTTTAGACGCCGCCGGTCGCCGGTGTGACAAATGTCGTCGCGGGCGCGCTTTGGGGCCTGGTAATCGCCTGCGTGCGGGCGGATTTCGTGGGTGTGCAGGCACCGCCGGGCTGGCCGCGGGCAGCCGGAGGGCGCGGGCAGCCGGGGGGCGCGGACAGCCCGGGGGCGCGGACAGCCCGGGGGCGCGGGCGGCCCGGGGGCGCGGGCGGCCCGGGGGCGCGGGCGGCCGGGGGCGCGGGCAGCCCGAGCCCCGCCCGGAGCCCCGAAATGTCACGCCTTTTCAACGATCGTCACGACTTCGCTGAAACTCCGAAACGATTCCGCCCATTTTCGGCGGAGAACCGGGATTGCCGCCTGCCACACACCTAGACTCGGCCACAGGCTTTCAACCGAATCTCTGAAAGGAGCCGCGCGCATGAACATCAATCGAGTCGTGTTGACCGGCAACCTCACCCGGGATCCTGACGTCCGCACCACACCGGGCGGTCTGACGATCTGCAAACTGGGAATCGCCGTCAACACTCGCAAGAAGACCGGCGACGGCCAGTGGGAGGAGCGGCCGAACTACTTCCGGGTCACCGTCTTCGGCGCCCAGGGCGAGCAGTGCGGGAAGTACCTCCACAAGGGCCGCGGCGTGGCCATCGACGGCCGCCTCGAGTGGAGCCAGTGGGAGTCCGAGGGCCAGAAGCGCGAATCAGTCGATATCATCGCTGATTCCGTGCAGTTCCTGCCCGGGCGCGAGGACTCCGGTAACGGGAACGGCTTCTCCAGCAACGTACGTGCCGCGGAGAGTGACGTTCCGATCGATACCGGTGACTTCGATGCCGCCCCCGTGGGTGCCGGAGTCGCCGACGACGACATTCCGTTCTAGGCGAGCGACCGAAGACTTCAGATACTGAGCTAGGTGATGCAGGTTGGCAAAGCAGCGTAGAAGGCCGGTTCGCCGGCGCGACAGGAAGGCCGGACCGACCGGGGGCCGGCGCAAGCCCTGCCCATACTGCCGCGACAAGGTCGAGCAGGTCGACTACAAGGACCTCTCCGCGCTCCGGCGTTTCATCTCGGAGCGCGGCAAGATCCGCTCACGGCGCATCACCGGGGCCTGCCGCCGGCACCAGAACCAGGTCGCGCGTGCCGTCAAGCGCGCGCGAGAACTCGCTCTGCTGCCGTACGTGGCTGAGACCTCGGGCGGTGGTCGCGGCGACCGCGACCGCGACCGGGATCGCGACCGAGACCGCTAGGCGAGGAGGCTCCGATGCCGCAGGCCATCCTGCTTCAGGACGTCGACACGCTGGGCGAGCGCGGTGCGGTGGTGGACGTGTCCGCCGGTTACCTGCGCAACTTCCTCATCCCGCGCAAGCTGGCCGAGCCGGCCACGACAGGCTCGATCCAAGCCGCCACGCGCCGGCGCGAGGCGGCCGAGCGGGCCGAGCAGGAGGCGACCGACCGGGCGCGTGAGAACGCCGCCACGCTCAGCCGCACCGTGCTCACCATCCCGCAGCAGGCGGGTGACGACGGTCGCCTGTTCGGATCGGTGACCACCCAGGACATCGCCGACGCGATCCGCGACGCCCGCGGGATCAAGGTGGATCGCCGCAAGATCCACCTCGAGGAGCCGATCCGGCACACCGGCACCTACATGGTGGTGGTCGAGGTCGTCGACGAGGTGACGGCGACCGTCAAGACCATGGTCGTCGCCTCCTAGGCGGCGGCGCCGGTCAGACATCGCGGCCGCGGATCAGCGGCGGCGCTCGGCCGCCGGCGGTAAGGGCTGTGCGGGCCTCCTGTCGTGAGGCGGCCGGCGACGCCGGGGCCGCGCGCGCTCGGCGGTCCCGCGCGGTGGGCGTGGGCGCGCAGCTCGCGCCGGGCGGGCGGGGCGCCAGCTCGGCTCCGAGTCACCCGATGAATGTCGATTTACCCCTCATATACGAGGGAAATCCGCCACCAATCGACGGTCGCGGTGGACGTCGGCGCACGCGCGGCCACGGCGCGAGCGCCCGCGCCGGAGCGCGCGGAGCCAACGCGCCGGAGCGCGCGAAGGAACTTCCTGCTCGGTGCGGGAACGACGTCCCGGCGCCGCCGTGCAGCGACCTAGACTCGACCCGCCGATGAGCGTCGCACCCGTCCAGAGCATCGCGGTCCCGCCGCACAACCTCGAGGCCGAGAAGTCGGTGCTCGGGGCGGTGCTGCTCGACGAGCGCCACCTCCACGCGCTGCTCGTGGAGGAGCAGGTGCGACCCCAGCACTTCTACCGCGAGCAGCACGGCGCCGTGTTCGCGGCCATGCTCGAGCTCTACGAGACCGACCGCAAGATCGACCACCTGACGGTGGCCGAGACCCTGCGCCAGAACGGCAAGCTCGAGGAGATCGGGGGCCCGGAGGCGATCGACGAGCTCGCCGGCTGGGTGCCGGCGGCCGGACATGCCCGGGAGTACGGCCGGATCGTGCGCGACAACGCGCAGATGCGGGCGCTGCTCACCGCCTCCTACGAGATCCAGGCCCGCGTGCTGGCGCGCGAGGCACCGGCCCGGGAGCTCGTCGAGGAGGCCGAGCGGGCGATGCTCGAGGTCGCCCACGACGACCGCCAGAAGAAGATCCGGGCGATCGCCGACGTCCTGCACGACGAGACCGACAAGCTCCACCGGCTGTCGATCGCCAAGACCCCGCTGACCGGCACGCCATCGGGGTTCACCGACCTCGACACGATGACCGGCGGTTTCCAGGCCGGCAACCTGATCATCGTCGCCGCCCGCCCGTCGATGGGCAAGTCCGCCCTCGTGTGCAACGTGGCCGAGAACGCCGCGCTCGACGGCCACGCGGTGGCGCTGTTCTCGCTCGAGATGTCCGAGAGCGAGCTCGCCCAGCGCTTCCTCGCCTCGCAGGCCCGCATCAAGGGCGAGGATCTGCGCCGCGGGCGCGTGGCCGCCGAGCGCTGGCCGAAGATCCTCCAGACGAGCGCCAAGCTGGCGGCCGCGCCGCTGTTCATCGACGACTCGAGCGACACCGGCGTGCTCGAGGTCCGGGCCAAGGCTCGCCGCCTGCACCACCAGATCGAGGGCGGCCTGGGCCTGATCATCATCGACTACCTGCAGCTGATGCGCCACGAGGGGCGAGTCGAGAGCCGGGTCGAGCAGGTCAGCCAGATCTCCCGTGGGCTGAAGGGCCTGGCCCGCGAGCTCGCAGTGCCGGTCATCGCCCTGTCGCAGCTCAGCCGCGCGGTCGAGCAGCGCGGCGGGGACAAGAAGCCGGTGCTCTCCGATCTACGCGAGTCCGGCGCCATTGAGCAGGACGCCGACCTCGTGTGCTTCATCTACCGCGACGAGTACTACGACAAGGAGTCCGAGCGGCCGGGCGAGGCGGACATCATCGTGGCCAAGCACCGCAACGGCCCGGTCGGCGAGGTCGTGCTCACCTTCCAGAAGGAGTACCCGAAGTTCATGAACTACGCCGGCGACCGCTTCTCCGGATGAGGGTGAGCCGCCGATGAGCCTCGGGGAGCCGATCGCCCATACCGCCGTGCTGCGCGATGACCGGTGCCCGTTCGAGCTCTGCGACGGCTCCGGCCTGCGCTACGACGAGGCGACGAACACCTCGTATGACTGCCGCTGCCGTCCGCAGCGGATCGCCCTGCGCAAGGCGCGCAGCCTGTCGGCGGTCATCCCCCGCCGCTACCGCGACGTCTCGTTCGACCGCGCGCCGGTCACCGATATCGACCCGCGGATCGTCAGCGCCACCCGCCGCTTCTGCGAGGACATCCACGCCCAGCTCGACGCCGGCCGGGGGCTGTGGTTCATGGGCCCGGTGGGCACCGGCAAGACGACCCTGGCCATGCTCGTGGCCCGGGCGGCGCTGAGGGCCGGCCGCTCGGTGGCCATCTACTCGCTGCCCCGGCTGCTCAACGAGATCCGCGACACCCACCGGGCCGAGCGCTCGCACGTCGATCTGCTCGACCGGCTCACCGCGGTCGACCTGCTCCACGTCGACGACGTCGGCGCCGAGCGCACGACCGACTGGGTGCTCGAGGAGCTCTACTCGATCGTCAACGCGCGCTACGAGGACCAGCGCTCGGTCGTGCTGACGACGAACATCGTCGACCGCGACGAGCTCTGCCAGCAGATCTCCGAGCGGACCGTGTCGCGGCTGACCGAGATGTGCGACGAGCTCCCGCTGATGGGAGAGGACCACCGCATGGACCTCAGCTCATGACCTACTCCGTCATCCGCCCCGACGAGCTCGAGTGGATCACCCGTCCCCACGACCCCGGCGCGCCCGCCCGCCACGTGGCCGAGCTGAGCGAGCGAGGCGGGTTTCAGCACATCCGCGGGAACATGTGGCGCTACGAGCCGGGCGCCACGGGCCGCCGGCACCGCCACCACACCCAGGAGGAGATCTTCGTCGTCATCTCCGGCACGCTCTCGATGTACCTGGGCGAGCCGCCCCGGCGCGAGGACGTGCCGCCGGGCGGCGTCATCCACGTTCCTGCGGGCACGCCGCTGCAGTCGGCCAACCACGGCGAGGACGACGTGCTCGTGTATGCGAGCGGATATCCGGGCGAGGACGCGCACGCCGAGCTGCTCGACCCGGCGCTCTGACGCCGCGCCGAGGCTCAGCGCTCGCTCTCGCCCTTGGCCTCGCGCTCGGAGCGCTCGCGCGCCTCGAGCTTCGAGCGCAGGTAGCCGGCCTTGTCGGCCCGGCGAGCGTGCTGGGCGACCTCCTCGGGCTCGTCGGCCGCATCGGCCATGTCGCGCTCAGCCAGCTGGCGGCGCACCTGTTCGACCTGCAGCCGTCCGGTGTCCTGATCTGGAGTCACGGCTACGGGCTACCCACGAGGCGGCTCTCGGTAGCGCTCACAGGACGATCCATTGCTCTCCGGCATCGAGCCGCGAGACGATCCGGTTGCCGGTGCGGCCGAGCAGGGTGGCCGCGGCAAACTCGGCGGCCAGGGCGGAGAACACCCCGTGGCGGTGCAACATGGCGTGCCGCGCGCCCTCCACGGTCACGTAACCGACCCGGGCCACCCGGCCGAGGTTGCGCGCCAGGGCGGCCGAGCGCTGCGGGCTGGCCACCCGGTCGCGCGAGCCGTGCACGATCAGGATCCGCTTCGCGTTCATCCGGTCGGGAACGTCGCTCGGGTACACCCAGGGCGCCAGCGCCACGACGCTCCGCACGCTCGGATGACCGGCCGCGAGCACCGCGCCGCGGCCACCCAGCGAGTGCCCGACCAGGCAGCTCGGACGCGGCCCGATCCGCCGCTCGATCTCATGCAGCGCCCAGCGCGCGTCCGCCGCCGGGGTGTGGCTGGCGTCCCAGCCGCGCGCCGAGTTCAGCAGCCGGAAGACGGCCAGGCTGCCGCGGCCGGCGCGAACGATCCGCCGGGCGATCGGGATCATCCTCAGGACCGAGAGCTGAGCCGGGCTGACCATCAGGGCATCGCCGCGGCGGGCGCCGCCATGGAGCACGAGCACGCTGCCCACCGGGTCGCGGGGAACGTGCACATCGATGAGGTGCGGGTGCAACGGCATCGGAGTCGCTCCCTCCTACCCCATCTCGAGCGCCAACCGCGGCACGCCGTCACCATGTCCACCCCCACGGCATCCGCTGCGTCCCTGCGTACACTCTCTCGACGTGCCCGGAACCGTGATCGTCGGTGCCCAATGGGGCGACGAAGGCAAGGGAAAGATCACCGACCTGCTCGCCGAGCGGGCCGATGCCGTCGTGCGCTTTCAGGGCGGCAACAACGCCGGCCACACGATCGTCCGCGACGGGGTGACCTGGAAGCTCCACCTCGTTCCCTCGGGGATCCTGCACCCGAGCACGCTGTGCATGATCGGCAACGGCGTCGTCGTCGACCCGAAGGTGCTCACCGACGAGCTCGAGGAGCTCCGCCGCCGCGGCATCGACACCGCCACGCTGAAGGTGTCGGCAAACGCCCACCTGATCATGCCCTACCACATGATGCTCGACCACGCGGGTGAGACGAAGCTGGGCAAGCTCCAGATCGGCACCACGCGGCGCGGCATCGGTCCGTGCTACGCGGACAAGGCGGCCCGGCTGGGCATCCGCATGCAGGACCTGCTCGACGAGAAGATCCTCAAGAAGAAGATCGTCGCCGCGCTTGAGCCCAAGCGCCTGTCGCTGCGGCCCTACGCCCGGGATCCCCGGCTCGATCTGCAGACGATGACCGAGGAGTACCTCACCTACGGCCACCGCCTCGAGCAGCACATCGCCGATACCACGACGCTCGTGCACGAGCAGCTCGACCGCCGCGCGCTCGTCGTGTTCGAGGGCGCCCAGGGGGCGCTGCTCGACATCGACCACGGCACCTATCCGTTCGTCACCTCCTCGAACCCGGTGGCCGGCGCCGCCTGCGTGGGCGCGGGCGTGGGGCCGAAGGACATCGACGAGATCTGGGGTGTGACCAAGGCCTACAGCACGCGGGTGGGCGCCGGGCCGTTCCCGACCGAGATCGGCGGTGAGCTCGGTGACGCCCTGCGCGAGCGTGGCGGCGAGTACGGGACCACGACCGGCCGGCCCCGGCGGGTCGGCTGGCTCGACCTCATCGCGCTGCGCTACGCCGCGCGCATCAACTCGCTCACCGCGCTCGTGGTGACCAAGCTCGACGTGCTGACCGGTTTCGAGCGCATCAAGGTGTGCACGCGCTACCGGGGCGCCGAGGGAGCCGAGTTCGACCACTTCCCCTACCACCAGAGCGTCCTGCACCACACGACGGGTGAGTACATCGACCTCCAAGGGTGGTCGGAGGACCTGACCGAGTGCCGCCAGGAGTCCGACCTGCCGGTCGCCGCGCGCGACTACCTGCAGTACATGTCCGAGTTCATCGGCGTGCCGATCGCGCTGATCGGCGTCGGCCCGGGCCGCGACGAGGTCATCTGGACGCAGGCCAGCGACGGCATGGCCGGGACCGGCGGGCGGACGCCCGAGCCGGTCGGCGTGTAGCCCGCAGCCTACGCCGCGCGCGAGGGATGCCCCTCGCCCGGCCAGGGCGAGAGCAGAAGCAGCAGGCGCGCGTCGCCGCGAGCCCGCACGGTGTGGCGCTCGGCGGGGGCGAAGTGCGTGACCAGGCCCGGGCCGCCGCTCACCGAGCGCCCGTCGGCCGAGATCTCGACCTCGCCGTCGAGCACGACGACGTAGGCGCGCTCGTGCACCTGGTGCTCCTGGAGCTCCTCGCCGGCCGGGAGATGCAGAGCGATGGCGCGCGTCTCGTCATCGCTGCGCAGGATCCGCGGCTGATGTTCGGTGAGTTCCAGCTCGGTGATGTTCCAGCTCTCCACGCCTCCGCGTATCCCCGCGTGGCCGCCGGGGCTAAACGACGACCGCGGCGCCGGACCTAACGCCAGCGCTCGAGCAGGTCCTCGTCGCCGACCTCGCGCACGACGCGGGCCGGCACGCCCATGACGACCGCGCGCGGCGCGACGTCGCGGGTCACCACCGCCCCGGCGGCCACGAACGCCTCTTCACCGATCTCCACCCCGGGCACGAGCACGGCCCGCCCGCCCACCCGGCAGGCACGCCGCAGCGTCGGCCCGACGTTCGGCCGTTCGGGGCCATGACGGCCCATCGTGTCGTCGTTGGTCGTGCACACCCCCGGGCCGATGAACACGTCGTCCTCGACGAGCGACCCCGCGGTCACGTACACGTCGGTCTGGATGAGCACACGCGCGCCCACCCGAGAGCCGAACTCGACCGAGGAGCCGCGCCCGAGAACCGAGCCCGGGCCCGATCGAGGTGCGCTCGCGCACGTGCGCCTGATCGCCGACGATCACCCCGGCGCCCAGACGCACGCCCGCGTACACGACGGCGCCCGTGCACACGGTGACGCCGTCCTCGAGCACGAGCCCGTCGAGCTCGGCGCGCGGAGCCGTCGAGCGAGCGCGCAGCCGGGGCCGCTTGCCGAGCACCGCCCCGGCCTCGACGACGCAGCCGGCGCCCAGCTTGGTGCCAGCGTGCACGACGGCGGCCGGGCCGATGACCGAGCCGGGGCCGATGTGGACCCCGGCCTCGATGACCGCTCCGGGGGCCACCCGGACGTCCGCGGCCAGCGACGCGCCCTCGTCGACGTGGGCGGCCGGCGCGAGCTCAGCCACGGTGCTCGAGCGATCGCTGGAGGGCCTCGAGCACGCGGACGACGCGCAGACCGCTCTCCCCGTCCGAGCGCGGCGTGGCCCCGGTGCGAACGCACTCCACGAAGTGCTCGCACTCGACGCGCAGCGGCTCGGCGTTGGGAATCCGGGGCGAGAAGATGTCCCCGCTGCGCGTGATGTACTCGCCGTAGCCGCGAGCGTCCTCGTCGAAGCCCTTGTCGTAGATGGTCAGCTTGCCCTCGAGCGCCATGTCGTCGAACGTGGCCATGCGGCGCGAGCCGACGACCGTGAAGCGACGCTCCTTGTGCGGGTCCAGCCAGGACAGGTGCAGGTGCGCGCACAGGCCGGAGGGAAAGCGCAGGAAGCAGAACACGACGTCCTCGACTCCGTCGCGCACGTAGGACTGCCCGTGGGCGACGACCTCGTCGGGCTCTTCGGCGGCCAGCGCGAGCACGACCGAGACGTCATGAGCGCCCAGGCTCCAGAGCGCGTTCTCGTCCGCGCGCAGCTTGCCCAGGTTCAGCCGGTTGCCGTAGATGTAGAAGATCTGCTCGCCCAGCTCGCCCGAGTCGGAGAGCTCCTTCAGCGCGCGCACGCCGGGGTGGTACTCGAGCAGGTGGCCGACCATCAGCGTGCGCCCGCTCGCCCGCGCGGCCGCCACCGCGCGCTCGGCATCGGCCACCGACTGTGCCAGCGGCTTCTCGACGAAGCAGTGCTTGCCCGCCTCGAGCACGCGGACGGCCAGCTCGGCGTGACTCGGCACCGGCGTGGCCAGGGCGATGGCGTCGAGCTCGGGGTCCTCGAGCAGCGTGTCGATCTCGGCGGCCATCCGGGTGCCCGGAAAGCGCGCCGCCGCCCGCTCGCGCGCCGATGCGGAGCCGTCGCAGCACCAGGCGAGCTCGCAGCCCGCGATCGAGGCGAAGTTGCGAGCCAGGTTCGGCCCCCAGTAGCCCAGACCGGCCACGCCGATGCGCAGCGGACGCTCGGTGTCGGCGGTGCTCATGCGAGGCGCAGTGTACGTCCGGCACCCGCGGCGACCGGGGAGGGGCCCGCGCGCGGGGGGACGGAGTGCAGCGCGGCGACGATGCGGTCCGCCGCATCGCCGTCACCGTAGAGCGCGGGACGGTGCACGGGCCACGGATGCTCGAGCGCGGCGAGCGCCGCACCGGCATCGAGGTCGACGAGCACGTTCCAGCCGCGCTGCACCGTCTCCACCCATTCGGTGCGGTCGCGCAGGGTCAGGCAGGGCACGCCGGCCAGGTAGGCCTCCTTCTGCAGCCCTCCGGAGTCGGTCAGCACCGCGCGCGCGTGGACGAGCAGCGCGGTCAGCTCGAGGTAGCCGAGCGGCGCGGTGAGCACAAGCCCCGGGCGTGCCTGCAGGCGCTCGAGCAGGCCGGCGTCGAGCAGGCGCCGGCGCGTGCGCGGATGCACGGGGAAGACGGCGGCCAACGGAAGGCGCTCGAGCAGCTCGACGAGCGCGCCCAGCCGCCGCGGGTCATCGACGTTGCCCGCTCGGTGGGCGGTGATGAGCGCGTACTCGCCGGCGCTGACTCCGATCTCCGCGAGCACGTCGGTGCGCTCGCGGGCGGCCGGCTGGAGTGCGAGCGCAACGTCGACCATCACGTCGCCGACGAGCTCGATCGTCCCGGCCACGCTCTCACGCTCGAGGTTGGCCACCGCCACCTCCGAGGAGCAGAGCAGGAGCGCGCTCATGTGGTCGGCGAGCACGCGGTTGAGCTCCTCGGGCATGGTCCGGTCGAACGAGCGCATGCCCGCCTCCACGTGCACCACCGGCACGCCGGCCTGGGCACCGCACAGCGCGCCGGCCAGCGTTGAGTTCGTGTCGCCGTAGACGAGCACCGCGTCAGGCGCGATCTCGGCCAGCACGGGCTCGAGCGCCGCGAGCATGCGCGCAGTCTGCGAGGTGTTCGAGCCGCCGGCGATGGCGAGCTGGCGATCGGGCGCCGGCAGGTCGAGCTCGCGGAAGAACACGGCCGAGAGCGCATCGTCGAAGTGCTGGCCGGTGTGGACGAGCAGCTCCTCGTGGCGGGCGCGCAGGCGCGTGGAGACGGCGGCGGCCTTGACGAACTGGGGCCGGTTGCCAACGACGGTGAGGACGCGCATCAGCCCTCGGCGAGTTCGATCCGGATGCGCTCGGCGACCTGCTCGGCCAGCCGGGCGGTCACCGGTCCGATACCGGGGAACGTCGTGTCCTCCACGGCGAGCACCGGCTGAACCTCGCGGCCGGTCGAGGCCATGAACGCCTCGTCCGCGCCCGCGACGTCATCGAGGGTGCACGGTCGCTCCCCGGCGCCGGAGACCTCGATGACGAGCGCCCGGGTAATCGAGGCGAGGATGCGGTCCTCCAGCGGCGGGGTGAAGATCCGGCCGTCCTTGACCCAGAAGAACGAGCAGGTCGGCCCCTCGAGCACTCGCCCGTGTGGGCTGACGAACAACGCCTCGTCGAAGCCCCGCTCTGCGGCCAGGCGGCGGGCGAGCATGTTGGCTGCGTAGGAGAGGGACTTCACGCCGTCGAGCACCCGCGTCGGCGAGTAGGTGACGATGCCGACGCGCACGGTCTCGGGGATGTCCGTCATCGGCTCGGTGAGCAGCAGGCGCCGGCCACCCCGGGTGACGAGGATTCGCAGCGCCTCGTGCGCGGGCCCGGCGCCGGCCCGGGCGATGAGCCGCCAGGCGTCGGAGCGGACGGCCTCGAAGTCGACCGGCAGCCGCAGGCTCTCGGCCGAGCGCTCCATGCGCGCCATGTGGGCCTCGAACGCGTAGGGCCGGCCGTCGTAGAGGCGGATGACCTCGAACACGCCGTCGCCGCGCAGGAGACCCTCATCGGTGGCCGGGATCGTCGCCTCGGCGGCGAGCATGATCTCCCCGTCGAGCGACGCCAGCGACTCCGGGTGGGTGCTCATGCCGCCGCCGCCCCGTTCGTGGGCGCAGCGCGGCGAGCCAGCGTGTCCGGGCGGGTCCACATCTCGGCCAGCCGCACGATCGTGGCCGCTGCTGTGGCCATGTCGTGCACCGAGGCCCACTCGCGTACGGAGTGGTACTCGTGGCCGCCGGTGAACAGGTTCGGCGTGGGCAGCCCCATCTCGCTCAGCCGGGAGCCATCGGTGCCGCCGCGGATCGAGGTGCGCACCGGCTCGAGGCCCTCGGCCCGGATGGCCGCCTCAGCGGCCGCGATCACGTGGGGCACCGCCTCGAGGTGGCGGCGCATGTTGCGGTACTGGGGGCGCACCTCGATGTCGAGCCGCGCGCGGGGCTCCTGGCCGACCACGCGCTCGGCCGTTGCCCGCAGGAGCGCGACGTGCTGCTCGAGCCGGTCGTCGTCGAAGTCGCGCAGGATGGCCGCGAGGCGAGCCCGCCCCGGCGTGCCGGACAGGTTGTAGGGATGGATGAACCCGTCCCGGCCGGAGGTCGTCTCGGGGGCGAGCTCGGCCGGCAGCTCGGCCACGATCCGTCCGGCCAGGCGGAGTGCGTTGACGAGCTTGCCGGTGGCAAAGCCGGGATGGACATCGATCCCCTCGACGGTGACGATCGCCTCGACGGCGCTGAACGTCTCGTCCTGGTACTCGCCGATCTCGGAGCCGTCGATCGTGTACGCGCACTCGGCCCCGAAGCGCTGGATGTCGAACAGAGTGGCGCCCTCGC
Organism: uncultured Solirubrobacterales bacterium; assembly: GCA_963848745.1. Lineage (GTDB taxonomy): Bacteria > Actinomycetota > Thermoleophilia > Solirubrobacterales > Solirubrobacteraceae > Palsa-465. The sequence goes on along the minus strand of CAWKEO010000005.1, from coordinate 432,347 downwards.
CGATCTCCTCGTCGGGGGTGAAGGCGATCCGCAGCGTCGGGCGCGGGTGCTCGGGATGGGCGGCCAGGTAGGCGACCGCGGCCATGATCTCGGCCACGCCGGCCTTGTCGTCGGCGCCGAGCAGGGTGTCGCCGCTGCTGGTGACGAGATCGTGGCCCGCCTTGCCCACCAGCTCGGGCATGGCGGCCGGATCAAGGCGTGTGCCGCCGCGCGGCAGCTCGATGACGCCACCGTCGTAGGCGCGGTGGACGATCGGCTCGACCCCAGCGCCCGGGGCGTCCGGGCTCGTGTCGAGGTGGGCGACGAGTCCGACGACCGCGGCGGGATCGGGGGCGCCCCCGGCCGGCAGCGTGGCGGTGACGTAGCCGTTGTGGTCGAGTGCCGCGTCGGTCAGGCCGGCGGCGCGCAACTCGTCCACGAGCAGCCGTCCGAGCTCGAGCTGACCGGGCGTGCTCGGCGACTGCGTGCGCGCGCGGCGTGACTGCGTCTCGATGCGGACATAGCGCAGAAAGCGGTCGAGCAGGTCGCCGGCCAGAGCCTCGGCGAGCGGCGATGTATACGGAGCAGGGGGCACCCAACCAGTATCTCAGGCCAGGCCCGCGGTCTCCGCTTGACCGGATTCGCCCGCCGGCCGAACTATGGTGTCGACCATGCAGCGCAGGACGATCTACGCGGCATACCTGACGGTGGCGACGGTGATCCTGCTCGGCACCCTCGTGCTGCAGCTGAGCGCGCTCGGTGACGCGGGCTGCGAGGCCGGCGGCGCCTGCGGCGCCGACACGCTCCGCGGGGCGCAGTTCGCGGCCGCCGTGCTCGAGCTCATCCCCGGCGCGACGCTGCTCGTGGCGCTCGCCCGTCGCCGGCGGCGTCTGGCGGTCGTGGCCGGGGCGGCCACCGCCTTCAGCTCGTTGCTGTGGCTGGTGCTGTGGCAGCTTGTTGTGTGATCGTCCTCACAGAACACCTGTTTGGGTCTACTGCTCCCTCGGGTACGACAAGAGAGAGCAAACGAGATACCAAACAGGGGTGACACCAGAAAATGGCTGAACAGACCAAGACTCAGCGCCAGGCCGCTGGCCACAAGGCAGCGGCCACCCGCAGGACGAAGACCACGAAGCGCAACGCGGCGAGCACCCGCACGGCCGCGCGCCGGACCGGGAGCTCAGCTTCAGCGACCGTGCGGACCTCTGCCCGCCAGACGCGCTCGGAGGCCAAGCGCACCGGCCGCGCTGCCTCGCGCACGGCCACGACCGGCATCGGCGTCGCCGCCCAGCGGGCCGAGGAGCTCGGCCGTCGCGCCCAGCGCGCCCTCTACATCCAGGTCGGCGCGGCCGCCAGCGTGCGCGACGCCGTCGTCCGCACGGCTCAGACGTACACCGACCTGAGCAAGGTGTCGATCGAGTTCGACCGGCTCGAACGGCGGGGCGCCCGGGCGCTCGGGCGCACCGAGCGGTCGCTGAGCCGCCAGCGCCGCGGCGTCGGTCGCCAGGCGGGCGGCCTGCGCAGTGACGCCGGCGACCTCGTGGAGCGCGTCAAGCAGCTCGTGTAGGGCCGCTGACCGAATGCAAGCAGATTCACCGAGGCCCGCCCACCGGCGGGCCTCGATGCATCTTGGAGGCGGCGAGCGGGAATGAGCCATTCGTGCTCCCACCGGGCAACCGATGACCTCCGTCCGTGATCGCGCCCCCACGTCCGCGCCCAAACCCGCGAGCCGTCCGCGGGCCGGGCGGCTGCGTCGCTCGGACTGCTCCAGCAGCGGCCTCCGGCGGCTGCGGCGCGGGCGTGGCTTCGTCTATCTCGACGAGAACGACCGGCGGATCGAGAACGCCGAGACGCTCGAACGGCTGCGCAACCTCGCGATCCCGCCGGCCTGGAAGGACGTGTGGATCTGTCCGGATCCGCTCGGCCACCTGCAGGCCACCGGCATCGATGGCGCCGGCCGTAAGCAGTACCTCTACCACACCCGCTGGCGCGAGCACCGCGACCGCAAGAAGTTCGAACGTACGGTGCGGTTCGGCGAGCAGCTGCCCGCTGTGCGCCGCCGGCTGGCCCGGGATCTCAAGGGGGGCGAGGAGCCGACGCGCGAGCGCGTGCTCGCGGCGGCCGTGCGCCTGCTCGACCTGGGCGTGTTCCGCATCGGCAGCGAGCAGTACGCCGATGAGGACAGCGGCATCGGACTGGCCACGGTCCGGCGCCAGCACGTGACCGTCCATCAGGATGGGCGGATCGAGTTCGACTACCCGGCCAAGGGCGGCCTGCGCCGGCGGATCATCGTCGACGATCCGCTGTCGTATCCGACCGTGTGCCGGATTGCCCGCCGGCGCGGCGGCCAGCCGCAGCTGCTCGCCTACCGCGAGGGCCCGCGCTGGCAGCCGGTGCGCTCGGACGACATCAACGACTACATCAAGGAGCGCCTGGGCGCGGACTTCAGCGCCAAGGACTTCCGCACCTGGAACGCCACCGTGATGGCCGCCGTGTCGCTGGCCACCGACGGACGTACCGCGGCCACCAAGGGTGCGCGCAAGCGAGCGGCCGATCGGGCCACTCGCGGCGTGGCCGAGCTGCTCGGCAACACGCCGGCCGTCGCCCGCCGGGCCTACATCGACCCGCGGGTGTTCGACCGCTATCTCTCGGGCTGGACGATCGCCGGCGCACTCCAGGACCTTCCCGATCTCGACCCGGCGGATGACCGAGCCCGCGCCCGCATCGAGCGGGCGGTGGTCGACCTCCTGACCGACGCCACCGAGTCGCCCGCGCTGGAGAAAATCGACGAGAAAGCGGGCGAGAAGCCGAAGTAAGCACCGGGACCAGCAATTGGCAGGCCCACCTGTCTGTGGTACAACAGACCTTCCCGATCAGGAGGTCGGAGATGTCGGTGGGTCCCGGTGTCGGAAGCTCACCCCACGTGACAAGCTCGACGAAGCTGTTCCAGCGGTGGCGCCACTATGGTGACCAGCGGGCGCACGACGAGCTGATCGAACGGTTTCTGCCGTTGGCGCGCAAGCTCGCGCGCCGCTACGCCTCCTCGAGCGAGCCCTACGACGATCTCGTGCAGGTGGCCAGCCTCGGCCTCGTCAAGGCGGTCAAGCGCTTCGATCCCGACCGCGGCTTCGCCTTCACCTCGTTCGCGGTGCCCACGATCGTCGGCGAGCTGAAGCGCTACTTCCGCGACAGCGCGTGGGCGTTGCACGTCGACCGCTCGGCCCAGGAGCGAGCGCGGAAGATCGCCGACGCCCGGCAGGAGCTCACCGCCGGCAGCGGCCGCCCGCCCCGCGTGGACGAGCTTGCGCTCTATCTCGAGATGAGCCAGGAGGAGGTGCTCGACGGATTGCAGGTCGCGGAGGCGTTCGACGCCATCTCGCTCGATGCGCCGATCTCCGGCGAGGACGACGACACGGCGAGCCGCCTCGACATCCTCGGCCGTCCCGACGGGGACCTCGATCGCGTCGATCAGCAGGCGACGATCTTCGCCGCCGCCCGCCATCTGCCCCGGCGCGAGCGGGAGATCCTGTTCCTGCGCTTCAGCGAGGACCTCACACAATCAGAGATCGCCGCCCGCCTGGGCGTCTCGCAGATGCAGATCTCCCGCCTGTTGCGGCGCTCGCTCGAGCGCCTGCGTGAGCTGACCGACGACCGGCCCGGCTCGAACTGAGCCGGGCGGCCGGGGCGGGCGGGTGGGCGCGCTCCACACGCCGCGCGACCACGCAGCGCTGCGATGCCCGTGGCGCCGCTACCAGCGTCCGTACCAGCGACGACGGCCGGCACCGGCCTCGACGCCGCCGACGAAGAAGCCCAGGATCCACAGCACGACGCAGGCGAGCAGCACGAACCAGAGAAAATGGGCGACGAACCCGAGACCTCCGAAGAGCACGAGCAGCAGCAGCAACACGACGAGTGCAACCATGTGGCACCTCTCCTTCTTGTCGGAGCGCATCCTTTGCGCCTGATCTCGATGTACCCGCGATGACAACTCCCCATGCCCTCCCGGGCGGCCCCCGGCCTGTCGCCCCCCACTCCGGCGCCCGGGCGCACGGCACGACGTCGCCATCCGGCCGCGGCGACCGGTAGGCTCGCAGCTTCGATGCAGAGCAACTTCCGGGTCGAACTGCGCAAGGAGAACGGCGTCCCGCTGCTCAGCGTCCGCGGTGAACTCGACCTCGCCTCCAGTCCGGCGCTGGAGGAGCAGTTCGAGCAGGCGCTGGCCGAGGCGCCGTCGCTGCTCATCATCGACCTGCGCGAGCTCGAGTTCATGGACTCGACCGGACTGAGCGTGCTCATCCGGGCCCACCAGCGCACGCAGGAGGCCGGGCACCGCCTGGCCATCGTCAACGGTTCGCGCCAGGTCCGGCGGCTGCTCAGCCTGACAGGAGTGGCGGACCGCCTGACGATCGTCGATGACCCGCAGGAGCTGAGCGCGCTCTGAGCCACGGGCCGGGCGGGCCCGGCCTGGCACCGCGTCAGAGCGCTGGGAAGCGCTCGGCGCGATCGGTCATCACGACGTGGAGGATCTCGGCCTGGCCGTCGGGGTGCGCCTCCACCGCGTCGCTGAGCAGCCGCAGCGCTGAGGTCGCGTCGCGCCCGGCTCACCTCCACCAGCTCGGGCGCGGCGGCGCCCCGCAGCGCCGAGGCACTGCCGGCGCGCAGCGGTCCCAGGGTGATCTCGAGGCGCCGGGGCTCGGTGGCGATGGCGAACCCGATCCGACCTGAGGAGGCGGCGCCGGCCGCGTGGGCGGCGATCGCATCGGTGACCAGATACACGTCGGAGAAGCGGTCGAGCGAGAACCGGGCCCGGGCGGCCAGGGCGCGGGCCAGCCGGCCGAGCACCGGGACCGAGGAAGCTGACCGGGGACAGCGATACGACCGCGTCTCCGCTCAGCCGCCCGGTCCAGCCGTCGCTGGCGGCCACCTCGCCCGGCGCAGTGAACAGCGCCCTTCCGGCGCGCACCAGCGGGAAGCGCATGCGAACTTCGGTGCCGCCGTGGGGCCGATCGAGGAACTCCACCTCATCGGTCAGGGCCTTGATGAGGGGCATGCCCACCCCGTGGACGCCTTCCTCGGCGTCGACGGAATCCGGGATGCCCGCGCCCTCGTCGGAGATGACGGCGCCGAGGCCGTCCTCGCCGACGGTCAGCGTGACCTCGAGCGGGCCGGCATCTCCCTCGTAGGCGTGCATGACGACGTTGTTGGCGGCCTCGCTGATCGCCGTCTTCATGTCGTCGAGCAGCTCGGCGTCGACGGCCAGAACCTCGGACAGGGCGCCGAGCACGCCGCGGACCAGAGTGAGCGTCTCCGGGGTCGAGAGCAATCGCAGCGAGACGATGGGCAGGGCGTCGCTCACCGGGCGGATCCCGCCCGAGGCGTCGGCCCCGCTGTCATGTCACACACCCTGAGCGCCATCATCGCCTCCGCGCCACTCGGGACCCGGCGCAGTTCGTCGGCTGCTTGGTACCCCACGGTCGTCAGACGCAACCGCGAGGGCGCCGGACGGCGAACCGGCACCACAAGGCATCTGCCGCCGGCCCGGCAGGAGGGGAAAAGGGTAGTGAAATCGACAACGGCCACGCAGTCTGCGTGGCCGTTGGGCACAACTGGAAGTGGTCGGTGAGCCCTAGACGTCGAGCAGCTCGTCGCTGTGCGTCAACTCGCGCAACCGCGACAGCGCCCGGCGCAGGATGCGGGACACCTGCATCTGCGAGACGCCGATCTGCTCGGCGATCTGCGTCTGGGTCATGTCCTCCACGAAGCGCAACACGAGCACTCGGCGCTCGCGAGCCGACAGCTGCTCAGCCGCGGCGGCGATCGTCACGCTGGCGTCGACGAGCTCGAATCGCTCGTCGATCTGGCCGAACGCGTCAGCGAGGGTGCCGGACTCCTCCTCGCCGTCGTCGCGCGGAGCGTCGAGCGAGGTCGAGTGGTGCGCACTGGCGGTCTCGAGCGCATCGAGGACATCCTCGATGCTCATCTCGAGGTACTGAGCGAGGTCGGGGACACTCGGCGGGCGGCCCGTGTTCGTGGTCAGTCGCTGCTGGGCCTCCTCGACCTTGAGCGCCATCTCCTGCGCGCCCCGCGGTACGTGCACCGACCAACCGAGGTCGCGGAAGTACCGCTTCAGCTCGCCGAGAATGGTCGGAACAGCGAATGACGAGAACGCGGTGCCGCGACTGGTGTCGAACCGGTCGACCGCCTTGACCAGCCCGAGGCTGGCCACCTGCATGAGGTCTTCGAACGGCTCCCGCGGCCCGGCATAGCGGCGGGCGAGCTTGCGTGCCAGCGGCAGGAATCGCTCGATCAGCTCATCCCGCGCGCGGCGGTCGCCGTACTCCTGCCAGCGAATGAACAGCTCGCTTGAGTCCGTTTTGGGTATGGCGAGGGGCTCCATGGGGGGACGTGTACCCAGCAGACGGGACGGCGAAACACGTCGTCATTCCTTCTACCCGACCCGCCGGGCGAGCAACCGCGCCAACGCCAGCGCCCACGATCAGATAGACGACGGCGGCCAGGCCCCAGTTCAGGACCATCGACTCCTTCGCCCCGTGGGGCCGGAACACGTTCGCAAACGGCCCGACGAGCCAGCGACCGGCATCGTGGACGTCCCGGACGATGACGTTGCCCGGATTCGCCCCCGTGAGACGGAGCACGATCGCAGCCACGATGAGGAGCACCGCGATCGTCGTGGCCAGCCGCACGAGCCGGGCGAGCGCGAGCAGCCCCGATCCCATCGCGGCCATCGGGCGGCGGCGGGCGACCCGCCCGGCGCTCACGGGAGCGGCCGGGCGGGTGCGATATGCACGCCTGAGTGCATGCGCCATGATCGGTCGCTACAACGCCGTACGGCGATGGCCGCCGAAGAACACGAGCAGCGCCAGGATGGCGATCAGGAACAGCAGTGGATGGACGACGATGCCGCCGGCGATGGCGACAATGAGCAGGATGATGGCGAGAGCCAGCAACATGGACGGTCTCCCTTCCCGTGGTTGATGGGTGTGCACCCCCCTGAGTGACAGCGACCCTACCCCACCGGTTCATGTGCCAAACCGCACCAATCTTCGATATCGAGGCGCGAACGTGAGCCGGTCTGAGCCCCTGCGCGAGAAGGACGCGGTGATCGTCACCCCGTACCCGGATGGACCGCTGATCGTGCGGGGACCCTTCCGGCTGCTCGACGCCGACGGGACCCCGATCGAGAACGCGCGCGTCCCCACGGCCCTGTGCCGCTGTGGCAAATCGCGCCTGAAGCCGTTCTGCGACGGCACCCACAAGCTGACCGGCTTCCGCAGCTGATCAGGAGCTGACGAGCGCGGTTGCCGGCCGGGCCGCCTCGGGCCCGAGCGCTCCCCGCAGCGAGCTCGCGCCGTGCCTCCAGGCCCCGAGCACATGCGCGGCCCAGCGGGCGTCGAGCATTGCCAGCACCTCGGCGCCCCACAGCACGTCGGCGGCCAGACCCGGCTCCTGGCGGATGAGCCCGCCGGCCAGGTCGACGGCAGCGATGTTCTCGTGCACGGCGTCCGCCGTCACGTGCTCGTCGAAGAACAGCGTCGCGTCGGGGCCGAAGCCGAGCCGACGCACCGCGTCGGCGTAGCGGCGGTTGGGCAGCGACGAAGTCATCTCGAACAGGGCGAGATGACCGACGATGGCGCCGCGCAGACGGCGGTGCAGGCCGAACAGCGACATCGCGTTGACGGTGGCCAGGGTGACGCCCGGAATGAGGTGCAGGTAGGCCCCGTAGGTGTCGTCAAGTCCGACCGCGCGCATCGCCCGGCCGAACAATGCGGCGTGCATCCAGTCGGGGCGCCCGCCGCCGTACTCGTCGGCCTGGATCTCGATCAGAGCCGCCTTCGGCACCCCGCTGAGCCGCGGGATGGCCCACGAGTGAGGATCGGCCTCCTTGAGCTGGTAGGCGGAGCGATGAACCATGAACTCGCGCAGCTGGGTGACGCCGGCGCGCGTGCGCACAAAGGCCGACAGGGACGGTCCGTCGGCGTCCGCGAGCGTCCGGAGCCCGGCATCGAGGCGGGCGGCATCGATGCCGGGCCGGCGCGGAACCGCCTCGCGCAGAGCGGCCTCGAACGCGCGCTCGAGCCCGGCCCGCCACTGCAGCAGCGACGGCTCCCACTCCCAATCGTCGGCGGCCCCGGGCAGGCCGCGGTAGTGGAGCTCGTAGCAGAGGTACAGGGCGAGCTGAAGGTCCTCATCGGCGACGGGGTCGGCGACTCCGCCGACCGCCGGCAGGCAGACGCTGTGCGGGTTTCGCCCCAGGGCGTCGATGAGCGCCCCACTGAGCGGACCACGCGGCGCGGGCATGGTTCTCATGCCGCGCTGCTACCCGGCCGCATCCGACAGGAAGCAGTCCGCCAGCGCCGCCGTCACCGCGCGTGCGCCGCCGGTGCGGGCGACCTCGCGCTGAGCGTCGGCTCCGCCGCGCCGACAGAGCGAGAGGGCCCGGTCGGCCAGCGCCCGGCCTCCGAGCCCCTCGAGCCAGGGGCCGAGCGCCGCCATCAGCTCCTCCAGGCACTCCGCGGTCGGCCGCCGCTCGCCGGTGTCGAGGTCGGCCATCGTCCCGTGCACGCCATGCCGGCAGGCCGACCAGCGGTTCTCGGCGATTCGCCAGCTCGGTGCCGCGTCGAGCTGCTCGCCCCCGTCGTGACGGGTCGACAGCCACCGGACGAGCGCCTGTCCAATCAGGGCGATCGCGGCGGCATCGGCCACCGTGGTCTGGGCGTCGGGCACCCGCAGCTCGAGGGTGCCAAAGCGGACGTGCGGACGCAGCTCCCACCACCAGCGGCCGGGATCGGGCATCGCCTGTGCCCGCACCCCCCAACGCAACGCCTCAGCGAACGCCTCCCAGCTCTCGAGCGCCGGCGGGACGCCCTGGCGGGGCAGGAGCTCGCCGAGCTTCGGCCGGACGGAGGCCAGGCCGGTGTCGCGTCCCTCGTAGTAGGGGGCGTTGGCGGCCAGCGCGGCGAGCAGCGGCAGATACGAGCGCAGCGCGTTGTAGACCGCGAGCGTACGCTCGGCGCCTCCCACCGCCACGTGCACCTGAAGCGCGCACACGAGCTGGCGGGCGGCCACCGGGCCGAACTCGGCGATGGTGTGGGCGTACGCGGGGAGGGTGTTGAGCGTGCCGCGCCCGGGGCTGAACGGATGCACGCCGGCGGCGGCCAGGCGCAGATCGGGTGCGGCGGCGGCGGCCGCGCCGTGTCGGGCCGCCGCCAGCGCCGGCGCGAGCTCGCGCGCGGTGGCGAACGGGCCGAGTGCGAGCTCGAGCTGGGAGGCCGGCAGCTCGAGCTTGAAGCGCGGATCCCCGTCGAGGCGGCGCAGCAACTCGGGGGCGCGCCGGCTCAGCGCCAGCGTGTCCGCCTCGAGCACCATGACCTCCTCCTCCACGCCGAGTGTGCCCGGCTGCACGCGCTCGAACGCCGCGCGGAGAGTGTCGGCGTCGGGAGCGGGGGCGGGCATCGGATCGGGTTTGTCAGCCAGCCGCACGGGATAGTCACCGCTGACGTGCGCCTCCTGCCCTTGCCCGGCGTCTTTCAACCCCCCAGCGACGCCTGGATGCTCGCCCGCTGCCTGGACGCAGAGCCTCTGGGCCCGGGCAGCCGGGTGCTCGACATGTGCACCGGTAGCGGCGTGCTCGCGGTGCACGCGGCGCTGCGCGGCGCCGGCGAGGTGACCGCCGTCGACATCTCGCGCCGCGCCGTGATCGCGGCGCGCGTCAACGCGCGGCTGAACGGGGTCCGCGTGCGGGCGCGGCGCGGTGACCTGTTCACCGCGGTGTGTGGGGAGCGCTTCGACCTCATCGTCTCCAACCCGCCGTACCTCCCCGGGCCGAGCGAGCTCCCCCGGCACGGACGCTCGCGCGCGTGGGAGGCCGGGCCCCGAGGGCGCGCCTTCCTCGATCGAATCTGCGCCCGAGCGGGCGCCCACCTGCGGCCGGGCGGACGGGTGCTGATCGTGCACACCTCCCTGTGCGACGAGGAGGCGACGGTGGCCGCCCTGAGTCGCCACGGACTGCAGGCCGAGGTCGTCGCCCGCCATCCCGGGCCGCTCGGACCGATCCTGCAGGCACGCGCGGATTGGCTTCGCGCCCAGGGGCTGCTCGGTGCGCAGGCGCGCGAGGAGATCGTGATCGTCCGCGGCTCAGCGCCAGAGCACGAGGTAGCCGCCGACCGCGACGACGAGCCAGGCCGCCGAAGCGAGCGCGAGCCCAGCCGCGCCCGGTAGCACCGGGAGCGTCACGGCCGCCACGGCCGCGAAGGCGGCCAGGGCCAGCCCGCCGAGCACAGCGCCGCGAGCGTCCTCGCGCGCCTCGGCACCGTCCTCCTCGGTTTCGATGAGGGTCAGGCTGGCCATGAGGATGGCCGGGAAGGCGAGGAACGGTCCGCCGGCCCGCGGGCCGAAGGCGAGCGTGATGAGGGCGGCCGCGATCGAGGTCGCCGCGCCGGCGCCGAAGCGGATGAGCAGCGGGCGCGCATGGAGCTCCTTGACGGCGCTCGGATGCAGCGCCGGCGACTCGCCGACGCGCTCGGTGACCGATCGCTCCTCGCCGTCGCTCATGCCAGCAGCACCGGCACCGCTGTGAGCGCCGCCACTGCGAACCAGGCTCCGAGTGCCCGCGCCGAGGCGCTGAGCGCGCGGCGGCGGCGCAGCTGGGACACGACCGCGGCCGCGTAGGCCATCATGCCGGCGCTCCCGGCCACCATGCCGACGGCGTTCTGGTGCGCGTCGTGGTGGCCCTTGGAGAGCAATGTGATGATCAGTCCGGCCAGGGCGACCGAGGGGGCGGCACTGAACAGCCCGGCGAAGCGCTTGGGGCTGAGGGCCTCGGAGAGGACCGCGAAGGCAACGACGAGTGCGCCCCCGGCCAGGCCCTTGATGACGATCGTGAAAATCTCGCTCACCGGGGGTTGAACCTACCCCCGGGGCCGAAGCTCATGCTCCCGCTCAGGCGGGCGGCGGCCAGGCGATCTGCGCGTACAGCGGCGAGTGATCCGAGAGCCCGTCGCGGCGCCAGTCGTGGTGGTATCCGATCTCGGCCACCGCAACCTCGGCGGAGAGGACCAGGTGGTCGAGCCGGTAGCCGCCGCCCGTCCCATGCCACTCCCAGCTCAGCTCGCGCACCTCGTGGCCGTGCACGGCGCGAAAGGCGTCCCGGAACCCGTGCCCCTCGAGGTCGCGGATGAGGGCGCGCTCGGCCGCGTCCCAGCGTTCCCCCCGCTCGGGACGCAGCCGGCCCCGGTTGGTGCGGGCGAACGTCCACACGCTTCCATCGGAGTGCTCGCGCCGCGGCGTGTTGAGGTCACCGCACAGAGCACGGGGTCCGCTCCCGGCGGCGAGATGGGCGTGGAGCGCCTCGTGCGTGCGCACCTTGACGAGTCCCGGGCGCTGGCTGATCGGTGAGTGGACGTTGACGAGCTCGAGCCCTCCGACCTCGACGGCCAGCACGCGTTCGGGCCAGGGTAGGTCGGGCACCTCGCGCACGCGCAGCGGCCACCGGCTGGCGGTGAGCACGGCGAGCGGCCGGGCGCGGCCGTCCGCGCGGGCGGCGGCCAGTGGCGCGAGAGCCACGTGGGTGAGCCCGTGTTCGGGCAGGCCCTCGCACCACAGCCGCGCGGTGCTCCAGCTGATCTCCTGCAGGCAGACGAGGTCGGCGCCGGTGGCCACCACGTGCTCGAGCTGCTCGGTCGCCCGGCGCACGCGGCCGGCGACGTTCCAGCACAGCAGGGCCGGCACGGACGGCTGCCGCTATCGCCCGATCGTCCGCAGCAGGCGGGCGCTCTCGGCCGGAACCGCAGCCAGCAGCGCCCGCGTCTCGGACAGCCCGGCCCGCAGCTCGGGATCTCCCACCTCGACCGGGAGCATCGAGTCCTGCAGGTCGGCCAGGCTCTGCTCGGCCTCCTCGGCCGCCTGCAGCGCGCGCTCGAGATGCACGCGCGGGTCGGCGTTATGGGTGCCGGAGGAGCCGGGCGCGAAGCGCCGCTCGGGAAAGCCGTGGCGGGCGGCGAAGTCAGCGTAGGTACGCCGCAGCCGGCCGTAGGCGGTCTGCACGGGACGGAAGACCCGACCCTCGAGCGCGTCGGCGCCATCGTCGTCGAGCGCCTCGTAGGCCTCGGTCAGGCTGGCCAGCGCGCCGGCCAGTCCGTCGGCCGCGCGGGCGATATCGGCGAGCATCTGGGTGCGCGCGTCGGCGGTCGTGTACGACACTGCCTCAGCGTACCCGCGCCAGCGCCCCATTCGCGCCCTCGACACAGGAATTTCGCAGAGACCATTGATCCTCTTCCTGCACAACCGCTACCGGATCCCCGGCGGGGAGGAGAGCGCGGTCGACGCGCTCATGACCCTGGTGCGCGAGGAGCTGGGCGAGGAGGCCGAGCTCCTGCAACGGGACTCGGCCGCACTGTCGAATCGACGCGCGGCCGCCGGCCTGCTCGCGGGCGGACTGGCGCCCGATGAGGTGGCGCGGGCGGTCCGCCGGACCCGGGCCCGGGTCGTGCACGCCCACAACCTCCATCCCGGCTTCGGCCCCCGCGCGCTCGCGGCCGCCCGGCGCGCCGGCGCCCGGGTCGTCCTGCACCTGCACCAGTACCGGCTCGTGTGCGCGGTCGGCGTGTGCTTCACCCACGGAGCCGACTGCACGCGCTGTCACGGCGCCAACACGCTGCCCGGCGTCGTGCACAACTGCCGGGGCAACCACGGTGAGTCGCTCGCCTACGCGCTCGCCCTGGCCGGCTGGCAACGGCGTCTCGCCGGGTGCGTCGACGCCTTCGTGGTTCCCAGCCGGGCCGCGCTCGAGCGCCTGCACATCCTCGGCGCCCCCATCGGCGCCGCGCACGTCGTGCCGCACCCCGTGCGGGCGCTGTCCGGACCTCCGGCACCTCGGCGGGATGGATACGGCCTCGTGGCCGGCCGCCTGGCCCCAGAGAAGGGAATCGAGGTGGCGATCGCGGCCGCCGCCCGCGCCGGGCTCCCGCTCGTCATCGCCGGGGCGGGACCTGAGCGGTCGGCGCTCGAGCGCGCGGTCGCCGCCGCCGGCGCTCAGGTGCGCTTCACGGGCGCCGTCGAGGCGGACGCGCTCGCCGAGCTGCGGGCCGGCGCCTCCCTGGCCCTCGTCCCATCCCGGTTTGCCGAGACATTCGCGCTCTCCGCCGCCGAGGCGATGGCAGCCGGGCTCCCGGTGGCGGGCTCCGCGATCGGTGCGCTCACAGATCTGCTGCCCGCCGACTGGCTGGCGGCGCCCGACGACGCCGGTGCGCTGCTGGCGGCCATCGGGCGGATCCGCGCCGACCCGAGCGCGAGCGCGCGGGCGCTCGAGCGCATCCGCGCGCTCGCCGCGCCGGAGGTCGTGGCGCCGGCGCTCGCCGCCGTCTACGACGGCTCGGCCAGCACGGGAGGGCCCTGATCCCCGTCGAGGCCGACCGCCGCCGGGACGAGCTCGGCGGTGACCACGCCGGCGCCGGCCGTCGCCGCCGCGATGACGCTCAGCGCCGGGACGATCCGCTCGGGGCGCTCAACGGCAACCGTGACCACGGGCACGTGGCGGCGAAGCTGGAGCAGGCGATCACCGTGCGGCGGCGAGGCGCCGTGGAACCCCCACAGTCCGCGCAGGCTGGTGGCGCCGGGCGCGCCGGCGGCGCGCAGACCACGGACGGTCGCCACGTGGATCGGGGAGCCCCGGTGCAGGGCGTGCTCGGAGCTGTAGACCATGAGCTTCTGCCACAGCGGCAGACCGGACGGATCCCGGGCGGCCACCTCCGGGGCGGGCGCGAGCGACACGCCATCGCGGCGCAGGACCCGCACGCGCTCGAGCGTCAGCAGCGCACGGGGGACGAGGCGTCGGAGCTCGGGCAGGGCGGCGGCGATGCGGTCGCCCCGGCCGACCGCGATGACCATGAGGGGGACACCGGTGTTGGCGCCGAAGAACCGCGCGCGCCGGCGCTCCCCGGCCGCTGTGCCGTCGACGCCGAGCAGGACCGTCGCGCCGTCGAGAAGGTGGCGGTGCAGCAGCGCGCACACGGCCGCGAACGCCGGTTGGCCGCCCGCGCGATCGCGGCGCCCGAGGTAGGCGGTCAGCTTCGTCTCCTCGCCGAGCGGAGCGGCCGCCTCAGGCGCGGCGGGATCGTCGACGACACGAGCACGCTCGAGCGTGACCAGGCCGCGGCGGTGCAGCGCCAGCACGTCCTCGAGCAGCGCCATGATGCGCTCGGGCGCGTCGATGGCCACCGACACCAGCGGCAGGTCCTCGGACAACGTGAGCAGGCGGTCGGTGCGCAGGCGCTGGGCGGCGCCGAAGCCCTCGGTCCCACGCAGGAGCACGCTCGTGCGCACCCCAGCCCGCCCGTACAAATCGAGCAGCGCGTCAGCGACCAGGCCCTGAGGGGCGCGGTGGCGTTCGCCGAAGTACGTCGTGAGCTTCAGCGCGGGCGCGGTCACAGATGGGCTCCGAGGAGGCGGCCGAGCTCGGCGGCGCCGAGCCCGAGGGCGAGGCTGGCCAGAGCGTTGACGGCCGCGGCCACGAGCTCGCCGTCCTCGGCCAGCCGGTGGGTTTCGAACATCCAGGTGGAGAACGTCGTGTAGGCGCCGATCGCGGCCGAGCCGGCGAGCACGGCGGCCTGCCCGCGCAGAGCCAGGCCGACGACGAGGCCGAGCGCGAGCGCGCCGCTCAGGTTGACGACGAGCGTTCCGTAGGGGAAGTCGCGCGCCAGGCGACGGGACACCGCGCCGTCGAGGAGGAAGCGCAGGATCGCGCCGACGCCGCCGAGCAGGCCGGCCAGGATCCACGTTCCCGCGCTCATGCCAGCGTCCGCGTGCGCCGCGCGACCGCGCTGGCCGCGTGGATGGCGAGCAGACCGCCCACGATGCTGACCGCGGCGTATCCGGCCGCCTCGGCGTAGCGGTGGGCGGCGAGGATCTTGATCAGCTCCACCTGCAGGGTCGAGAACGTGGTCAGCCCGCCGCACACGCCGCTGCCGAGCAGGGGCCGCCGGTAGGTGGACACCGGCAGGCGCTCCTGGAGACGGGTGCCCAGGTAGCCGAGCGCGAAAGCGCCGGCGAGGTTGACGGAGAGCGTGATCCAGGGCCAGCTCGGGGCCCCGGCCACCGGCAGGCGGGAGAGCCAGATGCGCGCCAGCGCCCCGGCCGCCCCGCCGGCGAACACCGCCGCCAGCTCGCGCGGGTCCTGGCGCATGCGCGGCGCCCTCAAAGCCGGCCGCGAGCGAGATCGAGCAGCCGAGAGAAGATCCGCCCGGCATCGGCGCGCAGGCCGTTGTGCTCGTACTCGTTGGTCAGCCAGATGCGGGCGCCGGCGATCTGCGTAGCGGTCTGCTCGGAGAACTCACGCTCGACGAACATGTCCTCGGCATATACGGCGGCGGCGACGGGGACCTCGCCCGCCGCGAGCACGTCCGGGTCATACAGCCGCGGCCATTGGCGCTCGGCGAGCAGCTGGGCCGCGTCGCGCAAGGGCGCCAGCGCGCTGTCCTCCTCGAACATCCAAGGAAAGACGTGCTCGCCGGTGAACAACGGCTGCTCGTCGAACTGCGGTGGCAGCAGGCGTTCGGCGCTCCAGCGCGTGCTCCCGCCGTCGGCCCAGCAGGCCTCGTGGAGGATCGCGTAGATCGGATTGCGGGCAAACCCGGTCGCCTGCTCGGCATCGTGAGCGAAGGCCGGGGACCCGAGCGGCAGCTCGATCAGGTGGTGGACGTTCTCGGCGCCGTCGCTCATGCCGAGCGCCGCCCCGGCCTGGCGCAGCCGGCGCCAGCTCAGGCGGTCCCCGCCGGGCAGGCGCACATCCTCGGCCGCGAGGCGACGGCGCAGCTCGGCCACCCGCTCGCGGTCCCCCGGATAGCGGGCGAAATAGCGCCGGTTGCGCTCGAGCGTACGCGCGTAGGTGCGCGTGTACACCTCGTCGATGCGGTTCCCAAGCGGCGGCAGACCGCCCGTGATGAGCGCCTCGCGCAGTCCCTCGGGGGCCAGGGAGAGATAGCTCACCGCGCACAGACCGCCGAAGCTCTGGCCGAGCACGCTCCAGCGCTCGACGTCGAGCTCCCGGCGGATCCACTCGGCGTCGCGCACGATCGCGTCGGCTCGGAAGTGGGCCAGGTAGTGGGCCTGTTCGGCCGGGGAGAGGCCGGGCAGCGCGCCCACCGGCGTCGAGCGGCCGGTCCCGCGCTGGTCGAGCAGCAGCACGCGGAAGTCCTTCAGCGCGGTCTCGACCCACCCCGGCCCGTTGGGCAAGCGGGTCGGCCGCGGCGATTCGAAGCCCGGGCCGCCCTGCAGGTAGACGATGAACGGCTTCTCGCGGCCTTCGGGATCGGCGAGCTCACGGGCGAACACCTCGATCTGCCGCCCGCCCGGATCGGCGTGGTCGAGCGGGACGGTGAACGTGTGCTCGGTGACCACGAGGCCGGGAAGGCGGTGCTCGACACGCGTGCCCATGCGGGCACATCATGACGCGCGCGACCTGAGTCAGGCGGCGGCAGGCACGGCCGGGCCCTCAGCGGCGCCGCAGGAGGCGCAGCGCGGGGTCGGCGACGGCGCCGTGGCGGAGCGCCTCGACGTCCTTGGCGTAGCTCATGGCGAGCTGCCACGGCGCGCGATCGCCCTGTTGGGGGAAGCGGTCGAGCGCGCGCAGGACGTAGCCGGCCTGGAAGTCGAGCAGGGGGCGCCGGACCACGCCGGCGGCCGGGATCTCAGGCACGCAGGCGTCGGAGCCGGTGGCGTCGAGGTGATCGATGAGGCGGCAGAAGTGCTCGCACACGAGGTCGACCTTCAAGGTCCACGACGCGTTCGTGTAGCCGATCGCGTAGACGAAATTCGGCACGCCGCTCAGCATCATCGCCTTGTAGGCGACGGTGTCGGGCAGCGACACCGGCTGGCCGTCGACGGCGAGCTCGATACCGCCGAATGCCAGCAGGTTGAGACCCGTGGCGCTGACGACGATGTCGGCCTCGAGCTCGCGGCCGGAGCGCAGGCGGATGCCGTGCGCGGTGAAGCTTTCGATCTGGTCGGTCACGATCGACGCGCGACCGCTGTGCAGGCTGCGGAACAGGTCCCCGTCCGGGACCGCGCACAGGCGCTGATCCCACGGGTCATACCGGGGCCGGAAGTGCTCGTCGACCGGGAAGCCCTCGGGCAGGGCGTGCTGGTTGACCGCCCGGATGAGCCGGCGGACGAGCTTCGGGTAGCGCCGGGACAGGTTGTAGACGACGGCCTGGCGGCGGATGTTCCGCCGCCGCACGATCGCGTAGGCGCGCTCATCACCCAGCCACCGGCGCAGCCGATCGGCCATGCGGTCGCGCGAGGGCACGGGCAGGATGTAGCTCGGCGAGCGCTGGAGCATCGTCACGTGGCCGGCCTGCTCGGCCAGGGCGGGGACGAGCGTGACTGCGGTGGCCCCGCTGCCGATGACGACGACCTTCCGGTCGCGGTAGTCGAGGTCCTCCGGCCACTGCTGGGGATGAACGACCTCGCCGGTGAAGTTCTCCAGTCCCGGCAGCGGAGGCGTGTAGCCCTCGTCGTAGCGGTAGTAGCCGCTGGCGCAGAACAGCCAGGAGGCCGAGACCGTGAATGGCTCGCCGCCGTCGGTGCGCTGCACCTCGACCTGCCAGCGCGCGGTGGCGCTGCTCCAGTCGGCGCGGACGACCCGATGGTGGTAACGGATGTGTCTGTCGATCCCGTTCTCGCGCGCGGTCTCGGCGATGTAGTCGAGGATCGCGGCCCCATCGGCGATCGCCTTCTCGCCGCGCCAGGGCTTGAACGCGTAGCCGAACGTGTGCAGGTCGGAGTCCGAGCGAATGCCCGGGTAGCGGAAGAGATCCCAGGTGCCGCCGAGAGCGCCGCGGGCCTCGAGGATCGCGTAGCTGCGCTCCGGATGCTTGTCCTGCAGGTGGTAGGCGGCGCCGATCCCGGACACGCCGGCACCCACGATGAGCACGTCGACGTCACGGGGGGTGGGCAGCGAGCGGATGTCGGTCATGGTGGCAGAGGACATGATGCCCGCGCAGGCGGGGCTCGTCAGGGGCGATATCACCAATAGCAGCCGTTTACGCTGTGCATTCTGCCCAGGGCAGGGTAGGCTTCGGCCCGTGCGTTGGGAGCCGCCATCTCCCCGCGTGGCCGAGCTGATCCGGACCGGTGCGAGCCTGCTGCTCGACGCACCGGAGGAGGTCTTCGCCGAGGTCGACGCCGCAGTGCTCGCGGACCCGGGTTCCGCGGTCGCCGCCGATCCGGTGCTTGCGGCCGCGGTGCGGCGCAACAACCACGCCAACCTCATCCGCTGGGCGCAGTCCAACGTGCACGAGCCCGGCGCGCCGGTGCGGCCCGAGGTGACGCCGGAGACGATCGGGGTGGCGCGCGACCTCGTCCGCCGCGGCCTGGACACGAGCGCGCTGCATGGCTACCGCGTGGGGCAGAACGTCGGCTGGCAGCGCTGGATGGAGCTCGCGTTCACGCTGACCCAGGATCCGGGCGAGCTCCACGAGCTTCTCGCCGTCTCCGCGCGCTCGATCTTCACCTACGTCGACGACATGCTCGCCGAGCTGACGGCCCAGATCGACCGCGAGCTTGCCGAGCTGACCCGCGGCACCCACGCCCAGCGCCTCGAGGCGGTGACCCTCCTGCTCGAGGGCGCGCCGATCGACCGCCACCGGGCGGTCACCCGGCTCGGCTATGAGCTCGAGCAGGGACACACGGCGGCGATCGTGTGGAGCGACGATCCGGCCACCGATCCCGCCCTGCTCGAGCGGGCGGCCGAGGCGATCGGGCAGGCAGCGGGGAGCCGTCCGCTCAGCGTCCTGGCGAGCGCGTCCGCCCTATGGGTGTGGGTGGCGGGGGCCGACGGGCCGGCGCCGGCGGCGATCGGCCCCGCACTGGGCAAGCTGCCCGGCGTGCGCGTGGCACTCGGACCGAGCGCCGAGGGGGTGGCGGGCTTCCGGCGCAGCCATCTCGATGCGCTGGCCACCCAGCGGCTCATGCACCGCAGCGCGCAGCGGCCGGCGCTCGCCAGCTACGACGAGGTCCAGGTCGTGGCGCTCGCCGCCCAGGACGAGGAGCGTGCCGACGAGTTCGTGCGCCGCACGCTCGGTGCGCTGGCCGACGCGAGCGCCGAGCTGCGCGAGACCGCCCGCACCTATCTGCGCGAGGGGCACAACGCCACCGGCACGGCGCGGGCGCTGTTCACTCACCGCAACACCGTGGTCGCCCGGCTCGCCCGGATCGACGAGCTCCTGCCCGCACCGCTCGAGGGCCGGAGCCTGCCGGTCGCGCTGGCGCTCGAGATCGTGCACTGGCGCGGGAGCGCTTAGCCGGCGCCCAGCGTCGTCGGCGTGCGGGGGAGCCGGTCCGGGTCGAACTCGCCGAGCAGCTCCGCGGCGGTCTCGATGCGGTGCCGGTCGTGGCCGAGGCCGAGCGTGTGGGCGAGCAGCGCGAGCGTGATCGCGGGCGGCTCGGCCCGGTCGCCCAGCGTGGCGGCGCCGTGGCGCTTGGCCAGGCGCGCGCCGTCTGCCCCGAGCACGAGCGGTACGTGCGCGTAGGACGGAACGGGCAGGTCGAGCAGGTGGTGCAGGAGGATCTGCCGCGGCGTCGACTCCGCCAGGTCGGCCCCGCGCACGACCTCGCCGATGCCCTGGTCGGCGTCGTCGATGACCACGGCGAGCTGATAGGCGGGGACGCCGTCGGCCCGGCGCACGACGAAGTCGTCGACCAGGCCGGCCTGCGGTCCGAGCAGGCGGTCGGTGAAGGCGATCCGCTCGGCGTGAGCATCGACCCGCAGCGCCGCCGGCCGGCCGGCGGCCGCGCGCTCGCGCCGCTGCGCCGGGGTCAGGTGGCGGCAGGTCCCCGGATAGGCGCCCTCGGGCAGCTCGCCGTGCGGCGCCGACGCGGCCTCGCGGATCTCCGCCCGCGTGCAGAAGCAGGGATAGATGCGCCCGATGGCCTCGAGGCGCCGGATCGCGTCCTCGTAGATGTGCAGGCGCTCGGACTGGCGCACGACCGGCCCGTCCCAGTCCAGGCCGAGCGCGCGCAGGTCGGCGAGCTGGCCGGCCTCGAAGTGGCGCTTCGATCGCTGCGGGTCGAGATCCTCGACCCGCACGAGGAAGCGTGCGTGCTGGGAGCGGGCGAACAGCCAGGCGACGAGTGCGGTGCGCAGGCTCCCGAGGTGCAGCGGGCCGGTGGGCGAGGGGGCGAAGCGGCCGTCGGGTGGCACGGGGGGATTGTCCGTGACAGACGCTCGAGCGGACCGTAGTGTTGGGACCATGGTCCGTCGCCTCGTGATCCTGCTCCTCGCGCTGGCCGTCGTGGCGGTCCCGCCGGCCCTGGCCGCCGGGGGACCGGTCCGGGCGGCGCACCGGCAGGCGGCGGTGTCGGCGGCCGATCGGCTGCTGAGCGAGGTCGTCGTGCCCCGGGGTTCAACTCGAGTGGCGAGCGAGCCGGCCGGCAGTCAGCACATGCTCGACCGCCCGGAGAACACCATCCTGCTCGCCGCCATGGTGCAGCGGACGGCGTTCTGGACCACGGCCGCGCCCCCCGGCCTGGCCATCGCAGCCGTGCGCGCCCGGGTGCCGGCCGGGTGGCGGGTGTACACCGGAGGCAGCTCTCCCGGACTCTACGACTCGATCGCCTTCGTGCCGGTCCGGGAAGCGCCCCTGGTGCCCCGAGAACTCTCCGTCACTGCTGTCGCGCTGAAGGACGGCGCCACCGGGATCCGAGCTGACGCACAGGTCGCCTATGTCGCTCCGCGACTGCCCGCCCAGCGCATCCCGTCGGCGGCCCGGGTGCTCGAGATCACCGTGCGCACGCCCCCGTCCCCGCCGTCGAAGCGCGTGACGGTCACGCGGCGCGCGGCGATCCGGCGCATCGCCGCCGCGATCGATGCCCTGCCGTTCACCGGCCACTGGAGCGGCGTCGCAATCAGTTGCCCGGCCATGCTGGTGGCCCCACTGGTCACGTTCACGTTCCGCGCCACCGCCGGCGGGCCCGCGCTCGCGCGCGTGAGCGAGATGGCGGACACGCCGAGCGGTCTCGATCCATGCGACACCACCACGCTGGTGATCCGCGGCCACCCGGAGCCGCGGCTGATGGCGGGCGGGAAGCTGCTGCGCGTGGCCGGAGCCGTGCTCGGGGTGCGGCTGCCCGCCTCGCCCTGACCTCCGCGGGCGGCGGAGACCGTGTTTCGGTGCGCCGGGTGTGAGTGAGCGAGCGAGAACGAGAAACGACACGCTCGTTGTGGCCGGGTGATCGGTCGTGCAGTTTCTCCGTATGGAGACGAAAAACGACACGCCCGGCTTCGGTGGGGGATCGTTGGTGTGGTTTCTGGGCAAACCGCGGCGCGACCCGGGGGCTCATCCAAGCCGACGCGCAGCATGGACCGACCGCTCTTTCACATCGCCACCGCCGCGGACTGGGAACGCGCCCAGCACGACGGCAGCTACCGGATCTCCACGCTCGGCCGGCACCTCGACGAGGTCGGCTTCATCCACCTCGCCTTCGCCGAGCAGGTCGACGGCGTGGCGGCCCGCTTCTACCGCGATCGCACCGACCTCGTGCTGCTGGAGATCGATCCGGCCCGGCTGACCGCGCCGGTGCGGGTGGAAAAGGTCGCCGGGACGGATGAGCGCTTCCCACATCTGTACGGGGAGCTACCGGTCGATGCGGTGAGCGCCGTGCGCGCGATCAGCGCCGCACGGTGAGCACCGCGCTGCGGAATGCGTTGCCGGCGTTCACGGTCAGGCGCGCCGGCCCACCGGCCGCCACGCGCAGAACCGCCACTCCGGCCGCGCCGGTCACCGCCCGCGCCCCGGCCACCGACACCGTGGCGCCCTGCACCGGCCGCCGGTCCCCCGCGATGTCGGAGCTGACGCGCACCGTCAGCGTGGCCACGCCGCCCGCGACCCGCGCCGCGCTGTGCACGGTCAGCCGCGGTCGGCGCGGCATCGTCGACGGACACGCACCCACCGTGGGCAGACCGCTCGCGCGCTGACCGAACCAGGTCGCGGTGACCGTGCCCGACTTCGACACACCGGGCTGCGTCGCCGGCGGGGAGGGCCGGATCTGCGTGAAGCTGAAATTCGCTTCCAGCGAACCCACACGCTTCCCGGCCGCATTCGTCGCCACGAGATCCATCACCGTGGTCGTCGTCGCCTCGACGCTCCCGCTGACGGTCTCGGTCCCGTTCAGGAAGGTGCGCCCGTCGACCGAGTAGTCGTGCCAGACGACCGAGAAGCTGCCGGCCACGATCGTGCCGCCGATAGTGATCACCGCGGTTCCGCCGTGCGCCCCGGACACGGTGTGGGTGCCCGGCATGTCGAAGCTCGACCGGTAGGCCTGCGGGCTCGGCGCCCACGAGCCCACGACGGTGCGCACGGGGCGGAGCGGACGGGTGGGCGGGCGCAGGATGTGCGCCACGATCAGCTCGCTCGGGGCCGGGCCCTTCTGGACCTCGTAGAAGTTCGAGCCCGCCGGCGCCGGCTTCAGGAGCCGTCCCTGGAGGAGGACACGGGTGGAGTCCGGACTCCACACCTGCTGGCCCTCGAGATCGTTGGCTGGGATGCTCGCCCCACCGCCGTAGGGGTTGAGCGGCTGGCCGACGAGGGCGCCGTCGCGATCCCCACCGGCCGGCAGCAGCCAGGGCTGCAGGTCACAGGCGAACCCCTGCGGGCTCGACACGTAGTAGATCGCCTCCGTCGGGGTCGCCCAAGGCGATGAACGGCTGCACGAGCGGCATCAGCGCGAGCGGGGTGAGGCGATGCTCGGTGCGCCACGACTCACTGAGCAGGAGCTTGCCGTCCGGCGACACCGCGCCGTCCTCGGTCCAGTCGTCGTAGCCGGTGAGCTGGGTGGTGGCACCGGTGCGCAGGTCGACCTTCTCCTCCTCGGGGATCCCGTTCGGCTCGGCCAGGATCACGACGGCGCGGCCGCCGTCGGCGAAGGACTTCAGCTCGTCGAGCGAGCCGCCGTTTGCCCATCGCGTTGCATCGGTGTCGGTCGGCCCAGTCGGTCCCGACGGGTTGACGACGCGATCGTTCACCAGCGCGTAGCCGTGCGCCTCCCGCCGCAGCGCGCCGACGATCATGACCAGGCCGTCCGGCCGGGTGATCGTGTAGCCGACGTGCACACCGTCCGGGGCCAGGTGGTAGGTCCGGCGGCCGAGGTTCGTCTCGCCTGCGGTGGCGTCGCCGGAAAGGTCGACGGGCAGCCACCGGTGGTGCGTGCAGCGGTAGAGACTCGGCGTGCACTCGAGCACGTCGACCACGTCCCCGAGCTCATTGGCCAGGAACATCCGCCGGTTGCCGGGGAAGACGTACGAGAAGCCACCGATGATGTCCGGGTTGTCGTGCCAGGCGCAGGTCAGGCAGTGCACGTGCCGCCCGTCGGCGTCGGCCAGCCACTCGCCCCCGTGGTGGTCATCCTCGAACAGGATGTGAGTTCCGTCCGGCGAGAACGACGGGTCCCAGGGCATGACGCCCTTCGGCACGGGCAGATACTCGCGCTGGATGGCGAAGAACGGCGTGCGGGTGGCCGAAGCTGTGCTCGCAGCCGCGACCCCACTGGCGGCCGCGGCCAAGGCGACAGTCGCCCCGACGGCGACAGGCAGGCGCCGGCGCCAGGACCTCGGGATGATCTCCACCTGCAGCTCCTCTCCTCATGGTTAGCTTTACCGATGGGTAAAACCAAGTCCAGCGTAATCGAAGTGTCAAGGTGACGGCCCGCCGGCGCCCCCAGCACGCCGACGAGGCGCTCCTGCGCGCGGCCAGCGGCGTGTTCGCCCGCGAGGGCTTCGCGGCGGCGTCGGTCGCGCGCATCGCCGCCGAGGCGGGCGCCACGAAGCCGACTCTGTATGCGAGGTTCGGCTCCAAGGCCGAGCTCTACGAGGCGACCATGCGCTATCACGCGCAGGCGATCCAGGTGCATCTGTTCGCGGCCTACGACCGCGCTCCGGCGCTCGGGATGCCGGTGGCGATCCGGGCCGGGGTGGAGGCCTGGTTTCAGTTCGCCCAGGCCCGCCCGGACGGGATGCGGCTGCTGTTCGGTGAGGACGCCGGGGCCCAGTCTCGGGTCGCCGTCGAGACGACCGAGGCCGTCGTCCAGCGGATCGCCGAGGTGACCGAGCACTTCGCGACGCGGGCGGGACGGCCGGCCGGCGAGGCGGCCCGGGTCCTCGCCGCCATGATCGTCGGCGCCTGCGTGCATGCGATCCGGCGCTGGCTCGACGACCCGGCGCTCGACGCCGACGCGGTCGCCGCCCTCACCACCTCGTTCCTGATCGCCGCCGCCCAGGGTCTCGATCCAGACCTCTACGCGGCCATCGATCATCCGCGCTGAGCCGGGGGTTGCCTGTGGCCTGGTGGTCGTGGTAGACACCGCGCAGTGGGGCTGGCTGAGCACGATTGGGGGCACCTCCGCGCGTCGGATGGCGATCGCAACCGCGTCGCCGACGAGTTACGCGTGCACTGCGCCGACGGCCGCTTCGACGTCGAGGAGCTCGAGCTGCGCCTCGAGCGCGCGATGACGGCCGCCACCGTCCGGGAGCTCGCGGAGCTCGTGGCCGATGTGCCGCCCCTTCCCGATCCCGGCCCGCCACCCGAGCCGGCGGCCACCGTCCGCCTCGGAGCGCCGGGGATCCGACCGTTCACCCAGCGCGTCGAGATCCCCGCCCCGATGTACCGCGTCCGGCGCCTGACCCTCGACGCCCTGGCCAGCGGCCTGAACGGCATCGGCTACGAGCTCATCACGCAGTCTCCCGAGACCCTCTACTTCCAGCGTTCGGTCAAGGAGCGGGTGACGATCGATCTCGAGCCCCACGGCCCCGGGCGCACCACGATGATCGTGCACGGGCGCGCGTCGCGGCGCGTGCGCAAGCAGTTCGCGCGGCTGCGCTTCGACCGCTGACGCGGACGGTCCTACAGCTCGCGGCGCTCGAGGCTGCCCACCGCGGCCAGCAGCACGATGGCCAGCCAGCAGGCCACCCAGGCCAGGTAGGCGATCGACGGGGCGCCCGAGGCGTAGAAGGGGTTGTTGTCGCGACCGTCGGCCAGGTGCTGAGCGATGAGCGAGGGCGGCTGCAGGTAGTAGATCGCGGCGTGCCACAGCCCATCGGTGGGAAGCAGGAAGCGCCCGACCGAGCCGATCGTCCGCAGGGCGGCGATGTTCAATGCCGAGCCGAGCGTGCCCACCACTCCGGCCAGCCACCCGGCGCCGAAGACAGCCACCCCGATGACGCCCGAGGCGATCACCGGCAGGCGCGTTGAGAGCAGCAGCGCGAGCGTGAGCAGCAGCGCGGCCTCGCCGAACAGGTAGACGGCGACGAGCACGGGATCCGGCGGCGTGAAGCCGCTGACGATGCGCACGACGCCGAACTCGAGCGCGGACACGCCGGCGGCATAGCCGGCGAGCAGGGCGGCCAGGCCGAGCCACTTGCCGAGCAGCACCTCGCTGCGGCGCACGGGCCGGGTGAGGACCGTCAACAGCACCCCCGACTCGATCTCCGAGGAGACCGACGGCGAGGCGATCGCCGACGCGCTCAGCGCGAGCACGAAACTGAACATGAACAGGAACAGGATGAGCGCCTCCGGCACGGCCAGGTTGGCCTCGCCGGAGGTGAGGCTGTGGCTGTGGCTGAGGCGATCGAAGCCCCATGCGCTCAACCCCACGATGACCGCGGTGATGGCCAGGAACGCGTACACGAGCCGGCGGCGCACCGACTCGCGAATGGTCAGCGAGGCGATCGTCAGTACCGCGCTCATCGCTCGCCCAACAGCTCGAGGAAGCGGGCTTCGAGGCTCTGGTGCTCGGGGATGACCGCCCGCACCCGCCCGCCCCGGGCGACGATGGCGTCGACGAGATCGGGGACGCGGGCCGGCTCGACCCCCTCGGCCACCACCCACTCGCCCTGCTCGCGCCAGGTGCCGAAGCGCGCGAGCTCCTCCCACCAGTGGCGGCCCAGTCCGTCGACGCGCAGGCGCACCCGGCTCTGGCGGCCGAGCAACTCGTCGAGGCTGCCGGTGGCGATGATCGCGCCCCGATCGACCACGGCCACCCGGTCGCACACGTGCTCGGCCTCCTCGAGCAGGTGGGTGTTCAGGAACACCGTCGAGCCGCGCTCGCGCAGGCCGCGGATGATCTCGCGCACATCGTGGCGGCCGACCGGGTCGAGTGCGCTCGTCGGCTCATCGAGCACCACCAGCGCCGGCCGGCCGAGCAGCGCGACGCCGAGCCCGAGCCGCTGCTGCATCCCCTTCGAAAACGCGCCCACCCGGTCATCGGCGCGCTCGAGCAGCCCGACGGTGTCGAGCGCCGAATGCTCCTCGTGGGCCCAGGTCGTGCGGGGGAGCGCAAGCAGCCGACAGTGCAGGCGGAGCACCTCGCGCGCGCTCAGGAGCGGCTGGAAGCGGAACAGCTCGGGCAGGTAGCCGATCTCGCGCCTGGCCTCGCGGTCACCGACCGGAGCGCCGAGCACGAGTGCCTCGCCGCCGGTCGGCCGCGCGAGCCCGAGCAGCAGCTTCACCACCGTGGTCTTGCCGGCTCCGTTCGGGCCCAGGAAGCCGAACACCTCGCCCCGCCGCACCGTCATCGAGAGCCCGTTGACCGCCGTCGTGGCGCCGAAGCGCTTGGTCAGGCCGGTGGTGTGGATGGCCGGTGATGCGTCGGTCGGCACGGGCGCCGGGGCGAGGCCGGAGTCGACCGGGGCATCCTCGATCGCGGCGCGCTCAGCCGAGCTGCCGGGCGACATTGAGCACGTCCTGCTGGTCGAGGATCCCGGCCACCACGTGAACCATCCCGTGTCCGTCCTCCCACACCACGCCGGCGGCCGCGTTCGAACCGTCGGAGAGAAGCACGCCGGGCTGCCCGTCGATCCGCACGTCGCGCGAGCCGGCGCCCGCCGGGACGGGGATCGGCAGAACGTTGCGCAGATCGCCGAGCAGGCGGATCTGCTCGGAGAGCTCGGGCGGCACGCCGGGCTGGCCCAGCAGGAAGGTCTCGAGCTGCTGGAGGTCGGCGCCGGTCGAGCGCGCCGTCGGCCGGGGCATGGTGACGATGGCCAGGGTCGGAAGACCCGTCCCGTCCCCGGCGGCGTACTGGGCCACCACGACCGGACCGGCACTGAGCGTCACGGCGCTCCCGGCCAGGGCGCCGGCACGGGAGTTCAACCTCACTGTCGCCCGCGCCCGCGGCTGGACGGCGAACTGCTGCACGGCGCCGACCCCGTCCGGCAGCCGGGCCGGGAGCGCGACCGGGAAGCCGGCCAGTGCGCTGGCCTGGCCGGCCGTCGCCGCCTGGCGCGTCGGTGCCGATGACCACGTGACCGTCCCGAACCGAGTCGGGCTCGAGCCGGTGGGCGAGTTGAAGGTGCCGGTGCTGTCGCCCACGCCCATGAGCGCGCTGATCGCTCGCAGCTCGCCCTGGGTCACCGTCACCGGGGCGACGTGCGTGGGTGAGAACACGTTCGTCAGCGTGGCCGCCGCCGCCGTGCCGGCGATGACGGCGCCGACCGCGCCGAGGCTGAGGCCGGCGCGCAGCGACAGAGCCGGCAGGCGCAGCCGGCGTGGTGAGAGCACGGTGGCGTGGCCCCGCTTCGGCTCCCCGTGCGGATCTCGGCGCAGCTCGCGCTCGATCCGGGCCCAGGCCAGGTCGGTGTCCGGCATCAGCGCTGGCGCGGACACCAACTGCGCCACCTGCTCGGCGTCGGCCACGAGCTCGGCCCGGCGGGCCCGACAGCCCGCGCAGCCGGCCACGTGATCGATGACCCGGTCGGGTACGGCAAGCGGCTCGTCCTCCAGCCGGCGCAGTGTCCCATCAGCGATGTGTCTCACGATCCATCTCCTTTCGCATCCCGTCCTCGGCCCGGCGCAGCATCGTGCCGACGTGCCCGACCTTGACCCCGAGCGCGTCGGCGATCTCGACGTAGCTCATGCCACCGTGGCGCATCACCAGTACCGCGGCCGAGCGGCGCGGCAAGCGGCGCAGGCAGCGCCGGACCTCCGCGCGTGTCTCGCGCTCGATCACAGTCTCCTCGAGACTGGCCGGCGCGCCCTCCGGCCGCACGAGCGAGTCGCGCCGGTCGCGCCGGCGCTCCCCGCGCAGCAGGTTGAGCGCCGTGTGCACCGCCGCCACCCGGACCCAACCGCCGGCCCGCTCCTCCCAGTCGCCCTCGAAGCGGCGGTAGGCGGCCAGGAAAACCTCCTGGGCCACGTCCTGGGCGGCCTGAGGCTCGCCCAGAACGCCGCGGGCCAGACGCAGGACGCCCGGGTAGTGAGCGCGGAAGAACGCCTCAAACGCGGTCAGGCCCGGGGGGCCATCGGGCGTCTCGGAGGGCTCGTCTTGTCGTGCCGGCAGTGCCATCTCACTTCCCATAGCACCGCCGCCGCCTCGGATGTGACGGACTTCTACCCGCGGTCCGTCCTCACCGGGCCGAGCCGAGCCAGATCGGGGTAGGTGTTCGAGACGCCGGTGTCCGCGACCTCCCCGCTCGCGGCGTCGAGGACGAGCGTGATAACCGAGCCGCTCGGCGGGGGCGCGCCGGCGGGCCGCGGCGCGTCGGAGAAGGAGAAGTGGCCCCGTATGGCGATGAGATAGGACCAGTTCCACTCGAACACCTCATCACCTCCGGCGATCAGGTTCGCCTCGAAGCGCCGACCGGCGGCGTGCTGGATGAGGCTCGGGTTCGCGTCACCACCCTCGGCGGCGGCACCCTGCGCGATCGCGAGCAACCGGCTCTCGGACAGGGTCGGCTCGCGCAGCGCGGGCGCGCGGTGCAGCGTGATCACCTGGCGCAGCACCTGGTCGCGGCGAGTCAGCGGCGCCAGGACCTTCCAGTGCCGGGGAACCACGCGGTAGTACAGGGAGACGCGATAGATCCCCGGGCGCAGGTCGTCGTAGAGGATGAGGGTCGTCACCTGGGTCGAGTGCGGGCGCTGGACGTCGGCGAACCCGATCGGGAGGGCCACCCGCACCCCATGCGAGCGGATGACCTCGTGCCACTGAGCACCGGTGTATCGCTCGAGCAGCAGCGTGTCGGAGCGGTACAGCACGCTCGCGGTGGCGTTGTGGACCGCAACGGTGACGTTCTCGCCCGGGTACAGCCCGCGATGGGGCACCGACCAGCGCACGCCTGCGCTCGGTGCCGCTTGGCTCGGGGCCACCGCGGCCCCGATGATCGCCGCGACGGCCAGCGCCGCGGCGAGTGCCCTCGTGTGCATGGCGCGACTGTAAGCCCCACCCCCGGCGCTGACAACCCACGACGAGAAACCGCCCTACGGCACCGGGCCCGGCGCGCACCCCGCGCCGAGCTCTTTTCGGGCCCAGATGGTCTGCGATGATGCGAAATGTGGGCGCGAGTCTCGTGAGTCCCGTCCTGGTGGGACGCCAGGCCGAGGAGCAGTTCCTGGAGGGCGCGCTGCGCCGCGTCCTGGACGGCGAGCAGATCACGGCCGTCGTGACGGGCGAGGCGGGCGTGGGCAAGTCGCGGCTCGTGCACGAGCTGATCGGCCATGCGCGCGGCCTCGGCCTCCGCGTCCTGATCGGCGCCTGGCGGCCGGGATCGCCCCAGCGCTCGCTCAGGCGCCGGCAGCCTGAACTGGGTTCCCTGGCTCAGGTCGGCATGTCAGTGACGGTCACTCGATCTGCCCACCGCGGGCCTTTATGCTCTGACCAGCACCGCTGACAGGGGGTTCGATGATCACGCTTGATGTCGACATGTAGTCATCGACGCAAGTGATTCGCGAGTTCGACGGGCGGGCGCTCTACGCCGCGCTCGACGCCAAGCGCGAGGCGCAGGAACTGAGCTGGTCCGCAGTGGCGGCGGCGATCTGGGACATGACGCCGGCGCTGAACGCGGCTCGTGACGAGCGCGGCCTGACGAACCATCCGCTCAGCCCGTCGACGATCCAGAACCTCGGTCGGACCGGACGGGCGACCTGCCAGCACGCGCTGTTCTATCTCCGCTGGCTCGACCGCACCCCGGAGAGCTTCCTGGCCGGCGGCGCGCTCGAGGATGGCGAGCCGCTCCCGGCCTGCGGCCCGGACCGGCGGCCGCGCTGGGATCTGAAGGCGCTGCACCTGAGTCTGAACGGGTCCCGCACCGACCGCGGGCTCACCTGGGCGCAGACCGCGCACGAGCTGCGCTGTCAGGCGGGGCAGCTGACCGGGCTGAAGACGGCGCGCTACGCGACCGGGATGGGCCTCGCCATGCGCATCACGCAGTGGCTCGGCGCGCCCGCGGCCGACTTCATGTACCCGGCGCGCTGGTGATGCGCCGCTCACGATTAGTCTCCTCCCATGCCAAAGGGACGGTTGGAGGCGTTCAGCGACGGCGTGATCGCAATCCTGATCACGATCATGGTCCTCGATCTGCACACGCCGACCGGGACGTCGTGGCACGCGCTCGGCAAGGAGCTCCCGGTGGGACTGGCCTACCTGCTCAGCTTCCTCTACCTCGGGATCTACTGGAACAATCACCACCACATGCTCACCGCGGTGACCCGGGTCACCGGCGCGGCGCTGTGGGCCAACCTGCACCTGCTGTTCTGGCTCTCGCTGGTTCCGTTCGCCACCGCTTGGATGAGCGAACACCGGTTTCCATCGATCCCGACCGCCGTCTACGGCGTCATCCTGCTCGGCGCCGCGATCGCCTACTACATCCTGCAGGCCACGCTGCTGCGCGGTGAGGGCGAGCAGTCCACCCTACGCGCGGCCATCGGCTCGGACCTCAAGGGGAAGATCTCGCCGCCGCTCTACTGCATCGGGATCGGCCTGTCACTGGCCGACCGCTGGCTCGGGATTGCCGTGTACATCGCCGTCGCTCTGATCTGGCTCGTGCCTGATCGTCGCGTCGAGCGTCATCTGGCCGCGATCGGTCAGTAGCCGCAGTCACAATTGCCGATCGAGGCGGTATTGAACTGCGAATGGCCGCACTGCGAGATCACGCCCGCCGGTCCGACGCCGAGCTGCTGCGTGGCATCGCGTCGTGTGATGCGCACGCGTTCAGCGCCTTCTACCGCCGGCACCTGCGGCTCGTCCTCGGCACGCTCGTGCGCGAGACAGGAGACCGGGACCTCGCCGCCGATCTCACCGCCGAGGTGTTCGCGTCGGTGATGGTGGCCGCGGGCCGTTACGAGGCCCACCACGGCAGCGCCGGCGCCTGGCTGGTCGCGATCGCGCGCAACGTGCTCGGTCACAGCCGCCGCCGGGGACGCGCCGACGATCGCGCGCGGCGGCGGATCGGAATGGAGTTGCTCGAGTTCCACGACACCGACCTGGAACGCGTCGACGCCGTGCTCGACGACGGCTCGGGCGCGGTGTCAGAGCTCGTGCGCGAACTCCCGGCACCGGAGCGCTCCGCGCTGGTGGCCCGGATCGTCGACGAACGCTCCTACGCGGACATCGCCGCCGAGTCGCACTGCTCGGAGACCGTCGTACGCAAACGGGTGAGTCGCGGCCTGGCCCGGCTGCGGGCGCAGATGACCGAGCCATGAGCGAGGACTACTTCACCCGCCTGGACCGGCAGCTCGCCCAGCTGACGCTGGCGGGCGCTCACCTCGACCCCGCGGCGCACCGGTGGAGCGCGTTCGAGCACGCCGTACGGCGAACCGCTGCCGTCGTCGCGATGACCATCGCGCTCGCTGCGATGCTCGTCATCGAGTTTCCCGGCTCGGCGAGCGGACGTGTGCACGAGGCTGCGGTTCACTGCGCCCCGGTCGCCGTGGCCGCCACGGCTCGCCACACCGCTGACCGGGACGCATGACAGTGCGCAAAGGCTTCGTGCGTTCGGTGCTCGAACTGCTGGTCACCGTCGCGGTGGCGATCGGACTGGCCCTCCTGATCCAGGCCGTCCTCGTCAAGCCGTACCGGATCCCGTCGGGCTCCATGGAACCGACGCTGGCCATCCGCCAGCGGGTGCTCGTGTGGAGGCTCGGACACGAGCCCCGGGCTCGGTCAGGTCGTCGTCTTCCATCCTCCGGCCGGCGCTGACCCCTCACCATCGATCTGCGGGACCTCCCGCCAGGGCTTCGACGCCGACGGCGTGCCGTTCCCGGAACCGTGCGATCGGCCGACGGCGGGCGAGTCGAGCCAGACGTTCATCAAGCGCGTCGTCGGCGAGTCCGGCGACGTGCTGCAGATCCGCAACGGTCACGTCTACCGCAATGGGGTTCAGGAGCATGACCCCTACATCGCGCCGTGCGGCGGCGTCCCCGAATGCACCTTCAAGGGCTCGATCACGGTGCCGCAGGGCGAGTACTACATGATGGGCGACAACCGCGGAGACTCCGACGACAGCCGCTTCTGGGGGCCCGTGCCCGGCAAGTGGATCATCGGCACCGCGTTCTTCACCTACTGGCCGCCGGACCGCATCGGGACCCTCTGAGGTCGAGGGTCGCGAGAGCCCGACCTCCGGGCACACCGGCACCACGGCCAGCCCGCGGCCACGCTTCCGAGGCCTACTCGATCGTCATGACGACGATCGTGCCGTCGTCCTCGAGCGGCTCGCGCCAGCAGTCGGTGATGGCCTCTTGAATCGCCAGGGCGGTCGCGGCGGCGGTTGCGCTCTGAGCTCGGTGCAGCGCCTGCACGATGCCGTCGACGCCGAAACGTCCGCCGCCTTCCATCCGCCTCTCGGTGATGCCGTCGGTGACGAGGATCAGGCGCTGGCCCGGGTGCAGCTGCCGGCTGGTGGTGGTGAACGCCGCTTCGGTGGGCTCGCCGAGCGGCGGGTGCTCCGGGCTCTCGAGGGGGTGAAGGTCGCCGTCGGGGTTGACGAGATAGGCGTGGGGATGCCCGCAGGCGATCCAGGTGAGGGTGGCTGTGGCCGCCCGCCAGCGGGCCAACCAGAGCGGTACGCGAAACTCGTCGTGCTCCAGGCGCCTGACGGTCTCGTGCATGAGCGCGACGGCTTGCGTGAGATCCTGCCCGCTCCGGCGAGCGGCTCTGAGCGCTCCCAGGGCGGCGGCCCCGAGGCCGGCGGCGGTGGGTCCGGTGCCGCTGGCGTCGGCGATGGCCAGCCAGGCACCGTCGCGGTTCTCGACAAAGTCAAACCAGTCCCCGCCGACTTCATAAGTCGGAAGCAGCACGCCCGCCAGCTGGGCACCGGCGATGCGGGCGATTCTGGGTGGGAAGAGGTGTTGCTGGACTTCGGCCGCAGGCGTGATCGGTTTGCTCCGTCGAGCCGCCTCGATGAAGTCGGTGTAGTCGTTGGCGAGCTCGAGCGCGGCGGCGCCTTGCTTGGCCACGTCCTCCAGAGATTCGAGTGGCGTACCGATGCACAGCAGCAGCCCGAGGACGCGGCCGCGTAGCCAGAGCGGCTCGAAGACGCACCCCGGCAGCTGGCTCTGGAGCTGTTCATGGAACTCAGGGATGCCTTCGGGAACGATTTCGGGGCCAAGCGCGGGTGGCGCATCGAGCTGTTGGGGGAATTCCTCCGAGCCGGCCAGGCGCGTGAGATGAGAGCCGTCGATGTCGACTACGTAGAGCGCAACGGGGACGCGAGCAACACGCCGGGCTTCGGCCACGAGCTGGTCCGGCACCAGGTGGGGCGGAACTTCGTCGAGGATGCGGGTGACCTCGAGCGCCAGTGGGCGCTCCCGGCCCAGCCGTCCTGGAGCACGAAACGGCAGCGTGGCCACTCTCGTGTCGATGCGTTCTGCTCTCGGCACCTCCTCCTCGGCCTGCTCGAGCTCCTCGATGAGAGCCTCGCGGGTCGGAAAGTGCCGGTACAGGGTGGAGCGGCTGACCTTTGCCGCCGCGGCGATCTCCGCCATCGTCACATGCCGGTCGCCCAACATGGTCAACGCCGCCCGGAGGATGCGCTCGCGGCTGAGCAGCGCGTCCATCCGCCGGCGGCGGGCGCCGTCCTGGTCGCTGCCCTCCGGCGGCTCCGGTGTGGGTTCGGCGGCACTCTGCATCGCAACCCGCCAGGCTATCGACGCATTCCCCGGTCAGAGGCAGCGCTGAGCTCAGGAGCTCCTTTCGGGCCGCCGGGAGTCAGCGCGGCGCGGAGGCGCCGAGCGCGCTCACGAGTCTTGCGACTGACCGCCTCCCTGCCGGCGCTTGGCAACGGCGGCGGCTCCCACTCCCGCGCTGGCCACTCCCGCCACCCCGGCCATCACCGAGCGCGCGGGGCGGCGGCCTTGGCCGCTTTGAGCGGGCTTGGCG
The DNA here is from genome assembly GCA_963848745.1 of uncultured Solirubrobacterales bacterium. Classification (GTDB taxonomy): domain Bacteria; phylum Actinomycetota; class Thermoleophilia; order Solirubrobacterales; family Solirubrobacteraceae; genus Palsa-465. The sequence continues at coordinate 398,216 of CAWKEO010000005.1, read as the reverse complement.
CTGCGCCGAGCGAGCACCTTCTGGACCGCGCTGCTCAATCCCCGATTACTGGCGGGCTTTGCCTTGCGGCCGGGAAGGGCGCTCTGGACGCGCTCGCCCAGTGCCGCGAGTCCCGGGCGGGCGGCGGGCGCCGTACTTCCGCGCCGGGGCAGCGACGGGCGCGAGCGTCCGGCCGCCGGCGGGGCCGATCTGCGCGGAAGCGAAAACGATCGCGTCTGCTCAGTGCGCGTCCGACTCGTGCTTGAGCGGCCGCGCTTGGTGGGGCTCTTGGTCGTGCTCATCAGCGTGTTCCTCCGGAGGTCCCCTTCTCTAGGACTGTTGTGAGCTGGCCGCGTCCTTGACTTCTTGGGCACTCTGCTGAGCGCTGTCCTTCAGTTGCTCAGCGTGCTGCTGGGCCGCGTGCTGGGCGGTGTCGGAGACCTCAGAGGCGGCTTGCTTGATGCTCTCACCCGCGGTCTGGGCTGTCTCCTGCGCGACCTGCTTGCCCCGCTCGAGCGCCTCCTGCGCGGTCTGCTGCGCCTGGTCCTTGACCTGATCGGCCACCGGTCCGAGCCGCTCGTCCTCGACACGCGTTGACGGGATCAGCATCCCGGCCAGGAATCCGACCGCAGCCGCCCCGATCGCCAAGCCGAGCGGGTTCTCCTGCGCCACACCGACGGCCTGGAGGCCTGCCTGCTTGGCATCCCCGGCGTCCGGCGTGGCCTCGGAAACCTGAGACCCGACGCCGGAGATCTTCTCCCTGACGCCTTGGACCTTGCCCTGGATGGTGTCCCGCGTGCGCGCGGGTACGTCGGCCTTGTAGCCGAGGGCGTCGACGGTGTCGCCCATCCGCTCTCGCGTGGCCTCTATTTCCTGGCGGATGGCAGCTGGGTCTTCGCCCATGTCACGTCCTCCTTCACGGTCTCGACAGTTTGCTCAGGCACCGGCGGGGTGGCCTGCTGGATGCGCTCCTTACCGCGCAGCGCCAATACGCCGGCGCCGGCGGCGTACACGATGGTCACGATCAGCGCCGCCAGCCAGACATCAACCGCCTCGGCAAGGGCGCCGATCAAGCAGGCGCTGAATGTCCCGAGCGCCATCACGCCCAGGAGGCTGGCGCCTCCGAACATCCCGGCGCCGATGCCCGCGCGCTTGCCTTTCTCGGTCATCTCCGCCTGCGCCAGACGAAGCTCCTGGCGCACCAGCGTGGAGAGATCGTCCGAGAGCTGCTTGAACAGCTCGCCCATCGGCTGCTCGCGCAGCCGCGGCTCCGGCTCGTTGAGGTTGGCCATCGCTACAACCCAGTCGGCGGCGGGGCGACGGGGACCCCTCCGAGCTCGGGCTCCCGGCCAAGCGGCGCGGGCGGTGGTGCCGGCGTCGGTTCGAGCCAGGCAGCCCGCTGATCGCGGGATGGCGCGCTCGCCGATGGGACGTTCGAGGCGCTTGTCGCTCGGGAAGCGGCGGACGGGGCTTGGCGCGTGGCGTAGCGCCGGCTGCCGGATGCCTTCAGAAACCGGGAGGCGGCGAAGCCCAGCGCCAGCCCGCCCGCGGCGATCGCCCACGGCTGCCGGCGGCCGAAATCCTCGGCGTCGGCAAGCAACCTGTCGCTGTCGCGCTCGTGGAGGTATCCGCCGACCTTCTCCGCGTACTCGGCCAGTCTCGAGGCTGCGTTGGCCGGACCTTCCTTGCCCTGCTCGCGCAGCGACTCGCTCACCGCGCGCAGATCGGACGCCTGCGAGTTGATCTGCTCGGCCACGTGCGAGGAGCGCTGATCGAGCTGCTCGCGCATGCGGTCCCTCACCTGGCCGGCGGCCTGCTGGGCCTGCTCCTGCGCCTGGCCGGCGAGCTCCTGGGCCTTCTGCTGCGCCTGCTCGGCCGCCGGCCCCGTCCCGCTGCCATCACCAGCCGGCGCCCCCGGCGGCGCCGATGATCCTGTGCTCATCTCATGCTCCTATACGCCTCGGTCATCTGAGACACGATGCCTCCCGTTGTAGTGAAACGTCCCCAGCCCTGACCCAACCTGTACCCGGTCTCGGGCCATAAACACATTTATTTGAGACATCCCTGTCCCGAAGTGACACAGATGAGGGCCAGGCGTCCGCGGGTCGACCCGCCGGCGCGGCGAGCCTGATCGACCCCCGGGCCATCAGCCGCCGGGACCGATAACCCTCGGAGGTCGGCGGTCAGCCGCTGCGGAGGCGATCGCTGAGGCAAATGTCGCCGGTTCGTCGAGCATCAGGTTGTGGTGGGCGCTCGCCAGGACGGTGAGCGTGCTGCCCGGGATTTCCGCGTGGAGGGCGCGGGCGATGTTGAGGTTGAGATTGGGGTCATGCGCACCCCACAGGATGTGGACAGGGACGGTGAGCGACCCCAGGCTGGACAGGCGGGCACTGTCCGCGGTCACGGCCGCGAAGAGGTTGCCGGCCAGGGAGCGGAGCGCCGGGAGGGTGCTCGGCCGGGTGAGGAACTGGCCGGTGAAGAGCGGGATGAAGCGCCGGGCGACGGCGGGATCGGCGAAGAAGGTCGATTCCTGCCACCTCAGCAGGTCCTCGAGGAGCCGCGGCCTGGTGGAGAGGCCGTTGGCGAGGCTGTTCATTCCGTAGGCGGTGCCCGGCGGGAGCGGGCCGAGCGGGGCGGTGTTCGGATACTGGCCCAGCGCGAAGATCTCGGCCAGGGCCGGCGGGCCCGACCCCGCGACGGGCGCGTAGAACCCGTTGGAGAGAACGATGGACTCGACCCGGCCAGGATGGTCGAGCGTCCAGTTGAGCACGGCGGGCACGCTGGCATCGTGCGCGACGAGAACGACGTGCGTGAGGTGGAGTCCCTCGATGACGGCGTCGAGGTCCCGTTCCTGCCCGGCGAAGGTGTACGGGTAGTGAGCTGGTTTGCTCGAGCGCCCCCACCCGAGGAAGTCGAAGCTCACAAGCTCGCGCCCCTTCAGCAGGGGCAGGACCCGGTCGTAGAGATGGTGGTTGTCGGGGAACCCGTGGCAGAGCACGATCGCGGGCCCTCGGCCCGCCTGAACGTAGGCGGCGATCCGGTGACCGGCCCGCGGAATCCACACGAGCCTCGACGATGCCGACGCCGCCGGCACGAGAGCCAGCGTCGTTGCCGCCACGGCGACGAGAGTGAGCAGCCGTGCGAACACGGCCGTGAACCGACGGTGGTGAGCGATGATCATGCGGTCTCTCTCCTGGGAACGGGTTGCCAGCTCTCCGGGGGCGCCGGCAGGACGGTCTGCACACGGCCGGTGAGCACGTCGTAGACGTGGCCGGACACGCGAACCCGCGGGGAGATCGCGGGGGCGGACCGGAGCCGGCCGACGTCGGCGCGGACCGTCGCCGCTGGGTCGAGGACGGCCCGCTCGCGCAGATGTGATGGATCGGCGCCGATCAGCTCGGCGTAGCGGCCGCGAAATGCATCGTCGGCCAAGGCGCCGGTACCGCATTGGGTGTGATGGATCACCGCGACCTCGAACAGAGGGCCGTCGGGCACCACCCCCTCGGCGAGTTGGCCGATGAACGCGACATCGTCGATGACCTCGCGGGTGACCCGCCCGCCGGCGTTGCGCACGACCATCGCATCGCTCACACGGAGACCGAGGAAGTGCGCGGGATCGGTTCGGGGGTCCAGGCACGTGAGCACGAACAGGCGCAGGCGCGGGAAGACGACGGCGCCCTCGTGGCCACCGGCAGCGGCGAAGGCACGGTTGCGAACCAGCGCCGCATCGATGCTCTGGAGAGGTGAGGGGTTCGGGCGCGTCAGGGCGAATCCGCTCGCCCCGGCCCTGCGAGCTCCAGCGCTCGCCGGCCGCTCTTGATTTGTCACTGTGTCTCTCCTGTCGCCTCAGAGCTGAGGATCGGGGGCTGTGTGGTGATCGCACCGACGGCACTCACCGGAGGGCGGGCGCCGTGGGTCCTCACCGCGAGGGCGAGGAGCGTCAGCGCGGCGGCCAGCGAGCAGGCGGCGATGTAGAGGTAGCCGCGGTGAAAGGCGTGCAGCACCTCGCCGGGCTGCGGCGCTCCGTACAGGGCGATCCAGGCCGCCACGGCGAGTGCGGCCCCGATCTGACGGAAGGTCGTCTCGGCGGCGATCCCGGTGCTGAGGCGCGCGGGCGCAACGGCGAGCACGGCGGCGGAGGTGAACGTGGGCAGGATCAGCCCCACGCCCGCCCCGCCGATCAGCATCGCGGGCAGGTAGTGGCCCGAGTAGTCCGCTCGGGCGGGGAGGGCGGCGAGCAGCAGCGCGCCGCCGGCGAACAGCAGCCCACCGACGAAGCCGACCGAGCCGGGGCCGTAGCGGGCAGTGAGGCGTCCGCCGGGCCCGGCGAAGAGCGCGGCCATCATCGGACCGGGCGCGAGCGCGAGCCCGGCGTGGAGTACCGAGTACTGCCACACCTGCGTGAGGAACAGGACACCGCTGAGCAGCAGGGCGGCGAACCCGGCGAAGAACAGCAAGGTCGACCCGACCGCGTAGGAGAAGGACGCCGAGCGGAACAGCCCGAGGTCGAGCACCGGCGAGGCGTGGCGGCGCGATCGGGCGACGAACCCGACCCCGGCGGCGAGGGCGGCGAGGAGGCTGGCGATCACGCGCCCGTCCCATCCCCAGTCCGGGCCCTTGACCAGCCCGAGCGTCAGCAGCGCGACGGCGCCGGCCAGCAGCACCGCGCCGACCACGTCGGGCATCGTCGCGTCGCGGTCACGAATCTCGCCAAACCGGCGCTGAACGCGCCAGAGCGTGAGGAGACCGAGGGGGACGTTGACCAGGAAGATCCAACGCCAGCTCGCCTGCACGAGCAGTCCTCCGAGCGGCGGCCCCATGGCGGCGCCCACGCCTCCGAGAGCCGCCCAGGCGCCGATGACGGCCGGACGCTCGCGTTCGGCAAACAACGGCAGCAGAAGGCTGAGCGAGGTCGGGGTCAGGGCGGCCGCACCGATGCCCTGGAGCACGCGCGCGCCGATGAGAAATCCCGGCGAGGGTGCGCCCGCGCACAGCGCCGAGCCCACCACGAAGACCCCCAGCCCAGCTTGGAACACCCGCTTGCGCCCGAGCAGATCACCCAGCCGCCCCAAGGGCACGAGCAGCGCGGCCAGCACGATCGCGTACGCGCTCAGCACCCACGACAGGCCGGAGAGGCCGGCGCCGGGCCACTGGCGCTCGATCGAAGAGAACGCGATGTTGACGATGAACAGGTCGAGGACCGAGACGAACACCGCCACGGCGAGCGTCGCGAAGGCCCACCAGCGTCGATCAGGGCCGTAGGTACCGGGGGGTCTTACTTGCGTCATGCAAGGCAACCTATCGGCGGACCTGGCTTTTGTCAAACAAGTCAGCTAGGATGAGCGCGTGCTGCAGCGCGACTATCCGGATCAGGTCTGCTCGATCGCCCGCTCCCTCGAGGTCGTGGGAGAGCGGTGGACGCTGCTCATCCTGCGTGACGCTGTGCTCGGGCTGGAGCGCTTCGAGGACTTCCAGCACAGCCTCGGGCATCGCCTCCAATACGCTCACCAACCGCCTCAGGCTGCTTTGCGACGAGTCGGTCCTCGAACGCGTTCCCGACCCGCAACGGCCCGGCCGGCCCAAGTACGTCCTCACCGCCAAGGGCCGGGAGCTGGCCCCCGCCCTCATCGTCCTGATGAAGTGGGGCGACCGCCACTACCCCTCCCCCGGTGGGCCTCCCCGCCTGACTGTCCACGCCGGTTGTGGCGGGCCGGTCGGCGCGGATCTGCGCTGCGGGCGATGCGGCGAGCGCGTGGGGCTCGCCGACATCGAGCTCTCGCCCGGGCCCGGGGCCCCGGGGGCTGAGCGGTCAGGCAGCTGATCGTGGTCGGATCAGGTGCACTGGTCGGGATGGCGACGGTGGTACCTCATCTGGCTGGCCTGGAAGGCGTTGCGCCCCGCCGTACCCGCCCTCGAAAGCGATCCCGAGCGTGCCGCTTGGGACTTCAAGGCAATCGTCGAAGGCACGCTTCCGGCGCTACCACGCCAGCGCTTCGGGATCGCCGATGTGCGCGACGTCGCCGACGCGCATATCAAGGCGATGGCCGTCCCGGAGACGGCCGGAAGGCGGTACCTGCTGTTGGCCGACGGACCGACGATCACGTGGCGCGGACTGGCCGAAACCCTCCGTGACCGCGGGCGTTGAAGGCGTCGACTCAGTGGCGGGCGGCCAGCCTGTCCTCGCTCGACGCGGAGTTGCTCAGGTCTCGATGGTCATGTTCTGTCTCCATCGCAGTCACGCCGGGATGCCGGGAGGGCCGAGGATCTCCAGGCCGTATTCGGCGGCCGTCTTCATCACCAGCTGCATGTCGGGCGGCGTGGGAGGACCGGGCGGGAGCTGCGGACCCGGGGCGGGCTCGGCCAGCGCGCGGACGAAGCCCGCGAAGTCGCCCGGCTCGGTGACCAGGAGGAAGCGCGCGAGCTCGGAGCTCACGACGAACGTGTGCGGGATGTCACGCGGCCCCAGGACGAACGAGCCGGCTGGTGCGACATGGGTCTCGCCGTCGACCCAGATCGTGAGCTCACCTTCGAGGACGTAGAACCACTCGTCCTCGTTGTGGTGGACGTGGAGCGGCGAACCGCCTCCGCGTGGGACCGTCTGCTCTGTGACCAGGGCCCCGTCGCCGGCCGCCTTGATCGTCATCAGCCCGCCGAAGAACCAGAGGTGCTCGCCGGTGCCGGGTTGCTGTGCGATGGGGGTGAGAGTTGTCATGTGCGCAGCATGCTCCGCGCGGCACCGCGCGACCATCCCCCGCGCGCGGGGATCTTTCTTGCCCGCGGTGGGAGACTTGGGCGATGGCACGGTCCGTCGAAGCGCTGATCGACGAGATCGATCTCCTCGCGTCCAGAGGACTGCCGCGCAAGGAGTTCTTCGCCGAGCTCGCTCCGAGGGTGCGCACGGTCCTCGACAACGACGCGAGCTGCTGGCACACGCTCGACCCGCACACGCGTCTGCTGACCAGCGACGACCCCGCGGAGCTGATCGGCCGCGGGATCCTCACCCCGGAGCAGGGCCCCCGCGCCGGCGAGCTGATCATCCGCAGCGAGTACATGATCGATGACGTCAACACGTTCGCCGGGCTCGCGGCCAGGCGGGTGCCGGTCGGGATCCTCGACCACGCCACCCGTGGCCGTCCCGAGAGCAGCCCGCGCTACCGCGATCTGCTCCTGCCGCTCGACATCCCGCACGAGCTCCGAGCCGCGTTCGTCATCCGCGGTCGGGTGTGGGGCGCAGTCCACGTCGCTCGCCGCGGGTCGAGCGGCCCGTTCCAGCAGCAGGACGCCGACGCCCTCGCCGCGATCACCGGGGCGGTCGCACGCGGGATCCGCACTTCGCTGCGCTTCGACGCGGCTCGGCGCATCAATGGACTTGAGGCGCCCGGTCTCGTTGTCCTCGGCCCCGCCGACGAGGTGGAGATGATCACTCCTCCCGCCCGGGAGCTGCTCGCCTCGATCGCCGCGAGCGACCTCCCCTACACCGACGACGCCATGCCCGCCGCGCTGCTCTCGCTGGCGGCGTTCGTCCGTAGCGCGCCCCACGCGGCACAGGCAGGCGCGAACGTCGTGACAGTGCCGGGCCAGGACAGCTGGGTGACCCTCCACGCCTCCCGTCCGGGTTCGGGTGTCGACGGCCGCGTGGCGATCGTGATCGAGCGCGCGAGCGCAGCCCGCTCAGCAACCGTCCGCCTGGAGACGTTCGGCGCCACCGCCCGGGAGCGTGAGGTCGCCACGCTCCTCGCCCGCGGGCTGTCGCGCGCCGAGATCGCCGAGTCGCTGGTCCTCTCTCCGCACACGGTCGAGGACCACACCAAGAGCCTCTACAACAAAGTCGGCGTGGCTTCCCGCCAGGAGCTCGTCGCCCGGGTGTTCCTCGACGAGTACCTTCCCGAGGTAGCTCAGAGCACGCCACTGACGTCCCGAGGACGCTTCGACCCCGTCTAGCGTCCGAGTCCCGCGGCGCCGTAACGGGTCGGTGGCGGGGCAGTCGATGGGATGGGATCGCTGTCGCGATCCTGGCCGCCGATTTCCGTGTCATGGTGCACGGCCGCGTGCCGGTGACACGATTTGTCCGTGTGGGGCGGGCGAATCGTGCCAGCGCGCAGGCGCCGCCGACGATGACACGGTTTTCGTCGACCGACGAAAACGACACTCTCGACGCCCACGAGCCATCGTGAGTGCACTTCCTCCCTCCCAGGGCGAGAAAGTGCACTCTCCTCCCGACCGCGCGAGCGCGAGTGTCGTTCCTCCCCCATGGCCGCTCCCCACGGCGACATCCAGCGGCGACGACGCCGGCTCCCGGCCGCTGGATCGTCGACCACGGCGCGGAGCCGCGATACTCGCTTGCTGGTTGCCGTCGTGGGGACTATCGTCGGCGTTCACTGTCCACCAGGAGGGCACTGAGATGATCACTCAGGACATCGAGAGCGTCCGCGCCGAGAACGCTGAGCTACGTCGACTCCTCGAGAAGCATCAGTGGAGCGGCCTCACGCCGACGAAGTCGGGCGGTGTCTGCCCGGAATGTTGTGGGTCCGGGCGCTCTGGCGAGCATCGGCCGGGGTGCGCGATCGCGCAGGCGCTGGCGCAGCCGGAATAACGACTGCGGTCCGCGCCGGGACGACACGCGAGCCGTAACTGCTGGCCGGCCAGGCGCGTTTGTCGACGGGCCGTGGCGGCGGAGACGGGAGCCGACGCGAGAGCCGGCGGACGTTCGAACCACCTAACTGTGGTAGAACGGCCCGATGGTCATCGCCAAGGCGGGTGCATGCAATGAGTAGTGACTTGTCGACGCAGGCCGATGCACGTCAGTACACCGTGCGTCCCTATAACCAGCGCATGGCCAAGCGCGTTGCCCGCCGAGCGCGCATCGAAGGCGAAGAGGCGGTGGCAGTGGCGTTTACCTTCAATAACCTGGCCACCACACTCACCCTCGGCATCATCGAGGACATCGTGCGGTTCATTCCCGGGATCGGCGATGTCGCCGAACTCGCGCTCAGCATTCTCGGGTTCTACTTCCACCGGATCGTGCTCGTCACAGACCAGAGGGTCTACGTGTTCCGCGATTGGCCCTTTCATATCCCCGGGAAGCGGTTGATGAGCCAGCAGCGAGGGCCGGGTGTCGTGCAACTCGGGTCGCCGACGTCCTCCGCGTTCATGCGGTTCCTCCGCCGCGGCCAACTGACCTTTCACGACGGAACGATCGTGTATCACCCCATCCTCTTCATCCGCCGGGCGCAGTACATCGACCAGGAGGCGAACCTACCCGCAGGCGCCTAGCTTGCGGCCCTCCCGCACGCGACTGCCGCGGGACTAGGCAGCGCGAACGAACCTGCGTGTGGGGGTCTGCCGAAGCGCGCCGACAGCGCGGCCTGGCACCGCGGCGACGCGTCGAGCCTCGCTCGCGGTGTCGTGCGCCAGGGCTTGGAGATCCCGATCCGCGACCGGAACTGCTGCGGCCAAAGTGCCCCGGGGACGACACCGGCGGGCGGGGCTTTTCGAGTGGGCCGTGGAGGAATCGAACCTCCAACCTTGGGATTAAGAGTCCCCTGCTCTGCCAATTGAGCTAACGGCCCGCTGTCGCTTCGATGTTAGCCACCCGTGGCCGGGCGCGGCGGCTGGGGGCGGCGGGCTCGGAGGGCCGATCGTGAAGCCTGGGCCCTCCACTTTCGGCCGCGCGCCGCCAGGTGCGGTCGCCCCGGCGCGACTAGCACTCAGCCGCGAGCGTCTTCGCCGTGCTTGCGGTCGACTTGGCCTGGGCGAGGGTCTGCTTGGTGGTCAGCTGCTGGGTCTTCGCGAGCAGCGAGACCGCCTTGGCCGAGGCCAGGTCACCCTTGCGGGCCTGGCCGGCCGCGTAGGCGTTGACGGCCAGACACTCGTAGCCCTTGGCCGCGCTTGGGTCAGACAGCGTCTCGGTCTGCCAGGCACCGGCCGAGCCGGCGTAGTTGCCGAGTGCGACATAGGCACGGGCGGCGAGCACGGCCAGGCTCGGGTCGGGCGAGCGGGTGAGTGCGGTGTAGCGCCCCCAGTCCGACACCAGCTTCGTCAGCTCGGTCCTGCCCGCGGTCGTGAACGCCCCCGTGGTGGCGTTGTAGTCAGGCGATTGACCGGCCGTCGTCCAGCGGGCCTGGATCAGGCTGCCCCACGCCGCGGCGCTCGTCGGGGTCGTCTGGGTGGCCTTGATCGCCTGCTGCTCCTGCTGGCTGACCACGGACTTCTGGCCGCTGCTCGAGCCGTTGCCGGTGAACGCGTTGAGGATGCCACCGAATCCGTTGCCGGCACCCACGCCGACGCCGACCAGACCGACGACCATGAGCAGGGCAAGCCCGAGGTACACCACCTGCACAGTGCGCCGGCGGCCCCGGCTGCGGAGATCGAACAGCATGGGCTAGAGCGAGTCGATGTCGTCGTGCAGCGGCGGCGCGGGTTCGGGCTCCGGCTCGGCGTAGTCGAGCGGGGTGTCGTGGCCTTCGGCGACAGCGCGCCTGGCGGCCCGGCGATCAGCGAACTTGAGCAACACGATGCTGGCGAGGTAGAGAACGACGAGCGGGGCGGTTTCGAGCGCCGTGGTGACTGGATCGGCCCCCGGCATCGCGGCCGCGATCACCGCGATGATGACGACAGCGTAGCGCCAGTGGCGCGTCAGGGTGCTGCCGTTGATCGCCCCCACGTTCTGCGCCCCCAGCAGCCCGAGCGGCAACTGGAAGGCCAGAGCGATCCCCAGCATGGTGAGGATCTCGAACTTGTAGTACGTGTTCGCGCCCACCAGGATGTTGAATTCGCTGCTGTTGTAGCCCTGGAGGAAGTGCACGGCGGGCGGCAGCACGACGAAGTAGGCGAAGAACGCCCCGATCAGGAACAGCACGGGCGCGGCCAGCATCACGGGCACCGCGGCGCGCTTCTCCGTCGGGCTGAGCGCGGGCAGCACGAACGCATACAGCTGGTAGAGGAGCACCGGGAGCGAGAACAGCAGCGCGAAGTACGCGCAGACCCAGAGAGTGGTCATGAACGGCTCGCCGACGCCGATCGTGATCGGCTTCTCCTTCTCGGTCACGTGGGCGGGCAGGGCGCGGGCGGCCTGCGTGTCACCGATGGCCATTTGAGCCGCTGCCGTCCGATCGCTGGCCGACAGTCGCGGGGACTGCGACAGTGTGCGCGCGCCCTGAGCAGCCTCGAGCAGCCCGTGCCGCAGCTCGGTCGCCTCCTTTGGGAAGGCCGCCAGGCCCTGCTCGCCGGCCACCGCGCTGTTCGTCGGCAGCGCCCGGTTGAGCAACCCGATCAGGGCGTGGTTCTCGACGAAGCAGCCGATGAACGCGACGACCAGGACGATCAGGCAGATGATCAGCCGCGAGCGCAGCTCATCCAGGTGCTCGACCATGCTGAGCCGGTCCTCATGGCCGATCGGCCGCAGCACGCGCGTGGCCACGGTACGCCTCGGGGACCGCTAGCCGCGGTGCTCGGTCTGAGCCGGCTCGGGGGCCCGGGTCTCGGCGCTCGCGGGAGCGCCGGACTCTGCGGCGCTCGGGGTGATCTGGGGCTGCTCGTCGCTGTCCTGCTTCTCGTTTCCGGTGATCGAGTCCCGGAATTCGCGAATCCCCGTGCCGAGCGACTTGCCCAGACCGGGCAGGCGCTTGGGTCCGAAGATGAGCAGGACGACGACAAGGATCACGAGCGCGTCTGAATACGGGTTTCTGAACATGGTCCTAGCGGTCGTTGTCCGCAGATGCACAGCGTAGCGGTGATCGCGCCTCGCGGGGGCAAACGGGAGGTTCTGTGAGGGTTGACGAACCTGGCGGCGGCACAGATCAGGCGGCCGTATGAGAGCGCCTGGACGGTCCTCAAGATGGCCGCGGGTGGGGTCGATTAAGCGGTCATCCAGTCCTTTCCGAGGCACCGATGAGCCAGAATCCCCACCCACACTCCATCCGCCGCATCGTCCTTCCGAGCGGCCGCACGATCGAGGTCGTGCGCTTCCACGAGGCCGACACGGCGATCCCGGACGGCCTCCACGTCTGCCCTGCCTGCGACTCGGTGCTCGTGCAGCCGGTCGCCTGGTCGGAGGCCGAGAACGGCAAGTGGGACCTCTTGCTCTGCTGCCCGAACTGCCACTGGGCCTGCGAGGGCACGTACACCGAGGATGAGGTGCACGCGCTCGAGGAGGAGCTCGACGCCGGGCTCGAGGACATGCTGCGCGACCTGCAGCGGCTCACCCAGGCCAACATGGCCGACGAGATCGAGCGCTTCACCGCGGCGCTCGGCGGCGACCACATCCTCCCCGAGGACTTCTAGGACCGCAAGCGGCGGGCGCGCCTACGAGTAGCGCTCGACCACACCATCGGCGACCAGCTCGAGCGCGGCGCGCTGGCGCGCGGGCAGCGCCGGCAGGTCCTGCTTGGCCGCGGCGACGAGGTCGAGGGCCTGCGCCCGCGCCTGGTCCAACGCGCCGCTGGCCGCGATCAGCTCGCACACCGCCTCCACCTCGCCGGGGCCCGACAGCGCGCGCAGGTCGAGCCGGCCGAGCAGCGGCTCGGTCGCCCGAGCCAGGATGAGTGGCAGCGTGACCGTCCCGTCGAGGAGATCGGTCCCTCGCGGCTTGCCGGTCTCCGAGGGCGAGCCGGCGACGTCGAGGACGTCGTCGAGGATCTGGAAGGCGAGACCGATCCGCTCGGCGAACAGCCCGAGCGCCGCCCCGTCGCCGCCGTTCTGGAGCGCCCCGAGCTCGCAGGCGGCCCGGAACAGCACCGCAGTCTTCAGCCGGCAGCGATCGAGGTAGCGCTCGACCGTGACCCCGACGTTCCAGGCGTCGGTGCGCTGCAGGAGCTCCCCGACCGCCAGCGCCGAGCTCGCGCGGGACAGGATCCGCACCGCCACCGCAGCCGAGTGCTCGAGTGAGGCGAGCTCGGCGAAGGCGCGCGAGAACAGGAGGTCTCCGGTGGCGGTGGCGATCCGGCGCCCGCCCCGGGAGACGACGGTGGGCCGCCCCCGGCGGAGCTCGGCCGCGTCGAGGACGTCGTCGTGGACGAGCGAAGCGGCGTGGACCATCTCGACCGCGGTGGCCGCGCGCACGACGTCGGAGTGCTCGGGCGGTGGCACGCCGGCGGCCAGGCAGAGCAGCAGCGGCCGCAACCGCTTGCCCCCGGCGGCGATCGTCTCCCCGGCGTAATCGCCCAGCAGCGCCCCGTGCCCGCCGGCCAGCTCGACCATCCGCTGCTCCACGCGGCCGAGTACGCGCATGACCTCGATGCCACCGGCGTCGACGACCGCATCCAGCGCGCTCATGGCTTCTGCCTACCCCCGGCCCGTGGGTGTGCGCCGGCAGCGTCCACCGTGCCTGCATGCAGGGCGATGATGCCGCCCGCGGTGAGCACATAGCTCACCTCACGCAATCCCGCCTCCCAGAGCAGCCGGGCCAGGGGCTCGGGCCCGGGGAAGCGGCGGACCGAGTTCGGGAGGTAGCTGTAGGCCTGGGCGTCGCCGGCCACCCGGCCGAGCGCGGGCACGATGCGGTCGAACCACAGCTCGAAGAAGTTCGACAGCGGGGGCCGGGTCGGCGTGGTGATCTCGAGCACGACGACCCGCCCGCCCGGCCGGACGACCCGCGCCATCTCGCGCAGGCCCTGCTCGAGATCGGAGAAGTTGCGCGCCCCGAAGCCGACTGTGGCGGCGTCGAAGGCATCATCCTCGTAAGGCAGGGCGAGGGCGTTCGCGGTCTCGAAGCGCACCGGGGCATCGCCGGCCTTGGCTCGCGCGAGCTCGAGCATCCGCTCGGAGAAGTCACTCGCCACCACCTCGCCCTCGGGCCCGACGCGCCGGGCCAGCTCGAGGGCCAGGTCGCCGGTCCCCGTGGCCACATCGAGGACCCGCATCCCCGGCCCTACGCGGGCCAGGTCGACCGCCCGGCGGCGCCAGGCGTGGTGCAGCCCGGCCGTCATGACCGAGTTCATGCGGTCATACAGCCCGGCGATCCGATCGAACATCGCCCGCACCTGGGCTTCCTCGAGGACTCCTGGAGGGGCGCTCACCCCGGGAGCCGGGGGAGCTGACGGAGCTCGGCCGGCCACCGGAGCCCCGCTACTGGAGGAGCGATAGGAACTGGACGAGCTGCTGGAACTTCTTCGGCGACGTCTGGGAGAGATTCTTGAACGAGGGCATCGGCGGCGTCGGGTTGATGAGCGTCGATGCGATCGCGGGCGCCGGCAGCATCTTGCCGATGTGCGTGAGGACGGGGCCCGGCCCGTTGTTGCCGTTGTCGCCGATCACGTGGCAGGCCTCACAGCCGGACTGCCCGACGACGAGCTCGCCCTGGCGGTAGACCTGCGCCTCGGCCGGGGTCAGGCTCGACGGCGGCTGGAGGTCGACCGAGTTCGGCGAGCCGGTGTGCGAGCCCGAGTAGGTGAGGAAGGCCATCGCGGCGATGACCACGATGCCGGAGGCGAGCGCGATCGGGCGGCGCTCGATGCGGCGCTCCGGACTGCGGTCGTAGAACGGCAGCAGGAACAGCAGGATCATGCAGATCGTCGGCACGCCGATCGTGGCCATCGGCGTGAACTTCGGGACGTTCTTCATGACCCGGAGGACCTCGAACAGGAAGAAGAAGTACCAGTCCGGGCGGGGGACGTAGGTCGTCGTCGTCGGGTCGGCCTTCGGCGCCATCTCCGCCCCGAACATGAGCGAGAGGAAGATGATCACGACCATGACGATCAGGGCCATGATCGAGTCCTTCGCCACCGCGTAGGGGAAGAACGGCTTGCCCTGGTTCTTCAGGATCGAGTACTCGCGGAGGTACTGCTCCTTCTCAGCCTGATTCATGCTCGCTCCAGGCCCGCCTAGACCTCGGCCTCGGGCAGCAGCTCGCGCTCGGGCTCCGCCTTCGTCCACGGCGGGGATGAGATGCCGAGCTTCGTGACCAGGTACAGGTGGGCGCCCATGAGGGCGGCGATCGCCCCGGGCACGAGCAGCATGTGGATGGCGTAGAACCGGGACAGCGTGGTGGCTCCGAACTCTGGTCCGGCGCGCAGGAAGTCCGACAGGTAGGGCCCGATGAGCGGTCCGGTGCCGTTGATGTTCACGCCCACGATCGTGGCCCAGTAGGCCCGCTGGTCGAACGGCAGCAGGTAGCCGGTGAAGCCCATCACGAGCGTGAGGATGAGCAGCACGACGCCGATGATCCACGTCAGCTCGCGCGGGTACTTGTACGCGCCGTAGAAGAACACCCGCGCCATGTGCAGGAAGATCAGGATGATCATCACCGAGGCGCCCCACTTGTGCATTCCGCGCACGAACTGGCCCAGGAAGGCCTGATCGGTGATGTAGCGGATCGACTCGTAGGCGCCACCGGAGGCGTCCGGGCGGTAGAACATGGCCAGGAACACGCCGGTGACGGCCTGGCTGAGGAAGGCGAACATCGTCGCCGAGCCGAGCGTGTAGGCCCAGTTGATCCCCTTGGGGACCTTGCGGAAGAGCAACCAGCGGATGCCCGGCGACAGCGACGTGCGCTCGTCGAGCCAGTCGACGACCGTGATCCCGGCCTCGATGGGCGGGAAGGTCCCCGACTGGGGCGTCTCGCCCGGCCGCTTGGGCGGCGGGAGCAGGGTCTTGGGGAGGGGCGGCTGAGGAAGTCGAGGCATCAGGTACCCGGGGGACGGATCGAGGTGCTGAAGCGCGACGGGTACAGGTACTGACCGATGCCGTCCAGTGGCTCACCCGGATCGCGCGGGGAGAAGCGGCGCAGCTCGGAGTTGACCGAGTAGCGGGGACCGATCTGCACGTAGCCCTGGTAGGTGCGCGTGTAGAAGCGGTCGAGCGGCCGGACCGGGGGACCCCCGGCCACCTTGCCGCGGAAGTCGTACACCCCGCCGTGACAGGGGCAGATGAAGCGCTGGGCGGCCTGGACGTAGCGGACCGGGCAGCCCAGGTGCATGCAGCGCGAGGAGAGCGCGATGTACTGGTTGTAGCTGGTCCGCCGGCTCGGTGTCGATCGATGGGTCGCGCTTGCGCACGTAGGCGATGGTGTTGCCGGCCTCGCCGATGTTCGGAACGATCGTGATCACGCGCGTGACGTAGGTCCCCTCGCTGAAGTCGCTCGGGACGCCGATCGTCTGCCACTGGAACGGCTCGCGGCTGAAGATCGGCCCGAGCGCGAAGCCGAGCACGGGCAGCGTGAACGCGGCCGCCGCCACGCCGCCGGCACCGTGCGTGACGGTGCTCATGAAGCGCCGGCGGTTGACGGTTTCGCCCTCAAAGGCGCCCGGCATTCCGCGGTCGGCCGTGTACTTGGACTTGGGGGGCTGACGTCGATCTGGCACGGGAGTCCTTAGGCCGGGATAAAGCTGGCCCGTGAGTTTCAGAGTACCTCAGCGACCGTCCCGGCGCGCTGCGGCCTCGAGCTCTCCGGTCGCAGACCTGACACCGGCCCGGGCCAGCGCCTTGGCCTGCTCGTGCAGGGTGCCCGGGCCCCACCCGAGCGCGACGGCGCCGGCCTCCCAGACGGCCGCGGCACGGTCGGGATCGCGCTCGGCATAGGCCTGGGCGACGAGCGAGATGACGTCGGCCAGCTCGCGTACCGCCTCGAGGTCGCCGAGGGCGGCCAGGCGCTCGAGTCCGAGGGCGTAGAGCTGGTCGCCGAGCAGGAGCTGAAGGTCGGCCTCGGCCGGGCGCACGAGCCGCGGGACCCCGTAGTGCAGCCGCGATCCCTCGAGGATCATCTCGAGCAGCAGCTCGTACTCCCCCGGTGCGGTGACCGCGCGCGGGCCGGCCGCGGCCACCTGGGCGGGCCCCGGGGCGTCCAGCCCTTCGGCGGGCGGATCGACGAGCGCCTGCGCCACCGGTCCGCCCTCGGCCTGCAGGGCGGCGTGCAGGGCGAGAAGACCCTCGCGCTCGCTCCTCACCGCGCCGCCTCGGCCAGCGCCGCCTCGGCCGCCTGGACGGTGTGCTCGATGTCGGCGTCCGTGTGGGCGAGCGAGGGGAACCAGGCCTCGAACTGCGAGGGCGGCGGATACACGCCGCGGGCGAGCAGCCCGCGGGCGAACGTCCCGTAGGCCGCGCTGTCGCAGGCGGCGGCGCCCTCCCAGGCTTCGACCGGCCCGCTGGAGAAGAACGGCGTCAGCAGTCCGGGGACCTTTTGGACCCACAAAGTCATGCCCGCCCGGCGCGCGGCCTGCTCGAGCCCGGTCGCGAGCGCGTCGGTGAGGGCGGCCAGGCGCGCGTAGGCGGCGCCGTCGAGGTGGGCGAGCGTGGCCAGCGCGGCCGCGACGGCGAGCGGGTTGCCCGACAGCGTGCCGGCCTGGTACACGTCGCCGGCCGGGGCGATCAGCTCCATCAGGTCCCGGCGCCCGCCGTAGGCGGCAGCCGGCATCCCGCCCCCGACGATCTTGCCCAGGATCGACAGGTCGGGGGTGACGCCGTAGAGCGCCTGGGCGCCGCCGCGGGCGACCCGGAAGCCGGTGATCACCTCGTCGAAGACGAGCAGCGCGCCGGTGGCGTCGGCGAGCTCCGCGCAGATGCTCGAGGAAGCCGGCGGCGGGCGGGACGACGCCCATGTTGGCCGGGACCGGCTCGGCGATGATGGCCGCCGGGCGGACCCGCTCACAGGCCGCCGCCACCGCGTCGGCGTCGTTCCAGGGCACGATCACGGTGGCCGCCGTGGCCGCCGCGCTCACCCCCGGGCTGGCCGGGATGCCCTGGGTGGCCAGTCCCGACCCGGCCTGGGCCAGCAGGCCGTCGACGTGGCCGTGGTAGGCGCCGGCGAACTTGACCACAGCGTCACGGCCCGTGGCCGCACGGGCCAGGCGCAGCGCGCTCATCGTCGCCTCGGTGCCCGAGGAGGTCATGCGCACCATCTCGACCGAGGGCACGCGCTCCACGATCTCCGCCGCCAGATCGACCTCGCCCTCGGTGGGCGCGCCGAAGCTCGTACCGCGAGCGGCGGCGGCGCCGACGGCGGCGATCACGTCCGGGTGGGCGTGGCCGAGCACGAGCGGCCCCCACGAGCTCACCCAGTCGACGTAGTCGTTGCCGTCGACGTCGCGCAGGTGAGAGCCGTGGCCGGAGGCGATGAACACCGGGTCGCGGCCGATCGCGCCCATCGCGCGCACCGGCGAGTTGACCCCGCCCGGCAGGAGCTCGCGCGCGCGCGCGTACAGCTCGCCCGAGCGCGTCCAGGTCACGGTGGCGCCGCTCACACGCCGGCGTGCTCGCGTTCCCAGTCCCGGAACGCGTCCGTGAAGTAGAGCAGCCGGATCTTCTTGAATTCGGTCGAGGAATAGAGCGTCGCCCGCTCGGTGATCCCGGTGTCGGCGGAGATCGCGTCGAGGATGGCGTCGCACTCCTCCTTGGAGCGGCCGTGGGCCATCGTGAACACCGAGTAGGGCCAGTCGGCGTAGGTGGGGCGCTGGTAGCAGTGCGAGATGCCGCGGAAGGCGGCCATCCGCCCACCGACCTCGAGGATGCGGTCCTCCGGCACCTTCCACACGCCCATCCCGTTGGCGCTGAAGCCGGCCCGGCGGTGAAACAGGATGGCGGCCACCCGGCGCAGCAGGCGGCGCTCGCGCATGCCCTCGAGGTGGGCGAGGAGCTCCTCCTGGCTGCAGCCCACCGCGGCGGCGGCGGGCGCGTAGGGCTCGGGGACGATCGGCATGTCGCCCTGGAGGGCCCGGATGACGGCGATGTCGCGCTCGTCGTAGGGCTGGGGCTCGATCTCGGCCGGCGGCACCGCCTCGGCGGCCCGGGCGAGGGCGTCGGTGTCGCCCTCCATCTCGAGGTCCATGCGGATCTTGAACAGCTTCAGCGTGGGCAGCTGGCGGATCGACTCGGCGCCCGCCAGCTCGCCGAGCACGTTGAGCGTGCCCTCGAGGCCGAGTGGCGACCCGGGCTCGGTGGCGATCGTGAACCAGATGTTGAACTCGTGGTTGCGCAGGTAGTTGTGTGAGACCCCGGGGTGCTCGTTGATGACCTGCGCGGCGCGCCACGGGATTCTCGGGATCGACCTTGGCGGCCACGAGCATGGAGGAGTAGCCGAGCGCGCGGGTGTCGAAGATCGGCGTGACCTGGCGGATGATGCGCTGCTCGAGCAGGTGCCCGACGCGGCGCAGGACCTCGTCCTCGGTGATCCCGGCCAGGTCGGCCACGTGCTGGAAGGGGCGCGGAGCGAGGGGGAACTGCCCCTGCATGAGGTTGAGCAGGCGCTTGTCGAGGTCGTCGAGCGGGATCGCGGCGCCCTGGGCACGGCTGCGCAGCTTGGGACCGAACTGGGCGCTCGCGGTGGGCTCTACTGCAGCCATCGCGCAGCCTCCTTGGCGTGGTAGGTGATGACGATGTCGGCCCCGGCGCGCCGGATGGCGGTCAGCGTCTCGAGCACGGTCGCGCGCTCGTCGAGGTAGCCGGCGGCGGCGGCCGCCTTGACCATCGCGTACTCGCCGCTGACGTTGTAGGCCGCGAGCGGCAGGTGGGTGGCGTCCTTGATCCGGCGCACGAGGTCGAGGTAGGGGAGCGCCGGCTTGACCATGACGATGTCGGCCCCCTCCTCGACGTCGAGCAGGGTCTCGCGCACCGCCTCGTCGCCGTTGGCCGGATCCATCTGGTAGCTGCGCCGATCGCCGAACGCCGGAGTCGAGTCCGCAGCCTCCCGGAACGGGCCGTAGAAGGCAGAGGCGAACTTGGCCGAGTAGGCCATGATCGGCGTCTCCGTCAGCCCCTCGTCGTCGAGCGCGGCCCGGATCGTCCCCACCCGGCCGTCCATCATGTCGCTCGGGGCGACGATGTCGGCGCCGGCCCGGGCCTGGGAGACGGCGGTGCGGGCGAGCAGCTCGAGCGTGGCGTCGTTGTCGACCACACCGTCAGAGCGGACGACGCCGCAGTGGCCGTGGCTGGTGTACTCGCACAGGCAGAGGTCGGTGATGACGAGCAGCTCAGGGTGGGCATCCTTGATCGCGCGCGTGGCCAGCTGCACGATCCCCTCCTCGTCCCAGGCGCCGGAGCCCTCATCGTCCTTGGCCGCCGGCAGGCCGAACAGGAGCACGGCCGGGATCCCGAGCGCCGCCGCCTCGCCGGCGTCGGCGACCGCGTGGGCGATCGACAGCCGGTCGACGCCGGGCATGGCCGCGATCGGCTCGCGACGGTCGATGCCGTGGGCGACGAACATCGGGTGGACGAAGTCGGCCGGGGAGAGACGGGTCTCCCGGACGAGTCCGCGCAGCGCGTGGGTGGCGCGCAGCCGGCGCGGGCGGGTCTGGGGAAAGGCCATGGCCTCTCGGAGGATAACCGCGGGCGGCGGCCGGCTTAGACGAGATTCCAGGGATCGATGCGGTACGACGTGATGAGTCCGGCCTGCATGTACGGGTCCGCGCGCACGAACGCCTCGATCTCCTCCGGCGCGGTGTCGCGCCACACGATCGCCCCGCCGTGGGGCGGATCGCCGATCGCTCCGGCCAGGTCAACCCGGCCGGCTGCGCGCTCGGCCTGGATGCGGGCCAGGTGGGCCTCGCGGTAAGGGCCCCGGCGCTCGAGCATGTCCGGGACGTACTCGTAGATGAGCAGGTGAACGGACATGCTCAGGCCGGCGCGGGGGGTGGCAGGCCGCCGTCGCCGGTCACCCGCCGGCCCAGCACCAGGCGCAGGCCGAGCAGCGGCAGGACGAGCGCGGCGAGCAGGGCGGCGTAGCGGTAGGGGCGGCGGAAGGCCGGGGTGATCGCAGCCTGGATGATGCCGTCCACGCGGGTGCGCAGGGTGGCCAGGGTGGCCCGGTCGGCCGGCGAGGCCGAGGCGCTGATCCGGGTGAAGATGGGGTCGACGCGCGGTACGTCGGCCGTCCCGGAATGCTTGACCGCGACGAGCAGCTCGACGAACAGCACCGTCTTGGTCGGCGTCGGAAGCGGCGCGGTCGCGATGGCCGCGATCGCCGCGTGGGCGGGGCCCGAGCTCAGGTTGTCGGTGAGCTTGTTCACGGCGGTGATCTGGTTCGAGAAGATCGGCACGAGGATGAGCAGGCCGACGACCAGGCCGGCATCCCGGGCGGCCACCGTCTTGGCCGCACGAGCGGCCGTCGTGCCACCGCTCTCGAGCGCGACCGCGGTCAGCCCCGGGAAGGCGAGCCCGATCCCGGCGCCGCAGAGCAGCAGCGCGATCACCACCCAGCCGAGCTCGCGGTGGGGCAGCTGGCCGAGGATGAGCAGCCCGGCGGTGAGCATGATCGCGCCAGCGGCGCCGAGCAGGATGGCCGAGCGCCCGCGCACGAGCCGCTCGCAGAGCGCGGTGGCGACCGGGATCGCGGTCACGAGCGCGGCGGCGGCGATCGGTGTGATCAACCAGCCGTTGATGAGCTCGATGACGACGAGGAAGAGGGCGCCGATGATGCCGGCCGAGAGCAGGAGCAGCGCGCCGTTGGCGGTGAACGGGTCCAGCGCAGACACCGGCCGGTCGGCCTCGGCGGCGGCCTCTGAGGTGGCGCCCCGGCGTACGAGCAGGACGGCGATGGCGGCGATGGCGGCAAACGGGGCCTGGGCGAGGAAGATCGAGCGCCAGTCGAACAGCTGGGTGAGGACCCCGCCCGCGGCCGGGCCGACGGCGGCGCCGATCGCGGCGGCGGCCGACCAGCCGTGGAGCGGCGAGTCACCGGGGCGCGCGGCGGCGGCGAACATGGGCAGGGAGGCGGACAGCACGAGCGCCCCGCCGACGCCCTGGACGCAGCGCAGGGCGACGAGCATGCTGAGCGAGTTCGACACCCCACAGCCGATCGACGCCAGTCCGAACAGGGCCAGGCCCCCGACGAGCACCGGCGTGGCCGGCATGCGGCTCGCGGCCAGCGCCACCGTGGCCGAGGTGACGATCAGGGCCAGGTTGTAGGCCATGATCACCCAGGCCGAATGGTCGACCGTGGTGTGCAGGCGGTCGATGATCTGCGGCAGTGCGAGCACGACGATCGACGCGTCGGCGAATGCGAGGGCGACCGCGAGCCGGACCCAGAGGTTCTGCCACAGGCGCGGCGAGGCGAAGTGAGCGCCCGCACCGGCAGGGTCGCGCGTCACAGAAGCGGCGGGCGAGGGCACGCCGTGCAGGCTAATACACCCCGGGCCGGGGTGCGCACCGCCGGTGGCGCGAGGTGAGACGGACTAGGCGAAGGAGCGGTGGCGAGCGGCCCAGCGCGAGACGAGCGAGGAGCCGAGCAGGCCGACGCCCACGCTGCCGGGCAGGCAAGCGAGCACGACGCCGAGCACCCCGAAGGCAATCGACCAGGTCGTACCGATCACGAGCAGCACGATCCCGGGCACGAGCGGGATGAGCGCGATGAGCAGGAACCAGGCGGCCGAGTGGCCAAGCCGACGGCCGGCGCGCTCGAGGCGCGGCTCCATGACCGGACCGGCCGGATCCGGGGTCCGCGTGGCGGTGGTGGTGGTGTCTTCACGTCGCTGCATCGTTGGTCGAGTACCCCCGGGGGGACGAGCTAACCGCGCTCCTGACACCATGGCGACATGGCGGGGGAGACCACGATCCTGTTCGTCGGTGATGTCGTCGGCGGCCTGGGCAAGCGCACGCTGCTGGCGCTGCTGCCCGATCTGCGCGCCCAGCACCGTCCCGACTTCGTCGTCGTCAACGCCGAGAACGTGGCCGGCGGGGTCGGCATCACCCCCCGGCTGGCCGACGAGATCCTCGACGCCGGCGTCGATGTGATCACGCTCGGCAACCACGCCTACCGCCACCGGGAGGTCTACCGCTACCTCGACGAGCAGGAGCGGATCGTGCGTCCGGCCAACTACCTGCCCAGCCAGCCCGGCCACGGCTCATGCGTGGTCGAGCGCGACGGCGTGCGCCTCGGCGTGGTGGCGCTGTCGGGCAACCTGTTCATGAACGCCGGGCGGCCGGCGTTCAGCGAGGCCGACGCCACCCTGCACCAGCTCCGCGGCCGCGTCGACCACGTCCTGGTCGACATGCACGCCGAGGCGACGAGCGAGAAGGTGGGCATGGGCTGGCATCTCGACGGGCGCGTGAGCGCGGTGCTCGGCACCCACACCCACATCCCGACCGCCGACGCCCGCGTGCTGCCGGGCGGCACCGCGTACCTCACCGACGTCGGCATGACGGGCCCGCGGGGCGGCGTCATCGGAGTCAAGCGCGAGCAGGCGGTGCGAGCGATGGTGACGAAGATGCCGGTGCGCTTCGAGACCTCGACCGAGGATCCGTGGCTGAACGGAGTGGTCGTGCGGTGTGCGGCGGGCGAGATGCGCGCGGTGTCGATCGAGCAGGTGCTGGAGCCAGCGGTGGGGGTCAGCTGAGCCGAACCGAAACGGGTGCGTCCAGGTGCGCGGGGAGAGTTCGCCACGCAGGACGTTGCAAATTCACCACGCGGCCGCCCCGGCCGGCCTACGGAGCCGGGGCAGGCGCGATCTCGGGCACGGCCGGGGTGAGCACCGCCCCCCCGGCGGGCTCGGCCATGGCGTCCGGCGCCCGCGCCGGCACCCCGAGCAGGGCGGCGATCGCCGGGGCGAAGAACCAGGGGATGTAGAGGTAGAACCAGTGGGTGAGCCCGAGCTGGAGCGCGATGATGATCGCGGCAGCCAGCGCGGTCACCTCGACGAGGCCGCGGCGCCGGGGCACGATCGCCAGCGCGAGCGCCAGCGCGGCGGCGGCACCCTGGACGATGTGCTGCTCGAAGGACAGCCCGCCCCACAGGCCCCAGATCGAGAACGGCGAGCCGCGTCCCTCCTGATAGGCGATCGTGTCCTTCCAGAACGCGTGCAGGTTGTCGTGGACGACGACATAGGCCATGATTGCCGCGGCCGCGAGCGCGAAGGCCAGGACGAACGCGACCACTCGGCGGGGCCGGGGAAACCGCGGGCCGGTGCCGCGCAGGAGCAGCGGCGCGAGCGCGAGGGGCGCGAACTTCGTCAGTCCGGCCAGGGCCGCGGCCGCACCCCGGCCCGGCGCCGAGCCGACCGCGAGCAGGGCGAGAACGACGACCGCGGAGACCAGCGCGTCGTTGCTGTTCGAGCTCAGCGTGTAGAGCGAGAACGGGTAGGCGGCCCAGGCGTAGGCGAGCAGGATGCCCAGCGACCAGCCCCTGATCCGGCGACCGAGCAGGACGAGGCCGCTCAGCGTGAGCAGGTCGAAGCCGATCGCGGCCGCGTGCGCGGCGGGCAGGTCGTCCCACACCCCGCTCCACCCGAACACGGCCCGGAAGGGGATGTAGGCGAGGTAGTTGAGCGGTGCGTATGTGTCGCCATAGGCGTTGTCGCTCGGCCAATGGCCGTAGAGCGCGTGGCCGTGGAGGATCTTGGTCGCCCCGATCACGCCGGCGTAACCGACATCGATCACGTTCGAGTTGACGACGTTGAGACCGATCCGGAAGCCGATCAGGAAGACGAGCGCCACCGCCAGCCAGGGCACCGGCAGGAGCACGCGCAGCGGCTCGCGCGGCCGTCCCCGGCCGAAGCCGATCGCGAGCAGCCGCGCGAGCAGGTAGAGCAGGAAGGGATAGACGAGCGGCACCGAGAGCCCGATCTCGGCGTGGTTGAAGAACGCCAGCGAGATCGAGAACCCGAGCAGGACGAGCAGGTCGAGGTGCAGCAGCGTCGGCCGCCGCAGCGGGCGCACGGGCAGGAAGGGGGCGAAGAACAGCACGCACAGCGGCACCCAGATCCACCACGCGTTGACGATGCGGCCGAACGCGCCCGGGTAGCCGCGGGCCATCGTCCACGCCACCTGGAATCCCGTCCACGCCTCGGTGACCTTGCCGGTGGCGTCGGAGACGTAGATCTGCAGCAGTTCGCGCTGGTGAGGGGGCGCGGTGAACCAGCTCACCTGCCAGCGGCCCGGCCCCTTCGTGTACTCGTAGGGGATGAGCTGGGGGTGACGGCGCAGCTCGGCCCGCGCCGTCGGGTTGCGGGCCGCGACCGCCTCGACCGTCTGGGCGCTCAGCCGGTAGCCGGCGGGCGGGTGGGTCGTGTCGGTGACGAGGACCGGGGTGTTCGGGTCGGCGGAGGTCGTCGTGCGGGTGACGGTGACCGTGGCCGCGCGCGCCGGCCCGGCCACGGCCAGGACGACCGCCGCCGCGAGGACGACACCCGGAAGTCGTCGCGCTCTCATGGCGAGCGCCGGCCCCGGCCGCCCTCGCCCGGCCCCCTCAGGCCTTGAAGCTCCAGAGCTTCTGGCCGAGGAAGTTGAGCGGCATCGCGGCGGCGATGGCGATGGCCTGGGCGATCACCTTGCTCAGCCCGGGCCCGCTGACCAGCGCGACCAGGATCACGTAGCTGAAGCCGTAGCTCACCAGCGAAACGGCGAAGAAGCGGATCCCCTGCTGGAGCGGATGGGCCTCCTTGGCGGCGAACGTCCAATGGCGGTTGAGCCAGAAATTCCACACCACCGAGATGACGTAGGCCACGACCGAGGCGACGCGGTAGTCGATCCGGATCAGGTGCACGCACACGGCGAACACGATCAGGTTGACCACGTACCCGCTCGCGCCCACAGCGCCGAACCGCACGAGCTGGAACCAGTTGTGCGGGTGGCGCACACCGAGGCGCACGCGGTGGCGGAATGGCAGTTCGACCGTCGTTGTCAAGTCGTCAGACATCAGGGCAAATGTAACGGGGGGTTTCTCGCGTCTCGCCCGGTTCCCTGCCGTTAACGGCCTGCTAACGGCCCTCAGGCAACGTCCACGGCGCCGGAGACTACCCCGAAATGGGCGGCGACCATCGGCGCGATGTCCTGAAGGGTCCACAGCTCGCGCTCGGTCCGGGACCCGGGACCGGTGCCGCACCAGGCGAGCACGCCGAGGGAGTCGGAGCTGTGCAGAGAGCCGTGCGATCCCCCGCCGACGTGGTCGGCGCCGCCCCAGTCGACGAACTCGTAACCGGGCGCGGCGGAGAGCAGGACGTCCCCGGCGGTGGCGCACTTCAGCGCTGACCACAGCCGGCCCAGTGCGTCCGGATACTCGCGGCAGCGCAGCTGGCCGTCCTGCGCCGTGGCCTCGATCGCGGCCAGCTCACCCTCGAGGTCCCACAGCCGCCCGCGCTCGTCCTCGAGCTCGCTGCCGGGCGCGAAGCGGAGCTCGCCACGAGGCGTCCTGAGCACGCCCTCGGAGCCCTCGCACCAGGCGATGACGTCAATGCCGTCGAGGCCGTCGACCGCTTGCACCGAGCGCTGCACGATCTCGTCACGGCGCTCCTCGTCGAGCGCATAGATCATGGCCGAGCGCTGGGCCGGGCTGAGCGCGACCTCGGCTCCGGCCGACCGGGTCGCGTTCTGAGTGGCCACGTCGAAGTCCGCGAAGGCGAGGTCGAGCCGGATCCGCTCCTCGACCGGGGCTTGCGAGTGGTCCGAGCACACGATGACCGCGTACTCCTCCAGGAAAGCCTCCGGTCCGCCCGACGCGTGCATGAGCCGCTCGAGCTGGCGGTCGGCGCCGGCGATCGAGGTGACCTGCGCGTGGGGGCCGTTCTTGTGCGAGTACGCGTCGTTGTCGGGCAGCGAGAAGAGCATGAAGTCGCACAAATCGTGCTCGACCAGGTACGCGCCCACGCAGCCCGTGTGCTGATCGCGGATGCCGGGCATGCCGAGCTGACCGCGGCACCCAGTGCGCCGGCTCGCGTACAGGTCGGCGTAGAACAGCTCGCGCGGGCCCTCGATGGTGCGCCGGAACAGGGTCGAGGTGGCGATCCGGGCCAGAGCCGTCTCGTTGGCCACCTCGTGGTGGTGGCGGCCGCGGTAGATGAGATACGTCGTCCCAGCCGTCCGCACGTCGGCGTCGTCGAGCGTCTCGAACACCGTCTCGACCTCGCGCGAGAGATGCTCGGCGTTCATCCGGTAGACGGTGTCGGTGAGCGAGCGCAGAACGCCGAACTGGCGGCTGGCCGAGAAGCTCGAGCCGTACTCGACGTAGCGGCTCTCCTCGCGGGAGTACCAGTTCATGCTCGGGATGTTGTGTCGGTCGGGACCGGCGCCGGTGGTGATGCTGGCCGCGCACACCGGCGTGACCGATGGGAAGGCGGCCACGCAGTCATCGACGTACACGCCCTCGGACAGGATGCGGGCGAGCGCCGGCGCCCGGCCGGTGGCGATCGCGCGCTCGAGCATGGCCGGCTTGAGCGCGTCGATGACGACGAGGATCAGCTTGCGCGCGGGCGCCATCAGCGCAGGATGCGCAGGCCGGCGTATTTCTGGTCGCCCCGCGCGCGTCCGCGGATGAGCAGGGCCGCGAACAGGATGAGGGCGATGACGCCGACCGGGGGTGCGAGGACCGAGAGGGCGGCGACGAGCACAGCGGTCACCTCGGCGTAGATCGGCAGCGAGCCGGCCGTGTCCCGGTCGAGGCGGGCGCGCACGCGCTGGAGCAGCGGCCGGGTGGCGGCCAGGGCCAGCGCGGCACAGATCACGCCGCCGATCCAGCCCGGCCAGGCGGCGTGGTGGGCCCGGAGCAGCGAGCCGCCGAACATGAGCGCGGCGAGCGCGGCGCCGACGAGGCCGAGGACGGCGACCACCGGGCGGCTGTCGGAGCGCTCCCGGATGACCCCGCGCTCGAGCCCGGCGAGGGCGATACCGGCCAGCGCCATGACCAGGAGAAACGGCCATCTTTGGAGAAAGCCATAGCTCGTACCGGAGAAATGGAGCTCGACGTTCCCAGCCGCGAGCGCCCCCACCGCGAGCGCGGGGAGGAACGGCCGGATACCGAGCGCGAGGGCGATCCCGATGCCCTGGAAGATGTC
This sequence comes from uncultured Solirubrobacterales bacterium, assembly GCA_963848745.1. Lineage (GTDB taxonomy): Bacteria > Actinomycetota > Thermoleophilia > Solirubrobacterales > Solirubrobacteraceae > Palsa-465. The sequence goes on along the minus strand of CAWKEO010000005.1, from coordinate 370,551 downwards.
GAAGGCGAGGTGCACCGTGCTGTACCGTGAGGAACCGTGACGATAGACGAGAGGGGTGTTCCCCGGTGAGCCCGGCTCCCCGGCGCCCGCGATCGACGGCACGGGATATCGAGCGCTACGGCAGTCTGTTTGCCCGGCGCACGACGGTGATGAAGTCATCGGCCATGCGCGACCTGATGGCGCTGACCGAGCGTGAGGACGTCATCTCGCTCGCCGGCGGCCTGCCCGACACCTCGACCTTCCCGCCCGACTCCTACGCCTCGCTCATGCACACCGTGGCCGCGGAGTCCTGCGCGCGAGCGCTGCAGTACGGCCCGACCGAGGGGCTGTCGGTGATCAAGCGCTGCATCGCCGAGGTGATGGCGGCCGAGGGGATGGCCATCGACCCCGAGGACATCCTCGTCACCACGGGCGGCCAACAGGTGCTCGACCTCGTATGCAAGACCCTCATCGACCCGGGCGACGTGATCGTCACCGAGGCGCCCACCTACCCGGGCGCGGTCCCGACGTTCTGCGCCTACGAGGCCGACGTCGTGCAGGTGCGCATGGACGACGACGGTATGCGGATCGACGAGCTCGAGGCGATGCTCGACGCGCTCGAGCGCGACGGGCGGCGCCCGAAGTTCATCTACACGGTGCCGAACTTCCACAACCCCGCCGGCGTGACGATGTCACTCGAGCGGCGGAGCGCGCTCGTGCGCATCGCCGGCGAGCGGGAGCTGATCGTGCTCGAGGACAACCCCTACGGGCTGCTCCGCTACGAGGGCACTCCGCTGCCCACCCTGTACTCGCTCGACGGGGGGGAGTTCGTCATCTACGCGGGGACGTTCTCGAAGATCCTCTCGCCCGGCGTACGGCTCGGCTGGTCGGTGGCCCCCGGCCCGGTGCTGGCGAAGATGAACATCGGCAAGCAGGGAGCCGACCTGTGCTCCTCGTCGGTCTCGCAGTACTTCGTCAGCGCCTACTTCGACTCCGGGCCGTGGGAGAGCTACGTGCGCTCCCTGATCGAGATCTACCGCCGCCGGCGTGACGTCATGCTCGACGCGCTGGCCGAGCACTTCCCGCGCGAGGCGCGCTGGACCCACCCGCAGGGCGGCCTGTTCATCTGGGCCACTCTGCCCGACTACATCGACACCACCGACCTGCTCGCCCGCGCGCTCAACGAGCACGTGGCCTTCGTGCCCGGGCGGGCGGCGTTCGTCGACGGGCGGGGCGGATCGTCGATGCGGCTGAACTTCTCCGGCGTCGATGAAGAGTCGATCCGCGAGGCGCTGCGGCGCCTCGGCGAGATCGTGCGCGAGCAGGTCGCGCTGTACGGCACGCTGACCGGGAGGACTCCGGCCCCGGCCGGTGCGCGCTCGCCGGCCCGGCCTTCTGAGGCGTCCGAGGGCGCGACGCAGGAGCTGGCGCGGGTGCTGCCGATGCAGCGCAAGCGGGCTCGGTGAGCCGAGTCGCCGTCCTGAAGGGCGGGCGCTCGCTCGAGCGCCAGGTGTCCCTGAAGTCGGGAGCCCGGGTTGAGGACGCCCTCGAGCGCCTCGGGCACACCGTGGTGGCGATCGACGTCGGGCCGGATCTGGTGGCGCGGCTGACCGACGAGAGACCAGAGCTCGCGTTCGTCGCCCTGCACGGCCGCGACGGCGAGGACGGCACGGTCCAGGAGCTGCTCGAGGTGCTCGGCATCCCCCACACCGGCTCGCACGTGTCGGCGTGCATCCGGGCGGCCGACAAGGTCCTGGCCAAGCACGCCATGCGCGACGCCGGCATCCCCACCCCCGAGTTCTTCGCCTTCAGCGAGACCGCGTTCCGGGAGCTTGGCGCCGCCCAGGCGCTGCCGGCGATCGAGGAGCGGCTGCGCTTCCCGATCGTGGTCAAGCCGGCCCGCCAGGGCTCCGCGCTGGGGATCAAGTTCGCCCGCACGGCCGCCGACGTACCCGGCGCGCTGGTCGCGGCGATCTCCTACGACCGCAAGGTTCTGCTCGAACGCTACGTGCGCGGCCGCGATCTAGCGGTGGGGGTGGTCGAGGAGGCGGGCGTCCCGCGCGCGCTGCCGCTCGTGGAGGCGGTGCCCGAGCAGGAGGACTTCTACGACTTCGAGGCCCGTTACGAGATCGGGCGGACCCGCTTCGTGTGCCCGGCCGATGTGCCCGGGGAGGTCGCGGAGCGGGCGGGCGAGATCGCCCTGGAGGTGTATTCGCTGCTCGGCTGCTCGGGCTTCGGCCGGGTCGACCTCATGCTCGATGAGGAGAGCGGCGAGCTGAGCGTGCTCGAGCTCAACCCGATTCCCGGGCTGACCGAGACCTCGCTGCTGCCGCAGGCGGCCGAGGCGGCCGGGATCGGGTTCGATGAGCTGATCGAGCGGATCCTGTCCGCGGTCGTGGTCGCGGCGACGTAGGGACGGCGGTCGCGGCTGACCGCTACCCCGCGCCAGCGCGCGCGTTGACCTGGTCGCGGACCTCATCCGCGCGGGCCTCACCGGCCGGGGTGGTGTCCAGCCAGCCGATGTCGCCCATGGTCAGGCTCGGCCCGATCGCCCGCCACTCGTCGGCGATCCGCGCGAAGGCGGCAGTAGGGCTGGAGTTCCAGGGAGCGAAGCCGGCGTCTCCGACGTCGCCGGCCACCATCAAGCCGTCCTCGAGCGCTCGGCGAACGACCTCCAGCGCCACCTCGACCCGATCCTCCAGCGCCACGTCATGCCGGGCCGCCGCGCTGATGAGGCAGGCGTCCACCTCGGTCAGCATCACCCAGTCATCGGCGCCGCGCACGACGACCTCGTCCAGCGCCTCGGCGATGACGGTCTCGGGAAGCTCGTGGCTGGTCATGGGGTCACGTGCACCTTGAGCTGCGTGCCATCCGGCAGCTTGACGTCGAGCGTCGGACCGCCCGACTTCGACGCCGCGCGCAGGCCCACGGTCGTCCCGTCGGGCAGCTCCACCATCTGCCCAGGATAGGAGTTCTCCACCGGCTTGCCGCCGACCGAGAGGTCGTCGTAGAGCGCCTGCAGATCCTCCGGGTTCGACACCGTGTAGACGCCGGGGCTGCGGCCAGGCGGTAGGTCGGTGATGCTGCTCTCGGCCGATCCGGCGTCGGCTGCCGCGGCCTCCGCCACATCGCCGGCGCTCGCCGCTGCCGCCGCGGCGTCCCCGCCGCCCTCGATCGCCGCCACCTCGCCGGCCGCGGCCGCGTCGGCGGCCGGGTCCTCGGGGCCGCCGCCGACGATCTCGGTGCCGACGACCGCGCCGGCGGCGAGCAGCCCCGACCAGAAGCCACCGCCCCCGCTCTGATGGACACTCAGCTTCACCGTGCTCAGGTTCTGACCGCGGTCGAGGGCGTTCAGGATCGTCTGCTCGTCATGGCCGACCGCGTCTCCGCCGAGGTGCTGGCGCTTGGCATTCGCCTGCGCGATCTGCTCGGCCAGGGGTTGGGCCAGCGAGGGATGCGAGCGCAGGAAGCTGCTGTCGGCGGCGAGCGCGTCGATGAACGTGGCCGGGGCGCCGGCCAGAGGCGGCGGGGCGACCTCGAGCGGGGCCAGGCTCCCGGTGGCCACGGCGGCGGCGTTCTGGGCCTCCTGCCAGATCTGACGTGCCTGCCCCTGCCAGTAGCGGATCTGCTGGTTGTCGTGGTCGACCGCGCGCTGGGCTGCCCGCTCGGCGGCCTGGGCCTGGGTGAGCGCGGACTGCGCCTCGCCGTAGGCCCGGCTGGCCGCGGCCACGGCGCCGCCCGGAACCAGACCCGAGGCGGCGTGGCCCAGCGTCGTCGTCGCGGTGTCGAGCGCGGTCTGGGCGGCCTGCACCGCCTGCTGGGCCTTCAGCAGCGCGGCCTGGTCCTTCTGCAGCTGTCCCATCCAATGCACGACCTGGTCGACCGCATGCACGCCCTGGCGCTGGAATTGCTCGAGCTGCGCGGCGTAGGACCGCAGCGCCTGGGCGGCGGTCCGCGCGGTCGAGCCGGCCTTCAGGAAGTGCTCGGCCACGAGGCCGCCGAGCTCCGAGTAGGACTGGGCGGCTTCGCCATCCCAGTTGGTCCCGGTGAGCGAGCCGACGGTGTAGCTGATCGTGTTGGCGGTCGACTCGAAGTAGTCGGCCAGGCCGTCGTGCCACCCGGCGGCCGCGGCGACGGCGCCGGGGTCGCCGGTCGGGGCCTGGACGCCAGGATCGATCACGGTCCTTCCCCCCCGGCGCGCGCCACGGCGGCGTCGGACTCTTCGTACACCCGCGCCGCGCCGTGCATGGCCAGCCGCAGGCGCTCGCCGGCCAGGCCGAAGTGCGGGAGCGTGGCCGCCCAGCGAGCCATCAGCCCGCTCACCGCATCGTGGGCGGGGGTCTGGGCGGCGGCCGAGGCGTGCGTGCTCACCTGGCCGTGCCAGCCCTCGGCGCCGTCGGCGATGCCGGTCAACCTGCCGGCCATGTCCTCGATCGCGCTCGTGATGACGGAGAACTCGGACATCACGCCCACGATCCTCCCGCGGGCCGTTCGCAGACGCAGTGGCCGCAGGTATGAACCGGGCCAGCCCTCGCGAGTCGCAGCGGCGTCAGCCGTCAGCCGTCGGACCGCGGGGCGTCCGGATGTCAGGCCCCACGGACGCCGCGCAGCGGCCCATGAAGACCGCGTCCGGCTTTCAGGCCGCGCGGCCAGCAGCGATCGACCTCGCAGGCCGGGGAGACCGCATCCGGCTTTCAGGCCGCGCGGCGCTCCGCTTCTGAGTGCGGTGACCGCTTCGCTTCGCAGGCCGGGGAGACCGCATCCGGCTTTCAGGCCGCGCGGCCGGCAGCGATCGACCTCGCAGGCCGGGGAGACCGCATCCGGCTTTCAGGCCGCGCGGCGCTCCGCTTCTGGAGTGCGGTGACCGCTCCGCTTGCGCGGCAGGTTGCACCGGCGGGCATCCGGCCCGCCGAGCGCGGCGTCACGGCACCCGGCAGCGGCCGGCCCGCTATTCGTCGCTGGCGAAATCCTCGGGGGTCACGTGATCGAGGAAGTCCTTGAACTTCTCGACCACCTCTTCGGTGTCCTCGACCTCGTGCTCGAATTCGATCGCCGACTCGGCGATCACCTCGTCGGCGGCGAAGATCGGCGCCCCGGAGCGGACGGCGAGTGCGAGTGCGTCGCTGGGACGAGAGTCGATCTCCAGATCGCGGCCGTTCGCGCGCAGGCTGATCGAGGCGTAGAAGGTGTTCTCGCGCAGCTCGGTCACCGCGACGCGCGTGCACTCGACCTCGAGCTCCCCGAGCATGTCGGAGAGCAGATCATGAGTCATCGGCCTCGGCGTCGAGGCCCCCTGGAGCTTCATGAGAATCGCCGCCGCCTCGGGATGGCCGATCCAGATGGGCAGGAACTTGTTGCTCTCGACCGTCTTCAGCAGCACGATCGGCTGCTTGCCGACCATGTCGAAGCTGACGCCGTAGATGACCATCTCCTGCACGAGCCGCTCCTCGGTGGGGTCGGCCAAGTATAGGCAGCGGTACCTGGTCTCCCGACCCCTCCGGGACGCCCACCGCCGCCATTTGCAGGCGCGTTTGCCGACCGGTGCGATGAGCCCGGCACGCGGAGTCTCATGGTCCTGGCACCACCTGCCGACAACCCAGATCAGTGCGCCTTTCCGCCGGACAGCGACTTCGCCGCGCAGCCGCTGGAGCCTCCCTGGGCCAGCTGGCCACGGTCTTGTGCGCGCTCGCCGTCGTCGCCGCCATGCTGCTCGTCGCCGAGTCGGCCCAGCACTCGGCCGAAGCCCACCGGCGCGTGCAGCTGCTCGTGGAGAGGGTCCACGGCGGCAGCGAGGAGGTGAGCGCCGTCGTCTGGCAGGGCGTGGCCGAGATGGCCGCGCAGCCGGCTGGTGTCCGCAGCTTCCGGGACCCCGGCCTCGTCACCCACGGCTTCCGGGTCTGGAACACGCTCGAGCACACGGTCGCCTCGTTGCGCTCGGCCGACCACAGTGCCAGCAGCCGGGCGCTCATGGCCGATGCCCAGCACGTGTACTCGCTCGGCATCGGCGCGCTCGCGCAGGCCGGGACCATGCCCGTCAGGGCGGCGATCCTCGAGCTGCGGCGCGCCTTTACACCGACCGTGGCCACGCTCGACGCCGATGCCGCGCTCGCCGTCGCCGTCCAGCAGCGGGCCGCTGACGCGGCATCCGCCCGGGCCACCGAGGCCGACATCGGCTCGCTCGTCCTCGGCCTGGTGCTGCTCCTGCTCATCGGCCTCGCCCTGCACCGCCAGCGCCGCGCCGTCACCCTGGGTGAGACGCGTCGGGCGCTCGAGCGTCGCAGCGAGGAGCGGGTGCGCGCCCTGGTCGAGCACTCGAGCGACGTGGTCACCGTCGTGGGCCAGGACCTCGTCATCCGCTGGCAGTCGCCGTCGGTGAAGCGCGCCCTCGGCCACAGCGCCGAGGACCTCACCGGGCGCAAGCTGACCGAGATCGTCCACCCGGCCGACGTGCTGCTGATCGAGAGCCACGTGGCCACGGCCGGCGGCAAGACGAGCCCGGCCATCTTCACCGCGCGCTTCCGCCACGCCTCCGGCGGCTGGCGCTACCTGGAGACGATCGCCGAGAACCGCATGGCCGACCCCGCCGTGGCCGGCGTCGTGCTCAGCATGCGCGACATCTCCGAGCGCAAGGCGCTCGAGGAGGAGCTCCGCCACCAGGCCTTCCACGACGCCCTGACCGGCCTGGCCAACCGGGCGCTGTTCGAGGACCGGCTCACCCACGCGCTGGCCGGCGCGCGCCGCCACGGCCGCCCGGTCGCAGTGCTGTTCCTCGACCTCGACGACTTCAAGACGATCAACGACAGCCTCGGCCACGCGACCGGGGACGAGCTGCTGCGGGCGGTGGCCATCCGGATCGCCGGCTTCGTCCGCGTCACCGACACGGCGGCCCGGCTCGGCGGCGACGAGTTCGCGATCCTGCTCGAGATCCTGGAGAGCGAGGACGACGCCGAGGTGATCGCCACCCGGATGCTCGAGGTGCTGAAGGTGCCCTTCGAGATCGCCGGTCGCGAGCTGCGGGTGAACGCCTCGATCGGCTTGGCCAAGAGCGACGGCGGCATCGGCGTCGACGACCTCCTGCGCAACGCCGACACCGCCATGTACGCGGCCAAGGAAGCCGGCAAGGGCACCGCGCAGACCTTCGAGGAGGGCATGCACGAGCGGGTGCTGAACCGGCTCGAGCTGACCGGCGAGTTCCAGCGGGGGATCGAGGAGGAGCAGTTCGAGCTCGACTACCAGCCGATCGTCGACCTCGCGACCGGGCACATCACCGGTGCCGAGGCGCTCGTGCGCTGGGCCCATCCGACCCGCGGGCGGCTCGCTCCCGGCCACTTCATCGCGCTGGCCGAGGAGACCGGGCTGATCGTCCCGCTCGGCGACTGGATCCTGCGCACCGCCTGCGACCGGGCCGCGGCCTGGCACCGCGCGTTCCCCGAGCGCGCCCTCGACATCAACGTCAACGTGTCCACGCGCCAGCTCCATGACGCCGATTTCCCCGGCCGCGTCGAGTCGGCGCTGCGCGACAGCGGCCTGCCGCCCCGTCAGCTCGTGCTCGAGATCACGGAGAGCCTGCTGCCGGACGACAGCGAGGAGATCCTCCAGCGCCTGCACGAGCTCAAGCGCCTCGGCGTGCGGGTGGCCGTGGACGATTTCGGCACCGGCTACTCGGCGCTGTCGCGGCTGCAGGCCTACCCGGTCGACATCCTGAAGATCGACCGCTCGTTCATCGACGGACTCGAGCACGATCCGGGCAAGGGCCAGCTCGTCGAGGGCATCGTCAACCTGGGCGAGACGCTGGCGCTCCAGGTCGTGGCCGAGGGCATCGAGGAGCGCGAGCAGGCCGACCAGCTGCGGCGGATGCGCTCGGCACTCGGGCAGGGCTTCCTGTTCTCACGCCCGGTCGATGGGGAGCGGCTCGAGGAGCTGCTGCGCGACGGCCGTCCGCTCGCCGCCGAGCCGCGCGCGGCCTAGGCTCGCTCGGCGACCTCCTCGATCACCCGCTTGGCGATCGCGAAGGCCGAGTTGGCCGCCGGCACCCCGGCGTACACGGCAGTGTGGAGCAGGATCTCGCGGATCTCCTCGGGCGTGAGCCCATTGCCGCAGCGCGGCCCGCACGTGCATGGCGAGCTCGTTCTCGGCCCGGACGGACACCAGCGCGGCCAGCGTGATCGCGCTGCGCATGCGCCGGTCGATGCCCGGCCGCGACCAGACGGCGCCCCAGGCGTAGCGGGTGATGAAGTCCTGGAACGGGGCCCCGAACTCACCGGCGTTCACGGCCGCGCGCTCGACGTGCTCGGCACCCAGGACCTCGCGGCGCGTCGCCGCGCCGGTGTCCAGATCACTCATCGTCGTCTCCCAGTAGGAATCGCAGGATCAGGGCGCTGACCAGCTCCGCCCGCTCGACGCTGGCCAGGTGGGCCGCGGCCGGGACCGGGCACAGCGACGCGCGGGGCACGGCAGCGGCGATCGCCTCGCCGTGTGCGGGTGGCGTGGCCGGGTCCTCCTCGCCCACGAGCACGAGCGTCGGCGCCCTGATGTCGCCCAGGGCCGGGCGCAGGTCGAGCTCGGCCAGGGCCTCGCAGCAGCCCGCGTAGCCCTCGGGCGCAGTGGCGAGGAGCCCGGCGCGCAGCCGGGCCACCACGTCCGGGCGCGCGGCGGCGAACCCCGGCGTCAGCCAGCGCGCGACCACACCGTCGGCCACCGGCTCGAGGCCGCCGGCCCGCACCGCGGCCGCTCGCTCGCGGTAGGCGGCGGACGCCTCGGGACCGAAGTGCGCGGTCGTGCAGCACGCGACGAGGCGGCCGATCCGGGCGGGCGCCGCGGCGGCGGCCCACAGGCTGATCATGGCTCCGATCGAGAGACCGACCAGGTGCGCCTGCGCGAGCTCGAGGCGGTCGAGCAGCGCGAGCAGGTCGCCGCCGAGGTCGGCCATCGAATACGGACCCGGCGGCACCGGAGAGCGGCCGTGCCCGCGCACGTCGCAGCAGATGACCCGGAAGCGATGCGCGAGCGCCTGCGCCTGGGGGTCCCACATCGACAGATCGGTGCCGAGCGACCCGGTGAGCACGACGGCGGGCGCGTCGGCCGGCCCCGTGATGCGGTGATGCAGGGCGCACGTGCTCATGCGCGCGCCAATGCCTCGTGGGCGGCCAGGGCCCGCTGCACGAGCGTCGCAGCCGCGCCCAGGTACCTGGCCGGGTCGAGCGCCGCGCGGACCCCGTCCGGACCGAGCGCAGACGCGATCTCAGGGCGTTTCAGCAATGCCCGCGCCAGGTCTGTGCCGGTGCCGGTTGCCTCGGCGACCAATGCCTGGGCGCGCTCGCGCCCGAACGCCGGCGTGAGGGCGGTGACGACGCTCTCGCTCATCATCGCCGCGCCGCCGAGCTCGAGGTTGGCCCGCATCCGGACCGGGTCGACCTCGAGGCTCTCGAGCGTCTGGGCCAGCGAGGTGGCGGCCGATCCGCTCAGGCGCAGCAGGGAGCGCAGCGGCTCCCATTCGGACTGCCACGAGCCCGCCCCGCGCTCGTGCTCCTGGGCCATGGCGCCGAGCACGGCGGCGACCAGGCCGGGTCCCTGCCCGGCGCAGGCGAGCACGGCGACAGCGCCGACCGGGTTGCGCTTGTGGGGCATGGTCGAGGACCCGCCCCGGCCGGGGCCGCCGCCCTCGGCCACCTCGGCCACCTCGGTCTGGGCCAGCAGCGTGACGTCCCGGGCGATCTTCCCCATCACCCCGAGCGCCGTCCCGAGCGCGGACGCGAGCCGGGCCGGGCGGGTGCGGTTCGTGTGCCAGGGCAGCGGGGGCGCCGGAAGCTCGAGCTCGGCCCCCAGCGCAGCGGCCACGGCAAGTCCATGCTCGCCCAGCGCGGCCAGCGTCCCCACGGCGCCGCCGAACTGCAGGGCGAGGCCGTGCCGGCGGATCTCGGCCAGCTCGGCGCGGACGGCGGTGAGGCCGTCGAGCCACCCGGCCGCCTTCAGCGCGAAGCTCGTCGGCAGCGCCTGCTGCAGAAGCGTGCGGCCGGCCAGGACGGTCGGGCCGTGGGCGGCCGCCAGGGCGGCGGCGCCGCCCGCGGCCCGGTCGAGCTCGCCGCGCAGGGCATCGAGTCCACGGGCGCAGATGAGCATGAGCCCGGTGTCGAGCACGTCCTGGCTCGTCGCCCCGCGGTGCAGGTGCGCGCGGGTGGCCTCCGGGAGGTGTGGACGCACCTGGGCGAGCAGCCCCGGCACCGGTGTGCCCTGCGCGCCGGTGGTGCGTCCGAGCTCGGCGAGATCGAGCGCCTGGGCGTCCGGCATCGCCTGCAGGCCGGCGGCGGCGGCGGCCGGAGCGAGTCCGCATGTTACGAGCGCGCGGATCAGGGCACTCTCAAAATCGAGCATTGCCTGCAACAGGGCGCGGTCGCCCACCAGTGGTGTGACGGCACCGTGGGCGAAAACCCCCGCGAAGAGGCCATCGTCGGCGCGCGAGGAACTCATCGCTGGAGCCCGGTGAGCACCGAGGCACGGTACCGCACGGCTCGTTTCATAAATGTTCGATAATCGTCGTACAAGCTGCTATATTTCACCGTCGTAGAAATGCGCGAATTCACGGAGACCACCCTGAACAGCTTTGAAAATGCGGATCGCGACGCGCCCGTGAGCGGCCGCCGCGACCGTGATGACTCCAACGAGGCCAGCACCCCGCGCCGGGTTCGCACGCGGTCGACGGTGGGCGGCAACCGCCGCCAGAACCGCCGCGCCACTCATGTGGCACCGCGCCCGGAGCTCGAGGAGACACGGCCGGCTGCCACCGAGCATCTGCCCGGCACCGACTCGCTGGACCTCTTCCTGCGCCGCGCGCGCTCCCATCCCCTGCTCACCGCCGCTGAGGAGGTCGAGCTGGCCAAGCGCATCGAGCGTGGCGATCTCGCCGCCAAGGAGCGGATGATCAACTCGAACCTCCGACTGGTCGTCTCGCAGGCCCGCCGTTACCAGGGGCACGGCCTGCCGATGGAGGACCTCGTCCAGGAGGGCATGCTCGGACTCATTCGTGCCGTCGAGAAGTTCGATTGGCGGCGCGGCTTCAAGTTCTCGACCTACGGAACGCTGTGGATCCGCCAGGCCATTCAGCGTGGCCTGCAGAACCACGGCCGCACGATCCGCGTCCCTGTCCATGTCGCCCAGCGGCAGGTGAAGGTGCGCAAGATCGAGAGCGAGCTCAGCGGCCGGCTCTCCCGGGAGCCGACCGATGAGGAGATCGCGGCCGTCGCCGAGCTGACGGTCGACGAGGTGGCCGAGCTGCGCGAGCTCAGTCGCGGCCTGGCCAGCCTTGACCAGCCGATCGGTGAAGACGGCGACACCGCCTTCGGTGACCTGCTGGCGAGCGAGAACCCCGAGCCGGCTCAGCAGATCGTCGACGCCGATCGCGACCGCCGCGTCAACGACATCGTCGAGCGACTGCCCGAAGGTGAGCGCCACGTGATCCGGCTGCGCTTCGGCCTGGCCGGTGAGGAGCCCCTCACCCTGCGCCAGACCGGCACCGAGCTCGGGATCCCGCTCGAGCGGGCCCGCGAGCTCGAGCAGCAGGGCCTGCAGCGCCTGGCCCGCAGCTCGGAGCTCGACGAGCTCCGGCGCGTCGCCTGACCGCTCACCCTGACGGAACGTCACATTCGACGCCGGCGGCCTCACAGCCGCCGGCGTCGCGCTTCCAGGAGCGAGAACGCGGCGAAGGTGAGCAGTCCGGCCCCGACCAGGGCGAGCAGCACCGCCCCGAACGGCTGCGCGTGGACCTCGGCCAGCGTGCCGTCGAGGCTGATACCCCGCGACACGTGCGCGGTGATCGCGGTGCGGATGAGGAAGTAGCCCGACAGCGCGAACACGGCCGAGCGGGCGACGATGCCGACGCGGCCGAGCCACAGGAACGTCCGGCGCTCGACCGGTCCCATCTCCTGGGTCTTGCTGTCGCTCGCGAAGCGAGCGCGGGCACCCACATAGGCCTGCTGGGCGCAGATGATCACCAGCACCACTCCGGCGATGGCCACGAGCACCCGACCGCCGGGCCAGCCGAGCACACCGGCGGTGGCCTGCTGCTGCTCGCGGGACTGGTTCCCGGCGCTCCCGAAGAGGACCTCGACGGCCAGGACGGTGAAGCTCAGATAGACGATCCCGCCGGCCAGGTTGGAGAGCCGGTCCCAGGCGCTCGTGCCGCGTGCGCCCTCGGGACCGGTGCCGACCGCGGCCAGGGTGAACTTCCACAGCGCGTAGGCAGCCAGCCCGACGGCGACGAGCGCGAGCACGGCACCGCCGGCCGGGGCGTGAGCCACTGTGGCCAGCGCGCCCTCCTGGCTGGGCGTTGACCCCCGGGCACCCGCTCCGGCGGCCAGCGCGATGGCGATCCCGCCGATCAGCGCATACGTGAGGGCGCGGGCCCCGAAGCCCGAACGCACGGCCAGTCGGAACGTACGGCTGTCTTCGAGCTCGAGCGCCTCGCGCTCGGCCCCGGAGGTCCCGCTCAGAGCGCTACGCAGTTTCGGGAATTGGAGCGACATGGAGCCGCTCGGCGTCGAACCGGACCAGGGCCGGGAACGCGAGCATCACCAGTCCTACCCCGACCACGCAGGCGACTCCCCCCGACACGACCGAAAACCGGACACCGGCGGCTCCGGCCACGGTGCCCGACTCGATATCGCCCAGCCGCGGCCCGCTGGTCACCACGAGCGAGTACACCGACGACATCCGGCCCCGCATCCGGTCCGGGGTGACGGTCTGGTTGATCGTCGAGCGGCACACGGCGCTGATCGAGTCGGCTGCGCCGGCCACCGCCAGCAGCACCATGGCCAGCCACAGCGACGGCGCGAGACCGGCCAGGGCGATCGCCGCGCCCCAGGCGAGCACGGCCCAGATGACGACCAGGCCGAGGCGGCGGGCGTGGCTGAGCCAGCCTGTGGTCAGGGCGGCCACGGTGGCCCCCGCCGACACGGCGGAGTACAGCGCCCCGGTGCCGCCGGCGCCGGCGTGGTAGACGCTGACCGACAGCACCGCGAACAGCGCCCGCGGCATGCCGAACGTCATGGCCACCAGATCGATGGCGAACGATCCGAGCAGCGCCCGGTTGCCGCGCACGTAGCGGAGCCCCTCGAGGATCGAGCGCAGGATCGTGTCCGGCGCCTCGGTGGCGCCGTGGGGCGGCTGGGGGGCCAGGGCGACGATCGCGCCGGCGACGGCGAGGCAGGCGGCGGCGTTCGTCGCGTATGCCCACTGGACGCCGAACACGCCGATGATGAGGCCGCCGAGCGCCGGGCCGACCACCATCGTCAGCTGGTAGAGCCCGTAGTTGAGTGCCAGCGCCGCCCGCAGGCGCTCGCGGCTGACCAGGTTGGGGATGATCGAGGAAGCGGCGACGTTCTGCAGGGAGTTGAAGCCGGCCAGGACGCCGCCGAGGGCGTAGAGCACAGCCACGGCCGGGTGGCCGGCGAAGGCGGCCCCGGCCAGCCCGGCGGCGGCGAGCATGAGCCCGAGCTGGCCGACCAGGAGCAACCGACGGCGGTCCATGCGGTCGGCGATCGCGCCGGCGAGCAGCGCCGTGGCGATGAGCGGCATGAGCTCGACCGCGCCGAGCAGGCCGACGAGCAGCGCCGAGTGCGTCTGCACGTAGAGCTGGTACGGGAGGGCGACGAGGGCGGCCTGGGAGCCGAGACTGGTCGCGCATTCGCAGCCGATGACCAGGCGGAGGTCCCGGCTCTCGCGCAGCGGCGAGAGGTCGGGATGGAGGCGGGGCAGGCGCACGCGGGATCAGCAGGGTAGTTGGCCCCGCGGTTTTGTGTTGATCGCACAAGAAACCGGTGTCGACGTTCGTGCGCCCTGGCCAAGATTTGAGCGCCAGGTCGATGTCACTCTGTAGGACATGTCCCGGGCTGAGCGCATCACGAACCTCCTTGGCGTCATCGTGCCCTTCCTCGGCGTGCTCGCGGCGATCGTGCTCCTGTGGGACAAGGCCGTCGACGGGACCGACCTGGCCATCCTGGGGGTCATGTACCTGCTGAGCGCGGCGGGGATCACGGTCGGCTTCCACCGGCTGCTCACCCACCGGTCCTTCCAGACCCACCGGTGGCTCGAGCGAACGTTCGCTGTCCTCGGCTCGCTCGCCGTGCAGGGCTCGGTGCTCGACTGGGTCGCCGACCACCGCAAGCACCACGCCCACACCGATCGCGACGGCGATCCGCACAGCCCTCATGTCGGTCACGGGAGCGGCCTCGGCGGTCTGTGGTACGCCCACGTCGGCTGGCTCTGGGCGACGCAGGGGCAGGCCGACTGGAAGCGTTATGCGTCCGAGCTCTACGAGGACCCGGCCATGCGTCGCATCGGGCGGCGCTTTCCCGTACTCGTGCTCGTCTCGCTGCTCGTGCCCACCCTGGCCGGCTTCGCGCTCCACGGGTTCACCGCCGGCGGGGCGCTGCGCGGCTACTTGTGGGGCGGACTGGTGCGCATCTTCCTCGTGCACCACGTGACGTGGTCGGTCAACTCGATCTGCCACTACTTCGGCCGGCGGCGCTTCGACATCGAGGATCGCTCGACGAACGTGGCCTGGCTGGCTGTGCTCTCGCTCGGCGAGTCCTGGCATCACAACCATCATGCGTTCCCGCGCTCGGCCTACCACGGGCTGCGGGCGTCGGAGATCGACCTCTCCGGACTCATCATCAGCGGGCTGGAACGGGTCGGGCTGGCCTGGAACGTCGTGCGCATCTCGCCCGAGCGGCAGGCCGAGAAGGCCGAGCGCCGCGCGGTCCCCACAGCGGCCTAAATCAGCCGAGTGCGGCCAGCGCCAGTTCGCCGGCGGGCGCCGGCGGCGCCAGGTGGAAGCCCTGGGCCCAGTTGACGCCGAGCCCGGTGAGCGCGGCCAGGTCCTCCGGCCGCTCGACACCCTCGGCCACCGTGGCGATCTGCGTCTCCTCGGCGAAGGCCAGAAGCGCCCGGGCGAGCGCACGGCGGCGGCGGTCGGCGGCGATGCCCGAGCAGAGCGAGATGTCGAGCTTGACGAAGTCCGGCTCGACGAGCAGCACGTGGCGCAGGCTGGCGAAGCCGGCTCCGGCGTCGTCCACCGCCACCCGCAGCCCGGCTCCGCGCAGCCCCTCGAGGGCCGCCGCCAGCAGGCCGTAGTCCGCGACCGCGGCGTGCTCGGTCAGCTCGATGATGAGCCGGTGCGCCGGCGCGCCGCCCAGGCGCTCCGCGAACCCAGGAGAGGCGGCGACCGCCGGCGAGACATTGAGCGACATGCACACGTGTGCGGGCAGGTGCGTGAGCACGGCCAGCGCGGCGTCGACAGCGGCGAGCTCGAGCGCCGGCCCCATGTCCTCGCGAGACGCCTCAGCGAACCACACGCTCGGGCCCGCCGCCGGGGTGCCGTCGAAGCGGGCCAGCGCCTCGACCGCGGCGGCCTCGCCGGTGAGGAGCGAGAACACCGGCTGCAGCACGACCGTCACGCCCTCGCCGGTGGCGAAGCGGACGAGCCGGTCGCGGCGGCGCGAGCGGCGGCGGTGCTCGCGGGCGCGGTGGGGGGCGACGCTCAGCTCGCGCACGACGGCGGTCGCGGCGGCACGCGAGAAGGTCGAGTTGCCCAGGACGGCCTCCCGGAGGGCATCGCGGATCGCCTCGTCACGCTCGCCGCTGACCAGGTAACTCATGGCGCCGGCCTCGACCGCCTCGCGCACGCCGCTCGGCTCGGCCTCGGCCGCGAACACGAGCAGGCTGGCCTCGGGAACGGCCTGGCGGATCTCGGTCAGCGCCACCGTGCTGTCCCCGGGCAACGAGCGTCCGATGAGCACCGCATTGGGCCGATGGATGCAGCTGAGCCGCAGGGCCTCGGCGGCGTTGCCGGCCACACCAGCGAGCTGGAACTCGTCGCTCTGCTCGAGCAGCGAGGTGAGCGCGTCGCACACCGGCCCGGGGGCGTCGGCGACCAGCACGGTGCTCGCCCGCGCACCGGGGAGCCGGTGCTGACGGGGGCTGAGCCGTGAGGCATCGAGCAGGGTGCCGATGATGTCGGTGTTGGGCGCCCCCTTGACCAGGTAGCCGCTGGCTCCGGCGTCGAGCATGGACATGATCGCCGAGCGGTCGTCGTAGGCCGAGAAGGCGACCGTGGTCGGCGAGCCGGGGATGGTGTCGATCTCAGCCGCCGCCCGGGGACCGCCACCGCCCGGCATGCGCACGTCGAGGAGCACCACATCCGGCGTGAGGCGCCTGGCCTGCTCGATCGCCTCCTCGGCGTCGGCCGCCGCGCCGACGAGTTCGAGCTCCGGATGCGCGCCGATCAGGTCGGCCAGGGCGGAGCGGATCACCGGCTCGTCGTCGGCGATGAGGACCCG
This sequence comes from uncultured Solirubrobacterales bacterium, assembly GCA_963848745.1. Classification (GTDB taxonomy): domain Bacteria; phylum Actinomycetota; class Thermoleophilia; order Solirubrobacterales; family Solirubrobacteraceae; genus Palsa-465. The sequence goes on along the minus strand of CAWKEO010000005.1, from coordinate 354,241 downwards.
AACGGGTCGCATCGCGCCTCTCACTCCTCCGGCACCGCAGTCAGGGCCACCGCCGCCGGCGCCTCGGCCGGCACACCGAAGCGGACGGTCGTCCCCGCTCCCGGCCGGCTCTCGATCTCCAGCCAGCCCCCGGCCGCCTCCACCCGCTCGCGCATGCCCACCATCCCGAGGTGCCCCGGGACCTCGGCGGTGCCGTCGCCGCCCTCGAACCCGACGCCGTCGTCGCGCACGGTCACGCTCACGGCTCCGTCCCGGCTGGCCAGGACCACCTCGACCTCGGCGGCCCGGGCGTGCTTGCGCACATTGGAGAGCGCCTCCTGGGCCACGCGGTAGAGCACCGTGCGCAGCTCCGGCGACGGCTCTGACTCGAGCCGGTCATCGAGCGCGTAGCGCACACCCTCCGGCGCGATCGTCTCCGACAGATAGCTGCCGAGCGCGGCGGCCAGGCCGAGCTCGTCGAGCGCGGGCAGGCGCAGGTCGAACAGCAACTGGCGCAGGCTCTTGATGCCCTGACGGACGGATTCGTCGAGCCCGCCGATCAGCCGCTGCTGTTCGGGCCGCTCGAGCATCCCGGTCAGCATCCCCAGGCGGATGGCCACGCCGGCCAGCACCTGGATCGACTCGTCGTGAACGTCGGCGGCGATGCGCCGGCGCTCATCCTCCTGGGCGCGCACGAGCTCGGCGAACAGCCGGCGGCGCGAGTCATGGCTGCGCACGAGCGCCTGACGCGCCCGCTCGCGGTCGCTGACGTCGAAGGCGATCCGACAGAGCTCGAGCGGATGACCGGGGGCAGCCGGGAAGGGGAAGATCGCCGCCAGGAAGAAGTGCTCGCCCTCCGGGTCGTGCAGCGGCTCTGTGTGGACCATCGGCTCCCCACTTGCGAGCACGAGGCGTTCCTGTTCGCGCATCAGCGCCACGGTCTCGGCCGGGTACACCCCGTCGTAGCCGCGGCCGAGCAGCGCCTCCGGCTCCTCGCCCATGAGCTCGGCGGCGGCGCGGTTGATCATCGTGAGGCGCCCGCCGGCATCGCGCACCGTGATGGCCGCCGGTGCGTTGTCGATGATGGCCCGCAGACGCGCCTCGGTGATCGCGCGCGCCTGCTCGGCCTGATCGCGTTCGGTCAGGTCGAGCGCCTGGACGAACATCTCCGCGTCGGGCGCACCGGGGCGTCCCAGCAGAGAGACGTGGACGAACAGCGTGGCCGGGACGCCATCGGGCCGGCGGAAGCGCAGCGTCATGTGGCTCCCCCGCGGATCGCCGGCCAGCAGCCGCTCACGGGCGGGCAGGAGCTCGGACAGCCGATCGCGGCCGACCAGGTCCTCCACCTGCATACCGATGACCTGCGCGGCCTCGCGCCCCATCGCCTCGCAGAACGCCGCGTTGGCGGCCACGCAGCGTCCGTCCAGGCTCAGACGTGCCATCGGCGTCGGCGCCTCGGCGAACACGCGCGCGAACCGCAGGTGGCTGGCACCCAGGCTCTCGCCCAGGTGGCGGACGAGCTCGCCGACGATGAGAACCGTGCCGGCGAGCAGGAGGACCCGGCTCCACACCGTGCCCACGGCGCCGTCGAGTCCGGAGCTGCGCAGGCTGGCGCCCACCTCAGCGGCGGCGAAACCGACGGCGACGAACCCGGCCTGGGCGAGCGCGTGGCGGCGGGGGAAGAACCAGTACGCGAACGGCGTGCACCACATGTAGAGGAACTCGAGGCCGCTGCCACGCACGCGCGCGAAATAGAGCGCCAGGGAGATGAGCACGGTGGCGAGCGCCACCGCGACCTCGAAGCCGATCCGCGGCAGGCGGTCGCACAGCCCAGAGGCGAGCGCAAGACCGACCCCCTCGCCGATCGCGGCCAGGACTCCGACCGCGGGCCGGTCGCTGGCCTGCGGGCTCGGCAGGGCGACCCACAGAATGGCCAGCGTGGCGCCTGCGAGGTACACCGCGCCCAGGGTCCGCGCCATCGCGCGGGCGTCGACCTCGCCACCCGGGCTCAGCGGGCCACGCTGCGCGAACAGCCGCGCGAGGACCCCTGCTCTCGACCTCCCCGCCTCCTCCTGCACGCTTCGGGCTCCTGCTCGGTGCGGTGCGTGACGGCGATGCATTAAACCACCGGGACCTGATGAAACTGCTGCATTTGTCGCAGATCATGCAGCGCATCCAACGCACCGTCCCCTGGTACGTCGAAGCGTGGACGTTCCGCCGGGGCGTCCCGTGCAGAGAGAGCTAGTCGAAGACGGTCGGCAGCTGCGGATCCGCCGCGTGCGCGAAGCCGAGCTCGATCTGCGCCGGCAACGTGCGCGGAAGCGACAGCGGCGGAATCGCCTCTGGGGCGAAGAAGCCGGCGTCCATGACCTCCGCGCCGGCCCGCGCCTGGGGATCGGCGGCGGATGCCACGCAGGCGAACAGCGCCTTGTAGCTGTACTCGGGATGGGGCGGGTGGCCGCGCTGCTCACGGTCGATGAGCGCGATCAGCTTCCGGGCCTGGACTTCGACGCCGGCCTCCTCGACGGTCTCTCGCTCCGCCGCCCGGGCCGGGGACTCCCCGATGTCCGCCCAGCCACCGGGAAGCGCCCAGCCGCCGTCCTCGCGCTCGCGGACGAGCAGGATCTTCCCGGCCTGGATGACCACCGCGCGCACGTCGAACTTCGGCGTCGGGTAGCCGCGCTCGGAGGCGAAGAAGCCTTCGATGGCCGTCATGCTCTGTCCGGTATGCGCGGCCGCGATCTCGGCTCCGAGCCGTCGGATCTGCTCGTAGCGCTCGCGGTCGAAGGGATCCTGCGCGTAGGTCAGGCCGGCCTGGGCGATGGCCGCCAGCGAGCGCGCCCAGTCCAGCCACGGGGGCCGGCCCCCAGCCGGGTCAGTGACCATCGCGACCCACCCGGTCGGCATCATCGGCCCAGAGCGAGAATGACATCAGCCCCCAGATCTGGCGGCTGTTGTCCGCCCGGCGGGCCACGTGATCGTCGAGCAGACGGCCGACGGTGGCCGGGTCGAAGTAGCCCTGAGCGGCGATCTGGGTGGGCGCGAGCACCTCGCGTGCGAACGGCTCGAGCTCGCCGCGCAGCCAGGCCGCGGCCGGGATCGAGAACCCCCGCTTGCGCGCACGCAGGATCGCCTCGGGGATGAATGGAGCCGCGGCCTGACGAAGCATCCGCTTCTTCGAGAAGCCCCGCACCTTGTGCCGGGTGGGCAGCGCGAGCGCAAGCTCGGCCACCACCGGGTCGAGAAAGGGAACGCGGGCCTCGAGGCTGTGGGTCATGCTCATCCGGTCCGTCTTCACCAGCAGATCGTCGGCCAGGTAGATGCCGAGATCGACGTCCTGCAGCCGGGCGAGCAGCGGAGCGCCCTCGGTCTCGGCGAACCGGGCCCGCCACCCCCGGAGCGGATCGGCCGCCGGATCGCGCCAGGGCGGCGTGAGCAGATCGTGGCGCTCCTGGCCGGAGAAGATCTCCTTCCAGCCATGATGGCGCTCGAGCGGCGGGCGGGCGGCGGCGCGCACGAACCGCTTGGCCCGGTACTCGAGGCTGACCCGGGCATCGGAGCTCGGCAGCCGCTCGACGAGCGGGGCGAGCCGGGCGGCGCTCGGCCCGATCCGGGCGGCGAGCAGGTCGGCGCTGTAGACCTCATAGCCGCCGAACAGCTCATCGCCACCCTCGCCGCTCAGGACGACCTTCACGTGACGGGCCGCGAGCTCGGAGACCAGGTAGGTGGGGACGGCCGAAGAATCGGCGAACGGCTCGTCGAAGGCGGCGGCGAGCTTCGGCATGAGCTCGGCGACATCAGGGGAGACGACGAGCTCGTGGTGGTCGGTGTCGTAGCGCCTGGCCACCTGGCGGGCCAGATCGAGCTCGTTGAACGAGCGCTCGCGGAAGCCGATCGAGAAGGTGGCCACGCGCGCGCCGGAGGTGCGGGCGGCCAGGGCAGCCAGCACCGAGGAGTCGACCCCGCCCGAGAGCAGCACGCCGACCGGGACGTCGGCGAGCAGATGGGCGCTGACGGAATCCTCGAGGCGGGTGCGCAGCTCGCCGGCGAGTTCGTCGGCCGACTCCCGGCGCAGCTGCTCGCGGCGCGCGGGCTCGGGCCGGGCATAGCGCCAGACGCGCACGCCGCCCGGATCACATTCGAGCACGTGGCCGGGCGGCAGCTTGCGGGCGGCCCGGTAGATGGTGAGGGGCGCCGGGATCGAATTGAACGCGAGATAGGCATGCAGGGCCTCGCGGTCGACCTCACGCGAGAAGCCCGGTCGGCGCAGGAGCGCCTTCAGCTCGGAGGCGAAGTGGACACAGCCGCCGGTGTCCTCGTAGTAGAGCGGCTTGATCCCGAACCGGTCACGGGCCAAGAGCAGGCGGCGCTCGCGCCGGTCCCACAGGGCGATCGCGAACATGCCCCGCAGCCGGGACACGAAGGAGGGCCCGTCGCGCAGGTAGAGGTGGAGGAGGACCTCGGTGTCGCAGTGGGTGCGAAAGCGCGTGCCGGCACGCTCGAGCTCGGCCCGCAGCTCGAGATGGTTGAGGATCTCACCATTCTGGACCACCGCGACGGCGCCCTCGGCGGCCACCATCGGCTGATCGCCGCCGGCCAGGTCGATGATGGCCAGCCGGCGGGCGGCGAGCGCGGCCGGTCCGTCGACGTGCACGCCCCCGCCGTCGGGGCCACGATGGACGAGCGTGGCGTTCATGGCCTCGACGACCGCCGGATCGGCGGCGCTGCCGCGCTCGTGGTCGTACCGACCGCAGATCCCACACATGGCTCGAGCGGGCCTGCGCCTACGGCAGGCGGTTGAGCGTCGCGCGCCGGTTCGCCGGCCGCATGACGATCAGCCACACGGTGGTGGTGATGACCGACATGTAGAGCCGCACGGAGCGGTCGGCAATGTACTCGAGGTCGTGCGCGAGCTTCTCCGCCCAGGTCATTTCGCGGGTCAGGCGCAGCTGCGCGAGCCCGGTCACCCCCGGCCGCACGACGAGGCGCTGCCAGTACTGCGGGATGCCCGTGGAAAGCTCGGCGAAGAACGCCGGCCGGATCGGCCGCGGCCCGACCAGGCTCATGTCCCCGCGCACCACGTTGACGAGCTGGGGCAGCTCGTCGAGCTTGGATGCCCGGAGCACCCGCCCCAGGCGCGTCGTCTCGCTCAGCGTCAGCTCCGTCAGCTCCGGGCCGAGGTAGGGGCCGAGGCGCTTCTCGGCATCGACGGCCAGGGTCCGGAACTTCAGCATCTGGAACAGGTGACCGCCCCGGCCGACGCGCCAGCCCCGGTACAGGACGGGCGAGCGCGGCGCGCTCAGCTTGAGCAGGAGCGCGATGGCCAGCGACAGCGGAGCGGTCAGCGTCATCACGGTGCCGGCGATGACCACGTCGAGTGCCCGCAGCAGGAGGTCGACGGCGCGGGGCTCGAACTGGTGCGCCATGGCCGCGTACTGCTCGACGAGCGAGTCATGGTGCTCGAGGTGGGTGGCCGTCGCGCTCGGGCTCGTGCGCCGGCGGGCGGTGGCCCGCCCATCTGTGGCCAAGACGGAGTGCCGCGCCGCCATCAGGGCACCGCCGAGAGGATCATCTCGACCATGATGCCCGGGTCGCGCCGCGGCCAGTCGAGGGTGTTCGCGCGCTTGCGCAGCTCGAGCGCGCGCGGATCGGTGAGCGGGCGCAGACGACCGCTCTTGATGAGCGCCTCGTCGACACCGCCGAGCCGCCCACCGTAGGTCGTGTACACGGGCACACCGAGCGCCACCGCCTCGCGGTTCATGCTCCCGCCGGCGGACACGACGAGATCGGCGCAGGCGATCAGGCTCTGGGCGTCGACCGCGCCGTCGGTGACGATCACCGAGGGCAGCCGCATTCCGCGCACCTGCACGCGCTGAGCCTCGGTGCGGGGCAGGACGACGACCTGGGCGTCCTCCCGGTTGCCCAGATAGGAGAGCACGCGCGGGAACAGGGGGTTGGCCTTGCGGTGGTAGAGCGAGACGTCGGGCGGCGGGCGGACGACCACCACCACCCGCGCGCTGTCCACGCCGAGGCGGTCGAGGATGGCCTGATCGGGCTCGAAATCGGAGAGGTAGTACTCCTCCTTCAGGCCGGGGTACTGGACGAGCTTGTCCCCCGTGACGCCGAACCGGCGCAGGCGCTCGGGCGGAATGGCATCGGGAGTCATGACCCGGCGCGCCAGCCGGCAGCCGATGTTGTGCTGCTGGATGGCGAACTCGTAGTCGAACGTGTTGACGGCCGGGATCCGTGCCCAGGCGGCGGCGAGGGCGAGATCGTTTGAGCCGTGGGCAACGGCGAGATCGAACGTGCCCTTCGCCCAGCCATGGAGCGTGGCCGTGCGTGTGAACAGCGCCGCGAGCTTGCGCGCGCGGGACGCGCCCCCGTGGCGGCCGACGGCGATGTAGTCGAGTCCCTGCAGTTTCAGCAGTCCGAGTGTTTGCGCGTAGTCGCGCGCCGTGATCTTCACTTCGTGGCCCTGATCCCGCAGGCGTGTGATCACCGGGCGGAAGACGACCGGATGAGCCGAGGCCGTCATGTCGAACCAGATCCTCATCCGGGGCGCCCAGCCCGCTCACGCTCGGTGCGCGGCGACCGGCGGGCGGCGGGCTCGCGCCAGTCTACCAGCGGGGCTATGGGGCTCCGGAGCACGAAGTGCGGCACTAAAGTCCGCGCCCGGGTGCGCGCCAGGAATCGATCGGTCATCTCAGAGCAGGAAAGCATCTGGCAGCCGTGGGCCGCCGATGGGCGTGCCTCCCGGTGTTCGGCGTGATCGGCGGGCTCCCTCCCACCGCAGGTCCAGCATGCGCGCGCTGATCGTCACCAACATGTGGCCAAGCGAGGCTAACCCGGCCCGCGGGAGCTTCGTGCGTGACCAGGTGCGGGCGCTGCGCCGCCAGCCTGGGGTGGAGGTCGAGGTGTTCGCGTTCGCGCCCGGAGGCGCCTCGCCGTACCCGCGCGCCGCCCGCGAGCTGCGCCGGCGCTACCGGGGGCGGGATTTCGACGTCATCCATGCGCACTTCGGCCTGACGGCGTGGGCGGCCCTGGCGCTCCGGGGCGCTCCCCACGCCGTGTCCCTGCACGGCACCGATCTGGTCGTCCCGCGCTCCCGCGCGGCCACCCTGGCCGCCTTGCCCTGGCTCGACCTCGTGGCGCCGGTGTCCGATTCGCTGGCCGCGCTCGTGCCCCGGCAGCTCGTGCGCGGCGAGCTCGCCATCCTGCCCTGCGGCGTCGACCTCGAGCGCTTCGCGCCGCTGGAGCGCGCCGCTGCCCGGCGCGCGCTCGGGCTCGCCGCCGACCGGCGCTACGTGCTGTTTCCGGCCGATCCCGCTCGGCCCGAGAAGCGTGTTGACCGAGCTCGCTCGGTGGCTGGGGATGCCGAGCTCCTCACGCTCGGCCGGATCGCTCCCGATCAGGTCCCGCTGTACGTCAACGCGGCCGACGCCGTGCTCGTCACCTCCGAGCGCGAGAGCTTCGGCCTGGCCGTGCTCGAGGCACTGGCGTGCGAGGTGCCGGTGCTGGCCACCGAGGTCGGCATCGCCCCGGCGGTGCTGTCCGGGCTCGACGGGGCCTGGTGCGGACCGTTCGATCCCGAGCGCTGGCGTGGGGTGCTCGCCGAGGTCCTGGCCAATCCGGATCCCCGGCTCACCGGGGCCCGCGAGCGCGTCATGCCCTACTCGGCCGCCCACATGGCCGAGCGGGTCGTGGAGAGCTGGGACCGGCTGCGTCGCCGCGCGCCCGGGCGGGTAATCCCCCAGGCCTGAGCACGACCGCGAACATCCCGGGCATCCCCTCGGCCGGCCCAGACCCCGGCGCGCGGCTCGGCGTGCACTCCGAGGTCGGGCGCCTGCGGCAGGTCATCGTGCACCGCCCCGGCCGGGAGCTCGAGCGGCTCTCGCCGGCCAACCGCGAGGCGTTGCTGTTCGACGAGGTGCCATGGGCGGAGCGGGCCGTCGTCGAGCACGATGCACTCACGCGCCTGCTCTGCGACCAGGGCGCCGAGGTGCTGCGGGTGGTGGATCTACTGGGCGAGGCGCTCGAGGACGAGGGAGCCCGGACGTTCGTGCTCGATGCCACGCTTGCCGATCCCGCCCTCGGGGTGGCGCTCCCGGGGCTGCTGCGGCGGTGGCTGGAGTCCATTCCGGCGGATGAGCTCGCGCGGCGCTTGATCGCAGGCGTGACCGTCGGTGAGCTACCGGAACGCGAGGGGTCGCTCGTCGCCGCGCTCGGCGACCGCCACGACTTCGTGCTCACCCCGCTGCCCAACCATCTCTACGCCCGCGACGCGTCGGCGTGGAGCTACGACGGCGTGTGCGTGCACGCGATGGCCAAGCCCGTCCGCCGGCGTGAGGCGCTCCACTTCGAGGCGATCTACCGCTTCCATCCGCGGTTCACCGCTGCGGCGCCGCCGTTGTGGCACGACGGGCTCGGGGGGGCCGCCGCGCTCGAGGGCGGCGACGTGTTCGTGCTCGGGCGCGGGCGCCTGCTCATCGGCGTCGGCGAGCGCAGTCGGCCGGGGGCGGTGGAGCTTCTCGCGCAGCGCCTGTTCGCCGCCGGCGCCGCCATGGAGGTACTCGTCACCCCGCTGCCGGGCGGCCGGTCAACGATCCACCTCGACGCCCTGTTGACGTTCGTCGACCGCGACGCATGCGCTGTGTTCCACCCCGCGCGGGCGGCCCTGCGCGCGTTCGCCCTGCGGCCGGGGCGCGGCGGGGTCCGGGTGGCCGACGAGGGCAGCCTGCTCGATGCCGTCGCCCGCGCGCTCGAGGTCGACCGTCTGCGCTTGATCGAGAACCGCAGCGAGACTGCCGCGCGAGAGCAGTGGGACGAGGGCAATAATCTGGTCGCCGTCCGCCCGGGCGTCGTCATCGCCTACGAGCGCAACGCGCACACGAACGCGGTCCTGCGCGAGGAGGGAATCGACGTGCTGACGATCCCGGACGGGGAGCTGGCGCGCGGACGCGGTGGTCCCCGCTGCCTGACCTGTCCGGTGGCGCGCGACCCGGCCTGACCGTCAGCCGGCCGTCCCCACCGCCGTGCAGCACCACCCGTCGAGGCGCTCGCCCGCCGCGCCGGCGCCGAGATGCGCGCTCACCCCGGCGAGCGCGCGCGGCACGCCCCCGGCCCTCGACACGAACAGCCACCCGCCGGCCCCCGACCGTGCGCTCACGAGGACACGGCCGTCCGGGGAAAAGGCGACCTGGCGCACCCCGAGTCCGGGGAGCATCTGGCGCGGGGGGACTGCGTCGGGGAGTCCCATCAGCTCGAGTCCGGCATCCGTCGCCACCGCCACCTGGCGCCCGTCCGGTGACAGGGCGCCGTCGCGGGCCGGGATACCCGGGGTCAGGCCGATGAAGTCCCGCGGCTGCCCGGCGCTGTCGTAGAGCCAGACCTCTGCCGGCGCGAGCGCCATCAGCTCGTGGCCGTCGGCCGACCACTCGAGCCGTTCGGTTCCGGGCGGCGCCGGCGCCTGCCAGGCGAGGGCTCCGGAGTCCCCGTCGCGCACGACGACCTTACCGTCCCGGGCGAGATAGGCGAGCTCGTAGGGGTGGCCGGGCCGCCAGGCCGGCGCCACCCCGGCCACCGGCCCGGCGAGCAGGTGGTCAGAGGATCCGTCCCCGCGCACGACCCGGAGCATCCGGCCCGACAGATAGGCGACGCGGTAGCCCGACGGGGCATACCAGGCCGGGTCGTGGACCTGCGGGCGGTAGAGCACCCACCGCAGGACGCCGGCCGGGGTGACGGCACCGAGCATGCCGGGCCCGGCCACGGCGATGTACTTCCCACGCGGAGACCAGGTCGCCTCGGGCCAGGGGCCCAGCCGCCGCCAGTCGCCGCGCTCGGTGACCGTCCAGGTTCCCTCCGGGCCCGACAGGAGCACGGTGCCGGGGGCGGGCGGGACGGCGGCCGCGTGTCTGAGCGCTGGGCGGAGGTGAAAGGCGCGCGTGACCACGCGGTTGACCGCGGCACCGGCTGGTGACATGGCGGCGGCGATGCTGACAGCCAGGAGCGTGGGCACCAGCGCGAGCCGCCGGCGTCCCCACCGGCTGGGCCGTGGCCCCGGCACGAGCGCGATCGCCTCCGCGCGCGTGAGGGCCCAGGCCCGCTCCGCCGATGCGGCCTCATCCGTCGCGCGGGCGGCGCTCAGTGCCCGGCGAGCGCGCTCGTGATTCATCACCGCACGCCCTCCCGCAGGTCATGTTCGAGCGCGTCGAGGCCGCGGCGCAGGCGGGAGTTGACCGTCCCGCGAGGCAGGCCGAGCATCCGAGCGATCTCGCCGGGCGAGTACTCGAGCACGTAGCGCAGGACGACGACCGCCCGGTGCTGGGGGGCGAGCGTGCGCAGGGCAGCCAGGAGCTCCTCGGAGTAGCCGTCGGCCCGTGGCGGCGGGGCGGCGCACATCGGGCGGCTCCTGGATGGCTTCGCGCCGCGCGGTGCGCGACCGCGTCCAGTCGATCGACCGGTTGACCACGATCGCCGACAGCCAGGGTGCGAACGGGCGGCGGCGATCGAAGCGGTCGAGCCGGCGCACCGCGGCCAGGAATGCCTCCTGGGCGATGTCCTCGGCGGCCGCATGATCGTGCACGATGAGGAACGCCGCCCGGTAGGCGCGCGGCCAGTGGCGGTGAAAGAGGGCTTCGAGATCGCACTCCGCGCCGGCCAGGGCGCCCCGGATCAGGCTCGCCTCACTGCGCCCGGGAGCGAGCGGGGAGGCAGCGCGCTCACGGGTGGCGCTCACGAGCACATCGTCCTCCTTACGCGCGCCGGCGCGCAAGAGGTCCCTGCCCGGGGTTACGCGCTGGCGGCCGTGGCCTCGCGCGGCAGGGCGAGCGCGCAGGCCAGCCCGCCGAGCGGCAGCGCGGCGATCACGACCATCACCGCGGTCAGACCGACCGCGTCGGCGAGCACCCCGAGCAGCGCGGCGGTGACCCCCCCGATGCCGACCGCCGCCCCCAGCGTGACGCCGGAGGCGATGCCGATCCGGCTGGGCAGGAACTCCTGGCCGAGCACGACGGTGATGGAGAAGTTGCCGATGGTGAAGAAGCCGACGAACGCGAGCAGCACGAACCCGCTGAGCTCACCGGCGACGAGCAGCAGGGCGATGAGCGGCGGCAGGACGGCCATGCAGCCGACGAGGATCGGGCGGCGGCCGATGCGGTCAGCCAGCCGGCCGCCGGTGATGGTGCCGAACGCACCCGAGACGAGCAGCACGGTGAGTGCGGCGTTCGCCACGCCGGTGGCCACGTGGAAGCGCGAGATGAAGTAGGCGGCGATGAACGCCTGCAGGCCGAAGTACGCGCCGGAGCGGAACGCCGCCACGCCGGCCACGAGCGAGAAGGGTGCCCAGCGGTCGCGGTCGCGGTCGGGGGCGGGGCGGTCCGGCGGCCGGCGGATGCGGGGGCGGAGCGGTCGGGGCGGAAGCCGACCAGGTGGCTGAGCGCACCCGCGAGCACGGCGCTGGTGATCAGGTACGGGAGGATCAGCAACACCGTGCCGTGCAAGCCGAACGGGAGTACGAGCGCGGTCACGAGCACCGGCCCGAGGGCGAAGCCGATGTTCCCCCCGACCGAGAAGAAGCTCATGCCGCTGGCGCGGCGCGGGCCGGAGACGTAGTTGGCGTAGCGTGCCGCCTCGGGGTGATAGGCACCGACGCCCGCACCGGCGAGCGCGATCGTGGCGAACGTGAGCGCGTACGAATGGGCCACCCCGGCGAGCGCGATGCCGATGCCGGCCACGAGCACGCCGCCGGGCAGCAGCAGGGGAAGTGAGCGGCGATCGGCCAGGTGGCCGAACAGGGGCTGGATGATCGACGAGGTGATCGCCATGGCGAGCACGAGCGCCGACGCGGCCGCGTAGGAGTAGTGCCGCTGGTGGATCATGAACGGCAGGAGCGCCGGCACCGCGCCCTGGGCGATGTCGACACAGGCGTGGCCGCTGGCCAGCGTGACGATCCCGCGCACGTCGATGCCGGTTCGGGGCCGGGGAGCGCGGCGGTCGCGCTCACGTGGCCACCCCGTCGAGGAGGAGGGCGACGAGCTGCTCCCGCGCGGCGGACGGCTCCCACCGGTGGCCGGTGCGCATGTGCCGGTACGTCCAGCCGGTGGCGTTGAACAGCAGCGTGGCCAGTTCCTCGGTCCCCTGCGCGGGGGGACGGAGCGTCCCGTCGAGCACACCATCATCGAGGATCCGGCGCAGGCCGTCGGTGAAGCCGATCCGGGTGAGCACCTGGCCGGCACCCGGCTCGTGGAAGAGGAACTCGCGCGCGGTGGCGAGCGTGTCGAGCAGGTGGAGGTAGCGCTCGTTCACCTCGCAGAGCGCGGTGAGGGCGGCGCGCAGGCGCTCCCCGCCGGGCGCCCTGGACACGAGCGCGGGCAGCACGGCGTCCTGGTACTCGGCCTCGAGCTGACGGCGGAGCTGGGCCAGCAGAACGCCCTTGTCGATCCCGCGCCGGTACAGCGTCATGCGCGAGAAGCCGACAGCGTCGGCGATCTCCTCCGTCGTGACCTCGCGCAGATCACGCGTGCGCAACCATTCGCGCACGCGATCGAGGCGATCGGGGTCGAGCGGCGTCACAGCCATGTGACGTGACTGTAACGGTTTTGTGACGCTCAGTGCTCGGTGCTGCGAGACGTCGGTCGGGGACGCTCCCGACGATCGGCTACTCGCCGGGAATCGGCCCGAACAGCGTGAACGCGCCGCCCTTGGGCAGCGACGCGCAGGCCGGACTCGAGACCGTGCCCTTCCAGGCCGTCATCTGAGTCAGGTGGTGGCCTTCGAACATGTAGTGGTGGACGGGACCGTTCACGTGGTGGGCCCTGATGGTCAGCGTGGTGGTGTCGACCTTCGGTGCGCCGTAGTAGTCGCCCGTGACGGTGGCCGGCCCGTGGTAGGAGAAGCGACCGTGGCTGATCCGCAGCCCGGGTGCATGAACGCCGATGTCGGTGGAGACAATCGGGTAGGACTGATTCACCGGCAGGCACCCGAGCTCGAGGTCCGGGACGCGATTGTGGTGGCGGACATGGAAGGTGACCTCGCTCGAGGGCACGCCGACGAGGTTGCCGTAGTAGCCGTTCTTGACCGTGGGGGCCGACGCCCGGGCGGCGGCCAGGCCGGGGACGACGAGCAGTCCGAGCGTCATCACGACGGCGAGCAGTGTCCTGTGCGTGTGTGTTCTGTGCATGTGGGTTCTCCTAGGAGCAGGTGTTGGTGCTCGAGAGCGTGATCGAGGCACGCATCAGCTTCTTCGACCCCTGACGAATGGTCACGGTGTACTTGCCGGCCTCGGTGGGGGTCGTGGACTCCGGCGGCAACGCGCCCGAGCCCCAGGCGGAGTGGGCGACGCCCTGGCGCTTCGGGGTGCCGAACCGGGCCTTCTCGGAGCCACCCGGTCCGGAGATGGTCAGCGTGTACGGACTCCCATGCGTCGCGGCGTTCCGGTAGCTGTAGTCGATCTCGAGCGTGTTCAGGCGGTCCATGTTGCACATCGTGTATGTGCGCCCCACCTTGACCTTGTGCGGAGCCGGGTAATCGGTCGAATCGAGGACGAACACCTTCCAGCCCTGCGCCTTGAAGCGCGGCTTGGGCGGGCTCGCGCCCACCGCAAGCGGTGCGGCGATGACGGAGAGTGCGACGACGGCGAGCACGCCGGTCGCGGTGCGGATGATTTGACGCATGGGTGCCTTTGTACGCGGAGTGTCCGGGCGTCCTGGCCAGACGGCGCCGTTCGGGTCCGATCGGTCCGGCCTGGTCCGGCTTCCCCGGTTCGCCGGTGCGCCGGTTCGCCGGACCCGGGCGAACCTAACTGAAATCGGGTCAGACGACAAGCGGGTGCAGCCGCCTCTACGTCGAACTTGCGTACGCGCTGGCGGTGGGAGATGATCGGCGGCGATGCCGGTCGGACTCGAGAAGCGCGTGCTCTCGCTCGTCGGCGACGTTCTCGGCCTGCTCGACGTCGAGGAGTTCGTGGGTGGGCTCCTCGTCGGGCTGCGGGCCGCCGTTCCGTCGGACTGGTCGGCCCTGAACGAGGTCCCGGCCGATCTGCCCCGACCGATCTCACTCACCGAACCCGAGATCCCGACTCCCATGCACGAGCTGTTCGCTCGCTACGCACTGCAGAATCCGATCGCCGCCCATTTCCTCAGCACGGGCGACGGGCGGGCCACCCGGATCTCCGACCTCGTCACTCGCCGCGAGTTCCACCGGCTCGATATCTACCGGTACGTGTACCGGCCCCTGGGCGTGGAGTACCAGATCGCCTTCACGTTGACCTCCGACTCCGCCCGGATCCTGGGCGTGGCTCTCAGCCGGGGCCGGCACAACTTCTCCGCCCGCGAGCGCGATGTGCTCAACCTGGCTCGGCCGTTTCTGATCCAGATCTATCGCAATGCGATCGCCCACTCGGTTCGGCCGGACGAGCTCGGGCTCGACGGCCTGCAGGCCCTTGGCCTGACGCCACGCCAGGCCGCGGTCCTGCAGCTCGTCGGGCGGGGGTTCACCGCGCCGGAGGCGGCGGCTGCGCTCGGGATCTCGACGCGCACCGCCCACAAGCACCTCGAGCACTGCTACCGCAGGCTCGGCGTGAGCAGCCGACGCGAGGCAGCCCGGGTCCTCCGGGCGGCGGCGGACTGATCCGTGGGGCTGCACCTATTCGCCGGCCTGCGCGTGCGCGATTTCGCCTCGGCGCGCGCGTGGTACGAGCGGCTGCTCGGCGAGCCCGCGTTCTTTCCCCATGCCACCGAGGCCGTGTGGACGCTGGCCGAGGAGCGTTCCGTGTACATCGTCGAGCACCCGGACGGGGCTGGGCAGTCCGTGGTGACGATCTTTGTCGAGGACCTCGACGTCCGGGTCGCCGCGATCAGCGACCGGGGGCTCCAGCCGTCCGCGTGCGAGAGCTACCCAAACGGGGTGCAGAAGGTCATCTACCGCGACCCCGACGGCAACGAGGTGGGCTTCGGCGGCGCCGGCGGAAGCTAGTCCTTGGGGGCGGGGCGCGGGCGAGTGGGCGATCCAGGACTCGAACCTGGGACCTCTTCCTTATCAGAGAAGCGCTCTAACCGACTGAGCTAATCGCCCTGGTGGTGGCGCACGTCAGCGGGCGTGCGGCCGGTGGGGGATTCTATCGGCCTGGCCGGGGCGGGCGCCTGAGTGGGGCGAAAAAGCGGCCTCACACGCGGGTTTTTCGCCCCGCCCGGCGCGCGCCGCCCCGCGCGACCCGCAACCGCCCCGCCAACCGGGCCGCGACCGCCCACGGGCGCACCCGCGGCCCGCTACGCCACGGAGCGAACGGTCAGCCGCCGCGCCAGATCGAGCGCGTCCTCGACCGACGCGAAGGTCAGCTCGACGGTGTACCCGTTGCCGGTACGTGCCGGGGCCACCTCGAGCTCGCGCCCGAACACCCCGCCGAGCGTGTCGGCGATCCGCTCGATCGCGTCCTCCTGGTCGGGGTGAAGCGCCCCGCCCGCGCCCGCCCACCTCGCGCGCCGGCGCCTCCGCGTCCTCGCGAGCTCCGCGACCCCGAGCCCCCGGGCCGCTGCTCGGCCAGCGCCCGGGCACGCGCCTCGAGTTCCCGTACCGACCAGTGCCCCGCGGCCGCCGCGCGCGCCAGCGACCGGCGCTCGCCGTGGTCCTCGATGGTCAGCAGCGCCCGGCCATGGCCCTCGGTGAGCGCACGGCGCTCGATCAGCTCGAGCGCCTCGTCGGGCAGATCGAGCAGGCGGATGAGGTTCGACACCGTCACCCGGCTGCGGCCGACGCGCAGGCCGACCTCCTCACGCGTGAGTCCGAGCTCCTCGACGAGGGCGGCGCAGGCGCGCGCCTCCTCGACCGGTGTCAGGTCCTCCCGGGCCATGTTCTCGATCAGGGCCAGCTCGAGCGACGCGGCGTCGTCGTGCTGGCGCACGACCGCCGGAATCTCCTCCAGCTCGGCGATCCGGGCCGCCCGCCAGCGGCGCTCGCCGGCGATCAGCTCGTAGCGGCCGCCCGGCACCGGCCGCACGAGCACGGGCTGGAGGACGCCGCGCTGGCGGATCGACTCGGCCAGCCCGAGCAGCGCCTGCTCCTCGAATACAGTCCGGGGCTGGCCGGGGTTCGGGCCGATCAGCTCGACCGGCAGCCGCGCGGAGCTCCTCCTGCTCATCGCGCGGGGCGACGGCGAGAATCGCCGCCAGGCCGCGCCCCATGCCCTTCTGGCGCTCAGCCACGTGCGGCCACCTCCTTGGCCAGCTCGAAGTACGCGTCGGCGCCGGCGCAGTGGGGATCGTGGTGGATCACCGGCCGGCCGAAGCTCGGTGCCTCGCCGATACGGACGTTGCGGGGGATGACGGTGTCGAACACCAACTCGGGGAAGTGCTCGCGCACCTCGCGCTCGACGTCCTGGGCCAGCCGCGTGCGCGCGTCGTGCATGGTCAGGAGCATCCCGGCCACGGTCAGGCGCGGGTTCAGCTCGCGCTGGACCAGGCGCAGGGTGTCGAGCAGGCCGGCCAGCCCCTCGAGCGCGAAGTACTCCGCCTGCACGGGCACGATGACCCGGTCAGCGGCCACGAGCGCGTTCACGGTCAGTGGACCGAGTGAGGGCGGGCAGTCGAGCAACGTGAACGCGTAGCTGTCGCGAACGCCGGCCAGGGCCGAGCGCAGTCGGTTCTCGGAGCCGGCCACGCGCGGGAGCTCGACGTTCGCGCCCGCCAGGTCCGGCCCGGACGGGGCCACCCACAGGTGCTCGACCTCGGTTGGCTGGACGACGTCGGCGAGCGTCGCGCGCCCGACGAGCACGTCGTACACCGTGCGCTCGGAGTCCTTGGGGATGCCGAGCCCGATCGTCGCGTTCGCCTGGGGATCGATGTCGACGATGAGGGCCTCATAACCGGCCTCGGCCACGCAGGCGGCCAGGTTGACCGCGGTGGTCGTCTTGCCGACACCGCCCTTCTGGTTGGCGATCGCGTACACGGTGCCCATGCTCATGAAGCTAGCGACGGGGGCGGTCAGATCCGCCCTCCTGCACGCCCCCGTGCAGGCGGCGTCCGATCGCCCCTCGAAGATCACGAACGCCCCAGCGGCCGCTTGACCGCCATGCCCGGCCGCCGGGGAAACCGCGACGGCGTCGGTCTCACCTTCGATACGAGGTGGAGGTGTCGGTGCTGCGCGCCTGCCCAGGGCTCGACCGGCAGCACACAGACCGGCTCCAAGCCGAGCAGATTCGCGGCAGTCTCGGCCTCGAGTTCATCCTGCGGGTTGCGCTGCCCGCGCCACGCGACGAGCACTCCGCCCTCGCGCAGCAGCGGCGCCGCGTACTCCATGACCACCGGCAGGCTGGCCAGCGCCCGGGCGGTCACCACATCGAAGGCACCCTCGATCTCCTCGGCCCGCGCGTGGCGCACCTCGACGTTCACCAGCTCGCACACGGCCGCAACTCGCGTCAGGAACGCGCACTTGCGCGACGCGCTCTCGATCAAGACGAACGAGGCGGCGGGCCGGGCGATGGCGAGTGGCAACCCGGGAAGGCCGGCCCCGGCGCCGAGGTCGGCCACAGTGGCGGCGGCGCGGAGCTCCGGCACCTCGAGACCGACGAGGGAGTCGGCCAGGTGCTCGTCGATCGCCCGTGGGCGCTCGCGGATCGCCGTCGGAGCCAGCGGGTCCTCGACCAGCAGGTCGAGCAGGCGGCCCAGACGCGCGTGGGCACGATCGCCGAGGCCGAAACGGGCGACCAGCGGGGCCAGATCGTCGCTACTGGCCGTCATCCCGCGCCAGCGCCCGCTCGCGCTCGATGTAGGCGGCGTAGCGGGAGCACATCTCGACGAACCGCTCGGCTGCGTGGGCGTCGATGGCAGGCGTGAGCTCGCCCTCGAGCACAGGCAGGACATCCCGCACGAGGGCGGGGCCGCGGGCCATCCACTGGTAGTAGGAGCGGCCGCCATGGTGGTAGGGGCCGTACAGCCGGGTGGTGGGGAAGCGCTCGATCAACCAGTGAAAGATCGCCTCGTGGCGCGTGTGCATCCGCAGGGTGATCTGCGGCTGGCGGCCGTCGCCACCGAACGAGCCCTCGCCGACGAGCAGGCCGACGAACAGCCCGCGGTCGTGGTCGGAGAGCGCGCCCTGCTGTTTCACCGTCGAGAAAAACGTGAAACGCCCGCGGGCATGGACCCTGTTCCGATCAGTCGACCAGCGGCGCGATGACGAGGTGCCGGGACGGCTCCTCACCTTCGCTGTAGGTCTCGACATCGTGTCGAGCCTTGAGGTGCTCGTGAACGACCTTTCGCTCGAGCGCGTTCATCGCCTCCAGCGCGACTTGACGCTGCTCGGCGACAGCGGTCTCGGCCGCCTGATCGGCCGTCGCTCGGAGCGCCGCGGCGCGCTGCTCGCGATATCCCCCCGCGTCGATGACCAACCGCTTCCGGGCCGGCGAGCCGCGGAAGGCGATGCGGTAGGCGAGGTGCTGGATGGCGTCGATCGTCTCCCCGTGGGCACCGATGATCGAGCCGAGCTCATCTCCGATGAACTCCCCGGTGATCGAATCGGCGTCCTCACTGACCTCGACCTCACCATCGAGGTCGAAATCCTCGAGCAGGCGCTCGAGCAGGTCGTAGACCCGATCGGCGGCCGGCGACAGCTCTACCTCCACCTCTACCTCCTGCGTCCGGAGCGCTTTTTCTTCTTGCGCGGGGGCGGGGGCGGCGCCGCGCGCTCGCGCTGGACCACCGCGGTCGAACCGCCGGCGCCGGCCATGCGGCCGCGGATCAACCCGCTCAACCCGGAGCCTCCGCTCCCACCCGCGTCTGATTTCGGGCCGCCGTTGCTCGCGCTGGGGGCGGCGCCCGGGCCCGAGATGCCACCTGCCGGCGTCGCCGGTGCCGGGGGCGGGCCCATGCGGCGCCGGATGACGTAGCCCTGGAGGATCGTCCACAGGTTGGTGGTGATCCAGTAGACGAGCAGCCCGGTTGGGAAGCGGAACACGAAGATGACGAAGATCAGCGGCATCGCCAGCATCATGTATCGCTGGTTCTTGTCCATCGTCGGCGTGCTCATGAGCAGGCTCGAGGCGACCTGAGAGCCGACGTAGAGCAGCATCAGCACGACGAGCGTGGCGCCCGTCCCCGGACTCGTCAGGTCATGGATGAACAGGAAGTGGGCCGCCGGCACCGAGCCGCAGGCATGTGTCACCGAGGCGTGGGCGTGCGGGTTGAGGCTCGGACAGATGTCGTGGCGCAGGCTCTGCCGGAGCATGTAGAAGAGCGAGATGAAGACAGGGAACTGGGCGGCCAGCGGCAGGCAGGAGGCGAAGGGATTGACCTTGTTCTCCGAGTAGAACTTCATGACCTCCTGCTGCTGGCGCTGCTTGTCCTCCTTGTACTTCGCCTGGATCGCCTTCAGCTCCGGCATGTGCTGCTGCAGGCGGCGCATCGAGTGCATCTGCCGGACGAACAGCGGAATCATCAACGCCCGGATGAACACCGTCATCAGCACGATCGACAGGCCCCAGGACGAGATGAGGTTGTTGTGGATGAAGACCAGGATCGACTGGAAGACGTCGATCAGCGGCTGGAAGATGTTCGCGGTGACAAGCATTGATCAGGCGCCCCGGGCGTGCAGGCGAGGTGCGAACAGTCGCTGCTCCTCGACCGGATCGAAACCCCCGTGGCTCCACGGGTTGCAGCGAAGCAGCCGCCACGCGGCCAGCACCAGCCCGCGCAGTATGCCGAATCGGGTGATCGCCTGTGCAGCGTACTCCGAGCACGACGGGTGGAACTTGCACCGCTGACCGAACAGCGGCCCGATCACCCGCTGGTAGGCGCGGACGAGGAAGACAGCGACGGCGGCGGGGGGCGTCATGCCGCCACCTCGCCCGGGCCCGGCGCCTCCGCGCTCGGCGGCGGGTCGACGCTTGCGCTCGCCCCCGCTCGATCGAGCAACTCCGACAGCGCTCGGCGCACGCCGTCCAGCCCCTCGCTCTCAGCCAGCGCGTGGGCGTCGCGGCGCGCCACGACGACGGCGTCGGTGCCGGGCGCCAAGCGGGCGCTCTCGACGGTGAACGCCTCGCGCAGCAGCCGCTTGACCCGGTTGCGCTCGACCGCGCCGCCGACCTTCCGGGACACCGACAGACCGAGGCGCGGAGGGGCGGCCTCCTCCGCGCGCGGGAACACGTAGAGCACGAACTCCCGCCCGGCGAGCGAACGACCACTCCGGAACACGCGATCGAAGTCTGCGCTGCGCGACAGCCTTCCTCGCCCTGCCCGCGTCCGAGCCCGGGGCGCCTCGCGCATCAGACGGTCAGTCGCTTGCGACCCTTGTCTCGCCGCCGCTTCAGGGTGAGGCGGCCGGCGCGGGTCTGCATCCGGGCGCGGAAGCCGTGCGTGCGAGCGCGCTTGCGTTTCTTCGGCTGATAAGTGCGTTTCATGGCAGGAAAGAGATGCCCGATGGCGGGCCTGTCGGGCAAGTATACGCAGGCCGATCACGAGGCCCGATGGCGTCTGCGACGCCGCGTCCCGAGCTCCCGAAACCGGCCTCTGGATTTTCCCGCGCTTTGCGTCCTGACCCTTCGGATCCGTCCCGGCCGGCCCCGGGGCCGCTGGTATATTCGCCGCCCCGGGCGGTCCGCCGCCCGCCTCGCCAGTCCGTTTCTCGAACGCTCCTTGGAGGGAGTCGCTTGGAGCTGCCCGCGCATCGTGACGAGATCTCTGCCTGGCGGGCGATCCAGACGGCACTCCGGCGCGCGTTGGGCGAGTCCATGTACAGCGTGTGGATCGATCCGGTCCAGATGGTCGGAATCGACGGCGACACGCTCGTGCTCCAGGCGCCCGGTGACACCGAGGCGTGGTTGAGCAAGCGCTACGGGCGCGTACTCGACCGATGCGTTCGCGAGGTTCTGGGCGACCGGGCCGCGGTCCGGTTCGCCTCCCGCGACCCGGCCGGTCACTCCCGGCGCCCCACCACCGCGGACAGCGGGCGGCGAAGGGGCGGCACCGGTCGACCAGGCAACAACGAGAGCGACGAGGCCGAACCCGAACGGCCGGCTCCGGCGCTGAACCCCCGGTACAGGTTCGACCAGTTCATCATCGGCGACAGCAACCGCCTGGCCCACGCGGCGGCCCTGGCTGTGGCCGAGCTTCCCGGCCAGGCCTACAACCCGCTGTTCCTCAACGCGCCACCGGGGCTCGGCAAGACCCACCTGGTGCACGCGATCGGCAACTACGTGCTCGCCTACGGTGGCGGCACCCGCGTCCGCTACACGACCGCCGAGGCGTTCACCAACCACTTCATCAGCTCGCTGAACAACCGCTCCATCGAGCGCTTCAAGCGCGCCTACCGGGACGTCGACGTGCTCCTCATCGACGACATCCAGTTCCTGGCCAGCAAGGCGAAGACCGAGGAAGAGTTCTTCCACACCTTCAACGCGATCTACGACAGCGGCCGCCAGCTGGTGCTGACGGCCGACCGGCTCCCCAGCCGCCTGCAGGGCATCGAGGAGCGCCTGCGCGAGCGCTTCCAGGCCGGCCTGGTGGTCGAGATCGACCCGCCCGACCCGGCCACCCGGGTGGGAATCCTCCGCAAGCGTGCCGCGCTCGACGGTGTCCCGCTCGCCGAGGAGGGGGTGCTCGAGGCGATCGCCGCCCGCGTGACCGACAACGTGCGCGCACTCGAGGGCGCGCTCATCCGCGTCGTCGCCTACCACTCGCTGACCGGCCAGGCCATCGATCTCGAGCTCACCGAGCGCGTGCTCGACGGCATGCAGTATCCGCAGCCCGACGAAGCTGTCCACACCCCCGGTCGAAGCACTCGGCATGGCCACGACCGAGCAAGCCTGTCGATCGCATCCGTCCAGGCGGTGGTGGCCGCGCACTACGGCCTGTCGGTCGACGAGCTCATCTCACCCAGCCGGGCCGTCCGCGTCGCCTGGCCGCGCCAGCTCGCCATCCACCTCGCCCGGGAGCTCACCGGCGCCCCACTGACTACCATCGGGCAGGCCTTCGGCGGCCGGAACCACGCCACCGTCCTGCATGCCTGCCGACGCGTCATCGCTCGGGTCTCCAGTGATCAACAGGCGGCTGTCGATGTTGATGAGCTGGCCCGTGAGCTCCGCCGTACCGGTGGCGACCGCACCTGTTGACAGACTTGTGGGCCGCTCTCGATCGACAACTTTCCCGCTCGCTGCGGGCGATCGCCGACTTCTCCACAGTTCACATTCGCCTATGACTCCTACCTTCCTTCTGAGGTATTCATCGTGAAGATCTCCCTCGAGCGAGACGCGCTGCTGAGCCAGCTCCAGACCGTCAGCCGGGTGGCCACCACCCGCAGTGCCATCCAGGCCCTGTCGGGGGTCCAGCTCGTGGCCGGGGCCGCGGGCTGCGAGCTGCGCGCCACCGATATGGACGTGGGCCTGCGCGTGCCGCTGGCTGCCGAGGTGGCGCGCGAGGGTGTCGTCGTCCTCCCGGCCCGCCTCGTGCTCGACGTCATCCGGGCGCTGCCCGCTCCCACGGTCTCGCTCGAGCTGCGCTCGGCCCAGCAGGACGTCGAGATCGTCTCCGGCAGCGCCACCTTCCATATCCGCACGCTTCGGGCCGAGGACTTTCCACCCTTCCCCGAACCCGACCCCGAGTCGACGGTGTCGGTGCCGGTGGAGGCGTTCGTGGGGACGGCGCTCAAGGTGGCCGGCTCGGCGTCGCGCGACGAGACCCGACCGGTGCTCACCGGCATCCTCGTCTCCGCCTCCGAGCGCGAGCTGCGCATGGTGGCTACCGACTCCTACCGGCTGAGCGTCAAGGAGACCGTGCTCGAGGAGCCGCTCGGTCAGGCGTTCGAGGTCAATGTCCCGGCGCGGGCCCTCCAGGAACTCGCCCGCGTGGCCGCTCACGGGGAGGGCCGGCTCGAGATCAGCGTGCGTCAGAACCAGGTCCTGTTCATGCTCGGCGGGATCGTGCTGTCCTCGCGTCTGATCGACGGGACGTTCCCGAACTACCGCCAGCTGCTGCCGGAGACCTTCGAGCACGAACTGCGGGTCGCTGCCTCCGAGTTGACCGACGTCGTGCGGCGGATCAGCCTCCTGGCCCAGAAGAACGCGCCACTGCGGCTCGCGTTCAGCGAGGGTGAGCTGACGGTCTCGGCCCAGACGCCCGATGTCGGCGAGGCACGTGAGGCACTGCCGGTCGCCTTCCAGGGCGAGCCGCTTGAGATCGGATTCAACCCCGACTTCCTCCGTGCCGGGCTGGAGGCGATCGAGGAGGGAGACGTCGTGCTGAAGCTGATCAGCCCGCTCCGGCCGGGGTTGATCGAGGCGGCGGACGGCAGCCGCTTCCAGTACCTGATCATGCCGATCCGCCTCAACGTCTAGGCCTGGCCATGGGCCCGCTGCGGCGATAGCCCATGCTGGTGGCGGGCCTCACCCTGCGCGACTTCCGTTGCTACGAGCAGGCCGAGATCTCCCTCGCCGGGGGCCTCACGGTCATCGCCGGGCCCAATGGGGCGGGCAAGACCAACCTGCTCGAGGGGCTCTACTTCGGCTGCACCGGCCGGTCGTGCCGGACGAGCAACGAGCGCGAGCTCGTCCGCTTCGGCGCCCGGACCACCCGGGCGGTCGTCCGCTCGGTGGCCGAGGATGGGCCGCACGAGCTGGCGGTCGGATTCACTCCCGGCGAGCCCAAGCACATGCGCGTCGACGGACACGCAGTCGAGCGACTGCTCGATGCCCCCGGCCGCCCGCTGCTCGGGGTCTTCCTGCCCGACCGCCTCGAGCTCGTCAAGGGTCCGCCCGCTCTGCGCCGCGCGCACGTCGACCAGCTCGTGGCCGCGCTGTGGCCGTCGCGGACCACCACCCGACGTGCCTACGCGCAGGCCCTGGCCCAGCGCAACGCCCTCATCACCCGCCTGCGCGGCGGGTACGGTTCGCGCGCCTCGCTCGCGGCCTGGGACCTCCAGCTGGCCCGGCACGGTCTGGCGCTGATCGCCGATCGCGCCGGCGCCGTCGATGCCGTGGCCGGAGTGTTCGCCCGCTTGGGCGCCGAGCTCGGCCTCGACGGCAAGCTCGAGCTCGCCTACCGTCCCCGCTCTCGCGCCGGCACCCCGGAGGAGTTCTCCCGCGAGCTGGCGGAGCGGCTCGACTCCGACATCGAGCGCGGCTTCACCGGCCACGGACCGCACCGCGACGAGCTCGCACTGCTGCGGGATGGGCGGGAGCTGCGGGCCTACGGCTCCCAGGGCCAGCAGCGACTGGCCCTGCTCGCGCTGCTGCTCGCCGAACGGGAGGCGATCGCCGCCGTGCGCAGCGCTCCACCGCTCATGCTCCTCGACGACGTGATGAGCGAGCTCGACCACACGCGGCGGGAGGCGCTCGTCGAGCTCCTGCGCTCGGGAACCGGCCAGTCGCTGATCACCACCACCGACCTCGAGCACGTCCCGGGCGCCGAGCAGGACGACGTGGCTCGGATCGCCGTGCGTGACGGCCAGGTGGCGGCGCTGGTGAGCGCATGAGCCCCCACCGCCGGAGCCCCCGCCCGCTGGCCGCCGCACTGCGGCGCGTGGAGGTCGAGCTGGCCCCGCAGACCCTGCTGGCCGAGATCCAGCAGCGCTGGCCGGCGGTGGTCGGCGAGCTGATCGCCGCTCAGGCGCAGCCGACGGCTGAGCGGCGCGGGGTGCTCACCGTGGCCTGCGCGGCGGCGGTGTGGGCGCACGAGCTCGACCTGATGTCGCCGGTCGTGCTCGAGCGTCTCGGGGGAGTGCTCACCCGGGGTGAGGTGAGCCGCCTGCGGTGCGTGACCCTGCCGGCGTCCGGGCCCTGGTGATGACGACGAAATTATCGCCTATTTGCAGGGAAAAAGACGCGCCGTGGGCCACCGGTGGTAAGTGTCGGTGTGCTATCCTGTGGACATCAGTTTCCGACGCCCCGGCTTGCCGCGCGCGGCGCGGTTCCGGGGCGTCTCGATGTGTTCGGAGGATTCTTGGGCAATGACGCCGGCGCCTCAGGGCGCCCTGAGCAGAGCAGTTACGACGCGCAGGACATCATCGTCCTCGAGGGCCTCGAGGCCGTTCGCAAGCGACCCGGCATGTACATCGGGTCGACGGGCGAGCGTGGCCTGCACCACCTCGTGTACGAGATCGTCGATAACGCGGTCGACGAGGCCCTGGCCGGTCACTGCGACTCGGTGCTGGTGACGATCCACCCCGACAATTCGGTGACCGTCATCGACGACGGACGCGGGATCCCGGTCGCCGTCATGGCCAAGGAGAAGCGCCCGGCGGTCGAGGTCGTGTTCACGGTGCTGCACGCCGGCGGCAAGTTCGGCCAGGGCGGCGGCTACAAGGTCTCCGGCGGCCTGCACGGCGTCGGCGCATCGGTCGTCAACGCCCTGTCCGAGCGGCTCGACGTGACCGTCAGTCGCGACGGTTACCACTGGCATCAGGCCTATGAGCGCGGCAAGCCACTCGGTGAGTTGACGCGCGGCGAGCCGACGCAGGACACCGGCACGAGCGTGACCTTCCTCCCGGATGCCGATGTGTTCGAGACCCTCGAGTTCAGCTTCACCACGCTCGAGGAGCGCCTACGTGACACCGCCTTCCTGACCCGCAGCCTGCGCATCGTGCTCGTCGACGAGCGTGAGGCCGGCCACCGGTCCGAGTTCAAGTACGACGGCGGAATCCGCGACTTCGTCGCCTACCTCAACCGCAACAAGGAGCCGATCCACAAGAAGATCGTCTACTTCGAGCAGGACAGCGACGAGGGCCAGGTCGAGGTGGCCATGCAGTGGAACGGCTCCTACCAGGAGTCGGTGTTCTCCTTCGCCAACAACATCAACACGATCGAGGGCGGCTCCCACCTGTCCGGTTTCCGCGCCGCCCTGACCAGCGCTCTGAACAAGTATGCGCGCGACAAGGGCGAGCTCAAGGAGAAGGACCCCGCCCTGTCGGGCGAGGATGTGCGCGAGGGCCTGACCGCAGTCATCTCGGCCAAGCTCGCCGATCCGCAGTTCGAGGGCCAGACGAAGACCAAGCTCGGCAACCCCGGGATGCAGAGCTTCGTGCAGTCGGTCGTCTACGCCCAACTGTCGGAGTTCCTGGAGGAGAACCCGCAGGACGCTCGCGCGGTCATTCGCAAGGCGGTGCAGGCCGCTCAGGCCCGCGCGGCCGCGCGCAAGGCGCGCGACCTCACCCGGCGCAAGTCGGCGCTCGAGAACTCGACGCTGCCAGGCAAGCTCGCCGACTGCTCGGTGAAGGACCCGTCGCTGGCCGAGTTGTTCATCGTCGAGGGTGACTCCGCCGGCGGCTCGGCCGTGAGCGCGCGCGACCGCAGCACCCAGGCCATCCTGCCCCTGCGCGGCAAGATCCTCAACGTCGAGAAGAGCCGCATCGACAAGGTGCTCGCCAACACCGAGGTCCAGGCCCTGATCACGGCGATCGGCACCGGGGTGCGCGACGAGTTCGACATCGCGAAGGCCCGCTACCACAAGATCGTGCTGCTGACCGACGCCGACGTCGACGGCGCGCACATCCGCACACTCGCCCTGACGCTCCTGTTCCGGGAGATGCAGCCGCTCATCGAGGCCGGCTACGTGTACATCGCCAAGCCGCCGCTGTACCGGCTGACCCGCGGGAACAAGCACCGCTACCTCGAGCGCGACTCCGACCTCGAGGAGCTCCTCCTCGGCGACAAGTTCGAGAAGCTCGAGGTCACCGACCACGAGGGCAAGCCGTTCAAGCTCACCGAGGCGCGGTGGAAGCGCTTCTGCGAAAGGCTGAAGAAGTACGAGGGCTGGGGCGCTGCTCTGCGGGCGGCCCATGGCCACGGCATCGTCACGTTCATGCAGCAGGCGCGCATGCTCGAGGAGCAGGTGCGCAACATCGACGACCTGCGCACGCTGCTCGCCCGTGACGGCGAGAACGGACACGCGTTCTCCACGCATCTCATCGAGGAGTCCAGCGACGAGGTCGTGGTGCGGACGATCGAGCAGCGCACGGGCATGGCGACCACGCACCGGGTCCACCGCAGCACGCTCGACGCCACCGAGTACCACCGCATGGCCGAGCTCCACACCCAGCTCGCCGACATGGCCGGCCTGCCCCCGTTCACGATCCGCCTGGGTGAGACCCAGCGCGAGGCGGCGAGCTTCGAGGAGCTTCGGGATGGGGTGCTCACCGTCGCCCAGCGCGGCATCGAGTACTACCGGTTCAAGGGCCTGGGCGAGATGGACGCCGAGGAGCTGCGCGAGACGACGATGGACCCGGCCAGCCGCACGCTCGTGCAGGTGACGATCGAGGATGCCGCGGTGGCCGATGAGACGTTCTCGATGCTGATGGGTGACCAGGTGGAGCCCCGGCGCGTGTTCATCGAGGACAACGCCCGCGCCGCCATGATCGACGTCTAAGGAGGCGAAGCCATGTCAGCGATCGACACCATCGGCGGCGGCAACATCGAACCGCGCGGGCTCGAAGTCGAGATGCGCTCGGCGTATCTCGACTACGCGATGTCCGTCATCGTCGGGCGCGCGCTGCCCGATGTCCGCGACGGCCTGAAGCCCGTCCACCGTCGCGTCCTCTACGTCATGAACGAGATGGGTCTGCGGCCGCCCGGTCGCCGGCACGTCAAGTGCGCGCAGATCGTCGGCGAGGTGATGGGCAAGTACCACCCGCACGGCGACTCGGCCATCTACGACACGCTCGTGCGCCTGGCCCAGGACTTCTCGATGCGCTACCCGCTCGTCGACGGGCACGGGAACTTCGGCAACATCGACGGCTACTCGGCCGCGGCCATGCGCTACACGGAGGCGCGCATGGCGCCGCTCGCGCTCGAGATGCTGCGCGACATCGACGCCGACACGGTCGACTTCACGCCGACCTACGACGGCGGTCGCCAGGAGCCGGTCGTGCTGCCGGCCCGCTTCCCCAACCTGCTCGTCAACGGCGGCTCGGGGATCGCCGTCGGCATGGCCACGAACATCCCGCCGCACAACCTGCGCGAGGTGCTCGCGGCCACGATCGCCTTCATCGACAACCCGGCGCTCGACGTCGAGGGCCTGATGAAGCACATCAAGGGTCCCGACTTCCCGACCGCCGGGACGATCCTCGGCCGCGAGGGCATTCGCGAGGCCTACGCGACCGGCCGCGGTCGTGTGCGCGTGCAGGCCAAGTGCCACATCGAGCCGATCGGACAGGGCAAGGAGGCGATCATCGTCACCGAACTGCCCTACCAGGTCCGCAAGGGCGGCGAAGGCGGTGTGATCCTGAAGATCCGCGACCTGGTGATCGATAAGCGGATCCCCGAGATCACCGACCTGCGCGACGAGTCCGATCGCCACGGCATGCGGATCGTGATCGAGCTCAAGCGCGACGCGATCCCCAAGGTCGTCCTCAACAAGCTCTACAAGCACACCCCGCTGCAGACCACGTTCGGCGTCAACATGGTCGCGCTGGTCGACAACGTGCCGAAGACCCTGTCGCTGCGCGAGGTCATCGGGCACTACGTCCAGCACCAGCGCGAGGTCATCGTCCGCCGGACCAAGTACGAGCTGCGCAAGTCCGAGGAGCGCGCGCACATCCTCGAGGGCTACCTGATCGCGCTCGACAACCTCGACGAGGTCATTGCCCTGATCCGGGCCTCGCGCGACTCCGAGACCGCCCGCACCGGCCTGGTCGAGCGCTTCGAGCTCACCGTCGTGCAGGCGCAGGCGATCCTCCAGCTGACCCTGAGCCGCCTGACCGCGCTCGAGGCGGACAAGATCAAGCTCGAGTACGCCGACCTGGTCGAGCGGATCAAGGAGCTGCGCGAGATCCTCGGTGACGAGCAGAAGGTCAACGAGCTGATCAAGGAGGAGCTCTCGGAGATCGGCGAGCGCTTCGGCGACGAGCGGCGCACGGAGATCACCCACGCCGAGGGCGAGATCGACATCGAGGACCTGATCGCCGACCAGCAGATGGTCATCTCGATCACCCACTCCGGCTACATCAAGTCCCTGCCGCTCTCCACCTACCGCCAGCAGCGCCGCGGAGGGGTCGGCGTGACCGGGATGGACATGAAGGAGGGAGACTGGATCGAGCATCTCTTCGTCTCCTCCACCCACGACTATCTGCTGTTCTTCACCAACCGCGGGAAGGTCTACCGGCTGAAGGTGTACGAGCTGCCCGAGGCCTCGCGCACCGCGCGCGGGCGCGCGCTCGTCAACCTGCTGCCCCTGCGCGAGGGCGAGCGGGTGCAGTCGGTGCTCTCCACGCGCGACTTCGGCGAGGGCAAGTACCTCGTGTTCGCCACCCGCAAGGGCATCGTCAAGAAGACGGAATTCGGCGCCTACAACACCCCGATCAAGGCCGACGGCATCATCGCCATCAACATCCGCGACGAGGACGAGCTGATCGCCGTGCGCCGCGTCGATGCCGACGACGAGGTGATCATGGTCTCCCGGGCGGGGCTGACGGTTCGATTCGCCGAGTCGGATGCCCGAGCGATGGGCCGCGACACGAGCGGGGTCCGCGGCATGGATGTCGGCGCCAAGGGCGAGGTGATCGCGATGGACGTCGCCCGCGATGACCAGGAGCTGCTCGTCGTCACCATGAACGGCTACGGCAAGCGCACCCGGATCGACCAGTACCGCAAGACCTCGCGGGGCGCAAAGGGCGTGATGACGATCAAGCTCACCGAGAGCAAGGGTGCGCTCGCCGGGGCGCTCGTCGTGCGGGAGCACCAGGAACTGGTGTTCATCTCCCAGGAGGGGATGGTCCAGCGCACGGCGGTGCGGGGGATCAGTCAGCAGGGCCGAGCCGCCACCGGCGTCCGGGTGATGAACATCCGCGACGACGACCAGGTGAGCGCGGTTGCGCTCGTCGTCGAGTCCGAGGGCCAGACGGCGGCGCAGGTGCTCGGGGAGGACCTGCCCGACACCGCCACCGACCTGCTCGCCGAGCCGGGTGCGGAGGGTCCGCCCGAGGGCGGGATCGACGGCCCGCCGGCCGGCGAGGAGGAGTGACCGAGGCCTCTGGGCTGAGAGCTGACAACAGGCTCGACACGTCGCCGCCTTTCGCTAAGCTGCCGTGTACCAGAGAAAGGAGGTGGTCCGAGCTTGTCTGACAGTTTATGCGGGACCCTGGAGGTGTCCGGCCGCTAGGTCGGAGGCTGACCCCGCTTAGCGGAGTCCCCCCGCGACACCGCCGGCACGGGTGCCGGGAGTAGTCCCTCCGGCAGATCCAGCCCACGCCGGTTTGGCAGTCATTCAGATGGAGTGCGAAGGGCGCCGCGTCGACGGCGCCCTTCGTGCGTTCGGGCCGGCCCCGGGCGCGCAGCTCCAGGCTCTCGACCGCGCTCCGCCTGCGCGTCCGCCAGAATCGCACCGATGGCTCCTCTCATCGTCGGCATCGGCGGCAGCACGCGCGCCGGCTCATCCTCCGAACGCCTGCTCCGCGCCTGCCTGGAGCGGGCCGAGGCGGCTGGCGCGCAGGCGGAGGTGTTCAGCGGACCACAGCTGCGCCTGCCCCTGTTCGAGGCCGACGGCGGCGGGGACCGGACGGCGGATGCGAGTGCCCTCGTCGACGCCATCCGCCGGGCGGACGGCCTGATCATCGCCTCACCGGGCTACCACGGCGGGATCTCGGGCCTGATCAAGAACGCCCTCGACTACGTGGAGGACCTGCGCGGCGACGCCCGGCCCTACCTCGATGGCCGCGCCGTCGGCTGCCTGGCCGCGGCTGCGGGCTGGCAGGCGGCGGGTAGCACGCTCCAGGCCCTGCGTGCGGTCGTCCACTCTCTGCGGGGCTGGCCGACCCCGCTCGGGGTGGCGGTCAACTCCGAGCTGCCGGTGTGGGACGAGAACGGCCAGGTGGCCGACCGGCATCTCTCGGGTCAGCTCGACCTGATGACCGGCCAGGTGCTGGAGTTCGCCCGGCGCTGGCCGAGCTGATGCGCCTGGCCAACCCGAATAAGAATCTGCAGTCACTTGCGCCATTGGCGTGATCTCGACCGTATAATCACGCCGCGTCGCTTAAAGGGCGGCGCTGCAGTTCGCAGTTCGAGGAGAGATATCGGGAGGACTTCAGGATGATCGTCGCTCCATCCGTCCCCGTCGCCAGACCACGACATGAGGCGGGGCCGATTCGCGGGGTTCTCGCCGTCGTATGCGGCGACCGGACCCGTGACGAGCGAACACTGCGCTGGGCCTGTTCGATGGCGGCCGAACACGGCGCGCCGCTGACCGTCCTGTCGCTGTGGTCGGTCCCGCCGATGTGGCCGTGGATCGCGCTGAGCGGTGCGGGCGCGGCGGTCCAGATGCTCGAATTGCACCGCCGCGAGGTGGTCAGCTGGCTGCGCGAGCGCCTCGGCGAAGCCGACGTGGGCCCGGTCCGAGTTCTCTCGAGCCGCTCCTGTGACGCCCCCGCCCGCGTCGTCGCCGCCGAGTTGACTCGCGGGGACTACACCTGCGTGGTCGGCAGCCGGCGGACGATCGGGCGCCGGACGGCGCGGCGCTTCCGCCGCCGCCGGCCCGAGCTGACGCTCGTCCGCTTGTAGCCTCGGGCTGGACGTCGCTCGCGCCGGGTAGGAGGATCTCGATGAATCTCACCTCTCAACGACACATGATCGCGGTCGCCCTGGCCGCCGCGGCCCTCCTGGCCGCCGTCCTCGTCGCCCCGGCCGCGGCGACGAGCCCGGCTCGCCGCGACGCCCGCGTGAGCGGGACCGTCCAGCTGTGCACCGGCCCGATCCCCGCCATGCGGGCCCGCCCGGCGCTCGTCATTCCCGGTTGCCACCCGGTCGGCCCGCCGGCGACCGCCGTCGTCTCGGTGCTCGGCGCCCACCACCATCTCGTCGCCCGCCAGAGGACCCACGCGGGTCACTTCTCGTTCCTGCTGGCACCCGGCCGCTACACGCTCGTGGCCAAGACCGGCGGAGCGCGGACGCAGCGGACCGTGGTCGCTCGGGCCCACCGGACGGTGCAGGCCCCGATGAGCTTCCCGACCTGCTTGGGGTACCCGCCCGCCACCGCCTGTCCGCTGTAGGCGAGCTCCCCCAGCGCCTCACGGGCACACGGCGGCGAACGGCAGCCCCGGGATGTCGCGCGCCCACTCAGCCAGGGTCAGGTTGCGACCGGCCACCTGGCAGGCCCGCCGCTGCCACGCGCTCACCGCCGTCGGCCAGCTGAACACGCCTCCGCGGTCATCGACCACGAGCAGTCCGCGCCCTCTGGGCTCGAAGGCGACCGCCGGCGTGGCGCCGGCGGCGGTGGCCAGGCTCGGCCCCTGCTGCTGCTCGGATGCGGTCAGCCACAGCTTCACCGATCCGTCCTGAGCCGCTGCGGTGGCGAGGCGCTCACCACCGGGATCGAAGGCGAGGCTGGTCAGGGGCGACTGAGCGACGACGAACGGGGTGCCGAGGCGAACCCCGCTGCCCGGCGTGCCAGAGCTCGACCGTACCCGCGAGCGTGCCGGCGGCGAGCGTGTCCCCGGGTCCGAAGGCGAGCGAGACGATGTCCTGTCCGGGGTCGGCGAGCAGCCGCTGGCGCTGTCCGCTGGCGGGGTCGAGGATGAGCACGCCGCCCTGGAGCAGGCTGGCCGCGAGACGGCGACCGTCGCGGGAGAAGGCAACCGCGTCCGAGCCGTCGGAGCCCTCGCCCGTCCCCAGGTCCTGCACCGGAGCGGCGAGTGCGCCCGAGTCGACGTGCCAGAGCGCGAGCGCCCCCTGCGACAGCACCGGCCCGGCCCGGGCGGTCGGCATCTCGCTGTCGTCGCTGGCCGCCAGCAGTCGACCGTCAGGCGAGAACGCGAGCGACTGGATCGCCTCGGGCAGCCCGGCGAGCGGGCGCAGGCCGGGGTAGGCGCGCTCGAGGTGCGGCGCTCCGACCAGCGACCACAGCTGCGCGACCCCGAGATGCCCGCCGACCGCGAGCCCGGAGCCGTCCGGGGCAAAGGCCAGCGCGGTGATCGGATCCCCGGCGGGGGCGATCGTGAACGAGGTCTGGCGGGAGAAGCCAGGCAGCGAGAACACGGTGACCGTCGAGGGCGCGAGGCTGACCGCGAAGCGCGTCCCGTCGGGGCTGAGCGCGAGCGCGGGCGCGTGCGGGAACGCGGCGCCGCAGCACGCGGCCGGCACGCCCAGGGTGCCTGCGCGGCCGAGGCCGCGCTGACCGCTGAGGTCCCAGGCCAGCATCACGCCGTCGAGGGCCGCCGTGTAGAGCGTCGTCGCCCCACCAGCCACCGCGGCGTCCTGCACCTGCCCGACCGGACCGCTCAGAACGGTGCGCAGGATCCCGCTCCGTCCGTCCCACACGAGCACCCGCCCGGTGGCGCCGAGGCTGACGAGAGTGCCCCCGTCGGGGGAAAAGGCCAGCGTCGACACCGGGCCGCCCTGACGTCCCGGCCGCGCCAGTGGCCGCCCGGTGGTCGGGCTGAGCAGCCCGACCGCTCCGACGGCGGAGCCGGCGGCCACCGTCCGGCCGTCGGGACTGACGGCGGCGGCCGAGGCGGGGGCGACCGACCCGGCGAGCCGGGCGGTCCCGAGCCGGCGCAGCGACCTCGCCGCGTACTCGCTCACGGTGGTGCCGGTCACCGCGATCAGGCGCCGGCCCCCGGCCACGAGCCGCAGGGCCAGCAGTGGTCCGGGGCCGATCCGCACCGTGACCGGGTGCTCGGGATCGGCCACCGACCAGCGGTCGAGCACCGCCCCGGCCGGCGCCCCCGAGGCGCCGAGCAGCCAGTAGCCGTAGTAGACCGACCCGTCATCCGGTGAGACGAGGATGCTCGGCGCCGCCGGGCGACCGACCGCCTGGCCGTCGAAGCTGGGATCGAGCGCGACGCGGGCCAGAAGGGCGAGCGAGCGCGCGTCGCGCAGATTGAGGAATGCGCCGTCGGCGTAGGCGATCAGCCGTCCGTCGGGCGAGAAGGCGGGTGGCGCGTTGCCGACGTCGTCGGTCAGCGGCGCGGCGAGACGCGCGCGGGTGATGGCGTCGTAGAGCGAGAGCGTGCCGGCGTCGCTGTCGGCGACCGCGAGCGTCCGGCCGTTCGGGCTGAGCGCGAGCTCAGGCGAGGAGGTGGTCGGGAGCCCGAAGGCGCCGATGACCGCTGGGCTGCGCATGAGCGTGGCCAGGAGCGCGCCGGCGTTCTCGGGCGAGCGGTCGAGGCGAGTGGCCTCCCGGGCCAGGAGCATGGCCACGTCGAGGCGGGGCTCCTCGACCGCCTCGGCGCCCAGCTGGCGCCCGAGCGCAGATCGGGCCGCCACGGCGGCCAGCCGCGCATTGCGGTTGGCCGCGCGGCGGCTGTTCATGGCCAGCGCCCCCGCCACGACGGCGAGGACGAGCAGGGCGCTCGTGCCGAGCAGCAGCCCGCGCAGGCGGCGGTTCTGAGATGCCTGCTGGCGGGCCTGGCGGTCGGCCTCGGTCCGGCTCGCGGACAGGAACTGCCGCTCGACTGGACCGAGCTCGCCCGGATGCTCGGCCGCCCAGTCGAGCGCGCCGGCCAGACGCGCGCCCCGGTACAGATCGCCACTGTCGCGACCGCCCGCCTCCCAGTCGGTCCCCGCGCCCACCAGGTGAGCGTGGAGCCGGCGCTCCACCTGGTCCTCCTCCAGCCACTCCCGGTAGCGCGGCCACTCGCGCAGCAGCGCCTCATGGGCGAGCTCGACGTCGCCCTCGCTGACCGTGAGCAGCCGCGCGTCGGTGAGATGGCCGAGCACCACCCCGGCGCCCGGGATGCCCGAGAGCTGCCGAGTCGGCACCCGGCGCCGGACGAGTGCCCCGTCCTGCTCGGCGGCCAGCCGCACGAGCAGGGTCCGAGCCATGCGCCGCTCGGGATCGGGCAGGCGGGTGTACACCGACTCGGCCAGCCGGGCCACGGCGCCGCGCACCCCGCCGGTGGCCGCATAGTCCTCCAGGCCGATCTGCGACCCGCGCCTCCCGCGCCAGAGCTCGAGCAGCGTCGTCGAGAGCAGCGGCAGCCCGCCCGGCTCGTGCGCGACCTCGGCGATCAGCTCCTCGACGAGCGCTGGATCGAGCGCCAGCCCGGCCCGGGTGGCCGGGTCCTGGATGGCCTGGCGGAGCTCCTCGCGCCCCATCGGGCCGACGAGCACGTGGCTCTGACTGAGCCGGTCGGCGAACGGCCGGTACGCCCCGAGGCGCCCGTAGAAGTCCGCCCGCAGCGCGCAGAGGACGAGCACCCGCCGCTCGGGATCCTCGAGCGCTCGGCTCAGCTCGCCCAGAAAGCCCGCCCGCTCCTCCTCGTCCACACACTCCGTGAACAGCTCCTCGAACTGGTCGACGGCGATCACGACGCGGCCGGTCCGCCCTCCCCGGACGAGCTCCCCGCCCAGTCCGGCCCCGTCGAGCGCCCGGC
Organism: uncultured Solirubrobacterales bacterium; assembly: GCA_963848745.1. Taxonomy (GTDB): domain Bacteria; phylum Actinomycetota; class Thermoleophilia; order Solirubrobacterales; family Solirubrobacteraceae; genus Palsa-465. The sequence continues at coordinate 318,988 of CAWKEO010000005.1, read as the reverse complement.
GCAGTGCCTGGCGGGGCCGCTCACCGGGGCGCATGAGCGCAACGGTCCAGGCCCGGCTACCCGGCAGCGCTCCCTCGCGCAGCGCCGGCAGCAGCCCGGCGCGCAGGAGCGAGGACTTTCCCACGCCCGAGGCACCGAGCAGGCCGACCAGGCTGTTCTCGGCCGCCCGGGCGACGAGCTCGCGGATGAGCTCGTCACGGCCGCAGAAGAACGGCGCATCGTCGCTCTCGAAGCTGGCCAGGCCCTTGAACGGACACGTGCCCCCACCCGGCTCCGCGCCCGGGGGGCCCGGAGGATCGAGATCGGCGTCGTGGCGGAGCACGCCGCGCTCGAGCTCCTGGAGCTCCCGGCCGGGATCGATGCCAAGGCCCTCCCGGAGCGCCCGGCTGGCCTGGCGGTAGACGGCGAGCGCATCGGCCTGGCGTCCGCAGCGGTAGAGCGCGATCATCAGCTGGGCATGCGGCCGCTCGCGCAGCGGGTGCTCAGCCACCAGCCGCTCGAGCTCGGGCACGATCTCGGCGTGTCGACCGAGCACGAGCTCGCAGTCGACCCTCTCCAGGATGGCCACGGTGTGGAGCTCCTCGAGATGCCGGACATGCGGCGCCACGGCATCGAGGAGACCGAGGTCGGCGAGCGGCGGCCCGCGCCACAGGTCAAGCCCCTCGCGCAGGCACCGGGCCGCCTCGGCGGGCTGGCCGGCGGCGAACAGCCGCTGGCCCTCGCCGACCGCACGCTGGAACAGTGCGGCGTCGAGCTGGTCGGCGGCCACCTCGAGCGTGTAGCCGCCGGTCCGGGTCAGCAGCAGCCCGTGGCTCGGTCCGAGCGCCCGTCGCAGGCGTGACACGGCGGCGTGGACCGCGTTGGCCGAGCCGTCCGTGCGCTCGCTGTCGAACACGAGCTCGAGTAGCTCGGGCGTGGGTACGAACTCACCCGCTCGCAGCAGAAGCAGGGCCAGGAGAGCACGCTGGCGCTCGCCCCCAAGCCGCACCGGATCGCGGCCACGCCAGGCCGCCAGCGGGCCGAGGACGCCGAAGCGAAGCGTCCGCCCATCACTCCCCATGCCGGGATTATTCGCCTCTGTGAGCGCCAGCGCAATCGCTGACGGGTGCCGTCAGCGATCCGTCAGGGTCCGGTCAGCGCTCACCGGCACAGTGGGCGCTGCGCCGGCCGCGAGGCCGGATGCGCGTCCACCAGGAGGAGACGACGTGCCGAGCTTTGCCCGCATCACCCATCAGACGGCTATCGCCGCGGTGACCGTGGCCGGAGTCATTGCCATCGCGGCCTGTGGCTCCAGCGCAAGCGGGAGCTCAGGCGTGAGCCACAGTTCCGGCGGTTCCGGCGGCTCGTCACCGAGCAGCCTGCCGCTCAAGGCGGGTGAGAACCCCGTGGGCCAGACCCTGTACGGCAAGAAGCGGGGCGGCACCCTGTCCGTGTACTCGAGCGAGGACTTCGAGCACCTCGATCCGGGCGAGGCGTACTTCGTCAACGACTACGCGGTCATGTATGCGACCCAGCGCCCGTTGTTCATCTTCCTCCCCAACTCCGAGGGCACGCTGGCTCCTGACCTGGCCACCGCAGTGCCCTCGCTCACCAACGGCGGCATCAGCGACGGCGGTCGGACGATCACCGTCCACATCCAGCCGGGCGTTCACTTCAGCCCGCCGGTCAATCGTGAGGTCACCTCGGCCGACGTCGCCTTCGCGATCGAGCGCGGGGCCAACCCGAACGTCGCCAATCCGTACTTCCCCTCCTACTTCGGGGCCGGGGCGCCGGCGGCGCTCGTCGGCGCCGAGAGCCCGAAGTACTCCGGTGGCCCGATCCCGGGCATCCAGACGCCGAACAAGGACACGATCGTCTTCCATCTCACCAAGCCGGGAGCGCCGATGTTCCTGCAGGCGCTGAGCCTGCCGCTCTCATCGCCGGTGCCGGCGGAGTACGCGGGTCAGATGGACAAGCACGCTCCGACGACCTACGGCACCCAGGCCGAGGTGGCCACCGGTCCATACATGATCGAGTCCAACCCGAAGACCGGCGTGTTCTCGGGGCTGGGATACCAGACCGGCAAGTCCCTCGTCCTGGTGCGCAACCCGAACTGGAGCGCGAACACCTACGCGTCGGCGTACCGCCCGCCCGCCTACCTCGACCGCATCAACGTCAACATCGGCGGGGATGCGAACGTGATCGGGCGCCAGGTGCTCGAGGGTTCGGACTCCGTGCAGCTCGACACGCCGGCGCAGTCGATCGTCAAGCTCGCCTACCAGTCCTATCCCGCGCAGATCACCTTCACCCAGGGCGCCGGCGACCACTACGTGGCGGTCGACAACGCGCACGGCGCGTTTATGAACATCGATCTGCGCAAGGCGTTCTGGGCCCAGCTCGACCGCGAGGCGATCATCAAGGCGCGCGGCGGGTCGCTGGTGGCCGAGCCGATGACGCACTTCCTCTATCCGGGCGACGGCGGGTTCGACCAGGCGGGCGGCTACGCCGGGCCGCAGGTCGACTTCAACCGCGACGTCAATGGCAACCACACCGTGGCGTGCAAGTACATGAAGCTGGCCGGCTACGCGAACTGCCGCTACACCGGTGGCCAGACCATCCAGGTGGTGAGCTCGAACAACGGCAACGACCCGGCCATCACCCAGATCGTCAACGCGGCGCTGACCGCGCTCGGCTTCCCCACCCATGTCTCGCTGGTCGACCAGAGCGTCATGTACAGCAAGTACTGCCAGGTGCCCAAGCAGGAGATCGACGCCTGCCCGGCCCAGGGCTGGGTGCGCGACTTTGCCGACCCGCTGGGCACCCTGTACGCCCCGTTCTACGGGCCGTCGATCACGCCGACCGGGAACCCGAACCAAGGGCAGGTGAACGACCCGCAAATCAATGCGGCGATGTCCCGGGCCGCGCTCGTCGTCGATCCCACCGCCCGCAACGTCGCCTGGGCGCAGGTCGATCGGATGCTCGTCAACGACGCTGCAGCGATCCCTGAGGACTGGGACATCCAGCCGAACGTCGAGTCCAAGGACGTCGTGGGCACCGACGACCTGTGGGACGAGGGCACCTGGGACTTCGCCTTCACATCGTTGCGCAACCCCTAGGACGCACTGGGGGCGCGTAGCGCGCCGGTCGTGAGCCGGCGGCCTCTCTCCGCCTCCCCGAAGGGTCCGCGCCGTCTCCCGGCGGCGCGGACCCGTCTCATGGGCGGGGCGCAGCCGGGATTGGCTAGATCGCCAGGTACTGAGTCCAGGCGGCCGGGATCGTCGGGCTTGCCACGTGGATGAACACGTGCGGACTCGGCGTCCGCGGGGCCCGGCGCAGCTGCATCCCGGCCTGGCGGGGGAGCAGGTTGCCCTTGCGGCGGTTGCACGGGGCGCACGAGGCGACGATGTTGTCCCAGTTGGACGAGCCGCCCTTGGAGCGTGGGATGACGTGATCGACGGTGAGGTTCGAGCGCGCGCCGCAGTACTGGCAGGTCCACTCGTCGCGGGCGAACACCGCCCGCCGGGTGATCTTGCGCCGGTGGGTGTCGCGCGGGATGCGCACGTAGGAGACGAGGCGGATGACCACCGGCCGCGCCATCGTCGTGCTCATGGCGTGCAGCTCGGCGTCGGCCCGCTCGATGACCTCGGCCTTCTCCTTGAGCAGCAGCACGACAGCACGCCGGACCGTGCACACGTTGATCGGCTCATAGGTCGCATTGAGCACCAGCACCCGTCCCGATCCGCGTCGCTGGTGCTCGGAGAGCGACGCGGACCGCAGTGGGCCTGGTGTGACCGTGGAGGCCATCGGTGCGGACAAAGGATACAGAGGCCTCCGACGCGCATTTGTGGCAGCCGCGTGATCGTGGAAAGGGCCATCACGCAGCCGGAAACGACCCCAGGACCCGGAGCACCTCGACCCGCTCACCCAGCCCGGCGAGCGCCTGGGCCACGTGCGGATCGCGCTCGCGCCCCTCGACATCGAGGAAGAACATGTAGCGCCCGAGGCCCTGTTTGCGCGGGCGGGACTCGATCCGGGTCAGGTTGACGTCGCGACGGGCGAACTCGGACAGGCAGCCGACGAGCCAGCCCGGCGCCTCGGATCCGACGCCCCAGAACACGATCGCCGTCTTCCACGGCCCCCGCGGCGGGCCGTGGTTGCCCGGACCGCCGGGCGGGGCTCCGGAGGCGGCCAGCCACACGAACCGGGTCTCGTTCTCAGCCACGTCCTCGACCCCCGCTCGCAGCACCTGACAGGCGTAGCGCTCGGCAGCCAGGCGGTTGCCCAGCGCCGCCCAGGGGCCGGTGTGCTCGGCCACCATCCGCACCGCCTCGGCGGTCGAGGCACCGGCGAGCACCCGGGCCTGGGGCAGGCGGGTGCGAATGAATCGCGCGCACTGGGCGTTGGCCTGCGGGTGGGAGACGACGGCCTCGATGTCGCCGAGCTCGAGCGTGGTGCGGGCGATCAGGCAGTGGCGGATCGGGTGCACGGTCTCGCCGACGATGACCACGTCCTCGGTCTCGAGCGCGAGGGCGTCGAGAGTGGCGTTGACCGAGCCCTCGAGCGAGTTCTCGATCGGCACCAGCGCGTGGGCGACCTCACCGTGGTGCACGGCCATCACCGTGTCGTAGATGGTGGGGAAGGGCACGAGCGTGCGGCCCTCGCCACCCGCCGGGAGGGCGTCGATCAGCGCCTCCTGGGTGAACGTGCCCTCGGGCCCGAAATAGCCGACCCGCATGCGAGTGCTACGCCGCGGGCTGGTTCTGGCGCCGGCCGCTCAGAGCCAGGCGCACCGCCTCGTCCTCCTCGGGGGAGAGCTCGAGCTCCGAGCGGCCGTCGTGGAGCTGCTTGGCGTACAGGCGGGCGGAGTCGCGGTGGTGGATCGAGGAGAGCACGATGCCCGAGCGCGAGGCGTCGAGCAGGGCGATGGAGGTGGACTGGTAACCCGACATCTCGCCGTAGGCGTCGTAGCGCACGAGCGCGCGGTAGGCCACGGCGCCGTCGAGCCGCCGCTCGGCCGCCTCAACCCGGCTGCCGAGCTGCTCGCCGGCGGCGTGTACGGAGTCCGCCAGCGCCTCGAAGCGGCGCTGCAACGTGGCCGCATGGGCGACCAGGTCCTCGCGCCGGTCGCCGAGGATGGCGAGCTGGTCGGCCCGCAGGCGGCGCAGCCGCAGCGCGAGAACGACGCAGAACAGCAGTGCCACGATGGCCAGCGCCCCGGCGGCGATGGCGACGATCCCCGCGGTGGTGGTCAGCTGATGCACGCGGACAGTCTAGGCGCGCTCGCCCGGCCGCGGTCGTCCCTGCGAAGGCCCGCGGGGCTACTGGATCGTCACCGGGAAGGTGAGCGTGTTGTTGGCGCTGTTCTTCTCCCCCGGCACCGGCTCGATCGTCGCCGTGGCGGTGTAGCTACCCGCCGCCGGCGCCTTCGAGAGCGTCACCGTGCAGCTCGTCTGCTCGCCGGCGGTCGTCTGGGGGACGACCGTCTGGCCGCTCGCACTCGTTCCCGATCCACTCGGGCTGAGTGTGACCTTGCAGACGACGTTCGTCTCGGAGTTCTGACCCGTGTTGGCGAAGTTGAGGGTGAACGTCGGGCTGGCCGGCAGCGTGTTGGTGGCCCCCGTCTGCAGTGTCGTTCCGCTCACGCTGACCGAGTTGAGCGCGTGTCCATGGGTGCCGGGCGTGACCGGCTGACTGGCCGCCGCCGGTCCGCGCACGTGCAGCTTGGAGGCGACGAAGGCCGGAGTCAGCCAGTGCAGGTCGGGGAAGATCTGCCCGTCCTCGATCGGCTGCCCGTTCAGCCCTCCGACCGCGATCCCGTTCTGCTTGAGCGCCCCGATCACCAGCGGCAGCACGTAGCTCTTGTAGAGGACGTCGGAGGCGTAGAGCCGGGCCATCTGGGAGGCGATCGCACTCACAGCGTCGGCGCTCGTCTGCCCGCCGAGCGCCTGCTCGATGTTGGCCGCCACCCCGGCCATGGCATCGGCGCGCAGCTGCAGCGCGAGCACGAGATCCTGCTGGGCGGTGCCGAGGTTATTCGGGACGCTGAACCCGCGGGCGTGGGAGAGCTCATTGGCGGCCGTGTTGCGGGCCTGGTTGAGCGAGGTGTACACGCTGCGCGCGCCGCCGCCGCCGGTGAGCACGGCGAAGAACTGCCGCCCGGTCGTGTTCGACTGCTGGATGATCGCGTCGACGTTGTCCGCGTAGTCCTTCAGCGAACTGCTGTACGCGCTGCTCTCGCAGCTGTTGACGAGCACGCCGAGCAGGATGACGAGGATGACGAGGCCGAAGAAGGCGAACGCGCGCCGGCGCATGATCGCCTGCTGGCCCCCCGGCGGCGGCCGACGACCGCCCGGCGGCCTGCCGGAGCCTGTCCGACGACGGCGCGGCGCAGTGCGCGTCGCTGTGCGAGGCTCGTCCGCCTCATCGAAGAACGACAAGCTGCTCGCTCCTTGCAGCAGGTACCAGGTCGGAAAGCGGCAAGTATGACTAGCGGGACGGCGTTTTCGTGCAGGGAGGCGCCCTTCGAGCCCGAACGTACCGCCATGCGCGCGGGCCAGATGACGGGTCTCGCCGGCTCGGGCACTGTGCCGGCGCCGCTCGTCCTCGGCCGTTACCGGCTCCATCGCCGTCTTGGCTCGGGTGGCTTCGGGACCGTGTGGATGGCCCGTGATGAGCACCTTGACCGCGATGTGGCGGTGAAGATCCTGCCACTCGAGCGCGTCAACGGAGGGCGCTTCGAGCGCGAGGCGCGGGCGGCCGCGCGCCTGGCCCATCCCGGCATCGTCACTCTGTACGAGGCGGCGGCCGACGACGAGGGGGCCTACCTGGTGTCCGAGCTCGTACGCGGCTCGACCCTCGCCCGGGCGCTCGGAGCCGGGCGCCTGTCCGATCGCGCGGTGCTCGACATCGTGCTTGCGCTGTGCGACGCGCTCGAGCACGCCCACGTGCAGGGCGTGGTGCACCGGGACGTCAAGCCGTCGAACATCCTGCTCCCGTCCCGCCCCGGCACGCCGCCCCAGCCGGCCAAGCTGACCGATTTCGGCGTGGCCCGGGTGGTGGGCGGCGACACGCTCACCCGCACCGGAGAGCTCGTCGGCACCGCCGGATACATGGCCCCCGAGCAGGCCGAGGGGCGTGAGGCGGGTCCGGCCGCCGATCTGTACTCGCTCGCGCTCGTCGCCTACGAGGCCCTGACCGGCGTCAACCCGGTGCCTGCGTGCCCGCCGGGCGCCACCCGGCCGCGGCGCCTCGCCCTGCACCTTCCCCCGCTGCGCCGCCAGCGCCGGGAGCTCCCGCGCGAGCTCGGCGTGGCAATCGACCTGGCGCTGCGCCCACGCCCGTCCGAGCGCGGGACCCTGGAGGAGCTGCGCGGCGGCCTGGCGGCCGCCCGTGAGCTGGTGCAGGACGTGCCCGGCGTCGTCGAGGCTCCCGCGCTGCCTCGGGCGATCACGCGCACCCTGCGGCGGGGTGAACCAGGGGAGCCCGCGCGCCCGGAGCCCATGCCCCCCCGGGCGTCTCAAAGCGCCGCCGAGAGCCCCGCGCGGGCCCCCGAGGATCTTCGCCTGCCCGCGCGAGCCCTGGCCGGCGCGGCGGCTGCGGGGCTCACCGCCTGGGTGGCCGCCCACCTGCTCACACCGTCTCCCCTCCCGCCCGCCACGCTCGCCTTCGCGGCCGGGCTGGCGGTCATCGTCCTGCCCCGGCTCGGCTGGCTCGCACTCGTGGCGGCGGCCGGAGCGTTCGCGGCCGCCCAGGGCCAGAGCGGCATCGCCCTCGCCCTCGGCGCCGCCGGGCTTGCCCCGGTGATCGTCCTGCCCCGCGCGCGCTCGCATTGGCCGCTGGCCGGCGCTGCCCCGTTGCTCGGCGTTCTCGCCCTGGCCGGGGCCTGGCCCGCCGTGGCCGGCCGGGCTGGAACGCCCTGGCGCCGCGCTGGGCTCGGAGCCCTCGGCTGGGCGTGGGTATGGGTCGGCGCCCTGCTGAGCGGCCACGTCCTCTACGCCCGGCCTCCGGCTGCGGTGCCGGCGCTCGCGCTGTGGCGCGCCTCCCCCGGCGAGCTCGTGCACCACGTCCTTACGCCCTCACTGTCCGCGGGCCTACCCGCCGGCGCGGTCCTCTGGGCACTGGCTGCCCTCGCCGTCCCTCTCCTGCGCCGTCCCCGGAGCGCCGGGGGCGCCGTCGTGGCCACCGGCGTCTGGGCCCTCATCAGCGCCGGGGCGAGCGCCGCCATCCTCCATGGGGGGGCCGGAGTTCCGGCCGGACGGCTCCTGCTCGGCGGGCTGGCCGGGGCCGCGGTCGCCCTTGCCGGGCGCGGGTCCGTGTGGGTGCGTGGTGCATCGAGGGGCGCATCGCCCGAACTTGCGTAGCATGGGTCGCCCCCCGAGCCACGGCTCGAGAAAAGCCAATGAGCGTTCTGAGAAGCCTCGAGGAGAAGATCGCCGGGCTCGTTGAAGGGACCTTCAGCCGAGCCTTCCGGTCCGAAGTGCGACCGGTGGAGATCGCGCGCAAGCTCGCGCGCGAGATGGAGGACCACAAGGCGATGTCCGTCTCGCGCACGTACGTGCCGAACGAGTACCGCGTCTTTCTGTCCCCGCGCGACCGTGAGCGGTTCGCCGACTACGAGGGTGCGCTGGCGGCCGAGCTGGGCGGCTACCTGCTCGAGCACGCCCGGCGCGAGCGCCTGTCGCTGCTCTCCCGTCCGGTCATCGAGTTCGAGACCGACGAGCGGCTCGGGCTGGGCGAGTTCGGCATCCAGACCCGGGTCGTCCAGCCGCCCGGTGAGCCCGAGGCGGCTCCCGAGCCCGCCCCGGCGCCCGCGGACTCCGGCAGGACGATGATCTACAGCACCGCCGGGCGGCTGGCCGAGCCGCTCGAGGAGCGCGCCCGCGCCCACGAGCAGAGCGCGGCGGTGATCGTGGACGGCCGGCGCGTGATGGTCGGCGCCGGGGGTGCCGTGCTCGGCCGCAGCCGCGGGTCGGACATCGTGGTCGCCGACGGCAACGTTTCGCGCCGGCACGCCGAGATCCGACCGCGCGGGGGCTCCTGGGTGCTGAGCGATCTCGGCTCCACGAACGGCTCCACCATCAACGGCCGCCCGGTCCAGGGACCAGAGCTGCTCAAGCCCGGCGACGAGATCGGCCTCGGCGGCATCCCCGTCCGCTTCGAGCTCGAATAGGGGCCGAGGTTCATCCGTGCTCGAGCCCGTCTCAGTTGCGCTGAAGTTCGGCTTCCTGATCGTCCTCTACCTGTTCCTGGTCTGGGTGGCCTGGAGCGCCACCCGCGACCTGCGCCGCGGCCGGCCCGGCGTCGCCGACCACGCGCCCGTGGCTCCGGTCGATGCCACCGGCATGTACGACGCGGCGGCCGGACTGGCCGATCCCGAGCTCGACGAGGTCGCACCCCGGCTCGTCGTCGACCGCGCGCCGGGCCACGAACCGGGAAGCTCCTACGATCTCTCCCACGGCGCCACGCTCGGGCGCGGGAATGTCGAGATCCAACTCGACGATCCGTTCGCGTCCTCGCGGCATGCGCGCATCCTCCGCGAGGGACACGTGTTCGTGATCGAGGATCTCGGCTCCACCAACGGCACCTATCTCAACGACGAGCCGCTCTCCGGTCCGCAGCCGCTGCACCCCGGGGATCGGATCCGCATCGGCGACTCCCGGTTCCAGTTCGCCGTCTCCTGACCCGCCATGCTTCGCGCCACCCAGGTCACCTGCAAGAGCGATACCGGCCGCCAGCGCCGGGACAACGAGGACAGCGCGTTCGCGCGCGCGCCGCTGTTCGTCGTCGCTGACGGGATGGGTGGCGCGCAGGCCGGCGAGGTGGCCTCACAGCTGGCCGTCGACACCTTCGCCGAGGAGCTCCCGGCCGGTCCGGACGTCGAGGAGCGTCTCGCCGAACGGGTCCGGGAGGCCAACCGCCGGATCCACGAGCGGGCCCGGGCCGAGCGCGAGCACGCGGGCATGGGGACGACGCTCACCGCCGCCTACCTCCAGGACGATGAGCTGGTCATCGCCCACGTTGGCGACAGCCGCGCCTATCTGCTCCGTGACGGCGCCCTGCGCCGGCTGACCCGTGATCACTCGCTCGTGCACGAGCTGGTCGAGCGCGGCAAGCTGACCGAGGCCGAGGCGGCCGAGCACCCCCAGCGCTCGATCATCACTCGCGCGCTCGGCCCCGAGGCGACGGTCGATGTCGACACGTGGACCTATCCCGCGCGCGCCGGCGACGTGCTGCTGCTGTGCAGCGACGGGCTGACCTCGATGGTGCCCGAGGACGAGGTGGCCGAGATCCTGCAGGGCGGCGGCCCGCTCGAGCGGAGCGCAGCCGAGCTGATCGACGCCGCCAACGCGGCCGGCGGCCGCGACAACATCACGGTGGTCCTGTTCCGGATCGAGGACGGCGACGAGAGCCGGCGCCGACGGGGACACGCTGGTCGGACTGGCGTCGGCGGGTGAGGGCGGCGGGCCGTCCACGGCGACCGCCGCGCCGCCCGCCCGGACACTGACCCCCGCGCCGCCCGCCCGGCCGCCGGCGCAGGAGCCGACCGGGGGCCGGCGCAGCCGCCGCGAGCGCACGGCCAAGCCCGTGGCCGCGCTCATCGCCGTCATCGTCGTCCTCGGCCTCGTGCTCGCCGGCGGCTACCTGGCCACCCGCCAGCTCTACTTCATCGGCACCGACGCCCAGGGGGTGGTCACGATCTACCGCGGCCTGCCCTACAACCTGCCGTTCGGCATCCACCTCTACGAGACCTACTACGTCTCCGGCTACCCGGGCGTGCTCATCCCCGCCGACCGGCGCGGCTCGGTCCTCGACAACCACCTGCGTTCCCAGAGCGATGCCACGAGTGTCGTGCGCTCGCTCGAGCTGGGAAAGATCTCCGGCTAGCGGAGCCCGTCGCGCCGTGACCGCCCGCAACCGCGAGCTCATCGCCCTGATCCCCGCGTCGCTGCTGCTGACGGCGGGCTTCGCGGCGGTGTTCATCCAGCACTCGAGCGCGCTGTCGAAGCTCTCCAACGTCTCGCTCACCTACGGCGCGATCTTCCTCGGCCTGTGCCTGATCGGGCACCTGGTCATCCGCTTCACCCTGCCCCACGCCGACCCCTACCTGTTCCCGCTCGCCGCCTCGCTGGCCTCCATCGGGCTGGTCGAGGTCTACCGAATCGATCCCAGCGCGGCGCGCCGGCAGGCGATCTGGATGGTCATCGGCCTCGTCCTGTTCGCTGGGACAATCCTGTTCGCCCGCGACTACCGGCGCCTCGAGCGCTACCGCTACACGATCGGGCTCGGCTCGGTGCTCATGCTCGTCCTGCCTCGCGTGCCCGGCCTCGGGGACCAGGTCAACGGCGCCTACCTCGGCGTCCACGTGCCCGGGCTGGGGGTCTTCCAGCCCTCCGAGTTCGCCAAGATCGGCTTGGTCATCTTCCTGGCCAGCTACCTGCGCGACACCCGCCAGGTGCTCGTCATGGGCACGCGGCGGTTCCTGGGCATCACGCTGCCGCCGCTCAAGCACTTCGGCCCCATGCTCGTCATCTGGGGCCTGGCCATGTTGATCATGGTCTTCCTGCACGACGTCGGCACCTCGCTGATGTTCTACGGCGGTCTGGTGGCGATCCTGTACGTGGCCACCGGGCGGGCGTCGTTCGTCGTCATCGCGCTGCTGGCGTTCGCGCTCGGAGCGTGGTACATGGGCACCCACGTGCCCCACATCCACGCCCGCGTGGAGGCCTGGCTGCACCCATTCCGCCATAGCCTGTACTTCAGCATCGGGGGTAGCTACCAGCTCGCCAATGGCCTGTTCGCCCAGGCCGCCGGGGGCCTGTTCGGCCAGGGCTTCGGCGAGTCGCTGCTGACCATCCCGCCGTACACGAACAGCCACTGGCTGATCCCGGCGCCGGACACGGACATGATCTACGCGATCCTGACCAGCGAGATCGGTCTGTTCGGCGCCTGCGCGCTGCTCGCCGGCTACCTCATGTTCGTCGCCCGCGGCTTCCGGGCCGCGGTCATGGCCGAGGACTCGTTCTCGACCCTGCTCGCGGTGGGGCTGTGCTCGGTGTTCGCGCTGCAGGTGTTCGTGATCGTCGGCGGGGTCACCCGGGTCATCCCGCTCACCGGCGTCACGCTGCCCTTCATCTCCTACGGCGGGTCGTCGATCGTGGCCAACCTGATGCTCGTCGCACTCCTGCTGCTCGTCTCCGACCGCTCGCGGAGGCCGAACCGATGAATCGCCAGATCTCCCGTCTGTACGTGTTCATCGTGCTCCTGTTCGCGCTGCTCGTCGTGTGGACCTCGCGCTGGACGGTCATCCAGGCCCACTCGCTCAACCACAACGCACTGAACGCGCGCCCGACGATCGTGGCCGAGCGGATCAAGGTCGGGCGCATCCTGGCCGATGACGGCACCGTCCTCGCCCGCTCGGTGCCGGCGGGCGGCGGCACGTTCACCCGCCAGTACCCGACCGGGGCGAAGTTCGCCCAGGCGGTCGGCTTCGCCTCCGCGAAGTACGGACTGACCGGGCTCGAGTCCTACTACCGCGACCAGCTCGAGGGCCAGGCGACCGGGCTCGACTCGGTGTTCGGCAACCTCGGCGGCTCCCAGCAGGTGGGCAACGACCTGTACACGTCGCTCGATCCCAAGGCGCAGCAGGCGGCGATCAACGGCCTGGCCGGCCGTCCCGGGGCGGTGGTCGCGCTGGACCCCCGCTCCGGCCAGGTTCTGGCCATGTACTCGGACCCGAGCTACGACCCCAACAACGTGAGCGGCGCCAGCAACACGTTCGACTTCGCGCTCCAGGCCCAGCGGCCGCCCGGTTCGACGTTCAAGGTCGTGACCACGGTCGCCGCCCTGGATTCGGGCCGGTACAACCCCGGGACGCTCATCAACGGCGATTCGCCGAAGAAGATCTCGGGCGTCCGGCTCCAGAACGACAACAACCAGAGCTTCGGGCTGATCGATCTGCAGACCGCGCTCACCTACTCGGTGAACACCGTGTTCGCCCAGGTGGCGATCAACCTCGGCATCCCGACGATGACGAAGTACATGCAGCGCTTCGGCTTCTACAGCCGCCCGCCGCTCGACTACCCAGCCGGCCAGATGTCGGCAAGCCAGCCCGAGTCCCTGAGCAGCGGCCGGCCGCTGGCGCCCGGGGACACCAACGAGGACATCGGTCGTATCGGCTTCGGCCAGGGCGGGTTGTCGGTCACGCCCATGCAGATGGCGATGGTGGCGGCCGCGGTGGCGGACGGCGGCCGGCTGATGGCGCCGCATTTCGGCGTGAAGATCGTTAATCCTGACGGGCAGACCGTGCAGACGGTCGGGCCAACGCTATACAACCAGGTCATGAGTCCGGCGGTCGCCCACGAGGTCAACCTGGACATGCGCAAGGTGGTCGAGGAGGGGACGGGCGCGCCGGCCGCGATCGGCAACCTGAGCGTGGCCGGGAAGACCGGCACGGCCTCGGTCGGCACCACCGGCTCGGGACTGACCGAGCCATGGTTCATCGGCTTCGCCCCGGCGGACGATCCCAAGGTCGCCGTGGTGGCCACGGTCGCGCAGACCCAGGGTGGCTTTGGCGCCACCGTGGCGGCGCCGATCGTGCGCAATGTCATGCAGACTCTGCTGTCCGAGGGTAAGTAGGGCGCGTCCATGGCTGACTTCCCCTTCGGCACGGTCATCGACGGGCGCTACAAGCTCGTCTCCCGGCTGGGCAGCGGCGGCATGGCCGACGTGTACCTGGCGCAGGACGAGCAGCTCGGCCGCAAGGTGGCGCTGAAGCTCCTGCACCGCCGGTTCGCCGCCGACCCAGGGTTCGTGGAGCGCTTCCGCCGCGAGGCCCAGTCCGCGGCCGGCCTCCAGCACCCGAACATCGTCAGCGTGTACGACCGCGGCTCGTTCGAGGACACGTACTACATCGCCATGGAGTACCTGCCCGGGCGCTCGCTCAAGCAGCTCATCCGAGACGAGTCGCCGGTTGCCCCGGTCCGGGCCATCGATCTGACCATCCAGATCCTCCAAGCCGCCCGCTTCGCCCACCGCCACGGCGTCATCCACCGCGATCTGAAGCCCCACAACGTGATCGTCGACGACTCCGATCACGTGAAGGTGACGGACTTCGGGATCGCCCGGGCCGGCGCCTCGGACATGACCGAGACCGGCTCGATCATGGGCACGGCCCAGTACCTGTCCCCCGAGCAGGCCCAAGGCCACGCCGTGAGCGCCGGATCGGACCTGTACTCGGTCGCCGTGGTGCTGTACGAGATGCTGACCGGGCGGGTCCCGTTCGATGCCGAGTCGGCGGTGACGATCGCTCTCAAGCACGTGTCCGAGACGCCAACGGCGCCGACGCAGCTGAACGCGAGCGTGCCGCCCGAGCTCGAGCAGGTCGTCATGTGGGCACTGAACAAGAACCCGGTCGACCGCCCGCAGGACGCCGACCAGTTCATCGATGCGCTCGAGCGAGCCAAGGCGGTCATCGAGTCGGGCCCGGGCGGCGGGCGCACGGCGGCGATGACAGCGCTGGCCGGCGTCGGTGCCTACAAGGCGGCGGCGGCGACGACGGCCCCGGCCACCACGCGGCGGGCCGATCTGCTCGTCGGCGAGGGCAACGGCGGACCCCCGCTGATCGAGGAGCCGCCTCCGTATGAGCCGGAGCGGCGCAGTCAGTGGCCGTGGATCGCGCTCGTGATCCTGGCCCTGCTGATCGGCGGGGGGGTGGCCGCGTACCTGGTCCTGCGTCCCCAGAAGGTGATCGTGCCCTCGGTGGTCCGCCTGTCGGTCGGGAGCGCGAGCACGATCCTCCAGAACGACAACCTCAACGTGACCACGATCGACGTCCCGAGCACGACGGCGCAGAACACCGTCATCCACCAGTCGATCCAAGCCGGGCGTAAGGTCGACAGCGGTTCGACGGTCACGCTCACCGTGTCCTCGGGCCTCGGCAACGTCACCGTGCCCCCGGTCAGCAGCCTGCCGCTGGGGCAGGCGGAGGCGAAGCTCCGGCGCGCCGGGCTGATGGTGAGCAACGTCGTTCAGCAGAACAGCAGCACCGTGTCATCCGGACAGGTGATCTACACCGATCCGGCTGCGGGCAGCTCGGAGCCGGCCCGGTACGGGGTCGAGGTCTTCGTGTCGAGCGGGAAAGCCAAGGTTCCGGTGCCCGACGTGACCGGCGACACCGAGTCCGACGCCAAGAACGCGCTCAGCCAGTTCACGGTGACCACCACCACCGCCCCGTCCTCGACGGTGTCCGCCGGCAGTGTGATCAGCCAGAGTCCGACCGGCGGCAAGGCCCTGGCGCCCGGTTCGACCGTCACGCTTGTGATCGCCACCGCGCCGACCACGGTCAAGGTTCCGGACGTCGTGGGCCAGAACGCGGTCTCGGCTGCAGCCACGCTCGCGTCGGCCGGGTTCAGCGTGCAGCAGACGAGCCAGACCGTCCAGAAGCCAGCCAAGAACAACCAGGTGCTGGCCGAGCAGCCGGGCGGGAACACAACCCAGAAGAAGGGCTCCACGGTGACGATCGTCGTCGGCTCCTACCAGCCGACCACGAGCACCGGGACGACGACGTCGACCACCAAATCGACTCCGACCACGACGACCCCCACCACCGGCGGGAGCGGGTGAGTTCCCTGCGGGTGGCGGTGCTCGGAGGGGGCCGCTCCTCCGAGCACGAGGTGTCCCTGGCCTCGGCCGCCTCCGTGCGCGCCGGACTGCGGGCGGGCGGTCACGAGCCGGTGGAGATCCTGGTCGGGCGCGACGGGCGCTGGAGCCGGGAGGGCTCGGCGGTTGCGCTCGAGCCCGGCCGGGGGTTTCCGGGGGCGGATGTGGTGTTCCCCGCCCTGCACGGCCCGTTCGGTGAGGACGGCACCATGCAGGGGCTGCTCGAGTGCCTGCCCGTTCCCTACGTCGGCGCCGGCGTGCTCGCCTCCGCGCTGTGCATGGACAAGATCGTGTTCAAGGAGCTGATGGCCCGCGCGCGCCTGCCCCAGGTCGACTACCGGGCGGTGCGCGAGGAGGAGTACCTGGCCGACTCCGCGGCGGTGCGCTCGGAGCTGGGTTCGCTCGGCCTGCCAGTGTTCGTCAAGCCGGCCCGGCTGGGGTCCTCGGTGGGGATCGTCCGGGTGGGGTCGGCAGCGGAGTTGGGCGACGCGCTGGATGTGGCCTTCGGCCACGACTCACTGGCCATCGTCGAGGCGGCCGCGACCGGCATCGAGGTCGAGTGCTCGGTGATCGGCCAGGGCGCGCAGACGACCGTCTCGCAGCCGGGCGAGATCATGCTCGCCGGCGGCGAGGGCGGCTGGTATGACTACGAGGCCAAGTACACGCCGGGGGCGATGGAGCTGGTCGTCCCGGCGCGCGTGTCAGCTTCGGTGCGCGAGCGCATCCGGGAGCTGGCCCGCGAGGCGTTCGTGCGCAGTGGCTGCAGCGGGTTGGCGCGGGTCGACTTCTTCGTCAGCGGCGAGGAGGTGCTTCTCAACGAGCTGAACACCATGCCCGGGTTCACCGACACGAGCGTGTTCGCCTCCCTGTTCGATGCCAGTGGGATTTCCTATCCTGAGCTGCTCGAGCGGCTGATCGGGTACGCGCTCGATCGGTTCGAGGCGGAGCAGCGGCATCGGCACTAGCCCCGGGGGGCTCCGGGGGGCGGCGTTCGGACGGTTGGCGCGGGTCTCGGGGGGAAACGGCTCGACTGGGGGTTGGCCCGGGCGAGCGCGAGCGAGGTTTGCCACGTCCAGCGTGGCGAACTCGCCATGCGAAAAAATGACGACCTCATGCCGGGCGTCTCGGATCGGTCGCTGTTGTGCGCACTGGATCGACAAAACGGCGACACAAATGCGGTCGTAGGCGTGCGGTCGCCGTTATTTGGACCCACCGCCGTCCACGAGCGCCGGCGCAGCGGGCCAGCGACGTCCTACCGATACAACGCCAGCTCGTTGATGTGCGCCTGCTCGCCCCCCGGCGGCAGGCTGGTGATCCACACGAGCCAGTAGCGGTACCGGGTGCTCCCGCTTCTCAGCGCGATGCTCGTCTGGCCCTTCACCGTCGTCGGCGCCGACACCTGCGTCCAAGCCGAGTCCGGCCACGACGTGAACGCCGGCGTGGTGTTGCTGGCGTAGATCGTCACCTGATAGCCGGGCGTGCCCGAGTCGATCCGCAGCGCCCGGGCTGTGGTGCCCGGGCGGGCGTCGACGTACATCCCCGTGCCCGCCTTCTCGAGCTTGCGCGAGTAGTAGGACTGCGTGCTCCAGAACGTGTTCGGCTGGCTGTCGATGGCCAGCGGCGCGCCGGGCGCCTCGTCCTTCGGCGTGCCGAGCGGGTTGTAGCCGTAGGCACACGTGTCACAGAGCGACACCTGCGCGAACGCCGGCTGGTTGGTCTGCGGGCGCGGCGGCTTGGAGTTGAGGTGGCCGATCCCGTGGTGGGCGTTCAGGGCCAGGGCGAGCGCCACCCCGGCCACGACGATGATCGCCAGCAGGCTGAACGCGACCGCGAGCGCGCGGTGGCGCACGCGGAACGGCACCCGGCGCTGGGTTCCGGCCGGCAGCGTGCGCAGCACGCTCGTCACCTCGCCGGTGGTGGCGGCGCCCGAGCGCGAGGCCTCGATCGCCAGCACGTCCTCGAGGTCGGCGATCAGCTCGGCGTCGTCGGCATAGCGGTCCTCGATGCGCTTGGCCGTGGCCGTGTCGATGACCGCGGCCAGGGCCGCCGACACCTCGGGACGCTTGGCCTGGACGTCGGGCATGGGCTCGCGCACGTGCTTCATGGCCACCGCGACCTGGTTCTCGCCCCGGAAGGGCACCTCGCCGGTCACCATCTCGTACAGCACGATCCCGAGCGAGTAGAGGTCCGACTGCCCGGTCACCCGCTGACCGAGCGCCTGCTCGGGCGAGACGTAGTCGGTCGTCCCGAGCACGCGTCCGTCGGCGGTCAAGCCGTCCTCGTCGAGCGTGCGGGCGATCCCGAAGTCGGTCACCTTGGCCCGGCCCTCATCGTCGATGAGCACGTTCTGGGGCTTGACGTCGCGGTGGACGATGTGGCGGGCGTGCGCGGCTCCGAGGGCGCGGGCGATCTCGATCGCGTAGGCGACCGCCTCGGTCACCGGCAGCCGGCCGAGCCGGCGGATGCGGTCCTTGAGCGTTTCCCCGTCGACGTACTCGAACACGATGTACGGGCGTCCGGCGTCCTCGCCGGCGTCGATCACCCCGACCACGTGCGGGTGGGAGAGCTGGGCCACCGCCCGGGCCTCGCGGCGGAAGCGCTCGAGCTGATCGGAGTCCGTCGACACCTCGCGGTTCATCAGCTTGATCGCCACCTGGCGCTGGAGCGTCTCGTCGAGCGCGCGGTAGACAGTCGACATCCCGCCCGCCCCGATCCGGGCCTCCAGCCGGTAGCGGCCGCTGAGGGTCGTGCCGAGCAGGGCGCTCATCTAGTCAGTTCTATTTTCCGTGCTCGGGCCATGCCTCACCCCCTGCACATGATGGCGCGAAAGCTCACCAGAGCCGCCAGCGCCATCCGGTAGCCGGCCAGGGCCCGGATCGGGCCCTCCCGCTCGATGAGCCCGGACAGCCTCCGGGCGGCCAGCGTGGAGGCGAAGGCGGTCGCCGCTCCGGCGAGCACCGGCCCGGCCGTGGCTCGGTCGATCCCCCGCTGCGCCAGGCGCAGCGCCTTCAACCCGCTCGCCCCGGCGATGACCGGGAGCGCCACTTCGCGCGAGAGCCGCGCCGCCGCGCGGCGGTCAAAGCCCCGGCGCCGTGCCGCGGCCAGCGTGGCGCCGCTGCGGGAGACCCCGGGCACGAGCGCGCAGGCCTGGGCGGCTCCGAGCCACAGCCCATCGGCCGCGCGCGCCGAGGCGGCGTCCCGCCGAGGTGCCGAGCGCGAGGCGGCCAGCAGGGCGAGCGCGCCGGCGCTCAGGCCGGCCGCCGTGGGCAGCGGGCCGCCGAGCCGCTCCTCGATCGGCCGCTCGAGCACCAGGCCCACGACCGCCGGAACACCGACCGCGGCGGCCATGAAGGCGGCGCCCTCCACCGTACCCAGGCGCGCGAGCCCCGAGCGAAGCTCCTCCCGCCACACGATCCCCAGCGCGAGACCGGTTCCGCCGTGCAGCGCCACCTCGAACGCCTTGCGCACGTCGGCCTCGACGGCTCCGTAGGAGGACCCGGCCAGCCAGGGCACGAGGGCGAGATGGGCCGAGGAGGAGATCGGTAGGAGCTCGGCCGGGCCCTGGAGCAAGCCGAGGGCGACCGCAGTCCTCAGCGGCAGCGGCGCAGACGCGTCAGCGCGCCGGGGCATCCACGGCGGCGGCCGTGGGCTCACCGCCGCCGTTCCCGGTCTCGGTCTCGGTCGGCGGCTCGGGACGGGCCGGACCGCTGCGGCGGCGCACGATCACGTAGGCGATGGCGAGCACGCACAGCGCCACGGCGCCGTAGTCGGCGTACTCGAGGTGGTGGCGCCAGGACTCCCAGCTATGGCCGACCGCCTTGCCGAGGATGCCGAGCGCGCCGATCCAGACGATCGAGCCGAGCGTGGTCAGCACGACGAAGCGCGAGAACGCCATCCGCCCGACACCGGCGGCGTACGGAAAGGCCGAGCGCGCGAACGGGACGAAGCGGGAGACGAGCATGACCCAGTCTCCCCGCCGCGAGAACCAGCGCTCGGCCCGGTCCAGGCCACTCTGGCGGATGTGCAGGCGGCCGCCCTGGTGCTCGAGCAGCTCGCGGCTGCCGAAGAACCCGATCGCGTAGGCGATGCACGCGCCGAGCACATCGCCGATGACCCCGAAGACGATGATCCCGGGCAGGCTGAGGTGGTGCTGATAGACGTTGAAGCCGGCGAACAGCATCGTCGGCTCGCTGCCGGGCACGCCGACGACACCGGTCATCGTGGTCAGCGCCAGGACGCCAGCCAGGCCGAGCGTCCGGATCAGGTGGGTGGCCAGGTTGACCAGCGGCCCGGTGATGGAGGCGAGGAGCACGGGCACGGAGGCCCCAAGCGTAGCGACGGTAGGGTTGGGGAAGTGGTCCCGCTGTTCGACACCGAGACGCCGATTGCCCCGCTGCGTCCGGCCATCCTGGAGCGCATCCGCGCTGTGGTGGAGAGCGGGCGCTTCATCCTCGGTCCCGAGGTGGCGGGCTTCGAGGCCGAGTTCGCCGAGTACCTGGGCGTACGCCACGTGATCGGCGTGGCCAACGGAACCGACGCGATCACCATTGCCCTGCGGGCGCTCGGCGTCCAGGCCGGGCAGGAGGTCGTCGTCCCCTCGTTCACCTTCTACGCGACCGCCGAGGCGGTGGCGAGCGCCGGAGCGATCCCGGTGTTCTGCGATGTCGACCCGGACACGCGCAACATCACCGCCGACACGGTCCGCGCCGTGCTCACCCCCCGGACGGCGGCGATCGTCGCCGTCGACCTGTTTGGCTGTCCGGCCGTGTACCGGGAGCTGCGTGCGCTCGGGCTTCCCGTGCTCGAGGACGCCGCCCAGGCCGCCGGCGCCGGGCTCGGCGAACGGCGGGCCGGCGGGCTCGGGGACGCGGCAACGTTCTCGTTCTTCCCGTCCAAGAACCTCGGCTGCTTCGGCGACGGCGGCGCCATCGCCACCGACGACGACGAGGTGGCTGAGCTGGCCCGCGCCCTGCGCTTTCACGGCTCGCGCGACAAGCAGCACTTTCAGTACGTGGGCTACAACTCGCGCCTCGACGCCGTCCAGGCGGCCGTGCTGCGCGTGTTGCTGCCCGCGCTTGACGGCTGGTGCGAGGGCCGGCGCGCCGCCGCCGCGGCGTATGCGGCGGCGGGACTGGGCGATCACGTCGGCCTGCCCGCCACCCCCGCGGGCGCCCAGCCCGCCTGGCACCTGTACGTGGTCACCCATCCCGACGCCGACGCGCTCGGGACGGCCCTGAGCGAGCGCGGCATCGAGGCCCGCGGCTACTACCGGACGCCCCTGCACCGTCAGCCCGCGATGGCCCGGTTCGCCACCGGCGTCGAGCTGCCGGCCACCGACGCGCTCGCGGGCACGAACCTGGCCATCCCCATGAGCCCGGTTCTCAGCCCGGCCCAGGCGCAGGAGGTCACGGCGGCCGTGATCGACGCGCTGGCTGCCTGAACGCGCCGTGACGCCGTGAAGGTCTGGATCGACCTCACGAACTCGCCCCACGTGCTGGTGATGCGCCCCGTCATCGAGCGCCTGCAGGCGGCCGGCCACGAGGTCGAGGTGACAGCGCGGGACTTCGCCCAGACCCTCGAGCTGTGCGCGCGGTTGCGCATCGCCCACACGTCGATCGGCCGCCATCGGGGCGGGCATCTGGGCGCCAAGGCGCGCGGTCTGGCGGGGCGCTCGCTCGCGCTCGCCGGCTGGGCGCGCCGGCGGGGGTTCGACCTCGCCCTCGGCCACGGCTCCAACGACGTCACCGTGGCGGCAGCGCTGCTGCGCATCCCCAGCGCGACGATGTTCGACTACGAGTGGGCGACGGTCCAGCACACGATCAACTGCCGCCTGGCCCGGACGGTCGTCGTTCCCGACGCGATCCCGCCCGCCCGCCTGCGCCGCTACGGTGCCGGCCCCGGCAAGCTCCGCACCTATCCAGGGCTCAAGGAGGAGTACTACCTGGCCGACTTCGAGCCCGATCCGTCGGTGCTCGGCGAGCTCGGCCTCGACCCCGCGGCACCCCTGGCCGTCGTGCGCACGGCGCCGGATGTCTCCCTCTATCACCGCTTCGAGAACGATCTCCTCGCCGCCGTGCTCGACCGCCTGCGGGGCACCCAGACGGTCGTGCTGCCCCGCACGGCCGCCCAGCGGCAGGAGCTCGAGCGGGCCGGCGGCTTCGTCGTGCCGGCGCGTGCGGTCGACGCCCAGTCACTCGTCGCCCACGCGGACCTCGTCGTGTCGGCGGGCGGCACGATGAACCGCGAGGCCGTCGCCCTGGGCACCCCCGCCTACACGGTGTTCGAGGGCCGACTGGGGGCGGTTGACGAGCGGCTCATCGCCGAGGGCCGCCTGCGTTGCCTGCGCGAGCCGTCCGAGGTCGAGCTCCGCAAGCGCAGCCCGGCCGAGCGGGCCGCCGAGCGCATCCGCCGTGATCCTGCACTGTTCGCCGAGCTGCTGACGTCGTTCGAACGCTGACCCGGCCGCGGCGGACGGCCGCCTCGCCGCAACAATGTCCACCGGAACCGTGTTGTTAGCCTCGTGACCCTCATGCGACTTCTCAAGCCCTCATCGCGGATCGCTGCCACGGCCGCCGCGCTCACGCTCGCTGCCGTGCCGGCCGCCATGGCGGCCACCGGCCCCAACACGAGCTACACGAAGACCGGTGCCTGGAGCTTCGTCTCGGCCCCCAATCTGCATCCGCCCAAGCTGCACACCTACGCCCGCACAGCCAAGACGGGCCTGGCCAAGGGCGACTTCTTCCTCTCGAACTTCGAGAACATCACGCTCGGCAAGCCGTTCACCGGCCAGGGCGGCCCGCTCATCGTCGACAGTCACCTGAACCCCGTGTGGTTCCTGCCGGTGCAGAACGCGTACGCGAACAATCTGCGCGAGCAGACGTTCGACGGCAAGCCCGCGCTGAGCTGGTGGCAGGGCACGGTGACCAACACCGGGGCCACCACCCAGGGTGCCGACTACGTGGTCAACCAGCGCTACCTGCAGGTGGCCAAGCCGCTGAGCGCGGTGAGCGGCTGGGTCATCACCCAGCACGAGATGCTCATCCAGGGCCACGACGCCTGGGTGACGGTCAACTCGGCGCCGGAGTCGATTCCCGGCGCGGGCCTGCCCCCCGGCGTCTCGGCGAGCCAGCAGGTGGTCGACTCGGGCGTGCAGGAGTACGACCTGACCACCGGCAAGATGCTCTACAGCTGGAGCGCGCTCGCCCACATCCCGCTCACCCAGTCGCAGGCCCACCCGAACCCCGCCGTGCCCTGGGACGCCTACCACATCAACTCGATCCAGCTCGTGCACGGCGGCTCGGAGTTCCTCGTCTCGCTGCGCAACACGTTCGGCGCCTACCTGGTCGACAAGGCCACCGGCGCCGTTCAGTGGACGCTGCTGGGCAACAACGGCACCGGGAGCAACTTCACCCTGCCGGCCAATGCCCAGTTCCAGTGGCAGCACGATGTCGAGCTTCACCCGCTGAAGAGCGGTGAGTACCTCACGCTGTTCGACGACGCCTGCTGCGGCATCGTCGGCCCGGGGAAGTTCGGGCCCCCGAACGGTCCCTCGCGCGGGCTGCTGCTGAAGATCGATACGACCAAGCACACGGTCAGCTACGCGCAGCAGTATGTGCACCCGAAGGTGGCCGGCAACGATGTCGAGACCGCCTTCCAGGGCAACATCCAGCTGCTGAGCAGCGGTAACGTCGTCATCGGCTGGGGCAGCGCGCCGTTCTTCTCCGAGTTCTCGCCCACGGGTAAGCTGCTGTTCGACTCGGTGATGCCGAGCCCGGACGTCACCTACCGGGCATACCTGTTCAACTGGGTCGGTAAGCCGGCGCTGCGTTTCATGCACGAGGCCGTGAAGACCGTCAAGGGCAAGACGACCGTCTACGCGCTATGGGACGGCGCCACGCAGATCGCCTCCTGGCGCGTGCTCGGTGGCACCGACGCGAAGCACCTGCGCACGGTGGCCACGGCGATCAAGACCTCGTTCGAGACCGCGGTCCGGCTGGCCAAGGCGTACAAGGTCTACAAGGTGCAGGCGCTCGACAGCCACGGCCACGTGCTCGGCACCTCCTCCGCATTCGGCGCGAAGACGAAGTCGAGCAGCGGTGGCGGCGGCGGGTTCTACGGCGGCTATTAGCCCGACCCAGACGCGTCTCGGACGGCCTCGATGAGGGGCCGTCCGGGCCGCCTGCGTCGGCTGGGGCCGCTTGCGGCGCTCGCTGTCCTGGCGCTGCCCGCCTCCGCGGCCGCCCGCGGCGTGTCGGTGTTCCCGATCCCGGGCGGCCAGGTCGCCTCCCCGCAGACCCAGATCAGCTTCCGGGGCCTGCCGTTCTCGGCTCTGCAGGCCGCTCAGCTCACGATCATCGGCTCGGCGAGCGGGGTGCACACCGGCCGTCTGTCCGCCGACAGCGACGGGAAGGGCGGGAGCTTCCTTCCCGCCCACCCGTTCACGCCCGGCGAGCGGGTCACCGTCGCCACCTCGCTGCCCCTGCTCGGCACCCGCGGCGGCGCCCCGGGCGGGCTGGGCGAGAGCGCGCAGTTCACGGTCGCCATCCCGCGCGCGCCGCTGCCTGCGCTGCACTGGCCGCCCGCCGCGCATCCGCCCGGCAGCGTCCAGTTCTTCCACTCTGCGCACGGCCTGCGGCCGGTGAGCGTCACGGTCACCCATCCCGGGGCCCGCGGCTCGGGCGACATCTTCCTCGCCCCGCAGTGGGGCCCGGTTCAGGATGGGCCGATGATCCTCGACCCCAGCGGACAGCTCGTGTGGTTCGACCCCCTGCCGGGCGACCTGTCGGCCACCGACTTCCGCGTCCAGAGCTACCGCGGCCAGCCGGTGCTCACCTGGTGGCAGGGCACCCTCGTGGCCGGGATCGGACTGGGCCGGGACGTGATCGTCAACCGGGCCTACCAGACGGTGGCCGTTGTCCAGGCCGCCAACGGGCTGCAGGCGGACGAGCACGAGTTCCAGCTCACGCGCTCCGGCAGCGCCCTCGTGGTCGCGGAGTACCCCGTGTACTGGAACGCCACCTCGGTCCACGGCTCCGCGCGCCAGGTGGTGATGGACTCGGTGGTGCAGGAGATCGACATCCCGACCGGACTGGTGCTCTTCCAGTGGGACAGCCTCGACCACGTCCCGCTCACCGACACCTACGCGCCGCCGCCCAAGACGGCGAGCAGCCTGTACGACCCCCACCACGTCAACTCGGTCGCGCTCGACGGGGACGGCAACCTCGTCATCTCCCTGCGCAACACGTGGGCGGCCTACAAGGTCAACCACAGCTCCGCAGCGACGATCTGGACGCTGGGCGGCAAGCACTCGAGCTTCCGCTTGGCGCCCGGCACCTACTGGGCCTTTCAGCACGATGTGCGGCTGCCGGACGGCGACGACCGGCACGTGACGCTGTTCGACGACGACGCCGGACCGCCCGCAGTCCACAGCCAGTCGCGGGCGATCGAGCTCGCGGTCGACCTGCGCCATCACATCGCCCGCCAGGTGGCCGCATTCGCCCACACGCCGCCGCTGTCGGCCAACTACGAGGGCAACGAGCAGCTGCTGCCCGGCGGCGATGCGTTCGTGGGCTGGGGCCAGCAGCCGTACTTCACCCAGTTCGACGGCCGCGGCGACGTCGTCTTCGACGCCCACCTGAACGCCCAGACGGCCAGCTACCGTGTCTACCGATTCCGCTGGAGCGCGACGCCGCCCACCCGCCCCTCGCTGGCCGTCGCGCGCCAGGGCCGCCACGCGGTCGTGTGGGCCAGCTGGAACGGCGCCACCGGCGTCACCGCCTGGCGCGTGCTCGGCGGCGCGAGCGCGACGGCACTCCGGCCCCTGGCGGTTGCGCGCCGACGCGGTTTCGAGACCGCCATCACCGTCCCCGCCCGCGCGGTGGTCGAGGTGCAGGCACTGGGCCCCGGCCGGCGCCCGCTCGCCAACTCCGCACTCGCCACAGTGCGCTGAGACGACTTATGTTCGCTGCATGACCCCGCACTAAACTGAAACCCCGCATGAGCCGGCGGATCCGATCCGCGGCCTTCCCCGTCCACCGCCACTCGCTGCCCCAGCTTCTGGTCGACGGTGCCCTGGTCGCGCTTGCCTACTACCTTGCCTTCCGGCTGAGGTTCGAGGACTGGACCTCGATCAACCTCCGCTACGAGCATCTGCTGAACGCCACGATCGTGTGGGTGGTGCCGCTCACCGTGCTCGTGCTCGCCGGCTTCGGCCAGTACGAGCGGCTGTGGAACTACGTCGGCCAGCGTGACTACGAGGCCGTCGTCAAGGCGATCGTCGTCTCGACCCTGATCACGGTCGGGGCCATCACCGTGCTCCACCCGGTGAGCTGGACGACCGTCTCCCACGGGTTCCCGCAGTCCGAGGCGGTCCCGCCGCCCGCCAGCGTCGTCGCCCTGTTCTTCCTGCTCGCGCTCGCGCTCCTGCTCGGCGCTCGCTTCGGCGTGCATCTGATCATGGAGGGCCGCGTGCGCTCGAGCTTCCACGTGGCGAAGGGAGCCCGCAGCGTGCTCATCGTCGGCGGCGGCCAGGGCGGGCGACTGGTGGCCCGGGAGCTCGTCCGCAACCCGCAGCTGCGGCTGCGGCCGGTCGGCTTCGTCGACGACGACCCGCGCAAGCGCGGGATCAAGGATGAGCACGGACTGCGGGTGCTCGGCACCACCGCCACCGACCAGCTCGCGCGCGTGCTCGACGAGGTCGAGCCCGAGGAGGTCATCATCGCCATCCCGTCCGCCCCAGGCACGCTGCGCGCCCGCGTTGTCACCGCCTGCCGGACCCGCGGGATCCCGGTGCGCACGACACCCACCGTGTTCGAACTGCTCCAGGACGGCTCCGGCCAGCTGCGGGTCGCCCGGCAGCTGCGTGAGGTTCGCGTCGAGGACATCCTCGGTCGCGAGCCCGTTCGCATGGAGCTCGAGCGCGTCGGCGCCTACCTGGCCGGACGGGTCGTCATGGTCACCGGCGCCGGCGGGTCGATCGGCTCGGAGCTGTGCCGTCAGATCGCCCGCGTGGCCCCCCGCGCGCTCGTGCTCGTTGACCACGCCGAGGACAACCTGTTCCAGATCGTCCGCGAGCTCGAAGAGGACCGGCACGTGCGCACCGCGGTCCCGGTGCTCGCCGACTGCAAGGAGGAGGAGCGCCTACGCGAGGTGATGGCCGAGCACCGCCCGGCGGTCGTCTTCCACGCCGCCGCCTACAAGCACGTGACGATGATGGAGCTCAACCCGATCGAGGCGATCCGCAACAACGCCCTGGCCACACGCCTGGTCGCCCGCGTGGCCGGCGAGTTCGGCGTGGGCACATTCGTGCTCGTCTCCACCGACAAGGCGGTCAGTCCCGCCACGGTGATGGGAGCCTCCAAGGCGCTGGCCGAGTGGGCGGTCGAGGCGGCCGCCGTCCGCTACCCGACCACCCGCTACGCGACCGTCCGCTTCGGCAACGTGCTCGGCTCCTCGGGCTCGGTGGTGCCGATCTTCCGCCGCCAGATCGCCGCGGGCGGGCCGGTGACGGTCACCGATCCGCGCATGCGGCGCTACTTCATGACGATTCCGGAGGCGGTCCAGCTCGTCATCCGCGCCGGCTCTCTGTCCGAGCGCAGCGGTGAGGTGTTCGTGCTCGAGATGGGCGACCCCGTATCCATCTACGACCTGGCCGAGACGATGATCCGCCTGTCCGGGCTGGAGCCCGAGCGCGACATCGCAATCCAGATCATCGGCGCCCGCCCGGGCGAGAAGCTCGACGAGGACCTGTTCAACCCCTACGAGCGCCCGCAGCCCACGCCGGCTCAGAAGATCCTCCGCGCCGATCACGACGCGATCGACCCCGAGTGGGTCGAGCACACCTTCTCCGAGCTGAACCTGCTCACGCTCGAGGGCGACGGCGCCGCGCTGGCCCAGCACGTCCGAGCGCTGTCGCTCGTGCGCTCCGCGGACGGGGAGTCCGGCGCCCGGGTCGGCACGTAGACTGGCGCCGGATGAGTGGTCTCGCGCTCGCATTCTCGGTGCACAAGTTCGTCACCTCGGTGGGCGCCGACGTGGGCTTCGCCGCTCTCATCGGACTCGCCGTGCTCGTGCTCCTGTTCTTCGCCCAGGCCCGGGAGACGGCCGGGCTGCGCGCGCGGGCCGAGGAGCTGCTCGGGCGGGTGGCCGAGCTCGAGGCCCGGCTGGCCCGGGTGCACGCTGAGTCCGTGGCCGCACCGGCCGTCCTCCCGCCGCCGCGCATGGTCCCGCCCCAGCCCACGGCGGCCCCGGCGTCCGTCGTGGCGCCCGGATGGGCAACCCAGCCGCTCTCCCAGGCGACGGAGGCAATGCCTGTGCTGGCCGGCGAGGAGCTGGCCGCGCTCGAGCTGGCGCCGTTCCCGCCCGCCGGGGTCGGCGCCCCGGCGCTCAGCGCCGCCACCCGCGTGGTGCCGGCCGGCGTGCCGGTCCGGGCCGCTGCCAACCGTCCAGCACCCGCTCCGGCGCCGATGACCGCTGCCGCGCTGACGAACGGAACCACGCGCGTGGCGCCTGTGCCCGTGGCCGAGCGGCCTGCGCCGCCGCCCCGCCCGGCTCCCGCGCCCGCGCGAGCTCCCGGCGCCGCCGGGCCGCGGCCTGGCGAGCGCCGGCCGCCGCCCCGCCCGTCGCTTTCCGGGGGCGACCGGACCGCGGGCCGTCACACCCCCTGGAGCCGGGTGGGCGTCGTGGCGCTCACCGTGCTCGTCGTGGCCGCGGCCGCCGCGGCGGCGGCGATTGCGCTCACGAACGGCTCGGGCTCGAAGAAGCCGTCGGCCTCCCCCACGACGGCCGCCCGGACGCCCTCGCGCTCGACGAAGTCGCACACCCGGGCGGCGAGCACGGTGACGGTCAATCCGTCGACAGTGACCGTGGCCGTCCTCAACGGGACCGGCGCGGCCCACGTGGCCGCCCGCGTGTCGGAGCGCCTGGTGGCTCAGGGCTTTCGTCCCGGCCGGGTCACCGACGCCGCCGACATGACCCAGAGCGCGACCGTCGTCGCCTACACGGCCGGGAACCGCAACCAGGCGCTCGCCGTCGCCCAGGCGCTGAAGCTGGCGGCCGGCGCGGTGCAGCCGATCGACCAGAGCACGCTGCTGGTCGCCTGCGGCGGCGCCTCGGGCTGCGGCACGAGCGTGGTCGTGACGGTCGGCGCGAACCTGGCCTCCCAATAGCGTGCTCGAGCTCGACCTGCCCGCGCGTAGCGCCAAGCCCCGGGAGTTGGGGATTACGCACGTGCTCGACAAGGGCCTCGCGGTGGCCGAGGTCGACGCGCTCATCGAGGTGGTGGGCGACTCGATCGACATCGTCAAGCTGGGCTGGGGTACCGCCGTGGCCACCGGCAACCTCGACGCCAAGCTGACGCGCTACCGCGAGCACGGCATCCCGGTCGTGCTCGGGGGCACGCTGACCGAGCTGGCGATCGCCCAGAACCGTCTGGAAGAGCTCATCGTCTGGGTGCGCGAGCTCGGTCTGCGCCACTTCGAGATCTCCGACGGCACGATCACGCTCGAGCGCGAACGCAAGCTCGAGCTCATCTCGCGCCTGGCGGAGGAGTTCATCGTGCTCTCCGAGGTCGGCTCCAAGGACGACACGGGCGCGATCACCCCGCCCTACCGCTGGGTCGAGCAGATGCAGGGTGAGCTCGAGGCCGGGGCCTGGCTCGTCATCGCCGAAGGACGTGAGGGCGGCACGGCGGGCATCTTCCGCCCCACCGGGGAGGTGCGCGAGGGCCTGATCGACGAGATCGTGCACGGGGTCGAGCAGGGGCGGATCCTGTTTGACGCCCCCCGCAAGGAGCAGCAGGTGTGGTTCGTGCGCCGCTTCGGCGCCAACGTGAACCTGGGGAACATCGCGCCCTCGGAGGTGCTCTCGCTCGAGACCCTCCGTCTCGGCCTGCGCTCGGACACGCTCGGCCGCGTCCCCGGTGCCTGAGGCGCCCGGCGAGGGCAACCTGGGTCTGGGCGGGATCTGGCTCGCCCGCCACGGGGAGACCGACGACAACCGGGAGCCGATCCGCGTGCAGGGCTTCCGCGACACGCCGCTGAACACGACGGGCCGCGAGCAGGCGGCCGCGCTGGCCGAGCGCGTGGCCGGCATGGGCTTTGCCTCGCTGTGGTGCTCCGATCTCGCCCGGGCGCGGGTGACGGCCGAGATCGTCGGCGCGCGGATCGGTCTCCCGCCCCGCCTGGATCCCCGGCTGCGCGAGGCCCACCGCGGGCGCTGGGAGGGCGACCGCTTCATCGATATCGCCAAGGCCGAGCCCGAGCTCTACGCCGCCTGGCGCCGCCCCGACCCCGATTTCCGCTTCCCGGATGGGGAATCGCTGCGCGAGCAGCAGGAGCGGGTCGGGGAGTGTCTGGGCGAGATCCACGCCACCGGGCCGCTGCCCGCCCTGGCGGTCTGCCACGGCGGCTCGATCCGCGTCATGCTGTGCCTGCGCGACCCCCGCGGGCTGGAGGCCTTTCACAGCTTCGAGGTCCCGAACACGGCACTGGTGCCGATGTGAGCAGGCTGCCGGCGCTCGTCCTCGCGGTGCTCGCCGCGGCGACGGTCGGCGCCTTCTTCGTCGTCCAGCACCTGAAGGTCAGCACGCCGCTGCTGCAGTGCCCCTCGGCACCGAACCCACCAGTCATCAACCCGGTGGGCGCGCCGGTGTGCGGGGGGGTCAACCACGGCCGCACCTCGGTCTCGTTCTACCTCCAGCATCGCTCCGACAACGTGAACGTGTACGTGGTCACACCGGCGAACGAGGTGGTGGCCACGATCGCCTCGGGCGTCTACATGCCGATCCCGCCCAATCCGAGCGCGCGCCGGGCGTTCATCTGGGATGGGCGCGAGGACGACGGGACGTTCGCCCCCGACGGGACCTACGAGATTCGCGTCGCCCTCATTCACCAGGGCCGCACCGTGGTTCTCGCCCCGCACGGGTCGACCACGCCGTTCACGATCAAGGTCGAGACCCGCGGTCCCCGTCCGGTCCTGCGCAGCGTGTCCCCGGCCGTCGTCCCGCAGGGCCGGTCGGGGCAGGTCCACGTCGCGTTCGCCGGCGCCGAGGGCCATCGCGCCACCATCCAGCTCTACCGCACCGATCCCGACGGCCGTCCCCGCCTGGCCGCGAGCTTCCTCAGCCAGTCCTCGAGCTCGGCGAGCTGGAGCGGGCGGATCGGCGGGCGCCCCGCCCCCGCCGGCATCTATCTCGTCGGCCTCGAGGTCATCGACGCCGCCTGCAACGTGGGCCGCTCCCCGCGCCATCTGCCGCCCCCGCCGGGAACGACCCGGGGCGCGGGGCTCACCGTGCGCTACGTGGCCGCCGCGCCGCCGCTGACCCCGGTTGCGGCGGGCGGACAGGCCACCGTCACCGTCGACAGCCGCGGCCGTCGGTACGGGTGGGCGCTGCGGGCGGCCGGCTCGGCGCGCGTGCTCGAGCGCGGCACCGCCGGCTCGACGAGCCTGCGGGTACGCCTGCCGCACGGCCACGCCGGCCTCTACGCACTCACGCTGCGCACCGGGGCGCATGCGACGACCGTCCCGCTCGTCGCCAGCGCTCCGCACGACGCGCCGACGCTGGTCGTGCTCCCGTCGCTCACCTGGGACGGGCTCGCGCCGGTCGACGAGACCGGCGACGGACTGCCGAGCACCCTGGCCGCCGGCAACCCCGTGCGCGTGCCCCGGTGGCTGGCCGCCGGCATGCCGGCCGGGACGAGCGACGAGACCGCCCTGCTGGCCGCCCTGGGGAAGGCTGGTCTTGGCTACCAGCTGACCACCGACCTCGGCCTGATCGAGGGCAGCGGGCCCCGGCTCGGCAGCCATCGAGCCGTGGTTCTGGCCGGCGACGAGCAGTGGGTCACGCCCGAGCTGGCCGGAGAGCTGCGCGCCTACGTACGCGGCGGTGGCAACGCCCTCGTCCTCGGCGCCAACACGCTGCTCGGAGAGGTCACGCTGGCCGGCGGGCGGGCCGGCCAGCCGCGGAGTCTCGGTCTGACCGACGTGTTCGGGATCCGCCACGGGGCCGGCCTCGTGACGAGCTCGAGTTCGATCCTCGCCATCACCGACGGTCTCGGCCTGTTCGGCGGCTGGTCGGGCGAGCTGGCCGGCGCGGGTCCCTACCGGCCGATCACCGGCGTCCCGGCCCCGGACGAGCTGCTCTCGAGCGCGGGGCCGACGAGCAGCTCGCTTGCCATCGCCGGCGTCCGGTTGGGCGACGGCATCGTGACCGAGATCGCCTTGCCCGACTTCGCCGCTCGCCTGCCGGGCAACCTCGGTGCCCGCGAGCTTCTGAGCGGCGTCTGGAGCCGGCTCACGGGCTGAGCGCTCGGATCCGCCTGCCGTCGGGCGGTCGGCGACCGCTTCCGATGCCCGCTGCGCGGTCGCGTACGCTGTGCCGGTGTCCGGGATCGGCGTCCTGCGCGAGGGCCCGCTCCACGCCGCGCTGAAGGAGCTGCTGGCGGCGCCCGGGGACCGCACCGAGGTCGCGCTCGGCCGGTTCGTGATCGACATCGTGCGGGCCGACGGCGAGCTGGTCGAGATCCAGACCGGCGGCTTCGGCCCCTTGGCGGCCAAGCTCGACGCCCTGCTCGACGAGTACCGCGTCCGGATCGTGTACCCGGTGGCCGCGCAGCGACGGATCGTCCGGGTCGACGCCGATGGCCAGGTGCTGTCCGCCCGCACCTCCCCGAAGCGGGGGGCGGCGCTCGAGCTCTTCGACCGGCTGGTCAGCTTTCCGTCCCTGATCAGCCACCCGCACCTGACCCTCGAGGTCGTGCTGCTGCGCGAGGATCACCTGCGCGGACCGGCGCCCGTGCGAATGCGCCGGCGCACGCGCGACCCGGGCCAGCGGCGCCCCACCGGGGTGATCGAGCGGCTCGAGCTGCGCGAGCCGGCGAGCCTGCTCGCGCTCCTGCCTCCGCTGCCCGCTGAGCCATTCGGCACCCGGGAGCTCGCCGCAGCCGCCGGCTGCGGACGCGTGCTGGCTCAGCGGATCCTCTACTGCCTGCGCGCGCTCGAGCTCGTGGCTCCGGCCGGGCACCGCGGCCGGGCACCGCTCTACGCCCTGTGTCCCCTTCCGGCCGCCTCGTTCGTCTAAGCCTCGACATCATCCGCTCCCCAGGAGGCCACCATGAAGTACGCAGTCCTCATCTATCCCAACCCCGACGCCCCCGACGCCGCGTCGCCCGAGGAGGCGGCGGCGATCATGGCCGAGTACATGGCCCTGCGCGACGAGCCCGGATTCATCGACGGCTCGCAGCTGCAGCCGACCGTGATGACGACCACCCTGCGCCAGGCCGACGGCGAGACGCTCATCACCGACGGCCCGTTCGCGGACACCAAGGAGGCGCTGGCCGGCTACTACCTGTTCGAGGCCGACAACCTCGATCGGGTGCTCGAGCTGGCCGCCCGCATCCCGGCGCTGCGCGTCGGCGGCACCATCGAGGTGCGGCCCCTCGTCGGGGCCTACGAGACCGCGGAGGCCGCGCGCTGATCGAGCGCGCCTTCCGCGAGGAGTGGGGCCGCGTCCTCGCCCACCTGACCGGCTTCCTCGGCGACCTGACCGCCGCCGAGGAAGCCACCCAGGAGGCGTTCGCGATCGCCGCCGAGCGCTGGCCGCGGGACGGTGCCCCGAGCAACCCGCGGGCCTGGCTCATCGCCACCGCACGCAACCGGGCGGTCGATCGCATCCGGCGCGAGCGGACGCTGGCGGCGAAGCTCCCCCTCCTGGCCCCTGAGCTCGCGGAGCCCGACGTGACCGAGCATCTCGACGACCCGACGGCGATCGCTGACGACCGGCTCGAGCTCATCTTCACCTGCTGCCACCCGGCCCTGGCCACCGAGGCCCAGGTCGCACTGATCCTGCGCGCCCTGCTCGGTCTGACCACAGAGGAGATCGCCCGGGCGTTCCTGGTCAGCGAGGAGACGATGAAGCGCCGCCTGACCCGCGCCAAGGCGAAGATCCGGGCCACCGCGATCCCCTTCGCCGTGCCGCCCGATGCTCAGCTGCCCAACCGTTTGGGCGCCGTGCTGGCGACCGTCTACCTCATCTTCAACGAGGGCTACACCGGCCGGGGCGAGCTGGCGGATGAGGCGCTGCGGCTGGGGCGGATGCTGTGCGAGCTGATGCCCGACGAGCCCGAGGCGCGCGGCCTGCTCGCGCTCATGCAGCTCCACCATGCGCGCCGGGATGCCCGCCACCACGACGGCGAGCTCGTGCTCCTGGCCGATCAGGATCGCCGCCGCTACGACGCGGCGCTGATCGCCGCCGGCCGGGCTGAGCTCGATCGCGCGCTCGCTCTGCGCGGACGCGGCGTCTATGTGCTGCAGGCGGCGATCGCTGCCCTCCAGGTCGAGCCGGAGGTCGACTGGCCCGAGGTCGTTCTGATCTACGACCGCCTGGTCGCGCTCACCGGCTCACCGGTCGTGGCGCTCAATCGTGCGGCCGCGCTCGCTCAGGCCGGACGGGTCGAGCAGGCGCTGAGGATCGTCGAGGATCTCGACCTCGGCGACTACCGCTACCTGCACTCCACCCGCGCCGAGCTGCTGCGGCGGCTCGGGCGAACCGGGGAGGCGCTCGCCGCCTACGAGCGGGCGATCGCCCTCGCGGCCAGCGAGCCCGAGCGGCGCTTCCTGGCCCGGCGGGCGGCCGAGCTGCGGCCTGCCTGAGCCGTACCCTCCGCGGGGATGACCGGATACCTGCGGCGCCTCGGCCGCACCCTGGCGGCGTACCAGATCTCCGACGTCGTCTCCAAGTGCATGGCCGTGCTGCTGCTGCCGGTCTACACCCGCTACGTCGGCCGGGCCGGCTACGGCGTGGTCGAGCTCCTGGCCAACAGCGTCATCTTCGTCTCCATCGTCGTTCGCCTGGGCATCATCGAGGCCTTCCTGCGCTTCCACTTCACCGACGAGGACCCCGAGCGCCGGGACGCCCTGGCCCGGCGGGCGATCGTCTTCCTGCTCATCACCACCACGGTGGCCGCCGCCGCGCTCGCCCTGCCCGCCGTGCCGCTCTCCCGCCTCGTTCTGCGCCACCGCGACCCGACGACGTTCCGCATCGCCGTGCTCGGCCTGTGGACGTTCACCAACCTCGAGCTCACCTACGGCTTCCTGCGCGTCGAGGAGCGGGTGCGTGCCTACGCGATCGCCTCGCTGTCGAACGTGCTGTTGACCATCGCCGCGTCGGTCGTGCTCGTGGTCGGCCTGCATGAGGGCGCCCGCGGCCTCCTGCTCGGGAACTACGGCGCCTCCACCGTGGTGCTGCTCGCCCTGTGGTGGACGATGCGGGAGCGCCTGCGGCCCCGGCGCAGCGCAGCCGGCGAACGCCTGCCCGTGCTGCTGCGCTTCGGGCTGCCGACGGTGCCCGCAGAGGCCTCGGTGTACGCGCTCAGTCTCGTCGACCGCTACTTCATCCAGTTCAGCCGCGGCACGGCCGCCGTCGGCCTGTACTCGATCGCGGTCAAGCTCGCCGGCACCGTGGCGTTCATCGTGCGCGCCTTCCAGTACGCCTGGCCGCCCCTCGCCTATTCGGTGAGCGATGACGCCGAGGCCCGTCGCATCTACGGCCTCGTGACCACCTACTACGTGCTCGTCAGCGGATGGGTGGTCGCTGCCCTGGCCCTGCTTGGCCGCTGGGTGCTCCGGCTGCTCGCCGCCCCGAGCTTCTACGGCGCTCACACCGCGCTCACCTGGGTGTCGCTGGGCTGGGCCTGCTACGGGCTGTGGGTGGTGTTCCTGGTCATCGCCGGGCGGGCCAAGGTGACCACGCGCAACTTTCCCGCCTCCCTCGCCGGCCTGGCCGCGAACGTCGTCCTGCTCGTCCTGCTCGTCCCGGCGCTCGGAATCACCGGCGCCGGCCTCGCCCTGTGCGGGGCCTACGTTGTCATGCTTGGCGTCATGCACCTGCTCACCCGGCGCGTGTTCGCGGTTGCGTTCGAATGGGGCCGGCTCGCGCGGCTCGTGGTCGTGCTCGGCGCCCTGGCCGCGGCCGGCGAGCTGGCGCTGCCCACGCATGGCGCGCTCGGCCTGCTCACCCGGGCGGCGGTGACCGCGGCGATCCCGGGAGTGCTCTGGCTGAGCGGCTTCTTCTCCGCGCAGGAGCTCGCGCTGGGTACGGACACTGGCTCTCCGGGCCCGGCGCCACCGCGGCGAGACTGCGAGATGAGCCGGCCGACCGTCTCGGTGGTCATGCCCTTCGCCGGCGGCGCCCAGGCGGCGGCCGAGGCGCTCCGGACGCTCGGCGCGCTCGTGCTCGCGCCGGGCGACGAGCGCATCCTGGCCGACAACAGCGGCACCGTGGTGGCCGCCCCCGGCATCCGGGTCGTGCGCGCCGAGGGCGAGCGCTCGCCCGCCCATGCCCGCAACGCCGGCGCGGCGCGGGCCCGGGGCGATTGGATCCTGTTCCTGGACGCCGACTGCGTGCCGCCGCGCGACCTGGTGGCGCGGTACTTCGCCACCCCGGTCTCCGCCGCGGTGGGGGCGCTGGCCGGCGAGGTCCGGGCGACCGGCGATGACCAGACGCTGGCCGCCCGTTACGGAGCGGCCCGGAGCTTCCT
Organism: uncultured Solirubrobacterales bacterium; assembly: GCA_963848745.1. Lineage (GTDB taxonomy): Bacteria > Actinomycetota > Thermoleophilia > Solirubrobacterales > Solirubrobacteraceae > Palsa-465. The sequence continues at coordinate 282,818 of CAWKEO010000005.1, read as the reverse complement.
GTCTCAACAGGCGCACCTCGCCCACCCGTACCGCCCGCGGGCGGTGGCGGCCAACCTGCTCGTGCGCCGGACCGCGTTCGAGCAGGTCGGCGGCTTCTTCGAGGGGATCCGGGCGGCCGAGGACACCGACTTCAGCTGGCGCCTGCAGGAGGCCGGGTGGGGGCTCGAGCTCCGCGCCGAGGCGGCGGTCGAGCATCGCTACCGCAGCACGCTGGGAGATCTCCGCCGCCAGTGGCGCGGCTACGCAGCCGGCCGGGCCTGGCTGGCCCGGCGCTACGACGGCTTCCATCCCGAGCCGGCACTCGCGCGAGCGCTTCGGCGCGGAGTGCGGCGCGCCCGCGGCTCGGGTGGCTCGGGGGCTGGCTCCGCGGTGCCGCGCCCCCCGCGCGCGCCCGCACCCGCGGCCGGCCGTCTCGAGCGGGCCCGCCACTTCGCCCTCGACGCCCTCCTGGCCGGCGAGGAGCTGGCCGGGTTCGCGCTCTCGAACCGCCCCCACCGTCCCCCGCTGGCGTCCGAGGTCCAAGCGGTGCTCGTGGCCGAACACTTCCCCGCCCGCGGCGACCCGCTGGTCGAACTCGCCCGGGCCCTCGGACCGGTGCGCGTTGAGGCCGCCGGGCGCCCGGCCCAGCTCGACGGGGCCGCCGCGCGGGAGCTGACCATCGCGTTCCGGGAGGACGACGGCGCCGGTGCCCGTGTGCTCGCGCTGCTCGCCCTGGCGCTGCGCCACCCGCTGCGCTGCCTGGGTGATCTCGGTCGCCGGCGAGGGGCCGAGCCGTCGCTGGCCGCACTCGCCCCGGCGGCGCGCCGCCTGCAGGCTGCGCCCCGGGCGCGCGTGTTAGCGCTCGGCTCCGGCCGGGCGGCGGTGAGCGCCGAGCGGCTGGCCGCGCTGGCCGGCCGGGCGCTCGAGGAGGCCCCCGGGGAGCGCTGAGCGTGCGCGTCTACGTCGTCGATCCGCCGGCCTTCACACCGCCGTATGACCACGCCCTGTGCGCGGCCCTCGCCCGCGCGGGCGCGGGCGAGGTGGAGCTGGTGACGAGCCGGTTCGCCTACGGGGCAGTGCCCGAGCCTGACGGCTATGCCGTGCACACGCCGTTCTATCGGGGGTTGCCGGGCGCGCCCGGATCGTGGCTGCGACGGCTGGCCAAGGCGGCCGCCCACGCGCCCGGGATGCTCGCGCTGCGCCGGCGGGTGGCCGCGGCCCCGGGGATCGTGCACTTCCAGTGGCTCGACCTGCCGTGGCTCGATCCCTGGCTGCTGCCTCGGGGTCCCGTCGTGCTCACCGCCCATGATCTGCTCCCGCGCGAGCCCCGGCTCGGACAGACGGCAGCCCAGCGGCGCCTGCTCGGCGCGGTCGATGCCGTGATCGTGCATTCGGGGGCGGGCCGGGCGGCGCTCGTCGAGGGCCTCGGCCTCGACGGCCGGCGGGTTCACGTCGTCCCCCACGGGGCGTTCAACCACTTGGCCGAGCTGCCCGTCGAGCCGCTGCCGTCCGAGCTCACGGACACCAGCGCGCCGGTGGTGCTGTTCTTCGGCCTCCTGCGGCCCTACAAGGGCGTCCAGACGCTGCTCGAGGCGTGGCAGGGCATCGCCGGGGCCGAGCTGTGGGTGGTCGGGCGCCCGATGATGGACCTCGCCCCGCTGCGGGCGCTCGCCCCGCGCAGCGTGCGCTTCCTGCCCCGCTACGTCTCCGACGGCGAGCTGGCGGCGCTGTTTCGCCGCGCCGATCTCGCCGTGCTTCCGTACGTGCCCAGCGCCCGCTTCGACCAGTCCGGCGTGCTCGCCACCGCGCTCGCCTTCGGCACCCCGCTCGTGGCCAGCGACGTCGGCGGCTTTGCCGAGGTGGCCGCGGCCGGAGCGGCGCGCCTGGTGCCGGCCGGGAACGTGCCGGCGCTGCACGAGGCGCTGGCCGAGCTGATCGACGATCCGCGGGGGCGGGCGCGGCTCACCGCCGCCGCCCGGGCCGCCGCCGCCGGACCGTTCTCGTGGGATGCGGCCGCGGCCGCCACGCTGAGCGTGTACCGCGATCTCAGCCATTAATACTTCATTCCGAAATTATTCACGGTTTTTTCAGGTTGCTCGCTAGAGCGGCGGGGGTAACCGCCGGGATGCAGACCGCATCCCGAGGAGAGGAGTTCTTCATGCAGGGCATCCTCGGCCGCCGTGGCGGCCGTCTGGTCATGCTCGCGCTCGTTGTGCTCGGCGCCGCTGTGGTGTTCACAGTGCGCGCGGGCGCGGCGCATTCCGCGACCGCCACCCAAACGGTGACGGTGGCGGCGGCGCAACCGGTGTACCTCACCCACGCCGGGCAGACCGCACAAGTGTCAATTACAGTTACCACTTCGGACGGGGCGCCCCTCGCCGCGCCGGCCAATGTCAGTTATATGGCCGGGAGCACGATCACCCTCGGCTCCGGAAAGACCCTGCCCTCGACGGCAGTGGCGGGGACCGACTACACGCCGGCCTCCGGGACGCTGACCTTCCCGGCCGGAACGGCGTCGGGATCGAGCCAGACCATCACGGTCACCACGCTGCCGAGCAGCGCCCCGTCGGTGGCCAAGACGATCAACATCGCGCTGTCGAGCACCTCCGGTGGCGTGACGGTCAACAGCCCGCCGACTGTGGTCATCAACGCCCACGGACTTCCCTATCTCGACTCATCCCTCCCCATCGCCACCCGGGTCAAGGACCTCCTGTCACGGATGAGCACCGAGGAGAAGATCGGCGAGATGACACAGGCCGACCGCTCCATGTTCCTCAACCCAGACCCGTCGAGCGGTAACTCGCCCGACGAGCTCCGGGCCTGGTACGTCGGCTCGCTGCTGTCGGGCGGCGGCGACACCCCGACCCCGAACAACGCGCAGGGGTGGGCGGACATGGTCGACAGCTTCGAGTACCAGGCCCTGGCGACGCCGCTGCAGATCCCGCTCATCTACGGCGAGGACACCGTGCACGGTGACGGCAACATGATCGGCGTCACCGTCTTCCCGCACAACATCGGCATGGGGGCGACCCGCGACCCGATGCTGACCCAACTCGAGGGACAGATCACGGCGGAAGAGACGCGTGCCTCCGGTCCGCAGTGGGGCTTCGCCCCCTGCGTCTGCGTCGCCCGCGATATTCGCTGGGGCCGCACGTACGAGTCCTTCGGCGAGGACCCGGCGCTCGTGCAGCGCATGGAGACCGAGATCACCGGCTTCCAGGGTGACAACCCGCAGGCGAGCCTCAGCACGCAGTCCTCACTGGCCGCGCCGGATCACATCCTCAGCACGGCCAAGCACTACGCCGGCGACGGCGGCACGACCTACGGGACCGGCGACAGCGGGTACCCGATCGACCAGGGCATCACCCAGAAGCCGTACTCGACCTTCTACCGGCTGTTCGTCACCCCGTACGTGACGGCGGTCCGCCAGCAGAAGGTGGGGTCGATCATGCCCTCCTACTCGAGCGTGCAGTTCTCGGCCAAGGAGTGCCCGGTCAAGATGAGCGCGGACAAGTTCCTGCTCACCAACGTCCTGAAGAACCAGATCGGGTTCAAGGGATTCCTGATCAGCGACTACAACGCCGTCAACGAGATCGGCGACAGCCGTTCCTGCCCGATCCCCAACCCGCTCCCGGCCGGGATCCCGGACACCTACAGCTACCAGATCGCCGTCTCGGCGGACGCGGGCATGGACATGTTCATGGTGCCCTCGAGCTACCAGACGCTCGAGACCGACCTGCTCACGCTCGTGCGCAACGGCGTGGTGCCGATGTCGCGCGTCGATGACGCCGTGTCACGGATCCTGACCCAGAAGTTCGAGCTCGGCCTGTTCGAGCACCCGTTCACGAACCGCTCGGGCCAGAGCCAGATCGGCGACGCCGCCCATCGGGCGGTGGCGGCCCGCGCGGTGGCGGAGTCGCAGGTCCTGCTCAAGAACACCGGCCACCTCTTGCCGCTCTCCACGAACGAGAAGATCTACGTGGCCGGCAGCAACGCCGACAACCTCGGCGCGCAGACCGGCGGCTGGACTCTGACCTGGCAGGGACAGCCGGGCAAGCTCCCGGATCCGGGCACGACGATCCTCGGTGCCATCTCCGGCCGCGACCATAACGTCACGTTCAGCGCCGATGCGTCGGCGCCCACGAGCGGCTACGACGTCGGTGTCGTGGTGGTCGGTGAGCATCCCTACGCCGAGGGCCAGGGCGACGTGGGCTTCAACGCCTACCCGTCCAACAACGGCAACATCTCGAGCCTCGACCTCAGTGCGGCTGATCGCGCCGCCGTCAACACGGTCTGCCACGCGATGAAGTGCGTGGTCCTGATCGTGTCCGGCCGGCCGATGACGATCCACAGCCAGCTGGGCGAGATCGATGCCCTGGTGGCCTCCTGGCTGCCCGGCACCGAGGGCGAGGGCGTCACCCAGGTGCTGTTCGGCAACACGCCGTTCCACGGGCAGCTCCCGCAGTCCTGGCCGCGGTCGCTCAGCCAGGAGCCGATCAACGTGGGTGACCCCACCTACGACCCGCAGTTCCCGTTCGGCTGGGGTCTGCACGACACCACGGTGCGCGCCGACGCCATGACGGCTCGGGACGCGCTCTCGGGCTCCGCCCGCGACGCGCTCACCCGCCTGCTGAACGACAGCGGCGCGTGGTCGAACGGCAGCCCGACCCATCCGGCCGCCGTGCTCGCCGTCCTCAAGCAGGTGGCGGGCATGCTCCACGGCTCCGGCCAGTCGCAGTTCGCCCAGCAGGAGCTCGTGGTGGCCGTCGCGCGCGACATCGCCCAGGCGGCGATCGTGGCCGCCGGCGGTCCGACCCAGGCCACCTCGACCCCGTTCGCGCAGGCCGATCACGTCCTGCTCGAGGGTCACCCGGCTCAGGCGGTGGCGCTGCTCGCGCAGGCCACCCAGCTCGCCGGCTAGGGACAGGCTCGACCTGCCACCGGCGCCGTCCTCGTGAGGCGGCGCCGGTGGCGGCGGGCCGTTCGCGCGATCGCCCCCCGGGAGCGTGTGGTGAGTTCGCCACGCTGGACGTGGCAAATCCGCCCCGACGGGCGTTCATCGCGATGCGCCGCCCAGACCGTGAAAGAGTGAGCGGCAGGACCAAGGCCGGACCCGTGCCATCGGCAGAGGCGCGGGCAATCCCGCCACAATGCCCCGCTGTGACCGCGGTGGCGATCGGGTTCTGGGTTTCGGCCGGGCTGCTCGTGTACACGCACGCCGGCTATCCGGTGCTGCTGGCAGTCCTCGCCCGCCTGCCCGGCCACCTCGAGCCCTCACCGGTTCCAAGCCTGCCCGACGTCTCGATCATCGTGGCCGCCTACGCCGAGGAGACGGTGATCGGGGCCCGCGTGGCCAATCTGCGCGCCCTCGACTACCCGCGCGAGCGACTGCAGGTCATCGTCGCCTGCGACGGATCGCCCGACCGGACGCCCGAGCTGGCCCGGACGGCCGGCGCCGACCTCGTGCTCGAGCTTCCGCGCGGGGGCAAGATCCGGGCCCAGGACGCCGCCGTGGCCCAGGCACGCGGTGAGATCGTCGCCTTCTCGGACGCCAACGCCCTGTGGGAGCCCGAGGCCCTGCGGGCGCTCGTCGCGCCGTTCGCCGACCCCCGGGTCGGCTACGCCTGCGGCGAGTTGCGGCTGCTCAGCCCACGCGGGACCAACCAGGAGGGCGTCTACTGGCGCTACGAGATGGCGGTGCGGGCACTCGAGTCGCGCGTGCGCTCGGTCACCGCCGGCAACGGGGCCATCTATGCCACCCGCCGGGACTCCTACCTCGTCGTCGACCCGATCATGGGCCACGACCTGTCGTTCCCCTTCAACATGGTCAAGCGGGGCTGGCTGGCCGTATTCGCCCGCGAGGCCCGGGCAAGCGAGAAGATGGTCCCCTCCATCGAGGGCGAGTTCGCCCGCAAGCGACGGATGATGAGCCACACCTGGCCGATCGTCCTGCGCGGAGGGATGCTCTCCCCGCGCGGCTACGACTGGCGCTACGCGCTCATGATCCTCTCCCATCGGGTGCTCCGCTACGGCTCGCCGCTCCTGCACCTGATCGCGCTCGGCACGAGCATCGCGCTGATCGGCCAGGGGTGGGTGTACGTCCTCGCCGTCGCGGTCCAGCTTGCCGTGCTCGCCGCCGCACTGCTGGCCGGCTGGGTCCGCGCGCGCCCGCTGCTGCTCGCCCGCTATTACGTGCTGACGACGGCGTCCCTGGCCGCCGGGCTGTGGGACTGGCTCACCGCGGGCACGCAGGCGGGCTGGGAGCCGGCGGAGGGGACACGGTGATCAAACGCGCGATCGACATCGTCATCGGCGGCCTCGGGACGCTGCTCAGCGCCCCGGCGATCGCGCTGCTCGCCCTGGCCGTCCGGATCGAGTCACCCGGCCACCCGATCTACACCCAGACGCGGATCGGCCGGGGCGGCGAGCCGTTCACGATCTTCAAGCTGCGCACGATGGTGAGCGGGGCCGAGTTCCGGGGTGCCGGACTGGCCATCAACCAGGGCGATGACCGCATCACCCGGGTGGGAGAGTTCCTGCGCCGCTACTCGCTCGACGAGCTGCCGAACCTGTGGAACGTGCTCCGGGGCGAGATGTCGATCGTCGGCCCGCGGCCCACGATCGCCGTCCAGGTGCAGCAGTACACCGACCGCCAGCGCGGACGCCTGGCGGTCAAGCCGGGGATCACCGGCTGGGCCCAGGTCAACGGCCGCGCCTCGCTGCCCTGGCCGGAGCGCATCGAGCTCGATCTCTGGTACGTCGAGCACCAGTCGCTGTGGCTCGATCTGCGCATCCTCGCCCGCACGGCGGGCATGGTGCTGCGCGGCCACGGCCTCTACAAAGGAGAGACGGGCGGATGGCGACCGAGCTGAGACCGTACGACTTCGGCGTGCTCCTGACCGGCGTCGGCAAGCGCTACGACATCGTGTCCGCGTTCGCCCAGCACGCCACTGTGGTGGCTGCGGACCCGAACCCGCTTGCGCCGGCCCAGTATGCGGCCGACCACCGCCACCCGGTGCCGCGAATCGACGACCCCGGCTACGTGCCTGCGCTGCAGGAGCTGTGCGAGCGCTACGACGTGCGCGCGGTCGTGCCGCTCACCGACCTCGATCTCGAGGTGCTTGCCCGGGCCCGGGCCGACGGGCTGCTCCCCGCGTTCGTGCCCGACCCCGAGATCGCTCGGGCTACATTCGACAAGTACGAGACCCATCTCCTGCTCGAGCGTCTCGGCCTGCCCTCGCCGCCGACCGTCCTGCCCGGCGAGCCGGTGCCCCATCTGCCCGCCATGGTGAAGCCGCGGCGGGGCTCGGGTGCGCGCTCGATCCACCCGGCGCCGGACCAGGAGGCGGTCGACTTCTTCGTCCGCTACGTGCAGGAGCCGACGATGGTCCAGAAGCTCATGGACGGCCCGGAGATCTCGATCGACACGCTGTCGAGCCTCGACGGCCGCTGCCTGAACGCGATCCCGCGCACGATGATCGAGTCCCGCGGGGGCGAGTCGATCAAGGGCACGGTGATCGACGATCCCGAGTACATCGACCTTGGCCGGCGTGTCGCCGAGGCGATCGGCGCCCGCGGGCCGGCGACGATCCAGGTCTTCCGCGACAGCACGGTCGGCTTCGGCATCACCGACGTGAACACGCGGTTCGGCGGCGCCTTCCCGGCCCCCATGTACGCGGCGCTGCCCGGCCACAGCTATCCGGAGCTGATCGTGCGCATGGCCGCCGGCGAGACGATCGAACCCCACGTGGGCGAGTTCCGGGCCGGGGTGACGTTCACCCGGTACTACTGGCAGCTCGAGCTCGACGCCGACCTGCGCCCGACCGGACGGGACATCGTGGCGCCCCCGGGGCCGCGGTCGCCCCGCTAGGCGCCGTCGCCCCGGCAACGACCATCGCTCCGCGAGGGAGGGGTCGGGATCTTTGACGTCGTGGGGACGTCAAACATCCCGCACGAGCTCAAACGCACCCTCCCGCGAGACGCGGAGCGGCCGGCCGCCTCACCTGCGCCATCGCGGCCAGGGTAGGCGCCGGCCCACCCCGGGTACGCCCCCACCATGGTCGGCGTGGTCCTCTCCGGTGGCGCCAGCCTCGGTGCGATCGAGGCCGGCATGGTGCGCGCGCTCTACGAGCACGGGATCGAGCCCGAGCTCATCGTCGGCACCTCGGCCGGGGCCGTCAACGGCGCCTTCCTGGCCTCGCGCCCGCCTACCCCGGCCACCGCCCAGGAGCTCGGGACGCTGTGGCGCCAGATGCACACGCTCCAGATCTTCCCGCCGAACCCGGTGAGCGCTGTCCTCGGGCTGGTCGGCGAGCACGACTTTCTCGTCTCGAACTCCGGCGTCAAGCGGGTGCTGGAGGCGCACGCCCAGTTCACCCGCATGGAGGACGCTCCCACCCGCTTCGCCGTGCTCGCCACCGACGTATTGAGCGGCCAGCGACGGCGGATCGAGAGCGGTGACGCGCTCTCGGCCGTGCTGGCCAGCGCGGCCATCCCTGGGGTGTTCCCATCGGTCGACTTCGAGGGCCGGCGCCTGGTCGACGGCGGGGTGGCCGAGAACACGCCGATCGCCGACGCGGTGGCGCTCGGCGCCGACCCGGTCTACGTGCTGCCCACCGGGGGTGCCTGCACGCTCCCGAAGCCGCCGCGTGGAGCCGTCCAGATGCTCGTGCATGCGCTCACGCTGCTCATCAACCAGCGCCTGGTCCAGGACATCGTCCAGTACTCGCAGTCCGTGCGCCTGGTCGTCTTCCCGCCGCCCTGCCCGCAGCCGGTACCGGCGTGGGATTTCGGGCAGGCGGAGACGCTCATCGAACAGGGCTACGCGTCGGCCCGGCGGGTGCTCGGCTCGAGCGAACCCGACAGCGTGTGGCATACGCAGGCGCTCGAGCGCCTGCGGCCGCATACCCACTGAGCACGATCACAGCTCGGGACCGGGCGGCGGCCCGGCTATGCTCGGACGCGGTATGGGCTGGGACCCGAGCGAGGCGAGCCGCGTCTCGGAGGGTGGGAAGGGTGCCCGCCGCGACGAGCGGATCACCTCCGCCATCGATGTGCAGCTGCGGGCCATCTACTCCGCGCTCCCGGTGGGCGTCGCCTTCGTGACCCCCGACCTGCGCTATGAGCGCGTCAATGCCGCCCTGGCCCGCATGAACGGCTGCCCGGTCGAGGCGCACCTGGGCGCCACGATCAGGGAGGTGCTGGGAGAGCACGCCGGGCAGGCCGAGGAGCTCGCCCGCGAAGCCATGCGTCGCCGCGCTCCGGTCGAGGCGGAGGCCGTGATGGGCACGTCGGGCGCGTCGGACGAGGACCGTTACTTCGAGGCGACGTACTTTCCCGTCCTGGGCCCGGCGCCGGCAGGCACGACGGAGGAGCTCCTCGGCGTCGGCGCGGTCGTGCGCGACGTCACTGAGCGGCACCTCCAGGACCTTGAGCGCCAGCAGCTGCTGCGCGATGCCCTGGTCGCCCGCGCGCAGGCGGAGGCGTCACACGTGCGCGCGGAGGCCGCGCGGCATGAGACCGAGGCGGCGCTCGCCGAGGTCGAGGCCCAGCGCTCGGCGGCGGAGATGGCCCGCCGCCGTACCGCGCTGCTGGCCACGGTGACGCATCGTTTGGCGGCCTCGCTCGACTACGAGGAGACGCTGCGCGAAGTCGTCTCGAGCACGGTGCCGCTCATCGCCGACTGGGGCCTGGTCAGCGTGCTGGAGCCGGGCGAGCGTCTGCGCCTGCTCGGATTCGCCCATCGCGACCCCGAGCGCGAGCGGCTGGTGTCGCGGTTTGCCGGGCGCTACACGCCCGGGCGCAACTCCACGCGTCCTGCAGGCCATCCGGACCCGGCGTCCTGTGCTGGCCACCGACGTCGGAGCGGAGCAGCTCGCGGCCCTCACCGGGGATCCAGATGCCCTCGCCCTCGCGCTCCGGTTGGGCGTACGCCACTTCGGCACATGGCCGATCCCCAGCCCAGACGGCACGGTCATCGGGACCCTGTCGCTCGTGATCGGCGACTCCGAGCGCCGCTTCTCCGAGGAGGATCTGCTGATCGCGGGGACGGTGGCCACGCGGGCCGGGCTGCACCTCACCAATGCGCGCCTGTACACCGAGCGCTCGGAGATCGCGCGCACGCTCCAGGCCAGCCTGATGCCGCGCGAGCTGCCGCGGGTTCCCGGCGTGGAGCTGGCCGCGGCGTTTGTCGCCGCCGGGCGCGAGAACGTCGTCGGGGGTGACTTCTACGACGTGTTCGCCAGCGGGGACGGGATCTGGACGGCGATCCTCGGGGACGTGGCCGGGAAGGGAGCGGCGGCCGCCGCCGTCACCGCCACCGCCCGCCACACGCTGCGAGCGGCCGCGCTGCTCGACGGTCGCCCGGGCCGGAACCTCGCCCTGCTCAACCGCGTGCTGCAGGCCGACAGCGAGGACCGCGCGTTCTGCACGATCGTCTACGCCCAGCTGCGGCCCGGACCCGGACGTCTGAGCGCCCGTGTCGTCCACGCCGGGCACCCGCCGGCGCTCGTCCTCGGGCACGACGGCGAGGTGGAGGCGATCACCGCGGGCCGCGGACCGCTCGTCGGTGTCTATGCCGAGCCCACCTTCCCGGAGGCCGAGGTGGAGCTGAGCACCGGCGCGGTCCTCCTGCTCTACACCGACGGGGTCACCGAAGCCCGGCCCCGCGACGTCCCGCTCGGCGAGGCCAGCCTCGTCTCTACACTGAAAGCCATGCACGGACAGTCGGCGCGGGCGGTCGCCGAGGCGGTCAAGGACCACGCGCTCGACCTCCAGGACGGCCCGCCGCGAGATGACGTCGCGGTTCTGGTCCTCCGGGTGCTGTGAGTCAGGAGGCGACGGACATGAACGAGTCCGCCCCGGAGTGGAGGCAGGAACGCATTGCCCACAATGAGGCGAGCTTTCGTCTCATCAACGAACGCCTGGAGGCCTCCCTGGCCGCGCAGGCGCCCACCTTGCAGCCGGTGAACTTCGTCTGCGAGTGCGGGTCGCGGCGCTGCCAGGACACCGTGCAGCTGACGCTGGCCGAGTACGAGGCGGTGCGAGCGCGAGGCGACCACTTCGCTGTCCTGCCCGGGCACGAGATCCCCGACACCGAGCGGGTCGTGCAGCGCTTCGAGCACTACTCGGTGGTCGAGAAAATCGGGGTCGGGGCCGACATCAGCGAGCTCACCTCACCTCGGCGCGGCGCGGCGCAGGGCGGCGAGGACCGCTAAGCACTCGCTGCCTGCGCCACCGGCTCGCCCGCCGCCGTGCCCTCCCAGCACGCGTCCACGAACTCGGCGATGCGAGCGGTCAAGCGGCCCGGCCTCAGGCGCAGCTCGAGGATCGAGTCAGCGCCGAGCAGACGGCCGTTCGGCAGCTCGTGGGCGAGCATGTCGGCGTCGGAGAACGGGTGGACAGGATCGCGCGGGTGGCCGACGACGAGCGCCGGCGCCTCGAACTGCCGCCGCTGGCGGCGCTGGGGGGCGGTGCGGCCGAACAGGATGCCCTGCAGGACGGCGCCGCTCGCGCGCGGGTCCTGGCCGACGGCGTCCAGCACGACCTCGGCCATGAGCGGCAGGCCGCCGCGCGGGACCGCGCGGGCCCCCCGGGCGAGCAGGCCGATCGCCGGGCCGCCGAAGCTGAGTGCGAACAGCAGCGGCGTGAACGCAGCCGCACAGGCCGGGATCGCGTTGTCGAGGACCGGCATCTCGAGCACCATCCCGCGCACACGCTCCGGGGCCAGCGCCGCCAGTTCGAGCGTGACGTTCGCCCCCAGCGAGGCTCCGCCGACGATCGCCTGCTCGAGCTCGAGGTGGTCGAGCAGGGCGAGGACCTGCTCGGCGAAGGCGCTCATCGAGTAGCGCCACATGTCGCGCGGGCGGTCGGAGGCCCCGTGGCCGAGCGGGTCGAAGGTGATCACCCGGTTGCCGTGCCGGGCCAGGGCACGCGCGAGCGGGATCTGCATCTTCTGGGAGAGGAGCAGCCCGGGCATGAGGACGGCGGGCCGGTCGCCCTGTCCGTGGACGGTATAGGCCAATCGTTGGCCATCGTGGCGGAAGTACGCCATCGCCGGCCAGGATACCGAGGTCCCGGGGGAGGCGAAGGGACCCTGGAGGTGGCGTCCCGGGGCCGGAGCGAGAATAATCCCCGGCATGGAAGCTGCCTCGGTGCCCCGTCTAGGGGCGGTGTCGAGGACGCGGGGGCCCTCACCGACACTCCTGCGCCTTGCGCCCGACACCCAGCTCGTGAGCCTGGTGCGGGCCGGACGGGAGGACGCCTTCGAAGCCGTCTACAACCGCCACAAGCGCGGGATCCTCGCCTTCTGCGGGCGCCTGCTCGGTGACCGGGACGACGCCGAGGACGCCGTGCAGCTGACCTTCATGTCCGCCTACAACGCGCTGCTGGGCGATGACCGGGCAGTGCAGCTGCGTCCCTGGCTGTTCGCGATCGCGCGCAACCGCTGCTACACGATGCTGCGCGAGCGCCGGGAGCTGGCCACGCCCGATCCCACCGGCACCGAGACGGTGAGCGAGGGGCCGGCCACCCTCGTCCAGCGCCGGGAGGACATTCGCGACCTCGTGCACGATCTCAGTGGCCTGCCCGACGATCAGCGGGCGGCGCTCGTGATGGCCGAGCTCGGGGCACTCAGCCACGATGAGATCGCGCTTGCTCTTGAGATTCCCCGCTCGAAGGTCAAGGCGCTCGTCTTCCAGGCCCGCGAATCGCTCACCGCGGCGCGCCGGGCGCGCGAGACCGACTGCGCGGATATCCGGCGCGAGCTGAGCACACTGCGCGGCCCGGCGCTGCGTCGATCCCACCTGCGCCGCCACCTGCACAGCTGCTCCGGCTGCCAGGAGTACCGCCACCAGCTCCGCTCCGTGCGGGGGTGGGCCGCCGCGGTCATCCCGGCCCCGCTGGCCGGACTGCGCCAGCTGCTGGCCCGCGCCGGCACCGCCCAGGAGGCGCTCCCGGCCGCCGCGGGAGGCAGCGGTGGAGCCGTCGCCGTGGCGGTCAAGCTCGGCGCGGTCAAGCCGATCGTGGGCTCGGTCGTGACTGTGCTCGGCGCCGTCGGCGCGCTCGCGGCGGCGGGCCACGCTGTCGGGACCCACGCGTCCGGCCTCCGGGTCACCGCCCATCCGGTCATCCATGTCCTGCGGCCCGGTCATCGCGCGACGACGACGACACCCGCGCACCACGCGCTCGTGCTGACGCGCCACCCCGGCGCAGCCGCGCGGCGCTCCGCCCCGGTGCCCCGAGCCGTGACCGGGGGTCGGCCGCTCGTCCTCCCCCACGTCCGCCGCGTCGCCGTCCACCGCGTCGCCGTCCGCGACGTCGAACCTCCGGCGTCCAGCGCGCCGGTCCACACGGCTCCGGTCACACCCGCCTCGACCCCGGCCGTGACGAGGAGCCATCCGGCGGTCGGGCCGGCGCCGGTGCCGGAGAGCGGCGCACGGGCGAGCGCTGCGAGCGCCTCGGCGCCCGCCTCGCGCCGGACCGGCGATGACCCGACCGCCGAGAGCTCGACGCCATCGAGGCCGGTTTCGCCGCGCCCGGTCGATCGCCCGGTGGCGCGCCACGACCGCGCGAGTCCGCGCGAGCGCCGCCCACGGGTGTCGACGCCGGTCGGGACGCCGTCGAGCGACACGCATCCGGTCCTGGCCTCCCATCCGATCCCCCGTCCGGTTCCCCCGACTCACCCCACCCGGCACCCGGTCACGCCGTCGGCGCCGGGCCACACCTCGACCACCGGCGGGCCCCGGATCCGGCTCCGCCTCCCGACCACCATCACCAGGAGGAGTGCCTGATGGCCAAAACCCCGAAATCCCTCGCTGGGCAGGTCGTCGCCATCACCGGCGGCGCGCGCGGCATCGGCCGCGCGACCGCGGCCGCGCTCATCGCCCAGGGCGCGCGCGTGGCCATCGGCGACATCGAGGCCGACCTGGCTGCGCGGACCGCCTCCGAGCTCGGTGCGGGCACGATCGGCCTGGCGCTCGACGTCACCGATCGCGCGAGCTTCAGCGCCTTCCTCGACCAGGTCGAGGAGCGCGTCGGCCCGCTCGACGTGCTCATCAACAACGCCGGGATCATGCCGCTCGGGGCCTTCGTGGAGGAGACCGACGCCTGCGCCGAGCGCCTGGTCGACATCAACATCCACGGGGTGCTGATCGGCTCAAAGCTTGCCATCGCGCGCTTCCTGCCCCGCCGGCGTGGGCACATCGTCCAGATCGCCTCCGCGGCGGGGAAGTGGGGGATCGCCGGGGGCGCCACCTATTGCGCGACCAAGCACGCCGTGGTCGGGGTCACCGAGGCGCTGCGCCAGGAGCTCCGCGGCACCGGCATCGGGCTCAGCCTGGTCATGCCGACCGTGGTCAACACCGAGCTCGGCTCCGGTTTGGCCGAAACCCGCGCGTTCAAGCCGGTGCAGCCCGAGGACGTCGCCGCCGCGATCGTCGAGTCGCTGCAGACCGGCCGCTTCGAGGTCTACGTGCCGAAGTCGATCAACGGCACCGTGCGCATGGGCAACGTGCTGCCGCGGGCAGCGCTCGACACCGTCAACCGGATGCTGAAGGGAGACCAGGTGCTGGCCAAGCCCGACCACGGCGCGCGCGCCGCCTACGAGGCGCGGATGGAGCAGACGATCGCTCGCCGCCGGCCCGCCGAGGCCTCCGTGCTGACGCCGCCGGCGGATGGCGCCGAGCCGGCCGTCGAGACGACCGAGGTCGGCTCGGCCGGGTAGCTACCCAGGGCTTCCCAGCCAGTCGGCGATCCGCTCGCCGATCACGGCACCCGCGTCCTCCTGCAGGAAGTGGCCGGCATCGGCCACCACGTGGTCGACCTCCCCGCCCAGGGCGGCGGCGAACCGCCGGCCGGTCTCGAGCGGGAGGACGGGGTCGCTGTCGGCCCACAGGATGAGCCGGGGGCGGCGGTCGACCCGCAGCGCCTCGAGCGCGCGGGCCCCGGCCGCGGCGCCCGGCATCTCCGGGCTCGTCGGCACCATGAGCGGGAACGCCCGCGCGCCCGCCTTCGCCTTCGGCGTGGGAAACGGGGCGTCGTAGGCGGCGATCACCGCGTCGCCGGGATCGTGCCGGCAGCCCCCGCGGACGAGCATCCCGACCGGCACATCCTCGGTGCCGGCGACGAAGTCGCGGAAGGCCAGCCACACGTCGCTCATCTTCTGGTGGCCGGTGAACAGGCCGGTGTCCATGATCACCAGCCGGGCGAACCGGTCGGGGGCCTCGAGGGCGACCCGCAGGCCGATCGGGCCGCCCCAGTCGTGCACGACGATGGTCGCCCCGCGCAGGTCGAGCGCCTCGGCGAAGTCGCCGAGCGCGTGTACGTGGCGGTCGTAGCTGTACCAGTCCGGGTCGGTGGGCTTGTCGGAGCGGCCGAAGCCGGGGAGGTCCGGCGCCACACAGCGGTACCCGGCCTCGCGCACCGGTCCGATCACGGCACGCCACAGGAACGACCACGTCGGTTCGCCGTGCACGAACACCACCGGCGGCCCCTCGCCCTCGTCGATGTGGGCGAGCCTCAGCCCGTCGTAGCGGCGGTAGCACGGCTCGAACGGGAAGTCGGGCAGGCCGTCGAGGACGGCCTCGGGAGTGCGGATGGCGTCGGTCACGACCGCACCCTATAGCACGAGTGACGCCACGTCACACGCGCCGTTACACGCCGTGGTCGATGACCTGCACGGCGTCGGCGGCCACCGTGACCTCGATCTCCGAGGGGTACGCGCTCCAGGCGATCAGGTCGAGCGCCTGGAGGCGGTCGAGCATGGCCTGGAACGCCTCCCGCTGAGCGTCGCCGACGTAGCTGCGGGCGATCGTGAACGACCATCCGCCGGCGGCCGGAGGATCGTTGATCCCGAGCTGCCCCTGGGCGCGGCGGTCGAGCACCGCGCTCGTGACCGTGAGGGGCGCCTGGCCATGGCCGAGCGCCCGCACCCGGGCGGCGAGCTCGAGCAGCATGGCCATGGCCTGCGGGCGCAGGCCCGAATACAGGCCGGCGGGGACGTGCTCGTGGTCGGCGGGCGCGCCAATCGAGCCGGCGAACGCCAGTCCGAGCTGGCTCGAGTTGACCGGCAGCGCCACGAGCTGATGCTGGGCATAGGCGCTCTCGAGCGCGGCCGGGTCGGCGAACTGTGCGGTCGTGCTCGGCGGGTGCAGGACCTCGGCGGTGGAGTCGCCCTCGCTCTCGAGCTCGTTCATCCGCTCGAGCGCGGGGCGGTCGGTCCGCCACAGATGCATGATCGCCGCGGCCCCGAGCACGCGCCAGTAGTAGAGCGGCGACTGGTCCGAGAAGCCGGCCATGAGTGTGTACGCGGCGGGGTGGACGTCGGGGGCGGTGTCGAAGTACAGCTGCACGTAGGGGATCGAGCGGCCGCCGTCGTAGGCCGCGAGCACATTGGCCAGGTTGCCGATGCCCATGTGGTAGGAGACGAACGCGAGGTCCCAGCGCCCGAAGCGGCTCTCGGCCACCTTCAGATAGCGCACGGTGGCGGCAAGCGCCTGGGTCGGATCGAAGCGCTCGTCCACCTGGCGCCGACGGCGCTCGAGTGCGGCCAGGCCGGTCGTGGCGCCGCTCGACTGGTCGGCGGCGATCCGCGCGCTCAGGCTCTGGCTGGTCCCCAAATCGACGCGCAGGCCGAGCATCGTGGTGGCGGTGGCGGGCAGGATCTGGGTCAGACCGGCCGCCCCGGACGGGCCGTTCGTGCCCATCGCGTCCGGGCGCCCGGCGCTTTCGACGAACACGAGCCCCTCGAGCAGGTCGGGGTCGATCCCCGTTCCGGCCACCGCCGCGTCCACGAGCGGACGCAGCTGCGCCACCCGGGCCGCCGTGGCCACGACGCCGCCCGGGCTGGCCACGAACAGGGCGTGGGCCTCACCGGCGATCGCCCGGGAGGCGAACTGGCCGGCGTCGGCTGGCCGGTAGGCGAACGGATCACCGCCCGGCGGCGGCGTGAGCACCTGCGGGACCGGCGCGCGCAGCGGCTGCCGGCGCTCGGCGGCAACGACGCCGATGATGATGAGCAGGATCAGCCCGCCGATGAGCAGCCGCCGTCCCGGCCTCCCCCGGGGCGGTGCCGTACCCCTCCGTCGCTGCGTGCTCGCCATGACTGACTATGCCCGTGTGCGATAGACGAACTTCAGGCCCGCGCAGCGCGCCGCCTGAGCCGGGGGGATGTGGCTCGGGAACACCTTCCAGCCGCCCGAGACCGGGTAGATGTTGAGCAGCGGGACGGGGTGAAGGCGCAGCTTGGGCTGATCGATGTACAGGGCGCCGATCCGGACGCCCATGTCCCAGGCGAGCACGCTCTGGTAGCCGATGGGGATGTTCGGGGCACCACAGGCGAGCAGACGCGCGGTGCCCATCCGCTCCACGATCGTCCCGAGCCGGTTGATCTCGGCCGTGCGCGCCTGCTCGTGGGCGAGGTCACGGCGCTCGATCCTCCAGCGCGACTGGGCGGCCGGGGCGAGCGGCACGATCACGGCGCCGATCGCGAGCGCCCCGGCGAGCGCCCCGAGCCCGGCGCCCAGCCGTCCCGGCCGGCCTCGCGGGCGCAGCCGGGCCGGCAGCCGCGCGGCCTCGGCGAGCACCCGGCCGACGAACACGCCGGCGAGCACGGCGGCGACCCCGACCGGCTCGAACAGGTAGCGCGGCACGCCCGGCCAGCCGTGGAGCACGAACGCGATCTCGATGACGAGCCAGCCGATCACCCCGGCGGCGAGGATCCCGGCCATCCGCTCGCGGCGCCAGGCGGCCAGGCTGACGCCGGCGAGGGCAGCCAGCCACACCGTCGTCTCCTGGAGGTCGAACAGCCGGTCGATCGTGCCGGTGATCTTGCTCTGATGGAGCTCTCGCGGGGAGTGCAGTGCGTTCTCGCCGGCCACGAACCAGCTCTTGGCGGTCAGCGCGGGGATGCCGAACCACAGGAGCGGGATGACGAGCCAGGCGGCCAGGACCATGCGGCGCAGGCCCACGTCGCGGCGCCACAGCCACACGCCGTAGGCGCCCAGGAACGGCCACGCCTCGGGCCGCCCGAGCCCGGCCAGCACCCACAGCCACAGCGCCCAGCGACGCCGGCCGCTCAGCTGGCAGTCGATCGCGGCCAGGCACAGCGACACGATCATCGGGTCGGATTGCACGCTCAGCACGTAATGGCTGTAGTCGCGAATCCCCAGGACCATCACGGCGGCGACCAGGCCCGCCACCCCGGCCGCCCAGCGCGGCGCCTGCGCTCCGGTCAGCCGGGCGGCGATTCGCCAGGCGAACACCGCCCCGCTCAGCGACACCGCCACCGCGGTGACCATCCACAGCCACAGCGCGTCGTGGCCGGTGATCGCGTAGGGCGTCGTGAACAGGAACGTCAGCGGCTTCCACGACGGGGCGCCGTTGGTGTCGAGCTGCCAGTGGATCGCGAGCTTGCCCCACACGAGCCAGCCGTAGGGGTCGTAGCCCGGGCGGGTGCCCGCGCCGGCCACGACCCCCGCGCCGAGTCCGACGAGGACGATCGCGCTTGCGGTCCATCCGAGGCGTCGGGCGCGTCGGGAGCCCGGCGCCCGCCCGCCGGCCGGCGCGGAGCTGGGCGCTTCTGCGGTCTGGACGGTGGTGGCCTGCACGGTCAGCTCGGGGCCCTCAACGCGGCGACGTTACACGAGTGCTCTGCGGACACCGAACCTGTCCCGGCTCGGCGGGGGGCGAAGAACGAACGAAGAACCACCGCTGGCAACGGCCATTGCAAGCCCTGATCCGCGATGCAAGTCCGTTGTGTCGGCTATTCTCGCCCGTCAGCAGAGCGGCGCAGGCCGCTCTTTCCGGTCACATGCCGCCTGAGGTGCCCCCGTATGCGCGGCAGTTACCCCTCCCTCTCTGAGCAACGAAGACAACGGAGCATTGGTCATGCGGATCCTGGTTCTCGGCGGCGACGGCTATCTCGGCTGGCCGACCGCGCTTCACCTCTCCGCCCTCGGCCACGACATCGCGGTCAACGACAACTTCGCGCGCCGTGGCTACGACGAGGAGATGGGGGTCGAAAGCCTGGTGCCGATCGCCACCCTCGAGGAGCGGATCGCGGCCTGGAGCGAGATTTCGGGCCACCGGATCGCCGCCTATGTCGGCGATCTGTGTGACGCCGCCTTCGTGCACCAGATGGTGGGCGACTTCCGCCCCGACACGATCGTCCACTTCGGCGAGCAGCGTGCCGCGCCGTACTCGATGATCGACCAGGCGCACGCCGTCTACACGCAGACCAACAACGTCGTCGGCAACCTCAACGTCATGTACGCGATCGCCGACATCGATCGCGACATCCACCTGGTCAAGCTCGGCACGATGGGCGAGTACGGCACGCCGAACATCGACATCGAGGAGGGCTGGCTCGAGGTCGAGCACAACGGTCGCCGCGACCGGGTGCTGTATCCGAAGCGCCCGGGGTCGTTCTACCACCTGTCCAAGGTGCACGACAGCCACAACATCGAGTTCGGCTGTCGCATCTGGGGCATGCGCGCCACCGATCTCAACCAGGGAGTCGTGTACGGCGCCGACACCGAGCAGACCAAGCTCGATCCCCGGCTGGCCACGCGCTTCGACTATGACGGCGTCTTCGGCACCGTGCTGAACCGCATGACGATCCAGGCCGTCCTGGGCCATCCACTCACCGTGTACGGCAACGGTTCGCAGACCCGCGGGCTGATCAACATCGTCGACACCGTCGAGTGCATCCGGATCGCCTCCGAGACCCCGGCCGATCGGGGCGAGTTCCGGGTGTTCAACCAGTTCACCGAGTCCCTGTCGATCCGGGACATCGCCGAGACGATCGCCCGGGAGTTTCCCGGCGAGTGCACGCTCGAGCACGTCGAGAACCCGCGCGTCGAGCTCGAGGACCACTACTACAACGCCAAGCACTCGCGCCTCGAGGAGCTCGGACTGAAGCCGACGCTGCTGAGCACCACCCTGATCGACCACCTGTTCGACGTCGTCGAGCGCCACCGCGAGCGGGTCGACCTGGCCGCGATCATGCCCACGGTGCGCTGGCGGGCGACGACCAGCGAGCTCCCGCGCACGGCGGGCGCGCTGGCCCAGACGTGAGCCTCGAGTCGCTGAACGTTCTCGTCACCGGAGGCTCGGGCTTCATCGGCCGCCACGTCGTGGCCGAGCTGCGGGCAGCCGGCGCGGCGGTGCGCGTGATCGACCTAGTTGCGCATCCCGATCCGGCGATCGAGCTCGTACAGGGCGACATCACCGATCGAGACGCCCTCGCGCAGGCCACGGCGGGCGGAATCGACGCTGTCGTTCACCTGGCCGCCGTCACCTCGGTCCTGCGCTCGGTCAAGCAGCCCGAGCAGACGTTCCAGACCAACCTCGCCGGCACTCATGCGGTGCTCGAGGCCGCCCGGGCGGCGGGCGCGCGAGCGCTCGTGTTCGCCTCCACCAACGCGGTCACCGGACTGATGCGGGAGCCGGCGATCTCCGAGCGTGCGGTGCTCGCCCCCCTCACCCCCTACGGCGCCACCAAGGCGGCGGGGGAGATGCTGATGTCGGCCTACACGGCCAGTTTCGGCGTGCGCTGTGTCTGTCTGCGCCTCACCAACGTTTACGGACCGGGCATGCAGGCGAAGGACAGCATCGTGGCCAGGCTCATGCGAGCGATCCGTCTCGGCGACGGCTTCGAGGTGTACGGCGACGGCCGCCAGGTCCGCGACTACGTCCACGTCTCCGACGTGGTGGCCGCCGCCCGGCGTGGTCTCACCGAGGAGGCCTGGAGCGGTCCGGTCGTCATCGGGTCGGGCCGCTCGCTGTCGGTGCTCGAGGTGCTCGACGCGGTCCGCGCCGCCACGGGCGCGGAGCTGGCGGTCGCCCATGGTCCGGCGCGACCGGGCGAGATGCCGGCGGTGATCGTCGACACTGACCACGCGCACGAGCTCGGCTGGAGCCCGCAGTTCAGCTTCGAGGACGGCGTGGCCGGAGTGTGGGACGAGTGGTCGGCCCTCGAGCTCGACGCCGTCCGGGCCGGGGTGGGCACGGTCGGCCCCGGCCAGGGAGCGCCGGCGTGACCGCCTCGCGCGTCCCGGTCGGCCGGGCGAGGCCGCCCGCGGTCAGCGCTCCCCGCCTAGAGGAGCTGGCCCGCGAGGAGAGCGATGCCGCCGCTGCCTTCCTGAACGCCCACGCGCCGGCCGCCGGGGCCCCCATCGCGGTGGTGATTCCGGCCTACAACGAGGAGCCGACGGTCGCCGGTGTCATCCGGGCCATCCCGCCGCTGATCGCCGGTCTGCCGTCGGAGACGATCGTCGTCGTGGATGGGGCGGCTGACGCCACCGCGGCGCAGGCCCGCGCCGCCGGGGCGCTCGTGTGCGACGTGCCCGTCAATCGCGGCCAGGGCGCCGCGCTGCGGCTCGGCTACTGGCTGGCCCGGGCCCGAGGGGCGGAGATCATCGTCACCATCGATGCCGACGGCCAGTACGACGCGTCCGACCTGGCCAAGCTCGTCACCCCGATCCTCGACGGGCGCGCCGACTTCGTCTCCGGCTCGCGCCGCCTCGGCACCGAGCTCACCACCGACCGGATGCGCCATCTGGGCGTGCTCGTGTTCGGCGCGCTCATCAGCGCGCTCATCCGCCAGCGCATCACCGATCCGGCCTGCGGGGTACGGGCGATGCGCTCCGAGGTGACGGCGGCGGTGACGCTCGAGCAGCCGCAGTACCAGGCCTCGGAGCTGATGATCAGCGCCGCCTTGAACGGCTTCCGGCTCGCCGAGGTGCCCAGCCTCATGCGCGACCGCGCCGCGCACGCCACGGGGACGAAGAAGGGTGGGAACCTCGGCTATGGGGTGCGGTTCGCCCGGGCGGCGATCCACACCTGGCGCCGCGACCGCAGGGCGGCCCGCACGCGGCTGCGGCCGGAGAAGATCCACAGCTCGTAGACGGCGAACTTCGCCACGAACAGAACCGCGAACACCGCCAGGTAGGAGGCGGTGACGAGCGCCACTCGGATGCCGTGGTGGGCCGGGAGCGACTGCACCCGATGCTGCGTCCACTCGGTGACCGCGGAGGTGGCCACGAGCGAGAGCACCGAGATCGCGACGTAGGCGAGCACCTCGCGGCCGAACGCCACCCGGCCGTCGATCTTCCAGGCCCAGCGGCGGTTGAGCACCCAGTTGGGCACCGCGCCGGCCACAAACGCAACCACCGAGCAGGTCGGGGTGGAGGCGCCCGCCACGTAGGCGAGCGCGAACACCACCGCACTGGTGGCGGCGGCCAAGATCGAACCGATCGTGTAGCGCGTCATCCGGACGCCGAGAGGCGTACGGCGAGCGAGCTCGTAGAGCTTGCGCACGGGCGCAATCGTAGTCGGATCGATCGTTCGGTCCGTGTCAGATTGCGCCATCGTGCTCCGCTGCGGCGCATGTGCGGCCCGGTGGTGCGCCGCCTCGGCGCCCGCCGGACCGGCCGGTAGCGTCCCGTCGTGGTGCGGATTCAGGACGCCGACTCGCCGATCGGGCTCGAGGATGACCTCGTCGTGCACGGGGACAACCTACCCGTGCTCGAGCGTCTTCCCACGGGGGCCTTCGACCTCGTCTACATGGACCCGCCATTCAACACCGGCAGCGCCCAGGCCCGGCACACGCTCCGCACCCAGGCCGATGCCGGCGGCGCCCGGGTGGGCTTCGGTGGCCGTCGCTACTCGACTCGGCTGCTGCGGACGCTGTCCTACGACGATGCCTTCGCGGACTATCTCGGCTTCCTCGAGCCCCGGGTGGCTCGCGCCCGTGAGCTGCTGGCCGACCACGGCACGCTGTACTTCCACATCGACTACCGAGAGGCCCACTACTGCAAGCTGCTGCTCGACGAGCTGTTCGGTCGCGAGTGCTTCCTCAACGAGCTGATCTGGGCCTACGACTACGGGGCCAAGCCGCGCCGGCGCTGGCCGGCCAAGCACGACACCATCCTCGTCTACGTGCGCACGCCCGGAGCGCACCACTTCGACGCCGAAGCCGTCGACCGCGAGCCCTACATGGCGCCGGGACTGGTGAGCGCAGAGAAGGCGGCCCGGGGCAAGCGCCCGACCGACGTGTGGTTCCACACCATCGTGCCCACGAACGGGCGGGAGAAGACCGGGTATCCGACGCAGAAGCCGGAGGGCGTGCTGCGCCGGATCGTCGCCGCCAGCTCGCGCTCGGGTGGCTGGTGCCTGGATCCGTTCGCCGGCTCGGGCACGCTCGGCGCAGTGTGCGAGGCCCTCGGGCGCCGGTACGTGCTGGTGGACTCGAGCCCGGTGGCGGTCGAGGTGATGCGGGGACGGCTCGGGCGGGCGTCCCGCCTCAGCGTCATGTCTCGATGAGCGGCACGAAGCGGACCGGGTCGAGCTCCTCGCGTTCGAACCCACGCGGGGTGCGGCGGATCCGGACGAGGTGCTGCCTCTTGTCGCCCACCGGGATGACGAGCCGGCCGCCGGGGGCCAGCTGATCCTCGAGCGAGGCTGGGAGCGCCGGGGCGCTGGCCGCCACGTTGATGAGGTCGAATGGGGCCAGCTCGGGGACGCCGTGGCTGCCGTCGCCGGTGAGGCAGGTCACGTTGGTGATGCCCTGGTCGGCCAGCGTCGCCGCGGCCTGGGCACTCAGCGCCGGATGGCGTTCGACCGTGACCACATGCGCGCACAGGCGGGCGAGCACCGCGGCGTGGTAGCCCGAGCCGGTGCCGACGTCGAGCGCGCGCTCGTGCGGCTGGGGGTCGAGCAGCGCAATCATGCGGGCGACGACGAGCGGCTGAGAGATCGTCTGCCCCTCGGCGATCGGGAGCGCGACGTTGTCGTAGGCCCGGTCCTGCAGCTCGGGCGCGAGGAAGCGCTCGCGCGGGACGGCGGCAATCGCGGCCAGAACTCGCTCGTCGGGCACGGTGCGGCGCAGCTCAGCCACCAGAGCGGCTCGGGCCTCGCCCCGGGCGGGCGGATCGCCTACGAGCCCGGCTCCTCGAGTTTGGCTCGCACGACGTCCAGCAGCCGGGCGGCACTCGCGCCGTACAGCACGCGATGGTCGCCGGCCAGGGTGAGCGTCATCACCTGACCGGGCACGACGGCGCCGTCGCGGAGCACCGGCACGTGGCGCACCGTGCCGGCGGCCAGCGCCCCGGCCTGCGGAGGGTTGATCACGATCCCGGCTCGATCGAGACCGAGCAGTCCCGCGTTCCACACCGTGAACGTCGCCCCCGAGAAGGCCGGCGGGGCGAGCGTGCGCTCGCGGGCGCCCTGCCTCAGGCGCTGCAGCTCCTCGTCGAGCTCGGCCGGCGACTTGGTGTCGGCATCGAACACGGTCGGGATCGCGTACAGGCCCTCAGCGGCCACCACGTAGCCGAGGTTGATCCGCGAATAGGCCTCAAAGCGCCCGTCGCGGTAGGCACCGTTGGCCTCAGGCACGGCCAGCAGGCCCTGGGCGCAGGCGGCGAGCAGGAGGGCATCGAGCGAGCAGCCCTCGGCGTCGGCCTGATGCAGCGCCGCCTCCATCGCCACCTCGACGGACAGCTCGAGATCGGGGATCGTCGCCCGGGCCTCCGCCGTGCGACGGGCCACCGTGCGCTGCGCGGGCGTGGGCTCGCGGGTGTCGGTCTCGCCCTTGGCGCTGCGGACCTCGGTGGGGGCGGGGTCGGCCATCGTCCTCACGTTAGTGGGTCCTCGGCGCCTTCGGTGTCCTGCCAGCGGGCGATGAACGACTCGGCGTCGAGCGCGGCCAGATCGGTGCGCAGCCGGCGCAGCAGCCGGGTCGCGGGGCGGGCGGGCAGCTCCCAGAACAGCACCACCTCGCCGTCGTCGATCGACACGATCTCGATCAGGTCGTGGCGCTCGTCGCCGGCCAGCAACGCCGGGCGCAGGTTGCCGCGCGTGTGGAGCAGCTCGTAGGCGCGGTTAGCGCGCATCGCTGCCGCCGAGGGCGGCGGCGGCCGAGCGCAGGCCGTCGAGGCCGTGATGGACCTCGCCCGCGGCCTCGATGGCCGGGACGGTCCGCACGCCGACCGCCTGTGCCCGCGCCCCGGCCGCGGCCAGTCCGTCGGTGACCGAGCGCAGGCCGATCGCCTTCAGCAGCGCGGTCGGATGCATCTCGCAGGCCGCGCCCGCGATCAGAACCGTGTCGGCCTCGGCGAGGTCGCGGCCGCCGGCGAACGCCTGGCGGAAGGCGGCCAGCGAGAACGCGACCGCACGCCCGATGTGCTTGGCGTAGGTGGCGGCGAGCATTGCTGTGCGGGTGTCCGGGGCTCTGGCGGCCGGCCAGCGCAACGGCTGCAGGCCGAGTTCGGCCACCCAGCGCTCGAGCCTGTCGGGATCGGTGTCCGGCGGCGGCCCGGGCAGGTCGGCGGCCAGGATCGGCTCCCACTCGGGCACGACGGGCAGCGCGGCCATGACCTGCTCAGCCACGATGTAGCTCTCGGGACTGCCGAGGTCGTAGTAGAAGACGGGCTGGGTGGCCGCAGCCACCGGATCAGCCGTGGATGAGCCAGCCGTCCGCAGCCCGGCCGGCCTCCATGACCGCCTCGGACAGCGTCGGGTGACCGTGGATGATGCGCGCCACCTCGGGATAGCCGCCCTCGAGCGCGCGCACGTTCACGAGCTCCTGGATGAGCTCGGTGGCGCGCGTGCCCACGATGTGTCCGCCAAGCAGCTCGCCGTACTTGCGCTCACCGACCACCTTGATCAGACCGGTGCGGTCGCCGTACACGGTGCCGGCACCGACCGCCCCGTACTGGACCTTGCCGACCACGACGTCATAGCCCTGCTCGCGGGCCTGGGCCTCGGTCAGCCCGAAGCTGCCCACGTTCGGCGTGCAGAAGGTGGCCCGGGGGATGTCGATGTACTCGATCGGGTGGACCGTGCGCCCGGCGGCGTGCTCGACCGCGATCACGCCCTCGTCGGAGGCCTTGTGGGCCAGCGCCGGCCCGTGGACGAGGTCACCGATCGCGTACACGCCGGAGACCGAGGTCCGCATCTCGCCGTCGACCTCGATCAGGCCGTTCTCGCTCAGCTTGACGCCGGCGGCGTCGAGGCCGAGCGCCTCGATGTCCGGGCCCCGTCCGGCCGCGATGACGAGCCACTGCACCTCGCCCGACTGCTCCCCGTAGCGGAACGTGACGCCGGAGTCGGTGCTCTGGACATCGGTGACGAGCGTCCCCGTGTGGATCGCCATGCCCTGGCGCTTCAGCCCGCGCTCGACGAGCTTCGAGATGTCGGCATCCTCGGTCGGGAGCACGCGCTCGAGCGCCTCGAACAGCAGCACCTCCGTGCCCAGGCGTGCGTAGGCCGACGCGATCTCGGCCCCTGAGGCGCCCGCGCCGACGACGGCCAGCGACGTCGGGAGCGACTCGAATGCCCACGCCTCCTCGGTCCCGATCACGCGGCCGCCGAACTGCGTGCCGGGGATCGGGCGCTTGACCGAGCCGGTGGCGAGCACGATCGTCTTGGCGTTCAGGTGCTGGTTGCCGACCGCGACCTCGCCGGCGCCGGCCAGGCGGCCCTCGCCCTCGATGAGCTCGATGCCGTTCTTCTTGAACAGCCCGGCGACGCCGCCGGTCAGGGTCTTGATCACCCGGCCACGGCGCGCCATCACGGCGCCGAAGTCGACCTCGGGCTCGCCGACCCTGATCCCGAACTCGCCGGCCTCGCGCACCTCGCTGAGAATGTCGGCCGTGCGCAGGACCGCCTTGGCGGGGATGCAGGCGTAGTTGAGACAGCGGCCGCCGACCTCATCCTTCTCGACCACGGCAGTGCTCATCCCGAGCTGAGCGGCACGGACGGCGGCCACGTAGCCGCCCGGTCCGGAGCCGATCACGATGCAGTCATACGAGGAGCCGGGCATGGCAGCGCAGCCTAGCTCACGGTCCCCTCTCCCCGCCGCGTGGTGGGTGGCCGTCGTGGCCAGAACACCGGCCAGGCGTTATGTCACGCGGGCTAGCGAGGAAGTGATAGGAATGTGCTCCTTCAGCCATTCTACGAGGGGGTTTCTCTCTTGCAAGCTCGTTTGAGAGCAGGGCTCGCGGGCGCGGCGGCCGGCGCCTGCGTGCTCGCCGTCGGCGCTGGTGCCGCCGCGGCCAAGCCGTACCACATCGCGGTCGGCGCGCGGTACGCCCAGCCGCCGACCACGCACCAATGCATCGTGCAGGCCGGGATTCCGTGCTACTCCCCGGCGCAGTACGAGAAGGCGTACGACATGAACCGGCTGTACGCCCAGGGCCTGACCGGGGCCGGCAAGACGATCGTGCTCGTCGACTCGTTCGGGTCGCCCACGATCGCGGCCGACCTGCACACGTTCGATCAGGGCTTCGGGCTCCCCGATCCCAAGCTGACGGTCATCCAGCCGGACGGTCCGGTTCCGACCTGGTCACCCACCGGCGCGCAGCCCGGCTGGGGCTTCGAGACCAGCCTCGACGTCGAGTACGCCCACGCGATGGCACCGGGGGCAAACATCCTGCTCGTCGAGACCCCGGTCGCCGAGACCGAGGGCATCGTCGGCATTCCCCAGCTGGTCGAGGCGGAGAACTACGTCGTCGACCATCATCTCGGAGACGTCATCAGCCAGAGCTGGGGCGCCACCGAGCAGACGTTCCCGAGCCCGGGTTCCATCCTCGAGCAGCGCAGCGCCTACAAGAATGCCGCCGCGCACCACATCACCGTGCTCGCCTCCTCGGGTGATAGCGGCGCAGCGAACTACGAGTTCAACGGCGCCGATTACTACCCGTTCCCGGCCGTCAGCTGGCCCGCCAGTGACCCGCTCGTGACCGGGGTCGGCGGCACGCAGCTGCACCTGGACGAGCAGGGCAACCGGACCGCTCCGGACAACGTCTGGAACGACGAGGAGCTCGGGCTGTTCAACACGCCGGCGGCGGGCAGCGGTGGACTCTCGTCCGTGTTCGGCCGCCCCGACTACCAGAACAGCGTCGCCAGTGTCGTGGGCTCGCACCGCGGCGTGCCGGACGTGTCGCTGAGCGCGGCCGTCGACGGCGCGGCGACGATCTACATCAGCTACCCGTGGGCCGACCATCCCGCGGGCTGGTACCTCGTCGGCGGCACCAGCGAGGCCTCGCCGCTGTTCTCCGGTGTCGTCGCCGTCGCCGACCAGGCCGCCGGCCACGACCTCGGGCTGCTGAACCCGGCTCTGTACCGGCTCGGCTCGGGCGCGCCCGGCCTCCCGGACATCACGATCGGCAACAACACCGTCACGTTCACGCGGAAGTCGGGCCAGGTCGTGACGGTCCAGGGCTACCAGGCGGTGCCTGGTTACGACCTGGCCAGCGGCCTCGGCACGGTCGATGGTCGCGAGCTGGTGGGCGAGCTGACGCACGGCGGCTGAGCCGCCCCTGATGGCCGCTCAAGGATGAGCTCCGGTGCCCGGGTGGGCCCTCTTCGGGGGGTCCGCCCGGGCACCTACGACGGGCGCCGCGCGCTCGGTAGCTGCATTCGGCTGAGCACGCGCACGAGCTTGAAGAACAGCGTCCCCCCGGCGGCGATGACGGCGATCGCCACGACGCCCCGCAGGATGTCGGTGGCCGTGATGAGCACGAGCGTGAACGCGACCACGAGCAGCGCGAGCAGGGCCTGGAAGCCGAGCAGCGCCCAGTAGCGCTGACGCCACATGCCCCAGGCGCACACGAACATGATCAGCGAGAAGAGGAACACCCCGGGCACGCTCGTGTGGGTGTGACCGAAGGTGACCGTGCTGCCGAGCGCCACCTGAACGATGTCGGCGAGACCGATCAGCAGGGCGATCGCCACCGCCACCTGCAACGGCCACGGTCGCTCGCCGGGTGCCAGCGGAGTGAGCGTCGCTCGAACCGCCGCGTTGCGCTCCTCAGAGCGGCTGCGGTGCTCGATCGCCGGCGCGGCCGGAGTCACCGGAGCCGCGGGTGCCGCCGGACGGGCCCGCCGCCCCCGCTTACGGCTGGTCCGCGCGGCCACCGACCGCCTCCATCGCCGTGATCGCCGTCCGCAGCGCCCGGGCGCCAGCGCCCGGGTCGCCCGATCCGGTGAGCGCTCGTACGACGGCGATCCGCCGCGCCCCTGCCGCTCGTAGCGCAGCGACGTTCGCCGCCTCGATCCCCCCGATGGCGAACCACGGCACGGTGGCGTGCGCGGCTGCATAACCGACCAGCGCGAGCCCGACCGCCGGGCGGCCCGGCTTGGTCGGCGTCGCATGCACCGGGCCGACGCCGATGTAGTCGACGTCCGCTGCCATCGCGGCCTCGATCTGGGCCGGTGAGTGGGTGGACAGCCCGATGATCCGCTCGGGTCCGACGAGCGCGCGCGCCTCGCCGACCGGCGCGTCGTCCTGACCGATATGGACCCCGTCGGCACCTGCCGCCGCCACCAGATCCGGCCGGTCGTTGAGGATGAACAGAGCGCCGTGGGCGCGGCAGCGCGCCGCGAAGCGCTCACCCGCCGCCAAGATCCGCGAATCGGGAGCCTCCTTGCAGCGCAGCTGCACGATGTCGACGCCGCCGCGGAGCGCCGGCTCGAGCACCGCCTCGGCGCCGTCGTCGCAGACCAGGTACAGCCGCGCCTCGGCCAGCCGGTTCAATCGCTCGTGCACGCATGCAGTCTGGCAGGACCGTGCCGCTACGATCACAACCAACGGGAGCCCTAATGGTGGGCTGAGAGGGCGGAGAGTCGATCCGCCGACCGTCTGAACCTGACCCGGATAATGCCGGCGCAGGGAGGAACCCTGTCCAATCGCAGTCTGAGCGCATTCGATCTCGCTGTCGTCGGTGCGGGCGTCATCGGCCTCTCGGCGGCCTGGCGCGCCGCCCAGCGCGGCCTGCGCGTCGTCGTGCTCGAGCGCGACCGACCGGGCGCCGGCAGCTCGGGTGTGGCCGCCGGCATGCTCGCGCCGGTCAGCGAGGCACTGCTGACCGAGCAGCCGCTGCTTGCCCTCGGGCTGGCCAGCGCACGGGCCTACCCGGAGTTCGTCGCCGAGCTCGAGGCCGCCTCCGGGGTCACGGCCGGCTACCACCGCTGCGGCACGCTGCTCGCTGCCCGCGACGCCGACGACGCCGAGGCGCTCGGTCGCGAGCTCGCGCTGCGGACGCGCCTCGGCCTGCCCGTCCAGCGGCTGCGGGCCAGCGAAGCGCGCCAGCTCGAGCCCGCGCTCGCGCCCGTGCTGCGGCTCGCGCTCGAGATCCCCGACGACCACGCGATCGATCCCAGGCGCACCGTCTCGGCGCTCGCCATCGCGTTCGCCCGCGCCGGTGGCCAGCTGCGCAACCGCGTCGAGGTGGCGGGCGTCACCCTGGCCGGCGACCGGGTGACCGGCATCGAATGCAAGGACGGCGAACGGATCGCCGCCGATGCGGTGCTCGTCGCCTCCGGCGCCTGGGGCCTGGCCGGCCTGCCGAGCGAGGCCCGCATCCCTCTGCGCCCGGTCAAGGGCCAGATCATGCGCATGCGCGACCCCGACGGTCCCGGCCTGCTCCAGCACGTGCTGCGCACCCGCGGCGGCTACCTGGTCCCGCGCGGCGACGGCCGCTACGTGCTCGGGGCCACGACCGAGGAGAAGGGCTTTCAGACCCACGTCACCGCCGGGGCGGTGTACACGCTGCTGCGCCACGCCACCGAGCTCCTGCCCGGGATCGGCGAGCTTGTGCTCGAGGAGGTGTCGGCCGGCCTGCGCCCCGCTACGCCGGACAACGCGCCCGTCATCGGGCCCGGCGCGCTCCACGGCCTGCACTGGGCGACCGGGCACTACCGGCACGGCGTGCTGCTCGCGCCGGTGACCGCCGACGCCGTCCTGGCCGGGCTGACCGGCGCCGCGCCCGATCCGCTGAGCGCACCGTTCGGGGCCGGGCGCTTCGCCGACGCGACGTCCTCGCAGGTGGTGCCGGCATGACCGTGACCGTCAACGGCGAGCGGCGCGAGCTGCCGATGGGGGCGACGGTGGCCAGCGTGGTGCGCGAGCTCACCGGCCGTCCGGAGGGGCGAGGCGTCGCTGTGGCCATCGGCGGCGAGGTGGTCCCGCGCGCGCAGTGGCCGACCACGGAGATCGACGAGGGCGCGGCGATCGAGGTCGTCAGCGCCGTTCAGGGAGGATGAACATGACCACCACGAGCCAGGCACCGCTGCTCATCGCCGGCCGGGAGCTGCAGTCGCGGCTCATCCTCGGCAGCGGCGGATTCATCAACCACGAGCTGCTCGCCCAGGCGCTCGCCGCCGCCGGCGCCGAGATCTGCACGGTCGCGCTGCGCCGCGTCGATCCGGCCTCCCGCGGCTCGATCCTCGATGTGCTCGACCAGGCCGGGGTGCAGGTGCTGCCGAACACCGCCGGCTGCTTCACCGCCCGGGACGCCATCGTCACCGCCCAGCTCGCCCGGGAGGCGTTCTCGACGGACTGGGTCAAGCTCGAGGTGATCGGCGACGAGGACACGCTGCTGCCCGACGCCGTCGAGCTGGTGGCGGCAGCCGAGGCGCTCGTCGATGACGGCTTCGTCGTGCTCCCCTACACCACTGATGACCCGGTGCTCGCCCGACGTCTGCAGGGCGTCGGCTGTGCCGCTGTGATGCCGCTCGGATCGCCGATCGGGAGCGGGATGGGGATTCGCAACCCCTACAACCTGTCGATGATCATCGAGCAGGCCACCGTGCCCGTGATCCTCGATGCCGGCGTCGGCACCGCCTCGGACGCCGTGCTCGCCATGGAGCTCGGTTGCGATGCGGTGCTGTGCGCGAGCGCGATCTCGCGCGCCCACGAGCCACTCGCCATGGCGCGGGCGATCCGGCTGGCCGTCGAGGCCGGCGTGCTGGCCCGGAGCGCCGGCCGCATCCCGCGGCGGCGCTACGCGACCGCGTCGACGCCCGAGGAGGGCGTGCCCGTGTTCGGCGGCGGCGGGTGAGCCCCGCCCGCGCCGACGCGCTCGTCGACCGCTGGGAGGCCGCCTGGAGCGGCAAGGATCCCGATGCCTTCGATGCCCTGTGCGCGTCCGACCTCCACTACGAGGATCCGCTCACCGTCGAGCCGCTCGAGGGCGCGCTCGCGCTCGGGCGCCACGCCGAGCGGTTGTGGGACGCGTTTCCGGATGTGCGCATGGAGCGCACCGGTGAGCGACTGAGCCAGGGACGCTTCCTCGCCGCTCCGGCGAAGCTGCTCGGCACCCATCGGGGCCCCTTGGCCGGGCTGCCGGCGACGAACCGCTTCCTCGTCGTGCACTGCATCTTCTACTGCGAGCTCGAGCGCGGACGGCTGCTGCGCATACGCACGTTCTTCGATCTCTACGAGGCGGCCACCCAGCTCGGCGTGCTCCCGGCTCGAGGAACGATGGGCGAGAAGGCGCTGCTCGTGCTGCGCGGCTTCGGGCTACGCGGACGGGGTTCGCCCTGAGCGGAGGATGTCAGCGTTCGCCGAGCTGCCGGATGACGTGATCTGGGCCTCCGCTGCTCCGGCGCCCGCCGACGAGCTCGCCATCGGCCCGGGCGACCAGCTCATCCGCGCTCTCGGCGTTGCCCAGCTGGGCAAACCCCGCTCTGATCTCGCCCGGCGGGGATGCCTGCTGGAGCGTGCTGGCGATGATGTGGAATCGGTCTCGCGCCTCATCGACGGTCAGGTTGGACATCACGCACAGGAACTCGTCGCCGCCGACCCGGATCATCAGGTCGTATGGACGTACGTGGGCTTTGACGCTGGTCACGACGGACCGGAGCAGGTCGTCTCCGGCCGCGTGCCCGGCGGTGTCGTTGACCGCCTTCAGGCCGACGACATCCAAGTAGGCGACCACGAGCGGACTGCCGGTTCGCCGGGCGCGGGCCAGCTCGCTGTCGAGCTCGCTCAGACCGGCCGTTCGCGTGCGCGCTCCCGTCAGCCCGTCGACCGCTGCGCGGTCGAGCTCGGCCGCGAGGGCCGTGCGGTCGCTCGAGGCCCGCTCGCGCTCTCGGCTCGCCAGCTCACGATCTTGCGCCGCCGCGCGCCGGTCCTCGGCAGCGAGCAGGCGGTGGCTGGCCGCCCGAGCGCGGTGCTCCGCAGCGCGTCGGCGCTGGTCGGCGGCGGCCGCGACGAGCTCGACGCCACTCTGCGCGCGCGTGCCTTCGTGCTGCGCAAACGCGGCGTCAAGCTGGGCCATCGCCGCGTCGCGTGCATCAGCGGCCTGGTCGCGGGCCATCGCTGAGAGATCTCGCAGGTGGGCGACCGCGTCGCGCTGCTCGGCGACGCGCAGGCGCTCCCGGGCGGTCTGTTCACGCTCGCGTGCCGAGCGCTCGCGGATGCCCCGGCTGAACTCGTGCGCCTCTCGGCTAACTCCGACGGCGAGGTCGTGATCGCTGGCCGCCTGGTCATGGTCGGCCGCGGCCTGGTCCGATTCCGCAGACGTTTGATCCTCGTCGGAGGCGCTCTGATCGACATCGGAGAGCGTCTGGTCGGTCTCGCCGGCGGTTTGGTCGGCTTCGGCCAGCCGCCGCCAATGCCCATCAGCCCACGTATGGTCTCTGCGCACGGGCTGGCCTCCGGTCATGAGGGCGCCAGCTCTCCATTCTTGGCGAGCGTCGCCCCGCCGGGGTGGCCGGGCAGCTCCATGGCGGCAGCGCTCTCGCGGGCCATGAACGCGCCGAGCTCGGCGATCGTGCTCATCAGCGGGGCCGGGAACACGACGGTCGAGTTCTTGTCCACCGCGACCTCGACCAGGGTCTGGAGGTTGCGCAGCTGCAACGCCAGGGGGTGGGCCATCATCACATCAGCCGCCACCGCGAGCTCGCCGGCGGCGAGCGCCTCGCCCTGCGCGGCGATGATCTTCGCGCGCTTCTCGCGCTCGGCCTCGGCCTGGCGGGCCATCGCGCGCTGCATACTCTCGGGCAGCTGAATGTCACGCAGCTCCACCACGGTGACCTTGATCCCCCACTCCTCGGTCTGCACATCGAGGATCTCGCGGATGTTCTGATTGATCGTGTCGGTCTCCGACAGCGTCTCATCAAGCGTGTGACGACCCACCACCGCGCGCAGCGTCGTCTGGGCGATCTGACTGATCGCCGCCTGCACATTCTCGATCGCGATCACCGACCGGACCGGATCCTCAACCCGGTAGTAGGCCACCGCCGACACATCGATACTGACGTTGTCCTTGGTGATGATCCCCTGAGACTGGATCGGCAACGTGACGATCCGCAACGACACCCGATGGATGCGCTGAACGAACGGAGCGATGAAAATCAGCCCCGGCCCCCGCGCCTCGCTATCCACCTTCCCCAACCGAAACACGACCGCCCGCTCATACTGCTTGATCACATAGGAAAAAAGCATGGCTCGGCTCCTGACTCGCAAAGGCTGACCAGGCTGGTCAACCATCCAAGCCGGCCGAGCGCTAGAGCCGGAAGCACCGGCCCGCCGAAGGTTGGGGCGAGCCAGTACCGATTGTAACGCCCCTGCCGCGGCTCGATGTGCAGATTGGCTCGGCTCCGGACAGGATCTAGAATCCTCACCATGGCGCCGCCCACGCACGGGGCCGAGCATCTCCGCGTCCTCATCGCCAATGAGCGAAAGGATCGTCTCGCGCTGGTTGCTCCGATCGTCGTCGCGCTCGGCCATGAGGTCATAGCGCGGGAGATCGATGTCCGAGACGTCGGCGCCGTGACCGCCCGGGAACGGCCCGATGTCGCCCTGGTCGGCCTCGGCGCGAGCTCGGAGCACGCGCTGGAGCTGATCGACAAGATCGTCCGCGAGGCCGCCTGTCCCGTGATCGCGCTGCTGCACGCGCCCGACCCGGCGTTCGTCAAGGAGGCCTCCAAGCGGGGGGTGTTCGCCCACATCTCCGATGCCGACGTGGAGGACTGGCAGGCCTCGATCGACATCGTGCTGCGTCGCTTCGCCGAATATCACGAGCTTCAGGGCGCGTTTGGCCGGCGCGCACTGATCGAGCGGGCCAAGGGAATCCTGATGGAGCGCCATTCGGTCGACGAGGAGGCCGCGTTCGAGATGCTGCGCGAGCGCTCCCGCATCGACAACCGCAAGCTCATCGACCTCGCCGCCGCTGTCGTCGACGGCCACCGCTTACTACCCAGAGGGCCTGCCGTCTCTCTCGAGCCCTGATTCGCGCGCCCGCCCTACCCGTTCATCCTGGCCGTCTCCACCCGAGCGGCCAGGCAGCACCATTCGGAGCCCCGCAGACCGGAGGATTCGCCCGCGAGCTACCTCGGACGGTCTGCCGAGAACCGAACGCGAGCGCCCAGGCCCTCCGCCGATCCGACGGCCCGGCCTCCGGGTTGACGACCGAGCACAGTGGTCAAGAGCAGTAGAGGCGCGCCGGCGGCCCAGGCCTGGGGGCGAGACGCGGTCGGAAACGCCACCGGCACGGACGTGAGGGCGACCGGAAAGCCGGCGAACACCTCGGGCAGGCGGTGCTCGAAATACGGCGCGGCGGCGAGCATCGAAGCGGCGATCGTGCGCGCCGCCTCGTGGTGTCCATAGCGGGCGAGCCCGGCCGCGATCAGCGAGTTGTCGTGGGGCCACACGGTCCCCGTGTGGTACCCGAGCGGGTTGTACCCGGCCTCGAGCGCGCCCAGGGTCCGGACACCCCAGCCTGAATACAGCTGCTCGTCCAGCAGCCGCTCGGCGGTGGCGGCGGCCTCGCTCTCGTCGAGGATCCCGGACCACAGGAGGTGTCCGATGTTCGACGTCAGGCTGTCGACCTGCCGCTTTTCCCCGTCGAGCGCGAGGGCGTGACAGCCGCGGTCGGGGATCCAGAAGTCGCGGCGAAATCGCGCGCAGAGCTCAGCGGCGCGTCGCTCGAGGTGGTCGCTGAGCGCCTCGTCGTGCCAGACCTCGCGGGCCAGGCGGGCGGCGCGTCGTTGCGCGTCGTAGGCATAGCCCTGGATCTCGCACGTGGCGATCGGACCCTGCGCGAGCCTGCCGTCGGCGAACTGGATCGAGTCCCAGCTGTCCTTCCAGCACTGGTTGGCCAGGCCTGAGGTGAGGTTGCGGCGCTCGTACTCGATGTAGCCGTCGCCGTCAGGGTCGCCGCTGCCCTCCAGCCAGGCCAGTGCCGAACGCGCATGGTCCTCGAGGGTGCGGACCAGGGCCTCGTCTCCGGTCCACCGGTGATACTCATCCAGCAGGATGAGAAACAGGGGCGTGGCATCCGCAGTGCCGAAGTACGGCGAATGCGGGCGCTCGCCCCGCCAGGTGAGCTCACCGAAGCGCAGCTCGTGCAGGATCTTGCCCGGCTCCTGCTCGTGGAAGTCATCCCGGACCGTGGCCTGTCGAGCGGCGAGCACTCGCAATGTGGTCGCCGCCAGGTCCGGGAGGTAGGGAAGCGCCTGATAGCTGGTGATCAGGCTGTCGCGTCCGAACAGCGCCATGAACCACGGCAGCCCGGCCGCCGGCAGGGTCGCGCCCTCGTCGAGGTCGGGGTGCATCCGAAGCGCCGCGAGATCGCTGAGGCTGGCCCGGTAGGTCCGCAGCAGCGCGGGGTCCTCGGCGTCCAGCACCGGCGCGCGAGCCAGCCACGTGTCGAGCTCGGCCGATTTGACCCGCCGCACATCCTCGAGCCGGCCGCGGGACTCGCGCCGCGTGAACGTATACCCCGGCTGGGCGGAGCGGGGGGAGATCGTAAACTGGGTCTCCCACTGCTCGCCTGGGTTGAGGTCGAGGTCATACGTGAAACCAGACGGGGTGACCGCCGCCGGTGTGCTGGCCGTGATCGTGACTGCCCGTCGGAATCCGCCCTGTTCGTAGCTCAGCGTCAGGCCGGCACCGTCGTAGGTGCAGCTGACCTCCCGCTCACGGACGGCATCGTCCTTGATCTCGAAGAGGTCGGCAAAGTCGGTGGCGAGCTCGAGCACCACCCGGAGGCGGGTTCGCTCGTGGAGGTGGTTGGTCACCGTGACCTCCTCCATCCAGACGTGGTCGACGAGGCGGTGGCGCACGATCGAACACGGCGCCTGATCATCCGGGCCGACCCGAGGCGTGAGGAAGAACCGGGCGTCGAAATGCGCACTCTGGTGGAGGCTCAGCAGCTCCAGCGGCGCCTCACCGACGTGGAGGACCCAGCGCGATATGAAACGCGTGTCCTCGGAGAAGAAGCCGTGCTCTGGACCCTCGTCGGCGCGGACATCGCCCAGGCGGTCGCCGACGACGAACGTGCTGCCGTCGAGGACGCTGAGGGTGCGCTCAGCCACGTGCGAGCACGCGGGTCCGGCTCGGCGACGCAACGGATCGATAGGTGCGCTCGTAGGCCGCGGCGACGACGTCGATCTCGCAATGGTCACGGACCCAGGCGCGGCAGTCGCGCGCGGCGATCCGCGGGAGGTGGCCGATCGCGTCCGCCATCGCTCGCTCGTCGTCGACCAGGAAGCCGGTCTTCCCGTCGATCACCAGCTCGCATGCCGCGCCCTCGCGAAAGGCAATCACCGGAGTGCCGCAGGCGAGCGCCTCGACCATGACCATCCCGAAGGGCTCGTCCCATCGGATTGGCATGAGCAACCCTCGAGCCCGGGCGAACAGCGAGCGCTTGGCCGCCCCACCGACCTCGCCGATGTAGCGGACCCGCGTGCCGTCGATGTGGGGTGCCACCTCGCGTTCGAAGAACGCCTGCTGCCCGGGCTGAATCACCCCGGCCAGCACGAGTGGCGCGTCGACTGCTCGCGCCGCAGCGATCGCACGATGCGGTCCCTTCTCGGCCGTCATCCGCCCGATCCACAGCAGGGTGTCACCCTTGTG
Organism: uncultured Solirubrobacterales bacterium; assembly: GCA_963848745.1. Lineage (GTDB taxonomy): Bacteria > Actinomycetota > Thermoleophilia > Solirubrobacterales > Solirubrobacteraceae > Palsa-465. The sequence goes on along the minus strand of CAWKEO010000005.1, from coordinate 245,193 downwards.
TTCCTCAAGCGGCCACGCTCGCAGGTCGATCGGGTTCGGAATCGATTCGATCGGCCCCAGCACGGGCGGCGCGGATGCAAGCTGCGCCTGGCTGATGCCCACGAGCGCCGCCTTGTGCCCGTGCCGGGCGTAGAAGGCCGCGGTTTCTGTGGTGAACGGGCCGTGCACCGTGTGGACCACCGGCGTCTTGATTCGGCCGGCCATCGCGAGGCCGGCGAACCCGCAGTGGTCGTGGATGACGTCGAACGGATCACCGTCGGGGGCAAGGTCGATCCGATCAAACGCCTGCCCGACGTGATCGACCTCATACAGCGATCGCTCGATCTCGTCCGGATGGCACTGCGCGAGCAGCGTGACCACTGTCGCCCGCGACGCCGAGCCCGGCGCGCAGAAGAGCGTCACGCGGTGGCCTTGACGGACCAGGGCCTCGGTCAGCGTGCTCACGACCGACTCCACGCCGCCGTACCCCGGCGCCGGGACGGAGATCCAGGGCGGAGCGAGCATCGCGATTCGCAGCTGAGACTCGGGGGGGCGTCCGGTCTCGCCGGCGGGTCGTCCATCCAGCCTGCCGGGGCGGCCCGGCATGAGACGACGCCGCAGCGCAACGGATGGGTCGCTCACAGCGTCCATCAATGCTCCTCACTTGCCTCTCGGGCAGTTTGCTCGCCGGGCAGAGAGGTCGTGAAGGACCAGGAGAGCGACCAAACGCCCACCGAGCGGGTGCGTGATGGACTCATCCAACCTACCACGCGACCCTAAATCTGACCGCTGCGGTCGGGTATGTTAGTGTCGCTGGGGCGCTCCAGAGCCCTGCCCTTCTCGCTTGGAGCGACTTCGCCAGCCAGAGGGCAGAGAGGCGGTTGGCCATGGCCACCGCACCACCGCAGCGCACGCCGGAGCCGGGGATCGTCACCGAGTTCGCCCCCGTCCACCGCCCCGACCAGCAGCATGCTGCCATCGGGCCGCCGGGCAGGCGGCACAACCCGGTCCGACGCGTCGTGGCGAGCATCGTGAGCGCGCTGCGCGGGTGATGCGGCCGTCGGCGGGTGAAGGTCCCGTCCGGCCGTCGCACCCCGGGCCGCTGAGAGACAGCCCCTGAACGGCGACGGCGAGCCACCTGCATTGGCGCCCACGCCCGCCGGTGTGGCGGTTGCGTGGGGCGTAATGCAGCTATATCAGTGCTTTGCGCCCAAGCATCGGGCGCATGGGATTGTGTGGGGGGTTATGCAGGTCGCTCCCGGCCGTGGACCCGCCTGCGCTCGAGCAGCGCGATCACCCCGGGCTGCTTGTCATGCGTGGCTTCAGTGGCGACGTATCGCCGCTTGACATACTACGTTGTGCGATATATAGTGCCTGCATGGGCAAGCGAGCGATTCACGAGGCGACGTTCCTCATCCTCACGGCGCTCGCCGCGGGTTCTCAGCACGGCTACGGGATCATCACCGACGTCGAGCAGATCTCCCAGCGGCGCGTCAAGCTCGGCGCCGGCACGCTGTACGCGGCGCTCGAGCGCCTGACCGAGCAGGGCCTGATCGAGGTCGACCGTGAGGAGATCGTCGACAGCCGTCTCCGGCGCTACTACCGGCTCACGCAGGCCGGAGCCGAGCGGCTGGCCGAAGAGGCGGATCGCCTGCGCGCCAACGCGAACGTCGCGATGTCGCGGCTGAGCATCAACCCGAGGCCAGGAGTGGCGACGACATGACCGAGTCGACCGATCTCCAACGGCGCTACCGGCGCCTGCTGGGGCTCTACCCGAAGAACTTCCGTCGCGAGCGCGAGGAGGAGATGCTGTCCGTGCTGATGGCCGGCGCCGCCCCCGGTCAGGAGCGGCCGCGACTGCGCGAGTCGGTCGATGTCGGGCGTCACGCTCTGGCGCTGCGGCTGCGGCTTCCGACCGAGTGGGAATACCGCCACTCCGGTCTGATGCTCCCCGTCCGGATGCTCGTCGGCCTCTGGCTGGTCATCCTGACGACGATCCTCTGCCAGTCCGGCCGGTGGTGGGGACTCGCGCTCCTGGCTCCGATGGCGCTGCACTTCTACATCGCCTACCGGTTGATCGAGAGGCTCCCGCGCGACTCCGGGGCCGGTGACGCGCCTCCGAGGACCGGCCTGGGCAGGTAGGGGCGCGGGGCCGGGTCGCAGGGGCCAGGTCCGCTTCGGCAGCTCAGGCGCCGGGATCGAGTGTGACCCGGACCGGCGCGTGATCGGACAGGTGCCCGCGCTCGAGCACCTGGACCGGCTCCACCGCGGCGAGCCCCTGGACGAACACGTGGTCGACGTCGTGACCGCCCGCGTGCACGAAGCCCTCGAGTGACAGCTCGCGCAGGTTGAAGTCGCCCCCGAGGATGCACGGGGCCCGGCCGGCCCAGGCGAGCGCCGCCCGGGCCGCCCGGGCTCCGTCGCGCACGGCAGCGGCCGTGTCGTGCGCGGTCGCGTGCAGGTTGGCCACCCACAGGCCGGCGCCGGTGCGCACCCCGTGCACCCAGCGGCGCTCCGGCCACCAGCACAGGCGCTCGCGCGCCTCGACCGCGATGCCGGAGTCGCGCACGAGGATCGCGTTCGCGCCGCCGCCGTTTGACTTCATGACATCGGGCCAGCGGGTGGCCAGGACCCGGCGCACGGGCAGGCCGACGTTGCGCGAGGTGAGCACGCGCGCGGCTCGGGCCTCACACGCGGTGCCGAGTGGATCCGCCCACCACGGCGGCACCTCCTGGAGCAGGGCGAGATCCCACTCCCAACCGGCCAGGGCGGCGGCGAACTCGTCGAGCAGGTAACGGCCGGCCGAGGGCATTGCCCGCCCGTGCTTGAGGTTCCAGCTCAGCACCCGCACGGCCACGAAGCTCACCGTACACTCCCCCGCCTCCACCATGCCCCGGCACTTCCTCACCGGCGCCGAGCTGAGCCGCCCCGAGCTCGAAGCGCTGCTCGACCGCGCGACCCGGCTGAAGGCGGCGCCACTGTCCTCCCAGGCGCTCGCCGGCCGCACGGTGGCGCTCATCTTCGAGCGCGCCTCGACGCGGACGCGGGTGTCCTTCGAAGCCGGCGTGTACGAGCTCGGCGGCCACCCGATGATGCTCAAGGGCGACGAGATGCAGCTGGCGCGCGGCGAGCCGGTACGCGACACCGCCTACGTGCTCTCGCGCCACGTGGCCGCCATCGGACTGCGCAGCGGGGCCCAGACTCTGATCGAGGAGCTGGCCGAGCACGCGAGCGTGCCGGTCATCAACATGCTGACCGCCGAGCACCATCCCTGCCAGGTGCTGGCCGACCTGTTGACGTTGCGCGAGGCGTTCGGCCACCTCGAAGGACTCACCCTGGCCTACGTCGGGGACGGCAACAACATGGCCCGCTCGCTCGCCGTGCTCGGTGCCCTCGCCGGGGTGCAGGTGCGGATCGCCTCCCCGGCCGGCTACGCGCTCGAGCCGGTCGCCGGGGCCGTACTGACCGAGGACCCGGGCGAGGCGGTCGCCGGCGCGGACGCTGTCTACACCGACGTGTGGGTGAGCCTCAACGACGATCCGGCCACCGCCGAGGGCCGCCGCCGCGCCCTGGCCGCCTACCGGATCGACGACGCCCTGCTCGACGGCGCCGCGCCGCACGCCATCGCGCTGCACTGCCTTCCCGCCCACCCGGGCGAGGAGATCAGCCCCGAGGTGCTCTACGGAACCCGTCAGCGGATCTGGGATCAGGCGGAGAACCGGCGCCACGCGCAGAAGGCTCTGCTTGAGTTTCTGCTCGCGGAGTGACCGGGTAGGAACGCTCACCAGGAAGGCGTGCGCCGGGGGCGCCGCGGAGAAGGGAGTTCAGGATGGCGCCAGACAGACGGCCGGACGGGGACCGCGATCACGCGCGGTCGCTGGCCGAGCAGATCCTCGCCCGCGCGCTGGAGCCGCTCGGCGTGGTGCTGCTGACGCGCGAGCGCATCAGCGAGACGCTCGAGGAGGCGGTGCGTCGCGGGCGCGTGACCCGCAGCGACGCCAACGAGCTGACCGGTGAGCTAGTGCGCCGGGGCCGCCAGCAGACCTCGGAGCTCCTGGCCGAGATCGAGCGCGCCGGTCGTGGGGGAGTGAGCCGGCTGGCTCGGGGGCATCTGCGCAGCGTCGGCGGGGGAGGATCCGCCGCAGGCGCCGGGGCCGCCGCCGGCCGGGCGCCGATTTCGGGCTACGACGGCCTGACCGCCCGTCAGGTGCAGACCCGGCTCGGAGAGCTCAGCCCCGCCCAGCTGCGCGCATTGGAGGACTACGAGCGCCGCCATGCCAACCGCAAGACGGTGCTCGACGCCGTCGCGCGCGCGCTCGACTGAGGCCTCAGTCCCCGCGGGCGGCCAGCCGCCCGATCACGAAGCCGAGCAGGAATGCCGCGGCCACGGCCGCGGGCAGCGGGTTCTGGCGCACCTTGGCCGTCCCGGTCGCGGCGGCGGCACTTGCGCTGTCGGGGGAGATCTGACGCGCCTTCCCGAGCAGCTCGTCCTTCTTCTCCTGCGCGCCCAGCTTGACCTCTTCGATGCGCTCCTTCGCCTGCGCCTTGACGTCGGTCTTGGCCGACAGGGCGGCGACGGTGTCGCCCAGCTCACGCCGGGTCTCCTCGATCTCGGCGCGCAGCGCCTCAGGGTCGCGGGTGTCGCTCACCGCCGCGCCTCCTGTGCCCTCGTCTTGGCCCAATGCAGGTCCTCCTTCACGCTCTCGGTCGCCTGCTCGGGCACCGGCGGAGTCGCCTGCTGGACCTCGGTCTTGCCAACCAGAGCGAGCCCCGCAGCGATCGCGATGAGCACGACCGCGACGATGAGCGCCGCCAGCCAGGCCGCCACCGCGAGCGAGAGCGCGAGGATGCCGGCCGCGGTCAGCGCGCCGAGGGCGTAGAAGCCGAAGATGCCGGCACCGCCGAACATCCCGGCACCGAGACCGGCCCGCTTGCCCTTGGCCACCAGCTCCGCCTTGGCCAGCTCGACCTCCTGATGCACGAGCCGGGTCGACTGCTCTGAGAGCTGGCGCATGAGCTCGGCCAGCGTGACATCCCCGCTACGTGCCCTGCCGTTTCCCGGGTTGGTGATCGCTTCCGGCGTGATCTCGTCCGCCGCTCGAGCGCCCGTGTCCTGTGCGCCTGCCATCGCCTTGAACCTCCAGTTGGCCTACGTCCACTGACGGTTCCCGCTCCTCGGCCGACTAAACGGCGCGAGCCGCGCCGGGCCGCGCGCTGATGGCGGCGTAGAGCTCCGGCCGGCGGTCGCCGAACGCGTCGGCCAGGCCGGTGTAGGCCTTGTCGTGCGTGCGGCCGAGATCGAGATCGGCGCAGGCGGCACCGAGCTCCGGTTGTGCGTCGAGGATCCAGCCGTCGGGCGAGATGATCGCAGTGCCCTGGTTCCACTCCTGCCCGCGCTCGGCACCCGCTCGGTCACAGCAGGCGATGAACACTCGGTTCACGCGGGCCGCGGCCATCGCGATGTTGACCTCCGGCCAATGCTCGCCGGGCGGCCGATCGACCCGGGGCCAGTTCGTGGGCACGACGATCAGCTCGGCACCGCCCAGCGCCAGCGCGCGCGTCATCTCGGGGAACTCGAGGTCGTAGCAGACGAGCACGCCGATCCGGCCCTTGGCGGTCTCGAACACGCGCGGCGGCTCCGTCCCGGGCCTGAACCACAGCTTCTCCTGGTCCCAGAGGTGGCACTTGCGGTAGACGCCGAGCACGCCGTCGCCGTCCACGACCGCGGCGCTGTTGTAGATCAGCCCGTCCTCGCCCCGCTCGGCAAAGCCGCCGATCACCACCGCCCCGCCGCGCCCGGCGGCCTGCGCCCAGCCGGCCAGGAGCGGGTGGTCGAGATCGATCGCCGCGGCCGCCGCCTCTTCGGCGGAGGTGAACATGTATCCCGAGGAGATGAGCTCCGGCAGCACCACGACCTCAGCGCCGCTCTCCACGGCGGCGGTGACCGCGGCCGCCGACTGCCGTGCGTTCGCCTCGAGGTCCCCGAGCACCGGGGCGAGCTGCTGGCAGAGGACCCGGGTCATGTGATGGCCGCCGGCTCGCGCTCGACCTCGCCGCCCGAGCTCATGAGCAGGCCGTTCCTCACCCGCCCGGCGAGGCCGGGGGTGGCGACCACGGTGGCGAGCCCGAGCAGCAGGTAGATCCCGACCACGATCGGGAACCGGTTGTACGGGAAGGGCTCGCCGACGATGTTCTTCACCAACGTGTAGCCGACGAAGACCGCCCCCAGGGCGGGGATGATGATCTGCCACTTCGGCGTCGGGACCTTGCCGTCGAAGAACAGGAACTTGATCGCCCCGAGCGTCGCCATCAGGTAGGCGACGAGGATGCACAGGGTGCCGAGCTGCAGCGAGTAGAACGTCGCGTTCTCAGAGCTGACGTGAGCGACTCGCTGACCGATCATCCCGCCGAGGACGATGAGCAGGATGACCATGAGCGCGACCACCGGCGCGCCCTGCCTGGACACCCCGGCCAGACCCGTGCGCTTGCCGGTGCCGTCGCGGGCGAGGGCGAACAGGATGCGGGCGGCGCCGGCACTGCAGCCGAGGCAGATGGCGAACAGGCTGACCGTGGCGGCGAGGATGAGCACCTCGGCCAGGAACTTGCCCACGTAGATCTTCGCCAGGTCGCTGTAGGGGCTGCCGCCGGCGAACGCGGCCACGCCGGCCTTGCTCGGGCCATAGCCGATCGACTGGCCGATGATGGTCAGGATGTAGAAGGCGCCGACCACGGTCAGCGCCACCCGGATGGCGCGCGGGATCTCGCGTTTCGGGTTCGCCGTCTCCTCCCCCAGCGCCGCCGCTCCCTCGAAGCCGGCGAAGGCAAGGAAGCCGTACAGCGCCGCCTTGGAGATCGTGCTGAAGCCCGTGCCGGACTGGAAGGACAGGAACTGGAGGTTGAAGCTCCGCCCGTGCGGCCCGCTGCCGGCGATCAGGGTGACGATGATGACGATGCTGAGGATCGTCACCAGCACCACGCCGATCAGCTCGGAGAACAGGAGCGTCCGGGTGATGATCTTGATCTCGGTGAACGCCAGCAGCCCGATGATGCCGAGCGCGACGAGCACGATCACGATCCACTCGTGGGTGCTCGAGATCCCGGTCAGGTTGAGGAACTGGGTGAAGAAGAAGCCGATCTCGACTCCCGAGCCGAGCGCGATTCCGGTGTAGGCGCCGAGCAGCGCCCAGCCGGCGAAGAAGCCCGCCTGGGGACCGAGCGTCGAGCCGACGAGCGCGTAGACGGAGCCCGAGTGCGAGATGTGGCGAGACATGCGGATGAAGCAGTAGGCGACGAGCGAGACGCCGATCAGCGCGAAGATGAACGACCACGTCACCGCGCGTCCGAGGATCGGTGCCGCGCCGGTGCCGAGCAGCGCCATGGCGCCGACCGGTCCGATCAGGCCGGCCGAGAACGCGGCGGCGTCGACCAGCTTCAGCTCTTGCTTGAGCCCTCTCTCCTCCGCCACCGCCATGTGCCCCTCCTCCGGGTTGGACCGACTAGTCGCGCACCCTAACAGCGCTCAGGCACTGAGCCAAAGGGGTCGGTGCAGCTCGAGCTGCCATCCTAAGTCGGGTGAGCACCCCCGACACGACCTCGGCGACTCGCCCCCGCCGGGGCGATGAACTCGAGCTGACGATCGACACCCTGGCCTTCGGTGGCGCCGGCGTGGCCCGGCTCGACGGGTACGTCGTGTTCGTCGCCGGCGGCATGCCGGGCGATCGCGTGCGCGCCGTGGTCGGCAAATCCAAGCGCGCCTACGCGGAGGCCCGCGCGGTCGAGGTGCTGGCGCCGAGCCCCGAGCGCGTGGCGCCCGTGGCCGATCATCCGGGCGCGCCGTGGCAGGTGCTTCCGTATGAGCGCCAGCTCGAGGTCAAGCACTCCCAGGTCGACGACGCCCTGCGCCGCATCGGCCGCCTGAGCGGTTACACGCTCGAGCCGATCGTGCCCGCCGAGCAGACCTGGCGCTACCGCAACAAGCTCGAGTACTCCTTCGGGCGGGTCGAGGGCCGGCTCGTGTGCGGCTTCCATGCCCCCGGGCACTGGGAGGAGATCGTCTCCGTGGAGGACTGCCTCCTCGCCTCCGAGCCGGCGAACGCGATGCGCGAGCGGATCGTGGCGTGGTGCCGCGAGGCCGGGCTGAGCGCGTTTGACCGGCGCAGCGGCCTCGGCTTCCTGCGCAACCTCGTCGTGCGCGAGGGCCGGCGGACCGGCCAGCTCCAGGCCCGGCTGGTCACCAGTCCCGGCGAGCTCGACGGTGACGGCCTCGTGGCCGCCGTGGGCGCGATCGACGGGCTGCTGTGGACGCAGGTCGATTCGGTGGCCGAGACGACGCAGGGCGGCGAGACCGAGTTGCTCGCCGGCACCGAGCGCCTGGAGGAGGAGATCGGCGGTCTGCGCGTCCGGATCGCGCCCCAGGCGTTCTTTCAGACGAACACCGAGATGGCCGAGCGCCTGTACGGACTGGCCATCGAGTACGCCGACCTGCACGGCTTCGAGCGCGTCTACGACCTGTACTGCGGGATCGGCACGATCGGGCTGATGATGGCCCCGCGGGCCGCCGAGGTGTGGGGTCTCGAGATCGTCGAGGAGGCGATCGCCGACGCCATCGGGGCCGCGCGCGCCAACGAGATCGACAACGCCCGCTTCTTCGCCGGGGACGTGCGCCTGGCCCTGCGCGAACTCGTCTCCACCGCCGGCCGGCCCGACGTCCTCGTCGTCGACCCGCCGCGGGCCGGGCTCTCCCAGAAGGTGGTGCGGCGGATCATCGAGGCGGCGCCTCGCCGCGTCGTCTACGTGTCGTGCAACCCGACCACGCTGGCGCCCAACGCGGCGCAGCTCGTCGAGGCCGGTTACGAGCTGCGGCGAGTGCGGCCGGTCGACATGTTTCCGCAGACCCCGCACATCGAGTGCGTGGCTGTGCTCGACCGGGTGTAGCCCCCGCTAGGGTTGGCGCCCATGCGCGCCGTCACCCTGTCCGATGAAAACGAGCTGTCCGTCCGCGAGCAACCCGACCCGGAGCCGGGGGCCGGCCAGGTCCTCGTCCGCGTCCGCGCCGCCGGCCTGAACGGGGCCGACATGATGCAGCGCCGCGGCCGCTACCCGGCGCCGCCCGGCTCTCCCGCCGATATTCCCGGCCTCGAGCTGGCCGGCGAGGTCCTTGCCTGCGGCCCGGGCGCCCAGCGCTTCGGCGCCGGCGAGCGGGTGATGGGCATCGTCGGCGGGGGCGGGCAGGCCGAGCTCGCCGTCGTGCACGAGCGCATCCTCATGCCCGTTCCCGATGGGCTGGACTGGCCGGCGGCCGGCGGGACGCCGGAGGTGTTCACCACCGCGCACGACGCCGTGTTCACCCAGGCCGGCCTGCGGCTCGGCGAGCACCTGCTCGTCCACGGTGGCGCCGGCGGGGTCGGCACCGCGGCCATCCAGCTCGCGCGGGCGGCTGGGGCGCGCGTCACCGCCACCGTGCGCAACCCCGACCTGCGCGACGGTGTGGCCGCGTTCGGGGCCGAGGTGATCGCGCCCGAGGGCTTCGGCGAGCACGGCCCCTTCGACGTCATCCTCGAGCTCGTCGGCGCGCCCAACCTGGCCGACAACGTGAACGCGCTGGCCACGCTCGGCCGCATCGTCGTGATCGGCATCGGCGCCGGTGCCAAGGGCGAGCTGCACCTGGGCGCGCTCATGGGCAAGCGCGGGCGCATCCACGCATCGATGCTGCGCGCCCGGCCGCTCGAGGAGAAGGCATTCACCGCCCGGGCGATGGAGCGCTCGGTGCTGCCGCTGCTCGCCTCTGGCGCCGTCCGGGTCCCGATCGCCGCCACCTACCCGCTCGCCGAGGCCGAGGCGGCCTACGACCACTTCGCCGGCGGGGGCAAGCTCGGCAAGATCGTGCTGACGATGGACTAGCGACGCCGGGCACCCGATCGGGCGCGGCCCCGCGCCGGGCCTACTCGCCCTCGAGGAAGCCCGCCTCGTCGACGACGAGACCGGGCTCGTCCTCGGCGGCATGAATCGCGCAGAGCGCCGGTCCGCCCGATTCCCTGACCGCCTCGATCTCCGCCGCGGTCAGCTTCGCACCGCACTCCTCGCAACGCTCGGGCGGCTGCTCGATTGAATTGGGTTCGAGGCTCATGGGCCCCGAGTCTAGCCCCGGCCGAGCGCCCGAGACGGTCCGCCCCCATGAAGTTTGTCGGGCGTCATGTCCGCGGTGCCGACGCCGTCCGCGCGAACGAGCGCGCGACCAAGCCGGGGAACCGAAACGCCCGCGCCTGAGAATGAACATCTGATGACTGCCCGCACGGTTCCGGCCCGTTCGCTCACCGACGGCGAGCTGATCGCCCAGTCGGCCGTGACAGCTGACGCGTTTCACGCCGTCTTCGACCGCCACTTCAAGGTGGTCTACCGGTATCTCGCCCGCCGGGTCGGCCGTGACCGCGCCGAGGATCTCGCTGCGCAGACGTTCACGGTCGCGTTCGCCCGGCGCGCGACGTTTCGCCCCGACGCGACGGATGCCCGCCCGTGGCTGCTCGGGATCGCCACCAACCTGCTGATGAACGACCGTCGCGGCGAGCGGCGCTCGCTCGAGACGCTCGGCCGGATGCGAGCGCAACCCCGGCCAGCGGCCGGCGAACCGACCGACGGTGGGCTCGACCAGGTGGTCGCGGCGGCGCTGGCCGAGCTCGACCCTGATCAGCGGGACGTGCTGCTGCTGTTCGCCTGGGGCGAGCTGTCCTATGAGGAGATCGCCGTGGCCCTCGCCATCCCGATCGGGACGGTCCGCTCGCGGATGTCGCGCGCCCGTGGCCACCTGCGCCGCCGCCTTGAACCGTCCGCCCACTCTCAGGAGGACCCGAGATGACCGATGAACTCGATCTGGTCCGCCGCTTCCGGGCCGATGAGCCTGACGCCAGCGAGGACACGACGATGGCCGCCCGGGCGGTGCTCACGCGAGCGATCGATGCCCCGGGGCTCGCCCCGGGCCCTTCGCGGCGCCGCCGGAGCGCCCGCGCGTGGCGCCTGCGTGGCGCGCTGTTGACGGCCGCACTCGCCATCGCGGTGCTCGCCGTCTGGCCCTTCGGGTCTGGCGGCGGCCCCTCGGTCTCCCCGGCGCTGGCGGCGACGTTGCACCAGCTGGCTCGGATCGCCGCGGGCGGGCCGTCACTGGTACCGCAGGCCGGTCAGTACCTGTATGTCGCATCGACGGGCAGTGGGCAGTCCGACGCGATCGCCGGCGGCAAGGAATGCGTCACCTATGCGCCCGAGCTGCGACAGGTCTGGATCGGCGCGAACGGGTCGGGCCTGTTGCGCGAGGGTTTCGGGCCGGCGACGTTCACATCGGCGTCCGACCGCGCGCTGTGCGCGGCGATGCCGAAGGGTGCGATCTCCCCGCCGGGCACGAGCAACCTCTGGTTTGCCCCGCGCTGCTTCTCGCTTGGCCCGGGCAACGACGTCAACGCCCTGTCGACCGACCCGCACGCGCTGCTCCTGCAGATGCGCCGCATCGACGGCGGACCGCGGTCTGCCGGCGAGGACTTCGTGCATGTCGGCGACTTCCTGCGCGAGACCGACGCCCGGCCCGCCCTGCGCGCGGCGCTCTACCGAGCGGCCGCCCTGATCCCCGGCGTCCGACTGCTCGGAAACGTCCGCGACCACCTGGGCCGAGACGGCCTCGGCGTCGCCTATCGCAACCACGAGCTGATCTTCGACCCGCGCACGGCCGCGCTGATGGGCGAGCAGACGATCGGTGGCCCAGACTGGACGGTCTACGTCGCCTCGCGCGTCGTCAACCGGCTGCCCCGCCGCTCGCCCCGGCCGCTCACCCCACCGTGCGTCAACTACGGCGGATCCATCACGCACACGCCCGCCGGCGACGTGCAGACCGGAGCCGCGCCCAGCTGAGCTTCACCCATCCTGTGACGTGGCGCCTGCCACCAGCCTCCGCATGCCCTCGTCGATCGCCGCCACCGCGCCGGCTGCCGCCTCGCCGAGCGCGTGACGCTCGCTGAGCCAGGCGCCGCTGTTGTAGGTCAGCCACACCCGCCCAGCCGGATCCTCCCAGGCGAGCGCCTTGATCGGCAAGTCGATCCCGGCACTTTGCCGCTCGAGCATGAGAGGTGTCCCGCCGCGCGGGTGGCCCAAGATGAGCAGTTCCGTCGGTCGCAGCTCGAGCCCGACGTCAGCGGCGCCCTGGGCATGATCGATGCGAGCGAAGATCAGCAGGCCCGCCTGCTCGGCGCGGAGCGCGAGGCGGTCGATGGTGACACTGACCGCAAACCGGCTCTGGACGGAGATCAGACCGTTCTCGTTCTTCAAGAATGCTCCTCGGAGGACAGACGTTGACGCGGCCCTGCAGCTCGTCCAGCACAGCGCGGGCGGAAGCTCTCAATACACGATGAACTCGAGCAACGACCCGTCGGGATCGCGAAAGTAGACGCTCGTGCCCTCCCCCCGGGCGCCGCGCCGGGCGATCGGTCCCAGCTCGACCGCCACACCGCACACATCCAGATGCGCGACCGCCGTCTCGATCGTGCCCGTCCAGGCGAAGCAGAGATCGCTGCCGCCGGGGGGCACCGGCACCCGGGCGACGGGGCGCGCGTCGACGCCGGGCCCGTGCACGTTCAGCTGCACGGGCCCGAAGCGGTAGGCGTAGGTGCCATTGCCGTGGTCGATCAGCTCCGCCCCGAGCACCGAGCGATAGAACGCGTTCGAGCGCCCCCAGTCGGTCACGTGGATGACGCAGTGATCGAGCGCGACCGGAGCCATCGGGCCTACTCGCCCGCGGACGGGTCGCTCCGTACGGCCTCGGCGAAGAAGTCGGCCATCGCCGCGCTGAACGCCCTGCCGGCTCTCCTCCCGGGCGTAGAACATGTGCCCGCCGTCGAAGTGGCGAACGGTCAACCGCGCGGCCGTGCCGGGATCGAGGCGCATCAGGTCGCGCAGCCGCTCGCTCGAGCGGTAGGGCGTCACCAGGTCGTGCCGGCCGTGGATGATGAACGCGCGCAGGTCGGGATTGAGGGCCATGCCGTAGCGGAAGTCGTCGGCGGCACCCGGCGGCATGAAGAACTCGGCCGGCGCATCGTTGCGCCACGCCTCGTTGACCTCGTTGCTGAGCAGCACGTACTCGCGCTCGGTCTGCACGCCGATCTCCGTCCGCAGCTGCCGGTTGACGGCCGTCGTGTACGCGGAAGCGATGCCGGCGAGGGTCGGATCGGGGCCGGCGAACTCCTCGCGGTCGGGGAAGGGATCCGTGGCGGTGATCGTGGCGTCATACCAGCCGAGCACGCGGCGCTCGTCGCGCAGGAGCTCCCGCGTGAACAGGCCGATGCTGACCCGCCCCTCCGCGCGGACGACCACCTCGACGGGCAGGCCGACCAGCTCCGCAGTTCGGGCCAGGACCCGCTCGCGCTCGGCCGCGGGCATGGCCGCACCGCGGATGAGCAGGGTGGCGTACTCCCCGGTGGCGAAGCGCTCCGCTTCGGCCTGCACGTCTTCGGGGCGGGCGCCGGCGGAGAAGGCACGCGAGCGGCCATGGTGAGCGGCGGCGAGCGCCATGGTCGGCAGCAGGTCGACCCAGCCGAGCACGTCGTAGTCGCTCGGGGCGAGCGAGGTCAGCTCGAGGGCCGGCGAGATGAGCACCACGCCGCTCAGCCCGATCCCGGCCGTCTCCTGGGCCATTCGGGCCAGGCGACCGACCCGGTAGCCGCCGTAGCTCTCGCCGGCGATGACGACCGGTGACCCCCAGCGGCGGTGACTGGACAGCCAGCGGCTCATGAACTCACACAGCGACTCGAGGTCGCGCTTGTAGCCGAAGTACTCCTGGCCAGGTCGCTCGGTGCCGTCCCGGCTCCCGGGCTCCTTCGTGTCCTCCTCGATGACACGGCTGAAGCCGGTGCCGACCGGGTCGATGAACACGAGGTCGGTGTCGGCGAGCCACGACTCTCGATTGGGGACGAGCCGGCCGGGTGGACGGGGCAGCGTCCCGTCGTGCGGGAAGGCGACCCGCAGTGGCCCCACCGCCCCCATGTGCAGATAGGCCGACGAGGCGCCCGGGCCGCCGTTGAAGACGAACGTGACCGGCCGGTCGGTGTCCGACGCGGCGAGGTAGGAGACCGAGAAGAGCTCTGCCGCCGGCTTCTCGCGCTTGCGCAGAACGACCCAGCCCGCCTTCGCCCGGTACTCGATCGTCCCGTCCCGCCCCGCCCAGGTGCCCGTCGTCTCGGCCCCGGGCGGCGGCTCGTATTCCGCCCGCGCGGGGCGCTGGTCGTCCTCTCCCACCTCGCCAACGCTATCGGGAACGCCCCCGCCGCACAGGATCGGGGTTGGGACATCCGTCCACCACCGTCGCCCGACCAGGATGAAATTGCCGATCAGAGAGTCAATGGCTCCCGGATCCGTCCCCCTGCACGTCCTCATCGCCGACGATGACGCGGTCTCGCGCTTCATGGTGCGCTCCGCCGTCGAGCGGCTTGGTCACGTCTGCACCGTGGCCGCCGACGGCGGCGAGGCGCTCACCGCCTTCGATCGCGACCGGCCGAGCGTGCTGATCACCGACTGGCGGATGCCCGGCCTCGACGGCACGGCGCTGACCCGCCGGGTGCGGAAGCGGGCCGCCGACGGCTACACGTACGTGATCGTGCTCACCGGCGAGGCCGACGAGGAGGCCGCTCGCCAGGCGATGGAGGCCGGCGCCGACGAGCTCATCGAGAAGCCGCTCGACGCCCTCGCGCTCGAGCGCCAGCTGATCGCCGCCCGGCGCGTGATCGGCACCCACGACCGCCTGCTCGCGGACGCCCGCGTCGACGCCCTGACCGGCATCCCGAACCGCCGGGCCATGAACGAGGAGCTGAGCGTGCTGCGCATGCGGGCGGTCCGCTACGGCCACGACCTGGCCGCCGTGCTGCTGGACCTCGATCGCTTCAAGGCCTACAACGACCTCTCCGGGCACCTGGCCGGCGACGCCCTGCTGCGCCGGATCGCCGACACGCTGAGGACCTCGCTGCGGGGCTCGGACAGCATCTACCGCTACGGCGGGGAGGAGTTCCTCGCCCTCCTGCCCGATCAGGAGGCCGTCTCGGCGCAGATCGCAGCCGAGCGGCTCCGGGCCTCGGTGACGGGACTCGCTCTCGCTCACCCGGCCGGAGGCTTGGTCACCATCAGCGGCGGGATCGCCGCGCTGCGTGACGGCGAGTCAGCCGAGCAGCTGCTGGCTCGGGCCGACAGCGCCCTGTACGCGGCCAAGCAGGCCGGGCGCGACTGCGTGCAGGCGGCTGACGAGCCGCTTCTGCGCGCCTAGTACGGCGGCAGGTCGGTCCACCACTGGCCGAGCATCCGGAAGGCCGACCAGAACTCGCGCTTGGCCCGATCCTCGTCAAGGGACTCGTCGATGTTCGGCACGTACAGCGCTTCGATCGTGGGCGTGAACCGCTGGAGCTCACCGAACGCGGGCTCGAGCGTTTGCGCCAGCGGCAGGCCGAGGTCGTTCAGCGTGCCGAGGGCGTCGGGTCCCATGACGACGATGAGCTTGGGCGAGACGATGGCCAGCTCCTCGGCCAGGCGAGCTACGCAGCCGGGATCGGCCATCACCGGATCGAGCACCGGGCACTTCACGCACAGCGTGCCGTACACGGCCAGCGGGTCGATGTTCAGCCGCTTGAGTGACTTCATCAGCGCGTTGCCCGAGCGGCCGTAGAAGGCGACGCCCTCCTCGACCTCGGAGGGGCGGGCGCTGTGCTTGAGCAGGAAGATGTCGGCCTGGGGGTGGCCGGAGCCGAGCACCGGCATAAGCTGGCCGCGGGGGCAGTGGCGGCACGCCTGAACCTCGCGGGCGAAGGCGTTCAGCTCGCGGATCGCGCGCTCGAGGTACTTCTCGCGGATCTCGTCGTCGGTCGCGGGCATGAGCACCGGATTGGACGGCCGGGGGTCATGTCCTTGCCGGTGCATCAGGAGTTGCGACTCTCCCCGCCCGCCACCCGGCCCGTGGCCCGGCGCACCCGGCGCTCGCGCGCGGCCCGGCGGGCCGATTCGGGCATGGCCTTGGTCTGGAGGAACTTCAGCGCCTGCACGTAGAGCAGGCTGGCCGGATTGCGCACGATGTCGGCGTCGCGCAGCGACTCCAGGAACTCCTCCGCCCCGTCGAAGTCGTGCATGCGGATGCGGACCGAGCCGAGTCCCTGCGGTACGTGGGCGTCTGAGCCCGCACCAGCCGGAATCCGGTACTTGGCCGCGAAGCGGAGCGCCTCGTCGTTGAACTCCGAGATGGCCACCCGAGGGTTGAACACCTCGATGGCGTCGATGTCGTCGAGTGCCGGAAGCAGGTGCTCGTAGTCGGGCACCGAGTGCAGGCGGTCGAACGGGTGGGGCACGTACACGATCCCGCCCTGGCGGCGGATCTCGGCGATCGTCTCGGCCAGCGTCATCCCGCGCGGGATCCGATCCTCGATGAACAGCCCGATGACCTCGCCCTCCTCAGCCGTCTTGACCTCCTCGCCGACGATCACCTTGATCCCCTGCGCCTTGGCCCGGGCCTCGTGGGCGCCCGAGACCTCGTTGTGGTCGGTGACCGCGATGGCGCCCAGCCCCCGTGCCCGGGCCTCGGCCAGCAGCACCTCGACCGGTGTGGCGCAGTCGTAGGAATGGTCGGTGTGCATGTGCAGGTCGACGTCGATCAGCGGGCGCGAGGTCAGGCGCCGGCGCACGGCCGGCTTGGCCCGGGTGTCGTGGCGGCGGGCGATCAGGCCGGCATAGACATCCTCGAGCTCGCCGGCCACTCGTGACCACGAGAACATGCCCGCCAGCTCGCGCACCTGGCCGCGACTGTGCGCGAGCAGCTCGGGATCGTCGATCAGGCGCCCGAGGTGGGCCGAGAGCGTCTGCACCTCGCCAGGCTCGAAGGCGAAGCCGTGGTGGCCGTCGCCGAGCAGCTCGACGTAGACCTCCAGGCGCGAGGCCACCGGGACGAGCCCGAGCGACAGCGCGCGGACGAGCGTCCCGGGCGTGGGCCGGACCCCCCCGGAGGCGAGCACGATGACGTCGGATCCCGCCATGGCCTGCTCCTCGCTCGTGCGCGTGGCGTCGAGCAGCTCGACCCGGTCGCGCAGGCGGGCGCCGAGCGCCGCCGGCAGTGCCAGCGGTCGCGGCGAGTACACCCGCGCCTCCCAGGCCGCCTCGCGCGGGAGCCCGCGCAGGGCACGCAGGAACAGGCGCAGCGCCGCCCGTTCCTCGCCGGCACTGAAGAAGATCCGCACCGGGGCACCATCCGCCGGCGCGACCGCCGGCGGTGCGTCGACCCCCCCGGGCAGGATGACCCGGTACTCGGCAGGGAAGTAGCGCTGCAGCAGGTCGCGGGTGGCCCGGTAGGTGGCCGTGCGGGCGTCGAGGCGGCCGAACAGCAGGCGGGAGAGCGGCCGGGCGAGCTGGGTCGAGAGCACGCGCTCGGTGGGGGCATGGAAGCTCCCGACGTTGAGCGCGCGGGAGTGGCGCAGGGCCGCGCTCGCCGCGCTGGGCGCGAACGGCTCGTGCACGTGCACGACGTCGAGGGCGAGCGTCTCGAGCGCCTCCTCGATCGTGCGGGCGATGTCGAGCGGCAGGGAGGCCGAGCGGCGGCGGGTGGGCGAGAACGGGAGGACTTCGCCGACCCCGAGCACGACGGGCTCGCTCCTCGCGCGCTCGAGCAGTTCGCCCGGCTGCTCGCGCAGGGCGCGCCGGCTCTCGCGCACGAGCTCGCTCGAGTTCGACGGCGCGAGAACGAGCACGCGGTGCCCGCGCGCCGTCAGCTCGCCGGCGGTGCGGGCGACGTACTCGTTGACCCGGTGCTCGGTCTCCCAGGCGAACGGAGTGACCTGCGCGATGGCCAGGGAGCCGGGAGGTTCAGTCGCGCGCGCCACCTCCCGGCAGTCTATGGGACCCCCGCGGGGGTGCTACTCGGCCGTGGTCGCCTTGGCCCGCTTGGACGCGGCTACCTGGGCGCCGCCCTGGCGGCTGTACGCCTTGATGAACTCCTCGGTCAGCTCACGCGCCTCGTCGTCGGGCCGCTGGTGCATGGGCGACTTCATGAGGTATGAGCTCGGGCCGTCGAGCTGCCCCGACAGGCCGTTGTTCAGCGCCAGCTTGCACAGGCGGGTGGCGTCGATGACGATGCCGGCCGAGTTGGGCGAGTCCCACACCTCGAGCTTCAGCTCGGCGGTCAGCGGCACGTCCCCGAACGCCTGGCCCTCGAGGCGGATGTGGGCCCACTTGCGGTCGGTCAGCCACGGCACGTAGTCCGAAGGACCGACGTGCACGTCGTCGGCGGGCAGTGTGTGACCCATGATCGAGGTGACAGCGTTCGTCTTGGAGATCTTCTTGGACTCCAGCCGCTCACGCTCGAGCATGTTGTAGAAGTCCATGTTGCCGCCCACGTTCAGCTGCGAGGTGCGCAGCAGCTTCACGCCGCGGTCGTGGAACAGGCGCGCCATGGCGCGATGGACGATCGTGGCCCCGACCTGCGACTTGATGTCGTCGCCGATGATCGGCAGGCCGGCCTTCTCGAAGCGGCCGTTCCAGTACTCCTCGCGGGCGATGAACACCGGGATGCAGTTGACGAACGCGCAGCCGGCCTCGAGGACCTGCTCGACGTACCACTTCGTCGCCTGCTCGGAGCCGACCGGAAGGTAGGAGACGACGACGTCGGTGTGCGTCTCCTTGAGGATCTGCACGATGTCGGCGGTCGGGCCGGGTGCCTTGGTGATCTTCTGGGAGAGGTACTTGCCCAGGCCGTCGTGGGTCATGCCGCGCTGGACCTCGACGCCGAGCGACGGGATGTCGTCGCCGAGCTTCAGGGTGTTGTTCTGACCGGCGAAGATGGCCTCGGAGAGGTCCTTGCCCACCTTGTCGGCGTCGATGTCGAAGGCGGCGCTGAACTCGATGTCGCGCACGTGGTAGCCACCGAGGTCGACGTGCATGAGCCCGGGAACGGATGCGCTCGGGTCGGCGTCACGGTAGTAGTGGACGCCCTGGACGAACGAGCTGGCGCAGTTGCCGACGCCGATGATGGCGACCCGCACCTTGTCGCTCTGGTAGCGCGCGGCGCCGTTGCCGTTCGGAGAACCGTTGGTCGTGGTCACGAGGTTTCCTTTTCGAAGAGGTGTCGTCCGCGAGCGGGGGGTCGGGCCGCGGACTGCCCCTGTAGGTACTTCCGCGAGCGGCCCGCAGTTACACCTGCGGAGCCAGATTGAGTTGCTTGCGCACGAACCAGATGCGCTGCACGGTCGTGAACGTGGTCAGCGCGGCGAGCACGTAGACGGCCGGGGCGAGCAGCTGGAAGTGGCCGAGCGACGCACCGCGGGCGAACACGAGCCCGGCCGACAGGATGACCACCCGCACCGGCCGGGTGGCCAGGCCGACCTTGCAGGCCACCCCGAGCGCCTCGGCCCGGGCCCGGGTGTAGGAGACCATGAGCGACATGAGCACCGCAGCCACCGTGCAGGCCGCGGCCACCTCGTTGTGGCGGCTGGCGAAGTACGCGCCGACCGCTGTGAGCACGATGCCCTCCTCGAGGCGGTCGAGCGTCGAGTCCAGGAAGGCCCCGAACGGCGAGCCCTTGCCCGACATGCGCGAGTAGCGCCCGTCGAGCGTGTCCATGATCGAGCCGACGATGAACGCCACCCCGGCCAGGAAGAACATCCGATCGAACACGAGCACAGCCGCGGCGACGTTGAGGACGAAGCCGGACATCGAGATCGCGTTCGGGGTCAGCCGCGACTCGATGAGCCGATCGCGCATCAGATCCTGAGTGGTCGGGCCGCTGCGCGGGGCGCGCGGGCGGCGCGCCCGCGGCGGGCGGACGCGGTTGCTCGTCTCCTGGGCCATGTGCGGAAGGGTAAGCGCTGGCCGGCTACGCGGGCGCGCCCTGGATCCTGAACGCCCACACCCTGGGGCGGGCGCGGGCGAGCAGCCGCCCGGCCAAGACCGCCGAGGCCGCGCCGGTGAGCGCGCCGAGGATCACATCGGTGATGTAGTGGTTCGCCGTCACGATCACCACGAACGTGACCACCAGCGGGTACAGCGACCACGCCACCTTGGCGGCCCGGCGCTGGACGAGCCGGGCCATCGAGAAGCCGATCATGGTGGCGAAGCAGACGTGCATCGACGGCACCGCGGCGTAGGAGTTCACGAACGTGCTCGCCTTGCTGTAGTCGATCCAGCCCGTGCCGCCGACCAGGAACTGCGAGATCGAGTCGGTGAAGCCCCACTCGTGCATGAGCCGCGGCGGCGCGGTCGGGAACACCGAGTAGCCGACGAGCGCCAGCGCCATCGAGATCAGGAACATGTTGCGCACGAAGTAGAAGGCGCTGTTGCGGCGGAAGTAGATGAACACGAGCGCGGCCAGCGTGAGCAGGAAGTGGCCGTTCAGGTAGGTCCAGTCGGCGATGTCCATCAGCCAGTGCTTGTCCAGCGCCCAGCCCTGAATCGACGGCTCGACGAAGATGTGCAGCGCCCGCTCGAAGTTGATCACCTTGGTCGCGTTGCCGAACGGGGTGTAGCTCTCGACGTGGACGAGTCCGCGCACGAGGTCGTAGAGCAGGAACGCAACCACGAACAGGCCGATCTGCCGCAGCAGGTCGATCCAGCCCTGCGGGAGAACACGCGTCCGGATGTGATCCAGGCTGCGGCGCATGGCAGCGACCCATCCTAGCTGTGCCCGCCGTCCGCTCCGCGTTAGGAGTGGTTAGGCGCCAGACGTGCAACGCGCCGAATCGGCCCCGATCCGGCCGAGGGCGAAACTGATGACCAGCCGGGCCGCTCCGGCGCGCCGGAGCGTCACCTCGGTGAACGGGCCGCCCGCCTCCGGGGCGACGCAGCCGGGCGCGCCGGCGAGCTTCCAGTACGGGCTGAAGCGCACGCGCAAGAGGAACGCCCCCGGGCGGGTCGCGGTCAGCGCCACCGAGCTCGGACCGAGTGCGCTCACTCGCCCTGGGGCGTCAGCCAGGGCGGCGGCGTCACGCACCGCGTAGACACGCCAGTCGGCGGCGCGCCAGACGAGCCGCAGGTCTGGCAGCCCGCGATCGATGAGGGCGCGCTCGGCCTGCGCGGAGTAGTCGACCGGGCCGGCGGCCACGGCGACGTAGCGCACGCCGTCCGCGTGCAGCCAGCGCTCGTAAGCGGCCGCGGTCAGATGCCCGGTGTAGAAGAGCGGGTTGTCGCGCACGTCGAGCTGGCGCTCCCATCCCCGCGCGAGCGGGAAGCTCGGGGCCACCTCGTCCGCCTCCCAGTGAAAGAGGGTGAACGGGATCTCGATGCGAAACGGAGCGCCCGGCTGGCGGTGCAGGAAGCGCAGCAGCGGCAGGTAGTAGGCGGCGGTGGCGGCCCGGTCGCCGGCCGCGATGCGGACGTCGCGCACGGGCGCCTGCCACTGGATGTAGAGCAGCGGCAGGGCGACGAGCAGGAGCAGCCGGCGCCGGTGCGGCCAGAGCAGGAGCGCGGCCAGCGGGCCGGCCATGAGCGGCTCGAGCCGAGAGGCGTTCGATCCCACCGGTGTCGTGAGGGCGAACGCGAGCAGATTGCCGGCCAGGTAGAGCACGATCCCGACCCGCAGGCGGCGGTCGTGAGTGAGCCACAGTGCCCCGGCGCCGGTCAGGAGCAGCGGCCACAGCACCGAGGGCGCATAGGGCTCGCTCCCGCCCTCCGGGAACATGATGGAGAGGACGAGCACCGGTGCGAGCGTGAGCGGCACGACGAGCGCTGCGGTGATCCGCCGGCGGTCGCGGGCGAGCGCCGCGGTCGCTCCGGCCAGGGCGGCGAACAGCGCGGCCACCGGGCTGGCGAGCGGGGTGAGCACGGCGAGGAGGAGCGCGACGCCGTCGCGGCGGCGCTGGAGGGCGAGCGCCGTCCCGAGCGCCGGCAGCAGCCCGAAGGCGAAGGTCAGGCGCCCGGTGTACAGGTCGACGGCGGTGGCGGCGCCGAACCACGTCGCGCCCACCCACGCCTGGGGGCCGAACTGCCGCGTGACCAGCGCCTCCGAACACGGCGGCACTCGCCACGGCGGCCGCGGCCGCGGCGAGCTGGGGCGTGAGCCCGGCGGCCAGGGGCGGGAACAGCACGCTGTAGCCCGGGATGTTGTGGCCGGCGTACCACCAGTTGTTCCAGATGCCGAACCCCTGGGTGCTGAACAGCTTGGCCCGCAGCAGGTGCGCGGGCAGGTCCTCGCTGGGTGGCGAGATGAGGACGTAGGCGAGCGCGAACGCGGCCGCCACGAGCGTGGGGGCGAGCCGCCGCAGGGCGTCGCCGTCGAGGCGGCGCCCCGCGGCGGCGCCGGCGAGCGCACTCATGCCAGGTACGCGGCCAGATCCTGCGCCGCCGCCTCGCGCTCGAGCCACGGCCAGTGACCGGCGTCGGGGATCGTGCGCAGATCCGCCCCCGGGAATCCGGCCGCGACGGCCTCGGCCTGGGCGCGGGTGCACCACGGGTCACGCTCGCCGTGCAGGATGAGCATGGGCCCGTCGTAGGTGACGCCGGTCAGGTACTCGGGGTCGGTGGCCCGGTGCAGCCGGATGACCGCGCGCTGGGTGCCCTGGTCGAACTGCTCCCACAGGGCGTCGAGCCGCCGCTGTGTCCAGATCCCCGGGTTGGCGCTGGCCTGGCGGAACTGGCGCGCGAGCAACCGTTTGGGGAGCGAGCCCATCGCCAGCTCGCCGAGGACCGGCCGGCGCCAGATGGCGGCCGGTCCGCTCCAGCGATGGCCGGCGACCAGGGGCAGGGGGTTGACGAGCGCGAGGCGCTCGATCCGCCCCGGGCTCCGGGCTGCGAGCTCGAGCGCGACGAGCGCTCCCCAGCCGTGGCCGGCCAAGCGGACCGGCTCGACGTCCAGCGTTTCGAGCAATGCGGCCGTGAACCCGGCCAGTCCGCCGATCGTGTATTCCAGGTGCCCGCCCTTGGCCGAGCGGCCGAAGCCGATGAGGTCCGGGGCGATGCCCCCGGTGGTTTCGAGCAGGCTCTCCCAGTCCTCGGAGCTCGAGGGCACGTCGTGAAGCAGGATCGGCGGCGCTCCGGCGGCGGGTGCGGCGCGGTAGAACGCGGGTCCGGAGTCGATCTCGATGGTGTGCTCGTCCAACCGCGGGCGAGGATAACGTCCGCACCGTGGCCGACTCCCGCGTGCTGTGCCTCGGTGACGCGTTCGTCGAGCTCGTCTGCGAGCGGCCCGCGGCCGACGCGTTCGTTCCTCGCCTGGGCGGCGCGGTGGCCACGGTCGCTGCCGCAGCCGCGCGGGCCGGGGCGCCGGTGGCGGTGGCCGGGGGCGCGGGGGATGATTCGTGGGGCCGGTGGCTGCGGGCCCGCCTGGCCGACGCGGGAGCCGACACGGGCCAGTTCGCGCTGCTGCCCGGCGTGCGCACGCCTCTGGCGCTGAGCACCCTTGACGGCTCCGGCGTCCCCACCCGGACGCTCTACGGCGATTCGCCCGGTTTCTTCGCTCCGGCCCTGGCCGAGCGCCTGGAGGCCGCCGTGGCCGACGCCGCCGGTCTGGTGCTCGGGTCGGCCACGCTGGCCGATCCGGACGCGCGCGAGCTGACCATGGGCCTGCGGGAGCTCGCGCTGGAGGCCGGGCGTCCGCTCGTGTTCCACCCGGGGCTGCGGCTCGAGGGCTGGCGCTCGCAGGCCGACGCGGCGGCGAGCGCGAACGCGTGCGTTCCCGGGGCGCTGCTCGTGTCTGCCGAGCTGGGGGAGGCGACGATCATGACCGGCGAGGAGGATCCCGAGCGGGCGGCGCTCGCGCTCGTGAAGGCCGGTGCCCGGCTCGTCGTGCTCGGGCTCGGGGCCGACGGGGCGATGCTGCGCGGCGAGCTCCGGGCCGATGTCGAGGTGGCGCTGCCGGCGCCCGGGCGGCTTGGCGCGGCGGAAGCGTTCACCGGAGCGCTGCTCGCGCGGCTCGCGCTGAGCAACTTCTACCCGCCGGCGGTGGCGGCGGGGCTGCGCGACGCCGTCGCGACGGCGTCGGCGGCGGCTCGTGGCTGAGTGGCGGCGGCCTCGGGCCAGCCGCGTCCGGGCGATCCGCGACCGCCTGCGGCTCGTGTACGGGATCCCGCGGGCTTCGCCGCACGGCGACGCGGTGGCCGAGCTCGTGCTCACCGTCTTGTCGCAGTCGACCAACGACCGCAACCGGGATGTGGCGTATCTGGGGCTGCGTGAGCGGTTCTCCTCGTGGGAGGAGGTGCGCGACGCACCGGTCGAGGAGGTCGAGGAGGCGATCCGGCCGGGCGGCATCTCGCGCGTGAAGTCGGCGCGGATCCGGTCGATCCTGGGCGCGATCGCTCCCTCCGGCTCCGTGGACCTCGGCTGGCTGGCCGGCCAACCAGTGCCGGCGGCGCAGGCATACCTGTGCGCGCTCCCGGGTGTGGGCCGCAAGACCGCCGCCTGCGTGCTCCTGTTCGCGTTCGGGATGCGCGACGTGCCGGTCGACACCCACGTCTCGCGGGTGGGCACGCGGCTGGCTCTGCTGCCGCCGGGGGCGCCGTTCGAGCGGTTGCACGACGTGATGCTGTCGGTGACCCCGCCGGGGGCGGAGCTCGAGCTGCACCTGAACCTGCTGCGGCACGGCCGGCGGACGTGTCACGCGCGGCGGCCGGCCTGCGGGGAGTGCGTGCTGGCGCGGATGTGTCCGAAGATTGGGGTGGTGGGGGGGTGAACATCGGGGCCTGGTTGCTCTTAGTCCCTGTATGGGACACCAAAAGCAACCACCCCTCGACATCGCGCTCTCCCGGCTCGCCCGACGGCAGCACGGCCTCGTCGCCGTGTGGCAGCTGCCGGGCCTGTCCGGCAACGCGGCCGCGGTCCGCATTCGCACGGGCAGGCTGCATCGCCTCCACCGCGGCGTCTACGCCGTCGGTCACGACAGCCTGACCCAAGAGGGCCGCTGGCTGGCCGCGGTCCTCGCGTGCGGTCCAGGCGCCGCCCTCTCGCACGCCTCGGCCACCGCCCTCTGGCAGCTCCGCCCCCGGCGCTCCGGACCAGCCGACGTCACGGTCGCCAGGCGGGGGCGGCGCTCACCGAGCGGGATCCGCGTCCACTCCGTCCGGGCGCTCGAGGAGCGCATGACCCTGAACGCGATCCCGGTCACCACCGTCGAGCGGACGCTGCTCGACTACGCGGAGACCGCCAGGCCCCAGGAGCTCCGCCTGGCCATCGAGCAGGCCGATCGCCTCGATCGCTTCGACCTGACCGCGCTGAACGAGCTCATCGAGCGCTCCCCGGGACGGCGGGGCGTGCGGCCACTCAGAGCGGTGCTCGCGGCAATGCACGGCCACGCCACTCCCGACACCCGCTCCGAGCTCGAGAACCGGATGCTCGCCTTCTGCCGGGCCCACGGCATCCCCGAGCCGCTCACCAACGTCCTCGTCCACGGCGAGCTCGTCGACTGCTACTGGCCGGCCGCCCGCCTCGTCGTCGAGCTCGACTCCTGGCGCTTCCACAAGAGCCGCGCGGAGTTCGAGCGCGACCGCCGCCGGGACGCCAAGCTCACCGCGCGCGGCGAGCGCGTCATCCGTCTGACCGATCGCCGGCTCGCAGGGGAACCGGCCGTGGTGGCGGCCGAAATCCGCCAGGCGGCGCAAACAGATCTGCTATAAAGAGGCTGAGATTTTTACGAACCCAAGGGAGTAGAACCACGATGGGAAAGACGATCGGAATCGACCTCGGGACCACGAACTCGTGCATGGCCGTGCTCGAGGGTGGCGAGCCGACGGTCATCGAGAACGCCGAGGGCGGTCGCACGACGCCGTCCGTCGTCGCGTTCACCCAGTCCGGCGAGCGGCTGGTCGGCACCGTGGCCAAGCGCCAGGCCGTGACCAACCCGCAGAACACGATCTTCTCGATCAAGCGCTTCATGGGCCGCAAGGAGGCCGAGGTGAAGGCGGAGGAGGCGATCGTGCCCTACAAGGTGGTCTCCGGGCCCAACGGCGACGCCCGCGTCGAGGCGCAGGGCAAGCAGTACAGCCCGCCGGAGATCAGCGCCATGATCCTGGGCAAGCTGAAGGCCGATGCCGAGGCCTACCTGGGCGAGACCGTCGACAGCGCGGTCATCACCGTCCCGGCGTATTTCAACGACGACCAGCGCCAGGCGACCAAGGACGCCGGCCGGGTCGCCGGCCTCGACGTCAAGCGGATCATCAACGAGCCGACGGCGGCCTCACTGGCCTACGGGCTCGACAAGGAGTCCGACCAGACGATCCTCATCTTCGACCTCGGCGGCGGCACGTTCGACGTGTCGGTGCTCGAGATCGGCGACGGCGTCTTCGAGGTCAAGGCGACCGCGGGTGACAACCACCTGGGCGGCGACAACTTCGACAAGGCGCTCGTCGACTGGCTCGTGGCCGACTTCAAGCGCTCGCAGGGCATCGACCTGAGCCAGGATCCGATGGCGCTGCAGCGGCTCTACGAGGCGGCCGAGAAGGCGAAGATCGAGCTCTCGACCACCCAGGAGTCGCAGATCAACCTGCCGTTCATCACGGCGGATTCGAGCGGCCCCAAGCACCTCGACACCCGCCTGACCCGGGCCAAGCTCAACGAGCTGACCGCCGACCTGCTCGACCGCACGGTCGCCCCGGTGCGCCAGGCGCTCGACGACGCCAAGGAGAAGGGCGTCAGCTCGGTCGACCACGTCGTCCTCGTCGGCGGCATGACGCGCATGCCGTCCGTCCAGGAGAAGGTCAAGGAGCTCACCGGCAAGGAGCCGCATCGCGGTGTGAACCCGGATGAGGTCGTGGCCGTCGGCGCCGCCATCCAGGCCGGCGTGCTGGCCGGCGATGTCAAGGACGTGCTCCTGCTCGACGTCACCCCGCTCACCCTGGGCATCGAGACCAAGGGCGGCGTGATGACGAAGCTGATCGAGCGCAACACGACGATCCCGACCCGCAAGTCCGAGGTGTTCTCGACCGCCGAGGACAACCAGCCGAGCGTGGAGATCCACGTGCTGCAGGGCGAGCGCGAGATGGCGATGTACAACAAGTCGCTGGGCAAGTTCCAGCTCACCGGCATCCCGCCGGCCCCGCGCGGCATCCCGCAGATCGAGGTCGCCTTCGACATCGACGCCAACGGCATCCTGTCGGTGTCGGCCAAGGATCTCGGCACCGGCAAGGAGCAGAAGATCGAGATCAAGGCCGGCTCGGGCCTGTCCGACGACGAGATCAAGCGGATGGTCTCCGATGCCGAGTCCCACGCGGAGGACGACCGCCGTCTGCGCGAGCTCGCCGAGGCCCGCAACAACGGCGAGAACGCCGCCTATCAGGCCGAGCGCCAGCTCAAGGACCTGGGCGACGCCGTCGACGCCACGTCCAAGGACGAGATCGAGGCCGCCATCAAGGCGGTGCGCGAGGCGCTGACGAGCGAGGACTCGGCCGACATCCGGGCCAAGACCGAGGCGCTGCAGACGTCCTTCCACAAGGTCTCGGAGGCCATGTACCAGCGCGCCCAGGAGCAGGCGGCGAGCGCCGGCCCCGACGGCGCGGCGACGAACGGCTCGACGGACGGCGCTGAGGCCGAGGACGTCGTCGATGCCGAGGTCGTCGACGAGGCCAAGTGAGCATGGCGAGCGAGCACGACACGCGCGAGCAGGTCGCTGACCCGGGTGCCGAGACGCACCCGGGCGGCGGCCCCGCCGCCGAGCCCACCGACCAGACGCCCGCCGCCGAGCCCGAGGCCCCGGTGTCCCCGGCCCCGGCGGCCGACCTCGACGCCGAGCCGGACGGGGCCGAGACCCCGGCCGACCACGAGCGCCGGCTCGAGCTCGACCTCGAGGAGCTGGCCGCGAAGGCCGAGAAGGCCGATGAGTACCTCGAGCTGGCCAAGCGCACGAAGGCCGACTTCGAGAACTACCGCAAGCGCGCGGTCCGCGAGAGCGCGGCTGCCCAGGATCGCGGCGTGACCAAGCTGGCGCGCGAGCTGCTGCCCGCCGTCGACAACCTCGATCGCGCCGTCGCAGCGGCGGAGAGCACCGACGATGGCGTCTCGACGCTCGTCGACGGGATCAAGCTCGTGCACGCCGACGTGCTGGCCGCCCTGCAGCGGGCCGGGATCGAGCGCTACTCGCCCCAGGGCGAGCCGTTTGACCCCCAGCGCCACGAGGCGATCGCCCAGCACCCGGTCGAGGGCACCGAGCCGGGCACGATCGTCGAGGTCTACCAGCAGGGCTACCGGCTCGGCGAGTCGGTCATCCGGCCGGCCCGGGTCGTCGTCGCGGGCTAGCGAAGGGGCACCGATGCCGGAGAAGCCCGACTACTACAAGGTGCTGGGGGTGGGCAAGAACGCCTCCGAGGCCGAGATCAAGAAGGCCTACCGGAAGCTTGCCCGCCAGTACCACCCGGACCGCAACTCGGGCGACAAGGGCGCCGAGGAACGCTTCAAGGAGATCTCGCAGGCGCACGACGTGCTCTCCGATGCCGAGAAGCGCAAGCAGTACGACCGCGGGACAGGACCGTTCGCCGGGTTCGCCCGCCCGGGCGGGTTCGACCCCAGCAACGTGGCCGGCGGCTTCGGCGACATCCTGTCGAACATCTTCGGCCAGGCCACCGGTCGGGCCGGGGGTCCGAATCCGCGGGCGGGCAACGTCCGCGGTGGGGCCCGCGGCCAGCGGGGCCGAGATCTCGAGACCGAGGTCTCGCTGGGCTTTGACCAGGCGGTGAACGGCACTCAGATCCCGCTGTCGGTCTCCACCACCGAGCCCTGCCCGACCTGCCATGGGACCGGCGCCCGGCCGGGGACGACGCCGAAGATCTGCCCGGTCTGTCAGGGCCGGGGAGTCGAGGCGCAGAGCCAGGGGATCTTCTCGCTCTCCCAGCCGTGCTCGAACTGCCAGGGCCGCGGCACCGTGATCGAGTCGCCGTGTCCGACCTGCTCGGGCAGCGGCGTGCAGCGCAGCGTCAAGCGCCTGCGCGTGAACATCCCCGCCGGGGTCAAGGATGGCAGCCGCATCCGCCTGGCCGGCAAGGGCGACGCCGGTACGGGCGGCGGTGCCGCCGGCGACCTGTACGTGATCACGCGCGTGCAGGACTCCCCGGTGTTCAAGTGGCAGGGCGAGAACCTCGAGGTCGAGGTACCGCTCACCATTCCGGAGGCGATCCAGGGGGCGGTCATCGAGGTCCCGACCCTGACCGGCTCAAAGCGCCTGCGCGTGCCCCGGGGGACCAAGCACGGCACGGTGCAGCGGCTGCGCGGCGAAGGACCGCCGGGGCTGGGCACGAAGACCCGCGGCGACATCCACTACCGCTTCGTCATCGATGTGCCCGCCTCGCTCTCGCCCGAGCAGGACGAGGCGGTCGACCGGCTCTCGAAGGTCATGAACGGCAACCCGCGAGCGAAGCTGTTCGCACACGGAGGGGGAGACTGATGGCCGACTCGCCGCGCCGCATGGTGCAGCGGCACACGCGCGTGACGACGCGCGCCGATGGCTCGACCGTCCAGAGCACCCGGGTCGAGGTGTCCTCGGACCGCGGCGTGTTCATGATCTCGGTCGCCGCCGAGCTGGCCGAGATGCACCCGCAGACGCTGCGCATGTACGAGGCCCGCGGGCTGATCGAGCCCAAGCGCTCGCCCAAGGGCACGCGTCTGTACTCCCACCAGGACGTCGAGCGGCTGCGCCGCATCCAGGCGATGACGGCCGAGCTGGGCATGAACCTGGCCGGTGTCGAGCGGGTGTTCGAGCTCGAGGGCGAGCTCGAGGCGATGACCCGCAAGGTCCGGGCGCTCGAGAAGCGCGCCGCTCAGCTGAGCGCGGAGGTGCAGCGCCTCGAGCAGCTCCGGCGGGAGCTGCGGGCGGATATCGTCCCGTACATGAAAGGCGGGGAGATCGTGCGCGCTGCCGACCTCGAGCGGTTCAGGATCCAGGTGCAGCGCCCGCAGGAGTAGATGTCCGGCTTGCGCCGGCGGTGCGCGGCCGCCGCGCTCGCGTGCATGCTGCTCGCGCTCGCCGGCGGCCCTTCGGCGCAGGCTGCCGGCGCGACCCCCGCGCCCAGCGGCCCGGCCCTGCAGATCGTCCTGCCGCTCGTGGCCGACGACAGCGGCCTGGCCCAGTTCGTGCGGGCCGTGTCGACCCCCGGCTCGCCGCGCTACGGGGACTTCGCCTCGCTGTCCTGGCTGGCCGCGCGCTTCGGGGCCCGCCCGTCGGTGGCTGCGGCCGCGATGCGCTACCTGCGCTCGGTCGGCGCCCGCGCGGTGGCGCTCAGCCCGACGCGCATGTACGTACAGGCGACGCTCACCGTCCCGCTGGCCGAGCGCACCTTCGGCGCCGTCCTGACGCAGCGCCGCGACGCCCACGGCGCGCGCTACCTGGCGCCGTTCGCCCCCGGTCCCGAGCGCGCCGGGCCGAGGCTGCCGGTGCCGCTGCGGGGCGTGGCCACCGGCATCGTCGGCCTCGACACCGAGACCGCCCTGACGCCCTCGAGCCCGCCGGTCCTGTCGGCCGCTCGGCGGCAGGCGCTCGCCCGTCCCGGTGCCCACGCCGCCGACGCGAGCCAGCCCTACTCGGCCTATGAACCAGCCAGTGGCACCCCATCCGGCTGCTCGGGCGGGCTCGCCACCAAGGGCTTCACCCCGGCCCAGTACCTGAACGCCTACGGCTTCAGCGCACTTCAGCACTCCGGCCTGCGGGGTGGCGGCATGCGGGCGGCGCTGATCGAGATCGACGGCTTCAAGGCCTCGGATGTCCGTACCTTCGCCAGCTGCTTCCACCTGAAGCTCCCGCGCATCCGCACGTTCACCGTCGGCTTCTCGCACCCGCTGCCCGCCGGTGGCGAGACGACCCTCGATCTCGAGCTGCTGAGCGCGGCCGCGCCGCGCCTGACCTCGCTCGATGTGTACGAGAACCAGGGCGACGCCGCCCAGGTGCTGCGCGCGTTCACCGCGCCGCTCGTCGCGCCCGGGGCCAAGCCCGAGGTGGTGAGCGCGTCGCTCGGGCTGTGCGAGCCGTTCGTCGTGGACACGATGGGGGTGAGCGGGATCTCGGCGGTCGAGCGCGACCTGCAGCTGGCCGCCGCGTCGGGCATCACCGTGCTCGCCTCGGCCGGCGACCAGGGCTCGTCGGCGTGCGTGAACACCGACGATTCGATCGTGCCCGAGCTCGCGGTCAGCTATCCCGCCTCCTCGCCGTACGTGACCGCGGTCGGCGGGACCAACGTCGAGCTCGACGCCGGCAACCAGATCTCTCAGGAGATGGTCTGGAACGACACCAGCCTGTCCGCCGCGGCGGGCGGTGGTGGCGACAGCGCCGTGTTCAAGCGCCCCTCCTATCAGGCCGCGGTGGTCAGTGCGGGCGCCCGGGCCGTGCCCGACGTGGCGATGCTGTCCGACCTCGCGCCGGGCTACGCGATCTTCTGCACCGCGCCGGGCGACAATGACTGCACGGGCTGGTCGGCGATCGGGGGCACGAGCGCGGCCACGCCGCTGCTCTCCGGCGGCCTCGCGCTCGTCGACCAGGCACTGCTCGCCCACCACCGCAAGGCGCTCGGCTTCCTCAACCCGCTGCTCTACCGACTCGGCACCTCGAGTAGCGCGGCGAGCGTGTTCCACGACGTGACCGCGTTCGGCAACGACCTTGGGCCCTGGCTGCCCGGCAACAATGGCCAGGCGCTCGGGTGCTGCACCGCCGGCGTGGGCTTCGATGCCGCATCCGGGTGGGGCAGCGTTCGCCTGGCCGGGTTCGAGGCTGCGGCCCTGGCGCTGCAGCCGTCCGCGCCCGCGGTGACGCTCGGGCTGCCTGCTCAGACGGCGGTGCGCTCGGGCCACGTGACCGCGATCCTCCGCTGCGGGCAGCCGTGCCGGGTGTTCGTGTCCGGCACCGTGGCGCTCTCGACGTCGACCGGGTTCAGCGTGCGCTCGCGCACGGTGACGCTGCGCCGGCGCGGGCGGGTGATCCTCCACCTGGCGCTGAGCGCCAAGCAGCTGGCCCAGATCCGTGCCGCGCTCGCCCACCATCACCCCGTCTACGCCGAGCTGTTCGGGGTGGCGGTGGACCGATCGGGGTCGCCGATCACGGTGACCCCGGGTGCTGTGCTGACGCTCGGTTGACCGGGCAACTGCTATTGCACTAGCATCCGGTGTGGGGTGCCGGCGGTCTTCATCTCCTATTCGCGTCGGGACAAGGGCTTCGTCGAACGCCTGCATGATGCGCTGGCCGCGCGCGAGTACGACGTGTGGGTGGACTGGGAGGACATCCCGCCGAGCGCGGAGTGGTTCAAGGAGATCGAGACCGGGGTGGGGCAGGCCGACGGCTTCGTCTTCGTCATCTCGCCCGACAGCCTGGCCTCTGAGGTCTGCCTGCGCGAGCTCGACCACGCGGTGAGCACGAGCAAGCGGCTCGTGCCGGTGCTGCACCGCGAACCCAACAGCCTGCCCGTGCCCCCGGCCGCGGCCGACCGCAACTGGGTCTTCCTGCGCGAGGAGGACGACTTCGACGCCGGGCTCGACCACCTCACGGCGGCCCTGGAGACCGACTTCGAGCACGTGCGCACGCATACCCGGCTCGGGGTCGAGGCGGCGCGCTGGGAGGCCTCAGGCCGAGACTCCAGTCAGCTGCTGCGGGGCTCGGATCTGTCCACGGCCGAGGCCTGGCTGGTGGCCGGAGCGGGGCGGGAGCCCGAGGCCACGCAGCTCCAGCGCGAGTTCCTGCTCGCCGGCCGCCAGGCGGCCACCCGGCGTCAGCGCACGGTCATCGGCGGGGTCAGCTTCGCCCTCATCGTGGCCGTCGTGCTCGCGGTGGTCGCGCTGATCCAGCGCTCGAGCGCGATCCACCAGAGCAACGTGGCGTTCGCGCGACAGCTCGATGCCCAGGCCGAGAACCAGTGGTCGAGCGATCCCGAGCTCAGTGTGCTGCTCGCACGCCGAGCGGCGCAGACGGTGGCCAGCCCCTCGACGCAGGAGGCGCTCCAGGAGGCGTTGCTGCGGTCGCAGATCCGTATTCGCTACACGCTGGCCAGCCGCGGGGCCGGGGATGCGTTGTGGGATACGAGCGCCACCCGGCTGCTGGTCACGAGCCCGGGGGCGTGGGCGCGCATCTACCATCCGGGCACACGGCAGGCACCGGTGCAGCTGGCGGGTGCCCCGCCCGCGCGGGGGATGAGCGGCTGGGATCTCGCCGGGGACCGCGTGATCCTGGGCGGCGGCCGGCCGGGCGTCTACGATGCGTCCACGGGCCGGCTGATCCGCTCGCTGCCCGGGCCCGCCATCGACGCCGCGCTGACCCCTGACGGCCGCCGCGCCGTCCTCGTCGATCTCGGACTGACGGGCCACGTCTACGACGTTGCCACCGGTCGCCAGATCACGTCGTATACGCCGCGCTACCGCGGCGGAATTACCTGCTTCGCGCTCTCTGCCGACGGCCGGGTGGCGGCGCAGTGCGACGCCCTCAGCACCTCGTCGACCGCCGCCCCGGCCGAGCTCGACACCTGGGACGTGGCCACCGGGCGGCAGCTCGGCTCCGAGCCCGCTCCCACGTTCGTCACCAGCGTGGCCTTCAGCCCGGACTCCAAGCTGTACGCCTTCGGCACCGCTCCCCGCATCACCGTTGGTGCCAGCACCCAGCAGACCGACCGGACCAACAGCTCGGCCTTCACCTTCATCTACACGGTGGGCACGAACCGGCTGGTGAAGAGCTTCACCGGCGGCGCCGCGGACGCGGTCGCCTTCAGCCCCAATCCGGCGCTTCCCCGCTTCGCCTATTCCCTGCAGTCGGCCGACATCGCCTACGTCTACGACTTCACCTCTGGCGTGGAGCGACCGCTCGTCGGCGCCAGCGATGTCATCCACTCCCTGAGCTTCGACGCTGACGGTGCCTACCTGCTCGCTGGCGATGAGAGCGGGCAGGCACGTGTGTTCGACGCCACGAACGGCGGGGCGGCGGTGGAGACGCTGTCCGGCGACAGCGCCCGCATCACCGGCGTGGGATTCAGCGCCGAGGACCGGCTGCTGACCACGGCCTCCGACGACGGCACGACGCGGGTCTGGGCGGGCCTGACTCAGAGCCCGGTGGCGTCGATCAGCCCGGCTCGTCTGGGCATCTCGGCCATTCCCGCCAGCGTCTACTTCAACCGCAGCCGCGACCGGGTCGTCGCCGTGTACGAGGACGGCCGCGGTGTGCTGCTCGACGGGCGGACATTGGTGCCGATCGGGCACCTGTCCGCGCCGCCGGGGGGCGCGTTCGCGGGGGCACTGTTCAGCTATGACGGGAGCGTCGTGGCTGCGCTCGCCGCCCACGAGGTGAAGACGGCTGCCGGCACGATCCTCGAGGGCACGGGGGCCGAGACCTTCGACGCCCGCACGGGCCGGCTGCAGCACGTCTTTCGTCCCTCCGCGCCTCCGGTGGCCAACGCGGCGGTGAGCCGCAACGGCGCCCTGCTGGCCACGGTTGACCTCACCGGCACGGCCGATCTGTGGTCGGCGCGTACGGGTGCCCACCTGTTCACGCTGGAGGCCACCGGACGCAGCTCCACGCTGGCCTTCTCCCCCGACGGCTCATTGCTCGCCGTCGCCCACGACCCCCCGCTCCCGGCTCAGGTCACCTACGCCAACCAGCGGTCGCTCGGCCACGTCACCGTCGAGGTCTGGAACACGTCCACGGGCCGGCGCGAGGACACGCTGACGGGTGAGCGATTGACGACGCAGATCGCCGGGGAGAGCGACTTCGCTCATCTGAGCATGGCCTTCAGTCCCAACGGACGGACGCTCGCCCTCGGCGGGGCGGCTCCGGACCTCGAGCTCTTCCACCCCGGTGCGAGCAGCGTCCCGTTCGAGATCCTGCCCCTGTCGGGACAGCCCTTCGGGGCCTATGCCGACTCGCTGGCGTTCAGCCCCGATGGGACCCGCTTGGCCGTCGGCGCGGGCAGCGGCGCCTACGTCTACGACGTCCCCTCCTACGCGCAGACGCAGACGCTCGAGCAGGAACCGGTGGGCTCGGGCGGCGACATCCTCGACGTCGGCCTGCCGGGCGTGGGCATCTTCCTCGGCTTCACCGCCGACTCTCGCTTCCTGGCCACCCTGGGGAACTTCCATGTCAAGCTGTGGCGGGCGGACGACGGCCTGCAGCTCTTCGACCAGTACCCGGTGCTCTTTGGGAGCGCGTCCGCCGACGGCTCGCGGGTGGTTGCCGCCGCCGGGGGCATCGCCGTCTACCGCTGCCAGCTGTGTACCGATCTCCATGGTGTCCTCGCCCTGGCTGCTCAACGCATCACGCGGGGACTCACGCCGGGGGAGCGGGCGACGTACCTGAAGAGGGGCTGATCGCGGGCCCTCCAGCGCCCTCGAAATCAGCTGTCATAATCTTAGTCACCAAGACTGAGATTTCGACCCGCCAGGAACCGCCATGCAACCAGACCGCTTCACGATCAAGTCCCAGGAGGCGTTCGCCGCCGCGCAGCGGCTGGCCGAACAGCGCCGCCATCCACAGGTCACGGCCGAGCACCTGCTCGCCGTCCTGCTCGAGCAGCAGGACGGCGTCGTCGTCCCCGTACTGCGCAAGCTCGGTGTCGAGCCGGCGATCGTGCGCCAGACCCTGTCGCCGGCCCTCGACGGGCTGCCGACGGTCAGCGGCGCCGCCGTCGACCCCGCGGCCGCGGCCAGTGACCTCGTGCTGATCCTGCGCGCCGCCGAGACCGAGATGCGCGAGCTCGGCGACGAGTACGTCTCCACCGAGCACCTGCTGCTCGCCATCGCCGCCAGCGACGGGAACGCCGGCAAGGTGCTGCGCAGCGTGGGCGCCGACCACGACCGCCTGCTCGATGCGCTGCGCGACGTGCGCGGCAGCCACCGGGTGACCGACCAGACCCCGGAGGACAAGCTCCGCGCGCTGGAGAAGTTCGGCCGCGACCTGACCGCCGCGGCGGCCGACGGCAAGCTCGACCCGGTGATCGGCCGCGACGACGAGATCCGCCGGGTCATCCAGGTGCTGAGCCGGCGCACGAAGAACAATCCGGTGCTGATCGGCGAGCCGGGCGTGGGCAAGACGGCGATCGTCGAGGGCCTGGCCCAGCGGATCGTGGCCGGCGACGTGCCCGACGGGCTGCGTGACCGCCGGGTGATCGCGCTGGACCTGAGCGCGATGGTGGCCGGCTCGAAGTACCGGGGCGAGTTCGAGGAGCGCCTGAAGGCGGTGCTGAAGGAGATCACCGAGGCCCGCGGCCAGATCGTCGTGTTCATCGACGAGCTGCACACGATCGTGGGCGCCGGTGCCGCCGAGGGCGCCATGGACGCCGGCAACATGCTCAAGCCGATGCTCGCCCGCGGCGAGCTGCGCGCGGTCGGGGCCACCACGCTCGACGAGTACCGCAAGCACATCGAGAAGGACCCGGCGCTCGAGCGCCGCTTCCAGCCCGTGCTCGTCGGCGAGCCGAGCGTGGAGGACACGATCGCCATCTTGCGCGGCCTCAAGGAGCGCTACCAGGACCACCACAAGGTGCGCATCCAGGACTCGGCGCTCGTGGCGGCGGCGACGCTCAGCCAGCGCTACATCGCCGACCGCTTCCTGCCCGACAAGGCGATCGATCTGGTCGACGAGGCGGCGGCGCGGATCCGCATGGAGATCGACTCCAAGCCGACCGAGATCGACGAGGTCGACCGCCACATCATGCAGCTGGAGATCGAGCTCCAGTCGCTCGGCGATGACGACGACCCGGGGACGGTGGCCCGGCGCGAGCAGCTCGAGCGCACGCTGGCCGAGGAGCGTGAGCGCTCGGACGCCATGCACGCCGAGTGGCAGCGCGAGAAGGCGTCGGTGAGCGCGGTGGCCGACCTGCAGAGCCAGCTCGTGCAGGCGCGGACCGATCTGGAGAAGGCTCAGCGTGAGGCCGACCTGGGGCGGGCGGCCGAGCTCCAGTACGGGATCATCCCCGACCTGCAGCGCCACATCGCCGAGGCTGAGGCGGCGGCCGCCGCCGCGGTCGAGGACGGCAACGAGCTGGCGTTCCTCAAAGACGTCGTCGACGCCGAGGACGTGGCCGAGGTGGTGGCCAAGTGGACCGGCATCCCGGTCAGCCGCCTGATGGAGGGCGAGATCGAGAAGCTCGTGCACATGGAGGAGCGCCTGCACCAGCGGGTGATCGGCCAGGACGAGGCGGTCGAGGCGGTCTCTGCGGCGCTGCGGCGCTCGCGGGCCGGCCTGCAGGACCCCGACCGGCCGATCGGCGTGTTCCTGTTCCTGGGGCCGACCGGCGTGGGCAAGACCGAGCTCGCGCGGGCGCTGGCCGAGTTCATGTTCGACAGCCAGGACGCGATGATCCGCATCGACATGTCCGAGTACATGGAGAAGCACGCCGTCTCGCGGCTCGTCGGGGCGCCTCCCGGCTACGTCGGCTACGACGAGGGCGGCCAGCTGACCGAGGCCGTGCGCCGGCGCCCGTACTCGGTCGTCCTGCTCGACGAGATCGAGAAGGCCCACCCGGACGTGTTCAACACGCTGCTGCAGGTGATGGACGACGGCCGCCTGACCGACGGCCAGGGGCGCACGGTGTCGTTCAAGAACACCGTGCTGATCATGACCTCGAACATCCCGGGCGGGCGGAGCGGCGTGGAGGCGCACTTCAAGCCCGAGTTCATCAACCGGCTCGACGACATCGTCGAGTTCGATCCGCTCAGCCGCGAGCAGATCGGCGAGATCGTCACGCTCCAGGTGGCGCGGCTGATCGAGCGCGTGCGCGAGCGCGGCATCGAGGTCGAGCTGACCGACGCGGCCACCGGACTGCTCGGCGACCTCGGCTACGACCCCACCTACGGCGCCCGGCCGCTGAAGCGGATCATCCAGAAGCGGCTCATCGACCCGCTCGCGCTGGCCATCCTCGAGGGCCGGTTCGCGGCTGGAGACACCGTGCGCGTCGACGCGGTCGACGGCGAGCTCGAGCTCGAGAAGGTGGCGGCAGCCGAGGTGGTCGCCTCCTAGACGGTGTCGGCGTACTCGCGCGCCTGCGCGAACAGGCGCGCGAAGTCGGCCGGCGTGTGATGCGCGTTCAGGCCGCTCGGGTTGGGGAGCACCCACACCGGGCGGCCGGCCAGCGCGTCGGATTGGCGGCCGAGCTGGGCCCGGGGCAGGTTCAGCGCCGTGCGGTAGGCGGTGACGCCGACGACGGCCACGAGCCGGGGCTGCCAGATGGCCACGAGCCGCTCGAGCTTCTGCGCCCCCTCTCGGAGCTCGGTGGCGGTCAGCTCGGACGCGGCGCGGGTGGCCCGCTCGACGAAGTTCGTGATACCGAGCCCGTACTCGGGCAGCGCGACGTCCTCGTCGGGGGCCAGCAGGCGGGGTGTGAAACCGGACGCGTAGAGGGCGGGCCAGAAGCGGTTGCCCGGGCGGGCGAAGTGGTGGCCGGTCTGCGCCGAGCGCAGAGACGGGTTGATGCCGACAAAGAGAACGCGCAGGCCGGGGCCGCCGATCGGTTCGAGCATGCCCCGTAGGATGCCCGCGTGCCCGCGCCACCCGCCATCACCGTCGTCGGCTCGGCCAACATCGACCTCGTCGCCCGCTGCCGGCGGCTGCCGCGGCCGGGCGAGACGCTCGCCGACGCGCAGTTCTCCCGGGTGCCCGGCGGCAAGGGGGCCAACCAGGCCGTGGCCGCGGCCCGGCTCGGAGCTCAGGTCCGGTTCGTCGGCCGGATCGGGCGCGATGACCTCGTGCTCCGCTCCCTGACCGATGAGGGCGTCGAGGTCTCCGGCGTCGTCCGCGACGACGGCGAGTCCGGAGTGGCGCTCATCCTCGTCGATGCCGAAGGCGAGAACGTGATCGTGGTGGCGCCCGAGGCCAATGGCCGTCTCGCGCCGTCGGACGTCACCGTCGGGGAGGCGGACGCGGTCATCTGCCAGCAGGAGATCCCGGACGACGCGATCCGCGCCGCCGCGCGCCAGGCGCGCTACTTCTGCCTGAACGCGGCTCCGGCCCGCGGCGCGCCACCGGTCGCCGCCGATCTGCTCATCGTCAACCGCTACGAGTACGAGGCGGTGGGCGAGGTGGGCGGGCTCGTGGCGCTCACCCTGGGCGGCGAGGGCGCAGTCCTGCTCGAGGACGGCGCCGAAGTGGCCCGCGCCCGGCCCCCGCAGGTGACCGTGGTCGATGGCACGGCGGCCGGAGATGCGTTCTGCGCGGCGCTCGTCGTCTCGCTGCTCGAGGGCCGTGAGCGAGGGCCCGCGCTCGAGCGCGCGTGCACCGCGGGCGCGCTCGCCGCCTCGCGCGCCGGGGCCCAGCCCTCGCTGCCGACCGCCGTGGAACTCGACAGGATGGGCGTATGACCGACGTGATCCTCGACTGCGACCCCGGCCACGACGACGCCATGGCGATCCTGCTCGCGCTCGGGAGCCCCGAGCTGCGGCTGCTCGGCGTGAGCACCGTGGCGGGGAATCAGACCCTGGCCAAGACGACTGCGAATGCGATCCGGGTGCTCGACCACGTCGGGCGCTCTGAGGTTCCGGTGATCGCCGGCGCCGACCGGGCGCTCGTGCGCGAGCCGGCGGTGGCCGCCGACGTCCATGGCGAGACGGGGCTGGACGGCCCGGATCTGCCGCCCGCCGGACGCGAGCCGGTGCGCCAGCACGCGGTCGACTGGATCGCCCGCACGGTGAGTGAGGCGGCCGCGCCGGTCACGCTCGTGGCCACCGGCCCGCTGACCAACGTCGCGCTGCTGTTCGCCCGCCATCCGCAGGTGGCCGCGGCGCTCGAGCGCGTGGTCATCATGGGCGGGGCGATCGGCCTCGGGAACACCACCCCGGCGGCCGAGTTCAACATCTGGGTCGATCCGGAGGCGGCGGCACGCGTGTTCACCAGCGGCGTCGATCTGACCATGGTCGGCCTCGACGTCACCCACCAGGCGCTACTGCGGCCGGCCGATGTCGAGCGTCTGGCCGGGACCGGACGGGCCGGCCGTCTCGTGGCCGACCTCTTCGCCTTCTACGCCCGCTACCACCGCGACCGCTACGGGTGGGAGGGCGCCCCCGTGCACGACGCCGTCGCGCTCGCCCACGTCATCGACGGCAGCCTGCTCGAGACCGTCCACTGCGGCGTCGTCATCGACACCGGGGGCGAGCTCTCGCGCGGGCGCACCTACGTCGACCAGTTCGGGCGCGCGGGGTGGCCGGCCAACTGCCACGCTGCCGTGGGTATCGACGCCGAGAGGTTCATCGCGCTGCTGGTGGAGCGGATCGGCGGGCTGGGGTGACCGCAGACCAGGAGCCGAGAATGCACGGTGCTGGTCAGCCGGCGAGGATCGCGGCGAACTCAGGCCGCTCGCGCAGCGCGGTCAGATCATCGTCCTCGCGCGCGAGCTCGGCCAGTTCGGGTGCGAGCTCGATCGCCCGGCGCAGGTGCGCCAGCGCCGCATCGATACGCCCGGCTCGGCTCTCGAAGCACGCGGTGTTGTAGTAAGCGGAGCCGTTCGGTGGATCGCTGTCGATCAGTTTCTGGGCGAGATCGGCGGCCGCTTCGAATTCGCCGGCCTCGACCAGCGCCAGCATCGGTGCGAAGAGCTCCCAGCCGTCGGGCTTGTAGGGCTGGCCCGGCGGCGCTGACCCGATCGCGAGCACGGTCGTGCCGGCCTGGCGCGCGAACGCGGTCCGCCGCACGCCGGGCGCGACGCGAATGAGCGTCCCTGCGGGCGCGTCGCGCGACTGGCCGTCGAGTTCGAAGGTGGCGTGACCTGACAACACCACGTACAGCTCCTCCGAGCTGCCGGGCTCACTCTCATCGTGCTCGTTGATCAGGCGCGCGCCCTCGCTGCGCGCGGTCCAGGCGGTGACGCCGAACGTCGTGATGCCGAGTCGGTGACGGACGGGACGAAACGGCTCTCGCCCGTCGTCGACCTCCTCGATGTCGTCCAGATGGATCAGCTCAAAGTCCGCCATCGGCCACTCCGCGAAAAATCCTACGCGCACTACCGCCTCGCCAGCCCTGATACTTGCGTGACATACGCCATTCTCGAGGAGGAGGGTCGTCCCCATGCTGAAGCTCCGCCTACCGCTCGCGACGGCGATGCTGGCCGCCGTCGCCATGGCCGCGCCGGCCACCGCCAGTCCCGCCATGTCGAGCGTCAAGCTGTTTCAGAACCCAGCCCGCACCGCGGACTGCGGAATCGAGATCCACGCGGCTCACAAGCCCGCCACCGAGGTCCTGTGCTCCGCTGCGGGCATCCCGCGCCCGAAGCACGGCGGGCCGGCCGGTGACCCGTTCGTTCAGATCGGGGCCACCGGGTCGCCGAAGGTCGTCCTGATCAGCCAGGACTCCTTCGTCGGCACGACGCTGCACACGCTGGTCAAGGGCACGCTCTGGCACTCGATCGGCGTGACCTGCAACGTCGGCACGAACACGATCCTGTGCTTCAACGGCGCCAACCACGGGTTCGTGATCGGCCACGGGAAGTACCGGTCGTTCTGACGCCGTCCAGGCGACCCGCGCGTACCGAACCGCGATGGCGTAGCGCGGCGCGCCGCGGGTAGCGACGGCGTCGGTGAGGCTTCAGAGGAGATCGGTCGCGGCGGTCCAAGCGGCGTACTACGCGCCCACGGCGATCGTGCCATTCGTGAGCCGTTCGGCGTTCGAGCGCGCGACCGGTCGTAAGTCCGAGTGGTGGCTGGTGCTCACCGTCTCCGCCCTCGTCGGGGCGGTCGCCGCTGCACTCGCCGTCTCAGCTCGGGGGGAACCCGGGCCGGAGACGGCGGTGCTCGGGGCTGGGGCCGCCGCCGGCCTGGGGGTGATCGACATCGTCTACGTCGCCCGCCGCCGCATCTCTGCGGTGTACCTCCTCGACGCCGCCGTGCAGCTCCCGATCGCCGTCGCCTGGCTCATCACTGCCCAGACATAGCTCGCAGGTCAACAACCAGGTCCCGCCGGCCTGACCGGACGCGCCCAGTCGCCCCGATCCCGATCGTCGGGAGCCCCGCCCAGACCGCGGCGCGCGGCGCATCCGACCATGCGCCGCGCGGTATGCCGCGTCAACCCACGTGCACGATGAACGTGATGTTCCACTTCGAGGTGCCGAGTGCCGCCTCGATGTGGATGACGTGCGTGCCTTTCTCGAAGCCTGTGAGGAGCAGACCGAAGCCGTAGGCCGCAGACCGCCCGTCCCCAGGTCCCAAGCTGAGGATGTTGCCTGGCGCTGCGCGGACGTGATACGGCCGCGTGGCTGTGACCAGCTCCTGTTCCACCGGATGATCGTCGACCGCCGTCCTCTGAGTTGCGCCGGCGAACTCCTCCCGCGCACACCTCCGAAGCTGATCGCCTGAGGTCCCGAAGCTGCCGTGATCGTCCGGGAAGGTCGAGCATTCGTTGCTCAGCCCGATCGCGTAGATCGGACGCCCAGCCGGTTCACTGCAGGTATATCGGTCGGTCCCGGGAGCGATTGTCTCCAGGGTGAGATAGGCGATCTCGTCGTGGTTGACCCGCAAGGTCTGGCACGGATCCACGGGGGCCGAGCTGTCGAACACGCGCTGCCAGGAGCGGGCCAGCCAGTAGGCGTACCCATGGCCCGCGACCGTGCCGGTCACCGGAACCACGTTCCCGGGAGCAGCGGCGAACGCGCCGCCAGTGAGTAAGAGCAACAGCGCAACGACGGTGCCGCACAGTCCTCCCGTGCGGGCGCTGACTCGGAAGCGCGGTGAGCGCACGCGCATGCGAGCCTCCTCTCTGCGATTGGGTCCTCGGCGACCTCCCAGCCGGTGAATTCAGTATCCCTCGTTCGGCTCGCCGGCCGGGTTTTTCTTGGTGCGTGGCACGGATCCCGGGCCTCGGTGCCGGTGGCTCACTCCAGCCACTCGGTGATCATCGTCGGGCTGGCGTGGATGCAGACCATGTTCGAGCTTCCGGGCCCGTCGTTGACGAAGCTGTGCGCCACGCCGGCCGGGGCGATGACGACGTCTCCGGGTCCCACGGCGTGGCGCTCCTCACCGAGTCGGAAGGTCAGGCTGCCCTCGTACACGACCCAGGTCTCGTCGTAGGGATGGCGATGGAGCCGCGGGCCCTCACCCGGCCGGCTGCGATCGAGGATGAGCGAGATGCTCGCTCCGTGATCGGCTCCCTTCAGGTTGCCCGAGGTCA
Organism: uncultured Solirubrobacterales bacterium; assembly: GCA_963848745.1. GTDB lineage: Bacteria > Actinomycetota > Thermoleophilia > Solirubrobacterales > Solirubrobacteraceae > Palsa-465. The sequence goes on along the minus strand of CAWKEO010000005.1, from coordinate 202,208 downwards.
GCTGGTGGGCGTGGATGATCGGCATGGCGACTCCTCTCTGGATTCCGATTGCTGGGGGCGGGCCCGCGCCGTGGCACCTCCTCGATGGCCAGGACGACCAGCAGGGCGGTGAGCGCATGCGGGACGGCGAGCAGGACCACGAGGTGCACACAGGAGATCACCTGCCGGCGTCTGGCGTGGGCCAGGCGAGCGTGCCCATCCGGCGTGCCCGACCGGCTCGCGCTCGAGCTGCTGGCCCAGGGCCTGGACGGCTACGGGGTGTGAGCCAGCGTAGGGACCCGGCCGTCGACGGCGCCCGGTCGCTCGGGCACGGCGCATACCATGCCCGCGCTGAACCCGGCCGACCCGATCCCCAGCGCCCAGTTCATGCGACTGCGGTAGCCCTCCAGCGCGATTGCGTGGGTGAGCTCGAGCAGCTGCTCGGTGTCGAGATGCTCGCGCAGGCGGGCGAACAGGTCGTCGGTCACCTCAGACGGCGTGCGGGTCATGGCCACGGCGTAGTCGAGGACGAGCACCTCGAGCTCACCGAACAGCCCGGACTCGCGGTAGCGCGGCAGCGCGAGCAGCTCCTCGTCGCTCATACCCGCGCGCCGGCTGATCTGCGAGCCGATGTCGATGCAGTACTCGCAGCCGACGAGGGTGGCCGTCTTCAGCTGGGCGAGATGGTTCAGCCGCGGGTCGAGCCGGTGGAGCCTGGCCGTGGCCTGCTCCATCTTCATGACCCCGGACAGGAGCCGGGGCGAGTGGGCGTAGACCGCCACCGGCTCCATCGCCTTCACCGGGGCGGTGCCAGTCAGCTTCTTCATCATCCGCGGGCCGAAGCGGAGGATGAGCCGGGCCTTCAGCCCGGCCTGGCGGGGGTCGATGGGGGCGATGCGCGGCATGTCGGTGCTCCTGTCACTCGAAGGGGTGTCCATAGGGCATGACGCGCATGCCGGGGTGTCTGTGACACCGGTTGGTCGCCCCGCGGCCCCTGGATGCCAGGCTCCAGCCCCTCGGCTGCGGGGCCCAGGACGCCCTCCGAGCCCCGCACGATGCCCCCAGATCAGATAAGACATGACCCACCCGACCAGGAGGAGATCTCCGATGCCGACCTACATCATGCTCTCGCGCCTCAGCCCCGACGGCGTGCAGACGATCAAGAACAACCCGACGCGGATCAAAGAGGTCAACCGCGAGGTCGAGCAGCTCGGCGCGAGCGTCAAGGCCCAATGGGCCACCCTCGGCCAGTTCGACTTCGTGAACGTCGTCGAGGCCCCGGACGAGACGACGATGGCCCGGGTCTCGCTCGAGCTGGGCTCCCGCGGCACGGCCAAGTACGAGACGCTGATCGCGATCCCCATCGACGACTTCATTGGCTCCATCTGATCCCGCGCGCCCGCGCGTCCTCGTCGTCGGAGCGGGGGCGCGCGAGCATGCCCTCGTCCACGCGCTGCACCGCTCCCCCCAGCGGCCGGAGCTCCTGTGCGCGCCGGGCAACGCCGGGATCGCCACCGACGCCGAGCTCGTCCCGGTCGGGGCCGAGGACATCGCCGGCCTCGTGGCCGCGGCGCGAGAGCGCGGGGTCGACTTCGTCGTCGTCGGCCCCGAGGCCCCGCTGGTGGCCGGCCTCGTCGATGCCCTCGCGCAGGACGGCATCGCCGCCTTCGGTCCCGGCCGGGCCGCCGCGGCGCTCGAGGGGTCGAAGGCGTTCTGCAAGGAGGTCATGAACGCAGCCGGCGTCCCCACGGCCGCCCACACGGTGGCCGGCGACGTGGCCGCCGGGCTGGCCGCCATCGACCGCTACCCGGTCGTCATCAAGGCCGACGGCCTGGCCGCGGGCAAGGGCGTGATCATCGCCGGCGACCGTGGCCAGGCGGAGGCCGCCCTGCGGGACCTGCTCGTCGAGCACCGCTTCGGCACCGACCGCGTCCTCATCGAGGAGCACCTCACGGGCGAGGAGCTCTCGCTGCTCGCGCTGTGCGACGGGGAGACGGCGGTCCCCCTCGCCTCGGCCCAGGACTTCAAGCGCATCTTCGATGGCGACCAGGGGCCGAATACCGGCGGCATGGGCTCCTATTCGCCCGTCTCCGGGGTGGGCGAGGAGGTCGCCCGCGAGCTGTGCGCCCAGATCCACCAGCCCGTGCTCGACGAGCTCCGCCGCCGCGGTACGCCCTTCCACGGCGTCCTGTATGCCGGCCTGATGATGACCGCTGAGGGCCCGCGGGTGCTCGAGTTCAACGTCCGCTTCGGTGACCCCGAGACCGAGGCCGTCCTGCCCCGGCTTCAAAGTGACCTCCTCGCGCTGCTCCAGGCGGCCAGCCGGCCGGGCGGGCTGCGCGAGGTCCCCGCTCTGAGCTGGGATCCGCGCGCCTGTGTGACGGTTGTTCTGGCCAGCCGCGGCTATCCCCAGAGCTCCTCCAGCGGCGACGTCATCACCGGGCTCGAGCGAGTCCCGGACGCCGTTCGGGTCACCCACGCGGGCACGATGCGCGACGGCGAGAAGCGGATCCTCACCGCCGGCGGCCGGGTGCTCGCCCTCACGGCATTGGGCGACGACGTGGCCGCCGCGCGCGCGGCTGCTTATGCTGCCGTCGACATGATCGAGTTCGACGGCAAGCAGACCCGGCGCGACATCGCGCTGCGGGCGGAGGAGACACGATGAGCGAGCAGGTGACCGCGAGCGAGCCCCAGGTGGTACTCGAGGAGATCGAGGTCGATGCCCCCGTGGTCGGCATCGTGATGGGCTCCAAGAGCGACATGCCGGCCATGGAGGCGGCCGAGAAGGAGCTCAGCGCCCGGGGGATCCGCTCGGAGACCCGGGTCATGTCCGCCCACCGCGAACCCGACACCGTGGCCGACTACGCCAAGAACGCCAAGCTGCGCGGCCTGCGGGTCATCATCGCCGGGGCCGGTCTGTCCGCCGCCCTGCCCGGCGTCGTGGCCGCGCACAGCGAGCTGCCGGTGATCGGCGTCCCCCTGACCAGCCGCACGTCGGTGGCCGGCGGCCTCGACGCCCTGCTGTCCATCGCTCAGATGCCCCCGGGCGTCCCGGTCGCCTGCGTGGGGGTTGACAACGCCCGCAACGCAGCCGTGCTGGCCGCCCGCATCCTCGACGCCTGACGGGCGCGCCCGGACCGCCCCTCCGGGCGCTAACGTTTGCCGCGGCATCCGATGCCAGACCCCATCGTTCATCTGTCCTCGGTGGCAGGCAGTCCCCTGCTCGACTCCTCCGGTGAGCGCCTCGGCCGAGTGTCCGACGTCGTCGCCCGCCTCGACGTCGGCGACGCGCTCCCCCCGGTCATCGGCCTGCGCGCCCGCATCGGCGGCCGCGAGATGTTCGTCCCCGCCTCGCGCATCGAGACGCTCGGCCCCGATGCGGCTCGCACGGCGACCACGAAGCTCAACCTGGCCCAGTTCGAGCGCCGCCCCGGCGAGGTTCTGCTCCGTGCCGATGTGCTCAACCGCAGCCTCATCAACGTCCACACGGCCAAGCTCGTCGTCGCCCGCGAGGTCGATCTGCGCTTCGAGGATGGCGCCTGGCGGGTGGCCGGCATCGACCCGAGCGTGCGCGCCCGCCTGCGCCGGTTCCTGCCCCGCGGCTCGCGGGTGCACCGGGCCGACCACGATCAGTTCGTCCCCTGGGGCGACCTGGAGGTGTTCGTCGGTCACGTCCCCACCTCGCGCCTGAAGCTGGCCGGGCGCCGCCTCGCCCACCTGCACCCGGCCCAGATCGCCGATCTCGTCGAGGCCGCATCGCATGAGGAGGGAGAGGAGATCCTCGAGGCGGTCGGCCAGGACAAGGAGCTCGAGGCCGATGTGTTCGAGGAGCTCAACGACGAGCACCAGGTCGAGTTCCTGCGCGAGCGCTCCGACGAGGAGGCGGCCGCGGTGCTCGCCCGCATGGCCACCGACGATGCCGCCGACCTCCTGCTCGAGCTCGACCAGGAGCGCCGGCTGCCCATCCTCAACCTGCTGCCGGCGTCCAAGCAGCGCAAGATTCGCGGCGTGCTCGGGCACAACCCGTCGACGGCGGGCGGGATCATGAACCCCGACTTCATCGCCGTGGGCTGCAACCAGACCGTCGGCGAGGCGCTCGCTCGAGTGCGCGTGAGCGAGCTCGGCCCTCAGCAGGTGGCGACGATCTGCGTGACCGACGACAGCGGGGTCCTGGCCGGCACGCTCGGGCTCTCCGACCTCGTGCGATCCGAGCCCAACGAGCGGCTGGGCAGCCTGGCCGACGAGTCACCCACCCCGAGCGTGCTCACCGAGGCCGACCTGCCCGAGGTGGCACGGCTGATGAGCGACTACAACCTGATCGCCATGCCGGTGCTCGACGGCGACGGCAAGCCGGTCGGGATGATCGCCGTCGACGACGTGCTCGAGCTGCTGCTGCCCGAGGAGTGGCGCCGGCGCGCCGGCATCGCCCGCGGCTGACCTAACCGGCGGCGCCACGCTGGTACCCTCCGAACTGCCGCTCCCGCGGCAGATCAAGGTATGACGATGACAAACCACGACGGACACCTGGAGCACGACGAGCTACCGCGAAGTAGCCGGCTTGCGGCTGGCGTCGTGGACGTCACCTCAGCTCTCCGGACCTGAACCCGGGTAGCTGAGAGACCTCCCACCGCCCGGTCGCAGCGATGTGGTCCGGAGAGCGAAAGGAGGTCGAGCAATGGCCAGCAACGTGCCGACCGGAGCCGCGCGTGAGCGCGATCCCGCTTCCTCGGCCCCTGCGCCCGTCCACGAGCGGGGGCACGGCGAGATCCAGGGTGCCTTCGGCACCATCCGCACCGGCGAAGAGGGCGGCCGCACGCTGCGCTCGCGCCTGCTCGCCCTGCTGGCCATCGTCGGCCCGGGTCTGATCGTCATGGTGGGCGACAACGACGCCGGCGGCGTGACGACCTACGCCCAGGCCGGGCAGATGTACGGCACGAGCCTGCTCTGGGTGCTCCTGTTGCTCGTTCCGGTGCTGATCGTCAACCAGGAGATGGTCGTGCGGCTCGGAGCCGTGACCGGGGTCGGCCACGCGCGGCTCATCATCGAGCGGTTCGGGCGCGGCTGGGGGTGGTTCGAGGGCGGCTACCTGCTGCTGCAGAACTTCCTCATCATCGTCACCGAGTTCATCGGCATCCGGTTCTCGGTCGGCTACCTCGGGGTCTCGCCCTACGTCTCGGTGCCGGTGGCCGCCGCGGCGCTCGTGGCCGTCACCGCGAGTGGGAGCTTCCGGGCCTGGGAGCGCTCGATGTTCGTGTTCGTGTTCGCCAACCTGCTCGTCATCCCGCTGTTCTTCCTCGGCCACCCGCACGCCGGCACCATCGCCCACCACCTGTTCGTGCCCGGCATCCTCGGGGGCGCCAACTCGCAGTCCGTGCTGCTCATCATCGCCATCGTCGGCACGACGGTGGCGCCCTGGCAGCTGTTCTTCCAGCAGTCGAACATCGTCGACAAGCGCATCACCCCGCGGTGGATCAACTACGAGCGCATCGACACGCTGCTCGGTGCCGTCGTCGTCGTCGTCGGGGCCGGTGCGCTCATCTGCGCCACCGGGTTCGCCCTGGCCGGCACGCGCTACTTCGGCGTCGGCGCCTTCACCGACGCCGGCGGGGTGGCGGTCGCCCTGCAGCACACCGTCGGCCACGCGGCCGGGATCTTCTTCGCCGTCATCCTCCTGAACGCCTCGATGATCGGTGCCGGGGCGGTCACCCTGGCCACCAGCTACGTGATCGGCGACGTGTTCGGCACCCGCGGCTCGCTGCACCGCAGCTTCTCGGAGGCCAAGGGCTTCTACAGCGTGTTCATCGCGCTCATCGTCGGCGCGGCGGCGATCGTGCTCATCCCGCGCGCGCCGCTGCAGGTCATCCTCGAGGCGGTCCAGGCGCTGTGCGGGATCCTCCTGCCGATGACCACGCTGTTCCTGCTCATGCTCTGCAACGACCGCGAGGTCCTCGGGCCGTGGACGAATCCGCCGTGGATGAAGGTGCTCGCCACCGTCATCGTCTCCGCGCTCATCCTGCTGTCGGTCATCCTGACCATCAACACGCTGTTCCCGCACATCAACGTGACCACCCTGTTCCGCGACGGCGGGATCGTGGTCGCCGTCGTGCTGATCGGGATGGCCGTGGCAGCCATCCGCGCGCGCGGCGGTGATCAGGTCACGGTGATCGAGACCGGGCCGCCCGTGCCGAAGGAGAACTGGACGATGCCCCCGGCCGCGCTGCTCAGCCGGCCGCAGTTCTCGGCCGGCCGGCGGGCGGCGATGTACGTGCTCGGTGGCTATATGGTCGTCGCCCTCGTCATGTTGTTCGTCAAGTCGGTGGAGCTCGCTTCCTCATGATCGCCCGCTACACCCGCCCGGAGCTGGGCGAGATCTGGTCAGACCACGCCCGCTTCGAGGCCATGCGCCGCGTCGAGGTGGCGGCCTGCGAGGAGATGGAGGGCCCGACGCCGGCCGAGCTCGAGGCCATCCGCGCCGCCACGTTCACCGTCGAGGCGATCGCCGAGCGCGAGCGGGTCACCGATCACGACGTGGCCGCGTTCGTCGACGTGCTCGGGGAGTCGGCCGGGCAGCCGGCCGGGCGCTGGATCCACCTCGGCCTGACCTCGAGCGACGTGCTCGACACCGGCCTGGCCCTGCAGCTGCGCGCGGTCGCCGAGATCGTGCTGCCCGACGCCCGCGCGCTCGTGCAGGCGCTGGCCGAGCAGGCCCGCGCGCACGTGGACACGCTGTGCGTCGGGCGCACGCACGGGATCCACGCCGAGCCGACGACGTTCGGGATCAAGCTGGCCGGGTTCGCCTTCGAGGCGGCGCGGAACCTCGAGCGGCTCGAGCGGGGCTTCGCCGCGGTGAACGTGGGCGCGCTCTCGGGCGCGGTCGGCACCTACGCGGCCACCTCGCCGCAGTTCGAGGAGCGGGTGCTCGCCCGCCTCGGGCTCGAGCGCGAGCCGGTGTCGACCCAGGTCATCGCCCGCGACCGCCATGCCGAGCTGCTGCAGGCGATCGCGCTCGCCGGCGCCGGGCTCGAGCGCTTCGCCACCGAGCTGCGCCACCTCGCCCGCACCGAGGTCTCGGAGGCCCGGGAGCCGTTCCGGACCGGGCAGAAGGGGTCGAGCGCGATGCCCCACAAGCGCAACCCGATCAAGTCCGAGCAGGTGAGCGGGCTGGCCCGGGTGCTGCGCGCCAACGCCCAGGCGGCGGTCGAGAACGTCGCCCTGTGGCACGAGCGCGACATCTCCCACTCCTCGGTCGAGCGGGTCATCCTGCCCGACTCGACGATCCTGCTCGACCACATGCAGCGCAGCGTGCTCCGGCTCGTGCGCGGGATGGTCGTCGATCCGGCGCGCATGCGGGAGAACCTCGAGCTGACCTGCGGCGCGCTGTTCTCCCAGCGGGTCCTGCTCGCGCTGGTGGCGCGCGGCTCGAGCCGAGACGACGCCTACCGGATCGTCCAGCGCCTGGCCCAGCAGGCGCTCGACACGCGGGTGCCTCTGCGCTCGCTTCTGGGCGGCGATCCGGCAGGAGAGGGGCTCGATCTCGAGGCGCTGTTCGACTACGCGCCGTTCGTGCGCTTTGCGCCGGAGATCGTGGGGCGCCTGGAGGCGCTCGCTCCGGTCACGGCAGCCGCCGCACGCCACTGACCGTCGCGGCCCGCACCCCGGCGGGGGCGTAGGTGAGACGGGCGGTCACGCTCTCGCCCGGGGTGAGCGCGAGCCCGGCCCCGGTGCCCGCCACCGTCAGCCGGACGGCGCCGGCCTGCATCGCCACCCCACTGGCACGGGCCAGGAGCGTCGCTCCGCTGCGCAGCGTGAGCGTCAGCCGTCCCGGCCCGGGGGCGGTGGCGGTGATCCGGTGGGCGAGCGGTCGACCGGGACGCAGCCCCGCGGTGAGCCGGCGCAGGGCGCGGCGCAACTCGCGGGCGAGCGCCGCCGGCCCGGGCAGGGGCTGGCCGACGACGGCGTCGAGCCCCTCGCTGGCCACGCACAGGGTCGGCGCGCAGCCGAGCGCGTCGACGAAGGCGTGGGAGGCGATCGTCTGCGCCGTCCAGCCGCCGCGGGCCGGGGTGCTCGAGACGTAGACGTCTCCGAGGGGGCCGTCCCCGTAGGCCAGGCACACGCGCGCGCTCGGGCACGTGATACCGGCCAGCTCACCGCCGAGCACGACCGGACCTGGGCCAGTCCCCGTGCGTGGGTCAAAGCTCGCCACCGCACCGCCGATGTCGTCGACGAAGGCGCACAGCGATGTGGTCGGACAGGCGATCCCGTTATCACCCTCGGACACGGGCTCCGCCCCCCCGATGCTGTGCGTCCACGCCGCCGAGCCGGCGGCCGGATCCTGGCTCCAGAACACGTAGCCGGAGTCATCGGCCTCGGCGCACAGGGCGGCCGAGGCGCAGGACACGGCCAGCGGAGACGCGGTTCCGACGCAGCTGCCCTCGCTGTAGTGGAAGCACTCGTAGTTCATGCCGTTGTCGACGTGAAATCCCGTCCAGGCCGGGGTGCCGCCCCGCGGGTCGGAGCTGACAAAGGCGTTGCCCCGGACATCGACGGCGGCGCAGAACGTGGACCCCGGCGCGCAGGAGATCGCGGCCAGCGGAGTGCCGGGGTCGATGTCCGCCGCGGCCCACGCCGACGCCGGACCGGTGGGGTCGACACTCGAGAGCACGCCGCCGGCGTTGTCGACGGCCAGGCAGAGGCCGGCAGTCGGGCAGGCAATGCCCGCCAGCGACGTCGATCCATCCGCGTCCACGCGGTGCCAGGACCGGGCGATCGCCGGTGTGCGCGAGGCGACGATGCCGCCGGCGTCGTCGACGGCCACGCACAGGTGGCGGGAGGGACAGGCGATCGCCTCGATGCCGCGCCGGGAGTCGAGACCGAACGGGCGCCCCCAGCCGTAGCGGACGTGTGCGGTGGCGCCCGCGGCCGCGGGCGCCACGGCCAGCGCGAGGGCCGCGGTCATGGCGAGCGCGAATGCCGCGGTCAGGGGGCCCAGGCGCGGGGCCGGGGGAGCGCGCATTGCTGCCTTCAACGGATCGCAACGACAAAAGTCTCGCCAGGCACCAGCGCCGTCATCTACGCTTCCCGCCGTGCGCTCACCGTGAGGCGTCGAGCGCGTTCCAGAGGAGAGAGGGCAGATGGCTGAAGCGATTGTCGTGGGGACGGACGGCTCGCAGACCGCGCAGCAGGCGGTGGATGAGGCGGTGCGCCTGGCCAAGGCGCTGGGCGGCGAGATCCATCTCGTGTCGGCGTTCGAGCCCCTGCGCGGAGCGCACGTGACCGGGGCACCGGAGGGTGCCGCCAAGGTGTTCGCCCCGCTGCCCGACTCCAAGGTGGAGTCGACCCTCCAGCAGGCCGAGTCATCGGTGCGCTTCGCCGGGGTCGACGTTCACACGCACGCCTGCCAGCAGGATCCGGCCGACGCGCTGCTCGACGTGGCCGACCAGGTGGACGCCAAGTTGATCGTGGTGGGTAACCGCGGCATGCACGGCGCCCGGCGCTTCGTGCTCGGCAGCGTGCCGAACACGGTCTCGCACAAGGCCAAGTGCAACGTGCTGATCGTCTCGACCGACGGGGACGGCGCGGCTGCTTAGCCCTTGTCCCGGCCGAGGCGGTCGGACAGCTCGTCGATGCCGTCGGCGAGGATCTTCCAGATGCTGTCGTCGGTGGTGATGTAGCCGAGCTCCTCGTCGCTCGGGCGCTCGGGGTCAGCGCCCCGGGCGGCGCGGGTGCTCGCGGCCTCGGCAGCCGCCCGGGCGGCCTCGCGGGCCGCGGTCTGGGCGCGCTCGTGGGCGGCGCGCACCTCGCGCTCGAGGTCGGCCAGGCGAGCCTCGGCGTCGTCGTCGAGGTTCACCCGGGGGTCGGCGCTGGCGGCGGCCGCCGCGCTCGCGCCGGCTGCGGCGGCAGCTGAGGTCCTGGCCCGGCGGCGCTGGATCTCGGCGTAGGCCTCCTGCACGGCCTCGAAGCGCCGGGCCGCCTGCGCCGAGCCGCCGTTGTGGTCGGGGTGGTGGAGCTTGACCAGCCGCCGGTAGGCCGCCCGCAGCTCGCTCTCGCTCGCCGCGGCGGTCAGCCCGAGCACTGCGTAGGGGTCGGCGGCGGCCATGGTGGGCCTAGGGTACGTGGCCACCTGGTTTGGAGTCCCCGCGATGGGCGCAATCCGACGCGTGGACTCCAGTACAGCTATGAGCTGGTTTTCCGTCCCCGATGTGGCACGGGAGGCACGCGGGGACGCAAAACCAGGTCAGGGACCGCCGACCCGCGTGAGCGTGAGCGCCCCCTGCTGCGCCCCCAGCGCCGCCGCCTCGCTCGCCGTCAAGCCGGCTCCCAGCCCGTAGGTGAACGCGGCCGCGAACGAGTCTCCGCAGCCGTAGGCGTCCTGCGCGGGCCCCGGAGGCGCGACGGGCTCCCAGCGGCCCGAGGAGGCCCCCGACCACCACCCGCCCGCGGCACCCGCGGTGGCCACCATCAGGCGCGGCCCGCCCCGACAGCCGCTGCGCCCATCCCCGCTCGTCGGCGTCCTCGTCGCTGTAGATGAGGGCATCCATCGTGACCGAGCTGTGCTCGAGTGCCTCGCGCCCCCGCGGCGTGGCGGTGAGCACCCGCGCCGCGCGCGCGTGCACGAGGGCGCCGGCATCGCCGGCGGTGAAGTAGACCGCGTCGGCGTCGCGCAGCCGCTCCCACGGGAGCCCATCCGAACCGAGCGGCTCGAGCCGCTCGCCGATGGTCACGATCGTCCGTTCGCCGCCCGCGGTGAGGTAGGTGATCGCGCGCCGGGTCATCGTGTCGCGCCAGGCCACGTGCGGGCGCACGCCGCGCTCGCGCAGCTGGGCCACCGTCGCCTCCCCAGGCGCATCCCGACCGAGGGCGAGGAAGAAGTCGACCTCGGCCCCCATCTCGGCCAGCACGACTGCGGCCACACCGCCGCCGCCCCCCACCCGGGCCGACCAGTGCGCCGCGTGGGCCACCTCGCCCTCCTCCGGGTAGCGCGGCAGGGAGACGAAATCGACCCACTCGATGTGGCCGACGACCGCGATCCGGGGGGCATCTGGGTGCGGGGCGGCCACCCCTCCATGATGCCCGAGGCGGGCCCGGGAGGCATCGGGGCGACTCGCTAGGATCGGCCCCGTGACCGCCCTGACCGACCTCCCCAAGATCGCCTCGGGCAAGGTTCGCGAGATCTATGACCTCGGGCGACCGCCTGCTGCTCGTCGCCTCCGATCGCATCTCCACCTACGACGTCGTGCACCCGAACCCGATCCCCGGCAAGGGAGCCGTGCTCACCGGGCTGTCGGCGTTCTGGTTCGAGCGCACCCAGGAGATCGTCCCCGGCCACCAGCTCTCGCTGACCGATGATGTCCCCGAGGACGTGCGCGGCCGCGCGATGGTCGTGCGCAAGCTGAAGATGCTCCCGGTCGAGTGCATCGTGCGCGGCTACCTGAGCGGGTCGGGCTGGAAGGACTACCAGCGCACCGGCGCCGTGTGCGGGATCGCCATGCCCGAGGGCCTGCGCGAGTCCGACCAGCTGCCCGAGCCGGTGTTCACCCCCTCGACGAAGGCCGAGACCGGCCACGACGAGAACATCGACTTCGAGCAGGCGGCGACGATCCTCGGCGACCGCCAGATGGCCGAGCGGCTGCGCGACGCCTCGATCGCCGTGTACCGGTTCGCCGCCGAGCACGCCCGCTCGCGCGGGATCATCCTCGCCGACACGAAGTTCGAGTTCGGCCTGGACGAGAACGGCACCCTGACCCTGGGCGACGAGGTGTGCACGCCCGACTCCTCGCGCTTCTGGCCCGCCGATCAGTACGAGCCCGGCCGGGGTCAGCCCAGCTTCGACAAGCAGTACGTGCGCGACTGGGCCACGTCGACCGGCTGGGATCGCAACCCGCCCGCTCCGGCCATCCCCGACGACGTCGTCACCCGCACCCAGGAGAAGTACGCCGAGGCCTACGAGCGCATCACCGGCGAGCCGCTCAGCGCCTGGTTTGAGCGCACGGGCGCTCCGGCGGGCGGCGCGGGCGACTGATGCGGGCCCGCGTCCTGGTCCGGCCGAAGGAGGGCATCCTCGATCCGCAGGGCCAGGCGGTCGAGCGGGCGCTCCCGGCGCTCGGCTTCCAGGGCGTGGCGAACGTCCACGTCGGGCGGCTGATCGAGCTCGACGTCGAGGACCCGGCGCAGCTGCCCGGCATGTGCGAGCGGCTGCTCGCCAACCCGCTCATCGAGAGCTACGAGATTGTGGACGCCGCTGGCGCGGCGTCCATTGGGAGTTCCGCTGGCGCGGAACCTCCGGGCCCGGATAGCCGCGGAGGGCGAGGCGTGAGGTTCGGGATCGTCCGCTTCCCCGGCTCCTGCGATGACATCGACGCCCAGCAGGCGGCCGACCGGGTCGGCGACACCGTCCTGCTCTGGCACCGCGACCACGACCTCTCCGGCGTCGATGCCGTCATCGTCCCCGGCGGCTTCTCCTACGGCGACTACCTGCGCCCGGGCGCGATCGCGCGCTTCTCGCCGCTCATGGAGGCAGTGTCGGAGTTTGCGGGCAGCGGTGGGCTGGTGCTCGGGATCTGCAACGGCTTCCAGGTCCTGTGCGAGGCCGGCCTGCTCCCCGGCGCGCTGCTGCGGAACACCTCGCTGCGGTTCATCTTTCGCCAGGTCGAGCTCGAGGTCGTGCGCACCGACACCCCGTTCACCAGCGCCTGCGCGCCGGGTGAGCGGCTCTCGATCCCGGTCAAGCACACCACCGGTCGCTACTACGCGCCCGATGACCAGCTCGACGAGCTCGAACGGGCCGGGCAGGTCGTGCTCCGCTACGCGCCCGGGCACAACCCGAACGGATCGGTGCGGGACATCGCCGGGGTCTGCAACGAGGCGCGCAACGTGTTCGGGCTCATGCCCCACCCCGAGCATGCGGTCGACGCGCTGACCGGATCCACGGACGGCCTGAAGCTGCTGCAGTCGATGGCCGCGCAGCTGCGCGTGCCTGCCGCCGCCTGATGGCGCCCACCGACGCCGGCACCCTGCCCCGCCACCGTCAGCTCGGGCTGACCGACTTCGAGTACGAGCAGATCGTCGCCCGCCTGGGTCGCGGGCCGGGCCCGGTCGAGCTGGCCATGTTCTCGCTCATGTGGTCAGAGCACTGCGCCTACAAGCACTCCCGCCGGCTGCTGCGCCGCCTGCCCAAGGAGGGCGCGCACGTGCTCATGGGCCCGGGCGAGAACGCCGGCGCCGTCGACGTCGGTTCGGGCATGGCGATCGCGTTCAAGGTCGAGTCCCACAACCACCCGAGCGCCGTCGAGCCCTTCCAGGGCGCGGCCACCGGCGTGGGCGGGATCCTGCGCGACGTGTTCGCGGTCGGCGCGCGCCCGATCGCTGTGCTCGACTCGCTGCGCTTCGGCGAGCCCGCCCGCTCCGAGCGCTCGCGCTACCTGCTCGAGCGCGCGGTGGCCGGGATCGGTCACTACGGCAACTCGATCGGCGTCCCCACGGTCGGGGGCGAGATCTACTTCGAATCCGCCTACGAGCAGAACTGCCTGATCAACGCGATGTGCCTGGGGCTGGCTCCCCACAGCCGGCTCATCCGGGCAGCCGCCGCCGGCCCGGGCAACGTGCTCGTGCTGCTCGGCGCCCTGACCGGCCGCGACGGCATCGGCGGCGCCTCCGTGCTGGCCAGCGCCGAGCTCGGCGAGGCGGACGAGGCCAAGCGCCCGTCGGTGCAGATCGGCGACCCGTTCACCGAGAAGAAGCTGCTCGAGTGCTGTCTGGAGCTGCTCGACCGCGAGCTGCTCGTCTCCCTGCAGGATCTCGGGGCCGCCGGGCTCACCTCCGCCTCGTCGGAGATGGCGAGCAAGGGGGCGGTCGGACTCGACATCGACGTCTCGAGCGTCCCCCTGCGCGAGCCCGGCATGGAGCCGTTCGAGATCATGGTCTCCGAGTCCCAGGAGCGCATGCTCTGCGTGGTCACGCCCGAGTGCGTGGGCGCGGTGCTCGAGGTGTGCGAGCGCTGGGAGACGCTGGCCACCCCGATCGGCCAGGTCACCGCCGGGGACCACCTGCGCGTGCTTGACCGGGGGACGGTGGTGGCTGATGTACCGGTCGACGTGCTCGTCGATGACTGCCCGCTCTACGACCTCGAGCCCGAGCCGCCGAGTCGCCCTGTCTACCCGGCCCCGGAGGCCGTGCTGGCCGGCGGCGAGTCCGACGGCGAGCTCCTGCTCGCGCTCCTGGCCAGCGCGAACATCGCCTCCCGGCGTCACGTGTTCGAGCAGTACGACCCGGTCGTGCAGTCGCGCACCGTGCGCCGGCCCGAGCAGGCCGACGCGGCCGTGCTCGTGCTCGCGGACGGCTCGGCGATCGCCGTGGCCATCGACGGCAACGGTCGCCGCGTGGCCTGCGACCCCCGCCGGGGCGCGGCCGAGGCGGTGTACGAGTGCGCGGCCAACCTCGCCTGCACGGGCGCCGAGCCGCTCGGGCTGACGAACTGCCTGAACTTCGGCAACCCCGAGAAGCCGCACGTGGCCTGGCAGCTGACCGAGGCCGTCGAGGGCCTGTCGGAGGCCTGCGAGGCGCTGTCGATCCCGGTCGTGGGCGGCAACGTGTCGCTCTACAACGAGGCCCCGAGCGGCCCGATCTACCCGACGCCGGTCGTCGGGCTGGTCGGCGCCCTGCCCGATCCCGAGCGGGCGGGACGGCTCGGATTCGCGGCGGCCGGCCACGCGATCGCGCTCGTCGGCCCGTTCCACCCCTCGCTCCGGGGCTCCGAGCTGGCCAAGCTGCGCGGCGAGCCGCTGGTCGGCGAGCTGCCCGAGGTCGAGCTCGACGAGCTGCGGGACGCCCACGCCACCGTGCGCGAGGGTGTCCGCTCCGGGCGCTTCGCCTCCGCTCACGACATCGCCGAGGGCGGCGTCGCGGTCGCCCTGGCCGAAGCCTGCATCGCCGGCGGCATCGGCGCGCGGGTGAGGCTGCCCGAGGGCCTCGAGCTGTTTGGCGAGGCGCCGGGCACCGGCTTCGTCGTCTCCGGACCGGCCGAGGATCTGGCCGGCCTCGAGATCATCGGCGAGGTCGGCGGCGACGCGCTCGAGCTCGAGGAGCGACTGAAGCTCGCAGTTTCCGCGCTGTCCCACGCGCACGCCCGCGGGCTGCCGGATTCCCTGGAGGCCCGCTGCTAGCCTTGAAGCGTCCGGTCAGGGCCGTTCGCGACAGACCGGATGTCAGTCATGCGCCCTGAGAACGACCATCGCGACGGGCCTCGCGACGAGTGCGGCGTGTTCGGGATCTATGCCCCCGGTCACGATGTCGCCCGCGTCACCTATTTCGCCCTCTTCGCGCTGCAGCACCGCGGTCAGGAATCGGCCGGGATCGCCGCCGCGCCGCGCCGGGGCGGCCTCATCGCGCTGCGCGAGCAGGGGCTGGTGGCCCAGGTGTTCGACGAGCACAAGCTGCGCTCGCTGCCCGGGGACATGGCGATCGGCCACGTCCGCTACTCGACCACCGGCTCCTCGGAGTGGGAGAACGCCCAGCCCATCGTGCGCGACGACCACCGCACGCTCGCGCTCGCCCACAACGGCAACCTGATCAACGCGGTCGAGCTGCACTCCGAGCTGCGTGGCCAGGACGTGCCGTTTCGCTCCACCTCGGACTCCGAGATCATCGCCGCGCTGCTCGCCACCCACTCCTCGGGCAGCATCGAGGACGCCGTCGCCGACGTGCTGCCGCGCCTGAAGGGCGCCTTCTCGACCGTCGTCATGACCGACGAGGCAGTCGTCGCCTTCCGCGATCCGCACGGCCTGCGGCCGCTCGCCATCGGCGAGATCATCGATGCCGATGGCGCCCCGGCCTACTGCGTGGCCAGCGAGTCGTGCGCCTTCGACCTCATCGGCGCCCGCTTCATCCGCGAGGTGGCGCCGGGCGAGGTGGTCACGCTCACCGAGGGCGGCTTGCGCTCGCGCCTGGTCGCCGGCGACCAGCGGCGCGCGTTCTGCATCTTCGAGTACATCTACTTCGCCCGTCCGGACTCGCGCATGGCCGGCACCGTGCTGCAGGTCGCTCGCGCGCGCATGGGCGAGCGGCTCTGGCACGAGTCCCCGGTGGAGGCCGACCTCGTCATCCCGGTGCCCGACTCGGGCAACGCGGCCGCCCGCGGCCTGGCCCGGGCCGCCGGCCTGCCCCAGGACGACGGCTTCATCAAGAACCGCTACGTCGCCCGGACGTTCATCCAGCCCGGCCAGGAGCTCCGCCGCCACGGCCTGCGGCTGAAGTTCAACCCGCTGCCCGAGGTGGTGGCGGGCAAGCGGCTGATCGTCGTCGATGACTCGATCGTGCGCGGCAACACGACCCGGCAGATCGTCCAGATGCTGCGCGACGCCGGGGCGGCCGAGATCCACCTGCGCATCTCCGCTCCGCCGATCAAGCATCCCTGCCACTACGGGATCGACATGTCGACGCGCGAGGAGATGATCGCCCACGGGCGCACCGAGGCCGAGATCGGCGCCGAGCTCGGGGCCGACTCGTTGCACTACCTGTCGCTCGGAGGCGTCTACTCCGCCGTCGGCGTGACCCGGGACACGCACTGCGACGCCTGCTTCAGCGGCGACTATCCGCTGAACGGCACCGAGGACGCGGCGGGCAAGTTCGCGCTCGAGCCCGCGCTCCCACTCGTCAGCGCCTAGTTCTCCGGTGACGGGCGGGCCGGTGGTGGCGCCGCAGCGCGGCGACGAGGTCGCGGGCCAGGTTGTACACGTCGGGTGAGCCGAGGCCGGTGGCCGGATCCCAGCCCGGGCCGCCGGCGTAGTAGCGGTTGGAACCGAAGCGAATGTCGTGGAAGGCCGGCCAGCGCTGGGGGCTCGCGGCCAGCCGGTAGAGCAGCGGGGCGAGGAAGCTGACCCGGCTGACGCCGTGGCGGGCGGCGTACTGCTCCACCAGGAGCATGGCGGCGGCCCAGAAGGGCGCCGCCGCGCTCGTGCCGCCGGCCTCGATGGAGCGCCCGCTCGAGTACACCGTCCATCCCGTCCCGGGTCGGCGTCGGCCGAGACGTCGGGAAGGGCCCGATGGCCCGTCCGGCCGTTCCAGGCCGGCTGCCACCCCGGCCGGGCCTGCGAACGCGAGAACCCGCCCCCGCTGCCCTGGCCGGAGAGCGCGTCCTCCCACACGCTCTCGCCCGCGTAGGACCCGTCGGCCCGGGTCTGCAGGCGCGTGCCGCCGACCGCGATCACCCCCGGACTGGCCGCCGGCCAGTCGACGCTCAGCGCGTGGTCGCTCGCGTCGTCGCCCTGGCAGTCGTAGGCACCCGAGTCCCCGCTGGCGGCGAAGATCGACACGCCCGCCTTGACCGCCGCCGCGATCGCCTGCTCGTCGCCCGCCTGCTCGCCCGGGTCGAGCCCGATCTCGCACTGCCCCCAGCTGGTGGACACGACTGGCGCGGCGCGTGTGGCCACGATCTGATTGACGGCATCGCCGAAGCCCGAGGCGGACGGGCCGACCTGGTAGACGACGATCCGGGCCCGGGGCGCGATGGCGTGGACGACGTCGATATCGAGGTTCGCCTCGTCGGCGCTCGAGAGGTCAAACGTCCCGCCGTCGACCGAGATGAGCGACGGATCCCCGGCCGGGAGCCCGAACCGGCGCGAGAACACCCCCGGGTCGGAGTGGTCGTAGTCGGAGAAGGCGATGATGGCGATCCGCAGGCCGCGACCGTCGATGCCCGCCCGCAACAGCGGCGCGATGTCGTAGGCGTGGGCCGCGTCGCCGGGCGTGAGGCCGCCCGGCGCCACCTCGCGCGGATGCCACACCGGCGCCGTTGCGAGGCCCGTCACCGCGCTCACCTGCGAGGCCAGGGCGGGCGGGATGCTGGGGTGGCCGGCGACCCGGATCCGGTGGTCGGTTCCCTCGAGGAGCCGCACGCCGAGCAGGTTCTCGATCACCCCGACCGGCGCCCGCACCCGCAGCGCCGTGCGCTGTGGGTAGCCGTGCAGGACGGTGACGCCGCGGGCGTGCAGCCGCGCCCCGAGCGCGTGCAGAGCAGGCTCGGGCAGCCCGTAGCGGGCGCCGAACTGGGCCGGGGAGAGCTCGTGCGCCGTGCCGGCGACGGTGTAGAGAGTCGTGTCCAGGCGCCGGGCGCCGGGAAGGCGCAGGACGAGAGAGAAGGCGAGGGTCTGGGTGCGCGGGCGCCGGGCGCGGACCCGGGACACTCGGTCCGCGCGCAGTCGAGCCGCAGCCGGCGATCAGCCCGGCCACGAGCACGGCGACGAAGCCCCGGCGCACGATCACGGCCAGGCCACCGAGTCGATGACGTCGTCGGCCTCGAGCAGGATCTGTGCGCGCGCGGTGGCGTTCGTGGCCGAGGTGAGCACGGTGGCGGTGATCGTGAGAGCGCCGCTGGGCGGCGGCCATGATCTCCGCCCGCACCGGCGTCTGCGGCCCTTGGGGGGAGACCGTCGTTCCGTCGAGGATCTCGCTCACCCCCGGCCGCTCGCCCACCGCCGGCCCGAGGATCTCGTCCGCCGAGGCGGCGTCGCTCGTCACGCCGAGAAGCTGGCCACCGAGCGCCGCGGCCTGCGCGGCCACCGCGGCCGGCGGGGCAGCGGTGCTCGCCGACACGGTGAGCTGTGAGACGCCGTCGGGCGCCTGCAGGGTGAGCGAGCGCGCATCGCTCGTGCCCGCCTGCCACTGGCTCGAGAGGTAGCGCAGGCGGTAGCCGAGACCGGCGCTGCGCCAGCTCACGTAGCGCGGCGCGGCGGCCGAGGCGGGCGGAGCGACCGGCACGACGGGGGGCCGCCCGCAGCGGCGATGGAGCGGACAGCGCGGCGCGCGGGCGGCCGGGGCGGCGATCACGACGACGGGAAAGCCGATGGCCAGCACGACCACGCTCCCGGCCACGAGCGCGGCCAGCCGGCGATGGGCGCGAAACGGCCCGCCGGCGCTCAGGCGGCCCTGGTGGTGGCGGGGGAGCGCCGCCTGGGCGATTCCGCAGTGGGCGCAGAACGCGTGCATGGGCGTCGGCTGACCGCAGTTCGCGCACACGAGGTCCGCTCCGATCGGCCGCTCGGCCGCCTCCTCGAGCAGGCCGACGTGGATGGCCCGGCGCAGCAGGACGAGCGCGACCAGGTCAAGGACAACCAGCCAGGCCAGCCAGGCGCCGGCTGCGAGCACCGTCTCGCCCACCGCGCCGAGGGCGAGAAGCCCGCAGCCGAGCCCCACCGCGGCGGGCGGCGAGCCGAGCCACCCGAGCGCCCGGCGGTCCTTGACCGGCGCCCGGTAGCGCAGCCATAGCGCGGCGCCGGCACCGCCTCCGGCGCTCATCATCAACACGGGCGTGGCGACCCCGATCGCGAGCAGCCGCTCGAGCCAGGGCGCGAGCGCGCCGGCCGGACGCAGGCCCGCCCCGAGCAGGCCGACTCCGCTCACCGCGGCCTGGCAGGCCGCGCAGGTGGCTGCGCTGGCCGCGGCCAGCGTGGCGCCGTCGAGCGCGGTGCTGAAGCGCGGGCGGCGCAGCAGCAGCGCCGGTCCCAGAAGCGCGGCGAGCAGTGCTCCGGCCGGCAGCGCGACCCCGCCCACCACGGCGTGGAACGTGCTCGTGCGATCGAGCAGCGCCGAGCTGCCCGGCGCGCTCCAGCGGCTGAGGGCCCCGGCGGCGGCCCCGACCGCCGCTCCCCAGCCGAAGGTGACGAGCCACGCCCACGGCGGCTCGCCCCCGCGCACGTCGACGTCGAAGAAGTAGAGCCCGGTGAGCACGGGCATGAGCAGCGCCGCGCTCAGCAGCGCGACGGGGTAGAGGCCGGCGACAGCGAGTCCGGCGACGAGCACGACGCCGGCGCCGAGCGCGAGGTGAAACGCGCGCTCGGCGTGGCGCGGCAGGTGTGGGAACAGCGTGGAGACGAGCCACGGCGCCAGGCGCCGCTGCGCCGGGGCGGCGGCGAACTGGGTCCGGTGGCGCGAGGGCCCCGGCGGCGCGTCCTGCGGCGCGCCGCAGCGCACGCAGAACTCGCCCGGGACCTTCGGCTCACCGCAGCTCGGGCACGTCGGCACCGCGGCTCAGCTCCAGCGGGGGGTCAGCTTCCCGATCCGACACCGCTCGTCTGCAGGCACCGCGAGGTGTCGAGCGGGCCGTCGACGCCGATGTTGAACGCCGAGGTGAGCTGGGCCGCCGAGGCGCCCGAGCCCGAGCCGGCGGGCGCGGCGCTGGCGGTGAAGAACTTGTTCACCGCTGTGACGTCGGAGCCCTCGAGCTGCTGCTCGATCGTCTGGAAGTAGAGACCGGACAGGCACGAGTCGTCCTCCTGGAGTGCGGCCGCGGTGATGTTCGCGCTTGACTTGAACGCCCCGGCGGCGTTCAGCACGTGGTAGCCGTACATGTCGGCCACCTCGAGCGCGACGGCGGCGTCACCGATCGGCTCGAGGTTGTTGGTGACGAACCCGAGGGTCAGATAGATGTGGCCGTCGGTGCAGTAGAGCGGCGCGCTCGAGGAGGTGACCTGCGTGTTCCCGCACGTGGCCGGCGTCTGGTCGACGACGACGATGTTGGCCGGGGGCAGGGTGGCCTGCGCGCTGGTGAAGATCGGCGCCCAGAACGACGCCACGCCCGTGCTCAGGGCGACGAGCTTCTGCTCCACCGACAGGCCGTCGAGACCGGTCAGGTGCGCCTTGCGGGCCTTGTGCACGGTGGCGTGTGCGAGCGCGCTGAAGCTGGCCGGGTGCTGGCCGGGGACGCCCGGGATGGCGTGGGTGGCGTTCGGCGCGCTTGCCGTGGTGCTCGTCGTCGCTGTCGTGCTCGCGGGCGTGCTGGCCGTGGTGCTCGACGAATGCGCGGTGGTGCTCGAGCTGCTGCTCGAGCCGCAGGCGGCCAGCGTCAGCGCGAGCGCTCCGGCTCCGGCCAGGGCCTTCAGTGACCTGATCATCGACTCCTAGTACCTTTCGTGCTGGTTTCTGGGGGTATGCGTTGGCTGCGTCATCTCATCGCCGTGCTCGTGGCCGTCGTGATCGCGGTCATCGGCGGCTTGGCGGCCGCGTTCTATGACCCGCTCTCGCACGCGCACCGCTGGCTGAAGCTCTCGCAGATGGTGGTGGCGCCGGCCGGCACCCTGCGCGCGCCCGGTGTCAGCGAGCCGACGGTCGAGGTGACCGACTCGCCCGAGCAGGCCGCCCTGGCCCGCCTCTACCAGCCCACGCTGGTCCTCAGCGCCTACGACCGCTTCTGGCCCATCGGGCTCAGCGAGCTCCTGAGCACGACCTGGCACGGACAGCCGGTGTGCCTGTTCCGGCACGGCCGCTGCACCGTCCGCCGTCCCCGGGACAGCGATCTGCATAGAGGCGGCTCGGCGGACTGGCTGCAGTTCCCCACACCGGTCAACAACGTCGGCGCGACGTTCTACGCCTCGGCCCGCGCCCTGCACGTCCCCGGCCGCGAGGTCAGCGGCTGGCGGCGCCACCCGGCCGCCGTCGACCCCTTCGGCTCGGCCCAGATGTACTTCTACGAGCTGCCCCGGACGACCGCGCGCTCCTACGCGGGCGCGCCGGCCGGGCTCATCGCCCTCGAGTACTGGTTCTTCTATCCGCTCAACTACTTCCCGCTCGTCCGCATCCCCACCGAGGCGCTCAACCACCCGACGAGCTCGACGATCGGCAACACCGACTACCACCAGGGCGACCTCGAGCACGTCGCCGTGCTCATCGACCCGGCGACGATGCGTCCGCGCTACCTGTGGATGGCCCGGCACGCCAACGAGGGCGAGCTCTACGCCTGGGGGTCGAGATCCGTGCAGTGGCTGGATGGGCACCCGGTCGTCTACGCCGCGCTCGGCAGCCATGCCAGCTATGCCCAGTGCGGGATCGAGCGCCGCCGGATCACCTACCTGCTGCTGAACGACTACGTGGTCTGCATCCCGCACGAGACCTACGCCTTCCTGCCCGCCACGACGCCGCTCGTGGACCTGGCCAGCGTTCCGTGGGCGTGCTTTGCCGGCCACCTCGGTGAGGCGGGCCGCCGCATCGTTCGCAGCACGTTCCACTTCGTGCCCTACGAGGCGAGCGGCCCGGTGTCCCCGCTCTACCAGCAGGAGAACTTCCGGCACAGCATCTGCGTCCCGCACCGGGGTCAGAAGGCCCCGGCGCCCCAGCTCTGAGCGCGCGCGCACCCGCTACCCGATGCGTCCGAGACCGAGGGTGAGTGTCGCGCCGGTGCCGACCGTGCCCGTCTTGCGCGTGGTGCTCTGCTGGCCGCTCGCCGTCGTGTGCTGAACCGCGACCTGGACCGGAGCCGATCCGCCGGTGCCGAGCGTGGTCACCTTGGCGGCACTGGTGGCCGAGGCGAGCGCCAGCTTCAGCCCCGCCCCCCTCGACAGCGCCGACGGCGTCGCCGTGGCCAGGCTGCCGGCCTGACCCTGCTGGCGGGCGAGCTGCACCGTGGGCCGGGTGCTCTGCGCGCCGGCCACGCTGAGCGACAGCGAGCTGCCGCCGGCGCCCACCGTGATGTGGTCGAGCGTCTGGGCGCTCGGCACGAGGCCGACGACGCTGGCGCCGAACCCGGGGCCGGTGACGCGGACCGTGGCCGGGTCGCGCCCCGTGGCCCCGGCGCCGCTCAGCGTGATCTGGAGCGGGCCGGCGTCCGGGATCTCGTACAGCGGCTCCGGGTGGGCCTTGAAGTCCTGGTCGAGGAACGGGATGACGACGCGGGCGCCGGGGATCGTGTTGACGAAGCGGCCGTCGACGTACCCGATCTCGCCCTTGGCCGACTTGATGAGCAGGTGGCCGTGGGCGTCCGGATTGCCACCCAGGGACACACCGAGGGTGCGCCGGTGGGGCAGGGTCGCGCCCGTGGTGCAGAACGGGCAGGGGTGGAGCTTCACCTGGGAGGAGAGCGGGATGAGCACCATCGGGTTCGAGCTGCCCTGGCCGGTGAACTCAGAGGCCTGGTCGTTCGGGTTGGCCGAGGCCTGGTAGCTCCAGGTGTCCGTGCTCGTGTCGACGAGGATCGCCCGGGTCTGGCCGGGGAAGTTGTTGTCGTAGATCTCGATCGCGTAGTTGCCCGACCCGGTGTCCTCGATCCCGATCGGCGTGACCGCGTGGCCCTCGTTCCCGTTGTGGATGCCGATCGTGTAGACGTCCTTGCGGTTGGAGAACGCCTGCTCGAGGAACTGGACCGTCTGGGTCGGGGTGCCCACAAGCTCGGCCTGCTGGACGTCGGGCAGGGCCTGGGTCGCCCACCCGGCGGCGATCTCGCTCTGCAGGTCGGGCGTCAGCGACAGCGAGTAGGTCGTCGTGCCCCCGAACTCCGACGCCAGGAGGTTGTGGGTGAACAGGCGCAGCGCCGTGGTCGAGAACCCGAGGCAGTGCCCGCCGAGCATCCCGCTGTCCATCTGGCTGGCCCAGTTCTGGGCCGCGTAGGTGAGCGTGCAGTTGTCGGAGGCCGTGCCCGCGCACACCCCGTCGCCGAACAGCTCGCGCAGCACGTGAGCGTCGAGGTCGGTGCCGGCGATGAAGCCGTAGTTCTCGAACGAGAACCCGTCCACGGAGGGATCGAACCCGAGCGAGGCGACCTGCTGACCGGCGGGCAGATCGCCGAGCACCTTGCCGCTCTTGGTCGCCGAGGCGTCGCTGGCGAAGATCACCTTGGCCCGCGCGGGCAGCTTGGCCGCGTGCGTGGCTGGCGCTCGCGTGGTGTGCGTGGCGTGGTGCGTGCCTCCGCACCCGGCCAGCACCAGCGCCGCCGCCACACCGGGGGCGATCCACCTTGCTCGGTTCATGCCTGCAGTCCCTCCTGGTTGTGTCTGTCGATCGTGAAACCGGCCGTCTCGAGCGTCACCGGCAGCTCGAGCACCGCCTGGCGGTCCTTGTCGCGGCTGGCCTCGGTGAGCTCCGCCCACGGCACCATGTCCGGATGGGTGCGCTCGTCGTCGTTGCGGACGGCTCCGTAGCGCCAGCCGCCGGCACGCTTGGAGGTCATCCAGCGGACGTGCTCGTGGCGAGACAGGAGCTCGAGCTCGTCGTGGGTGAAGGCGAACAGCTCCTGGTCCGGGGCGCGCAGCGGGAGCGGGACGAGCATCGCCCCGATCAGATGGAGCTTCTCGTGGAGGTCGTCGACGAAGCGACGATTCTCCTCCCGCGAGTCCTCGCTCAGGCGCTCCCAGGACACGAGGTTCGGGTTCGGCTCGACCGTCTCCCCCTGCTCCTGCCGGCACCGGCGGTCGGCAAGCTCGTTGCGCAGCCACTGCGCATGCTGCGCGCGCGCAATCAGCTCACTCGTGCCGCGCAGCAGGAGCTCGCCCGAGGTGGCCTTGGCCACGAGCCCGAACGCCTCGACGCCTCGGAAGCGGCCGTGCTCGGCGGCCATCAGCATGCCGACGCCCTGGTTCTCGTCCTCGACGGCCACGGTGATCGGGACCTGGCACGCCTCGGGCTGGGCGTGCAGGGCGAGCGCCGCGGTGAGCGCCTCGCCCTCGTCGCGCAGGCAGACGTAGGCGCGGGTGATCGGGCCGCCCTCGGTGCCGATCATCAACTCGCCGGACTGGAACGTCGCCGAGTCGATCGGCAGCGAGACGTCGTGGAGCTCGCACAGATCGTCGATCGCCGGGTAGCGCATCCGGATCTCGTGCAGGTCGGCGGTGGCGCCGGCTCCGGCGATCGTGACCCGCAGCCGCTCCCCGCCGGTGCGGGTGGCGCGCCACAGACGGGCCATCTGGAGCAGCAGCTGCTGGCCGACGCTCTCGAGCCCGACGAACAGGATGTGCGGCCGGGTGCCCGAGGCGAAGTCCCGGGCCACCTGGCCGCCGGGAGGCCCGGCCTCGAGCATGAGCTGGGCGGCGGTGGCGAAGATGTTGAAGTACTCCACCCGCACGTGCGGCTTCGTGGTGGCCACCCGGGCCTCGGCGGCGAGCGAGCTCCACAGATCGAGATCGCGGAGGTGGACGAAGATCGTCAGGGTGCCCCGCCGCCGGTGGCGGGGCAGCTGCGAGGCGGCGGTGGCGATGTCGACGTTCGTGCCGTCGCTCCCGCAGGCCACGACGAGCGTGCGGGCGTGCTGCACCCCGGCGCGCTTGAGCGTCAGCACATCGGAGGCCTGCCCGATGAGCACCCGCAACCCGCGGATCCGGGCCGAGGGGAGACGCTCGTGGGTGGCCCGGGCCTCCATGACGACGACCGGCTCCGCGTCGACGAGTGCCGAGGCCAGCCGCCAGCCCGTCGCGCCCAGGCCGGCGATCACGATGTGGTCGCGCACGAACAGCCGGATGGCCAGTACCCGAGCCTGCTCGCGGAACAGCGTCAGCAGGGTGCCGAGGGCGGCGTAGCCGGTGAGCAGCGGGCCGAGGATGCGAGCGATGAGCAGGGGGACGGGCACCGGACCGCTGAACGAGCCGCCGAGCCCGAAGAGGCCGACCGCCTTGAAGAACGAATTGAGGATGCCGTCGAACCCGTGCGGATGATCCATGTCCTGAAAGCCGACCGTCCCCATGACGAGCACGGCGAGGCCGGTGGCGAGCAGGATGGCCGGGCGAGCGCCCTGCCAGCGCGGCCGCACGCGCGTGCGCCACCGGGTCCGCACCCCGTGCAGGGCCGTGCGGACGCGGCCCAGGGTGGCCTGCGGTGTCGGCGCGGCCAGGGCGGGATCGTCCGGGCGCGCCGGTCCGGTGGCGCCGGTCGCGCTCACGGCACCCGATGCCCGCGCACGGAGGAGCGCCCGCGGCGCGCGTGGCAGACAGCCCGAAAGTGATGCATGCGTGTCCTCTGTTCCCGCGCGGCGGTCCCCCGCCGCGCGAGCACCCCAATGTCAGTCAGACGTGCCCCTAACGGCGCTCATCCTACTAACTGGAGTGGCGCCTGACCACATCGTTTGGGGCGCTTTGGTCAGCTTTCGTGCGGTGCCGTGAGCTGCTCGGCCACCCGGTCGAGGTCGCCCGCGCGCTCGACGATCAGCCGCTCGGCCTCGTCCTTCAGCCGGACCAGGTTCTGCGGGCTGGCGTCATCGAGGTCGTCGCGCGCGTGCGTGAGCTCGACCTGGAAGCGCCAGTAGCGCTCGGTGCCGAGCAGCGCGGTGAGCTGGTGGTCGACGGCGGTGCTCACGCTGTCGAGCACGACGTGGAGGATCGGCCGCGCCCACTGGGCGAGGCCCCAGTGGCGGATCTCCTCGCTGGGCAGTGGACGGGTCTGCGAGCCGGTGCCGACGGACACGAGCAGGACGTGGCGGCCGAAGTGTCCGCGCTGGGCCTCGGCGAGCGCGCACATGGCCGGGTTGTTGGCGAACAGGCCCCCGTCGACGAACACCTGCTCGGTCTGCGGGACCGCTGCGGGGCGGGCCGGCGGCTCGAAGTAGGTCGGGGCGGCGGAGGTGGCGCGGGCGGCGAAGCGGGCCAGGCAGTCGTGATCGGGCTCTCTGCTCGCGCGGGCGCTGTCGAAGAAGAACACCGACCGCGTGACCGTGTCGTAGGCCGGCAGCAGCACGTGGCTGAGCGACTGCGAGAGCCGGGCCTCGCCGAGATAGCGCTCCAGCGCCTGTTCCAGCGCGGCGGCCTCGTAGCGCTCGTCGAAGATGCCGTGCAGCGCATGGACCCTCGCGCGGTTGAAGATGCGGGGCCCCTCCTCGGCGTAGAACGTGACCAGGTCTGCGGCCGTCCAGGCCGGCCGTCCCTCGGGGCCGGGTGTCGTCAGGGCGAGCGCGATGATCCCGCCGGTCGAGGTGCCGGCGATGAGCTCGAACAGCTCGGCGGTGCGCCGGCCGGTGCGCCGCTCGAGGTCGGCGAGCACCATCGCGGGGATGATCCCGCGGATGCCGCCGCCGTCGAGGGCGAGCAGGCGGTTCGGGGCGGACTCGGACTCCTGCTCGCGCGGGCTCGTGCTGGTGCTGGTGCTCACGGGCGGCGAGGGTACGCGATCGCTCGGGCGGACGGCGCAGGCTGTCGGCGGCGGCGGCGCAGCGGGCGGCGGCGACGGGGCGGACGGCGGCGACGGGCGGCGAGCGGGCGAAACAACTGCAGCCTCGCGGCCCCGGGCGCGAGCGATGCTGCAGTTATGCGGCTATGGGACGAGGAACTGCAGCGTCGACGGCCGCGGTCGCACCCGCGGTGCAGTTGTTCGCCAGCGGCTCAGCGCACGCCGCGGCGATCGCCGATCGACGCCCGCTCGTCGTGGGAGAGCGAGCTCTGGCGCGATGCGCCCGGGCTGTCGCCGTACGGATCCCTGTAGGGGTGCTGATTGATGGCACTGCCCTTCCGCGTGTACAGCGAGTACACGACGGCGAGGAAGTAGAGGACGATGAACACTCCGAAGATGGCGGCTCCGCCGGCGATGTGCATGAGCTGAGCATCCTCCGTCGCCGCGGCGATGTTTGTGAGGTACGGCACACGCTACGGGCGATGCAGCGCGACGCCGATGATCACGAGCGCGATCCCGGCCACCTCGACGGCCGACGGGATCTGGGCCAGCACGATGATCCCGATCACCGTGGCGATCGCCGGCAGGAGGGCGACCATCGTGGCGTAGCTCGCGCGGGGCAGGCGGGCCATGGCCAGCTGGTCGGTGACGTAGGGGATGACCGAGGACGACACGCCGACGCCGATGCCGGCGAGCAGCGCGGTCGGGACGGTGAACGCCGGCAGCGCCTCCCAGCCGCCGATCGGGGTGACGACGACGGCGGCGATCAGCATGGCCAGGCCGAGACCGTCGATGCCACTCACCTCGGGGCGCTTGGCCACCCGGTCGGCGAGCACGATGTAGAGCGCGAACAGCAGCGCGTTGGCGAACGCGAAGGCAAAACCGAGCGTGGCGCCGCGGAGGCTGACGTGGGTGAGCAGGTAGACGCCGGGGACGGCGAGGGCGAGCGCCATCGCGTTTCGGGCGGTGCGGGCGCCTGCGGCGGCCAGGGCGACCACGGGCAGGAACTCGATCGCCGAGACGGTGGCGAGCGGCAGCCGGCTGATCGCCTCGTAGAAGCAGGCGTTCATGACGGCGAGGGTCGTGCCCCAGCCGAGCAGGAGCCAGCGCGTGTTCCGGTCGAGGTTGCGGACGATCCGCCAGGGCCGCCTGACCAGGGCGAAGATCGCCGCCGCGGAGGCGATGCGCAGCCAGGCCACGCCGAGGACCTGGACCCGGGCGAACAGGAGCACCGCGAACGACGGCCCGAGGTAGTGAAAGGTGGCGCTGAGGAGGAAGTAGAGGTGGGGAGGTGCCGCCTCGACCGAGCGTCGGTTGACGGTGACCCGCCATGGCTGCAGTCTCGACGGCCATTTGCCTGCTGTACATGGAGAATCGGCGGTATGTTGCCTTTCATGCCGAATGATCGAAGGCGAAATGGCGGTTCTGAGCTCGACGGCACCGATCTGCGGTTGATCGAGGAGCTGCAGGCGAACGCGCGGCTCACGCCTGGCCGAGCTCGGCCGCCGCGTCGGCCTCTCCCCGCCGGCGGTGGGTGAGCGCGTCGCGCGGCTCGAGCAGGCCGGGGTGATCACCGGGTATCACGCCCGGGTCGATCCCCGGATGCTCGGCCTGGCGCTCAGCGCGGTGATTCGGGCGAAGCCCGCCCTCCGGCAGCTGCACCAGGTCGGAGACCTGGCCAGGAAGACGCCCGAGGTCGTCGACTGCCGGCGGATCACCGGGGAGGACTGCTACATCATGACCGTCCACGTGCGCTCGGTCGAGCACCTCGAGGAGGTCATCGACCGCTTCGCCGCTCACGGCCAGACGACGACCTCGATCATCCAATCCGCCCCCGTGCCGGGGCGGCCGATCGACGTCGCGACCGGGTCCGCCTGAGCCGGAAATGGCCGGGCGCCGCGGTATCGTCGGCCGTCCGATGGACCCGGCCGGCGCGCTACAGAGCATCTTCGGATTCGAGGGGTTCCGCCGCGGCCAGGCCGAGGCGGTGAGCGCCGCGCTGGCCGATCGCGACTCGCTCATCGTCATGCCGACCGGCTCGGGCAAGTCGCTCTGCTACCAGCTGCCCGCGCTCATGCGCGAGGACCTGACGCTCGTCGTCTCCCCGCTCGTCTCGCTCATGCAGGACCAGGTGTCGGCGCTCGAGCGGGTGGCGCCGGGCCGGGTCGGGCTGATCAACGCCCAGCGCGGCGGGGCGGCCAACGCCGAGACGCTCGAGCGCGCGGCGCGCGGCGAGCTCCGTCTGCTGTACGTCGCCCCCGAGCGGTTCGCCGCCCCCCGCTTCGCCGCCGCGCTGGCCGGCGGCCGGGTCGGCCTGTTCGTGGTCGACGAAGCCCACTGCGTCTCGCAGTGGGGCCACGACTTCCGGCCCGACTACTTCACCCTGGCCGACGCCGCCCGGGGGCTCGGGGCCCGGGCCATGATGGCGCTCACCGCCACCGCGACGCCGTTCGTCGCCGACGACATCGCCCGCCGGCTCGAGCTGCGCGATGCCGTGCGGGTGACCACGGGTTTCGACCGTCCGAACCTCAGCTTCGCCGTCATCCAGGCCGCCGGGGCGGCCGACAAGCGGGCTCGCATCGCCGCCGCGCTGTCCGAGCCGGGTGCGCTCCCGGCGATCGTCTACGCCGGCACCCGGAACGCCTGCGAGGAGCTGGCCGGGTTTCTCTCGCGCGCACTCGGCCGCGAGGTTCCGGCCTACCACGCCGGGCTCGACCGGGGCCTGCGGAGCGAGCGCCAGACCCGCTTCATGGCCGGCGAGCACTCGGTGATCGTGGCCACGAACGCGTTCGGCATGGGCGTCGACAAGGCCAACGTGCGCACCGTGGTCCACGCATCGGTGCCGGGCTCGCTCGAGGCCTACTACCAGGAGGCCGGCCGGGCCGGACGCGACGGGCGGCCGGCGCGCTGCCTTCTGTTCGCCGAGCAGCGCGACAAGGGCCTGCACGTCTTCTTCATCCAGCGCTCGGAGATTCCCGAGGACGCGTTCGAGCGGGTGGTCGAGCGGCTGAAGTGGGCGGGACTGGATGGCGCCTACGACATCTCGGTGGCCGAGCTGGCCGGCGTGGCCGGGCGCAAGCTCGACGAGGACGGCGTGCGGGCGCTCGTCGGCCACCTCGCCCGGGCCGGGCTGATCGCTCCCGCGCCCGCGCCGCCGGATCGGGCGGTCGGCCGCGTGACCGGGCAGTGGGACGCCGCGGCGCTGGCCGGTTGCCGGCGCTCGGCCCGGGAGGCCCAGCGGGCGCGATGGGGCCAGTACCGCTCGGTGTGGGAGTACGTCGAGGGGTCGGCGTGCCGGCGGGAGGCGCTGCTGTCGCACTTCGGCGATCGTGCTCTTTCGGCGCCCACGGTGCCGTGCTGTGATGTGTGCGTGGGGACGACGCGAGCCTGGGCGGCGCGCGCGCCGTTCCTGTCGTCGCGGCCGGGTCGTTCGGGCCGGTCGGCTCGGCCGGCGGCCGCGGCCGGTCCGCCGGGCGAGGCGGGCGAGCTCGACAGCGCCATCCTCGAGGTGGTGACGAGCGCCGAGCCGCCGGTCGGGCGCACGCGGGCGGTCGAGATCCTGCGCGGCGGGCGCTCGAAGGTCATCGCTCAGCATTCCTATGACGGGCTGCCCGGCTACGGCAGCTTCGCCTGGATGCGCTCCGACGACGTGCTGGCCCGGGTCGACGAGCTGATCGACAGCGGGCGGCTGCGCTCGACCGGCGGGCGCTTTCCCAAGCTCCAGGCGGCATGAACGTCGCGGTCCTCGCCTCGGGGGCGGGCACGAACCTCCAGGCCCTCCTCGACACCGTGCACGGGCGCGACGGGATCGCGATCGTCGCCGTGGCGTCCGACAAGCCCGAGGCGCCGGCGCTCGATCGGGCCCGGGCGGCCGGGGTGGCGGTGCGGGCCTTCCCGGCGGCCTCGTTTGACGGGCGGGCGGCCCGGGACGCCGCGATGGCGGACTGGCTCGCTCGAGGCCGGCGCCGAGCTGGTCGTGCTCGCGGGCTACATGCAGCTCCTCGGCCCGGCCTTCCTCGGGCGCTTCGAGGGCCGGGTCATCAACGTGCACCCGGCGCTGCTGCCGGCGTTCCCGGGGCTGCACGCGGTCGAGCAGGCGGTGGCCTACGGCGTGAAGGTGTTCGGGGTGACGGTCCACTTCGTCGACGAGGGGGTGGACACCGGGCCGGTCATCCTCCAGCGGGCGGTCGAGCTCCCGGATGCCGACGGCGCCGAGGTGGTGCTCGAGCATCTGCACCCGATCGAGCACGCCCTGCTGCCCGAGGCGGTCCGCCTGATCGCTGCCGGCGCCGTCCGGCCCGACCCGGCCAACCGGCGACGTGTCGCCATCGACCGGTAGAGTCGCGTCTTGCGATGGAGGACGGGTCCGCGATGAGCGCCGCTGACGTTCGGGTCCGGCGCGCCCTGGTGTCGGTCTCCGACAAGACCGGCATCGTCGAGTTCGCCCGCGGCCTGTCCGAGCTTGGGGTGGAGATCGTCTCCACCGGCGGGACGGCCCGCGAGCTCGCCGGCGCCGGGATCCCGGTGCGCGAGGTGTCCGACCTGACCGGCTTCCCGGAGATCATGGACGGGCGCGTCAAGACCCTGCACCCGAAGATCTACGCCGGGGTGCTCGCGCTGCGCGACCAGCCCGAGCACATGGAGCAGGCCCGCGAGCACGAGGTCGAGTTCGTCGATCTCGTGTGCGTGAACCTCTATCCGTTCGAGCGCACCGCGGCCCGCCGCGGCGTGCCCGACGAGGAGGTGGTCGAGAACATCGACATCGGCGGCCCGACGATGATCCGGGCGGCGGGCAAGAACGCCCAGTTCGTGGCCCCGCTGGTCAGCCCCGAGAGCTACGACGCCGTGCTGGCCGAGCTGCGCGAGAGTGACTGCCGGATCTCCGCCCAGACCCGCGAGTTCCTGGCCGCCGAGGCATTTGCCTACACCGCGCGCTACGACACGGCGATCGCGCGGTGGTTCCAGGAGAAGCGCGAGGCGTTCCCGCCGCTCATGGTGCGGGCGTTCGAGAAGGTGCTCGAGCTGCCCTACGGCGAGAACCCCCATCAGCGGGCGGCGTACTACTCCCAGGTGGGCGCGCGCACGCACGTGCTCTCGATGGTGGCGCATCTGCACGGCAAGGAGCTGTCGTTCAACAACCTGCTCGACCTCGACTCGGCCCGGCTGCTGGCGGCCGAGTTCCAGATCCCGGCCTGCGTGATCGTCAAGCACAACAACCCGTGCGGGGTGGCCGTCGGCCGGGACGGGCTGCAGGCCTACCAGCGGGCGTTCGCGTGCGATCCGATGTCGGCCTACGGCGGGGTGATCTGCCTGAACCGCCGGGTCGACCGGCCGCTGGCCGAGGCGCTGTCCAAGCAGTTCATCGAGGTCCTGTTCGCGCGCGGGTACGACGACGACGCGCTCGAGCTGCTGTCCGAGAAGAAGAACCTGCGCATCCTCGACGACCGCGAGCGCCGGGTGCCGAACATGATGGAGCCCCACCTGCGCCAGGTGGTGGGCGGGGTGCTCGTCCAGGACCGGGATTTCGATCTGGAGGACCGCTCGGAGATGCAGGTGGTGACCGAGCGCCGGCCCACCGAGGGCGAGTGGAGCGAGCTGCTGTTCGCCTGGAAGGTGTGCAAGCACGTGCGCTCGAACGCCATCGTCATCACCCGCGACCTGGCCACGGTCGGAATCGGGGCGGGCCAGATGAGCCGCGTCGATTCGGTCAAGCTGGCGCTCGACAAGGCCCGCGAGGGAGTGAGCGGGGCCGTGCTCGCGTCCGACGCCTACTTCCCGTTCGCCGACGGGCCCGAGATGGCCATCGAGGCGGGCGTGAAGGCGATCATCCAGCCCGGCGGCTCGATCCGCGACCCCGACGTCGTCGCCGCCGTTGACGCCGCGGGGGCGTCGATGGTGTTCACGAGCCGGCGGCATTTCCGGCATTGAGTGAGGTGGGCGACGTGGCTCGGGGGCGCGGGCAGGCCGGCGGTCGAGCGCCTCGGCGGCGACCCGCCCTCGCCCTACGAGGGGCGGTATGGCTTCAGCCGCGTCGTGCGGACGGGGCCGTTCGTCCGGGTGGGCGGCACGACCGCAGTGACCCCCGACGGGGTGGTGGTCGGGGAGACGCCCTACGAGCAGACGGTCGAGATCTGCCGCAAGCTGCTCCACGAGCTCGGGCGGTTCGGCGCCGGCGCTGGCCGACGTGATCGAGACCCGCGTCTACGTCACTGATATCTCCCGCGCCGACGAGGTCGGCCGCGCCCACGGCGAGGTGTTCGAGTCACACCGCCCGTTGATGACCATGGTCGAGGTCAGCGGGTTGATCGACCCGCGCATGCTCGTCGAGATCGAGGCGCGTCGCCCATCTCGGTGCGCCATGATGGGACGTGGCCGCCGTAGCTCAGCTGGTAGAGCAGCGGACTTTTAATCCGAGGGTCCTGGGTTCGAGTCCCAGCGGCGGCACTGGGAAGTCGCTGTCGGCGTCCTGTCGCCGCGTGGCGCTGCGAAATGTCCCGAATCGTGGGAGCGCGTCGGGCGCGGTGGGCTTCGAGCTCGTCGTTAGCCCTCTCCCGCTGTGCAGGGAAACCGCGTGTCGAGCGACATTCGTTGCAGGCGCGGGGTACCAGCCGTCCCGAACGCTCCCGTCGCGATCTCGCGCCTGGCGAGAACCCAGCAATCGCGCCTCGTCACCGGATCAATGCGTTCGCAATTTCGGAACTCTGTGTACGCGCGCGATGCACGCCTTCGCAATCGACGATCTCGGCCCACCCGCCAGCGACTCGACGCGCTTCCTGGTCGGATTGGCGGTCGGGGAGATCGAGCTGCCGGTCGAGATCTGGGAGCATGAACTACGTCATCACCGCCGCGATCATCGACCGCCTGACCGTTCATTCACGTCTGGCAGGCTCAGCCAGCACCACGCCGAGCGCAATCGACGTATCGAAGACCTGGACGCTGACAGCCCGGTAGTGATACTTGCGGAGCAGCGGCTCGACGAAGCTCAGCGCCGCCGCCGGTGTGGCGACGGGAGGGTCGCCCACCAGCCAGATCCGCTTGTACCGCCTGAATATGACCGGCTGGGCAGGATCCGCGAGGCCCAGGAAATGGAGCTT
This sequence comes from uncultured Solirubrobacterales bacterium, assembly GCA_963848745.1. Classification (GTDB taxonomy): domain Bacteria; phylum Actinomycetota; class Thermoleophilia; order Solirubrobacterales; family Solirubrobacteraceae; genus Palsa-465. The sequence goes on along the minus strand of CAWKEO010000005.1, from coordinate 168,288 downwards.
GGGCCTCATGCGCCGGGTGTCGTAATAGAAGATCGGCGTGTCGGTCAGCGGGAAGCCCGGCGTGAGCATGAAGTCACCCGGCCGCTCGCGCACGGCGATGTGGTCAACCACCTGGCGCGTGGGCGGGTAAAACCCCGAGGAGCTGTGGTTGTCGATCAGCCCGACGGCCGAGACGGCCACCGCGGCAATCCCGACCACGGCTGCGCCGGGACGCGGTAGCCGGGACCAGGCGAGCGCGATCGCCGTGAGCAAGAACGGGGCGGTGACCGCCGTGTAGCGGGTGATCAGGATGTGCTTGCCGGTCAAATCGAGGATGAACAGCCCGACCACCCCCACGGCGCCACACGCCACGAGCAGACCGCGGGCGGGCACTCGCCGGCGGCGTGTCAGCAACAGGGCCGCCAGCGAGCAGACGACGATCACCGCTGCCGCAACCGAGCGCACGTTCACCGGAGTGCCGACGCGCGTGCCGAACGGAGTACCGGCGACGGATACTACGTTGCTCCAGTTGATCGCACCGGCGATCGCGCCGCCGTTCGGGTTGTAGTGATACTGCTCGATCAGCAGCGGCAGAACCGTCCCACAGGCCGCGACGCAGGCGGCGGCGAACCCCGCGCGCGCTCGCCATGAGAGCTCGTCGCGGGTCGCCACCCACACAACCAGCGGCAGCACGACCGAGATGGCGGTGTAGTGCAGCCACATCGCGAGGAACGCGCCCAGCGCGCCGAGCGTCAGCAGCCCAAGACGACCGGAAGTCCGCTTGGTGGCTCGGACGGTGGCTCCGACAGCGACCACGACCGCCAGCATCAGGAAGATGTAGACCCGCGCCTCCTGCGCGTAGCTCTGGATCAGCGGACTGACCGCCGTCAGCGCCGCTGCTCCGAGCGCCGCGCGTCGCGCGACGAACGCCCCCGCCATCCAGTACACCGCCGCGACGAGCAGGACCCCGGCCACGGCCGATGGCAGTCGCGTCACCCATTCCGCCTGGGAACCGGTGCGGATCATCCACTCGTGCAGGAACAGGAAGTAGGTGTAGGGGGTCGTCTCGGTGTGCCCGATCACGCGGAACATCGTGTGGAACGACGGAAGCGAGTGGATCACGCTGAACGCCTCATCGATGAAGTAGCTCGACGAGCCGAGCTGCCAGAAGAAGTTCAGGGCCGCCGCCAGCAGGATCGCGGGCAGCGCCCAGCGCTCCGCCCGTTCGGCGATCAGATCAAGCGAGCCCCCGCTAACCCGCGAAGGAGAGGCACTGGCAGCAGTCATGGCGGCGCAGCCGAGAGCGGCATGTTATCTAGGCTCGGGCCAAAGCCCGTCGCGGTGGGCAGCCCGCTCGGATAGCTCTCATCGATTTGGGGCGTGGACCACTACGAGAATTGTCCGCACGCGGCAAAGCGGGTGCGCCCGCGGTTCAGGGCGATCGACCTCCTTTTCGCCACAAGGGCGCAAGCTGACACAGCAGCCGGGCCAGTCCGACCGATGCTCGGGGCGCTAGCTTGACGCCGGAAAGTTGCAAGCACCGAAGCGGTCACGACCTCGTCGACGCCGGCGCTGCCGGATTAGGCGTGAAGCATGTGGCGGGCTACGTCGACGCTGACGGCTGCGTTTGCCATCTGGAGGTAGCTGGAGCCGACGAGCGGATAGGCGACGACGGCTCGTCGCGGCAACCCGTACGCGCCCCCGTAATCCAGTGCGCGGCCTGCATCAGCCGACGACAGTCAGCCGAGCCGGAGCTAATCGATGCGAGTGCGCTGAGCCCGACTCCGGCCGCGCCACCACTGGCCGATCGTGCCGCCGATCATTACGCAGGCCCAGATCAACAGGACATCGGTCCAGCGCATCGACTTCACCACGCCAGCAATCACGAGCACCAGCCCGCTGAACAACCCCTGCAACACCAGCCACAGTGCTGGCCGACGCAGCCACAGGTGCAACGAGGACTCGCGGTATCTACCCCACATCCTGGTCACGGTCTACCTCACCACCGACCATCGCAATCGCGAGCCCCGCTGTCGCTGGAGCGCCGACACACAACCCGGCACTCGGTTCCCCAGCCTGCCCGGAGCGCCTGCTGAAGCACTCGTGCGAGGTGCCACCCGCGCTTGCTCGTGGATCGGGTGGATTGCCTTCGCCGCCTTCCGCCGACCGGCGGCCTGCCCGCTTCAAGATCGCAGGCTCCTTCCCCTCGCCTGCGCGGTCGCGGCGCCCGGCCGCTTTGCCCTCCGCCACCTCGCCTCTGGCGCACCCAAGTCCGCGAGTAGCCACCTACACACAAAACCGGACGCGCTCCCGGCGTCGGCCCGATGATGCCCGTCAGACGATGAACTGCTGCCCTCAGGCTCGTATATTGCGTCGCTAGACGGCGAGGGCGAGCGAAGTGGAGGCGGACGTGGCCAGCACAGGAATCATTCGGGGCACCCACCATCTGACGTTCTGCGTCGGCGGCGCGCAGGAGGATTACGACTTCCACGTCCGATTGCTTGGCCTCAAGAGCGTCAAGAAGACGGTGCTCTTCGACGGCGAGATCCCGATCTACCACCTCTACTACGGCAACGAGCTCGGTGACGCCTCGACGCTGCTGACCAGCTTCCCCTACCGGCAGGCGGGGTGGATGGGGAAGCGGGGCACCAACCAGGCCAAGCAACTGAACCTGTCGATCCCGCCCGACGCGATCGCGTACTGGGTCGACCGGCTCCGCGCGGCCGACATCGACGTGCGGCGCCTGGAGCGGTTCGGGACCGAGCGGCTGATGTTCTCGCATCCCTGCGGGATCGCGTACGCCTTGGTCGCCGATCCCGGGCCCGACGACCGGCTGCCGTACGAGGGTGGCGGGGTGCCGGCCGAGTACGCCATCCGCGGGGCCTTTGGCACCACAACGTCGGTGCGCGAGGTGGGCGAGATGGACTTCTTCATCACGACCGGCATGCAGGGCGAGCTCGTGGGTTCAGAGGGCGCCCATCACCAGTACCGAATCGGCACCGAGGACGGCCACGGTCGCGTCCTCGAACTCGTCGAAGAACCCGACCTGCCTCAGGGGACTTGGCACTTCGGCGAGGGCACGATTCATCACCAGGCGTTCGACGTGATGTCGGCAGTCAACCAGCAGGAGATCAAGGACTGGATCGTCGGCCTCGGCTTCACCGACATCTCGGAGCCCAAGGACCGTGGCTACTTCTTCTCCTGCTATTGCCGCAGCCCCGGCGGCCTGCTGGTCGAGCTCGCCTACTCGACCCCGGAGGGCTTCCTCATCGACGAGGCGGCTGAGGAGCTCGGGACCCACATGTGCATCCCGCCGCACTGGGAACATCGTCGGGGGGAGCTCGCCCAGCTCGAGGAGATCGACACCGTCGAGACCGTGGTCTCGTAGAGGCCGGCGCGGGTTCCTGGGTCGCTCAGCCGGTCGCCAGCCACCCGCGGCCGCTCAGGCCGTCAGGAGCGCCCGCAACCCAGCCACGGCCCGGTCGTTGATGTGGTGCACGCGGTCCTCGTAGGTCTCAAACGTCACAGTGGCGCCGGCCCGCTCGAACGCCTCCGCAGTGGCCTGAGCGTCCGCCAGGGCGACCCACTCGTCAAAGCGGCTCAGGGCAAAGAACATCCGCAGGCCGTCGACCCGAGCCGGCGTGATCCGATCCTCGCCCCGCCCGAGCAGCGACCCGGTGAGGATGGCCGCGCCGGCGACCCGGCGGGGTCGGCGCGCCAGGAGCTCGGCGATCACGCAAGCGCCCTGGGAGAACCCACCGACGACGACGCGCTCGTCGGCCAGGCCCGCGGCGTGAATGCTTGCCAGTGCGGCTTCGCAGGCCTCGATAGCCCACGTGAGGTGGGGCTCGCTCTGGCTGGGAGGGTCGAAGTAGCGACCGGGGTACCAGCTGCGCCCCGCGGCCACGGGGAGTAGGAACGCGACGTCGTCGAGGCCCAGGCGCGCGACCACGTCGGTCATGACACCCTCGTCCTGGTCGCGGCCGTGGACCAGGAGGCAGGCCATCCGGGCCTCGTCCAGGGGCCGGCCGGCCGAAACGGGCGGGCGCGACAGGTGCGGGTTGCGCAGGGCGCTCACGCGCCGTCCTCCGCCAGCCAGCCTGCGAGCTCACGCCCGGGCACGATCCAGGCCCGGCCGGCGTGGCGCAGCTCGGCCACAGCGGCGAGCACTCGACGGGCGCCCTCCCACCACGCCGCCTCGGCCATCAGGAAGGGATGCAGGATGAGTGTCTGCGCTCCCGCGCCGCCCGCGAGCTCGGCGGCCAGCCGCTCGGCCGCGGCATCGGGCACCAGCGGTGCGCGGGGCTCCCCGTGCGCGGCCCGAAGCTCATCGAAGCGCTCCATCAGGAAGTAGGCGTCCACAAGCCGCCAATCGAAGGGTATTCGCGCCAGGCCGTCCTCGCGCCCCCACCGCTCACCGTGGGGCGACCACCAGTGGTACCCGAGCTCGCGCAGCAGCGTCGCCGTATGGGCGGTCGGCTCGCCCCCCGGGGGGCGGAAGGCTCGAGCCGGCAGCCCGAGCGACGAGAAGGCGTGAGCGGCATCGAGCAGCAGGCCACGCTCGCGCTCGGGTGAGAGCTCCGCCCATGGCTCGTGGCGCCACCCGTGCACACCGAGTTCGTGTCCACGGCTGGCGATCTCGCGCAGGGCGTCGGGGTAGAGCTCGCAGTTGAGGGCCTCGACGAAGAAGGTGGCCGTCAGGCGCAGCGCGTCAAGCTCGTCGAGCAGCCGGGGGAGGACCGTGAGGACGGAGGGATGGCGCCCGAGCGGAGCACTCGGATCCCAGGTGCCGCGCTCCAGCTCGCTGGCTTCTCCGAGGTTGTCGAAGGTGAGCACGAGCGCGCGCGGCAGGGCGTGCGGGCCGAAGCCCAGGCGGTTCGCAGCGTCGGCCGAGGTCATCCGGCCGTCTCCGCCAAAGCCGGCTCAACCCTATGCCGAAGGCGTCGGGTCGGCGAACAGGGGCGCCAGGTCGATGAAGATCCGGTAGTCGTTGATCTCGGCCCCGCGCTCACGGTAGATGGTGACCACCGGAACGGCCACTTGGGAGGCGTCCTGGCGCGTGTAGGTGACGGTCGCCTCGACGATCGTCGCCTCATCGATCGTCCACGTGGCAATCACGTCATGCCTGACGCCGTCGAGATCCGCGCAGAAAGCCGCCCAGGCCTCGCGCACCGCGTCTCGGCCGTGGATCGGGTCGGCGTTCCCAAACCGCATGGTGACGTCCTGCGCGAGGTGAGCAGCGAAGCGCTCGGGCTCCATCGAATCGATGTCGGCAAACAACTGATTCCGGTCGGGCATGGGTTCCCTCGGGCGTGGCGGTCGGCGGGCGCCGAAAGGATTCTGGCGCCCGACAGGGATTCTTCCACCTCGTCTCTGCCGACGAGCTCCGCCTCACAGGTGCCCTCAGGCGCCGCACACCGTCGGCATCATGGGACTCTCGGCTATGTCGCCTGGGTTGACATGCACCGTGTTCCGGGCGGTCCGCGCGCGGAGAGGCCCATAAGCAGCAGTTGGGACTAGCTCCTCGCCCCAGGCGTTCGGATGGGCACCTGGTGGATGCCGCCAAATTCTTCAGGCGCCGGCGCCCCAGACAGCAGGGCGTGAGCCAAGACTGCGCAGCAGGTCTCTGACCGCTGCGACACCCGGGTCGTCGGGTCGCTCTTGCGTCAGGATGTACTCGGCCCATCCGAGCGCGTTATCGCCGTTGAACTCGTTTCGCCGATCGATGTCGGCGCCGGCGGCGATCAGGAGGCTGACGCACTCAAGCGCTCCGAAGGCGGCGGCGAGGTGCAGTGCGCCGCGCCCTGGTAGGGACCGGCGTTCGGGTCGGCGCCGTGGTCGAGTAGCCAGGCAAGTGCGGCGGTGAGCTTGGGGCTGATGGTGGTCATGGCTGGCCCTCCTCGGGCGGTGTGGTTGGTGACGCTGGGGAGCATCGAGGGGGCCGCTCAGCGTCCGCTCAGCGTCGGCTCAACGCCCTGGTGAACGCGTTCGCGACGTTCTCCCGCGCGGGCGGTGGGGTCGGGTATCCTCGCGCCGGCGATCAGCCCGTTCGGTGAGAGATCGGTGGAGTTCCGGATCCTCGGACCGTTGGAGCTCCTGGCCAGCACTGGCGAGGCGCTGGCGCTTGGACGATCGCAGCAGCGAGCGGTACTCGCACTGCTGCTGATCAAGCGCCTCGTGCCAGAGTCGCCGGATCTGATCGTCGATGAGCTGTGAGGCGAGCCGCCGTCGGCGAGCGCGGTTCACGCGGTGCAGGTATACCTGTCGGCGATACGAAGATCCTCGCCGCCGGTGGCCGTGACTCCGCGCCGGTGCGGTCCTCCGGAGCCGGATACGCCGTGCACACCGACCCAGAGCGGATCGACGCCAAGCGATTCGAGCCGCTGATCGACGAAGGTCGTCATGCTCTGACCGCCGACCCGTCTCGTGCTCGCGCGCTGTGTGATGAGGGGCTCACGCTGTGGCGCAGAGTCCCCTGCGAGATCTCCAGAGATTCGACTTCGCGGCGCGTGAGGCGGAACGGCTCGAAGAGCTCCGCGCCGCGGGCGCCGAGACCGTCGTCGAGGCGCTACTGGCCCTCGGAGAGCACGACCAGGTGATCGGTCAGATCACGGCGCTCGTCGAGGCCAACCCGCTGCGCGAGCGCTCGCTCCGGATGCTGATGCTCGCCCTCTACCGTTCGAGCCGTCACGCCGACGCCCTGGCCGCCTACCGCGACGCGGTGGCCGCGCTCGACGAGATCGGCCTCGAACCGAGCCCCGAGCTCCGGCAGCTCGAAGCCCAGATGCTTCGCCACGATCCGTCCCTCGGCGCGCCCGTGGCGGCTGCTCTCCCCACCGGAGGTATCCGAACCGATGCATCAGGGGCGAGCGCGATCGCGGCGAGCACGTCTGCGGACGCTCGGGAGGCGTGGTAGATCGCGGTCTCGAGCGGCGTGATGCCCCAGATCCCAGTGGCGTCGATGCGGGCGCCGGCGGCCAGCAGGATCTGGACGAGCTCGACGCGGTCAACCGCGAGGTTGAGCGGGCCGTAGGTCGCTGCCCGCTTCGATGAACACATCCAGGCATTCCCGGTCGACACCGAGTGCCTGTCCGAGCAGGTTCCCGTACACATCCGGTTGCGCGGACCTCTCCGAGCAATCGCGACCCGTCGCCGAGCTCCAGCTGCTCGACGTCGACCAGCTCGCCCCGGGTCTGAAGCGCCATTTCGAGCTGCCGTTCGTCGGTCGCGAGCGCGAGCTCGTCGTTCTGCGCGGGGCCTGGGACCGAGCAGTGGCGCAGGCCGGCTGTCATCTCTTCACGTTGCTCGGAGTCGCCGGCGTGGGGAAGTCGCGGCTCACGGCCGAGCTCCTGCCGCGGTCGGGGACCGGTCGACCGTGCTGTCGTGCACGCTGCCATGCCCTATGGCGAAGGGATCACCTTCTGGCCTCTGGTGGAGGCACTCGCACCGGTCGCGGATTACGCGCACGCGGTGCTCGAGCGTCTGCGGGGTGGTGGCGCCGCCACGCCCGAGGAGCTGTTCTGGGAGGTACGGCAGCTGCTCTAGTCGCTGGCCGCGGAACTCCCTCTGATCCTTCACGTCGACGATTTCCAGTGGGCGCAGCCGATGCTGCTCTACCTGATCTACGACATCGCGGACTTGCCGTTTCCTCCCGCAGACCAGCTAGCAGTTTGCGCCAAGTCGGAAAGCCGTACTCGCGGGCGATGACCAGGCGCGCGTCGGCGATCGTTGCCCTGTTCGCGTAGCGCCGCATCGCCGCGCACGGCGAGACGCGGTAACGTTCATCTTCCGAAAGCGCTCAAGACGCACGCTCATCGTTGCTGGCCAGCATCCGCAGCAGGCGGGCGGCGCCCTGTTCAAAACCCGCAGGATCGACTGGTCCCAGACGGGCCACCGAACGGACTGACTCACCGGCTTGCCGCTCGAGGTCGCGACGAAACGTCGCCCACGACCGGTGACCATGCTCCCGCGCGATCGCACGCTGGGCGTCGGCGAGTCGCAGCTCGTCCGGCAAGTCCCCGAGCGCATCCCGCAACGCGACACCGCGTCCACTTTCTCGGCACGCGCCGCCGTGCTCCGGCGCGCGCCGCTCGCAGCAGCTCCTTCGCCGCCTTGCGGTCGTGCTCGATCCGCTCGACCGCGGGAAGCGTGTGATCGACCTCGCGTGGTGCTCTTCGCATGACCTCCACCTCCACCTGCCCTGCGTCCGCGATCGGGGCTCGAAGATGGCGTCAGAAACAAGCGCACCAGCCAGCACCTGCGAGGTGGGAACATCCCTCTCCGCGGAGCCGGTGGCGACCGGCTCCGCGTTGTCGTGCACTTGGCTCGGCACCCGACGCAAGACTCGAGGCGCGCCCGAGCTATCGGATCCTCGCGTCGAAGAAGCTCACGGCGCTGCTCGGCTGACGGCGCTCGCCCCGGCTCGGGTCAGGCCTGACTTGGATCGCCGGCCGGTCCGGACGGACCGCTGCTCGATCGGTGCTCCGGGCTGATCGCGTGGATCGCGTCGAGCACGTCCTTGATGCCACCGGCGGTATTCGCGTCGAGACGGTCCATGATGGTCTCGATATCGACGAACTCCTTGGCGGCCCGTGCGTCTGACGCAGCAGATTGCACCGACTGGCCCACCATGATGATGCTGAGGAGCACGAGTTGGAGGAACGTCTGCGCGATCCAAGCCACGATCACGATCACCTGGCCCGAGTTGATCGCCGCGGGCAGGCTGATCAGGGCGATGACCGCGAACACGTAGGCGCATGCCATCGTGCCCACGCTCCGCGTGATGATCAGCGCGAGCTTGGCGTTGAAGCCCTCCACCTCGCGGACGGCCTGCCTGATCTCCTTTGGGGAGAAGCGCACCGCGTGCGGGAGTTGCTGGCGGGCTTTGAGGGGAGTATCCATGACGCGGCCTTCCGGTCGCACGATTGCGGGCATCGGGAATGCGAGCGGCGTCGAGCACGCTCGCTCACCGCCAAGGATTCGATGCTTCCGCCGTGGCTCCTGTACCCGCTGAGCTGAAGGCGATCCCTGGTCACCCCCGAGCGAAGTGAGCGAGTGGCCGGGCCCAATGCGTATGCCGGTGCCGGAGATGGACGAGCAGCCGCTCGCCGGCAGGCTCGTGGCCGCGTGCCGCGAGGCGCCACCGGGCCCGCGCCCTCGACCGTCCGAGTGTCGACAGCCGAGCCGTCGTCCCCGTGGGCTAGGAGCCGTCCGGGTGCGAGGTCCGCTCAGGGGTCGGCGCGCAGCAGCATCTTCAGGATCGGCTCGGCTCGGCTCGGCGTCGGGCGCCTCGCCGGTGATGAGGTCGAGGTAGGTGTAGGACTCGATCAGGCGCACGATGACGTAGGCGAGCTCGTGCAGGTCGACGGACAGCGCAAGCCGGTCGGCTTCCTCTTTCAGGAGGTCTTCGATGGCCTGGATCAGCCGGGGCTGGAAGCCTGCGTCGTGGCGGGTGAGGAGCCTCATCGCGTGCTCGCCTTCCTCCGAGAGCCAGCGCTGCATGCCGGCGTTGTCGATGACGAGCCGCAGAAAGCGTGTGACCGTCTCGACGATGCGCTCCGCGCCCTGGGCGTTCGTCTGACTTGTGGCGAGCTCGAGGGTCTCTTCGGTGAGAGCCCAGACGACCTCGACGAGCAGCTTGTCGCGGGAGCCGACCCAGCGGTACAGCGTGACGCGGTTGACGCCCAGCTCCTGCGCCAGCGCGCTCATGTCGATGCGCTCGGGCGCGAGGAACTTGCGCCGCGCGAGGTCCTGCGCGCGTGCCGCGGCCGGTTCAAGCAACACGACGCCGGAGTGTTGCAGCCGCGCCGCCGCGGGGTATATCGTGCAACACGAACGAGATCTGTTGCAAGGGAGGGGACGTGCGCGGGACGGACATCGAGGCGATCGGGGAGCTGGCCGGCGAGGCGCTCGCGGCCGGAGGAGGGTTCGTCAAGGAGATGCACGAGGGCATCGCCGGGCGCCCGTTCGGGGTGCTGGGTGTGGCGGCCACGCCAGCCCGCGTCATCCACGACGGCGTCTCGCGGGCGGTGTACGGCGGCGTCCGCAGCGCCTTGCGCGGCGGGGCGCGCGGCGGCGCGGCGCTCCTGGCGCGCCGGTCCGGCGAGGATGGTCTGGCGCTCGCGGCGACTCCGGCCGGGTCGTTGGCGCTCGGCGCGATCAATGGCCTGTACGGCAACCATCTCACCGAGCGCGGGAACCGGCTGGCGTTGGGCATGGCCGTTCGCCGGGGCGGCGAGGACGTCGCGCTGACCGACGAGGGGATCGCGGCGGCATTCCCCGATGCCACGTCGCGGATCGCGGTGTTCGTGCATGGCCTGTTCGGCGACGACGACAACTGGCGCCTGTTCCCGCTCCGCGGCGCCCATCCTGGGCGCCGGACCTATGGCGAGCGGTTGCAGGACGAGCTGAGCTTCACGCCCGTGATGCTGCGGTACAACACCGGCTTGCGCATCTCGCAGAACGGCCGTGAGCTCGCGCGGCTGCTCGATGATCTGGTGGCCGGCTGGCCGACGGCGGTGGAGGAGATCATCCTCGTCGGGCATTCGATGGGCGGCCTCGTGGTCCGCAGCGCGTGTCATTACGGCGAGCAGGACGGCCGCCGCTGGCCGAACGAGGTGCGCCACGTGTTCTCGCTGGGCAGCCCGCACCTGGGCGCTGACCTCGAGAAGGGCACCAACGTCCTGAGTTGGGGCTTTGGCCGTCTGCCCGAGACGCGCGCGTTCGCGTCGTTTCTCAACGCGCGCAGCCTCGGCATCAAAGATCTCCGCTATGGCGCCTGCGTGGAGGAGGACTGGTGTGACTGCGAGGACCCCGACGAGTTCCTCAAGGACCGCTGCACCGAGGTCCCGTTCCTGCCCGACGCGCACTACTACTTCATCGGCGCCAGGCTCACGGACGGCCCGGTCGGGTCGGCGCTCGGCGACCTGCTCGTGCGCATCCCGAGCGCATCGGGCCGCGGGAACGGAAAGGGGCGCAGCATCCCGTTCGAGGTCGACAACGGGCACGAGCTGACCGGCCTGACGCACATGGATCTGCTCAACCACCCGGCGGTCTATGACCAGATGCGCGCGTGGATCACGCGCGCGCAAATCGCGCGCCCGCAACGGTCGACCGCCGCGGCGTGAGCGACTGCTCCGGCCTCGAAGTGTGAGGCGGCTCCTCGTGGTGCCGGCCTCGCGACCCAGCCCGGCTGCGGCTGTCAGGGCTGGATGTTCTCGAGGTCCTCAAGTAGGCTGACCGCCCCAGCGTGCGTCCAGCGAGCGGACCGCACGCTGCCCGCGCTGATGCACCAGCGCGTTGAGACTCGACCTCGCGGGTACGTCCTTCGCCGTGGCGACTCTTCCCCACGCGATCGACGTGCGCCGGCGCGCAGGATGGCTCCCTGAGGGCCAGGCAGACCTGGAGGCATGGCTGCACGGGCACCGGCAACGGGTGGAGGCGCGGGGGGAGCAGATAACGCTTCACCCCGTCATGGAGGAGTTCCAGGACCTGATCGACAGCGATCCGGTGGTGCGGCTGTACGTCCACGAGATGATCGCGCAGGTGCCCACCTCCAAGTCGTACAGCCAGCGCCACGTGGAGAGCGTCGAGCAGCTGCTGCGCCTGATGAACGAGGTGCTGAGCATGGCGCCCGAATACGGATCGGAGATGGTGGCGCTTCCCCTGAACGCGATCCTTGACTGGACGATGGGGACGCCGGCCGGGTTTGCGGCCTACCGGGATCCGCGGATCAACGCGATGTTGAAGAAGATCCTCACCGCCTGGTGCGAATTCCTGAGTAGCGGCGATTCGCTGTATGTGCTCAACGACTCGCCTTCGGGGTGGATGTCCGCTGATGCTCAGCGGGCGGTGGGCATCGAGCAGTTCGAGTACGACGCCCAGGACGAGCATTGGGGCTTTGCCTCGTGGAACGATTTCTTCACCCGACGCTTCAAGGAGGACGCCCGTCCGGTGGACTCGCCGGACGACGACAAGGTGATCGTGAGCGCCTGCGAGTCGGTGCCCTACGGGATCAGCACCGACGTCCAACGGCAAGATCGCTTCTGGATCAAGAGCCAGCCCTATTCGTTGGCGGACATGCTGGCCAACGACGACTCGGTCGACGCGTTCGTGGGCGGAACGGTGTATCAGGCCTTTCTGAGCGCGACCAACTACCACCGGTGGCACAGCCCGGTGGCGGGCACGATCGTCAGGGCCTTCCTGCAGCCGGGCACCTATTACTCCGAGGCCGACTCAGAAGGCAGCGATGCCGTCGAGCCGATGAACTCGCAGTCCTATCTCGCCCATGTCGCGGCGCGGGCGATCTTCCTGATCGAAGCCGACGATCCTGTCATCGGGCTGATGGCCTTTGTCCCGATCGGCATGTCGGAGGTCTCATCGTGCGTGATCGACGCCAAGGTGAAGCCCGGCTATCACGTCGGCAAGGGTGACGAGCTCGGTTACTTCCAGTTCGGCGGCTCGACTCACTGCCTCGTCTTTCGCCCCGGCGCGATCGCCGAGTTCGCGCTCGCGGCGATACCGCAGCCTCACGATCCTCACGCGCCGATCGTCCGGGTGCGCTCGAGGTTGGCGCTCGCCAGCCCCACGAGCTGACGCGCACCCGAGCGAAGCCGGCGCAGTTCCCTGGATCCCGGCTGACTCCACGAGCAGTGATTCCGGCTCGCGGAAGGAAGTCATGGGCCCCCGGCGAATAGCCGCTGGGAGATGGCTCGCGCGGTGGTGACAGCAATCGCAGCACAGAAGGGAGGGACCGGCAAGACTGCCCTGGCCGGAAGCCTCGCTTCGCAGTGGGCCTACGCCGGGTTCCGGACGCTGGTGGTCGATCTCGACCAGCAGGCGAACCTGACATTCGCCTTCGGTGTCGACCCCACCCTGCTCGACGCGACCGTCGTCGACGTGCTGGCACCGCGAAATTCCGTGCCCGCCGAGGATGCGGTTCTGCATGGCGTGCACGGCGCGCCTGGCCTGGATCTGCTGCCGTGCGATGAGCGCGCGGAGGCGCTGGATACGCAGTTACGCGCCGAGACCATGGGCGTGTTCAAGCTGAAGGACGCGCTCGAACCGCTCTTGGGGAGCTACGACCGAGTGGTGATGGATTGCCCTCCGAACGTCGGCGAGCTGACCGTTGCGGCGCTCCTCACCGCGGACGAGATCGTTTGCCCGGTGAAGATGGGCGACAGCAACGCGCTTCGCGGTCTCAGCCGGCTGACCCAGACGGTTGAGAAGCTGAACCGCAGGGGTGCGCAGGTGCGCATCAAGAGCCTGGTCAGGGTCGAGTGCGATCATTCGCAGCTGAGCTACCGGCTCAATCACGACGCGCTTCGGCGGCTTGCCCGGCGGCTGAAGGTTCCGGTGGCGCGCACCGAGCTGCGCGCCCGGGCGGCGTGGCGGACGGCGATCACCCAGGACGTGCCGCTGATTCTGCTCGAGGGCCATGACCGCGGGACACGCGAGGCCCAAGCGGACGTCCATGACCTGGCGAGAGAGCTTTGGCCGCGGACGAAGTTCCCCACTCCCAGCGAGATCAGGACGCTGCGACGGGCGAGCCCGTCCGCGCACCGGAGGGCGGCCTAGTGCCGCTGCGGCCGGTGTCTGAGCTGGGGCTCGTGGACCTGACCGACCTCGCTTCGCGGGAAGACGGCGGCACAGCGAGAGGCCCGTCCACCCGAGCGCCGAGGACCAAGGCGGCGACCCGTACGAAGAGCTCAAGCGGCAACGTGAAGGCAGCCGGCCCGAGGCCGGTCAAGCGCTCACAGCCGGCCACCAACGCGGCCAGGCGCTCACAGCCGGCCGCCACCCTGGCCAGGCGCTCACAGCCGGCCGCCACCCCGGCCAAGCGCTCACAGCCGGCCGCCAACCCGGCCAGGCGCTCGAGGGCCGCCAGTCCGGGTCAGGCACCGCGCAGCGAGCGCTCGAGGACGAACGTGAGCCGCGACGCTCATCACGGGCAGAGGCGTCCGACGACCGCCATGGTCGGCATCCCGGTGATATCCGGCGCGATCGGGATCGCCGGTGGGATTCTCCTGAGCCGAATCTCGCTGCACCGTTGACGCTCCTTATCGCTTGCCCGCCGCGTCGAGCTCCTCGCCGCGCTTGATCAGGAAGGCGCCGAGTGCGCCGGCGAGGGCTCCGATGACCGTGATGGCATAGATCTCCATCACGATGTCGAGGGCCCTGCCCGGGACGGAGATCGGGTTCTGGATATTGGAGGAGACCGTCAGCAGTTGCGTGGTGGTCCAGAAGAACGCGCTGCCGAGACTCTCGATCTGGGTCTGCTTCTGGTGGTGCTCGAACAGGAACGCCAGGACGGCGCAGACCACGTCGAAACCGACCGTCGCCAGACCAAGGGCGACCAGCTGGTCGCGGAGGCGACGGTGCGTCGGCGTTCCGGCACGCACAACATCGCGCACCTCACCGGACGCCCCACGGAGGACACCGAACAGGTACATCGCCCGCTATTCGCCGCTCAGGCCCCACGTCCTGTCCGTGCTGACCCCAGCGCGACCCTGCCAACAGAAGGAATGCGCCAGACGTCCGGGTGCCGGACGTATGCTTGGCCACGGGTGCCATGACCACCCGGCTGGAACTCGCGTGGTCGGAACGGCGAGAAGCTGAACCGTCCGCTCGGATGAGGCCGGGCGTGACATCCACCCCGTGAGGTTCAATCCCGCTATACACACGCCATCCGCCGAAAGGACATTGTGGCTTTAACCCAACCCCAGCTGATCACCGCCGTCGCCGAGCGCGCCGAGCTCAGTAAGGCCGACGCCAGGCGCGCGCTGAATGCGCTCGAGGACGTCGTGCTTGACGAGCTTGGAAACGCCCAGAAAGTTCGCATCGGCGGCCTGGTCCAGCTGACCGTCCGGATCAAGCCAGCCGCCAAGAAGCGCAAGGGCCGCAACCCGGCCACGGGCGAGGAGATCGAAATCGCCGCCAAGCCGGCCAGCGTCGACGTGCGTGCGCGCCCGCTCGCCCGGGCACGGGCCGCCATGCCCTCGGTGCAGAAGGCGCGTCGCCGACTCGCCGCCTGAAATCGGCGCCGGCAGATCAGCGGACCGTTAGCTCTCAGCCGAGCACGGCGTGGGCGAGCGCTGTCCACGACGTGCGTGGAATGCCGTCCTCGCCCAGTGGCTGCACGCAGACATGGTCGGCGCCCGCGTCGAGGTGCGCGTGCACGACCTCCGCGATCTGCGTCGCGTTGCCCTGGGGGATGACCGCGTCGATGAGGCGGTCCGAGCCGCCGTCGGCGAGGTCGCGCTCGGTGAAGCCAAACCTGAGCAGGCTCTGGGTGTAGTTGCGCAGGCGGAGGTAGAGCTGGGCGTAGTCCCGGGCGATGGCCTTGGCACGCACCGGGTCGGGGTCGATGACGCACGCCAGCTCGGGAGCGACGAGCTTGTCCGGACCGAGCCGCTCCCGAGCAAAGCGCGTGTGCTCGACCGGGACGAAGTACGTATGGGTGCCTGCGGTGCGCTCGCCGGCGAGGTCGAGCATCTTCGGCCCCAGCGCGGCGAGGCAGCGGCCCTCGACCGGGGGCGGGGCCGGTGATGCGTCGAGGCCATCCACGAACGCGCGCATCGTCTCGAGCGGCCGGCGGTAATCATCGGTCGCCTCTCGGTGCCCAATGCCGACGCCGAGCATGAACCGCCCGCTGAACTCCTCGCGCACAGCGGCGTCGGCCGCGGCCGTCTCGCCTGGCTCGTTGATCCAGACGTTGAGGATTCCGGTCGCGGCGACCAGCGTCGAGGTCGCCTCCAAGATCGGGCGGACGTCGGGCACGTGGGGAGAACCACCAACCCAGCACGCGCTGTATCCGAGCTGCTCGACGAGCTTGGCCGCCTCACTGGCGCGCTCGACGCCGAAGGCCCGGAAGCTCGTCCAGACGCCAATCGTCCCGAGGTCCATCAGGGCAGCTTGGCAGACCCATCCATCGCACGAGCGAGCGCCGAGGGCTCCGGCCAGCAACCAGCTGGCCTGGTGACGCCTCGACAGCACCGGCCCCGCAGTCGCAACCGGTAACCCCGCCTCCCGCCTCGGACGCTTTACGCGCCGTCGGTGGCTTTCGGGCTGGGACTCAGGATGGTGGCCGCAGGGCCAGTGCTTGCGACAGTACTCCTATTGGTGCGGGTCCGCGAGCGCATCTAATTCCGACCACACAGGTCGGAATGTGGTAGGGTCGGGGGCGCGCTCTGGGAGCTCCAAGCCCTTCTCACTTTCCGGGCGAGAACTTCGCTCAGAAGGGCAGAGAGGCGGTTGGTCATGGCCACCGCAACCAGGGAACTCCCCTCCGCCGCGCCGCAGGATGCGCCGTCATCCCGGCCCCATCCCCGGCGGACCTACAGCTGTCCTGAGTGCGGGCACGTCTTGCGCGTCTCCGGTCTCGGCAGACACCGCATCTACTTCGAGCTCGAGGACGACCGGTCAGTGGACCCGGTGATGAACCGTGCCTGTCCGGAGTGCGGGCACCCCCTGCCGGGCAAGAACCCGGCCCGGTCGTGGTCATGACCCAGGCTTGTGCCTCGCTGCTGCCCGAGGCTGTCGCCGGCGCGCTCCCGGTTACCGAGCCTCCTGGAGCGCATGCATGAGCGACCTGCACCTCCGCATCCTGCGCCTGGTGGCGGACCGCAACCAGCGCGAGCTCAATGCCCACGACGCTCACGGCCACGTCGAGGACCCGGCATCCACGGCCCGACGGCGCGACCTCGCGCAAACTGCGGCGCGGACCCGAGCGCGAGTTGCCGCTGCTCACGCCCGACGGCGCTCCGCGTCCGCCGGACCGCGCGTCGCCAGTGCCGCGCGTCCGTTCCGAGGCCACTGAAGCGTCATAGCTCTGACCGCACCGCTACGGGGCGCGTCTGCCGGGTATGCAGACGCCGGACCGGGACAACGTCTGCTCAACTCGTAGGGAGGTTTGGCATGGCGATTCTCTTGCGACGCCGCATGGCTTCGGCGCTCGCGGCTCTCGCTGTCACCCTGGTCGCCGCTCTGGTCTGGGCCGCGCACGCGCGGGCCCAGGCGCCGCCGCCGTGCTCACCGGGCACGCTCGTGCAGACGGCGAGCGGACCGGTGTGCGGCGTCACCGGCAACGGACTGACGTCCTATCTCGACATCCCGTACGCGGCCCCGCCCGTCGGCCGGTTGCGGTGGAGGCCGCCCGAGCCGGTGCATCCATGGACGACAACGCTACAGGCCACGCAGCGCGGGGCCCAGTGTTTCTCCCCCAGCTTCCCCGGCGCCCCACCGACGCCGAACACAAGTGAGAACTGCCTGTTTCTCGAGGTCCAGGAGCCCGCAGGGACTCAGCCCGGGGCGAAGCTGCCGGTCATGTTCGAGATCCACGGCGGCGGGTTCCTCGGCGAAGCCGTGACCGACACGGGCGAGAACTTCATTCGCACCGGTCCGGTGATCTACGTCTACATCCGGTACCGGCTCGGGATCCTCGGGTTCTTGGCCGACAAGGCGCTCGGCGCCCACTCGGGCGACTACGGGCTGCAGGATCAGCAGGCCGCCCTTCGCTGGGTGAAGAGCAACATCGCGCGATTCGGCGGCGACCCGGGCAACGTCACCATCTTCGGCGAGTCCGCCGGGGGCGCGAGCGTCTGCGACCAGGTGGCGTCCCCGACCGCGAAGGGCCTGTTCCAGAAGGGCATCAGCGTCAGCGGCTTCTACAACTTCAATGTCAACACCATCTGGTGGCCGGCCGACTGCAAGTCGAAGCTGCTGAGCGAGGATCAGGCCCAGAGGCTGGGGGCTGAGTTCGCGGCGAAGGTCGGCTGCGGAAACGCCGCGGACGTGGCCGCATGCCTGCGTGCGGTGCCGGTGAGCACGCTGCTCGAGAAGGGCGGCCAGTTCGTGAACCCGTTCACGGGCGGCGTCATCGGCCCGATCGTCAACGGCACGACCCTGCCCCTGTCCGCCGCGCAGGCGTTCAGGCGCGGTCGCGTCAACAAGGTCAAGCTGATCATCGGTGTGGGCCGGGACGAGTTCAACGGCGGGGTGTACACGAACGTCGTCAAGCCGGTCGTGGCCAACACCGCCGCCCAGTATCAGGAGCTGGTGCGCCAGCAGTTCGGAGCGAACGCGGCAACCGTCATGCGCCTCTATCCAATCGAGCGCTTCCCGTCCCCGGCGCCCTTCATCGCCTACCGGACGATCATGGCCGACGCGTTCAGCGTGTGTCCGGCCCTGTCAAGTGATCAGGCGTTGTCGAAGTACATCCCGGTGTACGCCTACCAGGACGACGATGCCGATGAGCCCGTGCCGGGTGGCTCGACCCAGCCACTCGGGGCGTTCCACAGCGGAACCAACCACCTCGCGCACTTCCCGACCGCTCAGCTCGACCCCAATCAGGCTGCGCTGCAGAGTCAGGTGCTCGCGGAGTGGACCGGCTTTGCCCGCACCGGGACCCCGAACGTCCCGTACACGCCCTTCTGGGCGACCTACAGCACGCCCGGACGGCCGGTGATGTCGCTCATGCCGGCCGGCGACAGCATGCTCCTCCCGGCCAGCGCGATCATGGCGCAGCACCATTGCGGGTTCTGGGACTCGGTGAATCAGAGCGCCCCGTGGGCACCCTGAGCCCTCACTGAGGCGAGAAGCACGCGGCAGCGACCGGCGGTCCCGATCGGGGCCGCCGGTCAGAGCCGGCGGCGGGAGCGCAGAATACCTCGCCCGTGTCCACCGCTCGCCCGCCACTGCCCCAGCTCGCCGGCGGTCGGTTCATCACCGACGGCGGCCTCGAGACCGATCTCATTTTCCATCGGGGATTTGATCTGCCGCACTTCGCCGCCTTCGTCCTGCTCGACGACCCCGCCGGAGAGCGCGCGCTGCGCGACTACTACCGGGAGTACATCGCGCTCGCAGGCGAGCACGGGGTGGGGGCGGTGCTCGACACCCCCACGTGGCGCGCCAGCAGCGATTGGGGTGATCGGCTGGGCTACACGCCCGAGCGGCTGGCCGACGCGAACCGTCGCGCGGTCGCGCTGCTCGAAGAGCTGCGAGCGGGAGCGCCGGCAGTGGTGATCAGCGGTTGTGTCGGTCCTCGCGCCGAGGGGCATGACCCCGGGCGCCTGATGAACGCAGGCCAGGCCGAGGCCTACCACGCGCCGCAGATTCAGGCGTTCGCCGGCACCGGCGCCGACATGGTCACGGCGCTCACACTGTCCGATCCGGACGAGGCGGTGGGGATCGTGAGCGCTGCCGTGGCAGCGGGGATTCCGGTGGCGATCTCGTTCACGGTCGAGACCGACGGTCGGCTGGCCGGCGGCCAGTGGCTCGGGGAGGCGATCGACGACGTCGATCAGCGGACCGCCGCTGCGGCGGCGTACTTCATGATCAACTGCGCGCACCCCGCGCACTTCGCGCCGGTGCTGCTGCGCGGTGGCGACATCATGAAGCGGGTCCGCGGGCTGCGAGCCAATGCGTCGAGCAAGAGCCACGCCGAGCTCGACGAGTCAGACGAGCTGGATGAGGGCGACCCCGCCGACCTGGCACATCGTTACCGGGAGCTGAGTGCGCAGCTGCCACACCTCTCTGTACTGGGCGGGTGCTGCGGCACGGACGCGCGCCACATCAGTGCGATCTGCACTGAGTTCTCACACGGCTCGCTGTAGCGGCGCGAAGCGCTCAGCGCCGAATGCCACTCACGAGCGCCTTCCAGTTGCCGGAGGCGATCCGCTCCTGATCGCCGGGCGCGATGCCCGAGCTGTGCAGGAAGTGCTGGACGCCGCCGTCGGGAGCGGGCCGGTACGGGTAGTCGGTGGCGAACAGCAGGCGCTCGATCCCCGCCACCTCGGCCGCCCAGCGCAGATAGCGCCGGCTGTAGACGCCGCCGGCGCAGATGTACGCATTCCTTCGGACGTACTCGGTGAAAGTGTGCGGGAGCTTCGCCTGCATCGCCAGTCCGTCCGCCCGGTCGAGGAAGAACAGCACCACCTCGCCCCAGTGGCCGAGGACGACGTGGAGGTCGGGGAACTGGTCGAACACGCCGGCGAGCGCCATCCGCAGGAACTGGACGCCGGCCTCGTAGTGCCAGCCGATCCCAAAGGTCGAGAACGCCATGTCAACTGCATCGCCGAAGCCCTCGTAGATCGCCGTCCGCACCCCCGGCTGCGGGATCTGCGGATGGATGTAGAGCGGCGCGCGCAGGGCGGCGGCCGCTTCGAAGATCGGCCAGTTGTCGCGGTGATCGAGATTGCGGGTGCCGGTGCGACCGAACACCAGGGCACCGTTGAGCCCGAGTTGCCTGACCGCGCGCTCGAGCTCCGCCGCCGCGGCCTCCGGCGCCGTGAAAGCCAGGGTGGCGAAGCCCTGCAAGCGCTCCGGATACTCCCGCACCAGCGATGCGATCTCGTCGTTGGTCTCCACCTGCAGGCCGATGGCGACGTCGGCGGGCAGCGGATGCAACCCAGGGGACGTCAGTGAGATCACCTGGACGTCGAGGCCGGCCCGATCCATGGCCGCGATCCGGCGCTCGCCGACCTCGCGCAGGCGCTCGCCCATCTCCCCGGGCGGAACACCCATCCGGGGGTCGTCCCGCGCCGGGCCCTCGAGCCGGTTCCACGCCTCGGCCACCCTGTCGGTGACGAAATGCTCTTCGATGCCGATCGTCCTCATACTGCGATCCTCGCAGAGCCTCGAAGGAAACTGACGCGCCGGCGAGCCGGCCGGCGTACTCTGCGTCCATGGGCGTGGTGGTCCTGTCTCTGGCCGCGATCCCGCTCGGTGTGCTCGCCGGATCCCTGCGGGATCCGCTCCTGGCGCGGCGATCACGGTTCTGGCTGCGCTTCGCCGCGCTCATGGCCTGCATGGTCGCGCCGTGGTTCGTCGCCCTGCTCGAACCGGTCGGTGAGGAGGTCGCCTATGTGCTCCTCCTCGCCGGCCTCGGCTGGTCGCTCGTCCTGGTCGCGCTGGCGCACGTCGTGCTGTTCCGCAAGATCGACAGCGACCCCGGCCCCTCCGATGACGGTCCCGGTCCCGGTGGCGGTCCGGACGACGGCGGCCCCACGCCGGATCGGCCGATCGGCGGCCTCCCGCTGCCCGACGCCGAGCCGCCGCGGTCCCTCTGGCGAGGGCCGCACCGGCCGCCGCGACGGCCCGCCCGCGTGCGGCGTCCCGCTCGCGAGCCGCACCCCGCGCGCCAGCCGTCGCGCCTCGGTTGAGCCCCCGACCCGGCCGGTGAACCCGCGGGAGCCGCCGGCCCGCAAAGCCCACGTGGTGGAAAGTCCGCTTGACATGTACAGGAAGACAAGCTAGCTTGACATCGTGCGGACCTACGCGAGCAGCGCGAGCAGCAGCGCTTCACCCCGTCGCTGCCCTTGGCGCTCGCATTGGCGTGCCACTTCGAGATGACGGTCGAGGAGGTCTTCCATGTCAACGGCCACGCCTAATCCACGCGGTGGCATCTGCCGTTCGCGCTGGTTCCTGCCGCTGTTCTCACTGGCGCTCGGCGTCGCGATGCTCGTCGCGATGTGGATCGGTGGGCACCTCGGGCAAGGGCTGGGGGCCCTCGGCGTGATGGCGGCAGTCGGACTCGCGCTCGCCCTGGGCGGGAGCAGCGAGACCATCCGCGGGTTTCGCGGTGATGGACGGGATGAGCGCTTCGAGATGATCGACCTCAGGGCGACCGCGCTTGCCGGTCTCATCGTCATCGTCGCGGTGATTATCGCCTTCCTGGTGTCGGTCGCCCGTGGCCACAGCGGCGCCCCCTACGACTGGTTGGGTTCGATCGGCGGGATCACCTACCTACTCGCGATCCTGACGCTCCGCCGGCGCTCGTAAGCTGAGCCCCGCCGATCTCGAGGACCTCGTCAGCGCCGCCGATCAGGAGCGGGTCGTGACTGGCGCAGACGACGGTCTGCCCTGCCGCGGCCTCGGCGCCGAGCAGGCTGGCGACGGACCGCGCGTTGGCCTCGTCGAGGCGAGAGGTCGGCTCGTCGAGGATCAGCAGCCCGCCCGCGGCGGCCAGCGCGCGGGCGAGTGCCACGCGCTGCGTCTCGCCGGCCGATAGCCGGTTCACGCGTTGGCGCCGGCGCTCGCTCATCCCGACCCTGGCCAGCACCTCCGCGGCTCGGATCGCCGCCGGCTCGCGCTCCCAGCCGCGAATCCGCAGAGCCAGGATCACGTTCTCCTCCGCGCTCAGGAACCCGACCGGCGATGGCTCCTGGGGCAGGTATCCGACCCGCTCGCGACGTCGCGCCGACAGAGTCTCCGCATCGTCTGTCGCGAGCGGTTGATCGTCGAGCAGCACCTCACCGCCGAGCGGGCGCTCGAGCCCGGCCAGAAGGCGAAGGACAGTGGTCTTGCCGCTGCCGGAGGGTCCGGCGATCACCGTCACCCGCCCCGGGGCGAAGGTGTGCGAGACGTGCGCGAGCACCTGGGCGCCCGCGCGCGTAGCGGTGGCTCACTCCCCGGAGCTCGATGCGCGCGGGCTCGGCTCCCGGTCCCGGCACCGGCGGGCGTGTCCCGCCCGCGCGCGCCGATGCCGCCGCGCGTGTCCCGCCCGCGCGCGCCGATGCCGGCGTGAGCACCAGCCGGCCCGGCTCGATCCCCATCCGCACGCGGTCGGCGATCCCGGCCGACCCCAGCACCTCGTCCGACAGCCGCAGCCATCCCCGGTCGACGACGGTCAGCGTCGGCTCTCCGCCGCGCTCCTCCTCGATCACCCGGCCGTCCCGAATCCGGATCGTGCGATCCGCGATCGCCCCCATCGAAGGATCGTGGGAGACGACGATCGCGCTGGTCCCCTGTTCGCGGACGAGGCGAGCAATCAGCTCGCGCGCCTGCGCGGCGGTGCCGGCGTCGAGCTCGCCCGTCGGCTCGTCCGCGAGCAGCACGGCCGGCCGATGCGCGAGCGCGACACACAGCGCCACGCGCTGACGCTCGCCTCCCGAGAGCTCGCCGGGTTGCGCGCCGGCCGCGTCCGCGAGCCCGGTGGCCTCGAGCAGCTCCGCCACGCGCGCCTCACGCTCGCGCCGGCTGACCCCGCGCAGCACCATCGGCAGCGCGATCGCCGCGCGGGCCGGGAGGTCCGGGGGCAGGGCCGCGTCCGCGCGCTGAGACAGGAAGCCGATCGACGCGTGGCGGATCCGGGCCCGCGCGCCGGCCGGCAGCCGGCCGATGTCCCGGCCGAGCACCGCCACCGTCCCGGCCTCCGGGACCTGCAGCCCGGTGATCACCCGCAGCAATGTGCTCTTCCCCGCGCCGCTCGGTCCGAGAACCGCCAGCAGCTCCCCCGCGGCGAGCGTCAGGCTCATGCCCTGCAGGGCGGCGGCGTCGCCCTGTCCCGAGCGATGGACGCAGAACACGTCGCGGAGCTGGACGGCAGCCTCGATCATCTGCGCCTCTGGGCGGCCAGCGCCCCAGCCGTGACGAGCACCAGCGCCATGGCGGCGCCCCAGACCGCCAGCTCGAACCAGGGGATGACGGTGACGAGCGCAGGTTGCGGATCCGCCACGCTCGCGCCGGCGCGGACCGCTGCCACGGCCAGCCGCACCAGCAGCACCGCGATCACCAGGCCGGCGCACACGCCGGCCGTGCCCGCGACAGTGGCCCGAGTCCGGAGCTCAGAGCGGGCGTCCGCGGCCCCGACGCCCTGTGCCTCGAGGTCGCGTTCCTGCTCGCGATCCCGCGCAGCGCCCATCAGTGCGGCGAGCAGCCCCAGCACCGCGAGCGCGGCCGCGACCACAGCCGCGGCCAGGAGCGTCCCGAGCACGCCGCGGGCCAGCGGCGCGCTGCGAAGCTCGCGCGAGACGTCGGTTCGAAACGTCGTGGTGAGCTGCGTAAGCGGCCACCGGCGACTCGCCATCCGGAGCGCGCCCGGATCGCGCGTGCTGATCCAGAGCTCATCCGCGCGTCCCTGCCCCGGAAGCGCACCGTCGAGCGCCGAGGCAAGCGTGGCCTCGTCGGCGATCACGCCGCCGCCGGCATCGGATGCCAGCGTCGGGAAGCGCTGCAGCACCCCCACCACGTGCGCCCGCACCGGCAGGCCATCCACGGTCAACGGGAGAAGCCCGCGCGGGCCGGCCGCGGCGTCGGTCTGCGGATCGACGAGCACCGGCACCGGGCGCGCGTCGCTCGGCTGAGCGGGCCGCACGATCCCCGGCTCACCGCTGGGCGCGAAGGCGATCGCGACGGCACCGGTGCGAGCCGCCGGCCGCGCCGATCCTGCGGAGCCGACCCCGCGCCAGGCGCCGAGCCCCACCTGGTCCCCGCGCGGGAGCGCGCGCAGCGGCCCGAGCGTGACGATGGCCGGGGAGACCGCCGGCGGCGCCGGGTTCTCGGCGTTCTGATGGCCGCTCGTCGCCGCGACCCCGGGCGCCTCGTCGAGCTCGAGCGCTTCGAGCTCCCAGCGGCCCGAGGGCAGGCGAGCGCGCAGCGCGCCTGTGCGCGTTCCGGCGACGCCGAGCGGCACCTGGTGCACCGCCCCGGCCGGGTCGCGCAGGTCGGCGGTCACGCTGACCGAGGTGTTCGACACGTGCGCGGGCAGGACGAGCCAGCGGGCGCCCACCGGCAGCGCCGGCCCGGCCACGCGAACCGGTCCCGGTGGGCGCAGCCGTCTCGCCAGGACCCCCAGGGGCGCCGAGCCGTCGCTGGTGCGCCACCCGTGAATCTGCGCCAGTGCGCCCGCGGGGATTCCGAGCGCTGGAACGGTGGCCGTGCTGTCGCCGCTCAGGTAGTTGGCATCGGTTCGGCGGACCTCGAACACCGTCCCTCGCGCCAATGCCTGCCAGCGGGCGAGCGGCGCCAGGTCGAGCGGCGTGGTGAAGTCGGCGGCCGGTCCGACGACCGCGTCGAGCGGGACCTGATCGGCGGCCTGGTCGGCGGCACCGCGAAGCAGAGTGGCGCGGTCGGCCAGCGCGAAGCCGCCGAGTCCGACACTGGCGGCGATGAACGCGATCGCGGCGGACGGGAGCGCAGGCGCCCGCGCCAGGCCGGTGAGCGCGAGCGTCGTCCGGACGTTCCCGCGGCGCGCAAACCGTTCGCCGAGGCGAAGC
Organism: uncultured Solirubrobacterales bacterium; assembly: GCA_963848745.1. Classification (GTDB taxonomy): domain Bacteria; phylum Actinomycetota; class Thermoleophilia; order Solirubrobacterales; family Solirubrobacteraceae; genus Palsa-465. The sequence continues at coordinate 143,317 of CAWKEO010000005.1, read as the reverse complement.
GCCGGCCCGGCGAGGCGGAAGACCACGACGGCGGCGGCCAGGCACACGAGCGGCGCGAGCAACGCGGCGAGCGTGTCACTGTCCGCGTTGATGGTCAGGGCGACGACGAGCGCGCAGCCCGCCCCGGCAGCGATCGCGTCGAGCATGCGCGGGCTCGACAGGAAGACGGAGGCGCTCATCAGCGCCGTCGCCAGGCACCAACCGCCGGCCAGGACAGCCGCGGCCATGGGCGTGAGGAGGCTGTGCGAGAGGACACCCCCGACCGGCTCGCCGGCGGAGGCGCAGAGGACACCCACCGCCGCCACGCCCGCGGCGGCGCCGGCGATGAGCGCGCCCGCGCACAGCCATGCGCACTCGAGAACGACGAATGCCACGCATTGCCTGCACCGCGCCCCGGCGTGGCGCAGGCGCTCGAGCTCGGCCAGCTGATCGCGCCGCAGTCCAGCCGCCGCGAGCAGGACGAACAGCGCCAGGATCGCGAGCGCTCCCGTGCCCACGAGCAAGAGGCGCCGCGGCGCGACGTACGCCTGCGCGCTCGCGGCCTGCAGCCCGTCGAACGGGGCGCTCAGGCTGAATTGACTTCCGCCTGCCTGCAGTCCGGCGCTTGAGCGCTCGAGCGCGGTCTCGAGGGCGGGAAGCTGCCAGCTATGGAGCCGGTCGACCGGCAGCGGCGCGAGCCAGCTGTGTGTCCGGTAGACGCCGCCCAACCCGGCCAGCCGCTCGAGGCCGGGGGCGTCACCGCTCACCACGACCGGCGGATCGCTCTGCTGCGCCGGGCTGAACGACAGCGGCACCCCGGAGACAAGCGGCGCGCTGCCGAGGACGCGCAGCCGCACACCGGCCGCCGCCAGCATCCGCGGCAGAGCGCGGCCGCTCGCGTCGATCACCGGGCAGTCGCGCCACGCACACGTTCCCAGCCGGCTGACCGCGGTGCCCGCCAGCCAACGCCCGATCGGTTCGATCGCGGCCGGGCGCACCACGACTCCGCTGAGCCGCACCGGATTCAGCAACACGACCGTGGTCTGATCGCCCAGCCCGAGCCGGTCGAGCATTCCGCGCGCCGTCCGCTCGACGGCCGGCGTTGGCGCGCCCTGCCAGCTCACGCGCACGGTGCTGTCAACCGCCGAGAGTCCGCGCAGGACAGCGCGAGCCGACCGGTCAGCGGTGATCACGCCTTCTCCGGCCACCCCGGCAGCGAACGCGGCCGCGACGGCGATGCCGAGCGCCGGCAGCACCCACCGCCCGGGCCGCCGCCTGAGCCGGGCGGCGACGAGCATCAGCGGCGCGCGCAGGCCGACCGTCTCAATCACCTCCGTCGCGCCGGCGGACATAGTGCGCGCGAGCCTTCGCCCGCCCGCCGCACACCGCCATCGAGCACCAGCGGCCGGACCGGTTGCGCGAGTGGTCGTAGAAGGCCCACCCGCAGTCGTGCCCGGGGCAGATCTTCAGCCGCTCCCAGCTGCCGTCGATCATCGCGCGAGCCGCTGCGGCGAGCACAACTCCGAGCGCGCGGTCGAGCGGGTCTCCTCCCGCCGCGAGCACGAAATGGGGCCGGCCCCCCTCGCCGAACCGGACCTCGACCGCGGCGCCTGATGCCGAGCGGTTCAGCGCCTCGAGACAGGCGCGCTCGGCGAGGCCGCGCGCGAGCCGACGCAGCCCCTCGCGCACAGCGACGGCTCGTCGTGCGTCGTCCGGGGCCAGGACGCCGGGCCCGAGCCCGCGCCGCTCGAGCCACGCCGCCAGCGCGACCGGCGTGGCGAAGAGATCGGCGCCGGGCTCGAACTCGAGGTCGTAATGGCTGTTGAGAAACGCCTGGACCAGGCCGAGCTCGCCGGGGGCAGGCGCCCGACCCCCGGGCTGGGGGAGCGCCGGCTCGCGCCAGGACATCGACCTTGTCTCACCACTCATTGACCTCTGACTGGTGAGACTACGCCTCCGGTCACCCGCGCGCTGGTGATCCGTCCCCGCAGGCGAGAGCGTGCGCGGTGCAGCCGGACGCGGACAACGCCGGGCGCAGCGGCCGCCGGGCAGCGCACCGTCATCTCAGGCCTGACCAGTCCGCAGGGCCTGGCGTTCGACGCGAGTGGCCGGCCGGGAGTACCTGTTCGTGGCCGCAGTCGAACGAGATCGATCGCTACGTGTGGCAGGCACGGCGCCCCCGGAGCGCACGAGCGGTGATCGTTCACCACCTCCCCGACGGCGGCGCCCATCCGCTCAAGAACGTCGTCGTCTCGCCCCACGGCACCCTCTACTTCGACATCGGCAGCGCAGCGAACGCCGACCCCACCGAGCGCGACCAATCGCACCCCGCGCCGCCGTGTATGCCGTCGCGCCGACTGCGGCGCCCCATCTGCGCCAGTTCGCCAGCGGCGTCCGCAACGGCGACGGCCTGTCGTTCGCCCCCGACGGGAGCCTGTGGACGGCGGTCAACGAACGCGACGACATCGCGTATCCCTTCCATCAGGCCTACGGCGGACACAGCGATGCCTACGGCCAGGTGATCCAGTCCTACGTCGATGACCATCCCCCGGACGAGGTGGCGCGGCTGTGGGCGGGCCGCGACCTGGGCTGGCCGTACTGCGACCCCGAGCCGGACGTCCATCCCGGCCGCGCCGGCACCCCGCTGGCTACGGCGCCATGCACTCTGATCGCGGACGAGCAGACCAACCCGGGCGCCGGCGTCAGGACTGCGCCGCGCTGCGCCGATCGAGCGCGGCCTGCCCGCGCACAGCGCGCCGCTCGGCTTCAACTTCCTCGTGGGCAGCCGGCTGCCCGCGCCCTGGAGCGGCGGCGCGGTCGTCGCCGCCCACGGCTCGTGGGACCGCCAGCCGCCGCGCCCGCCCGCGGTGCTGTGGCTGCCGTGGCAGGCCGGCGTCCGCACGCTCGGCCCCGCGATCACCCTCCTCGGCGGATTCCAGGCGCCGAACGGCTCGCGCTGGGGCCGCCCGGTCGATGCGGTGCCCGGCCCCGACGGTGCGCTCTACGTCAGCGACGACCACGGCCGGCGCCGATCACGGCTCGTGCCGCCGCGCGGCTGACCCGCCGTTCGCATTCTGAGCGTCAGCTCATCCAGCGGATGGCGGCGATCGCCGTGTCGTCAGGCGCGTCGGCTCCGCGCACGGTCTCGACCACGCGCTCGATGAGCTCGTTCACGCTCCCATTGGTGTCCGCCGCCGCCCGGCGCAGCCGTTCGAGGCCGTCGTCGAGGACCTCGCCCCGGCGCTCGACCAGGCCGTCGGTGAATCCGAGGATCGTCGCCCCGAGCGGCACCGGATGGGTCGTCGACTCGTAGCGCGCATCGGGGTCGACCCCGACCGGCGGGCCCACCGTCGTGCCCAGGTACCGGCTGTTGCCATTGGCCACAAGCAGGAGCGGGAGATGGCCGGCGCTCGTCACAGTGACCTCTCGAGCATCGAGGTCGATCACCGCGCAGGCGACGGTGGCCAGGTGGCCCGTGGTACCGATGCGGTGGCCGGCGGTCAGCCGGGGCAGGAACACCTCAGGAGTGCTCTCCCGCGCCGCGTACTGGATGGCGAACCGCAGTGATGCCATCGCGGTGGCGGCCGGAAGCCCGCGCCCGGAGACATCACCGACCACCATGAGCAGCCGCCGCTCCCCGAGCAGGATGAGGTCATACCAGTCGCCGCCGATCTCGATCCCGCGCACGCCGGCCTCGTACCGGGTCCCGATCTCGACCCCGTCGAGGTGCGGGAGGACCGTGGGCAGGAGCGCGTGCTGGAGCGTCATGGCGATCGTGCGCTGCTCGGAGTACAGACGCCGGTTCTCCTCCGCCAGCTCCTGGGCCCGCCGCCGTCGGGCGATCAGCCGCCGCGTCAGCAGGGCGGCGCCGATCGTCAGCAGGACTCCAACGATCGCCACCGCCCACACGACATCGCGCGGCAGCGTTCCGCCCAGCGGTTGGCTCGCGCTCACCGCGACGGTGAGGAACGTGTCGCCGAACGGCAGTAGTGCCTGCTCGCGGTCGCCGGGGAGGGGCATCTGGTGCACCGTCGTGAGCAGGAGCTCTGAGGGGCGCGTGGTCCGGCCCAGGTAGACGGCCACGTTGAGATTCGAGTAGGCGGAGTTCGGCGGCAGGCGGACGAACCGTCCGGCCGGGAGCGCCGCCTCGCCGTAGGCGATGAACGTGCTCGTCCCCGAGCCCGAGTAGCCGTAGCCGAGCCGCGGGTCCGCTCCCTGCACCAGCCCGATGACGCTCAGTCCCGAGCTGGCCTCGGCCCGGGCGAAGAACGCGCTCGCGCCGGGCCGGCCGGGGGAGAGCTTCGGGACGGCGCCCGCGTACGCCACGGGCCCGGCGGCGATGTCGCCGGCACGCCAGAGCGACATCGACACGAATGGCCGGTCCGGGCCGACGTAGTGCCCGGCGAACTGCATGAACTTGGTTCGATTGCCGCCCGTGGCGTCGCCCAATACCGCCGCGGCGCCCAGGGGGGTCTGCGTCGCCGGCAGTGCCTCCGTGAGCACCGACGCGACCTCCTTGCCGCGCAGCCGGAGCAGGTGGCGCTCGTTCGAGGCGTTCAGGAGCACCGACACGAGGGCGAGCGCCGCAGTGACGAGGAGGCCGACCACGAGCACCACCGCCACCGCCGAGTAGCCGGCCAGCGGGCGCGAACCCGGACGCTCAAGGCCGTTCGCGGGTCGGGGCCCCTCGCTCTCTCCGCCCATCACCTCGCACATGATGACCTGCAATGAGCATTGCGGTCGAACTCCGCACGCGCATCAGGGTTCGTATACGGAACAGCGTATATATGCGGGGCTCGGCCCTGGACGGCGTCGAGGGCTGGCTGGCCGACCTGCGCCGGCAGTGGGACCATCGCCTCGATGCCCTGGACACCGAGCTGGCGCGCGGAAGAAGTCGATCACCCGGGAGGAACAGGCATGCGTGATCTCATCGCTGAACTCGAGCGCACCCGGCGCGCGGTGATCGAGGCCGAGCTCGATGGCGTATCGGCGCACGTCATCGAGATCCGCCGCCGTCTAGGCGCGCCGGGGGCCGATGTCTGGGAGGCGTGCACGCGGCCGGAACGCGTGGCGCGCTGGTTCCTGCCCATGAGCGGCGATCTGCGACCCGGCGGGCGCTTTCAGCTCGAAGGCAACGCCGGCGGGACGATCATCGTCTGCGCCCCACCGCAGCGGCTCGAGGTCACCTGGGAGTTCGGCGAGGCCAAGCCGGGCCGGGTCGCCGTCGAGCTGATCGCCTTCGGCGCGGAGTGCGAGCTCGTGCTCCGTCACATCGCTCCCGACGATGAGCACTGGGCGACGTACGGTCCCGGCGCGGTCGGAGTGGGCTGGGAGGCCGCGCTGGCCGCGCTGAGCGCGTCGATCGAGGGCGATGATCCCCCGCGCGATCACGAGCTCATGCCCGCGTTCATGCGCCGGAGCGCGAGTGCCTGGGGCGCCGCGCATCAGGCGTCGGGCGCGGCGCCGGACCTCGCCCGGGAGACGAGCGCGCGGACGAGCGCCTTCTACGCGCCGCCGACGCCATAGGATCGCGCCACCCGTGGCGGCTCCCCGCCTGCGGTGGGGCGGGCTGCTCTGGCGGCGCCGCGAGGGCTCAGACCACGCGGTCGCCCCGGCGGACGTCGTAGTGCATGTGGGTGACGCCGTTGCCCTCGGTGATCGTCGGGTTCTCGAGCTCGACCGCATCGCCGACGAGATCCCCGAAGTAGCGGATGCCCTGCCCGATGAGGACGGGCACGATCTTCACCTGGATGCGATCGACCATCCCGAGGTTCAGGCACTGCTGAAAGATGGTCGGGGTGGCGAGGGCGATCACGCCCTCGCCGGCGACGGCCTGCGCCTGCTCCATCGCGCTCTCGATCCCCTCGGTGTTGAAGGACACCGTCCCGCCGGCATGCGGCCAGCCGTCCGGGACCATGTGGGTGAGGACGATCACCGGCACCCCGGTCGGGTGATGCCCGCCCCACCCCTTCGCCTGCTCGAACGTCCGGCGCCCGGCGACGATCACCCGCAGGCCGACCGACTCGGGGTCAGATGGCCCCTCGGATGGCAGCGACGGCGGCTGCGGCTTGGCGTACCAGGAGAACACGTGGTCGATGCCGCCGTCGGGTGCGGCGACGAACCCGTCCAGTGACATCGACATATCGGCGACAACCGTGGCCATCGAACCCTCCTTCGAACCGTGTGTGCAGCGTCTGACCGCCCGGGGCGGGAAAACTCATCGTGCCGGAACGCTCACCGACATCTCGAGCCCGCCGCCCGGCCGCGGGCGAGCGGTGATGGTGGCCTTGTGGGCGTGCGCGATCGCGGTCGCGATCGAGAGGCCGAGACCGACCCCGTCGTGGGAGTTCACCCGCTGCTCGGCGCGGGCGAAGGGCTCGAACAGCACCGGGATCTGCTCAGCCGGGACGGTGGCGCCGGTGTTGGCGACCTCGAAGATCGCGTGCCCGTCCTGCTGGACCGTGCGGATGCCGACCCACCCGTCCGGGCTGTTGTGGCGGACGGCGTTCTCGATCAGATTGGCGACCATCCGCTCGAGCAGCACCCGATCGCCGCGGGCGAGCGCGGGCTCGAGCGCGGCGTCCACCGTGATGCCGCGCTGAGCGATGACGGCGCGCGCACTGTCGAGAGCGTCCTCGGCTGCGGTGGCGAGGTCGATCGGCTCCCGCGCGCTCGGGCCGGCCTCGCTGGTGGCGAGCGTGAGCAGCGCCTCGATCGTCGCCTCGGCCCGCTGCACCGACCACGCCACCCGGATCGCCATCGTCTCGAGCTGCTCGGGCGTGCGCTCGGGCTTGGCCAGCGTCACCTCGATGGCGGTGCGCATCGCGGTCAGTGGCGTGCGCAGCTCGTGCGCGGCGTTGGCCACGAACCGCCGCTGGCTCGTGAAAGCGGCGTCGAGGCGCTCGAGCATCAGATCGAAGCTGTCGGCCAGCTGCTTGAGCTCGTCGTCGGGGCCGGTGAGCGCGAGCCGCCGGCCGAGGCGGAGCTCCGATGCCTCGCGGGCGGCGTCGGTGAGCGAGCGCACCGGGCGCAGCGCCCGGCCGGAGATGAGCCAGGCCAGGGCGACGGCGGCGATCGGCAGCACGCCGAGGCCGATCAGCGACGCGTCCCGCACCGCCCGCAGCGTGCGGTCGCGCTGTTGCGCCGGGCCGAACCCGGCCGCGAGCGCGGCCCGGTTGCACTGCTGCACGAGCGCCTCGGGGATGGCGGGTTCCCCGGGTGCCTCGCGCATCTTGCACGTGTCGAGCAGCTGTCCGAGGTTCGGGCTGATCGCCTGCGTCTGGGCGGGTGAGGGGAGCAGGACGTGGGAGATGAGCGTGTAGGTCAGGAGCAGCAGCCCCGTCCCGGCGAGCATGAACAGGACGGCGTAGGAGACGGCCAGGCGCGTGCGCAGCCGGCCGCGCCGGCGCCGTGGGACCAGGGCGGAGAGCCTCATCGCAGCCGGTACCCGGTGCCGACCACGGTCTCGATCAGGTCCGGCTCGCCGAGCTTGCGCCGCAGGCGCATGAGCGTGACAGTCACCGTTCGGGTGAACGGGTCGGCGTTCTCGTCCCACACCCGCTCGAGCAGCTCCTCGGCGCTGACCACCGCACCGCCCCCGGCCAGGAGGACCTCGAGCACGCCGAGCTCCTTGCGGGTCAGCGACAGCTCCCGCTCGCCGCGGGTCGCTCGCCGGGCCGCCCGGTCGAGCCGGACGTCGCGGTGGACGAGCACGGGTGGGCCGGCCGGCGCGCGCCGGGCGAGGGCATGCACGCGGGCGACGAGCTCATCGAACGCGAACGGCTTGGCCAGGTAGTCGTCCGCGCCCAGGTTGAGGCCCGCAACCCGGTCCCCGAGCGTGGCCGCCGCGGTCAGCATGAGGATCCGGGCCTCCGAGCCGCCGTCGCGCAGACCGATGCACACGGCATCGCCGTGCACGCCCGGCAGGTCGCGGTCGAGCACGATCACGTCGTAGCGATACACCCCGCCCTTCTGCAGGGCAGAGGATCCGTCGAAGGCGACGTCGGCGGCGAACCCGCGGTCGCGCAGCCCCTCGGCGATGTCGCGGGCGAGCCCGACATGGTCCTCGACGACCAACACGCGCACCGGGACATCGTGCACCAGCCCGCGTAACAACGCCATCACAATCGCGCCGGGCGCATGTTGCACGGGTGTGACCGGCCACCGGCTACCACATGCCCATGTTCCGATCTCATGCTCTCACCACCGCGCTCGCCACCGCCGCCGCCGCCAGTCTGATCACCGCCTGCGGCTCGAGCGCGCCAGGCGCGGTCAACCCGCCGCGGGGCACCGCGGGGGTGAGCTCGGCCCAGATGACGCAGGCCGCCGACGGGTTCGCCGCCTGCATGCGCTCCCACGGCGTGGCCGACTTCCCCGACCCGAGCTCGGGCGCCGCGTTCAAGCTCGCCCTCGCCCCCGGTACCGCGCACAGCCCCGGCTTTCAGTCCGCCCAGTCGGCCTGCCAGCACCTGCTGCCGGCTCCGCCGCCCGAGAGTGTGGCCGAGCAGCGCTCGCACGTCGCCGCCGGGGTGGCCTTCGCGGGTTGCATGCGCACGCACGGGTTCCCGAGCTTCCCCGACCCCTCGAGCACCGGAGAGCTCTCCCACGAGATGCTCTCCGCCGCCGGGATCGACATCCACCAGCCGGCCGCGCGACAGGCCGCCGACGCGTGCGCGGGTGTCACCCATGGGGTGATCACCCAGGCGATCGTGGCCCGATTCGTCGCCGGGCAGTGAGTGGCGTCAGCCGCGGGCCCGGCGCCGCGCCATCAGGAGCAGCGCCACGACGCTCGAGCGGATCGGCCGCCCGAGCCGTCCCTCCAGAGCCGTGTGCTCGGCCGCGATCGCCTCGCGCTGACCGGAGGACAGCTCGGCCCAGAACGACATCGTGCCGAGCAGCGCGACCAGCTCCGGCGCCGTGTGCTGCTGGGAGATCGGCAGCGCCTGGACCTGCACCTCGTCGAACAGGCCGGCGGCATACCGGCGGCCGACCGCGTAGCCCCCCAGCCACGCCCACGCCTCGGAGATGTTGCCCCGCCGCGCCTCGATGCCGGCCAGGGTGTCGTCGAGGCTCCGGTACTCCGGCCACTCGGCGGCAAGCTCGGGCGCGACCTGGGCCAGGATGTCGCGCAGCGCCTGCTGGTCCTCGGCGGTCTCGGGATCGTCGAGGCCGAAGTACGAGATGAGCGCGAGGGTCCCGCCGTCGGCGAGCGCGCCCGCCGCCCGCCGCCAGCCGACATCCGGATCGATCCAGTGGATGGCCGAGGCGCAGAACACGGCCGCGTAGTGCGCGCGCGGGAGCAGGGCGTCCTCGAGGCGGGCAGCGACGAACTGCACCTCGCCGGTGTTCTCGAGCCCGGCCCGAGCCCGCGCGATCAGGTTCAGTCCCGGCTCGATGGCGGTCACCCGCAGGCTGCGAGCGAGCAGGCTGCGGGTGAGCTGACCGGTGCCGCAACCGATCTCCAGCACCTCGTCGCCGGGTTCGAGACCTGCCGCCTCACATGCCCGGTCGATGAGGGGGTCCGGGTATCTCGGCCGGTGGCGGTCGTACTCCCCCGCCACCGCGTCGAAGACAGTGGCACCCCGGCGCGGGTCGGCCTCGTCCGGCATGGCGGCTCACCGTAGTGGACGGCGCAGACGGCCAGCGGGCGCGAGCTAGAGTCGCTCCCAGACGATGGCGGTCGCTTCCTCACCCATCCGGCGGGACGAGCTGCGGGCGTTCCTGCGCTCTCGGCGGGCCCGGCTCTCGCCGGCCGACGTCGGGCTTCCGGACGCCGGCGGGCGCCGGCGCACCCCCGGCCTGCGGCGGGAGGAGGTGGCCGCGCTCGCGGGGGTCGGCGTCTCGTGGTACACGTGGCTCGAGCAGGGGCGGGACATCAACCCCTCGCCCGACGTGCTCGACGCCCTCGCCCGTGCGCTGCGGCTCGATCCGGCCGAGCGCCGGACGCTGTTCGCGCTCGCCCGCACGGAGCTGCCGCTGGCCGATGACGAGGCGGCAGTCGGGCTCGAGGAACAGGACGACGAGGTCGCGCAGCTGATCGCACTCGTCGACGCCCTGCACCCCCATCCGGCCTACCTGCTCGGTCCGATGACCCGGATCCTGGCCTGGAACCGGGCCGCGGCGGTGGTGCTCGGATCGCCCGACCATCTGGCGCGCGAGCGGCGCTTCCTGCTCTGGTGGCTGCTCGTCGATCCGGGCTCCGGCGGCATGACGGCCCAGCGAGTCGCGACCGCGCGCAACACCCTGGGCCGGTTCCGGGCCGAGTACGCGCGGCACGCCGGCGAGCCCGAGTACGAGGACTTCCTGGCCGAGCTGGGCCACCACAGCGCGCAGTTCCGCGCCTGGTGGGACGAGCACGAGGTGATCGAGGGCCAGCGGGGCACCAAGGTGATGGAGCACCCGCAGCTCGGCCGGCTGCGCCTGCATCACGCGCAGACGGTGCCGCCCGGCCAGCCGGGCCTGAGGATGGCGGTCTACGCGCCCGCCGACGCCGCCACCCGCGCAGCGCTCGCCACCCTCTGATCCGACTGGGCGTCAGTCGTGCGCCGCGGCCAGCGGGTCGCCGAGCTGGCGGGCGTGCTCGAGCCCGGCCAGGTCCTGCTCGTCGAGCTCCACGTCGATCGCGGCCATGTTCTCCTCCAGGTGCGCCACCGAGCTCGTGCCGGGGATGAGCAGCATCCGCTCGTAGCGGTGCAGCAGCCAGGCCAGCGCGACCTGCGTGACCGTGATCCCGTGGCGCGCCGCCACGCCGGCCACGGCCGGATCCTGCGCCAGCTGCTTGGGCCCGCCGGTGAACGCCGAGCCGAGCGGGAAGTAGGGCACGAAGGCGATGTCGCGGTCCATGCAGAGCTCGAGCACGTCCTCGCCGGCGCGGTTGACCACGCTGTAGGAGTTCTGCACCTCGGCGATGTCGACGAGCTCGAGGGCCCGGCGGACCGCGTCGGAACCGGCCTCGCTGATCCCGATCAGATCGAGCTTGCCCTCCCGGCGGAGATCCTCGAGTGTGCCGAGCTGCTCGGCCAGAAGATCACCCGAGGCGGTGGCGTCCATCAGCCGCAGGTTGACCAGATCCATGCGCTCCACCTGGAGGGAGCGGAGGTTGTCCTCGACGCCCGCCCGCAGCTCGGCCGGGCTCTGCGCGGGCAGCCAGTTGCCGGTGTCGTCGCGCCGGCCGCCGACCTTGGTGACCAGCTTCAGGTTCTCCGGATAGGGATGCAGGGTGTCGCGGATGAAGTCGTTGACGACGTCGGGACCGTAGTACTGCGCGGTGTCGATGTGGTCGACGCCGAGCTCGATCGCGCGCCGGAGCACGGCGCGGACCGCGTCGGGGTCCCGCGGCGGCCCGAACACGCCCGGGCCGGCCAGCTGCATCGCGCCGAAGCCGATGCGATTGATGGGCTTCTCGCCCAGGAAGGAGGTTCTGTTCATGCCGACAGCTTGCGCCTCGGCGCCGGGCGGGACAAGAAGTCTGGCCATCATGGGTGCGCGAGCACCAGCCATCATTGAGGCATGGCCTCGCCGGCGCTCGGCATCTACGTTCACGTGCCGTTCTGCGCCGCCCGGTGCGGCTACTGCGACTTCAACACCTACGTGCCCAAGCGTGCCGGGCAGCCGCTCGAGTTCGTCGAGGCGGCTCTGGTCGAGCTGCGCCAGGCCCGGGACGAGCTCGGTGCCCGGCCCGTCGACACGGTGTTCTTCGGTGGCGGGACGCCGACGCTGCTCGGCGCCGGCGCGCTGCGTACGGTTGCTGGACGGGATCGGCGAGACGTTCGGACTGGCGCCCGGCGCCGAGGTGAGCACCGAGGCGAACCCCGACTCGGTCGACCCGGCCGCGTTTGCCACGCTGCGGGCCGGTGGCTTCACGCGGGTGTCAGTGGGCATGCAGTCGGCCGCCGCGCACGTGCTGCGCACGCTCGACCGCGTTCACACTCCCGGACGCGCTGTGGCGGCCGCGTGCGAGGCCCGCGAGGCCGGCTTCGAGCACGTCTCGCTCGATCTCATCTACGGGACGCCGGGGGAGAGCGACGCCGACTGGGAGCAGAGCCTCGCCGCGGCCCTGTCGGCCGGACCGGATCATCTGTCCGCCTATGCGCTCACCGTCGAGCCGGGGACGGCGCTGGCCGCCGCGGTCCGCCGCCGCACCCTGCCCGCTCCCGACGACGACGCCCAGGCCCGGCGCTTCGCCCATGCCGACGAGCGCCTGCAGGCGGCCGGGTTTCACTGGTACGAGCTCAGCTCGTGGGCGCGCACCGAGGCGGCGCGCTGCCGGCACAACCTCGGCTACTGGCGCTCGGATGACTGGTGGGGGATCGGCCCGGGCGCGCACTCCCACGTCGGCGGGGTGCGCTGGTGGAACGTGCGCCGGCCGGCCGACTACGCCCGCCGGCTCCGAGCCGGCAGGACGCCGGTGGCCGGACGGGAGGTCCTCAGCGCTGATGAGCGCGCGCTCGAGGCGGTGCTGCTCGGCCTGCGCGTGCGCGGCGGGCTCGCCGTGTCGGCGCTGACTGCGGACGGGATCCGTGCCGCCGAGGCCGAAGCGGCGCTCGGCCGGGTGGTGCTCGACGCTGGGCGCGTCGAGCTCACGCGCGAGGGCCGGCTGTTCGCCGACGCGGTGGCGCGCTCGTTGTCGGTCTGAGCGCCTACGGCAGGCGGCCGGTGAGCCGCGCCGACCCCGCGCCCGCGAACAGGATGAACACGAGCCCGGCGCCGGCGAACAGCGCTGTGACGTCGCGCTTGTGCGTGGTCGTGCCGAGCTGGGTGCTCAGCTTCGTGTAGATCGAGCTGAGCTCGTCCGCGGTCTTGGCGTTGAACGTCGTGCCGCCCGAGATCTGGGCGATCTGGCGCATGAGCGCCGGGTCGGGAGGCACGGGGACGACCGGCTCGAGCGGATCGCCGGTCTGCAGGACGCCGTTCGGCGTCCCCAGGGCGACGGTGTCGATCGGGATCCGGTCGCGCTTGGCCTCCTGAGCGATGGTGAGCGGGCTGACGCCCTGGTTGGCCGCGCCGTCGGACAGGAGCACGATCGCCGAGGGCGGATGCTTGGCGCTCGCGCCGTTCAGGAGCTGGAGCGCGACGCCGAGGGCGTCACCGGTCGCCGTGCCGCCGCCCGCCGTCTGTCCGTCGATGAGCGCGCGCGCCGCCGAGTGGTCGGTCACCGGTGTCTGCGAGGCCTCGGGCGCGCTCGAGAAGGCGACGGCCCCGACCCGGACGCTGCCCGGCAGCCGGGAGATGAACGTATCGGCGGCCTGCTCGGCTGCGCCCAGCCGGGTGGGCGCCACGTCGGTGGCGGCCATCGAGCCCGATGCGTCGGTGACGAGCATGATCGACGCCTGGTGGATGGCCACCTGCTCGGTCACGCGCGGGCGGGCGAGGGCGAAGGCGAGCACGGCGGCGCCGGCCAGCAGCAGGGCGAGCGGGATGTGCCGGTACCAGGACACCGCGCCGGCCGCGGCGGTCTGGAGACTGGCCAGCGCGGGAAACCGGATCGCGTAGCGCCGGGCCCGCCGCGCGGAGAGTCGGTGGAGGGCCAGCGCGACCGGGACGGCGAGCAGGACGAGCAGCCAGACGGGGTCGGCGAAGCTCACTGCAGATGCCGCCCCAGTGCGGCCAGCCAACGCTCCCCGGTGGACAGCGCGATGTGGGTGACCTGCAGTCGCCGCAGCTCCTGGGCGATGTGCTCCCGGCGCGCGGCCTCGAGCGCGGCGAAACGCTCTCGCACCCGCCGGCGCGACGTGTCGACTTCGACGCGCGCCCCGGTCTCCGGGTCGATGAGCGCCAGGCGCCCGACGTTCGGCACCTCGGCCTCCCGGGGATCGCCGATCTCGACCGCGATGACCGACTGGCGCAGGCGCAGCGAGCCGAGGGGCCGCTCCCACTCGCGCTGGTCGCGGAAGTCGGACACGATCACGACGAGCCCGGGCAGGCGGGCCAGCCTGCCCACCCGGCGCAGCGCGCGGGCCAGCGCCTCGGGGTCAGCGGTCCCATCCGTGGCTACGCCTTCGCCGAGCCCGCGGCGCAGCGCGACCAGCCCCGCCTTGGCGCCGCGGGGCGGGAGGATCTGGTCCTCGCCGCCGCCGAAGCGCACCAGCCCCACGCTCCCGGCGTGCCGGACGCCGAGGCGCCCGAACGCGAGCGCCACGCCCTCGGCCACGTCGGCCTTCAGCCGCTCGGTGGTGCCGAACGCCATCGACGGCGAGACGTCGAGCACGATCCAGGTGGTCAGGGCGCGCTCGGGGAGGTGCAGGCGGACGTGGGGCTGGCCGCTGCGCGCCGTCGCCGCCGCGTCGATGTGCCGCACGTCGTCGCCGATCTCGGTAGGGGCGCAGCTGGGCGAGCTCGAGCCCGACGCCCACGCCGGCGGCGCGGCGATCGCCCGGAAGCGTGCGGGCGATGAGCCGGTTCACGGCCACCCCCAGCCCATCGATGAGAGGCTGGGGCATCGGACCCGGGCCCTGGCGGGCCGCCGGCGGCGCGAGCAGCGGCGCGCTCACGCCTCCCCGCCGGCTGCGAAGTCCGCCGCCCGGATCGGAACCGGCGCCGTATCCCCGGCCGCGCGGGTGAGGTGGCGGGCCGAGGGCTCGGGGACGGCGGCGAGGACCTTCTCGAGCACGTCGTCGGCCCTCACCCCCTCGCTCAGGGCCTCGTAGGAGAGGACGATCCGGTGGCGCAGGACGTCGGCGGCGAGGTCGTGGATGTCGTCGATGACGACGTGGCCACGCCCGCGCAGCAGGGCGAGCGCGCGGGCCGCGTGCACGAGCCCGATCGGCCCGCGCGGACTGGCGCCGAACTCGATCAGCGGCGCGAGCTCGCTGAGGCCGTGGGCGGCCGGGCGACGCGTGGCGTCGGCGAGGGCGACCGCGTACCCGATCGCCTCCCGGTCGACGAGCACGCTCTGCACGGCCGTGGAGTAGTGGCTCAGGTCGGCCGAGGGAGAGGACCTCGCGTACGTCCGCCGGCGCCCCGAGGCTCCGCCCGACGACCGCGGCCTCCTCGCCGGTGCTCGGATAGTCGACCAGGATCTTCATCAGGAAGCGGTCGACCTGGGCCTCGGGCAGCGGGTAGGTGCCCTCGGACTCGATCGGGTTCTGGGTCGCCATGACGATGAACGGGAGCGGCACCCGATGCGTCCGGCCGCCGATCGTCACCTGCTGCTCCTGCATCACCTCGAGCAGAGCCGACTGGACCTTGGCCGGAGCGCGGTTGATCTCGTCGGCGAGCAGGAAGTTGACGAACACGGGTCCGAGCTCGGTGTCGAACGCGCCCGAGTCGGGCCGGTACACGCGCGTGCCGATGAGGTCCGCAGGCACGAGGTCCGGAGTGAACTGCACGCGCCCGTAGGTGCCGCCGAGCACGGAGGCCAGCGTCTTCACGGTCAGCGTCTTGGCCAGACCGGGCACGCCCTCGAGCAGCACGTGGCCGCCGGCCAAGAGGCTGACCAGCAGGCGTTCGAGCATGGCGTCCTGACCGACGATCACCCGCTTGATCTCCTGCAGGGCCTCCTGCAGCGCCGCCCGCGCCTGCGCGCGAGCCTCGTTTCCAGTTGCGGTTTCAGTCATCGCTTCTCCTTCGGGTTAGACCAGGCGTCCGAACCAGGCCAGGGACAGCACGCCGCCGACGAGCACGAGCGCGAGCCCGGCGCCGGCGAAGCTCGCGGTGATCTCCCGGCGGACCTTCTTGTGACCGAGCTGCGTGGCCAGATGCGAGTACACAGCGGTCAGGTGGCCGGTGTCGCCGACCGTGTAGGCACGGCCGCCCGACAGGCTGGCGATCTGCTGCAGTTGGGAGGCGTCGAGCGGGACCGGCACGGTCCTCGACCCGACGCGGATCGTGCCGCGAGCGGTGCCCAGCGCGACCGTGAAGATGGCGATATGCCGGCCCGCGGCCTGCCGGGCGGCGGCGAGCGGGTCGGCGCCCTGGGTCGAGGTGCCATCGGACAGCAGCACGATCGCCGCCGGCACGCGCTTGCCGTTCGGGCCCTTCAGCGCGGCCAGGATCGATACCGCCCGGTTGATGGCGTCGCCGATCGCCGTGTGTCCACCAGCCCGCAGCGGGACCAGGGCGCTGCGGACGGCCGCGCGATCGGTGCTCGGCGACTGCAACAGCTGCGGCGCGGAGGTGAAGCTCATCAGCCCCACCCGCACGCCGCTCGGCACGTCGGACAGGAACTGGTCGGCGGCCAGCTTGGCCGCCCCGAGGCGGCTCGGGCTCACGTCGGTGGACCGCATCGAGCTCGAGACGTCGTCGACGAGCATGACCGCGCCCTCGGTGACCGGCACGGCGACGCTACGCTGCGGCCGCGCCGCAGCCACGATCAGCACGGCGCCGGCGATCAGGAGGATGAGCAGCGGGGCGTGGCGGCGCCACCCGGGGTCCCGCGGTGCCACCGACGCCCGCAGCGGCGCGCTGACGAACGCCTCGGCCACACGGGCCTGGCGGCGCTGGTTGCGCAGGTACCAGGCGACAAGCAGGGGAAGCGCGATGAGCGCGACGAGGACGCCTGGAGCCGCGAAGCTCATGGCGAGGCGGCCGACGCGCTCGGGTTCGTGCCCACCGTCAGCGCCCGGCTGATGGTGGCGCCACCCCGGCGCAGGTGCATCGTGACCGTCTGGCCGGGAGCGAGGCCGGCGACGACCGCGCTGAGATCGCTCAGCGAGTGGATCGGCCGGTCGCCGATGGCCAGCAGCTGGTCACCGGGCCGCAGCGCGGCGGCGTCGGCCGGACCGCCGGCGATGATGCCCTCGATCACGACGCCCGACGCCGTGCCCGACACATCCACGCCCAGCCAGGCACCGCTCGACGCGCCGCCGGTCTGTGAGCTCCCCGGGAGGGTGCCCGGGCCGCTCCCCGGGGCGGCCGGGCTGGTGCTCGGTGGGCTGAACACGCCGCCGCCGGTCCCGGGCGCGGCCTGCGCGAAGGGAACCGTGGCGCCGCTGGCGCGCCTCGAGCTGCCCGGGATGAGCAGCGCCACCGCGACGCCGGCGATGAGGAGCAGGCCGAGCCCGGCGGCGGCGCTCAGACGCCAGTTCCGCCACCCGTTCGAGGTCGATTCGGGTTCGGGGGGCAGCGCGTCCGGCGCGGGCTCGGCCGGGCGCCGGCGCGCCGCCGCGGCGGCCGACTCGTCCTGCCAGTCACCGGACCACAGGTGCTTGGGAGAGGGCATCCCCCGGGACGGTAAGGCCGATCCACAAGAACCGGCGAAGAAACGTGCCCTACGGCTCGGCCTGCAGGTAGGTGAGCACGGCGAGCACGCGCCGGTGGTCGCTGGAGGACTGGGGCAGGTCGAGCTTCCCCAGGATGCTCTGGATGTGCTTCTCGACCGCGCCGATCGTCAGCACGAGCGACTGCGCGATGCCCGTGTTCGAGCGGCCCTCCGCCATCAGGGCGAGCACCTCGCGCTCGCGCGGGGTCAGCCGCTCGAGCGGGCCGTCGTGGCGCCGGCGCGAGAACAGCTGGGCGACCACCTCGGGGTCGAGGGCGGTGCCGCCGGCGGCGACCCGGCGGACCGCCTCGAGGAAGTCGGCCACGTGCATGACACGGTCCTTGAGCAGGTAGCCGATGCCGCCGCCGCGGTCGGCGAGCAGCTCCTCGGCGTAGGTCGGCTCCACGTACTGGGAGACCACCAGCACCGCCGTGCCCGGCACCCGGCGGCGCACCTCGAGCGCGGCCCGCAGGCCCTCGTCGCGGTAGTCGGGCGGCAGCCGGATGTCGACGACGACCAGGTCGGGGCGCCTGGCCACCACCTCGCGCACGAGCGAGTCACCGTCGCCGACCGCCGCCACGACGTCGATTCCGTTGTCCTTCAGCAGCCGCGTCAGCCCGTCGCGCAGCAGCGCCAGATCCTCGGCCAGGATCACACGCACGGCAGCTCGGCGTAGATCGTCGTCGGACCCCCTGGCGGGCTGGTCACGGTCAGCGTGCCGTCGAGGGCCTGCACCCGCCGGCGCAGCCCCATCAGGCCGCTGCCGTTCGGGTCGGCCCCGCCCGCTCCGTCGTCGGTGATCTCGAGCTCGAGGCGGTTCCCGATGCGGGCGATGCGGATGTCGAGCCAGGTCGCGTTCGCGTGCTTGGCCGCGTTGGTGAGCGACTCCGCGGCCACGAAGTAGGCCGCGCTCTCCACCGATGATGGCGGGCGCTGGGGCACGTCGACGGACAGTGCCACGTGCATCGGCGTGGAGGCGGCCAGGGCGGCGAGCGCCGCCTCCAGGCCCCGGTCGGCCAGGACCGGCGGGTGGATGCCGCGGGCGAGATCGCGCAACTCGCGCAGCGCCTGCTCGGCGCCCGCCCGCGCCTCGGCGAGCAGCTCGCCGACCTGCTCGGGGTTCTCGGCCAGCTTCTGCTCGGCCATCCCGATGCTCATGCCCAGCGCGACCAGGCGGGCCTGGGCGCCGTCGTGCAGATCGCGTTCGATCCGGCGCAGCTCGCTGTCCTGCACGCTGACCGCACCGGCTCGGGTGGCCTCGAGCGTCTCGATCCGCTCGGCCATCTGCGCGCTCGTGCCCCAGTCGAGCACGGCGGTGCCGAGGACGAGCAGGCCGAGTCCGAGCAGCGTCCAGACGGGCCAGAAGTAGCCGTGGTTGGTGATGAGCCAGACGAAGAACGTGAACAGCCACACGACCGTGGCCACGCCGCTCGTCTTGGCCACCAGCGCCCGACCGCCGAAGCGCCGGAGCAGCGCGGGCCGGGTCTGCAGGGCGACCGACCAGGTGTGGATCCCGAGCGGCAGGGCGAGCGCGAGGGCGACCCAGATCGGCCAGAAGTACCCGAGCGACGTGATGCCCCAGATCACGATGACGAGCGCGACGAGGAACCCGCTCACGCCCGCGTGCAGGGCCAGCGCGCGCTCGGGCGCCAGCGCCGGGGCACGCCTGGCGGGCGCGCGCACCGAGCCGGCGGGGGCGATCGTGCGAGCATGCGGTCCGGGCAGCAGCCCGGCGGCGACGGCGATGAGCGGCCGTCCAGCCGGGTGGGCGGCGGCGATGACGAGCGGCAGCAGCACAGCGCCGAGCGGCACGAGGACGAGCGACTGCACGAAGGTGTGGACGTGCCAGAAGCCAAGATCGCTCCCGCCAGGCACGAACGGAACCCACAACGGAGCGAAGAGCATGCCGCCGGCGGTTCCGAGCAGCCCGACGAATACGACGGCGACCGGAAAGCCGAGGAACCAGCGCAGCCACAGGTACGCCTGGGCGTGCCAGAACTCGTCCCCGAACAGCGAGCGCAGCCGGCCCAGGTAGCCGCGGCCCGTCACCTGGAAGGAGGGTGGCCGGGCGTCGAGGTCGAGCAGGCCGCGGGCCAGGCCGGCCTCGACCGCGGTGAGCCCGCGGGTGGTGAACGCGAGCACGAACGGCAGCGGGATGATCAGAGGCGTGAGCATCAGCCCCAGACACAGGCTCCAGAGCGTGATCAGGATGACGAACCAGGCGATGCCGAGCGGCAGGCCGAGCAGGATGAACACGAGTCGGCGGTAGGTGACCGGGTCCAGCAGGGTGCGGGCAAGCGCTTGTGACATACCAGTAAGGGTCCTCGCCGCAGATCATCTCGCCAATGGGGCGCGCGCGCCTACGAGCTTCGGGTTAGCTGGTGTCTCGCGCGCGCCCGGCTCTCCGGTGGCCGCCGCTCATACACGCTCACGTGCCGCCAGCTCCCGGCGGTGAACGGCTCGCCCTGCCAGCCACCCGTCCGCTCGCGCAGTTGCAGCCCGGCGATCCGCGCCATGAGGTCGAACTCGGGCGGGTGGGCGAGGCGCAGGCTGATCGGCGCGAGCACGGTGGCCTCGGAGCTGAGGTGCAGGTGCACCTCGTCGAGCACCTGAGTGACCGGGTCGTAGCGCCCGACCTCGAGGCTGACGCGGTCGGCCGCGAGGCGTTCGACGTCGACGAACTGCGAGCCGGGACGGGCGGGTGCGCTCGGAACCCGGCACTCGAGCACGAACACACCATCCGCGGTGAGGTGGCGGGCGGCGTTCTCGAAGCAGCGCACCTGCCCCTCCTGCGTGAGGAGATTGCCGATCGTGTTGTAGACGAGGTAGACGAGCGGATACCGACGTCCCATCTCGATCGCGGCCATGTCGCCGATGGCGACCTCGATGCCGGCGCCCCCGGGCTTCTCGCGCAGCCGGGCGACCATGTGGGGCGACTGTTCGATCCC
This sequence comes from uncultured Solirubrobacterales bacterium, assembly GCA_963848745.1. Taxonomy (GTDB): domain Bacteria; phylum Actinomycetota; class Thermoleophilia; order Solirubrobacterales; family Solirubrobacteraceae; genus Palsa-465. The sequence continues at coordinate 123,193 of CAWKEO010000005.1, read as the reverse complement.
ATGCACCGGCACGCCGGCGCCAGCGAGCGGCAGCGCGATCCGGCCGCTGCCGAGCGCGAACTCGAGCGCCGGGCCATCGCCGGCCAGGCCGGCGAGGAAGGCCACCGTCTCGGCCTCGTCGCCGCGGAGCTCGTCGGCGACGTAGCGCCGCGAGCTCGCCTCACCAAAACTGGTCTGGGGGTCGAATCCGTCCACGGCGCTCACCCCCGCTGGGCCGGGGGCACGCGGTGGCGGGTGCGAAATTGCGCCGCCTGACGGATTAGCTCGTCACGGCGCAGGCGGGCGAGCTCGGGGGAGATGTGGAGTGGGATGTGCATGGCGCCACTCCAGCACCGGCCGGTATCTCGACAAATGCATTTAGCCTATGGCTAAATGATCCGCTTCACGCTCGGGGTCGAGGACCTGGCCAGCACGCGCTTTGCCATCTCGCCTCTGGGCGAGGCGGTGCACAGTCTGCGCGCGCTCGTGGACCCGAGCCAGCACACGCTGCACCTGCCCTGGCTGCGTAACGCGGCTCGGCGGATCGACCCGGCCGATCGCGAGCTGCTCGAGGCCCTGGTCGGGCCGAACCGGATCCCGCCTGACTTCCGGGGCAATCCGAGCCGGGCACTGCCCGACTTCCTCACGCCGCGCCCGAACCGGTTCGTGCCGCGCTTCGAGGCCGAGCTCGACGGCGTGCGCGGAGTGCCGGTGGCCGTCGTGCGCCGGGACCTGCTTGCCGTGCACGCGCCCGATCCGGTGCCGCCGAGGCTGGCCGCGGTCGCAGCTGGCGACGGCCGTGCCGTGCGGCGGTTGCACCGATCGATCTGTGCCGCGCTCGAGCGCTACTGGCACGCGGCGCTCGCCGGCAGCTGGCCGGAGATGCGACTCGTGCTCGAGGCCGACACCACCTACCGGGCGCGGCAGCTGGCCACCGGCGGCGCGCGGCGGCTGTTCGCCGACATCCACCCGAACGTGCGCTGGGACGATGGGGTCCTGAGCATCGCCGAGATGGTGAGCGAGCACACCGTGTCCGCAGCGGGGCGCGGGCTGCTGCTCACGCCCTCGGTGTTCGCGCCCAAGCCAGCCCCTCCGCTCTCGCCGGGCGAGCCGCCCGCGCTCGTATATCCGAGCCGTGGGATCGGCACGCTGTGGGCACCTGCAGCCACCCCCGAGCGGTCGAGCCTCGTCGACCTGCTCGGCCGCCGGCGGGCTGCGCTGCTCGAGATGCTCGAGGAGCCGCTGCCGACGGTGGAGATGGCGCGCCGACTCCGGGTCACCCCCGGCGCAATCTCGCAGCACCTCCAGGTGCTGCACCGCACCGGACTGCTCACGCGCGCACGCAACCGGCGGCAGGTGCTCTATCGGCGGTCGGAGCTGGGGGAGCGGCTGTGCGGTGGCGGGGACGCGCGCGGCGGATCGTGAACCGCCGCGGCCTCCTTGCCGCCCGCCGAAGCGGGATCGGGACGTTCGCTCGCGGCCGGCTGAGCCTTCTCGGTGTCGACCTCGACCACTCCCGCCATCGCCCGCGGCTTCAGCGCCGGCACGACCATGGCGGGGATGAGCAGGGGCAGCAGCCACAGCTGCAACCAGTTCCACAGCGTGTTGCCGTGGAAGCCCGTCCAGCGCCAGTCGCCCAGGTAGCCCCCGACGACGACGATCACGAAGGCGGTGAGCACGATCGCGCTGGCCAGGGTGTACCGGCGCGTCCACCGTTCACGCAGCTCAACCGCAAGCGGCGCGAGGGCAACGGCGAGCGGGAGCGCGAGCAGCTCCAGCCAGTCCCACAGCCGGTTGCCGGAGAACCCGGTCCATCCCCACGGGATCAGGTAGCCCGGCGGCACGAGGGCGAGGAAAGCGAGCAGCACCGCCGCGCCGAGCGCCTTGTGGCGTCGCGGCACCCGGGTGCGCCGACTCATCCACAGCGGCAGCAGGCTGACCGCGAACGGAAGCAGCAGCAGATGCAGCCAGTCCCACAGCGTCGCCGCTCGCCCGTTGAGGCCGGTCCAGCGCCAGTGGTCGTGGTATCCGCCCCACATCACGACCGCGACGACCAGGACGGCGCCGGTCCGCACCGGCCAGCGCAGCGACGCGCGGCGGCGCTCATCCCCCGGGTGCTCGCCCACAACAGCCACCGGCGTGCAGTTCAGCACACGACCACCGGGCGGGCAAGCGCAGCCGTCAGAGCAGGAACGGGACGATCATCTTCGTGCGCGCGCGGTAGTCGCGGTACTCGGGCCCGAACACGCCGGCCAGGTTGCGCTCCTCGACGCGGGCGCTGTAGGCGAAGTAGGCGCCGAGCACCGCCATGCCGATCAGGAAGGACAGGTTCAGGGAGAGCGCGGTGCCGATCAGGCCGAGCAGGATCCCGGTGTAGATGGGATGGCGCACGAACCGGTACGGGCCCGTGGTCACGAGTTCCGGCTCCGCCCTCACCGTCATCGGCATGCCCCAGTTCGCACCCAGGTAGATCCGCGCGTAGACGGCCAGCCCGAGCCCGGCCACGAGGACGGCGATCCCGACGACGCGGACCGGCACGCTCTCGACGGCGAGGACGTTGCCGCGGAAGATGACCCGCAGGCCGACCAAGACGATGATCAGCAGGCCGGGAAAGCGGGCGCGGGTGGTCGGGGCGCTGGCCTTCGCACGCGTGGCGGCGGCGAGCCAGTAGAGCCCGAAGACGACCCAGATGACGGAAACGGCGGTCGACATCCCCTCTCAGCCCAGATGCTAGGTGCCAGCCGTCCCGGCTCAAAAAAAACGCAGTCTCGATATCGATCCTGCAGATGTGTCGCCGTTTTGGCGACCACATCGTCACAACGACGACACATCTCGCCGCGAGGGGGCATGGCCGTCATTTTTTCGATCTGCGGGTCTGCGACCGGATGCGCACGACCGGGGTTAGGATCCCGAGCATGCCCCGCTCGTTCGGCCGCCTGGCCGCCGTCCCGGCGCTCGCCCTCGGTCTGGTCACCGCGGCCGGCTTCGCGCAGGCCCGCCCGGCCGCGCATCACACCGGCGCGCATCGCGCCGGCGCGGCCTGCCACCTCCAGCTGACCGTGATCGCCCGCGGGCAGGGCTCGCCCGATGACCTGGCCTGGGACGGCCACCGGCTGCTGGTCAGCGACATCAACCAGGGGACGGTCGGCGTCGTCGCGCACGGGCACGTGCGCACGCTCGCCGGCGGGATCAGCGCCCCGGAGGGCATCGTGGCCGAGCCGGGCGGCGCGCTGATCGTCGCCGCGCAGGGGACGAACCGGGTCATCGAGCTCAGGCCGCCGCGCGGACCGCGCACGACGCTCGCGCGACTGCCCCTCCGACCCGGCCAGGAGGGGATCGACTCGATCAACGCCGACGGGTCAGATGCGGTGTTCGTGCCCGACAGCGCTCGCGGCCGGCTCTACGAACTCCAGCTGCGGCCGCGCCGGCTCACCTTGATCGCGCGCGGATTGGTCCGGCCGGTGGCGGCGATCAACTGGCACGGCGCGATCGTGGTCGCCGACGAGTACGCGAACGCGGTGTGGCGGGTCGACCGCCACGGCCACCACACCAAGCTGGCCAGCCTCCCGCTGCCCGACGACCTCGCCATCGTGTCCGGCCACCTCGTCGCCGTGAGCCTGGTCGGCGAGGTGTGGGAGGTCGCGCCCCACCCGCACGTGCTGAGCTCGGCGTTCGCTCCCACGGCCACGGATCCCCAGGGGCTCGTCGGCGACGGAGCGAGTGCGGTGATCGTGGCCGATCAGGGCCGCAACACGATCGACCGGCTCTCGCACCTCACCGGCTGTCTGTAGGCCTCAGGTGCTCCGCAGCGCCTCGGTCGGCGAGAGCCGGGCCGCCTTCACGGCCGGGTACACCCCGGCGAGCGTTCCGATCACGCACCCGGCGGCCGGAGCCGCCACGAGCACATACAGGGGCACGACGAACGGCTCGCCGCGGTTGACAGCGTAGATCCACGTCGCCCCCGCCCCGAGCCCGAGCCCGGCCAGCCCGCCGAGCACGGCGAGCAGCGCCGACTCGGTGAGGAACTGAGCGCTGATATGGCGCCGGGTGGCCCCGAGCGCGCGCCGCAGGCCGATCTCGCCCCGGCGCTCGAGCACCGAGATGACCATGATGTTGGCGATCCCGATCGCCCCCACGAGCAGGGCGACGGCACCCAGGCCGAGCAGCAGGGTGGTGAACTGGCCCTTGGCCGCCGCCCGGGCCGCGAGCGCGTCCGAGGGACGGCTGACCCCGACGCCCTGGGCGTCCTGCGGGTCGGCGGTGTCGGCGAGCAGGTTGGCCACCTTGGTCACGTCGCTGTCGCTCGCGCGCAGGTAGATCTGGGACGGGTTCGGTGGCACGCCGAACAGCCGCTCGGCCACCGACAGGGAGATGAACACCTGGCTGTCGAGACTGGTGTCAAGGGTGGCCGAGCTCATGACCCCGACGACGCTGAACCACGTGTTCCCCAGATCGACGAGCACGGGGCCGGAGCCCAGGTCGATGCCGAGCACCTGGGCGGCCTGGGCCCCGAGCACGGCCTCGGGGTAGCGCCGGCCGACCGCGTCGAGGAAGTGGCCGGCCAGCATGTGCGCGCCCAGCACCTCGGGCAGGTTCTCCCCCGCGGCCTCCACGGAGAGCCCGCCGCTCTCGGTCGCGGGGACGAGCGGTGAGCGGTACACGTTCGCGCCCGACACCTGGTAGACGGCCACGTCGCGCAGCACGCCGGACATGTGGTCGATCATCGGCACCGCGGTGTCGGGCAGGACCTCGTTCTGACCCAGGAAGTTCTGGCCTGGGCTGACGGTGAGGAGGTTCGTACCCAGCGCGTCGATCTCGGCCAGCAGGTTCGCCTGGGCCGAGGCCGAGATGCTCACGACGGCGACCATGGCGCCGATGCCGATGGCGATCCCGAGCGCCGACAGGGCAGCGCGCAGGCGGCGCGTGCGCAATCCCGAGCCCAGCGGTGGCGAGCAGCTGGCCGCAGCGGCAGCCGGGCCGGCGACGGCCGGTCGCCCAGCAGCGGCCCGGTGGCGGCGTTCGCACTCACCGCGCCTCATCGGTGACGAGCTCGCCGTCGCGCATGACGAGTTGGCGGGGGAACGCGTCCGCAATTCGCTCGTCGTGGGTGATGAGCACGAGCGTCGCCCCTTCGCCGGTCAGCTCGTGCAGGAGCTCGAGCACGCCCTGACCGGAGCTCGAATCGAGGTTGCCGGTCGGCTCGTCGGCGAGCACGATGAGCGGCCGTTTGGCGATCGCGCGGGCGATGGCCACCCGCTGGCGCTCGCCGCCCGAGAGCATCGGCGGGCGGTGGGTGAGGCGGTGGCCGAGTCCGACGCGCTCGAGCGCCTCGGTGGCCAGTCGCCGGCGCTCGCGCGTGCCCGCGCCGGTGTAGAGCATCCCGGTGGCCACGTTCTCGACCGCCGTCAGGGCGTCTTGGAGGTGGAAGTCCTGGAACACGAACCCGATCGCGTGGGCGCGCAGGCCGGCGAGCTCGCGGTCGCTCGCCCGCGCCACGTCGCAGCCGGCCACCTCGACCGCGCCGCTGGTCGGCCGCTCGAGCGTCCCGAGCACGGTGAGGAGGGTCGTCTTCCCCGAGCCCGACGCCCCGACGACCGCGACCTGCTCGCCCGTGCGCACCGCGACGCTCACCCCGCGCAGCGCCTGTACGCCGCCGGGATACTCCTTCACCACCTCCTGCAGGGAGAGGGCGGTGGCGGTGCTCATCCCTGGGAGTTGGTCACGGAGAGTCCCTGGTAGACGCCCGGCCCCGACACCTGGACGTAGCCGGCCGCGAACAGCCCGGTGCTGACCGGGATCAGATGGTGCGGCGCCGCGGCCTCCTGCACCGCGTAGGCGCCCCCGCCCGTGGCCAGCAGCGCGGTGACCGGAACCGACAGGACGTTGTCGGCCACGGCCTCGACGAAGCCGACGCTCACCGCGGCCTGGTCGAGGCCGGCGCCGGGGAGGCGGTGGGGCAGCGAGATCGTCACCGGCACCGTGGCGCTCGAAGAGCCCGAGCTGCCGCTCCCGCCCGACCCGCTCCCGCCCGACCCGCTCCCGCCAGCGCCGCTCCCGCCCGAGCCGCTCCCGCTCGAGCTCTGGGCCACAGAGCTGACCGCGCTGACCACGCCGGTGATCGTGGTGCCGCTCGGCAGCTCGACGGAGACGTGCTCGCCCACCCGGGCCTCGCTCTGCTTGGAGGCGTCGAGGTCGACGGTGGCGAGGAGCCGGGCCGAGCTCGTCTGCAGGATCGCCGTGCCGGCGCTTGACCCGGCGCCGCTCCCCGACCCGGACCCGCCGGACCCGCCGGACCGCCGCCCGACCCGCTTCCGGCGCCCGACCGGATCCGCCCGGACCCCGACCCCGCCGACGGGCTCCCCGACCCGGAGCCCGACTTCGACGGCGACGAGCCGCCGGACGAGCCGCCCGAGGAGCCGTGCGCGGCCCGCAGCGCCGCCGTGGCGGCCCGCAGCTCGGCCGCCTCCGCCTTCAGCAGACGGGTGAGCCGGGCGATGAGCGCGCCCGCGGACGGGATGCGTGGAGGTGCCGGGCTTGCCCGGCCGGGCCGCGGCTCGAGCCGGTCGAGGTCGTCGGACCGCGTCGTCAGGCTGACGAGCTCCGCGCGCCCGGACTGCGTGGGTGCTCGCGCTCGACCCGCCGCCGCCCGTGCCCGTCGACCCGATGCCGGTATCGAGTGCCGACACGAGCTGCGGGCCGGGCAGGAACACGATCTGGCCGAGGATCAGCTTTCCCGTCTCGGTCTCGCCGAGCGAGGCCTGAAGCAGGTCGACGCCGTCCGTCGTCGCCGCCTGCCAGGCGTCGTCGACGACGATGCCGCCCGGGTTGAACCCGAGCGCGACGAGGTTGCGGTTGAGCTGCAGGATGTCGGACCCGTCGCTGTCGGAGGAGCCGAGATCGCGGTACGCGGGCGTCGTGCCGTCCATCAGCAGCACCGGCTTGCCGTCGACGCTGAACAGCGCCTGGCCGGCGCGGATGACCTGCCCGACCGCCGGCAGCGCGGTGATCGTCCCGCTCAGGCGGTTGTAGACCGTCTGGGGGTCCGAGTAGCTGAGCGTGCCCGACTCGGTGTCGGTCTGCACGAGGTTGCGCCGGGTCACTGACGCCGTCGCGCCCCCGGAGGACTGGCCACTCGCGGACGCGGGCGAGCTGGGCGGACGCGTGGACACGATCACGACGACGATCACAGCGGCGATCGCGGCGAGGGCCACCCCGGTGGCCAGGCGACCGCGGGTCACGGCTGCCCACATGCCGATTGGGCGTGCTGGAAGGCCGGTGAGTCCGGATTGATCCCGGATCCGAGGCTGAAGAACAGGCCGTCGACTCCGAGCACCGCCCTCGGGCCGGACCCCGAAGCGCCGGGATTCGGCGGGGTCCGGCTGGGGTCGGGGAAGTCGGGCAGGCCATGGCTGCGCATGCAGTCGGCGAAGGCGAGCGCCTGGGCCTGCTGCTGGGCGCTCGGATGGTCGCTCGATGTCGGTCCGGGCAGAAAGTGCTGGCACGCCTGCTGGGCGGCCTGGAAGGTGGGAGAGCTCGGGTCGATGCCAGTCCCGGGTCCGATTTGGAGGCGCGATCCCGCCCCCGCTCGTGCTGGGGTCGGGGAAGTTCGTCTCCCCGTGCGCGCGCATGCAGCGCGAGTAGGCGAAGGCGCCGGCCGCCCTGGGCGTCAGCGAGGCGTCGGTCACGGTATGGGCTCCGCAGCCGGCGAGCAGCAGGCTCACCGCCAGTGCGACAGGGACCGTCCGAGTCATGGCCGGTGTTCTACGCAGCCGCGGGTAACAGCCCCGTAACGCCGTTATGTGAGCGTTACACCCGCACTGGCATTCTCTTCGGTGGACGTCGGCGCGGGCTCTTCTCGCGCCGACGCTCCCCACTTCATGAGCGCCGTTGCCACCCACGCACGATGAGGGTGCTGGTCGTCGAGGACCACCCGCGCCTCGCCCAGACCGTGGCCGCGGTGCTCCGGCGGGAGGGCATGGCGGTCGACCTCGCCTTCGACGGCCGCGAGGCGCTCCGGCGCGCGGCGCTCACCGGCTACGACGTCGTCGTGCTCGATCGTGACCTGCCCGGGGTGCACGGCGACGAGGTGTGCCGCTCGCTCGCCGCCGCCGGCCAGAGCGCGGTGCTCATGCTCACCGCGGCATCGGCGGTCGAGGACCGGGTCAGCGGGCTCGGGCTGGGCGCCGACGACTACCTGTCCAAGCCCTTCCACATCGCCGAACTGGTGGCGCGCGTGCGCGCGCTGGCTCGCCGCTCCCGTCGGGCCGTACCGCCGACGCTCCGCCATGGCGACCTGGCGCTCGACTCCGCGCGGCGCGAGGTGACCCGCGCCGGTTCTCCGGTGGCGCTCAGCCCCAAGGAGTTCGCCGTGCTCGAGCTGCTGCTCGCCGCCGGCGGCGCCGCGGTGGCGACGGAGGAGATCCTCGAGCGCGCCTGGGACGACGCCACCGACCCGTTCACCAACGCCGTGCGGATGACGATCAGCCGCCTGCGCGCCAAGCTCGGCGACCCGCCGGTGATCGAGACGGTCACCCCGGTCGGCTACCGGATCGGACCCTCGCCGTGAGAGCCACTCGGAAGCGGGCGGGGCTCGAGCGCCTGCGTCACCCCCCGACCACCGTGCGCTGGCGGCTCACGCTGCTCTACGGGCTCATGTTCCTGGTGTGCGGCGCCGGGCTGCTGGCCATCACCTACGTCCTGCTCTCGCGGGACACCGCGCGGGCCGTGCCGACCAGGTTCTTTGAGCAGAACGTCGGCGTGGGTTCCGTGCCGCCCAGCCTGCAGCCGTTCGTGCGCACCGTGTCCGGGAAGCCATTCGTGCCCTCTGGGGTCGTGAAAGCGCTGCAGACGGTCGGCGGCCAGCGGGCGGTACGAACGATCGTGGGTCAGCAGCGCGTGTTCGACCTGCACCAGCTCGAGATCGAGTCGGGGATCGCGCTGGCGATCATGGCGATCCTGTCCACCGGCCTGGGCTGGTTCGTGGCCGGCCGGGTGCTCAGCCCCCTGCGCACGATCACCGCGGCCACTCAGGCGATTTCCGAGGCGACGCTCGATCAGCGCCTCGCGCTCGACGGCCCCCGCGACGAGCTCCGCCAGCTCGCCGACACGATCGATGGGCTGCTCGGCCGCCTGGAGGCCGCGTTCGAAGCGCAGCGCCGGTTCGTGGCCAACGCCTCGCACGAGCTGCGCACGCCGCTGAGCGCCGTGCGGGCGGTGGTCGAGCTCGCACTCAGCGATCCGCACCCGAGCGTGGCCGCCTTACTCGCTACCTGCCACCAGGTGCTGGAGGAGAACGAGCAGCAGGAGCAGCTGATCGAAGCGCTGCTCGCGCTCGCCCAGGGGGAGCGCGGCCTGGCCGTGTGTGAGCCGGTCGAGCTCGAGCCGATCGTGCGTGGTGAGCTCGCCCGCCGGGGGCGCGACCTGGGCCTCGGCGGGGTGAGCCTCCAGCGCACGCTCGCGCCCGCCCGCGTGGCGGGTGACCGGCGACTGCTCACGCGGCTGGTGGCCAACCTGCTCGACAACGCGATCCGCCATAACGTGCCGGGCGGCGAGCTCCAGGTCAGCCTGGGTGAGAGCGAGGGCGTGGCCCGGCTGAAGATCGCCAACAGCGGCCGCGATGTCCGGCCGGAACAGATCGAGCGCCTGTTGCAGCCGTTCCAGCGCCTGGCTCCCAGTCGGACCGGCTTCGGCGAGGGCGTCGGGCTCGGCCTTTCGATCGTCGTCGCGGTCCTCCGTGCGCACGGCGGCACGCTCGAGGTGCTGCCGCGGCCCGGCGGCGGGCTGGCCATCCGGGTCGAGTTGCCGTCCGCGCGCCCGGTGGCACCGCCGCCGGCCGAGCCGCCTCAGGCCGGCTCGGCGATCCTCACCACCCCGGACGGGGCGTCGAGGAGCTCGACGGTGCGCCGGGCGGCCTCGGCGACGTGGATCCGCGGATGGTCGGGCCGGCGCTCGCCGCCGAAGGTCCCCGGGCCGTAGAAGGTCCCGTAGCGGAGCACCACGCCCCCGGCCTCGAGCACGAGGCGCTCGTGCTCGGCCACCGCCTCGCCGCCGGCCGGCGGCGTCCAGGCGATGCTCTGGGCGATGAACCGCGGGGCACCGGCGGTCCGAGCCGCCGCGATCAGGTTGACCGTGCCCTCGGTGCGGATGCGGTTGTTGCGGGCGCTGAACTCGGGGATGCGCGAGAGCTGGTCGGGCAGGTCGGTGAGCTGGTGCATGACGAGCTCGGGGCCGAACCCCTCCACCGCACCGCTGAGCTGCTCGGCGTCGAACACGTCGCAGACGACGGGAAGCGCACCGAGCTCGCGCAGCCGGTCCGCCTTGGCCGGGGTGCGGGTCATGCCGGCGACCTCGTGGCCGGCGTCACGGAGCCTGGGCACGAGATGAACGCCGATGACACCGCTCGCCCCGGCGAGGAAGATGCGCATGGCGCCATTCTTCCGTAGGCTCGCCGCCGGTGACCGTCGCCCTCTACTGGCTCGAGATCTCCCACCCGTCGCAGGCGGCGCGGGCGATGCTCGAGGTCAAGGGCGTCGACTACGAGCTGGTGACGCTCGTCCCGCTCGCCCACCCGGTGCAGCTGCGCCTGGCCGGGTTCCGGGGCGCGACCGTACCGGCTCTGAACCTCGACGGGCGGCGCGTCCAGGGCTCCCGGGCGATCTCGCGTGCGCTCGAGGAGCGCTGGCCTGACCCGCCGCTGTTCCCCGCCGATCCGGCCGGGCGGGCGGAGGCCGAGGCGGCCGAGCGCTGGGGCGAGGAGCTCCTGCAGCCGGTGCCGCGGCGCCTGTTCCGCTACGCCATCCGCCACCACGCGCACCTGCGCCGCTGGGCGGTCGGTGTGGCCGGCATGCCGCTGCCCGGGCTCATGGCCGCGACGATGCCCCCGGTGGTGGCCGGCTTCGCCCGCACGATCGAGGCCGACGGGCGCCGGGCCACAGCGGGCGGGATCCGCGCCGACCTGGCCGCGCTGCCGGGGCTGCTCGCGCACGCCGACCGCCTGCTCGCCGACGGCACGCTCACCCTCGATCCACCCGGTGCGGCGACGCTCCAGATCCTCAGCACCGTGCGCACGCTCGAGGCGTTCGCCGACCTGAAGCCGTTGGTGGCCGCTCGCGCCTGCGCCGCGCCGGCGCGCTCGCTGTTCCCCGAGCCGCCCGGCGAGCTCCCGCCCTTCCTGCCCGCGGAGTGGCTCGAGCCGATTCGCGCCGCCGCCTGAACCGGCGCGCGCCAGACCTCTGTTTGTCACGCTGTCGCCCGGCAGAGGGACGATGACCAGGTGCGGGCGCTCGTCAACCTGTTCAACGTGGCGATCATGGGCACGGCGGGGACACCGCGAGAGCCGATGCTCCTCGGCGTCGGCAACGCCGACGGCACCCCGTCGGCGGTCGCGCCCGCCACGTCGTCGTCGAGCTGCGCCGGCAGGGGCGGGTGGTGGCCCAGGTCGTGCTGGCGCGGCTGGGCGGGCGGATCGAGGCGGTGGTGCTGCGCATCGGCGGCCGGATGCCGCCGCCGGGGCGCTACACGGTCGCCGTGCTCGTCGGGAAGACGGTCGAGCTCCGCCGCATCGTGATCGTTCGCTAGAGCGTCTGCGGATATCCGAGCGCGTTCCAGAACGCGCAGTTGTGCTCCTGACGGTAGGCGGCGAGTGAGATCGGTCGGGTGGCGTCGCCGGGGCGCAGGGACAGGATCTCCTGGCTGGGTCCGAACTGCGGCCACGGCGGCTGGCCGGCCACCACCGGCGCCCGTCCGGCGGCCATCGCACCCCAGTAGCGGACCATCTCGTTCGAGAGCTTCCGCTGCGCCGGGGTGAGCTGGGCGTAGAGCGGGATCCCGTTGTTGAAGCTCGGCCACAGGTAGGCGAGCTCCATCGCGTGTCCGGAGCCCCAGTGGTAGCCGGGATAGTTGTGGTTGAGCGCGGGGGCGTGCTCGTCGTTGAACTCGTACTGGTAGGTGGGCGTGAAGCGCGACAGCGCCTGGGTGAGCGCGACCGTCCCGCAGCCGCCGATGCCGGTGAGCACGCCGCTGTCGGTCATCGCCGCCCCCGCCGCGTAGGCGGCCGCGTAGGGCTGCGGATAGTGGCTGAGCGGGTACATGGCCGCCACCTTCGCCGCGTCGGCGCCGAACAGCGTCTGCAGGTAGGCGAGGTAGGCGCCCTGGTCGAGCTTCAGGCCCTGAGTGAACGTCCGCCCCTCGTTGCGGTTGGAGCCATTGATGACCGGAACCCGGTTGAAGCGCCCGGAGGCGATCGCCTCCGCGGGGGCGATCGGCAGCACGCGCCCGGAGCCGCCCACGGGCAGGATCGAGCTCGGCGGCAGCGTGTTCAGCAGCGCGCTCGCCGGCTTGGCGCGCAGGCAGGTGGCCGCAGTGGAGGGATCCGAGCACCCCGCGGCGGCGGCGAACTGCGCGCCGCTCGCCTCCGCGGTGCTCAGCCGCAGGCTGGGGCAGCCGCCGCTCTGAATGATCGCGGCGTCGAACCGGCCGTGGACGAGCGGGGAGGCGAGCATGTCGCAGACCGACCAGCCGCCGGCCGACTCGCCGTCGACAGTGATGCGGGCCGGGTCGCCGCCGAAGGCGCGCGCGTTCGCGGAGACCCAGCGCAGCGCCGCCTGCTGGTCCTCGAGGCCGTAGTCCCCGGAGCTGTGATCGCTCGACTCCGAGCTGAGCGAGGGCAAGGCGAGGAAGCCGAAGATGCCCAGGCGGTAGTTGATCGACACCACGATCATGTGGTCGGTGCGGGCGAGCAGCGAGCCCTCGTGCTGGTCGCCGGAGCCGTTGACGAACCCGCCGCCGTGGATCCAGAACAGGACCGGCAGGCCGGCGTCGGCGTGCAGGCCGTTCGGGGCGAACACGTTCAGGTACAGGCAGTTCTCGTTCGTCGAGCCCGGCCCGTTGCCGCTCGGCAGCTGCGGGCAGCGGGGGCCGTAGTGGGTGGCCTCGAGCACGCCGGACCACGGGGCGGCGGGCTCGGGCGCATGCCAACGCAGGGCGCCGACGGGTGGGGCGGCATAGGGGATGCCGCGGAACTGGACCACTCCCCGGCTGACGAACCCCTGCACGAGACCTCCGCTCGTGCGGACGATCGGGCCACTCTGGGCCTGGGCCACGGATGGGGCGGCCCAGCCGGCCGCCACGATCAACAGCAGAGCGATGCGCTTGGCCATCTCTCCTCCTTCGCCTCGACGCCACCCCTGTACCCACGCGGCGGCCGAGCAAAGCCGGAGAATTGAGGTAACAGAAGTTTTAGACAAGATCGTTGACAATCCTGTTACCGTCCCGATCCCACGCCTGGGTGGCCGGGCGCGAAGATAGGAGGAGAGACCCAGATGGATCTTCACTGTGGGCAGGCGCTCACGCGCAGGCGCTGGCTGCTGCCGGCCCTGCTGAGCACGCTCGCGCTGGCGGCGTGCGGCAGCAGCTCGAAGAGCACGAGCAGCGCGGGCGCGACGAGCTCCAGCGGCTCGAGCAGCAGCACGACGACGGCGGCAAGCGGCGGCGGGGGCTCGATCTCGGCCTCCACGCTCAGCGCGCTGAAGGCCAAGGTCACCCAGGCTGAGGCGGTGCCGCAGTACACCGATCCCGGGCCGGCGGTCAGCGCCTCCGTCGTCAAGGGCAAGTCGCTCGTCGTGTTCCCGATCAACAGCGAGATCGACGCCTGCCAGACGCAGGCGGAGGACTTCAAGGCCCTGGGCCAGAGCCTGGGCGCCAACGTGACGCTGATCTCGAACGCCGGCCAGCCGGCGCAGTGGCAGACCGCGGTCCAGGACGCCGTCGGTTCCCACGATGCCGCCGTGGCCATGCTGTGCGGGGTCATCCCGGGCGCCATCGGCCCGCAGCTGCAGGCCGCCCACAACGCCGGCGTGAAGATCGTCGACGGCAACTTCAACGAGACCACCAACTACGCGGGCCTCGACGGCGAGACCGCCGTGCAGACCGCCGAGGGCATGACCGCTGACGTCGACGACGCGATCGTCAACCTGAACGGCAAGCCGCTCCACGCGCTCGTGGTCAACAGCGACTCGATCATCCAGGGCCCGGCCGCCGCGGCGGCGATCAAGGCCGAGGTCAACAAGGTCTGCCCGAGCCAGTGCACGGTCGACCAGGAGATCGACGTGCCGATCCAGAACTGGGCCACCGCGCTCCAGAGCGACGTCGCCTCGGCGCTCGTCGCCCACTCGGACATCAACGCCGTGATCGTGCCCTTCGACGGCATGACCCAGTTCACCAATCCGGCCGTCCAGTCCCACACGTGGAGTGAAGACGTACACGTGGGGCGGCGGGCGCTCGGTCGAGAAGCTGATGGAGTCGCCGAACAGCGTGATCGCCGCCGACCCCGGCCCGGACGAGCAGTGGGACGCCTACGAGGCGATGGATCAGATCATCCGTCTGCTGAACGGCAAGCCCGCGGCGTCGGTCAATGCCGAGGTCGACCCGAACCGGTTCTTCGTGGCCTCGAACGTCGCCTCGTTCTTCGGCCCCGGCGGGACCTACGGCAACGGCGCCTTCGGAGGCAACGCGTTCATCAACGGCTTCGACAAGCTGTGGGGCGTGCACTGACCGCGAGCGCCGCACCGGTCACAGACCAGCGAGGCTCCCGCGCTTTCAGCGCGGGGCCTCGCCAAGCGCTTCGCCGGCCAATGGGCCCTGCGCGGCGTCGACCTCGACATCGGACTTGGAGAGGTCGTCGCGCTGCTGGGTGAGAACGGCTCGGGCAAGTCGACGCTGGTCAAGATCCTGGCCGGCTACCACGAGCCCGAATCCGGCGGCGAGCTGCGCATGGACGACCAGCCGGTGCCGCTGCCTGTCCCCCTGGGCGGGTTCCGCGACGCCGGGCTGGCCTTCGTCTTCCAGGACCTCGGCCTGGCCGGCGAGCTGTCGGTGGTCGAGAACCTGTTCGTCGGTCATCGCGTCCACGGCGGCCGCCGGCGCCCGATCAACTGGCGCACCGAGCGCGAGCGGGCGCGGGCGATCTTCGCCCGCTACGCGGTCGATCTCGACCCGACGCGCGACCGTCGGGTCGCTGCGCCCGACCGCCCAGGCGCTGCTTGGCCATCGTGCGCGCGGCCGAGGACCTGCGCGAGCACCGCGAGGCGGCCGGTCGCCGCGGTGGCGTGCTCGTGCTCGACGAGCCGACGGTGTTCCTGCCCGAGCACGAGAAGGTGTTCCTGTTCGACCTCGTGCGCCGGGTGGCCGCCGACGGCACGGGCGTGCTGTTCGTCTCCCACGACATGACCGCCGTGCGCGAGATCGCCAACCGAGCGGTCGTGCTGCGCGACGGCGCGAAGGTCGGGGACGTGCCGATGGCCAGCACGAGCGACGCGAGCTCGTGCAGCTCGTCTCCGGTCACCGGCTGGCTCCGGGGGCGCTCGAGCGCCGCGCCGAGGCGGTCGCGGCGGCCGCCGGCGACGGATCGCGAGCGTGCTGCTGTCGGTCAGCGGGATCGGCGGCGGGCGCCTGCGCGGCGTCGATCTCGACCGTGCACGCCGGCGAGATCGTCGGCGTGGCCGGACTGCTCGGCTCGGGGAGCGAGGATCTCCCCTACGTGCTGTTCGGTGCCCTCCCGGGCGTGCGCGGGACGATCCGGCTGGGAGAGTTCTCCGGCGAGCTCGCGACGCTCGATCCCTCCTCCGCCCAGCGGCTGGGGATCGCGCTCGTGCCCGCCGACCGCAAGCAGCAGGGCGCGGCGTCGGCGCTGTCGGTGGAGAAGAACATGCTCTCGCTCGTGCTGCCCGGCTTCGTGCGGCGCGGCGTGCTCTCGCACGGCCGGCTGCGCGCGGTGGCGCGCGAGCGGGCCGAGACCTACGACGTGCGCCCGCGCGACCCGGCCGCCGACATGGCGGCGCTCAGCGGCGGGAACCAGCAGAAGGTCGTGCTCGCCCGCTGGCTCGAGCTGAACCCGCGGCTGCTCCTGCTCCACGAGCCGACCCAGGGCGTCGACGTGGCCACCCGGGCGGAGATCTACGCGATCATGCGCGCGCGCTGCGCGCCAGGGGGTCGGAATCGTCTGGGTGAGCACCGACTTCGACGAGCTGGCCACGGTGGCCCATCGGATCGTCGTGTGCGCGGGCGGGCGGATCGCCGGCGAGGTGCGAGCCGCCGCTCATCCGGGACCGGATCACCAGTGAGGTCTACGCCACCGCCGCGGGCGGTCGAGTCAGTGAGGTGAAGGCGCAGTGACTGGCACGGACACGACCGAGCGGCCGGCCGACGGCGGCACGGGGAGCGGGGCCACGGTGGCGACGCCGACCGCGAGCGCGCGCTCGCGGCGGGCCAAGCTGCTCGAGAGCGCGATGCTGCCCCTGGCCTGGATCGCGGTCATCGTCGGCTTCGGGATCCATTCGCCCCACCAGTTCCTCACCATCGGGAACTTCTCGAACATCTTCGGCTCGCAGGCCGTGCTGTTCGTGCTCACGATGGCGCTGCTCGTGCCGCTGACCAACGGCGACCTCGACCTGTCGGTGGGCGCGCTGTCGGGTCTGGTGTCGATGATCATCGCCGTCCTGAACGTCAACGATCACGTCGCGATCGTGCCCTGCATCCTCATCGGGCTGGCCGTCGGCCTGCTGTGCGGGGTGATCAACGGGGTGATCATCGTCCGCTTCGACGTCAACCCGTTCATCATCACGCTGGCCACCGGGACGGTGTTCGGCGGGATGCAGGAGTGGCTGTCGAACGAGCAGACGATCGTCGGCATCTCGCCGAAGCTCAGCGAGTGGACGTTCGTCAAGGAGATCGCCCGACATCCCGATCGAGTTCTACTACGGCATCGTGATCATGCTCGTCATGTGGTACGTGCTGACGTTCACAGCGTTCGGGCAACGGGCGCTGTTCGTCGGACAGTCTCACGAGGTCGCCCGCCTGAGCGGCTTCAAGGTCGGCTCGATGCGGCTGTGGGGCTTCGTCATCGCCGGCTTCGTGGCCGCGATCTCGGGCATCCTGTTCGCCGGCACGACCGGCTCGGCGAGCGCGGGCAGCGGGGCCAGCCTGCTGCTGCCCGCCTACGCGGCCGCGTTCCTCGGGCTGACCACGATCCAGCCCGGGCGCTTCAACGCCATCGGCTCCGGGATCTCGGTCTACTTCCTGGCCACCGGCGTGGCCGGGCTCGAGCTGCTCGGCGCGCAGGACTACGTCCAGTCGCTCTTCTACGGCGTCGTGCTCGTGATCGCGGTCGTGCTCTCGCGGGTGCTGGGCCGCCGCGGCGTCCGGGCCTGACGTTGACGGGGGCGAGCTCAGATCGCGGCGCGCTCGCGCTCCGCCACGTCGCTGAGCGTCGCGGTGACCGCCGAGAGGTGGGCGGCCATCGCCTGCTCGGCCGCCTCGCGGTCGCCCCGGGTGATCGCAGCCACGATCGCGGTGTGCTCGGCGACCGAGCGGTTCGAGCGGCCGGGGGCGAGCACGGTCCGGAACTGGAAGCGCACCACCCTGGGAGTGCAGGCGGTTGCACACGTCGATGGCCACGCGATGGCGGGAGATCTCGAGGATGCGCCGGTGAAGGATGCCGTTGCGGGCCGACATCTCGAGCAGCTCGTCGGCCTCGTGAAGGCGGCGCATCTCGCCGACCAGGGCGCTCAGCTCCTGCGCCTCCTCGTCGGTGCGCCGCAGGGCGGCGTAGCCGGCGGCCAGCGTCTCCAGCGCGCCGCGGGCCTCGAGGATCTCGATCGCCTCCTCGAAGGTGATGCGGCGGACGTGCGCACCGCGGTTGCGCTCGCGCACGACGAGTCCGTCGTGGGCCAGGCGCAGGAGCGCCGCCCGGACCGCGCCGCGGCTGTGGCCGAGCCGCTCCGCCAGCTCCTCCTCGACCAGGCGCTCGCCCGGCGAGAGCTCGGAGGAGACGATCGCGCGGTGCAGGGCGGTGTAGGCATCGCGTTCGCTCATCGAACACAAGTCATATCACGCTCGCGCGATAGTGAGGGATATTGTTCACGATTTTGTTAGCATTCGGCCGGTGACCGACCGCACCCATCCCGTGCCGTCGGATCGCGCCCGCGAGCTCGTGCGCGGTGGATTCGATCCTCACGTGCATGTGGCGCCCGACTTCGCGCCGCGCCGGATCAGCGATCTCGAGCTGGCCGCCCGCTGTGCGGAGCTCGGCCTGGCCGGCTTCACGCTGAAGTCGCACTACACGGCGACGGCCGAGCGCGCCGCCGTCGTGACGGCGGCCGCCGGGGATGGCGTGCGCGCGTGCGGGGCGATCGTGCTGAACGACGCGGTGGGCGGCCTCAACCCGACGGCGGTCGAGGTGGCGGCGCGCGCAGGGGCGCGCACGGTCTGGCTGCCGACGGTGAGCGCGCCGGGAGAGCACGCCGAGGTCGAGGAGACCGACCCTGAGGGCAAGGTGCCGGTGTGGGTGCGCTTCGAGCTCGAGCTGCGCGCCGCCGGCGTGCGGCCGCGGGCGGTGCCGGTGCTCGACGAGGAGCGCCGGCCGCTACCCGCGCTGCTCGAGGTGCTCGAGGTCATCGCCCACCACGACATCGTGCTCGCCACCGGCCACCTCTCCCAGGCCGAGATCATCGGCCGTCGTCGACGCCGCAGTCGACGTCGGCGTGGGCACGATCGTCATCACCCATCCTGAGTTCCCCTCCCAGCGGATCCCGCCCGAGGTGCAGCGCGAGCTGGCGGCGCGGGGTGCGCTCATGGAGCGCGCGTTCACCACCCCGTACACGGGCAAGTGCAGCTGGGAGACAGATCTTCGAGGCCACACGCGCGGTCGGCGCCCGCAACACCGTGTGGGGCAGTGACCTCGGTCAGCGCTTCAACCCCCCGGTGGAGGACGGCCTGGCGATCATGGCCGACGAGTTCCTGGCCGCCGGATTCAGCGAGGAGGAGATCCGCATGATGGCGGTGGAGAACACGCGACGGCTGGCGGGCGTGGCATGAGCCGGGTGCAGGTGATCGGCGCCCACTCGGCCGACTTCGTCTGGCGGGCCGGGGGCGCGGTGGCCAAGGCGGTGGCGCTGGGCGGTGAGGCGGAGGTGATCGCTCTGTCGTTCGGCGAGCGCGGCGAGTCGGGCGAGCTGTGGAAAGAGGAGGGGCAGACGGTCGAGAACGTCAAGAAGGTGCGGGGTGAGGAGGCGTCCCGGGCAGCGGCGCATCTGGGCGCCTCGTTCCGGTGTCTCGACCTCGGCGACTACCCCCTGCAGATCGACGCCGACGCGCTGCTCGCCATCGCCGATGCGATCCGGGAGTTCGCCCCGGACGTTCTGATCACCCACACCGATGTTGATCCGTTCAACCCCGATCACCCGGTGGCGTATGCGGCGGTCGACCGGGCGCGCAGCCTGGCCGCCGGCGCCGGGGTCTCGAGCGCGTTCGCCACCGTGAAGCCGCCGCGGCTCTTCCTGTTCGAGCCCCACCAGCCCGAGCTGTGCAACTTCACCCCCACCGTCCACGTCGACATCACCTCGGTGTGGGAGCAGAAGATGGCGGCGATGGGCGAGATGAAGGCGCAGAGCTACCTGCAGACCTATTACGCCCAGCGCGGCGAGCAGCGGGGCAACCACGCGCGCCGGGCCTCGGGACGTTCCGAGGTCCGCTACGCCGAGTCCTTCCAGCGCGTCATCCCG
This sequence comes from uncultured Solirubrobacterales bacterium, assembly GCA_963848745.1. Lineage (GTDB taxonomy): Bacteria > Actinomycetota > Thermoleophilia > Solirubrobacterales > Solirubrobacteraceae > Palsa-465. The sequence continues at coordinate 103,658 of CAWKEO010000005.1, read as the reverse complement.
GAGGTGCGCGATGAGCTCTGATCTGTGCTCGCGAATTGGCTCGGCTGGGCGCGGCCACGGTGTATGAGGCGGCTGGGCGGCGAGGTTTGGTCGACGCGGAGTTTCGCCGTCTCGTGCCGGGCGCGCGGGCCTGCGGGCCGGCCCGGACGGTGCGCTGCGGCCAGGACGACAACCTCATGGTGCACGCGGCGATGGCGCGCCTGGCGCCCGGTGAGGTGCTCGTGCTGACGATGCCCGAGCCGGCACCGGTGGCGCTGATCGGCGACCTGCTCGTCACCCAGGCGCGAGCGCGCGGCGCGGTGGCGATCCTGAACGACGCCGCCGCGCGCGACACCGAGGAGCTGGCGTCGATGGGGCTGCCGGTGTGGACGCGGTATGTGCGCTCGCGCGGGGCGACCAAGGAGCTCGTCGGTGAGCTCGATGTGCCGGTGAGCGTCGGCGGCTGCGTGATCGCGTCCGGGGACCTGGTGGTTCTCGATGCCGACGGGGTGACGGTCGTCGAGGCGATTTCCGCCTCGGAGGTCTTGGAGGCGTCTCTGGCTCGCGAGGAGAAGGAGCGCGTCAAGCGGGCCCGGCTGCAGGCGGGTGAGCTCTCCTACGACATGGACGGCCTGCGCGCAGTGGTGGAGGGAGCGTCATGAACGACCTCGCGCACCTCGGGCCGGTGGAGATGTTCACCCCGCGCGGTGAGGAGAGCCTTCGGTTCTTCGTGGAGACGATGGGGATGGACATCGTGCACGAGGACGGTCCGTCGACGTACCTGCGCGGCTGGGGTGACTACCAGCCCTGGTCGCTGAAGCTCACCGCCTGCGACACCTCGGGGATGGGCGTGCTCGGGCTGCGGGCCTGGAGCCCCGAGGCCTTGCAGCGCCGCGTGAAGGCCATCGAGGCGTGTGGTCTCGGCATCGGCTGGACCGACGGCGACTACGGGCGCGGACCGGGGTACCGGTTCACCGACCCCGACGGGCACCTGTTCGAGCTCTACTACGAGTGCTCGCGCTATTCGCCGCCGGAGGGCATGGCGCCCGCGCTCAAGAACGTCCCGGGGCGGTACACCGGGCGCGGCTGCGCGGTCAAGCGCCTGGACCACATCAACATCCTGGCCACCGACGTGCGGGCCAACCGGGACTTCTGCGTCGATGTGCTCGGCTACCGGCTGTACGAGCGCATCGAGCTGGACGACGGCTCGGAGGCGGGGGCGTGGATGAGCCTGACCATCGCCGCCCACGAGCTCATCTACACCCGTGACGCGCTCGGCGCCCACGGCCGCCTGCACCACGTGGCGTTCTGGGTCGACACGCGCGAGGAGTGCCTGCGCGCGGCCGACATCTGGCTCGACGCCGGCATCGAGATCGAGGCGGCGCCGTCCAAGCACGCGATCGCGGCCGGCTTCTTCCTGTACGGGATCGAGCCGGGTGGCAACCGGGTCGAGGTGACGACCGGCGGGCGGTTCCTGTACGCGCCCGACGAACCGTGCGTGGTGTGGACCGAGGAGGAGCGGGCGCGCGGGCAGGCCTGGGGCGTGCAGACCGTGCCGAGCTTTCACACCTACGGCACGCCGCCGGTTGTGGCTGATTCGTGACGCATCTGCGTCTTGTTTTGTTGCAGGTGGGGGCGGGATCCTCCCCGGGTGCGCGTTCTATGGCAACCAGATCCGGAGGGTCCGGATGCACGTTGCCAAAGAACGGATGCGCCGGCTGGCCTCGCGGCAATTCGGCGTGGTGGCGCGGCGGCAGCTCGTGCACCTTGGCGTCGCCGGGTCACTCATCGGCGATTGGGTCACCCTGGGTGACCTGCACCCGCTTCATCGCGGCGTCTACGCGGTCGGGCACACGGCGGTTGCCACCGAGGGTTGGCTCACCGCTGCGGTGCTGTTCGCCGGCCCCGATGCGATGCTCAGCCACGGCACAGGGGCCTGGTGGTGGGGGCTCACCGGGCGCCGCCCGAGCGACATCCACGTGAGCACGCCGCGGCGGCTGCGGCCCGTCGACGGCTTGGAGATCCATTCGCGCTGTGCACCCGAGCGCATCTGGCACAACGGCCTCCCCGTCGCGCCCGTCCCCCAGGTCCTCCTCGACATCGCCGCCAGCCAACCGTTCAACGATCTTCGCTACGCCCTCTCCCAGGCCGAGTTCCACGGCTACCTGAAGGTCGAGGCGCTGGAGGCGGAGCTTGGCCGCGGTCGGCCGGGGAGCGTGAGGCTCCGTCAGGCTCTGGAGCACCACCAGCCCCAACTCGCCCGCACCCGCAGCGAGTTCGAGCGCCGCATGCTCTACCTGTGCGAGCGCTACGGGATCCCGATCCCCGAGTTCAACACCGTCATCCACGGCTACCGGGTCGACGCGCTGTGGCGCGAGCAACGCGTGGTCGTCGAGCTCGATGGCAAGGACGGCCACAGCCGCTGGGGCCAGATCCAGTCCGATCGGGAGCGCGACCTCGCACTCCGCGCGGGTGCGCTCGACGTCCGGCGCTACACGTGGCGCCAGCTCGAGCGCACACCGGCGGGCGTTGCCGGCGACGTCCTCGGCGCGCTCGGTGCGTGACGCGGCGGACCTCGCCGCCGCCGCGCACGTAGAGCTGTGTAGATGAGCCGGCGAACCGGACGCATCGGGATCTTGGCCGCCATCGCCCTGGCGGCGGCCGTGCTCGCGGTGGTGCTGCTGGTCCGGACGCCATCGGCACACGTCGCGACCACGACACATCCGGTGCGATCCACCCGACCGGTGGGACCGGCGGTGATCAGCCCGAGCGCGGTGGTGACCCCGCTGGCTCTGCGCGCGCTGCCCATCGCTCGCTACTGCAACGGCTCCGGCCTGCGCCTGGTGCCCTGCCGGCCGGGTCAGCGGCCGGTCACTCACCAGCCGCAGCGGATGATCGAGCTCTCGTTCATCGCCCGCAGACCCACCGGGGCGCACAGCTGGTACGCCTGGAGCCTCGCGGCGCCGCACGGCTGCCTGCAGGCCAGCAACGGTGGCCCGACCGCGGGACCCGTCAGCGCCGGAACCCGGCTGGAGTTCGACGACCTGATCCCGCCCGGCTGCCACGGGGTCCTCACCGCGGTGGTCAGCTACATCACCCAGGCGCCGGCGGCTGACCGCGAGCGGGGCGTCGCGGTCGGCCGGGCCACGGTGCGCCTGCTCTGAGGGCCAGTTGAGGTGTGACAGATTGGCCCGATGACTGCTCATGGCGCGGGGCGGACACGGTGGCCACCCCCTCGCGCATAGGCGTTGTCGGTGCCGGCATCCTCGGCCTGGCGGTCGCCCACCGCCTCGGCGAGGTTCTCCCTGACGCGCACGTGACCGTGCTCGAGAAGGAGGACCGCGTGGCCGCCCACCAGACCGGCCACAACAGCGGCGTGGTGCACGCCGGGCTCTACTACGCCCCCGGGTCCCTGAAGGCGCGGCTGTGCCGACGGGGAGTCGGGCTGCTGCGCGGCTTCTGCGCCGAGCACGGGATCGCCTACGAGCAGTGCGGCAAGCTCGTGGTGGCCAGGGACGCCTCGGAGCTTCCCGGCCTGGATGAGATCGAGCGGCGGGCCCGGGCCAACGGAGTGCCCGGCCTGCGCCGGCTCGCCCCGGCCCAGATGCGGGAGATCGAGCCCCATGTACGTGGTGTCGCCGCTCTGCACTCGCCGAGCACGGCCATCACCGACTTCGTCGCCGTCGCCCGCGGGCTGGCCGCGCAGATCGGGCGCCGCGGTGGGACCGTCCGGTTCGGATTCCCGGTCGTCGGCATCCGCTCGCGCGGCGGCGAGATCCGCCTCCTCGCCGCGGGGGGCGAGGAGCTCGCCTTCGATCGCGTGATCGTGTGCGCGGGCCTGCAGTCCGATCGCCTGGCCCGCCTGGCCGGCGAGGACCCCGAGCCGCTCATCGTCCCCTTCCGGGGTGAGTACTACCGGCTGGTGGGCGCCCGGCGCGAGCTCGTGCGGGCCCTCATCTATCCGGTGCCCGATCCCGCCTACCCGTTCCTCGGCGTGCACTTCACCCGCCGCGTCGACGGTTCGGTCGACATCGGGCCCAACGCCGTGCTCGCGCTGGCCCGCGAGGGCTACCGCCGCCGCGACGTATCGCTGCTCAGCATCCGCGAGACGCTCGGCTCATCCGGGTTTCGCCAGCTCGCCCGCCACCACTGGCGGATGGGCGCGCGCGAGCTCTACGGTTCGCTCTCGCGCCGCGCCTTCGTCGCGCAGGCGCGCAGCTTCGTGCCGGAGCTGTCCGTGCGCGACGTCGAGCCGGCCGGCGCCGGGGTGCGCGCGCAGGCGCTCGACCCCGACGGCTCGCTGGTGGACGACTTCCGCATCGCGCAGCGGGCCGGGATCGTCCTCGTGCGCAACGCCCCCTCGCCAGCCGCCACCTCGTCGTTGGCCATCGCCGAGTACCTGGTCGACCGGATGCTGGTCGGAGGATCGGATCCGCCACACTGAACGCCATGCCCGACAAGACTCCAGCGCCCCCCCGCGACCGGCGCGCCCGGGTCGTGCGCGTCGAGACGGCGGAGTGGATCTCGCGCGGCCTGGTCCGCATCGCGTTCGGTGGCGACGACCTCGACGGCTTCGCGCTCGGCACGTTCACCGACCACTACGTCAAGCTGCACTTCCCGGCCGCGGGGGCGGACTACGGGCCGCCATTTGACCCGGCCGAGATCCGCTCGACGCGGCCGCGCGAGGAGTGGTCGAGCACCCGAACCTACACGGTGCGAAGCTGGGAGCCCGAGCGCCGGCGCCTGACCATCGACTTCGTCGTGCACGGCGAGGACGGCGTGGCCGGGCCGTGGGCGGCCGCGGCGGCGCCGGGCGACCGGCTCCAGCTGGTCGGGCCGGGAGGGGCCTACGCGCCCGACCCGGCGGTGCCGGTGCACCTGTTCGTGGGCGATGAGAGCGCGCTGCCGGCGATCGCGGTCGCCCTCGAGCGGCTTGCGCCGGGCGCGAGCGCCCAGGTGCTCGCGCAGGTCCCGGGTCCCGAGCACGAGCTCGCGCTCGCCTCGCGCGGCCGGGCTCGAGGTCAGGTGGTTCCACGGCGCCGAGGACGAGGTGCTGCCCGACGCCGTCCGCGCGCTTGCGCTGCCGGACGGCGGCGTGCAGGCCTTCGTCCACGGGGAGGCGGCGATGGTGCGCGCGGTGCGCCGCCACCTGCTGGTCGAGCGCGGCCTGCCCCGGGAGCGCCTGTCCGCGTCGGGCTACTGGAAGCGGGGTCGCACCGACGAGGGCTGGCGTGAGGACAAGCCGGAGTGGAACCGGCTCGTCGAAGCGGACGTGGCCGCCTGATGGTCCTCGAGCACGCCCAGTTCACCGTCGCCCCGGCCGACGCCGAGGCGTTTGAAGCTGCGTTTGACCGCGCGCGAGCCTTCGTGGCCCGGGCGGCCGGCTTCCGCCAGTCCGATCTCTACACCGAGTGGTCGGCGCTGCTGCGCCCGTTCTACGCCGCACCGCCGGTGGTCGACCACCTGGAGGCGGTGGCGGAGGGTTAGGGCGCTCCGGCTCGCGGGCCACCTGTTCTCTGCCCCAAGCAAGCTTCGCGGGCCGGAGTCTGGGCCCAAACCCCCTCCATAGCTGGATTTCCCCCAGGAAGAGGCGCAAGACGACGCGCGTGGGGCGAAATCCAGGTGCCCACTGCCGCCCGCGCGCCTGGCCGCGCCCCGGTTACGATCCCGAGCGTGAGCGCCTTCGCACCGGAGTCGACCCGTGTCGGCTGGATCGGCACCGGCGTGATGGGAGCGTCGATGTGCGGCCACCTGCTCGCCGCCGGCGCGACCGTGACCGTCCACTCCCGCACCCGGGCGCGGGCCGAGGGGCTGCTCGGGGAGGGGGCGGCGTGGGCCGATACCCCGGCCGAGGTGGCGGCGGCCTCTGAGGTCGTGTTCACGATGGTCGGCTTCCCATCCGACGTGCGCGAGACCGTGCTCGGCGAGCGCGGGGTGCTCGCCGGCGCGCGCCCGGGCAGCGTGCTCGTGGACATGACGACGAGCGAGCCGGCGCTCGCGCAGGAGATCTCCGAGGCGGCGGCGGCCCGGGATCTCGCCAGCATCGACGCGCCGGTGTCGGGCGGTGACGTCGGCGCGCGGGAGGCCCGGCTGTCGATCATGGTCGGCGGCGAGGCGGACGTGGTCGCCCGCGTGCGCCCGCTGCTGCAGCGGCTCGGGCAGACGATCGTCCACCAGGGCCCGGCCGGGGCCGGCCAGCACACGAAGATGGTCAACCAGACGCTGATCGCCACCGGCATGATCGGCGTGTGCGAGGCGCTGCTCTACGCCCACCGCGCCGGGCTCGACCCCACCCGCGTGCTCGAGTCGGTGAGCGGCGGCGCGGCCGGCTCGTGGTCGCTGTCCAACTACGCGCCGCGGATGCTCCGGGGCGACTTCGCGCCCGGCTTCCTGGTCGAGCACTTCATCAAGGACATGGAGATCGCGCTCGCCGAGGCCCGGCGGATGAACCTGGCGCTGCCCGGGCTCTCGCTCGCCCACGAGCTCTACCTCGCGCTGCGCGCCCAGGGCGGGGGGCGCGACGGCACACAGGCGCTCATCCGGGCGCTGGCCGGCCTGTCCGCCGTCGACTGGTCAGGCTGAGGCCAGCCGCGCGGGCTGGAGGCCGCGCAGCGCACTGGCCACGAAGATCTGCCGCGCCGCCCGGAGGTCGTCGAGCGTGAGCCGGCGCGGGGTGGCCCCCATGGCGGCGGTGGTCAGACTGGGGAGGATGCGCCCGTCGGTCGGCGGGGTGAGCAGCGTGCGGTCTCCGGAGCGGGCGATCACGCCGGTGCGGCTGGTCTCGAGCACGTAGCCATCGGCATCGACGAGCAGTGGCAGCGTGTCGGGGTCCTCGGCCTCCCAGCGCTCGAGCAGGCCGCGGTCGCGCCACTTGTGGGCACCGAGGCCGCCGGGCAGGAGCACCGGGCGAAGGACCGCCGGGGCGGCCGCCGGCAGCGGCGTGACGGTGATCTGCGGTTCCTCGCCGGGCACGAGGTCGATGCGCAGGCGGCCATCGGTCTGCCCGGTGGCATGGGCGAGGACGACCGGTCCGAGGCCGGCCGAGAGCTCGAGGCCGTAGAGGGCGCGGGCCGAGGTGGCCAGTCGCTCGAGGTGGGCCTGCCAGCGGCGGGGCACCCCGCCGGCGATACGGATGGTCTCGTACAGGCCAGCCGCCGGGTCGGGGCGGGGGAGCGGCCGCGGTCCGCGCCGGGTCGGCATCGGCGCTGGTGTCCGCGCCGGGGCATCGGGCGGTGCCGAGACGCCGATCGCGGCCAGCGGCGGCGCCGCCTTCGTGCGCGCCTCGGCCGCCTCCTGCTCGGGCACCGAGTCGGCCACGATCCCGCCCCCGACCCCCAGCCAGATCCGCTCGCCCCGGATCTCGAAGGTCCGGATGGCCACGCCCGAGCTCGAGTCCGAGCGCCGGGCTGGCGAATCCGATCGCGCCCGTGTAGACCTCGCGCCGCGTCGACTCGAGCTCGGCGATCACGTTCAGCGCCGCCACCTTGGGCGCGCCGGTGACCGACCCGGGGGGAAACGTGGCCCGCAGCAGCGCGGCGTCGTCGACATCGGGTCGCAGCGTGCCCTCGATCTCGGAGACCATGTGCCACACGCCGGCGTGGCGGCGAACCTCGGCCAGCGCGGTGACGCGGACCGCGCCGGGCTCGCACACGCGCCCGAGGTCGTTGCGCATCAGGTCGACGATCATCACGTTCTCGGCCCGGTCCTTGGCCGAGTCCTCGAGCTCGGCGCGCTGGGCGAGCGGGCGAGTGCCCTTGATCGGGGCGCTGCGGACGTGGCGGCCGCGCCGCTCGAGGAAGAGCTCGGGCGACAGCGACACGAGCGCGCCCCAGGGGCCGCTGAGGAACGCCGCCCGGTCAGTGGCCAGCGCGCTCACGGCAGTGGCGAACAGGTCGAGCGGGTCGCCCTCGAGGCGGCCGTCGAGACGGAGGCACAGGTTGGCCTGGAGGAGATCGCCGGCCCGGATGCGCTCGCGGCAGGCCTCGACCAGGGCCGCGTGGGCGCCGGGCGCGGGCGTCCAGGACCAGTCCGCGGTGCGATAGGGCTCGGGGCGCTCGGGTGCGCGCGCGAGCCGAGCGCTCAGCTCGGCCCGGCGGGCCTCGATCGCGGCCTGTCGGTCCGGGGTGACGAGCGCCTCGAAGAACCACTGCCCACTCGCGTCGCAGCGGAGCACGTGGTCGTAGAAGGCGAGCGCACTGGCGGGCAGCGGGACCGCCGCCGGGGGCGGAGGATCGAGGCGCTCGACGGTGGCGCCGAGGCCGAAGCCGAGCCAGCCGAACCAGCCGCCGCCGACCGCGCCGCCGCGGTCGCCGTCGGCGAGCTCCGGCTGCTGCGCGAGCAGTGCGAAGGGATCCTCATCCGGGGCGGCGACCCGCACGGGTTGGGAGCCGAGCAGCGCCCCGCCGCCCGCCCACGCGCCGACGAGCGCGAACGGCTGCTCGTCACCGCGCAGTGCGAGCACGGCGCGGGCCGGGGACAGGCGGCAATCGAGGGGTGTGCGGCGCAGGACGGCGGACACGCCGGGCACACTAGTGCGCGGGACCTCGCCGGGCCGGCGGGCGCAGACACCCTCAGGCCGTGGCGCCGCTCGGGACCGGATCGGCGACGCGCCCGGTGACCAGGGCGAGGGCAGCGCCGAACGGATCGCCGTCCAGGTGCTCGGCGCCGCAGGAGCCGGCCAGCGGCGCGCTGGCGGCGCTGCCGGCGATCGCCAGCCGCCAGCGTCGAGCCAACCCGCGGAGCTCCTGAACATGCGCGCCCAGGCATCCCGCGAGCTGGCCGCTGACCACGATCAGCGACGGATGCGTGTCGGTGGCGGCGCAAGCCAGCGTTTCGATCGGTGTCTGGCCCCCCAGATAGGTGATGCGCCAGCCCAGCTTGTGCATCGCGATGCCGAACGCGATGAGCGCCAAGGTGTGCTGATCCTCGGGGGCGCAGGCCAGAAGCGCGTGAGGTCCGAGCCCGCGATCCCAGCCGCGGGCCAGGGAGAGCAGGCGGAAGTGGACGAAGTTGGTGGCGAAGTGCTCCTGGGCCACCGATAGCTCGCGGGCGGCCCAGCGCTCGCCGACCTCGTGCATGTAGGGGAGCAGGACCTGGCGGATCGCCGCGCTCGCGGTGTACTCACCGAGCAGGGCCTGCAGGGCATGCTCGGCCGCGGACTCGTCGAAGCTCTGCAGCGCCTGGCCGATCTTGGCCCCGGCCTCGGCCGCCTCTCGCGCCGGGATATCGCCCCGCCGGCCGGTGACGATCGAGAAGCTGGCCGCCAACGCCATCTCGGCCGCCTGAGCGGCCGGCATGCCGGCGCGCAGGTGGGTCTGCATGAGACGCACGCGCGCCTCGTCGACGGTCGAGTACAGCCGCTTGTTACCTGCCGTGCGCCGTGGCGTGAGCAGCGTGTACCGGCGCTCCCAGGCGCGCAGCAGGTCGGGGCTCACTCCGGTGTGGCGGCTGAGCTCGCCGATCGGCATCCAGGCGGAGGCGGGAGGCGGCACGGTGACTCACGGAACGGATCGAAGGTGGGGATCCGACTCCCCTCCGCCGGCAGGCGGGAAACCGTGCCACCACGGGTCCGTGTCAGAACTCACACCGATGATCAGGCGGCCGTCGGTCGCACCTGGACAGCACCTGGACGCGTCGCGTGCGCTGCGCCCCACCCCGGGAAGACGACCGGTCATCGATCGGATCGGGACCGCACCCGGGCGCTGGCCACACACGTTGAAACCAAGCGAAGGAGACACACATGACGACGATGACCGAGGCCTACACCTGGCAGGGTCGTGACGTACTCGACCGGGACGGCGAGAAGATCGGGAACATCAAGGAGATCTACGAGGACGCGCAGAGCGGCAAGCCGGAGTGGGCGCTGGTGAGCTCCGGGTTCTTCGGCACGCGCTCGCACTTCGTCCCGCTGGCCGGCGCGGAGCCATCCGGTGAGAGCGTGACCGTCACCGTGGCGCAGGAGCAGGTGAAGGCGGCGCCCAGCATCGAGGGTGACGGCCAGCTCTCCGAGGCTGACGAACAGCGGCTGTTCGAGCACTACAACGTCCCCTACACCGAGGCGGGCAGCACGACCGCCCAGGGCGCCCCGGCGACTGGCGATGCGGCTGGCGCAGGCGCCACCGGACACGATACGAGCGGCCCGACCACCGACGAGGCCATGACCCGGTCTGAGGAGGAGCTCCGGGTCGGCACCGCCCGTCAGGAGCGCGGTCGCGTGCGCCTGCGCAAGTACGTGGTCACCGAGGAGGTTCAGCAGACGGTGCCGGTGCAGCGCGAGGAGGTGCGCCTGGAGCGCGAGCCGATCACCGACGCCAACGTCGATCAGGCGATGTCGGGTCCGGAGATCTCCGAGGAGGAGCACGAGGTCGTGCTCCACGAGGAGCAGCCCGTGGTCGAGAAGCGGGTGGTGCCCAAGGAGCGCGTCCGCCTCGAGAAGGACGTCGTCACCGACGAGCAGCAGATCTCCGAGGAAGTGCGCAAGGAGCGCATCGAGGGTCCCGAGGACGCGACGCGTTAGCCACCCCCCGCCAGCAGGCGCCGCGGTCCTCAGGCCGCGGCGCCGCTGGTGGCCAGCCGCCGGTGCCGCGCCGCCGGGTTGCGGCGGGCGATGCGCATCCCGAGCAGCACGAGCGGAGGCAGCGAGGCGGCGAGCACGAGCGCGATGAACCACGGCTGGCCGGCGTCGGTGCCCTCGGTGAACGTGTGCACGAGGCCGAGCGCCCAGGTCAGGAGCGTGAAGCGGTGGATGATCTTCCAGCGCGCCGCCCCGATGTGCTTGCGCACGTAGTAGGAGAGGCCGAGCATGATCGTGCCCCATCCGGCGATGATCCCGATCGCGGTCGGCACCGTCTTGTACGAGGAGAGGAACGGCACCGTGACGTCGAGCAGCGTCGGCCGCAGGTAGGTGTCGCCGATCAGCGACAGCCCGTGCACGGCGATGGCGACCATCGTCGACAAGCCGAGGATCTCGTGGATGGCCAGGCGGTCGGGGCCGAGCCGCTTGAGGAACTTGGCTCCCATGAGCAGGCCGAAGCTCACCGACGCGCTGGCCAGGAGCAGCGCCGTGGTGCCGGCGGCGCGGCTGGTGATCCAGAACAGGTGCGGGGTGGGGTCGGTCATGCCGAATCTCCGCTGCCGGTCAGCCGGCGGTCGGGCGCGAAGATGTCCATGTGCCCGTCGTCGTGGAGCACCAGGCCGCCGTGGGGCAGCCAGGACTCGGCGCCGGCGGGGCCGCTCAGCAGTGCACCCTTGGCCAGTGCCTCGGCGTCGACGGCCCGGGGGGCCAGGGCGGTCACCTGGACCAGGCCCGTGAAGGCCGCCCGACCGGTGGCCGGGTCGAGCAGATGGTGGGCGGGGCCGTCGGGGGTCAGCCAGCTGCGCCGGCCGATGCCGCTGGTCGCCACCGCCCCGCGGCGCAGCTCGAACGTGTGCAGAACCTCGTCGCCGAACGGGCTGGCCACGTTGACCGGGCGCAGGCGAGCGGCGGTGCCGCCGATGGCCAGGTCGCCGCCGGCGTCGACGACGAAGCTGTCGTGGCCGCGCAGGCGCAGGGCGAGGATGTCGGCGAACATGCCCTTGGCGATGCCGCCGCTGTCGATGCGCAGGCCGACCGGCCGGTTGACCGTGGCCGTGCGCATGTCGACGCGGATCCGGGCCCAGCGCGAGTCCGGGTGGGGCGCCGCCGGCCGGCGAGGCGGGGCGAGCGCGAGCGCCTGCGGGAGCGGGATCGATGCGCCGGCGAAGTGGTCCGCGTAGCCGCTGCGCTCGAGCTCGCTGACGAGCGTCGGGTCGACGAGGCCGCCGGTCAGGCGGGCGGCGTTCACGGCCATCTGGACGAAGCCGGCCATGACCGGGCTGGTGGGCACGCTCTGGCGCGGGTCGGCGTTCAGGCGCGAGAGTTCGCTGTCCGGCTCGAACCGACTGAAGCGGTGGTGCCACTCGAGCAGCTGCCGCCGCGCAGCGCGCGCGGCGGTGCTCGCACTCGTGCCACCGACGGTCGTGCCGGCGACGATCACCGCGCACTGCGAGCCGAAGCACGAGAAGTGCTCGGTGGCCTCGGTCGGGATGGGGTCGAGAGCCGGGAACCTCACGCGCACGCGCGCGGGGCCCTCGAGCGTGAAGGTCGCGCTCATGACTGGCTCGTGGTCACGTTGCTGGTCGTGCCGGAGCTCGAGCCGCTGCCGTTCGAGGAGCTGCTCCCCGAGCTGCGCGCCGCGGCTGCTGCCCGACGAGCTGCTGCCCGTGCTCGCGCTCGTGCCGGCGCTGTTCGAGCTCGTGGCCGCGACAGTGGCCGTCTGGCTGGCCACCGAGGTCACATGCTCGTGGATGAGCTGGTCGAAGATGACGCCCCACAGAGCGACGAACGTGACCGCGCCGGTGGCCAACACCCGACGGCGGATGCGCGAGAGGCGCCGACGGCGGGCCCGGAAACGGTCGGCGGCGGTGTCCGGGCCGGGCTGCCCGGCGCCGGTGCGGGACGGGCGCCCGCCCGGGAGGGGCATGGCGGGGGAGTGGAAGGACATCGTGGCTACCTCGATCTCGGAGGAACAGAAGCGATGAGAAGAGCTTCGGGTACCACTGCGAACCCGGCGTGAAAGGGAGCTAAGTGAGTTGTATGAGCGGACCGACCGGGTCGACCAGCGGGGTGAGCAGCCACCAGTCCTGACGGCGGTTGCCAGATCGCCCACACATACGGTGGGCGATGTCGCACGCGGGCCGGCGCGCCCGGCCCGCGCTCACACGAGCGCGCTCATCTGCGCGAGCGAGTCGCGCAGGGTCGCGCCCAGGTCGGCCTCCGAGTCGCCCTGGGCCCAGCGCTCGAAGCCGACCCGGAACACCGCGGTCACGAGCTCGGCGCTCAGGGTGGCGGCGGGCTCGGCCACCCCTCGCCCCCGGAGCGCGCCGGCGAGCGCGGCCGACAGGGAGGCGAGCTTGATCAGCTCGCGCTCCTGCAGCTCGGCGTTGGCCGCGATGATCTCGCGCCGCAGCAGCGCGCGCTCGTGCCCATCGCCGATCAGGGCCGCCGCGACGTCGAGGGCGGTGGCGGCGGCCTCGATCGGGCGAGCCGCCGCCGGCGCATCGGCCACCGCCTGCACCATACGGGCCTCGAGCACGTTGGCGCCTCCGAACAGCACCTCGCGCTTGTCGGCGAAGTACCGGAAGAACGTGCGCTCGGTCAGGCCCGCCCGGGCGGCGATCTCGGCCACGGTCGTCTCTTCGAACCCCCGCTCGCGGTAGAGCTCCATGGCCGCCCGTTCGAGGCGGCCACGTGCGTTCGGCTCCCAGCGACCCATGCCGAGCATGGTATTCATGTCAGCCACTGACATGGCGTGGTAGAGTGATGTCAGCAACTGACATCACGCGGCGGGGACCCACCGCCGCGGCCACCACTGGGAGGTTCCCCATGCGCATCTTTCTCACCGGGGCGTCCGGCTGGATCGGCTCCGCCGTCGTTCCGGAGCTCATTGCCGCCGGCCATCAGGTTCTCGGCCTGGCCCGATCCGACGCCTCGGCCGAGGCCATCGCCGCTGCCGGCGCCGAGGTCCAGCGCGGCTCGCTCGAGGATCTCGACAGCCTGCGGGCCGGCGCACAGGCCAGCGACGGCGTCATCCACCTCGGCTTCATCCACGACTTCGACAACTGGGAGCACGGAATGACCGTCGACCGGACGGCGGTCGACACGCTCGCCGAGGTCCTCATGGGGACCGACCGGCCGCTCGTCATCGCCAGCGGTGTGGTCGGCCTCGCCCAGGGTCGCCCGGCCACCGAGGACGACCGGCCCGACCCATCGCTCACGCGCTCCGCCACTGCGCTGGCCACGCACGCCCTGGCCGATCGCGGCGTGCGCTCGGTCGTCGCACGGTTCGCCCCCACGGTGCACGGCGACGGCGACCACGGCTTCGTCGCCCGGCTGGCCGAGATCGCTCGCGAGACCGGCGTGGCCGGGTACATCGGCGACGGTGCCAACCGCTGGCCCGCCGTCCACCGCGACGACGGCGCCCGGCTGGTCCGGCTCGCCGTCGAGCGGGCGCCGGCTGGCAGCGCCCTGCACGCGGTCGCCGAGGAGGGCGTGCCCGCCCGGGAGATCGCTGGGGCGCTTGGGCGCCAGCTTGGGCTGCCGGTGGAGTCGATCGCCCCGGATCGGGCGGCCGAGCACTTCGGGTGGATGGGGATGTTCTTCGCCCTCGATGCGCCGGCCTCGAGTGCGATCACCCGCGAGACGATGGGCTGGGAGCCGACCGGCCCGAGCCTGATCGAGGACATCGAGGCCGGGCACTACACGCGGGAGGCGCAGCCCGCCCAGGCCTGAGCGCGCGGAGCCGCCCGGCTCTGGTATGAAGCTCGCGACCAGTAGAGGAGCGGCGATGCGAGCGGCGGTGTATCGGGCGGTGGCGATGGCGGTGGCGTGGGGCCTGCTCGCGAGCGCGCCCGCCGCCGGCGCCAGCGCCGCCTGCGGGACGCACGCGTGGTGCGACACCCATCTCGCCCCAGCCCGTCGCGCCGCCCTGGTGCTCGCCGCGATGACGACGACGGAGAAGCTCTCGCTGGTGGCGAACGGCACCGCCGGGGTGCCGCGGCTGGGCATCCCGCCAATTCGGGGCATCGACGGCCCCAACGGGATCGGTGAGGGCAACACGTTCGTCACCGCGTTTCCCGACGCCGAAACGGTCGCCGCGTCGTTTGACCCGTCGATGGCACGGGCCTACGGCCAGGCGCTCGGCAGCGAGGCGGCGGCCAAGGGCTTCGACTGGCTGTTCGCGCCCACGATCAACATCGTGCGCACGCCGCTGTGGGGACGGGAGGCCGAGACGCTCGGAGAGGACCCCTTCCTCACCGCCTCGCTGGTGGCCCCAGAGGTTCAGGGCATCCAGAGCGCGCACGTGATGGCGCAGGTCAAGCACTACGCCGGCAACAACCAGGAGGTCGACCGCTTCGGCCAGCCGCTCGGCGCTCCCTCAGTCAGCGACACCATCCCGCCGCGGGCGCTGCAGGAGATCTATCTTCCCGGCTTCAAGGCGGCAGTGCAGCAGGGCCGGGTGGCGTCGGTGATGTGCTCCTACAACCAGCTGAACGGCACCCCCTCCTGCCAGAACCCGGCCACCCTCGGCCTGCTCACGGGATGGGGCCTGCAGGGTTTCATCGGCCCGGACGCCGAGCTGGCCGTGCGCGACGACGTGGCCGCGATCAACGCCGGTGTCGACAACATGCAACTCGGAAGCGTGCTCACCGCGACCGGCGTCAGCGAGCTGTCGATCCTGACCCGCGCCTTCGAGAGCGGTCAGATCTCCTCCGCGCGGATCGACGATGCGGTCACCCGCATCCTCACGGCGATGTTCGCGATCGGCGTCGTCGATCACCCGCCGACCGGTGGGACGGCCACACACGCGAGCACCGCCGCGCACCTCGCGCTCGCCACCCGGGTGGCCGAGGAGGCCACGGTGCTGCTGAAGAACCGCGCCGGCGTGCTCCCGCTCAGCGCTCGCGGGGGCACGATCGCCGTGATCGGCGCCGACGCCGGCGCCGGCACGCAGATCGAGGAGAACGGCTCACCGGCGGTCAACCACGGCCCCGTCATCACGCCGCTGGCCGGGATCCGCTCGCTCGTCGGGCACAGCGCGCACATCACCTATGCGGCCGGCACGCTCGGCGATGTCCCGCTGCCGGTCATCCCGGCTACCGCGCTCACCCCGACCAGCGGCCGCGGCCGCGGGCTGAGCGCGCGCTACTTCCGCGGCCAGTCCGCGAGCGGGACGCCGCTGCTCACCCGCACCGCTCCGACCGTCAACTTCGCCAGCGCGCCAGCGCCGCTGCAGCCGATCCCGAACGCCTCCGGCGCGACCGCGGCCGACTGGACGGGCACCCTCACCGCCCCGCGCACCGGTCTCTACCGGTTCTCGCTCGCCGTCTCCGGGGTGGCCACGCTCAGCCTGAACGGCCGCACTCTCATCCGGGGCAACACCGAGTTCGCCACCGCCCACACGCACGGCGCGACCATCGACGATCCGGGAGCCCCGACCGTCACCTTCCAGGGGATGGCCCGCCTGATCCGGGGTCATCGGGTGGCCATCCGGATCACCTATGCCACCGGCTCCTCGATCGCCGGGGCCGCGCTGCGGGTCGGCTGGCAGCCGCCCGACCCGGCGCTCCTCGCTCGCGCGGTGCGCGCCGCCCGCCACGCCCGGGTGGCGATCGTGTTCGCCGCTGACGTGACCAGCGAGGGGATGGACCGCGCGTCGCTTGAGCTCCCGGGCGATCAGGACCGCCTGATCGCCGCCGTCGCGGCCGCCAACCCCCGCACGATCGTCGTCCTCCACACGGCCGGCCCGGTCCTCATGCCCTGGCTCGCCCACGTGGCCGGCGTGCTCGAGGCGTGGTACCCCGGCCAGCAGAGCGGACGGGCGATCGCCGCGACGCTGTTCGGCCGCTCGGACCCATCCGGCCATCTGCCCGTGACCTTCCCGCGCACGAGTGCCCAGGGGCCGGGCATCACCCCGGCGACGTACCCGGGTAGGGGCGGCGTGGTCGACTACGCCGAGGGGATCTTCGTCGGCTATCGCTACTACGCCGAGCACCACCAGAGGCCGCTGTTCCCGTTCGGCTTCGGGCTCTCCTACACCACCTTCGCGCTCGATCACCTCAACGTGGTCCACACGGCAAGCGGCGACCGCGCGAGCGTCACCGTGCGTAACACCGGCCGCTACGCGGGCGCCGAGGTCGTGCAGGCCTACCTCCAGTTCCCGCCCGCGGCCGGCGAGCCGCCGCGCCAGCTCAAGGCGTTCGCGCGCGTGGTCCTGGCCCCGGGCCAGGCCCGCCGGGTCGCGCTGACGCTCCCGCGGGCGCGCTTCACCGACTACTCCGCGCGCCGGGGCGCGTGGGTCCTGGCCACAGGACGCTACCGGCTGCTCGTCGGCACCTCGTCCAGCGACCTGCCCCTGAGCGCCACCATCATCCCGTAGGTGCGGCTGCACGTCCTCAGCGACCTGCACACCGAGCGTGGGGTCGGCGACGTGCCGGCCGTCGATGCCGACGTCGTCGTGCTCGCCGGGGACATCGGCCTCGGCACGCGCGGCGTCGAATGGGCGCGGGGCTGGGCGGGCGAGCGGCCGGTCATCTACGTAGCCGGCAACCACGAGTTCTACGGGCAGTCGATGCCCGGCCTCCTCGATGAGCTGCGGGCGGCCGCCGGGGGGTCAACCGTGCACGTCCTCGAGGACGAGGAGGTGGTCATCGACGGCGTGCGCTTCCTCGGCTGCACGCTGTGGAGCGATTTCGACTTCGACGGGGCCGAGCATCGGGAGCTCTCGATGCGCGTGTGCGAGCGCGCGGTCAGCGACTACCGGGTCATCCGCGACGGCGGCGCCGAGCGGCCGGTGCGCGCCGAGCAGACCCGTCAGCGCCACCTGGCCAGCCGTCGCTGGCTGACCGAGCGGCTCGCCACCGGCCACGATGGCCCGACCGTCGTCGTCACCCACCACGCGCCGTATGTCCTCTGGCGTCCGCCCGAAGCGGTCCTGCGACTGGTCGCCGGAGCGTTCGTCAGCGACCTGGCCGAGCTGATCCACAGCGCCGATGCGGAGCTGTGGATCTACGGCCACACGCACCGCCAGGCCGACCTCGACGTATCCGGGACGCGCCTGATCAGCAACCCGCGTGGTTACCCAGACGAGCTCGTGGATCGTTTCGATCCCGGGCTCGTCGTCGAGGTCGCCGATCGCAGGCGGGTACAACCGCGTCCGTGAGCACCGAGCCGGCCCTCGCGCCCCGCCGAGCGTGGCTGATCCTCGCCGTCGCCATCACCGCCTACGCGGTGGCGGTCTTCCACCGCGCCTCGCTCGGTGTGACCGGGTGTGGAGGCACAGCGTCGCTTCGGCACGACGGCAGCGGTGCTGTCGCTGTTCGGCGTGCTCCAGCTCGCGGTCTACGCGTCGCTGCAGATCCCCGTCGGCACCGTGCTCGACCGCCTCGGCTCCCGGCGGCTGATCGCCGCGGGCGCGCTGGTCATGGGCGCGGGCCAGCTCGTGCTCGCCCTGGCCCACGCGGTCGCGCTGGCGGTGGCCGCTCGCGTGCTCGTGGGCGCCGGCGACGCGATGACGTTCATCAGCGTGCTGCGGCTGATCGTCGTGTGGTACCCGCCCCCGCGCGTGCCCGTCCTCACGCAGCTGACCGGCATCCTCGGGCAGGTCGGGCAGATCGTCGCCGCCTACCCGCTCGTCGCCCTGCTGCAGGGCGCCGGCTGGACCGAGTCGTTCCTGATCGCCTCGGCCGTGGCCGTCGCCGTCGCCGCGGCGGCGGCGCTGTTCGTGCGCGACGCGCCCGAGGGCGCGCCCGAGATCGCAGTGCCGGCGAGCGTGGCCGAGACGCTCGCGCGCCTGCGCCACGCCTGGTACGAGCCGGGCACGCGACTCGGGCTGGCCACACACTTCGTCACCCAGTTCTCGGGCACGGTGTTCGCGCTCCTGTGGGGCTATCCGTTCCTGGTCGTGGGTGAGCACCGGACACCGGCGCAGGCCGGCCTGCTCCTCACGCTGCTCGTGCTGGTGGCGATGGCGGTCGGGCCGGTGCTCGGCCACCTCGCCGGGCGCTGGCCCTTCCGGCGCTCGGTTCCGGTGCTGGCGATTGTCGGCGCCACGGCGGGGATGTGGACGGTCGTGCTCGCGTGGCCGGGCCGGGCGCCACTGTGGCTGCTCGTCGTGCTCGTCGTCGTGCTCGCCTCCAACGGCCCGGGCTCGTTGATGGGCTTCGACTACGCGCGGACCGAGAACGAAGCCGAGCGAATCGGCGTTGCCACGGGGATCGTCAACGTCGGCGGGTTCGTCGCCTCGCTGGTCACGATCGCCCTGATCGGCATCGTGCTGAGCCTGCACCCGAGCGGCGGCTCCGGCCACGAGACGCTGGGCGACTTCCGCATCGCCTTCTGCGTCCAGTACCTGCTGTGGGTGGTCGGCCTGGTCGGCGTCCTGCAGGCTCGCCGCCGGCTGCGCCGCGTCCGGGGGATCGAGCTCGACCCGTTTCCGGTCGCGGTCGTGCGGGTGTGGCGCCGCCGGCGAACCGGCCCGGGTGAGTCCGGTCCGCCGCAGTAGGGGCTCGCCTCAGCTGGCCGAGCCGACGCCCTCGCGCGCGGCCTGCAGCGCGGCGATGTCGAGCTTGCGCATCCCCATCATCGCCTCGAACGCGCGCCGGGCGGCGGCCGGGTCGCCACCGCCCATCAGCTCGCCCATGTGGCTCGGCACGACCTGCCAGGACAGGCCGAAGCGATCCTTGAGCCACCCGCACGGGCCCTCCTCGCCACCATCGGTCAGCCGCTCCCAGTAGTAGTCGATCTCCGCTTGGTCCTCGCAGCTGATCACGAACGAGATCGCCTCGCTGAACCGGTACTGCGGGCCACCGTTCAGCGCGACGAAGCGCTGACCGCGAAGCTCGAAATCGACCGTCATCACCTGGCCCTCCCGGTCCGTCTTCGCGGACGAGTAGCGGCTGACCGAGATGATGCGCGAGTGGGGGAACACCGAGGCGTAGAAGCGCGCCGCCTCCTCGGCCTCGATGTCGAACCACAGGAACGGGGTGACGGCCTGGCTCATCTCAGCCCACGACCATCAGGGAGTTGCCCTCGGGATCGCGCAGCCAGAAGATCGGCGGCACCGGATCGCCCATGCGGCTGACCTCGGCGTCGACATCGACGCCGGCCGCCTTCAGGTCGGCGTGGTAGGCGTCGATCTCGTCCGCGTGCAGGCTGATGCCGGTCTCACGCGGCTCGGTGCCCTTGCCCTGGGGCGGCGGAGCCAGAGCGATCGTCGTCTCGCCGCCCGACGGCCCGACCTCGACCCAGCGGTACTTATCGCCGAACGGGATGTCGACGCGCTTCTCGAGCCCGAGCTTCTCGGTGTAGAAGGCGATCATCGCGTCCTGGTCGGCCGTGGCGATGCACACGGTGGTGATCTTGTCGACGCGGGTGGTGGTGCTGCTCATGACGGTCCTCCTGGGGTAGTGGGTTCACTTCCTCAGACTCCCAGTGGCGCGAGAACTCATCGCCGGCGGCGGCGCGTGCTCAGGAGACCGTGCGCCAGAAGCCGACCGCGCACAAAGCGGCGACGATCAGGGCGATGACCGGCAGGCCGGCGCCGACGACGCCGACGATCGCCAGCACCATGCCGACCACGCCGACGGCGGTGGCGGTGCCGCCGGCCACGGCGAGGCGGTAGGCGCGCTGCTCGCGCACCCGGCGCGGCGTGCGGTCTGGGCGTCGCTGGAGATTGGCCATGGCCAACAAGCCTAGTGGCAGCGCCGCCGGGCGACCAGCGATCATCTCGAACGCCATGCCCGCAGCCGAGCTCGTCCATCCCGTTCCCGTCGAGGAGCTGCCGGCCTGGCAGCGGTCGATGGCCACGTCGTTCCTGCGCGATCCCGACAGCCCGGGCCTCGCTCACTGGCTCGAGCCGATGCGGCGCCGGTGGGTGCCCGAGCGCGCCTGGGGCGCGCGAGCGGCCGGCCGCTGGGTGGCCACGCTGCGCACCGAGCCGCGAGGGCTGACCGTGCCGGGCATCGGCACGGCCACGCGCGAGATCAGCGCCGAGGCGATCACGAACGTCACCGTCGCCGCCAGCCACCGCCGGCGCGGGCTGATGCGGGCGATGCTCGGCGACGCCCTGAGCGCCGCGCGCGAGCGCGGTGACGCCGTGAGCATCCTGATCGCTGCCGAGTGGCCGATCTACGACCGCTTCGGCTACGGCCCGGCCGCGTTCACGGCCGACTACGTGCTCCGCCGCGCCCGCCCGGGATCGACCCCGGCCGGGGATCCGAGCCGCGTGCGCGAGGTCGAGCGCGAGGAGTTCGCCGCCGCCGCGCCGGCCGTATTCGAGGCCGCGCGCGCGCAGCGGGCCGGACAGGTGCAGCGGCCCGAGCGGTGGTGGGAGGATGCGCTCGGCGCCGGCGGGCGCCCGCCCATGCCCGACCTCCCGCACCACTGGTTCCTGCACGAGGGCGAGGACGGACCCGATGGCCTGCTGGCCTGGACGGCGGGCGGTCTGTGGTCGCTCCTGCCTCCGTTCCCGCACGTCGACGTGTGGCTCCTGGCCAGCGCCACCGCGGCCGCCTACGAGAACCTGTGGTCCTACCTGGGCAGCCTCGACGTCGTCGAGGAGGTGCGGCTGCCAATGCGCCCGGTCGACGAGCCGGTGCGCTGGCGGCTGCGCGATGGGCGCACGCTGGTGAGCGGTGAGGTGGTCGACTTCCTGTGGCTGCGGATGCTCGACGTTCCGGCGGCCCTGGCCGCCCGCCGTTACGGCGCCGGCGGCGAGCTCGTGCTCGAGGTGCTCGACGAGTCCGGCCTCGGCTTCGCCTCCGGGCGCTTTCTGCTCGCGGCCGACGGGGACGAGGTCAGCTGCGAGCCGACCACGCGGGCGGCCGAGCTCGTGCTCAGCGAGCGTGCGCTCGCCTCCATCTTCCTGGGCGGCGTGCGTCCGGGGGCGCTGGCCGCGGCGGGCGCGCTGCGCGAGGAGGCGCCGGGGGCGCTGACCCGCGCCGGCGCCATGTTCGCCACGCCCCTCGCGCCCTGGAATCAGACCTGGTTCTGAGGCTCAGAGCCGGCGGGTGCGCCCGACGGAGCCTCCGCGCGAGCGGCGGTAGAGCCACACGAGGAGCATCGAGAAGGCGACCGAGAGGATCAGGCCGGCGCCGTGGCGGTGGAGAACGTACCAGGAGAACAGGCCGGCGCTCAGGGTGCCGCAGATGCCGACGAGCGCGGTCATGCCGAGGCTCATGGGGTCGGGCCCCGGCAGCAGCAGCCGGGCCAGAGCGCCGACGATGATGCCGCCGACGAACAGGATGATGAGGAAGGCGAGCAAGCCCACAGGGTCTCCCAACGTGTTGCGAAGCGGTCCGCGAGAGACTACCCCGGCGCCGGCCGTAAATCGCAGAACACGAAGCCATCCCGATCAACGACCGGGCCGACCCGGCAGGCGATCGGGGCGCTGAACACCGGGCCGGCGAACACGAACGTGTGAAATTCGCCGTTCTCCCCGCACGGATCCACCTCGGGCGGCAGCTCATCGAGGAGCGCAGCGTCGAACCGGCGCCCCGCGAAGGCGCCGTCGAGCTTGGTGGGGTCCACGCACACGAGCACGGCCTCGAAGCCGTCGGCGATGAACCGGCGAGCCAGGGCGGCGGTGTCGCGACCCCAGAGCGGGAACAGCGCGCGCTTGCCCACGCGGGCCAGCCGCTCCTCGCGATAGGCGCGGATGTCGGCCAGGAACAGGTCGCCGAACGCGACCGCATCCGCCGTGCGCAGCGGCGCCTCCGCCAGCGCCTGTCCCATGCGCTGCTCGTAGACGTCGTTCGAGCACGCGGCCGGGATCTCGACCTCGACGAGCGGCAGCCCGACGGCGCGGGCCTGAGCGACGAGCAGCTCGCGCCGCACCCCGTGCATGGAGATGCGTCCGTAGTCGGCCGTCACGGTCGTGATCAGTGCCTCGGGATACGGCGCGCGTCCAGCGCGCAGCGTGTGCAGCGCCAGCGCCGAGTCCTTGCCGCCGCTCCACGACAGGGCCATGCTCATCGTGCGCACAGTAGGTGGTAGCGTCGCCACATGGACGCGTGGCCGGCGGTCGATTACGAGGGGTGGGAGCCGACCTGCGACACCCTCCACGCCCACACCCAGCTGCTGGGCAAGCTCGCCGTCGCACTGGCGCCCCCGGAGCCGCAGCTGCAGCACGCTGCGCTGCGGCTGAGCGCCCGCGGCTGGGAGACGCTGCCGCTGCCGGCCCCCGACGGTTCCGGAGCGTTCGTGGTGGCACTCGACCTGCGCACGCACGAGGCGCTCGTCGAGCACACCGGCGGCGGGCGGATTCGCGTCGCCCTGGCCCCGGATCGCTCCGTGGCGACGGTCACGGGCGAGGTGCTCGAGGCGGTGCGGAGGCTGGCCGGAGAGGTGACGGTCGACCTGCGCCCCCAGGAGGTGGCCTGGGAGGTGGCGCTCGACCGCGACGAGGAGCACGCGAGCTACGACGCCGGGCAGGTCGAGGCGTACTTCGCCGCCGCCACCCAGGCGGCGCTCGTGCTGGCGGCCTTCCGGGCACCGTTCCGCGGCCGCGCCACTCCGGTCAACGCCTGGTGGGGATCGTTCGATCTCGCCGTCAACCTGTTCTCGGGCCGCTGCGCCGATCCGCCGGCCAGCGACTTCATCATGCGCAACGCCATGGACGCGCAGGAGCTCGCGGTCGGCTGGTGGCCGGGCGATGGCCGCTACGGAAAGGCCGCCTTCTACGGCTACGCGCACCCCGCCCCGGACGGCTTCGCGGACGCCCGCCTCGAGCCGCCGGCGGCGCGGTGGGCGCCCGACCTGGGCGAGTTCGTGCTCGACTGGGAGGACGTGCGCACCGCTGCGGATCCCCACGCGGCCGGACTTGCCTTCACTCGCTCGCTGGCCCGCCACGGCTGCGCGGTGTGCGAGTGGGATCCCCGCCTGGGCGCCAGCCTCGAGGGCGAGCCGCCCCCGGTGCGATGAGCGGCGAGCGCCCCAGGCTCTACTTCGACCTCGCCTCGCCCTACGCCTACCTGGCCGTCAGCCGGGTGGCGGATGTGCTCGGGGAACCGGTGGCGCTCGAGCCGATCCTGCTCGGGGCGATCTTCGGGCTGCGCGGGTCCGGCTCCTGGGCGCACACCGATGCCCGCGCGGCCGAGATGGCCGAGGTGGAGGTGCGGGCGGCGATCGCCGATCAGGCCGTCAAGGACGCGCTGCGAGCGAGCACCGAGGCGGCGTGGGCGGACGGCGTGCGTGCCGTGCCGACACTGCGGCTCGGCGACGCCCTCTACTATGGCGACGACCAGCTCGATCGCGCCGCCGCGGCGGGTTAGGCGTTCTCGATGGCGAACTCGCGCGCCCGGACGGCGGCGGCGAGCAGCAGCCCGAGGAAGCGGTCGAGCAGCTCGCCGTCGAGCGCCTGCAGAGGCAGCTCGCCGACCAGGAACACCTCGCCGGCCAGGTTCTCGGCGAAAGCGACGAACGGCGCCTGGCGGTTCCAGTACAGGAGCTGGTGGGGGTCGATGACCCCGGGCGGGAGCACCGCCGCCTGAGCGCGCAGGAGTGGCCCCCGCACGCTCAGTCCGACGTCGAGAACATGGCCGGCGGCGTCGAGCGAGAGCCCCCACTGGCCGGGCGCGGGCTCGCGCACCTCGACCTCCAGGGAGGCCAGGAAGGCCGCCACGCGCTCGACCGGCTCGCTCATCGTCCGCGAGGATAGGCCCTCGCGGACGCGGGATCAGGGTCCGCTGAAGCCGGGGATCCCGACTCCGCTCCGCACCGGCCCCACCTTGAGCAGGCTGTGGTGCGCGCATACCTTCATCGGGAAGTCGATTCCCTTGGCCACCTTCTGGTTGGGGCCGAACACCTTGAGGCCGAGCGCGTTGACCGCCTTCGAGCACACGGCGCCCCAGTCCTCGATCCCGAGCAGCGCGTAGGCGGTGGCGCCCGCAGCGAGCGTGACCGTTGAGTGGGCGAGCGTGATGTGGCGCGAGCCGCCGGCGATCGACTTGAAGCCGAGCCCGAAGGCCGACACGCCGGGGTAGCCGACGAGCGTGCACGAGCTGTGCCCGACGTTGGTGAACTCGAGCGGGTAGTACGTCGTGCCCGCGGTGCCCCCGCCGCGGCCGTCGCCCAGCCAGATCTGCGTGTGGGCGCTCGTGCACTTGGATGCGGCCGCGTGAGCGGGTGCGGAGAGGGCGGTGCTCGCGCCCACCCCAGCGAGCGCCGCAACCGTGACGCCGGCGGAGAGCGCGGCCAGCCGACGCGAGACAGGAAACCTCAGCATGGAACCCTCCTCGTTGGAGCGACGCCCCGAGCGGCGCCGCCAGCGTGGATGATCGCACGCATGGGCGCTCACGCAAAGGCCGTCGGTCACCGACGCAGCGGCTCAAGCCGAGGCGCGATCGGGCCGAGGAAGATCGCATCGTGAGCGACGACGCCCAGCGCCTGGCGCTCGAATACGCGCAGCGGACCCGCGAGGCCACCGAGCGCTTCGAGCGCACCGCGAGCTCGCTCGCGTTCGACGAGGCATTCGCCTACGCGCGCGCCTCGATTCAGGCGCTCGTCGACGAGGCGCCGCCGGCGACGCTCGACCTGGCGCGCGCTCGGGAGCTCATGGGCGCGCTGCCGAGCGTCGCCCGGCTGGTCGAGCTGGCCGCCGGACGGGCGGGTCGCACCGTGAGCGAGCGCATGCGCGCGGTCTGGCGCGAGCTCGGGCTGAGCTCCGTCGCCCCCGCCTGGTCGGCCGAGGAGCGGGCGCTGGCCGGTCCGATCATCCTGCTCGCGCTCGCCGCCGGGGAGACCGAGACCCGCGAGCGTCTGCCCGTCACCCTGCGCCGCCTCGCCGCCGCCCGCTTTGCCAGCCGGCTCGTGGAGGAGCTCTCGGCGTGTCCGGACGCGACCTGGCAGGCGGGACTCGGCGAGGCCTACGACTCGGTGGTCACGCGCTACGCGCCGCGCACCCGGCAGGGCCGCCACGGCCTCTCGGTGCTGCTCACCGACGCGCGGGTGGGCGAGGAGCTGCAGCGCCGGCTCACCGCCTGGTTTGCCGACGGGGCCGAGCGGGCGCAGCTGAGCGGAGCTCTCGAGGCCGCGCTCTGTCACACGCGCACGCCCTCGCGCGTGGCGCGCTAGTCCTCCTCGTCGTCCTCGCCCTCGGCTTCCTCGATGCTGTCGAAGCCGCGCAGCGGCGAGGTCGGGTCCTCGCTCTGCGCCGCCCGCTCGGCCGCCTCGTCGTCGTCGTCGGGTGCCTGGCCGGCCTGGGTGGGGGGACGCTCGGTCATGCTCCGCCTGTTCCCCTCCGCTCGGGGGCCTAATCCGGCGCGGTACCGTCCATCCCCATGCGCATCGTCATCGCCGGTGGCCACGGCCAGATCGCCCGCCAGCTCGGCGTCGTGCTCGTCGAGCGCGGCGCGCAGGTCACCGGGCTGATCCGCAACCCCGACCATCGGGCCGATCTCGAGGCGATCGGGATGCAGTCCGAGCTCTGCGACCTCGAGCACGACGATCCACGGCTGAACGACCTCGTCGCGGGCGCGGACGCGGTCGTGTTCGCGGCCGGAGCCGGCCCGGGCAGCGGGGCGGCGCGCAAATGGACGCTGGACCGCGACGGCGCGCTGCGGGTGATCGACGCCTGCCGGCAGACCGGCGTGCGCCGCTACCTCATGGTCAGCGCCATGGGCGCCCGGGGCGGGGCGGCGCGGGGCGGCGACGAGGTGTTCGTCGCCTACCTGCAGGCGAAGGCCGAGGCGGACGAGGCGCTGGCGGCCAGCGGCCTCGACTACACGATCCTGCGTCCCGGGCGGCTGACCGACGAGCCCGCCCACGGCCTCATCGCGCTCGCCCCCGAGCTTCCCCGGGGCTCGATCCCGCGCGCCGACGTGGCGCTCACCCTGGCCGAGGTGCTCGGCGCGCCGAACACGGCCGGGCACGCACTCGACCTGGTCAGCGGCCCGACGCCGATCGCCGCGGCCGTGGCGGCCGTCTAAGCCGGCTCGAGGTCGATGACCTCGTAGCCGAACCGCTCGGCCAGCCGCCCGGCCACGAGCGAGCGGTGGCAGGCCTGCGCGGTCGCCTCCACGCACATGAGCGCGCCGATCCCGTGCACGGGCAGCCGGCGTACGAACGGCTCCAGCGGGACGAGGTCGAGGATCTCCTGCGTGAACACCCGGGCGTACTCGGGGGAGAGGCGCTCGCGCGAGCGCTTGCCCACGCCCTGGCGCTCGTCCTCGCGGTACTGGAGGTGGCGCAGCTCGGTGTCGGGGGCGAGCTCCGGGTGATGCTCGTAGCCGATGTGGGCGTCGGCGAGCAGCCGCTGCAGGCGCTGCGCGTTCGCCCATGGGTACACCGGCCCGCGCACGCCGCGGCGCTGGCGGATGTCGAACACCTTTGTCACCCCGGCGCCGTCGAGCGCGGCGATGTAGCTGGGGGCGTCCCAGTCGTAGACGCCGATCGTGGCGATGCGGGGCATCGCCACCAATCCTGGCAGCGAGATCAGCCCACTGCGGCCACGAGCGCCCACAGGGCGCCCAGCCCGAGCAGGCTCACACCTCCGGTCACCGGGGAGGTCTGCCAGCCGGCTGGGAAGCGCTCATCGAGGCGCGTCCACACCGTGGCGGCCCCGCGGACGTCGTTGAGCACGACATGGCCGCAGGCGGCGAGCATGAGGCCGGTGAGAGCGATGAGAAGTCGCATGGTCATCACCCCCTGTCGTCGGCCGGGCGGCGATGAGGTTGAGCGCCCTGCCATGATGCGCACTGGATGGGACGCGTCTTCCTCCTGCTCGGCGCCCTGCTGGCCGCGGCGGCCGGGGCCGTCTCCGCCCCGGGACGGGTCGATCGAGCCGCCGCCTCGCTGCCGACGCTGTCGGTTCCGGAGCTGGCCGGTGAACGGATCATCGACACCTACTCCGGCCTCACCCCGCCCGCCGCGATGATCCAGGCCATCCGTGCCGGCGACGTGGCCGGGGTGCTGCTGTTCGGCGAGAACGTGTCGAGCATCGCTCAGGTCCACGGCGTCGTGGCTCGCCTGCAGGCGGCCGCGGCCGCCAGCCCGCTCCACGAGCCGCTGCTCGTCCTCACCGATCAGGAGGGCGGTCAGGTCCGCCGCCTGCCCGGCTCGCCCACCCTGTCCGAGAAGGCGATCGGGCAGCAGCCCGTCCCCGATCCCGGCCGCCGCCCGCGCCGGACGGGGCGCCGCGCGCACTCTGCGGGCGGCCGGTGTGAACGTCAACCTGGCGCCGGTGCTCGACGTGTTTCGCACCCCGGGCAACTTCATCGACGAGTTCGGCCGCTCCTACGGCAGTTCGGCGTCGGCCGTGGCGCCGATCGGCCAGGCGTTCATCACCGCCCAGCAGAAGGACGGCGTGGCGGCCACGGCCAAGCACTTCCCCGGCCTGGGCGCCGCCGCCCGCAGCCAGAACACCGACCTCGTGCCCGTGACGCTGCACCTGTCCCTGCACACCCTGCGCACCGTCGACGAGCTGCCCTACCGGAGCGCTCTGTCCGCCGGGGTGCGGCTGGTCATGGTCTCCTGGGCCGTGTACCCGGCCCTCGATTCCACGCGTCCCGCCGGCCTGTCCCGGCGCGTCATCGCGGGCGAGCTGCGCGGCCATCTCGGCTTTCATGGGGTGACGATCTCCGACGCGCTGGGCGCCGGGGCGCTCGGCGCCTACGGCTCGCTCGGCCAGCGCGGCGTGCTCGCGGCCGGCGCCGGCGCCGACCTCCTGCTCTGCACGGCGATCAGCGGCTCCAATCAGCCCGCCGACGGGAGCGCCGTGTTCGCAGCGCTCGAGTCGGCGATCAGCTCGGGCCAGCTCAGCCGCAGCCGGGCGGCTCAGTCGGCCGCACGCGTGCTCGCGCTGCGCGCGGCCCTCGGTTAGCGCCCCGGCTCAGGCGACTCGTCGAGCGCCAGCACGACCATCCCGCCGAGGGTGACGGCCAGCGCGAGCACGGTGAGCGCCCAGCGGCCGGCGCTCGCCGGCAGTGACTCGTGGAACAGCGTGAGCCCGAGCACGACGCTGACGATCGGATCAAGGGCGGTGCTCGTGGCCACGGTGGCGGCGAGCGCGCCGGTGTCGAGCGCCATCTGGTTGAGCGTCATCGACACGTAGCCGACCGCGGCCAGGGCGTAGGGCGGCCAGCTGAGCACCAGGTGCCCGATCCCACGGTGCAGATCGTCGACGGTCGCCTTGGTCAGGCCCGCGCACAGCGCGAACAGGATCCCCGCCCCGGCGGCCAGCAGCGCGGCCCGGCGCCCCGGCGAGACGCTGCGGCGGCCGAGCAGGGCGAGCGGTGCGGCCGCGGCCAGGCAGGCGATGCCGGCGATCACCCAGCCGTGTAGGGGCGCCTCGGAACGCCCGCCGGCCGGCCGGGCCAGCGTGAGGAATACGACCAATCCCGCCACCACCGCACCGACCGCCGCCCAGTCGCGCGGGCGCACGGACTGGTGGCTCAGCCGGGCCCCGAGCGGGAGGGCGAACACGACGCTCGTGACCAGCAGCGGCTGCACGACGGCGAGGCGCCCCACCCCGAGGGCGGCCGCCTGGGCGACGAAGCCGAGCGCGTCCGCGCTGATCCCGGCCAGCCACACCGGCCGCCGGGCCATGCGCAGGAGCAGGCCCGAGCTCGCGCCCTCCCCCGGGCCCTCCGCGCCGGCCCGCTGCTGCAGGACGCTGCCCAGGGCGAACAGCAGCGCGGAGGCGAGCGCGAGACCTAGCTCCACGGGCGGGGTGGGGGACGGTCCAGGGCCGGCACGCGGGACTCAAGCTGCCCGGCGATCTGGACGACGACACTGCGTATGCCCACTCTTCCTCCCCTCTCGCCCGACCGCACGTACCGCCTCGTCACCCGCAGCGACTTCGACGGCCTGGTCTGCGCCGCGCTGTTGCTGGAGGTGGGCATCATCGACGACGTGCTGTTCGTTCATCCCAAGGACGTCCAGGACGGCAAGGTCGAGCTGACCGACGGGGACATCACCACGAATCTTCCCTACCGCCCCGAGGTGGCGCTGTCCTTCGACCACCACGCCTCGGAGGCGCGCCGGGTCACGGCCGAGCACGCCAACCGGGTCATGGTCACCGACGCCATGTCGGCCGCCCGGGTGGTCTATGACTACTTCGGCGGGGCGGAGCGCTTCCCGCGCATGGGCGAGGACATGATGGACGCCGTCGACCGCGCCGACGCGGCCGACCTGACCCTGGAGGACATCCTCGACCCGCAGGGCTGGATCCTCCTCAGCTTCCTCATGGATCCGCGCACCGGCCTGGGCCGCTTCCGCGAGTTCCGGATCTCGAACTACCAGCTGATGATGC
Source organism: uncultured Solirubrobacterales bacterium (assembly GCA_963848745.1). Classification (GTDB taxonomy): domain Bacteria; phylum Actinomycetota; class Thermoleophilia; order Solirubrobacterales; family Solirubrobacteraceae; genus Palsa-465. Next base: position 73,854 of record CAWKEO010000005.1, on the reverse strand, counting down.
AGCTCATCTACAGCTGCCTCGACGTGACGATCGAGGACATCCTCGAGTCGCCCGACATCGTCGAGCGCGTGGAGCTCTACCGCGCCCATGCGGCGGCCGCCGAGGAGCAGATCCGGCGCTGCGCCACCGTGCACGACTCGGTCGTCGTGCTCGACCTGCGCGACGAGGAGGTCATCCACCCGACGAACCGCTTCACGCTCTACGCGCTGTATCCGCAGTGCAAGGTCTCGATCCATGTGCTCTGGGGCCTGCGCCAGCAGAACACGGTGTTCGCGGTCGGTCGCTCGATCGTCGATCGCTCCTCGCAGGTGAACATCGGCGCGCTGATGCTCGCGCGCGGCGGCGGCGGCCACGAGGCGGCGGGCACCTGTCAGATCGAGAATGACCGGGCCGAGCAGGTGCTGGGCGAGCTCGTGGCGGACATCGTCGAAGGCGATCGCCTGCCGCTGGCCGCCTGATTGCTGGGCGCTCGCGCCCGGGCGAGAGGACTCCGCGGGCGCTTGCCGAACGCACCCGTCATGGCCGCCAGCGGTGAAGGCGAAGCACGCTCTGTCTATGTCGTGCAGAGGACGTTCCGGCTCGTGCGCCGCGGCTACGACCCCGAGGAGGTCGATCGCCATCTGCACATCGTCAGCGAGTGGTTTCGCCAGAGCCGCGCCGGCCGCGAGGCCCGCGAGCGCGAGCGGAACCTGAGCGCCCGCGAGCAGGCGGCGGCCGAGCGCGAGGCGGAGGCCGCACGGCTGGTGGCGAGCCGCCAGATGGAGGCCGAGGCGACGATCGAGGGCGCCCGGCTGCGCGCCGAGGCCGATCTCGGGACGGCTGAGCGCGAGGCCCAGGGTCGCCGGGATGAGGCCGAGGAGGCGGCGCGGGCCCGGCTCCAGGAGGCGAGCGCGCGAGCCCAGACGCTGACCGACGAGGCGTCGGCCGAGCGGGCGGCCGCGCGCTCGGACGCGGCCCAGATGCTCGCCGAAGCGCAGGCCGAGGCCGCGCGCATCCTCGACGGCGCCCGCATCGAGGCGGCGGCGGCCGCTGTCCTGCGGGATGCGCGCACGGAGGCGCAGCGGCTCGTGAGCGAGGCGACGGCAGAGGCCTCGCGGCTGATGGCCGAGGGGGCGCAGCGCCGTGACCAGGAGCTGGCCACGGCGCGCTCGACGGCTGAGCAGATGCTCGCTGCGCTGCGCAGCGAGACCGCGGCCGAGGTGCGCGAGCAGCGGGCGCAGGCGCTCGAGGAGGTGCGCCAGCAGCGCGCGCAGGCCCTCGAGGAGCTGCGCGGGCTGCGCGAGCAGGCCGAGCGTCAGGCGGCCGAGCAGCGGGCGGTGGCGGAGGCCGAGCTGGCGGCGGCGCGGGCGAGCGCCGAGAGCGAGCTCACCGCCTACGTGGAGCGCCGCCGGCGCGAGGCCGACCGTCTTGTCGATGCCGCCCGGCGCGAGCGCCGGCAGGTCAGCCAGGATGCGTGACCGGGTGCACTGAGCCGCTCACGTGCGGCTCGGGCTCGGGGTCGGGGTGCGCAAGCAGAATCGCCCCTGCCACGACGCCGGCGAAGGCGAAGATCCGGAGGGCGCCGAGCGCGCCGGGGGGCACGGGCTCGTGCAGGACGATCGCCCCGGCGGCGATCGGCAGCGCGTTCGTGCACAGCGTGGAGAGCCCGGCCACGGTCAGCGCACTGCCGCGCTGGTAGCCCATCTGCAGCAGCGAGGTGCCGAGCGAGTACCCGGCGATCAGTATGAGCGCAAAGGCGATCCGGACACCGCCCTGGGTGGCCAGCTTGGTCGACAGGTCGCCGATCGAGAAGAGCAGCCCGCCGGCCAGCCCCTGGGCAATGGCCAGGCGCCCGGCTGCGCGCCCGATCGCCAGCACGGCGACGGCGGCCAGGACGGTGGCACCGATCCAGGCCAGCGCGACGGTGCTCGAGCCGTGTGAGCCGTTGCCCGTGGCCCGGGCCAGCGATCCCGCCAGGGCGACCAGCCCGAGGATGGCGAGCGCGACTCCGATCATGCGCCGGGTCCCGAGCCGCTGCCCGCCCAGCCGAGCCGAGATGAACGCGAGCACGCCGATCCCGCCCGCTCCGATGCTCTGCACGAGGGCCAGCGGCGCGAGCGCGAGCGCGGCGGCGTAGAGCCCGAAGCCGCTGGTCTCCATGACGAAGCCGAGCATCCAGCTGCGGTTGCCGAGCAGCAGCGCCAGCGAGTGCAGCGGCCGGCGCATCGACAGGCAGGGCAACGAGGCGGCGGCGTCGTGCTCGCGCAGGTAGGCGAGGTTGGTCAGCGTCGTCGACGCGGCCGCCAGGCCGAGGGCGACGGCGGTGTCGGCACGCACCGCGTCTACGGTAGCGACGCGCCGGGAGAATCGGATGTGGGGCGGACGGTGAGGCGCCGACACTCACCCCGCGGAGCGGCCCTTCCAGCCTGGGCGTCCGCACCACTCTCCACTCTCTATGTTCGGCATCGCGGCGAGATTCCTTTACGCCGTCTCGACGCTCTCACCCCCGGAAGAGCTCCACCCGCCCGCGTCCCCGCGCCTTGGCCCGGTAGACGGCGATGTCGGCGCAGGCGAGCAGCCGCTCGGGGGCCTCGGAGCCGAGCGCCACGCCGACGCTCGCCGACAGCGGATGCTCGACGCCGGCGGCCCGCACGGGGTCGCTGAGTGCCTTGGCCAGCCGCTCGCCGAGGGTCAGCGCGGTCGCCTCGTCGACCGACTCGCACACGACGACGAACTCGTCCCCTCCCACCCGCGCCACCGTGTCGGCCGGGCGCACGGTTGCCTGCAGGCGCTCGGCCACCTGGATGAGCACGGCGTCCCCGGTCGGGTGCCCGTGCTGGTCGTTGATCTGCTTGAAGCCGTCGAGGTCGATGAACAGCACGCCGGCCGGCCTGCCCTCGCGCTGGGAGCGGGCGACGGCGTGCTCGAGCCGGTCGCTCAGCAGGGTGCGGTTCGCCAGCCCGGTCAGCGGGTCGTGGACGGCCTGGTGGCGGATCCGCTGCTCGTCGAGTGAACGCTCGAGCCCGGTGGCCAGGATGTTCGCCACGGCGTGGATGACGCTCACCTCCTCGTCGTCGAGCGTCCGGGTCGGGCTGACGCACAGCTGGTGGCCGGTGCCGAGAGACACCGATCGCTGGTCGGCCAGCGGCTCGCCCCACAAGGCCAGCACCGTCCCGTCGCGCAGGCGCACTTCGGCGTGCGTGAGCGGCAGCTGCTGGCGCAGGAGCTCGACGATCTCCGCCGCCAAGGTCGCCGGCTCGCCCCCGGCCAGCGCCCGTGCGGCCAGCCCGGCCACCGCCCGCAGGCGCGACTCGGTGGTCCGCCGGGCCGTGATGTCGCGGCCGACCGCCAGCAGCAGCGGGCCTCCGGCCGTGTGGACGAGTCCCCAGCTCATCTCGCCCACGAACTCGGTGCCGTTGGCGCGCACTCCCCGGGCCACGGTGGTGAAGCGGAAGTCGTGCTCGGTGGTGAACAGGGTCTCCATGTTGCGCGTGTAGGCCGCGCGCACGCGGGGTGCCCACAGCATCTGCACCGGCTGCCCGAGCAGCTGCTCGCGCCGGTAGGCGAACAGCTCCTCGGCGAGCCCGTTGACGAACACGATCCGGCCGTCCGGGCCAGCGGCCACGACGGCGTCCGGGATCGCCTCCAGGAGAGCCTGAGGGCGAAGGCGGAGTTCGTCCAGAGGGTCGCGGCCGCTTCCCCCCGGCTGTCCGGGCGCGTGAGTCGCCTCATCCATGGCGTGCCTACCGCGCCCGACCCTACCCGCCCGCGCCTGCCTGATGACATCGGAGGTGCCCGGCGCTCGACGGATGTTTGACAAGCTCGCGGGACCCGCGATCATCGCCGATGATGTCCGTCCTTCGCGCCCTCGCCCATCCTGACCCGCCGCCCGCGCTCTTGACCGTGCGCAACGTGCGCGTGAGCTTCGGTCCGGTGCGCGCGCTCGACGGGGTCGAGCTGACCATTCGAGCCGGCGAGCTCGTCGCCCTGGCGGGGGAGAACGGGGCCGGCAAGACGACGCTCGTGCGCTGCATCGCCGGCGACATTCCGCCGAGCAGCGGCCAGGTCGCGCTGGCCGGGCGGGCGGTGCCGGCCGATCCCGGCGCGGCGGCGCGGCGGGGGATCGCCGTCGTCTGGCAGGACCTCGCCCTGTGCGACAACCTCGACGTGGCCGGCAACGTGCTGCTCGGCCGCGAGACGCCACGCCTCATGCTGTCCGAATCGCGGCTGCACGCCGCCGCGGCCAAGCTGCTGGAGCGGCTCGACATCCCGATCCGTGACACGGCCCGTCCGGTCAGCACCCTGTCCGGCGGTCAGCGCCAGCTCGTCGCGGTCGCCCGGGCCATGAGCCAGCAGCCGAAGCTGCTCGTGCTCGACGAGCCGACGGCCGCCCTCGGCGTGCGCGAGGCCCGCCAGGTCGAACGGCTCATCCTCAAGCTGCGGGCCGAGGGCACCACCGTCCTACTTGCCTGTCACGACCTCGACCAGATGTTCCGACTCGCCGACCGGATCGTCGTCCTGCGCCAGGGCCGGGTGGTCGGCGACCTCGATCCGCGCAGCACGCACCCGGACGACGTCGTCGCGCTGCTCTCCGGTCAGCAGGTCGACGCCACGGCCCGCCGCCAGCTCACCCGCCTGCACGGCCTGGCCGATCGCCTCGTCTCCGCTGATCCGTCCTCGAGCCTGTCCCTCATCCTGTCCACGCTGGGCGCGGCCCTCGGGGCCGAGCGGCTGGCCATCCATGTGGCCGGTGAGGGCGAGCTGTTACTGGCCGCATCGCTCGGGTTCGGGCCCGGTCAGCTCGCGCCCTGGGCCCGCGTGCCCCTCGGGAGCGCCGGCGGCCCGGTCGGCCGGGCGGCCGCCGGGGCCGAGCGCGTGGTCGAGGAGGATCTGCGCAGTCCGGCGGCCTGGCGCGCGCACGGCGATCTGCGTCCCGTGGCCGGTGTGGCCAGCTCGTGGTCACTGCCGGTCATGGGCCCGACCGGGGCGGCCGGCGTGATCACGGTGTTCCTGCCCACGGCCGACCGGCCCCAGCGTGACGAGCTCGACCTCATCTCGCTCTACGCCGGCTACGCGGCCAGCGCGATCGAGCGCGACCGTCTGCTCGACCAGGTGACCGCCCGCAACCGGGTGCTGGAGACGATCCGGGAGATGCTCGAGACCCTGGCCGGACCGGTCCCGGTGACCGAGGGGCTCGTGATCGCGCTGCAGTCGCTGCGCCGGGGCCTTCAGGCCGGTGAGGTGGCGCTGGTCACCGACGCCGGCGAGCAGGGCCTGCGCTGGCGCGGCTACGCCGGTCCGCTGGGCACGGGGCTCGAGGGCATCTCGCCCGCCCTGCACGCGGCCGCTCAGCAGGCGCTGGCCGGCGGCCCCGGCGACGGCTCGGCCCAGACCCTTCCAGCGGGCCCAGGGATCCGTGTGCTCGCCGTCTGCTTCACCGCGCCCGCCGGCCCCACCGTGCTCCTGGCCGGCTGGCCGCAGGCTCGGGCCACCCGTGAGGAGACCGCGTTGATCGAGGACGCAGCGCACTCGCTGCGCCTCGCCCTCGAACGCGAGGAGGCCTGGCTGGCCCACCAGGAGGCCGCCGCCCTGCGCCGCTCGCGCGAGCTCCAGCGCGGCTTCCTGTCCCGGCTCAGCCACGAGCTGCGCACGCCGCTGACCGCCATTCGCGGCTACGCCACCAGCCTCATGGCGCCGGACGTGACCTGGGACCGCGACTCTCAGCAGCGCTTCCTCGAGCGCATCGCCGCCGAGTCCGGGCGCCTCGGGCGCCTGGTCGACGATCTGCTCGACTTCTCGGCCATCGAGTCGGGGGTCATGCGCCTGCAGCGGGACTGGTGTGAGCTGCCGCTCGTCGTCGAAGCCGCCGCGGCCTGCCTGCCCGCCGAGGCGGTGACTGCGATCACGCTGAGCAGCGCCGCCGATCTGCCGGTCATCTGGGCTGACCACGACCGCCTCGAGCAGCTGTTCGTCAATCTGCTCTCGAACGCCCTGCGCCACAATCCGCCCGGCACCCGGGTCGCCATCGAGGCCCGCTGCGCTGGATCCTCCGAGGTGGAGATCCTGGTCAGCGATGACGGTGACGGCATGCCGGAGGATGTCTTCCGGGCGCCGTTTGAGACCTCGCGCCGGCGGCGCTCGCCGACCGCCGGAGCCGGCCTTGGTCTCAGCATCGCCCGGGGGATCGTCGAGGCCCACGGCGGACAGATCGAGCTGGCGCCGGTAGCCACCGGCACGTGCTTCCGGGTCTGCCTGCCCATCGAGCAGACCGCCGCCCCGCTGGCGCTGCCACCGGAGGGCGCCCTCACCGCCACTGCACCGGAGGCCCATGCCTGACGCCCGCCGCACGACCGCGCTTGTGGTCGAGGACGACCCGAACATCGTCGACCTGATCCGCTCCAACCTGGCCGTGCGCGGCTTCGACACGGTTGTCTCCTCCGACGGCGCCCGGGCGCTGCAGCTGCTCGAGACCGAGGAGCCGGAGATCGTCTTGCTCGACCTCATGCTGCCCGAGATCGACGGCTTCGAGCTGTGCCGCCAGATCCGCGAGCGCTCCTCGGTAGCCGTGATCGTGGTGTCCGCCCGCGGCGGCGAGCGCGACAAGGTCACGGCGCTGAACATGGGCGCCGACGACTACATGACAAAGCCGTTCAGCGTCGAGGAGCTGCTGGCTCGGATCACCGCCACGCTGCGCCGCACCCGGGCGGCGGCGAGCTCGGAGCCCTCGCCGCCGGTCATCACCGTGGGCGAGCTCGTCATCGACCTCGGCCGCCAGCAGGTCACCCGCGCCGGACAACCGGTTCACCTGACCCCGACCGAGTTCGCGTTGCTGCGCGAACTGGTCACCAACCGCGGCAAGCTGCTCAGCCACGCCTACCTGCTGCGCCGGGTGTGGGGCCACGGCTACCAGACCGAGACGGAGTACATCCGCGTCTACATCCGCCGTCTGCGCGCCAAGCTCGAGGCCGAGAACGGCCACTCGCTCATCCACACCCAGCCACGCGCCGGGTACCGCTTCGTCGCCGAGTGAGACGTCCGCCCGGGGGGCGACCGCGCACCTGACGCGATCGCCCCAGACGGCGGCTAACGGATGATGGCTCGCCGGCGGACCAGCGAGTCGAGCATGACGGCGGCGATGAGCACGATCGCGGTGGCGATCTCCTGCACCGCGGCGCTCACACCCATGAGGCCGAGACCGTTGAATACGGCGGCGATGACGATGCCGCCGAGCAGGGCATGGATGACCTTGCCCCGCCCGCCGAACAGGCTGGTGCCTCCGACCACGGCGGCGGCCACCGCGTAGAGCACGTACTGGCCGCCGTTGATGTCGATCGACATCGAGCCCTGGGTGGACTCGTAGATCAGGCCGGCGATACCGCCGGTGACGCCGGCCAGGACGAAGCCGATCGTCTTGATCCGGTTGACGTTGATCCCGGCTCTCCGGGCCGCCTCGGGATTGGCCCCGATCGCGTAGATGTAGCGGCCGAGCCGGGTGCGGGAGAGCAGCCAGGTGTAGAGGAGCAGCACGATGAGCACCACGGGGATCACCCACGGCACGCCCGTGACCCTGGTCAGAGCGAGGCCGCGGTTGGCACTGCAGATGAGCAGCAACACGATCCCGCCGAGGGCCACGAGCGCGACGCTGAGGAGCGTCACCCCGAGCGGGGGCGTGGTCAGCCCCTGCGCCCGGCGTGACCGGGATCTGTTCAGGGAGTAGGCGCCGTAGCCACCGACCGCGACCACGAGCAGGATCCAGCCGAGCGTGACGCCCATGCTGTTGTTGACCATCTTGTAGATCGGGGAGCCGGAGTCGATGTTGATCACCCCGCCGACCGCCGTCTTGTCGGCGCCCGCGATCTCGATCATCAGGCCCTGGAAGCCCAGGTAGCCGCCGAGCGTGACCACGAACGACGGCAGACCGAGGCGGGTGATGAGCGTGCCCTGGACGAGGCCGAGGGTGCCCGTGGCGGCCAGCCCGCACAGGATCGCCAGCCACCACGGCATGTTCACCGGCCGGGCGATCATCTCGGCGATCACGAACGCGCCCACGCCCGCGTTGAAGCCGATCGACAGGTCGATCTCCGACAGCAGCAGGACGAAGATCTCCGCGGCGCCGAACATGACGAAGATCGACGCCTGCACGAGCAGGTTGACCAGGTTCTCTGAGGTCAGGAACGTCGAGCGCTCAGCCTGGAAGAAGATGACGATGATGACCAGGCCGGCGAGCACCGGCAGCGCGCCGCTCTCGCCGTTGCGGATGCGCCGGCCCCAGGCGGCCAGGTACTCGCGCAGCGAGGTGGCGAAGATCTGCGGCGCGGCCTCGACGAGCGTCTCCTCGCTGACGGCGACGCCGGACGCGTCGTCGGCGGAGCTGTCCTCGGGGCGCCCCGGGGTGGCGGTGGTGAGTGGATCGGACAACGTTCCTCCTTGGACCGGCCGTTTAGGCCGCGCCTGCGGCGGTGCCGGTGGTCATGTACTCGACCGCGCTCTGGCGGTCGAAGTCCGACACAGGGCCGGCAACGGCCAGGCGGCCGAGGTACAGCACGGCGACTCGATCGGCGACCTCGAAGACGTCATTCAGGTTGTGCGAGACGACGATGACCGCCACTCCGCGGCCGGCCAGCGTCTTGATCAGGTCGAGCACCATGCGCGTCTGCGCGACGCCCAGGGCGGCCGTGGGCTCGTCCATGATGACGAGCTTGGCCTGGGACATGACGGCCTTGGCCACGGCGACCGACTGGCGCTGGCCGCCGGACAGCGAGCCGACCGGCTGGCGGATCGAGCGCACCGTGGTGACCGACAGGTCGCTCAGCGTCTGGCGCGCCGCCTGCTCCATCGTCACCTCGTCGAGCATCCGGTGGCGCAGGGGCTCGTGGCCGAGGAACATGTTCTGGACGATGTCCAGGTTGTCGCACAGGGCGAGGTCCTGGTAGATCGTGGTGATGCCAAGCGCCTCGGCGTCGCGGGGGCCGTGGAGTGCCACCGGCCGCCCCTCCCACATGATCTCGCCGTGATCGGGTGACCACAGCCCCGAGATCGTCTTGATCAGGGAGGACTTGCCGGCCCCGTTGTCGCCGATCAGGGCGGTGACCTGGCCCGGCGGGACATCGAGGTCGACCTCGCGCAGGGCCTGCACGGGCCCGAAGCTCTTGCTCAGGCTGCGCAGCGACAGCAGGCTGTCGCCGCTGGTGGGAGGAACGCTGCCGGCGCTCCGGCTCTCAGTCGTGCTCATGGAATCGCATACCGGGCCGTGGTCCGTCGGAAGTGTCGCACCCCGGCAGGCCGAACGGCAGGTCAGAGGGCTTCCCCCGGCCCGGCCCGAGGGGGCGCGGGCCGGACCGGGGGAGCCGGGGGGTGGTCAGGAAACGCCGTACTTGGTGCAGGCGGATGCGGTCGCTCCGCTGCACAGCTGGCTCGTCGGGACGAAGTTGTCCTTGACGATGGTGTCCTTCATGTTCGACGGGGTGACCCACGTCGGCGACAGGAGCACCGACGGCACCGACTTGTTGTCGGTCGGGTCGGTCGTCGTGCCGTTCAGCAGGCTCGTCGGAGCCGGCTTACCCGCCCGCAGGTACATGGCGAGCGCGACGGCCGCCTCGGCCTCCGCGTACACGGGCTTGTAGACGGTCCCGCACTGGTAGCCCGACAGGATGTTCTGCAGGCCGGTGAGGGTGGCGTCCTGTCCCGTGGTCGGGAACGTGTTCGGCTTGATGCCGTGGCTCTTCAGGTACGTGATGATCGGCGCGCCGTTCTCGTCGTTCGGGATGACCGCGGCGTTGATGCCCTTGTGGGCCGTGAAGGCCTGCTCGAACTCGGTCAGCGCCGTGGGCGGATCCCACGTGCCGGCGGTGTTGGCCGCCAGGGTGTACGTGCCGGCCTTGAACAGCGGAGCGAGCACGTCGGTGTAGTACCCCTGGTAGAACAGCGAGGCGTTGTTGTCCGTCGGATCGCCGCGCATGACGACGACGTTCGGCTTGCTCACCTTCCACGCCTGCACGCAGGCCTGGAAGCCCTGCCCGATCAGCTTGCCCACGGTGACGTTGTTGAACGAGACGTAGTTCTCGACCGGACCACCGGTGCTCAGGCGGTCGTAGTCGATCACGGCGACGCCGTGCGACTTCGCGTAGTTCGTCACCTGGACCCCGGTGCCGGGATCCTTGGGGTCGATGAGCAGGACGGTGGCGCCGTTCGTGATGTCGCTCTGGGCGTCGGTCAGGAACGTCGAGTCGCTGCCCAGGGCATCCTGGACGATGATGTCGGAGCTCGGCAGGCCGGCGGCCGACATCGCCTTCTTCAAGTCAGGCTCGTCGAACTCGACGTAGCGGGTCGAGCTCGTGGTGTCGGGAAGGATCGCGGCGATCTTGCCCTTCCCCGCGGCGGCCAGCGACTTCAGCCCCGCCATGGCCGTGAAGTCGTTGGTGAACGAACTGGCGGAAATCGCCGGCGTCGAGCCGCCGCTCGAGCTGGAGCTCGCCGCGGGTGTCGAGCTCGACGAAGCGCTCGACCCCGAGCTCGAGCTCTTCGAACTGCCGCACGCGGCCACGGCCACACTGGCCAGAAGGGCCAGAGCGGCTGTTGTCGCCTTGCTTCTCAGCAAGTGCACGTAGTACCTCCTCTTAGGTTCCCGGGGCGGACGCACGCCGACCGGAAACGGCTTTCGGGTGTGCTCCGGCGCGCGGAGCTCCCAGTGACTCTGCTGGGAACGGTACGGCTGCGGCTGTGAACGTGCCGTCAACAAAGACGAGCGGGGTGTAAATATCCGGTGAACGGGAGGTTTGCCGCCGCCGCCCCGGGCTGCGGCACAATGGCCGCGATGCCCGTTGACCCCACCGGCCAGGACCTCAAGCGGCTGCTCGAGGAGGATCCCGGCGGCCCGGTTGTCATGCTCAACCTCTTGCGCTACGCCGACGGCGGTGAGCCCAGTTACCGCGAGTACGCGGCTCGGGTGGGCGCGTTCCTGGCCCGGGTGGGGGCGAGCGTCATCTATGCCGGCGACTGCGCGACCTCACTCGTCGCCCCCGACGCCCACGAGTGGGATGCGGTGCTGCTCGTGCGCTATCCGAGCCGAGCGGCGTTCGCGGCGATGGTCGCCGATCCCGAGTATCAGCAGATCACCGGGCTGCGCAGCGCAGCGCTCGAGGAGGCGGTGCTGCAGGCCACGGTCCCGTGGGCCGGGGCCTGAGGGACGCTCAGCCGCCCGTTCCCGCCGCGACGGCACTGACGTCGAGCGTCCCGTCCGGGCAGGCGGCCGCGCGCACGCCGACCGTGATCGCCGTGTAGTCGTTGGGCGGGATGACGTTGACCGCCTCCGCACTCGGGCACGGCGTGCCCTGGGGCTGGCTCACGTCGGCCCCGCCGATGCTGAACGACGCGCTGGCGCCGGGATCGAGGTGCACGAGCGAGGGCCCCGGATCGGAGAAGGTGTAGCCGGGGCCGTGGTGGACGGTGGTCTCGAGCGCGTGGCCGGCCGAGTCGACGAGCGCCACCCCCGGATACCCGTCCAGCGTGCAGGCCGCCGACGAGGTGTTGGTGAGCACGATCCGCTGTCCGTACTGCTGCATGGCGGCGCCGCCCGCGCCGGCGCTCGCACGCAGTTGATCCGGCTGGCAGGTGCTGCTCTGCGCCGTCGTGCTCGTGGTCGTCGTCGCGGTCGTGCTTGTGCTTGTGCTTGTGCTCGCCGTCGTGGTCGTCGTCGCGCTCGTCGATGTCGCCGGGGCCGCGGCGGTGCTCGAGGTCTGCGCTGCCGGGCCCACCGTCGCGGCGGCCGGAGCCGTCGTGCTCGAGCGGCTGCTCCCGCAGGCGCTCAGGACGAGCAGGCACAGCGGGAGGGCGAGCGCCGTGGCCCGACGCCCGGCGCGGGTCAGAGGCTGGAGCATCGCCTCACGCTAGCGCGGCCACCCGATGATGATCAGGCCGGCGAGCAGTTGATGTCGATGTGGTCGAGCAGCCACCCGCCACCGGCTCCGGCGCGCACGAGCGCCACCGTGCCGCCGCAGTGCGAGGTGCCGTTGTCGCGCATCGAGGTCGTCGTGATGGCCACCGTGGCGCCGCTCGGCGTCTGGTTGGTGACCTGGATGGAGTTGAACGCGATCCTGCGGTCGCCCGACTGCCCGTCGATGAAGCGCGGATAGCCGCCGAGCTGGTTGCGGAAGGTGGGGTCGGCGAGCGCCCACGCCGCCGGGTACTGGTGGGAGGCGGCGTTCTCGTAGAAGGCGAGGACGGCGCCCTCAGGCGCGGGGGCCCCGGTGCTCGGCGGCGTCGTGTTCGCCGGTGTCGTGGTCGCGGGGGGCGTGGACGTGGCCGGCGTGGTCGTCGAGGACGTGGTGGATGTCGTCTGGGCCGTCGCGGCCGGGGTGCGGCCGGCGGAGGGCGCCGCCGCTCCCGCCCCCGGCGTGCGTGCGCTCGACGCCTTGGGCTTCGTCGGCGCTGGGCGGGCGCCGGCCCGGTGTGTGACCGCGGCCCGGATGCGCGCGGTGGAGGCCGGCTTGCCGGTGCCCGAGTTGATCAGGATCACGGCGAGCACGGCGATCGCCACGAGCGCCACCGGAATGCCCGCGAACAGCCAGCGAGATCCAAGGCTCCGCTCGGGTGGCGGGACGGGGCGCCGAGGCGCCCGGGCCGCTGCCCGGGCCGGTGCCCGGCGCGGGGCGCCGGCCGCGGCGAGCGCGACCGCGGGCGCGGGCCGGGGCCGCACCGGCTCACTGGGGGTCAGGGCCGGGACGAGCGCGCCGCGCAGGCGGCCGGCCAGCTCGCCGGCCGAGTCGGGGCGCTGGGCGGGATCGCGAGCCATCGCCCGCGCGAGCAGGGCGGCGACGGGCGCCGGAGCCTCCGGCCAGACGGTGCGCAGGTCGGGTGGGGGCTGGGTGGCGATCGAGTGGGCGACAGCCACCGGTGTCGCCTCGGGGTGGGCGCGCCGACCGCTCAGCAACTCGTAGGCCACAGCGGCCAAGGCATAGACGTCGATCCGCGGCGAGGTGGGGCCGTCCTCGAGCTGCTCGGGCGCCATGTAGGCGAAGGAGCCCACCACCGTCCCCGCGGTGGTGATGCTCGTGCGGTCAGGTGCGGCGGCGACGCCGAGGTCAGCGAGCTTGACGGCTCCGTCACTGCCGAGCAGCACGTTGGCCGGCTTCACGTCGCGGTGCACGACGCCGCGGGAGTGGATGGCGTCGAGGCCGGATGCGACCCCCGAGATGATGCGCAGCGTCTCGCGGACGGGCAGCCGGCCCTCGCGCCGCAGCCGCTCCTGGAGCGTCTCGCCGGCGACGTACTCCATGACGACCACCATCTCGCCCGCCTCGCCATCGATGACGTCGTAGACGGCGACCAGGTTGGGATGGTTCAGCGAGGCGCCGACCAGCGCCTCGCGGCGCAGGCGCGCGCGGGCCTGCGGGTCAGTAGACGCGTAAACGCGCTTGAGGGCCACCGGGCGCCCGAGCACCGTGTCCTGCGCCAGGACCACCTTGGCCATCCCGCCGGTCCCCAGCGGGCGGAGCTCCCGGTAGCGTGCGAGCTTGTCGACAACAGCCACCGTCGCCAGGCTACCCGCTCGCGGCGGCCCGGAACCCCAGAATCAGTCCCCGGCCAAGCGCTTGAGCAGCCCGATCGCCTCGGCGAGGACCTCCTGCTCGCGCACCGACAGATCCTCCCCGATCGCGCCGGCCAGCCACCCCTCCTTGCGGTCGCGCTCAGCGATCACGAGCGCCGCACCGGCCCCGGTCAGCTCGACGAGCGAGCGGCGTCCGTCGGCCGGGTCGGGCCGGCGGCGCACGAGGCGCTCGGCTTCGAGCTCGCGCACGGTCTGGGCCATCGACTGCGGTCGCACGTGCTCGGCGGCGGCCAGATCGCTCACGCACGCGGGTCCCTCACGGTCCAGGCGGCCGAGCACCACGACCTGGGCCACCCCGACCTGATTCTCGGCCCGCAGGCGGCGGACGAGCCGCCCGAGCACGACGCGCAGCTCGGTGGCGATGAGAGCGGGGTCGGTTTGAGTCGGCATCAGCGGTGGGATAGACAGGCTACCTGTCTAATCTAAGGAGAGCATGACCCGCCGCAGCAGTGACGACGCCTACAAGTGGATCGCGCTGTCGAACACGACCCTGGCCGTCCTGCTGGCCACGCTGGACGTGTCGATCACGCTGATCGCGATGCCCAACATCTTCCGCGGCATCAAGCTCGACCCCCTCGTTCCCGCCAACAGCTTCTACCTGCTGTGGATGATCCTCGGCTACATGATCGTGGGCAGCGTCCTGATCGTCAGCCTGGGCCGGCTCGGCGACATGTTCGGGCGTGTGCGCATCTACAACCTCGGGTTCGTCATCTACACCGTGGCCTCGCTGCTCCTGGCCGTCGACTGGCTGACCGGCAAGGCCGGCGCGGACTACCTGATCGTGCTGCGGATCGTCCAGGGGATCGGCGGCGCCTGCCTGATGGCCAACGCGGCCGCGATCATCACCGACGCCTTCCCCCAGAACCAGCGCGGGATGGCGCTCGGCATCAACAACATCGTCGGCGTGAGCGGGATGTTCATCGGCCTCGTGCTCGGCGGCCTGCTCGCCCCGGTGAGCTGGCGGCTGGTGTTCCTCATCTCGGTCCCGGTGGGGCTGTTCGGCACCGTTTGGGCCTACCTGAAGCTCGAGGAGGTCGGCATCCACAAGCGCGCTCGCGTCGATTGGTGGGGCAACGTCACCTTCGCCCTCGGGCTCATCCTGGGCATGGTCGCCATCACGTACGGGATCCGGCCCTCCGGCGGCGCCTCGACCGGCTGGGGGAGCCCGCGCACCCTCGGACTGCTCGGTGCCGGCGCCCTGTCGCTCATCGCGTTCGGGGTGATCGAGGCCCGCGTGGCCGACCCGATGTTCCGCCTGCCCCTGTTCCGGATCCGCGCGTTCACTTTCGGGACCCTGTCGACCTTCCTGTCGGCCGTCGCCCGCGGCGGGCTGATGTTCATCCTCATCATCTGGCTGCAGGGCATCTGGCTGCCCGAGCACGGCTACGCATTCAACGACACGCCGCTGTGGGCGGGCATCTACATGCTGCCGCTGACCGTCGGCATGCTGATCAGCGGCCCGCTCTCCGGGTACCTGTCCGATCGCTTCGGGGCGCGCGGATTCGCCAGTGGCGGCATGATCGGAACGGCCGTGAGCTTCCTGCTGCTCATCCTGCTGCCGGTCGACTTCTCCTACGCGGTGTTCGCGCTCGTGCTCGCGCTGACCGGGATCTCGTTCGGGATGTTCGCCTCGCCCAACCGAGCGGCGGTCATGAACAGCCTGCCCGCGACTGACCGCGGCGCCGGCGGCGGCATGAACCAGACCTTCCAGAACTCGGCCCAGGTCATCTCGGTCGGGGTGTTCTTCACGCTGATGGTGGCCGGACTGTCCTCGACCTTGTCCCACACGCTGGCCAGCGGTCTGCAAGCCCACGGCATCGCGGCCTCGACCGCGACCCACGCCGCGTCGCTGCCCCCGATCTCCGTGCTGTTCGCGGCCTTCCTGGGCTACAACCCGATCCAGCACCTGCTCGGTGCCCACGCGCTGGCCGCCGTGTCCGCGCACAGCCGCGCTGTCCTGACCGGTCGCGCGTTCTTCCCCCACCTCATCTCCGCCCCGTTCCGCTCCGGGCTGCATGCGGCGTTCCTGTTCGCGATCGCCGCCTGCGTGGTGGCCGCCGGGGCCTCGCTCATGCGCGGCGGGCACGACCGCCAGGCCGAGCCGATGCCCGCGGTCTCGCCCGCGGCGCCTCCCGGCCGAGAGCCGGAGCATGTCGCCACCTGAGCCGGCCGCCCCGCGCGCGCAGGAGAGCGCCCGCGAGCGCGAGATCGAATCGGCCGGTGCGCCCGGGAATGACCCGAGCCGCCGTCTGCGCCACGGCCTGATCGCGCTCGTCCTGCTCATCGCCATGGTCGCCGGCCTCGGGCTTGCCGTGCCCGGGTTGCACAAGGTCGGCGACACCGTGGCCGACATGAGCGGTGGTTGGATCGCCATCGGCGTGGCGCTCGAGATCCTCTCCTGCCTCGGCTATGTGCTCGCGTTCCTGCAGGTGTTCGACCGGGCACCGATCCGCTTCGGGGCCCGCGTCGCCCTGTCCGAACTTGCCTTCAACGCTGCCGTATCGCTCGGTGGAGCGGGCAGCGTGGCGGTCGGCGGCTGGCTGCTGGTCGAGCGCGGGGCCCCGGTCGGACGCGTGGCCGAGCGCTCGGCCGTCCTGTTCCTGCTCACGAGCGCGATCAACGTCATCACGCTCGCGGTGTCGGGGCTCGTGCTGTTCACAGGCATCGTCCCGGGGCCGAGCAACGCGCTGCTCAGCCTGCTTCCCGGCCTCATCGGCGCCCTGGTGTTCATCGCCTTCCTGCTCCTGCCCGCGCTGATCGAGCGCCAGTGGGTACAGCGGATGCCGCACAAGGTGCGGGTGACGCTCGAGACGACGGCGCAGAGCATTCGCGACACCTGGATGCTGCTGCGTCGGCCGGACTGGCGGTTGATCGGTGCGATCGGCTACCTGTGGGCCGACATCGGCACACTCGTGGCTTGCTTTGCCGCCGCCGGCCGGGTGCCGCCGCTGGCCCCGATCGTCCTCGCCTACCAGATCGCCTACCTGTCGAACCTCATCCCGGTCCCGGGCGGGATCGGGGTGCTCGACGGCAGCATGGTCGGGATGCTCGTGCTCTACGGCGTCAGCGCGGGCACAGCCGCCGCGGCCACCGTCGTCTACCACGCGATCTCGCTGTGGATCCCCGCTATGTGGGGCACTGTGGCGTTCATCCTCCTGCGCCGCAGCGGCAAGGCCCCGCTGCAGCTGCGCCCGCCGCGCGCCGAGCGGCGCCTCTTCCGGCGAGGGGCCCGGCGGGAGGGGGCGGCACGGGCATGAGCGATGCACCGGCCGTCTTCGATGCCCAGGCGGGCGACTACGACGCCGCCCGGCGCCGGCTCATCCCGCCCTTCGAGGCGTTCTACGGAACCGCAGTGCAGGTGCTCGATCTGGCCGGGGCTCCGCTGCGCCGGGTGCTCGACCTCGGCGCCGGAACCGGCCTGCTCGCCCAGCGGGTGCTCGCCGCCCACCACGCCGTCGAGCTGACGCTGCTCGACGGCGCCCCGCGGATGCTCGAGCAGGCGCGCGAGCGCCTGGGGGCGGGCCCCGCGTACCTGACTGCCGACCTCGCGGATCCGCTCCCGGCCGGCCCCTGGGACGCCGTGGTGTCGGCCCTCGCCATCCACCACCTCGATGATCCGGGCAAGCGGGCGCTGTTCGCCCGCGTATACGCCGGGCTGCGCCCCGGCGGCGTCTTTGTGAACGCCGAGCAGGTGCTCGGCTCGGGTCCGCGGCTCACGACTCTGGCCGAGCGCTGGCATGAGGCCGAGGCTCGGCGCGCCGGCACGAGCGACACCGAATGGGCGGCGACGCTGCAGCGCATGCAGGTCGATCGCTGCGCGACGGTCGAGGCTCAGCTTGGATGGCTACGCGAGGCCGGGTTCGCGGAGGTCGACTGCCCGTTTCGCCACCACCGCTTCGCAGTGCTCGTGGCGGTGCGCTGAGCTGCCCGCTACTGCGCCGCGGTCTGGTTGAGGCCCTGGCGGATCTCGGCCGCCAGCACGTACGGATCGCCGACCTTGAACTGGTGGGAGAAGAAGAGCTGCGGGTGCTCCGCCGTCTCCTGGTTATAGAGGCAGCCGATGTCCCAGCCCATCCCGCGCATCGTCCGCATCACGGCCATGATCTCGGTGCTCGTCATGGCGAAGTCCGGCGCCGCCGCGGTCATCGAGCCGGAGGCGTTCAGCGGCTTGAACTCGATGTTCGTGTTGATGTTCGCCCCGGGGTTGACCACGACGTCCTCGATCAGGATCGTGTCGCTGCGATCGACATCGACCGTGACCACGCCGTCGGAGCCGACGGTGGCGTTGCCGTGCAGGATGGCGGCCAGGCGGCCCGGGTCGAGCGGGGTGGTCGGATTGCTCGGCATCGTCTGCGGAAACGGCGTCGAGGTGGTGTTCAGCACCGCCTTGACCCCGCGGGCCAGGGCGGTGGCATCCCCGACGCCGCGGAAGTGCATGAACCAGCGGATGGGATCGAGATCGTAGAAGTGCTGGTGCAGGGCCTGGAAGACGAGGCCATGGCTGAGCATGGCGTCGATGGCCGGGTCGATCTCGTTGTCCTTGAACGGCAGGTCGCCGTTCAAGAACGCCTGACCGCCGCCCAGGGGCTGGAAGTAGAGGTCGCCGTCGATCTCGAAGTTGCCGTCGAACAGGACGCCCTGAGGACCGCGCGAATGCAGGTCGTCGCGGGAGATCGGGATGTGGAGCAGCCCCTCCGGGGTGATCTCGCCCTGGGCGTCGAGGATGCGCTCGATCTCATCCACCGGGAGCGAGCCTCGCTGGCGGCGCAGCGTGGACGACCCCTCATGTGTGCGCCGGTCGAGCTGTCGGGGACGGGCGAGGGCCGGGCCCGCGCCGGCCAGTACCGCGGCGCCGGCCGCGCTGCCTCCGAGGACGAGCATGCCGCGGCGGGTGAGCGCAGTACGGGGATCCACGTCGGTCATCGAGACTCCTTCGGAGAGGCGGTGCTGGGTGCGTGGGCCCCATACCCCGCCGAGGGCCGGATTAGCCTGCTGAGCGCGGTTTGGTCAGAGATCGCACAATGTGCCCATGGTTAATGGGAGCGCGAGCGAGATCGAGATCGTCGAGGCGGGCGCCGAGCGGGTCGCAGAGCTCGAGCCGCTGTGGGCCGACATGCATGCCCATCACGCCGACATGGCCGACGCGGTGGCTCCGGTTCGCCCACTCGCGCAGTCGTGGTCCCGGCGCCGGCGCGAGTACGTGCGCTGGCTGACCTCCGGGCAGGCCCGGCTGCTCGTCGCCGAGCGCGCGGGCAGGCCGGTCGGCTACACCGTGCTCCGGTTCGAGGCCGGCGCGTCCACCTGGGACATCGGCGAGCGCGTGGCCGAGGTCGAGAGCCTGTCGGTCGGCCGCGGCCGAGCGCGGCGGCGGGGTCGGCGGGCAGCTGATGGCGGCGGCGCGTTCGCTGGCCGCCTCCCTCGGAGCGGCGCGGCTGCTCGTCTCGGTCGTGCACGCGAACGAGAACGCGCTGCGGTTCTACCGTCGGGAGGGATTCGCGCCGTTCTACGTGACCCTGCTCGAGTCGCGCGATCTCCTGCCGCCCCGGGGTGAGCCGGGAGACGAGCCCGAGCAGGCGTAGCGGGACGCCCGGGCGTAGCGCGGGCCGTCAGGCCGCCTGCGCGTACCCGCGCTCGGTCAGTGCCAGGTAGAGCACGGCGGCGTCGCGCACCGGCTCGAGCTTGATCTCGTCGACAAGGCGCGGGAGCGTCCGGGCGATCGTGCCGTCGGCGAGCGCCGATCCCGCGCGCTCGCGCAGCGGCCCGATCCGCACCATGAGGCGCCGCCGGTCGGTGCCGAGAGAGAAGCTGATCCGGCCGTCGCGCGCCCAGCGCTCGGCGTGGCCGGCGAGCGAGTCGACGACGATGTGGAGGTCGGCGAAGCGCTCGACCGAGAAGCGGGCGTGGGCGGCCATCGTGCGGGCCATGCGCCCGAACACGGGGCCCAGGAGCGGGACGGGGGAGACGCTGGCCAGCACGTCGCCGGGCAGCGGCAGGGTCAGCGCGTCCGCGGCGAGATCGGAGCGTGCGTCCGGATACTCGGCCAGGGTGGGGATCTCCCGCTCGAAGCTCATCCGCACCTCGGTGCCGCCGCCGGGCCGCGGCAGCACGTGCATCTGATCACTCAGCGACTCGATGACCGCCAGGCCGATGCCGCGCCGGTCCTCGGTGCCGACCAGGTCGGGGTCGAGTCCGCAGCCCTCGTCGCGGACGACGACGTCGATCCCGCCGCGCGTGGCGACCGCGATCACGCGCAGCGGACCCGGCTCGTCGTAGGCGTGCAGGACGACGTTGTTCGACGCCTCGCTGGCCACCATCTGCAGGTCGTCGACGAGCTCGCGGTCGAAGTCGAGCGACAGGGCCAGCCCCTTCAGCGCCGCCCGGACGAGCGCCACGCTGTCGGCGGTGCTGGGGAGCAGGAGCTCCACTGTGGCCGGAGCATCGATCTGAGACATCCTCGTATCGGCTTTCCCGGGGTTCCGAATGACAAAACCGTGTCGTCCTGACCGCGCGCTCGTTTGTGGTGTGCGTGCAGCGGGTACTCGGTGCGCGACGCCGGGGGCCGGTAGCCCATGGCGTCGAGGGTTCCTCTCCCCCTCCTCTCCTCATCAACGGCGGGGCGCCTGGCCTGCAGGGTGCCCCGCCGCTTTGAGTTCTGGGCCCGGATCGCCGTCCGCGGCGGGGTCTCGGCACCGCGGCGGCGAAGCTGCGCGCCCGGCCCGATCGTGTGGTCACTTTTGCTCAGCATGTGAGCAAGATCGAACGAGCGTCCCGTCCGGGCCGACCGGCGAGGTGCCCATACAATGGCTGGCGCGCCCCCATGGTCTAGCGGTTAGGACGCCTGCCTTTCACGCAGGAGATCGCGGGTTCGAGTCCCGCTGGGGGTATGGGCGCCAGCCGCACTGGTAGGGTCCGCGCCCGGCACCCGTTCGCGTGCCGGGGGAGAGAGGAGAGAGCGGTGCGCACAGCGGTACGAACCCTCGTCGTGGCTGTCGTCCTGGCGGTGCTCGGCGCTGCGCCGGTCGGGGCGCGCGTGGACTTCTCGGGACCGGCGTACAACATCCTGGCCCCTGGGGAGGATGGGGGACTGCCCCCGTCTGCGTTCTCGACCGACCAGGGCGCGCTCTATGACGCGCTCACTCCCCTCCGGGGGCATGTGAGCGCCGCCGACGTGGCCAAGGACTACCTGTCGGAGAAGTTCGGCGTGGTCGGGCCGGTCCTGCGCTCCGAGCACACCGGACGCCCCGGCCTGAGGATCCTGCGCGACAGCCACGACATCCCGCACGTCTACGGCCGGACTCGCGATGACGTCATGTTCGGCGTTGGGTGGATCGTCGCCGAGGATCGAACCCTGCTGTTGCTCGAGGGGCTCGGACCGGCGTACCTGGCCACGCTGGACGCGCCGGGCATCGACCCGTTCTCGCTTGTCACCTCCGGACGCTCGTTCACACCGAGCGCGCAGACGATCCGTTTCGTGGCCGGCCAGGAGAACGTGCTGCGCCGGGCCGGCGCCCCGGGCCGGCGGGTCCTGCGCGACCTGCAGGACTTCGTGGCCGGGATCAACGCGTACGAGAGCTCGCCGCCCGAGGCCGCCAAGCACTATCCCCGCGCGAAGCTGACCGACGTGATCGCCGGCTTTGCCTTCATCGGCTCGATCTTCGGGAACGGGGGTGGCAACGAGGTGGCCAACTCGGACTTCCTCGCCCGGCTGCAGCGCCGGCTCGGCGCCAGGGCCGGACTCTCGGTCTTTCGTGACCTGCGCGAGGTCAACGACCCCGAAGCGCCGACCACGATCTCCACGCCGTTCCCGTATGACGGCGTGCCCACGGGGCCCACGCCGGGCGCGATGGTCATCGATCCCGGCTCGGAGAGCAGCACGGTGGGCACCGCGTCGGCGGCTCACGCGGCCTCGCACCGCCTGGCCTCGAACTTCATCATCGCCGGAGCCAAGCACTCGGCCGATGGGCACCCGCTCGCGGTGATGGGGCCGCAGCTCGGCTATTACTACCCCGAGATCGTCATGCAGGCCGATCTGCACGGTGGTGGCATCGACGTACGCGGGGTCGTGGCCCCGGTGGCGCCCTACGTGTTCATCGGGCGCGGGCGCGACTTCGCCTGGAGCCTGACCAGTGCGGACTCCCAGAACGAGCAGCAGTTCCTCGAGCAGCTGTGCAACCCCTCGGGCGGACCCGTCACGCGCACCTCCACGCATTACCTGTACAAGGGTCGCTGCCGCGCCATGACGTTCTTCGACGCCGGTCGTCTCGGCGCGGGCCAGGGCCAGCCGGCACGCGAGGTCACCTACTACGAGACCGTGCATGGTCCGGTGAGCGGCACGGTCACCGTCCACGGCCGGCCCTACGCGGTGGCTCTCGATCGCTCGACGCGCGGCGATGAGCCCGCCGGCATGCTCGCCCTGTCGACACTCGACTCCGATCAGGTGCACAACCCGCAGGAGTTCTTCCAGGCGGTCAACCATTTCGGCACCACCTTCAACTGGCCGTACATCGACTCCAAGCAGATCGCGTACTTCTCCTCCGGACGGCTGCCGATCCTGGCCCCCGGCACCGATCCGAGCCTGCCGGCGCTCGGTACCGGCCGCTACGACTGGCGTGGCTGGCTCCCGCTGGCTCGCCACCCGCACATGATCGCGCCGCGGTCCGACACGCTGACCAACTGGAACAACAAGCCGGCGCCCGGGTGGGGCGCCGCCTCGGACAACTACGCCTACGGCGCCGTGCACCGCGTGCAGCTCTACACCGGCTTCCGCAAGGGGATGCGCGAGAGCGACGACGTTTCGATCATGAACCGTGCCGCCACGGAGGACCTGCGGGCGGTCGAGGTATGGCCGATCATCCGCCGGGTGCTCGACGGCGGTCCGGCACCCAGTCCGCTCGCCGCCGAGGCGGCCCGGCTCATCGACCGCTGGCGGGCGGCGGGATCATCGCGGTTGGGTGACAGCACCGGGCGCGTGGCTGCACCCGGCGCCGCGGTCATGGACACCGCCTGGGCAGGTATCGCGACAGCGGTTCTGCGCCCCGTGCTCGGACCGTTGACCACGAACCTGGCCAACCTGCTGCCAATCAGCGCGACGCCGTCGTTTGATCCCGGTTGGTACGGCTACGTGTCGAAGGATCTGCGCACCGAGCTCGGCCTGAAGGTCCGCGGGCGCTACAGCCGGCGTTACTGCGGAGGCGGCAGCCTCAGACGCTGCCGTGCCTCGCTGTGGGCGGCGATCCAGGCCGCCGCGGCCAAGCTCGCCCACGAGTACGGCCCCAACCCGAACGCGTGGTTCACCACCGATGCGCGGATCACGTTCGTCCCCGGGCTCATCCCGTTCACGATGCGCTGGACCAACCGCTCGACCTTTCAGCAGGTCATCGAGTTCACCGGGCACGCCGCGTCCTGACCCGGCGCAGCTTGCCTCTACGCGGGTGAAGCCGATCGCGCCTGGTGCGCGACGCGCGGGGCGATCCGTGGGCTCGCGCGCTGGCGGCGTCGGGTGCTCCTGAGCTTGCGGGCGCGGTGGCGCAATGTCACTGGCGATCGAGACGGCACGGTCGTGGCGCGCGGGAGCACGGCGCGCGCGAGCGAGGAGGATCGGCGAGGTTGCGCGGGGCAGCCGGCCGACTGCACGGCGCAGCGAACTTCGCCCTCCCGCCGAGGCGCGCGGGTCCGAGGCGCCAGATTCGCTCGCTCGACGCGACGCCGGGTGACGAACACGACAGCTCGCGGCCCTCTCCTCGAGCCGGTGCGTGCGGACCGAACGTGCCGTGGTGGTGATGGTGGCGGTGCGGTCTGACCTGGGCCGGGGGTGGGGCGAGGATCGGCACGCTGTTGGTGGCTACCGCGGCGCTCGCGGCGGCGCAGATCAGGACGCCGAGCATGACCGGGACGCTCCCGCTCGTGAGGTAGGCGAGGCGCCAGCGCCTGCGCCACCGATATCCGGAGACCGCTGCGCGCGCTGTCCTCAGCTGTTCGGGGATGCTCGGCGGGGCGGCCCGGCCGGCCAGCGCCTCGCGACCGCGCTGGCTGATCGCCCACTCTCCCCGGTTCGTGGCGCGCACGAGGCCATACCAGTGCGCCTGGAGCATCATCATCCGGACCTCGAGCCGGTGCAGCCCCAGCTCGTGCGCCAGAGCGGCGCTCGACACGGGACCCGCGCGATCGAGGACGCGCAGCGCGTCCTGGAGCCCGACCAACCGATGAGAGGTCCCGTTCTCCGGCATCGCCCGTTCGCCAAGCGTACCGCCGGTCCGCGCGATCGCGAGGATCGCGTCCGGGCCCGACCGGCGGCTAGCCCTGACCGCCCATGGCTGACGCCAGCCGATGTCCGAGCTGCCGGGCCAGGGTCCATCCCTTCGCTGCCGCCTGCCCGGAGTGCGGCGCCGACCTCGATGCCCACCGGCGCCGACCGCGGAGAGGCTGTCACCACTGGGGCTGATGCTGTCCTGACATGCGGCTCAAATTGAGTGTCATGCAGGCGAGATCTCCTGTTCAGGCCGCTCGCGGGCCTGGCTCCTCCAGGCAGTGGGTCGGGGATCGATCGGCGTCAGCCGCGGCATGGCCGCCTCGATCACGGCCCCGGCACGCAGGCAGAGCGGCTCGAGGTAGCGATCACCGATGACCTGGACCCCCTGCGGGAGGCCGCCCGCAGACACCCCGACCGGCACCGCCAGAGCGGGCAGGCCCAGCAGATTGACGGTGACCAGGAGGCGGTGCGCTCGCCAGAGCGCCTCCGCATTGTCGGGGCCGCCGAGGTCGAAGCCCACCGGCATCATCTGCCGGGTCGAGACGGGCCCGAGGACCAGTGGGTAGCGGTCCTGGAACTGTGACCAGCGACGCGCCACGCCGTGGCGCTTGGCGAAGCAGTTGATGTAGGCGGAGATCTCGAGCACGGGCGCGCTCGCCATGTGCTGGCGCTGATAGGTGAGCGCTCCGTCGGAGAGCACGGACGCGAGCTGGTCGAACATCAATCGGAGCTCGGCGGCGGTGAGCGATCGCCACAGCTCGGCGGCGGCGGCGATCGCCGGCGGCTCGCATTCCTCGACCTCGAACCCGGCGTCAGACAGCGCCGCCGCGGCCCGGCGCACGCCAGCGGCGACATCGGTATCGACTCCGAGGCCGGCGGGATCGACGACGACTGCCACGCGCACGCCCTCGGTCGGGCGCCTCCCCTCCCAGGGCGCTGCCACCCACGAGGGATCGCGCGGGTCGCGCGCGCGCAGTAGGTCCATGGCCAGCGCGAGGTCCTCGACGGTTCGCGCCAGTGGCCCCTCCACGGCCATCAGCTGAAGGGTGGGGGTGGGGTCCTCGGGCGGCAGCGACTGCGCGGCGGCCACGCGTCCGAACGTCGGTCGCAGCGCGCAGATCCCAGCCGCGAAGGCGGGCAGCCGCAGGGAGCCGCCGTAGTCATTCCCCAGCCCCAGCGGCGTCATGCCGGTGGCGATGGCCACCGCCTCGCCCCCACTCGAGCCGCCGGGCGAGCGCGCCGGATCCCAGGGATTCAGCGTCGGGCCGAAGAGGTCATTGTCGGTGTGCCAGCGCATGCCGAGGTCGGGCATGTTCGTGCGGGCGAGCGGAATCGCCCCGGCCTCCCGGAGGCGCGCCACCGCGGGTGCGTCCTGCCCCGGACGGGCATCGCGCATCGCGACGATCCCGTGGGAGGTCGGTGAGCCGGCCACGTCGATGTTGTCCTTGACCGTGAACGGCACTCCGTGCAGCGGGCCCCGCAGACGGCCGCCGGCGAGCTCGCGATCGGCCCTCCGACCGGCCTCTCGCGCCCCCCCGGCCAGCACCTCGGTGATCGCACCGAGGTGCGGGTTGACCGCCTCGATGCGCTCGAGGTGGGCCTCGATCACCTGCTCGCTGGTCACCACCTTGGTGCGGATCGCCTCGGCCAGGGCCGTGGCGCTCTCGCGCCACAGCTCCGGACCGACGGCGCGGGGTTCAGCGGCCACCGAGGCGCGCCGCCCACGCGGTGTTCTCGTAGGTGTAGGTGATCGGCGCGCCCGTGATCCTCGAGCTCTGGTAGAGCGTCGTGTAGGGCGAGAGGATCGGCAGGTCGGGCAGGTCCTTCAGGAACTGGTTCTGGATCTGCACGACGAGGTTCGCGCGGGCCGTCGGGTCGGCCGTCGCCTGGGCCTGGGCGATCAGCTTGTCGATGGCCGGGTTGTCGTAGCGGTCGTAGTTGGCGATGCCGCTGGGCGACAGCGAGTCCTCGTAATCGGCCAGCGGATCCTGGACGTGGTTGTAACCGATGGTCAGGAGCGCGGTGATGTCCTTGCGCGCCTGCGGGCTGGAGAACAAGGCGCCGTACTGCTCGGCCGGGATCGCGTCGATGCGAACGGTCAGCCCGATCTGTTGAGCGTCCTGCTGGATGATCGCGATCTGATCGGTCGAGAGCGGCTGGCCGGCCGGAGTGGCGATCGTGATCGGCTTCCTGGCCACGGCGCCCGCCGCCTTGACCAGCCGCTTGGCCTCCGCCAGGTTGCGCTGCGCAGGGATCTGGTCATAGGCGGCTCGGAACACGTTCTGCGCGTACCCCCACGTGCCCTGTGGCGCCAGGCTGTAGGCGGGAGCTGCCATCCCGTTGAACACCGACTGGACCAGCGCACCCCGGTCGATGGCCAGGTTCAGGGCCTGGCGCACCCGTGGATCCGCGGCCGCAGTTCCCTGCGGGTTGATGAAGGCCAGCAGCTCGACCATCAGGGTCTGGCTCGCGTTGCCCACGCTGAGCGTGCCGCTGGAGCTCGATTGCAGGCGGCTCACGGCGCTCCAGGGAAGGTTGAATCCACCGTCGAACTCCCCGGACAGGAACGAGTTGGCCACGATTCCCGGGTCCTGCGGCCAGACGAAGGTCAGGCGCCCGAGCTTGGGCTCCGCCGCCGTGTTCCAGTAGTTCGGGTTGCGCGCCACGACGAGCTGGGTGGCGCCGTCCCACGACACGAGCTTGTAGGGCCCGGTGCACATGATCCCGCCGTTTGGCGTCCCGAATCGGCTCCCGAGCCGCTTGGCATAGCTTTCGCTGACGACCGAGGAGGCGCCGGTGACCAGGCGCTCGCCGAAGCCGACGTCGGGGTGCTTCAGCGTGATCGTGACCTGGTTCGGTGCCGTCTTGGCGATCTTCGCCACCTCGGTGAGGTCGGTGGCGCCGAACACCGACGCGTTCGCCGGCACGAGGTTCCGCTCGAGGCTGTAGACGACGTCGTCTGCGGTCATCGGGGTGCCGTCCCAGAAGCGGACGCCGGAGCGGATCGTGAACACCCACTTCGCCGGGTTCGAGCTGTTGACGGCGCTGGCCAGGTCGGGCACGACCTGGAAGTTCGGCGTCACCGTCAGCAGCGGCTCGCACAGGTTCCCGAGGATCGTGTTCTCGGGGTAATCCTCGTTCTTGATCGGGTCCAGGGAGAGCGGCGGGCGGTAGAACACCCACCACGTGGCCGAGGCCAGCGGCTTGGTGGGCGCCGAGGTCACGACGGCCGCGCCGGTGGCCGAGCCTCCCGTTCGCTTGGTTGCCGATGTCGATGGGGCGATCGACGCCCCGCAGCCGGTGGCGGCAGCCGCCAGCCCGGTCGCGGCAGCGGCCCTCAGCACGATCCTCTTGAGTCTCACCTGCGGCCTCCTCTCCATCCGGTCCATCGCATTCAACTCTGAACGTTTGTTCAGATCGCTATGCCAGGAACGCTATCCGGCCTGTCAATACCTGGTGGCAGGTGTTGACAGAAGGTCTGCACATGTGTTTAGTTGGCGCCCGGAAGAGAGGGAGACCGTGATCGCCTACGTCATCCGCAAGCTCGCTGTGATGCTCGTCGTCCTGCTCGGCGCGAGCTTCGTCGTGTTCGCGGCGCTGTTCATCGCGCCGGGGAGTCCGGACAGCGTGCTGTTCGGCAACCACCCCGTGACGGCGGCGGTGCGCGCTGCCGTCTACGCGAAGTACCACCTCAACGACCCGTTCCTGGTCCGCTACGTGGACTGGCTGGGCGGGGTCCTGCACGGCGATTTCGGGATCTCGCTCGCCTACCAGCAACCCGTCGCGCAGAGGATCACCGCCGCGGCTCCGACGACGCTGATGCTCGTCGCCTACGCGGGAATCCTCATCCTGCTCTCAGGGATCGTGCTGGGCACGCTGAGCGGAGTGCGCGGCGGGCGCATCGATCAGGCGGTCAGCCTGCTCACGACCGTCGGGATCGCGGTGCCGACATTCGTCGCCGCCGCGGTTCTGACCTCGCTGCTCGGGGTGAACCTGCGCCTGTTCCCGGTCCAGGGCCCCGGCACGGGTTTCGCCGACCGCATCTGGCACCTGACGCTGCCCGCCATCTCGCTGGCCATCTGGGCCTGCGCGCTGTTGACGCGGATCACCCGGGCCGCCGTGCGCGACGAGCTCGCCCAGGAGCACGTCGAGACGGCACGAGCGCGCGGGTTGCCGGAGTCGGTGGTCATCCGCAGGCACGTGCTGCGCAACGCGATGGTTCCGATCTCGACCGTGGCCGGCACGCAGCTGGCTGGTCTGCTCGCCGGCACGCTCGTGGTCGAGCAGGTGTTCGGCCTGAACGGCCTCGGGCAGCTGCTCGTCAACGCGGTCAACGAGAAGGACATCCCGGTCGTGCAGGCTGTCTGCCTGATCATGGTGGCGGCCTTCGTCATCGTCAACACGCTCGTCGACCTCCTCTACTCCGTCCTGGATCCCCGCATCCGTCTCACCGGAGCGCCGGCATGAGCGCGCTGGCGACGAGCCCTGAGACGGCGGTGGCGGCGCAGCGCCGCCCGCGGCCGTGGACATGGACGCGTCGGCGGCTCGGCATCGGCGGCCTCATCGCGCTGGGCGTGCTCGTCCTGCTCGCCCTCGTGGCCCTTCTGGCGCCCGTCATCGCGCCCCACGACCCCTACGCATACAACATCTCGGATGCCTTCGCGGGACTCTCGCCGGCGCATCCGCTCGGCACGGACAAGCTCGGCCGGGACATTCTCTCCCGGCTCATGTTCGGCGCGCGCACGAGCCTGCTCGGGCCGCTGCTCGTCGTCCTGCTGGCCACGTTCGGTGGGGTGCCGCTGGGCATCGTGCTCGCCTGGGTCGGTGGCCGCTTCGACGCCGTCGTGAGCCGCATCCTCGACGTGCTCTTCGCCTTCCCGGCCATCCTCCTCGGAGCGTTGACCGTGGCCATCTTCGGGGTCGGCCTCACGCCGTGCGTGATCGCGGTCGGGATCTCGTATGTCCCGTGGGCCGCTCGCGCCGCCCGCGGCGCCGCGCTGCGCGAGCGCGGCAAGCCCTACATCGCGGCCGTCGAGGTCCAAGGCGTGTCCGGAGCGGCGATCTGTGCGCGCCACCTGCTGCCGAACATCTGGGGGCTCGTGGTGGCCCAGGCAGCGGTGGCCTTCGGCTACGCGCTCGTCGACCTTGCGGCGCTGTCCTTCCTCGGCTTCGGCGTTCAGCCCCCGCAGGCGGACTGGGGCGTCCTGGTCAACGACTACGACGAGATCCTCCAGGGCCACCCCGAACAGGCGATGATGGCCGGCGCCCTGATCGTGATCGCGGTCATGTGCTTCACGGCGGTCGGGACCGCGCTGGAGCGGCGAATGGAGCCGGACCGGTGAGCGCCCTGCTCGACGTTCGCGGGCTCTCGCTCAGCCTGAGCTCCGCCGGGGCCGAGCGCCCGATCCTGCGCGACGTGCAGTTCACGGTGGCGCGTGGGGAGCTGACCGCGCTCGTCGGCGAATCCGGTTCGGGCAAGTCGATGACGCTGCGCACGATCCTCGGGCTCCTCCCGCCGGGCGCGCGATCACGAGGCTCCGTGCGGCTCGGAGACACCGAACTCGTCGGCGCCGACCGGCGCACGCTGCGCGGGATCCGCGGGCGGCGTGTGGCGATGATCTTCCAGGACCCCCGGGCGCACATCAACCCCGTCCACCGGATCGGCGACTTTCTCTGCGAGCACCTTGTCCGGGCGCTCGGGGTGCCCCGGCAGGAGGCCGCGCGTCGGGCGGCTGCCGCGCTCGGCGAGGTCGGCCTCAGCGAGCCGGAGCGGCGAATGCGCCAGTACCCGCACGAGCTCTCGGGCGGCATGCTCCAGCGCGTGATGATCGCCTCCGCGCTCCTGGCCGAGCCGGAGCTGCTGCTGGCCGACGAGCCGACCACGGCGCTCGACGTGACCACGCAGTCGGAGGTGATGGCGATCCTCGACGAGCTGCGCCGCGCGCACGGAATGGGCGTGCTGCTGGTCACCCACGACATCGAGCTGGCCGGCGCCGTCTGTGACGCGATGGCCGTCATGTACGCCGGCTCGGTCGTCGAGCTCGGCAGCGCCGGCCACCTGCTCGACAATCCGTGCCACCCCTATACCGCCGCCCTGCTCGCCGCCCAGCCGGACATCGAGCGCCGGCACGAGCGGCTGGCGGCGATCCCGGGCCGTCCGCTGGCGGCCGCGGAGGCGCCGGCCGGCTGCGCCTTCCGCACCCGCTGCCCGTTCGCCGAGCCGGCCTGCGCGCAGTCGACGCCGGCCCTCGAGCTCCACGCGGGCTGGCACGTGCGCTGCCTGCGGGCGGGAGAGATCCGGCCGGCGGCGTTCCTGGAGGTGCAGACATGAGTGAGGCCGTGCTCCAGGTGGAGGGGCTGCGCAAGGTGTTCTCCGTCCACCATCCGCGGAGGCGCCGGGCCGAGGAGCTCGTGGCTGTCGACGGTGTCTCCTTCACGTTGCCGACCGGCGGATCGCTCGGTCTGGTCGGCGAGTCGGGCTCGGGCAAGACGACCGTCGTGCGGATGATCACCGGGCTCGAGCGCCCGACGGCGGGGCGGATCGCCGTGGCGGGCCGCGATCGCTCGACCCCGGCGCGGCGGGTGTCCGAGCGCCGTCGACGCGGCCGCGAGCTCCAGGTCGTCATGCAGGATCCCTACACCTCGCTCGACCCGGCGCAGACGGTGGGAGCATGCCTGCAGGAGGTGCTGCGTCTGCACTTCCCGCTTTCCCGGGCCGAGCGCGAGGCGCGGGTGGCGGCGCTGCTCGACGCGGTCGGACTCGAGGCCCGAATGGCCGGCGTGCGCCCGCGGGCGATGTCCGGCGGGCAGCGCCAGCGCGTGGCGATCGCCCGGGCGCTGGCGGCCGCGCCGCGGGTTCTGCTGCTCGACGAGGCCACCTCGGCGCTTGATGTCTCGATCCAGGCGCAGATCCTCAACCTGCTCGCCGACCTGCGTGCGCGCACGAGCGTCGCCTTCCTGTTCGTATCCCATAACCTCGCCGTCGTGCGCCAGCTCTGCGACGAGGTCATCGTGCTCCAGGACGGGCAGGTGGTCGAGCGTGGAGTTGCCGCCACGGTCCTCGATGCGCCGGCTGAGCCGTACACGCAGCTCCTGCGCGCGTCGGTGCCCAGACGCGGCTGGCGGCCGACCCGCCGCAGCCGGGGGCTGTAGGTGGCGCCTAACCGCGCACCGGCTGAGCGGCGTCGAGAGTTCGTCGCCGCCGCGCGCATCGCCATCGCCAAGAAGGGTGGCTTCGGCGTCACGATCCGTGACGTGGCACGCGAGGCGGGCGTGTCGCCGGGCGCGATCCTCTACCACTACAAGGACTTCGATGCGCTGCTCCTCTCGGCGTGGGAGCACCTCGCCGCCGCGCTGTCCGCCCATCGCCAGTATCTGCTCGAGGTCCTCGACGACGGGCCGGAGCGCCTCGCCGCTGCGCTCTACTACGACCTGCCGCGCGCCGACGACGAGTCCTACCTGCTGTACGCCGGAGGCGCCGAGTACGCCCACAACGACGCGCTTCGGACCGCGGCGCGTGCGCAGACCCACGGCGAGATCGCCCTCTACCAGACGATTCTCGAGGCCGGTGCGGCGGCCGGCTCGTTCACGCTCGTCCGTCCGAGCATTGTGATCGCGCGCGGGTTCGTCGCCATGACGCAGGGTCTGGGAATCTGGATCGTCAACGATGACCCGCAGATCGACTTCGACGAGGGCCAGCGGATCGTCCGCGCCCACGCCGAGGAGATGACGGGCTGCCGGCTGCCGCCTGCGCCCGAGATCGACGTAGTCAAGATGGAGTAGCGTTTCCGGCATGTCGGCCACCCGGCTGCTCGTCCTCGGCGCGATCAAGATCATGCAGCCGGTCCACGGCTACGAGGTCCGGCGTGAGCTCATGAGCTGGAGGCTGGAGGAGCGGGCGAACGTCAAGCCGGGGTCGATCTACGGCGCGATCCGGACGCTCGAGCGCGACGGTGCGATCGCCGTGCACTCCCGCGAGGCGGGCGAGCGCCGGCCGGACCGCACGAGCTATGTGATCACGCGCGAGGGGGAGAAGGAGTTCGCGCTCATGCTCCGCGAGGCCTGGTGGACGGTGAAGCCGCCAACCGAGCCGCTCATTCCGGCGCTCACGCTGATGGGCTACCTGCCCCGCGAGGAGCTCATTCGGGCCGTGCAGGCGCGGATCGGGGCGCTCGAGTCCTCGCTGGAGGCGCTCAGATACATGCGGGCGACGATCAAGGACGGCGCGACCGGGGCGGACGGGGAGATCCCCGAGCACGTGCGGGAGATCGTCGACTTCATCTCAGCCCGCGATCGCAGCGAGCTCGAGTGGTCGCGCGAGTTCCAGCGCCGCCTCCGCGCCGGCGCCTACGGGTTCGACTGGTAGTCAAGATTGACTAACAGCGTCACGCGTGTCAGAGTACTGGCATGAGCGATCCCCTGATCACGGTGCGCGGTCTGGCGCGCACGTTCCGCACCAAGGCCGGTCCCGTGGAGGCCGTGCGCGGCATCGACCTCGAGGTCCGGGCGGGTGAGATCGTCGGCCTCCTTGGGCCGAATGGGGCCGGCAAGACGACCACCCTGCGCATGCTCACCACCCTGCTCGAACCGACGGCGGGGACGGCGACCGTGGCCGGGTTCGACCTGGCCCGGGAGCCCCGCGAGGTCAGGCGGCGGATCGGCTACGTCGCCCAGGTGGGTGCCGCACCCAGCCCGGGCACCCGCGTGGGCGAGGAGCTCGTCGTCCAGGCCCGCCTGCAGGGCCTCTCGAAGGCGGCGGCGCACGAGCGTCTCGCCGAGGTGGCGCCCCGACTGACTCTGGACGGGCTCGAGGGTCGGGCTCTGCAGGAGCTCTCGGGCGGGCAGCGCCGACGCTTCGACGTCGCGCTCGGGTTGATGCACGCGCCGCAGATCGTCTTCCTCGACGAGCCGACGACCGGTCTCGACCCGCAGAGCCGGGCGAATCTGTGGGAGCACATCCGCCGCCTGCGCGACGAGCACGGAGTGACGATCCTGCTCACCACGCACTACCTCGACGAGGCCGACGCGCTGTCGGACCGCATCCTGGTCATGGACGACGGGCGGATCGTGGCCGACGACACGCCGGACGCGCTCAAGGCGCGGATCTCGGGTGACGTGGTGGCGCTCACGCTCGGCGACGGCGCCGCCATGGAGCGGGCCGAGGCGACCGTCCGGGAGACGGTCGAGGTCCGCGACCTGCGCGCCGGCCCGGGCGCGCTGCACATCACCGTCCCCGACGGCACGGTTGCCGTCGCGCCGCTCCTGCGCGCGCTCGATGCCGCCGGTCTCGACGTGGCCGGCGTGGCGGTCAGCCGGCCCACCCTCGATGACGTCTTTCTCACCCTGACCGGTCGCTCGTTGCGCGAAGGCGACGGCGCGGCCCCGACTCCAGAGGCGGTGAACGCCTGATGCTGACCGAGACCGCGCTCATCTTCCAGCGCCAGATGCGCATCCTGCTGCGCAATCCCGTGTGGGTGTTCTTCGGGCTGACCCAGCCGATTCTGTACCTCGTCCTGTTCGGACCGCTGCTCACCCGCGTGCGCGGCGGCGGTCTCGGCGGCGACGCCGCCTGGCGGGTGTTCGTCCCCGGGCTGCTCATGCAGCTGGGCATCTTCGGGGCCGGGTTCGCCGGCTTCGGAATCATCCAGGAGCTCCGCGAGGGGGTGATCGAGCGCCAGCGCGTAACCCCGGCGAGCCGGCTCGCCCTCATCCTCGGCCGCACGCTGCAGAACATGGTGACGATCGCGGTCCAGAGCGTTCTGCTCTGCCTGGTGGCGATCCCGTTCGGCCTGCGCCCGAGCTGGGGCGGCGTGGCCGCGTCGATCGTCGTCATCAGCATCCTGGCCATCGGCATCTCCGCCTTCTCCTATGCGATGGGACTCATCCTCAAGGACGAGGACGCGTTCGCGCCGTTCATCCAGAGCGTCTCGCTGCCCCTGCTCCTGCTCTCCGGGGTGTTCCTGCCCATGAGCCTCGCGCCGGCCTGGCTCCACGGCCTGTCCCGGGCCAACCCGCTCACCTATGTGGTCGAGGGCTCGCGCGACCTGTTCCGGGGCGATTTCGGCAACGCGAACGTGTTCGCCGGCATCGGCGTGGCCGTCGTCATGGGCGCGTTGCTGGCCTGGTGGGGCACGCGGACGTTCCAGCGCCAGAGCGCCTGATCGGCCCCTCGAGCGTGAGCGTCCGGGCGCGCGCTGCGGCCAGCAGCGTGGCGAGGACGCCGGCGCCGGCGCCCAGGCCGAGGCCGGCGGCCGGTCCGAAGCGCTCGACAAGCACTCCGCCGGCCGCCGCCCCGAGCGCGCTCCCGAGTGCGAGGGCGGTGAGCAGCCACGAGAACGCCTCCGTCACGGTCCCGGCCGGAGCGACCGCGTCGACCATGGAGTAGGCGGCCGACTCGGCCGGGGAGATCGCGACGCCCGCGAGCAGAAGCGTGGCCGCGAGCGCGCCGGCGCTGCCTGCGGCCGGGATGAGCGCGAGATGGCCGGCCGCCAGCGCGCCGAGCCAGACGACGAATCCGGTCGCGGAGCGCTGCGCGCCGGCGAATCGGGTGACGATCAGACCGCCGATGAACGAGCCCGCGCCCCACAGCGCGAGCAGCGGGGCCGCCGCCGCGGTCGTGCCGTCGAGCGCCCGCGCGGCCGCGGTGAGCGCGACCTCGTCGGCGCCCAGCAGCACCCCGACGCCGAGCAGGACGAGGGTCAGCGTGCGCATCCCGGGTGCCCGCAGCGACCCCCCGCGGCTGCGCTCGGTCACGATCGCCGGCTTCCACCCGCGCGAGGCCGGCTGAAGCGCGAACGCCAGGGTGAACGCGAGCAGCACCACCGCCGCGGCGGCGAGCGCCCCGCCGGTCGACCACAGCGCGCCGACGCCGAGCAGGATCGGCGGCCCGCACACCCAGGTGAGCTCGAGGATCGCGGCCTCGAACGCATACGCGGCGCTGAGTGCGCTCGCGTCGGCGATGAGCGAGGGCAGCAGAGCGCGCAGGCAGGCGTCGACCGGCGGAGCGGCGACGCCGACACCGAACGCGAGCGCGATCGGAACCGCGAGTGGGATGCCGCGCGGCAGGGCCGCGATCGCGCCGAGCAGGAGGCTCCCGGTCACTCCGGCGGCGACCAGGACCGCCGTCTGCCCGCGCCGGTCGATGGTGCGCCCGAGCACCGGGCCTCCGAGCCCGAGCGCCAGGCCGTATGCGGCCGTCACCACACCGGCGGCGGCGAACGATCCGGTCAGGTGCTGGATATGGACGGTGAGCCCGACGGTCAGCATGGCCAGCGGTAGACGGGCCGCGATCGAGATGCCGAACAGGCGCCGGAGCGAGCCGGATGAGGTGATCGCACGCATGGCGCGATCGTAGGCCGAAACTGGTATCGTGCCCAGATCCAGAATCGTGTCTTCAGACGAGTCCAGTCAACCACTTGACCTCCTCGTCTCCGTGCGCCGCGACGGCCCGGCCACGCTGACTGAGCAGATCGAGGATCAGCTTCGGGGGGCGATCCGCACCGGCGCGCTGCGGGCGGGCGCGCGGGTGCCGTCCACCCGCGATCTCGCCGCCCAGCTCCGTGTCTCACGGCGGGTCGTGGTCGACGCCTATGGTCAGCTGGCCGCCGAGGGCTACCTGACCGTGCGCCAGGGCGCGCGTCCGTGCGTCGCCGCGACCGGCGCCCGGGGTCAGCCCACTCCCCCCGCGCCGCCGCCGGTCCCACGCCCGCCGCGGTTTGACTTCCGGGCCAGCATCCCGGACGTCGCTCTGTTCCCGCGCTCCGCCTGGCTGCGCTCGGTGCGCGAGGCGCTGCGCTCGATGACCGACGAGGAGCTCCGCTACGGCGATCCGCGCGGTGACCATGCGCTGCGTCGGGCGCTGGCCGACTACCTGGGGCGCACCCGAGGTGTCGTGGCGGACCCCGGCCACATCGTGATCACCAACGGCTACCTGCAGGGTGTCGGGCTCGTGTGCCGGGCGCTGGCCGCGCGCGGGACGCGGCGCATCGGCCTCGAGAATCCGAGCAACCCGGAGGACCGCACCGTGGTCGCCCGGGCCGGCCTCGAACCGGTCCTCATCCCCGTCGACGGCGACGGGATGGACGTCGATGCCCTCCGCGACGCCGGCGTCGATGCCGCGGTGCTCACCCCCGCCCACCAGAACCCGACCGGCGGCGTGCTCTCCGGCGAGCGGCGCACCGCCCTCCTGGCCTGGTTGCGCGAGCACGCGGCCACCGCGATCGAGGACGATTACGACGCCGAGTTCCGCTACGACCGGACCGCCGTGGGGGCCTTGCAGGGTCTCGATCCCGAGCGGGTGGTCTACATCGGGTCGGCGAGCAAGACGCTCATTCCGGCGCTGCGCATCGGCTGGCTCGTCCTGGCGCCCCCGCTGCTCGACGCGGTGGCCGACGAGAAGCTCCACGCCGACCGCGGTACGGCCGGCATCGAGCAGCGGGCGCTGGCCGACTTCATCGCCCGCGGCGAGCTCGACCGTCACATGCGCCGGATGCGCACCGTCTACCGGCGCCGGCGCGACGCGCTCGTGGGCGCCCTCGCCGATGCGCTTCCCGAAGCGAGGGTGACCGGGGTGGCGGCCGGATTGCACGTCACCGTGGAGCTCCCGGCGGGTGGTGAGGAGACGGCGATCCGCGACGGCGCCCGGGCCGCGCGCATCGAGCTGAGCACGATGGGTGAGTTCGGGCTGCCGAGCGCCGGTCGTGCCCCCGCGCTCGTGCTCGGCTATGCGCAGATGGCCGAGCCGGCGATCCGTGCCGGCGTGCGTGAGCTCGCGCAGGCGGTGCGCGCGGCGCGCGGAGAGGTCGCACCCGAGCCGGTTCGCCTCCGAACCGGGTCTCAAGTGGACGATCCCTCCGCTTGCGCTATACCAAGGGTCCGACGTCGGACCGATTCCCCGTGACCGATCAGCCATCGTCAACTCCGCATCCCGGACCCGGTGACTCCCGCCTGCGCGGTCCCCTGGCCGGCCGCTACCCCGCCGCGGCGGCGATGGTGATGGCGGCGCTCATCCCGTATCTCGCCCTGTCGGCGGCGATCGGACCGATCACGCCGATCATCGCCCACGGCCTGCACATGAGCCTGCAGGAGATGAGCCTGGCCTCGGGGATGGGCAACGCCGCCTACGCGGTCGGCACCGTCCTCGCCGTGCAGTTCGCCCAGCTCCTGCACCAGCGCCGGATGATGGTCCTCTACGTCACGGTGCTCGTCGTCGGCTCCATTCTGGAGGCCACCGCGCAGGACCCGGCGATGTTCATCGCCGGCCACGTGCTCCAGGGGCTGTGCACGAGCCTCCTGCTGATCGCGGCCGTCCCGCCGCTGGCGCTCGGCTTCGGTCTCGAGCGCCTGCGCGAGACCGCGGTGATCATGAGCATGTGCATCTTCGGCGCCGTCGCGCTCGGCCCACTGGCCGGCGGCCTGCAGGCGAGTGCGCACGCCTGGCGGCCCCTGTTCTGGGTCGTGGCCGCGATCTCGCTCACCGCGTTCGTGCTTTCGCTGCTCACCTTCGAGGACATCCCGCCGTTTGACCCCGACGCGCCGCGTGCGCCCGGCACGATCGCGCTCGCCGCCGTCGGGCCGGTGGCGGCATTCTGGGGTGCCTCAGAGCTGCTCACCCATCGCTTCCTCGAGTTCCAGACCTGCGGTCTGCTCGCCATCGGGCTGGGCCTGATCGTCGTGCTGATCGTTCACCAGTACCGAACCCCGCGAGCGCTGCTGACCATCCGGACCATGCTCACGAGCACGATCCCGGTGGCCGGCATCGTGCTGGCCCTGTTCGCCGCCGCGGCCTCGGTATCCGCCACCGCCCTGAGCGCCAGCCTGCTCGTCGGCCGCTACAGCGCGGTTCACATCGGCCTGCTCTACCTGCCCGAGCTCGGCGGGGCGGTGCTCACCGCCTGGATGCTCGGGGTGGTGATCAAGCACCGGACGATGCAGGGCCTGCCGCTGGCCGGGATGGCCTTCCTGGCCGCGGGGATCGCCGTCTTCCTCATCCACGTTCCCTCGACCCAGACGACCACGATCATCGGCTCGGGCCTCACCGGCATCGGCCTCGGCGCCACAGTTGCGCCGGCGCTGTTCTGCGCCGGCTTCTCACTGCCCTCGAACAACCTCCAGCGCGTGTTCGCCATCGTCGAGCTGCTGCGCGCCGTGGCCGCGTTCATGATCGCTCCCATCTTCGCCCACCTCGCCGTCACCGTCGGCGGCAGCCCGAAGTCCGGCACGACCGTGGCCCTGTGGATCGGCCTGGCCATGGCGGTCGGCGGCGCCGCCGTCGCGGTGCTCATCTACCTGCTGGGCGGAGCGCGTCCGCAGACTCCGCGGCTCGAGCGCTTCCTCTCCATGGAGGGTCCGGCCTGGTACTCGCCGCCGCTGCTCGCAGCGGTGCGCAGCCGTTCGACCGGACGGCGACTCGACGACGCCTGTCTTGAGGTCGACTAGCCGAGCCCGGCCAGTCGCCGCGCCGCCTCGTCGATGACCTCCTCGCGCTTGCAGAAGGCGAAGCGCACGAGCGTGGGCGCCGCCGTGGCGTCGTCGTAGAAGGCGCCCGTGGGCAGCGCCACGACGCCGCAGCGGTCAGGCAGCTCGGCGCAGAAGGCGACCGCGTCGCGTCCCACGTCGGCGTTGACGAAGTAGGTTCCGGCCGGCACGAGCGGGCGCAGGCCGGCGGCCGCCAGCCCGGCGCACAGCCGGTCGCGCCGGGCGCGCAGGCTGCTTGCCAGCGCGTCCAGATAGTCGCCGGGGAGGCGCAGCGCGGCCGCGGCGCCGTGCTGGAGCGGGGTGCCGCCGGCGAAGCTGAGGAACTGCTTGACCGTGCGGGTGGCGGCGACGAGGCCGGCCGGGCCCGAGCACCAGCCCACCTTCCAGCCGGTGACCGAGAACGACTTGCCGATGCTCGAGATCGTCAGCGTGCGCTCGGCCATCCCCGGCAGCGTGGCCACCGGGATGTGGTCGCCGTCGTAGACGAGGTGCTCATACACCTCGTCGCTCACGCACACGAGATCGTGCTCGACGCACGCCCGCGCGACCAGCTCGAGCTCGGCGCGATCGAGCACCCGGCCGGTCGGGTTGTGCGGCGTGTTGAGCAGCAGCACGCGCGTGCGGGGACCGATCGCCGCCGCGAGCGCGTCGCCGTCGAGCGCGAAGCCGGGCGGATGCAGAGTGACCGCTCGCCGCGTGGCGCCGGCGAACCCGATGCAGGCCGCGTAGGAGTCGTAGAAGGGCTCGAGCACGACCACCTCGTCGCCGGGATCACACAGCGCGAGCAGGGCGGCGGCGATCGCCTCCGTGGCCCCGAAGGTGACGAGCACGTCCTCGGGCTCGAGTCCATACCGGTCACGCTGATGGGCGAGGATCGCCTCGCGCAGCGCCGGTACGCCCGGCAGCGGGGCGTACTGGTTGGCGCCCGAGTACAGCGCCCGGCTGGCCGCCTCGAGGATCTCCGGCGGGCCGTCGGTGTCGGGGAATCCCTGGCCGAGGTTGATCGCGCCCGTACGCTCGGCCAGCGCCGTCATCTCGGTGAAGATCGTCGTGCCGAGACCGTCGAGGCGGTGCGCGCGGCGGGCCATGGGGGGCGGACCTTAGTGGGTCGCTGCGCGCGATCATGTCGCTGTGACCGCCCGGGTCCTGCGCGAGCTCTGCCTGTCGTTTCCGGCCGCCGAGGAGACCTTCCCGTTTGGCTCGGAGACCTCGGTGTTCAAGGTCGAGGGGAAGATGTTCGCGCTCTCGCGCCTGGACGCGGCCCCGCTGAGCGTGAGCCTGAAGTGCGAGCCGGGGCTGGCGCAGGAGCTCCGCCAGATGCACCCCGAGGTGCGGCCGGGCTATCACCTGAACAAGCGCCACTGGAACACGGTCGATCTCGACGGCGATCTGCCTTCGGAGCTCGTCCGCGACCTGGTCGAGGACTCCTACGACCTCGTCGTCAGCGCGCTGCCCCGGTCCCGCCGGCTCGCGCTCGGGTGGGGCCCGGACGCGTAAGCTGGCCCCAATGCCGCTCGCCTGGGACGCCGGTGCGTATGACCGCACGAGCGCGCCGCAGCAGGCGTGGGGCGCGGAGGTGCTCGACCGCCTGTCCGACCTCCCCGCCGATGCCACCGTGCTCGACGTCGGCTGCGGCACGGGCCGGGTGACCGAAGCGCTGCTCGCCCTCGTCCCGCGCGGACGGGTGCTGGCGTTCGACCAGTCCGCCGACATGGTGCAGGCGGCGCGGGCGCGGCTGGGCGACCGCGCCGAGGTGTGGCGCGCCGACGTGCTCGAGCTCGAGCTGTCCGCGCCGGTCGATGCCGTCGTCTCCACCGCCACCCTGCACTGGGTGCCCGACCACGATCGCATGTGGGCGCGACTGGCCGGCGTCCTTCGCCCCGGTGGCCGCCTCGAGGTGCAGTGCGGGGGCGCCGGCAACATCGCCGGCGTCGCCGCGGTCATCGATGAGGTCGTGGCGGAGGGGTTCCCCGAGCTGGCCGGCTTCTCGCCCTGGACGTTCGCCTCGCCAGAGGACACCGAGCCGCGCCTGCACGCCGCCGGGTTCACTCAGGCGCGGTGCTGGCTCGTGCCGCGGCCCGCCCAGCCCGACGATGCGGCTGAGTTCGTGCGCACGTCGATCCTGCCCGCCCATCTCGATCGCCTACCGGCCGACCGGCACCGAGCGTTCGCCGACGCGGTCAGCGCCCGGGTGAAGCTGCCGCTCGACTACGTGCGGCTGAACGTCTCCGCTGTGCGCTGATCACCGCGTCCGGGTGACCTTCGAGAGCCCGCGCGGGTGATCGGGGTCACCGCCGCGTTCGCGCGCCAGCCACCAGGCCAGGCGCTGCAGGGGCAGGATCTCGAGGATCGGGAGCAGATGCTCGGCGATGCCGTCGGCGGCGATCGGCAGCCCGGATTCCGCGCCGATGCGGAGCACGGGCCCCCCGAGCTCGGCCAGCCGGTCGAGCACGGGCGCGAGCGCGGCCCCGCCGCGACCGGCAGAGGCGATCGCGAGGACGGGGACCGAGCCGTCGATCATGGCCAGCGGACCGTGGAGCAGGTCGGCGCCGGAGAATGCGTGGGCGCTGATGTAGCTCGTCTCCATCAGCTTGAGCGCCGCCTCGCGCGCGGTGGGGTAGGAGTAGCCGCGGGCCGTGACCACGACCCGGTCGCCCGGACCGAGCACCGCCCCGGCCGCGGCCAGCCGGTCCTCGTGTGTCAGCGCGAGCGTGCGCGCCGCCGCATCCGGCAGGAGCGCGGCCGCCCGAGCGGCTCCGTCACCGGCGAACACCAGTGCGGCGCACAGCAGCTCGGCGCTGTAGCTCTTCGTCGCCGCCACCGCCCGCTCGACTCCGGCCGCCACGTCGACCGTGAGCTCGGCCGCCTGGGCGAGCGGCGACTCGGGCGCGTTCGTGATCGCCAGCGTGAGCGCGCGCCGCTCGCGAGCGGCGGACAGCGACTGCACGAGGTCTGGGGAGCGCCCGGACTGGCTGAAGGCGACGAACAGCACGTCGCGCATGTCCGGAGCCGCCCCGTAGACGGTGAGCGACGAGGGCGAGACGAGGCCGGCCGGGAGCTGCATCCGGATCTCGATCAGATACTTGGCGTACAGCGCGGCGTGGTCACTCGTGCCGCGGCCGGCGATGAGCACGAAGCGCGGCCGGGCGGCACTGATCCGCGCCCGGATGGCGGCGATGGCGTTCGGGCGGGCCAGCAGACCGGCCAGGACGGCGGGCTGCTCGTCGATCTCGGCCGCCATGAGCCGCCCGGACGCGGGCCGCGCGCTCATGTCACTCCGGCCCGCTGCCAGGCCAGCAGGGCGGCGCCGATCAGTCCGGCTCGGGCCCCGAGCGGCGAGAGCCGGACCGGGGGAGCGGCGCGCCAGCTCAGGCGCTCCGCCAGACCCGCCTGCACGGGCGCGACCAGGTCCTCTCCGGCTCCGCTCAGGCCACCGGCCAGGACGATCAGCCCGGGGTCGAGCAGCACCGTGCAGCTGACCAGCGCGATGGCCAGGGCGTCGGTGGCCTCGCCCCAGGCGCGCGCGGCGGCGGGGTCTGACCGGCGCCGGTCGGCCACCTCCCGGGC
The DNA here is from genome assembly GCA_963848745.1 of uncultured Solirubrobacterales bacterium. Classification (GTDB taxonomy): domain Bacteria; phylum Actinomycetota; class Thermoleophilia; order Solirubrobacterales; family Solirubrobacteraceae; genus Palsa-465. Next base: position 31,978 of record CAWKEO010000005.1, on the reverse strand, counting down.
CGAGGTGGCGGGGCGGCCCCCGAACTCGGCGTAGCGCCGGGTGATCGAGGATGCCGAGGCATATCGCTCCAGGCACCCCCGCTGGCCGCACGGGCACAGCTCGCCGCCGGGCCAGACCGGCAGGTGCCCGAGCTCGCCCGCCATGCCGCCGGCCCCGGTGACGGTGCGCCCCCCGGCGTGGGCCACGGCCGCGATCCCGGTGCCGATGACGACGAGCAGGTGATCGTCGACGTCCCGCGCCGCGCCGAGCGCGCGCTCGGCCACGCCGGCCGCCCGGACGTCATGCTCGATCACGGTGGGCAGGCCGAGCGCCGACTCCAGGAGGTCGCGCACGGGCACGTCGCGCAGGCCCAGGTTGGCCGAGAACGTCGCCCGTCCCGCCTCGGCGTCGACCACCCCGGGAACCATGACGGCCAGCGAGCGCACCCGGGCGTGACCGGCGCGGGCCCTCGACACGAGCCCGTGGGCCACGGCCTCGAGCTCGGCGAGCACGGCCTCGGGCCCGTCGGCCACCGGCGTCGGGCGCGCGAGCTCGTGCTCGAACCGTCCGCCGGTGTCGACGACGGCCCCCTTGATCGTCGTGCCGCCGACGTCGACGGCGATCACCACCTCGGGGGCGGGCACCGGTCCCTACTTGATCGAGCCGGCGGTGAGGCCGCGCACCACGCGACCCTCGATGACCGCGAACAGGAGGATCACCGGGATCGTGGCGATCACGGCACCGGCGAACAGGTGGCCCCAGTCGATCGAGTACTCGCCGATGTAGCCGTTGATGGCCACGGTCAGGGGCTGCCGGTTCGATGCTTCGCCGAGCGACAGCGTGAGCGCCACGATGAACTCGTTCCAGGCCGCGATGAACGTGAAGATGAGCGCAGTGACGATGCCGGGCGCGGCGAGCGGCAGGGTGATCCGCACGAGCGCTCCGATCCGGCTCGAGCCGTCGATCATCGACGCCTCCTCGAGCTCGACCGGGATGGCGGCGAAGTACGCGTTCAGGATCCACACCGCGAAGGCGAGGTTGAACCCGGCGTTGACGAGGATGAGCGACAGCGTGGGCGGCAGGTTGAACGTCGTGAACTCGCGCTGGATGCCCACGAGCATGGCCGCGGGCTGGAACATCTGCGTGGCGAGGACGAGCAGCAGGAAGAGCGTGCGGCCCCGGAACTTGTGCCGGGCCGAGTAGTAGGCGGCCGGCACGGACACGAGCAGCACGAGCACGGTGGCGCCGCCGGCGATGAGCAGGCTCGCCCCCAGGTTGCCGCCGAAGCCGGTCGACCAGATCGTGGTGAAGTTGCTGAACGTCCAGTGGCTCGGCACCAGGTTGGGCGCCAGCAGCTGATTGTGGGGCCGCAGCGCGGCGATCACCATCTCGAGGTACGGCAGGAGGAAGATGACCGCGATGCCGTAGGCGAGCAGGCTGAGCATGAACCCGCGGCGCGTGAGCGGGCGCCGGGCGGGCGGGCCGGTGGTGATGCTCCGCGACTCGGTCCCGGCCGCGCCGGGGAGGGTGGGACTGGTGACGGCGCTCATCAGCTCACCTGCTCCCGCCAGCGTGTGAAGCGCAGGAAGATGAGCACCACAACGATCACGAGCAGGAAGTTCACCACCGACATGGCGGCTGCTTCACCGATGAACGCCTGCTTGAGGATGAACATGAACGTCGTCGTGGTGCTCGTCTCATAACCCGGGCCGCCCCGGGTCATCTCCCAGATGATCGGGAACGAGTTGAACACGTTGATCACGTTGATCGTGCTGGCGACGAGGATCGCCGGCCGCAGCAGGGGCAGGGTGATCGTGCGGTAGGTGTGCCAGGGACCGGCGCCGTCCACCCGGGCGGCCTCGTAGATCTCCTCCGGGATCGTCTGCAGCCCGGACAGCAGAGCGTAGGTGGTGAATGGCAGGGAGACGAAGATGGCCACGATCATCATCCACACCAGCGCCCAGCCGGGACGGCCGAGCCAGTCAGCCTGGTCGGACCCCATGTGGTGAACGATCCCGAGCGCGTGGAGGATGATGTTGATCGCTCCGACGTTCGGGTCGAGCGCCCAGCGGAAGATGAGCGCGGTCATCATCACCGACGCCGCCCACGGGGCGATCAGCGCCGTCCGGGCGAGCCGCCGCAAGGCGAAGCGCTGGTTGAACAGCTGGGCCAGGGCGAGCGAGAGCAGGAGCGTCACCGCGACCACGGCCACGACCCAGAGGACGGTCCGCAGCACCACCCCGTGCAGCGCGGGCTCGTGCCAGAGGTCGCTGTAGTTCTTCCAGCCCGCGCCGCCGACGACGAAGCCGTCGGCGGCGATGTTCTGGAAGGAGCTCTGGATGAGCACGACCACCGGCCACAGCACGACGACGGCGATCAGGCCGACCGCCGGGCCGACCCACACGATCGGCCGCAGCGAGCCGGCCAGGCGGGAGGCCCAGGGCCGGCGGATCGAGAGCTGGGTTTGGGTGGTCATGTCAAACGGGGGGCGGGGTGGGGCGCGCGGGGGCAGGCGCCCCACCCCTGGGGTCGATCAGCCCAGCTTGGTCGCGGTCGACTGCAGGGTTCCGAGCACGCTGGCCGGGTTGCCGGTGACAGCGGTCCCGATCGTGTTCTGGATCTGTGTCTTGACCTGCGCCCAGGCCGTGCTGCTCGGATACTGGACCGAGTGCGGCAGGGCGTGGATGAACGAGCCGAACGTCGGATCGTTGGCCAGGGCGTTGGCGGCCGAGGTGGTCGCCGGCAGCAGGTCGTACTCACGGTCGAACTGCAGCTGGTAGTTGTCCTGGTAGACGAAGTCCAGGAACTTCTTGATCTGCGCCTCGTGGCCGCCCGCCTTGAACGCGGACACGTTGTCGCACACGCCGAGCGTGTCGGTCAGCGCGCCGGACTTGCCGGCGATCGGGACCGATGCCCAGTCGGCGCGCTGGAGCACGCCCCCTGATTGGATGATCGGGATCAGGGCGGGCGAGCCGTTGATCATGCCGATCTTGCCCTGGGCGAACTGCTCCCACAGCGGGGTCCGGTTCTGCGTGCCCGGGTGCGGTTCGGTGTCGCCGGCAGAGACGAGTCCCTTGACGAAGTTGAACGCCGCCACGTTCTCGGGGCTGTTGATCGTCCACTTGCCGGAGGCGTCCTGGTAGCCGCCGCCGTCACCGAGGAACCACAGCAGCGACTCCGCCTGGGCCTCCTCGGGGCCGAGAGGCAGGCCGTAGCCGACCACGCCCTGGGCCTTGAGCTTCGCCGCGTCGGCCTGGATGTCCGCCCAGGTGGCCGGGGCCGCGGTGATGCCGGCCTTGGCGAACAGCTTCTTGTTGTAGAACAGCGTCCGCGAGCTGGTCGTGAACGGCATTCCGTACTGGACGCCGTTGTATGTACCCTGCTTGGCGAACACCGGTAGCAGGTTCCCCGGGTTTGACAGCACCTGGCTGGCCGGGTAGAGCAGGCCCTGCTGGGCGTAGGCCGAGAAGTAATCACCCTCGGTGACGTCCGGGTAGTTGTGGTTCTGGACCATCGTCTGGATCTCACTGTCGAAGTTCGTCCAGGGCACGACGGTGATCTTCACCGAGATCGACGGATTGGCAGTGTGGAACGCGTTGGCGATCCCCTGCCAGTACTTGGCACTGGTGTTACTCGCGCCGGTGCCGTAGTCGGCCGCGACCAGCTTGAGCGTCACGTCGCCGCCCGAGCTGCCCGATCCGCTCGAGCTGCCGGATCCGCCCGAGCCGCCCGAGCTGCTCGAACTCGAGCCGCACGCGGCGAGCACCAATATGACCGCCACCGCGGCTGCGGTGGTGGCAAAGAGCCGTTTCATCCCTTGGTCTCCTCTCCAGGATGACTCCGAGTGGTTGTGAGCGCAGACGGTAGCGACTGCGATGCAAGTTGTCTAGACCAATTTCCGGGGGCGGGCGGTGGTGCGTCCCACACGCCCGCCCCCATCACCGCCGTCACCTGCAGCTCGTCGTCGAGAACCACGAGGTCGGCCTGCCGGCCAGGGGCGATCGAGCCGATGCGCGCCTCCAGCCCGAGCACCCGGGCCGGGTTACCCGAGGCGGCGGCTGACGCTTGCTCGACGCTCAGGCCGCTCAGCTTGACCGCGCGCGCGAGCGCCTCATCCATGGTCAACGTGCTCCCGGCCAGCGAGCGGGTGCTGGCCAGGCGCGCCTCCCCGTTGTGGACGTGCACCTCTTGCCCGCCGAGGACGAACGTCCCGTCGCCCGCCCCGGTGGCATCGATCGCGTCGGTGACCAGAACCGGGCAGGAGATCGATCTCGAGACGACGGCGATCAGAGCGGGATGCACGTGCCGGCCATCGTTGATGAGCTCACACGATGCGCCGGCTTCGAGCGCTGCCCCGATGAGACCGGGGGCGCGGTGGTGCAGCGGAGGCATCGCGTTGAACAGGTGGGTGATGTGCGTGGCGCCGGCGTTGATGGCGGCGATCGCCTGCTCGTAGTCGGCGTCTGAGTGGCCGAGGGCGGCGACGGCGCCGGCGGCCTTGAGCGGAGCGATCAGATCGAGCGCTCCCTCGAGCTCAGGGGCGAGCGTCATCATCCGCAGCGTGCCGGCGGCCGCCGCGAGCAGGTCGTCGAGTACGGCGCGATCAGGCGGACGCATATGGGCGGCGTTCTGGGCGCCGCGGCGCTCCGGCGACAGGAAGGGCCCCTCGAGATGGGACCCGAGGACGTGGCCGCGAGCGGTCGGGCCCCGCCGGGCCAGCTCGGCCACCCAGCCGAGCGCCGTGGCGAGATCGGGCAGGGGTGCGGTCATCAGCGAGACGACCGTCGAGGTCGTCCCCCGGGCGCGGTGGTAGGCGACAGCCGCCTCCATGTCCGCCAGCGAGTCGGCCACGCTGTGTCCTCCGCCGCCGTGCATGTGCATGTCGACGTAGCCGGGCAGCAGCCAGGCACCGCCCAGGTCGATGACCGGCGCGTCGACCGCGGGCCGGTGGGCAGTGACGGCGAGGATCGTCGCTCCGGCGACGTGCACCCAGGCGTCCGGGGCGACGCCCTCCGGGGTGATGACCCGGGCCCCCGTGAGCAGCTGCTCGGATCCGCTCACGCGTGCCTCGTGGCCAGCCGGGTGACCAGCGTGACGCGGTCGCCGCGGAACCAGGTGCGGCCGAACTCCACCGGGGTGCCGTCGGAGTCGAAGTTCTGGCGGCTGACCACGAGCATCGGCGTGCCGACGTCGACGCCGAGCGGCCCCGCCTCGCGCGGGGTGGCCGGCGCGGTCTCGATCGACTCCTCGCCGGTCTGCAGGGTCGTTCGGTAGTGCTCGGCCAGGATCGCGTGCAGCGAGCCGTGCTGGCGGATGAGACGGGTGAGGCCGGGAAAGCGCTCGGCCGGCAGCCAGGAGGTCTCCACCGCGATCGCCCAGCTGTCGGCCAGCCGGCGGCGCTCGAGCTTGTACACGGGGGCGCGGGGCGGGAGGTGCAGCTGGTGGGCGAGCTCGGCGCTCGCGCCGACCCGCTGGGTGGCGAGCACCTCGCCGCCCGGAGTGAACCCGCTCGCCCGCACCTGCTCGGTGAAGCTGGCCAGGTAGAGCGGCCAGGTGATCTTCGGCTCGGCCACGTAGGTGCCGGAGCCGCGCCGGCGCACGAGCCGCCCCTCGACGACCAGCTCCCCAAGTGCTTGGCGGACGGTCGTGCGCGAGGTCTCCATGTGCAGCGCGAGCTCGCGCTCGGTCGGGACCACGGCGCCCGGCTCGAGCTCGCCGATGAAGTCGAGCAGGTGGCGTTTGACCGAGTAGTACTTCGGCTCGGCGGGCGAGTGGTCGCCGGCGATCGTCATGGTCCGGGTGCTCAGCCCACCCGCAGGCCGCTCTGGCGGTCGAACAGATGGGCCTGCGCGCCCTCGATGGCGACAGCGACGCGGGCGCCGATGCGGGGCGCCGAGCGCCCGTCGCAGCGGGCCACCCACGGCTTGTCCTCGGCGCCGTCGCCGGCCAGCTCGCCGTACACGTACGCGTCGGCCCCGAGCTCCTCGACCAGCATCACGGTCAGGGGGATCGTCTCCGGGGTGCCCTCGCTGGCCAGGCTCGCGGACTCCGGCCGCACGCCGACCGTCACCTCGCTGTGAGCGCTGGCCTGCGCGGCGCGCAGCGTCTCCGGGGCGAGCGGAACGACCGTGCCGCCCAGCCGCACGCCGCCGTCCTGCAGCGTGGCGTCGCGAAGGTTCATGGCCGGCGAGCCGATGAAGCCGGCAACGAACACGTTGGCCGGCTTCTCGTACAGGTTGCGCGGGGTGTCGACCTGCTGCAGCCGGGCGTCCTTCAGCACGGCGACCCGGTGGCCCATGGTCATCGCCTCGACCTGGTCGTGCGTGACGTAGATCGTCGTGGTGCCGAGCCGGGCCTGCAGGCTGGCGATGTTGGCCCGCGTCTCGACGCGTAACTGGGCGTCGAGGTTCGACAGCGGCTCGTCCATGAGGAAGACGCTCGGCTCGCGCACGATCGCCCGGCCCATGGCCACCCGCTGGCGCTGGCCGCCGGACAGCGCCTTCGGCTTGCGGTCGAGATAGCCATCGAGGTTGAGCAGCGCGGCTGCCTCCCGGACCTTCGCCTCGCGCTCGGTCTTGTCCAGGCCGCGCAGCTTCAGCGCGTAGCCCATGTTCTGGGCCACGGTCATGTGCGGGTAGAGCGCGTAGTTCTGGAACACCATGGCAATGTCCCGGTCCTTGGGCGCCCGGTGGGAGACGTCGACACCGTCGATGCGGATCTCGCCCGCGGTCGCCGATTCGAGCCCGGCGAGCATGCGCAGGGCGGTGGACTTGCCCGATCCCGAGGGCCCCACCAGTACCATGAACTCGCCGTCCTGGACATCGAGCGACAGGCCGTCGAGGGCCGGCACGTTCGACCCCTCGTAGACACACGTCGCGTCGATGTAGCTGATGCTCGCCATCCGGTGATGCTCCTCCGCCTCGAAGTGGTCTAGACCACTGGCTGGCGAAGGTACTGGATCGCGGGCGGCGCCGTCAAGGGGCGGCGCCGGGTTGTCAGACTCTCGGGACAGACCCGCTCCCGATCCAGGAGGTCCCATGCGCGCAGTCGGCATCACCCGCCCCGGCGGTCCCGAAGTCCTCGAGCTCATCGACCGGCCGGTCCGCGACCCCGGTCCCGGTGAGGTGCGGATCGCCGTGCGAGCAGCCGCGGTCAACCCGACCGACATCGGATTGCGCGCGCAGGGAGGGGGCGAGCTGCCGTCGCCGTGGACACCGGGGATGGACGCCGCGGGGACGATCGAGTCCGTCGGCGAGGGCGTGGATCGCTTGCGCGTCGGCGAGGAGGTCATGGCCGCGGTTTCCCCCCGCCGGCCCGACGGCGGTGCGCAGGCCGAGTTGCTCGTCGTCCCCGCCGCCTCGGTGGTGGCCATCCCGGATGGCGCCACGCTCGAGCAGGCGGCCACGCTGCCCATGAACGGCCTGACCGCGTTGCTCGGGCTCGAGCTGCTCGGCCTAAAACGCGGCCAGACGCTCGCGGTCACCGGCGGCGCCGGGCTGCTCGCCTCCTACGTGATCCCGCTCGCCCGCGAGCGCGGGCTGCGAGTGATCGCGGATGCCAAGCCCTCCGACGAGGAGCTCGTGCGGGGCTTCGGAGCCGACGTGGTGGTGGCGCGGGGTGATGGCTTCGCCGAGGGTGTTCGGGAGGCGGCGCCCGAGGGCGCCGACGGCCTCTACGACACCGCGCTCCTGCACGAAGCGGCGTTCGGCGCCCTGCGCGACGGCGGCACGATGGTCGTCGTGCGCGGCTGGTCGCCTGAGCAGACCGAGCGCGGGATCGTGGTGCGCCAGGTGCTCGTGCGCGAGGTGCTCGAGCGCACCGACTGGCTGGAAGAGCTCCGGCGCCTGGCCTCCGAGGGACGGCTGCAGCTGCGGGTGGCGGGAGAGTACGGCCCCGAGGCGGCTGCGGACGCCCAGCGGGCGATGGACGCCGGCGGCCTGCGCGGCCGCGCGGTGATCGTGTTCTGAAATCGGTGCAGAAAGGACAGCGAGATGGCTGAATCAGACGACAACCTGTTCGGTCCCGAGCATGTGCGGGTGTATCGCGAGACGAAGGGTGAGCGCGGCTACCACTGGCGCGGCACCACGATCCTGCTGCTGACCACGACCGGCCGCTCGTCGGGTGAGTCGCGGACGACGCCGCTCATCCACCGCACCGATGACGGGCGCTGGGTCATCGTGGCCTCCAAGGGCGGCGCGCCCGATCACCCGGGCTGGTTCAAGAACCTCGAGGCCGATCCGCAGGCGACGATCGAGGTGCTCGACGAGACCGTGCCCGTGCGCGCGAGCGTGGCCGAGGGCGAGGAGCGCGAGCGCCTGTGGTCGCTGATGACCGAGGTGTGGCCGGCCTACGACGAGTACCAGACCAAGACCGACCGCAAGATTCCCGTCGTGATCCTCTCGCGCCGGACCTAGGCGCCCGCTTTGACCGCGGCTGGGTCGCGGATGAGCATCGACAGGCGAGCGGCGAGCATCGGGTCGCCGCTCGCCTGCAGGCGCCCGCTCAGGTAGGCCTGCAACGGGTTTGAGCGCTGGCCGGCGATGGCGAGCAGCTCGGCGCCGTCCACGGTGATCGTCAGCTCGGGGTCACGTGCGCCGGGGCCGCGCCCGGTCCGCCAGCCGCCATCGCGGTATTCGACCCAATACTCGTCATAGCCGCCGTCCCTGCGGCCGGTGACGTGAACCCGCACCGCGCGCGTGATCTCGTGCGCGCGGGTGCGGCGCAGGAGTCGCGGAGCGGCGGCGAACAGGCCGCCGAGCAGCGGGCGGCGCGCCGGAGTGCTCATCAGCGCCCGCAACCGGCGCTCGGGCACCGAGCGCGCGAGGCGCCCGGCGAGCTGCTCGGCGGTGGCGAGGGCGCGTGCGGGTATCGGGGCCGGCATGGCACCCAGACGGTATCGGGCTGCCCGTAGACTCGGGGCGATGTACGGGGCCTCGGAGGAGCGGGAGGCGCGGCGGGCGGCGCGGCGCCGGCAGCTGCGCCGCCAGCGGATCGTGGCCGCCGTCCTGGTGCTCGTTCTCGGGGCTGGGGTGGCCGCCGGTGTGGTCGCGCTGACGGGCGGTGCGGCCCGGCGGGCGCACCGGGCGATGCTCGCCTCGCGGACACCCGAGACGGCCCTGGCGCGGCCGGTGGCGTCTGCGGGGGTGCGCGCTCAGCTGGCGAGGAAGCGCATGAACGCGCTGGCGGTTGCCCACATCGCCGGGCTGGTCAGGCTCGGCCGCCCGATCTACTGCGGCGCTCCCCACGGGAACGAGGTCGCGTTCACGTTCGACGACGGGCCGGGGCCGTACACGTACCTGGCCGTGCGCAAGCTCACCGCCGCGCACGAGCACGCGACGTTCTTCGTCGTCGGGCGCAGCATCGAGAACTTCCCGGGCTGGCTCGACCGCGAGGCCGCGCTGGGCACGATCGGCGACCACACGCAGCTCCACCTCGACCTGGAGGAGCTGACGGCGCCCGAGATCACCGCTCAGATCACCCAGCCCCGCCCGCTCATCTCGGCGGCGCTCGGGGCCCCGGTCCGCTTCTTCCGCCCGCCCTACGGGGCCACGAACGCCACGGTGGCGGCGATCGCCCGCCGGCTCGGGCTCCTGCAGATCCTGTGGTCGGTCGACTCCCGCGACTCGCTGGGCGCCAATTGGGCCGGCATCATCCGCAACGTCGAGGCCGGCCTGCACCCGGGGGCGATCATCCTCATGCACGAGAACCACGGCCAGACGATCCGCGCCCTGACCACGCTGCTCCCGGTGCTCCGCGCCCGCCACCTGCGCTCGGTCAGCCTCATGCAGCTGTTCGCCGACGACCCGCCGACGGTGGGCCAGGTCGAGGCGGGGGAGCGGGCGTGCTTCGCGTCGAGCGCGCCCGTGCACGGGGACAGCTGACTGGCTGAGCGGGGCTGCTGACCTGGCTGAGCGGGGCAGCTGACTGGCTGAGCGGGGCGAAAAAGCCGCGTGTGATGCGGGTTTTTCGCCCCGGTGCGTGCTGCGTCGATGCGCTCTAATCCGTGCCTGTGCGCAGATTGCTGGCCATGGTCGCGGCGATCGTCCTCGTGGACACGATGTTCTACGCGGCGATCACGCCGCTGCTCCCGTACTACTCCCACCACTTCCATCTCGCCAAGTCGCAGGCCGGCGTCCTGGCCGCTGCGTATGCGGCCGGCACCCTGATCGGGTCGATTCCGGCCGGGTGGCTGGCGGCACGGGTCGGGGTGCGGGCGACGATCCTCACCGGGCTCGGCCTGATGATCACCTCGAGCGTGGCGTTCGCGTTCGGGCGCCAGGTGGCGGTGCTCGATGTGGCCCGCTTCGTGCAGGGCCTGGGTGGCGCCGGGTCATGGGCGGCCGGGCTCGCCTGGCTGATCGGCCGCGCGCCCGACAACCGTCGGGCCGAGGTGATCGGCGCCGCGCTGTCGGCGGCGATCGGGGGTGCGCTGCTCGGCCCGGTGCTCGGAACCGCGGCGACGCAGACGAGCCCCAAGCTGGTGTTCCTCGCCGTGGCCGGGGTGGGGATGCTGCTGCTCGTGTGGACGCTGTCCGAGCCGGCACCGGCGCCCGGAGGCGGATCGGGGCTGGTCGGGTTCCGGCCGGCGCTCCGCGATCGGCGGGTGAAGACGGGCATGTGGCTGACCACGGTCAGCGCCCTGCTCTACGGGACGCTGTCGGTGCTGGCGCCGCTGCGCCTGAGCCGGCTCGGGGCCAGCAACGTCGTCGTCGGCGCGATGTTCCTCGTCGCCGCGGCTGCCGCCGCGGTGGCGAGCCCGGTCGTCGGGCGCCTGAGCGACCGCCGCGGCTGGCGCGTGCCCGTGCTCGCCGGCCTGGGCGGGTCGGCGCTGTGTGCCGCCCTGCTCTCTCTGCCCCGCAGCGTGGCGCTGCTGTTCGGACTGGTCGTCGTGGCCGACCCGCTGTTCGGGGTCCAGTACCCGCCGGCGGGCGCGATGATCTCCGACGGGGCCGAGGGAGTGGGGCTGGGTCAGACGTACGCGTTCGGGCTGTTCAACCTGGCCTGGGCGGCCGGTCAGGTCGTCGGCGCGGCCGGCAGCGCCGGCCTGGCCCAGGCGACCTCCGACGCGTGGCCCTACTCGCTGCTCGCGGCTCTGTGTGTGGCGACCGCGCTCGTCCTCCGGCGGATCGAGCGGCCGGTCGGCGCGCCGGTTCGCTGAGCTCGTCGTCGGCCCCTGAGTAGGCTGTGGACATGAGCGATGACGTGCGCATCGTGCGCGGTTGGATCTACATCGATGGCACCCGCCAGGACGACGGGACGATCAAGCGCGGGAGCGGCGGCGAGATGCGGTTCAGTCCGTTCGAGGCGATCTCCCAGCGCGCCGCCGCCGGCATCACCTGGGGGCACATCCTCACCGCGTCGGTGCAGCGGCTCGCCTTCTGGCGCCGCTAGCGCGTTCGATCCCGTTGTCTGCCTGTACGTGCACGTGGCCGCGTCGGTCGAGGAGACGGTGCAGCGAGTGGCGGGCGGCGTGGCTCCCGGCGGAACGCTGTTGATGGTCGGGGTGGATGCCGTCATCCGGGCCCGGCGCCGATGAGCGCTGCGTCTCTGACCCGGCGCGATGTCCTCACCGGCGCGGTCGCGGCCGCGACGGTGGGCCTCGGCGGCCGGAGCGCGGCACGCCAACGCGTGGCGGTCATCGGCGCCGGGGCGGGCGGCGTCGCGGCGGCCTACTTCCTCGGGGGCACGTTCGACGTCGACGTCTTCGAGGCGAGGTCGAAGATCGGCGGTCACTGCGACTCGCACGTGATCGACTACGAGGGGCGGCGGTTGACGGTGGACCTGGGTGCGCAGTTCTTCCATCCGGCCACGCATCCGATTTACGTGACGCTGCTCAGGGAGCTGGAGCTCGACCGCGACACCCTGCAGGCGCCCGGCAGCCTGTGCATCTTCCGCACCGCGGGCGGCGCGCCGACCTTCTCCTCGGCGTATCCGCTCTCAACGCTCCCACTCTCGATCGAGTTCGCCCAGTTTGCCGCGCTGGCCCGGGACGCCGTCCTGTCGGGGATGCCGTGGGAGACCACGGTCGACGCGTGGATCCGGGCTCTGCCGGTCAGCCAGGCGTTCAAGGATGCGATCGCATACCCGTGGCTGACGGCGCTGATCGGCTCACCGCTCGGCGATGCCCTGCGGGCCTCCGCCCGGTCGATCCTCCAGACCTTCGCGCTGTCCTTCCCGGCGGAGGTGGCGCAGGGAGCAACCACCTACAACTCGCGGATCGGGTTGCAGGGGAATCTCGAGCACATGCTGCGCCGGAGCTCACGCGTCCACGTCCAGGTCAACGCGACGACGCTCGGACTGGCGCGCAGTCGCTCCGGTTGGTTCCTCGATACGCGGGCCGGCCGGCGCGGTCCCTACCGCTACGTCGTGCTCAACGCGCCTCCCCACGCCGCGCGGGGCCTCGTGCCCCGGACGTCGGCCTTCACGGAGCTGAGCTCGCTGCTCGAGGCCTACGAGTACTTCGACTCGCGGCTGCTCATCCATACCGACCCGACCTACGTGGCCCCGGCACGCCGCGACTGGGCCTCCTACAACGCCGAGGTGAATGGCGGGCAGTGTGAGGGAAGCGTCTGGTACGGGGCGCTGCGCGGGAAGCTGCCCTCCGGCGCGACGATCGACGTGTTCAAGTCGTGGGCGGCCCGCCGGCGAGTCGAGCCACGGCGGATTCTGCTGCAGCGACGGTTCAAGCACCCGATCATCAGCCGGTCGGCGCTCGATGCCGCCCGCGCCCTGCGTACGCTCCAGGGCCGGCACGGGTTGTACTTCAGCGGTCAGTACACAACGGGCTTCGACTCGCAGGAATCGGCGGTCTACTCGGCCATGAAGGTGGCCGAGGCGCTGGCACCACATGGCCGGCGCCTGGTCTCGCTCAAGGCGCGCCTGGCGGCCAATGGGTTGAGCAGCGTGTCGTACGAGCTCTGAGGCGCGTCAGGGCGTTCACTCCACCCCGAGTCGCTGCGCGTTGATCACGGCGCCGATGAGCAGAATGAGCGCGAGGGCGTAGAACCACCCGAGCGTGATGACCACGAACACAACCGTCGTGCCGAAGCGCGCGATGGTCGAGATGTTCGACAGGTACACCGGGAACGCGTAGTCGCTGGCTCCGATGGCCACCGTCGCCACGAGCGCACCCGGCCAGACCCCCCGCCAGGGGACCGGTCGGTGCGGCACCCGCGCATAGATCAGCACCAGGCATCCGAACAGCACCAGCAGGCCAACCGCCACCGAGATCGCGTAGACGACCTGCGGGACGTGCTGGAGGTCGAACGGCAGCGCTGACTCCCCAGCTCCCAGAATGCTCTGAGCCGCTGGCACGGCAACGGTGGCGACCATGAATGCGAGCACGACCACCACCATGCCCAGGCCGAATCGCTTCTGCTCAAGCCACGTCCGGCTCCGGCAGTGGTAGATCCGGCCGAACGCGGTGTCGAGGGCGCCCCAGAAGGAGGACCCCAACCACAGGCATCCGACCAGCGCGAAGATGCCGGTCTTGGTGGTCGAATCGGTGATCTCGCCGAGCAGCGAGGTCAGCGTCGTGCGAGCCGAGCCGGGGAAGATCTCCTGTAGATCCCGGATCACGCTCTGCTGCACGGCCGGGCTCGAGAGCACCCGCCCGGCGATGAACAGACCGAGCAGTGCGACCGGGATGACCGCCAACAGAACGCTGTAGGCGACCATGGCCGCCAGGCCGGTGATGTTGGCCTCCATCGCCAGCCGCCAGAACCTCCGTACTCCACCGGCCGCAGTCCTCGCGTGAAATCGGCGATGAGGCGGTCTCAATCACGGCTCCGAGCTGCAGCGCAGCGTACCTGACCGCGGGGCGCACGGATGCAGCACCGGGATTCCAGCCATCATGCCCGGCCATGAGCGATTCCACTCACCTCGCCACCGGCACGTTCGACGTCGAGCTCACCCCGGGCTCGCCCGAGCTCGACGGCGCCGTCGGCCGGTTCGAGCTCCGCAAGACCTACCGCGGCGACATCCAGGGCGACGGTGCGGGCGTGATGCTCTCAGGCGGCGATCCGCAGAACGGCGCCGCAGGCTACGTGGCGATCGAAACCGTCCGGGGGCGGCTGCACGACCGCGAGGGCAGCTTCGCGCTCCAGCAGTTCGGCCAGATGCACGCGGGTACGCAGACGCTCCACTACGCGGTCGTCCCGGGATCGGGCACCGGCGAGCTCTCCACCCTTTCGGGCGCGCTGCGCCTGACCATCGAGCCCGACGGGACCCACCGCTACGAGCTCGAATACGCGCTCGACGCCGCAGCCTGAGCGCACGTTGCCTCGACCGGCCGAAGCCGGATCCGCAACCGGGGCACGAACACGTGCACGAGCGGTCCGATGCCGAGCGCGTAGACGACTGTGCCGACACCGACGGTCCCGCCGAGCGCCCAGCCGGCGATCAGCACGGTCAGCTCGATGAGCGTGCGCACGACGCGGAGCGAGTGCCCGCGGCCGGCCAGGCCGACCATCAGCCCGTCGCGGGGCCCGGGGCCGAGCCCGGCGCCGATGTACGCCCCGGTGGCGACGCCGTTCAGAAGCACGCCGCTCACCATCGCGACCCACCGCAGTGCGAGCGCGTGCGGGGCGGGGATGACGGCCAGCGCGAGGTCGATGACGGGCCCGATCACCAGCGCGTTGCTGAGCGTCCCGAACCCCGGCCGCTGGCGCAGAGGGATCCACAGGACGAGCACGCAGCCACTGAGGATCAGCACCCACGTCCCGACCCCGAGCCCGAGGCGGCGGGACAGGCCCTGGTGCAGGACGTCCCAGGGATCGTTTCCGAGGCCGCTGAGCAGCAGCATCGATGCGCTCAGCCCGTAGAGGACGAGCCCGGCGTAGAGCTGGACGAGCCGGCGTGTCCGGGGTGGTGCCACGGCACCAGTCTTGCATGGATTGGTCTGGGAGCTACCAGGCCAATCTGATAGAACTGGTCCGCCCATGAGCATCGTCACCGCCGCCCGCCTCGTCGATCTGCTCGGCCAGTGGCGCGCGGGGGGCCCGGCCAACCAGCGCCTGGCAGCGACGATCCGCCGCCTGGTGCTCGAGGGCCAGGTCCCGCTCGACAGCCGCCTGCCGCCCGAGCGCGAGCTCGCCCGGACCCTCTCGATCAGCCGGGCCAGCGTGACCGCCGCGTACGACCTCCTCCGGGCGGATGGCTACCTGGCCAGCCGCCGCGGCGCCGGCAGCTGGGCGACGATCCCGGCCGGCCATCTCGCCGCACCGGACTCCGTCTCCCAGGTCGAGGGCCTCGATCTGCGCATCGCGGCGATGCCCGCGCCGCCCGGGCTCGAGGACCTCGCCGCCAGCGCGGCCGCGCAGCTGCCGCGCTGGCTCGACCACCACGGCTACGACCCCCTTGGGCTGCCGCCTCTGCGCGCGGCGATCGCCCGGCGGTTCACCGAGCGCGGGCTGCCGACCCGTCCCGAGCAGGTGATGGTCACCTCGGGCGCGCTCCACGCGCTCGACCTCGTGCTCCGCGCGTTCAGCCGTCGGGGCCGCGACGCGCTCGCCGAGATCCCCGGCTACCCGGCGGCGCTCGACGCGCTGCGGGGCGCCGGCCTGCGCGTCCGGTTCGTACCCACCACCGATCGGGGCTGGGACCTCGACACGATCATGCAGATCGCCCGCGCGAGCCGGCCGCAGCTCGCCTACCTCGTGCCCGACTTCCAGAATCCCACCGGCGCCCTGATCGACCCCGACTCCCGGCGCGCCGTGCTCCGCGCGCTGTCCGGCACCGACACCGTCGTCGTCATCGATGAGACCTTCTCCGAGCTCGCCATCGACATCCCGGCGCCCGAGCCGATGGCGAGCCTGGCGATGGCCCGCACCATCACCGTCGGATCGCTGAGCAAGGCCGTATGGGGCGGCCTGCGGATCGGCTGGGCTCGGGGCGAGGCGCCGCTCATCCAGCGGCTCGCCGCTGCCCGGGCGACCGTCGATCTGTCCAGCCCGACCCTCGAGCAGCTGCTGGCCGTCCAGGTGCTCGAAAGCCTCGACGAGATCATGCCGGGGCGCCGCCAGGCGCTGCGCGAGCGTCGCGACACGCTCGCCACCGCGCTCGAAACCGCCCTGCCCGACTGGGGCTTCGTGCTCCCGGGCGGCGGGCAGTTCATCTGGGCCGAGCTACCTCGCCCGTGCAGCACCAGCCTCACAGTGAGCGCGGCCGAGCGCGGCGTTCACCTGACTCCCGGGCCGCGGTTCGGCGCCGCGGGACTGCTCGAGCGCCACCTGCGCCTTCCGTTCACACTGCCACCCGGCCAGCTGCGGGACGCGGTCGCGATCCTGGCCGAGCTGACCCCGGCCCCGCGGCGCCAGACCCCCGGGCCGAGGGCCAGCTACGTCGCCTGACCCGGCTCAGCCGCTCGTCTGGCCGAGCCGGTACCGGTGCTCGGGGCGGCCCGTCGTCCCGTAGTGGGGGCGGATCTCGACCCGCCCCTGCCGCGCCATCTCGGCCAGGTAGCGCTGGGCCGTCGAGCGGCTCACCCCGATCTGCGCGGCGATCTCGCTGGCCGACCACTCTCGGGGCCCGGAGCGCAGCAGGTCGCGGATCATCGACATGGTCGGGCCTGACTGGCCCTTGGGCAGCGCCGGCGGGCTGCGCAGCAGGTTGTACAGGGCGTCGACCTCGTGCTGCTCGGCCTCACGCTCCTCGGCCGAGCCGATCCGCTCGAGGCGGCGGTGCATCGAGCGGTAGGCGATCAGCCGCTCCTCGATCTGCGCGAAGTTGAACGGCTTGACCAGGTAGTGGACGGCGCCGAGTCGCATCGCGGTGCGAACGCTCTTCATGTCCCGCGCGGCGGTGATGACGAGGAAGTCAGGACCGGCGTCGAGGTCCGAGAGCGTCTCCCGGAGCAGGTCGAGGCCGCTGCCGTCGGGCAGGAACAGGTCGAGCAGCACGAGGTCCGGAGCGCCGCGCTGGAGCTCCGCCCGCGCGGCGGCGAGCGTCGAGACGTGAGTGGTGACCTCGAATCCGTCGACGCGGCGGACATAGGCCCCGTGGATCGTGGCCACGTGGTAGTCGTCCTCGACGATCAGGACCCGGATCATGCGCTCACTCGCGGGGGAACCTCGGCGGTGAGCGGCAGCCGGACCGTGAACAGGGTGCGGCCGCTGAACTCGACGTCGATGCTCCCGCCGCACTGGCGGACCAGCCGGTGCACGAGCGCCAGCCCGATCCCGCGCGGGCGCTCGGGCGTCGTCGGCTTGGTCGTGAAGCCGTCGTTGAAGATCTGCGAGACGAGCGGGGCCGCGACACCCGGCCCGCTGTCGCTCACCTCGATCCGGACCGCGTCGCCGCCGCTCAGATGCACCCGCACCTGGGCCGGCGGGGAGCCGTCGGCGGCGGCGTCGATCGCGTTGTCGATCAGGTTGCCGGCGATCGTCAGCACAGCGCTCGTGGGGAGGCCGTCGGCCGGGAGCCGCGAGTCCTCGGTCAGGGTCAGCGCGACGCCGCGCTCGGCCGCGATCGTGGTCTTGGCCAGCAGCAGGGCGGCGATCTCGGGAGGCTCGATCTGCTCGCGGATCGCCTCGGCCAGCCCGTCGCTCGAGCGCGAGACGTCGAGCGCGTAGCGGCCCGCGGCCTCGTGGTCGCCGAGCTCGATCAGCCCGGCCAGCGTGTGCATCCGGTTGGAGAACTCGTGCTGCTGGGCCCGCAGCGCATCGGTGAGCGCGTCGACGCCGTCGAGCTCGCGCATCAGCGCCTCGAGCTCGGTGCGGTCGCGCAGCGTGATCACGGCACCGAGGTTGCGCCCGTCGCGTGAGACCGGCATGCGGTAGACGACGAGCACGTGCTCGTCGGTCAGCACCACCTGATCCTGTCCGGCGATCGAACCGCGTGAGCAGGCCGCGCAGGCGCCCGGGCGCGACGAGCTCGCGGATGGGCTCGCCGATCACCGTCTCGCCGAGCGACAGCAGTCGCCGCGCCTCGTCGTTGATCAGCGTCACGCGGTCCTCGCCGTCGACGGTGATCACGCCCTCGCGGATGTTGTGCAGCATCGCCTCGCGCTCCTGCACGAGCGCGGCGATCTCCTCGAGCTCGAGCCCGAACGTGCTCCGCTTCAGCCTGCGCGTGAGCAGCGACCGAGGCGACCAGCCCGATCGCCAGCGCGCACAGGAAGTACAGGACGCAGTTGCGGCAGCTCCTGGAGCAGCTGCGCGGAGACCTGGGCCTCGGGAATGCCGGCCGAGACCTCGCCGATGACCTGACCGCCCGGCGCGCGCAGCGGCACCTTGGCGTTGGCGGAGACGCCGAGGTTGCCGTAGTCCACGCCGACGTGATCACGGCCGTCGAGGGCCACCACCGGCTCGCTCACGCGCTGGCCGATCAGCGCCGGATCCGGGTGCGAGAAACGGATCCCGTGGCGGTCGATGACGACGATGTAGCTGGCGCCGGTCTCCCGCCGGACCTCCTGGGCCAGGGACTGGATCAGGCGCCCGGTCGGCGGGGTCAGCGCGATACAGCCCCTCCCGGATCGACGGCGTGGCCGCGAAGGTCTGCGCGATCGCCAGCGCGCGGTGCTGGTACTCGTGCTCGAGCTCGTTGCGCCGGCTGGCGGCGTTGAGACCGAATCCGATGACCGTCGTCGCCACCAGGATGGCCACGATGCTGGCCAGGATCCGAGTCGACAGCTTGCCGCGACGCCACATGCCTCTCTCCTTGGGGGCAGTGTAGGAGCGAGGGCCCCGTCCGCAACTCGCGTGCGCAAAATGCGCAAAAGTCCCGGAAATGCAGCGTTGTGGATCAAGGCGCAGAAGCCTTGCGGTGCCCGGAGGCCGGTCCCTACCGTTGATCTCACCGGTGCTCAGAGGCGGGTGCCGGCGACCAGTTGATGGTCGACTGAGGAGGAGAGAGACATGGCGGCATTCCCTGCCGCACGACGGTCCGCGGCGTCCTCGACGCCCCAGGCGGGACAGCCCCGCACCGCCCAGGCGGCAGGCGTGGAGCTGATCGGCGCCACCAAGCGCTTCGTCAGCCCGAATGGCGAGGCGTTCACCGCGCTGCACGATTTCACCCTCACGATCGAGCCCGGCCAGTTCTGCGCCATCGTCGGGCCCGACCGGCTGCGGCAAGTCGACGACGCTCGGCGCTGGTGTCCGGCCTTGACCGCCCGAGCGCCGGCACCGTCACCGTGGGCGGCCGCCGGGTCGATGGCGTCACCGCGGGGACCGGCTTCATGTTCCAGTCCGATGCCCTGATGCCGTGGAAGACGGTGGTGGGCAACGTGATGATGGGTCCGGTCTTCCACGGCACGTCCAAGCGCGAGGCGCAAGGCCCGCGCCGGCGACTGGCTGCGCCGGGTCGGCCTGGCGGGCTTCGAGGATCACTATCCGCACCAGCTCTCGGGCGGGATGCGCAAGCGCGCGAGCCTCGCCGCCGCGCTCATCAACGAGCCTTCGGTGCTGATGATGGATGAGCCGTTCGGCGCGCTCGACGTCCAGACCAAGGCGATCATGTCCAACGAGCTGCTCGCTCTGTGGGAGCAGACGCGCCCGACGGTGCTGTTCGTCACCCACGACCTCGAGGAGGCGATCGCGCTCGCGGACAAGGTGGTCGTCGTCACCGCGAGCCCGGGCACGGTCAAGGCCATCTTCGAAGTCGACCTGCCGCGTCCCCGCGGCGCGGTCCAGGAGATCCGCTTCGGCGATCGCTTCCGCGAGCTCCACCACCAGATCTGGGAGGCGCTGCGCGAGGAGGTCGAGCGCGCGTACGCCCGGACCGCCAGCGCGGCCGCGAGTGAGGAGAGCCCGGCATGAGCTGGACATCGTTGACCCGCACCGAGTCGGCGGAGGGCGTCGCCGCCGCCACCGCCGAGGCGCTCGACCACGGCGCCTCCGAGACGGAGATCGCGGACGCCGACCGCCGCCGCCGGCGCAACCGGCGAGCGATCATCTGGACGGCCCGGGTCGCCACCTTCGTGGTCATCTTCGGCGGCTGGCAGCTGCTGACCGACGCGAAGATCGTCGATCCGTTCTTCTGGGGCAAGCCCAGTGGGATCGTCAACGAGCTGAAGGACTGGGTCAACCACGGCACCCAGTACGGGTCGCTGTGGCTGCAGATCTGGACGACGCTGAAGGAGGCGCTGCTCGGCTTCGTCTACGGCGTGGTGGGCGGAGTCGTCGTGGGCGTCGTGCTCGGACAGAGCCGCTTCCTGTCCGACGTGCTCAGTCCCTACATCAAGGTGGTGAACGCGATCCCCCGCATCGTGCTCGGGTCCCTGTTCACCGTCGCGCTCGGCATCGGCACGACCTCGAAGGTCACCCTGGCCGCCGTGCTCGTGTTCTTCGGCGTGTTCTTCAACGCCTATCAGGGCGTGCGAGAGGTCGATCGGAACCTGATCGCCAACGCCCGCGTGCTCGGCGCCAGCCGGCTTCAGATCACCCGGCACGTCGTGCTGCCCTCGGCGATGACCTGGATCATCGCCAGCCTGCACATCGCGTTCGGCTTCGCGATCATCGGCGCGATCGTCGGTGAGCTGCTGGGCGCCCAGCGGGGCCTGGGACTGGTCATCACCAGTTCGATGAACACCTTCAACCCCGACGGGGTGTTCGCCGGGATGTTCATCATCGCGGCGATCGCGCTGGTCGCCGAAGCGCTGATCGCAACGCTGGAGAAGCGCGTGCTCGGGTGGCGCCCGCCATCACCGGGTGACACCGCGGGGCTGTAGCGCCTCACACATCGCAGTAGCAACAACCACTCCGAGGAGGAGACGACAGTGACATTCCCACGCAAACTGGGCGTGGCGGCAACCGCTGCCATGCTCGCGATCTCCGTGGCCGCGTGCGGCAGCTCCGGTTCCAGCAGCACGGGCGGCTCCGCCGGCACCGGATCGGCCCAGGCGGCCGCCTCGAAGTCGAAGCTGCCGACGGTGACCATGATGGTCGGCGGCATCGACAAGCAGATCTACATGGAGTACCAGCTCGCCCAGGACCTGGGCTACTTCAAGAAGTACGGCGTGAACATGGTGCTCTCGACCGAGCAGCAGGGCGGCGTCGGCGCCGAGGACGCGATGGTCAACGGCTCGGTCGACATGGCCGGCGCCTGGTACATCCATGCGGCCGAGTTCCAGACCAAGGGCAAGTCGGTCATCGACCTGATCAACCTGGGCGGCGCGCCGGGCGAGCGCGAGATGTGTTACTACGGGAGCAACATCACCACGCCGGCGCAGTGGAAGCACAAGACGCTCGGCGTGACCGACCTCGGATCGGGCACCGACGGACTGACCAAGTTCATGGCCGCCCGAGCGGGCCTGAACCCGGCCACCGACATCTCCCGTCTCGCCGTCGGCGCCGGCCCGACCGCGGTCGCCGCGCTGCAGCGGCACACGGCCCAGTGCGTGATGACCACCCAGCCGACGGTGGCTCAGCTCGAGCAGAAGCACATCGCGTACTCGATGGCCAACCTGGCCAGCGCGTCCGGAGCCAAGCAGCTCCTGGGCGGGGTGTATCCGGCGGCCGGCGTGCTCGCCCAGACGAGCTGGGTCAACGCCCACCCGCAGGAGGTTCAGGCGGTGGTCGACGCCCTGGCCGCGACGCTGCACTTCATGGCCACCCACACGGCGGCGCAGA
This sequence comes from uncultured Solirubrobacterales bacterium, assembly GCA_963848745.1. Lineage (GTDB taxonomy): Bacteria > Actinomycetota > Thermoleophilia > Solirubrobacterales > Solirubrobacteraceae > Palsa-465. Next base: position 10,432 of record CAWKEO010000005.1, on the reverse strand, counting down.
TCGCCGACCAGATGCCGCCCCAGTTCGTCACCGAGGGCGTCACCAAGGCGACCTACATCTCGTCGCTGGCGGCCGACAAGAGCCAGTTCATGCCCACCGGGATCATGCCCGCGGGCGCGCCCCAGGTGGCGATCGCCATCGACCGCACGGCCGGCGTCATCACCCCGTCGCAGCACGTCAACGTCGCCGCCACGTACACGAACAAGTACGTGATCGCGGCCGACAAGCTCGAGGGCATCTCCTAGCCGCCGCCCGCTCCTGCCCGCCCCCCCGGCGTCCCGGGTGCAGTCGCCTCGCCCCCAGGCGGCTGCACCCGCGGGCGCCCGCGCACGGCGCGGGCACGATACGGTTCGGCCGGATGCCAGCCGGGGTCGAGATCGAGCGCAAGTTCCTCGTCGAGCAGCCACCGCCCGACCTGGAATCGCACCCGTCGGGCGAGATCGAGCAGGGCTACGTCGCGATCACCGACGACGGCGTCGAGGTGCGGCTGCGCCGCTACGACGGCCGGGCCTTCCTGACCATCAAGTCGGCGGGCGAGCTCCAGCGGGCCGAAGAGGAGATCGAGATCGATGAGCGCCGGTTCCGCTCCCTGTGGCCGCTCACGGAGGGCCGCCGGATCGAGAAGCGCCGGTACCGGATCCCCGCCTCCGGCGGAACGACGATCGAGCTCGACGTCTACGCGGGCAGTCTGGCCGGGCTCATCGTGGCCGAGGTCGAGTTCGACTCCGAGGCGGCCGCGCGCGCATTCGAGCCGCCACCGTGGTTCGGCTCCGAGGTCACCGAGGACTCGAGGTACAAGAACCGCCGGCTGGCCGTCGAGGGCCGGCCGGCCTGACGCCGGCGCCGCGGCCCGGGCGGCGCGCCGGCGCGGGGCGGGGCGGGCGGCGGGGCTCTACCATCCCCTCGGCCGGGCGGTTAGCTCAGCTGGTCAGAGCGCCTGCCTTACAAGCAGGAGGTCACTGGTTCGAGCCCAGTACCGCCCATCCATAGAAGCCCTGGAAATTGGCCGAGGTCTTCGGCTTCCGGCGTCCGAGTCATTGATCGTGTTCCGCCGCCGTATTCCCCAGGACCGGAGAAGCGTCCCGGCGACGGCTCACCAGTTGCGGACGAGACCGTAGACCGGGGACCATGCAAGGGGTGTGTGGGCCTGCTCGGGGTTAGACGCGAGCACGTCACGGCTTACGCCGGCCGTCGCGACCGGCCTCTCCCTAATCGAGGTCTTCCGCCCGGCGCCGGTCATTCCGCCGCGCTGGCGATCGGCGCCGCGCTTCCCGCGCTCACTGGGGAGCACCCGCCGCACCGCGCGAGCCGGCAGCCGAGATGAATCTGCCCCTCGGCCACGGGGCCGACGGCAAGGACGTGGGCCTGGAGCACTCCGAGACTGTGCGCGAGCCCGACGCGCTTGACGATCACGCGCTCGCGCTGAGCAAAGCTCACGGCGCGTGTACGGCGGATCGCTGTCACGTCCTCGGTGAGCCTGCCGCCGGCGCGCCACGCACGCGAGGACTGGGATCTCAAGGGATGGCGCCATCTTGCAGAGTGTCTGCTGATACAGGAGCGGCTCATCGCGATGATCGCGCGGCCCGAGCACGCTTGAGGCGCCAAGCTGATCAACAGCTACTCCTCTGAGCCGCTGGTTTGCATCACCGACGGGCTCCAGCACGCCCGTTTGGATGCCGAGTGCGTCCACACCCCCGCCAGCGACGGCCGTCGACCAGGACGTCAAATATCAGCACGCGGCCGAGCAGGAGCGCGGCGGACCAAGCGCGTAGCCGAGGGCGAAGAGCGCGGTGAGGACCGCGGAGATGAATTCGTAGTGCAACAACGCATCAACTGAATCGCAAACAAGGAGCGCATGGGATCGCGCGCGGAGCTCCACCGCCTTCCGCTCATGACCTCCCGCTATCGCTGCAGACTGGCCAGCAGCAGCTGGTCGTAGTCCAATAGCCACTGCTCCATGATGAGACCCTCGACGAGGCGGAAGACGACAACCCGAAGCCACGACTGCTGCTCCGGGGTGCCCTCGGCGAATGTGGCCCGCAACAGTGCGATGACATGGTGCTCGGACGCCGCAAGATCGACCGGCCGAAGCGACAGCGGTCGACCAAAGGCTTCGGCGCTCCGCCGGAACATCTCCAGGATGCTCTCGACGCCCTGATAATCACCCGACAGGCGATGGCGGCCCCCGTAGTGCAGGATGCAGTCCTCCGCATAGAGCGAGGCCGTCGATGCCGCGTCCTGGGCAACGCGCGCGAAGTACTCCTGGATCACCGTCAGGTCACTCATGATTTGACCGGATTGATCTCGATCACCACGCGCGCCGCACCACGGCGCTCGGCTGCCCGCCAGGCGTCCTGGAAGCGCCGTAACGGATAGACATCCACCGGGAGGATGCTCAGGTCCACCCGCTCCTGCGTCACCCACGAGAGTGCGAGCGCGTATTCGCGGTTGGTCTTGCCCAGACACCCCTTGATGGAGATCTCCCTTGCGATCAGCTGCTCGTAATCGGGCAGGTCGAGGACGATGTCGCGCCCGGTCCCGAGCAGCCCGGCGACTCCTCGAGGTGCGAGCATCCTGAGCGTCTGGGCGAGCGTGTCGCTCGAGCCGACCACCTCGATCGCCCGGCTCACCCCGTCCCCGGTGAGACGGTGCACGGCAGACACGGGATCGGTCCCCTGTGAGTTGATCACTTCGTCGGCACCAAGCCGGCGGGCGAGTTCAAGCCGCTCGGGATCCATGTCGATCGAGATGATCCGGTCAACACCGGCGACCTGCGCGGCGGCGACGCCGAAAACGCCGGTCTGTCCGGCCCCGAGCACCGCCAGCGACTCGCCCGGCCCGCAGCCGATCCGCCTGACCACGTGCGCCATCGTCGCCAGTTCTGAGATGAAGGGCGCCAGCGCGGGGCTCAGACGCCGCGGCCACACGTGGGCGTTGCGCGCCGGGACCCGCACGAACTCCGCGAGGCATCCGGGATAGCCGCTGTCCAGTCCGAGCAGTGCGTGGTCGGGGCAACGGTTCTCGGTACCACTGCGGCATTCTCGACATTCGCCGCACCCGATGACGCCGTTGATCGTCACCAGCTCGCCGAGCCGCTCCGGCGCGACACCGACACCGAGTCCGACGATCGTTCCGATGCCTTGGAACCCGAGCGTGTGCGGATAGATGAAGCTGTCCCTGGTGCCGTGGTACTCCTGGCGTGCGCCCGAGGCCACGAGCAGGTCCCCCACCGCGACGGCGCAGTGGGTCACCTGCACCACCACGTCCCCGGCGCCAGGCTCCGGCTCCGGAGCCGATCCGAGCGTCAGCTCGCCACCGTGGCGGTTCAGCTGCAGGGCGCGCATCTCGCCGCTAAATCGCTTCCTCGGGCGCCAGCGTGATCGCGTTGCGGGCACCCGGAGCTGCCACCGACCCATGCCACGCGTCAAGGGCGTCAGTCCACGCGAACGTCCTCACGGGGAGGCGCTCGACGTTTACCTCTCCCCGGGCGGTGAGCCGGAGCGCCGCCCTGAAGTCGTCGTTGGTCTTGCCGAAGGTGGTGATCAGCTCGTTCTCCTTCGAGATGACGTCGGCGTAATAGCTGGGTGCCACCCGGACGCCGCCGAGCAGCCCGAGGAGGATCGTGCGTCCGCCCGCCCGCGTGAGCGACAGGGCGGTCGCGATCGTCTCCGCCTTCCCCACCGCTTCCAGCACCACGTCCGCGGGCCCGCCGCACGCCTCGGCGACCGTGGCGACCAAGCCGGCCGCGGAGAGCCCGGTCGGGTCAAGCGCCTGGCTCGCGCCGGCACGAAGCGCGGCGCCGCGGCTGGCGGACGAGGGATCGATGGCGATCACCGGGTCGGCCCCGGCCGCGCGACCACAGCGATCGCCATGGTGCCGATGCGCCCGCCGCCGACGATGGCCAGGCTCTCGCCCAGCCGGAGGCGCCCGCGGCGGAAGGCGTGAATCAGGAGCGCAGCGTCGGCAGCCAGCAGCGAATCCGTGAACGGCATGCCGTCGGGCAGCGGATGAAGCTGGCGCGCCGGCACGGCCACGCGCTCCGCCGCGGAGCCGGGACGACCGGAGGAGAGGCCGAGAAGGTAAGGGTGCGAGCAGAGGTTCTCGGCCCCCGCCTCGCAGCGCGGGCAGGCGCCGCAGCCGACGACGCCGTTGATCGCCACCGGCGTGCCGGCCGCGGGGCCACCGGGCGGCGCGGCGATGACGACGCCCGACCCGCGAAACCCCGGGACGTGGGGAAAGACGAACGACGCGCCGTCACTCTTGTAGTCGACGCCCTGGGAGAAGAAGGCGTCGCCCGCTCCGATCAGCACCGAGTGCACCCGCACCAGGCACTCGCCCGGACCGGGCGCGGGCTCCTCCACGTCCGCGAACTCAGCCGGGCGCCCCCAGCCGCCGACAACCAGGGCCCGCATCAGGGCGTGGAGGTCTTGGGATGGTGCGACCGCCGCCAGCGCGCGAGCTGGAGCTGGTCATAGGCGAAGCACTTGCAGTGCGGTGGGGTACGGTGGGTCGCGGGCTTGGCCGTCCCCGGCGGGAGCGGATCGCCGGCGGCGAAGGCCGCCGTGCGGGCGTGCGAGGGCGTCCTGCCCACGGGACTCGCACCGCATGCCCCGAGCGCGACCGCGACTGCCACCGCGCCGAGAAGCAGACGTGCGCGGGCCCGCAACCGCACTTACCCGGCCCGAAGCGTGGTCGGCTGCACCGCGACTGTGCCCGGTGTGAGCTGCGGTGCCGAGGAAAGCAGCAGCTTCGTGTAGCTGTGGCTCGGGTTGACGAGCACGTCGGGGATGTCTCCGGTCTCGCAGATGAGCCCCTTGTCGAGCACGATCACCCGGTCGGCCGTGCTCGCCACCACACCGAGGTCGTGCGTGATGAAGAGCATCGCCAGGCCGTGGCGCTGTCGCAGGTTGTGAAGCAGGTCCAGGATCGCCGCCTGCACCGAGACGTCGAGCGAGGAGGTGATCTCGTCGCAGACCAGCAGATCCGGATCGGCCACGAGCGCGCGGGCGATGGCAACGCGCTGGCGCTCCCCTCCCGAGAGCTCGCCCGGGAAACGGGTCGCGACGCGGGCTGGCAGGCGCACCTCCTCCAGGGCGCGGGCGGTTTCCGCGCGAGCTTGATCGCGGGCCAGCCCGCGCAGGGTCATGGCGGCGCCCATGATCGAGGACTCGATGCGGTGGCGCGGGTTGAGCGACTCATAGGGGTTCTGGAAGATGAACTGAAGCCGTCGGCGCGCCTCACGGCTGCGCCTGTGCGCCTCCGCCGCGAGTTCCGTGTCCCCGAGGCTGATCGTTCCCGCGGCGGGGCTGTGCAGACCGGCGATGCAGCGGGCGATCGTGGTCTTGCCGCTCCCGGACTCGCCCACGAGCGCCAGGCACTCTCCGGGCGCCACCGAGAACGAGACGTTCTCGGCAGCGACTACCTCGGAGCGGCGGCTGCGATACGTGGCGCGCAGGCCAGAGACCTTGAGGACGGGCTCGGCGCCGGCAGCGGCGCGGGCCCGCGAGTCGCCCAGGTAGACCGGCTCGGGGGTCTGGCGCCAGTGGATGCAGCGAACCAGGTGAACCGGCGAGGAGGTCTCCTCCAGCGGGGGCAGCCCGGCGAGGCAGTCAGCGCGGACTGCGGGCAACGCGGGGCAAACGCGCAGCCGGACGGCCATTCGCCCACACCCACGGCGACTCCAGGAAGTCCCTTCAGGTGAACCGGCCGGCTGTGATCGGGGACTGACTCCAGCAGTCCGACCGTGTACGGGTGATGGGGACGCCGCAGCATCTCGGCGGCGCTGCCCTGCTCCACGATCCGTCCCGCGTACATGACGGCCACGGAGTCGGCGATGCTCGCCACGGCGGCTACGTCATGGGTCACGTAGACGACCCCGATCTCGAGCGCGGCCCGCAGGCTCGTGATCTCGCGCAGCAACCCTGACTGGGTCACCACGTCCAAGCCGGTCGTCGGCTCGTCCAGGACGACGAGGGAGGGCTCCCCGACGATCGCCATCGCAATCAGGGCCCGCTGCTGCTGACCACCGGAGAGCTGATGGGGGAAGCGCGAGAGGAAGTCCTCCGATGACGGAAGCTGAGCGCGCTCGAGTGCCGCCTGCACCAGCCGCGGCCAGTCGTGCTTCTCGCGATCGCGGATCCGGTCGTGCAGCTGGTCGATGATCCGTCGCCCCGGGTTCAGAGAGGACTGCGGATCCTGTGGCACGTAGGAGACGAGGCGCCCGCGCCGGCGACGAAGCTCTCGCTCGGGGCGGCCAACCATCGCCTGGTCGCCCACCACAACTTCGCCCTTGGAGATCCGGGCACCTGGGCGGGCAAAGCCCAGCATCGCCAGGGCAAGGGTGGACTTGCCGCTCCCTGACTCACCGACGAGACCGAGGATCTCTCCGCGGCGGACGGCCACGTCGACATCCTCGATGATCGGCACGCCGGAGGTCAGGCTGACCGTCAGGCCCGACACGGTGAGCAGCGGTTCTCCCGTGCTCATCGGCCCTGCGCCTCGCCTCCGAGCGCCTCGAGCGAGGTCCCAAGGCTCCGGGCGATCCCGTCGGCGATCAGGTTGATCGACACGACCAGGGCGGCGATTAGGATGGCAGGCACGAACACCGCCCACGGTTGTAGCGAGATCGCGATTCGGTTCTCGGAGATCATCAGGGCCCAGTCGGCCTTCGGCGGCTGAAGCCCGAAGCCGAGGAAGTTCATCGCCGCGATCAGCAGCACGGCATAGGTTAGGCGCAGGCCGACGTCGGCGAGGATGACCCCGAGGATGTTCGGCAGGATCTCCCGGCGCAGGATCCGGGGGGTCCCCTCCCCGCGCGCCAGGGCAGCCTCGACATAGCTGCGCTGCGACACCTCGAGCACCGCGGCGCGAACAATCCGCGTGAGGCCGGGCGAGAGGATGATTGCCACCGCGACGACCAGCGCCCAGATGTTCCCGGTCGTTCCCGTGGCCACCACGAGCAAGAACAGGAGCGGCGGGAACGCGAGCAGGACGTCGACTCCGCGATGAGAACGAAGTCGACCGGGCCGCGATGGTAGCCGGCGAAGAGTCCGGCTGGCAACCCGAGGGCGTATCCGCTGATGGTCGCGAGCACCGATAGCCCGATGAGGGTGCGCCCGCCGTAAAGCACGCGGCTGAGCACGTCGCGGCCGAGGAAGTCGGTTCCGAACAACGCGCTGCCGCTGGGCTTCGAGAACGGCACCCCGGCGATCGCCGTCGATGAGTGTGGTGCGAACACCGGGCCCAGCAGCGCGACGAGCACGACGAGCCCGAGCATCCTGAGCCCGACACGGGATGTCCAGAAGTGCAGGAAGCGGAGGCGCCCGCGGCGCGAGGATACGATCGGGGGCAGCGAGTCTGTCGAGACTGACGTGGCGCTCACTGGGCGGTCCTCAGCTTAGGGACCAGGTAGATGATGATCAGGTCGCTGACGATGTTCAGCGCGATGTACACGGTGGCGAGCAGCATTGCCACGCTCTGCACCGTCGGGATGTCGCGCAGATTGATCGAATTGACGATCAGCTGTCCCGTCCGGGTAGCCGAAACCGTCTCCGTCACCACGATGCCCCCGACCAGCCACTGAGCGTTGAGCGCGATACCTGGACCGACGGGGCGAGCGCATTGCGAAGCGCGTAGCGGAACAGGACGCGGCGCTCCCCCACCCGGCCAATCGTGCCGCCATCACGTAGTCCGAGCGCAGCACCTCGATCATCCTGGCTCGCACCATCCGCACGCATTGCGCGAGCGTGGCTGCCAGCAGGGTCAAGACCGGTATGATCAGGATGTCCGGGTTCGACAGGGGTTCTGCCCCGGCCCGACAGCGATACCGGCGGCAGCACCCCGAGGTTGGTGGCGAAGAGCCAGATCAAGACCGACCCCGTGACGAACTCGGGCAACGATATCGCGCCGAAGGTCGATATCGAGATGACGTTGTCGATCCATTTCCCCGCTCGAGTTGCGAGCAGGACCCCGAGGCCGATCGAGAACGGGATGAAGAGCAGGAGGGTGATCCCGGCCAGGAGCGCACTGTTACCGAGAGGCGCCCGGATCAGCGAGGCGACGGTCTCATGAGAGTTACTCCCGATGATCGCGTCAGCCGAGCGCCCAAGGTTGCCGTGCACGAAGTTTCCCATCCAGTACCAGTACTGGCCCCACAGCGACTGGTTGAGGTGGAGCTCCCTCTCGAGCGCCGCCACCTCGCTCGGATGGGTGTTTTTGCCGAGGATCGCCTGGGCCGCGTTGCCCGGCAGCACCGACGTCGCGATGAAGACGATGATCGAGACGACCCACAGCGTGAAGATGCCCCAGGCGATCCTTCGCGCCGTAAGCTGAGAACCGGGTGCTGCCGGATGAGCCTCTGGCGCGAGGAGGGCTCAGCGACTCGACGCTCACGCGCCTACGTCACCGCGTCGCCTACCGGTTTCGCTGGCTGGATGGAGCCTCAGCGACCCTTATTCCAGCCAATACTTCAGGAATTCAGCGCCACCGATAGTAATGAACCAGGACCTTCCGGCGCCGCGCCTGAACCTTCTTGGCCAGGCCTCCGTGTACGGTCCGGTGCCCCAGTGGATCTGGCCGCCGTTCGTCCAGACGTACTGCTGCCAGGCGTTCCACTTGTCCTGGGCGTTGGAGGGGTTTGTCTCGGCCAGCGCGTCTTCGACGAGCTGTATGCCTTTGGGTCCTTCCATTGGGCGTCGAGGTATGGGGCCCCGGGTAGCTGCGTCGTGGCATAGTAGTACGCGAGTGGAGCGGCCTGGAAGCTGGTCTGACCGAACTGGTAGTTGGGCCAGCCCTGGTGAAGTAGGTCCCGGCGGAACCTTCCGCAGGTTGACGTTGACGCCGGCCGCCTGGACCTGCTGCTGGTATAGTGTTGCGGCTTCGACCATGCCCGGCAGAACGTCGCGGTGGTAGCCTATGCCGATGTTGTGGTCGCCCGCCGGCTTGAGCAGCGATTTGGCCTTCTCGGGGTCGTGTGGCGCTGGGGGATGCTCGAGTCGTAGTTGGCTTCCCTTGCCCCACAGGTCGTTGAGTATCTCGCCGAAGCCGAGGTTGACGGTCTTGAGCATCGCGTTGCGGTCGATGAGGTCTTGAAGGCTTGGCGGACGCGCACGTCGTTGAACGGCTTGGTGGCGGTTCCCATTGTGAAATAGACTTCGGTGTTTCCGCCAGTTACGAGGATGTTGACGGGGCCCGGCCCCCTGTGCAGGTACGCCTTGGCCTGCGGGTACGGTATGCCGGTGGCGGCTGGACCTGCCCCGCGAGCAGGGCGTTTATCCGCGCGGAGGTGTCCGGGATCGAGAGGAACTCCAGTTCGTCGACATAGGGATTCCCGTGCTGCCAGTAGTTGGGTTGCGCTTGAACACGCTGTTCTGGCCCGGGGTCCAGTAGACGAACTTAAATGGTCCCGTGCCTATCGGGTGGCCGAACGAGGTCGTGCCGTGCTTGATGAGGGCGAGGCCCTCTTGACAGAACATGGCCGGGAGCTTGGCCATCGGCTTGGTCAGGGGCACACGCACCGTGTGGTTGTCGAGCTTCTTCATCTCCTTGAGATTTAGGAACAGGGTCGGGAGGAAGTCCAGGCACGCGCCGGACTTCGGATTGGCGATGTAGTTCAGCCAATACATCATGTCGTCGGCGACGAGTGGCGAGCCGTCGTGCCACTCGACGCCCTAGCTCAGCCTGATGTCCCACACGGTCGCGTCCTTGTTGGGCTCATCTCGGCGAGGGCCTTGTGGATGTTGCCGTTGACGTCGGGGACGTCACCAGGCCGTCATACAGGGCGGCGGCGCTGGCGATGTCGACGTCGGCGAGGCAGGCCTGGGTGGCGTTCAGCGTCTCGGCGGACCCGCCGCCGACCCATGCGACCCGGAGCCGCCCTCCGCGCTTTGGGGTGCCGCCGACGGGCGGCGTGCCGTACGGCGAGTAGCTCCGTTGTGCCGGTCGCTGCACCCGAGCCGGAAGAGCTCGATCCGCCGCACGCGGCCAGGGCCAGGCCGGCGGCAGCCCCCATCCCGGCGCCGAGGAAGCCGCGGCGACTGAGCGGGTCTCGCAGCAGTCGCTCGAGGGCGTCCTGAGACGGGTTACGGCCGGTGTCGTCAGTCTGCATCTCTCCTCCGATGAGTCGGGGCGGGTAAGCGAAGCGGTCGCCTCACCGCCGCCACGCCAGCGTCTGCTAAACGTACGCTCATTCGGCAGCATCGCAACCCGGTTCGTTCTGTCAAGAGGGAGCGGGTTTCGAACGTTTAGTGGCGGCTTTGCCCCGTGGAGAGGCGGCTTGCGGCCACGATCGACGTACTCAAGCGGAGCCCGCGCGGCTCTCGAACCCACATGGCTAACGGTTGCTCGTTCGGTTGAGGATCTGGTCACGGTCGATCGTCCCGGGGGTGTTGCAGGTCGGGAGCAGGTGCTTCTGGATCGCGCCGGTGCCCGGACC